>CAVVGZ010000010.1:0-180667 GCA_963747965.1 uncultured Chloroflexia bacterium | reverse complement strand
CAGCTACACGATCCTTGCGGGAGATGTAACCAGCGGATCGGTGACCAATACCGCGTCTGCCACAGCAGGCGGAGTGACGTCCAACACAGATGAAGAGACGGTGGTATACACCTCGCTGACATTGGTGAAGACGGCCGACCCGCAGACGTATGATGCAGCCGGGGATGTGATTTCATACAGCTACCTGGTGACCAACAGCGGGAGTGTGAAGCTGCTGGGACCGGTGGTGGTGGATGATGACAAAGCCACGGATGAGAACTGCCCGCTGGTGAGCACAGTGGGTAACCTGGATGAATACCTGGATCCGGGGAGAGCATCACCTGTACAGCCAGCTACACGATCCTTGCGGGAGATGTAACCAGCGGATCGGTGACCAATACCGCGTCTGCCACAGCAGGCGGAGTGACGTCCAATACAGATGAAGAGACGGTGGTATACACCTCGCTGACATTGGTGAAGACGGCCGACCCGCAGACGTATGATGCAGCCGGGGATGTGATATCATACAGCTACCTGGTGACCAACAGCGGGAGTGTGAAGCTGCTGGGACCGGTGGTGGTGGATGATGACAAAGCCACGGATGAGAACTGCCCGCTGGTAACACAGTGGGTAACCTGGATGAATACCTGGATCCGGGGGAGAGCATCACCTGCACAGCCAGCTACACGATCCTTGCGGGAGATGTAACCAGCGGATCGGTGACCAATACCGCGTCTGCCACAGCAGGCGGAGTGACGTCCAACACAGATGAAGAGACGGTGGTATACACCTCGCTGACATTGGTGAAGACGGCCGACCCGCAGACGTATGATGCAGCCGGGGATGTGATCTCATACAGCTACCTGGTGACCAACAGCGGGAGTGTGAAGCTGCTGGGACCGGTGGTGGTGGATGATGACAAAGCCACGGATGAGAACTGCCCGCTGGTGAACACAGTGGGTAACCTGGATGAATACCTGGATCCGGGGGAGAGCATCACCTGCACAGCCAGCTACACGATCCTTGCGGGAGATGTAACCAGCGGATCGGTGACCAATACCGCGTCTGCCACAGCAGGCGGAGTGACGTCCAACACAGATGAAGAGACGGTGGTATACACCTCGCTGACGCTGGTGAAGAGGCCGACCCGCAGACGTATGACGCAGTGGGGATGTGATCACGTACAGCTACCTGCTGACGAACAGCGGGAACGTGACGCTGCTTGCGACCGGTCGCGGTGGACGATGACAAAGCGGGGACGAGTGACGTGCCCTGCAACGCCAGTGCGTAGCCTGGATGAACGGTCAGGGGAGAGTGTGACCTGTACAGGCAGCTACACCGATCCACGCAGGGAGACCTGTGATGCGGGGAGTGTGGTGAACACAGCCACGGCGACTGCCAACGAGCAGCAGCGGCAGGTGACGTCCAACGAGGATGAACGAGACGGTAGTCTACACCTCGCTGACTTTGGTGAAGACGGCCGACCCGCACCACGTATGACGAAGTGGGTGATGTGATCACTTACAGCTACCTGCTGACCAACAGCGGGAATGTGACACTGTATGCGCCATACGGTGGTGACGGATGACAAGGTAACGGTGACCTGCCCGACGACGCCGTGTGAGCCTGGCGAGTACGGGGAGAGTGTGACCTGTACAGCCAGCTACACGATCACTAGCGGGAGATGTAACCAGCGGATCGGTGAAGAACACGGCGACGGGGACGGCCAACGATGGACAGCAGCAGCCGGTGACGTCCAACGAGGATGACGAGACGGTTACGGCAGTACAGAATGCCGTCGCTGACATTGGTGAAGAGCGCCGACCCGATGACGTATGATGAAGTGGGTGATGTGATCACGTACAGCTTCCTGCTGACGAACAGCGGGAATGTGACGCTGTATGCGCCATACGCTGTGACAGATCCCCTGGTGGGGACGGTGACGTGCCCTGCAACGCCGGCCAGCCTGGCGGTAGGGGAGAGCGTGACGTGTACCGGGAGCAACACCATCGACCAGGCGGACCTGGATGCGGGCAGTGTGGTGAACACGGCGACAGCGACGGCAAATGATGGACAGCAGCAGCCGGTGACATCCAACGAGGATGACGAGACGGTGACGGCGGTACAGAATGCCGCTCTGACACTGGTGAAGAGTGCCGACCCGATGACGTATGATGAAGTGGGTGATGTGATCACGTACAGCTTCCTGCTGACGAACAGCGGGAACGTGACGCTGTATGCGCCATACGCTGTAACAGATCCACTGGTGGGGACGGTGACGTGCCCTGCAACGCCGGCCAGCCTGGCGGTAGGGGAGAGCGTAACATGTACCGGGAGCAACACAATCGACCAGGCGGACCTGGATGCAGGCAGTGTGGTGAACACAGCCACGGCAACAGCCAACGACAGTCAGCAGCAGCCGGTGACATCCAACGAGGATGACGAGACGGTAACGGCGGAAATCCTGCCAGACCTGACGATCACCAAGACAAACGATGCCGGAACGCCACTGTATGTGGGCGACACGTTCACCTGGACGATGGTGGTGAGCAACAGCGGCGGTACAGCCAGCTTTGCGGAAGGAGAGGTAGTCTTCAGTGACAGCCTGCCGGCTGGAGCAACGTATGCCAACGTATACGGAACGCCGGCGATACCGAACCTGGACTGCGGGATCGATGCAAGTAACGTCGTGTTCTGTAATGCGATGGCGGGCGGAGTAAACCTGGCAGATGGCCAAGGCTTCACGATTGACGATAGATGTAACCCCGACGCAAGCGGGTACGCTGGAAAACACGGCGGTTGTGGATCCTGGTCAGAATGTCACCGAGAGTGACGAAGAGAACAACAGTGACACGGACAGTGTGACAGTGCTGGTGAAGCCAGACCTGAGTGTGGTCAAGACAAACGATGCCGGAACGCCGCTTTATGTGGGAGACACGTTCACCTGGACGATGGTGGTGAGCAACAGCGGCGGCACAGCCAGCTTTGCGGAAGGACAGGTAGTCTTCAGTGACAGCCTGCCGGCTGGAGCAACGTATGCCAACGTGTATGGAACGCCGGCGATACCGAACCTGGACTGCGGGATCGACGGCAGCAATGTCGTGTTCTGTAATGCGATGGCGGGCGGAGTAAACCTGGCAGCTGGCCAAGGCTTCACGTTGACGATAGATGTCACCCCGACGGAAGCGGGTACGCTGGAAAACACGGCGGTAGTAGATCCTGATGAAAAAGTCACCGAGAGTGATGAAGAGAACAACAGTGACACGGACAGTGTGACAGTGCTGGTGAAGCCAGACCTGACTGTAAACAAAAGCAATGATGCGGGAACGGGTCCGTTTTACCTGGGCAACAGCTTCACCTGGACGATAACTGTCAGTAACAGCGGGAGCACTGCCAGCTTTGCAGATGGGGAAGTATTAGTGACTGACACTCTGCCAAGCGGACCGAATTATACAAACTTGACCGGACCTTCGCCTGCGGTGACAAACCTTACCTGCAGCCTGGTGGGGAATGTACTAAGCTGTGGGGCGGACGGCGGAACAGTGACCCTGGCAGCTGGAGCGGACTTCAGTGTGACTGTGGATGTGAGTCCGACAATTGCCTTAACCCTGGTAAACGTGGCGGTCGTGGATCCAGGCCAAAATGTTGACGAGAGCAACGAGCGCAATAACACGGATGATGATAGTTTAATCGTATTGGTATTACCGTTGCCTAGCATGAACATCACCAAGACAGCCGATGTAGACAGCGTGGATGCAGCGGGTGACCAGATAGTATATACCTACACGCTGGAGAACACCGGCAATGTAGCCCTGAACGGGGTGACGGTGGATGATGACAACTTCACCAGCGGAATTCCGGGAGATGACTTTGACGTGCGGCCGTACTATGTGAGCGGCGACAACGGCAACAGCATCCTGGACGTGGGCGAGACATGGACCTACACGTACACGGTGACAGTGACGCAGGCGCAGATCGATGCGGGCTTGGACCTGGTGAACGTGGTCACAGCGGACAGTGATGAGACGGATCCTGACACGGCTACCGAGACAGTTACCGTGACGCCCACCCCGGGCATGAACATCACCAAGACAGCCGACGTGGACAGTGTGGATGCGGCGGGAGACGAGATCGTGTACACCTACACACTGGAGAACACCGGCAATGTGGCCCTGAACGGGGTGACGGTGGATGATGACAACTTCACCAGCGGGGTTCCGGGAGATGACTTTGATGTACGCCCGTATTATGTAAGCGGCGACAACGGCAACAGCATCCTGGACGTGGGCGAGACGTGGACCTACACCTACACCCATACCGTCACGCAGGCACAGATCAATGCCGGCGAGGACCTGGTGAACGTGGTCACAGCGGACAGTGATGAGACCGATCCTGACACAGCCACCGAGACGGTTACCATAACGCCCACCCCGGGCATGAACATCACCAAGACAGCCGACGTGGACAGTGTGGATGCGGCGGGAGACGAGATCGTGTACACCTACACGCTGGAGAACACCGGCAATGTGGCCCTGAACGGGGTGACGGTGGATGATGACAACTTCACCAGCGGGGTACCGGGAGATGACTTCGATGTGCGTCCGTACTATGTGAGCGGCGACAACGGCAACAGCATCCTGGACGTGGGTGAGACATGGACATACGAGTACAAGGTGACGGTGACGCAGGCGCAGATCGATGCTGGCGTGGACCTGGTGAACGTGGTCACAGCGGACAGCAATGAGACGGATCCTGACACAGCCACCGAGACGGTTACAGTTATCACAGACCCCTGCGCTGACGGTTGTGAAGACACAAACGGCGGACCAAACCCGGTTACAGCAGCGGATCAGGTGATAGACTATACGATTGTGGTTAGCAACACCGGAAACGTGAGCCAGAACAACGTGTGGTAAGCGATACGCTGCCGGACGGGAGTGCCGGAACGCTGACAGGACCGATTGAGTCGTGACAGCAGACGGTATCCTGGAAGTTGGGGAGACCTGGACGTACACGATCAGCTACACGGTCACATCCGGTGATATTGCATCGGGCAGTAATCTTGTGAATACAGCCAGTGTAGTGACTGACCAGGTACCCGGTCCGACTCAGGATGATGAGACAACTCCGATAACCATCCCCCTGATCCCCGGGCTCACCCTGACCAAGAGTGCAGATCCAAATGAATACATTAAAGCAGGAGATATCATCCTGTACAGCTACCTGCTGACCAACAGCGGGCAGACAACCCTGTATGCGCCGTTTACAGTCATCGATGACAAGGCCAGTGTAACCTGCCCGGCCGAACCGGCCAGCCTGCTGCCAGGTGAGAGCATCACCTGCTCGGCAATCTATACCATCACCCAGGCAGGACCTGGATGCCGGCAGCGTGACCAATACTGCCACGGCCAATGCCAAGGATCCGGTTGGGGCTGATGTTCCCTCCAACCAGGATACGGAAGAGATAACCGGAACGGCTGCTCCTTCGCTGATCATTGTGAAGAAAGCTGCGGAAACTTCTTACAACCAGGTTGGCGATGTGCTGCATTACAACTATTTTGTGATCAATGACGGCAATGTAACCCTCAACGGACCGTTTACGGTTACGGATGATAAGGCAGAGGATGAATCCTGCCCGGATACAGATACACTGACGCCGGGAAGCTTCATCATCTGTACAGCGACCTACACCATCACCCAGGCAGACCTGGATGCAGGCAGTGTTGTTAATACTGCATTTGCGGACGGATTCTTCGGTGATAACCCCGATCACGACCCAGCCTGATACGGAGACGGTGAACACCGGCGGAACGGTGAGCCCATCGCTGCTGATTGTGAAGAACGTCAATGAGAGTTCCTTCAGCCAGGTGGGCGATATCCTGCACTACCAGTACTACGTCATCAATGACGGAAACGTGACCCTGACCGGGCCGTTCAGCGTGGAGGATGACAAGGCTATCGATGAATCCTGCCCGCCAACCGATACGCTGGCTCCGGGCGCCTTTGTAACCTGCATTGCAAGCTATACGGTCACCCAGGGAGACCTGGATGCCGGACTGGTTACCAACGTGGCTTTTGCCCAGGGCTTGTACGGCGGAGAGGCGGTCATTTCACCGACCGATACGGAAACCGTCAATACGGATGCCCAGGCCAACCCGGCCCTGCTGATTGTCAAGAATGTCGAGGAAAGCTCCTTCGATGAAGTGGATGACGTGCTGCATTACAGCTACCTGGTGATCAACACCGGCAACGTAAGCCTGACCGGTCCGTTTACGGTGGAAGATGACAGGGCAACAGATGAGAGCTGCCCGGCAACCGACAGCTTAACGCCTGGCGGAAGCATCACCTGTACGGCTACATACACGATTACCCAGGGCGACCTGGATGCCGGCAGTGTGACGAATACCGCTTCAGCCCAGGGATACTACCAGGGAATTCCGATTAATTCCGGTCCGGATGATGAAACGGTGACCCGTGACGTGATCCCCAATCCATCCATCATGGTAATCAAGAGCGCTTTGCAAGGGTACTATGATGAGGTGGATGATGTGCTGGATTACTCCTACCTGGTGATCAATACCGGCAACGTCACCCTCAGCGGTCCATTCAGCGTGGCGGATGACAAGATCGGTACCGTGACCTGTCCGGACACAGACACCCTGGATCCAGGCGGTTCCATAACCTGCAGCGGTTCCTACACGGTCAACCAGGGCGACCTGGATTCTGGCAGTGTTTATAATACAGCAACCGCCCAGGGCTTCCATGAGGGCAGCCCGGTCAACTCCGGCCCGGATGACGCAAGCGTGCCTGCCAGGGATGCTGCCAGCCCATCACTGATCATTGTGAAGAGAGCGGAGGAAAATACCTACCGCCAAGCCGGTGATGTGATTCATTACAGCTACCTGTTGATCAACAACGGCAATGTGACCCTGGATGGGCCGTTCAGCGTGGATGATGACAAAGCCTCGGATGAGTCCTGCCCGGGTGATGACAGCCTGGAACCCGGTCAATCCCTCACCTGCACGGCAACTTATACGATCACCGAGGGAGATGTGGATGCCGGAAGCGTGACCAACGTGGCATCCGCCCGCGGGTATTATAACGACCAGCCGGTTGACTCCGGCCAGGACAGTGAAAATGTCACCAAGTGCAACTGTGACTACCCGGCCATGGTGATTGTAAAGACTGCGAGTGAATCGACCTTCGCCGTAGCAGGAGATGTGCTGCACTATACCTACCTGCTCATCAATGCCGGGAATGTGACCCTGGACGGACCGTTCAGCGTGGATGATGACAAGGCCAGTGATGAATCCTGCCCGAGCATATCCAGCCTGGGAGCGGGCGACTCCCTGCAGTGTTCAGCGAGCTACACAGTCACCGATGCAGACGTGTCTGCGGGATCTGTCACCAACCTGGCAACAGGACAGGGAAGCTTCAATGGCAACCCGGTGACCACGCAGCCTGACAGTGAGACGGTGGACGTGATAGGTTCCCAACGGCCTTCGATCCTGGTGGTCAAATCCGCCAGTGAAAGCGGATATGACTGAAGCCGGTGATGTGCTGCATTACAGCTATATCATTGTCAATAACGGCAATGTGCCGCTGGATGGGCCATTCAGCATCGATGATGACAGGGCCAGTGATGAAAACTGCCCGAATGTAGACACCCTGCTGCCCGGTAACACCCTGACCTGCACGGCAACCTACACAGTCACCGAGGCAGACCTCCAGGCAGGCAGCGTTACCAACGTTGCTACAGCATCGGGTACCTTCAACGGCGGTCCGGTCTATTCCGGTCCGGATAACGAAACCGTAAACGCCAGCATCTCCCCTGCTCCGGCCTTGATGATTGTTAAATCCGCCGATTCCAATCTATATTCAGAGCCCGGGGATGTGATCAACTACTCCTACCTGTTGATCAATACCGGCAATGTCCCGCTGCAAGGACCCTTCTCGGTAAATGATGACAAGACCGATAACGAATCCTGCCCGGATACGGATACCCTGGACCCGGGTGATACCCTCACCTGTACCTCCAGCTACACCATAACCGGGGATGATATGGACAGCGGTTCGGTCTCCAATACGGCATCCGGGCAGGGGTACTCCAATGGTAATCCTATTAATTCCAGCCCGGACAGTGAAACAGTTTCCTCCGCCATCAGCCCGGCTCCATCCATGACGATTATCAAGAGCGCCATGGAAAGTTCCTACAATGCTGCCGGCGACGTGCTGCATTACACCTACTACATCGTCAACACAGGAAATGTTACGCTGGACGGACCTTACAGCCTATCAGACGACAAAGCCAGTGATGAGAGCTGTCCGGATTCGGGCAGTCTTGACCCGGGTGAGTACACCACCTGCACGGCGTCCTACACGGTGACAGCGGATGATCTAACGGCAGGGAATGTCACAAATATTGCCTCAGCCGGGGCCACCTACGACGGCGAACCGGTCAATTCCGGTGAAGCCAATGCCACTGTGCCGGTGGGCAGCGCACCCATTCCGTCCTTGCGGATTGTCAAGAGCTCCAATGAGAATTCCTTTAACGCCGAAGGTGATGTCCTGCACTACACCTATTTTGTGATCAACACCGGTACGGTGACCCTTTATGGGCCGTTTACGGTTTATGACGATCTTGCCAGTGATGAATCCTGTCCAACAACAGACAGCCTGGATCCGGGTGGATTGATCATCTGTACGGCCAGTTACACCGTCACAGCGGATGATATGGCGGCTGGCAGTGTCACCAATGCGGCGTTTGCCGAGGGATACTACAATGATTCACCGGTAAAATCCCTCACTGATAATGAAACCGTCAATGCCGATGTGAACGCCAACCCGGGCCTGCTGATCGTAAAGAGTGCCCAGGAGGATAGCTTTACAACAGTTGGAGATATCCTGCATTACTCCTACCTGGTGATCAATACTGGCAATGTGACCCTTGACGGGCCATTCAGTGTAGATGACGATAAAGCCAGCGATGAGACCTGCCCGGATACAGCATCCCTTGATCCAGGCGGATCAATCACCTGTACAGCTACCTACACGATAACCCAGGCTGATTTGGATGCCGGGAGTGTCACCAACCTGGCAGCCGGGCAGGGAAGCTACGGCGGCAATCCGGTTATTTCGGATCCTGACGCCGAGACAGTCGATGAAGGTGTGGCTGCCAATCCATCGCTGCTGGTTGTCAAGAGCGCTGTCGAAAATAAATTCTCGGCGATAGGCGAGGTGCTGCATTACTCCTACCTGGTGATCAATACCGGCAATGTAACTCTCTCCGGGCCTTTTACGGTCAGCGATGATAAGTCCAGCGATGAGACCTGCCCTGCAACTTCTGCACTGGATCCCGGGCAGTACATAACCTGTACGGCCACCTATACGGTGACGCAGGCTGACCTGGATGCGGATAATGTGACCAACACGGCAACCGCTCAAGGATTCTCTGGCAGCGAGCCGATTGTGTCGGAACCGGACAGCGAAACTGTTCCCGAGATTGGCCAAACCACCGGGCTGGTGGTGATCAAGAGCGTCACCAGCAGCGGACCATATGCGCTGGGTGCAACCATCACTTACAACATTACTGCCATCAATACCGGCACATCGACACTGACCGGTGTAACGATAACCGATCCGGGTACAGGTGTGACGCTTGGAAACTGCAACCCGCCCATACCCGCCACCCTGACAGCCGGACAGAGCCTGACATGCCAGGCCAGCCATGTGGTTAGCGAGGCAGATGTGACTGCCGGAACCTACAGCAATACAGCCATTGCAGACAGCGACCAGACCGGGCCTTCCAGTGATACCGAGGTGGTTAATATTGGACAGGCATCTGCGCCAGCAATCTCTGTACTGAAAGAGGTGAGCGTGGATGGCGGCACAACCTGGCAGGATGCCAACTCACCGACCGGACCCAACCTGGCCAGCGGCACAGACCCGCGCTTCCGCTTCACAGTGACCAATACCGGCAATGTGACCCTTACCGGCATCACCCTGGCAGACACAGACATCAGCTCCTTCTACCAATCTGACCTGAGCACAGCCTGCAGCATTCCTGCTTCTCTTAATGCCAGCGCCAGCTTCACCTGCTATGGAACACTGGCCTGGGCAGCAGGGCAGCACGCCAACACGGCTACCGCCACGGGCATTTTCAATTCCACCCAGTACAGTGATACGGACCCGGCACACTACCTGGGTACCAGTGCCGGTCCATCCATTACGGTGCTAAAAGAGGTGAGCGTGGACGGCGGCACAACCTGGCAGGATGCCAATACGACAACCGGTCCCAACCTGGCGAGCGGCACAGACCCGCGCTTCCGCTTCACGGTAACGAACAGCGGGGATGTAACCCTTACCGGCATCACCCTGGCTGACACGGATATGACCACCTTCTACCAATCTGACCTGACGACAACCTGCAGCATTCCGGCTTCTCTTAATGCCAGTGCCAGCTTCACCTGCTACGGGAAACTGACCTGGGCAGCCGGGCAGCATTCCAACACCGCCACAGTCACGGGAACCTACAATGCCACACCAGTACAGCGATACCGACATGGCGCATTACTTTGGAACGACAGGCAGTCCAGCGATTACGGTTCTGAAAGAGGTCAGTGTGGACAGCGGCACAACCTGGCAGGATGCCAATACGACCACTGGACCGAACCTGGCGAGCGGGACAGACCCGCGCTTCCGCTTCACGGTGACCAATACTGGAAACGTGACTCTTACCGGGATCAGTCTAACTGACACGGATATGACCAGCTTCTACCAATCCAACCTGAGCACAGCCTGCAGCATCCCGGCGTCCCTGGCTGCCAGTGCCAGCTTCACCTGCTACGGCAAGCTGACCTGGGCTGCCGGGCAGCACTCCAACACCGCCACGGCCACCGGGACATACAACGCCACACCGTACAGTGATACGGACCTGGCACACTACTTTGGCACGTCTGCTGGAAAACTGCCACCGACGGGAAGCAAGACGGTGGACTCCACCAAGCTGCCGGAACTGACCTGGCGCATGGTATGGATCAACAGCGGCAACGATACGCCGCTGCTAACGACGATCAGCGATACACTGGCATCCGGCACCACGTATGTGAATGACAGCCTGACCTGTGAAGTGCGCGGCACCTCTACAACCACCAGCTGCAGCTACGATTCAGCAGCCAAGAAGATCGTCTGGCTGGGTACCATGGGTCCAGACAAGGATAAGACTACTGAGTCTGCGGCCAGCAACGAGTTGGTGATCACCTTCAAGGTAACGGTAAGCGACTCCACCAACCAGGTGATCAACAAGGGGAGTGCGGTGGCGGATACCGATGGGGATGGCAGCCTGGCGGATGAAACCAGTTCGGCCTCCAAATCCGAGACCAATGAGGCGAAATGGGACCGGGTGCTGATCGTGGTCGATCCAAAAATCACCAAGTCTGTCAGCCCCAGTGAGGGAAAGACCGGTGAAACGGTGACCTACACGATGGTGGTGACCAATTCTGGAAGCGGAACAGCCAGCAACGTGGTGGTTACCGACACGATTTCCTCTTACCTGGATATTTCCTCGGTGACAACTACCAAGGGAAGTGCTACATTCAGCGGGAGGACGGCAACCTTCAGCGTCGGGGCGGTGGCTGTCGGTGAAACGGTGACCTTAAAAATCACCGCAAAAATTAATGCCGCAGCCACTGTGTCCGTGGATATACCGAACTTTGCGGTGTTAAGCCACAACAGCTTCGGGGTGAGCGCCTCTGAAAATTCCAATGTGGTTTACTTCCGGATACTGGCTGCCAAGACCCTGCCAAATACAGGGGAGGGTGGACCTCCGGTCAATCTTTTCACCTGGCTGAGCTACTGGCTGCTGGCAATTTTAGGAATCGGATTAATTGGGTACGGCCTGTACCGTTGGTATCAGACAAATGCCAGCGGCAGCAGGCAGTCTAATTATCCGGCGAATAAAAGCCAGAGGCTGTTAACCGGGGCGATTCCGATGAGCCTGGGTTTACTGGCCTGGACAATTTTGCTGGGATTATATATGGTGACCTGGCCGGCAAATCAGGTTGATAAAACAGCCTCCATCGACATCGCGGATCAACCTGGTGCCAGTACACCAGCTGGTCAACCCGCTCAGCCTGGACAGCCCGGTCAGCCGGGAACGGCGGCGGAAGCAACCCCGGCAGCACCGGAGTGGCAGGGAGCGACCACAATGCTTCCTTCCGGTGAGCTGGTCATCGTGCCGCACAGCACCCCTGAGCCCCCGGAACCCATGCCGGCTTATAGCCTGCCTGTTCCCCCAGCCGAGGCTGAAGGATTAACCGGCTATCCGGCGGTCAGCGGGGAACCTGACTCCACCCCGGTGATACATATCTTAATCCCATCCATTGGAGTCAATACCGATGTGGATTTCATTCCCTTTGATGGAACGACATGGCCGTTGACCGGACTCAGACAACAGGTAGCCTGGCTGGGAGATTCATCCTGGCCGGGGCTTGGCAGTAACACTGTGCTGGCCGGGCATGTAACCCTCAGCGGAGGTATCCTTGGACCCTTCAATTCCCTGGATAAACTGAAGTCAGGCGACAAAATTTACCTCTCTACCGAAAAGTACACTTATGTCTACGTCTATACCGATACCATGGAAGTGGAGCCGACCGATGCTTCTGTAACTGACCCGACCAGCTCTCCACAGGTCACCCTGATTACCTGTACAAATTGGAATTCTGGATCTCAAGTCTATGACAAGCGCCTGGTTGTAACTGCAACCCTGGAAAGTGTAACGTCACTTTAAGCGCAGCTGAAGTAAATTCAAAACGCTCACCAGCCCTGGTGAGCGTTTTGAATTAAGTAAAGACCGGAGACTTGGGGGAAAACCTGTCATTTGACCATTGATTTTTTGTGCAATATCCTTATAATAAATAATGAACATTCGTTATCTAAACAGAATGGATTATTTATGCCACGCTCCTCCCGTGAAAAAAGTATAGAAACCCGCATCAGGATTCTCGAGGCAGCATACCGGTTATTCATTGAGAATGGCTATAATGCAACCGCTATGCGAGCGATCAGCAAAGTGGCCGGGGTGACAGTTGGGGCTATCTATAACCATTTCCAGACCAAGGAAGATATCTGGAGGGAAGTTCTCCGAACCAAACATCCCTACCACGAACTATTCCCCCTGTTTCTGGATGCCAAGGGGGAGACAATCGCTCAAATCGTCCAATCTGTAGCACACGGTATGGTCGATGAGCTGCGCAAACGTCCTGATTATCTCAACTTGATGTTTATTGAGATTGTTGAATTCAGGTCCAAGCATATTCCTGAATTGTTCCAGATGATTCTGCCAAATGCGCTGAAACTTCCAAGCATATTAGAAAATAAGCGCGGCAGGCTGCGCGGTATACCGCCAGTTACCCTGGCAAGGTCTTTCGGAGGGTTGTTTTTTTCCTTTTATGTCACCGAAATATTCATGAAATCATCCGGTTATTTCACAGCAGAGGATGATTCGCTGGACCAATATATCGACCTTTACCTCTACGGAATTCTTGAGGATAACGAAATCATTGCGGGAGAAGGTCTATGAACCTGCGGCTCAAGTCGCTTATCCGCAAAGAGTTTATCCAGATTGTAAGGGACCCCCGCACCCTTGCGCTGACCCTGCTTTACCCGGTTTTTATGCTTTTTATCCTTGGATATGCAATCACCAATGATGTACGAAACATACCCCTGGCGGTATTGGACCGCGACCAATCCAGCCAATCGCGCGCGCTGATTGAGGCGTTTAAAGTCATCGGATTACTTCACCCTGGATTACTTCATAACCAGTGAAGATGAGATGAACTATCTGATAGAAAGCAACAAGGCGCGCGCTGCCATTATCATCCCGCCGGAATACAGCAAAAATTTAGCGTCGGGGAGAACTGCACAGGTTGCTTTCATTATTGATGGCTCCGACCCGAATATTGCTGGTACCGAATTGTCTGCGGCAGTTCTGATTGGGCAGGCGCTGTCCACAAAGATAGCTGCCGTGCGGTCAGCCCGTTTCGGGCAGAACCAGCTTCCAATCGACATCCGCACCCAGGTGTGGTACAACCCCGGCATGGTAACTGCGTATTATATGATTCCGGCGCTGATTGGTATGATCCTGCAGTTTTTAACCACTTTCCTGACTGCGACATCGATTGTGCGGGAGCGTGAGAGGGGGACCATAGAACAGTTGATCGTCACACCAATCCGTCCCTGGGAACTGGTAGCAGGGAAGCTGATACCCTATGCCTTGATCGCATTTTTTGATACGGTAGAAATCCTGGTGGCGGGTGTATTGTTATTCCAGGTCCCCATTAATGGCAACCTGATGCTGCTGCTTGTGCTGGCCGGGCTATTCCTTGCCACGACCCTTTCAATTGGTTTATTGATCTCCACTGTTGCCAATACCCAGCAGGAGGCCATGTTACTCACCATGTTCACTCTCCTGCCAACCATTTTTCTCTCCGGATTCATGTTTCCTCTGGCAGCCATGCCGAAATTTCTGCAAGCGGTCAGTTACGTAATCCCCCTGCGATATTTCCTGATCATTGTGCGAGGCATCATTCTAAAAGGAACCGGGGTGAATATTTTGTACCCTGAAATCATCGCTCTGACAATTTTTGCCGTATTTATGGTATCTGCAGCAGCCATGCGTTTCAGAAAGCAGCTGGATTAATCATGGAAGAACCCGTTCTGGTTGTTACCCATCTCTCGCATGCCTTTGGCTCCCGCCGGGTGGTCGATGATGTTACCCTCCGTTTAGTAAAGGGTGAAATTTACGGACTGGTTGGTCCTGATGGAGCGGGAAAGACAACAACTTTACGCTTGATTTGTGGTGCTTTCCGGATTCAGGCTGGCAGTGTGGTGATAGCAGGATACCCCATGGATCGCCAGCCAGAGGAAGCCCGAACCCAGATTGGCTATCTTTCCCAACGGTTCTCTCTTTATGAAGACCTTACCGTGCTGGAAAATATCCGTTTTCTGGCAGAAATGCGGGGTCTTTCCAGCAGCGACTGGCTGGAGAGATCGCGCCAAAATTTGGCATTTGTCGGCCTGGATGCCTTTGAAAACCGGCTGGCCGGGCAGCTTTCCGGCGGCATGAAGCAAAAATTGTCCCTGGCCTGCGCCCTGGTGAACCAACCGCGACTCTTGCTGCTCGATGAACCAACCACCGGTGTGGATCCGATCACCCGCCAGGATTTCTGGCAGCTGATCATCCGGCTGGCCGGAGAGCAAGGGGTTTCGGTAATGTTATGCACACCCTATATGGATGAAGCATCACGCTGCTCCAAGGTTGGTTTTATGCTGGATGGACGGATCATCTGCGAAGGATCCCCGCGCAAGCTGAGAGAAATCCTGCATAACCGGGTGCTGGAATTGACAGGTACACCCAATAATCTTCTCAGACAGCTGGCGATGCAGAATCCGGCGGTAGAAGATGCTCAAAGGTTTGGTGACCGGCTGCACTTACGGGTACATCCAGGGGAGCATGAGCGGGTGATTGCACAGCTTTCAGAAGAAATTCCGCGGGCTGGGGGAATTGTTTATCGATTAGAAGTGATCAAACCTTTGCTGGAGGATATATTTATCGGTTTAACCAACTCCCGGGCTTTGATCGATGTTAATATTGCAACCGGGGAGGATTCATGACCCCGGTTATCTCGGTAAGTAATCTTACCCGTTTCTTCGGAAGTTTCCTGGCTGTGGACCACCTTTCATTTGAGATTGAACCCGGACAGGTAGTTGGGTACCTGGGCCCGAACGGCTCTGGAAAAACTACTACGATCCGCATGCTGCTTGGACTCCTCACCCCAACGGAGGGGACCGCCAGTGTTTTAGGTTTTGATTCAACAAAACAATCTCTCAATGTACGGGCATCTACCGGGTACATGTCACAAAAATTTGCTCTATACCATGAATTGACCACCAGGGAAAATCTGGATTTTTATGCAGGAGTCTATGGGGTTACTGACTCTCACAGGGTGGACGAACTTCTGTCAGAGCTTAACCTGGAAGAAGCGGCCGACCGGCAGATAAGAACGCTTTCTACCGGGTGGCGCCAGAGGGCAGCCCTGGCATCAGCAATTGTGCACCGGCCCAGGCTGCTGCTGCTGGATGAGCCAACCTCCGGGGTGGACCCCAATGCGCGGCGTACATTTTGGGATCTGATTTATAATCTTGTGGAAAACGGCATCACCATCCTGGTTACCACGCACTACATGGATGAAGCTGAAAATTGCAGCCAGGTTGGAATTCTCAATAATGGAAGGCTCCTGGCACTGGATACACCCACCAGGCTTCGGGAGACGTTCCCGGGCAAAATGTGGGAGATTCTCATCGAGGGTGGGGAACAGGATGGGACAGGTCCATTGTTGAGCACGCTGAATCGTATTGAAACTGTACCAGGCGTCTTTAATGCGAGCCTGGCTGGAGATCACCTGCGGGTGCACACTTCAGCGGATATCACGCAGACGGGATTGGCTGCAAAAATAGCCGATTCAGGTTTGCAAAATATTAAAATTGAGCCAAGTCAACCGATTATGGAAGATATTTTTATGTCTCTGGTAAAGGGCAAGGAATAATTACCTTAAATGCGGCATGCTGGATCAGCCAGCTTTGACAGATAAAAAATTTGGATCAGCAGGTGAATGATGAAAAATAATCGAAAAAGGCTCATCCCGGTTCTCGTCATCCTAACGGCAGGGATTATCATTGGAAGTTATTATTTCCTCCAAAACTATTCCAGCGCCAATGAATCCATTGTGACAGGCACCATCGAAGCGAATGAAGTCAACCTTGGGGTGGTGATGGGTGGTACAGCACGCGATGTTTATGTTTCAGAGGGAGAGCAAGTCTACCAAAACCAGCTTCTCGCCAGTGTGAGAGGAGTCACCGGGGCGGCACCGGGATACACGGAAAAAGTACGCTCACCAATCAACGGGATTGTGCTGACAAGGGCTATTGAACCGGGAGAGGTCGCCCTGGGTGGAAGCACCCTGTTTGTTGTTGCTGATTTGCATGATATATCCCTGACAGTCTATGTTCCGGAAGAACGTTATGGCCAAATTTCCCTTGGGGGTGTGTATCCGGTTACAGTAGACTCATTTCCGGGGGAGGTATTTTGGGGCACGGTGATCCATATTGCTGATGAAGCGGAGTTCACCCCGCGCAATGTCCAAACAGTTAAGGGGCGGAAAAATACGGTTTACGCAGTGAAATTAAACCTATCCAATCCAACCCTGGCGCTGAAGCCTGGCATGCCGGCTGATGTTGACCTTGACACTGAATAAAACACCTTAGTTGGGATACCTTCCAGAAGTGGAATTTCCTATCGAATAACATGCAAATCATGCCGAAATGCATCAGCCTGCCAGACCGGATATCGACTGGTTGAAACGCCAGCCTTCATCGATCATGGCCAGGAAATTCTCAACAGGTACATAATTGGTAATACTGTTTCCACTTCCAAGCATATAGGAACCGGTCGGGGCACAGGTTTCCAGGATGGCCTGGACGCGCCCTCGGATTTGCTGCGGTGTGCTGCGTGCCAGTAAATCGACATCCACCCCCCCAATAACAGAAATGCGATTTCCATATTGGCTGCAGAAAGTCTCCACCGGTTGAATGGCATCCTCAAAGGAATGCTTGCTGTCAATGCATACATCCTTAATCAGTTCATCCATGATCCCGGAAAGGTTGCCGCAGGAGTGCATCAGGAATAATTTTCCGTGCTCATGACAGGCATTGGCGATTTTTTTATGAATTGGGAAGACATACTGCCGCAGATGTTTAGGGGCTGCGAGTGTGCCGGTTCTAAAACCCATATCATCCCCGATCCACAAACCAATTACGCGCTCCATCTGGATAATTGCCTGGTTTAGCGGCAAATAAACCTGCTCAATTCTGTCGAAGATAGCCTGAATCAAATCCGGCTGATCGTAAAGGCTCTCTGCAAAGGTCTGATACCCCATAAGATTGGTCGCCTGTTCAAAGATACCATACGCTTTGGCAAGGATAGCCATTCCTTCAGGAAGATTCCTGGACACGTACTCCAATTGTGAACAATCGGCATCGGCAGGAGATGGCCACGGATACTGCTCGAATTCCTGCCAGTTGGTTATGGGTCCAGTCCCCTCATTTACCCAACTGCGGGAACCACGCGAATACATGGCTGTGTCGTTGACATTCATTTTCTTAAAGGGAAGGTCCAAAATTGGCTTGGCGCGCAAGGCATCGTATCCGAGTTTATAATATACCCACATGGTACTATCCAGATTTTTTTCAACGGGCGTCCGGCCATGGAAAGGATTACCCGGAAATAATCCATCCGACAATGCCTTTATGATCTCCGGGTCAACCAGGAACTCCAGGAGTGGGACAAAATCACTCCGACCGGTACGGGACAAGTGTTTTAACAGCCGGGTATAATCGGGATCGGGTTTCCAGGGCCATGTTGGCAGGTTCATCAAGCCCTCCATTCATCATTTATTTGATATGATTATAGCATCGGTGAATTATTGAAAACCAAAGAGGGATTGATTAATCATTTTTGTGAAGAACCGGATGAAACGCCTTCAGCTTAGAATAAACTAATAACATAATCGGGTAAAGGAGTTTGCATGGAAAAATCGCTTGAGGCACTTTATAAAGCAATAGTTGAGGTTGAACGAAATGAACCGATTCCACCGCTTGTTCAACAGGCGCTGGATGAAGGAATTGAACCTGGACGGATCCTTGATGAGGGAATGGTCGCAGCGATGAGTGAAGTAGGCCGTCTTTTTGAGGATGGGGATTATTTTGTTCCGGAAATGCTGGTTGCCGCTCGAGCCATGAAAACCGGCCTGGTTTTCTTGAAACCGTACCTGGTAAAGTCCAATGTCCAATCAAGCGGTAAGGTTGTGGCCGGTACGGTAAAAGGAGATCTACACGACATCGGGAAGAACCTGGTGTGCATGATGTTGGAAGGGGCCGCATTTGAGATAATTGATCTTGGATCCGATGTGTCACCGGATCAGTTTGTAGAAGCAGTGAAATCTACAGGAGCTCAAGTGGTTGCCATGTCTGCACTGCTCACCACCACAATGCCGAAGATGAAAGATACCATCCAAGCACTTCAGACAGCTGGTATACGCCAGGATGTAAAAGTGATTGTTGGCGGAGCCCCATTAACCGCCGATTATGCCCAATCGATTGGAGCGGACGGGTATGCCCCGGATGCCAGCCGGGCAGTGGCATCGGTGAAAGCCTTGCTTGCTTGATCATTTACCGTTCCCGGCTGGACTTATCAGGGTATTTGGTTTTCCAGGATAAATAGGTCAAAGAGGTAAAGCTATTCACCAGCAAGATTGGGTCCGCAGAATTCTGGCATATCTTACACAGGCTGCAAATCCCGAGGATGCTGAAACCCTAAAAAGGTATTTTTCAACAAGGATGCGGGTATTGGGTATCCGTGCCCCGATCCTGCGGCAGTATGTCAAGGTGGAACATCCCCGGTTGTTACTGGCAGATGGTGAAGATGTGGTTGCGCTTGGGAAAGCACTGGTTGACAGCCAGATATTTGAAGCCAGGCAGTTTGCCTATTTAATGATTAATGAGAATGCCCATGCAATGCAAGCCCTCACGGAGAACGATCTCATTCAACTGGGGCAGGGCATGGATAATTGGGCATCCGTAGATACCTATTCCACCTTATTGTCGGGTAAATGTTGGCAAAATGGGAAAATTCCGGATGAGACGATTCAAAATTGGACGGAAAGTGATAATCCCTGGTGGCGCCGGGCAGCACTTGTTTCCACAATTCCACTAAATTTGAAATCAAGGGGAGGGAAGGGAGATCTAACCCGCACGCTTGATATCTGTAATCGATTAAAGGGGGATCCTGACAGAATGGTAAGGAAGGCTTTATCCTGGGCTTTGCGGGAACTGTCAAAACGATATCCAATAGAAGTAAATGATTTTCTGGAGGCAAATCGCCAGGCGATTCCAACCAATATCCGTCATGAAGTACTGCAGAAATTATCGGGTTCCATCCATTAATTAATTTCCCGGCAATCCCTTAAGATCAGGTTCTGCTAAATGATATTTCCCCCAACATGGTAGATTACCAATGGTAATCCTCCTCCACAGGATCAAATGGTTTGTATTAATAAATATAGGTCCCGGATAACAAGGTACCTGGCGATTTATATCAGCGAATGCTTGAACACAACTTTCCCCTCGGGAGGGCATGCGATAAGGGGAAGCAAAGCGCTATGCCGGAGAGTATAATGATAAGGTCAATAAGGTCATCTTTCCCAGTAGACAGGATGAACATTTTTCTCTATAATTTTAATGAATTTGATTAATAATCCTGGAGTATTCTTTACTGGATTAGTCTGAAAGGATTCGGGGCAACTTTATGGCGAAAAAATCAATTGGCTTCATCAAGCTGCAATGGCTTTGTCCTAATTGTGGAACAAAAAACCCGGGTCCGAACAAGTTCTGTACCGGCTGCGGGGCAGCCCAACCAGCAGATGTTAAGTTTGAGCAGCCCGAACGCCAGGATCTGATAAAGGATGAGGAGGAGATCCGCAGAGCCAAAGCAGGACCTGATATCCACTGTGCATTTTGTGGAACACGCAATTTTGGGGATGCCAAGTTTTGCGGACAATGCGGGGGCGATTTGCAGGAAGGCAAAATTAGAGAGGAAGGCCAGGTTATGGGGGCATACCAGACTGGACCTCAAAAACAGGTAGCCTGTCCATCCTGCGGGGCTATGAATGTGGATACAGCATATCAGTGTGAAAATTGCGGAGCGCCACTTGAAAGGAAAGCAGCTGCACCCCCTGCCGTGAAACCAGAAAAAGCCCCGATGAAACCTGGAATAGGCTGTGTAATCGCTGCAGTGTTGGGAATTCTTGGGCTGATATTAATTGTTACTTTGTTATCCGCTGGCGGTAAAACGGAGGGAGTGGAAGCCACTTTACAGTCAGCCGGGTGGGAGCGCCTGGTTTTTATCCAGGGATTGAAACCGGTGAATCGCCAGGCTTTTATTGACCAGATTCCAGCCAATGCTTCCATCGGCAGCTGTGAAGACCGCTACCATCACTCTGAAGATGAACCAGTGGAGAATTCGGTTGAAGCCTGTGGTACACCGTACACAGTTGATACAGGCAGCGGGTATGCAGAAGTTATTCAAGACTGTGTTTATGAGGTATACCTCGAATATTGTAACTACACTGTTGAAGAGTGGCAGGTAGTTGATCAAGTGATTTTGCAAGGATCTGATCGAAGCCCGCAATGGCCAAACCCGCAGCTTGAAGCCAATGAAAGGCTTGGAGATACCCGGGAAAGCTATTCAGCCATCTTTTCCACGGATGAAGGACAGATGACATACACTTTTTCGGATGAAGACCTCTACGAACAGTTGATTCCCGGCAGCCAATGGGTTTTACTGGTCAACAATTCAGGCCAGATCGTTTCAATAGAAGCCGAGTAATAAATCCCGACAGACTCCAGGGATACGGTGATTTAAAATAAATACAAACTTACCAATAATAACCAAATTTCAAGAAAAGGGAGATCATGATGATATACAAAGTATTGAGTTCAATTGATAAGAAAGTAAATTTTGAGGTGGCACAGGCCCACTGTGATATTCCTTGCGGAATTTATGATCCGCACCGTGCACAACTGGCAGCCCTGACTGTAATCCGTATGGTGGATTTGATGGAGGGTCTGGTAAAAGAACATAAAACCGATACACTGGAATTCCAGAACAGTATGTCCCGGTATGTGGCTGTAAAAGAGGAACATGCCGAAATCTGTAAACATGAAATCCGGGTGATCTGGGGCGATTATTTAAAAGCAAATCATCTCGAAAAATATCCCCAGGTGCACGGATTGGTGCATAAAATCATGCAGCTTGGTTCCAAGGCACGCCAGACAGCTGACCGTGAAACTGCTGTGAATCTGCTTGAAGCGGTTAATGAATTTGCCGAAATTTTCTGGGATACAAAAGGTATGAAAACCAAGAAGGTTAAAGCCCCTTATAAACCGGAGGAATTGGTGGTATATCCCGACCTTTAATGTTTAGAATTATTAGAATTGCAGGAAACAGCCTGTATCCTAAAATCAAGCCAGGAGACTATGTCATTATCTATAAGCCTCCCTGGCTTTTTAATTCCATAATCCGGGGTGATGTGGTTGTATTTAATCAGAGAATACTCGGACGAATGATAAAAATTGTTGATTCCAAAAACACAGAGAAAGGTGAACTCAGCGTTTCTGGTTTGCATAGCGATAGCACCAATAGCAATTCATTCGGGGTGATAAATAAGGAAGATCTAATTGGAAAAGTGATCTGGCATATACGAGGCAACAAATGACCCTGCAACCAGATGCATCAAAATGCGTATTAATTGGCAAAGGAGATTTACTATGAATTCAAAAAAATTATATCGCAGCAGGGACGAAAAGATGATAGCGGGTGTTTGTGGTGGAATCGCCGAGTATCTAAGTGTAGATCCCACCGTTGTGCGGATACTCTTTGTGCTATTACTTTTTTTGGGTGGTAATGGGTTGTTTCTTTACCTGATTCTCATGTTTTTGATACCCCAAGAGCCCGTGGAAAACCCACCTGCCCCGGCAGAAAACCGGGATATCAGTAATCCAGGGGGATAGTCTCCCTCCGGACTGACTCCTGTAAATCATTCAGGGGAGAGACCTTCAAAGGGAGGATAATTGGAGATTTTACTGTCCCTCTTTAGATATTTCTACCCAAAACGGTTCATATTGTAATACAATTAGAGATAATTAACGGAAAAAAAGAGGCTATGTGACCATAAAATTGGTGACCGACAGCGCAAGCGATCTGAGTAAATCAACAGCCGAGAATTTGGGCATTTCAGTAATTCCCTTATATATAAATATTGGGGATGAAAGTTATCTGGATGGTATCGATATTACCCGCAAAGAGTTTTATGAGCGCTTACCGGTCATGGAAAGCCCTCCAACAACCTCGGCACCTGGTATTGCAACATTTGTCAAGATCTATCAGACCTTGATCGATGAAGGAGCAACAGGGATTGTCTCGGTGCATGTCGCCTCAAGCCTGAGTAATGTTCATAATGTTGCCAGGCTGGCTGCCGAATCCATCAAGGATTTCCCAATTGAGGTAATCGATGGCGGAAATTTATCGCTTGGGACGGGATTGTTGACAATGATCGGGAATTCGGTGGCAGCAGCTGATAAATCAATGGAAGAGGTTGTTCATACCATCAGGGAGACGATTCGCCGTACACACACCATTGCTGTGCTGGATACATTGGAGTACTTGCGGAGGTCCGGCCGCCTGTCGCATTTTAAGTTCAGGCTTGGAACCATGCTGGATATCAAACCAATGATCAGGATGACGGGTGGTGTGATCAAACTGGAAATGATCCGTACCCAAAAGCAGGCTTTAAAGCGGCTAACAGAAGAGGTTGAAAGATTGGCCCCCTTTGAAAAGCTGGCATTTGTCCATACCCATGCCCCTCAAGAGACGCTGCAACAAGTAAAAAACCGGCTCGCAAATTTCTTACAACAAAAACGAGACGTGATTGAGGAAGAGGTTACCCCAGTAATTGGTTCTCACATTGGACCGGGTGCCGTTGGCGTATCCCTGGTTATGAAAAGCTGATATGTATTTGAAGTAGAGAACCTGGATTTTTATAAGATGTTTCGGCAGGTTTTTCTTAAATACATCCAAATTTCCCTTGTCTATATAACGGACTTCTCAACCTGTGAGGCTCATTACTAATTGACTACCTTTCCTCATTTAAGCCATAAAATTATTGGTGAATTTGCAATGGTGAATCCAACACGCATCGATAACAAGACATCAGGGTTATTAGCGACATGCTTAGGTGGGTTTTATGATACTATTTAATCAGAACCCGTCAAAGGGAAAATCTTTCAGGAGTGGTCCGCAATGAATTCTATTATCCATAACATATTACAAATTAAAGGTTACGATGTCTGGTCAGTAAATCCACAGGCATCCGTGTTCGATGCATTACGAATCATGGCTGCGAAAGAAGTGGGCGCCCTGGTAGTGTTGGAAGGAGAAAAACTGGCCGGGATATTTTCAGAAAGGGATTATGCCCGAAAAATTATTCTGGAAGGGAAAGCATCCAAAGATACCAAAGTTTCAGAGATTATGACCTCAAAAGTGATAACCATCCATCCAAGCCAGACAATCTATGAGGCAATGGAATTGATGACCAATCATCACATACGTCACCTGCCTGTTGTTGATCAGGAGGAGAAAGTGATCGGGATGATTTCATTAGGGGATATTGTGAGAGAGGTAATCTACGTCCAGAAAGAGAGAATTAAAGGCCTGGAAACTCAAATTCGCAATATTGAAAAGCAAGGATAATCCCGCCAGTGGATAAATGGGGTGATGAAATATCCAAAGAATATCATCCGATTCCCAGGTCACCTGATTTTTCTGAAAGAATTATCGGGATTTATTTTCATGCTACAATTTAGTACATCTGGAGCAAGGCTCCATTTCCTAGTGATGTTGTCTATAATGTCAAATATCCTTCCCGGTATGATCACTTCTCGAACATTAATTTCAGAAGTTTAAGACCATATCCATCCAATTACGGAGGAATCTTATGGAGTGGCCACCCATTAATGTACCAATTTTAGGTCGAAGTGGATTGATCGCCCTGGTTGCACTACTTCACATTCCATTCTTTGTAAATTTTGTGATGGGAGCGCCAATTATCGCTGTCATATCCGAGTGGTTGGGAAAAAAGACAGGCGATCATCGCTATGACACACTTTCCAAGCAACTATCCGTAATGGTTCTTGTGACAGTTGGAGTGGGCGCTTTCGGCGGAATTGCCCTTGTGGCAACCAACATAGGATTATTCCCAACCTTTTTTTCCACCACAGCCCGTATTTTTTTCTGGCCGTTATTAATTGAAATCAGTTTCTTCCTGATGGAGACCATCTTCATTGCAATCTATAGATATACCTATGACCGGATGGCACACAGGCCGCTGCACATGGTTTATGGTCTACTGGGAGTATTTGGGGCCTGGATGAGCGGATTCTTAATCAACGGGCTGGCTTCATTCATGCTCACCCCTGGCAGCTGGGCAGAAACCCACAACATATTTGATGCAATTTTTAATCCTTCCTTCTTTGCCAGTTTTACCCACCGGGCAATAGCAGCATTCTCGATTACAGGATTTTTCCTCATCATCTATGCCATCTGGAAACACTCCCGGGCAAAAAATGAAGAAGAAAAGGAATATGGCATCTGGGCACTAAATTATGCCGGCAAATGGGCACTCATTGCAACCGCAATACAGTTTCTACCTGGTGTCTGGTACCTCTATTCTCTTGAAGTTGGGACCCGATTTGCTGCTCCTGAAGGATCTGTTGTACCAAAATTCCTGGGGGGAGAATTATTTGTTTTTTGGTTTGGCGGAATCCTCCTGGCGACATTGGCTATCCTGATCGCCTGGTTTCTTGCTGTGCAATATCCCAGGAAAGGGGTAACTGTCTTTGGAAAATTAATCCTGATAACCTCGGTTTTAATGATTTTATCTACCAACGCATTCATGGGATTTTCGCGGGAACGTGCCCGCAAACCTTACCTGGTGTACGGCCTGATGTATGGCAATGAGACCATGAGTGAAATGATGAAAAACGCTTTTGCTAAAGAGGAGGCTCAGCAGCAGGAAATTTCACCAACTGCCCAACCTCAAATAATGGTTGAGACATCCACAGCACCCCAGGCGGAACCGACAACTGGGATTACAGATCCCGGTTTTGCCCTGTTCCAGCAGTACTCCTGCATTGGCTGCCATACCTACGACGGACAAGGAGGGCAGGTAGGACCGGAACTGACCGAGGTTGGTGATCGTTTGACGGCTGAAGAAATCAAGACCCTGATTCAGAATCCTCCGGCAGGGATGCCCCTGATCGCGGTTACACCGGAAGATATGGAAACCCTGGTAAATTTTCTCATAAGCCCGCAATAGGAGAAAAAGCATGATCGGACCTCAAATCTCGCCCAACACCCAGAGCTTGATGATCGGATTAATGGCATTAATTCACTTTACTATGGTTAGCGTCGGGGGATTGGTACCGCTTGTAGTTTTGTTGATGGAAGGGTATGCCTTACGTACCAGGAATGAATATCTCCTGCGCATGGCGAAAAACCTATTAAAAATTGGTCTGGAAGTGGGTGTAGTGGGCGCTGTTCTGGGAAGCGGTGTGGTCGTTCTATTAATCGGATTGAAACCCCTGGTTATAACCCTGTTATTCAACCAGTTTTTCTGGTTGATTGTTTTGCAACTTTTTGGTTTTACAGGCGGGTTGGCGTTTCAATTTGCATATTACCTAAACTGGGATAATCCAAATGGAAATCACCGCTTATGGGGTACCATCGGAGCGGTTCTGCCATTTCTACCATATATGGTTTTCACATCTATGACGGGTTTCATCAATAACCCGGGGAGCTGGCCGCAAGAAGGGGGGACGATCAATGCATTCCTGAACCCTGTGTTTTTCCCGTCCCTTCTGCACCGCATGGGTGCAGGTGTGGCACTAATTGGCGTTTTGATCATCATCCTTAACCTGATCCCTGCCTGGCGGAAAAATGACGACCAGGCTGAATATCACCGTTATGCGATCAAATGGAGCACAAAGTTGATCACTGCAGCCCTGCTGATACAGATACCGATTGGAATTATCCGCATTTTTGCTGTACGTCCGGAAGGGCAGGCGATGCTGATGGGCGGTGAGTTAACCCCGATCTGGTTGGCAGGCATCCTGGCCGGTCTTGTTCCCCTTGTTTTTATCTATTTCTTAAACCAGATTGGATTGAAACTTAGCCCCGGGAGCACCGTAGTATTGATTATTGTGCCTGTGTTCCTGGCGGTATGGTTGATGGGGATTACCCGATCCCTGGAACGCAAGACCTTCTCCATTGCCGGTGTGATCGACAAGCAGGGACAGGTGGTTTCCTTCCCGGCCCAGATTCAGGAAGCCGGCGGCTCATCCGGCAAACCCCTGTTTGACCGGAACTGCGGTGGATGCCATCCCGGCCTTGCCGGGAATGCGGCTGAGAAAGCAAAAACCCGCCATCCTGATCCTGCTGACTTGCAAAAATTCCTGCGAGATCCGCGCGGTCAGGCAAATGTAGCCATGCCTCCATTTGGAGGAACGGATGAGGAACTATATTTGATTATCTCCTATTTACTGGATATTCCTCTCGACCAAATTGAATAGGAACTGCTTTTCTGAACACCAAGTGTGAAAGGATATCACCCAAGGGAAGCAGCCTGAAGTTATTCCATCTCAGAACTGCACCTGCATGTTGAAATCGAATCCCGCAGAGATGTGGAATTCGAAGAATTGTACGATAAATGAATCACGGAATTCGGATAAAATGGTGGCAGTTCTGGTCTCAATTCATCCGGATTTTGATAATGACCAATTATTGAACTATTTTATTGGTAGGAAAGGAATTTTTTATAATTGCCAGTTCATTTGATTATTAATTGCGAGAGCATAAACGTATCACGGGATCACGAGGAACATACCTTTAATAAAGAGAAACTGCCACAGCCATTTTTTGAATGGCAGTCCACTGCACGGATGGAGATGATTAATACTCTCCAAAAATCGGGTTCCGCGGCAGTTAAATCCCAGCCGGCCCATTTACCCGTTCTGGCAAGCTGGAACGATGGATTTTTTTCTATTAACCTGGCGACCCGCGGGGTAGGGCTACTCCCAAAAATGGATGTTGTAGAACGGTTCAGCCACCTTTTTGAACGGGCTGTGGAAGAAACCCAAAACGATCCATGGGAAGTGACATTGGACCGCCGTCTCCAGGCTTTGAGAGAATTTTACTGTGATGAGGCGTTCTTTGACCCCTGGATGCTCGGGGGATTGGAAATATTTGACGGCCAGACTCTCCAAAACCTTCAATCCAATCCATTCTGCGCTCTGCTTTTCACTGGCGATGCACCCCGTTATCCAAGCTATCAGTTTAATGCAATTGCAGAATTGATTGATCACGAGAATGTCTATTATCGATTTCTTCTGGCTGCCCGCCAGATGTTTTCCCGGGATGCGTTCCATATTTACCAACCCCGATATTCATTGGGTTATCTCTTTCACATCGTCGGGATAAAAGACAAGACTCCTTACCCCAGGAAATGATTGTGTACAAAAAGATACTTATAGCCTTAGACGGATCTTTGTGGTCCAACCTAGCATTAGAAACGGTTCAAACACTGGGCGGGAAAATCTCCCAATGCGAAGTACTTGGCTGCCATGTATACGCAGCGAAACTACACCGCGAGCGATTTGAGCAGATGGAAAATGGTTTGCCTGACCGTTATCAGGAAGAACAGAAACTGGGACAATTACGCAGCACCCATGAGAACCTTATCACGGATGGGATGCAGCTCATTTCGGATGCTTACCTGGCTCCATTATTTCAGTCAGCAGAAAAAAGCGGTTTTGTATGCAAAGGAATTACCCCGGAAGGATCGAATTATCTCAAACTATTAAATCTCATTGCTGACTACAAGCCTGATTTAATCGTGATGGGTGCCTGGGGACACGGACGTGTTGAAGAAAGCCAGCTGGGCGGTTTGACTGAGCGAATCCTGCTGCACGCAGAAAATTCAGATTTGATGATCATCCGCCAACCCTGGGTATTGAAGGAACATCCCATTGTTGTAGGAGTGGATGGCAGCCAGGATTCATTTGCCGCAGTTCATACAGCTGTCAACCTGGCAAAATTGGACGGTGGTGAAGTGCATGGTATAGCTGTCTATGATCCTTTCTTTCACCTGGGTGTGTTTAGAACAATTTCCGGATCCCTCCCGGAAAAGGACAAACAACGCTTCGATTTTCCCGCCCAGGAAAAACTTCATGATGAGATAATTGACCAGGGTCTGGAAAAGATCTATGCGAGCGGTGTTCACCAGGCGGCACTTTATGCCCGATCTCTGGGGATGGATATGCACACCAAGGTTTTAGCTGGCAAGGTGTACCCACAAATTAACCATTATGCAGCTCTCACAAATGCCAGTTTCGTTGTTGTGGGGAGATGGGGACTTCACCGGCAGGAAGGCTCTCTGATTGGATCAAATTCACACAATCTAGCCCGCCTGATTAATCGCAATTTATTAATTACCAGATCAAATGATCATCCAATTATCCTGCCGGAAGAAAACAAATCGGTGGACCCCCAGGATATTCCCTGGACTGCAGAGGCAGAGGAGCGGCTGAAACGTATTCCACCATTTGCCAGGCGCATGGCTCAAAGGGTAATCAATGAGCGGGCACGGGAACAAGGTATTGCAGAGATAACAGCCGACTTTGTCCAGCAAATGGCAAAACGGATGGGCAGGGGCTGATCATTACCGGGGAGATGGTGGAATTCCTGTAAGATAAATCGCAGCTGCAACCACATTAATGCGATCCATTCCTGCGGATTGTTTAAACCACCAGGGCAAATGGATTATCCCGCTGGATAAGCAAAATCTGAAATGTAGACAGGAGGGTGGTTGAGCAGGGTAAGAAACCTGGTGACATCCTGACCCGGGATCACCAGGGTGGCTGTATTTACCAGGGGGTGGCACTGCAGGGCGTCTGCTTTTTTCAGGTCACTGTCCATCAAGAGGGTCACCTTTTCTTCGGAGTCGTTGATAATACCCAGCAAGGTAACGGCTCCCTGTTCAACCCCCAGGAACTCCAACAGGTTTTCCGGGCTGGCAAACCGCAGGTTTTTTTCCCCCATTAATTTTGCAAGTTTCTTGAAGTGGATCCTTTTATCCTGGGCGGCTACGAGTAAATAAAGCCTGCCCGTTTCTGGGCTCGACAGTAAAAGGTTCTTGATTTTTGCGCCAGGCGCATTCGGGAGTTCGAGGGATGCCTGTTCGCAGGTGTAAACCGGCGGGTGGTCAAAACGTATATATTCGATGTGGTTGTCTGCGAGGAACTGGTATAAATCCGCCTCAGTTTTACCTGGATTCAATGGTGTGTCTCCAAAAAATTGATGATCAATCTAAGAAGCGGACAAACAACGAAACTGTGTTTGGTAACTCAAATTGTATTACAAACCTGCCTGAACTGCTTCATTTAATGCACCAAGCGCTTTAAGTGTGATCCATTTACTTGGCTTGCCCTTAGCCTCGATATGTACCTGGAAGCGGCCATTATAACTGCTTTCCAGGAGCCAAATTCCTCCACGGTTTTGCTTTGAGCGTACCAATTCAATGCTGTCACCCATGCGCCAATCGCGAATACCCAATTCAAGGAGGATCGAAAGCATTTCTAACGCATCACTGTTCCACATTAATGGGAAGCCAAAGTTAAGCCAATGGGTATTGGCGGTTTCATCCAAATTATGACTGCGCTTATAGATATGGTGTTTCAGGATAAACTCGACCCCAGCCTCAATCGTGCTCGTGACTTGCTCAGACCTTATATTGGGAGGGATTTGGGAAAGTGCCTTGAGGGTCTTTACAACAGCCATCATGCAAGTGTGTTTTCCCCAGCAGCTTTCTTTTCCATGATAGGGATAGGATGCAGGGGGATTGCCACTTCCATCATCAAAGCGCATGCAGGTGGTCAGCCATCGAATGGCGCTCTGCAGCCTGGGATCATCCAGGTAACCAAAACGGAGCAGGCACCAGGTCATATTTGCTGTCAGGCATGGGATGGTTGCACCCGGTACAGGCACCCCATCGTGACTGCGGTATGTAAAGGCCCCACTCTCTGGATCCTGGACAAAATTGAAAAGAAATTCTGCTGCCTGCAGGACATTCTCCTGTTCCCCATTAACCCCAAGTTCTGCCAGCAGCAGCATGGTCCACACCGTTCCGCGATATTTCCCTTTAACATAAAAATGTTCCGGTTCTTCCCAATATCCTCCGGGATTCTGCTTTCCCAGTATTTTTGGAACCGGGCCACTGCTATATATTGATTTATAGCTATTTATAGCCATAGGATCGTTTTTAGGGACGGCAAGCAGATCGGTAAGGGTGAAATAGCGGACAGATGGATTTTCTTCTTCCAGCAGCCAATTTACAACAGGGTCGACCGCTAAATTCTCCATGTTGTTTTTCCTTTCCGCACGATGCTTACTCATTCCATTTGCAATTTGGATCGTTATCTATTTTATGGATGAATAATTAGTATTGTTCCAGAGAATCCAATATGCTGCTTTTCAGAACTGCAGGTTATCAAGTCTCCCGCATGATCAACTTTAGAAAGCGAATAAGAATATATATTACGGTGACAAACAATAAAAGCCACTTTGTGGAAGAAATAACAAATGCACTGAAGATCAGCACAGCATTTATGGCAGTTGGATTCTGGAGTAACTGCAGGTGAATGGTATTTTCCAACCAATCCAATAAACCTGCAACCAGGGGAAAGCTGAAGATAATGGGGATTTTACCGGTTGAAATCGTTCTTTTCCTATCCATCCAAGCAATCAGGCTGGCAAAAAAAATTGCATAGGCTGCTGGAAACAGGTAATCCAGCCAGAGATGTTCCCGGTATCCGGTTACCCCTGCCTCCCCCCATTGTCTTAGTACAGCCATGAATGTATCCGGTGTTGTGCAAAATTGGATGGCGATGATTCCAGGGGCGTTTTCAGGTAAGTACTTATTTGAGCTGTTATGGATTAGGAATAATAAAACTGCTGTGCTCAACCCTGCCACGAGGATGATTTTCTTGTTAGCCAATACAAAATATAGCCTTTGAAGGGGAGATTTATGTGAGTGAAACACATTCATACATTGATTTTAATCTATCGGCAGAGAAAAATTTATTTCTTTCGTCAGTGATGCGGCTGTATCTTTCCAGACGGTGATGGCAGTCAAACAGAACCAGGTAAAAGGGATTTTCTGGGCCGGGCTGTTATGGATACCCGGTTTGGTGGGTGTTGGTTACAAAACCGAACGAGAACTCATTCCTGCCAGCGTGGTTAAATTAGACGGTTTCCCTCACGCACACATATGGATGTATTTATTATTTTATAGATTGATGTTAAGAAAAGGGCAACCGCGGAGATCAAATGATGGCTGCCTGGATGCTACTGCTTTTCTGGCTGGTAGGAATAACTGGTCATATTTCCTACAAAACTCGGCAGGTTTGTATGGCCAAGCAGCTGGCGTATGGAATAAGCTTCTCCAAGGTGGAACCAGTAATGATAGATATTCCGGTAAAGCATGGAACCAATGTTATCCTTGCGGGTAGTGCCCTGGATCGCCATTTTTGTTTCCATAATAGGCGGGGTAAGGCTTTCCAGGTAAATATCCGCAGTGTTTGTGATTTCCCTCCAGACGGCTAACATTTCTGAAAGGGCCGGGGTAGAAGGAGGTTTTCCGTATCCGACCTGTTCGTTCAGATCTGGATAAATGATTTTTCCAAGGCCTCCGGCTACCCAGTATTTGTTTTCCTGGTCTGCCAGATGGCCAATCATCCAGCTGATGGCATTCATCGGCAAAATCCGCTGCTGGGCTTCATCCTCCGTGATGCCATCAATGCACCGCATGAATTCACCGCGAGTGAATCGCAATTGTTCTACAAGGGAATGAGCCATTCTGCCTCCTCCAGGTTTTATGAATATATACCCTATTTCTTAAAATGGTTTCTACAATAAGTGTATCCCATTAACAAGTGATGTGAAATAATCCAATTACGTTACCGCTGGTCTCATTCCAACGGTCAGCGGCTTTTGGGGTGGGTTCAAGATATGTTTTTAAATGATGCTGTTCAAAAAACTGCAATGCTTCATCGGAGAGTTTAACCCTGTCCATAAATCCACATCCCAAAATCAAAATATCCGCCCCATCTTCGTAGATAAATTCTGCTTCTGCAAGGGATATCACATGCGAAGTACCAAAAACCTCTTTAGATAGTTTCTTTTGTCGTTTATTGATAGAACCGTCGAGTGAAATAAGAACATCGTGACTGTATTTTTCATCGCCAATCTGAATGGATCCAAAGGCTGTTTGCTGGATTTTGGGGTCCATCTTTTACTCCTCATTTTGTAAAAATATTATCGCGGCTGACAAAGATGACCTGTCGATTAATAATTATAAGAAATATTGCATGAGAATGATACCTGTTGACAATTAAGATATAATATACCTAAATTATGAAAGTATATCAACACAAATTCAGGATATCCAGCCTACTGATGGCAGGGATGACAGCCGTACTTCTGGTTTCGTGCTCGTCTACAGGATTGGGGCCTCAATCCCTGGATGAAAACCAGGCGCCTGTACCTCCCACAGCTGTTGTCCGGAGGGCAACATTTACGCCTTCCCAAACCATGCTAACCGGCACACCGCCTCTTCCGAGCCTAACTCCCACTCCTGACCTCCATCCTTTATCCATTGCTTACCTTCGTGCCAGGAACTACCCGGGCAGTGATATCGTTTTTGAGGAAACCCTGCCTTCCTATGACCTCTATAACCGATACCTTGTATCTTATCAATCCGAAGACCTGACGATCTATGCTTATATGACCATACCGAAAGGTGATGTTCCGGCCGCCGGTTGGCCGGCAATAATTTTTAATCATGGATATATACCCCCCAAAGAATATGTGTCAACTGAAAGATACACTGCATATATGGACAGGTTGGCTAACAGTGGATATATTGTTTTCAGACCGGACTATCGCGGCCATGGAGAATCCGAAGGATCCTCCGGTGGGGCATACGGCAATCCTGGATACACTATCGATGTTTTAAATGCTTTGACATCGCTTAAGAAGCTTCCTGTCGTGGATAAAGGAAGAATTGGGATGTGGGGACACTCAATGGGGGGGTATATTACTTTACGAAGCATGGTTATCGCCGGTGATATACAGGCCGGGGTAATCTGGGGTGGTGTAGTGGGCACTTATGAAGATCTGGCATTTAATTGGAGAAGGAGCACGGGCAGCCTGACTGCAATCCCGTCCACCCGCGGATACTGGCGGAGGGACCTGGCAACAAGGTATGGAAACCCTGACGAGAATCCCGAATTCTGGAATTCAATCTCAGCCAACAGCTACCTGAATGACCTCTCGGGTCCGATCCAACTCCATCACGGGGAGAATGATGAGACAGTTCCCATCCGTTTTTCAGAACAGCTGGCAGAACAAATAACCCTCGCTGGGGGATTAGTTGAATATTATGCATACCCCGGTGATAATCATAATATCTCAAATTCATTTGAATTGGCAATGCGGCGCAGCGTGGATTTCTTTGACCAGCATTTAAAAAACCAGCCATAATAATCAATATTTTAGCAAAATCATCTCATACGAATCCTAATACGTTATCGAAGGTCCTGGAATATCCAGAAAGGAGAACAAGCATGAAAAAGAAAGTGAAATTTTCTAAACGCTTGCATTATGAATTTGACAAATTTTTTTCCCGCGGCCCATCTGTGATTATTGCCGGCCTTGCAATAGGTTCTCTTCTGGTGATCTTGTTGTGGACCCTGTTACTTGTCGTGACCAGGTTGGCTCCGGGGGATGCCCCCCCCATGAACTTTATTGAGGCTTTCTGGTTCTCTCTATTAGGAACGATGGGATCCGGATCAATTGGTGGAAGGGACTCGGATTGGGGTTACCGGATCTTAAGTTTTGCGATTGCGCTGAGCAGTATATTTCTAATCAGCAATTTTATTGGCCTGGTGGCCAATGCCATACAAAGCAAACTTGCAGAATTGAAAAAGGGAAAGTCCGAGGTTGTAGAAAGCGGACATATTGTATTATTGGGATGGTCCAGCCAAATTTTTACCCTTATCAAGGAGATTATTTCTGCAAACCTGGATAAGCCAAAATCTACCCTGGTAATTCTCGGCCAGGAAGATAAATCCCGCATGGAAGATGAAATCCGGCAAAAAATAAGCGCCACCGGTTCAACAACCATCCTGTGCCGGACCGGGAATCCCATGGATATGACTGATCTAAAACTTGCCAGTATTGAGTCTGCGCGTTCAATAATTATCACGCCCCAGAGCGGGCGATTGGCAGATGTAGAAGTGATAAAAACAGTTCTGGCAATCACCAAAGATCCAAACCGGCGGTTTGAACCCCACCATATTGTTGCGGGCATCCGCTTCCCGCAAAACCGGCAGGTTACCGAGATATTAGGAAGGGGGGAAGTGGAATGGGTGTATATCAGCGATGTCATCTCACGCATAATTGCCCAGACCTCGCGCCAGAATGGACTTTCAGTCATTTATTCTGACATGCTTGATTTTGAAAAGAATGAAATATATTTCTTTGATCCTGGCGGCTTGACGGGAAGTCCCTTCAGGACTGCGTTGTATGCTTATGAAAATTGTGCTGTGATGGGGTTGGTGGACCGGGTGAATGGCCCTCGGTTAAATCCACCCATGGATACAGTTATCAATCCGGGTGACCAAATCATTGTTATCTCCGGTGATGATATCCAATCATTCTGTGAACCGGATCTAAAATCGCTGGTTGATTCTGGAATGGTACTTCCGCATATTCCGGTTATAACCAAAAAAGAGAATATCCTCATGCTAGGCTGGAATTGGAATTCTGTAAACATCCTGAAACAGGTTGATCATTATGCCGCGCCAGAATCCAGGGTCCACGTGGTAGCAAATATCAAGGAGGTCAAGCAAACTATTGAACGATTGGAGACTGGTCTAAAAAACATCAAAATCCAATTTGAATTCGGTGAGATCTATGACCGGGATACCTTGTTGGATTTAAAACTGGCAAATTTTGATCACATCATTTTATTAAGTTACTCGGACCAACTGCCTGTTCAGGAAGCGGATTCTCTCACTCTGCTTGCTCTGCTTCAATTAAGGAATATGGCCGAGACCTTTGGGTACCGATATTCTATTGTATCGGAGATTCTGGATGTTAAAAACAGCCGCCTGGCAGAAACAACCAGGGCGGATGATTTCATTGTCAGCGACCGGTTGATCAGCCTGATGATGGCCCAGGTGGAAGAGAATAAAAGGATTAATTCGGTGTTCCAGGATTTATTCTCTGCTGAGGGTTCAGAAATATATTTAAAACCAGCCGGCTCTTATGTTAAGACCGGCATACCGATAAATTTTTATACTGTGATTGAGTCTGCAACCAGGCGTAATGAGGCGGCAATTGGATACCGGCTTACTGAACAGGCTGGCTCACCGGAAAAGAATTTTGGTATTGTCCTGAATCCCAATAAGGCGGAAAAAGTAGCCTTCAACGATCAGGACCGCATTATTGTACTGGCAGAAAAGTAATCTGTCCGGAATTTTTCCCTCAAGGATTTTTCCCTGATAAAATTACGGACGAAACAGAAGATTCCCTGACCAAGCAGAGATGGATAATGAAAAGAATTGAAGAGCATTTAACACCTGCGCAAAGAGACGTCTTAAACAGACTGGACACTCCATTAAAGATCCAGGAATATCTGAATACAATTGCATACAGCGGGGAAGAGAAGAACCGAAGCCCGGTACGGGTCATGCATGAGATGCAATCGCACTGCCTGGATGGGGGAGTGTTCGGGGCTATGGCGTTGGGGCGGCTTGGGCATCCCCCCCTTATTATAGATATTCTCCCGGAAACGGGATTGGATGATGACCATGTGCTGGCAGTTTTCCAGATTAAGGGTAACTATGGGGCACTGGCAAAATCCAATTTCAACGGTTTGCGTTATCGAGAACCTATTTATAGAACCATGCGGGAACTTGTACTATCCTATTTTGAAGATTTCTACAATGTGGATGGAATAAAGACTATGCGCAGATACACAAGATTAATCAATTTGGAGATGTTCGACCGTTTCGATTGGATGTGGGATGATCGGGGAGTGGATAGGATTGAACGGTATCTAAAGAAATTAAAGGGTTATTCCCTTTTTACATTGGGGCAAATACAATCGTTTTCACGTGTGGACGCACTTTCATATGAAGCGGGGATGCTGGGTACAAATCCGGATGGTTTGTTCAGCCCGCCAAAAGGATGATCGAATTTTCCCATACCATCTGTTCACATGCGTTTATTTTAATACTTGTGAATGGCGTGTTGGATACAGGTCAGGGTTCTTAAATGGGACCAGAGCAAGGATAATTGCGTGCCGGTAGTAGACTTCCCGGTCAATCACATTTCCGGATAGCAAACCAATAGCTCCTTTACCCTGCTTGGAATTTTCTCTTTTGAAAACAATATCATCCGCATCCCCCAACTCTTTCCCAAGGCGGATTAATCGGGCAAGCTTATCCGGAAGAAAGAAAGTCCCAGTTCTGCTTTTGCCAATCTGGCTGGAGGATAGGATTACAATCCAGGCAAAAACCTCGAATTCTCCATGATTTTCTTCCACTCCTCCTTCTATACCCACCCAGTATTCACCATCTGGCCTGGATAAACGGGCATTCTGCGCCCGCGTACAAGCACCCTGGAAGGTCTCCCTATCAGAGAGGGGTTGGTCGCTTACTCCAGATTCCACCTGGATGCCCTCTATACAAAATTCCACCGCAGCAAACATTTCTTGAAATCCCCGGAGAGCTGCTTCCATTTTTACGGGATTATGAGATGAAATGATTATCTTTTTCATGAAAAATCCCTGCCTTTCAAATTATTGAGGAACCCTTAAGGTGTATGCAAAAGACGGTTTGTGCATGGGGAAAGGATGCTTACTTTCCGGGATTATTTTGTTAAGTCTGCAAATATACACCCTGGTACATTCCCAACTAAGATCTTCTGCCACGTCCCCGGTTAATTTTCCGGTATTGGCTGACCAATCCCCATAATTTCCTGATTTCATTTGCAATATATCAACATTCCGTGATGGTGTGTCTCATGGCAAACGGTTTATACATTTACTCTATCCCGGGCGATTTGGAATTCCAGGCTGCTGGAAAGACTATTATGATCCATTTTGGTTTGATCTTTATACATCCTAAGTATATAATCAAACCGATATCAAATTCTTAATTATTTCATTTAATTTTGGATGATGAATACCAGACTTATCTTATTCATTTTAAGTATCGTGGTTGGCGTAGGAATGGGGATTCTTTACGGCTGGATGATTAATCCTGTTGAGTTCTCGCAAATTCAGCCTGCCAACCTGAGATCTGATTTTAAAACGGATTATGTATTAATGGTGGCCGAAAGTTACCACGAGAATAAAGATCTGGCACTTGCTGGGAAATGGCTTAAATCTATTGGGAAAAAGTCTGCCTTTGTCGTAACTCAGGATGCGGTAAAAATTGCTGAAGAACTTGGCTATTCCACGGAAGATGTGGAGTTGATGATGGATCTATCCGAAGCATTGGTACTATGGTCCGGGGAAGAAGCTCAAAATGAGTGAAAGACATGGGCCCTGGTTCCTGATTACCGGAATTCTGGTCGGCTTAATAATCGGGTTGGTATACTCATTGTTAATTAACCCTGTAAAATATACCAATGCTGCTCCCCATTCCCTGGATGCAGAATCAAAGAACCAGTACCGGGTGCTTGTGGCTATGGCATATGCTGAAAATGAAGACAAAGGCCGGGCAGAAGCCCGCCTCGCTCTCCTGAGGGAGGAAAATCCTGAACGTTCTCTGGCAGTACTAGCACAACAAATTCTTGCATCCGGGGGATCCCCGGACCAGGCGCGGGCACTGGCAAAGCTTTCGGTGGACCTGGGAGGAATGACTGAAGATTTACAGATTGACCAATCTGTGCAGGAGGAATCCCCAACCCCAAGCCAAACTGTTGATCCAGCCACCCCCACAGAATCCGTCAACAATACACCAACATCTTCGGAACAGTCTGGCCGATTATCCACCCCGTTGGCAACCTTCACACCACCCGTCCAGGCAGTCGTGCTCCCAGTACTCAATGATAACTTCGTCCTTGCCGAGCAGGAGGAATTGTGTAAATCGAGTGAAGACAGCGGATTACTGATTATCGATATTGTTGACGAAGAAGGGAATTCCATGCCTGGTGTGCGCATCAATGTCAGTTGGGATGAAGGCCAGGACACATTTTTTACCGGATTATACCCGGATGAAAATCCTGGATTTGCCAATTTCGAAATGCAGCAGGGCATCATCTACGACCTGCAAGTGGGAGATAGTGAGGAAATTATTCGAAATTTATCAATCCCCCCTTGCAGGAAGGGTGAAGCAAGTGGGACGCCAGGGGGATTATGGCTAAAATTCTCAAAAGGCTAGAAAAACGGACCCAGCCCAATATTTTCCAAGAATTCCCCTCATTAAACGGGGGTGAATCATACCTCATTCCACACCCTGAGACTGTTAATAATTCATTGATAAATAAATCCAATAACGATCCGATCATTAATAAAAAAGTCACCCGTTTTTCCGGGTGACTTTTTATGTGAGGTCAGGTATTTTCAGGGCATTGGATTATCATATGCCCAATCATTGCCAACAATAATGGCAATATCGATCGGAGAATCGGGATTGTATTGGTTAAATACTCGTCCTGTATGGATATCCATTAGATCGGCAATATAACCGGCAGAGTAGGGCTTACCGGTATAGATATATAACATGCTCTCTTCGTAAATCTGATCAGCAGTAGCCTCCTCAACAATATTCATTCCCTCAGAGCGCAGGTATTCGCTTGTTTGGGTTGCCAATCCGGCTACTGCGGTACCATTGAGGATGCGCACTTTTGGCTGTTCAGCCTGCATTAATACTTTTGGATCATCGGCGACTGCATATGGACCTATTGGTGCACCGCTGGTGAAGACCCGATCCCGGATCATGCGAATTTCATCAGGAATTGGTATGTAAATGCTTAATCCATCCGGTGAGGTTGATTCAATTAAAACGTCAGGCGGGATAGTGACCGTTTTTATATCATCCGGATTTATTTCCTTAGCCAAGAGGGCGAGCTTGACTGCCTCGCCAAGGGTCATATTGGTACGAATACCATCCTTCAGGATGGTATAAAGCTGGGGAGCTTTCGAGATCATCTCTGTCAAATAGCCATCCCCCTCAAGGATGCGGTCCCGAATGGCCATAATTACTTCCTGAGTACGTTTAGCCCGGTCAAAATCGCCGCCTGCTGTATAACGGTTGCGGGCATAAGCCAGAGCCAAATCGCCATTTAATACATATCTTCCAGGTTGAAGGAAAACATCATTTTGTGGTCCGATTGGATCAAGCCGCATCCCATCTTCGCCGATGGTGATTTTGACACCATTAATCTCATCGACAAATCGAACAAAGGTGCTGAAGTCGATCTGGGCGTAATAATTAATGGGCACGCCCATGAACTGTTCCACAGTTTCAACTGCAAGACCAGGTCCGCCGCCGGGGAGTTTATTGACTTCGCCAAGGAAGTAAGCTGTGTTTATTTTTCCGTGACCATAGCCCGGAATATTGACCCATAAATCGCGGGGAATATTCAACATACCGGCTTCCATAGATATTGGATCCAGGGTCAGAAGGATCATCGTATCGGAGCGGGATGCTGCTCCGGATTCTTCCCAGTCGCGTAAGTCGAGACCCATTATCAAGGCCGTAACGCGGCTTTTGCCGTCCCATGGTTCCGCCACGAGTCCGCCAGCGGGCTGAAGTGGTTCGGTCATTGGTACTCCCTGGGAGTCTATTACGATCTCACCACTTTCGGACTCGATAGCAACACCGGGTAAATCTGTCATTGTCCAGGATTGAACAAAATTGCGGACTACCACGAAAGCAATTACAGCTGTTGCCAATGCCAGGATGAAAAATGCTATTAATAGACCCATAGAAAGAGGGTCTAATTTCGTATTGGATTTGGGAATTCTCAAGTCATTGTTTGCCATAAGCCGTCTCTATCTTATATATTTAAATTTGGATTTCCTTGCATAGCTATGGTGCAAGATTAATACCAAAACAGAAAATGGTATGATATTGGTGTTTATTTGCCTGGTAGGGGAATATCTTATAAAATCACTAATCCATGTTTGGAGGAGGAACAGGAAGCTGGGCAAGTGGGGTGTTTGTCCACTTGTCGCCTTCTGAAATCAACATTACAGGGATATCTTCTACGATGGGATATTTTCTGGGGCAATCCTGGCAGACCAGCCAAGAATCTCGATGCAGTTGTAAGATACCCTCTTTGCCTTCTTCACGAACGCAAACTGGACAACGAAGGATTTCCAATAAATCTTTGCTTACCATATTGCCTCCAAATTGAAAAACAAGAAATGCTGTGCAATTTTACCATGTTTAGCCTCCCTGGAATAACCCGATCCCGAGATCAGAGCAGGTAAAAACAGCCGGGTATAGTCTATTCGTCCTCCCCATCCGCACCATTTTCGGGAGGATAACCCTCGGTTCCCGGACCATATTCGATCACCTCTGCCCAGGGTTGATAATTTGTATAGATGGAATCCTCAAGATACACATTCCCATCGAGGTAGACAGTCCGATTCACAGTAATTTCAGCCCCGTCAGCTTTGTAATCCACTTTACGGGTTTCCCCGGCAGCCAGTTCGGGGTTTTCGAGATATTTTGTTTCCGGTGCGGGAATGATATTGATTGGACCTGTAGTTCTCCAATCCACCGTCCTGCCGTCATCTGTAGAGTAGAATTTCCAGACGATTGAGTTGTAACTTGGATTGATATAAGTTTCCATCAAAAGCCAGTAAGGCGTATCATTTTGAAATTTAAAGTCCACCAGGGGAACATAAACTGTTGCGTCCAAACCTGCCAGGTTATCGTCTCTCCCGCCGCCTGCCACCCGTTCATAGTAGCTTACCCTGTAGGAATGGGGATGACGTTCCAGGATGGGATATCCAGCGAAAAAGACTGTCCGGAAAAGTGTGGTGCTGACCTGGCACACCCCTCCCCCCACACCCTGGATGGTCTGGTCTCCATAAATAATGAGTGCCTCAGCATATCCATTGTCCAAGCTGATATCCCCCAGAGCGCCAGCCATTGAGAATATTTCATAAGGTGCGATCAACAGCCCATGGAATTCGCTGGCTGCTTTGGTAATGTTCTGCACTCTATCCGGGCTAGATCCGTAGAAATACGTAGCTTCCGAATGGACTAACCCGGTAATTCCCAGTTCTTCCGCGCTCATCCCATCCGTTACCTGAGGATTTATGGTATCAAGAACCAGTTCAACCGAGTGCTGGTTTTTAATTAACAAAGTATCCTCAATATTTTCCAGGCTGGCATCAATATTTAATTGCTGCCCGATCACAGCCGGTTTGATAACCTCCAACTCGTGGGTGTCATCATTGAAAATGAAGCGGGAGTTCTCCGCCTGCTGGTATATACCCGACAGGTTATCCAGATAACCGCGAAGAATCTGATTGTTTAGGGTAAGTTGGTATTGGTTTTTTCCATCGGTGTTTTGGGTTTCAAAAGAGAGCATATTCGCCAGATAATCCTGAGAAATTGTCCATGGACCGAGATGATCGGATAGGTTATCTGGCAACTGCAGGATAAGCGGTTCAGAAAGGATCTCCTCGGCTAATTTCGCCTGGGATTCAATGTCCAGTATGGTTGGTTGTGATTCAAGGACAACCAGCGGGACAACCACGTCCTTTCCGGTTTGAATCTGGCTGGATATGAGGGACAAGCTGGCTGGTATGTTAATAATACGCCCGGTTTGCCCCTGTTGGACGATCACATGCGTTCCTTCAAGGTGCATGGTGGGTTCCCGGACAGGCTGGTTGATTTCCAAAGCCAGGTTGGATAAATACTGGGATGCCAGGTTTTCGTTATAAATTAGCACCGGGGGCAGGTCCAGACCATAATACCAGGATGAATAGAGATCATTAAAGATTTTAAAAGGATTTCCCCTGCGTCCTATTAGAAAAGCATTGCGAGCTGATGCTTCCATGTCTACGATGACCCCCAGGTCTGCAGGTGTTAAAACCCATTTATTTTGCCCTTCGCTTAATATTACATGGCCTTCCAAATTATGCCTGTATTCCTGGCTGATGCGGAGAGCAGCGTCCGAGGCTTGCATGCCGCCAACATCAATCCCGGCCACAGAAATACCGGGGTATATTTTCCCAATATAAAAAAGCTGAAAACCGAGGTAGAGGAGGACCAGTGTGGCAAAAAAGAGGTTGAAACCGATAAAAATCGCCAATAAGAACTGTTCAATAGTAAATTTATTCCGCCTGCGGATATGTGAAATCGTACTCATAATGGAAAAATTATATCAAAGGATTTTTTTAAGAGATTAAAAGTATTCTAAGAAATGCAAGGATGAGTCAACGTGAAAAATTGGCAAATATTTTAAGGTAAAAAGAAAGGTATTGCCGGTATTTGTCCTGGAAAATCCTTGACAGTGCAAGGGTTCGCGGTATAATCCTCCAGCCTTTGAAAATAAAGAGGCAAAACAATTGTAGTGAAAGAACCTGAACAACCACATAAGTCGGACAAAAGCTGAGAATTTCCTTCTGGAACAAGCAAAGTGTGGAATAACACTTGACAGGCTGGAAAAAAACAGGTAAGATAAAAGTCCACTTAATCAATGGTGAAATCTAGCCCAGTCGGCAGATCAATAAAAATTGAATAGCCATCACAAGTAGCTAAAAGCGGCCGGTGTTGACCAACGAGCAGAACGGAAAAGCATCGGCGGTTTTGTCTGAAAAATGGGCTTGACAAAGATCGGCGAAGTGGTAAAATCTCCCCCTTGGGAGCAACCAGTACCTTAACAGTTGAAGAGTGATAGGAAAGACAAACCTGTCGATTTCTGTAATACGCAAACAGTAAATAACGCCTGAAAAGGCGAAAAATTTTGCGGAGAGTTTGATCCTGGCTCAGGATGAACGCTGGCGGCGTGCCTAATACATGCAAGTCGAACGAAGGATGCTTTGCTTGCATCGCATCCTTAGTGGCGAACGGGTGAGTAACGCGTTGGTGACCTGCCCCAAAGCGAGGGATAGCAACTGGAAACGGTTGGTAATACCTCATGTGATCCTACGGATTAGAGGCCGTTTGATTAAAGGAGCAATCCACTTTGGGAGGGGCCTGCGTCCCATCAGCTAGTTGGTAAGGTAATGGCTTACCAAGGCGATGACGGGTAGGGGACCTGAGAGGGTGACCCCCCACACTGGCACTGAAACACGGGCCAGACACCTACGGGTGGCAGCAGTAGGGAATATTGCTTAATGGGCGAAAGCCTGAAGCAGCAACGCCGCGTGTGCGATGAAGGTCTTCGGATTGTAAAGCACTTTTAGAGGGGATGAGGAAGGACAGTACCCTCTGAATAAGCCTCGGCTAACTACGTGCCAGCAGCCGCGGTAAAACGTAGGAGGCGAGCGTTATCCGGATTTACTGGGCGTAAAGCGCGTGTAGGCGGCGCGATAAGTTGGATGTGAAAGCTCCTGGCTAAACTGGGAGAGGTCGTTCAATACTGTCGTGCTTGAGTATGGGAGAGGGAGGTGGAATTCCGGGTGTAGTGGTGAAATGCGTAGATATCCGGAGGAACACCAGTGGCGAAGGCGGCCTCCTGGTCCATTACTGACGCTCAGACGCGAAAGCTAGGGTAGCAAACGGGATTAGAGACCCCGGTAGTCCTAGCTGTAAACGATGTAGACTTGGCGTTGGTGGGGTAAAATCCATCAGTGCCGAAGCAAACGCGATAAGTCTACCGCCTGGGGACTACGGCCGCAAGGCTAAAACTCAAAGGAATTGACGGGGGCCCGCACAAGCAGCGGAGCGTGTGGTTTAATTCGATGCTACACGAAAAACCTTACCAGGGTTTGACATAGTGGTGGTAGGAAATCGAAAGAGGACCGACCCCTCGGGGAGCCATTACAGGTGCTGCATGGCTGTCGTCAGCTCGTGTCGTGAGATGTTCGGTTAAGTCCGCTAACGAGCGCAACCCTCGCCGTGTGTTATACGTGTCACGCGGGACCGCCGGTATCAAGCCGGAGGAAGGTGAGGATGACGTCAAGTCAGCATGGCCTTTATATCCTGGGCTACACACACGCTACAATGGCCAGCACAACAGGTTGCGAAATCGCGAGGTGGAGCCAATCCCCAAAGCTGGTCTCAGTTCAGATTGCAGGCTGCAACCCGCCTGCATGAAGCCGGAGTTGCTAGTAACGGCAGGTCAGAATACTGCCGTGAATACGTTCCCGGGCCTTGTACACACCGCCCGTCACGTCATGGGAGCTGGCAACACCTGAAGCCGGTATCCTAACCCGTAAGGGAGGGAGCCGTCGAGGGTGGGGTCGGTGACTGGGACGAAGTCGTAACAAGGTAGGTGTACCGGAAGGTGCGCCTGGATCACCTCCTTTCTAATGAGTTTAGAGTGCCCGTCCAAGGACGGATGCTCCAGACAGTACAAGTCGTCATCTGCGCGGTGCAGATGGTGCCAGAAATACAGAAGTCTTCCTATCACTCCTCAGCGGTTAAGGTGCTTCTGGGCCTTTAGCTCAGTTGGTTAGAGCGTTCCTCTGATAAGGGAAAGGTCTCAGGTTCGAGTCCTGAAAGGCCCACTTCCCTTGAGATGGGGATGTAGCTTAGCTGGGAGAGCGCCGCCTTTGCAAGGCGGAGGTCAGGGGTTCGAATCCCCTCATCTCCACAGAGAACCATTTATGATGGAGAAATTTGTGGTAGAATTGAAAGTTGCACAATAACAAAAAGTAAAGCTTAACCGCAGTGGGAAGTTTACGACCTGGCGGAGAGCCGGGTCGATTTGTCAGTACATTAAAAAGGTGTATTTACCGGGGATTTATGTCCCTCACATGCGTAAGAGACATACATCGCCGGTCAAGCAAAAGCTTGAAAAAGCGAGAAGTACCTTAATAATTGAATAGCTAGATAAAGTAGGCCAATAATAATAACAAGTCAAGTCATCAAAACGTGTAAAAAGAGTATCAATTTCTCTGCATCACGTGAAGAAGCTACTAAGGGCTTTCGGTGGATGCCTTGGCGTCAAATGCCGATGAAGGACGTGGGTCACTGCGATAAGCCTCGGGGAGCCGTGAACAGGCGCTGATCCGGGGATTTCCGAATGGGGAAACCCACTGTTGCGAACCAACAGTATCATTATTTGAACACATAGAATGATGAAGGGAACCCGGGGAACTGAAACATCTAAGTACCCGGAGGAAAAGAGATCATTCCCCCAGTAGTGGCGAGCGAACGGGGAATAGCCCAAACCATCTCAGCTTGCTGAGGTGGGGTTGTAGGGCCCGGCATATGGGAGTGATAAAGTATTCTGTTAGTAGAAGGGTTTGGGAAAGCCCACCAAAGAGGGTGATAGTCCCGTAAATAAAAACCGAATACCTCCCGCTGGGTACCTGAGTACTGCCGAGCACGCTAATTCGGCAGGAATCTGGGGAGCCCACTCTCCAAGGCTAAATACATTTGACGACCGATAGTGAACTAGTACCGTGAGGGAAAGGTGAAAAGTACCCCGATGAGGGGAGTGAAATAGAACCTGAAACCGAGAGCCTACAATCAGTTGGAGGGCTAATGGCGGGTCGGTGCTTCGGTGAAAGCCGGATGCGCGCCGCTATGCCTGACAGCGTGCCTTTTGGAGAATGAGCCTGCGAGTTAATCTTTGTGGCAAGGTTAAGGGAGTGACACCCGAAGCCGTAGCGAAAGCGAGTCTTAATAGGGCGTTTAGTCGCAGGGATTAGACCCGAAACCGGGTGAGCTAACCATGGCCAGGCTGAAGCGAGTTTAACCGCTCGTGGAGGGCCGAACCTACTAATGTTGCAAAATTAGGGGATGAGCTGTGGTTAGAGGTGATATGCCAAACGAACCCGGAGATAGCTGGTTCTCCCCGAAATAGCTTTAGGGCTAGCGTTATGTGTTTAGTACCGGAGGTAGAGCACTGAATGGGCTAGGGGGCTTAGAGCTTACCAAACCCAATCAAACTCCGAATGCCGGTACTCCAAGCATAATAGTCGGACTACGGGAGATGAGTTTCGTGGTCGAGAGGGAAAGAGCCCAGATCATCGGCTAAGGTCCTTAAATCCATGCTAAGTGGGAAACGATGTGGAGTTACTTAAACAACCAGGAGGTTGGCTCAGAAGCAGCCACCCTTTAAAGAGTGCGTAACAGCTCACTGGTCAAGTGATTCTGCGCGGAAAATTTAACGGGGCTAAGCATGGTACCGAAGCCATGGGCTTCAGCAATAGCTGGAGCGGTAGGGGAGCGTTCTGTCAACGGTGAAGGTCGACTGTAAGGACGACTGGAGTGGACAGAAGTGAGAATGCAGGCATGAGTAGCGTAAAACATGTGAGAATCATGTTCACCGTAAGTCTAAGGTTTCCGACGCCAGGTTGTTCCGCGTCGGGTTAGTCGGGCCCTAAGCCGAGGCCGAGAGGCGTAGGCGATGGATATCCGGTCAACATTCCGGAACCACCTGAAAGGAGCGATGGGGGGACGCAGCGAGGTAGACCAGCCTGCGATTGGTTGTGCAGGTGCATGTAGCGTCAGACGTTGAGGTCTGTTGGAAAATCCGCAGACTGAGTTGAGGCTATGTGGCGAGCCCTTGAGGCATAAGTGAGTTAAGCCTTGCTGCCAAGAAAAGCCTCTAAGCGATGATATTCAGGTGCCCGTACCGCAAACCGACACTGGTAGACGGGTAGAATATACCAAGGTGATCGGGAGAACCTTCGTTAAGGAACTAGGCAATTTAACCCCGTAACTTCGGGAGAAGGGGTACCCTTTGACGTGAAAGTTTATCTTGAGCGTTGGAGGGTCGCAGTGAAATGGCCCTAGTGACTGGTTAACAAAACCACAGGTCTCTGCTAAGTCGTAAGACGATGTATAGGGGCTGACGCCTGCCCAGTGCCGGAAGGTTAAAGGGAGAGGTTAGCGTAAGCGAAGCTTTGAACTGAAGCCCCGGTGAACGGCGGCCGTAACTATAACGGTCCTAAGGTAGCGAAATTCCTTGTCGGGTAAGTTCCGACCCGCACGAATGGCGTAACAACTAGGGCAGTGTCTCAACGAGGGACCCGGCGAAATTGAAGTGGCTGTGAAGATGCGGCCTACCCGCAGCAGGACAAAAAGACCCCGTGGAGCTTTACTGCAGCTTGGCATTGAGTTTGGGCATGATCTGTGTAGGATAGGTGGGAGGCTGGGAAGTCAGGGCGCTAGCCTTGGCAGAGCCAATGGTGAAATACCACCCTGATCATGTTTAGACCCTAACCACACACCGTAATCCGGGTGTGGGACCGTGCCAGGTGGGCAGTTTGACTGGGGCGGTCGCCTCCTAAAAGGTAACGGAGGCGCCCAAAGGTTCCCTCAGGCTGAATGGAAACCAGCCATAGAGTGTAAAGGTATAAGGGAGCTTGACTGCAAGACCAACGCGTCGAGCAGAGACGAAAGTCGGGCTTAGTGATCCCACGGTTCTGAGTGGAAGGGCCGTGGCTTACCGGATAAAAGCTACCCCGGGGATAACAGGCTGGTGAAGTCCAAGAGTTCACATCGACGACTTCGCTCGGCACCTCGATGTCGGCTCATCGCATCCTGGGGCTGGATAAGGTCCCAAGGGTTGGGCTGTTCGCCCATTAAAGCGGTACGCGAGCTGGGTTCAGACCGTCGTGAGACAGGTCGGTCTCTATCCGCTGTGGGCGTAAGGGATTTGAGAGGAGCTGCCCCTAGTACGAGAGGACCGGGGTGGACAGACCTCTAGTGTGCCAGTTGTCGTGCCAACGGCATTGCTGGGTAGCTACGTCTGGCAGAGATAACCGCTGAAAGCATCTAAGTGGGAAACTTGCCTCAAGATTAGATCCCTATTTTCCCGCAAGGGAGTAAGGTCGCAGGTAGACTACCTGCTTAATAGGCGGCATGTAGAAGTGCAGTAATGTATTAAGCTAAGCCGTACTAATGACCGAGAGCTTCTTCTGTGATGCAGAGAACTTGATACTTTTTTATAACATTTATTTTATCTAGCTATTCACTTACCAATCAAATAAAAGTCTCTTGGTGACTATAGCGACAGTGGTACACCCGGTAACATCCCGAACCCGGAAGTTAAGACTGTCAGCGCCGATGGTACTTGGGTGGGCGACCCCCTGGGAGAGTAGGTCATTGCCAAGAGACTTTTTTTGCTTAATAGACCATGAAACAGGAAACCTGGCTTGATTTGACAAGCTGCCCTTTCCAGTTTATAATCTATTGAATCCGTTGATCCTTAAAGCAATAGGATTATCATTATTTCACTGTGGTACCCGGGAGGTGACGGCATTTCGGACTAGATGGTTGCAGTCTTGATAAAGAATTCTTCCTGGGCAACGGCTGCGTCTCATTAGACAGCCGTTATTTTTACTTAACAGCAAAAATACATTAAATTTATGAGGTGGGAGGAGGTGAATAAATTTGGCAACAGTTATTCTTAGATCTAATGAATCACAAGATCAATTACTGAAACGGTTTCGCAAAAAAGTTGTAAAGAGCGGTGTCTTGAGCACAATACGAAGAAAACGGTGGTTTATCTCCAAAAGCGAATTGCGTCGAGTAGAAAAAAAGAAGGCAATGCGACGAATTAAACGCCGCCAGTCCACCCATACGTATGAATAATAAATACCCGGGATGGATTATTGGCTGCTTAGCAGGCAGCTAGAGATGTGGAGGATTTATGGTAAAAGAAGAGGATAAAATCGAAGTGGAGGGGACGGTTATTGAAGCCCTTCCTGCTACTCAATTCAAAGTTCACCTTGACAACGGGCATGATATACTGGCCTATTTATCCGGCAGGATGCGTAAATACTATATCCGGATCTTATTGGGGGATCGGGTACGTGTCGAAATTTCACCTTATGATCTGGAACGCGGCCGTATCATATATCGCCAGAAGAAATCCGGATTGTCCGATTCTTAGATGGAGTAATAGACTAATCCCCAAGTACCATAATTCCTTTAAAAATGAACCTGGTATCATTCCCTGTGGGTCCCCTGACCTACAGGGATTTTTTTATGTCAGATTAATTAATAATAAAAATCCCTGTGATTGTGTATGCTCACAGGGATTTGGATGGCTTTTATGCGAGAAGTTTAGTATCTACGATTATCGAAACTGGTAAGCGCCTTCATGTAATTTGCCCGCTCATAGGCGGCCGGTTCGGCAACGGACTTCTGGCTCATGCTGCCAATCATTTGGTTTACAGATTCGTATTCGTTCGTTTCCATCCAGGTGTTCAACCCGAGTATGAGTTCTCTAGCGCTATCAATTCCGTTCATTAGAAAATGGGAAGCGATCATTGTCACTTTGGCACCAGCCATAAGGGCTTTTATCATATCTTCGCGGCTGTGAACACCACTGGTAAGAGCCAGATCCGCCTGGATACGGCCATATAAAATGGCAATCCAGCGCAACGGAAGGCGCAGCTCAGCAGATGTGCTCAGGATCAGGTTGGGTGTGATAACCATGTTTTCCAGGTCGATATCTGGCTGGAGGAAGCGGTTGAACATCACAAGGCCATCTGCGCCGGCTTGAACAAGCTTGCTGGCAATATTCGGGATGGATGTGAAAAATGGATTCATTTTCACTGACAGAGGGATATTGAGATGATTCTTGATGTTTGCAGTAAGGGTTGTATAGGTGTCTTCAAGTTCCTGGCTATTTACATCGGTGTCTGTTGGCACGAAATAGATATTTAATTCCAGCGCATCTGCGCCAGCTTCCTCTATCTTTTTGGCATAATCAATCCAACCGCCACTTGATATACCGTTTAGACTCCCAATTATCGGGATATCCACACTCCGTTTTAGTTTTTGAATTTGCTCAAGGTAGACTTCTGGACCCACATTATAATTTTCCAGGTCTGGGAAATAGGTTAAAGACTCGGCATTGGATTCTGTATGCCTGCTGAGGTAATAATCCAGCTCCAGGCTCTGGTGGATTATTTGCTCTTCAAATAAGGAATACATCACCACAGCCCCCACACCAGCGTCTTCCAGCCGTTTAACAGTGTCCACCTTTTTCGATAAGGGTGACGCTGACGCCACTACCGGGTTTTTCAGTTCAAGGCCAAGATAAGTTGTTTTTAGATCTGCCATTATTCCCTCTTATGCTTCCTTTTTATCTTCATCCTGCTTGGGTAAACTGTAATCCTGCTGGGACATTGACTGGTAAATTCTCCAGGTACGTTTTACGTCAATATTGGCAAGATTCATCAATACTTCAGCACGCTCTTCATTACTCTGCGTCAACATTCTAAAGCGGGTTTCATTATATGCATACTCATCCACCGTAATAGAAGGTTCCTTGTAATCCAGGGAGAGCGGATTTTCTCCTTTATCAATCTGGTCCGGATTGAACCGGTAGAGCGGCCAGATACCGGATAGGACGGCTAATTTTTGCTGATCCAGGCCCTTTTTAAGGTCGAAACCATGAGCGATGCAGTGACTGTATGCGATTACGAGAGAGGGTCCTTCATAGGCTTCCGCCTCAAGGATTGCCCTTAAGGTTTGCTGGTCGTTGGCTCCCATAGCTACCGAGGCAACGTAGACGTAACCATAGGTCATGGCGAGACGCCCCAGATCCTTGCGGGGGAGGCCTTTGCCATTGGCTGCAAATTTTGCAACCGCTGCACGTGGTGTGGCTTTGCTGGCCTGTCCGCCCGTGTTTGAATATACTCCGGTGTCCAGAACGAGCACATTGACATTTAATCCGGAGGCGAGCACATGATCCAGACCACCGTAGCCGATGTCATAAGCCCAACCGTCCCCACCCATGATCCAGACGCTCTTCTTTACAAGCGAATCTGCCAGTGAATCTAAGTGCCGGGCGCGGGGATCTTTGATGCCTTTTAGAGCCTCCCGAAGGATACGGACCCTCTGGCGCTGGGTAATAATGCCGATTTCCTCGGTCTGGTCAGCCTGAAGCAGTTCCGACACAAGGTTTTCCCCAATCTGGCTGGAAAGTTCTTTCAATAATTCGCTGGCGAAATCTCTCTGTTTATTAATCGTCAGGCGCATCCCAAGCCCAAATTCTGCATTATCTTCGAACAAGGAGTTGGACCAGGCCGGACCACGACCTTCAATATTGGAAGCCCACGGGGTGGTTGGTAAATTGCCTCCATAGATGGAGGAGCATCCTGTAGCATTGGCAATGATGGCCCGATCACCGAAGAGTTGGGAAACCAGTTTGACATAAGGAGTTTCACCACATCCGGCACATGCTCCAGAAAACTCAAACAGCGGCTGAAGCAGTTGAGAATTCTTAATGGTCTTCGGGGAGATGGCGGAGCGGTCTACTTCGGGAAGATTTAATGAAAAATTCCCAGTTGATACTTTCCTCTTCACGCAGGGGCTGCTGCTGCGCCATATTGATAGCTTTTCTGCCAACCCGGGTTTTATCCTTGGCGGGACAGGCTTCAACACACAATGCACAACCGGTGCAATCCTCTGGAGAGACCTGGATCGTGTAGATCTGGTCTGGTAATTCCTTGAATTTTGCAGGGATGGACTTGAAGGTAACCGGGGCGGTTTCAAGGTATTTAGGATCGTAAATTTTCTGGCGGATGACGGCATGCGGGCACACAAAAGAGCATTTCCCGCACTGAATGCAAAGATCCGATTCCCAAACCGGAATTTCAAGTCCGATGTTGCGTTTATCCCAACGGGAAGTATTGGTCGGGAAAACACCATCAATGGGTAAGGCACTGACCGGCAGGGAATCGCCTTCATGAATAATCATCGGTCCCAGCACGTTGCGGACAAAATCCGGCGCAGTATCTGATACAGCCGGTTTGCGTTTCATGCTGCTGGTAACCCGGGCTGGAACTTTCACTTCATACAAATTTTCCAGGGTGGAATCCACTGCTGCAAAATTTTGCTGGACGACTGCGTCTCCACGTTTCCCATATGTCTTTTGAATGCTGTATTTTATCTGCTCGATGGCTTCCTGGCGTGGCAGAATGCCGCTGATTGCAAAAAAGCAGGTCTGCATGATGGTATTGATACGGCTGCCCATTTTTGTCTTGTTGGCTACATCGTAGGCATCGATGACGTAAAATTTCAATTTCTTGTTGATAATATCGGCCTGGACTTCCACCGGCAGGTGATCCCAAACCTGGTCTGGTCCATAAGTGCTGTTCAGCAGGAACACCCCACCTTCCCTGGCAAATTTGAGCATATCCAGTTTTTCCAGGAAGGTAAATTGGTGGCACGCGACGAAATTGGCCTCCCCACGACCAATTACATAAGGAGCGCGAATTGGATGCGGCCCAAATCGCAGATGGGAAATGGTCACGGTTCCGGATTTCTTGGAGTCGTATACGAAATATCCCTGGGCGTGGTTGGGGGTTTCTTCCCCGATAATCTTGATGGAGTTTTTATTGGCGCCTACGGTACCATCTGCGCCCAAACCAAAGAAGACACAGCTAACTGTCTTTGGGTGGACGATGGAAAAAGTGGCGTCATAAGGAAGGCTAGTATGATTGACATCATCCTCGATACCAACGGTGAAGTGGTTCAAGGGCTCGGATTTTACAAGTTCTTCGAAAATAGCTTTTACCATTGCTGGAGTAAACTCTTTTGAAGATAATCCATAACGTCCACCGATGAGTTTAGGATGTTTTTCAAATTTTGCCAATCCAGTAGATAAACCCTCTTCAATTGCTGTGATGACATCTTGATAGAGGGGCTCCCCGAGGGCACCGGGTTCCTTGGTGCGGTCTAATATGGCAATCTTATTGACCGAGGGGGGTAAAACTTCCATGAGATGAGCCATTGAGAATGGCCTGTATAATGTGACCGTTATCGCACCTACCTTCTCACCTTTCTGATTCAGGTAGAGGACAGTTTCTTCAACCGTTTCTGCGCCAGATCCCATGCTGATGATAACCCGTTCGGCATCCGGGGCACCGACATAACGGAATAATTTATATTGACGCCCGGTAATGGATGCAAATTTGTCCATAGCCTTTTCAACGACTTCAGGACACATCTTGTAATACACATTTGCGGTTTCCCTGGCCTGGAAGAAAGTGTCCGGATTCTGGGCTGTCCCGCGCAGGGTCGGTCGATCAGGGGTTAGTGCCCTGGCACGGTGTTCCATGATAAACCGATCATCAATCATCTGGCGCATATCGTCTTCACTGAGAAGCTCAATTTTATTGACTTCGTGCGATGTACGGAAACCATCAAAGAAGTGCAGGAAAGGGATACGAGACTCAAGTGTAGACGCCTGGGCTATCAATGCCATATCATGGGCTTCCTGGACACTTCGTGAGGCAATGAGAGCAAAACCAGTGCCCCGGGTAGAATAAATATCAGACTGATCGCCAAAAATGGAAAGGGCATGAGTAGCCAACGACCTGGCAGAAACGTTAATCACGGTAGGGGTCAGTTCACCTGCGATTTTGTACATGTTGGGGATCATCAGCAGTAAACCCTGAGATGCGGTAAAAGTTGTAGTCAGGGAACCGGAGGTCATTGCCCCATGCAAGGCACCGGCTGCACCACCTTCCGACTGCATTTCCATTACCGTAGGTACTGTTCCCCAGATATTCTTTTTCCCTTTAGCTGCCCATTCGTCTGCAAATTCGCCCATATCGGAGGAAGGGGTGATGGGATAAATGGCAATGACTTCATTTAATCTGTAGGCTATGTATGCTGCGGCTTCATTTCCACCTATAGTAATCATTTCTCGCGTCATATAATTTGCTCCTAAAACATATTTTTTATTCTCACGAACTTCGGATTGGTTTCTCCGGCCAGATGCACTCCAAGAATTGAGAGATCACGTATTAATAAGAACCACTCAATCAATCAGTTTATTATAAATATGCGGATAAGGATAGTAATATTGGTCATCAAACAGCCTGTACCCTGTCATATTTATAGGCATTTTTCACGACCGCAAAATTTCGTCATCGGTGAAATATGTCCCCGCTTGAAACCAAACCAATTTTGGTCATACCTTGAGCAGCGGCCAAGCAAGCATTAATGCGGCCAGGGTTTTTGAGTCTTCTATGATTCTTCTCTCAAGCAAGGCGGATAAACCCGAAACCGGGATTTTCTCAATCTCAATAAATTCATCCTCATCCTGCTGCAGAGGAGATTTTCGCAACCCCCTGGCCAGGAAAAAAAACATGGCTTCTGTAGAGTAACCGGGCGCCAGGTAGCTTTTCCCTAGTAGAACCATCGATACGGCGTCCATGCCAATTTCCTCACGGATCTCACGGTGAGCACAGAAAAGAGGGTCTTCGCCACTTTCCATGACACCCGCAGGAAGTTCTAAAAGCACTTTTTTTGCTCCCAAACGGTATTGGTTAACAAACCAGATATTGCCATGATCATCCAGCGGTAAGATGGATACAGAATCGCTATGTACTACCAGGTCAAATGTGCCTGTTTTACCGTCCGGCATCCGGGCGTTCACCCGCTCTACATCCAGTATCTTACCCCGGTATTGGGTTTCCGATGAAAGTATTTCGTAATTCATAGGCAAAGTAGGAAAAATGGCGGGGGCAGAACCCCCGCCCAGGATTCTATCAACTTCTTATATTTTTATTTACGGTATCAGCAATACCTGACCGACGATTAAAGTCTCGGCACTCTCTATCTGGTTGGCATCCATGATCTCATTTGGAGACACATCACCAAAATCACAGGCGATCTTATAAATGGTGTCTCCGGCCACAACGGTGTACTCGGCCGGATGTTCTTTCAGATAGCGAGGTCCCAACTCCCAGGTACCGGAGGTTGGGATCTTTAATTCCATTCCTGGATTGAGGATGGTACCCTCAGTGATGCCATTCAGGCTGATTAAATCAGCAGGGTTTACATTGAAGCGGCGGGCGATACAATAAAGGAACTCGCCCTGCTGCAGGATGTATGTCTCCGGTCTGCCCGGGGTTGAGGTCGGGAATACAACCGGGGTGGAGGTAGCGGTGGGTTGTGGCTCTTCGGTGGGTTCTACGGTCGGTTGAGTTTCCTGAACCTCCCCGCCTTGAACAGCAATTGCTGTTTGTGTGCTATCGAGGACGTCTAATATTACCGGGGGTTGGGTTGCCACCGGGAATGGCAATTCATCCATAAGAGTCGGGGTAATCACGGCTTCTTTTGAAGCTGTGCGCTGGCAGGAAACGGTTGCAAGAATTAATAGAATAGCTATGACAAAGATAACAATGGTAAACCAATTTTTTTTCATGGCATGATCTCCTTCCTGCTAATAGAACAACACTCTTCCAGGTCGTTTATAAAACCTTTACTAAAATCATCGTAGCATAGCCAGCAACTTCCGTCAAGAAAGCTTATTGGAAAAACCTTATTCGTGTAGGTTTATATCCATTTTACCTTAATAATACTATACCATAGGCCAGGTATACAATTCAAAGGAAAGGTTCGAACCTTTGATTTATGGCATGAACCATTTGAACGATCCGGATTGTTTATTAGCATCATCCTGAATGTATTAATATCTGGTTTCGGCTCAAAGGATTATGGCGTAAAATTATATGGATTCAGCCTTATGACCAGGATCAAGGAGGAACCTAATGCATATTGTGGTTGTTGAAATTCAAGTAAAAACGGAAAAAGTGGAGGGTTTTAAGAGTGCTTCCCTTCTCAATGCACAGAACAGCGTCTCTGAACCTGGAATTGTCCGGTTTGATATCCTGCAGCAGAAAGCTGATCCAACCCGATTTATCCTATATGAAGTGTATCGCAGCCCTGCTGATGCTGACTTACACAAATTGACAGCCCATTATCTAAAGTGGAAGGAAACGGTTGCTGATATGATGGCAGAACCCCGCCGTGGAACACCATATTTAAATCTCTTCCCGCAAGATTCCGACTGGAATTAATTCTTCCTGCAGTCAATTTTCTGGCCGGCCATTCCAGCGAATTTGAACGGTCGATTTTTTTGGACAACCTTTCCGTTTTTTGTGAGGGAACCTGTTGATGGATTTGTTTTCTCAATCTGGCAGATGGCTGATCATTATTGGTATTTCCATGGCGGTTGTTGGTGCCATGATCGTGCTTTTTGGAAAATTCGGCGGGTTGAAGCAATTGCCAGGTACGATCCAGATTGAAGGAAACGGCGTGAGTTGTGTTATCCCTCTGCTCGGTTCCATTGTTGTAAGTATATTGCTCACGCTGGTGCTGAATATTATCCTGCGTATCTTTTACCGTTGAGACTGGTCAAGTATCAGGTTTTGGTTTCTATCCATGAACCTTGAAGAGTGGGAGATATCACCCATGTCTTTGAGGGAATGCCGTGCTTCTGAAATTCGAATTCTATTACCCGGGTAATCTCCTGGAGGTCTCCCTTTGTAAAGCAGATTAACCCCGGTCCAGCTCCTGAGAGTGAAACAGCGCAATCGAACTGTCCGGCAGCCTGCAAAGCGGATTGTCCACCCGGAATGTAAGGAAGCCGATAGGGCTGGTGCAGCCTATCCCGCATGGTTTTTTGTAAGAGACTCATATTTCCACTGCACAGGGCCTCAATAATTAATGCCACCCTCCCAAGGTTATAGACGATATCCTGGCGTGTATAATGCTGCGGAAGTATTGCACGAGCAACCGTGGTTGAGATTTCTACCTGGGGAAGTACCACGGCTACATGAAACGGCGAAATTTCATATTTGTGGGTAATACATTTCCCCTCATCCAGCGTTACGGCGACCAGCCCTCCCAGCAAAGCTGCACTAATATTATCGGGGTGTCCTTCTAAATCAAGGGCGATACCCAGAATATCTGTATTGGATAAGGGATAATTGGCAAAACAGTTAGCAGCAAGTAATCCAGTGAGAACTGCAGCAGCACTTGAACCCAGACCTGAGCTTGTCGGAATATTATTCCGGCATAATATCTCAATACCTGCAGGGATAGGGAATCCGAGGTAATCCAGGCAGTGAATAAAGGAATGGACGATCAAGTTTTTTTCATCTACCGGCAAAAATGATTCACCTTCACCCTGGATCTCAATGAGAAATTTTTTGCCTGTCACTTGAAAGGTCGTGTTGTTCCAAAGATCAAGGGCTAAGGCCAGGCAGTCAAAACCGGGGCCAAGGTTGGCAGAAGTTGCCGGCACATTTACTTGAAAAAAATGCGGACTCATGCATCCCCCAGGAGCGCTTCTTCTATTGCGGTAAGATTGGCAGGCAGGATTATTGGTGCAAATCCCTTTTTTATGACAATATCCGGGTCTTTCATGCCGTGTCCTGTACACACTAATACGATACATCGATCCCGCAGATTAAGCCTGCCCGCCTCAAATTCCTTGATCAAACCTGCCAGACCGGCAGCCGACGCCGGTTCCACCCAAACGCCATTGTTGGAAAGAAGACTTTGGGCGCTGAGTATTTGCTCATCTGTCACTGCGATGATGCGTCCATCAGACTGCTCTGCTGCCAGAAGTGCTTCTTCCCCACGGGCTGGTTTGCCAATTCGGATGGCGGTTGCAACAGTGTCCGGATTTGCAATGGTATGTCCAACAACCAGCGGAGCCGAGCCAGCAGCCTGCACCCCGAGAATTCTGGGCAACCCTGTCTGGTGAAGCTGGTTGTACTGGCGGAAACCCATCCAGTAGGCAGTGATATTCCCGGCATTGCCCACTGGCAGGCACAACCAATCTGGAGCACAGCCTAATGAATCACAAATCTCGAAGGCAGCAGTTTTCTGCCCTTCCAAACGATAAGGATTCAGTGAATTTACGAGGGCAATGGGATGTCTTTTACTTATCTCCAGGACAAGGTCCAGGGCATTATCAAATGATCCTTCAATCTGGATGACCCTGGCTCCATATGCAACTGCCCCCGCCAGTTTCCCGGCAGCGACCTTGCCCTGCGGGATGATTACAATTGCTTTCATTCCAGCATAGGCTGCGTAAGCTGCCGCCGATGCGGCAGTATTACCGGTGGATGCGCAGATAATGGTTTTCACTTCCCGGCCGAAGGCTTCACTTATGGCAGCAGTCATACCCCGGTCTTTAAATGAACCAGTTGGGTTTAGTCCTTCGTATTTTACATACAGCTTAAAATTTCCCCCAAAACCTTTTGCCACTGACGGTAAAGGGATTAAGGGAGTATCCCCCTCAAACAATGTCACAACCCGGCTGTAATCCGGCAAATTGAGTAAAGTGCCGTAGCGACCGATGATCCCCGGATTCGTCATTCTAATCTCCAAATATTAATCAAGAAAGAGAGGTGATTAACCTCTGGTTTTGATTATATCAATAATGGAAAATCGGGATGAATTGTTTCAATTAAGGATTTATTGGCTTGAGCTGCAGCAACAATGTACCGGTCAAAATGGTCTACAGCTGAATCTTTTCAGAAGATAAGAAATCCGGGAGGATCTCAAAATCCCAGGTAATTTTTGCGACACCGCGAATCGTGGCTGCCACAGAACAATACTTACCTTCAGACAGCTCAATTGCCTGGCTGAGATTTTTCTCGGTCAAGTCCCTTCCTGATACCAGAAATTTCATGTGAATATTCCGAAAAGCCCAGGGTGGATTGGCGTCTTGTTCCCCTGTGACCTTGATTTCAAGATTGCTAAGCGGTGTTTTTTTCTTTCGCAAAATCTCAACCACATCTATTGCAGTACAGGCGGCAAGGCTAACCAGCAGCATATCAGATGGTTTCACCCCTTGCCCATCTGTCACGCTGGACAATACGATGGAGTGATTGGTCGAATCCGTACCTAAAAAGGTTTGGTTCTGGATCCATTTCACACTGGCCTGTTCCATCAATTTTTCCTTTTTAATATATTCCTGATTTTGTAAATATCAGGGAATTTTTCCGAAAAGGGCTGAAAGACTATGGACAAATTCCTCGCGATCCTTACGATCGGATTCTTTATTCAGCAGGCACTCAACCGCATGTTCCTGCAGCAGGTAAATACTGGCGCTGTTAACAGCAGCACGGATTGATGTCATCTGCTGGATAATGTCCTCACAACTGCGATCTTCCTGGATCATATTCTGGACACCGCGTACCTGGCCTTCAATTCTTCGCAATCTCTGCAGAATGCTATCCCTGGATTTTTGGTTATCAAAATTCATTTGATACCGCCTTATTCATCTCCCTAATATTTTTAACCTGAACTGACCCGCAGCTCACAAAATACTATCCTCAGGTGAATCGACCAGTTGATGAACAGTTACCGGATGAGCTTATGGTGCCGTATTGTGATGAGCCGCCAGTGGCAAAGATGGAAATCATCTTTTGTGTCTCCTTGCTGTGGCAGTTTGGACATTCCGGGTTTTGCTGGATAGCTGAAAAGGAAACCATTTTCTCAAATTTGTTGTCGCATGAATGGCATTGATATTCATAAAGGGGCATCGTTAATACCTCATCGTATATAGTATAGGGGAGTATACCATAATAGAAATATCTGTCAAGCGAATTGATTGACAGGGGTTTTGCACTCTTATTAAACGCCTGAGAAGTTGTTTGTTCACAGCAACCTTAAAAATTGTTGACACGAACAGAAAAGGACCCTATAATGTGGTATAGATGTCAGACCACAATACCAGGCGGATAATTTGAACATCAAAATTGGACCTCGAAGATCCCTTACGGATGATGTTGCTGGAAAAATTGCCACATTTATCCTGGATGGTACCTATCCAGCCAGAACCCAACTGCCCACCGAACGGGAATTGATCAGAGAATTTGGAATAAGCCGGTCAACGTTGAGGGAGGCATTAAAAATCCTGGCTGAACATGACCTGATCGAAAGCCGGCATGGCGTCGGCTGGTTTGTCGGCCAGATAAGTCCGAAAAACCTGACTGAATCCAGGAAGCTGGCATATGGTGATTCGGATTCACAGCCGATACGGATTCAGACAAAAAATGCCGAACCAGTCAGCGGCCCCAGGCGCCTGCCTATAGAATTCGATAAACCGTTAATAATCCCGAATTTACGAAAAGATCGACTGGGAACATTTAAATTAATCTCATGGTGGGAGCGTGAAAAAGTTGAATCTGCCAGGGTCCTGGTGGTAGGAGCCGGTGCCCTCGGCAACGAAGTTCTCAAAAACCTGGCATTGATGGGGGTTGGCAATATCTTTGTTGTTGACTTTGATACCATTGAGATGGCAAATCTAAGCCGTTCAGTGCTGTTCCGGGAATCCGATGAAGGACGTCAAAAAGCTGAAGTTGCTGCAGCGCGTGTCAAGGAACTGAATCCGGCGGTGAACATCCAGTATTTTCATGGCGATATCACCTCCGAATTGGGATTGGGCGTCATCCGACGAATGGATGTTGTGATTGGGTGCCTGGATAATCGGGAAGCCAGGTTGGCAGTCAACCGCTTTTGCTACTGGATGAACAAGCCCTGGGTCGATGGAGCAATCCAGGAGTTTTTAGGATTGGTACGTGTATTTATTCCGGGTAAGGGAGCATGCTTCGAATGTACGCTTACCGAGCAAGCCAGGCGTGACCTGTCGCTGCGTTACTCATGCCCATTACTGGCACGTGAAAATATTCTCCTGGGAAAAGTCCCAACGACACCAACAATTGCCTCCATCATCGGGGCAATGCAAGCCCAGGAGGCATTAAAAATCATTCACAATATGCCCGTGGAAGCCGGCAAAGTTGTCCGGTTTAATGGTATGACGAATGAAATGTATACCAGCTCGTACCAGGCACGTGAGGATTGTGAAAGCCATTGGAATTATGGAGATATCCTGGAACTGCCCCTGGATGTAAATCAAACCACCCTGGAGAAAATTTACGAGATTGTCCGCCAGGATCTCGGTCCTGATGGTGTATTGGAATTGGACCAGGAACTAATCCTGACCCTGGAATGCCAGCAGTGTAAAACAATCGATCATGTATTAAAACCGATCTCCCATGTGAGCTATCAGGGAGCGCATTGCCCGGTTTGTGGAAATCTGCGGGTAATTCAAATGACTCATTCTATTACCGGAAGTGAATCATTTCTGCAACGTACTTTGGCCAGTATCGGCATTCCGCCGCTTCACATTATGAAGGCATATAATGCAGAGGAATACCGCTTTTATGAATTATCAGGCACACTATCTGAGACTCTCCACTTTAATCATTTCAAAAAAACCGAACTGAATGAAAGCAGCCTGGCAGACCCCAAGATTCGGCTGGGCGAGGAACTTGTTGAAGATGATCATCCGATGCAATCCGGAAAGTCCAGAATTTCACTGCTGGATGATTAAATCATGCAAATCCTGGCACGGTTTACAAGTTGGGTAAGGGGGGTATTTGGGCAGCTGTTTTCCCTGCTGGGAAAACTGATTCTAGTTTTCCTGGTGACACTGGCAATTGCCTGGGGATTGGGACAATTCCTGGATTGGACCCTGGTAGTTCCTGGTATTGCGATGAAGATCGCAGTTGTAACTGGAATAGGGGTTGCCGCAGCTCTATTTACAAGGTGGATCTTTCGGAAACAAACCGGTTTGTTGGCATGGCTCAGTGCATGGTTATGCCTGATGATCAGTTTATTATTTCTTGATTATTTTTCAGGTGGGAAAATCGGCTTCCATTATTCTCCGTCCAATACGATAAATTGGGACGGGCTTTGGCAGATATTGTTGGGCGGATTGACCATCCTGTCAACCATGTTGATTTGGAGGGTGATCAGCCAACGCCTAAAAGGTGAGCCCGAAAGAAAAGATACCAAATCTCAGGAACCACAAAAAATAAAACTGCCCATTCAATCTGATTTCATTGATTATTCAGGAAACCCTGGTCCAATGGACAACAGGGGTGGACAAAATAAACCGGAAAACAACCAATAAGAAGCAGGAAGATGCCTCCAAAGGATTATTCCCTGAAAAATCCGGAAAAAATTCCAAGAACCCTGCCCCCGGGAAACTGTTAATCGCGAAAGAGGCGCTCCCTGCCCTGAAAATCCAAAGAAGCGAAACAAATAAAAAAAATGGGTTTCGGGCAATCTTGCCGGCAGCTTTTCTGCGGAAGACGGGTAAGAAAAAACCGGGGATACGTCTGGTAGGTAAAGTTGAACACCGCTGTCCGTACTGCCTGGAAATGGTTGAAATTAATGACCCTCAAGGTGTTGTTATTTGCCCGGTTTGTCACAGCTGCCACCATAAAAGCTGCTGGGAAGTGACAGGTACCTGCCAGGTGCCTCATTTACACGCAATGATGTTTTGCAATTTTTCCGGAGGATAGGATGCCAGATATTTCAGTGACTGTCGTATTACCAAATGGAGGAGCACGCCGGGCAGAAATTCCAGATGATATTTCCGCAGGGGAGCTTGTGGCTGAATTAACCTCCCTCCTGAATCTGCCGACAGTTGGACCGGATGGACGCCCGATGGGTTACCGTTTGGACAGCAAAGCCCTGGGAAGGGAATTGGATGAAAAGGAGACTCTGACAAATGCCGGGGTTCCAGGCGGGGACCGTCTGATGATTTCTGCGGACATTACTGCAGGATCCTCCCCCATTGACCAAAGCCCGAGAATGCGCCGTTTGAAAGCAGATTATTCGCTTATAGAGAAATTGGCAGCCCAAAGCGATCTGATTTCTGTAAAACCTCTGGATGTACGCCCCGGGATTCCCCCGGAGCGTTATGTGGCTACTTTCCGGTGCAAGAGCATCATAGGAGTGGATAGCAAGGGAAAACCGAAATTTGGAGAACATCATCAGGTTGAGATTTACCTGCATGGACAATATCCCCAACGCTGGCCGGGGATGAAATGGTTAACGCCAATCTGGCATCCCAATATCAACCATCTCAATGGAAGTGTGTGCATTGATTCAGCCTGGTGGTCTGCCAGCCGATCGTTAGACCGGCTGCTGATCATGTTGGGAGAAATGCTGCAGTACAAAAATTTTCATGATGACCCAACCCAACCTCCTTTCCCGTGGGACCCGGAAGCGGCACGCTGGTGCCGTTCTTACAGGCAGAAAAATCCGAGTGCCTTTCCTGTGGACAAGCGGGAATTGCTAAGACCGGAGCGAATAAAAATCAAGAAACCGGCTGAGGTTAAAAAATCCTCCCGGGTGAAACTAAAGTAGGACAGGTTATTTCCGCAATTTATTATTCTGACAAGACAAACAAAGGAGATCAAAATGGCTGACAAAAATATTACCTTAGTACTTCCCTCCGGCGGCAGCCGAACGGCCGAAGTCCCGGATGACATTCCAGTGAAAGAATTAATTCCCGAGCTTGCCACTACACTTGAACTACCTACCACTGGACCAGATGGACGACCGATCAACTATCGCCTGGACAGCAAAGCCCTGGGCAGAGAATTACAGGAAACCGAGACACTCTCCTCGGCAAATGTGCCGGAGGGTGACAGGTTGATGATCACTGCTGATATCACAGCCGGGTAGGTTCCTTGTTCAACAAGAATATGATATCTGTCCAGTTCTAAGGTAAAAAATCTAACCAGGTGCACTTATATGACATCACCGATACGGATCATTACGGATGAAACAAGTCTATACCGCAGTTCACAAATTCCTTATAAACGTGCACTGAAATGGCAGCCAATTAAAACATTGATCACCCAAAATGAACCGGCGGTATCAATCTTTGTGACACAGAAAGCGTACATCCGTTTTTGCGCACATTCAGGGACAGATCTAAATAATGAAGTTGGAGGATGGCTGCTGGGAAAATACCGTATCGATAGAGCCAGCGGGGATCAATTCATCGTTGTGGATACAATCCTACCCGCCCAGCAAATCATACATGGGAACGCCTTTCTTACCTTCACGCAAGATAGCCAGGTTACTTTACTCAATTATGTCTATGATCACTTATCTACCAAAGATGTATTGGGTTGGTTCCATACACACCCCCGGATGGGAGTTTTCTTATCGGAATATGATACCTGGCTGCACGAAAATTTTTTCCCGGAATTATGGCAGGTTGCCCTTGTAATTGAGCCTTTCTCAAGCAGCGGAGGATTTTTTATCCGCCAAAAGGACAACCTGCTTGATCCCCGAAATTATTATGGCTTTTACGAGCTTACAAACGGAAAAGACCGCAGTGTAGTTCACTGGAAGAATATGGTAACCCATAATAACCTGCAAGCACAAGGAGATATATATGAGTAGGTTGATGCGCTTATTTTATTATGGTGTCCTGGGAGCGATAGGGGGGTTGATAGGCTGGCAAATCAGTAACATCCTTGGACTTTCATTTTTCTCAAACCTGTACCTTGCTGAAATAATAGTGGGCGGATTGATAGGATTAAGCATTGGCGTATTTATTGGCCTTGCCGAAGGAATCCTCAACAGAAATCCGGTTCTTGGCTTGCGTTCCTGCCTCTCAACCGGGCTGCTAGGACTGGCTGGAGGCGCCATTGGGCTTCCAATTGCTGAGGGTTTATTCCAGGTGCTTGGTGGGGGGGAATTGGAACGTTTAATTGGTTGGGGAATTTTCGGCCTTATGATTGGCCTGGCGGCTGGTATCACCGGGGGAACGCAACTATGGAAAGGAGGGCTGGGTGGTTTGATTGGAGGAGTACTGGGTGGGCTGCTACTTTCTGCTGCCCGGGGATTATTGGATGATCCGCTCCTGGGAAAAGCCGCCGGGATGATCTTACTCGGCGCATCGGTTGGAGTCTGCACTGCTTTGATTGTGTTTTTGCTCTCGCGCGCCTGGCTGGAAGTAAAAAGTGGAAAATTAAAAGGGATGGAATTCATCCTTGATAAGTTTCTGAAACCGCAGAGTCCCAGCGTATTTATCGGCAGCGATGCTTTCAAAGCCGAGTTGGTTTTACCGGATCCGGATATTGCCCCCCAGCATGCCATGATCAAGGGTTACGGTTCTCATTTCAAAATCAAGGATATGAGCCTATCAGGGACATTCATCGATAAGAAACGAATAGAGATAGCCCAATTAAAAAACAAGCAATCCATTCTTGTCGGAAATACAGAGCTTGTCTATCATGAGAAGAGGTAATTATGTCGAGAAATAACCGGATTTTATTATTATTCCTAATCCCAGTATTTTTTGTCCTTACGACAGGATTGCTTTTACCCCAGGAAATTCAGCAAATTCCTGATGAGGATCCTATCATCAAGATTACCCAATTGGACACCTCCCAATTTCCTGTGGTCACCGCATACATCTCCATAACCAATTCGGCTGGCGAGCCTCTTGCAATAGACCCTGATGGTCTGATAATCACAGAGAATGAGCAGATAATTCAGCCAGATAAGATCCTGGGAAAAGGGGAGGTGGGTCCACTGACCACCATTTTAGCCATTGACACCTCTGGAAGCATGCTCAGCGGAAATAAATTGAAAATTGCAAAAATCGTGGCGGCTGACTATGTAAGGAGGATGGGAGAAAATGACCAGGCTGGCATCGTTGCTTTCAGCGACAATGTGCGTTATGTTCAAGAAATCACCGGGGATAAGAACACCCTTGAAAATTCAATCAAGAAAATCCAGGCAACCGGTGATACCGCCATGTATGATGGAGCAATGCAAGCAGTGGAGATATTGAATCCGCTTCCTGGTCGCAAGGCAATCATTTTGTTAACGGATGGAATGGATAATCGCAGTAAAAACACACCAGAAAAAGTAATGATGGCTATTGGCCAAAAAGGATTATCCATATCCACAATTGGATTTGGTGATCCAAACCAAGGAACAGGGAATGTGACCGCCCTTGATGAAAAGGCATTGGTTCACCTGGCGAAAGAAGCTGGCGGGGAGTATGGCTTTGCAGATGATGAAATCTCATTGAAGAAAATCTATGAGAAATATAACCGTATGATGAGGAGTGAATATATTATCAGTTACACCTCTCCATCCGCATTGCGGGATGGATTGCGCCGGGACCTGATTGTTACGCTGGGAGAAGAAAGTTCGGCAAGTAATTATGGCCTGGGAGAAAGCAGTTACAATCCGGGCGGTCTGGTTCCTGAATTGGGGGGTGAGGCTCCCTGGAAAATGTTTTTTTTGTTATTGGGATTCTTACTGCTGCTGCTTCTGATACCAGCTGCAATCAGTTTTGGTAAACAAAAAATGCCAAGAAATAGCAAAGTGAAACTGGTTAGTGCTGGAAAAAGCTCACGGGTCAAACTAAAGTGAGGCAGGTTATCATTTTTTTTCGTTACAATAACCAGTCTTCACAGCGTCACTTATGATGAAACAATGCTGGTAAATTGCCAATTTGGATTGTGGATGCCCCAATATTCTGGTAAAAACGCCTGTGTTTTAACAATTGTCAATCAATGTATCTTAAAAAACCTGAGAACCCAACCTGTGAAATAACCTGCTCAAATAACCTATGAAAAAATGTGAAAAAATATTGACAAATCGTGGGTTAATGGGTATTATGTATTGAATTAATCTCTCTGCAATTAAGCCGGCCATGAAAAAAAGCACTTCCTTCTCCTTTTATTATTACTTTACCATCCCGAGAATGATGGCTGCTTCATGTTGGCTGAGACGAACCAGGTAAGTATAACGAAAGACAGAAAAAAAAGATCAGGACATGGAGCAGAACAACTCCATGTCCTTTTTTTTTGAAAGGGACAGCCATGAAAACCAGAGGCATTCGCGGGGCGATTACCGTCGATAAAAATGCAAAACAGGAAATTCTAAGTGCCACGCAAGAATTGATGGGACAAATCATTACAGCGAACAGGCTGCAGCAGGAAGACGTAGCTGCTATCTTATTCACTGCTACCGGGGATCTTGATGCGGCGTATCCTGCTGAAGCAGTGCGGGAGATGGGCTGGACTCTCACCCCGCTGATGTGTTACCAGGAAATGAAGGTCAAAGACAGCCTGGATTACTGCATCCGGGTAGTTGTTCTCATCAATACGAATCTTGAGCAAGACCAGATTAAACATATTTATTTAAAAGGTGCAATGAAACTGCGCCCCGATCTTATCAATGGAAAATAATTAATTTTATGGATGGAGGATTCATGGTTAAAGTCTCATTTCAAGGGGTATCCGGAGCGTACTCGGAAGAGGCAATCCGGGAGTATTTTGGAAAGGATGCAGAAAGCATCCCCTGTAAGACATTAGCAGATGTATTCGCCAAAGTGGAAAGCGGAGAAGCAAATATGGGTATGGTACCCATCGAAAACGCCGTGGCCGGGTCGGTTGCAGGCTCATACGAGCTTTTGATGGACCATGATCTGATGATATCCGCTGAAGTAATTTTCAGGGTGCACCACATGCTGCTGGCAAATCCGGGTACACAGGTCTCCGATTTGAAAAAGGTGCGATCTCACCCTCAAGCCCTGGCTCAGTGCCAGCGATACATCGCCCGCCGCGGTCTTGACCAGGATCCTGCTCCTGATACTGCCGGAAGCGCACGTGAGCTGGCTGCAAAACCAGACACATCTACAGCGGTAATTGCCAGCGCCCTGGCCGGAGAACTGTACGGTCTGGAAATCCTCGATCAAGAAATTGAGGATTTCCAATTTAATTTCACCAGGTTTTTCCTGATTTCCAAGGAAGGGGCCCCGCATGCCCAGCGCAACAAAACCTCCCTGGTATTCAGCACACCCCATAAACCTGGTGTTTTATATGAATGCCTGGGGGAGTTCGCCAGGCGCAATATAAACCTGACCAAAATTGAATCACGTCCGAGATTGAACAAACCCTGGCAGTATATCTTTTACCTGGATTTTGAAGGTCATTCTCAGGAGCCAAAAGCGGAGGCTGCCATTCTTGGATTACTGCGGCGCTCTTCCTTTGTGAAACTGCTCGGTTCGTACCAGGCGGCAACGACGCCATTTACGGGCAGTGAAAACTAATTGATTAACCCTGGCATTTGAAGAGAGGTGTAATGATGATTATTGTTATGAACAAAGAGGCCAGTAATGGCCAGATAGAACATGTCATAGCCCGGATTGAACAACTGGGCTGCCGGGTGGACTTATCCAGGGGGGAGGAACGCACCATTATCGGGGTGATTGGCAACGGGCGCCCGCTGGACCGCGAACAAATTTCCCGCTGGGATGGTGTGAGCCACACGGTCCCAATTTTAAAGCCGTTTAAGCTAGCCAGCCGTGATTTTCACCCTGCCAATACCATTGTAAGCGTTGGTGATGTGCAGATCGGCGGTAATGAGGTGGTGGTCATGGCAGGTCCCTGCTCTGTCGAGAGCCAGGAGCAAATACTGGAAACAGCCAGGCAGGTCAAAGCAGCTGGTGCAAAGATACTGCGTGGTGGAGCGTATAAACCGCGAACGTCGCCGTACAGCTTCCAGGGATTGGGGGAGGAAGGACTGGAGCTGCTTGCGCTCGCCAAACAGGAAACAGGCATGCCGATTGTCACAGAAGTAATGGAACCCCAGATGGTTCCCCTGGTGACCGTTTATGCCGATATCCTGCAAATTGGGGCGCGCAACATGCAAAATTATGCATTACTGCATGCAGTTGGTGAAGCACACCGCCCGGTTCTGCTTAAAAGGGGTATGATGTCAACCATCGAAGAACTTTTGATGGCAGCCGAGTACATCCTTTCGCACGGCAACCAGAATGTGATCCTTTGTGAGCGCGGAATCCGGACCTTTGAATCCTACACACGCTTCACCCTGGATATCAATGCCGTTCCGGTATTAAAACAGCTAAGCCACCTGCCGGTGATTGTTGATCCCAGCCATGCTACAGGGAAATGGGACCTGGTTGAAGCGGTATCCCGGGCATCCATTGCAGCGGGTGCAGACGGACTGGAAATTGAAGTCCACCCCCGGCCTGAGGAAGCCTTATCAGACGGGGCACAATCTCTCAAGCCAGCGCGTTTTTCCGAAATGATGAAGGGTCTGAGGCCGATTGCCAGTGCGGTTGGAAGAGTGCTGTGAAAAATCTTTCAGAAGCACATGTTGCCATCATTGGTTTAGGATTAATGGGGGGATCCCTGGCTGCGGCATTGAGCGGGCACTGCGGGTGCATCACCGGGATTGACTGCAATGCTGAATCGGTCCATTATGCCAGAGAAAGGGGTTGGATTAATCACGGTGCAGATCAAATTGAAAACAGCTTAAATACAGTAGATGCGGTCATCCTGGCTACTCCGGTGCGCGCAATTCTCAGACAATTGGATACGGTTGCCAGGCAGGTCACCGGCGCATGCCTGGTGATGGATATTGGCAGCACAAAACGGGAGATTGTATCCCGGATGGAACGGCTTCCGGAAAACCTGCACTCCATTGGGGGACACCCGATGTGCGGTCGGGAGGTATCTGGAATCCAGCAAGCGGATGGACTGCTTTACCAACACCAGCCCTTTATCCTTGTGCCTCATTCGAAAACGACGGAAGAGACGATCGTTTTTGCTCAACAGGTCGTGCTATCCATCGGATCACGTGCCGTGATGATGGAACCAAAACAGCACGACCGGATTGTAGCGGCAATCAGCCATTTGCCTTACCTGATATCCTGCGGACTGGTTGGTACCGCAGAAGCAACTGCCCAGGAAGAGAGTGACCTTGTTTGGGAAGTTGCTGCCAGCGGATTCCGCGATACATCCCGTCTGGCAGCCAGCGATATTACCATGATGCTGGATATCCTGTTAACCAACCGCAAAGCAATCCTAAATTCGGTCAACCAATTTAAAAGCCAGCTTGACAAACTGGAGCACCTGATTGCCGCCGAAGAAGAAGAACTTGTCCGACAAATCCTGGAGAAAGTCCGTGCCCGTCGGGAAGATTTATTTACATGACAACCTTGAGAATCTCTAACACAAAAAGATTAAACGGGATCCTGGATATTCCAGGGGATAAGTCCATTTCGCACCGGGCATTGATGCTGGGTGCGCTGGCAGACGGCACCTGTGAAATACGAAATTTTCTTACCGGCGGAGACTGCCTGGCTACAAAAGGCTGCATGCGTTCCCTGGGTATTGCTATCCTTGGGGAGAGTCCTACAACCCTGCGAGTTCATGGAAAAGGCCTGCATGGATTGAAAGGATGTAATGATGCCCTTGACTGCGTACGGTCTGGAACGACGATGCGCCTGCTTGCCGGACTACTCGCCGGACAGGAATTTGACAGTATTTTAGGCGGGGATGAGCAGCTATTGCGCCGGCCGATGAACAGGGTAGCTCAACCGTTGAAGGAAATGGGGGCGAAAATCACAACAACCGATGGGCATGGACCGCTTACGATTAATGGAGCGCAATTGAGGGGGCAGCAGCATACTCTTGCCATTGCCAGCGCCCAGGTTAAGAGTGCTTTACTGTTGGCGGGACTATATGCCCAGGGTCAAACCAGGGTTGTGTCTCCCGGACCCTCACGCGACCATACCGAGCGAATGCTCAATGCAATGGGTGTAAATTTGGAAACAGACAAGCTTTCGGTAAGCATTAAGCCGGCTAGCCGTCTTACCCCTTTTTCGATCAAAATTCCCGGGGATTTCTCCTCTGCAGCTTTCATCATGGCGGCGGGCTTGCTGGTTAACGATAGCGAAGTGCTTATACGGGATGTTGGCATCAATGCGACCCGGACCGGGCTTCTGGATGTTCTAAAGGAGATGGGAGCCTCGATAACGCTTGAAAATGAGCGGCTTGAAGGAAATGAACCGGTAGCGGATTTGTTGGTGAAATCCAGTTCTCTCAAGGGGGTACGGGTGGCTGGAGACACTGTGGTACGGATGATCGATGAATTTCCGCTGCTGGCTGTGCTGGCCTCCCAGGCTGAGGGAATTACCACGGTTTCGGATGCCAGCGAGCTGCGGGTGAAAGAGACCGACCGGATTCTTACCATTACAACCGAGTTAAAAAAGATGGGCGCCAGGATCGAATCTCTGCCGGACGGTTTTACCATTGAAGGCCCAATCCGTCTTCATGGAGCTATTCTGGATAGTCATGGCGACCACCGCCTGGCAATGTCTCTGGCTGTCGCAGGCCTGGTGTCAGACGGGGAGGTGCAGATACAAACGGCCGAGTGTATCAGTGATTCCTTTCCCGGTTTTATTGAACGGATGCAAAGCCTGGGAGCAAATTATGCTTGATGCACGAACGAAGCTAGTTGGTTTGGTGGGTTGGCCGGTAGGGCACAGCTTATCTCCGCAGATGCATAACGCTGCCTTTGATGCACTTGGTTTGAACTGGCGCTACCTGCCTTTCCCGGTTGCCCCGGCATTTTTAGAACAGGCTCTGGCAGGTCTACCTGCACTGGGAATTCATGGTGTAAATGTGACCATCCCATACAAACAGGCGATTCTACCCTACCTGAATACCATTGATCCCATCGCAGAAAAGCTGGGGGCGGTTAATACCGTGATGATCCATCTCCAATCCGGAAGGGACCCGGTATTACACGGCACCAACACAGACTTAACCGGCTTTATCAACACACTGAAGCAAGGTGGTTTCAACGATTTCAAAGGAAAGCGGGCCCTGGTAATTGGATCCGGAGGCGCTGCCCGGGCAGTTGTTTACGGACTGATAAATGAGGGAATCCATGAAATTGCCATAATCAACCGCTCCACCGATAGCGCCCAGGAGCTGGTCAACGATTTCGCCGGTTTGTGCCACAAACTGACTGTATACCCATTGGATGAGCATCACCTCGTACTCAATGCTGAACAGTCCGACTTGATGGTTAATACAACGCCGTTGGGGACATGGCCTGAGATGGAAATGTCAATCTGGCCGGAAGATATCCCCATACCTTCCAGGCTAACTGTATTTGACCTTGTTTACAACCCCCTTGAGACAAAGCTGCTCCGCCAGGCAGAGAGATCGCACGCAGTGACCATCAGTGGATTGGAGATGCTGGTGCAGCAGGGTGGACAGGCTTTCCAGATATGGACAGGATTACCCGCACCACTTGAGGTGATGCGAAAAACCTGCAAGATGATAATAGGAGAATAAAAATGATTCGATTTATGACCGCTGGTGAATCCCACGGACCCTGTCTGACTGCAATCATTGACGGATTTCCCTCTGGATTGGCTGTAAATCTTAATGAAATCAATTATGAATTATCCCGCCGCCAGGGTGGTTACGGCCGAAGCCACCGCCAGAATATTGAAAGGGATGAGATAGAGATCCTGGGTGGTATTTTATATGGACAAACGACCGGGGCGCCGATTTCCCTGCGAATCAACAATCGCGATTGGGCTAACTGGCGGGAGCGCTGGAGTTCAGGAGAACTACCCGTTTTACGGGTTCCCCGCCCGGGCCACGCAGATTATGCCGGAATGAAAAAGTACAACCTTCAGGACGCCAGGCTGGTACTGGAAAGGGCAAGCGCCAGGGAGACGGCTGCCAGGGTGGCTGTTGGTGCACTGGCAAAACAGCTCCTGGCCAAATTTGATATCCTGGTGGGGAGTTATGTAACATCTATAGGGAAGGTCGAAGCTGATATTCCTGCTTTATCTCAACCCGAATTGTGGGAGATGGCTGAAAACAGCAATGTACGCTGTCCGCTTGTGGATGCATCCGAGAGAATGCGGGCAGCGATAGACGAAGCCCGGCGGGCCAAGGACACCCTGGGCGGGATATTTACTGTATCTGCAGTTGGATTACCGGTAGGGCTGGGCACATATGTTCAATGGGACCGAAGGCTGGATGCCCGCCTGGCAGCGGCAGTAATGTCAATCCATGCAGTCAAGGGTGTTGAGATTGGCCCGGCATTTGAAAATGCCCGCATGTCGGGTACAAGTGTCCACGATGATCTATTTCCGGGGATAAAGGGAAAAGTAGTGCGTTATACCAACCGTGCCGGAGGCCTGGAAGGGGGTATGACCAACGGTGAAGCGCTTCTTGTTCGCGCTGCGATGAAACCGATTTCCACAACCGGTTTGGCCCACCAGTCTGTCGACCTTTTTAGCGGAGAGGCAGCTGCCCCGGAATACCAGCGCTCGGACATCTGCGCTGTACCTGCTGCTGCCGTAATCGGGGAAGCGATGGTATCCTGGACGCTCGCAGAGGCACTGGATGAAAAATTTGGCGGCGACAGCCTAGCGGAGAAATTGCGATGCCGGAAAACATCATCCTGACCGGATTCATGGCAACCGGGAAAACAACCGTCGGGAAAACGCTGGCGCGGCAGCTCAAACGCGCCTATGTGGACATGGACGCAGTAATTGAAGAACGAACCGGTAAATCCATCAAGAAAATTTTTAAGGAAGAGGGAGAAGATGCCTTTCGTACGCTTGAGTCCCAACTTTGCAGCGAATTATGCATGCAAAGCAACCTGGTGATCGCCACCGGAGGGGGTACCCTGGTGGATTCAGCCAACCGGAACATGATGGAAAAGAACGGGACGCTCATTTGCCTGACAGCAGAAGTTGATACAATCGTCCAGCGCTTAGGAAAAGGGGACGGGTCTGTACGTCCTCTATTGAACACTTCTGATCTACGGTCCGGGATCGAGCGTTTGATGAATATCCGGGAGAAGTCTTATCAATGCATACCCTGGCATATCGATACCACTGACCTTAGCGTGGATGAAGTGGTCGACAGGATTCTATCCATCTGCCAGGCCGTCCAGATCGATGTAGAATACCCGGGAGGGCAATATCCAATCCTGATAGGGAAAGGATTCTTAAACCATTGCGGAGACGTGCTGCTTAAGGCGGGTATTAATGCCAACACCCAGACTGCCATCGTCACAAACCCTGTTGTGGAACCTTACTATGCAGCCAGGGTAAAACAAAGCCTGAAAGCCAGGGGTATAAACTGCACGATTTGTCTGATGCCGGATGGGGAAGAGAATAAAACACTGCACAGCATTTCCTCGTTATACGACCAATTCCTGAGGACAGGTTTGCAGCGGCAGGATACAATCCTGGCTCTGGGCGGCGGGGTGACGGGGGATGCGGCTGGTTTCGCGGCAGCCACCTACCTGCGTGGTTTGGGATTTGTACAAATACCAACAACCCTCCTGGCGATGGTTGATTCAAGCGTTGGAGGAAAAACCGGGGTTGATTTACCGCAGGGGAAAAACCTTGTTGGGGCATTCAAGCAGCCTTCCCTGGTGTTAATTGACCCCGGAGTATTAAGAACCCTGCCCCTGGAGGAACTGCGCTCTGGAATGGCAGAAGTCATCAAACACGGATTAATTGGAGACCCCGAATTATTAAATGCGCTTGAAAGCAGACCCGGGGATTGGGAATACCTTCGGGATAGCAGGGGGGCAGAGGCAATCATCGCCAAAGCCATACGGGTAAAAAAGACGATTGTGGAGGCAGATCCTTTTGAGTCGGATAAAAGAGCTTTGCTGAACTTTGGTCATACACTTGGCCACGCACTTGAAATGCTGAGCGGCTACCGGATACGCCATGGAGAAGGTGTCAGCGTCGGGATGATGGCAGCCGCCAGAATCTCTGCTAAAATGAATTTCTGTACCCCGGGCCTGGTTGAGAGATTGGAAAAAATATTGATCAGCTGGGACCTTCCGGTTCGCATTCCAAATTATTCGGTGGATGATATCGTTCAAGCCATGTCCCATGACAAGAAAAAACAGGGAACTACGCTGCGCTGGATTTTACCCCATGATATTGGTGATGTCAGAATTCACGCCGATATCCCTCTTGACCAGGTAATTAATACGATTTTAGAAATGGGTGGGGAGTAAAATGGAATTAACACAAAAATATCCAATACTTGTTTTACACGGACCAAACATGAATCTCCTGGGAGAACGAGAACCTGAGATTTATGGATCGGTGACACTGGAAGAAATCAACCGGAAGCTGGTTGAATTTGTCCCCAGCGCAAGATTGCAGATCATCCAATCCAACCATGAAGGGGTGCTTGTGGACGCCATCCAGGAAGCAAGAAATTGGGCTCAAGGTATCCTGATCAATCCGGCAGGATATACTTACACCAGCATAGCTATCCGGGACTGCCTATCCTCTGTGAAGCTGCCGGCCGTGGAGGTTCATATGTCCAATATTTACAGCCGTGAACCGTTCAGAAGCCATTCTGTAATTGTTCCGGTGTGTATTGGACAAATATGCGGATTTGGCTGGCGCAGCTATGTTCTGGGCTTAACCGCGTTGCTGGATTACTTCGAAGATAACCGGAAATAGATATGCATAATAGGATTTCAGGACTGCAATCATGCCAGCCAACCCAGCCATTTACAACCCAGCCCGGCGGATAGAATCCCTAAGGCCGTATTTTTTCCATACCCTCAACCAGAAAATTGCCAATTTGCGGGCAAACGGGATGGAAATAATCCGTTTGGATATGGGTTCCCCGGATATGCCGCCGGCGCCCTTCATTGTTGATGCGCTGATTGAAGGGGCAAGGCGCGACGATACACATGGATATGCACCATATGGGGGTACGACAGCTTTTAAACAGGCAGTGGCATCCTATTACCGCAGCCGTTTTGATGTGGACCTCGACCCATCCCGGGAGGTTCTCGGTTTGATTGGATCCCGGGAGGGTATTTTTAATCTAAGCCAGGCTATCGTTAACCCAGGGGATTGGGTGCTGGTACCAAATCCAGGATACCCAACCTACCAGGCCAGCAGCGAAATTGCCGGGGCGAATGTACATTTCATGCCGCTGCTGGAGGAGAACGGTTTCCTGCCGGATCTGGATGCAATCCCTGCCGGGGTTGTAAAATCCGCTCGCATGATGTGGATTAATTATCCAAACAATCCGACCGGAGCGACAGCCTCCCTGGCTGATCTGACTCGAATTATCGATTTCGGAAGGGAGAATGGGATCCTTATTGCCCATGATGCGCCCTACATGGATGTCTGCTATGAGGGGTACCAACCTGCCAGCATTCTACAAATCAAGGGAGCCAGCGAGATAGCCGTAGAATTCAACTCGCTCTCAAAAACCTATAATATGGCTGGCTGGCGATTGGGGATGGCAACCGGAAATCCGGAAATTATCCGGCATCTTAGCCTCTATAAAACACTTGTAGATTCTTCCAGTTTCCTTCCGCTATTTTCCGCAGGCGTTACTGCGTTAACCGGGGACCAGGACTGGCTGTTAGAGCGGAACAGAATTTACCAGTCACGCCGGGATCTTGTTGTCCGGGAGCTGCGGGCAATGGGATTTAAAACGAATATGCCACAGGCCGCTCTTTATGTCTGGGCGAAATTACCAGAAAACATCCAGGGAAGCATGGCTTTCTGCGATGCAATTCTTGATGCAACAGGGGTCAGCACAACTCCAGGTATTGTATTTGGTGAGTACGGGGAGGGGTATTTAAGGATTTCGCTTTGTACCCCGGAAGATGAAATTAAAAAGGCGATGGAAAGAATCAGGAAATATTTGTTCCAGACGGATAAATGATTGGAGAATGTCTATGCCGGATAATAAAGTGAGATGGGGAATACTCAGTACAGCCCGAATCGGGCAAAAAAGATTAATACCTGCCATCCAAAAATCGAAGAATGCAGTGGTAACCAGTATTGCCAGCCGTGACAAAGGTAAAGCGAAAGGGTTTGCTCGTGAAATGGGTATCCCCCATGCCATGGGAAGTTATGAAGAACTGCTGGCATCCAAGGATGTGGATGCGGTTTATATACCGCTGCCCAATAGCCTGCACAAGGAATGGACAGTCAAGGCTGCTGAAGCCGGGAAACACGTTTTGTGTGAAAAACCGATGGGTCTTGACCCAGAGGAAGTGAAAAGCATGGATGCGGCAGCCAGGGCAAGCAATGTAAAAATCATGGAGGCGTTCATGTACCGCTTCCACCCCCAGACCGAGAAAATTATCCAAATGGTACGGGATGGGGAGATCGGAAAGCTGCGCGCCATTCAAGCTGCTTTCGCATTCCGACTGAGCAACTGGGATGACATCCGTTACAATCCGAAGCTGGGCGGAGGAAGCTTGATGGATGTGGGCTGTTACTGCGTGAGCATCTGCCGGACCATTACCGGATCGGAGCCAGCGACAGTATATGCATATGCCAACTGGGCACCAACCGGAGTGGATGAATTGATGATTGCCAACCTTGTCTTTCCAGACGGGGTGCTGGCTCAATTCACCTGCGGTTTTGTTCTGGACAGGTCGCAGTACTACCAGGTTATGGGGACGGACGGGACTATCTCCCTTAACATGGGAGCATTCTTATCCGGAAGCAGGGATATCCATCTTCAAGGTCAGAAAAAAGGGCAGCCTATTGACCTTAAAATACCCGGCGCCGATGAATACCAATTGATGGTGGAGCACTTTTCTGATTGTATTCTGAATGACAAACCGGTGAGATATGGGGCGGAGGATGCGGTTGCAAATATGCGGGTTATCAAAGCCCTCTTGCGGTCCGCCAGCCGCAACGGTCAGCCTGAGATTATCAACGCTACCAGGTCCTTGGAATTTGACTAAAAACTAATTACGGCGTAATTTTATTACAGCGGTGGAGATGGCCCGGGCAGCCTGATGGATATCTGCCGGTGTTGTGTTACGCCCAAGAGAGAGCCTGATAGTACCCTTTGCCCAATCCTCCTGGATATTCATGGCTTTTAATACAGGGGAAATATCCACGCTGTCAGCATGGCAGGCTGCTCCGGCCGAGGCGGCTATTTCCTCATCCAGTTCCTCCAGTAGTGCGTTGGCTTTTACACCTAAAAAGCTGACGCTGAGGGTGTTGGGGAGCCTATGAAGGGGGTGTCCATTTATCCGCATACCCTCATTTCCCAGGAAGTCCTCCAACTCCTTCCGGAATTGAAGGGATAATTGCAGCAGGCGGTTGGCTTCCTGCTCTAATTTTTCACCTGCAACTTCACAGGCAGCACCAAGGCCGACAATTTCCAGGACATTTTCTGTGCCAGGGCGAAGACCATTCTCCTGGGAGGCCCCTATAACCAGGGGTGGGATTGAGATACCCTGCCGGATGTAAAGTGCGCCAACTCCCTTGGGGGCATACAATTTATGCCCGGCGATGGAAAGAAAGTCGACCCCCAGGTCGTTTATCTTTACAGGGATTTTGCCAACGGATTGGGCGGCGTCCGTATGCACCAGAATCTGGTGTTTGTGGGCGATTTCGGAGACCTGGCGGACCGGCTGAAGGGTACCAACCTCGTTGTTGGCATGCATGATGGAAATCAAAATGGTATCCGGCAAAATTGCGTCATCCAATTCGTGAAGATCGATCATTCCGTAGGTGTCCACCGCTAGAATTGTCAGGCGGAAACCCTGTGTTTCCAGCCAGCGGAACACATTAATAACGGCAGGGTGTTCCACGGCCGAAGTAATGATGTGGCTGCCGCGATGATGAAGCGAGAAGGCAGCGCCGCGGATGGCAAGATTGTTGCTTTCAGTTCCTCCGCTGGTGAAGAAAATTTCACCCGGCTGGCAGCCTATCAGGCCAGCCACCTGTCTTCGGGCGGTTTCCACTGCCTGCCTGGCGATTGTCCCGTAGCGGTGCAGGCTTGATGGATTGCCAAAATGGGTATGGAGATATGGGAGCATTGCTGAAGCTACACGTTCGTCAACCGGTGTAGTGGCGTTGTAATCAAGGTAGATGGGTTTCATCCTTTAATTCTATCTCACATTGTCCCCTTGTACGATTAGGAGAGATCAAACCTGCTGGTAACCTGGATTGGAAACCTTCCAAAGGAATAAAAGATAGGTGAACGGAGATCCGTTCACCTATCTAAGTTTAAGATCTGTCGATTAATCGAGAGTTTTCAGATATTTATTAATGGACTGGGCAGCTTTTCGACCGGCTCCCATGGCCAGGATAACCGTTGCGCCGCCGCTCACAATATCACCACCTGCAAAGACACCCTTTTTATTGGTCTCCATGGTTTCTTCGTTGACGATGACATTGCCCCATTTGTTGAATCCAAGATCTTCGGTTGTCTGCTGGATGATCGGATTGGATTTGTTACCAATGGCAATCACTGCCAGCTGAAGATCGAGGGTATACTCCGAGCCAGGTATTGGAACGGGGCGGCGCCTGCCGGATGCATCCGGTTCGCCAAGCTCCATACGCTGAAGCCGGACACTATTTAGCACCCCGTTTTCATCCCCGGTGAATTCAAGAGGATTGTTAAGAAAGAGAAATTGAATTCCTTCCTCCAAGGCATGGTGGTACTCTTCCAGTCGGGCGGGGAGTTCCGCTTCCGATCGCCGGTAAATGATATAGGCATTGCGTGCACCCAGCCTTCGGGCGGTCCTGACCGAATCCATGGCAGTATTGCCGCCTCCAAAAACTCCCACATCCTTGTCTTTACAGTCCAGCACAGGTGTATCATATTCCGGGAAACGGTAGGCTTTCATCAGATTTACCCGGGTAAGGAACTCGTTGGATGAATAAATTCCAATCAGGTTTTCTCCAGGGATGTTCAGCATGTGGGGTAAACCGGCTCCAACGCCTATGAAAACTGCATGGTACCCTTCTTCAAACAACTCATCAATGGTTTCTGTTATGCCAACAATGAAGTTCTTCTGGAAATCCACTCCCAGTTCGTTAAGCTTTCCAACTTCCCCTTTTACAATCGCTTTTGGAAGCCGGAACTCGGGTATGCCGTAAACCAGTACGCCTCCGTATTCATGCAGCGCTTCGAAAAGGGTAACCTCATGACCTTCCCGGATAAGATCGCCTGCACATGTCAAACCAGCCGGACCCGACCCAATGATGGCAATCTTTTTTCCGGTTCCATCGGGGGGGGTGGAGGAGACTCTCTCCCGGGGATGGGTGCGGTCATAGTCTGCGACGAAGCGTTCAAGCCTTCCGATGGAGACCGATTCCCCTTTCTTGCTGAGGACGCATACTGCCTCACATTGCTCTTCCTGGGGGCAAACCCGGCCGCAAATGGCGGGCAGCAGGTTGTCTTCGCTGATGATATCAGCGGCAGCGGAGTAATCGCCCTGTACAACTTTTTCAATGAACTGGGGGATTTTAATGGCTACAGGACAGCCGGCAACACAGGGCATATTCTTGCATTTCAGGCAGCGCATGGCTTCCAGGCGGGCTGTCTCTTCATCATACCCAAGGTTAACTTCCTGGAAATTGGTAATCCGTTCCCGAGGATCCTGTTCCGGCATTTTCTGGCGGGAAATTTTCATCCGTTCTTTGAGGGGGATTTCATTAGGTTGCATGTTTTTCCTTCATGATGTTTTCTGGATAAGGATTTCCTCGGCTTCAAGCTGCTGGATGGCTTGATCCCTCCGGCATTGGTGGGCTTCCAGGGATTTTTTCTCATCCACCAGATAAGCCCGGTTGCGTTTAACCAATTCATTAAAATCGACCTGGTGGGCATCAAATTCCGGACCATCCACACAGACAAAAACAGTCTTGTCTCCAACGGTTGCCCGGCAGCCTCCGCACATGCCGATGCCATCAATCATCACCGGGTTTAAACTGACTACAGTTTGAATTCCGTACGGTTTAGTTAAATTGGAGACTGCTTTCATCATTGGTAAAGGACCAACTGCAAGCACAAAATCTATTTTTCTGCCGCTGTCGATCAACTGCTGGAGCTGCTGGGTGACAAATCCGTGGAAAGCGTATGAACCATCATCTGTCGTGACATACAGTTCATCACATATCTCCCGCATTTCATCTTCCAGGACAAGCAGCTCTTTTGTCCGAGCCCCAATGATCCCGATAGTGTGGTTACCAGCCTGTTTTATTGCCTTGGCAGTCGGAAAAGCCACCCCGGTACCCACTCCTCCACCGATGACCACGGCAGTGCCAAAAAGTTCGATATGGGAAGGCTTTCCAAGAGGTCCGGCTAGATCCTCGATAAATTCGCCAGCTTTTAAGGAATTTAATTCCTTGGTACTTTTGCCAATTCCCTGAATAATCAGGGTAATTGTCCCCAGTTCAGGATCTGAGTCCACGATAGTAAGCGGAATCCTTTCCCCTCCTTCCCGAATGCGAAGGACAATAAACTGGCCGGGCTTCCTTCTGCGGGCAATCCTGGGGGCTTCGATCTGGATCCGCTGCACTTCCGGAGCAATTGGTTCTGATAAGATGATTTTATGCATTATACATTATCCTAAGTAAAGTATATTTCCCAACTATTTTAACATAACCCGATAAGGTTTATATTAAAATTTCATGGGTTTTGCGTTAAAATTCCTGGCGGTTGGAGATGAAAATTGACCTTACCAATTGTTATTCCTGGCAGGTTCAGCTAAAATCGTACAAAAGCAGGGGAATCGGTTAATAAGACAAATTATAATCGTTTTAGACCGAATTTAACAAGGGTTATTTGGTCATCCTGGCCTTGAGCTGCCTTACCAGGCGCTTCAAACCCCAGCCCAGGGGTAGAATGATCCCGCTGCAAAGGAATGGGGGGGGCGAACTCTCGATTTCCCGGTCCATGCTAATTTTGTAAGCAACATCCGTGCCATAGGTTGCCGGGTCCATCGAGCGTACCAGCAAGAACAACTCCTCATTGTTTTCAGCAGTCCAGCCGAGTGTAACAGGTTTGCCGGCCGATTCAGACCGGCCCTCCACGAGCAGGTTAGATCCCGGGGACCGGAACAACTGCATCTGAATTGCAGTGGATGGCTGGTCCGGTTCGGCGTATAGTTTGTAATTTATTCCTTGTGTAGCATTGAATTTATACCAGTCTTCATCATTCAATCCGCAAATATTGTGATTTTGAATTTCACCAAATTCAAGCGTATTCGCTGCCTGCGGCAGGTTATCCCCACCAGATTTAGCTTCATAGGAATCAGGATCACATGCAGGGGCTATCCGGGTATCCCTTATGTGATCTTCCGATATATCTTCATAATGATTTGATTTGTCAACTGTCTGCAAGCGGAAGGAATAACTGCTCCCGGGTGTGCCCTGGAATATGCTTGATCGCTGCTCGCCGGAAAAAGGTTCCTCTATAAGCTGCCAGGCAGTGCCGTCCTGCATATATTCAATCTCAAAATATTCAATTTGGTCTTCCCCGTTCAATACCTCCCATTCCAATGGGACAGCAGTGGAATAATACATTGGCTGCAATTCCTTCATCCTTGTTTTTACAGCAATAATGGCTGGCAGGACATCAAATTGCAGGGTGGCAGAATTCTCCCCTACGAAATTTCTGCTCCACACTGTCCACGTGTATTCATCCGCCGGTAACTGACCGGTTTCCCAAATGTTGGATTCCTGCCAGTCTATGGAGGCGTTAAACCCATCTGCGCCAATTAATTCGGAACGAAACTCCAGGCCATTCTCGCCACTCCAGGTCAGTGTAACTGATTCTCCCTCATTAATCGGTGACCCGTCCTCACCTGCAGGAATATCCAGTAGCGGGGCGGCAGGGACAGCCTGACGCTGCCTGACCTGGATAGAAGCTGATTGGTTTACCCCAATGCTGTTATTTGATAAATCCGGATCGGACTGCTGGAATATTTCCTTGAAACCTTCATACCAGGGGTCATCAAATAATGCCAGCACAACTTCACTGCCAATTTTAAGGGAGGCAATCTGGTCCATAGGCGGCTCACCCGAGGCTCCCAATTCCGGGTGGTCCCCGATATCAAGGAGCTGACAACTACCCGCGTATTCCTGCTCGGCGTAAATGGCAGCCTGATCCTCTGCAGACAGGCAGCTGGGGGGTTCATCCCCGCAATTTGCATTATTAATAAGGTGAATGGTGCCCTGCAAACCCTGGTTGATGTTGCCTGCCTGGTCAACAGCCTGAACAGAAAGGTAGATATCCCCTCTTGGTATGCCTGATTCACAGAGGTCAAATTCCTGGGTAAATTCCGGTTTTTTTTGCAAATCTCCAATTGGTTTCCACTGTTCACCATCGCCGATGAGCAGCTGAGAATAGAGAACTTCGTGGTTGTCCTGCGCCCAACCCTTCACTTTTAGAATCGAGGAGGTGATACGATCCCCATTTACAGGGAATGTAATCCCGCTTGTGGGAGGCTGATCATCGATGTTATCGGATATATACAGGCTTGATGGCATGCACTGGGAACCATATCCGGGGTATGCAGAAGCTTCGTAGCAGGTCCTGGGACGCCCGCCATTGGTTTCCACCTCATCAAAAAGGATATCCACAGAGGTGCCCCAGTAAGAACTGGCATTGGTGTGTACTTGAAAATGCAGATGATTTCCGGTACTGTTGCCGGTATCATCAGCCAGGCCGACCACCTCCCCCTGGAATACCTGGGCACCGACATTCCTGAATTCAACCGGGATGCTGTCCTGGGCGAGATGGAAATATATCTGGTAGGTTACCGGTGTGGTGGTATCGTCCTGGAGCAGGAGGAAGTTGGCATGCTGGCTGTCTCCATTAGGCCATTTCCAGACTGCCATTTTTACCCGTCCTGCACGGGCTGCCAGGACTGGAAACATACCGCCATCGGCGAAATCAAAAGAGTACAGGCAGGTATCCGGGCAGGATCTGTAAATCAATACATGACCAATACTGCCGGTCAGGTATTTTTTTTGTCCAGCCTTCCAGGGAAGCCGGTATCCGCTGAAGGCCTGTGCTTTTTGCTGTGCCTGAACTTTGTTTATATAATACTGGTCCATTTCCTCCCCAAGTAAATCCCCGGGAACCGATCCAAGCAGCTCATTCCAGGAAGGGTCAGTTGGCAAGGTGATTTCCCAGCCGGAGGCTTTGCCATCTTCTTCAATATTACGGAAAGCAATTGCCAGGAATGGTTCGGCAGCGATCACCTGGTTAGTTTGCTGGTCTTGCATTGCCAACCATATCAGTGCAAAGTTGCCGTCTTCGGAAAAATCTACCCGGTCGATGATCATTTGGTAGAGTTGAAAAACCAAAACATCCTGCCGGCTATCCACAACCGCCTGCAAAGCCAGATCGATTTCTTCTATGCGCGGATCTGCATCACCCTGTACGTCACTGGCAGGAATTGCTTTTTGCAGATTGAACTCCTTTAATGGGAAAGTGCATCCGGTCATTAACATCAGAGAGATAACCGTCAGGATTGCTCTTAATAAAAAGGGTACCTTATTGCCCGTCATATCTTATCCTATTTAATTCTTTTGGATTACTTTTTTTTGTGCTCTCTATTCCTGTGCAGGATTAGTGCCAGATCCATCCGTAAGACCAGGGGGTCAGTGCAGAGGCTTTTTAAACAATTGTTGAGAGATTTTGTTATGCTTTCTAAAAGGGCCTGGAAAATAACCAAGGGGATTCAACCTCTACGTATCCATCCTCCATTTTTGATTTATCCTGTTGATAGAACTGTATAATGGTTTATTAATACTAGAATTGGAGGACCTCAATATGAAACGAGTGGTTTCCGTAAGCCTGGGAAGTCCGACACGGGATAAAAAAGTGGAAATCACCCTGCGTGGACAGCAAATCATGGTCGAACGCATCGGGACTGGAGGAGATCCAGCAAGAGCCCGTAAACTTTTTACAGAATTAGACGGTAAGGCAGATGTTCTTACAGTAGGTGGAATAGATCTATATGTCCGTTTGGATGGCAGGGATTATCCAGTACGGTCGGCGCTTAAACTGGTTGAGAATGTGAAACAAACCACCCTGGTTGATGGGCGTTTCCTGAAGTATGCCCTGGAACGCAGGTTTTTTGAACTGGGAGAGCGCTTCTTTCCCGGTCACCCGCATTTCAATAAATCATTAATCCCTTCGGCAATTGACCGGGTGGGATTACTGGAAGCAGTCACTGCCGTTAGTAAGGAGGTTTATATCTGTGATCTTGTTTTTATGCTCGGTATCCCCTGGGTTATTAAAGGAAAAAACAGTTTTCTTCGGATCGCTCGAGCCATCCTCCCGGTGGCTGGTTTTTTTCCAATCGGCTGGATTTTGCCGCCGGGGAGTAAGGATGAAGCACCCCGGCCAAAGATGGAAAACCTGTGGCAGGAAGCAGACCTGATAGCTGGTGATATGCACTATATCCGTAAATATGGATCGAATAATTTAACCGGGAAGGTGGTCATTACCAACACAACCACACCAGAGAATATCCAGCTCATGCGACAACGTGGTGTAAAAACCCTCTTAACCACAACCCCCATGTATGAAGGGCGTACTTTCGGGGTTAATGTCATGGAAGGTGTCCTTACTGCCTACGCCGGATTGGGCAGGGGTTTAACCTTTGTTGAATTGAATCAATTGATAGATGAATTGGAGTTGGCGCCTACCCTGATTTTCGATGGTAATTAAGAACCGGCATGCATAAACCTGGCTTTTGATACCATTTCTAACAAACTTTCATGGTAAGGTGGATAGGCTATTCCTGCTTCGGTAATAATGGCAGTAATTAGCCCGGCGGGCGTGACATCAAATGCCGGATTATAAACCGGTGTATATTCCGGGGTGACATGTTCTGAACCAATCCAGGTTATTTCCGCCTCATTGCGTTCTTCTATTTCAATTTCATCCCCTGAATTAAGAGATAAATCAATCGTGCTGGCAGGTGCTGCGATATAGAAAGGGACTTGATGGGCCCGGGCAGCCAGCGCCAGGTTGTAGGTTCCAATTTTATTGGCTGTATCGCCATTTGCAGCTACCCTATCGCATCCGACGGTTACCAGATCGACGTGGCGGGTTCTCATCACATGCCCGGAAGCCCCATCCACGATGACCGCATGTTTGATCCCGAGCTGCTGTAATTCCCAGGTTGTCAAACGTGCTCCCTGCAGCCTGGGGCGGGTTTCGTCAACATAAACGAAGACCTCTTTACCCCTCTCGTGGGCTGTGCGTATGATGCCCAGGGCAGTTCCGTAATCCACTGTCGCCAGGGCTCCGGTGTTGCAGTGGTGGATAAAAACGGCCTTTTGAGGGACAAGAGGCTGAGCATTTATCCCAATCAACTGGTTTGTTTGAATATCTTCTGCTGCAATTGCATGGGCTTCATCCAATGCCGCCTGGCGGATTTGGTCTATGCTGGAAGTTCGTGCTGCTTCAAGGCGGGCAATGACCCGATTAATTGCCCATGCAAGATTAACGGCAGTTGGTCGGGTTGAGCGTAACTCTGCGGCTGCCTTTCTAACCAGAACCATGAGATGCTCTCCATTTTTTGCCGGTTCATGGAAAGCCGCCAGGGCAAGCCCGTAGGCACCTGCTGCGCCAATAGCGGGTGCTCCGCGGATGACCATATCCCGGATAGCAAAAATTACCTCATGGTAATTTTGGGTTGTTATGTACTTGATTTGGTGCGGGAGACAACGCTGATCGATCATAACAACCTGGTTGTTTACCCATTGGATACTTTTATATGATGACATAGGCATTTCCTTAATGCAATGAGTTGCCAAGGGTATTAATACTTCATCTGAGGGTGATTCTTAACTGTTTTACAAAAAAGGACATCCCCATTTAGCCCTTCGTGATCATGTTCTTGTTGGCTGGTCTCCGGTATTTAAAGTTGGAGATGTACTGCTATTACCATTTTGAATATAGTTCCTGATAATATGGTTTCAACTGGCACAGCAAGGATTCCAATCCGAGCTCCCGTTCGCTTTTCATCCTGCCAAGCTCTTCATATATTTTTTCTTCCACCCGGGCTAATTCTAAGCGAAGATGTCTGCCGTTTTTCACCTGGACAATCCCGCCTACAACGACAAGGTCAATATCGTCCGGTTTGCCCAGGGATACCAGCGCTTCCAATGGATCGATACGTTCATCCAGAAATGGTTGATTCATCCCATCCAAATTGACGGAAATAAAATCTGCAGCCCAACCCTTTTCCAACCTGCCCCTTTTAGGTTCCGGACCTGCCAGTATTTTTGCTCCCGTTTCTGTGGCCATTGTTAAAACCTGTTGAGTGGTCAGGCTTTCATTAACCTGTCCAGCATTGAAAGCCAACGCACGTGCCAGGCGAATTTCCTGGAGCATGTCCTGGTTTTCATTAAGGGTTTGCCCGTCCAGTCCAATACCAACCGGGATAGCATGCCTGTGTAAATCTAGAACTCTACAAATGCCGCTGCGCAGCCTGAGGTTTGAGGAAGGGTTGTGGATGATCTGCACGCCTTTATCAGCAATTATCTGTATGTCTCCATCGGTGAGCCATACGGAATGGGCAAATGAGACCCTGGAGGAGAGGAAACCCAGCTCATCCAGGCGTGAAACCGGCGTCTTACCAAAGTTCTTATATCCATATTTCTGCTGAAGGACCGTTTCCACCAGGTGAATCTGTATTGGTAAATTTCCCTCATCCTGGGCGAGGGCGACCAGCAAATCGTCAGAGCACCAGTGCAGATTTGCGGGAGCCCAGCAAGACCAATGGGTTTTCTGACCCTGCCATGCTTTTTGCAGCTTATTACCAATAGCAACATTTTCCTGCCAATCCGGGAGGGGATCCGCCAATCCGGCTGATTTTACTCTTTCGGCCAGCTCACCAGGCAATGCATCCAGGAAGATATTATTTCCGCCGTAGTAGAGCGTATTCTGGTTTCGAAAGGGTATACCAATACAAACCCTGATTCCCACGTCCTGGTATGCCTGCAGGACCTCGTTGATTTCTTTTTCAAGGGTTAATGGATTGCTGTTGCGGTGGAAATGCATCGTGGTTGTAATCCCGCTGGAGATCATCAACAGGCCGTTATAAAGTGCGGCAAGGTATAAATTGAGAGGGCGGGCTGCAGAATTCTGGGGAAGCCAGATTTCCAGCATGTCATCCGGGACCCCCATTCGAAGCGACCCAACTCCCCGGCTATGTTCATGGGCATTGGTAAAGCCTGGCATGACCAAGCTGCCGGAATGTTCCAGCCACTCAACCTGCATCAATTGGGTTTCCGGTGATTGGGTTAATCCCACCGAAAGGATTTGATCATCCTGCCAAAGGATGAACCCGTTTTCAATTAAGGGCAGATCCGGGGATATACAGATATACTTTGCTTTGAGTCCCTGCACGGATTTATTATTCATCATTCATCCCTGTATGGAATGATAACCAACCACTCTACCTGGCGATGGTGTGATAGAGTGGTTTACCGATAATTGGTTTAAGGGATGTAAGCGATGGCTTCAATTTCAATTGCAGCCCCCTTAGGCAGCGCGGCAACCTCAATCGCCGAGCGCGCAGGGGGATCAACCTTGAAATACTCGGCATAGACGGCATTCATGCGGGAAAAATCCCCCATATTCTTTAAGAAAACCGTGCATTTTAGTGCATGCTCGAGTGAGCTGCCTGCTGCTTCAAGCACATTTTTAATGTTGGTGAGTACCTGGTGCGTCTGTTGTTCAATTTCTCCCCCAACCAACTCCCCGGTTTGTGGATTGATGGGAATTTGCCCGGAGGCGAATACGAGATTTTGATAACGTATGGCAACCGAATAGGGACCAATAGCCTGTGGAGCCTTATCGGTTCGAATTACTTCTTTTTTGCTCGTGTCCATGCGATTTCTCCCTGCAACTGTAAAAAAAGGATGATAGTGTGAATAATTATACTCCAATGAATATCCGGCTCTTTCCATCTATCAATGAGGATATTCACGGGTTATTTGACTTTGTGGATTGGCAGTTCATCGTTATAATTATGTTTCCAGTGATCAATATAAAGAAGGATATTCTAAATCAGTGACCTTGGAAAAACAAGAAGAACTCGAAAATAACCAACTTCCTCCTAACAGCAGGAAGTCTATGCTACAAAAAATTCTACCCCCATTGGGTGGTTTGCTCTTACTGGCGGGCCTGGTGTTATGGTGGAACTTCCCGGTGTTCAAGGTCCTGGCTGTGGGAACGCCTACACCGACCCCGCGACCGCCGACATTTACACCGGCCCCCACACGGACAAGCACACCAACTGCAACGCCAACGATAATCGCAAGCCCAACCCAGGATTTGTATCCGGATTCCATTGGCCTGGTTCCTGATCCCGAGTCGATGGATCCACCAATCTATTCTTCCGGTCTTGAGGTTGTGGTTCTGGACGATGACATACAGGTTACACCTGTACCTGAATTCAGTAACCCGCTCTGGATAAATTCCGAACAGATTGCCACCCAGATGGCTATTGATATTGATAACTCCTATCACGCAACCTACGGCACACTTGATACCATGTCAGCCAACTGGCAGATGGATGTTCCCCTGCAACCCGGTCTGTACCAAATTTATGTTCTTGATACGGTTCTCTCTTCAGGTGGTATTCTTGATTTTGTTGTGAAATTAGGGGATCGAAACTTATCCCCGCTGCTTGGTGAAAACAGAATGGATTACAAAACCAGTTATAGTGATCCGGCCCAACAATTTGACCTTTGGCAGCCAATTGGTGTTTATTGGTTGGATACCCCTGACTTGCTCTCTGTTTCTACATCCTGGGGCCAGCGGGATGATTACACAATTGTGGCTGTAGACAGGGTTGCCCTTGTACACATGCCTGACAGTGGAATGCAAATCCTGGAAAAGCTTCCACCAGGACAGCTTCGTTATGTGATAGATGAGACTGAAGCCAAGGTTGAAGCGACCGATTATTGGACATACCTCAACGAACCATTAGCCTGGGGCGACCAGTATCAGGTATTAATCAACCCGGCCGACGCAGTCAAAGTCACTTATACACCCATTGATAAACTGCCCTATGGAAAATACCAGGTCCTGGTATGGATTCCGAAGGTAAACGGGAATGCCCAACTGGATTACCGCGTCTACTTTAATGGCGGGGATTTTTCTGATGAAGCAGCCAATGGAACCATGCAATTGTTTATGGGGAACTATACAGAAAGCCAGTGGGTTACCCTGGGAACCTGGGAAATACCTGAGATTTATAAGGATACTGCCCAGCTATCCCTGGTTTTGCAGGCGGTGGGCGGCCAAGCCGGAGAAATCCCCGTGGATGCTGCTGCGTTTGTAAAAATCGAATAACACTTTCCATGCAATCCGAATCCGCCCAACCATCGAGCAACCAGTTCAAGGACATGCTTGTAAATGGATGGGCGGATTATATTTATCCAATCCTGCACTTAATTGCAACTGATTACAGCAACTGATTACCCCTTGACATTAACATTACGTCATAGTGTAAGATATTCTTTGAAGGATTCTTATGATGTATACAATTAAAGATCTTGCCAGGCTGGCGGGAGTAACCACCCGGATGCTGCGTTTCTACGATCAGATTGACCTGCTTAAACCGGTGTCACACGGGAGAAATGGTTACCGCTACTATAATTCAGATTCTGCTGTGCGGCTGCAGCAGATCCTGTTCTATAAGCGGTTGGGTTTTGATCTGCAGAAAATTCGGACTATCCTGGACCACCCAAATTTTAATCTAGTGGATGCTCTGAAGTTCCACCGCATTACCCTGACAGAGCAGATCGGGAATATTCAACAATTGATAGACACTGTCGATAAGACTATTCAGCAATTGGCGGAAGGACAAAATATGGATGACGAAGCGTTGTTTTTAGGTTTTAGTGAAGAAAAACAGAACGAATATGAAAAAGAAATCCGTGAACGTTACGGGGAGCATGCATTTGATGGCGTGATAGATTGGAACAGCTACACCCGGGAAGAAAAGAGGAAGATAATCTCTGAAGGCCAGACGATTTACCTCGACATGGCGGCTTTGATTGGTGATGATCCGGGAAGTTCAGAGGTCCAGGCGGTAGTCTCCCGCTGGCATCAGAATATGCGCTATTTTTATGACCCGGATGAAGAACGCATGCTTGGACTGGCACAGATGTATGTCGAACATCCAGAATTTAATGCGTTATTTACTCAAGATCAAACCAGGATTGCCGGAGTTCTTAAAGTTGGCAATTGAAATATATGTCGAAAATCGGAGGAAAAATTTGAGGGGAGATTTGTTATAAGAGAACTTTGAATCCCTCAGCCAGGCTTAATTGCCATGAATAGATATCAGGTCTAAATCATTTTTCCCACGGCAAGGAAATTAAAATAACAGCTGGTTGTCTCCCGGGAGATAACCAGCTGCATGATTGAACCAGACGGCTGTCAGGCAGCTATACTTTTGATCTGGCGGATTACCATGACTACCTTGCCCATGATGCGCAGGTGTCTTTCTTCATTAATGTAAATTGGTCCCATCGTAGGATTTGCAGGCTGAAGGCGGATGCGGTCTTTTTCTTTATAGAAGTATTTGAGAGTCGTTTCGTCGTTATCATCAAGCCAGACAGCAACCATCTCCCCATTATTTGCCTCCTGAGATGGTTTCATGATGATGATATCCCCATCGTTGATCATGGCATCGATCATCGAATCTCCCTGTACCTCCAATGCGTACAATTCCTTGGTGCTCTCTTTGGCAGGAAGCATACTACGGGCGATTTCAACACTGCTTTCCGGGTCAAAATATCTCAGATCCGATGCGGGGACCGGTATGGGTGAACTGGCAAAAATTTTTCCATAAATGGGGACCATTAGGATATCGCTTACGGCTCGGGTTGCATTTTGGACAGCCTGCCCCACTTTGTTGGTGGTAACCGGTTTGAGAATGCGGATGCTCCTGGACACATGATGGTCCCGCTCGATGAATTCCATCTCTTCCAGCTGCCGGAGGTAATAATCGACAAGTGAGGTTGAGTTTACGTTGATAGCTTCTCCGATTTGTCGTATGGATGGTGAATACCCATTTTCAGCGTTAAATTTTTCCAGAAACTGCAAAATTTTCCGATGTCTTTCACTGAGTCCAGCTTTTTTACGTACCATGATTCAACTCCCCATGCAATTATTCGATCCTGTTTACTAAAATTAGTATAACAGAACAAACGTTCTGTGTCAAGAACAAACTTTCAATGTGTTTCAAATAGAATAAATTTCCTTTTCAGGTTGGGAAGACATTGGTGAAACAAGAGATGATTGTCGTTCTCTACAAAAATATTTTTAAATGGTAGACTTTTATTAAGGTTTAATGAGAATGATTTCCAGGGAACGGTAATATTTTCCGGTTCCTTGCAAGGAGAACTCAATGAACAAAGTTTGCATTGTTACAGACAGCGCTGCCAGTATTCCGGAAGCCATGATTGATGCTCTCAAAATTCACTGGGTCCCTTACTATATTCACCGCGGTGAGGAGGTATTGAGGGACATGGTAACGATACACCGTGAGGAATTCTACAGTTGGCTGCCTACCGCAACTGAACTCCCAAAGACAGCATGCCCTGGTGCTGGAGATTATTTTTCAACCTATAAAAATCTGGTTGAAGAAGAAGGGACAGAGGAGATTATCAGTATTCACATGACTTCAAAAGGGAGCGGTGCATACCAGGCTGCGCTGGTGGGGAAATCCATGATTCAGGAAGCTATTCCCAAGTTGAAAATTGAAGTGATTGATACGCTGAACGTTTCTCTATGCCAGGGTTGGATAGTGATAGAAGCAGCGCGGGCCGCCATGAAAGGATTATCCATGGGAGACATTATTGACCTTGTTTACAATATGATCCCCAGGGTAAAAATGATACAGACGGCTGATACCTTACGATACCTTTACATGGGCGGAAGGATTGGGAGAGCCAAATATTTGTTGGCTTCTTTTTTGAATGTAAAACCATTGATCGGCATGGAGGATGGGATTATTGTAGCACTTGGACAGGCCCGTACCCGGCAGAAGGCCTATGCAAAAATGGTAGAAATGGTAGAAAACGCAGTAGGCTCCGGGGGTAAGATAAAAACCGCCTATGTTCATGCGGCTTGCCGCGAAGAAGCGGAAAAAATTAAAGTTATGATGGAAGAACGCATGAATTGTGTTGAATCCATTATTGCCGAATTATCTCCGGTCCTGGGTGTGCATACCGGTCCAGGGACCGCCGGATTATGCTATTTCCCGGTAAATGGATTAACAATCTCGTGACACTGTACCTATGGAATACAAGAATGGTAAAAAAGGTCTCAGGATTGCTATTGTTTATGTAATGATTTCAAGATTTAAAATATAATTGGTAAATTAATAACGGTACTAAACTGGAAAATTTGAATTTTGTTCATTCATGAATTTTTTTAGGGGTAGGAGGAAAGGTTTCATTTGTTAAACGAAAACAATAAATTCTCAAGAAGGGATTTTGTCCGTTTGCTAGGGATGGCTGGCGCCGGTTCATTTCTCACTGCATGCGGCTTGACTAATGAAGAAAATAGTGTACAAAATCCAGATAGACTAAACACTGGTTCTGTGACAACCAGGTCCACTGGTACTGCTAGACCTGAAATAAGCAATCCGCAAGCAACCAGCACGGCTACGAGCGGAGAAACGCCCGAAACCAAACCATCCGGTTTAACCTATCTGTCAATTGTGCACGGAGAGGATGCAGAAACCATCACCAACGCAGCAATTGCGGCATTGGGAGGAATGGAAAAATTTGTCCATCCAGGGAATGATGTCATTATAAAACCGAATATCTGTACAGATTATTATTCTTATGAGTATGCAGCGACAACCAATCCATGGGTTATTGCCGCACTGGTAAAAATGTGCCTGGCATCCGGTGCAAAAAATGTGCGGGTTATGGATAATCCGTTTGGAGGCTCTGCCGAAAGTGCTTACCAGCGAAGTGGAATCGCTGAGGCGGTTGGTCAGGCTGGTGGGGAGATGGAAGTGATGAACCGCAATAAATACCGCATTTTCCCAATTCCCGATGGACGTGATTTGAATGAATGGGAGTTTTATATTCCCATTATAGAAGCCGATGTTATCATTAATGTCCCGATTGCAAAAACCCATGGACTTGCCAGGCTGACTCTGGGCGGCAAGAACATGCTTGGGGTGATCAACAGGCCCGGCGCAATGCACGGCAATCTGGGTCAGCGGGTGGCAGATCTGGTCAGCAAGGTGAAACCGGCGCTTACTGTGATCGATGCTGTGAGAATACTTACGAGAAATGGCCCAACCGGTGGTGATTTGAATGATGTCAAATCCACCAACCAGGTGATTGCCAGTGCTGATATTGTGGCTGCTGATACTTATGCGTCCAGCCTCTTCGGAATGGCCGCCTCCGATATATCTTATATTCAGGCATCGGCTGATATGGGCCTGGGCACAATGGACCTGAGTTCCATTAAAATGGAGGAATTCTCAGTTTGAGTGCAGAATCCTGGCAGTCATTCCGCCGGATCATCCAGGTCTTATCCCTGGGATTTTTCCTGTATTTGTCTATACAATCCATTTACGCCATCCGGTTTGGAATTGAAAATGTCTTTTTCCGGCTCAATCCATTGACAGGGTTCATGGTGATGCTGGCTGGTCGGGTATGGATCCCGGCTTTTGCCATCGGTGGTATCACGCTGATTCTTACTTTATTATTTGGAAGGGTGTGGTGTGGTTGGATTTGTCCTCTCGGGACGCTTCTGCAAATTCTTGGTCCAAAAAACCGCAAACCCTTCACAGTATCTGAATCATGGCGGAGTGTAAAATACATCCTTTTATATGTAACAATTTTCGCAGGATTTTTTGGAAGCATTTCCTTGATCCTGCTTGATCCAATAGCCAACCTTAATCGAACGCTTTCGGCTGCGGTATGGCCTGCAATACGAGCGGCAGTATTACAAACCGAGAATTTTTTCTATCAGTTTGAAATCCTGTGGGGTGTTCTGGATTGGTTTCACCAGGCAGTATCCTATCCATTACTCCTTGATATTCAACCTGTTTTCATAAATGCCTTAGCAATATTCCTGCTATTTTTATTTCTGGTTGGATTGAACTGGCTGGCTGTAAGGTTCTGGTGTAGATATCTCTGCCCGTCCGGGGCGCTGCTGGGATTAATCTCACGATTCTCACTCACAAGAAGGGTGGTTAATAATTCCTGTTCGGGATGCGGTATTTGTAATTTCGAATGCCCGACAGGCACAATAAATCCACAGAAGAGCTATCAGAGTGATCCGGCGGAATGCCTGGTTTGCCATAACTGTATGGTTAACTGTTCCAGGAATTCAGCATCCTTTGTTTGGCAGATTCCCATATACAAAGCAGCCGCAAGGCAGGAATATGATCCAGGCAGGCGTGCAATATTGGCAAGTTTTGCTGCGGCGGCTGGGGCTGCAGCCCTGGCAAATATTGAGCCGGTTGTCAAGGGGAGCCATCCGAATCTAATTTATCCACCCGGGGCTGCGCTGCCAGAGTTTTATTCCCTCTGCATCCGATGCAGTGAATGTATCCGGGTATGTCCAACCCAGGGCTTACAGCTAACATTCTTTGAGACTGGTTGGCAGAACCTATTTACTCCCCGCCTGGTACCGCGCCTGGGTTATTGCATGTTAAATTGTAAAGCCTGTGTGGACGCCTGCCCGACGGGGGCGTTAATCCCGATGAATTTAGAACAGAAACAATCCTATCGGATAGGATTGGCGAGCATCGATAAGAATCGCTGTTTGCCATGGGCATATGCAACGCCTTGCATCGTGTGTGAGGAAGTATGTCCGGTGGCTAATAAAGCAATAGGGCTTCAGGTGGTACACGTGCAGGATGAATCGGGTGAATCAATCTCCATCCAACAGCCATATATCAAGGGAGAATTCTGTACTGGCTGCGGGATCTGCGAGTTCAAATGTCCGGTAAGCGGGGAGGCAGCAATCCGTGTTTTTCCTCCATCCGACCTGGTATCATAACGCTTATTGAAATCGCATTAATATGCCTACCCCAAAATGAAATCCAGCGCCATAGATTTTGATAAAATAATTAACAACATCGACTGCAAATTCTGCCGTGAATTTGAAAAATTTGTAATTAAGAAGCCTTATTAATGGGAGGTATAGATTATGGAACGATATCAAGTCAAACCGGGAAAGAGTGTAAAACTCTCCGATTGGGATCCAAATGAAACCAGTGCTTTTGACGGGGATAAGAAAGATGCAATTAAGGGTTTTACCAAACTGAATGAAGAACTGGAAGCTCTCCAGGAACTGCTTTATGTTGAATACAAACATAAAGTCCTGATTGTTCTGCAAGGTATGGATACCAGCGGAAAAGACGGCGTGATCAGCGGGGTATTTGAAGGTGTCAACCCTCAGGGTGTAAAGGTAGCCAGTTTTAAAGTACCTACAGATGAGGAATTGGCGCATGATTATCTATGGCGGGTACATAAGCAGGTACCGGGTAAAGGGGAAATTGTCATTTTTAACCGCAGTCATTATGAAGATGTCCTGGTTGTTCGAGTTCATGAACTTGTTCCGGAGAAAGTCTGGCGCAAACGCTATGATCAAATTAATGCGTTTGAGAAAATGATGGCAGAAGAAGGCACAACCATCTTAAAGTTTTACCTTCATATTGATCTTGAGGAACAGAAACAGAGGCTTCAGGAGAGATTGGATGATCCGTCCAAGCGGTGGAAATTTAAAGTTTAACGACCTCAAGGAACGTAAGTTGTGGGACCAGTACACATCTGCTTATGAGGATCTTCTCAGCAAGACGAGTAAAGCCTGGGCGCCCTGGTATATTATCCCGGCGAACCGCAACTGGTATCGCAACCTGGTAATTTCCAGCATCCTGGTTGATGCATTAAAGAAGCTAAAAATGGAGTATCCTGCCCCCGAGGAAAACCTGGATGGAATTATCATCGAGTAGGTCAGCTTGATTTTACGGGAGGACGGGCAAACAGGCTGGCAGCCATAAGGATTAATGGCAGGCTGATTGCCCAGGTGAGAGCCTGGTCGTAGCTGCCAAGCAGATCACGAGCAATCCCCAGCGGCATCGGACCCAGGGCTGAACCAATAATCATGATTATTGCTGAGGCACCCGTGATTGCGCCAAGGTGTTCCCGGCCATAGTATTTAGCCCAGCTGACGCTGCTGATCGTATTGGATAGTCCAAGACAAATCCCGATCATCGTCCCGAACAGATAAGCCATAGGGATTCCTGAAAGATTCTGGGCAAAGAGCATGCAGGCTATCAGAGCCGCTTGCGATACGGCCAGCAGGTAATTTACTGAGATCCGGTCAACAAGAATGCCGCTGACAAGGTTAAAAATGGCGCTGGCAAGAGCAACCGGCAGGAATGTACTTGCCGCAACTACAGCCGGCAGCTGCTGGTCCTCAAATATGCTTACCAGATGAAAGAACAAACCGCTTATCACCAGTGATATGGTTGCTGTACAAATGGCAATGATCCAAAAAATTGGCGTGCGCATGGCTTCGTTAAGAGTCCAATTTTCCTCGATGGGTACGCTTACCTGGATCGTGTTTTCACCGGATGGGATCGTGCCGATACCATCAGGCTGCAGCCCATAATCCTCCGGTCGGTTGCGAAAAAAGATAGCTGCTGCTGGCAGAAAGACGACAAGAACCATTACACCCAGGATAAAATAAGCAAATCGCCAGTCCTTATAATGCAATCAGTGCCTGGATCAAGTTTGGAAAGATACCCAGGCCACCAATTCCTATGATTAATCCTGATAAACCCAGGATGGTACCACGCCTGCGAACCCACCACAGATTAATGGCCGTGTTGCATACCAGGCCAAGACTGCTCTGTCCCAGCATGCGCAATGCAAAAAAGCCTAAAAAAAGCATTGCGGCGTTGAGAACCGCACCCATATAGATGCAGGATAAACCAAAGAACAGGCTGATCAGTGCACCCATCACCCTTGGCCCAAAACGGTCGACCATTCTACCCATAACTAACAGGGATAAGCTGCCGATGATTGTTGCAATTGTGTAAAGCGTACTTACCAGGGAACGGCTGATCTGCAAATCCCGGATGAAATAGTCAATAAACTGGGATACAGCAAAGGTAAGCCCAGGACTTATCATTATTTGACCCAGGGTCCCGACAGCAAAAATTACCCAGCCATAAAAGAAGGGGAACTTTTGGATAAAATTAGTCTTGTGTCCTGTTTTGAGTGGTGCCTGGAACTTTTGGATGATGGTATAAATGTCCATAATGCACGTTTTTGAATTATATCCTAAAGGGATTATTCTTACTTTTTATGGTAGAGATAGGCTTATGAAGATAATATCACGGGGAGGAAATCCCACTGTATACTCGACCGACAGCGGGAGAATTTGCCCGGTTTGCCAAAATCCCATCGGGCAGTGTACCTGTAAGAAGATGAAAGAGATCCCAAAAGGGGATGGTATTCTTAAAATTTCCTTACAGACCAAGGGGCGTCACGGAAAGAAGGTGACCGTGATCACCGGTTTTTCCCTTTCTGGTGAAGAGCTTGAGAAACTTGCGGCAGAATTAAAAAGGAAATGCGGTACCGGGGGATCAATAAAGGATAATTCCCTGGAAGTTCAAGGTGATTTACGCCAGAAAGTAAGTGAAGAATTAATCGGAAAAGGATTTAAGGTAAAGATGACCGGCAGTTAGGTTTTCCCGGGCAGCTCTCCGGATACCCGGGATTTTTGGTTTTCCAATTAAGCCATCTAAAAGTTAACCGGGGTACGGAATTATTTGTTACCATTTCCATACCCTGCTCTTCTGGTGTATATATTATTCAATCTTCTGCCCGCAGCCATTGATAAAGAATTGTCTGCAAAATCCCGCCATTTTGGAAATAATCTACCTCCGTGTTGGTATCCAACCTGGCAATCATGGTAATTGATTTTTCGCTGCCGGCCTGACTGATGGCTTTTACAGTGAGACGAGAAAGAGGCTCCTTTATATCTTTAATACCGCTGATATGAAAAATCTCGTCCCCTTTCAAGTGGAATGTTGCTGCGTTTTCTCCAGGTAAAAATTCAAGAGGCAGGACTCCCATTCCAACCAGGTTGGAGCGGTGGATACGCTCGTAGGAGACGGCAAGGACTGCTTTTACTCCCAGCAGAATGGTTCCCTTGGCAGCCCAATCCCGGCTGGAGCCAGTTCCATATTCTTTGCCGGCAAGGATTATCAGGGGTGTGCCTTCCTGCTTGTATCGCATGGCAGCGTCAAAAATGGTCATTTGTTCTCCACTTGGGAAGTGCCTGGTGAACCCTCCTTCTATATCAGGCACAATTTGGTTCTTCAGCCTGATATTAGCAAATGTTCCGCGTACCATCACCCTGTCGTTGCCCCGCCGTGATCCATAGGAATTAAAGTCCTGAACACCAACTCCTTTTTGAATCAGGTACTGGCCGGCTGGACTATGTACTGGAATAGCTCCTGCTGGTGAAATATGATCGGTGGTTATCGAATCTCCCAGGCAGGCAAGAGCACGGGCGTTTAATATATCTGCGTTTCCCCCTGGATGGGTGGACATACCCGTAAAGAATGGTGGCTGCTGCAAATAGGTGGAATCCATATCCCACCGGTAAAGCATGCCGCTGGCTGTTTCAAGTTTATTCCATTCACTGCTTCCCTGGAAGATATCCTGGTAGCTTTTAGTAAACAAAGACGAATCTATGGTTCGGGTAATTGTGGCAAAGATATCGGAAGAGGATGGCCAAATCTGCTTCAGGAAAACGGGTTGGCCGTTTTGTCCAATTCCGAGAGGTTCACTGGTTAAATCGATATCAACTGTCCCGGCAAGTGCATAGGCAACAACCAGCGGGGGAGATGCCAGATAATTCGCCTGGGTGTGAGGGCTGACCCGTCCCTCGAAGTTACGGTTACCGGAGAGGACAGCAGCCGTTACCAGGTGATTCTCCTGGATTTCTCTGACTATCGCTTCCGGCAAAGGACCGGTATTGCCGATGCAAGTTGTACAGCCATAGCCAACCAGGTTGAAGCCTAATGCTGCCAACGGTTCGAGTAAACCGGACTTACTTAAATACTCGGTGACCACAAGTGATCCGGGAGCCAGGCTGGTTTTAACATGGGATTTGCATTGTAATCCCAATGCTACAGCGTTCTTTGCCAGAAGCCCTGCGCCAATCATCACGAAGGGGTTGGATGTATTGGTGCAGGAGGTAATGGCAGCCAGCACAACGGAACCGTGGGTTAAAAGCTTTTTATGGCTGCCCGATGCGTCATTCTTTTCCAGGTTGACCTGATCCAGGGCGAAGCCGCGTTGTGCTTTTGGCTGGGTTAAAGCCTTCCGGAAGGAGGTTTTCATAGCGGACAGGGGTACCCGATCCTGTGGACGCTTGGGTCCGGCCAGGCTGGGTTCAATTGAATTCAAATCCATCTCCAATATTTCGCTGTAATCCGGCCGGCTGGCATCATCATTATGGAACAGATGCTGTTCTTTGGAATATCTTTCAACCAGGTCAATTTGAGAAGCAGATTTACCAGTCAGTTTAAGGTAATCCAAGGTCTGGTAATCAATCGGAAAAAAGAGGACTGTCGCTCCGGATTCAGGCGCCATATTGGCAACCATTGCCCGGTCAGCCAGGGTCAGGTGCTGCAGTCCGGGACCGAAAAATTCGACAAATTTATTGACCACACCCTTCTTTCTTAATACCTGGGTCAGGGTCAGGGTAAGGTCGGTAGGGGTTGCTCCCTCTGGAAGTTTTCCGTTGAGTTTGACCCCGATGACTTCAGGGAGCAAAATCTCAATTGGTTCACCCAGCATTGCAGATACAGCTTCGATACCGCCCACACCCCAACCTGCCACTCCAAGCCCGTTGATCATGGTAGTGTGGGAATCGGTACCAATGAGGGTATCGGGATACGCAATCGGTCCCAAAACGCTATCCTTAACGAGGACAACATTGGTCAGGTATTCCAGATTAATTTGGTGGATGATCCCGGAGGCAGGGGGGATTACCCTCAGGTTATCAAATGCCTGCTGAGCCCAGCGCAGGAGTTTATACCGTTCTTCATTGCGTTCAAACTCCAGGGCGACATTTTTCTGGAATGCATCCGGCGTTCCGTAATAATCCACCTGGATGGAGTGATCGATGACAACATCCACCGGTATAACCGGCTGGACAAGGCGAGGATCACCTCCGAGGTCAAGCATGGCTGTGCGCATTGCCGCCAGGTCGATAATGACAGGGACCCCACTCAGATCCTGCATCACCACTCTACCCGGAAAGAATGGCGCCGGTTTTCCGGAGCCGGGCTTCGGCTGCCAGGAAGCCAGATCAATAACTTGCTGTATAGTGACACCTTTTCGATCGAGGTTCCTCAATACCCCCTCCAACAATATACGAATGGTATAAGGAAGCCGTTCGATCCTGCCAAAACCTTCTTGTTCGGCAGAATCAATGCGGTAAATGGAAAAATTTCCATGACTGGTAGATAGAATGGAAATTAATTTGTTCTTTGCGATTGACATGGTTGTCCCTCTTCCGGAGCATTTATTAATCCATATTTCGGATTACAGAGTCTCCAAATTGTGATGTTTTTAGAAGTGTGGCATCGTCCATGAGCCGGTAAAAATCATAGGTCACATTTTTGCTCTGGATTGCGCCGTTCATGCCTTTGATAATAAGGTCGGCAGCCTCCTGCCAGCCTAAATAGCGCAGCATCATTTCTCCAGAGAGGATTACAGATCCCGGATTTACCATATCCCGGTTGGCATATTTTGGTGCGGTTCCATGGGTGGCTTCAAAGATCGCATGCCCGGTTTCATAATTGATATTCCCCCCTGGAGCGATTCCTATACCGCCAACCTGGGCTGCCAGAGCATCGGATAAGTAATCTCCATTCAAGTTGGTGGTGGCAAGGACATCGAACTCCCTGGGACGAGTGATGGTTTGTTGGAAGACAACATCTGCAATGACATCTTTAATAAGCAGCCTGCCCTCGGCAAGGCGTTTTTGCTGTTCCTCATTGGCAGCTGTCTCTCCCAGACTCGCCCTGGTTTGCTCCCACTGTGTCCAGGTATAGACCTTATCTGCAAATTCCTGGACAGCCAGCTCATATCCCCATTTACGGAATGCACCTTCGGTATATTTCTGAATATTGCCTTTGTGCACAATCGTGACACTCTGGCGTTGGTTATCCAATGCCCATTTTATGGCAGAGCGAATCAGGCGGGTGCTGCCTTCTGAAGATATCGGTTTGATACCAAATGCTGCAGTATCCGGAAAACGGATTTTTTTGTATTCATCCGGGAAATGGGATTTCAGCAAATCCAAAAAACGGTTATTATCCGGGGTGCCTTGTTCAAATTCAATTCCGGTATAGATATCTTCTGTATTTTCCCGGAAAACAACCATATCCATGTCTTCCGGGTGCTTAACCGGTGAGGGGAGACCTTCAAACCAGCGTACGGGTCTTTGACAAACATATAGATCGAGGAAGATCCGCAAGGCGACATTTAATGAACGGAATCCGCCGCCGATTGGGGTGGTTAAAGGTCCTTTAATGCCAACCAGAAATTCCCGAAAAGCCTGGATTGTGGCATCGGGAAGCCAGGTTTGATATTTTTCAAAAGATTTTTCGCCAGCATATACTTCCATCCACATAATCCGACGTTTACCGTGGTAAGCCTTAGCAACTGCGGCATCAAATACTCGTTGAGAGGCATGCCAGATATCCGGGCCGGTACCATCTCCTTCAATAAATGGAATGATGGGGAAATCCGGGACGATCATTTTCCCAAGCCGGTTGGCGATTTTCTCCCCTCCGGCAGGTATTTGGTATGCAGGTTGTAACATGATTCTGCCATCCTTATTTATGAAAATTTTCCATGCAGCAGGTGATAATTAGCCGACAAATTAGCCGGCATCCGCTTGACATGACATGGAATGAATATTATAATCCAAACTAATTAAAAATGGGACGCCGTCCCGCTAAAAGGGACACTAAAATATCAATATGAAGATGGAAAATTTGCAAACGATACAGCGGGCATTTGCCGTCCTGGATTGTTTTACATTAGAACATCAAGAGCTGGGAGTCCGCGAGACTGCCCGCCTGATCCATACACCCTCCAGCACGACGGGCAGGCTCCTGGCAGCATTAAAAAACGCCGGTGTTCTCAACCAAAATCCGACCACCAAAACCTATTCGCTTGGAGGGAAGGTCCTTTCGTGGGCAGGGGTGTATTCTTCCGGTTTGGATGTACGCCATTTGGCTCTCCCTCACATGGAGCAGCTGCATCATTCCACGCAGGAGACAATCAGCCTGTATGTCCTGGAAGGGGATGTGCGCGTTTGCGTGGAACGTTTGGAGAGCACCCAAAGTGTGCGCATAGTTGCAAGAATTGGCAGAAGACTGCCACTTTATGCCGGTTCTGCAGGCAAGGTCTTTTTAGCATTTCTTAACCCGCAGCGTTGTAAAGAAATTCTCGACAATACTGCCTGGGAACCGCTTACTCACAAGACGATTACAAACCGGGAAAAGCTGGAAGCAGAACTGGTAAAGATCAAAGCGCAAGGTTACGGCATCAGTCACGGAGAATGGCTTCCCGAAGCCTCCGGGATCGCCGCTCCAATATTCGATCAAAATGGTGAGGTGACCGCTGCCGTGGCGATTTCCGGACCTACTCAAAGGTTTTCCGACGAAAAAATTTCCCAGTATATTCCTGAAGTGACGAATGTTGCGTCTGTCATATCCCACGAGATGGGTTATCGAAATTATTAATGACGCTTCACTTTTTCCGTACCTGTTTATTTGAACTATCAATTTGTTAGGAGGACCGGGATTGATCATGAATAAAAACACAGCTGCTCATTTTAATAGTATTTGTGACTGTCTGCCAGACAGCCGGGGGAAACTCAGCTCAGTTCTACATGCAAAGTTGGCTGAAAAAATCCCCCCTATGCGCCAGCGTGTGAGAAACCTGGTAACCAACTATGGATCTGTTAAAATTGACGAAGTAACCGTTGCCCATCTATACGGTGGCAACCGAGGTGTTAAGACCCTCGTGTCTGACATTTCTTACATAGACCAGAAAGAGGGTATCCGCCTGCGCGGATATACCATCCAGGAAGTGATCCATGCGCTTCCCAGGGTGGAAGGGGAGGAATACCCCCTGGTTGGCGGATTATATTATTTACTCCTGACCTCGGAAATACCCACCCTGGAAGAAGCCCTGCAGGTGGAATGTGAGTGGAGAAACCGGAGCGAACTACCCAGGTACATGCTGCAGTCCCTCAAAGCACTGCCGCGTGATACCCATCCGATGACGATGTTTTCCCATGCCATTCTATCCATGCAGCACGAATCCATTTTCGCAAAAAGGTACGAGGAAGGAAGCCTTCGAAAGGAAAACTTCTGGGAAACCTGGCTGGAAGACAGCCTGAACCTGACTGCCAAGCTGCCTACGATTGCTGCAACGATTTACAATATTAAAAACCGGGTGGATGATTATGTCGTTCCAGATCCTGACCTGGATTGGGCATCCAATTTTGCCTATATGATCGGGAAAGGGGATAACCAGGATTATAAAGAGCTCTGCAAACTTTATTTTATTATTCATTCCGATCATGAGGGTGCCAATGCCAGCGCCCATACCACCCACCTGGTGAGTTCCACCCTTTCGGATGTTTATTATTCCTGTTCTGCCGGGATGAATGCCCTGGCCGGCCCTTTGCACGGCCTTGCCAATCAAGGCTGCCTGCGCTGGCTATTACGGCTGCGGGATAACTTTTCTTCCTTTCCAACCAGGGAACAGTTAGAAGAATTTGTCTGGGACTGGCTTAATGCGGGCCAGGTGATTCCAGGTTACGGGCATGCCGTTTTGCGCACAACGGATCCAAGGTTCACCGTGCAGGTAGCGTTTGCTGATAAACACTGTCCTGATGATGAATTAATCCGCCTGGTAAAGCTTGTTTACGAGGTTGTGCCGGGAATTTTACAGCAGCTGGGTAAGGTAAGCAATCCCTGGCCAAATGTGGATGCAGTCACCGGGGCGCTGCAGTACCATTATGGGGTTCAGGAGCTGGATATCTACACCGTGATGTTCGGTGTCAGTCGTATTCTCGGTTTATCTGCCAATAGTGTATGGACACGAGCCCTCGGCTACCCTTTGGAGCGCCCGAAAGCCATGACAACCTCCATGCTGGAAGATATTATCAATGTGAATTTGGATTAAAGTGTTTTGCTAGGATGGAGGGAACCAGTGGTTAATCTCCGGTTCCCTCCAATTGCTATCGAGAGAAGCAACCACACAGGATGAATACCATTACGGTCTTGCCATGAAGATTCCAGAATCTCTAGAAGAGATACAATATGAAGACGAATACCCGGATGAGATGGATAATGATCACCGGGATTTAAGGATAAAATCACTTATATTATTGTTTATTTTTTTACTGCCATCGCTCTTAATTATTCTAGAACTTCTAACCGGGCAGGTAAGTGGTTGGTGGAACAAGACAAATTTACCCCCTCTCCCTAATTTTAAGATCGTTTATTTTTAATCTCCACGCATTAGATCCATACTTATTTACCTATATCCCGGCATTTTTTACTGGATCTTTTATTATTCCTCTCCTTCGCAGATTACCAACCAATTATTTTGTTGAAACCATCCCATTCTGCCAGAAAGATCCACAAACGCCAAAGAGCTCCTTCACCCCCGGAGTCATTCAGAGTATCAAATTACCCCAAGGACCAAATGGGAATTTTTGCCGAGGGACCTCCCAAGGGCACGCCTGGCGATTTGGGACTGACAAGCCAATACCGGCTTGTTCAGACCTATGGTGAAAATCTGAGGCGGCGATAGGAACTATCAAAGAGTAAATACAGGGAGAATAAAAAAAACAACCCCCTGCATTATTTTAAGCGGAGGTTGTTTTTTCAAATTGAAAATCTATTCAGACTTTATGCCATCCCAACCATCTTCTTGTAGCCATCCAGGTACTGCTTGGCACCCTTCTCAACAGGGAAACTGGCAACTTCATATTCCAGGCCAATGTTGCCTTTGTAGCCGATTGCGTTCAGGCGGTTGACTACCCATTCGAAATCCATGTCACCTTCTCCATACAGGGTGGCGACATAGGTGCGGCGGGTGGGATCGAGGAAACCATCCTTGAGATGAACCATCTTGATGACGTCCCGCATGACCTCAAAGGCTTTCTTATAGTCCAGGCCGGCCTGCTCTATCAGGTTGAGCGGCTCGTAGAGAACACCCACGTTATTCTGACCAATCATGTCACACATCTTTACCAGGGTGTGCGGCTGGCCGAGGATACCGGTGTCATGGTTTTCACAGACCAGGGTGACGCCTTTGGTCTCGGCATATTTGGCGAATTCTCTTAAATGGGGAACAATTTTTTCCAGTTTGCCGGCATCCTCATCCCCGGGGACAAAGCGCAGCAGTTTGGAACCAAAGAACTCGGCAATATCAACGGCTTTTTTAGCCTGCTGCATTTCCAGCTCAATGTCCTTGGGATCATCGCTGGAAAAGCCCTTTTCCGTATAGCGGTGGCGGTTGGGGAATTTGAAACCAGGATGGTGCACCCAGGCACCGGCACGTCCGGAGACGCCGCCGCCAAAATAGCCGTTGATCATGGTGATCTGTAAACCATGGGCTTCAGCAGATTTCTTGACGGCTTTGTAGTCACACTTCGTCGGGGAAAACCGACCAATGCGGGGGTTTGTCGATGATATCGACATTCTTGTAGCCGGCATCAGCGATGATTTTAAATGTTTCGTCTACCGGGTGATGAATAAGGGGAATACTGGGGAAAGTAATGCGATTGATGTCCTTCATTTCTTAACAACTCCTTGAATGATTTTGATTGATTATTATTAATTCCTAGAGCGGATCCAGACCGAGGATATACTCCGGATTGGTTTTTACCATCTGGCGGACTTCATTTACCGAGACGCCCAGGTCGAGCATGCAGGCGATGAACTGGCGCATCCCTTCCACGGGAGTAGCCAGGCCGTAACGGCCAAAGTCGGTGGACATGATGCAATGCTTGGCGCCGATTTCTTTAATCTGTTCAGCAACGGTGCGGATGGTATGCCCGCCGCCTTCTGTCATGCCCTCATCGATGGAAGCATATTCTTTTTCCACATAGTAATGGGTAAGCGGTACCATCTGGGCGGCTGTGTAGGCACCGAAGGTGAATTCAATGAAAGCACCCTGTTTTGCCAGGTCTTTCAGCACTTCCACAGGAGTAATTTTGGTTACCGAGCTGGAAATAATGATTTTCTTATAGCCGTATTTCTTCCTGAGCTCAACCAGCCTTACCGCTTCTTCAACCGAGACATGCCCGGTATCCATGTAGATCTGGGGGTTGTCGGCAAGCAGCTGGAGAATTTCATCCAATTCCTCTCCCGGCTCTTCATTCAACGGGATGCGTATGGAACGGTCCAACTCTTCCTTGCGGAACTTGGGGTAGATATCCGCCAGGGATGTGAATTTGCCGTCAACCATACGGCCTTCCTTGGAAGCCTGGTAGTAAGTAGAATGGGTGCCAAACATGAGGTATTTAGCGCCTTCACCATAGTAGATGGCTGTTTTCCAGGCACGCGGGTTCATGCCGCCATAGTTGGTGTTCATGGCCAGGCCGCCGTAGGTTTTGAATTCGGGCACGTGGCGGTTTACCAGCCAGGCGACCCCGTTGCTCATATTGAACACATCCACCAAAACCATGGCACGCATGCCGTGGTCACGTGCATCCATGGCAGACTCGATAGGGTCCAGGCGGCGCGGGCTGCTGGTGAGGTGCGGCCCGGCATGGACATGCATATCAATTGCGCCCTTCAGTAAGTCTTGAGTCAGCTCTAGTGAGCGTCCTTCTTCAAGTGCCATTTAAAACTCTCCTTAAAATTTCTTTAGATAATAAACTTGTAAATTCTTTATCAATACAATTTGCTGCCGCATTTACCAGTCGAAAAGATCCACTGGAGTAACACCTTCCCACTGTGATTGGAACTTTTTATCTGTGCATTTTCCAAGGGTTATGCGGACACTCCAAATTATACTCCCGTGCATCGTAAGGATGACCAGAGTGTATTGGCAAAATAATAATGGAAATTATTCTGCCAGGCTGAACTTAACGATTTCAGCACCTTCCAAAAGGATGCGGGTACCGATCTTGCGCAGCTCATCCAGGTTATCATCAATCTGGGCGAAGACATTGACCGGCTGCTGCATTTCAATGTAAGAACAGCGGGAAACGAAATAAGGTCCATAGGCGATATAGATCTCATCGGGGACATTGCGAGGCGGGTCCTGGACCAGGAAGGATAGTGCACCGGCAGGGATGCCAATGGTACGCTGGTTTTCCGGTTCAACGGTTAGATCCGGGGGAAGGCAGACCACGGCGTGCCCGGAGACGATGCTCTGCTGGAAGCGGTATTCGAATGGCAATCTACTCAAGATTGTCTTACAGGTTTTTGGGGCTTCATTTTCCATTAGTCTGGCGAAAAAGAGGCCGCCTTTTTGAAACTCAATTTTTACTCGATGCATTTTTAGCTCCTTATAAAATAATCAATCCTGTTGTCATCCGGGACAAATTATTTTTATCCTTTGTGCCCGACTTTCATCTGGTAACCTGGAACGAACAATGGATTGAATTGATATGCTGTTACCCTTCAACTTCTGATTGTGCTCAATTTTCGAATCTTGTGCTCGGTAGTATCGACGTAACCACGTCCAAAGTAAGCCTCAATTCTCTTCTGGACTGTACCCCAAGCTGTTGTCAGAATGAGATAATACATTGTAGCGATGACGTATATCTCCAATATGGCAAAATTTTCTTGAATAAGGAGGGTGGAACGGCGCAGAAGTTCCGCCATTCCGATAACCGAGACCATGGATGTTCCCTTGATCATACCGATGATACGGTTGCCAAGATCCGGTACGATAGAACGCATCGCCTGGGGCAGGATAATTAGCCTCATCATTGTTGGATAGGTCATACCCAGTGCTTTAGCAGCCTCGAATTGGCCTTTTCGGATGGATGTGATTCCTCCACGGATAATTTCTGCCAGGTAGGCACCTTCATTCATGGATAAGGCGACAATGGCTGAGGTAACAACATCCATTTTAATCCTGTAGAGGGGAAGGACGGTGTATATGATCAGGATCTGGACGAGCAGGGGTGAGCCGCGCCAGACCCATGTGTAAACCTGTCCAAGAAACCTGATAACCCGATATTTAGATAATAAACACAATGCCGCAATTAATCCAAGAATAATTCCAAAAAACATGGCGGCAATGGTCAGCCAAATTGTGGTCAGGACTCCCAGGAACAAATATCGATTGAATAAGTACTGGAAAAACATATCCCAACTCCAAATACTCATGTTTACCAGATCCTTCCTATAATTGGTAATTAGAATTGTGAAAAAGAATAAATCCTAAAAATTTATTCGGTTATAAAAAACTGACTACTTAAACATCTATATTGCTGGAATTAGCCGGGGGCAATTAGCTTGCCCCCGGCAAGGATGATTATTCAATAGATGGTCTAATAGACCTTCATTGTCCCATCCCATTCTTCCCACTGGTCGATACCGGTAACGCCATATCTGTCATCGACTTCTTTGAACCAGCCATCATCATACATTTCCTGCATGACTTTGGCAGCGGCGGCTGCGAGTTCAGGCGTTTCGAAAGCCAAAGCGGCTGGGCGGCCGTACAGACCACTGAATACCATTTCAAAGCCTTCTTCTTCCTTATGGAACATGGCGGTATTATCTCCACTCACCACGGCATCCACCTGGTTGGAAGACAGGGCGAGGAACGCTTCAGCAAAGGTGTTGAAGGTTGATATTTCCATGCCGGGGAGTCCTGCATCCAGTAGAGCGGTTTTATCCAGTTCCCTGAGCTTGGTCTCTTCGTAGCCGCAGCATTCAACCGCAACTTTCTTTCCGGAAAGGTCCTCAACAGCCTTTATGCCAAGGGGATTGCCGGGGGCAGCCGAGATTGCCATTGCCTGCAGTTTGAATGGGACAAGTTCCATATCGGCAGCACGTTCTTCAGTGAAGAAAAGGCCGGTATTGATCACATCCCATCTTTTTCCGTGGAGACCCGGGATCATGGCATCAAATTGAACATTGACATAATCGGGTTCCAGGCAAAGGCGCCGGGCAACTTCATTTCCAACATCCACAGAGTGGCCAACAAGGGTTCCATCCTGCAGCATATATTGGACAGGGGGGATGGTGGGGTTAATCGACATCACCAGTTTACCTGGAACGAGCAGTGCCGGAACGTCAACAGCCGGGCTGCAGGTTGGCAGGGTGGGTTGTGCGGTTACTTCCACAATTCTCTCAACCTGTTTTTCAACGACGACGGTTTCCTTGACGATCTTCTCAACCTCTACCTCAACCGTTTCGATGATTGTCTGGGGTTGGCAGGCGGTGAGTAATAAGGTCAGGAGCATTGCAATTGCTACAAGCATGGAAAGCTTTTTCATTATTTTCTCCTCAGATGATTTTAATTTGAATATTTTCTTGTATTCGTGTGAATTAGATATATTTTAATTAAGTATATGTCGATTAGTTATCTCCTTTCGATGACTAAATTCAACCAATTCCCGGAAAAAATTATCTTCAGGACATCAATCAAAATTGTTATAAAATCTTATCGAGAAAAGCCTTGGCGCGATCTGTCTTGGGATTGGAAAAGAAGACATCCGGGGTAGACTCCTCAACGATCATCCCTTCATCCATGAAAATCACCCGATTAGCTGCGGCTTTCGCAAAACCCATTTCATGGGTGACAACCAGCATGGTCATCCCTTTCCTGGAAAGATCGATCATCACGTCCAGAACTTCCGTAATCATTTCCGGGTCGAGAGCCGAGGTGGCCTCGTCGAACATCATCACCCTGGGATGCATAGCCAGGGCGCGGGCGATGGCCACCCGCTGCTGCTGGCCACCGGAAAGCTGCTCCGGATAGGCGTGAACTTTCTCGGGAAGTCCGACAAGCTTTAACAAGCGGATAGCTTCATCCCTGGATTTTGTTTCATCCTGCTTGAGGACATGGATGGGAGCGGAGGTGATATTTTCAATAACAGAAAGATGGGGGAAAAGGTTAAACTGCTGGAAGACCATGCCGACTTCACGGCGTTGTTTGGAAGTCTCTTTATCACTCAACTCTATAAGTTCACCTTTATCATTCACCCGGTAACCAACATAATGCCCGCAGACTTTAATCCTGCCCTGGTTAATTTTTTCGAGATGGTTTATGCTGCGCAGGAAGGTGGATTTTCCTGAACCGGAAGGTCCGATGATGACAATAACTTCGCTCTCTCTTACCTGCATATTAATGCCTTTGAGGACGTGCAGATCACCGTAATATTTGTGGACATCGGTTGCCTCCACAATGAATTCATCCTGTTGGGGGGAGTTAATTTCTGGATTTTGATTCATCACTAATACTCCAAATAATATGATTTCAACTGTTTATTGGATTAGAGCTTTTTTTTACTATTGTTTTTTTTGATGATTTTATTTCTTTATAACCGCGGCCATAATAGGCTTCAATCCTTGTCTGGATAATATTCCAGGTGCTGGTTAAAGTCAGGTACCAGAGGGTTGCCACAATAAAGAGCTCTAAAACCTTGAAGCTTTCCTGGATTAGCGTTTGGGTCGAGCGCAGGAGTTCGGATAAGGAAATAACGGATACCAGGGAGGACATCTTGATCATACTATTGATCCGGTTTCCAAGTGCCGGAACAATAAAACGCATGGATTGCGGAATAACAATTAACCGCATGCGGGTCGGATAATCCATACCCAGTGCAGTTGCAGCGCTAACTTGCCCCTTACTTACGGCCTGAATACCCCCGCGAAATATTTCGGCGAGATAGGCGCCTTCGTTGATTCCCAATCCTGCCAGTGCACATTGAAGAACGGTTAGTTGGATGCCCAGGCGGGGCAAACCTGCAAAAATTAATATCAACTGGACCAGTAAGGGGGTTCCACGCCAGGCCCAGGTGTAAAACCCGGCTATTTTATTAAGGACTTTATTTTTAGACATCAGCATAAGGGCAAATATCAACCCCAGGATAATGCCAATTATCATGGATGCAACAGAAATAAACAGGGTGTATAAAACTCCCTTTAGAATTAGCGGATGAAAATAATAGCCAAGGAAAGCTCCCCAATCCCACATAAGTTGACAATTCCTTTCAAGCCATATATAAAAAAACCATTAAATACCGAAAGTGTCTTTAGCCACCTTCGGGATCAACAGTTTTTTGGTAGGTCATAAGTAAATTAATCTTAAGGTTTTTCGGTCGATTGTACAATTTATAAATTATACAAGATACACCCCGGAATGACAAGATTGATTGTCGATTTTAATATTAAGAATATTTGGATTATGACAGCATGTGAGATTTTTATGAGTGTGACAAATAAATGGATGTTGATAAATTAGAGCTTTATTGTAGAAATATTTATTTATCCATTTGAGGCTCATCTTTTTATGGGTTAGGAAATCAAGCCATCCTCATGCCGCATGTTTGAGCATTTCTGTTACCACGATAATGCTCTGGAGGTAGTCATTGCGGTCCACCCACTCGGTTTCCATGGCGATATCCCCTGCCAGCGGGCCTACACCAAAAGCCTGGGCATTCCAGTACAGTATCGGGTAGCGGATATCACTGGTGGTATGCCCGTAGTAATATTTTGGCGTTTTGCCTGTCACTTCCTGAATTGCCCGGGCCGCCATTTGCATAAAGACACTATTCTCATCCGATTGCCCTGATTCACCCATCAGGTCGCCCCACTCGAGGGAGGCATGCCCCTGGGAGAGCCAGGCATCCGCCTGTACCAAATGGTTAACATATTCTCAAAGTCGGTTTTTACCGTTTCATACATCGCATTGGGAGGAAAGACAACAGTTCCGCATAATTCACAATGGGTGGGTATCTTATATGTTACAGGGGCAATTCCAGTGAAGCGTGATTCCGCTAATGAAAATGATTGGTTGCACAATTCCTCCAGGCGGGCATGCCGGTATTTCCTGCGCATATCATCTGCCCAATTGAGCAGACCCTGGTAAAGGAATATCGTTTTCTGTACTGCGCTTACCGCTGTTGTGGAGAAAATGGCCTGGAGCGGGTCGGTGGAATCGGGTTCCTTTCCTTCAACCCGGATGATGAATTCCAGGCAGCCGTTACTGGACATCTTGAGCTCGCCCAGCCCATCTCCGCTCTCGGCAGGATGAACATAGATCGCTGCGTCGAGAGGACCGTAGCGCTGCATAAGACCATAAGTGCCAAATACCCCATTCTGCTTTCCCAGGATGCTGGCTATCAAAACATCTCCCTGAGGATCCATCCCTAACCGTTTAAAGGTTTCGACTGCACTGACCATGGCAGTAAGGCCGCAAACGTCATCTGCAATTCCAGGCCCATAGAGGCGTCCCTCCCGTTCTACCATCTCAGGATGCTTCTTAGCCCATTCAAAGGTCTCAGGCTGCTTGTCTGCATGAGCAAATAACAGAACGCCATGGCGAGGACCTTTACCTTTTAATTTTCCAACGATATTTACTGCCTGCCGTAAGGAATCAGGATTTTCCCGCAACGATTTCTGGTTGGCAAGCTGGTTTACTAATTCATCCTTTTCAACCAGGAACTTTTCAACCTCCAAACCAATACCCTGCATTCTTGTGCTGATCCAACCTTGAAAATCATTCAGATTGGAGAAAGAAGCCTTGAGTCCTTCCTCGAGCAGGTTTAGATGGGCTTGCTCATTGTTGATTACGTCTTTGCGAATTTCATCGACCGTGACGGAAAGATTGGTTCGATTTGACATCATATTATCTCCATTGGTTTGGCTGTGTTCGTTCATCTCCATAACGCCAGAATTGTAACCCAGAACTCAGAAATTTTTTGAGAATGGATTGAATTCATCCAATTAATTGAGTCCAAAATTCGGGGGTTGAAGGAAAAACACCTCATTGAATTTGACCTAATTTACATTCCTATTGACTTCGAAAATGATATTTGCTATACTATCAATAGGCGGAATAATATTCCAAAGAGTGGAATAAATTACTTCCTCCTAAGAGGTTTCCGTTGCCCGGTGATTTGTCCCCCAATCGCACCCTGAATCGATTTTGTACCATCATTAATTGTTTTTCCGAAGAAAATCCGGTTCTTTCGCTGACTGATATTGCCAATCAGATCGGTTTGCCGATGAGTACAACCCACCGTTTTCTTAAATCGATGGAATCCCAGGGTTTACTGCTGCATTCAAACGGCGGGAAGTATTACCAATTGGGTTATCAACTGATCCGCTGGGGGAATATTGCCCTGGCTTCTGTTGACCTGCGCCGGATAGCACTGCCGATTTTGCAGCATCTGGCAAACAAAACCGGAGAGACGGCTGTATTATCTGTACCGGATGGAACCAACGCCATCTGGGTAGCGATGATTGAAAGCCGGCATAATGTGCGCCTGGCATCCAAAGTGGGACAGAGATTGGATTTACATGCCGGCGCTTCCTCCAAAGTCTTATGGGCTTTCCTCCCACAGGATGAATTATTCAGACTTCTGGATGAAATTGAGCTGATTCCCAAAATGCCAAATACCATTACAAATAAAGAAGCCATGTGCAGTGAACTAATGGCGATCCGGGAACGCGGATTTGCCACCTCTTTTGAGGAAACGGATGAGGGCGCCATGGGTGTGGCAGCCCCGGTATTCGACCATAAATCGGCACTCATAGCGGGAATTGGGGTTGTAGCGCCGATCAGCAGGATATCAAAAGAAAATGTATCCCGGGTTGTTCAGCCGGTACTGGAGGCGGGTCAGGAACTATCCAGGTGTCTGGGTGCTGACCCTAAAATTCTGTAACCATTCATATTTTGTTTTGGGTGAATAAAGGAGGTTTCCTTATGGAGAAAAAGAAGCACAATATCATCGGGAAGGTCACACCCCGCAAGGACGGCATCGCCAAGGTAACCGGGCAGGAAAGATACTCTATTGATATCCAGCTGCCGCGCATGCTGCATGCACGTACGGTAGCCAGCCCTTATGCCCATGCCCGGGTGGTCAGCGTGGATACCAGCGCAGCAGAAGCAATGGGAGCAATAGTCATCACATTTGCAGATATACCCAAAGTGCGTTTCAATGAACGGGTCATCACGGTTCCCTGGGCACTTCATAAAGACCGTTACGTTCTGGCGGATAAGGTACGCAAGATGGGTGAGGCTGTTGCTGCTGTGGCTGCCGAGACGGAAGAACTGGCGGAGAAAGCTGCCCGGGCAGTTAAAGTGGTATACGAAGTGCTTCCGGTGATCATCGATCCAGTCGAGGCTATGAAGGCGGGGGCTCCCCAGCTTTATGATACGGTGATGTATGGCGATAATGAAATTAAGATTGAGAATAACATCGCCTGTACCCGCAGTGTAGAGGAAGGGGATGTGGATAAAGCTTTTGCTGAAGCGGATGTCATCCTGGAAAGCAGTTATCACACCAATAAAATCTACCATGCACAGATGGAACCCAAATCTGTGGTGGTTCAGCCGGAAGCGGACGGAGGCATTACCGTCTGGCCGACCTGCCAGTCCATCCATAATACCCGAATCGTGCTTGGGCAGATTTTTGGCATTCCCCTCAGCAAAATTAACGTTAAGAAAGTTCCCATAGGCGGTACTTTTGGTTCCAGTATCCAGATGAATACTGTCATACCAATCTGTACTGCCCTGGCACTTAAAGCCCGCCGCCCGGTGAAATTAACTTTACCGCGTGAAGAGGATATGCAAGACCACACCAAGTACCCCATCCAACTGGATATCAAAATATCCGCCAAAAAGGATGGCACACTAACCGGGGTTAAGATGGATGTGATAGCCGACATTGGGGCGCACATCACCCAGGGTTATTCCTACCTTGGCGTGTGCATTGGCTGGCTGGTGTCCATGTATAAATTTCCAAACATCCGCTACCATGGCAAAGCAGTTTATACCAACAAGGCGATCTCCTGTGCCATGCAGGGTTATGGCAATCCCCAGATCAATTTTGTAGCAGAGACATTGATCGATGAACTCGCCGAAAAATTGGGGATCGATCCGGTAGAACTGCGCTTGAAAAACTACGTTGGGCTGGGGGACACTTTCTGGGGTCAGGGTCCGCTGGTTAGATCGATTGTACACAGCGACGGCGTCCCGGAGATGCTGCAAAGAGGCTCAGAAATGATCGGATGGAAAGACCGGCCGGATTATAAAACACAAACGGGGCGCTACCGAAGGGGTATTGGACTGGGGCGCGGTTTCCACACTTCCAGCGCCGGCGCACCACAGCCGGGGGATGTCATTGACTTTTCAGGAGCGTTTGTGAAGGTAAACCAGGACGGCTCTGTGGATGTGATCAGTGCTTTGATGGACCATGGCGGGGGCAGCCTGGATGCCATGGCGAAACTGGTCGCCGAGGAATTATGCGTACCATTAGACAAGGTAAACCTGGCACCTGGGGAGACACTTTCCACGGTCTATGATGTTTGTACCCATGCCACCCGCGGCATATATGCCGGTGGCGGGGCGGCGTTAAAAGTTGCCAGGCAGGTTCGTAAAGAAATCCTGGAGACTGCATCCCACTACTTGAATGTCAGACCGGAAGGTTTGGAGCTTAAACTGGATGAAAAACAGGGACAGTGCGTCATTTTCTGTGCCGCCATCCCTGAGAAAGTGATGACCCTCAAGGAGCTGGCTACAAAATGCTGGGCAGAGAGCTGGAAAACGATCGCGGCAGTTGACAGCTACAGGCCGGTGAACTGTCCCCCGGCATACCTGAGTGCGTTTGTTGAAATAGAAGTGGATACCTGGACGGGTATTGTTACGACCAAAAGGACCGTGATAGGCTCCGACTGCGGAACGGTAATCAATCCTGACCTGGCTGTCGGCCAGATGGAGGGCGGATTAAACCGTGGAATGGGCTACGCCATGTATGAAGATAATATCTGGGATGAACAAGGCCAGCTTCAATCCAAGGGGTACTGGGTAGATGCGAAAACACCCAGCATTGTAGAATCACCCAGAATTTCAGAAATTCAGACATTCTTTACAGATACATATGAGCCAACGGGACCGATGGGAGCCAAAGGCCTGGGTGAAGCCGCCATGAACCCAATCGCTTCCGCTTTTGCCAATGCAATTTATAATGCTACCGGTCTCCGTTTCAGGGAACTGCCAATCACTCCGGAGAAAATTCTGGCGGCACTAAAGGGAGAAATTGTGCCTTCCGGGGCAGCGATTACGATGAAGGAGCAGTCGATATGAAAAGCCAACCCAATCAAATGACCAACAGCCATATCCTTGTACAGGATTTTGATTTTTTTGAACCTGTCACTATCGAAGAAGCGGTCCAGCTGGTTGATAAATTTGGCGACCGTGCCAGGGTTCTGGCAGGCGGGACGGATCTGTTTGTAATGATGAAGGTGGAACGCATCAGCCCGGATGTGATCATCAGCCTCCATAAAATTTCCGGATTAGACCAGATTCAGATCAATAAAAATGGAGATGTCAGCATCGGGGCGTTGACAACGATCCTTGCCCTGCGTGACCACCCTGTTATTAAGAGGCATTATGAAGCCCTTTCGAAAGCCTGCCATACTTTCAGCGCCTTACAGGTTGAAACGATGGGCACGGTTGGAGGCAATATCTGTAATGGATCTCCAGCGGCGGACAGTGTCCCAGCCCTGCTGGTTCTCGGAGCAATTGCAGAAATTCAGGGACCGCAGGGTTCACGCAGACTGCCGCTTGAGGAATTTTTCCTTGGTCCTGGCTTAACCGCCTTGAAGCGCGGTGAAATCCTGGTCTCCATCACCCTGCCAAAGCCATCGGAAAAAATGGTCAGTGATTATGTGAAAGTTGCCAGGATTGCTGCAGACCTGGCCAAGGCGAGCCTGGGAATAACCCTGGTTCGAAATGGGAATACCATCGTAGATTGCCGGGTTGCTGCTGGTTCAGTGGCACCGACTCCCAGGCGTTTGTATCAAGTGGAGGAAGTGCTGGTTGGACAAACCTATTCGCAAGTTTTGGTCAACGAAGCAGGCAGGCTGGCCGGTGAAGAGATATCCCCGATCAGTGACGCCCGTTCAACCAGCTGGTACCGCCGCCAGGTCATTGATGTCATGCTGAGAGATTTACTCGAAAGGGCATGGCAATCTGCTGGAGATGCTGTTGTGTCTGAACCAGATGGATATGTATCACTCCCGGTCCAGGATCTACCATCTGCAGTTGAAAGCAAAAACTATGAACAGGGCAAAAAACATGCCATTACCCTAAATGTGAATGGGAATTCCTATCCTGTCCAGGTGTATCCAAATGAACTGCTGATGAATGTGCTCAGGGAGCACCTCTCGTTGACAGGAACAAAATATGGCTGCGGGATTGGGGAATGCGGAGCCTGCACGGTATTAATTGACGGGGTGCCAAAATTCTCGTGCCTGACCCTGGCAATCGATGCAGTTGGCAAGGAAGTGACATCCATTGAAGGACTGCAGGGATTGAATGGCGAATTGGATCCAATCCAGCAGGCGTTTATCGATCACGCAGCTTTCCAGTGCGGTTACTGCACACCCGGGATCATCATGGCTTTGAAGGGCTTGATTAAGGATAACCCCCACCCGAATGAAGAAGAAGTCCGGGATGCGCTTAAGGGCAACCGCTGCCGCTGCACCGGTTATGTCTCCATCACGCGGGCAGTACTTGCTGTCACCGGCGAGAATTCCCAATAAGATTTATAAAATAAAGAATAAAGAGGGCGTTCCGTGGTGTGAATGCCCTCTTTTAATTCTGAATTCCCACCTGGCAGGTCATGGGCATTACAGCACCTTGCCACAGTCAATCTTGCGGATAATTTGCTTCGTTTCTGGTATCAGGTTGGGTGCCATGCTGAGTTCCCGGATACCCATACCAAGCAGGATGGGCAAAGCCTCAGGGTCAGCTGCCATATCACCGCAAAGAGCAACCGGTTTGTTTGCCTGATGGGCTGCAAAAGCGGCTGTTTTTATGAGATGCAATACGGCAGGGTGGAGGGGCTGGTAAAGATAGGCGACTTTGGGATTTGTTCGGTCACAGGCCATCGTATATTGGATCAGATCATTGGAGCCAATGCTAAAAAAATCCGCTTCAAGAATGAGCTGACTGGCTGAGAGTGCAGCTGCGGGGGTTTCGATCATAATTCCAAGCGGTACATTCCGGTTATGCGGGATTAATTCTCTGTCTAAATCATGGAGACAATTGCAGAATACCGCTTTTGCTTCAAGAAGCTCATCCAGGATTGTGATCATGGGAAACATAATTTTGATATTCTTTTCATACCCGGCCCGCAGGATTGCCCTGATCTGGGTTTTCAATACCTGCGGATTTTCCCGTAAACAGTACCTTAGAGAACGAAGGCCCAGGGATGGGTTCAATTCCTTTCCAATGTTGAAATAGGAGGTTGGTTTATCCCCCCCGATATCGAGGGTACGAATTATTACAGGCATATCCCCTGTTTTATCCAAAATGGCCGTGTATCCCAGGTACTGCTCCTCTTCTGAAGGAAAATCCTGCCTGTCCAAATACATCAATTCGGTACGCAGGACGCCGATTCCATCGGCCCCATTCTCTACAGCCATAACTGCTGTTTCCAGGCCGGCGATGTTGGCTTCTATTATGATTTGCTTACCATCAAGGGTGATTGCCGGTTGGCGGGCATTCATCCGGGCAATGCGCTTATTTTCTTCGTAATCCATTAAGCGCTGGTGAAATTCAGCCCTGGTTTGTTCATCGGGATTGACAAGCACGGTACCCTGGCTGCCATCCATTACCAGGAACGTTCCCTGCTCAATACCCAGGATATCCTCTCCAAGTCCGATAACGGCCGGAATTTCCATGCTGCGTGCAAGGATAGAACCGTGGGCGGTGCTCCCGCCGCCCCTGACACAGATTCCCAGGATGTTTTTTCGCTCCATTTCAGCCAGCTCGGAGGGGACCAGGTCATCCAGGATTATTATTGCTGGCTTTTCCGGAAAACCGGCAAGGATTAGCTTTTTACCGCCAAGCAAGGAAAGGACACGCCGGGCTATATCCATCACATCCATTACCCGCTGCCGGGTTACCAACTGGTCGCTTTCCTGCAGTGAGCTGATAAGGGAACGGATGACACGCATGAATGCGGCTTCGCAGTTGATCCTCTCCTGTTCAATGATTCCTTTGACGGAATCCAGAAAATTCTCATCTTCCAAGAAGAGAATATGGGCGTTCAGGATATCGGAAACCTGTACCGGCTGGATTTTACTAAGCTCTTTTTGGATCTCAATGATCTGGAGCCTGGCTTCTTTGACTGCCGTGTAAAACCGGGATAACTCTTCGCCAATATTGGAAATTGACCGGATCTCAACATCCAGGTCTTTTTCTCTCAAAATGTTCGCCTGGCCCATACCAAACCCGGGTGAGATACCGGTGCCCTTGAGAATCGTTTTGCCCCGGGAAGGACCTGGAAATGGCTCAGACAGCCCTAAAGCGGAACTAACGGGTAAAGCTGCATCGGGTGAGGCATCTGCCTGAGGCAGGTCTTTCTCCCCAAAACCATCCCCAACCATTTTGCTAAGAGCTGCAACAGTTTGATGAGCATCCTGTCCGGTTGCCTGGATGGTGATCTGGTCGCCAAGACGAGTCCCCAGGGCAACCAGGCCGAAGACGCTGTTCCCTGGGGAGGATTTTCCACCGATTTTTTTTACGATCACTCTGGATGTAAAGGTATTAACCATTTGAACGAACGATGCTGCCGGTCTGGCGTGCAGTCCATTGGGATTGGTTATGGTTACCAGTAATTCCAGCCGCCGATTTTCTTGTGAAGGTAACCCTTCCGGAAAAGTACCAGGAGGTTCTGATAATGTACCATCTGTAAATTTCGGGCTGCCAAGAACTGAAACTGCTGCCCGGTTTACCGATTCAAGGCTCTCTCCACTGGCAGCAGCGACAACAGCAGCCAATGCACCCTCAACCAGCGGGGCAGGACTGATGTGAACCTTGCTTCGTTGGTCAGGTGGCAATGCTTCTATTGCAAGACGGGCGGTAAGTTCGGCGCTGCCCAGGTCAATCAACACCAGAACGCCATCCGGTTGATAGGTGCTTTCGAGTGCGGCAAGAACCTTTTCAAAACTGGTTCCAAGTTCCCCATCTTCCATCCCCCCTGCAGCAGATACGATAACTTTGCCTTGAGACATTTGCAGCATGAGGTCTTTGAGGCCATCTGCCAGTTTGTGGCTGTGTGAGACGAGGACAATTCCGATCATTGCAGGTTTAACTCACCTTACTACTACATGGGGGATAATTATTCAGAATCTCTCAAATCTTTGACACTATTATGAGGTGTATTTATTGGGAATAAAACATTAATTGATGATTCCGGAAAAAAACGGATGGGATCAGCACTTATACCTCTGTTTGGACCGCCTTGCACAGGGCATCCAGGAGGAAGAAAGCAGAGGTTGCTCCCGGGTCCTGGTGGCCGATGGAGCGTTCCCCCACATAACTTGCCCTGCCTTTTCGGGCTATCATGGGGATGGTATTTTCCATCCCCATTTTTGCTGCTGCACGCATCTTTATCAAGGCTTGAGGGAGCGAATTACCCTCCGTAAGAGCATATTGAAGTGCTTCCAGGGCAGGTTCAAAGGTGTCCACCAGTGTTTTATCCCCGGGGTTTGCCCTACCTATTCTCCGGATCCCATTGAGGCCATTAACAAAGAGAATGATAAGATCTTCCCCGTTTAACTCTTCTTTTCCCAGGGTGACTTTGGAGGCGTCCATGAAAAAGGTGCCGTACAGCGGTCCGGAAGCCCCACCCACCGAGCTGATTAACGCCATAGCAGTGGTCTTGAGGATGGTACCGATATCTTTCCCGGCAACGGTTGGAAGCTGGCTGACAACTTTCTTGAATCCGCGCTCCATATTGATGCCGTGATCAGCGTCCCCGATTTCCGAATCCAATTCTGTAAGCAGGGTCTTGTTCTCCTGCATCTTTGCCGCAGCCAGTTCCAGCCAGGTTATCACGTGAGTTTTGGTAATCATTTTTATTTTCAGGTTTACCCGTTAAACCTATACTCCCCAGCGCAAGCTGGGAGTATGGACAGGTGCATCCCAAAGGCGGACCATTTCTGCATCCATTTTTACCAGGGTGATGGAACAACCAGCCATTTCCAGGGATGTGATGTAGCGTCCCATTAAATTCCGCACAATTTTCAGGCCTTTTTTTTCACAGACCTGGTGCAGCTTACGGTAAACGATTGCCAGTTCGATATCCGGCGTCCCTCCCATGCTGTTTACAAAAGCCAGCACCTGGTCCCCTGGATTGAAGGGTGGACTGGTTAGCTCGATATCGATCGTCTCTTGTTTTTTCTCATCCCATTGGCTGGTCAACCTGGTGTAAGCCGGGTCCTCGATGATGGATAAGGCCAGAAGTTCGGTGATTTCATCTGCTGTTTTTAGGGGCAGACGTTCCCTGCCGGGTTCGCCGTGTATGCCAATGCCGATCTCAATTTCGTTCTCGCCCAAGTTAAATGTTGGACGCCCTACCGCAGGGACTGTGCAGGAAGTTAATGCCATGCCCATGCTGCGTCCCGAGAGATTAACTTTACGACCTAACAACAACAACTGTTGAAGGTCATAACCCTGTTCAGCGGCAGCACCGCATATTTTTTCTGCAATGATCGTGGTTCCCACCCCGCGCCTTCCCTGGGTGTAAAGGCTGTCCCTGACTGCCACATCATCATCGATGATAACGGATTGCACATGTAAACCGTCGGAACGTGCCAGGTCAGCCGCCAGTTCAAAGTTCATTAAATCCCCCGAGTAATTTTTAATAATAAATAGGACACCCGCACCGCTGTTTACCATCTGGGCTGCTTCAAATATCGGGTCCGGGGTGGGAGAGGTAAAGACAGCCCCGGGACAGGCTGCATCCAGCATTCCCATCCCAACGAAACCGCCATGCATGGGTTCGTGACCGCTGCCGCCACCTGATACGAGGGCAACTTTATTTTGCACAGGAGCATCCGCCCGGTAAATAAAGTTGGGTTCATAATGAACCTTAATCAGGTTGGCGTAAGCCAATTCCAGACCTTGCAAACTCTCCGGGATAATATTTTCCGGATCATTGATCAATTTTTTCATGGGATGGTCCTCCCGAAGGAAAGCGTTTGTTTACTGCCGCCTGATTATCCTGATGTCACCTGCCAGCAGGCCAGTTTCGAATAAAAACACCGGATTGAGATCAATTTCACTGATCTCAGGGTATTGAAAAGGAAGATAAGAAAACTTAACCAGCAAATCAGCCAGTGCACCAACATCCAGTGGCGGTTTTCCGCGTACTCCGCGCAAGATTTTCACTGACTTTAGACTGTCAATCATCTCTTTTGCCGTGTGAAGGTCGATGGGGGCAATTCTCAAGGAAATATCCTGCCAGACTTCGGTAAAGATTCCTCCCAATCCCACAGCGATAACAGGACCAAACTGGTCATCCGTCGAAAGGCCAACCAGCACTTCCTGCCCGCCGGAAATCATGGGGTAGACCATCACACCGCGGACATCCTGTCTTTGCGCCTTGGAAATGATCGAGCGGTAGGCGTGCAGGGCTTCTTCTTCGTTTTGAAGATTGATTTCCACCCCGCCAAATTCAGATTTATGGATTATGTCAGGTGAGACGACTTTCATCACAACAGGGAAGCCAATCTCCTCACAGGCTGTCAAGACTTCATCCTCGTCAATTGCAAAACGAAAAGGCGGGACCGGGATGCCGTTTCCGGCCAGCCAACCCATGGCTTCCGGTTCTAAGATGGGGCTTTGAGGCAGCGATTTTTTTGGAATCTGATCAGCCCTATCCATTAATTCGGACAGGCGCTCCCGTTTCTCCAACTGCTTGTGTAAGCGTGTGTATTGAGCCATTTTTGCAAGGGCAGCCATGGCTTTCTCGCCGCTGGGGAAGTTGGGGATTCCGTTTTCCTTGAGGAATTGGACACTGTCTTTAACAATCTGGTTAGGGATAAAATTTGCAACAAAAGGTTTACCGCTCTGGCGAGCAGCCTGTAAAACTCCCTGTGCATGCTGCATGGCATCCAGGTATGGGGGGCAGATATTCATCCCAATTGCTGCATCAAAATTATCCAGAACTGCCATGAAGGTGCGGTAGTACTGTTCCCCGGTCCCTTCAACAGTAAGGTCAATTGGGTTGCGTAAGGCACACTGCGGTGGCAAAAATGTTTTGAGGATTTCAATTGCCCCGGATGCGGGTTCAGCCACATTCAAGCCAATTTCCTCCCCATAATCCGCAGCCAGAACGCCGGGACCGCCCGAATTGGTGACTATCACCACCCGGTTTCCTTCGACAGGCGGGAGGTTGAGAAAACCGAAGCATAAATCCAGCATTTCCTCAACCGTTTTTACCCGGACAGCACCAGATTGGGATATGGCTGCTTCGTAAACAGCATCTTCCCCGGCCATGGAACCGGTATGGGAGGCAGTGGCACGCCGGCCAACCCCGGTTCTGCCGGCTTTGATCACAACCACCGGCTTTACCCGGCTGCAGCTTTCCAGGGCTTGGATAAATGACCGTCCATTTTTTACGCTTTCAACATAAATTGCCACCACTTTGGTTTCGGGATCGGTGCTGAGGTAGCGCAGTAAATCTTCCTGGGATAAATCAGCACCATTTCCATAACTTACAAATTTTGAAATCCCCAGGCCCTGTTCCTCTGCCCAGGCAAGCACAACCCCACCCAATGCTCCGGATTGCGATACAAGCGCCACGCCACCGGAAGGGGGATGGAGTTCCAGGGTCGGGAACAGGTGGGCGCTGGTGTTGACAATTCCAGCGCAGTTGGGACCAACCATGCGGATGCCATATTTTCTGGCTATACGGGTAATTTCCTCTTCCCCAGCCTTGTTGCCAGCTTCTGAAAAACCAGCAGTAATCACCACGGCAGCTTTAACCCCGGATTGGCCGCAGTCTTCCAGCACGCTGGCAACTGTGGCAGCAGGGGATGCAATAATTGCCAGATCAACCTTTTTACCAATGCTGCCGATCGATTCAAAACCAGGGATAGAGAATGCCCCCATCGCCTTGGGATTTATGGCGTAAAGTTTTCCTGGAAAAGACCCGTCCACGATTTGTTTTAATAGAACAGACCCCAGTTTTCCCGGTGTCATGGAACCGACAACAGCCACGCTTTCAGGATAAAACAATTCTTGAAGAGTCATGCGGTAACCCCCGCTGATGATATCTGTTTTATTTCCGGCTCAACCCGGATACCGGCGTGCAGGGCTACTTTATTGGCTTGCCCGCCACGCTTCCAGCGGGACTGCATGACTTCTTCCATTAAATCGGCAGTAAAAAATTGTTTTAATTGGGTTTGTTGGATAAGCGTTCCGAGAATGTAAATATTTGAGGCTACCAGGTGGCTCTCGTATTTTGGAAGCAGATCCGGATCAAGATAAATTAAACGCGCACCTGATTTGATTACCTGTTCCTTGACCTCATCAGCTTTAGGATAGGGTGCCTTCCCGAGCATGACTGCAGTTGGTTGCCAGCATTCTCCAAAGAGCACAAAATCCCCATTGGCTTTTATATAGCGCAAGGCCTTCAGGGACTCGGAAAGCTCCATGGCAACGACGATGTCCGCACCCCTTTCCGGGATGATCGGACCTACCAATTCCCTTCCCAGCCGCAGTTGAGCCTTGACAAATCCGCCGCGTTGGGCCATTCCTTTACTGGGGAAGAAGTTAACCGGGATGGACTGCCGGTGGGCTGCCTCCGAGATTAATTCCCCGATCGTAAGAATTCCCTGACCACCAACACCAACTAAAAATATATCCAGTTTCATGATTAATACTCCCGATCCATTAATTCCATTGCGTTCCGGTTGCATACTGCCACGCACAATCCACATCCGGTACATAATGCTTCATCCACCAGTACGGTACCATTACCCAGGCTGAGGGCGGCACACCCTGTAACCATGATACACAACTTGCATTGGTTACAGTTTTCATCAATCACTCTCACAATTTTTTCAACTTCGTTATGGCGTACCACCTGGATTGCACATTCACCGCGTGCCAATACAACCTTAACCCCGGGCAGCTTTAATGCCTTCTGTAATATTTCGGATGACTCCCTGTAATTGAATGGATCCATCTCAAAGTACTGGGTCACACCAAGAGCCGGGACAATCCTGGCGATGTCCACTTCAACATAACCTTCCCCCTGGTATTTTTTAGAGGTTCCGGGATTCTCCTGCATACCGGTCATCGCCGTCCAGCGGTTGTCCATGATAATCAGGGTCATGTTTACATCATGCTGGATGGCATTGATCAATCCCGGAATACCACCGTGGAAGAAGGTTGAATCTCCGATTGTGGCAATTACCGGGGTTTTTACCCCTGCATAAACGTATCCCTGTGCCAGGCTGACACTGGCACCCATGGATATTTCGTTCCAGATTATGTCATAAGGTGGATTCATGCCCAATATGGTGCAGCCAATGTCGCCAGTAACCATAACTTCGCTCTTTTTCAAGCGCAGCCTGCGGAGGGCATCAATGATTGCCATATAGGTTCCGCGGTGCGGGCATCCGGCACAGACGGTGATCGGCCGGTCAGCCGCATATGCCTCCCCTGAGTTCATACCTTTGAGTAAGTCTTCCGGAAAATCCAGCCCAAGTGCTGCAGCAGTGCCGCGGACTATTTGCTCTACCCCGTATTCACCAATCCGGCTGAGGGTGTTATCCAGTTTGCCGACGATTTTTCCATTAAACCCGGTTTTTTGGGCTTCGACATACACGTTCTTCTCAAGGTGCGGTTCCAACTCCTCCAGAACCAGGATTGTGCCGCAGTGTGCCAATAACTGGCGAACCTTCTTTTCCGGGAATGGTAAAGAAGCGTAAACGTTCAGAACCGAAATCTCATCCCTTTTCACGGAAGTGTGCTGTTCCAGCATCTCGAAAGCTTCATCCATGTAGGCAGCCGTAATGCCGACCGTAATAATCCCCAGACCGCCTTTATTCGCAGATAGATGGATCTTATTGAAACCAATCTCCTCCAGGATCTGGCCGGCTTTTTCGAGATTGTTAATTATCTTCTGATGCTGGGTTTTTCCAATTACCGAGCCAGCCTTGGTATAGCGGTTAATATCCCTGACCAGCAGCGGTTCTGCCTGGGAGACTTTTCCGGGTGGTTCAATATCCACCTCGGCAAAAGAGTTTGCCAGGGCTGTGACCGAACGGACAAAAACAGGGGTCTGGATTTGCTCCGAGAGATCGAAGGCAAATTTTGTCATTTCGTAGGATTCCTTCACAGAGGAAGGTTCCAGAATAACCATATCCGCCATCAAGGCATAAGCGCGGCTGTCCTGTTCCACCATACCGGCGCTCACACCGGGGTCATCTGCGACATAGATGACCATACCGCCATCCACGCCCGAGTGGGCGATGGAGACCAGTGAATCCGCTGCGACATTTACACCCGACATTTTCATCGTTACCAGAACGCGGTGCCCTCCCCACCCAAGACCAGCGGCAACGTCGATGGCAACCTTTTCGTTTACACTCCATTCCACATGTGTATCCGGCAGGTCCATGGATAATAAATAGGTGATTGTCCCTGTGGACGGCGTACCAGGATAGCCCGTTACGGCCTTTACCCCGGCAGCTACCGCTCCCAGTGCCACAGCTTCATTACCGGTAATTAATTTCTTCACATTTCACCTCCAGGTTATTTTTCATCAAATATGATTGATCATATTTTAAAATGTATGTCTTTATGGCGGATTCAAACTATCGCTATTATTAATCTGAATGTAAAGCCTATCTTTTTTCCAACTGCTTTTTTAGGGCATTTATGACGCGTTTGTTTTGTTCCTTTGTTCCGATTGTTATCCTGATGCAGTTCGGTCTACCCTGGGCTCCCAGTGGCCTGATAATGATCCCCTCACGCAGGAGGGCTTCAAAAATGGGGGCTGCAGGTGTTCCAAGATCGGCAAAGATGAAATTCGTCTGGCTCATGGCATATTTTATTCCCATTTCATCAAATGCTTTGTAATATTGGTTCAAACCCTCATTATTATTTTCTATTGATTTATTCACAAAATCATGATCATTAAGGGAAGCAAGCGCTCCAACCTGTGCGATCCGATTGACTGGAAATGGCTCGCGTGCTTTGTACAGTATTTTTATGATATCTGGATGAGCCATTGCATAGCCAATGCGAATTCCAGCGAGCCCCATTACTTTAGAGAATGTTCTAAGTATGATCAAATTATCACGATCAGGTAAATAATTCAGGGTTTGCGGATAATCAGGATTATCTGCAAAATCATAATATGCTTCATCTGATATGATCAGCACATTTTCAGGGACTGAATGAATAACCAATTCGAATTCTTGTTTTGAGATGATTGTTCCGGTAGGATTGTTTGGATTACATAGAAAGACCATTTTCGTTCTGCTGGTTACTGCAGCAATCATCCCTTTAATATCCTGACGGTAGTCTGGCAGGATAGGGACAATAATTCCTTTCCCATCCATTTTATTGGTTATATTTGCATAGGCCGGGAAGGACAGATCACTATAGACAACTTCATCTCCAGGGTTAATAAATGCAAGCCCAATCATTGTGATGACCCCGTCCAAACCATTATCAACCATGAAATGATCGGGGTTTAATTTGTGGATGGAGGCTAGCTTTTGCACCAGGTCGTGACAGGAACCTTCTGGATAAAGATTGATGTTTGTCTTTAATTCATTGAGCATTGCCTGCAGAGCTAAAGGGGAGACACCCAACGGATTTTCATTGGATGCCACCTTAATAATGTCGGTCAGACCATACTCTCTCTGAACTTCCTCGACAGGTTTTCCTGGAATATATTCTTTTTGTTTCAAGATACAAGGGCGAGCGATCTTGCTGATATCCATCATTGTTCCTCTTTTGTCCTAGGTATTATTTGCTGGCGTTATTGATCGGAAATTATCCTCGTGGACTGCCATCTAATAATTCGGCTTCCATGTTCTGAAGGGTACATCTTAGGAGATGTCTTGAAAGAGGTACGCCTCATAAATTCACTACCAATGAGAAATTAATCATAGATCTGGAAAATTATTATTAATATGCCATAATCCCGGATATGTTTATAACCAATCGTGGACAACTTCCCCTCCAGGAAATGTGTACCCTGAAAAATAGTGATATGCGTCGATAATATTTTCAGGTGCCAAATCCATATGTTCCTCAATTTCAGAAGGAAAAAACCTCAAGTTACCATTTCCCTGCCATGCAATTTCCCCATAATGTACATCCTGGGCACCTAATTTAACCAATTCCAATACGGAAGGATCTGCTCCGGGAACAATGCTTGGAAAATGACGAATGTGAAAGACAGGCAGACCAATTGGGTTGGGAAGCTCAGATGGTTTAATCTGGCGTTGGATTGTTAATGACCCCTCCATCAATCTCTCACCGTGAGTTGCCACAAAACCTTTCATTTTTGCATCAACACCAAGCGGATTCATTATCGGATTCAATGGTTGGTATTCCGTAATAGAAATCTCCCCTAATTTTTTTGGAAAACCCATGAACCAGCCGCGTGCCATGCTGAAATCATTATCCACCCAGATATGCAAGCAAATCTGCCCGGATTCTCCATTATAAGAGCAGCTGGCCCAGATAGCAGCTTCCTTATATTGGGTTCTTTCCGGATTGATAAAAGCCATATCTTTTTGACTTTCAGAAAGGGACCACCATTTACTGAAAGCCACATAAGCAAGATCCGGATCGGGTCCTGGTTCTAAGGGTGCGGGCAGGTAGTTGGAAATAGCGCCTGGTTTTGTCCGATATAAAATCGTGAGGTATTCTGTTCCATAATGCCAGGGGATATCTCCTACCAGGCAGGCAATCCCTTTGGGCGTGAGGGGGAAATAACAACCTTTCAAGTCATCAATTTTTGTCATAATTCCCCGTATGATTTGTGAAGAAAAAATGAGATAAAATAATCGAACCGATAAACGTCTTCATATTATAATCGAGAACGAATAACAGTTTCCCTGCCCATTTTCTTGACACCTGTTTTGAAAAGTGATATATTAACCATTGTCTATTGTCGACAATCGATGCAATGCTCATCAGTACATCGCCAGATTCTTTTTGACCCCAAAGATATTTCGGGCTGCAAAAGTTCGTTACTAATAAGAGTGATATAATCTGATTTGTAGGATTCAACTGCTTCAATCAGTTATCAGTTCATAAACGGATTAACCATTTGCTACGGATGTCGCAAAAAAATCATGTCTTAAACTGCTTCAACCCGGCCTGTTGTTTTTTCTGAATTGCCAAATGTGATTAATAAATCCCAATTCCTTCTTTACCAAACCAATATTTCTTAATGGAGGACTGAATACGATGTCAGTTTCCCAAACAAAAAATAGAATTATCTCGAAACGGGAAGGCAATCAATTCCTGCATGCAGCGGCGTTGCTGCCTGTTCAGGAACGGGAGATGGATTTAAGCACGGATCACCCCAATTTCCTGCCTGATGAATCGATTTTGGATGGCGCCATTAAAGCATTGGAAGCAGGTGAGACCCATTATGTAGATGTACCAGGTGTCCCGTCCTTGCGGGACTCCATCGTTACTTACCTGCAGGAATCGGGTTTTGCCAACTATAACCAGGATACTGTTCAGGTTACAGCCGGAATGCAGGAATGCCGCTTTCTTTCCATCCAGAATATCGGCGACCAGCAGCCATCCATCGCAATACCCACTGTTGTCCACCCCGGGGTTCACAAGGCGATTGGAATTCGTCCCATGAAAGTTGTCTCTCTGCCTGTAGATTCCAGGCGGCTGCTCCCGACAATTGAAGGAATCCAGCATGCAATAGCAGAAGGCTGCAGAATGATTTACCTGGAATCCCCTTCAAGGTTAACCGGCGGGGTGTATTCCTTAGTGGAAGTTCAGCAAATTGGAGAACTGGTTAAGGCGAATTCCGTTGACCTGTTATGGGATCAGGGACTGTCGCCCTGGATGAATGAGGGAGACTGTCCTTCTGTGGCAGCCACGCCCGGTATTCAAGATTATGTAACCATCCTGGGCGAATTATGGCCTGGTACAGGCATGGAACGTTTCTACCTGGGGTACATCGCCGGTCCGGAAAAATGGATGAAGGTCTTTAAAACCCAGAAACAGGTGATTTCAATCTGTACTAACGCCCAGATCCAGTTTGCAGCAATAGAAGCATTTCCGAATTTTAAGGCCAACCACGAATCCCGGCACAGTTTGCTTGCAGAAAATCACCGAAAAGCACTTTTTGCATTGAACAAGTTAAATGTGGATGTGCTGCAGGGGTCCACAGTGAACCTGATCGCCTTCCGGGCGGCAAAAGAGGTCCTCGCCAAGTTGTCCGGGCTTGGCTATAAGGTAGTGGATGGCGGGGATTTTGGAGCAGAAGGTGTCCTCCGTATCTCTATTACTCCGCAGGGAGCAGAGCTGGAGGCTCTCAAACGTCTCTAGAGGATTATTCATTTATACTAATTATCAACCCGTTATTAGCAAGAATTATTTATAGGAGAAAATGAGGATGGGATTAAACCAATTGACGAAAAAAAGAGTTCTGGTAACTGACAGCGAGTTCTTTGGCTCAATACCCGAGGTTAACGCTAAATTTGAAGATATAGAACTGGTATGTCCTGCGGACGCATCCAACCTGACCGATACAGCCCAAGGACCATTTGACGGAATTATCACCAAGTTTGCAGTTGTGAATGAGGAGATGCTCAATTCCCTTAAGGGTGTTCGAGCCCTGGTAAAAATGGGCCGCAATTATTACAATGTTGACGCGGATGCGGTTAGAAAAAACGGCATTCAATTTGGATCATCGCCTCGCAAAGGACCCAACTGCGTAGCTGAGATGGCATTGACTTTTATCCTGGCTTTGAGCAAGGATTTACTCATCAACCATGAAGCCGTGGCGACTGGAGCATACCGCTACCGGGGCATCAAACCCCAGCGCACCGAACAATGGAAGTTTGCCTTTCACTGGATGAAAAACGAGCGTGTGCATGAAATCCGGGGTAAGACGCTGGGTATCGTTGGGCTGGGAGAAGTTGGATGTGAGCTTGCCTTGCGTGCCAATGCCCTTGGCATGCAGGTTATCTATAATGACGTTAACCGGCTTTCTGCAGAAATGGAGCAACGCTACCAGGTTACCTACCAATCCCTGAATGAAATTTTAAAGCAAAGTGATTATGTCAGTTTGCATGTGCCCCATACCCCTGACAATGAAAAGATGATCGGCAAGGAGCAGTTTGCAATGATGAAAAGCACTGCTTACCTGATCAACACCTGCCGGGGGGGTGTGGTAGATGAGGAAGCGATGATTAATGCTCTGTCAGAGAACATCATAGCCGGGGCTGGCCTGGATGTAATGGAATATGAACCCCTTCCGGCTGACAGCCCGCTGTGTGACCTGGACAACGTGATCATGATGCCGCATATTGGCGGAGGCACCGGGACAAACAAGGTGTTGGAACTCAGCGAAGCGGTAACAGAAATTTCACGAATTCTTTCCGGCCAATCACCGAAAATAGATTTGAATCGATAACCATTTTTATATCTCTACGAGGAAACCCATGTTAGAAACTGTACAACCAAGACCAAGAACTCAGAATGTTTATGTAAAAAATGGCAAACCACTGGTTGCCAAGGTGCCTCACTATAATGGGGATTACCTGCGCGCTTCGGTAGAAAAGTCCCTTGAGCTGCTGGGCGGGCTGGAAAAATCCATTCAAACTGGCGACAAGGTTATGCTCAAGCCAAACTTCAACTGCTCCTACGCAACCCCGCTTTCGACCAACCTGGATTTTTTGGCAACAGTCATCGAAGTTCTTCAGGATGCCGGCGCTACTGTGACGGTTGGTGAACTCTCCGGGCGGGCAGATTGGCCGACCGAAAAAGTCCTCCAGAACCTGGGAGTTATGCCGGTTTTGCACCGCCACAACGTACAATTTATCGACTTCCAATACGACCAATGGGTCACCTTGGAGGTTGATGGGAAAGAATGGAAGTCCTTCCGTGTCCCGCGCAGTATTTATGAAGCCAACAAACGGGTTTATTTGCCAAACATGCGCACCCATTCTGCAGGACGCTATTCCGGCGCACTCAAGCTCAGTGTCGGCTATATTGACCTGGATGACCGCGATTATCTTCACGAAGATAAGAACACAGTGGAAGCCAGAATTGCCGAATTGAACCTTGCCTGGCAGCCTAACCTTGTGATTATGGATGCTCGCAGAAATACCCTGGGATGGCACGGGCGTGGTAATTATGTCTATTCGAACCTGATCATGGCATCCGGGGATATGGTAGCCATTGATGCAGAGGGAGTCAAGATCCTCAAGTCTTATGGTGCAGAAAACCGGCTGACAGACGTGCCTGTGCAGGAAGTTGGCCAGTTGAAAGCAGCTGCAGCCCATGGCATTGGTTCCCTGGATTATGAGATCGTGGAATCAACTCCCCACCTTTCGACCGAACAGACAGGCAACGAGATTACCGATCCTGCCTTACTGGCAATCGCTGCAGATATGAATAAGGCAAAATAATTAGCCCATATTAATGGTTGACTATTTAATTCGTTTATTGTTTGGAGAATTAAAATGAGAAATGTACCTGTGCTACGATATACCAGGGATGTATTAATTAAGTTTACCCGGGATTACCTCAAAGCCCTGGGCGCTAACGATGAAGAATCTACGATTGTTGCAGATGGGATTGTCAGCGCTGCCAGCCGTTGGCACCCTGGAAAAGGCCAGGGTCTAGAAAAACTGTTCCGCCTGACCTTACAAACAGAGGGTGGTGGTGTCATTAATGGTGCGCAGTTTGAGGTCCTTAAAGACACACCTGCAGTGGCTCATGCCGACGGGCACAAGGGTTATGGTTATGTGAATGCCGATAAAGCCATGAAGTTGGCGATTGAGAAAGCCCGGAAAGTAGGCATCGGCGCAGTGACTGTGAGGCATTCCAACCATTACGGGCAGGCCGGATATCATGCCGAGACAGCGACAAAAGCAGGCATGATCGGGGTGGTTATGACGAATGCAAGGGCAGAACTTGCACCCTGGGGAGCGAAAACACCGGTTGCCGGGACCAACCCCTGGGGGCTGGGAATCCCGCGTGATAAAGGTTTTCCGTTCCTGCTGGACCTGGCTCTTTCCATGTCCGGAGAGGGTATGGTTAAATGGGCTTATCGGGAAGGGGAATCCATCCCGGACAATTTTGTGCTCACAAAAGACGGCAAACGCAGCACCAATCCGGCTGATTACATCGAAGAAACGCCGGGTGGCCTGGTATTTCACGGAACCCAGATGCCAATCGGCGAATTCAAAGGATTTGGTCTGGCTTTCTTTACAGAAGTAATGACTGGGGTTCTTTCAGGATCCCTATTTGGCACCGAGGTGTTTCAGGACATCAACAACCATGATGTAGGTCATTTCATCATGGCAATTAACCCGGATACATTCATGGAGCATGGTGAATTCCAGCAGCGGCTTGAGAAATATGTGGATATGTTCTATGCAGCTGAAAAAATTGATCCGGCTACCAGATTGTATTTGCCGGGCGAACTGGAATTCCTGACTGAACAGGAGTCTCTTAAAATCGGTATACCGATTGATGTCAACTCGGTGGAAAAATTACGCCAGCTTGCAATTGAACGTGGCGTGGCTTGCCCGCTTTAGCGGCGGAAAACTTAAATATCTTACTCTCCCGGCCCATGGGGATCCGGGAGACTGCCAGACTTGAAGAAACCACGAATAGGTTAGCAGGTAACATTGGAAAAACCGGTTGAGGATTTCTTAAAAATAGTTCTTGCAGTATCCAGGCTGATCGGTGAACGCACAGGCATTGACCCGCTCCTGTCCAGGTCGATATATGATTATGGTGTTACAGGATCCCGGTTGGGAGTGGCCGGATATTGACAGGGAAATCATTGGTGTGGCAAATTCCCTTTCGTCCTTCCCGCCCGACAGGTCTGCATTTCATCGGAGATTTTTTAGAATCATTTCGTATCATGGTCCGTGAAGGGATGGGAGAATCCGTACCCTACCAGGAACGAGTACAGGCTTATTTACAGGTATCCGCTGAACCTGTGCTGCAATCAACCATTGATGCCCTGCGTGGTGAACTGCAGCAAAAGTTAATTGCAGGCGGGTATGCAGATGATATCTCAACAGCCTACAGGCAGTGGAGCCAGGATTGTAAAATTGCTCCTGAGGATCTCTCCAGGGCAGGACAGGAAATATTGGATCTGGCTCGCCAGCGGACGAACGAGCTGGTCCTTGCCGATCCGCAGGAACATCAAATTGAATTAAATTTCCCAAAAAATTACCCATACAACGGCTACAGCGATTATTCACGCGGCTACCGGGGAAGGATATTTCTCAACGGGGATGTGCAGTATACCTTGCCTGGCTTGAAGCATCTTATCTGCCATGAAGCGCTTCCCGGCCACCAGCTTTTTTCCGCCCTGCGTGAGGAATTCTACGGCAGGGGTTTAATGCCTGTTGAGGGTACGGTTTATTTAGCCAATACGCCCATCTCTGCGATTGTTGAAGGCAATTGTGAAGTGGGACAGCATATGCTGGGCATGGATGATACAGCTGATGATGCTATTTACGACTTGTACAATCGCTATGCATCTGCAATCAGCACCAATCTGGCGATTGCCTGCAATGCGGATGGAATGGACCAGGAGACAGCAGTTCACCATTTAATGGAGCAAGTTTTCATATCCAATGAAGAAGCTGTCAGGAGACATGCATTCTTTACCAATCCTCTCTGGCGTACCTCTTTCCCGCATTACTGGTTTGGAAGGGAAATGATGCGCAGCAATTTCGCACGCATGAAGGAATATTTGCCAGAGTACTACCGCATGGTCTATCAGGAAGCGCATACCGTGCGTACTTTAGGCGAACGAATTGATCAATTTCTTGAGCTAAAGAAAATCAATCTGATTAAAAAATAATATAAATTTCTTGGAGGTAAGTATGTTAAGAAGATTTGCATTAGAACAGGATGTTGCCCGCAGGATTAAAAGGGCACAGGAAATGATGAAGGAAAAAGGAATTGGCGCTCTCTTCATTCCGGCGCAAGGTGCCCCGGGTATGATGGGGATGGCGAAATACTTTACCAATATTCAGCTCTGGGCTGGAGCAGCCTGGGTTGTCCTGGGATCTGAACATCCGGAGCCGGCGTTGATCCAATGGTCTTCATACGGTGCTGATTGGAACCGCCAGGATGCCACCACTTCCTGGGTGGAAAATCCTGATCCGGATGCAATGGGTCGTGCCATCGAGATCGCCCGTGATTTCACCCGCACCAATAAAAAAGTTGGAATTGAGCATCTCAATACAACCTGGAAAGTAGGTGACTGGACCCGATTGCAGAAAGAACTGGCGGATGTCGAGTATGTTGATGTAACCAAAGAACTGGATGCAATCCGCTCGATAAAGACTGCCTTTGAGATTGAAGAAAACTATAACATGGGCAGGATCATGAAAGACGCTTTTGATGCCTTCAGCGATGTTGCCCGGCCGGGTGAACGTGTCTGGGATGCTGCATCCATCTCCGAAGAGGTACTGAAGGCAGAAGGTTGTTTCTGGGGCCGTTCCAAGTTTTCGTTTGATCTGCGGCCGCAGACCATCCCGACCCCCCTTGATAAAGTATTTACTGAAGACGATATCTTTGTCTTCGAACTGGTCTACACCAGCCCGCTCGGCTACTGGTCGGAAATGACCGCCCTCTACAGCTTCAAACCTCTTCCGAAGAAAATCCAGGCTGAGATTGAAGCACAGGAAAAGGTAATTGAAGCCTGTGCCCAGGCAGCAACCCCCGGAACCCCGATCGGCCATATTGCCGATTTAACCACGCAGGTATGGACTGACCTTGGCTTCAAAATAATCGGGAGACACACTCCCAACTGTCACAGCATCGGGCTGGATGAAAGCGATGGTCCTTCATCCTGGTTCACCCCCAAGGAAGAACTGAAAGCGAATATGGTGCTTTCCTTCCACCCCAGTGCATTACTCGAAGGATACAAGGCTTTCTTGATCTCAGATAATTTCCTGGTGACGCCATTGGGTGCTGTCCGGTTGTCCCCCAAGGATTGGATTTACAGACTGATTGAGTGTTAATATCTGGCTGTCATTAAATGAGATGAGTAAGTAATTGAGGATTGGATGGCTGATCAAATTAAAAGAAACTAAAAAAGAAGAGTCTAAATTCAGCACGGCCACCCTTTATAAATTAATGGCACAGGCAAAGATGTATCCAGATCGGATTGAGCTCGGTCGCGGCGATCCCGATCTGGATACACCGCCGCACATCATTGAGGCTTTTCGGAAAACCATCATGGACGGATTTTCGGGTCCGCAGCCGGTGGAGGGTATCCTGCCTTTACGGGAAGCCATTGCAAAAAGGGTGAAACGTGTTAATGGCATCGATGTTGATCCTGAAACAGAGGTTGTGGTCACAAATGGTGGTCAGGAAGCTCTTTTCATCATGGTTCAAACGGTGCTGTCTGCAGGGGATGAGATAATCACTCCGGACCCCAACTATAACTCCTACCGCGATACGATCCGCTTCTCCAGAGCGGAAAGGGTTCCTGTGAGAACGTATGTGGAAGACAGTTTCCGGGCACATCCGGACCGGGTTCGGGCAGCAATAACGGAGAAAACACGGGCATTACTGGTTGTATCACCAAACAATCCGACTGGTGCGGTCATTTCCCCTGCAGATGTACGGGAACTGACAGCAATCGCAGAAGAAAATGACCTGTTAATATTGGCCGATGAGATCTACGACCGGTTTCTTTATGATGATGCCGTGCATCTGAGCCCTGCCTCCCTGCCGGGTATTAAGGACCGCACCATTACCTTAAATGCGGTTTCCAAGATGTATTCAATGTGCGGATGGCGCCTGGGCTGGTTGGTTGGGCCAAAAGACCTGATGAAACAGGTATCGGCAGTTAAGGCTGCAGTTTCCGGTGGTACCCCCATTGTCAGCCAAATGGGTGCCCTGGCAGCGCTGACAGGACCGGATGATTCCATCATTGCCCAGCGTCAGACCTACATCCAGCGCCGCAAAGTGATCCTGGATGGATTAAATCGAATGGGATTGAACTATGGCGTCCCACAGGGTGGGCAGTTTGTTTTTGTTGATATCCGTAAGACAGGATTATCATCCCTTGAATTTGTCCAATTATTACTGGAAAAATGCCATGTATTAACCTATCCGGGTGGTGCCTTTGGTGCAGATTTTGATCACTGTGTGCGCATCACCTTCTTACAACCCGAAGATAAACTGCGTGAAGCTTTTTTACGGATGGAGAAGGTAATTAAACGTCAATTAATTCCGAGATTTTCCTCACCGAATGGTTTAGAGCTGAAGTTTTCTTTTCAAAGAAATGGCAAGAAAGGAAACCCTTATTGACTACCTATATTATTAGAAGACTGATCATTGCCATTCCCATTGTATTCCTGGTGATTACCCTGGTGTTTTTTGCTTTCAAGTTCATCCCGGGAGATCCGGCCTTGATGTTTGCCGGCGAACAGGCAGCCCCCGAAACAATTGAGCGTATACGCCATGAATGGGGCCTGGATCAGCCGATTCTTGTCCAATACGGCGTCTACCTTTCCAAGCTGGCAAAATTGGACCTGGGGACATCCTTTATCACCGGCCGTACGGTGTTCACTGAAATCTTTGAACGGTACATCAATACAGTTAAACTGGCCCTGCCAGCCATTACATTTGCTGCCATTTTTGGGATAATCTTTGGGACCCTTTCAGCAATCAAACGGGAAGGTTTCGTGGATTACTTCTTCAGTGTGCTGGCGATTTTAGGGATCTCGATTCCCGTCTTCTGGCTGGCACTGCTCTTGATGTATATCTTCAGCATTGAATTAAGGCTCCTGCCTGTATCAGGGAATGCAACCTGGAAACATTACCTGATGCCGGTATTTTGTTTATCGGTGTATTCCCTTGCAGTGATCATGCGCATGTCCCGATCCAATTTGCTTGAACAACTTGGGGAAGATTTTGTAAGGACAGCCCGGGCAAAAGGAATGAACGAATTTACCGTTTTATTCAGACATGTTATGCAAAATGCGCTCATTCCGGTAGCAACGGTGATCGGCCTGCAGTTCGGGTATATGCTGGGAGGTGCGGTCATCACCGAAACCATTTTTGCCTGGCCTGGCATTGGAAGGCTGCTGGTCCTGGCGGTCCAGCAGCGGGACATTCCCGTAGTCCAGGGTGTTCTACTGGTCATAGCCATCTCGTTTGTCGGTGTCAATTTATTGGTTGATGTCATGTACGGCGTATTAGATCCAAGGATCCGGTACAGTTGATGAGAGGGATGGATCGATGATGCAGCAACACAAATGGTATGAACCAATCAGCATGTTTTATAAGAATAACCGCCTGGCATCCCTGGGAGGAATGATCGTCATCCTATTCCTGCTTATGGGATTATTTGCCCCCCTGATCGCCCCATATAACCCCTATAAAATCGACCTTAGAAACGCCCTGCTCCCCCCAGGAGGTGAACATGTGCTGGGTACAGATCACCAGGGCAGGGACCTGTTGAGCCGGATTATTTATGGCGCACGCATATCTCTGGGAATTTCCTTCACATCAGTATTGATTGGATCCGTGATTGGTACCCTGTTTGGGATATCGGCAGGCTGGTTTGAACGCATGGAGATGCCGATCATGAGGTCAATGGATGTCCTGCTCAGCTTCCCAAGCATTGTCACCGCATTGACAATTGTTGCCATCCTGGGTACTGGGATCACCAACCTTATTTTTGCCATTGCCATCTATCAGATACCCCAGTTTGCGCGCCTGGCCCACGGGCAGTCCCTTACAGTAAAAGGAACAACTTATGTGACGGCGGCCCTGTCACTGGGTGTACCAAATGAGCGCATTCTTTACCGCCACATTTTGCCTAATATCACTGCCTCTATCGTTGTTCAGATGAGTATATTGATTCCCAGCGCAGTGATGATGACGGCTGGTTTAAGTTTCCTTGGCCTTGGAGTCACCCCGCCAACTGCTGAATGGGGCAGCATGCTGCAGGACAGTCTTAAGTATTTCCATCGTGCCCCGCATCTCATGATCTACCCTGGACTGGCATTAATGATGGTTGTTTTTGGATTCAATACCTTCGGGGATGGACTGCGAATTTCTCTGGATCCACGCATGCGGGGGAGATTCTAATATTATCAGCCATGCAATTGGGAAATCAGTTGCGTAGAAAGGATGTGAACAGACAGAAATAATCCCGATAGATTGTTAAACCAAATCTTATTCTAATCAAAAATTTGAGGAGGATTTTCAATGAAAGCTATAAAAATAGTAATCGCTTTACTGGTTGTGAGCGTGATGCTGCTCTCAGCCTGCGCCCCTGCCGCCCCGGCCACACCTGAAACGATTGTAGTCACCGAGGAAGTCGTTGTAGAGAAGGAAGTAGTGGTTACTGAAATTGTGGAAGTTGAGGTAGATCCCAACGCCCCGGTTTATGGCGGAACACTGATTGTTACAACCCCGGGTATTGTCCACCTGGATGTCAACAGCGTGAATACCTTCGGCCTCAACTTCGTTATCCAACCGGTTTATGAAACCCTGTTTGACCGGGTTGGCGATGAGATCATGCCTTTATTGGCTGAATCCAATGAGGTATCCGCTGATGGTTTGACCCACACGATCAAGCTGCGCTCCGGTGTGACCTTCCATGATGGCACTCCCTTCAATGCCGAAGTTGCCAAGTGGAATCTTGACCGCAAAATCAACGAAAAATTACCGCTCGCCGATCAGATCCCCTTCGAATCCATCACTGCGGTGGATGATACAACCCTGGAGATCAAACTAACCCGCCCCTATCCGCCGATTTATGGCTATCTCTCCACGAAGACATTCTCCATGTACAGTCCCAAGTTCGTAGAAGAAGTTGGCGCAGACGGCCTCAAGAACGGTGCAGTAGGTACCGGTCCTTTCAAAGTCTCTGAATATGTCCCCAATGAGAAACTTATCCTGGTCAAGAATGAAGATTACTGGCAGGAAGGAATGCCCTACCTGGATGGGGTTAATATCCTGATTGTCCCGGATGCCAACACACGTGCCACGATGCTCGAGTCCGGCGAGGCGCACATCTCCAGCGACCTTTCCATTCAGGACACTGATCGCTTTAAATTCAACGATGCTATTGAAGTCTGGACGCAGGTACCCAGCTCCCGTTACTATTACGTAAGCTTGACCACGGTGCACGAGCCTCTTACCGAAAAACTGGTACGCCAGGCCTTCAACTATGCTGTTGACAAAGATGCCATGGTTAAATCGATCTTCCTGAACTACGTAAGCCCAGCCAAAGCCCATATTGTCACCGAAATTATCACCGGCTATAAGGGAAATGAAGTCTATCCCTATGACCCCGAAAAAGCCAAAGCCCTCATGGATGAGGCTGGTTTCACGGACACCAATAATGACGGCTGGCGGGATTGGAAAGGCCAACCTGTGGAGCTTGTTTTCCGTACCCGCACCGGTGTCCAACCTGGTGATATCGAAACAGCCGAAGCAGTTCAGGGCTACCTGGCAGATGTAGGTGTCAATGCCAAGATAGAAATCGTTGATACCGCCTCGTTCCTGGCTGAGCTCAACAAGCCGATTGAAGAAGCCCCTTACTACGACATGGTCAACCTTTCCTGGGGTACCTTCACCGGTGACGCAGATTATGCCATCAAAACCGCCATCGTCTGCGATGCAAAACCCGGCACATATTACAACTATCCATCCTACTGCAACCCGGAAGTTGATGCGCTGGTTGCCGAGGCTGATAAAGCCCCCACCATGGATGAGCGAAACGTGTACTTTGCAGATGTGTTTGATATTGTCTGGGACGACGCCATTTCCATTTACCTGTTCCAGGGTGTTGCCACCATTGCTTCTGGTGCCAATGTGAAAGGCCTCTATCCTGACCCTGCTCAGACTATCTTCCCGTTCAAATACGCATGGATTGCTGAGTAAATCATAATGATTTTCAATGATGCTTGGAGGGTTTCCCTCCAGGCATCATCCTTTTTTTATATCATCTCTTTTTGCAATTATTTATTTTATTGGAAGGTTTTGAGAAAACATGGCAATTAAGGATTGGAAAGTCCCGAGGACGAAGGTCCACGAAGTCAACCGAAGGCTTAGAAAACAGATTGAAAAAGCGTTTGAGCCAATCCTGTATGAGGAATGGTGGGAATCACAGCGACTCGTTGTTGAACTTGAAAAACGTTTCGGGGAAGAAATGGGTTACCCCTATACCTCTGCGGTTCAGTCGGGAGCTGCCGGTCTGCGCCTGGCACTGCTGGCCTGTGGAATAAAAGCGGGGGATGAAGTCATCACTGTCGCCAACTCGGACATGGCAACCACTGCTTCGATATCGCAGTGCGGCGCCACACCGGTTTTATGCGACGTACAGCGGTCCGACCATGTCCTTGATCCCGATCTAATCGAACCGCTGATTAATGAAAGAACCCGGGCGATTTTACCGGTCGACCTCTACGGGCACCCGGCCGATGTAAGAAGAATCCGTGAGATTGCCGACCGTCATGGTTTGTACATCATCGAAGATGCCGCTATAGCCACCGGAGCAGTGGATTATGGAAAACCGGTGGGGACATTTGCAGACCTGGCTGTCTTCAGCACCTGTTCCAGCAAACCATTTCCTTCCGCCGGCGGGGGCGGTTTGGTGGTATCTTCCCGGCATAATTTATGGGAGAAAATTGAAATCCTGAAAGGATATGGACGCCGCCCGGAGGAAAACTTGAACGCACCGGTGAGGTATGACCATGTCCTCGAAGGGTACAACCTGCGCATGCTTCCCTTCGATGCGGCACTTCTGCTGCTTAAGCTGCCCTATCTAAAACAGTGGAGCCAAAAACGGCGCCAGATTGCAGCTAAGTACATCCATGCATTGAAGGGATTAAACCAGATAACATTACCGGTTTTCCGGTCAGAATCGGAACCGATATACCGTACATTCACCATCTGTATTGAAAAGAGGGATGAACTCTATAATTTCCTGAAGGAGAAGGGGATAAATGCCGCCTTAAACTACATCCCCCCGGTTCACCTTCAGACCGTTTACCGTGATCGAAGATTACCAGGATCGGATCATTTACCGGTTTCTGAGTATTTGTCCGATCGTTTGCTCGGATTGCCGGTAGACCCGGACCATACCGATAACGAGATTGCTTATGTTTGTGAGCAAATCCATGCTTTTTACGCCGTGACCAATAACGAGGACCAAAGTGGATAAACAAATTGTAGATTTGATTATTGAACATGGGACAGTCCTGACGATGGATCCGGAAAATCGCATTATCAGCGATGGAGCAGTTGCCGTCCAGGGGAACCATATCGCTGCAATTGGGAGCAGTGCGGATATTGGAGAGAAATATACTGCCCGGCAGGTGCTGGATGCCACCCATAAGGTGATCATGCCAGGACTTGTGGATACCTATGGGCATGCCGGACACGGTCTTGTCAAAGGCATTCACCACCCGGAGTTGGGGTGGCCCACCGGGCATTTGTATTTTCATGCGACCACAGAGGAATGGTGGTATGCGGAAGGTTTGCTTTCTGCTGTCGAACGTTTGCGATTTGGGGTGACAACCGGCCTTACAGTTGTCGGAGCCACACCTGCCCGTATGGACAGCACCATTTATTCTGAAAAACAGGCGCGTGCAACTGAACTGGTTGGTATCCGCACCGTTCTGGCAGTTGGTCCTCCCTGATCCATATGTCAGCCATGTCCCTGAACCCTGGAGTGCAACGCACTGGCAAGGCGGCAAGCCGGTTACAAAGCCATTCACCTACCAGGATACATTGGATAACACCAAAAGGGTGATTGAAGAATGGCATCGCCAGGCAGATGAACGTATCCAGGTGGCTGTTCATTACCCGTATTTATTTGGCCGCCAGGCTGCTCATCCACGCATCCCATTTGTTTACAACCCGGAGGAACATGTACCTCTCATGGTTGAGAAAGCCGATGAGATAAAAGACCTGGCAGAGCGCTATGACATCCTGCTGCATTCCCATATATTTGTTGGTTCAGTCAGTTTTGGATTGAAATATTATGGGAAGCAGCGTGTTGACCGTCTTCTGAAGGGGAAAGTAGCATTTGCGCACAGCAATGGCTTACACCAGGAAGAAATTGAAACCCTGGGCAGGCATCAAACCGGTATCTGCGTGGTGCCTTTCACCCATGAAAACCTGCTGTACGGTCCTTGTCCCGTTATTGAACTGCTGCAAGCTGGGGCAAATGTGACCATTTCAACCGATGGAACAGCGCCGTATTGCTCGTATGATTTATTCAAAGATATCTCCCGGGCGATCTGGACTCAGTGGGAGCGCTTTAAAGATCAAACACTGCTCCCGCCTGGAAAGGCGCTCAGAATGGTTACCATTGATGCTGCCAGAGCCCTGGGAATGGATCACCTGGTTGGTTCTTTAGAGCCTGATAAACGGGCGGATATCATCCTGGTGGATTTCGACCGCCCGCACCTGGTACCCGGTGAATTGATCCCCCGCCAGCTGGCTTTTTATACAAATGGCAATGATGTGGAGACGGTGATTGTCAACGGCAGAATTTTGATGCATAACCGTAATGTCTTATCGGTTGATGAAAAAGAAATTGTACAGATGGCTCGCGAGGAATCTCAAAAAGCATTTGAACGTCAGGATATCTCCATGTACTTGAAGATGGATAATAATTTCTGGAGCGGGTGGAAATACTAATGTCCAATATCAGGTACGAGCCTGAAGAACTTATTCCAAAAATGCAGCCCCTGGAACCCCCTTTCCGCCTTGAGCAGGGATGGTACCAGGGCAATATGTCCCGACTCCAGCAAAAACTTGAGGAACAAAAATTGGATGGAGTTCTCCTCGAGAATGTCTGGAATATCATCTATTTTTCAGGACTCTTCCATACCCAGACAGAACGGCCATTCTGGCTGTTCATCCCTGCGAAAGGAAAACCAGTTTTCTTCTGTCCAGCCCTGGACCGGGACCTTGTCGAAACCTGGTGGATTGATGAGTATGAATGGTATTTTGATTACCCTCATCACGGCCCCTTTAACCAAATCGTGTATGAGTATGGTCCCCCGGTTGACCTGCACCAGTGGATGCTGGAACGATTGGCTGCAAGAGGGTATCGTTCGTCAGTGCTGGGTTTAGACTGGGAACCTACTACAAATGTGCAGCGGAAAATGCAGGCAGTACTGCCGCAGGTGACGTTTAAGACAGTGAGTGATGTGTGCCTGAAAATGCGCATGATTAAATCCCCACAAGAAATTGAATTACTGCAAAAGGCGGTTGCGATCCAGGACCATTTGCTCGAATATGGCCGGGCATTAATTCTAAATAACGGATGCGGTGTCACCGATTTTGATATCCAGCACGAAATTAAACGGTACGGAACGCACCTTTTATTGAGTTGGATGGAACTGGATGGGAAACCGCATAACGGCGTCGGGATCGATTTCTGGATAACCTGCCGGGCAGGCGCATCCACTGCATACCCGCATCCAAACCAGTTTTATTATCATAAAATCTCAAAGGGGGATTCCATACAATTAGCCGGGTTTGTTCACCTGGGCGGCTATGTTGGTGAAGGCTACCGTGCCATGCAAACCTACCCGATTTCTGATTTGCAGAAGAGAGTTTGGGAAGTCCATACGAAAATGGCGGAACTGCAATGTGAATTGAGTGTTGCAGGTACCCCCTGCAATGTAATTGCCAGCAGGGTATTAAAATTTGCAAGGGATGCCGGGATGGAAGAATATATATATCACCGTCCGGCACATGGAATTGGGATGGAGGGGCACCAACAGCCCTGTATCAGCCTGGGTGATGAGACGATCCTGGAAGAAGGAATGGTGATCAGCAATGAGCCAGGGTTGTACAGCCCCCGCCACGGTTGGGGTTATAACCATTCCAACACGATCCTGGTGACCGGGGAGAGAGGTATTCTCCTCAACAAGGTACCCATGACCAAAGAATGGTGCTGGATTGATATTTAGGAGTCTGGAATGATAAACAGGAGGTCGGATGCTGAAGTCAAATCTGGATGACCTGGTAATGATGGGTGTAAGCAGTTTTGTCACCAGCCCCAAGCTGGTTGGACCGCCTTATCGGGCCGATCAGGATGGGATGAGCACCATTTCCATTGGTATGGCAGGTATAGTCTATAACGTAAAGGTGGGTGATCCAGCTTACGGCTGGTTTGGGGACCATATTGAACCGGGTGTCAGCGTAGCCCACCCCGACCTGGACGTGGATTACGCCCTGCATTACCTGATGTGCGTTGGAAATGAGGCAGTGGTTACATCAGGATTGGCAGCTGGATCAAGAGGAGTGGTTACTGGCGAGCATGCCAGGGTTATTGTCCACTTTGATGATGGAACCCTCGATTTATTAACCATCGGTGACCGTATTTTGATAAAAACTTATGGGCGGGGGATGAAGATTGTTGATTGTCCAGGTATCATGGTCAAGAAGGCTGGTCCAAACCTGATTGAAAAATGGGGATTGAAAGTGCTGCCGGGGGGCCGTTTACAGGTGCCAGTGGTGGCAAGCATGCCGGCAGAATTATTGGGCAGCGGATCTGAATTGACCCCCGAGTTCGTTGACCATGACATGATGTCTGCCGATCAAGACGCCCTGCGGGAACATGGTGTGGACAATCTGCGATTGGGGGATCTGGTGGCGGTCATTGGGACAGATCACCGCTACGGCCGGGGAAATTTACCGGGCGGGGTTATGATCGGGTTGATAATGCATGGAGATTGTATCCAGTCCGGGCATGGTCCGGGCTGCCAGGAAATGCTGATTTGTGTCAACGGGGAAATCGAACCCATTATCGATGCGGACGCCAATATTGGAAAAATTTTAGGCATCCGGTAGCGGACAGGAGAAGACAGACTATGATAAGCACAAATGTTGAGAAACTTGTAAAAATCTCTGTCATTGGCGAAGTGGCAAATCCAAGCATGCCTCCTTTACCGGCCAGCCCTTATATCATTAGTGCGGATGGAGAACCTTTGTTGATCCCGGCATACGGCGGGCTGGTATATAACGTGAAGATTGGCGACCGGGCTGTGGGTTGGGCTGCAGAGCTAATCCAGGCAGGCGTATCCATAAAGAATAGTGATGCCGGGGCGCACAATGCATTAAGTGTTTATGCCTGTATCGGGAATCCCGCCAGGATTGTGTCCGGGCAAGCATCCGGTGCTGCAGGTGTGGTAACCGGAAAAAGCGGACGTTTTGCAGACCATGTGGTTTGTCATTTTAAACAGGCTGATCTTGAGAAACTGTCTCCGGGGGATAAGGTGCAAATAAAAGCCTTTGGTGTGGGCTTACGCTTCACCGATTTTCCGTTGGTTGACATTAAAAGCTGTGATCCTGACCTGCTGGGGAAAATGCAAATCATCATACAGCAGGAAAGACTGGTTGTACCCGTTAAAGCCATGGTACCCAATACCATTGTCGGGGCCGGGTCAGGATTTCAAAGTGAAAATAAAGTGATCAACCTGCAGATGACGGATCCTGATATCCGCAGGGAAGCCAAACTGGACAGTTTATGCTTTGGTGACCTGGTAGGTGTTCAGGATTGGGACAGCCGCTATACCCACGGATATTTGCGTGGTTCCGTGGCGGTTGGGGTTGTATCCCAGGGAGCCAGTGTTCGAAGCGGATTTGGTCCAGGAATCACGGTTATTATGACCGGCAGCGCAGGTCAAATTCAGCCAAAGGTTGTAAGGGAGGCGAATATTGCCAATTATCTTGGATTATTGTAGGTAAATCGTTGCATCATTTGGGTGATGCAATTGCTAATCAATCTAATATATAAGAAAGGATTTAAATTATGAGTCAGCCATTAACAATCGGTACAGTTACGATCAATCCGGGAGAAGTAAAACGGGGGGAAATTCCCATACCCGGGGATATGTACGGCGACCGCAGAGCATTACCCATTATTGTCTACCGCGGTGTGGAAGATGGACCCCGCCTGTGGATCGCTGGTGCCTCTCATGGCGATGAACCGGAAGGCGCCTATTCGATGATGCTGCTTCAGAAAGAGGCGGCAATGGACCCCAAGAAGATGAAAGGCCTGGTTGTTCTTGTTCCTGCTATCAATATCGAAGCATTGGTAGGTGGAACCCGCGGCGATCCGAGGGATAAGTTTTCTTATGACATGAACCGCATTTACCCTGGAAAACCGGATGGCTACCCTTCCGAGAGAGTCGCCTGGGCATATCACAAGGTGATGGTAGAGCACTGTGACCTGCACCTCAATATTCACTCCGGTGGGGATCATTCCTATTTGGACACAGCCTATTTTGCTTCTGAGACCAAAGAATCCCTGGAATTAGGCAGAGCGCTTGGTCCTGAATGGGATCTCTCCATGAAAAGCGGTATTGGTCCAGGCAGCCCAGCCAGTGTAATGGGGCAGTTAGGTAAGGGTGCATTAACCGTCGAACTTGGCGGGTGGTGCAGGATGCTGACTACTGATTTCCAGGATGTCGGGCGCCGAATAAAAGATTCCTATCTTAATGTTATGCGCCACTATGGCATCATCCCTGGTGAAGCTAAATATCCGGAAAAGGTTCTGCGCGGCCATCAGATTGCATTGCTGGCGAATGCCACCGGTTTGTTTGTCGGTGAAGATATTGAACTGCGCAAGCCGATGAAGAAAGGCACGGTAGTCGGGCGGATCTACAACCTGCTGGGTGATGAGATGGAAGTTTTGCAGGCTCCGGAAGATGGCCAGGTGTTCGGATTGCGCTCCAAGCCGATGGTAATTGAAGGTGAATGGTGCTGCTTCTATGGCGTGATTGACGAAGTACGCGAAAATTAGGTAAGGAAATAATTCTTAGAATAATAAAATTTTGGAGAAGGCGGCACGCCGCCTTCTCCAAAAATCTACTGGTCTGGAGTGGTTGAATAAATGAAAACAAGCGCTGGTGATAACAAGCAAATTAATGCAGCCGTCATTGGGGTAGGCCGGATTGGTAAAAAGCATGCTGAGGTATTTGCCAGTTTAGGAAGTGATGTAAAACTCCTGGGGGTAGCAGATATCGATAGGAATAAGGCGATCCAGGTTGCAGGGGCATTAAATACCCAACCATTTACCGACTACCAGGATCTGCTGGCACTGAAACCTGACCTGGTAGTAATAAGCACCCCTCATTATTTGCATCGGGAACAGGGTGAGGCGGCTGCGAAAGCCGGCTGCCACGTATTGATGGAGAAACCACTGGCAGATACCATGGAAGGCGCCCGGGCAATCGTTGAGACATGCAAGCAGGCAGGCTCCAAGCTGGCGGTGGGATTTGTGCATCGATACCGGCAGGAACTCCAGATGGCACACAAGACCGTAAACAGCGGAGAGGTTGGAATCCCCGGGATGATTACAGATATATTTGGCAACCCTGGCGGCCGGCATATTCCGGAATGGGTCTGGCAAAAAAGATTTTCCGGCGGGGGCATCATCACTTACAGCGGAATTCACAGCATTGACTGGCAGTGCTGGTTGATGAACAGCGATGTCGACGAGGTATATGCGCGTTCCTTATCAAGATATCAGGGGTCGGATGTGGAAGATGCCTTCATTGGAACAATATTTTTCGCCAATGGAGGAATTGGCAGCCTGATTGGCAATCAGCCTCCCTACCAGGTTACCCCAATTACACGCCTTACAGAAATCTATGGCAGCAAAGCCTGCCTCCGCATGCGAATGAGGGAATATTTAATGTTCTGTGATGAAGACCACTCCTACCAGGTCAACATTTCCAGGGATGATCCGTTTATTCCACAAGCACTGGATATGATTGGAGCAATCCGGGAAGACCGGCAGCCCTGGATTGGCGGTGAGGACGGATTGAGAGCCCAGGCCATCATGACCGCATTCTACCAGTCTGCTGAAATTGGCAGACCTGTGCGGGTGGAGAGTGTCCTTTAAAGCAAATCACCATTCTTCTTGACAAAGCCCCTGAGGAAATCTATAATTGTATATTGTAGACAATCTGCAATCTCGGGGATTTTGGCAAAATAAAAATGATAGTGTCAGTAAAATATTTTAGATCTGTATCCAACCATTGGATTACCTGAGAGTTGCTGGATTTTTTCGTGAATGGCAATCGGGGGTAGAAATTGGATGAACTGAGAAAGGAAGGCCATGGTATGAAAATACTGGTTATTAACCCGAATACATCCACTCTCGTCACGGCGAAAGTGGCAAATAAAATACGCCAGATTGCCCGGCCCGATGTTCAAGCTGATGTTATCCAGATTGAACATGGTCCAGAATCTCTGGAATCTTACTATGATGAATCCCTGGCCACACCTTATACCATCCAGGCAGTAAAAAAAGCCAACGACGATGGTTATGATGCCATCATCCTGGCAGCTTTTTGCGATCCCGGCCTGGAAGCTTTAAAAGAGATTTCCAGTGTTCCGGTTTATGGGATTGAAGAGACCTCCTTTTCTGTGGCACTCTTGCTTGGCCACAAGTTCAGCATTCTTACAGAAAAACCTCATAAAACCTCCTCCAAGAAACAGCATGTCCGGAAATATGGTCTGGAAAGCCGGTTTGCATCCGTGCGAGCCCTGGGGATGGGTGTTGTGGAAATTGCTGAAAAACCCGAAAAGGTCAAGGAAATTGGGATGGCACTGGCACGGAGAATGATTGAAGAAGATGGCGCTGAAGTCATTATCATGGGGTGCGCCTCAATGGCAGGATATTCAGACGATTTGGAAAAAGAATTGGGAATACCGGTTATTGATCCCATTGCAGCAACTTATAAGGTAGTAGAGGGATTGACCGATATCCGGGTGAGCTTATCCAAAATTGGTCTGTATGCCAGACCTGCACCACAGAAAATCAACTAGGTTTGGGAAAGTTATCGAATTGGAATTTTTGAAATGAAAATTGGAGGAGGATTATGATTACTCGTTTACATCATCTTGGTTTGGTTGTTGATGATTTAAATAAAGCCTGTGATACTTACGACAAGCTTTTTGGTATGAAGGCTGTCGATTACCGTAATGATCAAGGAAAAGGATTCCAGCTGGATGCACGCCTGATGCTGCCGAATGGCTGCTGGCTGCATCTCGTCCAAAACTGGAATCCTGAATCGCGGGTAAATAAGTTCTTTAAGAAGCATGGTGAATCCCTTGAGCATATTTGTATCGAAACGAATGATATTGAAGGGGATGTTGCCCACCTGCGGAAGATTGGCGTTCCGCTTTACCAGGATACAATTTTCAATGCGGCTGATGGATTTGAGGCGTTTGTATACCCGGAAGACGGGATCGGCTTTACAGTGGAGCTGATCCAGCCGCATACCACCAGCTACTATTGGGAACCTGAAAAAGTATCCAATCCCAATTTATTGGGCTTGCAGCATATCGGCGTGGCAGTCAATAATGTTGCCAAGGCTGCAGAACGGTTTGAAATGCTTTTTGGTGTTAAAGCCAATGCGCTGCGCACTGACCAGCATTACGGTACGCAGAAAGACATGATGATTGAACCGGGTAATGACCGCCTGTGGCTTCACCTGGTCGAGACGCAGGATCCTGAAAACCGGGTTTACCAGTTTATGCAAAAACACGGAGAAGGCCTGGAACATCTGTGCTTTGAGTTTGCCGATATCCGTGAAGCTGTTAAACGTGTTCAAGCGGCCGGTGTCCCTCTCTATCAAAACAAGATTTATCTTGACCGGGAGGATGGTTTTGAAGCATTTGTTTACCCGGAATATAACCATGGTGTTACCGTGGAATTAATAGAGCCATATGCAACCAGCCGGGGATATCGCGGTTAGCCCTGGCAGTATCAGGGTAGTGGCGTTTTTTCACAATTTTTTTGTCTAGGAATCACATATCTCCTCCTCTCCAACGCTTCTGCAAGCCGGTCTTCTGGCTGGCTTGCAGAAGTATGAGAGGAGTTTGGGTTATTAAACGGGGCATCAATTTGGGCAAGGGCGCATAGGGTTATATGATTAACCAGCCACAGGAAACCTATCATGATGCATCTCAATGGAGAGAATTCCTACTCTCCTTAAGCAGTATTTTTACCCTGGCTGTTGGTACAGGTGCATTCCTCTTATTGATCGTTTCCTTTCTAGAATCTGTTCATATGCCAGTTAACCGGATTGGCCTGGTGATGTCTTTCTTTTCGGGCATCCAGGCAGTTGCTGTATTTCTGATAGGCAAATATTACCGCGGAACCCATTTCAGGCTGATTGTCATTTTGGCAATCGTCATCCAGAGCCTTGGCGTTTTTCTACTGGCAACATTGAATACCGGGCTGCTGCTTTGGATTGCCATGAGCCTGTTTGGAATAGGATTGGGGATCATCCTGGTTGTGCTTTACTCATCTGCCATCCAACGGCGCCCAAAAGACGTTCGCCCGGCGGTATCAATTGGAATTTATACAGCGCTTGTGGCTGGTGGAAATGCGGTGGGTGCTTACCTGGTAGGTAAGGTGATTGACCAGTATGGATATTCAGCTGCGTTTGTATTTTCGGGTGTCTTCATCATTGCTGCGGTATTCCTGGTTGCTTTCATGGGAGATAAAGCAGTGCTGCCACCGATGGCTGAAGAGCCAAAAATAGAAGATGAAGTCCTTGCGGACGAGAAAAATCAGAAACTCCCTCTCTGGAAATTTGGGATTGCAATGGCGCTGATCATGTCTGCCCTGATGAGTGTTTTTGATACGCTGCTTCCAATCTATGGAATGCGGGCTGGTATGGCTATGGCTACTGTAGGGGCCATAGCCGGATTTAAAATGTTTATGGCTGCAGCCAGCCGGCCATTGACTGGATTCATGCTTAATAAAATGGCGCCAAACAGGGTATCCAATATCAGTATCCTGGGGATGATTGTCTTCATAATCCTATTCCCGTTTTCCGGAATGGGTACGCTGGCCTTCATAGTTGCCGGACTTTTTGGTACATCTTTCGGGGGTGTCCGTGTGGCATCCCTGACATCAGCAATAGAAGGTCATACGCAATCCCCGGCGATCACCCGCCGGGTCAGCCATTACCGTTTATCCATGACGTTTGGTCAAATTGGCGGACCGTATTTAGCTGGACTGGCTGCAAGTATGATGATTGTATCCAATGCGTTTATCCTGATGGGAGTGTTATTTTTTGTGCTGTTTCTGATAACATTACTGGTGTTTCAACAAATTAAACCCCGTCAATATTTTTTAAGATCAAGGAAGATGGATACAACAGAATTGCTGTGATCAATTTCGGTTTGTATATTTTGTAATATTTATTTATGTATTTTGGTTATTAGAGGGATAACAATGATAATCGGGGAAAATAATGATCTAGATGAAGCAAGCCGGATGAGACCAATTGCAGCTGTTAACCTTCGCAATCATATAGAGGAAGAGATTCGCCGGGCGATCCTTCAAGGACGATTCAAGCCTGGTGAAAGGCTGGTTGAATCCACCATTGCCAGCGAAATTGGGGTAAGCAGAGCACCAGTGCGGGAGGTGCTCTCTGCTTTGGAGCGGGTTGGATTGGTGATGAACATTCCCCGCCGGGGAAGTTTTGTGATAGATTTCACGCCCAAGGATATTGAAGAAATCTATACCTTAAGGCTGCTGCTGGAGGTCGAGGCTATACGTCTTGCTGCAGAACACCTTCGGGAGGTTGATCTACAGGATATGCAGGCAATAGTTGATAGTCTAGGAGAAGCAATGATCCGCCAGGATGATCCGGAAGCGATTATCCGTTTGGATTTGTCTTTCCACGAAAAAATTTGTCTAAAGGCAGATCACAGCCGGTTATATAGCGCCTGGAATAGTATGCGCATGCAGACCATGTTATTAATCAGCATGACCAGCAGAACTCATTACGGGTTGCCCAACCAAACAGTTAAATGGCACCAGGATATATTGGATGCGATAAAGGATGGGAAATCCCAATTGGCTGAAAATGTTCTCAGCAATCATCTCTCAGATGCGATGCAGCGGGCTACCAAAAGTTTCACGGAAGTCCACATGCAGAATTCACCAACTGTGGTTGAATGATACTTATTTGAGGTTATTATTTGCTGGTCCTCTAAACCAAACAGAAATCTCCCCCGATCAAGGTTATCTTGTAGGGGGAGATTTTTTGGATTCAGGTATGATGAATTTATCAGGTTGTCTTTATATCTGCAATTGTGGTTTGCCGCCAAATTATCATGATTAGAAGGTATAAGCGGTAATATAAGGATGGTTCCAATTCTGGTACCACCCGATTATCTCTGCGCCATCCTCTTTAACCCAAACCATATCCTTAAGGCGGAAGATTTCGCCGGTTTCCAGACGCATCCCAATATCTATGGCGAACCACATATCCTTTGTGATAACTGTGTCGTCTCCATCCACCAGGTAGGGCGCTTCACGCGGGGTGACGCCGATGCTGTGTCCGATGGGGGTACCTTCTAACAGTACCACATCCAGCCTTTTAGCTTCAGCGGCTACAGCAACTGCTGCCTGCGAGCAGGTGATGCCGGGTTTTAAAGACTTCACCGCAAAGTCACGGATTTGAACCAGTTGCTGATATTTATCCTTGAGGGCAGGGGTATAGTCACCTTTTATCAAGATTTTAGCGAGGTTGGACCAGTACCCATCCAGTACAGCCCGCATTTCAATCCGCACTATGTCGCCGGCATTGATGTTTTTGTTTCGTCCCAAACCAAATCGGGGGGCTATCGGCCACATCTTTTTAGCATGTTCGCCGGAAGCCACCAGCGAAAGGCAGTGATAGCCGGTGGTGTCCATTTCCCTCTCCATGCAGTGCACACGGACATCCTCGGATTGAAATTTCTCAGTTTTTCCTCCCAGGGTGGAGAGGTGATGGGATGATCCGGAAATCCCGTGCTCGGTTCTGGCGGCAATTGTTTTTAACAGCTCCACTTCTTCCGATGTTTTCACCATGCGCAGTGTTTTTATCCAGGAATCAGCTGGAGAAAACTTGCGGTTATCCACCCAATCCTTAAGAATCCGGAATGTGGTGGAATCGGTGCGTTCCATGTCTATTCCAATGGTTGCCCCTGGACCGGTTTCCTGGTCGATCAAATTTACCAGGATGGTGATTACCGCCTGTTGATTATCAGCTGACAGGGAGTAGGGTTGGAAATGCGTGATGCTGCTGATTTCCCGGAGGGTGCTCTCCCACAAAACCGGGCATATACAAATTGGTTGTGAACCTTTTTTCCAAAAGAGGTATATAGGCTGGTTTTTCTGGCTGTAAAGGTTTTGCAGCGAAGTGCCGGAAAAATACAAGAGATTATCAACACCCGTGATGATCAATGCATCATAAGGGCTTGCATTAAAAGCATTTTCAATTTTATTGAATACGATTTTGTGATCCATCATTCTCTCCTTAGTGCGTTGACCGGAAACCACGGATGATATACAGTTCATCCCAATTTTTATACCAGCTCAACAGCCTGTTTCCGCCATCTGTAATCTCATAGGCATCTTTGGACTGTATCATTTCTCCAGAGGGGGTGAATGTTGCTATATCCAGACAAATGACCATCCCTTTTGCCAATACGGTTTCGTCATCTGCGGTCAGGAATGGGCCTTCGATTTCGCTTGCTCCCAATCCATGCCCGGCGCCATTTTCGGAGAGGAATTTTATGTTGTTTTTGTCCGCGGTTTGCTTGACTTCATTAAAAATGCTGCTGCAGGATGTTCCGGGCTTTAACATGCTGACAGCCAGGTTTTTTAGACTCTGGTTGTCCTGCTTGCCTTTTACCTGGGAGCGGGTTGGTTCACCTGTGACAAGCATCCTGGCAGCGTTGAACCAGTAGCCATTTTGAGAATTGGTGTAATTGACCCGGAAAAGACCCTGACTGGTCACTTTTCCTTTGGGTGGGAGATAATAGAGGGAAGACTTCTCCGCTTGCACCGAAGAAAGGAATCCAATTCCAGTCCCACCATGTTCGATGATATGCACCCGGATCCTTTCTATCAATTCTGCGACTGTGTAACCCGGATTTGGGACAGCACCTTCCAGGTGATTGATGGCTCCGATCAACCCTTTATCTGCGGCAACCCCCGCTGCTTCTATCAGGGCGATTTCCTCGTCTGTTTTAATCATACGCATTGCAGCCAATCCTTTATCTGCCTCAACAAATTGAATTTGAGGAAAAAGCCCGCGGGCTTTTTCAAGGAGAGCGGCATCGACTTGATAGGCATCCACACCCAATTTTCCGGTGGTTAATTGCTGCTCCTTGAGGATATCCTGCAATGCATTCAGAAATGCGGAGGGTGGCACTGATTGGTTCTCATCATAGGACCGGACGGGATTCAACCCAATTCTGGTCCATTACTGCCTGGTCCCATTCTCCGGGAACCAGAAAGAGGCGACTTCCACCCGCATATTGGATGAATGCACTGTGTCTTTCCGGATACTGGTTGGCAAATGGCAAAACCACCCCGCTGGCATAAGTCTGGTTATCGGGACCGAACAGGAGCAGACCATCCAGCCCTTTGTTCTTAATGAAGGTATTTAATTTATCCTGTATCTTCATTGAATTTCTTGATCTCCTTTATCAAATATATTAATCTTTCATGAGTTTTTTTGTGCGACAACAATGCGGAATGCATCACCGTGCCAGAAACCAATTGGTTCCAGACTTCCACGATAACCCCTTACGGCATATTGTTGTTATGAAGATTTATATCAATTCTACGAATATATTACTCACAGCCTTTGTATTAACTATCTGTTGGATTACCAGCATGTGTAAGTATAATACGGATTGCTTATCTATAAATGCCCAGGATAAAACTCGATTCCTGACCAGCCAAAAGGATCAGATCAAGAGATCCGGTTGTATTGAAAGTTTTTGACAACGGTACAGGCAAAATTTGGTTGGCTAATTATCATTTCGTTTTTGGTATTATGCGGGTGTTTGCATCTCTATCCGGGGAATTTTTCGTTGGTTACTCCAATTAAAGGTTTCTGAAATTATAAAACACAGAGAGCCGAAATCCAATTGAGAGAAGGATCATTATATTTCCGGGTTGTTATGTAATCCTAATCCATTGCCAGATGATCATCCGCTGATAAATGGATCACAAAAAATGTACCGTTTTTGGTATTAACCTCTATTCGCCAATGAAAAATATTTGCCGGGGTCCGGGTGGAAACCTTCGGCAAAGAATGCACCTGATTCTGGATCCTGTTGATAGTGACCTTTGAATTCCCTCTTTACGATCATCTGCAGGGCTGCCGCCAGCCGGTCAATTTCCTCCAATGTGTTGTAACCCCCAAAACTTACCCGGATCATTCCCGGCAGGTTGGCTTTTTTTCCGGATTTGATTTCGGATTGATATTGATTGACCAGATCAGGGGGGACATCCAAGAGATTTAGTATATATGGATGAGCGCAGAAGCAACCATTACGCACACCAATGCCTTGCTCCATGCTTAAAATAGCCGCTGCCAGGTAGTGGCTTATCCCCTCGATATTAAATGGGATAACTCCTAGCCGCTGCGAACTTTGTTCCGGGCAGCGGTTCCCAAAAATTCGGACACCTTCAATTTTAATAAGTTTATCTAAAGCATATGCGGTTAAACGGGCTTCATGCCTGGCGAGGTTTTCAAGGCCGACCTGCTGCAAGGCGAGCATGCTGCTTGCCAATGCCACTGCCCCGATCACATTCGGGCTTCCAGCCTCTTCCTTCTCCGGGACAGTGGTCCAGCGTACTTCCTTGTAAGTGACTAAATCGACAGTACCGCCGCCGACCATATCCGGATCTCCGGATTCAAATGTTTCTTTGCTGCCAACCAGGACCCCTGTACCGAATGGGGCATACATTTTATGGGCAGAAAGGACGACATAATCCAGGTGACCTGGATCGCTGTGCGGATACATATCGATGGCACGATGGGGAGCAAGCTGGGCAGCATCTACCAAAATTTTCCCGCCATATTGGTGAACCTTTTCGGCAATTGCATGAATGGGATTGATATATCCGGTGACATTGGAGGCTCCGGTGATGGCTACAAGTGCTAAATGCTGACTGAACTGCTCTATAAGAAACTCCAAATGGTTAAGGTCAATTTCTCCTTCAGGTGTCAGGTTAGCATAGTGGACATTAGCCCTTTTCCTCCAGGGGAGATCATCGGAGTGGTGTTCCATTTTTGTGGTAATAACGATATCCCGGTTTTAAACACAAACCGGTTAGCCATTTTATTAATTGCTTCGGTGGTGTTTTTTAAAAATATAACGGTATCTTTATGATGATCGCCACCAAGGAAAGACAGGACAATGGTGCGCGCTTCTTCATAGGCATGGGTAGAAATCATACTTTTATAACCGCTGCCACGGTGCACACTGGAATACCACCCTAAAAAATCCTGAATGGTTTGATTCACCTGGACCAGTGAGGGCGTGCTCGCCGCATTATCAAAATTGATATAGGTAAGGTGGGTGCCGGATAAGACCGGTACCTGTGAATTTATTCCTACAATATTGCTGCGGAAATTATCGATGGTAAGTTTTGAATGATTTTCTTGGACAGGGGCTGAGCCAGGCATTATCATCAACAATCACTCCAAAATGGGCTGGGATTTTGTCAAATAAAGAAACTAGAGACCATCAGATACCTGATTACCAAATATATATCAGTAATATATAAATAGTATATCAAACCCGGTCTGAAATTTCAATACAAACTAACCATGGTTGTTCCCGTATTATTTATTTGTATATTTATCGAACCGGATTGTTTCAGTGTTATACTTTGTGCTTGAATTTCTGCAGCAGGTGACTTAGTGTTTGGACAAGATCCATCTGAAAACCAGCTAACCTACAAAAGAATCATCAAATCCTGGTGGCCTTTGGCTGCTTCCTGGTTGTTGATGTCTATATCGATTCCGGGTGTGAGCGCAGTGATAGCCCGTTTGCCTGATCCGGTGATCAACCTGGCGGCTTATGGCGGTATCTCACATCCAATATCTTTGATCATTGAATCACCCATCATCATGATGCTGTCTGCCTCAACAACCTTGAACCGGGATTGGAACACCTATAAACGGCTGTTCCGTTTCATGATGTTGATTGGCTTTCTATTAACCTGCGTCCATTTTTTGGTGGCTTTCACACCGCTGTATTATTTTGTGGTCGAGGAGTTGATTGGGGCACCGCAGGCAATTGTGGAATCGGGACGGTTGGGGTTGATGTGTATGCTACCCTGGACCTGGTCTATTGTTTACCGCAAATTTCACCAGGGAATTTTGATCCGCTACGGGCATTCTGATGCGGTGGCCTTTGGGACGGTGGTAAGGCTGCTGGCCATAATTGCCGGTATAACCGTAACCATAATCTTCACGGATTTACCAGGAGTGGCAGTTGGTTCAATTGGTCATGTATGCGGGGTTTTCTTTGAAGCGCTTTATACGCATTTCAGGGCACGACCGGTTATTCTTCACCAGGTAAAACTACAACCTGCGGTTGAGAAACTTAAATGGATGGATTTTGCCAAGTTCTACATCCCTCTGGCGATGACTCCTTTTCTGACCTATATCTGGCAGCCAATCGGAAGTGCAGGACTGAGCCGGATGCCAAATGCAATTGACTCCCTGGCGATCTGGGCAGTCCTTTCCGGATTGATCCTTATATTGAACAGTACCGGTTTATCCTATAACGAGATCGTTATTGCCATCCTGGACCGAAGCGGATCTTACCCGGTGTTAAAGAGATTTACTGCCATGATGGCAGGAATCGGATTTGGCGCTGCCCTGCTGATAGCTGCGACTCCCCTGGCAGGATTCTGGTTCAGGGAAATTGCGGCGATCTCTCCCCATTTAAGTCAAATTGCCATATACGGTTTCTGGCTGCTAGTTCCGGTACCCGGTTTAATGTATGCACTGAGTTTTTTCCAGGGGATCATATTAAACAGCCGCAAGACCAGGCCCATCCCGGAGGCGGTGTTTGTTTATTTACTCATATCCGTAGTATTTCTGACCCTTGGTGTTTTGTGGGGAAAAATTCCCGGTGTATATGTAATCGCATTCACATTTACCCTGGCTAATATGGGACAGGTAGGTTGGATGGGCTTTAGAAGCCGTCCGGCTGCCAGGAATCTCAAGCAAAGGGATGAGCCTGTACTGGTGGGCGATTAACGATCTGTTCCAGAATGAACCGAACAAAACATCTTATAAAGGAATAACCCGCGGCAATTTAAGGACTGGTGGATGCTTTCCATAAATATTTTAGACGTTGAAGAAAACCAAATAGTCTATGAATTATGAAAATTAAACTCCGGAATGACCAGGACGTCTGTAGAAATCCTTATCATCAAAACTCCCAGATAATTTGGGATGGTTCATCTTATAAGGAAAAATTCACCAAATCAGAGGGAATAATCATCTTAAATAGTGATATACCCTTAGGTTAAAATTGGTAGTGAAAAATTCAGTTTTATGACATAATATCCTGAACCAACTCCAAGGAATAAAATCGATCAATCACTGGAGACTTAGAAGATGTCAGTAATCCTCACAGAGCTGGATCAAAAATTAATAAATGGAGACCATGGCGACGCCTCCAGGATGGCGATGCGAATTGTGCTACGCATGGCAGAGGTGCTGGGTGTTAGCGAACTGATCGACATCCAATCAGCCCATATTGATGGATGCGGCTTGATGACCGATTCCGCCCTGGAATTTGCCGAAAAACTGGCCGGGCTTGGAGGACAGGTAGTGGTTCCCACCACTACCAACATGATCCCCCTGGACCTTCAGAATTGGCGTAAGCAGGGAGTTCCAGAGGAATTTGCCTTTAAAGCCATCCGTTTATCCAATGCCTATCTCAAAATGGGGTGCATCCCCACCTGGACCTGTACACCGTACCAGGTATATCCTCCGCCGCGGTTTCGCCAGCAAATTGCCTGGGGGGAATCCAATGCCATTGTGTATGCCAACTCTGTACTGGGAGCACGGACGGAACGTTATGCAGATTTTTTTGACATCTGCGCCGCTTTAACCGGCAGGGTTCCCAGGTATGGCATGCATCTGGATGAAAACCGGCGCGGGCAGGTGCTCTTCCAACTGGTTGGCTTTGATTCGAACGCATTTCTTGGCGATACTTTCTATCCTGCACTTGGATTTTTAATTGGCAAAATTGCCCGCGACCGGGTGGTTGTAATCGACGGTCTGGCTTATCATCCATCCAGTGACCAATTAAAAGCTCTCGGGGCGGCGGCAGCATCGACCGGTGCAGTAGCCCTGTTTCATATTGTCGGAATCACCCCGGAAGCTCCCACCCTCCAGGCTGCCATGCAGGATCTTCCCCCGGAGGAGATTGTGAAGGTGACTCCGGCAGATTTGTCGCTTGCAAAAAAGGGTCTTTCAACAATCAAGGCCGATGGGAGGAAACTGGATGCGGTGATCCTGGGCTGTCCCCATTTCTCAATCGCCGAGTTTGGCAAATTGGCCCGCTTTCTGGAGGGTTTCCAGGGGAAGTGCCATGCTGATGTGCAATTTTATGTGATGACAAACCAGGTTTCTTATGCCCTTGCTGGTCGCAGTGGTTTTCTGGAAGTTCTCCAGGATTTTGGCGTCCGCCTGACGATCGATACCTGTGTTTTGAATACCCCGGTGACCCTTCCGAACACCAGGCTGGTGATGACCAATTCCGGGAAGGATGCCTATTATGCCCCAAGTGAGTTGGGCGTGGAAGTGGTTTTTGCATCCCTGGAGGATTGTGTCCGGTCAGCTGCAGCAGGTGTAGTCATGAAAGAGGATGAAGGATGACACTATTTATTAAAGGAAGAGCACTAATACCGGGGAATGCAGAAGGGGAGGCAGTTGTCTCTCATGAACCCCTCAGTTTCTGGGGTGGTATCAATCCCTACACAGGGGAGATAACCGACAGGAGACATGATCATTTCGGAATCAACGTTGCCGGTAAGGTGTTTCTTTTCCCGAAAGGAAGGGGATCCAGCACCGGCAGTGCTGTGTTGCTTGAATCGATTCGCAATGGCGTTGCACCAGCGGCGATAATCAATATGAAAGAAGATCCAATCCTTGCGCTGGGTGCAATAATATCCGATGAGCTGTATTTGAAGACAATCCCTGTGCTGGTAATTAGTGAAGAAGATTTCTCTAAAATTATGGAAGGTGATTGGCTTAAAATTGATCCGGAGGGGATGATACTGGTGACTCCCGCTTCAGGCTAACCCGGATAAAATTTTCTCAATAAAGTCTACCATCCGTTTATGGTGGGATCCCTGCCAGTAGATTTTTCCACATTGGTACACATTGAAAAAAATTTTCGTAAACCAATCGGGTATGCGGTTGCAAATGATCGAGGATTGCATCTTTTTGCACATCCTGAAGCAGCCCGTTACAGGTTAGGCAGCGCCGAAAGGGCTGGACCTTATTTATTAATTGGAATCGCTGAATTACTTCCATTAATTGTTTTGTGGGGTCGGTTTCCTTAATCAGGTGACCGTGGGTGACGATGTTCCTCATTAATAAACCCCTGTCACGGGAGAGCAGGATACGATGTTCCCGGCAGGAGATTTCTGCCAGATCCCGGTCTTCCGCCCGATTGTTGTAGAGCGTATCGAAACCGAGCATTCGTAAATAGGAGGCTAATTTTCCCAGGTGTGTATCCAGGATGAAGCGCGGCTCTCGCAGCGGCTCGGGGCGCAGGCGATTTACAGGGGAAATATCAAATGATTCAAATACGGGATAGATACTGACCATGTCACCATCGATTAAATGGCTGGAAAAACCCACCGGTACGCCATTAACCAGGATCAGGTCCACCTCTGTGTGAGGTATCCCCATGGATTCAACGATGTGTTTAATGCTCTCCTGGGGATCGAATTCCTTTTCGAAAGTCTGTTTGACGCGGTTTTCAGGCAGGTAGTCGTTCAGTTCAGCATAAAAACGAAATTTTGCACAGGGGTTCAACGGTTAAAAATTCCATCCATGAAACTACAGGTGTGGGTTCCTCAGACAGGTGGTTCCCTCCGGCGAGGAGCGCATTGGATAAATTAGAATTTGGATGATACTTATTTATTATTTTATCCTTTTTGGTTGGTTTTTTCCCGCGAAAGCCTGCGAAAATAGTCCGGGTATTTATTTCGATTCTCATCCAATCAACAGGGAATGAATTTTTTTGAATATTGGGAAATCAGCCGGGATTCATCATTTTGATGTGATATATTAATAAGAATATAAAATGTCCCGAAGCGTACATGGTCTAATTATCAGGTAAAAATCAATCATCGACTGGGATGGTGGAAATGCCTAAAGCGATATTATCCGTTTATGATAAAACCGGTCTGGTTGAACTGGCATCAGGTCTGGTACAAATGGGCTGGGACCTGGTCGCTTCTGGTGGCACTGCCCGATTATTATCCCAAAACAATCTTCCGGTCATTGATGTATCGGCATACACGTCTTCCCCTGAGGTCCTTAGCGGACGGGTAAAAACATTGCACCCTGCCATTCACGCTGGAATTCTATCTCAGGATAGGGAAGAGGACCGGGCGGAACTTTCAGCATTGGGCTGGGATAAGATTGACCTGGTGGTGGTAAATTTATACCCGTTTGAAAGGACAATTGCCAAACCGGAGGTTACCTTTGCCGATGCAATCGAGAATATTGATATCGGCGGGGTCACCCTCATCCGTGCCGCAGCCAAGAATCACGAACGAGCGGTATTGGTTTGTGATCCGGGCGATTATCCCGAAGTATTGGAATACATCAGACAGGGGGGGGTTCCTGCAGAGGTACGCAAACAACTTGCCATCAAAGGATTTATGGTAACCTACCAATACGATCAGGCCATCCATGCATACCTGAGCGGATCAAAAAGTGAGACTCTGCAGATATACCCCATTCTGCCATTAAGGTATGGAGAAAATCCACACCAGGAGGCTGCCTTGTACGGGTATGGCGTGCATGAGACACCCCTGGGTGGAAAAATCCTTCAGGGTAAAGAACTTTCCTATAACAACCTTTTAGACCTGGATGCTGCCTGGCGGGCGGTTACCAACTTTACAGATACCAGCGTGGTGATTGTCAAACACCTATCCCCGTGTGGAATTGCCTCGGCTTCCCGGCTGGTGGACGCATACCAATCAGCCCTGGCGTGCGATCCGGTATCTGCTTACGGCGGCATTGTAGCCTGCAACGTTCCCCTGGATAAGGAAACGGCTCTGGAAATCCGGAAGCTATTTGTAGAGTGTGTTATTTGCCCCGGTTTTTCTGGTCCTGTCAGGCAAATACTGGCTGAGAAGAAGAACTGCCGGCTTCTGGAAATGCCAGATCTTGAGATTTCCCCAAAATATGAATACCGTTCGGTAAACCGCGGAATCCTGAAACAGACCATTGACCGGGGGGACCCTTCTGAGGTGAACTGGCAAGTTGTTTCAAAAAGAGTGCCGGATGACGCACAATGGCTTGCTCTGCGCTTTGCCTGGAAAGCCTGCCAGCATATCAAATCGAATGCAATTGTCTTTGCAAAGGGGACAGTTACGGTTGGGATAGGCGGAGGGCAGCCCAACCGGGTGGATTGTGTGCGCATAGCCGCTCAGCGTGCTGGTGAGAAGGCTATCGGTGCAGTAATGGCATCGGATGCTTTTTTCCCTTTTCCTGATTCTATTGAAATTGCAAAAGAGGCAGGTATCTCTGCCGTAATCCAGCCCGGAGGATCTATCCGCGATAAGGATGCTGTAGAAGCCGCCGACAGGGCAGGCATGGCCATGGTAACTACCGGTGTCCGCCACTTCAGGCATTAAAACCTATTCTTCATGGAGATATTTGAGATGAATGAATTTTTACTGAACGATTTTGACGCTCTGACCTTTGACGATGTATTGATTGTCCCAGGTTACAGCGAGGTTCTTCCCTCCCAGGTAGATGTGAAAGCGCGCCTGGCAGCGGATATCTGGTTAAATACACCGCTGATCTCAGCTGCAATGGACACAGTTACCGAATCACGCATGGCCATAGGAATGGCCCGCGAAGGGGGAATCGGAATCGTTCACCGCAATATGACTCCGGAAGCACAGATGAAAGAGATTGAGACCGTTAAACGCTCGGAATCGGGGATGATTGCCGATCCGATAACCCTCCCGCCGACAGCGATCCTGCAGGAGGCAGAGGATATCATGTCACGCTTTCATATCAGCGGAGTCCCCATTGTGGATCCTTCCACCGAAAAACTGGTGGGGATACTCACCAACCGGGATATCCGCTTTGCATCCGAGGAGGACTTTCTCAAACCGGTGACCGAGTTTATGACTCACCAGCCGCTGGTCACAGCCCAGCTGGGGACAACACTGGAGCGTGCCAAATCGATACTCCAAAAACACCGCATTGAAAAACTACCCCTGGTTGATGATCAAGGGCGCCTGGTGGGTTTGATCACCGTCAAAGATATTCAGAAGAAAGTAAAATTTCCCAATGCAGCCCTGGATGCCAGTGGACGGCTGCTGGTGGGGGCAGCCGTTGGGGTCGGGGCGGATGTTGAGATACGCCTGGAGATGATGCTGAGCAAAGGCCTGGATGTGATTGTTGTCGACACTGCCCATGGGGATTCAGCCGGGGTATTAAAGGCAATCCAGCGTATCAAGCAAATCAAGCATGACATGCCGGTGATTGCGGGAAATGTTGTCACTTCGGAGGGAACAGAGCGATTAATCGAAGCCGGGGCAGATGCCATCAAGGTGGGGGTGGGCGCCGGATCTATCTGCACCACCCGGGTCATCTCGGGAGCAGGAATGCCGCAAATGCGGGCAATTTATGAGTGTTCCCGGATTGCCCGCCGGAGAAACATACCGGTGATTGCAGACGGCGGTATGAAGTACAGCGGCGACATTACCAAAGCAATTGTGGCAGGTGCGGATTCGGTAATGCTGGGCAGCATGCTGGCAGGATTGGAGGAATCCCCCGGTGAAACCATTCTCTATGAAGGCAGGCAGTACAAAATGTACCGCGGCATGGGCAGCATCGGGGCAATGCAGGGCTTTGGCAAAGACAGGTATGGGAGCGGTCAGGAAGGGAATGGAAAGCTGGTCCCGGAAGGGGTGGAAGGGTTGGTGTCTTACCGGGGGACGCTATCAGAGTATGTTTACCAGCTGGTAGGAGGAGTGCGGTCTGGCATGGGTTATGCCGGATCTGCCACCCTGGAAGACCTTCGCACAAAAACCAGGCTGGTGCGCATCACCACTTCCGGGTTGATCGAGAGCCACCCGCATGATATCACCATAACACGCGAAGCACCCAATTACCAGCGCAACAAATAATTGGATGATTGAGTTGATAAGGTATTAATTCTGAGGATAAATATGGAAGCAATTGTGGATATAAAATCTCTGACTCAAGGAAAATTTGCCAAAATCCTGGATCATGCCATCCTTGTGCCGGAAACAACCTCGAAAGATATTGTGGAGATGTGCCAGCAGGCGGCAAAATATAACATTTCCTGTGTATTTGTCCAGCCCTGCTTCCTGCCAATTGCAGTGGAGATCTTATCTGAGACAGGTGTAAATGCCGGTTCCGTGGTCGGTTTTCCACAGGGAGCGACCCGCTCGATTGTCAAAGCATATGAAGCAGAGGATATCGTAAAAGTGGGCGGGCAGGAGATTGACATGGTGCTCAATATTAGCAAACTGCTGGAGGGGGATCGTGATTATGTATTAAAAGATATCCGAAAGGTACGCCTTGCCATGGGTCCCGATCTGACTTTAAAAGTTATCCTGGAAACACATTATTTAAGCAGGGAACAAATTATAATAGCTTGCCAGATTGCTGAGGAAGCAGGCGCGAATTACGTAAAAACCTCCACCGGATTTGCACCGACTGGACATACTGTGGAAAACCTGAGGTTAATGCGCAGCACAGTCAGCCCGCAAGTTGGGGTTAAGGCAGCCCACGGCGTGCGCAGCCTGAAGACAGCCATTAATGCCATCCATGCCGGGGCAAACAGGCTGGGAGCCACCAAAACATTTGAAATCCTGGATGATTTTAAATCCCTTAATAAAGACCAGATAGAGCAGCTTTTAGATTAGAAGGCAGCCGATTTTTTATGCCAGGTTTCGGCGTAATTAATTCCCATAAATCATAAGGTCTTTTACCGGCCTCTTATTGGGGTGGTTAGGAAAGCAGGATAGATGCTTTCAATCTTCCTGTATCTCTGATCTATGATGCGTTTATATTGTCCAAATAATTATTACGCATAACGTCTTTAATTTCCGGATTCTTATGAATAACTATTTAAAAAAATGGATTATTTCATATTTTGGTGATTTTTACCTGGAGTTCAATGTCTAACCCATCTATTTCTTTAGTTTTTGCATAAATTTATTACGGAACTTGGCCACCTTGGGAGCCACCACTGCCCGGCAGTACCCCTGACCAGGATTGTTGACAAAGTAATTTTGGTGGTAATCCTCAGCCGGATAGAAATTTACCAGCGGCACCAATTGGGTGACGACCGGATGATCCCATAATCCCAACCCCTGGAGTTCTGCCATGGTCTCAGCAGCAGTTTCCTTCTGCTGTTCGCTGTGATAAAAAATTACCGAGCGATACTGGGTGCCAATATCCGCTCCCTGGCGGTTCAAGGTGGTAGGGTCATGGATGGTGAAGAAAACTTCCAATATTTCCCGGAATGTGACCAAACCAGGGTCGAATGTGATCTGGACAACCTCAGCATGCCCGGTGGTGCCAGTGCAAACCTGCTGGTAGGAGGGGTTGGGTTTAGAACCGCCGGAATAACCGGAGACAACATCCACCACCCCTTGAAACTGGTCATAAACTGCCTCCAGGCACCAAAAACATCCGCCGCCCAAGGTTGTACTTTCTGTCTTATTGTTGATTTCCTGATTCATGGCTAAAATCCTGCTTTCTACTTACCGGAAAATTTTGGGAAACCGGTTTTGAATTATCCTATCTTATCTTTAAAATTTAGTATAAACCTTTTACTCTTCCGAACCAATGATATGTAGATAGTTTTTACAAACTGGATTGACTATAAGGACAAGGCTTCTCCCACGGATGATGAATTTTAGCACAGGGGTCAATCAAGGAAGGTATCTATCCATGATAATAAAACTCGAAACCCTTGCTTATGAATATTTCCCTGAAATTACAACAACCTGGCCGTTTGAAGGAAGGGTAGAGGAAAATGATCCTTCCACAGGGAGCCAGATCGTACCAGCAGGGATTTCTGGAGCATCCTTTATTTCAGGGATATAGGTTATGGCAGTATCCAAGGATTTACGGGTCAGACTAATTAACCGAATACCCTGCATCTCCGGTATAACCTCTCCCGACTGATTGGTGTGGGATATATATACCTGGTGAGATAATCCTATCAACCGTGGAGTATCCAGGGAGAGTGCCTGTTCGAATGTTTGATTACCCCAGTGATTGAGGAACTTACCATCACCGACGTTCCAAATCCCATGGGCGCCGTAGCAGTAACTGGATGCACCTGCCAGCATGCTTACCCAATATGCATACAGCTGATCCTTCATCCAAAATTGGTCCCGGATGCCTTCATACCAGGGTTCAAGGTTGATGAATCCCCTTCCGGCGTTATCTTTCAGGGCGAAATGCGTTAGGGGAAGATACAGAAGATGGGAGCGGGAGGATTGGCTGTGGCCGGTTTGAACTGTATTGGCAGCCAACAGGTGGGGATTTTCCACAACCTCGAATCCAGTTTCAAGCGGCAGCGGATGGATTAAAACTGGTATTTTGGTATTCCGTGAGACATAGTCCAGGATAATGCTCCATGCCCGCCGCCTGTTTTGTAGTCGGAAGGACTGCCTGTTGTGTATCTTGCTAAGAAGACCATTATTGGAATGGGGTTGTTTAAAGGCTGTTAATCCTGGCAGGTCGGGGCAGAAATTATCGAACAACTTTTCATCGAGGTTGTCCGGATTGAGGTTACTTTCGCCTGTCAGGCAGTAAAATACCTTTAGATCGCTGGTTGTATTCAGGATCTGCGACCACCAATCCAGCATCCTGCCGATGCCAAGCCAGCCGACCTGGTTACCCCAGGCGCCATAAACAACCACCGTCAATCCGAGTGAATTGAGATATTGAATCCGCTGGCGGGCAAACTGCAGGTAAGCTGCATTGAACGTACCATCACGATGCCAGGCTGGTCCAAATGGGCTGGATGCGTTCGGATTTTCAGGTGTGGTTTCTGGGGGGATACCAAAAACGATTTGTACTGCGTTGAAGCCCTGCTTTACCCTTTTTTGTGCCAGCCGCTGCAAGTCTGAATCAGAAAGGCGGGAGGTCAGGCCGTACCACCAGGTATCCGCCAGAAACCCTTCCAGCTGGTCACCCATTTATGCCGATTTGCTGCAATGTGTACCGCCAGGCTTTAAGAGCCAGCGTGTCCGGGATTTCCACATCATCAAAAGTGATAATCTGGCCGGTTTCAACCGGACGGGTGATTACCGCCTTACCCATTAATCCAACTGGAAGGTGGTCTGGCATGGATTTGATGGGTATCGCTTCCCCCCTCACCAGAAAGCTTCCCAGGGCGCGTTCAATCCTGGTTCCAACCTTTAAAGGTGTTTTTGCAATGACTGCCACACTGGCTGTGGGTGAGGCACTGTTATTGAGCAGGATATCTCCGCCATTGATGACGCGGCGGATTGTTTTTGGTATTTCCAGGTGGCAGAGATGATAATTGCGTAAAAGGGTGTAATAAGGACCATCCCCTAATTTGAGGTATTTTAAAGCGGAGGCTTGACGGGGATCGTGTTCGGCTGTGATAAAAACCCCTGCCGGCAATTTCTTCTTGGCTTGCGGAGAAGAGAGCAGGTAATCGCTGATTGGCTGCCCCAGTTCCTTTGCCTTTTCAGCCAGGCGTTTTGATCCCTCATCAATGTCCTCAATTGAAAAGCCGTACATTCCCTGAATTGCAATAGCAGCTCCGAGGCCATTAGCCACGAGTACCTGTTCCAGCTGCAATTTCGTCCCGTCGGTAAAACCGGTGACTTGATCCAGGTTGATCCCCTGAACTTTTGACCAATACTGCATCTCCTCCAGGGTGGGATTATGGTTTAAAAAGCCTTTCAGGTTTCCATACACGAGCGGCTTGAAACCCATTGAAAGAGCATCGAGGTGCAGTGCCGCAAGGGCACCCGGCTGATCACCTTCAGCCTCGGTGAGATATCCCTTGCTGGACAGGTAAGTACCAGTTGTCACCTGCAGCTCAGCGTCCATGGTAACAACCGGTAAGGATGCCTCCAACGCATTTGAAATGACATCGGTGCCGTATATTGGATCACCGGCGCATTCTACTATGAGCTGGCTCTTATCAATCAGTTCGTTGATGGAGTTTGTATATATCTCTGGGGAGGAAAACTCATCTGGATTTCTACGTGTCAGTACACACGCGACAGACATATCCGGCTGATGTTCAATCGCCATCATTAATCCACGGGCGATGAAGCCTGTACCGACAATGCCGATTTTCGTAATTTTCTTAGAATCCATCTGGTTTTCCCCATATCAAGGTTGCTTATCAGTCGTTTATTGAAAAAAAGCAATATTCTGGATACCGTTATAATGGGTTTCGCTTCCGGATTGATCTACGGGTTGATGCATAAAATTTACCGGACCCTGCCAGGACACACAGTCAAATATTATAACTTGTTTTTCCTCTTCCTTTTAATTCTGTGGTTATTGGGTGCAAATACCCGGTTTCCTATTTATGGTGATGAAGGAAGAAATCTCTCAGGCTAACGGGCCTTCTAAACGGTGACAAAAACACCCTGGCTTTTTCCTTTTTGCCAGGGTGTCACATCCGGGAAAGCAGTGCGGCAGTTCAGTTTCTTTTTTTATTAGCCGTTTAATCCACTTTGCGGTTTCCACACCAAAGAATACGATGGTACTGATCGCCAGGGAAATTGCCAGTTCTTGCGGGGTTAATGCAACGGTATCAAAGATATCCTGGAAAAACGGGATATAGATAACAGCCATTTGAAGCATGAAAGTTAATAGTACCGAAGCCAGCATGGCTTTATTTGATAAGAGACCGATTTTAAAGAGAGAATCATAATCGGAGCGGGTTGCCAGGGCATTTCCCATCTGGGCGAGGGTCAGGGTGGTAAAAACCATTGTTCGCCAGGATTCCTGGCTGTTTTGCCATAAGGTAAATCCTGACAGGAGCGAAATAAAACCCATCAAGAACCCAATCCACAAGATATCCCACACCAATCCCCGGCCAAGGATGTTCTCGTTGGGGTTGTGAGGGGGGCGTTTCAGGGTTTCAATTCGGCTTGCTCAACAGACAGGGCAAGACCCGGCACTCCGTCTGTGACCAGGTTTATCCATAATATTTGCAACGGAACGAGTGGGATGGGCATACCGATAAGTGGGGCAGCAAGCATGGTTACGATTTCCCAAAAATTTGAAATCATCGTATATTTAATAAATTTGCGGATATTGTCATAGATACGATGACCCTCAGTATTGACAAGGTGGATCATCCCGCCTATAATCCGACCATACTTATTATTAGAATAAAATAAGTCTGATAGTAAGTAATCCCAATTCGAGCAGGAATTTTCCCGCCATTGTACCCAAGCGATTTATCTGTAGGTTCTGACCCGAAAAAGATCCGTAACTACAACCGGATGCTCATCCTGGAAATGATCCGCAGTGAAGGTATTATCTCCAAATCAGGGATTTCAAGAAAGACAGGAATCAGCTTTTCCACGGTCAGCAGAGTGATTGATGAATTAGTTTCAGAGAACCTGATTAAATCGATCCCATGATAAATTGGACCGGGGAAGCGGACGACCTGGAGAATTATTTGAATTTGATGGCAAATCCCATTATGTGATTGGGGCCGACCTGGGCTATCCGAATTTACGTGGTTATATTGCTGATCTTTCAGGGGGGATTCATGAAGAGATCACCATCCCGGTTGTTGCTGGTAATGGCGTCGAAAATTACCAACAATTGCTCCTCTTGCTTACACAGCTCCAGCAAGAAGGCGGCATCCAGACCTCTTCTCTTTACGGTGTTGGCCTTGGAATTACCGGAATTGTTGACCATACATCCGGGGTTGTAGTCCAATCATCCGTATTAGGATGGGAAAATTTTCCCTTAGCAAGGCGCTTACATCAGGAAATAGGGCTGCCAATTTTTATTGACAATGATATTAACCTGATTACATTTGGGGAATATGGATTTGGTATTGGAAAAGGATCCGCCAATATGGCCTGCATCACCCTGGGTACCAGGGTTCTATGCGGCCTTATCCTTCGAAGCGAGATTTTCAGGGGTTCAAATCTAAACAGCGGTCGTTTGGATCAATTTATCCCACTTATTGACCAACTAAATATCTATAATTCTGACAGCATCACACCCCTGGATTCTTATGTGTCATCCATCAGCGTTCTTAAGAAAGCCTATAAGGAATTAGCAAAACTGGATGCTGTTCAAGCGCAATCCCTGGAAGAGGCCAGTAAAGTCTATGCTGCATATGCTGAAGGGAAATCCTGGGCAATTGACACTCTTGAACCAGTTATCCGAATTCTGGCAGCTGCAATTGCTAATATCTTTTTATTGCTGGATCTTGAAATCGTGGTTATTTCAGGGAGAATGGCGGATGAATCGAAACTGATTATCCCGTCAATATCGACTTATCTTAATGGAAAAATCCCATCCATTCCTCATATTGTAGCTTCTAATTTGGGATCTCGGGCTACTGTACTGGGTGCAATTATGCTTGTTTATCGCGGCCTGCTGCGCAACTGGTAAAACATTAAATCGAAGGAGATAACATGGCAAAAAAGAATAATCCTGGAATTGATATGAATATCGTGTTTATTTATTTCAATGATCTCGAAAAAGCGATTAACTTCTACGAAGATGTGTTAGGCTTCACCCTTGCCATTGATCAGGGTTGGACCAAGATATACCAGAGTTCCACCAGCGGATATATAGGCCTGGTAGACAGCGCTCGCGGGTTCCACAAAGCCAGTGAAGTCAAACCGCTAATTCTTTGCTTCCGGGTTCCGGATGTGGATGCATGGTATCTACATCTCCAGTCACAAGGGGTACCCATACTAAAAGATATTAAGAACAGTGAGGAATTACATATCCGGGCTTTTCTTATTGAAGATCCTGAAGGGCATACCCTTGAATTTCAATCGGTAATCTAGGTACAGCAATCCTGCTGTATCTATAACAATTCAAATCAATCAAATAATTAGGAGGATTGAATGAAAAAGCAGTTAAATATTATCGTTGGTCTGGTCGTGTTATTCAGCATGCTGTTAGGCGCCTGCGCCCCGGCTGCTGCACCCACCCAGGCCCCAGCTGAAGCCGCTGCAGCCACCGAGGCACCAGCAGCAACTGAGGCTCCCGCTGAAGCAGCTGCAGCCACCGAAGCTCCAGCAGCAGCTGAGGCTCCTGCCGAGGCAGTCAACTCTACGGTTGACAAACCCCTGATTGTCTCAGGTCCGGCAGATATTCCTTCCCTGGACCCCCACACTTTCAACGGCATGTTTCAACGCTCGATAGGTTACTGGATTTTTGACGTTCTGGTTATGAACAGCCAGGATGGCAAGGGTTCCAACCCCGAACTGGCTACGGAATGGACTCGCGTGGATCCCAAAACCTGGGAATTTAAACTTGCAGAAAATGCCACTTTCCATAACGGGGAGAAATTCAACGCAGATGCAGTCATCTATTCGTTTGAACGGATGCAGAGTGAAGAGTTCAAGAAGTATAACGCCCTCTTCTACGAAACTCCTTTCCAGGAAATCAAAAAGATCGATGACTATACCGTCCAGATCATTACTTCAGAACCCTTTAATGACCTGCTCTGGTACCTAAGCCGCACCTTTATTGTCCCCCCGGGATACTACTCCTCTACATCTTCTGAGGAAGTAGCCATCAATCCGGTTGGCTCCGGCCCATTTAAATTCGTGGAATGGGTAAAGGACGATCACATCACCGTCGTGGCCAATGAAGAATACTTCCAGGGTGCGCCCGTTGTTAAAAACGCAATGGTCAGGGTTATCCCGGAAGCTTCCCAACGCGTCAATGAGCTGACAACAGGCAATGTTGACCTGATCACCAACCTGCCCGCCGACCTGGCGTTGCAGACTGATTCAGAGAATTCCCGCCTGGTTCCTTATACCACCCTGCGCAAGATGCACTTGAACCTACAGTTGAACAATGAATACCTGGGCAACCCGAAGGTAAGGGAAGCTCTGCAGTTAGCAGTTGACCGCCAGACCATCATCGACACCCTGCTGGGCGGCAACTCCTACATCCTGAAATCAACAGTCAACGAACCGAACAATGATGCATCCTTGCCTGCTCTGACCTTCGACCCGGAAAAAGCAAAAGCACTTCTGGCAGAAGCCGGCTACCCGGATGGATTTGAGGTTACCCTTCAAACTACCGCCGGAGCGTTTGGTTCCGACAAAGAAATTGCACAGCTGCTCGCCCAGGACCTCGAGAATATCGGGATTAAGGTCAATCTGGAAGTGATTGAAGAGAACAAGTTATGGGAACTGCTTGAAACCCATGATCATCCCGGCATGCTGTACCTTGGCCTGGGAACATACAACCTGCCCATTAAAGAACTGAATACCTTCTATTCTACCGACATTGACAATGCGGGTAATTATAACAACCCCGAATTTGATGCCGCTGTCGATGCCATGAAGGTTGAGACAGATGAAGCCAAGCGGCTGGAGTATTCGTATACAGCACAGCAAATCCTGTGGAAAGACATGCCCTGGGTGTACCTGTGGCGTCTACCCGGATTCCAGGGTCAGAGTAATCGACTGAATTTACCGCCCTACGCCGATGGATACATTGATATCTGGCAGGCTGAACTTACCGAGTAATACCTAGCAGCATAAAAGATTTTTGAGCTGGGACAGCATCATGCTGTCCCAGCAAATTCTATCCATCTTCAAAATATAATCAATTTATTCAATAGCAATTATTTGTCATGACTAATTATATTATTCGCAGGCTTTTTCAATCCATCCTGGTCTTGTTCGGTGCAGTCGCTCTCACATTTATTGTCACCCGGGCGACCGGAGATCCCGCACGATTGATGATGAGCGATGGTGCCACGGCAGAAATGTTGGCTGATTTTCGCAAGGAATACGGGCTGGATAAACCCCTGCATATCCAATTTATTAACTACATGATCCAGATCTCTCAAGGTGATCTGGGTACCTCCATCCGGCACAGGCAGCCTGTAACCGACTTAATTGTGGACAAACTACCCAATACATTAAAACTCACATTTGCCGGAATGTTCATTGCACTGATTGTTTCCTTCCCCCTGGGTATTTTTGTTTCCTTACACCGGAATACTGTCTGGGACATGATTGGCACATCTGTTGCCCTATTAGGGCAGGCGATGCCCTCATTCTGGACAGGGTTAATGCTGGTTCTTATTTTCAGTGTAACCCTGCAACTTTTACCAATTTCCGGAGCCGGTACAATTAGCCACCTTGTTCTACCTGCGATTACCCTGGGATTCTTCCTGACTGGACGCCTTACCCGCCTGATTCGCTCCGGAATGCTTGAAGTATTAGGAAAAGATTATATCCGCACTGCCCGGGCTAAAGGTCTCTATGAAAAAAATGTTGTCTGGAAACATGCGCTGCGCAACGCTGCAATTCCAGTTGTAACCTATATTGGATTGCTCTTTGCTGACTTGTTAGGGGGGGCAATGGTGATTGAAATGGTGTTCGCCTGGCCTGGAGTTGGCAGACTGGTTATCAACGGCGTATTGCAAAGGGATTTCCCACTTGTACAGGGTGTGGTACTTTTCTCAGCCGTTATTTTTGTCACCGTCAACCTTATTGTTGATGTTATATACACTGTCCTTGATCCAAGGATCACATATCAATGATGAATCTAGAAATTGAAGCAAATCTTTCCCCGCAGAAGAAACCGGTGCGGAAATTTTTTGAGAATTTAATCCGCTCAACTTCAGGTGTGGTCGGATTTATTATCATTGTTCTTCTGGTCTTTACAGCAATTTTTGCCGAGGTGCTTGCTCCAAAACCATACGATTTAAAGGCACCAAGGAACAGGTTATTACCCATGTCATTTATGGAAGGCGGGGATCCGGAATACCTGTTGGGAACAGACTCACTGGGGAGAGATATTTTCAGCCGGCTGATTTTTGGGAGCCGGATATCCCTCTTTGTGGGTGTGGCATCTGTTGCACTCGGTGCAGGGATTGGGGTGACACTGGGATTGTTCGCCGGATACTTCGGCGGCAGGGTAGATTCCATCATCTCCTGGTTAATGAATGTTCAATTATCCTTCCCGTATATCCTTTTAGCTTTATTCCTTTTAGCAGCATTCAAAGGCGGCCTGGGGACATTAATTTTTGTCCTGGCAATTGGCGGTTGGGTGCGTTATGCGCGAATCATCCGCGGCCAGGTCTTCTCTGTAAAGGAAGAGGTTTATATAACGGCGGCTAGAGCGAGCGGACTCAGTTTACGGCGTATCCTGGTCTAAGTATATATTACCCAATGCATTTGCACCGATTATCGTTGTAGCCTCATTTACAATGGCCGATACCATCCTGGCAGAAGCCAGCCTATCCTTTCTTGGCCTGGGTATTGATCCTTCACTTCCTTCCTGGGGGCAAATGCTGGCAGACGGGCGTGACTACATCGCAACACAGTGGTGGATTTCATTTTTACCCGGTATGGCGATATCGGTGACCGTTATGGGAATTAACTTGTTTGGTGATTGGTTGAGGGACTTTCTCGACCCCCGTTTACGAATGTAGATGAAAGTAATTAGATATGCCTGGTGAACATGACTAAAAATGAGCCAATTCTGCGAATAGTTGACCTGCAAACCCGTTTTTACACGCCGGAAGGAGTGGTCCATGCAGTCAATGGAGTTTCTATTGATCTGCAGGAAGGTGAGACCGTCGGCATTGTTGGAGAAAGCGGGTGTGGAAAAAGCGTAACCATGTTATCTGTCCTCAGGCTTATCCCCGATCCACCCGGTAAAGTGGCAGCCGGACAGGCCTGGTTTGAACAAAAGGATTTGCTGAAAATCCCGGATCGGGAAATCCGTAATATTCGTGGTGCAAAAATTGCGATGATTTTCCAGGATCCCATATCCTGTCTGAACCCTGTATATACGATAGAGGATCAAATTTCTGAGACTCTTGTCCGCCACAAAGCCCTTTCAAAAAATGATGCTTCAAACCGCACCATTGAATTGTTGGAAATGGTGGGAATTTCGGAACCATCCAAGCGCATGAAAGACTATCCCCATCAATTTTCAGGTGGTATGCGCCAACGGGTGATGATTGCCATGGCATTATCCTGTAATCCAAAATTGCTGATAGCTGATGAACCCACCACAGCCCTCGATGTCACGATCCAGGCTCAGATTGTTGATCTGGTCCGCAATTTGAGGGATACGCTGGGGATGTCGGTTATCTGGATTACGCATGATCTTGGTATTGTGGCCGGTCTGGCACAACGGGTAATGGTAATGTATGGAGGTTTTATTATAGAGGATGTCAATGTGGATATCCTGTACAGCAACCCGCAGCATCCTTATACAATCGGGCTGCTTTCCAGCCTGCCCCGCCTGGACAAGGCCAGCCGTGCAAAGAAACTAAATGTGATAGCCGGGACCCCACCTCTGTTATTTAAAATGCCAGTAGGTTGTCCATTCCTGCCGCGCTGTCAATATGCCCAGGATATTTGCGATAAAAATCCCCCGCTTAAGGATATTGGAGATGGTCATCTTGTAGCGTGCTGGGTTGATCCGGAAACACGGAGGCTGCGTTAATCCATGGAAACGCAAACTAATTTGCTTACCATTAATAACCTGGTAAAGTATTTTCCGATTTATCGCGGTCTTCTACAGCGCCAGGTGGGAGCTGTGCATGCCGTGGATGGAATATCCTTTGATATCAATAAAGGCGAGACCTTTGGCCTGGTTGGTGAATCCGGCTGCGGAAAATCGACAACCGGCCGCACAATCTTAAGACTCTATGAACCGACTTCGGGGCAAATTACATTTGACGGGATAGAAATTCACAAGCTCTCTTCGAAAGCCATGAACAAGATTCGGCCGCGCATGCAAATGATCTTCCAGGACCCGTATGCCAGCCTGAATCCGCGTATGACGGTTAAAGAAATTGTTGCAGAGGCTGCTGTTGAACATGGAATCATTACCTGGAATGAGGCCGAGGATTATGTGGAAGAAATGTTAATGACTGTGCAGCTTAATCCGGCTTATGTCCGCCGTTTTCCACATGAGTTTTCGGGCGGCCAGAGGCAACGCATTGGTATTGCCCGGTCTCTTGCCTTAAAACCGGATTTTATTATCTGCGATGAACCTATTTCTGCATTGGACGTTTCTGTGCAGGCACAGATTGTCAATTTATTGGAAGAACTTCAGGAACAAATTGGCATTACCTACCTGTTTATTGCCCACGACCTGGCAATGGTTCGCCATATCAGCAACCGAGTAGGGGTTATGTATCTGGGGGTTATGGTGGAGATGGCAGAGTGTGATGAACTATATGAAAACCCCCTCCATCCCTACACCCAGGCACTGCTTTCAGCGGTGCCTGTACCTGATGCAGCAATAGAAAAGAACCGCCAGAGGATAATCCTTCAAGGGGATATTCCCAGCCCGGTTAATCCACCATCGGGGTGCCGATTCCGCACACGCTGTCCCCTTGCAGTGGATATTTGCGCCATAGATAGGCCGGAATGGCGTGAAATTACCCCCGGACATCGGGCAGCCTGCCATCTTATCCAATAACTTTTTCCAAGGAGTGAACATCATGCCTGACATCAAGAAGGTTGTGGTTGGCCAGCCTGTTGCCTATCTCAATGACCCGCATATTTGGGTTGATTCGCGTGCCATTGTATCGATACGTTTTGCAATTTATGAGTCACTGGTAAGGTATGATCGCAATGCCAGGAACATACCCGGCCTGGCATGCAGTTGGCAGCTGGCAGAGGATGCCCGCACATGGACATTCCACATCCAGCCCGGAGTGCACTTCCATGATGGTTCCATCCTAACAGCAAATGATGCGGCTGCCTCCTTGCGCCGGGCTGTCAGCCCGGATATGCCCGGTGAATACGGCACATCTGCGCTTTTGTCCCTTTATCTTGTGGATGCTGAAATTACAGCCCTGGATGACCTGACCTTGCAGATTGTAACACCAGAACCATTGGCAGACCTGCTTGACCTGCTGCTTTATGCCGCTATCATCCCTGCCAGATATATTGATCGGGTCACCAAACTAGTTCCCGGAACTGGACCATACCGATTAAAAGAAGAGAAAGAAAACGAAGTAGTCCTGGAGCGGTTCCAACAGTACTGGAAAGGACTCCCACCGATACAGGAGTTGGTCTTCCGGGCTATCACGACCCCCCAGGAAAGGACCCAGGCGTTTCTGGATGGTGAAGTGGACCTGATCACCTACATGCCAATTGAGTATGCTGAAAAATTTTCAGGGATTCCGACAGCATATCCCATCGAACGCGATACGGCTTTTTGCGTTATCATCATGTTCAATGCACAAAAGGGAGCCTGCAGCGACCCAAGGATCCGGCAGGCACTCAATTATGCTGCGGATGTGGATGAGATTGTTCGGGAAGTGGCACATGGCAAAGCCTACCGCATGAACGGGCCGCTCAGCCCGTTTCATTCCGTTGCAGATCCTGACCTGCAGCCATACCCGCATGACCCCGCTATGGCTGTTCGTTTATTGAAGGATGCCGGTTATCCAGATGGCATCACCCTGACCATGCACCGGCCGACATCATCACCCACGGAATCGGCTGAACTGGCAGCCATCCTGATTAAACAGTGGAAAAAGGCTGGTATCAGCATCGAGGAGAAGGTCTTTGAAGACCGCCAGGAATACGCCCTGATGGTGCGGGGGAAAAATATAGGCGATATGGGTGTTTTTGACTCCAGCCCCTTGAGCAGCTACCGCGTCCTGCGCGAGAAGCTGCATTCCGGCTTTGCCGGCCCCTGGTGGCAGGGGTACCACAACGAGGAAGTCAACCGACTGATGGAAAAAGCCTGGGCGACACCCGATGAGGTCGAACGCACAGGAATTTACCAGCAGGCATACCGCATCATCTCTGAGGATGCACCCTGGCTGTTCCTGTACTGCCCCAAGGATCTGTGGGTAGTGCGGACGTCCCTCAAGGAGGCGCTTCCGGATTGGGAACCCGGCCTTTCCGGGCTGGTGGTGTTC
>CAVVGZ010000009.1:0-102406 GCA_963747965.1 uncultured Chloroflexia bacterium | reverse complement strand
GGAAGGTAGGTTAGGGTAAGAGGCGTGGGGGTATACGAAATTCGAGCGATAAATTAGAATGGTTTTTACGCTAATAGATATTAAAATTCTAATTGTCGATCCTGTGGGTTGAATCTCAATTATAATTTCATGGGAAGCCAGTAAATATTTCTGGCTTAAAACCGGGTAATGACCCAGAAGCATCGAAAATTGTAGATATCTATCTGACAAATGGAACCCCCAAGGGATATAATTTGACTTTACGGGAAAAATAGGATTGCTTGAGTGAATAAATGGAAATTATCCCAACCACGATTCCAGACGTTTTAATACTGAAGCCAGTAATCTATACCGATCCACGCGGATTTTTTATGGAGACATTCCATCAAAAAAAATACCGCAAGGCTGGAATCAAATATGACTTTGTCCAGGATAACCATTCCGGTTCTGTAAATGGTACCTTGAGAGGTCTTCACTACCAGGTCAAACATGCCCAGGGCAAATTGGTCCGGGTTGTGTCTGGTGAAATTTTTGATGTTGCCGTTGATTTACGCAGGAAATCATCTACCTTCGGTCAGTGGCTGGGGCTTACCCTGTCATCTGAGAACAAACACCAGTTATGGATCCCGCCCGGTTTTGCCCATGGATTCTACACCCTGTCAGGGTGGGCGGAAGTTTTATACAAGGCAACGGATTTTTATTCACCTGATCATGAGCGAACCATCCGGTGGAACGATCCAACGTTAAAAATCGACTGGCCGATTGTTTCATATGAGAATTTGCATATTTCTGAAAAAGATCTCAAGGGTTCATTCTTACTGGATGCGGAGGTGTATGAATGAAATTTGATCGGCTGCTGGTAACTGGAGGTGCCGGGTTTATTGGTTCAAATTTCATCCGGTACATCCTGGAGGATTTTCCAGCTGTATTTGTCCTGAACCTGGATCTGCTTACCTATGCTGGCAGCCTGGAAAATTTAAAGGATCTTCCGGCTGGTTCAAAATATGAATTCATTCAAGGGGATATTGGGGATCAAGCTCTGGTTGAAGACCTGCTTAGAAAGTATGATATCAACGCCATTGTCCATTTTGCTGCGGAATCCCATGTTGACCGCTCTATTAGCGGACCGTCTGCATTTATTAATACGAATATCCTGGGGACATTTTCCATGCTGGAGGCTGCCCGAAAAGTGTGGTTGATGGAAAAGAAGATGGATCAAACGAATGTGCGCTTTCACCATATATCAACCGATGAAGTATACGGCTCCCTCATTCCGGACGCTCCAGCCTTTCAAGAAAACACTCCTTATGCTCCGAATTCCCCCTATGCGGCCTCAAAGGCGAGCAGCGATCACCTGGTACGATCCTATAACCACACCTACGGTCTCCCGGTAACCCTGACAAACTGCTCCAACAATTATGGCCCTTACCAGTTTCCCGAAAAATTGATCCCATTGATGATTCTGAATGGCCTGCAGGGCAAACCCCTGCCGATCTATGGGGATGGAAAACAAATCCGGGACTGGTTATATGTGCGTGATCACTGCGAAGCAATCTGGCAGGTTTTACAACTCGGAAGACCCGGAGAAAGTTATAATATCGGCGGAGACAACCAGCCTACCAACCTGGAAATTGTTGGGGCAATCTGTAACTTGCTGGATGAGTTAGTCCCCCAATCGCCACACATACCTCACCATAACCTGATGCAGTTTGTTGTTGATAGACCAGGACATGACCGCCGGTATGCCATGAATGGGCATAAAATTAATCAAGAGCTTGGCTGGTCTCCACGACATAATTTACAGGCAGGACTTAGAAACACCGTAACCTGGTACCTGGAAAATCCGGATTGGATTGCTTCGATACAAAAGGAAAAAAGTTACCAGGCCTGGCTCGATCAAAACTATACCAGGAGAAAATAATCCATGAGAGGAATTATCCTTGCGGGTGGAAAAGGATCCCGCCTTTATCCGCTGACTTTGTCGGTAAGCAAGCAGCTGCTTCCGGTTTATGACAAACCGATGATCTATTACCCGCTTTCCATGCTCATGTTGGGTAATATTCGGGAGATCCTGATCATCAGTTCTCCGGAGGATTTGCCTTCCTTCAAAAGGCTTTTAGGTTCAGGAGAGCAATGGGGCCTTTCCTTTAAATATGCAGCACAAATTGTGCCTCGCGGGTTGGCAGATGCGTTTATTGTGGGTGAGGAATTTATTGCGGGTGAACCGGTGTGTTTGATCCTCGGTGATAACATCTTCTTTGGACAAGGCCTGTCCGAACTGATGGGCGACGCCGCCCAATTGACAAATGGTGCGTTAGTGTTTGCCTATCCTGTACGGGACCCGGAACGATATGGGGTGATTGAAATGGATTCCGAAGGGAAGGCTATCAGTATAGAGGAAAAGCCAAAACTCCCGCGTTCGCGTTTTGCTGTACCAGGCTTGTATTTCTATGACAACCATGTGGTTGAGCTGGCTAAATCACTCCACCCATCACCACGCGGGGAGATAGAGATCACCGATCTGAACAGAATATATATGGGCAGGGGGCAGCTGAATGTCAGGCAGATGGGCAGGGGTACAGCCTGGCTTGATGCAGGTACACATGAATCGTTAATTCAGGCTGGTAATTTTATCCAGGCGGTTGAAGAAAGGCAGGGAATCATGATTGCCTGTCCGGAAGAAATTGCCTACTTAAAAGGATTTATTGATAAAGAGGGTTTAGCCAGGGCGATGGAACAATACCATCAGAATGGTTATGGGGATTATTTGCGGCAGCTATTGGCGAGCAACTCATGATTAAAATTCTTCTCCTCGGGAAAAACGGCCAGCTCGGATGGGAACTGGAGAGATCCTTACAGCCGATAGGGGATGTAATCGCTCTGGATTACCCGCAAATTGACCTTGCAGATGGCAGAAGTATTAAGAGTGTGGTTGCTGAATATAAACCACAAATCATCATAAATGCAACTGCATACACGGCAGTGGATCAAGCAGAATCCCAGGCAGACCTCGCTGAAGCCATTAATGGTATAGGTCCTGGCATCCTCGCTGAAGAGGCGCGCAGGGTTGGGGCGCTGCTAGTCCATTATTCCACTGACTATGTATTTGACGGTTCCAAGACGGTTCCTTACCAGGAAAGTGATCTGCCTAATCCCCTTAATGTTTATGGATTAACAAAACTTCATGGAGAACTGGCTGTCCAGCAAGCAGGAGGGCTTTACCTGATTTTTCGGACGAGCTGGGTATACAGCCTGCGCAGGGATAATTTTGTTACAAAAGTGATGAGTTGGGTGAACAACAAAAATGAACTGAAGATTGTTGATGATCAGATCAGCAGCCCAACCTGGGCGCGCATGCTGGCAGAGACCAGTGCCCATATCATCGCCCAGGGCAGGGGGAATCCACTGGCGTTTTTGCAAGACAAAGTTGGACTTTACCATCTATCAGGCGTTGGATATTGTTCACGGTACAGGTGGGTGGAGGAAATTATGCGCCAAACCGGGAAAATTGACCAAATCAGGCTTATACCTGCCAATTCGGATGATTTTCCCAACCCGGCAGAGCGGCCGCATTTTTCTGTGTTGGATTGCAGCCTGGTTCAAGAGACTTTCCATGTTGCCATACCAGATTGGCAGTCATCGCTGGGTCTGGCATTGTCTTAATTGATCTAAAATCCCCCGAGGTTTTTAGAGTTGGTTCAAGAAATCATATCACTGGCAGGTTGAATTTTTTTCAGGCGGGAGAAGAAAAGATTCATGTCATTAAAGAATCTTATGTCCCATCGGGAGAGGATTAAACCCGCTAATTGGCTGGAGCAATTCTGTTGGGATGACAATAAACCGGGATGTTAAGCAGGAGGATAGGATGTTTTAAGAATTGTTCTATCCCTTTTGGAGAATCCTATTTTGGATTTACGAGTCCCTTAATCCTGCCGCCTGCTTTTTCCAGACCCCACCCGACGCTAAACAGGAAAAATTTGAAGAGTCCCATTATTTTGATTTGCTCGATGATCCTCTCCCTCCTGGTCAGCAGATAGGATTCATGGGTTTCCGGCGGCTTTTTCCCCTTCCAAAAATATTGGTTATATTCCTGGGGTACAATCCAATCCTTTACCAGCTGCTCGACATCTGATGGCGAATAGGATTCCGTATCCAATTCCGCTTTCTCCGCCATGTTTAATTTATCAAAGTACTCCTTGTAAAACTCCTGGCGGATATCAATTTGTACATTCCCGTCATATTGGACCCCTTCAAAGAAGGCCTTGAGGGCGACATCATAATCCAGATCCTCCCTGGCTTTTTTTGGCCAATATGAAAGGAATATTTCTGCGTAAAAGAGATGTTTGTGTGCCTGGATAAAGCATTTCCGGAAGATATCCCGGTAATATTGCTCGAAATCATGTATGCCAACCAGGCTGCTGACACTCACAGAAGGGTAACCCTTTTTTTTCATAGCATCCAGGGTATGCCACTCCGGGCGTATGACGTCTTGTTCTAATGGCAAATGTGCCATAGCTTGATCCAGCAGGGATGTGCGGTACAAATGGTTGCCAGCCTCCCGGGGGCCACCAAGGAATTTATCCAAAACCCTGCCCTGAATTTCCAGCATTGCCAGATTCTGACGCTCTGCCAGGGCAAGCATATTTTTGATAGATCCCGGCAACAGCAGGACATCCGCATCCACACAGTATGTCCATGGAAGGTTATAGCGCATGCCTGCTTCGTATGATGCCTGGAGGGTGGCTGTAAATGGTGCTTTCCGGATCACGGTGACATTCTCTTCGGGAACGCCCTGGGCCAGGACCGATTCCTTGCAGGCGTTTTCTGTCCTTTCGGCTGCAGAACGGATGATCACACTTACTTGCTCACTAAGGCTTTGTGCAGGTATATTCATCCTATTTTTTTTCAAGACAATATCTCATGATTGCCAAATCTTATCATGATAATCGGAATAATTTTATGGTTATTTGCCTGTAGAATAATTTGTTTGGATAATTGTATATGGATTTGAAATACTACCCATTATCTTAAAATGCATCTATTCCGGCAGGATGACAAAAGATTGATCTCCGTGCTGACGGATGCAAAGATTATGAAATCGATTGGTTATGAGTCTTAATCTCAATAGTTTTTCCTGCATTTCTTGTAATGTAATGCCCGGATACTTCTGCTTTGCGTACGCATCATATTGGAGTTCAATCTCAGATTGTTTTGGCATGGATCCCCAACTTGATAATCTCTTTTGCATTCTACCAATAATACTGGACGAAATCCCGGTTTCAAGATTGTGAACGTTTTCTTTTATTGTTGTGGGAACCAGTTCTTTATAGGTGTCCGGGTCAATATCATCATTATCCAGCACGTCCAAAATTCTTTCCGAGGCGAAATTGCCGTCCAAACCTGTCATATACTTGTGAGAAATCTCCAACTTTGTATTTCTATCTTCAGGAAAACCATAATTTGGATCATTAATGTAATTATCTACAGCAGCGTAGAGTTGATCGATGGTTGTTGTCTTTATACTCAAAGCATTGGGGAGGAAATAATCGAATTTATCAGATTGAACCGGCATATAGGAAATTACCGGTTTATCCAGTAAAAAACCTTGAATTCCTGTCATACAACTGTTATGGATGGTCATATCAGCGGCTAGCAGCCAGGCGTTTACATCCCCTTCATGAATCACGATTAGATTGTTGTGATTTTGGGCGAGTACATTCCAGGAGGAATAGTTCTCGGATGGGTGGGGACGGAGAATAATTGTATGATTAGGGTATCGGTTACTGATTTTCGAAACCATACCCTTAAATTCGCTAACAATTTTTGATTGATATTTAATAAACTTGGTCTCTTGGGCTTCTTCTTGTGAGGTTTTTATAAAACCGGTTTTACGATGATTCTTGATGACCCATTTAGTTCCTAAAAAATGATTGGAGTCGGCAAAATTTGTATTGACTAAAATAAAATTACCATATTTCTGCTTAAGCTTTTCAGCTTCCGGTTTGTAGTAATCACGCAATTCCGGACGCAAAAGATCTAATCGAGGATTACCGGTGAGGACTAATTTGTCCTCAATTCCCTTAACATACTCCTGAACATCCCGGCGTTGGATTTCCCCCCATAAAAAGTAGTATTTAATTTTTTGTAAATTTTCTACATTCAGCCTTCGCCTGTAATAATCCAGACTGTTAAGGTAAACAAGCCCTTCTTCATCCAAAACACAGACTGGTTTGCTGGCAACTAAATACTGGTTTATTCTGATATTGCCAGAATACCCATCTTTTTCAATAACAATACCCTTAATCTCTGCAGTAACTTCTGCGAGGGTGTCTTTATGGCCAATAATTACACCCCAGCCGCGCTCGGCAGCCAGGGCGGCGAGCAGCAATTTTCCATCCAGTTCGCGCACCTTGGTTTCGATGGGCAGGATCAACCATTTGTACATTCTATCTGTCATATTCGTATTCAATATAAATATATTTATTGATCTAGTAGAAAAGTCTTTTATTGCGGAAATCTTTGGAATTTGGTTGCGGTCATATTGGTAACTCGATTTCCTAAATTAACCGGCTTTTGCGAATTTAATCCATTCCCCGGTGAAGATTTCGCCGGTGGAGATAATTACCATATTTCAAGGGTTAATCATGCCTGATGGTTTAATTAATTGTAAGACATTATTTGACACAGGGGAAACCCGTCAAACTTAATTAGGGAATTACTCTCCTCAGGATATATACATACCAGGTCTTTCCCCGAGTGAAAAGCCTGGACTTTATTAAAACGTCCTGTAATGTTTTGTAATGATTTTAGGTGAGTCTGCAAGTGGTTTAATGACATGCCAGGAAACCTTTGGTGTGTGTAACTCTGCCAATTCTTTACGGCAAATTGTGTTTTGTCTTGACGATCCCCTTTAAACATTTTTTATCTGGATAAAATGACCCTTGAGCATATTTTCATATTTATTGAATTTCCCCGGATTTTTATAGAAGGATTTAAAGTCTTCTGGACTTATTGTATGTTGAGGAATTTCAATTTTTTCTAGTTCGTCCATAACCCGGTCTGATGCCCAGGACCCTTCCAGGCTGGCGATAAATTCATGGGCTACGCTTCGTTTTTCTGGTTCGGATTCACCAGTGCAACCAGCAGGATTGGATATTGAAAAAGCAATATGGCTGATAAGTTCTTCAATGCTTTGAACTTTGTCGCTGAGAGCATTGGGCAAGTATTGATCGTATTTATCAGAAGCAACCGGCATATACGAAATTACGGGTTTTCCCAGTAAATATGCCTGCAGACCGGTGGTGCAGCTGTTATGGATTACTGCGTCTGCGCCTGATAACCAGGGGACAACATCTCCCTCGTGAATCATAAACACCCTGGGTAGTCCTTCAGCAACTTTTACCCAGATATCAAAATCCTCCGATGGGTGGGGACGAATGATAACAGCATGGTCTGGGAAACGTCTGCTGAGGTCGGGGATCATGTTAATAAATGCCTGCATGATCTTGTCCTGGTGATTCTCTAAACCAGCCTGCTCAGCTTCCTGTTCGGAGGTTTTGATTTTGCCCTGCTCCCGCAAGGTGTTGCCAATGTACTCCCGTCCAAAATAATGATTGACGGTGCCAAAATTTGTGTTGATAAGGAGGTACCTTCCGTTTTTGTTCCGAATATTGGCTGCATTTGGGGCATAAAACTGTCGCAAATCCGGCCTTAGGAGATCAAAGCGAGGATTGCCTACAACAAAGAGGTTATCTGCCTTTCCACCCAGAAAATTCAATACGTCATTGCATTGATTGTCTCCCCATAAGAATACCTTGTCAAGAATATTTAAGGCTTTTTCGTTTAGCCTGCGGTGGGTATAATCCCTGCCGTCCAGGTAAACCGGACCCTCTTCATCCCAGGCACAAGTATGCCAGCCACGCTGGCGGTAGTGGTCAATCCTCTCCCCATTCGTCATGTTAATCTCCAGTATGACGCCATTTACAGGAGGGAGGTTGCCCGGATGTTCCCTTTATATGCCAATATCGTTGCCCAACCACGCTCTGCAGCTACAGCGGAAAGTAGGAATTTTCCGTAAAATTCACGGACGAAATTCTCTATAGGAATAATGAGCCAGTTATGGCTTTGACGGGGCAGCAGGTTCATCTATTATTTGTCCTCAAGTCTGTTTGTTTTTTTGAAAGAATATCGTTATGAATTATGTCCCTAATTATAATAAATAGTTGCTGCAATATCGTATTTGATCCAAATATTTAACGGATTATTTTCTCTGTCAACCTCAACATTGTTGAATTTCTTCTTGCAAGTGTAAAATATGGGTAGCATATTGATATCGATTATCAGTATTTGATCATTTCTGGAATAACCAAAAAAAATCAGTAAGGGTATAACCATGATACGGATTGATATTCTTGGCGTTCCGGGGGTTGGGAAGACAACAACATGCAATTGGTTAGGACAGTGTCGCAAAAATCCACGTGAGTTTTTACTCTTTGAAGAAGCTTATAAACAAGCCCTATCAGGTCAACTATCCTTTACTTTCAAATTAGCCGGAAAAATGGAACGGCTAATGATTTCAAGCCACTTATTTACACCCCTAGCAAACAGGGTTAATCATCATATAGACAACGAAATCGCAAAAATCCGATATTGTTTTGAAAGGGAAAAGGCGTTTGACCAGCTAATGAGTTTGGGGCTTGAATTCCCTGATTTTCTATTTTTGCGCATGAATACTGTTGGCAGACATTTATTACAGGAACAACCTGTAGATCCGGCCGAATATTTATATTACCTGATAAAAACCGCACAAAGGGTGAAACAATTTAATGATACAGCAATATTTCAAAGAAAATATTAAGGTATTTATGAAAAATCGTTTACCCAGATGGTTTTCTTCGCAATTGATTTTTCAAGGGAAATTGATGCCGTTTTTAGTAAAAATTATATTTTGGGAATGCCGGCTCCGAAAGGAGTGATCATAATCTCTGCACCTCAAAACGTAATTGTGAATAGGATCAGAACACGGGCAGAAAAGGGGTGGGTTGGTACTCTTCATCGGCCAATTATTCACTCAGATGAGTTATTGAACCAATGGGTATCTAAAGCCTGTAAGACTGTCGACTTTACCCGCGCATATTTTAATTGACAGGGAATAAGCGTATTCGATTTGGATGCAGAGAAGACCTGGGATATGGCGATGAAAGCACGTCAACACATAATAAGTTTGAATGTTTGAAATCCGCATATTTTTTCGATAGTGTTGGTTTTTCCCTCCAAATCATATAATATTTGATGGTTTGTCATAATAATAATTTAGATTCTGAATCGTCTTTAAAGAATTTTCTTGCGGATTTTTAATGGAAGCGGACGTATCAGCCTTGCGATAATCCTAATGTTTTTTTTCTAAAGAACTTATATCAAGAAAATCTAAATTTCCCGTTCTATCCAATACAGAAACATACCTGGTTTGAAGACACCCTTGAATTTCATGTGAATATTTAAATTGAGTAAATTGATCCAGGTTTTTATAAATCAAAAGATGATCTTTTTCAAGATTTGAGAGCCAACCGTCTTCTTGTATTTGGCTGATATGTTTTCGGTTTGTATATGAACCCGAATTACCCTTTCGATAAACCGACATAATTTCATCGATATAATACACATTTCCCATATAAGCTGAAATGACCTTTGTAGGATAATCACCCACAGGTGACTGGTAATACCAACGAGGAAGTTTTCTAATAACATCGGTTCTTACAAACATCGATGATGTGTGAAAATGCTTGTTCCTTTCTAGGATATCGAGAAAGTTTATATAGCCAGATTCATCTAACGCCTTTCTAACTTTTGCTTCCAATAATAATTTCCCTTCCACAGTAAAAACAACTAAGACTGTGACAAACCATGGAGGCATCTTTTTCAATGGCGGCATCATATTGTTTCTGGAGTTTGAGAGGGTCAATCCAGAAATCGTCACCTTCACAATACGCAATATACTCTCCACGGCAGGAGAAATTTGTTCTTTTATCGTTCTCCATCGCTCCTACATTGGCATCAGAGGTAATTACCCGTATTTTTTCCGGATAATTATTGGCGTACTCAAACACAATTTCTCTTGTACCGTCTGTGCTGCAGTCCTCACCAATCACAATCTCAAACGGAAAATTGGTTTTCTGCATCAATGCGCCTTCTATGCAAGTGCGAATATAGGGGGCGTGGTTAAAGGTAATGGTATTTACTGATACAAGAGGTTCAGAATGAATTGCCATATTAACTTGGTAAGTCCAAATTTTGTCAAATATCTAAAAATCGGTATTGGAGGAATATGGTCATTTTATAAAACCGATTGGATAATTGGAATCAATTCTTTTGTTGAATCGTCCAGGGGTTTATTGTTATCGATTACGACAACTTTTGTATGAGATTTTTCAACCACATTGACAAAATTTGAGTAGATCATATCCCACTTAAATAATTGAGTAATCAATTCCGCTTCTGATAAAGCCCTGAATGGTTTTGGGATTTTGCGACTTCTGGTTCTCAACCGATTTACACAAGTATCTATATCTGTTTTTACGTGGATTAACAAATCTGGTTTAGGCATATTTGCTAATATTTTTTCGGATAGATCGCTTACAAATTTTCCGGAGTCATCCACAATATAATCAGCCAATATTATACAAAAACCTTCATCAATCATAAACCAGGGTTTTGCATGGTCCGATTTACTGCCTGGAAGAGTGAAGAAACCGCATAATAATATCCCATCACCATATTTTGATATTCGGGGGATAACCCGGGCTCGTTGATATTTTTTATTTTTGCAGACAAGAAATTGATTATGAATTCTTTATTTTCTCCAAGAAAATTTACTAAGCAGGAATAGGCACTTGTTCCTAAAGCTCTAATCCTAACGTCATTAATAATTCCCGACCAGGTTTTCTCTGGGCCTGGTTTATAACCCAACTGCTGTTTCAAATAGTCATTAACCTGATGATACAGGCTTGTTTTACCTGATCCATTGATTCCTATAAATTCAATATGTTTGCCGCTATCTTCTGAGAACGTTCTTGTATTTTCCTTGGCCCCGTGTTTCAGGTAATGAATTAATGGATTAAGCCAGATTTCCTCGCTTCCGGGTAGGTTTTCAAATACCAGCTGCTATCAAAATTGGGACCGGGATCCAAACCGGCAAATCCCCCAATAATCAAATAATGCAGGTATGGATTAATCTTAGATTTCCTACTTCCGGATGATAAGCCAAATAATATAATTCATTAAATATGTCTGAATGACGAAGTAGACAGAGGTCATTACGGAGATTCTTGAAAGAATTGTATTTTCATGTTATCAGTTACCAAAAATTTCCGGTTCAATGGTGAAGAGTGAATTCCCTCCAATATTTTCTTGTGGATATGAGATTTCCGCGAATGTTATGAACCCTACTTCAGTCAGCATTATTCTGATCTATTCTTCTTAATCTCACATCAAATCTATAATAGCTAGCGTCCGACGAGGTTGGGATATTGAATTCGACTTCAAAGCCATAGCCGGTACAAATTTCTGCGATATCTTTCTTGCTCCACCAAGTGCCAAGATATTCTTGATTTGCATTTTTTCTTTCGAAATATTTCTGCACTTTTTCATCCGTATCATAAAAGTCCCAAATTTTATCCTTGTCGGAATAAATCCGATAAAAATCACTGCATCTTTGATTGTAATACCCTTCACCTGTTCAAGAATGTTTGATAATCCAGTAATGTCAAAATATTGTAATCCTCCATGCATGAATACCTTAGAAAATTTATTGGGAAATTGAATTATCAAGTTTTTATCCAAGATTGACATGCAATAATAGGAAATGTTTTCCCTGGAGAAATATTTATTTGCGATTTCTATCAATGTCTTTGAAAAATCTATCCCAACAATTAAGTCACAAAATTTTGATATCTCCCATGTTAGCAAACCATTCCCACAGCACATATCAAGTATGACGTCATTCCTTGTGATATTTAAGGCATTTTTTATATCATCCACAATAGTATTGAGATGATCACTGGAAATTGGTTTACCACAAATTGTTTGTCCAACCTGCTCGTAGAATTGTGTTTCTTTAAAACTTGATGGGTATTGATTCCAATATTGTTCCCAATTCATTTGATGATCCCTCCACGAAAAATATTTTCGAACTCATAAGTTAAACTAGAAAAACTCAGCATATTTTTATGATTGTATCAATGATCTTTTCCATATCCATTCTTTGATAACGTTGGTCTATTGGAAGTGGGATCAGGCTATTTGTAAATTTGGGTTTGATACTGTTTTCTTCTGTACGTTCTATGATGCCTTCCAGGTACCTAACGACAGTTATCCCTTCATCGATTAGTTTTTCCCTCAAGCCTGCTTTCTCCGGGAGAAACGGATAAACCATTGGTATTTGATTGCGTCCGGGTTTTTGGGAAAGTAGGTTCAATGATGATAGTGCTTTTTCAGGTATATGGTAATTCTCAACCCCCCTGGCGGCCACTCCACTATAATCAATATTCAACAGTAAACTACTTATTATTATATTCGACTTTTCCCTTACGGGCAAATTATATGATGAGGGTGTTGAAAAACCAGTTATTAATTGACCAATTAGCGAGACTTTGATCCAATTAACGAATTCCGACAAACGCAAGGATCACACATTGACCACCAGCGATTTATCAAAACAGATTCTGATTCCTTCTATGGCGGCTATCTCTAAGACCAAATCGTTCCTCAAGAACATTTCTTGCGCAAATTATTACAAATCAACGATTGGGATCGATTCACCATGTAACTCATCCAGCTTTACAAAGGTGATGTAGTTGTCAGTCGTCCACCATTTGACCCACATCTTTTGCTGAAAGTGGAATTTATTGCCTATTTTTACCATCTGTCAGAGCGGCAGGTGGAGGTGTATATCAATGAGAACCTGCCAGCCAAGTTCTTTGTTGGCCTGGCTGTGGATCAGAAAGCGCCGGATCATTCCACATTGACTGTCTTTCGGGAGCGCCTGATTCAACGTGGGAAGTTGAAGATATTTGAACAGATGCTGGACGAGATTCTGTTGATGGCACTACAAAAAGGTGTACGCATCGGAACGATGCAGATTATCGATAGTGTCCATAGTATTGCAAATGTGAATACCTCCAAAGATAAGAACCGCCAGGATAAGGGGAAAGGGCCCCATGATCCGGATGCCCGTTGGGGAGCCAAGCATAAACGCAAGGTCGAAACAGAGGATGGCAAGGAGGAAGTCCAGACCGAGTATTTCTATGGATACAAGGCCCATGTCAGTATGAATGCTGAAAGTGGATTGATCACCAGCCTGGAAGTAACCTCTGGAGAAGCCTATGATGGAAAACATTTCTGTTCACTGGTGGACCATGATCTGGAACAGCAACTTCCGGTTGATACTTACGCTGCGGACAAAGGCTATGATGATGGGAATAACCACTATTATCTGGATGTTCAAGGATTGCATTCTGCCATCAGGATCAAACGAAATCGTATCCATAAGAAGGATAAAAATAAGCAGGTTTGGCTCAATTTGATCAATACACCTGAGTACAAACAGGGTTTAGCAGAACGATACAAGGTTGAACGCAAATTTGGGGAAGCCAAACAAAACCATGGCTTGGGTCGCTGCCGTTACCTGGGCAGGATGAAATTTGGCATACAGGCATTTTTCACTGCACTGGCACTCAATCTAAAGCGGATCGTCAAGATTCTAACTGGTGTAGGTTTCAAAACCCAGGGAGTGGCTGCCTGACCAAGGGTGTATTTTCGATATCCAATGAAATGAGGTGAAATCAGTACCTAATTTAGCCAATATTGAATTGTTAAAGTACAAATTATTCAATTAATCTGGTTCTAATCATATTTTTTGGCTGGTTTATGCAAACTTATCCCAAGATTTCAACACTTTCAAGAAAAGTGTTCATGCCAGTGGTTATTTGCATGGCATAGCAATTTTCCCAGGTATGCGCAAAAGAATGTTTTACACCGTCCAAGGAAGATATCCACATAACCTGGTTTTCCAACGGCCAAAATCTTTCAATAATCATAGTCATAGGTTTATATGATGGATATTTTTGTAAAAGATTAAGCAAATTCTTCCCTACGGTAGCCAGGAAAGTAACTCGTTTCCTTAATGCCCTTCATCTTCATTACTGCTGAGTATAGGTTGCTTTCCAAGATGGACCCGCAAAAGAATGCTGTTCTTGTCGAAGTAGACCAGCCCCGTTTGAACTTTGTCAGACCATCTGTACTGTTACTCATAGAACCAGGACCAGCCCCGAGGGAAAGAAATTTAAGGCGCCTGCTAAAATATTCTATAGAGGTCCAAAAAATTGCAAAGGAAGCCCGCAAATCATAGCCAACCGGGTTAAATGCCCCCAGATGATAATATCCCACCTCTCCCATTGAACCATCCACAGAACCATCCCAACTGTCTTCCCGTCGTGCTCGGCTCGGAATACAACCAGGCCGGGAATCTGAAACTGCTTCTCAAAAACAGACCTTGAAAAGCAGGTGAGCCCGCGCAATTCATGCCTTCTAATCAGGACGGAATAGAGGCCTATCCAATCGTCTAAAAAGTCCAAAGGCTGGCTGCAAACGGTGACGTTTATATTATTTTCAAGTGCTTTTTTTGCATAGCGGCGGTGATGTGCCGAGATGTAGCTGCCCATAGGCTGGTTTAGGTCTACGATGAAATGTTCCTTGAATGGAATAAACCTGCCTTTGAAACATTCCTGGAGCATTAAGGGATCAAATTCTCCGAAAGGGTCGGTTACCAGTGCCAAACTGACAAGATACTCCATGCAAAGCTTGGAGATCTTGCGGGATTTTAGTCCAGTCTCTACAGGTAAATAGTGGGTAAGGTCCCATGGCATCGCGATGCAGGGTCCCGGGAATCTGACGCTCAAGGATCCAACCCCCACAGGCTGGGAGTTGACGCGGTGTTCCAAAGTCTGCCAATGAAGCGGTGTAGAGAGGGTGAGAGTATCCATGCAACTGATTTTGTATCAATTATCCCACCCCGGAAATAACATCCCTGATAACTGAATATATCAATTCAACATCCCTGGCGGATAATTCTGTTGATAATGGTAAGCACAAAACACGGCTGGAAATATTTTCAGCAACTGGCGTACTTGTATATTGCAGGTAGGGCAGCCTGTTCAGGGGCGGGTAGAAATAACGGCGGGGAAAGATGTCATGCTGATTCAAAGCATTTCTGGCAAGCAATAGAGATGCAGCGCTTTCAAATAATACGGGATAGTAAGCATAATTATAGTCTGTATGGGGAGGGTAGTCAGGGTGTTTGATAGATGACCCGGCCAGGAAACGGTCATACGAATCGCAGACAACCTTGCGTCTGGCGATTATATCTGGTACCTCCGGCAGCACTGCCAGCCCCATGGCGGCATGCAGTTCTGAAATTTTGCCGTTGATTCCCACTCCCCAGAAATTTTCCTCGTCCTTGTGGCCAAAGTTAAGCATATAACTGATGCGGTGAGCCAGTTCATCATTATTGGTCACCAGCGCCCCGCCTTCGCCGGTATGGAAAAGTTTCGTGGCATGGAAGCTCAGGGTAGCAATATCACCGTAGTTAAGCAAAGATGTATCGTTATAGTTAACCCCAAAGGCATGGGCGGCGTCGTATATAACCTTAAGGTTGTGCCTTGAGGCAATATCCTGAATCTGTTCAACTGCACAGGGATAGCCATATACATGCGTGGCAAGGATGCCAGTGGTTCGGGGCGTGATGGCGGCTTCTATCAAATCCGGGTTGATGGTAAGGGTTTCGGGGTGGATGTCCGCAAAGACCGGACGGCAGCATTCCCAGACGAGGCTGGAAGTGGTGGCAACGTACGAAAATGGGGTTGTAATCACCTCGCCGTGCAGGCCGGCGGCTTTTATGGCGATTTGCAGGGCGATGGTCCCGTTTGCTACCAGGAAGAGGTGTTTTACACCCAGGACTTGCCTGAGTTTATTTTCCAATTCTTCCGACAGGGGACCAAAATTAGTGACATGGTGGGATTCCCAGATTTTTTCCAGGTAACGGGTGTATTCCTCAAGCGGAGGCAGGTATGTTTTGGTAACATTAATCATAATAATTAATTTTCACCGTTGATAACATGTGTTTCCCAGTGGAGATCAGGGCTTAGAATACCGGTACGTTTTCCAAACCAGCCATACTCCCGGTTCTCTTCTTCCACGATTTCAAAAGATAAGGCGTTCTTATATTTCAAAATCAAATTACTGTCATCCCGGATAACCAGGATATTTATGTAATACCTGGTATAGTTTAAGAAATAGGCAGGTATTTCACAAATGCTGCATATTTAATCCACTTACCTTCGAATAATTCTCCCAGTCTTTGGAGAGATATGATCCACTGGAAAATGCGATGATTTTATCATCTACAAGGAAATGGATTGTAATATGAAGTTGGGATGCGGTTAAATTCCAATATTCGACCCCGACCTGCAATGGGGAAGAGCGGGTAAATTTGTTCCCATTTTCTTGACTGCAGCTGTTTATCCAGATACGATGCAGCCGAACCAAATCATTCCCGGGAGCCATCTCAGGCTCATCCCAATGTTGTTCAAGGACATTCAAATCTTCGGATTTGAGATAGGTATCCACAACATCATTGGTTTCTCCGTACAATGATATAGAGCCCTTTTTAAGGAGGATTGTTTTATGGCATAGGTTGCGGACGGCCACCATGTTGTGGCTGACAAAAAGGATTGTCCGGCCGCCCTTAGTAATTTCATCCATCTTACCGAGGCATTTTTTCTGAAATTCTGCATCACCCACCGCCAGGACTTCGTCGATAATCAAAATTTCTGGATCCAGGTGAGCGGCGACTGCGAACGCCAGCCGGACATACATCCCACTGGAATAATACTTTACCATGGTGTCCAGGAATTTTTCCACCCCGGAGAACTCCACGATCTCATCAAATTTGCGTTTGATTTCGGGGGGGACATGCCCATCAATGCGCCGTTTACGAAGATATTTTCCCGGCCAGTCAGCTCGGGGTGGAATCCGGTGCCAACTTCCAGCATTGAGCCTACCCTGCCATAGAGGTCAATCCGGCCTGTGGTTGGCTGGGTGATGCGGCTTATTAATCTCAACAAGGTGCTTTTTCCAGCCCCGTTGCGGCCAATAATCCCCAGGACCTCACCATATTTAACCTCAAAAGACACATCCCGGACAGCCCAAATGGTCTCCTCATCGGAGGGTTCCCCCAACATTCGGGTTAAATAATCAAAGGAAGAAAACAGCCTGCCCGGGAGGCTTCGTTTCTTTTCCTCCCTCTGGAAGGCTACAATTCTGTAGCGTTTGCCCAGGCCATCGACTCTGATTGCTGTATCGTTCATGTTATTGGATGTCCACAATGTTCCTGCTGAACCTTTCAAAAACGAAGGCACCCAAAAATAACAGCAGGAATACAATACTGAGCGGGATGAGCATGTAAGGCTGAGGGCCCAAACCAGTCCCTAAAAAGATCCAGCGGAACCCTTCGACCACCCAGTACATGGGGTTCAGCTGGTACAACCACAACCATTTTTCAGGAATCATCTGGCTGGAATAGACGATGGGAGTAAGGAAATACAGTGATTGGATCGCATAGCTGGAAAAACGACCTACATCGCGGAAATTAACGGAAAGGGGTGATATCCATAAACTAAGGGAAAGGGCAGTCAACAATGCAAAACTCATATAAAAAGGAAGCAGGAGAACGTTCCAGCTGAGCGGCATATGGTAGAAGGTGACCATCCCTAACAGGATCAGGAAGGAAATCAACCATTCTACCAGATTGGTGCCGATCGAGATGAGCGGTATCAGCAGGTGAGGAATGTACACTTTTGAGATCCAGGACATATACTCGAGAAGGCTGCCGCGTGACCGATCGAACGAATTGGCAAACAAGGACCAGGGCAAAGTTGCAGAGTAAAGAAAGATGGGATAGGGCACTCCCTCAGAGTCGAACTGGGCCATGTTCCCAAACACAAAACTTAAAATAACCATGTTAATAAAGGGGCCGATAAGGAACCAGAGGGGTCCTACCGCTGTGGCTCGATAGCGGGATTTAAAATCACGCAGGATCAGGCTTCGCAGGAGCGGCCGGTATTTCCAGAGTTCCTTTAGCTGCAGGCTGCCCCATCCTTCAACCGCCTGAATTTTTACCAGGGGGGGGATAAGGCTATTTTCAAGCCTGGTCTGTCCTTTGATTGTTTAGAATCACTTGTCAATTGGTTGTTTGCCCCGAATTATTTGCATTGCTTTCCTGGTTTCTCTCAACGGATTCGATTATACCATTTCTGAGGTTGTCCTTTATTTTTTCAAAAACACAGGACTTGTCTCTGGTAAAGATAGGCATGTCATTGAACCAACCCCGGATTGGTATATAAATATCAGGAGAGAGAAAAAAATTCGAAATAAAAATAACTGCGTTTCCCTGTATAATCCAGATGCTGTGGTCCTAAAACGATATTGGAAACATTTTCCCAGATTTATGGAAAGCCGGGGAGATAACTCAGGAATAACCAATGACCAGCAAAGACTGCAAGACCTAATATTATTCCATCAAATTATCAGCCGGCACTATGCTTACAATTCCGGATTTGAATTTGATTTGTAGTGAATTTGTAATATATTTTTATTTATTGGGAAGAACCTGTAGAATCCTACTGGTCTTTGGGGTTTTTGGGTATGATCTCATTACAGGGAGATGAAAATGGAGTTTCCGGAGCATATGGAAACCAAACAGCATGAAACCTTCAATATGTTCTGGTATGGCGAGCAACTGGCACCCCTGGAAACAGCCTGTATCACGTCATTTATCCGGCATGGTCACATTGTACGTGTATTCACTTACACCGCGAATTGCCAGCGGGAGCAATCCAGATGGATGCCAGGTCAATATTCCAAAAGACCAATTGTTTATCTTTGAGAATTCACCATCCGGCTTTTCCAACATCTTTCGTTACAAGCTTCTGCTTGAGGAAGGCGGCTGGTGGGTTGACACGGATTTTGTCTGTCAAGCGGATGAAATCCCGGTTTGTAAGTATTTCTGGGCAGAACAGGCGCCTGGAGAGATCAACGGCGGGGTCTTCAAATTTCCTCGAGGAGACGCCAGGCTATCCAGGCTGCTTGACCTGGGTATCAGCCGGGCTAAAAAATTAAGAGTCTGGGGTCAGCTCGGGCCGCACTTACTGCAGGAAGTACTGCGTGGTGATATACCGGAAGGCCACCTGGGGGGGACTGATCTGGTATATCCCATCTATAACGAGGACATCCACTTTTTTTGGCTGCCGGAATTTTCACAACTGGTGGCAAATAAATGCGCCGGGTCGATGTTTATCCATTTGTGGCATGCCATGTTTGCCAGGATGGGAATTGATGTGCGATTGCCCCCCACCTGCCGGGAGTTTTCTGAGATGACCTCTATGAAAAGGATGGAAGTGGTTTATTTGCCAGGTTCATACGAAGAGGTGAATTGCTGTCCGGAAATCGATCATCAATTATCTCAATGATACAGGGAAGAATCAACCAATACATACCCCTGACCTGCCCGATCCTTTTAAGGAAAAAAGGGATCATACACTTTTTTGACATAATTTATCTCCTTTCAATTCAAAGCCTGGCAGGAGTTGTTTCCGACCAGAAAATAAAGCAGATCAGTGCATCTTGGAGAAAAACGGATAAATATACATGCCCTCTGGTTTTATCCCACCTAATTACTTTTACTGGTTGAAAAAAATATTTGGCAAGGTCAGGAAATCAATCCTACCTGCGAGAAGGTCCGCAGTGACCTACATGAAGAAGTAGCGCAAGTGATAATATAATTTGATCAACTGGATTATTCTAACCAAAAAGATGTATAACTTTTTTTATATGCCTAACAGGAGATATTTTTATTAAGAGGCGTACAAACGGGTCCGCACCAGGAGCCGAATATGCCCTCAGTACCACTTCTCTCCGCCTCGGATTTTCGGGTAGTTGCTATTATTTCCACTTACAATGAAGAGGATGTAATCGTCCCGGTAATCCAGCATCTCATCCACCAGGAGAGGTTGGTGTATACGTTATCGACAACTGGTCTACAGATAACACCTATGAGCTGGTATAAAAGGGATTGGTACGGGGATTGGTGGGACATGAAATGATTTGGCCACCCCAGGCGGCCCTCCAGAAACATATGACTGGGGGGATATATTACAGAGGAAAGAGGAACTCAGCCAGGAATTGGAAGCCGACTGGTTTATCCACAATGATGCAGATGAAATCAGGGAATCTCCCTGGCAGTGGATAACCCATTAAAGGACGCTATTTTTATTGCAGACCAGGCTGGATTTTAATGCCATCGATTTTGCCACTCTTGTGGAATTTAAGCCAGTGGATAATCTTTACCAGCCCGGGTACAGATTTGGGTAGATATTGTAAATACTATTTTATTGAAGAGGCCGTCCTGCAGAGTATTTCCGAACTAACGCCTGGAAGAAACTTACTGTCCCAGTCAACCTGACCAATACAGGAGGCCACACGGTAAGTTTTACCGGCCGTAAAGTATTTCCCTGCCAATTCATTCTCAAACACTATCCGGTACGATCCCAGGCCCATGGTGAACGAAAAATCCACCACCAAAGGAAACCGCGCTACAACCCAGCCGAAAGGCAGAAAGGGTGGCATGTTCAGTACGATCACCATTGAACAAATGGAATAAATTTCCTCAGTGACCCGAATAAATTCTAACCTGCTTCACTGAACATTTTTATAACGAATTCCTGATTCACCAAATGGTTTTTTTTTTTAGGTGTTCCAGGCATGCCCACAATCAACCCATGGATGAATATTTTATACCTCTGGAAAAATTCCAAAATCCCATCTAAAAAAAAAAAAAAAAAAAATTTTTTTTTTTTTTGAGATTAATTTAAATTTTTGGATATTTATGTCGTCCCCTTTTTTTTTTTGGAAAAACCTAATGAGCAGGCTTAAGAAGAAACAAGCCTAAAGAAGTATCAAAGGCTGCTTATTGATGATACTTTTTTTTTTTTTTTTTTTTTTTTTTTTTTTTTTTTTTTTTTTTTTTTTTTTTTTTTTTTTTTTTTTTTTAAAAAAAAAAAATATTAGGATATAAGCTATGATTAACGTTACAAAGACCTATCTGCCCCCTCTGGAAGAATATACCAGGTATCTTGAAAAAATCTGGGAAAACAACCGATTAACCAATTTTGAGCCTCTGCTCAGGGAGCTCGAATTAAAGTTTAACAGCCAATTATAGGGGATAAAACACCTCTTCCTGGTTGCCAACGGAACGATTACTCTCCAGATTGCAATAAAATCCCTGGGGCTGCAGGGAAAGATCATCACCACGCCGTTTTCGTATGTGGCGACGACATCATCCATTGTTTGGGAGGGCTGCCAGCCGGTTTTTGTGGATATTCATCCGGAAACGCTCACCATCAACCCGGATTTGATTGAGCAGGCGATTGACAAAGACACCACCGCAATACTTGCCACCCACGTTTACGGATATCCCTGTGAACTGGAAAGAATCCAGCATATTGCTGAAAAATTCAATCTAAAAGTTATCTATGATGCGGCCCATGCTTTTGATGTTAAGTCTAAAAAACGCATCCCTGCTTAACTTTGGGGATATCTTTACGCTGAGTTTTCATGCAACCAAGCTGTTCCATACCGGTGAAGGCGGAGCTGTAATTACCAATGGTGACGAAATTGCCCATGGTGGGATATTTGAAATTATTCACAACTTCGGCCACAAAGGGGAAGAAGACTTTTGGGGTCTGGGGATAAACGGCAAGAATTCCGAACTGCATGCGGCGATGGGTTTGTGCGTACTGCCAAAGGTTCAGGAATTAATCGCCAGGCACAAAGTAGTCTGCGAGCGGTACGATCAGCATTTTAGGGGGATCAGCCATCAGACACCAACCATGTCCAGCAGATACGGATTACAACTATGCCTATTACCCGGTATTGTTTGCCAGATTACGGAAACACAGCTCATAAGAGCAAAAAATGCATTGAATAAGAAGGATGTCTTTCCCAGGCGTTATTTTTATCCTTCCCTCGATACCAGCTGCCCTACCTGTCCCTATGTAAACATGCCGGTTGCTGAAGATGTATCCGGGCGGGTGTTGTGCTTACCGCTATCGGCCGAATTATCAGTGGAAGAGGTAGATTTGATTTGCGAAGTGCTGCTGGAACAAAATCTCATGAACGACCCGATGAGTAAACAAAACCGCACCGGTTATTCTCATCCATTATACGCTGATTCACTGGCGGAATTTGGCATTCCTCGCTATCTTTCTGCTGCCAGGGGCTGGATTTTAGAGCGTCAAATACCGATGCCCCCTACCGTGATGCGATGGGGCCTTATCCATTGTTTTTTTGTGAAAACTGGGAAACTTATCGATGATTTTGAGGCATTAAAAAACAATTTAGTCAGTATTTCCCTGGTAATTGGGCCATTTTCACGTTTCCCCAATGAAGAGTATAGTAAGTATTTCGAAATATTTCGCCCATACAAAGACCATTATATTTTGGACCTTTCCTTGCCGTTGGATGAAACGGTATCGAAAGGGCACCGGCGCAGTGCCCGCCGGGCGTTAAGGAATCTTGAGGTCGAGATGACAGTTTCACCAGATATTGATCTTGATGAATGGGTTCAACTTTATGGAGATCTGATCAGACGCCACCAAATCAAAGGCATTCGTGCATTTTCTCATAATAGCTTTGAAAAACAACTCGCCATCCCAAATACCATCTATTTTCGTGTGATCAATAAAGGCAATGTTGTAGGAGGCAATATTTTCTTATTACAGGATGATGTTGCCTATGCCCATCTTTCGGCTTTCAGCGATGAGGGATATAAACTGGGCGCTCCTTACGCAGTGAAATGGTGTGCACTGCAGCATTTATCCAGGTTGGTACGGTGGGTAAATTTTGGCGGGAGCACCAGCAGCAGTCAGGAACACCTGACTGGCCTGGACTACTTCAAAATGGGGTGGTCCAGTCAAACAGGCAAATCCTATTTTTGCGGAAAAATACTGGATGAAGAAAAATATAAAGGATTATTAAATAGAAAGAAGGCATATGATACAACCTGGTTCCCTGCTTACCGCCTGGGGGAATTTTAGTTATAAAAAATATATATTATATTTGATTTCCCATGATTTCCCAGTGAAATTGGGGGAGAAAATGGTTATCCTTGGTTATTCTGCATGCAAATTCACCGACGAAATATTTTAATAACCTCTTTTAAATTTGACGTATACACAATATCAGATAATCCTTTAATGATATTAATCAGAGTTCCAATCCAACAGATGATAATTCTTATGGGGAAAAGATGACCATCAGGGAATTTTTATTAATTTACTGTGAAGTTAATGAGTTCTTCGTTCTACAATGCACATTGTGCTTATCAATTATTCATGATGCGGTATGACGATATCTTTCATAATAAAAAGACCACCTTAAGTCAAAAAATTTGGGCACAAAAACGCGGTTTCCTCTCCGATAAAATTTCATATCTGGGATTAACAGAAGACAATTATACAGATTATTTATCGGATTTTGATTATATTCAGCTACACCCCATTAATGGAGTATACAGCAGATGGATAGATGATAAGTTGACTATAAAATTTATCTTGCATCCTTTTGCTGAGTATCTCCCCGAGTATTTTTACCACATTTACAAAAACGAGATCTTGCGCTTAACTGATTGTCCCAATGGGTTTGGAGCAGAGCATTCAAGGAATAATTGATCTTTTAAAAACAAAACAAGACCTGGCCGCGAAATTGGTGTCCGGATCCCTTGGAAAAGGATTTTTTAAACTAGGATACGATAGCCGGGATAATTTTTAAACAATGAAATCTCTCGAAACACAAATCAGGGAATTAATTTCAGAATGGGTGGTTATCGGAAAACAGGAGTATTTAATTACTGAATACTTAAATTCCCACATGGATTGAGGAAAATCTGGAGCGAATCTCCAAATCCAATACGGGTAATGGTTATCAGGGAAAAGAATCAAATCCCAAGGATTGTGGCATCCTATATCGAATTCGGCAGAAAAAGTATGGGTGTTGTTGAAGGGCGGTATGGGGTTAATTGTTTGATTGATCCGAACAGGCAATTATTCTGTGGGACAATCGACATTGACAGGGAAATAATAATGGTTAAAAACCATCCCGACACAATGGTTCAGCTAGAAGGTGTAATTCCCCATTGGGGTTGGTAAAGGAAAAAATAGTGGAGATCAGCAGTTATATATCAACGGTTATATACATGGGGTATGATGTCATCATCACGGATGTTGGCTTTTAAAATCATCGAGATCAATTCGCTTCAAGGTGTCATGATTATCCAATTTTTTTATCCACTGTTAAAATATGATTTGACCAAAGAATTTTTCACTTCACTGATCAACGAAAAGAAAGCAGTTAAATGATAAGGACAATCCTCTCAGGATACTTTCTTATCCAGGTTGTTACGGAAAAAGATTGAAATCAGTTAGATTTACCAAAATAACTTAGGGAATCATGATGATGAAATCCAAATTCCCGAGATTTCCACCACCCTATCTCACTGCTTTGGTCAGGATGAATAATGCCTGGCATAAATGACCAAATGGATACAATTGGCGTGTATTAGGTTTATGTTGTAAATGAAGGCAATGATTAACTTGATCAACCTGAACAACGTATTACAAAAATTGATTATTAAAGGATTACGATCATCCGGTTACTCCACCTATTCTGCTGAGAGGTCTTTCGGAGATGGTATGAGGATATATTTAATTATAAAAAATCCACGATTTCTCAGAAGCTTGTGGGCACAACAAAGAGGTTTTTTCCAGAAGCGATTTCAGATTACTGCCTGACTAAAAAAACTATAGAAATTATTTATCTGATTTTGATTATTTCCGGATGTATCCCATTGAGTCTTACAGTAAATGGATCGACGATAAATTAATTATAAAATATATTTTTCGGCCATTTGCAGGATATCTTCCAGAATATTATTTTCAAATTTGCAACGGTGAGATACTGCAATTGAGTGACTGCCCGGATGGTTTTAAGCAGGATATCCTGGGGATCATCAATCTTTTAAAGCTAAGCAATGCCTGGCTGCCAATTTAACTACCGGAACGTTAGGAAAGGGTTTCTACAAACTTGCTTTCGAGGACGATAAATTTTTAATTAATAATCAATTGTCCAATGAAAATGAAATTAATGAATTGATTGTTAAGTGGCAGATACGTTGGATGAAGAATTCATCATCACTGAATACATCCAAGCGCATAGTGAGTTAAGAAAAATCTGGAATGAGGCTCCAGGTGCATTAAGGATCGTTGTCATCAGGGAGAGGAATCAATCTCCCAGGATTATATACGCCTACAAGATTTTTGCCACAAAGAAAACGGGCACAACGACAAATGCGGTGGAGGGCGGCGTTTGCTGTTTGGTAGATATCCGGACAGGTAATTATTCTAATGGTGTGACTATTAAGAATAACGATTTGGTTTTGTAATGCAAATATCATCCCGATACGAGGTATTACTTGAAGGAATACTCCCCAACTGGAGCCATATCTGCGAAAAAATCATAGAGATTAGCAGTTACATCCCGCAGGTTCGTTAATGGGGTATGAAGTCATCATCACAGATTGCGATTTAAGATCATAGAAATCAATTGATCCGATGAATTCTATTCAATGATTTTATATTATTCGATGAAGCGAGTAAGATTTTTTTAGGCAATTAATTGGAGAAGAAATGGAATTAAGAATATATAATTGTCCTACCGGGTGTGTCCCAATTAATTAAGAAGGCTTATACCAGATTATTGGAACCAATAGTTATCCCAGACACACAGGGTGCGGGATTAGAAAAAAAATATTAAAAGATGATATTCTTCTATAGTTTATGCCTTAATGTAAATACATGAATAATCGAAAAAGGCTGTTCATTTTGGGTATTGGATCATTAGCCAGAGAGGTATTTGAAATGGCTAATGATTTTTCTGATTATGATATTGCTGGTTTTGTGGTGAATGAACCACCGTTTGAAAGAGATTCAAAATTCCTGGGGAAAAGAATATTTTGGATTGATGAACTAGAATTGTTTAATGAGGACTATACTGCAATTTGTGCACTGGTCAGGATGCGCAAAAGTAATATCATTCAACAAGTAAATGATTTTGGCATCAATTTTTGTAATCTGATCCATCCGGCAGCCTCCATCTCAAGCAGTGTAAAGTTAGGGAATGGTTTGAATTATCAAGGGAGGAGTTCAGATCGGTCCAAATACATCTATTGGAAACCATGTAATTCTTGGGCGAGGGGTGTCTGATCGGGGATTATGTAAAAATTAATGACTATTCATTTATTTCGATGGGAACAATTATTGCCGGATATTCAACCATTGGTTCCCGCTGCTTTATTGGATTGGGGAGCATGGTTCTGGATAAAAAAATCATTGGTGATTTAAGCATTGTCGGAGCTGGCTCCCTGGTAACCAAAGATATTCCAGAAAGGGTTAAGGTTTTAGGCTCACCGGCTGTGATTGTTGAAAAAAACATAAACGGATACTGATCAGAATCTCTGTAAACATATTCCAAAAACCGAGGAAGTTATGTACCCAAAAACCATTCTTGAAATGATTCGGCTTCAATCCGAAAAATCCCCAGATGCAATTGCGATATTAGGCCTGGAAAACCACCCGATCCACTTATCCGCCGGTTATACCAGCATATCCACGAATCCATCCGTGCTTTGAACCTGCTTGGAATTGGTCACAATGATTGTGTGGCAATCGTGATGCCAAACGGACCGATGCTGGCTGCTGCCTTTCTGGCCATATCAAGCGCTGCAGTAAGTGCACCACTTAATCCAGCGTATACAGCTTCTGAGTTTGAGTTTTATTTAACCGATCTAAAAGCAAAGGCTGTTGCCGTATCAAAAAGGCAGCAATTCACCGGTGATTTCAGTGGCGCAAGAACTTGGCGTATCCAGATTCTTTGGCTGGAACAAATGGATGATTCACCCGAAGGTCTATTTTCAATACGAGGAGAATTTCCCGTTGAAAAGGAAAAATCCACCGGCCCATCCAGGATGAGTGACGATGCACTTATCCTGCATACCTCTGGCACCACCTCACGACCCAAAATTGTCCCCCTGACCCAGAAAAATTTACATACCTCGGCCGTAATGTTTGTGAAACCCTAAACCTGACCCCATCCGATCGCTGCATGAATATCATGCCGCTGTTCCATATTCATGGACTTGTAGCAGCAGTATTGGCATCCCTGAATGCCGGGGCAAGTATCGTTTGCACACCAGGATTCCTGGCGCCCGAATTTTTTAAATGGCTAGATTTGTGTAAACCCACGTGGTACACCGCAGTACCCACCATGCATCAAGCGATTCTAAGCCGCGCGAGATAATAACCTTGATCTAATTGGCCGAAACCCGCTTCGGTTTATACGCTCATCCTCATCTTCTTTACCCCCGGTCATCATGGAAGAATTGGAGCGAAAATTTAATGCTCCGGTAATTGAAGCATATGGAATGACTGAGGCATCCCATCAAATGGCCAGCAATCCGCTTCCACCTTCCAGGAGGAAAGCCGGATCAGTAGGATTACCCGCAGGACCTGAAATTGCGATCATGGCAGAGGATGAAAATACCTTGTTACCCGTTGAAACGCCTGGCGAGATCGTGATTCGAGGACAAAATGTGACACTCGGGTACAGGAACAATCCTGAGGCGAACCAGAAATCTTTCACGGCGGGCTGGTTTCGGACTGGCGACCAGGGATATTTTGATGATGAAGGCTACCTGTTTATTACTGGAAGGCTTAAGGAACTAATAAATCGGGGAGGGGAAAAGATATCCCCAAGGGAAATTGATGAAGTCCTTCTGACCCATCCGGATATTTTACAGGCTGTAACCTTTGCAATTCCCGATGAAAAATTAGGTGAGGATATTGCCGCCGCTGTTGTCCTTAAAGACACAAAGGTTACTGAAAGCGAACTTCGGAAATATGTTTCCGAAAGGCTGGCGCCGTTCAAAGTCCCGGTCAGAATTATCCAGTTGGAGGAAATTCCCAAGGGATCTACGGGAAAAATCCAGAGAATTGGTCTGGCCAAAAAACTCGGTTTCAAGGATGAGATCATCAAACAACCGCAGATACAAAATGAGTTAATCCAACCCCAAACGGATACTGAAAAAATTATCTGTGATGTCTGGAAACAAGTCCTTGACATCCCGGAAGTGGGTATAAATAAGCGATTCCGTGATTTGGGTGGAGATTCCATGCTTGCCACATTGGTACATCTTAAATTAGAGACGATATTCAATATGCAAATACCGTTGACCGATTTATTCGGTGCTCCAACCGTTGCCGACCAGGCTGTGGTAATAGAAAGACATAAAATTGAGAAAAATTGATAAATAATGATAAGATACGATATGAAACCTGGCGGTGGATTACCACAAATAATTTTCCGAAAAATGGGGATAACCAATAAGTGGCAATAGGCGGATATTTTGAACTTGAACTGCGGGAGGGGAAAGAATACCATCCCAATGCGATACGCATCAATACAGCGAGTAACGCCTTTGAAACGGTCCTCAAAAAAAGAAAATTTTCCAAGGTTTTTTTACCGTATTATTCGTGTGATGCATTATTAAGACCTTTGCACCAATTATCGATAAAATACGATTTTTATTCCATCGATGAGAATTTGGAACCTGTATTTGATTACTCATCGATAAAAGAAAATTATGCATTTCTTGCGATCAATTACTTTGGATTAAAGGATCAATTCCTAAATAGATTGGGACCTGCAGTTCCCAATTTGATCATTGATAATGCCCAATCCTTTTATTCACCTCCTATTAAGGATGTTGATACTTTTTATTCAGCCCGAAAATTTTTCGGTGTTCCTGATGGCGCTTACCTCTATACCAGCGCACCTGTGGAGATTGATCTGGAAACGGATTTATCCTATACCCGTATGGATTACCTGTTACGGAGGATAGAAAACGGGCCGGAAGATGGATATGCCTATTTTCGGGAAAACGAAGGTAAATTGAGACATACGCCAGTACGGAAAATGTCCAGCCTGACCAGCCGGCTTTTAAAGAATATCGATTACGAAGAGGTTGCCAGGAGGAGAAGGGATAATTTCCATATTCTGCATGACGCATTATCATCTTACAACCAGCTTACACCCTGTTGGGATGGAGTTCAGGTACCCATGGTGTACCCATTTTTATCCAGGTGGAATGGAATGAGAGAAAAACTTATCGATCAAAAAATTTATATAGCCCAATACTGGAAAAATGTTTTCCAATTCACCGATGCAGGAAGCCGGGAATATAATCTGGCAAAGGATCTTCTTCCATTACCCATAGATCAACGATATAAAAGCAATGATATGAAAACTATAGTTGATCAAATAACGAGAATAATTCAATCCAATTAAAGCGGGGGAATTCGAATTAATGGAGGTGGTTTTAAAGGAAATTTACATAGAGATATAACCGGCCAGTATGCACCAATGAAAATGGATAGATCTATTCCGACAAGTGATCCGATATACAACCATTGTATGCGATCATATAGGCAACATTTATTATGTATATTGAGAAATTAATCCCATTAACCGATCGTCTTGAGTGGAATCGCGCTCTAGACAATATTCCTCATACCTTTGCGCATACCTGGGAGAGCAGCAATGCGATGTATTTAACCCATGGGAATGATACATTTTTATACACGTATACAAATGACCATGTTCGTATTGCATGCCCAATCTGTGAGCGCAAATTCAATGGATACACGGATATTGTTACCCCGTTTGGTTTCCCGGGATTTGTAGGTACCAGTCCGTGTCCAGAGTTTAAGAATCACTGGAAAAGTTTCACTAAATAGAAAGCACTATGTTTGCGGTTATATCGGGATAAATCCAATCCTGAGTGATAACAGCTACTTTGATGTGGATGAGGAATATGAGTATAGCAAGTTATATGTGCTGGATCTGACGTTATCAATGGAACAACTATTTGCGAATTTATCCGATAACAGGAAGCGTCAGTTAAGACATTGGGATGAAAACCATAAAAATATCATTCTTGATAAAAAAATTTTGGGTGATTTTTTTATCAAGAATTATCATGATTTCATAAAGAAGCGAAATGCGTCAATGGTTTATGAATTTTCCATGGATACATTACTATCCATTGTTAATTTGGATAAGATCCTAATCATCGGGATTGAGGAAAATGGGAGAGTGATTGCGGTTTCAATTTTTCCATTTACGCCATATTCATCAGATTTTTTGTTTAATATTTCGCTGGATGAAGGACGTACCCATTCTGCCAGCCTGATCTGGTATGCGGTTAATTACTTCAAATCCATGGAGGTACCATTTCTAAATTTAGGAGGGGGTGGACAAAGCCGAATGGATTTTAAAAGCCGTTTTGGTCCAAGAGTGTACCCATTGAAAGGTCTGAAGCAAGTTTATAATAATGAGGTACTATGCAAACTTGTGCCGCCTGGTCTCAGCCGATCCCTCAGATAGGTCTGGTTTTTTTCCGCCATATCAAAAACCATGATAATTAGTCAAATTAGATATTTATTTAATTTATCCTTATAATGAGTGAGAATCTTCGGTAATTCTTCAGATTGGCCAGACGGCTTATATAATGGCAAAACCTCAAATCTCGATAATTCTTACATCTTATAACCATGGGAAGTACCTTCGGGAATCCATCCAGAGTGTATTAGACCAGACCTATCGGGATTTTGAACTGATTATCCTGGATGATGCTTCTACAGATAATTCATGGGAGATAATTGGAAGTTATTCCGATCCACGGATCAGATCATTTCGTAACGAGGTGAATCGGAAAGGGATCCGGCTGGCAGATGTCATAAATAAATACTCTTCTGGTGATTATATTGCCGTACATCATTCCGATGATGTATGGGAACCGCAGAAACTTGAAAAGCAGGTTCTTTTCCTGGATGCAAATCCACATATCGGAGCAGTTTTTTCTCTGGTTACGATAATTGACGAAGAAGGCCGGTCATTTAGTGATGAGAGCCATAAATATTTTAAGGTTTTTAAACAACCTAACCGGACCAGGCATGAATGGCTAAACCACTTTTTTTTCCACGGAAATGCACTCTGTCATCCCAGCGTATTGATCCGTAAAAAATGTTATGAGGATTGTGGTTATTTCAGGCGTGGATTGGCACAACTACCTGACCTGGATTTTTGGATCCGTTTATGCCTGAAATATGATATTTACATTTTGCAGGAGAAGCTGGTTCGATTCCGTGTAAGAGCGGATGAAAAAAACGTAAGTGGAAATCGTCCTACAACCAGAGTAAGGGATCATTTTGAAAAGCTTCACATACTGGATAATTATCAAACCATTCCCACTGTAGATGATTTATTAATGATTTTTCCAGATGCAAAAAAATATATCAATCCAATTAATCCTGACATTAATTTTGCGCTTGGCAGGTTTGCTGTTGATTCTGGGCCCAGTAAAGTTCACAAACTCTTTGGTTTAAATTTGCTATTTGAGGCGATGAATGACCCCGAGCGAGCCAAAAAAATACTTGAGTTTAATCATTTTGATATTAAAGATTTTTATAAACTTAGCGGCGAACACGATGTTTTTTCGACCGAAGACAGTTATGTTGCCAAGCAGGATTTAATAAACAGTAAAACCTGGAAGATGTTGGAAGACACCCGCCAGCTGCGTAATCGTCTTGCTCCCTCAGGCATCCGGCATTCATCCTTCTTTAGACAAGCCAAGAACACATCATTTGAAATATTATTTTCGATTAAGCAATTTAGAAAAAACAGGAAAATCATTGATTGTATAAATGCATCGCGGCAATTTGATAAGGAATACTATTTACAAAGCAACCCTGATCTAGCGGGCCTGAATATTGACCCGCTTATCCATTATTGTAAATCCGGTTGGAAAGAGGGACGCAATCCGAGCCAATATTTTGATACAAATAACTATATCGCAAGACATCCCGAGGTAATTTCTCAGGATATCTGCCCTCTCTACCATTGGATACAACAAGGAAAGAATACAGATGAATTAACAAATACGATAACAGACCCTCTTGGTGGTAATGAGAGCTGATCTGAATGTATTCCTTTCTCGGTAAAATCAAGGGGGTATTCTGGATCTTCTTCCCGCCAGATTCGAGGTTGGAGCTTTTTTTTCGTTCGCTATATCATAAGATCAGTGCAACAGGGATTTACACGAATTTCGTTATCCGTAAATCTGAAGGTTCTTATCCCGGATTTCTAAAGGTACAGGATGAATGGCTTCAACACCAGGCGGTTGTGCCCGGGGAGAGCCTGGAAGTCACTTTTTTTCTGCCAATACCTCACAGCCAATCAGAAGCAGCCATGAAGACCATCCAATCCATTTGTGCCCAGCGGGCTGCTCAATGGCACCTTGTGATTCTTACAGAATCTGAAAATATAAACAGCTTCAATAAACTATTAAGTCAGGAAGATCAAGAGCGTATTGAGGTGACCTATTCTCCACATATTCAGCCTGGAGGCTTTTATCGCATGTTGCCAGACTGAGTATTTCGTGTGCTGTGTCCCGGGTGATATATTTTCAAGATTTTTTCTTGAATGTTTTCTCAATGCTTTCCAGGTTTCGCCGGGATCAGCCATTTATTTCCCGGATTCCGACTCAAAGAAAGAAGGCGTTAATCGTCCATTGCCCCATTTCAAGTCCGGGACCTATTCACCGGAGATGCACCTTTCCATCAATTATCTTTCGCGCTCAATCATATCTTTGAAAAGGGCTCAAAAGTATTTATTAGAAATTTTCCCGAATATTGATTTTTTGGTTCAGGAATGGGAGTTACTGTTGAGGATCTGCCTTGAAGATCAATCCAGCATCCATATACCCTGGGTACTTGTCCATCAAAACCGGGAAGCTGAATGGTCACAGGCAGATGTGAGGGAAATGCTCGAACGGCACTTATCCAGAAAAGGATTGGAGGCCGGGCATGTTTCAGTTAAGCAAGGGTCTCCTCAGCTCAAGTGGATGACCCAAAAACCAAAGGTTTCCATCATTATTCCAACAAAAAATCAATTGCAAAAATTACAAAAATTGCTTGAATCCATCTTTGCTCGTACTGAATATCCGTGTTTTGAAATTATCCTGGTGGACAATGGCAGTACAGACCCGTCAGTTATCCCCTTTTATGAGGAACAGGTGTCAGCCCGCCCCGTCCGGTGGATTGAATATAATGAGCCGTTTAATTATTCAAAAGCGAATAACCTTGGTGCGGCACAGGCCAATGGGGAGCTACTCTTATTCATTAACAACGACATGGAAGTCCAATATCCGGACTGGTTGTCTGAACTATCGCAATGGGTATTGATCCCCGATATTGGTGTGGTAGGCACCAAGTTGATTCGTCCTGACAGGTCCCTTCAGCATGCAGGACTTGTCATGGGATTACAGGGATATGTTGGACATCTCTATCTCAATACACCTGAACATTACCATGGTTTGCTGGGTAGTGCAGATTGGTACCGCAATGTCAGTGCAGTAACCGGAGCCTGCCAGATGTTTCGCAGGGATGTCTTTGAGATGGTGGGAGGATATGACGAAGGCTACCAACTTGTATTCAGTGATGTCGAAATTTGTTTAAGGTTAATTAAAAAGGGCTACCGTATTTTATATAACCCCCACGCAGCATTAATTCATTATGAAGGCGCCTCGCGGGGATATAAAACACCTACGAAAGATATCCTGAGGGGATATGAACAGATGGACGAATGGATGATGAAAGATGATCCATATTTTTCCCCTAACCTGACTTACACCCCCATACCGGCCTGTTATTTTGATCCGGATCACCTGGATCATCGGATTGCACATATCAAAGCACGATTGACAGCGATGACCAAAAGCAGATAGCCACGATACGGATCATTCTGATCCATCCTCGTCTGATTTATCCATAAAGAGCAGCCATAAAATAACACCGATTACGATCAATCCCAGGAGACCTGTGACCACTGCTACCAGGATAAGCACCCATGACTGGCTGAAGAGACGCTGAGCAAACCCCTGTTGAGGTGTTTCTGTCTCTGATGGTATGACCGGAGTGGAAATTTGAATTCCCCCCACCGGGGTAAGCGATGGAGTAGGGGTATGAGTCTGGACGATGGCTGTAATATAAACGGGTGTTGTAGGGACAATGGTATAGGTTAATGTTGGAATGACAGGTAGCGGGGTCCAGGTTGCTATGGGGTAATATTGCGATGGGGATGTCGGTGAACTTGTCAGGGTATTGCCGAGAGTAACCCTTGGATCAGGGGTAGGGGTCCTGGTGGGTTTTTTGGTTGGAGTACGCGTAAGGGTAACCGTGCTGGTTGGTGTACGGGTTCCAGTCGATGTGGGTGTCCTGGTTAGTGTTGCGGTGCCGGTTAAAGTTGCTGTCCGTGTTCGGGTTTGTGTTTGAGTAGCAGTGCGGGTTGGTGTAATTGTAGCCGTCAAGGATGCCGTTGAAGTCCCCGTAACGGTTGCGGTATTGGTTGGGGTCAGGGTGGAAGTTGCTGTCCCAGTGGCGGTGGCAGTATAGGTGGAAGTCCCTGTCTCGGTGATGGTCGGGGTTTCAGAGGGTGTTGGCGTGATCTCCTCAGTGGCTGTGGTTGTGGCTGTATTTGTTTCTGTGGGAGGTAGATTGTAGTCATCGCTCTGGGCTTCCCAGGCGCCCATTTCGCAAAAATCGGATGGATCTAAATTTCCTGGGCGGGGTTTACCCCGCTGGTCGTTATTAATATCTGTCCCACATTGGTTGGTTCCAATAGGAATGATGTGCGCCCCCGGACTGGAAATATCCAGGGCATGTGTAAGGGTATCACCACCGTTATCTGACAGGGGTGCCAGGAGTGGATCTACTCCCCGCAAATCCCCCTCATTATCAAAAACGGATGAACAACTGTTTGCATCCTGAACAAGGTTAAATCCCAACGAATCCAGGTCATTTTCCTCGAAGCAATCAGGTCCTATCTCCGCTGAATTACCCGCCAGGATGCTGCTGCCAATTTCCACCTCTGCGTTTTTTACATAAATGCCCCCGGCGATGCTGTTTGATTTATTATTCGCAATTGTGGCGTAACAGGATGGTCAGGGCGGCCTCTTGCGTGAATATTCCCGCGGCGTCGTTTTCGGCAGAATTATGACTGACGGTACTATTAGCAAGAAAAATCTCGCTGCGTTGGATGTTTATTCCACCACCAAATTGCGCCTGGTTATTTGCTATTGTTGATCCTAGTATCGCACTATTATCATCAATTTCGCTGATGGCTATGCCGCCCCCATTATTCAGGCTTATATTTTCCAGGATGGAACTATTCCTGATCTCGAAGTTTTCCAGGTTTCTAAGGGCGAGACCTCCGCCGGTACCTGCTGCCGTATTCTGGATAATCCTGGAATTTTCGAGGATAAATTCACCCTCCTGATCTTCATCGCAATCTGCGCCGCATGCCAGGATGCCTCCTCCCTGGCCCTGTGGATCCGGTGACGAATTTTGGCTGATAATTGTGTTCTTGAAAGATGCAGCCGTGTAACCCTCAATCAAAATACCCCCCCCAGAATTTTCCGGAAATTGTAACCCTGTGGGTGCCTGACCAAACTGGATGGCGATATCCTGTAATCTGATCCGTATGGGTTTTTCTGGATTTAACCCCTGGATGTGGAAAACCCGGTCGATGCCACCGGCAGGGCTGGTGCCCGCCTGGATAACCGTACGGTCACTGCCAGAACCCCGGATGTTCATTGATTGAATAATATCCAGGTCACCAGAGACTGCCTCATCCTCATTCGCGCCAGGAATTTCCAGGGTGTAAGTGCCATCCGGCAATTGTATATCCATATCCCGGTGGGAAGAATTGGCTTCCATGATGGCTGCGCGCAGGGTACACATTCCTTCTGAATCGGCACACAAGCCATCACCAGGAGTTATGTCGATAGAATCGGAATTACTGTTAACCTTTAGATCCCTTTCCGTTCTTTGTAGGAGTGGTGCAGCTGAGACCCATCCTTGAATAGATAAAGAAAACACCAGGATGAGCAGGATCACCATGAAAAAACGGCTGGAAAATTTTTTAACCAAGGCTTTAATAAATTGGAATTATTCAGTCTTCCCGTTTTCAATGAAATTGCCTCCCAAAATAGGAAAAATTCAACAATTTCTTAACGATCAATCCTGGCAGCAAGTGTCTTATTAAAATAACGTTTGAAATAAAGAAATTGTACCTATTCCTGCCGCTACAAAATGGCGGTGCTTAAAATGATTATATCAGTCCACGAGGAATATGATCCCTTGAATTAGTGGCTGCAAAATAATCGCGGATTTGTTTGCCACTCGAAAAAATCACTCATTAATAAAATGTGAAAAATAATAAAAAAGACAGTCCGAATAATTGTGATTTAATATCCCCAAAATAGTTACAAAATGCAATCCCGGTTACGATATAATACATATTGATTGTACGACTGTATACTTTATATAATATAAACAAAGTTTTTTGTTTTCCGGTACCTTGGGAGTAGATTATTGCTCATGAACACGATTAAAGTTGATTTTATCGGGCATTCAAGAATATTGACCCGGCAGAAAGAAATTCAACTAAACATCGAATCTGGCACATCCTACGTGGAAATAATCAAAATTATCGCACAGAAATTTCCTGCGCTGGTTGGGCAGGTGATTTCTCCGGATGGTGCAGGACTTTTTGGATCCAATATGTTCAATCGCAACGGAGAACATATGATCCAGGAGGATGAAATGAGTGACTCGCCCGAGGATGGTGATAATCTGATCTTAATGTCTGTTCTGGCTGGTGGATAGCCCTGGATTGAAATCCAATGCCATCCAAAATATGTTATCTAGAAAGAATTCTATATCCAAAACGAAACACATATTAAAGGAGGTTTGTACGTTATGCACGGCTATAGCGGTAAAATCCTTCACATTGACCTGAAAAGCAGGAAGTATTGGTCGGAAACAAAACCAGAAACCTGGTATAAAACCTATATCGGTGGAGTTTCCATGGCAACCCGGTTATGCTGGGAAAACATTGAAGTAGGCTGCGATGCCCTTTCGCCAGGAAATCCAATTTGTATCGCAAATGGCATTTTCGCAGGGACACCTGTTCCGGTGGGGGGAAAATTTGGTATGGCTTCCAAATCACCATTAACCGGATTCATCGGGGACAGCCTGTCGGGAAGCTGGTTTTCGATTGCATTAAAACGTTCTCGTTGGGATGGAATTGTTATCCATGAAGCCAGCAATGATTGGGTAAATGTATTTGTAGATGATCAACGTGTTGAATTCAGAAATGCAGACCACTTATTAGGCAAAACTAATTTCGAGACGGAAGAAGCCATCCGGGATGAATTGGGAGATGACCAGGTACGGTCTGCAACAATCGGCCTGGGTGGAGAAAACCAGGTACTTTTTGCTTGTGTAACCAATGATGGCCGTCAGGCTGGGAGGACGGGTCATGGTGCAGTTTGGGGCTCAAAAAAGCTCAAAGCGCTTTCGGTAAGGGGTACAAACGGGGTTTCAGTTGCAGATCCAAAAACCCTGATGCAGATGTCCTACGATATCATCCAATCTGCTCAAGGTCCAGACACCTCCAAATACCGCATTCTTGGAACATCCACCAATGTATTGAATATGAATAAATTAGGATTGCTGCCAACACGAAATTACCAGCAAGGGGTATTTGAGAATGCCGAAGCCATAAGCGGTGAAACCCTCCATGAGACATATAAAGTAAAGACGATTGCCTGTGCGCAATGCCCTATTGCCTGTGAACAAATGTCACTCGTCCAGGATGGTCCATTTGCCGGGTCGATGACTGGAATTGAGTATGAAAGCTTACAGGCGGTTGGCTCGAACCTTGGTATTGGTGATTTGAAAGGGGTGATAAAGTTAGTAGATGTTGCGGATGAGCATGGATTGGATGCGATGAGTATGGGGGTTACCATTGCCTGGACCATGGAGACTTTTGAACGCGGCATCTTTAAAAAGGAAGATTTTGCATGCAAGAAATATCCTGACGGATTTGAACCATACTTCGGCAGGGAAGAGGAAGCTGTAACTCTTGCGGAAATGATGGTTAACCGGGAAGGAATTGGTGATTTACTTGCGCTTGGGGTCCGCAGGGCATCGAAAATAATTGATGAGCAGCGCGGAACTGATACAAATAAATGGGCAATGCATATCAAAGGACTGGAAAGTCCCGGATATGACGCAAGAGCCTTGAAGACATTTGCTTTAGGATTGGCAGCGGGAACACGCGGCGGCTGCCATAATCGTTCAGCTGCTTACGATCCGGATATAAAAGGTTCTGATCCTGATCTGAATATAAAAGTAGACCGTTTTACAGTTGATGAAAACCGGGGCAAGGTTGCTAACAGCACGGAAGTATATGCAGCTGTTTATGATACGCTGCCGCTGTGCAAGTTCATCCGCCGCAGTTTTACAGGAAATGCTGACCGGGTGGGAGCCTGGCCTGCCATTGCCAAATTAATAAATGCCACTACCGGGTGGAACTATGGCTATGATGATGTTGAGAAAATTGGCATCCATGCGCATACAATAAAAAAGGCTTTTAATATCCGGGAGGGTTGGACAGAGAAGGATGACCAACTCCCGTATCGCTGGAAAAATGAGGGTTTCAAAGAGGGCGCTTCCGCCAATACTTTTGTAACTGAAGAGGAATTAAAGTACCTTAAGAAAATATACTATATGGCTAAAGGCTGGACATTTGAGGGTAAGCTTCCGAAACAGCTGCTGGCTGATCTCGAGATGGAAGATATTGCGGCAGAGATTGGTGTGTAAAGGACGAGGATAACAAATGGCGACAACAACATCCAAATATAAATATATTGCATGTGATCCTGAGAAATGTATTGGCTGCCAGGTTTGTGAGTATGTATGCTCCTATACAAAAACAGGAGAGTTCAACACGTATCGATCCCGAATCCGGGTGGTAAGAGCGCATGAGATTCTCATCACGGCCGTGGCCTGCCGTACCTGCGAAAATGCCCCTTGTATTATTGCCTGCACACGATCCGCCTTGAGACAGGATGACCTCACTGGCAGGATACGAGTTGAGGACAATAAATGTGATGGCTGTGCATGGTGTATCGAAGCCTGTGATTTTGGTGCAATTTCAATCAACCCACTAAGCCGTCTGGCAGAGATTTGTGATCATTGTGAGGATATTGAAGAAGGACCGCAATGTGTGAAGTATTGCCCGAAGGACGCGTTGGAATTGGTCACATCTGACCAAAGGGCACAGAAAGCCCGCCGAAAGCTGGTTATCGAAGAGGTTGTTGGTCCACGTTCATAGTTTACTGGTTGATTGATTGTGAGGAGGAGATCTGTGCAAGCGAATCTAAGGAATGAAAATGAAGAACTCCGCATTGGCGTTTACATATGCCATTGCGGCTCCAATATTGCAGGTGTAATTGATCCGAAGACAGTGGCAGAGTACGCTTCCGGTTTACCGGGAGTAGTCCGGGCAATGGATACCCTCTACGCCTGTGCTGACAGCGGGCAGCGCCTGATAAAAGAGGAAATCAAGAAGCATAATTTGAACCGGGTGGTTGTTTCAGCCTGCTCGGTCAGGATGCATGAACCCACTTTCCGTGCTGCTGTTGAGGAGGCAGGGCTAAATCCATTCTTAATGGAGATGGCAAACATACGTGAACAATGCACCTGGGCCCATGGTCATGATCCTGAGGGCGCTTTGAGAAAGGCAAAAGATCTTACAGCTGCTGCAGTCGCCAAGGCAAGCTTTCTCCAGCCGTTGGAAATGATCAAGGTGCCGGTAACAAATAAGGCAATGGTGATTGGCGGCGGAGTGGCGGGAATTAGCTGCGCCCTTGATCTGGCTGATCAGGGAATAAAAACCATCCTTGTGGAAAAGGAACCTACCATTGGCGGGGTGATGGCTCAACTCAACAAAACCTTCCCTACCATGGACTGCAGTATATGAATTCTTGCCCCCAAGATGGTTGACGCGGCGCGTCACCCCAATATTGATATACGGACTTTCACAGAAGTTGAGCGTGTAGATGGATTTGTTGGAAATTTCAATATCCTTCTCCGTGAAAAATCTAAATATGTTATCGCAGATCGCTGTAACGGATGCGGCGAATGTGCCACTGCATGCCCAATTGAGGTTCCTAATTATTTTGAGATGAACCTCGCACCCCGCAAAGCGGCTTATGTCCCCATGAGCCAATCTGTTCCACTAATATACAATATTGATATGGATGCCTGTATCCACTGTTACAAATGTGTGGATGCCTGTGGCAGTCTCAATGCGATCGATTTCTCCATGGAAGATAAACTGGTATGGGAAGAGATTGGAGCGGTTGTTGTTGCGACCGGATTTAATCATTTTGATCCCAGCGTGATGGAAGAATACGGTTATGGCCGGTTCCCCAATGTAATCACCAGTATGGAGATGGAACGGCTAAATAATTCTGCTGGACCTACCCATGGAAACCTGATTCGTCCAAGTGATTCCACCAACCCAAAACAGATAGCTTTTATCAATTGTGTTGGTTCGCGTGATAAAAGATACAATCCCGGTTGCAGTAACTTTTGCTGCATGTACTCCATAAAAAACGCCGTCCTGTTGAAACAAATGTATCCGGATGCGGATATTACGGTTTACTATATGGATATCCGTACCCCTTCGAAAGGCTATGAAGAATTTTACGATCGAGCGCGGAAGATGGGGATAAAGTTCATCCAGGGAAGACCGGGTTTGATTACCGAAGACCCCGAGACACACAACCTTTTCGTCTCTTCAGAGGATATTGCTCTAGGGAATGTCATCGAGCGGGAATATGATATGGTGATGCTTAACCAGGCCGCTGTACCCCAACCTGATGTGGATACAATGAGCTCGGTATTAAATGTTGCTCAGAGCCCTGGCGGATGGTTTATGGAGTATCACCCCAAGCTGCGTCCCATGGACAGCCCAACTGACGGCATATTTTTTGCCGGGGCATGCCAGGGTGTAAAAGATATTCCCGCAAGTGTCGCCCAGGGCTCGGCGGCAGCTTCCCGGGCAGGCCGTATTCTCCATTCGGATGAATGGGAGATAGAACCAACAGTTGCCTTCGTATGGGCTGAACGCTGTGTCAGCGCTGACGGAAAAAAATGTGGTTTATGTTTCCGCTCCTGTCCATATGGTGCCATCGAATTGGAGACCGGGAGACCTGCGCATGTTATCACTGCGAAATGCCATGGGTGCGGGGGTTGTGTGGCGGAATGCCCGCATAACGCCATTACCCAGCTGCATTATACAGATGCCCAGATCCTTGCCCAGCTGCATGCGCTGCTTGCAGAAAAACCCGAAGAAAAAATCCTGGCGTTTCGCTGCCACTGGTGCTCCTATGGTGGGGCTGACCTGGCTGGTACCAGTCATTTTGAATATTCATCCAATGAACGTGGTTTGCGGGTGATGTGTTCCGCCCGAATGGATCCCGATTTTATTTTCGAAGCCTTCCGTTTAGGTGCTGGTGCGGTTCTCTATTCGGGCTGCCACCCTCAAGACTGCCATTACATTACCGGGCAGCTGGTCGGTGCTGCCCGTGCAGAAAGATTGGAACATCTCTTTGGCAAATTAGGGATGACTGCCGGACGATTCCGTGTTGAGTGGATCAGTGCGGCAGAAGGTGATAAATATGCCCGTACCCTGAACGAAATGCAAGCGCTGTTGAATAGTCTCTCCAAGGAAGATCTAAAAAATGAAATTATCCGGTTGAGTCCCACCATGGAACAGCGCGCCCACAAGATGAGATCCCTCCCGGAGATTGTACAAGCCATGGAATTTTCCAGCAAATTTGAATTGGCGATGGCAGGTAAGGTGGGTGAACATGAATCCGCATAACGAATTTCTAAACCGTTTTTCGGATAAAGTGAGGGCGATGCCAGGTGGCGAAAACCTGGATGCCTGTTATGCATGCGGCACGTGTGTCAGCAAATGCATGATCCAGCAAAAAGTAGAAGCTGAATATAATCCACGCCGGCTGCTAAAAATGGTCATGCTGGATAGTCAAACCGAGGCATTCCATGATCCAACCACCTGGATGTGCTCCCAATGTGATCTTTGTTATCCAGCCTGCCCGCAGCAAATACATATCTCCAAGCTCATTCTAGCAGTAAAGCTGCTTGCAGTTGAGGCGGGGTATTCATCCCCGTTGGAAGTTGTCAATGTGGATGAAGGATTGTGTTCGGGGTGCGGCATCTGCGTGATGGCGTGTCCTTATGGAGCTCCATCCCTTTTTGAAAAAGGGGTCAATGGCAGTACAGACCGGTTTTCGACGGTGGATGGAACCCGTTGTATGGGCTGCGGTATCTGTGTGGCAGCCTGCCCTACCGGTGCAATAGCCCGTAATGGTGTCAGCAATCACGAAATCACCTCCCAAATAAAATCGATACCTTCAAATACAGCACCATCTCTGGCAATCTTTATTTGTGATTGGTGCCTCAGGGCGGAAAGCGATTTATCCATCCTGGAGAGTTACCCCGATCCTGTGAACGTGATTCATATCCCATGCTCAGGCCGCATCGACCCTCAAATGGCATTATTAGCCCTCGGGCGGGGCTATGACGGGGTCATGGTTTGTGGCTGCAAACCAGGAGAATGCCATTATATGCACGGCACGACGATTGGATCTTGCAAAATGGCAACCCTCAACCGCATGTTTGGCCAGATGGATATGCCCGGACAACCGTTGCGGTTTGTTCAAATCGGAACCCAGGATCGTGGACGCATCCGGGCTGAGATTGATGCAATGCTGAATTCAATGCCCCTCCGGAAGGAGAGATAGATGAAGAAAAATAAAGTCGCTTTCTACTGGGCCGGCAGTTGTGGTGGTTGTGAAATTACCATTACCGAATTGGGGATGAACCTCATCGATTTTGCAGATCAGGTTGAGATTCTATTCTGGCCGGCTATTCTTGATTTTAAATATTCGGATGTCAAAGCCTTGCAGGACCAGGAGATTGACATCTGTTTTTTTAATGGCGCAATCTGCAACCAGGAAAATGAACAGCTTGCCCTTCTCTTAAGAAAGAAATCCAATAAACTAGTGGCCTTTGGAGCCTGCTCAAATAACGGAGGAATCCCCGGTCTGGTGAATCTGTGTGATGCCGAGGCGATCATCCAGAGAGTGTATTACACCACTCCTTCTTTGGATGAGACCAGGGGTACCCGTCCCCAACAAATATCCCGGGTTCCAGAAGGTGAGATAGAAATCCCTGCACTTTGCAATCGGGTTAGAACACTTGCCCAGGTCGTTCCCGTTGATTATTTCATGCCCGGCTGCCCGCCTGTTGCTGATCAGGTTTGGAAGGTGCTGCAGTTGGTCCTGGCAGGGGAATTGCCTGAAAAATCTGGTGTAATCGGAGTTGATGAAAAAACAACCTGCGATGTCTGTCCCCGGAAAAAAGGGAACAATGACGTCCGCATAAAGGAATTTAAGCGTCCGCATGAAGTCCTGATGGACCCGGATGTTTGTTTTTTGGCCCAGGGTGTGATTTGCTGTGGACCAGTAACACGGGCGGGCTGCGGGCTGCCCTGTTTGAATGCAAATATGCCCTGCCGTGGCTGCTATGGCGCACCGGAAGGTGTGGTCGATCAGGGGGCAAAACTTCTGAGTGCCATCGCTGCAATCATTGATACAGAAAATCCTGACCGAATCAATCAAATCCTGGACTCGATTGTAGATCCGGTGGGTACTTTTTACCGCTTCAGCCTTGCAGATTCAATTCTGAATGAATTGAAATATACCAGGTTCAACTCTTAATGTTATAGAAATCTAAATGGAAACCCCATGAAAGACATCCAATATAAAAAGATATCCATAGATCCGATTACGCGGCTTGAAGGTCACGGCAGGATCGATTTATTCCTGAATGATTCCGGTGGTCTCGAAAATGCCTATATGGTCATCCCGGAGCTGCGTGGTTTTGAAAAATTCTGTGAAAACCGGCCCGTAGAGGAAATGCCACGCATCACCCAACGCATCTGCGGGGTCTGCCCAATCGCACATCATATTGCGGCTGCGAAGGCAGGAGATGCTGTATATCATGTCGAACCGCCTCCGACTGCCAGGAAACTCCGCGAATTAATGTACTCTGCGTTCTTTATTGCCGACCACGCTACCCATTTTTATGTTTTAGGCGGGCCGGATTTTATTGTCGGACCTGATGCATCCAGAGCGGATCGTAACATCATCGGGGTTGTGAAGAAAGTGGGACGGGAAATTGGGTCCCAGGTGATGCAGCTCCTGAAGGATAACCATACCATCACTGCCATCCTCGGGGGGAGGTATATCCATTCTGTTGGCGCTGTAATAGGGGGGGTAAGCAAACCAATCACCAGCCAGGAACAGCAGACAATCCGTGACATCACCCTGAAATCCCTTGAAACTGCCAAATTTACCCTGAACCTGTTTGAAGACATCGTATTAAAGAACAAGGTCTATATGGATATGATCTTGAGTGATACCTTTTCCCAAAAAACATATTATATGGGACTGGTGGATGAGAACAATAAGGTTAATTTCTACGATGGTAAGGTCAGGGTTGTTGATCCAGCCGGGAAAGAATTTGTCAAGTATTCCCCTGAGGAATACCTGGATGTCATTGCTGAACATATTGAACCCTGGTCTTATCTTAAATTCCCGTACTTAAAAAAGGTTGGTTGGAAGGGATTGGTAGATGGTCCAGAGAGCGGTGTATACCAGGCTGGCCCGCTCGGGAGGATCAATGCCTCAGACGGCATGGCAACCCCGCTTGCACAAATCGAATATGAGCGCTTTTTCGCCACACTTGGCGGGAAACCGGTATATTCAACCCTGGCAACACATTGGGCGCGGTTGATAGAACTGCTTTATGCCTGCGAACGAGCTTTAGAATTAATTGATGATCCGGAAATACTTGGAACAGTGATCCGCACACTCCCTACGCAAACGCCAACCGAAGGTGTGGGAATTGTAGAGGCTCCCCGCGGAACTTTAACCCATCATTATGTAACCGATGAAAAGGGCTTAATGAAACAAGTAAACTTAATTGTTGGGACTACCAATAATTATGCGGCAATGGATATGTCGATCAAGAAAGCTGCCAGGGATTTAATCCAACCCAATCAGCCTTTAACAGAAGGAATTCTCAACCGGATTGAGATGGCTTTCCGCAGCTATGATCCCTGCATGGGCTGTGCAACCCACGCAATTGGTGAAAGCCCGTTGCTGGTACGGGTATATGATTATCAAAAAATTCTTGTTCAGGAAATTCGGCGGGATTAGGAGTGCACCATGAGCCATAGAGGAGAAACTCGAAAAAAGATAACGGATCATTCCATCATCCTGGAAAGAGCCATGGTTACCCGCCATTATGTGATGACCTGGGATCTGGACCGCTGTGTTGGCTGTCAGATCGGACCGCTGGTTTGTCCAAAAGAATCTGTAATCCATCAGGAAAGCCTGCTGGTTGATGGAAAAATTCAAAAAAAACCTTCCATTGACATCGATGCGGATACCTGTGTCCTGTGTGGAATTTGTTTAATTACCTGCCCAACCAATGCGATTACAATGACAATTAATGGGAAACCAGAAATACCGGTTTCAACGTTTGGGGCTTTTCCGGAGTTGATCAAATCGACTGAATTCAATGCAGAAGCATTTGACTGGTCACGCAAAGACTTTGTAATCAACAATTGTCCTACAAACGTTATCGCTTTTGATGAAATTTCCAAGACCATGGTCGTTGACCAATCCGGATGTATTCACTGCCGGCAGTGTGAAGTGGCTACAGATGGGGCATTCCAGGTGATACAACCATGGGCGGGAAGCATAACCCTGCAAAAGGAAAAATGTGAACCTGGATGCCGGGCATGCGCAGAGATTTGCCCGACGCGAGCCCTGCACCTGGATGATTCAGGACAATTAGTACTGGCGGATTATTTCTGCATTAAATGCGGTGCATGTATGCAGGTTTGCCCGATAAAACCAGAACAAGAAACGGTGGAGATTAAGGTTGAATCCCACGGGATCAGTAAAATAATTACGCAGGAAAAAATTACGAACGTTCCCGATCTTCCAATCTATGTAGAACGATGGAGGGTAGGGCATTATCCGGTTAGCAGCGGGGTGTGGATTGAGGCTTTAAGAAAGTTGGCAGATGATAAAGCGGGGACAGTAGAAATTGATCGAAAACGTGCATTAAAAAGGAAAGACTTGTTGAAAGCCCTGGTGGGCAGCCGCCAATTTTTTCCTCAAAATGATTCAGATGAATGAAGATCCCGTTAAATATATTTCCTGCAAGACAATTCCGGACCTATCCTGATATTCAACTTTGTGAAGCAACAGTTTCGAAATTCAAATATCCCGGCCAGGTTAGAAATTTCACCTGGGCGGGAAAGAATCTTAAAATCTGCCGGTGTGTTGATAGTGTTTTGATTTATCGGGCGTGATGCGCATAGATAACGGCGAACCAAACCGCTTACCCTGGAGGTAATTGGAATGGATTATTTTTTTCGCCCCAATATTTTTCCGGGTAATCTGGAGTAGGCTATAATTAATAAATGCAATCCCGGAAAATTGCCCTGGTACACGACTGGTTTACTGTCTATTCTGGTTCTGAGAGGGTATGTGAGCAGATCCTTCAGCTATACCCGGAAGCTGATGTCTTCAGTCTTGTGGATTTTCTTCCTGAGGATCAACGCCAATTTCTCGGCGGGAAAAAACCCAATACATCCTTTATCCAAAATTTGCCATTTGCCAGGAAAAAATACAGGCAATATATTGGCCTGATGCCAATTGCCGTGGAACAGTTAGAACTTTCTGGTTATGATATGGTTCTTTCCAGCTCCCATGCCGTAGCTAAAGGAGTAATTACCGGACCAGACCAACTGCATATCAGCTACATCCATTCACCCCTGAGGTATGCATGGGATATGCAGCAGCAATACTTACGGGAAGCCCACCTTGAGCATGGATTAAAAAGCGCTTTTGCACGCCTTCTACTGCACTACCTGCGCTTATGGGATTTGCGGACTGCCAATGGGGTGGATATTTTTCTGGCAAATTCGAACTTTATTGCCCGGCGGATCTATAAGGTGTACCGGCGGGAAGCCGGAGTGGTATATCCCCCGGTTGACGTAGATTACTTCTCCCTTTCCAACCAGCGGGAAAACGAATATCTGGCGGTATCCCGCTTTGTTCAATACAAAAGAATGGATCTGATAATTGATGCCTTCACTGCAATGCCGGAAAAGAGGTTGTATGTAATTGGTGATGGCCCCGATTTTAAGCGTTTGCAATCCCGCGCCGGGCCAAATATCTCCCTGATGGGATACCAACCTTCTGAGGTTGTTCGGGAGAGGATGCAGAAGGCACGGGCACTAATCTTTGCTGCCAAGGAAGATTTTGGCATTGTACCGGTAGAAGCACAGGCATGCGGAACTCCAATAATCGCCTATGGAAAGGGTGGTGTACTGGAGACAGTCCGCAACATTGATCAACCCAATCCGACCGGCCTTTTTTTCATGGAGCAGTCGATCGAGGCTGTCCAGAATGCTATTTACCAATTTGAGAAGGTATTTCAGGCGTTTTCCCCACAAGCCTGTCGGGATAATGGTTTACGTTTTTCGATAGACCGGTTCCGGGATGACTATTCTACCAAAGTGGAACTTGCCTGGGAGGAGTTTTACAAAACCCTTGTCCAAAAACAACATTGATCAATCCAACGCGGATATTATTAAGGGAATGACCGTTGTCTAATAAAAGCGAAACGTCCAACAAAGAAGCGACTCGAAGGCTAAATAACCGCTATTTGATGGATGTGCTCTTGATATTTTCAGACAGCACCAGCCTTTTTCTTTCCGGTTTTATTGCTCTTCATCTATGGACGTTTGTACGTTCAGATCTAAATCCATCATTGTATCAAAGCATAATCCCCCTCATCCTTTTATTTATTGTAGTCTATTCATTGGGAGGGCTATATCCTGCCGGGGGAATAAATCCTTATGATGAACTGCGTCGTTTGACGATCTCTACGACCGCAGTCTTCCTTGCCCTTGGTACGATGTCATTTTGGATACGCAATGTGGAAATGTATTCCCGGGCTTCATTTGCCTTAGCCTGGGCAATTGCAGTTATTGCTATTCCGGCAGGGCGCCATATTGTTCGCAGCCTTGCAGCCAGGCGCGGCCTCTGGGGTGAACCAATTGTCCTTATTGGTTATGGTGAAAAAGGCGCTCGTATCTTCAACATGCTAAAGAAGAACCCAAAACTGGGATATATGCCTGATGTTATCATCCATGCAGGATCCCTTGAAGTTGATCGTCCTGAAAATGTGAGACTATTCTCCGATGATGATATCCCTTCAATCCAATCTGCAATATCAAATTTGTCAACTGCAATCGTTGTTACATCGGATATCCCTGAGCGATTCCTAAAAGCGATTACAAGGGATCATATTTTTCATATCCCACATATGATTATGATCAATCCTGACCAACAATTATCCAATATCTGGTTTACTCCCAAAGATATTGGAGGAATGATCGGTTTGGAAATTCATCAAAATTTATTAATCCGCAGGCAGCAAATTTTAAAACGGGTAATGGATCTTGGAATAATACTTATTTCCAGTCCAATAATGATCCTGATCTTCCTCTTGATTGCCTTTATGATTGCAATTGATTCACGAGGACCAATATTTTACCGTCAGACAAGGATAGGCCACCAGGGTAAGGATATTAAAATCTGGAAATTCCGCACCATGGTTCCCAAAGCCGATGAAATATTATCCAATTACCTTGCAGACAATCCGGATCATCTTAAGGAATGGGAAGAGACAATGAAGATAAAGGATGACCCGCGTATCACCAGAATTGGTAAATTCCTCAGGCGCTTTAGCCTGGATGAACTGCCCCAACTTATGAATGTTCTGGAAGCGGAGATGAGCCTGGTTGGACCACGGCCTATTGTTTCTAAAGAAATTCAACAATACGCAGATGATTTTAAAACCTACATCCAGGTGAAACCCGGTTTGACCGGTTTATGGCAGGTATCCGGGCGAAATGATCTTTCATACCAGCAGCGTGTACGACTGGACCGATATTATGTGCAAAACTGGTCGATCTGGCTGGATTTATTTATTATTGTAAAAACTATTTTTACTGTATTTTCCGGAAAAGGGGCTTATTGACCCTGGAGAAGATTTCTCTCAACAAAAAAATAATGGATAAAAAAAGGATACTAACCGTTTTTTTAACCCTGGCAGGTTTGGAAAGTTTGATTGGTGTTTTTTTGTTATTGGCCGCACCTGCCAGTGGATCCCACCAGATTATCTACACCTTCTCCCTACCGCAAATCCTTTTCAGCCTGTTATGGTTGTTATTTGCCTTTTCATGTTTTTATTTTGCCTGGTCAAATAACAGCCGGATAAAAGCAGTTTATACACAATTCTTCGCCTGGATTGAGGACAGGAAGATTACCAATCTCCTCGTGCTGGCGGCGGCTCAGATCCTGCTGATAGCAGTGATTGCCTTTTCCTTCATTTCACCAGCCGTCTGGGGAGGTTTTACCGGGTATCTTATCCGTCTTCAGCCATTTGTGGGGTGGGTCATCCTGGTTGCATTGCAGTTTATTATTGCCCTGGTGCTTGTCAAGAAAGGTGAGGCGAATAAAAATATTAAATTGTCGGTAAGCCCTCAGAAGATTCTTTTTATATTTGTGCTTGGTATTTTTTGCCTTATGTGGGTCTTAATAAGTTTGACTGGCTATGGGGCTGGAACAAATAATGATCCTATTCGCACTCCAACCATTTTTATTACTTACCGGGAACTTTTTGTTGCCCTTTTGATTACCGCACAGGTTTGGTTAATTAACCAATTTGGCAAACTTATACTCTCTCAAAATCAACAGATCAATCTTATCCGGGTAAGTACTTTGTTGATTGCTGTGATTATCTGGATTGCAGCAGTGCTGGTATGGTCGAATGAACCGATGCGCAGCAGCTATTATCGAATCGGCCCATTTCCCCCTAATGGCGATTACGTTCCGGCATCTGATCCAACCCGCTTTGACCTGCCCGGACAGCTGGCCGTGATCGGACAGGGATTGAATAATGGCGATTATATTGACAACCCGTTTTATGTATTCGCTGTAATGCTTTTCCGGTTGATTGGCGGGCAATATTATGACCGCATGATTTTCTACCAAATCCTGGTACTTGCCTTAATCCCGGTTATTTATTTTTTGATTGGTAAAATCTACCGCAGCCAATACCTGGGTATCCTTTTAGCGGTTCTGACAATTCTTCGCGAGAAGAATATCATTTTTTACTCGGCTGATACCTGGATGTCGCCAGTCAAAGCCTTACTCACCGAACCATTTATCACCTTACTTCTGGCTGGATTTTGCCTTTTCATGATTAAATGGCTGAAGGATCCCAATGCCCATCCAATAAACCTGGTCCTGGCTGGCGGTCTTTTTGGGTTAAGCACCCTTGTACGGACCAATCCATGGTTTTTGCTGCCGGCATCGGTATTGGCTATTTGTCTGAGAATGCGGTTTGCAATTAAACCATCCGTCTTTCATTCCATCGTTTTTGGTGCTGCTACCCTGGCAAGTATCCTGCCGTGGATGGTCAGAAGCCAGATGACCATTGATACTCCCTTTTATTTTCTTTTTAAAATGCAGCATTCGGTTGTCGAAGAGCGATATGGGAAAATGTCCCCGGACGAATCCGAACCAACTTATAAAAACGATAGCCCAGTTCAGATTCAGACGGAGCAGTTCACGCCGCTTGAAGCTACCCCACAAGCCTATGAGGAAGAAACACTTATCGAAACCCAGCCGGTTGACTTTGAAGATGATGAGGCGGACCAAACTGGAAAATCAATCTTCTATCTGCTTGGAGAGCATTTTGTATTTAATTTTGTCAATACTGTCCAGATCTTACCAACATTGCTTTCAGGCAGCCCTTCCGGCAGTCCGATAATTTTCCCTGCTACCGTGTTTTTAGAGAGCCACCAGGGTTCCCCACGGGATACGATTCTTGGGAATATTTCCCTCTTTTTTGTATTGGCTTTGCTGGCAGCTGGTATCAGCCAAAATGTCCGGCCGGATTTTTTGGCCGGGATATTCCCCATCTTTTTCTATCTTGCTTACAGCGCTGGCACTGCAGTTGCGCTGACCTCAGCCTCCCGTTATACCCAGCCTATCGAATGGGTCATCTTGTTATATTTTTGCACGGGGTTGCTGGTCTTCTTCCATTGGATAACCAATCCATTACTGGAAATCGTTAATGGTTCTGAGCAACAATTTGATAGGGAGCGAGCTATTCATGCCAAACCCTCGAAGGATATCCGTTTTCCAATCAAGTCTTTTGCACCCATGCTTTTAGTCTTCCTGATAATTGGATCCATGATCCCCCTGGCGGATACGATCTTCCCGCAAAAATATCAAACCAGGTCGAAAGCTGAAACCTTGCAAGGAATCGATGTAGATAGGTTAGCCAATATAGCCGGGATGACTCCTGCAGAGTATTTGAACTATGTTAATCTCCCCACTACCTCGGTAATCGAAGGGCGGCTCATATATGCACAGTATTACAGGGCCGGGGAGGGCGAAGATATCTCCCGGATGCGGAGGGTGGTATATGATTATCCACGCATCACCTTTGAACTTATCGGTCCGTATAAACCAACCATGAATGTCCTGCTTCCCTATGAAGAACCCTGGCCGGATGTGTACTTGAACGGGAAAACGGCAATTGTGATAGGATGCTCCGCCTTTGGTGGTATTGATGCGGTATCTGTGATTCTACCGGAGGAGGGTTTGTATTTGACCAGAACCGCTGGAATTGAGCAAATTTGTCGATAGATACCAAGATTTATCTCATGTAATTCATTTACGAAGGAATCTGGATAATTGGCTATCCCTGTTTCCTAAACACAACCGACGGTTCTATGCAATCAAAACCCACTCTTCCAGATTGAGTGCTGAAAATCATCCAAATGCACCCTGGCTTGAGAAAGGATGAATTGCCATCTCAGATAAAATCAATTATCGAGGATGAGACGGTTAGAATGAATGGATGTGTCATTCGCCCGGCGCCTGGTTGGAAAAAATTCCAACCGGTGATCTTGACGATACAAGCCTATGAAGAAATATTTGGGTGGCTTATCAATAACAGGCGGGGAGAAAAGATAGTTAGATGATGATTCGTTTAATAATTAATCCGGGTTTGCAAATCAGGAAGCCCTCAAAAGGGAGCCATAAGAGTGACCTATCCGCATCAGGTTTTCCAATCGTATAGGAACGGTACGGCTTTTGCCGGGTTGTCTTATGGAAAATAAAAACAACACGGTGTAACGGGATTTCTATTTTTTATCCAATTCTTGCAAGCGGATGCTGTATGTGAGGTATGCCCTTGAGAATACTTTCTGATGGATGGAAGTGGACAACAGGCTCTCCTCCAAAAGTGATTGGGTCTGCTTTAAACGGTAATCCAGGTCCTCCAGCAGCTTTCGGTTTACACCAATCAGGTCACCTATTAATCCAACAATAACCATAACTGCCCCAAGAATGAATAGGACAATTGAGAACAGCAAAGATTGGATATGACCGGCGCCATCTCCAATGAAGAAAAAGTAAAAGAAGCGCAGTCCGATAATAAATGTACACAGGAACAAGAATAAGCCGGGTGCCACAAAAAAACGGAGTGGTTCATAGGTCATGAATGAACGGACAATTGTGGCAAAAGAGCGCTGTAAATAGGCCGGAATGCTTGAAATGAGACGTGATGAGCGCAGATCCTGGTTGGTGCGGATAGGCACTGAGATGGTGGGCAGGTTCATCCGCCCGGCCTGTATGACGGTTTCAATGGTGTATGTGTAGCGATTAAATACATGCAGGTGAGTTGCTGCGTTGCGGGTAATAGCCCGGAAACCGCTGGGAGCATCTTCAACATTGGTCTGACTCAATTTTCTAACAATCCAGCTGCCAAATTTTTGCAGTTTCTTCTTTATAGGGGAGAAATGGACGATTTCATCGATGGGACGGGTGCCAATTACATATTCGGCATCGCCCTTTAGGATGGGGTCAATCAACTTCTGGATATCTGCAGCACAGTACTGGTTGTCTGCATCTGTATTAACAATGATATCTGCGCCAAAAAAAATACATGCACTGATTCCCGAAATGAACGTCTGGGCTAAACCGAGATTTTTATAATGCGAAATAACGTGGTGTGCCCCTTGAGCAATGGCAACCTCAACAGTTCGGTCGCTGCTTCCGTCGTTTATTACCAGCCATTCCACCTCGTCCACCCCATTTAACTGCCTGGGGAGCTCTGCTAAGGTAATGGGCAGCGATTCTTCTTCATTGAAACATGGGATTTGAATGATCACCTTCATGAACATTCATCTCGCTTTCTATGCTGGATTAAGATCGTTGGTAGTTCTTTATTTCATTTTATCAAAAACCAGGAGAATTGTTACCAATTCGCCCTGATCTCACACACTCCCAACAATATCCTGGTTTTGAATCAACCAAATTTTCACATGACCCATCCAATAAATGGTGATCAAGTTCCTGGTAATAATGACTACCGGTTGATACAGTATATATTGTAACCAGGCAGATCGTGAAAGTGAGGCGGGTTGAAACCGAGCCAAATTTTTCCATCTGGCAATAGACCGGTTATTTGCAAATATAACCCCCTTAAATCCCTGTGATAAGTGTAACCCGACCAATATGACAAAAAATGTGACATTATTAATCTTGATTTAATCTTGATTTTTTTGTATAATTAAAAATAGTGTAATTTGTAAATATATATTTTCAGATTGGGATTAGTATTTGTTTGAAGATATTGCAAAAAAATATTAAGGAGGAATCTATGAGGAAATCACCCGTTGTATATTTATGGGTCATAGGAATTCTGCTCTTAATTGGGGCAACCCTGGCTGCCTGCAGCGGAACGACGGTTCCGCCGGAAGCAGCGGAAGCCGCCGTGCAAGCTGTGGCAACCCAGGTCTGCCCGCCGGCAGAACCATGCCCCGCACCTGAGGCACCACCTGTAGAGGTTCCATTCCTCGAGAAATGGGAAGGATCCGGGCACTCCGATGAAACAGCAGAAGCATTCAACCATTGGAATGAAGACGATCCCCGCAGTTGTTGAAGCAGCTTGCGCCCAATGCCACAGTTCAGCAGCGGATTTCAGGATTTTGTAGGAGCCGATGGCAGTGAAGCAGGGGTTGTCGATGAAGCCCCGGCTGTGGGTGAAGTGATCACCTGTGTCGCCTGCCACAATGACGCTACGCTGGTGATGGATTCAGTAGCATTCCCCCACATGCAGGCCAATGAAGCCGGAGAGATGGTCCCGGTTACCATTTCGGGTTTGGGTGACGACGCCGTCTGCATGACCTGCCACCAGGGAGAGGCTTCCACCTATCATGTAAATGCTGCCATCGAAAAAGCGGCAGTGGCTGATGAAGACACCGTATCTGCCGACCTTGGGTTCATCAATATTCACTATTATGCTGCTGCAGCAACCCGCTACGGGACAATGGTAAAAGGTGGCTATGAATATGAAGGCAATACCTATGATGCCTTATTTGGGCATGCTGCTGACATCACCGAGTGCAATGACTGCCACGATTCCCATTCGCTGGAGTTAAAGCTTACCGAATGCGCCACCTGCCATAGCGGTGTGGCCACCGTGGACGATGTTAAAAATATTCGCATGATCTCCTCCCAGCGTGATTATGACGGCGACGGGGTTATTGATGAACCGATCGAGTGATGAAATTGCCACGATGCGGGAGAATCTACTGAAAAATGTCCAGGCATACGCCACCGAGATAGCCGGCGCTGGCATCGGATATGATGTCGCGGCTTATCCATACTGGTTTACGGATACCAATGCTGATGGGAAGATCACAGAAGATGAAGCTGTCTTTCCTAATGCTTACAAAACCTGGACACCCCGCCTGCTGAAAGCGGCTTACAACTACCAGGTTTCCGTCAAGGACCCGGGTGCATATGCCCACAATGGCAAATACATCCTCGAACTGCTGTATGACTCCATCTCTGACCTCAACACCAAAGTCGCTGCCCCGGTTGATCTGGCAGCTGCCTACCGCACCGATCCCGGCCATTTTGATGGATCATCGACTGGCTTTCCGCGACTGGGATGCTGAAGGTGAAGTCCCAGCCGGATTGTGCCAAATGCCACAGTGCGACAGGACTCCCCGAGTATATCAAGTATGGGACGAATATTGCGGTGGCCAAGTATCTGACGGGCTGCAGTGTGAAACCTGCCATACCGACCTGACCACCTTTACGCTCTATCAACATGGAATCGGTAGAAATTCCCGAACGGCGCGATGTTAGGATTTGAAGGGAAACCAGAATCAAACCTGTGCCTGAACTGCCACCAGGGTCGCCATGTCTACAGCATCGTCAATAGGGCGTTGGTAGCTGCCGAACCGGATACTGTCATGCGGATTACTCAGCTTCTGATGTCAATGTTCATTACTTTGCAGCCGGGGCAACTTTGTTTGGATCTGAAGCAGAGGGTATGTTACCAGTATGAGGGCAAAGAATTATGCGGGTCCATTTGCACATGTGCCAGAATACAATGCCTGTGCAGACTGCCATGATGCCCATCAGCTGGGTATTGATACCGCATCCTGCAAGACCTGCCATGGAGTGGATGATCCCGGCACGATCCGCATGAAGTCGGTTGGCGATTATGACGGAGATGGCAATGTGACAGAAGGTCTGAAGAAGAAATCGAGTGGTGTACAGGAAGTCCTTTACAAAGCATTCAGGCTTATGCTGCTGATGTTGCCGGCACACCCATTATCTACTCACCGGACCGCTATCCGTACTTCTTCGTTGATACCAATGCTAATGGTACCGCTGGATCGGCGGAGAGGCAATCCTCCATAACCAATATAAATCCTTGACACCCCAACTTATTAGTGGCTGCATATAATTACAATACGTCCATGAAAGATCCCGGGGCGTATACTCATAATGCAGTATATATCCTGCAAGGTCTTTATGACTCTATTGAATCCCTGAACGAGAAATCACCGGTGGAAGAGTTCTCCAAATTGGTTCGCCCCTGATAGTTATAGTTGTTTTCGATTATGAGCTGTCCTGTCCAGGGCAGCTCTTTTTATTCATTTCGCAGACAGTGGAGGATGATGTGATTAAGGATCATGTGGATATCTTCAATGTGCTCCATATTGCTGGATGGGACAGCAAAACAAATATCACAGAACTCCTTCATTTTTCCGCCATCAAATCCTGTCCAGCCGATGGTTGTCATATTCATCTGGCGGGCAGTCTGTAACCCTTTAATAACGTTGGGAGAATTTCCGCTGGCACTGATTCCAATCGCTACATCCCCGGCATCCCCCATGCTGAGAAGCTGCTCAGAAAACACAACCTCATAAGCGGAATCATTCGCCCAGGCAGAGAAGAGCGGCATGTTGGAGGAAAGGCTGATCAGCCGTAAAGACGGTCTGCCGGGGAGACGGGAATATTTCAGGACTCCTTTACCATAAGCCACACCCAAAACATCTGCTGTCCCGGAGCTGCTGCCGTTTCCAAATGAGAAAACATGTTTCTTGTTGTCCCTGGCTTTTCTTAATACCTGGATTACCGATGTAATGGATTCTGGCGGTATGCGTTCTAAGGTTAACTTGAAATCATTAATATAGTTCTGAATTGTTTCCAAATCTGAAGCCATGGATACCTTCCTTCCTTGTATTTTTTCCAGAGTTTGTTCTATGATAATGATATTTTACCTTACCTGGCTGCCCAGTCTCTGGTACCAGTGGTTATCTCGCCCTGGACTATCCAGATTGAATTTCTCTCCTGAGGTTGATGGCGAAAATTCATATTAACCATGATGCAGTTGAAGTAAATTAGTGATACCACTATAATTAAAATGCAGAGGATAATCAAATACAACCTGCAGGAGGAAAGATATCAGAATGGCAGACAATAAGAATATGTTTTATCTCGGAAAGTTATATGATCAGGCAGCCCGTAAAGGGTTGGAGGAAATCCTCTATTATGATCCTACCGATCTGACCACCCATGCTGTTATCACCGGCATGACTGGTTCCGGTAAAACGGGGCTGGGTATTGGCCTGCTTGAGGAAGCTGCCCTGCAGGGATACCCGGCGATTATTGTCGATCCCAAGGGGGATTTGACCAACCTGGCGCTCCATTTTCCAAACTTATCCCAGCAGGATTTTGAACCCTGGATGGATGCTGAAAGTGCGCGCCGGGAAGGCAAGAGCGTAACTGAAAAAGCCGCAGAAACGGCAGCCATGTGGAAAAAAGGATTGGCAGATTGGGGTTTGGGCCCGGAACAAATCACTGCCCTATCATCGGCTGTGGATTATGCGATCTATACTCCCGGTTCCACTGCCGGGATTCCGATAAATATTATGGCTTCCTTTGAAGTTCCAAACATGCCCTGGAAGGAAAACAGCGAAGCCCTGCGTGATTTTATCTCCAGCACAATCTCGGGTTTATTGAACCTTATCGGCCTGGCAGATATTGACCCGCTGCGGTCGCGCGAGCATATTTTGCTCTCCAACCTGATGGAATATTCCTGGAGCCAGGGAAAATCCCTAACCCTCACGGACCTGATCATGCAGGTTCAGAACCCTCCCATGGAAAGGCTGGGGGCTTTCCCCCTGGATAGTTTCTTCCCGGTCAAAGACCGCACTGAGCTGGCTATGCTGCTTAATAATTTCCTGGCGTCTCCCTCCTTCAATACATGGATGGAAGGACAGTCCCTGGATGTTGGCCAGCTTTTGTACACCCCGGAAGGTAAACCGCGCCACAGCATATTTTACCTGGCACACCTGGATGACAGCACGCGCATGTTTTTCGTGACCCTGTTATTTGCTTCCATCGAGACCTGGATGCGATCTCAAAGAGGAACCAGCGGATTGAGGGCCCTGGTTTATTTTGATGAAGTATTAGGCTACCTGCCCCCTGTTCAGAATCCACCCTCGCGGGGTGTTCTGCTGCGGCTGCTCAAGCAGGCCCGTGCATTTGGCATTGGTCTTGTCCTGGCTACGCAGAACCCGGTTGACCTGGATTACAAAGCCCTCTCGAATATGGGCACCTGGATGATCGGCCGGCTGCAAACGGAGCGGGATAAGATGCGTCTGCTGGACGGCCTGCAGAACACTGGCGGTACCCTGGATATCGGCGAGGTTGACAAAATGATTTCAGGGTTGGGAAAACGGGTTTTCCTGATGCATAATGTCCACGAATCCAAACCGGCGGTTTTCCAAACAAGGTGGGCGATGAACTACCTGGCCGGCCCTCTTACCCCAAACCAGATTCCCGCTCTGAACAGGCTGCTCAACGCAGGCATAGCCCAGGAAGCGGCAACACCCACACCCAAGGATTCACCCGTTGATATGAAAACCGGCGCCGCCCAACCTGCACCAGTGAGGACATCATCCGGGGTTGTCTCCAGCAAATACTATAAAACGAAGCCAGCGGTTCCACCCGGGGTTGATGAATATTTCTTATCCAATGAAATAGGAATAGCAAAAGCAATTTCTAACAACCAAATGGATATCGAAGGATCCCCGGAAGCGGAAGGAATTATTTACCAACCAGCTCTCCTTTCCCAAGCCCAGGTACGCTACATTTCCAACCGTTATGGAGTGGATTATGTGAAGCGGGTAACTGCACTTGTGGATGACTTTGCAGGAGGTATGCTGGATTGGCCGACCTATTCGTGGAAGAATATTCTCCCGGAAAAAATTGACCGCCAGCCAATTCCAAACCAGGGATATGCTGTGCTTCCAGTCTGGTTGTCTAACGATCGCCAGCTTAAATCTATGCAAAACGATTTCATCGATTGGATTTACCGTACCGGTACTGTTCAAATCAAGGCAAATGAGGATTTGAAAGTGTATTATAAACTTAATGAATCCGAGGAAGATTTTCAAAAGCGCTACAGGAAAGCCTTGGATGATGCCATTATGGCTGAACAGAAGCCCATTATTAAAAAATATGAAGATAAAATCAAGGCGATTCAACGCAAGGTTGACAGGCAAGAGATGGAGGTGGATGAAGCCGAAAATGAGCTTGGAAAACGAAAGATGGAAGAATTGGGAACCCATGGGGAGTTGTTATTCAGCTTGTTATCCAAGCGTAAGAAGAGTATCTCATCATCGATGACCAAGCGCAGGCTAACATCCCAGGCGAAGGGCAACCTGGAACAGGAAAAGCAGGAAAAGGAAATGCTTGAAAAGGATTTGAGTGACCTGGATAAGGAATATAAAGACTCACTGCAAGAGCTAAAAGATAAATGGGCAGATGCAGCTAACCGAATCACAGAAATCCCACTCAGCCCGCTTAAAAAGGATATTTTCCTTGAGTTGAGTGGAGTCTTATGGCTGCCATACTACCTTGTCAAGACTCCTTCTGGAGAACTGCGAGAAATCGCTGCTTTCGAGAAGTAACCGGACTAATCTGGGATTTCTCATATCCGGTTAATAAAAATTGGCGCAGCCCTGATTATTTATAAGGAAGGGCTGCGTTTTTTTTTATGAGGTTGAAAAATCTGACTGGTACTTAGATTAGAGCAGTAACATAAGAAAAATTGTCAACCCATATCCTGCCTGCCAGCCAGGGCACGCTGCAGGGTGTTTTGATCGGCATACTCCAGGTCGCCGCCCATTGGCAGGCCGCGTGCCAGCCGTGTGATACGAATGCCGCTGGAATGCAGCTGCTTCTGTAAATAAATGGCAGTTGCATCACCCTCCATGCTTGGATTGGTGGCGATGATTATTTCCCGAATTGTCTCATCGTGAATGCGTTGGATTAGCGGGCGGATTTTTAGATCTTCAGGGCCGATTCCTTCGATCGGCGAAAGAACTCCCATTAAGACATGATAGCGTCCCTGGAAAATTCCTGTCCGTTCGATGGCAAGAACATCAAGCGGGTCCTCAACCACGCATATGAGGCTCTCATCCCGGCGGGAATCCTGGCAAATGTCACAAAATTCCTGTTCTACCAGGGTGATGTGGAAACAGCGTTTGCAGGCACCGGTCGCTTTTTTTATGTCCACCAGGGCAGCTGCCAGCTGCTGTGAAATTTCATCCGGGCTGCGCAGCAAGAAAAAAGCCAGCCTTGAGGCAGTTTTAGGACCGATACCTGGCAGGCGTTCCAGTGCCGATATGAGGTTATTAACCGGCAGGGGTAAGACAGCCATCAATTAAATCCCCAAACCGGGCAGACCGGATGCCAGCGGGCCCATGCGCTCGGCTGCAAGGGCGCGGGATTGTTCCAGGCTGGCATTAATTGCAGACAAAATTAGATCTTGCAGCATTTCTATATCAGGGTCGGTGAGAAGTTCCGCATCGATAACCACGCTTTTACAGACCTGGTCGCCAGTCATAGTAATTTTTACTGTTCCACCGCCTACGCTGGATGTTACAGTTTCCTCTGCCAATTGCGCTTGAGCGGCAGCCATTTGTTCTTGCATTTGTTTGATCTGCTGCATCATACCCCCAGGGCTGCTGCCCCTGGGCCGATTAAAGCCTTTTGCCATATCAATCTCCTTGATCTAGAAAAATTTTAACAATTATTCCTGCTTGACAATTTTACCGCCAAGGGTAAGAGCGGTTCCGACGATCCCATCCTCTTCCAGGTCGAGTTCGGGGGGAAGACCTGACCGATCCTGGTTTATCAGGATGCATGCCAGCTTGAGATCTGCTTGCATAATAGACAGAATTGCCTGGCGGATTAATTCCTTATTCCGATCGGTATTCATATTCGACCGGAGCACTTCTGTGGCAAATCCTAAAAAAAGGGTATTATCTTTTACAGCAACAAGCTTGCAGGAGTTTAATAAGGCTTCTGCATGTTTACTGCGCTCCTTAACGAAAGCACGAATTTCCTTCCAGTTATTTTTTATTTGCTTAAGTTCAACCTCAACACCTGGGATGTTTAAGTCGACAGGCGGATTTGCGCTGTCTGGATTTATAGCGGTTTGAGGTTGAGCGGCTGGATTTTCTACCCGGGCTGTTCGTACGACGGGCATTTCGATTCTTTCCGGTTGGTTTTCTCTTATACCTGCCGGTTTATTAACCATTGGAATATCCACTGGTTTCTGCTTTTCTTTTAGCCCGGGTGCCACAGGGGTTTCGAGCGCTTCTGCCAATGCAAGTTCCAAAAGCAAAGCAGGATGCCATCCAGTTTTGGGTTCAGTGGCAGCGGTATTAAAGGACTTGATCGTTTGGATCAGATGGTCCTGAGCAAAGCTCCTGGCTTGTTTGCTGGAAACCTGGTACAGCTCCTGGTTGAGATCACTGAATTGGGTGCTGTTCATCTGAAGGAGAAGCAGGGTTCGCAGATAATCGACAATCTGGCGGGCTATTTGCCTGGGATCGCTGCCCGCATCCAGGGCAAGATGAATGGATGATATGCCTTTTTGTGCATCTCCAGTCAGGATTGCTTCGACCAAATCAATTACCACCTGGTTTGTGGCAGTCCCCAGTACATTCTGAGTGATGGACAAGGTTAATGTCCCGCCCAGTGATGAGAGTTGGTCCAGCAAGGAAATTGCATCTCTCAAACTGCCGGTTGACTGCCTGGCAATCAGGTTAAGGGCTTTTTCTTCCACCTGGATGCCTTCTTTTTGTGCCATCACTGCGAGATGATCGGAGATTTGCTTGTTGGATATTCTGCGGAACTCATGTCTCTGGCAGCGGGATAAGACGGTAGGCGGGATTTTATGTACCTCAGTCGTGGCCAGTATAAAAATGGCATGAACAGGCGGCTCTTCCAACGTTTTAAGGAGGGCATTAAAGGCAGCAGTGGAGAGCATATGGACTTCATCGATAATATAAACTTTATACTTACCCTGATTGGGGGAAAAATTAATTTTATCGCGTAAGGCGCGTACATCCTCAACACTGGTATTCGATGCAGCATCAATCTCAATCAGATCTAAAAAGCGGCCTTCATTCACGGCCGAACAGAACTCACATTGATTGCAAGGGTGATTGCCCGGGTCTGCATCCAGGCAATTTACAGCCTTGGCCAATAACCGGGCTGTGGTTGTTTTCCCTGTTCCGCGTGGGCCGGCAAACAGATAGGCATGACCAATACGATTTGCCCGTATCGCATTTCTCAAGGTTTGAACAACATGTTCCTGGCCGATAATTTCTTCCCACAGCGCCGGCCTCCAGGTGCGATAGAGGGCTCTGGTCATAATAGAATCCTTTCCATATACGGGAAATCATTAATAAGCTTTCTTTGGAAATCCGATCTCTCTTTTTCCACACACAGGGGAAGGTACTGCAAACTTGTAAGTGGAACCTTGAGGTTATACATCCTTATCAGCCTATTGATTTTCTCTACCTTTTCACCAAACTGTTGCAGAACTTTTCGATTTAATCCGGGTTCATTTCCAACCAGGTAAACTCGCTCTAAAAATGACCGGGCACCAGTAAATTCGGACTGGATTTCTTTCTGCAGGTCAATCCATGGCAAAATGAAGCCATTCTTCTTGAGAATAAGGTGGGTGAGGCGCGTTTCTGCGGAGGTATCATCATCCATAATTTCAAGGAGCGGTTTTCCCTGACCCTTAAGATTGCTGAACTGGCCATCTGCAATGGCTTGTTGAATCCGCTCCCCGGCAATCAACTCAATGATGTTCATTAATCCATCCGTCAAGGTATTTGATATGTGGCTCGGATGGAATTTTGATTGTCCACCAGCGTAACCATCTCTTTGCTGCTCCAAACCGGTTCCTGTAATCCCCAGAAAAGTTCAATTACGGTGTTCATACCCGGCCTCGTAAAAACCTGGACAGCCCCATTCTGATTCAGGAGCAGCTCCGGGAAAACAAATGTATTGCCATCCTGGTCAAACAATCTCCAATCGGTGAGCCAGGTCTCCCCTTCACCAGCCTGTTTAATCAGGACTGCCTCATTGGTTGGGTCTCCCGCAGCAATCACACTGAGAATCGAAATTTCTGCCTTTCCTGTACCCCCGGAATGGTCCAATGAATCCTGAGAAATGGAACCGGAAGGATTGGTGCCTTCTTGCAAGCCAACAGACAGCGGGAGGCCGTTCAGGAACGCCGGCCGCTGGTAATTATCCCACCACCATAATACTGCCAATGTAGTGAGGGCAGATACAATGATATTCAGCAGAATAAATGGGAATGCTCTTTTCCATCTGTCCATAATTTTTCCGATTGTTTGAATGATAGCATAATTTAGGGATAAAATAAAAATACTACCGGATAAAGCAAGAGCCTATGACCTATCTTATTGATGGACACAATCTTATTGGTAAAATCCCGTGGCTTGACCTGGCTGCCATGGATGATGAAATTGAATTGATCCAGTTGCTTCAGGTATTTGCACGAAAGAGACGCAAACGGATAGAAGTATTTTTTGACCAGGCCCCGCCCGGATTTTCCGGGAAACGATCCTATGGAATTGTAGCCGCATTTTTTGTGCCCCGGGGACATTCGGCTGATGAAGCCATCCTGGCCCGTCTGAAATCGCTTGGAAAATCGGCGGCGAACTATATTGTCATCAGTTCTGACCACATGGTTCAGAAAAATACCAGGGAAAACAGGGCGAAAATTATCTCATCGGAGGTTTTTGCAGGAGAACTCAAAGATGCCATTCAAGCCGGGGATGGGGAAGTTTTGTCTAAAGATACTGCCATCGATGAGAGCGATGTTAATTACTGGCTTGATCTTTTTGAACGAAATTCGTCAACTGAGTGAAATAGAAATTTGACCGGTTATTAATTTCGAAAATTCTTAGGATTTTCTAATGTAAATATGACAAATAAGGTGTATATTATCCCTATGACAGCCGATATTTACTGGTATAAAAAATAGGTGTCATCCACTGGTTGAGGAAATTACTTGTTCTTTAACAGAATTCGTAAATAAGTATTAATCAGTGGTGTTTCCTCCCTGTTGATCACCAGGCATGTCCCCCCCATGCCTGGTGATCTGCTTAAAAGAACAATTTCATTCAGGGAATTACACCCAACTGCTGGCCGACTCCTTGAAATATCTGCAAGGCTTTATCCAGGTCAGCGGATGAATGGGCTGCAGAGATCATGACGCGGATGCGTGCTTTTCCTTTTGGGACTGTTGGATAACTTAGCGCAGTAGCAAATAATCCTCTCTCAAATAGGCGTTTACTAAAATCCTGAGCCAGAGGTGCTTCCCCAAGCATTATCGGGGTAATGGGAGTGACGCTCACTCCGGTATTAAACCCAAGTCTTTTCATCTCTGATTTGAAATAGCGGGCATTTTGCCAGAGCCTGTCAACCAGTTCTGTCGATCTTTCCAGGACATCGACCGCTGCGATACAGGCTGCAGTATCAGCCGGAGTCGGTGCAGATGAGAACAGGAATGGTCTGCCGCGTTGCCTGAGCCAATCAATGATCGTTGCATTTCCGGCAACATATCCACCCATAACACCAAAAGCCTTAGATAGGGTGCCCACTTCTATATCAACTTTGCCCTCCAGGTGGAAATGATTGGCAATGCCGCGGCCGCCATCCCCAAGGACGCCTTCCCCATGGGCATCATCAACCATTAGCATTAAGTTATGCTTTGCAGTGATTTCATGGATTTTATCCAGCGGAGCAATATCCCCATCCATGCTGAAGACGCCGTCTGTGATTACGAGCGCCCGCCGGTAAGTTCCCTCATTTTCTTTAATTACCTGGTCAAGACTGGCAGGATCAGCATGCCCATAACGCACAATCCTTGCGCCGGACAACCGGGAACCATCAATGATACTGGCGTGGTTGAGTTCATCTGAAAAAATTACATCCTCTTTACCAGCCAGGGCGGCAATTGCAGCCAAATTAGCCATAAAACCGGATTGAAAGGTGATTGCAGCCTCCACATTCTTGAAGGCGGCCAGGCGCCGTTCCAGTTCGAGGTGGATTTCCATGGTGCCGGCAATCGTACGCACGGCACCGGGTCCAACTCCATAGCGGTCTATGCCTGCTTTTGCAGCTTCCCTCAGCTGAGGATGGTTGGCAAGCCCCAGGTAATTATTTGAACAGAAATTTAACATTTCCTGGCCATCAACAATCAGCCAGCTTCCCTGCGGACTCCCAAGGGTTCGAATCCGGTTATACATGCCTGCTTGTTTTAACTGATCAATTTCCTGTGCAATCCAATCTGTATGATCCGTCATGACTTTCCTCTTTTTATTGTGTTATGAATTTGATTTTGATATTTTTTGAGAATTCCAATCCAATTACCCTTAGAGGTCATATTCTGCCAGGTAGCCATTTTCCGCCAGGACATCCCTGATAACATCCACCCCTCTGGAGTTCACCTGGATGGTGGTGGCATTTAACAAATCTCCCAGGTAGCGGTTTGCCCTTGATTTTCGTAACATATCAATCATCCCTGGGTCGCTCACTTTGAGGAGTGTATACTTTTTAATATGGGACTCTGTACCGAACTTATCCCACCTTTCCACAGATTTGACCAGTGAAGGGGGTAGATGATTTTGCGAGCCCCGTTTAAGGATTGTAAGGATGTGTGAAACAAGAAGACCCTGGTTTTGAGCTTTTTTTAATGATTCCGGTGTGATGCGGTACCGGAAAAAATGTCCGCTTTTTTCTTCCCACTCCCCGAACCGGGCAACCTGGTAACGAATTGAGCGTGGCGCCAGCGGGGGTACCAGGATTGTGCCATTGGAGGATACCTGGATAGATTGATTCTCCTGCGGGATGTCGTCGGGTGGAATTGCCTGCCATAATTTCAAGGACCAGTGCGAATGCCGGAAAGCCAGGGTGCGTGTAGTCTCTTTCGCGGATGCAAGATCGAGTATGCCCAACCAGTGTAATGGACCACAAAGGATGAACCGGATCAGTTCTCCTTCAACCTCATCCCAGGAGGTGAATCCACGGAGATATTCCTTATCCTCCTTCCGGCGGATAAACCAGGAATCATAATCACCGGCCGGTCTTTGAAAATCCGGTTTTGTCTCTTTGATTGCCTGAATGAAAGACTGTAAATTCCACCATTGACCCTGAGGGATGTGGGTCACTGTTTCAATAATCTCATTGCGGGTTTTGAGGGGATTATTTGTCCACTCCCCTTCAAAGAGGAGTTTCGGCAGCAGGCGGAGTTCGTTGAAGCGGGTGCTGTTCATCCACTTAAAAACCAGATCTGCCAGGGCTTTTGGGCGCGGCGTTTCGATAAACTTGCGGGTATTTTCAGTATTTGGTAAATTGTCAATGTCGATCAGGTTGATAGATCTTAAGAGACTTCCTAGAGGGATTAGAGGTATTTGAAGATCCAGCCTGTCCAGGGGAATTCCTGTACGCAGTGCTGCAAGTAATGTACAGCTATCATCCAGAATCTGGTCACCTGCCAGCTGCTGGAAAGCAGCCTCTGCTGCTGTTGCTGGCCTGCCGATCGTAATGGAGTTTTTTTTGATTTTCTCCTGCAAGAAGGACAGGAATTCATCGGGGATAAAAACGAATTCCTGAGGTTCGGTCTCACTTTTCAGGAATGCCCTGCCAATAATTGCCCTGTACCACAGGCTTTCTACCGGTGAAACAGGGTTGAGATCGGGTCGTTCCCGATCCCGTTTACTGGCTCCCATTGTACGAATATCACCAAACCGGCGGACAAACATCGACCAGGGTATCTTTCCACCATTTCTGGAGATCTCCCCAAGGATTTCCAGTTCCTCCGCAGATAATGATTCCACAATTTCCCGAAAAATATCCTGGTCGGTCATTTTTTTTACCAGGATTTGGGCAGCTGTGTAGACATCGGGGGCATTTAATTCAATTCCCCAGGCGTTAGCAACCATTCGCAGGAAGCTCAGGTCCTGACCCTGAATAGTATGAGCTAGATCGGGCATTGCTGAACAGGGTACTCCTGATAATTTAGTTTGAAGTAAGTCTCATTATACCGATTTTGGATCCACACTTCAAAAAAAGTTCTTAATTGACTTACCCATCCCTTAAGCGTATAATTTCGACCTATTTATCTCTTTTGAATCAGAAATGACATTTTGGTAATTTATAGAAATTACATTTGAGGAGATCATAAACTGGAGACGTCCGCACTGCACACGGGAATTGAAATAACCCAGAAGAAGAATTGCTGCCGAATATGACAGGCTTCCCCAATCCTTCAAACCAGGATCTGTTATGGATGATCTCGGACAGCCTGGAGGAGCTTTTGCCAGGAAAATTTACCGGTTTGATTCAATCTCCTGGAAGATGCGATGAAATTCACCATCCCGGACAAGAATATCTCCAGGATACTCCTGTCCTCTCAGGCAGCCTGGTAAATATTCAACAATTACTGGAGGACTGCTTTGGAGAGAAAAGTGCCCGGGGAATCCTGACACGAGTCGGCAGGGGGTCGTTCTTTTCGTATCTAAAAGCCCGCGGGGAGATATTTGGCTGGTTTGGCTTGACTTATAAAATGCTATCCACGCGCAGGCGTTTACTGTATGGGCTGGAAACATTATCTCAGAACCTGTACCATCATGGTGAGAACCCGATCAGCCTATCCAGTACGGAAAAGTCATGGATCTGGCATGATCAGGATTGCCCCTGGTGTGTGGATAGAATATCACCAGGCACCTCTTGTTCATTTACCACCGGATTCCTTCAAGAGTTCACCTATTGGGCAGGAGCCGGGAAAACCTACCTGGTCAGGGAAGTGGAATGTAGAGCTGGTGGTGATCGAGCCTGTGTCTATCATGTTGATAAAAAGCCATTGGACTGACTGCATCAACCATGTCAGGGGGTTAGCTTTAATTTATGATCAAATATTCGGGTGTTGGTAGTCCGGTGAAGGGACAAAATTCCCTGGCAGATTCGTAAATGATGGATTTTGGATGGATAAGCCCTCACAAAGGCAGGTAAAAATTTGACATGGGTGAATGAATACACTATACTTTAAGTGATCAAACAAATAAATTCGGGGAGCTTTTATGGCTGAGAGGAGGGATATTTTTTACCCTCGACCCGCCAAACCTGATCCGGATAATGCCGGCGGAGGGATTAAATTAATAGAAAATCACCCTCCGATGGCGAGGGTGTTTTTTTATGCTAAAACATCGAGCGGTGATTTTTGTCAATGGCGAGATCCCTGACCCAAAATTGGTGCGGACCATCCTATCCAGTGAAGATTATTTTGTGGCAGCGGATGGGGGATTAAACCATTTACGCAGGCTATCCATAAATCCCCACCTGGTGATTGGGGATCTGGACTCTGTATCGGAGATTGAAAGGGAATATTTAACTCAATCCGGTATAGAAATTGAACTTGCACAGATAGAAAAGGATGAAAGTGATCTAGAACTGGCTATCCAAGCTGTGGTGAATCGCGGCTATTCAAGAATTCTTATTGTGGGGGCACTTGGAAACCGGCTGGATCACACCCTGGGTAACATTTTTCTCCTGGCTTTACCAGTGCTTCAAAATTGTGAAGTAAGGCTTGATGATGGACGGGTAGCGGTTTTCCTGATCCAAAACGAAACACAAATTTTGGGAATGAAAGGTGATCTTGTTTCTCTTATACCCATCAATGGACCCGTAAGTGGGGTTGAAACCACGGGATTGTATTATCCTCTAAACGAGGAAACCCTGCACCCATTTTTTACCCGCGGAATCAGCAACCACCTTCTAGGCGAGAGGGCAACAATTAACGTGAAATCGGGTTGTTTGCTTTGTATCCATACCCGTAGTTTGGAAGAATAGACTGGAGTAATCGATGAGACATATCAGGTTTTTGATTCTATTAAGTATTCTATTGATTCTATTGACCTCCGGATGCCGGGCAAAAGACCAAGTCGGCAATGAAACAAGCAGCCAAGCCCAGGGGCAGACCGAATTATTCATTATGACGCATGATTCCTTTTCGGCAAGCGAGGATTTAATTTCTGCATTTGAAAAGGCAAACAATGTAAAGCTGACATTTATAAAGAGCGGGGATGCAGGAGCTGTGGTTAACAGGGCAATACTTACAAAAGGGAATCCGCTGGCTGATGTGCTTTATGGGGTGGATAACAATTTTTTATCACGCGCTTTAGAAGAAGACCTATTCGAGGCCTATAAATCCCCGGAACTGCAAAACATCCCGGAGATATACCTCCTGGATCCCACCAATAAAGCACTTCCAGTGGATTTTGGGGATGTATGTATCAACTATGATAAACAATTCTTTGAAGCCAATCATCTTCCCATCCCAGAGACCCTGGAAGATCTGCTCAGAAAGGAATATGCCGGTCTGCTGGTTGTGGAGAATCCCGCTACCTCATCTCCTGGATTGGCATTCTTGATGACTACAATTGCTCATTTTGGTGAGGATGGGTACCTGGATTACTGGGAAAAACTGGCCGGGAATGGGGTGGTTGTGGTCAATGACTGGGAGACTGCTTACTATACAAACTTCAGTGGATCCAGCGGGCAGGGGGACCAACCCATGGTGGTTTCCTACGGATCAAGCCCGCCTGCCGAGGTGATCTTTGCTGAGAAGCCGTTGGAGGATTCTATAACTGCTTCTCTGGTTGGTGAGGATATGTGCTACCGGCAGGTAGAATTAGCCGGTATCCTGAAAGGTACAGAGCATTTGGAGATGGCGCAAAAATTTATTGACTTCATGTTAAGTGTTCCCTTCCAGGAGGATATGCCGTTGCAAATGTTTGTTTTTCCTGTCAATGGAATGGCAAACCTTCCGGAAGAGTTTGTGAAATATGCCCAGATTCCAGAAAAACCTGTACAGATCGACCCTGCATTAATTGCTGAGAATCGTTCAAAATGGATTGAGGACTGGACTGAAGTGGTTTTAAGGTAAGCACCAGGAAGGTTACTGATATTGAACAGCGACGGAAAACCAGCCAATGGAAAGAAGAGCATCCTGCTTTGGTGTCTCCCGCTGCTTTTTTTATTCGTATTTTATTTCCTTCCTCTTGGAGCAATTCTTCGGCTGGCTGGATCAACTATAGCCGATGATGGAATGAACCCTGCTTTCTGGTTTAAGATATGGCGTTCCTTACGTTTTACAATATGGCAGGCAAGCCTTTCCACCCTGTTAACCCTGCTTGTAGGAATCCCCGCCGCTTACCTTTTCGCCAGGTTTACATTTCCGGGCAAGAGTATCCTGCGGGTATTAAGCACGATTCCGTTCATTTTACCGACGGTAGTGGTCGCGGCTGCCTTTACTGCGCTGTTAGGTCCGAGAGGCTGGGCTAATATTCTCTTAATGCAGATGCTAAACCTAGATAGCCCACCCATACATATGCTGAATTCGCTTCCGGCGATCCTGCTCGCTCATGTTTTTTATAATACATCGGTAATCATTCGCATCGTTGGCAGCGCCTGGTCACAGATGAACCCCCGGCTTACCCAAGCAGCACGGGTGCTGGGAGCGTCGCCACTATCTACTTTGAGAGAGATCACTTTTCCTCTCTTGAAACCATCGTTGTTTTCTGCCATCTTGCTTGTTTTCCTGTTCAACTTCATGAGTTTTGGTGTGATACTGCTTTTGGGCGGGCCCCGTTATGCAACCGTAGAGGTAGAGATCTACATTCAAGCCATGTATATGCTGAATTTGCCGCTTTCCGGGTTGCTCTCGGTGGTGCAGTTGACGTGCACATTTATCATCATGGTGTTTTCTACACGTTTATCGGGAGGCAGGGATGTACCAATTTCTCCACGGCTGAAGGGCGAGGCTCAAATCAAGCCCGTAAAATTTGGTCAAAAAGTATTTGTCTTCGGAATGGTTATCATCCTGCTGGTCTTGCTGGTTTCCCCCCTGGCAGCCCTATCATTGCGTTCGGTAATGCGTTTTGATGCGGACCGTGGTCAAAGAGGGGCGTTCACGCAGGGTTTTACCAGCGCATTTTACCAGGAAATCTTTATTAATCGTCAGGAATCACTCTCTTATATTTCTCCTGTCGAAGCAGCCCGAAATTCGGTCCTTTTTGCCGGGCTCACGGTTGTAATTTCACTGTCTTTAGGTTTTCTTGCAACCTATGCTTTGGCAAGTAAAAGCAGGATTAATTCCATTAATAGAGCCGGTTATCATGCTTCCGCTTGGTACCTCAGCGGTTACCCTGGGATTAGGTTTCATTGTTGTTTTTAACCGGCCTCCATTGGATGCATCCTCGTTCCCGCTGCTCATACCATTTGCGCACAGCCTGGTTGCATTTCCATTTGTATTGCGAACACTGCGTCCCGCATTATCTTCCATGCCGCCTGTGCTGCGCCAGGCGGCTGCACTATTGGGTGCAAATCCCAGGAGAGTCTGGTCAGAGATTGACCTTCCCATCTTAGCCAGGGCTGGTCTGGTTGGGGCGATTTTCTCATTTACCATATCACTGGGTGAATTTGGTGCCACATCCTTCCTTTCACGTCCGGATTTACCGACATTGCCGATAGCCATTTACCGGTACCTCTCCCAACCCGGAGCGCTGAATTACGGGCAGGCAATGGCAATGTCAACGCTTCTTTTATTCGTTACTGCCGCAGGGATAATGGTAATGGAAAAACTGCGGTTACCAGGCTTACAGGAGTACTGATCTCGCTGGCTACAGGAGCCGGACAGGATTAATCAGGGTCCTGCCGATTGGAAGGTTATGGATTATGCTGGAAATCATTGATCTCCACAAACAATATGAGGGAAAGCCGCTGCTCAAGGGAGTATCCTTTAAGGTCGAACAGGGTGAAACTGTCTGCCTGTTGGGATCCTCCGGCAGTGGAAAAAGTACAATTTTGCAGATCATCTCTGGTTTACAGGAACCTGAAAATGGACACGTCCTGTGGAGAGGCAGAGATATCGGGGCGGTTCCGGTACATAAGCGAAATTTTGGTTTAATGTTCCAGGATTATGCCCTTTTTCCGCACCGCAATGTCCAGGAAAACATAGCATTTGGGCTGCGTATGCAAGGTATTTCTCAAAAGGAAATTGAGGATAGGGTCAGAGAGGTCCTGAACGAGGTGAATCTTGCCGGTTTTGAGAACAGGAGGGTGACTGACCTCTCGGGAGGGGAACAACAACGGGTTGCCCTGGCGAGAGCCCTGGTACCCCGTCCAGAATTATTAATGCTGGATGAACCCATGGGGGCGCTTGACCGTACGATGAAAGACCAATTAATCGAACAGCTTCGCCGGATCTTACATGTTACCGGAATCCCGGTAATTTATGTTACCCATGACCAGGAAGAAGCTTTTGGGATTGGTGACCGGCTAATCCTGTTACACAACGGCGTTATTGAACAGCAGGGTCCGCCCTTCCAGGTTTACAACCACCCTGCCAACCAGTGGGTAGCACAATTTTTAGGGTTAACCAATTTCCTTCAAGGCAAATTGATCTCCATTCATCCAATACGAATTGAGACTCCCCAAGGAATCCTGGAAAGCAGAAATCCGCTTTGTGGAAATTCCAGCATTGGGGACCAGATTACTGTGCTGCTTCGGCCATTTGGTCCAGTTGTAAGCCCGGACATTGGCAAAAATAATGTCATCACTGGAATTGTACAGGATGTTCTATTCCGTTCGCATGGTTTTCAGGTGGAGGTTCAATTAATGGGGGATACCAGCCATCATTTTATACTGGATGGAGAACTCAAGCCTGGAGATGCGGTTGGGCTTTATATCCCTCCGGAGGCTGTAATTTGCCTGGAAAATTAGGTGACGCAATGGAAATGGATGCCAAAATTACAGTGATAAAACTGAATCCGCAGAATCAGGAGACCTGGCGTTACCAGGGGACTGTACTGGTAAACCGGGGAAACATAATAATCATCGAAGCATATTTTGACCGCGAAGACCGGGAATTTCATGGTCTGTTCCTGGGAAAAGGGGACCGATTTGTGGAACTGTACTTTAGTGATGAGTGGTTCAATATATTTGAAATTCATGACCGCTTGGATGACCGTTTGAAAGGTTGGTACTGCAATGTAACCCAGCCGGCAGAGTTTGACGGGGATACCATTCGTTATATCGATCTGGCCTTGGATTTACTTGTTTTCCCGGATGGAAGACAATTGGTGCTGGATGAGAATGAGTTTGATGAATTGATCATCGAACAGGATATCAGACAGGCTGCCAGGATGAGTTTAAGGAAATTGCAGCAGTTTTTCTCAAAACCAGGAAAATTTCAATTGGAGCAATTCATGCCATAAAAGAATCCCAAATCCATTTGAGATTCTTATAAAATTATTGCCACGTTGGAAATAATCCACACAGACAAAGGGTTACGAATAGGTGGAAAATAATGACTAAACCGGCAGGTTGAACTTGCCCCGGATAATCCAAAGAATGGCAGCAATTTGTACCGTAAGCGGCTGTTCTTCCTGAAATGATCCGGCAGAGAAATAATTACCCTGCCAGAACCTAATAAGGAATCTGATTAAGAATATCTTCCAGCCGGAAATAGCTAGCCATCTGGCTAACTCCAAAAATCACAGTTACCACACAGCAGCAGCATAAAAGGATGAGAACAATAACAGCGATAATAATCCAGGTGGTTGTCTTACTCTTCTGAGGGGGCGGCATTACCGGCTCCTCGAATACCTCTGGTGCAGCGGTCATTACCGGTTCGGGATTGGCTGGGAAATCGTTTATATCGCTCATTCGTACCCTCCTGAAATTTTATGGTGCACTTGTGAAGTTCCAATTGACCTCGTTAAGAAAGGGGAAGCAGATTGCAGCCCCTGAAACCACTCCAGTTAATACAAGTAATGCCAGACAAATCCCCATTACTGCTATGAAAATATTCAAATATCCTAAGACAAGCCCAGCAGTAGCCATTCCGTCACCGGTAATGGATGTTGGATCTTGATGGATTTCGTTTTTAGCGATATGGCCGCATATTACAGCGGCGATACCGCCCAATCCACAAACCCCCAACCAGGCTAATATTCCGGAAATAAGGCTGATAATTGCCCAAACGCTTGTCTTGGCGCCCTGTACCGGAGGGACATCCTGCTGTTGAAGAGACATTGAAACCTCGTCCTTTGTATGAATTATTCTTGTGTTCTATATTGTCTCTGATAATTTTTCAGCATCCGGAGAATCAGCCATGTGGAAATTATGATGCAGATACAGGCGATGATAATCGGGATAACAATGGAAATAATCGAAACAACGGTTGCAGTGAAATCCTCAAGCATTCCGACGGGCAAATTTGCAGCTCCGCCGGTGGCTGCTGTAACTGCCGGCCGGACGGCTAACGCTTTGGTGGCGTGTACGCCGCCTGAAATGAGTACCCCAAGTCCCATTGCTAGAATCGGGTGGATATCTGTTATGACCTGGGCGCTGGCTGCAAAAGCGATGGCACCTGCTGCCGGGCGCACAAAGGTCTGGATGAGGTCATTAATGTGGTTTACAGCGGGTGTTGTATCTGCGAAAAACTCGATGAGTGCCAGTATGAAAAGGATGCCAATAATCCACCAGCTGGTGAGAGCGTCCCAGGGAGACTGTAAGGTAATGAGATTTGTGAATTTTGCCAGCAAGGCGATAATGATCAGGGGAATATATGCGTTTAACCCTGTACTGGCCGATAGCCCAAAAGCCGAAAAAATACTAAGAACCTCCATTTTTAAAACCTCCTATAATCCATTACGAGAAAAAAGTGAATCCATCCCATGAACCAGTAAATGAATAGCGGAGAAAATCCATTCCTGCGATTTGGGATAATGCCAAAATAAAACCAGCCATAAGTATTACCCATAATTCCTTAAAAGAACGATACTGGTTCTCCTTCTTCATTAATATTACCACCAGAATACTATAAACAATGCTTAGTAATATCAATACATTCGCAGCACTGAGCAGTGCCAGGGGATATAGAATGATGGGAAGGTCCGACAGTATTCCCAGCACGACAATAGAGGCAAGAACTAATAGTACAGAGAATACCGCAAAGGAGGGAATTGATGGTTTGTTTATCCAATTGTCCCACATGGTCTGATTGAATATTGGAACAGTCACAACGGCAATTGCGATCCCCAATCCGGTACCGGTAATGAGCCTCAGGATATTACTGGAAGGATATAAGATTGTCTCTGCTGTAAATAAATTCAGATAGGAATTAATCCCGTCAACGGCGAAATGCAATAAAAAATATTGCCAGAACCAGGGAGATTTTGAGTGGAGGCATTTTTCCATATCTGCCGCGGGTGAAGAGATACCCCATCCCCACCAAGGCTCCCAACTGCATACCCGAACAACGGGCACATAACGGCATTTGTCGACCAAAAAACCAAAAAGAACGTTCGGGTATTCGGTGACAGATGGCATAGCCAATCGCATCGGCTTTGCCGAGCAGACCGGGGGGAGTCAAATACCACCAGCCTGCCAAAATAAGAAAGGCAATGACCGGTAGGATTACAATAATTGGTTTGAGCTTTCCCTGCTCCTGCTCCATTATCTCCATTGTTTGAATCATTATATTTTTATTGCACCCCTCCTGCAAGCAGTTCATTTTGCTGTTAAAATAAGACCATGAGGTGAGATATCATGATTAATATACGTAAATGGACTCTCGCAGGTTTTATATCTCTAATTATCCTGTCAGGCGGGATTTCTGCATGTAATAACCGGGCACCAATTGAACAGGCAACCCCAATACCAGTTATCACGATAGAGCCAATCTTTAAAGAGGAACCCTCCCCTGTTCCAACCCTGACAACAACACCAGTAGAACCAACGGAAATAGCAAACTATCCAGTTGAAGGATATGGTCCTGGTTATTTTCCTGAACAAATCAACCCTCTGACGGGGCTTGAAGCGGTTGACACGGCTCTTTTAGAACGTCGTCCCATGGTTGTTAAAATTCAAAATGCACCCCGGGACAGCCGCCCGGCCTGGGGATTATCCATGGCAGATCATGTAATTGAATATTACCTCGAATATGGTTATACCCGTTTTGCAGCGGTTTTCTATGGGAAAAATCCGGAGATGATTGGACCGATACGGTCTGCGCGGCATGCTGACCTGCACCTTGTGAATATGTATGACGCCATGCTTATCTTCGGAGGAGCATACCGGGAATTGATGGATATACTGATTGATTCTGATTTTAAAGATCGCATCTTTCAAGAAGGGCCCAATACATCTCCGGCCTTGTTTCGCTATGAGCCCGAGGGTAATAATTTTCTTATGGTGAACCCGGAAGAACTGCCGGCAATTTATGAGAGGTATGAGACAGATAATTCGCGCCAGAATCTGGATGGGATGTTGTTCCAAAATCAAATCCCGCCTGGCGGGGAAGATGTATCGCGAATATTTGGGCGCTTTTCAGGCGTCAGTTATCATCACTGGGATTATGTTCCGGAAAGTGGAAAATACTTGCGATTTGAAGAAATCCAGGATGATATGAATGCTGTTCAAGAGGCTTATAAACCGGCTTATGATCGTCTTACCGGTGAAGAAATCTATGCAGATAATGTGATTTTTGTTTTTGTTGAATATGAACAGATTTTGGAGAACGCCCAGGTATTTGATATCCACCTGGATGGAGAGGGGGAGGCCCTGGTTGCCCGGGACGGAATGCTATACCCGGTGAGGTGGTCCAGGGAAGGGCGGGAAAAAATCCTTAAGTTTTCAGATGAGGATGGAAATCCCTTTCCATTCTCACCGGGAAAAACCTGGATTGAACTATTCGGTGAAAGCAGCACGATTTTAGAAGAAGGACAGGACAGGAGGATAACTTTTTCTATGCCTTGATATTTCTGAGGCGGGTCCTTTTTTTTATTATTTCAAGGATATTCTTTTTTCCGGGTTTGAATATTTGATGCCAGATATATAGTAGTATGTATATGGTATTAGTCCAATTTAGTATAGAAATTCTTGACTTTTCTCTCAAACTGTGAAATAATTTAAATATAGTATTATGAGGCTATCTTTACACGAGGAGGTGATGTCTATGGATAGTAGTTCCTTACGTACCGCTGCGACATCCCTCCTTGTTGTTTCTTGAGGATGTCGCAGCGAACACCCGAAGCCGCCTGAAAAGGCGGCTTCAACCTTTAAGAGATAATCTTCGAATCTGGTTATTCGAAGGATAGTATCTAAGAGATTACTATAGAATCGGAATAGGAAAACCCATGCGAACAACCATCTGGTGGATACGGCGTGACTTGAGGCTGATTGATAACCCGGCGTTAGACTGCGCCCTTGAAGGCAGCCAGGGTTTACTGCCATTATTTATCCTTGACCCTGTATTGATTCAAAAACCAGCCCCAAGACGGCAGTCATTCCTTTGGGAAGGGCTGCTATAGGCTGGATGAAGAGTTGCGCAAACGGGGATCCCGCATCGTGGTTCGCAGCGGCGATCCGCTTGAAGCGCTTCAGAAATTGGTTCAGGAAATTGAGGTGCATGCAATTTATGCCGAGGAGGATTACAGCCCCTACGCCAGGTCAAGGGATGCCCGGATCTCAAGTATCCTTCCATTGGAAATTGTGCAGGGGGTGACGGTACACCATCCAGAATCCCTGAAGAAAGCAGATGGAGGCGTATACCGCGTGTTTACTCCTTTTTCGCGGCTGTGGAGAGAACTGCCTCTGGCAGGAAAGCCCGCAACCGTGTTACCTGGATTATTCCCTCCTGTCCCCCAGGTGGAATCTCTTCCGATCCCGCAGTTCCAGCCCTCCGATGACTTTCCGGCTGGTGAGCAGGAAGCCCAAAAACGCCTGAAGTACTTCCTGTCCGAGGGGGTATTCCACTATGATCAGGACCGCAACCGCATGGATTTGGAAGGGACATCACAGCTTTCGCCGTACTTCCGTTTTGGCATGCTGTCTGCAAGGCAGGCGGTCTATGAAGTGATCCAGCTTATCTATTCGAACAGGGAATGCAATTCCCTGAAAGACTGCCAGACCTGGTTGAACGAGCTTATCTGGCGGGAATTCTACTACAGCATCCTTTACCATTTTCCAAATGTACAGAATGAAGCTTTCCAGGAAAAAATGAGGGGGATTATCTGGCGGCAGTCCAACCGGGATCTGCAAAAGTGGAAGGATGGCCAGACTGGATACCCGGTCGTGGATGCTGCCATGCGCCAGCTGAGCCAGACCGGCTGGATGCACAACCGGGCGCGCATGGTAACGGCTTCCTTCCTGGTAAAAGACCTGTTAATAAACTGGCAGGAAGGTGAGCGCTGGTTCATGGAAAACCTGGTGGACGGCGATCCGGCATCCAACAATGGCGGCTGGCAGTGGACTGCCGGGGTTGGGACCGATGCTGCCCCATATTTTCGCATTTTCAATCCTGTTTCGCAGGGTAAGAAATTTGATCCGCTTGGGGATTATGTGAGGAAGTACATACCCGAGCTGGAAAGTGTTCCTCAGCAGTTTATCCACGAACCCTGGCTTATGCCGTTGGATCTCCAGGAGGCGGCCGGTGTTATAATCGGACGGGATTATCCGGAACCGGTTGTTGACCATGCCGGGGCGCGTGACAGGACACTTGCAGCTTATAAGGCTAACTCCTAAAAAGCCATAGAATTTCAAATTTATTATTGATGAGGTGGAAGTTGATTCGTAACCAGTGGTATGTACTCATGGAATCCAAACAGGTCCGGGACAAGCCGGTCGGCGTTACGCGCATGGGCGAAAAGCTGGTCTTCTGGCGTGACGTCACGGGTAAAGTGAGCTGCCTGCATGATAAATGCCCCCACCGGGGCATCGAACTGAGCAAGGGTAGGGTGGTGGATGGAACGCTGGAATGCCCATTTCACGGCTTCCGTTACGATCCTTCCGGGCAGGCTGTTCTTATCCCTGCCAATGGCCACAGTGCACCTGTTCCGAAAGCTTTCCGGGCCAACCGCTACCCAACCCACGAGGCCGAGGGCTTCATCTGGGCCTGGTGGGGAGATAACCCGCCGGAAGAACTGTCTGCGCCGCGCTTTTTTGATGACATCGGCGATGGCTTCACCTGCAAAAGCGTTTATGATCCCTGGAAGGCGCACTACTCACGCGTTATTGAGAACCAGCTGGATGTGGTGCACCTGCCATTTATCCACCAGAGTACAATTGGCCGCGGCAACCGCACGGTAGTGGACGGCCCGGCCATCGAGTGGGTGGGCGAGGATGCCTTTAATGTTTATGTCTACAATCGCCTGGACGACGGCACACCCCCGCGCAAAGCTGGCGAACTGCCCATCCCGCACCCGAACGGATTCCGGCTGGAGTTTATCTTCCCGAATCTGTGGCAGAACCGCATATCGGAAGATGTGCGCATCGTGGCTGCTTTTGTTCCGGTGGACGAGGGCAACACCCTCCTCTATCTGCGTTTTTGCCAGCGTTTTATGAATGTGCCGCTGCTGCGTGAACTGGTGGCGTGGGCAGCAATGCCATTCAATGTGATGGTGGCGCACCAGGACCGCCGTGTGGTGGAAACCCACCAGCCGCAGCCTTCTGGTTTGCGCATAGGCGAGAAGATGATCCCTGGCGACCGCCCGATTGTCGAGTACCGCCGCCGGCGGGACGAACTGATGGCTATGGCAGGGCAGGAAATTGCGCAGAAATGAGGTGGAGTTGTCTCCAGCTACGATATCCTTGCTGATGCTGCATGGATTAATCTGCAGGGAAAATCCTATGAATATTAAAACCTTGGATCACCCCGGTAATAAATCTCTTCCTGGAACGGAACTGAAGCTTTCTAAATACTAAATTATGAACATGGATGCCCGGACTGTTGATTGAAACCAGGGGGAGAGACACTGGTGTCGAGTTTTATTCATTGAAGGAGGAATAGAATCATGATGAAAAAAGTTCTGGTGGCTTATGCTACAATCCATGGTTCGACGAAGGAAGTGGCGGAAGCGGTTGCAGAAGTGATGCGGGAAATGGCGTTCGAAATTGATCTTAAACCTGCCGGCGAGGTGAAATCTCTGCATGGATACAGTGCTGTGGTGATTGGCGCTCCCCTGTACATGTTCCATCTCCACAAGGACGCTCGCCGGTTCCTATCGCACTTTGAAAAAAATCTTAAAGGGGATTTGCCCGTTTACATATTTGCTGGCGGCCCTTTCGGGCCAGACATAGAAAAAGACAGGCAGGAAGTTCAACGGAACCTTGAGAGTGAAATTGCGAAATTTCCCTGGTTGAAACCTGCAGGGATAAAATTGATTGGCGGCCGGTTCGATCCTTCCGGGCTTCATTTCCCTTACAATTTAATACCTGCGATGAAAAAGATGCCGCCCAGCGACCTGCGGGATTGGGAAGATATCCGCAAGTGGGCCAGCGATATTGCAATGGAGACCAACGCAAAGTAGTATCTGGACAACTAGCTGCCTCCGGTCTCCCTCAACTTTGACCTGCGCATTTTTGAACATCCCTGTTTGTATCGATTTTGAAAATTTTCGCTTGACGCTCCTGGTTTTATACGATACAATATCATTTCAATTGATGCGGGGTAGAGCAGTGGCAGCTCGTCGGGCTCATAACCCGGAGGTCCTCAGTTCGAATCTGAGCCCCGCTACTTAAAAAGCACCTGAAAGGGTGTCTTTTTCTATAGATTATGAATTTGTCCCCAATAATATCGAACCATGCTATTTGAATACACTAACAGACACACGTCTGAGCTCCCCGCTAGTTAAACCACTTGATAAGGTTGTTTTTTGGTATCAGTTCAGGATCACAAGACGCAAAACCTTTGGATCAGGATTCGATCTTATATTTAATAATTCCCATCGAGGGGTTTCAAGATTTCGAGTCCCCGGTGGATTGCTGGTGTGTACCGGGTATCGTGAAGCATACCTTTTGGGAAGCAAGAACCAATCCTGGGTGCTTTACGACCAGCGTTCGCCGGTTTTAGTGAATTGTAAAACCCGTCCACATGGTACGCAATCTTTGCTTTTTGCAGATCTTCCTCGGAAAGGCTGCTCAGGGCGGGTTCTAGGTGCATGGAGAATGTCACCCAGGGAATGACACGATCGTCGAACGCTTGCGGTTTCTGGGTAAACACATTGTTTGCGACCAGTTTGCCTTTAATCGGACAGCGACATACATTAATTGATAATTGCTGGAAATGTCACCAGCAGCCTAACTGGGTGGCACATTCGTTCGCAAGATGGCGTTGGTTGTAATACCTTCATCTGTATAGTGAAGAACGGATGCAACCAGATTGAGTGTATCCAAAGCGGGTCGCCAGCCCATGGTCACCTAAAGCTGATCCGTCACCAGCCCCTCATCCTGAACTATCGGTCGATGAATGTTGATCTGTTTGCCATCCTTATTAGTTTCAAGGCAGTACATTTCCTTGCCAGATTCCAGTCGAATGCATTCCGTGAAAAGCTTCACGCGTTTTCGAGCTACTGCCATCTTGCGGTCTTCATGCGGTAAGGGCTGCTCGACTTCGCTCAAGCATCACCACCTGCACGCCGAAATGGCTGAACATTTGTGCAAATTCTAGGCAAATTGGACAGCCGCCGACCACTTATAGATCAGTTGGCAGGAGCTTGCCGTATAGATATTTTATAGGTTTTTTTGGGGACGTAGATAGCTCCTATCAAATAGAATAGTACTATATAGCGAAAGAACTTATTCTGGCGCACTATAGCTGTCCCGGGCGAAGACACAAAATAAGGCAACTTTTTCAAAGGATCTGGAGGATCAAAGATCGATTCAACCGCAGGATTGGAGAACTACCTAAAGAAAATGTGGCGAAGTAATGATGAAAAACCCGGTTTGCTGCCTGCCAAATGACGTGGTTGCAAAAGTAACGCAGCTGATGAAAAGCGAAAATGTCGGTTCGATACCTGTTGATCGAGAACGAGCAAGACAAGAAATTAATCGGCATCGTGACCAATCGTTATCTGACTTTGAAGGTCGTTGCCGAAGGGCTTGATGAGCAAATCCATAAAAGCGGAAGCAGTGATGACACTCAACGTCGTAACCTGCCTTGGCTGGCGATGATTTGCAGAAATCTCTTGATGCGATGGCTGAGCATCAATTGCGACGTATTCCTGTTATCGATAAGGACCATAAGGTTGTCGGGATTATTGCTCAGGCAGATGTGGCCACGCAAGTAAATCAGCCGGAAATAACTACTGAAATGGTTAAAGGGGAATTCGAAAACCAACCCAATTTAGAAAAGCAACACCAAAAAGGATAAAAAAATGTCATTCAACAATAAATCTCGCTTGGATCCGTCTCAGGTGGAGGACCGGCGTGGTCAGGGAGTAGGAAGAACAATCGCTATAGGGGGTGGGGGACTTGGCCTGATCATCACGATAGTGGCAATGCTGATGGGCGTAAATCTTACTGACTTAACAAATGGTGTTACCGGGCAAGAGCCAATTTCAACTGAGAGCGCTGGCGGAATCACCGACCTGGAGGCACAATGCCAGACAGGGGCAGACGCGAATACCCGCCAGGATTGCCGCATCGTGGGCTTCGTCAACAGCATCCAATCTTTTTGGACCGACGAATTTGCCCGCCGCGGGAGCCAGTACGCACCGGCCAATACAGTTCTTTTCACGGGGTCAACGGAGGCCGCTTGTGGATATGCCAGCAGCGCAATGGGGCCATTTTACTGTCCGAACGACCAGAAAGTCTATCTGGACCTCGACTTCTTCAACGAACTACAGACGCGCTTGGGAGCCCAGGGCGGTTCGTTCGCCGAGGCGTATGTGCTTGCTCATGAGTACGGCCATCATGTGCAGAACCTGCTTGGTGGACTTTCGAACAGCTCAAACGCCACAGGGCCGGAAAGCGAGTCAGTTCAAACGGAACTCCAGGCTGACTGCCTGGCCGGCGTCTGGGCATTCCACGCCACCGAAACCGGTTACCTGACGCAGGTGACTGATCAAGATATCGCCCAGAGCCTGGACGCCGCAGCTTCCGTAGGCGACGACCGCATCCAACGCGAGACACAGGGTTATGTCTCACCCGAGTCGTGGACCCATGGATCGTCCGAGCAGCGGCAATTGGCGCTCAAGGACGGTCTGCAGAGCGGGGATATGGCCACCTGCGATTCGCCGGGATGGACGCCATAAACATCAGCAAACGAATGGCTAATTGGAGGTCGAAAAACTCATAAATTGACCATGATTATTGGCTGAGGTTGAGTTTTCAACAGGTTTTAGATGATTGACAGACATTGTGCTAACTCGGCTCACGTCTGATTGATTACTTTCTACTCCTATAACAAATTGTAAAGATGCTAGAGATTAGTTGAGTTTCAACCATTCAAAAATATTCAAGGAGAGACTACCATGGACTTTGAGGGATACTGTGTAAAATGTCACAACAAACGGACAGTAAAGAACGGAATTGTTGCAAAGAATCACACAACAGGCGGCGTATGGTTCAGGGTCCTTGTCCGGTATGCAAAACGAATGTGACCCGCTTTCTTCCAAACAAGAAAAGAGTGATAAGTTAGAGCTTTGAAGAACGGCAACATGCGCCAAAATGTTCCTCCCTGAGCCTACATCGTTTGCCCATATCGCATATCTTCCTTTCAGGCTCGCCAAGTTTTGATTAGCAAAATGGTAACCCTCCGCGAATTATTCTGCGTCAGCGGTAATGTCCATATTTCTTTTGTTCACTAACCTCGGGGAGGATAAAGGGCTCCAGCTGAGATGGCGGGAAACACGAGGCATCCAGATCGAGGTAGAGCATCAGGCTGTGCCCTACCTCCATGAATGCCTGATTCGTTTTTGGGAAAGTTAAAACGACATTTGAAAAAGTTACTCGAACCACCCTGTCTGTAAAAGGACAAAAACACGAGGTGAAATTAGCTTAACATGGATCGTCGATGGAAGAGGTTTTGAGGGCATAATCGGTGAAGAAAATACCCAAAAATGAGAATATAGTACTTGACTCCCCCTAAAAGACTTACTATACGGACACTTATTACCCACCGCAGATTCGATTGGTCGAAGGGACCGGAATACATTAACTGGCTGATTTGCATGGTTATGCGGTCAAAGTTCCCGAAATCAGGTTTCTCTCTCATAACCTGGAGGTCCTCAGTTCGAATCTGAACCCCGCTACTAAAACCACCCGAATTGAATTGATGATTCATTTTTCGTGGGTGAAGAGGCGAGCGAAATTTATGAAAATCCATAAATCGGAATATCCTTTAAATTGATAAGGATTTTACAATTTCAAGGGACTTGCACAAAAATGCCTGACAACCAGGAGATTGAAATGATTCCGTTATTCATTCTAGCCGTGGCCTGGGAGGAACGGCAGGGCATCTAATCAATTGATGGAATTCAGTCATGTTGGAAATGCCCGGATTTGGGTTGTCTCCGATAGTGAATGTACAATTATTGTGACGTGGAATACCGGAAATAAATTTTGGAATTCCAAACAAACTGAAAATGAGGAACGAAAAATGATTGAACCAATGGATGTAATACTAGCTTTTCACAATGCTTTCCGCCACGATATGAGTGTGATCGATGCAGCAGCACTCGAATCGGCCCGCGGTAAACCAGGTCTTGCACCCACCATCGAGCGTTTTCGGTTTTTCAACGAGATGCTGGTATGGCACGCCCATGGCGAGGAACTGGCTATTTCCCTGCACTTGAAGTCGTCGCCCCTTCGGTTGCCGAGGCATACGTAATGGATCACCATGGCCTGGATGCTGCATTTGACACATTGAACGTAGCAATCTCTGCTAATGATGCATTAGAAACTGCCTGCGCCACAGCTGCCTTCAAGTTCCATCTTGACATCCACTTAGACCAGAGATGCCCACCTGTACCGGCTCATCAGGGAGCGTGTGTCCATCCCTGATCAGACTAAGGCTCTCGGAATGCTTTCAACCGCTGTCCCACAGGATCGTTTCCCTGATGCAGTCACCTGGTTGTTTCCTTTGCTGGGAGTTAATGACCGCGAGGTAGTGGTTCGTATCTGGCACCAGATGATGCCTCCTACCCGTTGTCAATGTCAGGCAGCTTATCAAAAGGCACTGGGTGATGATGACTGGGCAGAATTGATACAGCGAATTCCCCCACTGGTCTGAAATAATCACACCGCACCCGGTTGTGTCGAATTTATAAAACCAGTTTCCCACACCCGAGCCTGCTGGCTGCGGTAACGCATAGATCTTCCTTCGGAACGGATATCGCCAGATCCCCAGCCCCTCACAGTCTAGTTGCCCCACGAGGAGATTAGAAGGGATGATATCTGGATACCCTGACGGGCACACGTCTGAGCCCCACTCTTGTAATGGCTCGAATCCGCAGAAGAGGGCGATGTCCACTCCCCGTTACTAGCAGCACATTTTATGATTGCTTTTTGCTATTAAGGCTCATTTGATTTGATCTGAATTATTCAAATTATTCAGTTCAGGTGTGTGTGCTTTACAGGACTGGGGCTCAGGACCTGCAGATTATGAGCCTGAGATCGAGTTACACTATCTATCGCTCCTATTGATACCAGCTAAACAAGGCGCTTACTCGTAACGCAATGCCTCGGCAGGCTCAATCTTCGAGGCCTGCACAGCGGGCAGCCAGGTTGTCAGCAGGGTCATGGCGTATGCAAGCCCTGACACGAAGAGGATTTCCTTCCACGGCACCTGGAAAGTAAGGCCTGGTATGTCGACAGCCATATCCGCGATCATCTGAGATGCCGGGATCAACGCCAGACCCACCCCCAGGCTGATGCCCAACAAGGCGACAAAGGATGATTCGATCAGGAAGACCCAGCTCACCATCTCGCGCTGGAATCCCAGGGCGCGCAGCATGCCGATCTGTTGGCGCCGCTCCACGACAGCGCGTGTGCTGATGACGCCCAATGCAGCCACACCGACCACCAGCCCGACCGTCAGAAAGCCCAACAAAAGCTGCTGGAACACGAGCTGTACAGCCATTGTGTCACGCAGTTCCTGAATTAGATCGACGCTCTCCAGACCGTTCTTGAGAAACACACTCTCCAGCGCGGCGCTGGTCGAGGTTGGATCGACTCCTTCCGCCAGGCGGACAAAATACGTTGGCGTCGGCAGCTCGAAATCCAACCCCTTCTTCAGCGTTTCCAGCGATGTGATCAAGCCGAAGCCCGTGATCGCCGACTGCTCGAGGACGCCAATAATGGTCACATCGAAAGTCTCTCCGCTGTTCGGGTCACGCACCTCCACCAGGATCGGTTTCATCGTTTCATCTTCGAGGTAGACGCCCTTTAAACTGAACTCTGGTCCTCCAATCACAATATTTGTGGTCGTGCGGGAGGGCACCGCAAACCGGTCCACCACCGCGTATCCGGGCTTGTCGCGCACCGTCCTCCAAATCTCAGCCGCAGTCGAGTAGCCTTCCGCTTTGACGCCAATGCCATAGTCGACATTTTCCAGATAGGCGTCATCTGCAGCCTGGAGCACGTAGCCGTCCCAGCGCTCTGCCTGGTCTTGCTTGAGCTCCACATTAAGGTAGGTCAAAGATGCGATCACATCGTAGTCCATTCGGGGCAATCCCGCCTGCCTGGTAAGGGCGAGTGGGAGGTCATCCACCGGATTATTGCGGCTGGAGTCCACACGCAGATCGAATCCGCCTGTAAACTGTTCCGTGTCAGTCAGGATAATATCATTCACCTTGAACAGCGTCGCCATAAATATCACACTGAAAATGACGATAGCAAAGATAGCGATTGTCATTCCGGTCCGGAAGCGGTTGGAAAGCGGGTAAGCTACTGCCATGCGGAACACCGGCGCGAAGCGCGGTGAACGGCCAAAGATCAGCAGGACCAGGCGCAGCAGCAGGTCGGTGTTATACATAATTACCAGCACGGCTCCGGAGACGAGCATGATACCGGAGATGAAGAGCATCTCCGGACCACTGCTCATGTCCGGAACTCCGAAATTATCTTGCAGATACCGGAAAGGCAGCATCCAATAAACCATCAGCGCCAACCCCATTAGCGTATACGTCGTCCGGTCGAGAATACCGGCCACATTCCAGGCCTTTCCGCGAGCAATCCGCATGAAAAGCGGACCCACCAGTAACCGCATAACGAGTACCCCGCCGATGATAACGAAGGAGATTCCCAGGTTGAAGGCCGCGGCACTCGTGGACTGGATGCCAATCTGCGTCAGAATCAGCCCCAACAGCAGTGTGAACGGTCCGTTTGTAAATCCCAACCACACGAGCTTCAGAAGGCTGCCCGGCAAGTTGATCAGCCATTGTCGAAGAGTGCGAAGGATAAGCAAGCGATAGAGTGCCCGGAAGCCATCGGCAACATCCCGGAACGGCGCCAGCAGGCGATCCCTCAGGTAGCTCGGTGGCCGCGGTGGTTCCGGCAGATCGCGGATGGCGGATACGATGTTCAGATGGCTGACGCGGGTGGCGGAGAAAAGCACGGTGGCAAAAGTCACCAGCATGCCGAGCGAATAAGACACCAACAGGCTGCGCAAGCTGACTTTCGGAAGGATGGCGAGATCTGTGCCCGCGAACGCCTGTCCCAATGTCACGGCGATGATCAATCCAGCTACCATACCCAATGCCACACCCACGGCAGCGGCTACCAGGTCATAGGCTGTACCCTCGAAAACGAACATTTCCACCAGGCTGCTGCGCTGGGTGCCAACTGCGCGTGCCATACCCATCTCAGGTTTGCGCTCGGCGGCCAGCATAACAAAAATCAGGAAGATCAGAACCAGCCCGGCGGTGATACCGAACAGGCCGGACACGATAAATATCGCGGTGAAGGCGCTGGCAGCCTGCTCGCCCAAATCCAAAGTATCACGCTTGAGGTCGTCCACAGCCAGTTCGGATAAATCACCGAAAAATCTTGATAGCCGGTTGCGAAGTCGTTCACTGCCCCAATCGACATCGGTCAGAATGGATTGCACGCGGTTTGCCAGGTCCTCGTCGGCTAAAAGGCTACGCGTCACAGGTGATAAGCCACCAGCTTCCAGATCATCGGCAAGGGCTAACAGATCTGAGCGCGTATTGCCCTCCTCGCGCTCCGCTGCCACCCGCAGCGCCTCGGACACAGCCGGGTCGCGGGAAAGAAAGGCATAGAGCTGCGCAGCCACCATGGGATCGCTCAATAGACCGCGCAAGTGAGCGGTTACCTCCTGGCTGTGTGACGCGCCGTCCAGCGCATCTCCCAGGTTGGAGACAACGATCATGTTGATACTTGTGTGCTGGTTGAACATTCGCTGGGCTTGATTGAGCTTGACGAACATGCGCGGTTCCTCACCCTGGGCGGCGATGGCGCGGACGGTGATATCCTTGGGGTGAGAGCCGATGTATAACTCCAGACTGTCTCCAGGCGCCGCGCCCAGGGCTTCGGCAGCTGCGGCGTTGAGGTAGACTTCATTTTCCTCCAGGTCCTCCAACGAAAGCAGCTGGCCGGTGGAATCTGTGACCTCCCCCTGTGGAAGCACCCAGATGTCCTCCGGGCGCAGCCCCATGACCTCGATGCTGCGCAGGCTGCTGCGTTGGGTGACATTTACGATTGGTGCTGACTCGCGGATGGCTGGCAGGACGCCATCTACCAGTGGGTATCCAGCCAGCTCCTCAGCCAGTGACTCGTAGCGCGCCATTTTGAAATATGACGAATCCATTTCCCCACCACTGACCTGTACCTGCTCGTCTATCTCCCCCAAGCCTTCGATCGCCACCGAGCGAATAGAGTACGAGAGGGTATCGCCAGTGACGAAGGCGGCGGTAATGATCAGCGTCGCCAGCATCAGACCGAGGATGATCAAAGTGGATTGTGCCCTGCGGCGGGGGATTGAGCGCAAACCCAGTTTAAGAAATACAGGGTGGCGCCAGGCCAGCAGCGCCAGGCAGACAATCACCAGAACGAGAATAGTGCTCAGAGCACCAGCTATTGCCGACATCTCCAGGCCGAAAAGTTTTTCCATCGCTATTGTTCCTGCACCGTTACAGGGTGTTCAGTTACCACGAGGCCGTCCCGCATTCGAATGATGCGCTCGCAGCGTTCGCCGATGGACCGGTCGTGAGTCACCAGGATAAATGTAAGCCGATGCTCCCGGTTCAAATCCACCAACAGGTTCATGATCTCGTGAGCCGTCTCCGAGTCGAGATCCCCGGTCGGCTCGTCGGCCCAAACCAAAGCCGGTTGGTTCACCACGGCGCGCGCAATTGTTGTCCGCTGCCGCTCCCCACCGGAGAGTTCCGCCGGCCGGTGGTTGGCGCGCTGCGCCAGCCCGACTTGCGCCAGCGACTCCAGCGCCCGTTTACGCGCCTCCTCCAGCCGCACTCCAGAGACAAGCAGCGGCAGCTCTACGTTCTCCACCGCACTCAGGACCGGCAGCAGGTTATAGAATTGGAATACAAAACCCATCCTTCGAGCGCGGTAGGAAGTGCGTTCGCGATCCGACATCCCGGGGAGGGAAACGCCCTCGATAGCGATCTGGCCTTGATCAGCGGCGTCCAGACCCGAGAGGCAGTTTAGTAATGTGGTCTTCCCGCAACCGGATGGACCCATTATGGCCACCATCTCACCCCGGCGGACACTTAAATCCACCCCTCGCAGTGCCGGTACGCTTACCTGGCCAGTAATATAGACTTTATGCACACCCAATGCTTGAACAATCAGATCATTGCTCAGACTCGTCCCCGAATCTGATATTTCTGCTGCTTGCCTGTCACTGGGGCTCATAGATCACACTCCTATCCTCAATTAGTCAGACTACTGCATCCCGCACCCTGCAGCCCGTCGATAAACATCGTTCTCGCAGTGTTCTTATTGAACTGATTCCGGGATGGTTTGCTCCGATGCGGTAAAATATTTCCTCTATAAGAGTTATCCCGCGTGTTGGTTTCAGGGAAGGTCCCCAAAGGGAAGATTCCCACCCGCTGTGAAAGGGGAGATAGAATCACCGGATTTCTTGATTATTGATAAGCCACCACTCTCCTGATAATTGAATTTCAGGGTTGGAGTAATCCGCGGATCATCTCGATGATAGTAGTCTTTCCAGACCCATTCTGGCCCGGCAGGCCTAATGCCTCGCCATGGTAAACTACGAGAATGACACCGCTCACGATCTTGATGTCTCCAAAGGATGTTTTGATATTGTGAGAATTGATTGAATATTCATATTTATTCCTTTCAATTGGTTATAAATTGAAGGGATGGCTCAAATAGGGGTGAGTGTGATTTCCGATGGATAGAATGTTCAGTAAATTTATGATAGAGACAGCTTACACAATAGTGTGGGACGACATCACCCAAAAATCGCAGTAAAACCCTGATGCTTCCACCGACCATTATTATTGGAAAAATCAACTCTACCTGACGCTAATATTATAGCAAAACAATATATCCTGATGATGCAATACCCTTACAAAATCATAATAATTTTGAAGTACGAAACAGACCAAAAATCTGCCTTAGAAATTCTGAGTGACTAATCAAAACCATCCTAACAAAAAATTGGTAAAATCGGCATCACCTGCCGATTCCAATGTCGGGAATAATCAATCTCCAAGTATTATTTTCATAACTCATAATTACCCCATGATGGTTTATTCCACGACAATCAAAAGTGAAGGCGATCAGGTTGATATTATTTTCTCTATACAGGAAATTTTATACGACCGGTGTGTTACTTGTCTTTGCTACTAATTTTCGGTTCAAATTAATTGACTGTCAGATGTATCTTACCAAAAATCTCGAAGGGAATAAATAAGGAAGAGGCTATCCTAATTAGGTTGCGGAGCCTCTTTTTTGGAAAGCTCAATGTGATTTCCTAAACAGTATTTTCGGAAGCACACAGATCTTGACTTTAAATATTATAGTGATATAATATTCGTATGACAGAATATATGTTAACCAATGCGGAACTGGCGATCCTTAGTTTGATTGCGGAAAAACCACGCCACGGATATGAGCTGGAGCAAGTTATCGAAGAGCGCGGCATGCGTGACTGGACGGAAATAGCCTTCTCTTCCATTTACTTCATTCTGAATGGCCTGGTGAAAAAGGGACTGGCTGGCGCCACTTTACAGCCTGCCGCAGGACGCGGACCCGCTAAAAAGGTCTTCAGTGCTACGCCTCATGGTCACAAGGTATTACATGACGGTATTTGGCAGGCACTTTCCACTGAAGGCCGTGGCGACCTGCATTTTCTGTTGGGTCTTTCTTGTTTACCTCTCCTAACCTTTGATGAGGTTGAGAGAGCTTTTAATCAACGGATTACTTTTCTGGCCAGTAAGATTGACGAAATTTCACATCACCCTACACTTACCCTGTCCGGAATACCAATGCACGTTAATGCAATGTTCGAGTATTCACTTGTCCAGCTGCGAGCAGAGTTGGATTGGTCGCAAAAATTCCTTATCACTTACCTTGCAGGAGGAAAACACCATGAACAAACTGGATCTTAAAAAGCAATATAAAAACCTGTATTCACCATCAGCCAAAATCCCTTCGATTATCGAGGTTCCCTCCCTGCCCTTTATCATGGTGGATGGACACGGTGATCCAAACGTTTCTTCAGAATATGTGGACGCATTGCAAACCCTATACAGTCTTGCCTACACCTTAAAATTTTATGTCAAGAAAACGCTTGAGCAAGATTACGGGGTGATGAGCCTTGAAGGATTATGGTGGGTGCCCGACATGACCAAATTCAGCACCGCAAGTAAGTCCGATTGGGATTGGACGATGATGATTCTGCAACCCGATTTCATCACCCCGGCGCTCTTTGAGGAAGCCAAAAAACAGGCTGTTGCCAAAGGCAAGGCGCCGTTTGCTGATAAAGCCCGCCTGGAAACTTATGATGAGGGAACCAGTGTACAGATCATGTACTTCGGACCTTACGCTGACGAAGGTCCGACCATCGCTAACCTTCATCGTTTCGCTATTGAACAGGGGTACACCCTTAATGGCAAACATCACGAGATCTACATGAATGATCCGCGCCGGGTCCCACCTGAAAAGTACAAGACCATCATACGCCAGCCGGTAAAATAGCTTAAACGAGGAACTGAGCTGCATAAACTGATCAACTTTCATCCGTCTGATAGGCAGCTATGGCTTTTCAGTACCGACCTGAATAGGACCGTTCTAATCGGAGCCAATTGGTTGGCTAACTTCTGGTTAAGATAGCTAATATGTGGGTAAAAGATGAGGATGAGAAGAAAGAATACCAATAGCACCAATATCTAAGGGAATCAACTATACCGCCAGGCGAGACCCTAAAAACCCGCCGTTTCCGTTCATCGCCGGGCTGGGAGGCAGCTCGAGCAGCTGGAGTGTGATGTTCCGGGCGCTGTAATATTATGTTGTCGACACAAGCGCATAGTACCACAATCGTAAAGGCTGCCAACATTCCGTATCGGAGACCCGGGTACTGTGTAACTTGCGGGTAAATCGCTTGCAATGACAACCGTGTCAACCACAAAATACAGGTCGCGAACTGCAAGGCAATAATCAAATTTCCCCTGTACTGTGTGCAGTTCGCGATCTGGCTTCCCAGGTTGCAATTCTTCAATTGGTAAGTTCCACGGTAAGCAATCTAACGATTAGGCCCATTTATTGGGGCGGCAGCTGGCTGGTTGACGGGTGCAGTTGTGGGAACCTTTTCCATCGATGGCTTCTTAAAATTCAAAACAGCCGAGGGGGTGCGGCATCCGACAATGGCCGGGGCCTCGTGGATTAACAAGTCGTTCTCAAGTGCGGCTACCATGAACAGGGCGTAGTCCACACGGCGTGTCCGATTGCTCTGGAGGATGGGATCACCTACATGCCTGCTCCAAACGGGCAAACCCTGGCTCTCACCTTCCTCAAGATCGCTGCCGCGCACGACTGTCCAGCGGGTTGGGCTGGAAAACACCCGCCGGCACGCTTCCACCTGGTCGTCGATATCTATGAGGCGAGTGAACCGCCCAAACCAGCGGGCGAAGATCTCCTGTGCTTTCAAGGACCGCGGGTACACATCCTTGCCATCCCGGGTGATATGCCAGCCGCAGGAAAAGATGAGACGCGCTTCCGGCCGGGCGTAGTCCATGACCGCCTGAGCCGTACCCGTCGAATAGTGGTTGGCTCCCCATGGAACCAGTACAGTGAGGACCCCGTCGCAGCCAGCGACAGCCTGCTGAATCACCTGACGGTCGTTTGTCGCACCGGGAATGACTGTGATGCGCCCTTTGAAAGCCTCAAGTTTGCTCACGCTGCGCTCCCGGCAGACTCCGACCACCTCATGGCCCCGATCCAGAGCGTGCTGTACCATGTAAGTCCCGAGTTTTCCAGATGCCCCAATAATGCAGATTTTCATCATTTTCTCCTTTCTTGTTTTGCCCTGTTGTGCGAACTCATCCGACTTTTACGCTGTATTGCCCGGATTGCTGCGCAGCAGCATAATCCCCAGCCAAATGAACCACACAATCTGACCCAGCGCAAAAATGTAAATAAACAGCCCGGCGAGAACCGGGACAATCGAGATGATGCCTGCTACACCGACCGCTACGCCAATATAGTTCAGTACTTTGGTAAGTTCCCCTGTGCGCAAAGCTGCCCAACTTAACAGTAAAATCCATATGCCGCCAATGATTTCATTACTGCCGGCTAATCCTCCCAGGACAGAGTCAATTGTCAACCAGACCGTCCCAGCCTGAGTCGGGTCTTTACTATAAAGATCGACGACGGTTTGCATGCCGGCGTTGTGGATCATGCCGCTTATAATGATCACGCAGCCCCAGAATATCCCGAAGACGGTCGCGGTCTGCATTATTGCTGGTGAGCCGGCCTTCAGCCGCTCGTAGAGCGCTAGCGCCAGGATAACCATAAAGAAGCCCCATCCAACATAGACAATCAGGTGCAGCATGGACAGGAAGGCCAGGTTGTCCGCCATTAAAGCCACCTTCTGGATAGGGTCAGCAACACTAGAAACGTCCACTACGGCGAGAAAACCAATCATACCCACTATGTATGCTGCTGCCTCGTACAGTGCGGCAATGCCGCCCATTTTTTGTAAATTTTTCATTCTTATCTCCTTTTTTGAACGATATGGTTGAGTTTCATTGAATTGGACTTAAATACATTTTTGGTCACCACCCTGTTACCAAGGGCTTAAATGGGCTAGAAATCTTATCTAAGGCATACCTCCTTTCCAGGCAGCTAAAATCCGTTTACTAATTGACGTCTAACTGATCCTCCGGGCCTGTCCCGCGAAGTCCCCGAAGCGGGAGAGGAGTAGGAGGCCCGGGTTCGACTTGAATGACCGAGACCAATGGCATGCCCAAATCACGCACTTTTTTGAGCAAACCATGCAACGCAGCCTGATCGACCACCGGGCCGCTCAGGAGCGTGTTGCCGTTCTCGTCCAGCGTTATGGCCAGGCCGTCGAACCACTTCACCCAGCGGGCCTCCAGGTGTCCCTTCAGGCGGATTTCGTAATACTGAGCATTCGAGGTCGGTGTGTCAATCATTTTGTGCCTCATGTTTTTCTCTTGTGGTTGATCTGCCCTTAGGATACCGCCGGAGGTGGGGAGGTGTCATCACCACATGATGTGATTGATGTGGTGATTAATGGCGGAAAACAAAAAAACCCCGGCAGGTGGTTTGTGACACCGGGCGGGGCTTGGGTAGGTGATTTACGGCCAGCTAAAACAAATCGAGTTCTTCAGCGCGGAGGATGGCCGCCCGGCGGTTGTTGACGCCCAGTTTGTTGAAAATGTTTTTGGTGTGGGTGCGTAAGGTGTTGAGCGACACAATCAGTTGTTGGGCAATTTCTGGGCCGCTTAATTCGCTTCGGAGCAGCCTGAGCACTTCCAGCTCACGTTCGCTCAAAGGCTCTATCATGTCTGATTTTTGATGGATGATTGCCCTGGCCCGGCCAGGACGGGCTGATTTTGGCGCAGCCACCGGTTGTGTAAAGGCAGCCAGGATTTTGTGCGCATAACCGCTCAGAGGATGGTCTCGATTGTGATATTGTTTTTCAATCAACAACCGCAACGCTTCGCCTTCATCCACAAAGGTACGAACATAGCCTTCCGGCTCGGCCAGGGCCAGGGCGCGTTCCAGCGGTGCGAAGGCGCGGGGGAGGTTGTCTTGCGCCTGGAACGCCAGGGTTTGCAGCAGCAGGATTTGGATGGCGCTGCCCAGCCGGCCGCCAGTTTCTGCTGCTTGCAGGAGTCGCTCCAGCAGACGGGCAGCCTCGTCAAGGGAACCAGCCTCCTGATTGCATTTACCGGCGGCGATAAGCACCCGGGCCAGCATGATGTGCTCGAACTCGCGCGTGTAGCGGATGTCATCATTCACCGATAGCCCTTGCTCACGCGCCCACCCCAGGGCTTCGGCCAGCCTGCCCTGCTTGAGCCAGACCCGCGCCTTCAAAGCCGCGACGGGACGCACATCGGGCAGGGGGCCTCGAATAGTCACGCGCTCCGCCTCATCAAGCAGAGCGAGCGCGCCATCCAGGTCTCCCTGCACCTCCTTCAGGCGGGCCTGGGAAACGCACAGGCGATGCGGCCAATCCGTCGTGGCGGTCTGCTCGCCCAGCTTCTGGCTGGTCAGCAAGTGTTGCGCGGCGGCTTCCAGGTCGCCCCATTCAACGTAAAGCTCACCGAGGCCGCGATACAAGTCTGCCGTTCCGAGGGGTATGGGCTCGCCCTGGCCGGTGGCGAGGCGTAAGGTTTGCTGATAGATGCTTTCCGCCTCATGGAGGCGGCCCAGCGCCACCCTGATGTCGGCCAGGAGAAATGTGATGCCGATCAGGGTCAGGATTTCGCCGGTTTTCCGCAGGTTTGTATGGAAATCGGCCAGTGAATGCTCGGCTGCCTGCAGGTCTCCGCTTGCATACTGGGCAAGCCCCAGGAGCGAGATGGCCTGGATGTACCTGACCTGGTCATCTTCGGGGGTGAGTTCGAGCGCCTGCCGGGCATACTTTACGGTTTCGGGGACATTGCCAAGCGCCAGGGAGCGGTAAGCCCGGGCGGTGGCGATCGAAGCTGGCAACGAGCGAAATTGTTCTTTATCCACCACGACCATCTTATCCGTCGGCGTGTCCAGCCAGCGCTCGGCGTCATGCAAGTAGGCCTCGCTGGCCTCCAACTCGCCGCCATCCAGCAACGCCCAGGCATAACCCACGCTGAGAACCGGCCGGGTGCGGATCAACTCGTCAGGCAGTGCTTTGACCCAGCCAAGCCATGTGGAGGATTGGTAACTGATGTCCATTGCTGACCAGGCCAGTTCGATCAATTCCGCGGCGCGCTCGAAGTCTTTAGCAGCCAGCGCATGGAGGATGGCATCGGATTGCAGACCGTTCCGCTCATACCATACGCTCGCCCGCCAATGCAGGGCAGCTACCCGATCAGGCTGCGCCTCCATCAAGTGGGTTTGCAGCACATCGGCGAAAAGGTGGTGATAGCGATACCACTGGCGCTTATCATCAAGCGGAATGAGGAATAGATTATTACGTTCCAGGACATCCAGCATTTCTTTGCCGTCTTCCCGCTCCGTGACAGCATTGCACAGAGGAGCACAAAACCTGTCGAGAATAGCGCTTTGCAGTAAGAAGCTGCGGATATGTTCAGACTGGTGCTGAAGGACTTCTTCGACCAGATAGTCCAGCACAAAACGATGGCTGCCGGTGAAAGCCTGGATAAAACTGGCGATGTCTTCCCGTCCCTGCATGGAGAGGGCGGCCAATTGCAGACCGGCGATCCAGCCTTCGGTGCGGGTCTCCAGGGCGGCGATGTTTTCCACCGAAAGGTTGAGGTTCATCATCTGGTTGAGAAATTCAGCGGCTTCCTCAGGGGTAAAGCGCAGATCGGCTGCGCGCAGTTCGGTCAATTGTCCCCGGACACGGTAGCGGGAAAGGGGCAGGGATGGATCCTCGCGGGTGGTGATCACCAGGTGCATCTGCGGCGGCAGGTGATCGAGCAGAAAGGTGAGGGCTTGGTCGACCGGTTTGGAATCGATCATGTGGTAATCATCCAAGGACAAGGATGAAATTTTCCGGGATAGTGGTGATTTCATTGAGCAGGGTTGTCAAAATCGATTCGATTGGTGGTGGCTGATGGGACTGAAGTATACCCAACACACCTTTTCCAATATTCGCCGCAATCGTCTGCAAAGCAGCGACGAGGTAGGTCAGAAAGCGGGAGAGGTCGTTATCCCCTTCGTCCAGTGACAGCCAGGCGACTGAACCTGGTTCGGATGCTCGCAACGGAGACCCATTCGCTGACCAGGGTGGTTTTGCCAAAGCCCGCAGGTGCTGAGACCAACGTCAGCAAACTGCCCTTTGCTACCCCCTCGTTCATCCTCTTAATCAGACGAGGGCGGGGGATGATACCAGACCGTAGTTGGGGAATGTAGAGCTTCGTTGCTAGGATTGGAACTGCCATAATTCAAGTATACAGCACGTCCCAATACTTCAAACTGCTAGTAAGCATTAATATTGAATCAGACCACACTTATGACTACTTTTCCCCTGGAATGTTCTTTCTCGAAATACCAGAAAGCTTCTGCTGTTTCATTGAGTAGGTAACAGGCATCGACAATCGGTATCACCTTCCCACTTTCGAGGAGTCCTTTTATAAAGATCAGATCTTTTTGGCTTTGCACCAGCGAAGCAATATATATTTTCTGGCTCTCGGTCTTGGAGACTTTTTTCCTGTTGGCTCGCCGCCTGGGCGAGTTGAAAAATCGAGCCGCCAGCAACGACATAGCTTCCTTCCGGTTTTAATGCATGCAGATAATCTGAAATCGGATGATATCCGTTCACAGCTAGGATTAGGTCGTACTGCTGCCCGTTTTGGGTGAAATCTTCTACCTTGTAATCGATGACATGATCTGCCCCAAGGGAACGGGCTAATTCCAGATTCCGCGTGCTGCACACCGCGGTGACTTCAGCCCCAAAAGCTTTGGCAATCTGCACGGCGAAGGTCCCCACACCGCCAGATGCACCTTGAATCAACACCTTTTGCCCGGGTTGAATGTTCCCCTTGTCACGCAATCCCTGCAGGGCGGTCATCGCCGCCAAAGGGACCGCTGCCGCCTGTTCGAACGTGAGGTTGGCAGGTTTGAGGGATATCGTTTTTTCATCGGCGCATACAAATTCTGCAAAAGTGCCGCGACCGGTTGCGCTGGGCATATACCCGAAAACCTCATCACCCGGTTTAAACCGCCTGGCATTCCCGCCAATTGCCTCAACCCGGCCGGCGAAATCAGCACCAAGGATCTTGTTTTTTGGACGGAAAAAACCACCAGGCATCAGTCGCATAAAAATTGGTTTCGCCCGCAGCATGCGTAAGTCACGCGAATTGAGAGAGGCTGCATGAATATGGATCAACACCTCGTCCTCTTGCGGCACTGGTTTCAACACCTCACGGAGTTGAAGAACATCCGGTGAACCATACCTGGGGCAGATAATTGCTTTCATCGTTGAGCCTTTCTGTTTTGCTTATCAAATACATAGCCAATCACAAATCCAAGGGCAAGAAACCTTGGTACATTCATTCCTGTGTCGAGCAGGAGGTAGATGGAGGCATGAGCCGGGTCTACAAGGGTTGAAAGGACTTCGATAATTGCCATGGCAGCTAAAGCTAAGGATCAATGCCTTGAGGATGGGATTTTTGCCGGGAATCCTGTCAAAGAAACGAAGCAGGACAAAACTGACGACGAATGCGATCACCAGTCCGCCAGCCAGCGCTTCAACCAGAGCTACAGGCAGAGAAGAGATCGAGAACGCGGCTTTATAGGCTGCGGCAATTGGGGAAACTGCCATTATGAAATCAGTTATCCAGAATGCCGCGCCTCCTATTGCCGCCAAGATAAGCAGTCTCTTTGAGAATTCTCGAGAAGCCTGCAGCTTTAGCTTGACCTGTGACCCTGGTTTGCATGACTGTTTCCTTATTCCAATCCGGCAGGGCTGGCTGCGACTTCGGTTGATTTGATTTCCCTGTGCTGCCTCTTATACACATAGCCAATCGCGATGCCCAGGGCGGTGATGCGGATCACGTTAAATACTGTGCCGATGATGAAGTACCGCAATACATTACTTGTTGCGTAAAAACTTGAGGGACCGCCGAGCAGGATTGTGACGATGACCAGCACAAGCGAGCTCAGGAGGACTGATTTAAGGATCGGATCCTTTATCGGAATTCTGTCATAGAAACGCAGCAAAGGATAACTGACCCACAACCCGATGATCAAACCGCCGATCAGGGATTCAAGCAGCATCGGATAATAAGAAATGGACATGGCATCCCGGTATTCCGCAGCGATAGCGGTTCGGGAAATGGCGAAGTTAGCCAGCCAGAAAGCCAGGCCTCCTACCAGAGTCAGCACCAACACCTTTTTCAAGATTCCTTTTTTGTTTATCATCTTTACTCTTTTCTTTATTCCGGATTCGCGGACAAGCGTGGTTTCACAGCCTTGATGGCAAGCCATAAAGCCAGGGAGACTTCAGCAATAAAACTGATCACCAGGCAGGGATATGCGATGACCGCGAGGTCAGGGAAGATCAGCCGCTGGCAGACATAAACGAATTGGCAAATGCCATCTGCGATCAACAGCATGCCCAATATCTTTGGAAGAAAGCCCGATTTTAGAACCAGGTAACCGAGGGGGAAGAGCCAGACCCCGTAAGGCACCTGGGCAATAACAACCCCGGTTTTATATAAACCGAAGAAGAACACCGCCAGTGCCTGCAGTTGATCCGGCTGGAACGCTTTGATGGTTTCAGACCCATTCAAGATAACCAGGCTGGCAAACAGGCATAGTGAACTGATTAACCAGACAGCAAAACCGGCAACATTAAATAACAGGAAAAGTAAAGCCAGGTCTTTATTCACCGGTTTCAACAGCACGTACAATGCCCAGGCTGCCAAAAGGAAAAGAACGACGGAGAAGAGGTTGATCACAAAGCCAATACGGAATTGAGTGGCGTGGGTCAGGATGTGATCAACAGTGACCGCGGCTTCCACGAACACGAATTTCCCGAGTAGGTTTGCGATGACCGAGGTGATTACATATAGCAGGTAAAGCACACCGGCGGTTCTGGCGATTTTAGTGACTGAATTCATTTTTTACTCCTTTGAGAATCGAAAATCCCGACAGGCAAATTCCTGTCAGGTAGAGAACGCTCTGAACAACATTCACCGGCCAGCGTGCGTTTCCGATGGGTGCAGAGGCGATGAAGGCCATCACTTCCACAAAGCCGATCACGAACAGCAACACCCAGAAGGCCCATTTTTGGCCGGCGATGAGGTTCTTTCGGATGAGAGACCACACCAGGACTGAGACAACCACCGAACAAGAATTGTACAGGATGGTCAAAGCATTGAGCGATGCAATGACCTTGGCAGACAGGCTGGCGATTTCAGCCTCTGAAAAAGAAGCTACTTGCAAAATTGGGGAGTTTCCATTGAGAAAGACGACAATGGTTAATATTATGGAAGGCAAGGAAAATGTTGATGCCGCACCATATTGAAAGAACTATCGAACCTCTTTTTAACATTTTATTTTCTCCTTGTGACCAGTGGTCTACGCTGTTTAAGGTCAATTCCACGTGCATTACCATGGACCTGAGCGGGGAGGGTTTTAGGGAGGGTTTTCAGCCCTTCCTCTCCTCTGTAGTGCAAATCTATGCCGCGCTCAAAAGCTAGTTCGTCGCTGTTTTCGCAGACAGGGAAGCGATTGCAGATGGATTGAATCCTTTCACGATCAGCCATACCGCCAGAACGATTTCCTGTGGCAACATTGGAATAAGCATAACGACTTGCACCGTACTAAAAGGAGCGATGAGACCGGTACTGACTAACGCGCATGATACTATGCCCAAAATGCCGAAAACAAGACCCCAGACCGATATCCATCGCGGAACTAATTTTGTTTGGTAAAAAATGATGTAATATAACGTACACCCAATGGAAAAAGCCAGCAGCGCCCCAACATGGCTCACCCAACCTCTAGCTGCAAGTAGCAATTCGCCTAAAGTTTGGAAATATGATGATTCCGGAGCTCCGGCTTTAACAAATAGCTGGCTTAATGTAATTGTTGATAACAGGATACAAACAGAAACAAAACGTAAGGCTCCCTCCGAAATCCTGAAACCAACAGCTCCAAGAGCTAGCGTTGCGTTGAATTTTTTTAGCACCGGATACAGCGAAATTGCAATCCCAGAAGCGCAAGCACCACCGATTAATAAAAGAAAGGCTCCTGCTCCTACTAGGCCTGCATTTTCAGAAACACTAACTAGATAATTCGTAGAATTCACAGGTCCCAGAAAAAGGAAGCTGAGTACATCTACACTTGTATAAATGATAAATAGTATTCCCGCACTTATTGCGAGCTTTCTGAAGTTGTTCATTTTGTATCTCCTTTTTTGAACGATATGAATGAGTTTCTTTAAATTGGACTTGAATAAAATTGTGGTAGCCACCCTATTCCCAAGGGCTGAACAGGGCTGGAAATAATATCAAAGGCAAACCTCCTTTCCTATGTGCTTTTATCCATTTACTATTTGACGTCTGATATATCTGTCTGGCCCGGTTCAACAGTACTGACCGAGACCAAAGGCATACCCAGATCACGCACTTTTTTGAGCAACCCGTACAATGCGGCTTGGTCAATTACCGGGCCAGTGAGAAGTGTCGAGCCATCCTCTTCCAACGTGATGGTCAAGCCGCTAACCAGTCCGTCCACTGGCCGTCCAGGTGTCCCTTGAGGCGGATTTCATAGCAGGGTGGATGGTTACGTTTTTCGTCGGGGCTTGGTTTGTCACTCATACAAAGTCACGGTTTTTTCCTTTCTTTGTTTATCTGCCCAAAGTTTACGACTTGATCATGTGAGATGTCATCACAACATGATGTGATTGAGGTTGTGATTTTCTTTACAAAATCAAAAATCCCGCCAGAAGTCTTTTGGACAACTGCCGGGGTGGGAGTTGGTTATTTTGGGTGAGTCAGAATATTTTGAGTTCTTCAGCGTGCCGGATAGCTGCCCGGCGGTCGTTGACCCCCAGTTTGATAAAAATATTTTTGGTGTGGGTGCGGAAGGTGTTATCGACACGCTCAGTTGTAGGGCGATTTCCGGTCCGGATAAATCGCTTCGCAGCAGCTTGAGCACTTCCAGCTCGCGGTTGCTCAATGGTTCAATTAGGGGCTCGCCGTCTCCCCTTTCCCCTGTGGGTCGGGGACTTCGCCGGGTTCCTTCCGGGAGGGCAGAGGATATATCAGGTTTGTCGGCGCATTTCATCTTCTCAGATTCAAATACTGCCAGTAGCTTGCCTGTGTAGTCTGGCAT
>CAVVGZ010000008.1:0-375456 GCA_963747965.1 uncultured Chloroflexia bacterium | reverse complement strand
TCTCATTTCTGGATTGTTGAAAAAAATTAACCTGAAAGTGTAAAATTGGTTAATAGGCCGTCTGTCTATTCAATATACAATCCAGCCTCCAATTTAAGAAAACAATGAACCGCGCAATACTTTCATCCTTATTGGAAAAACTACTCCTATTCACCGGTGTGGTGGCAATCGGTATTGCGGTTTTTGCCTATGAACTTGGAATTGACAATAATTCAGAGTGGGGGAAAAGCCGTCTTTTCCTGTTCGTTTTTGGATTGTGCCTGGGCATTGCCCTGGTTCTCAGGCATTTTCATTCACAAATCTCAAACCAGTTTATAAAAATGTCGAATTGGTGGGTGGAACTTCCACTTATACAGAGGATGAGAAGAATTTTTCAGCAATGGGGCAAGCGCTGGGGTGAATCATACCTTAGAAATACCATCTATGGAACATTCGAAGCGATTCAAAATAGAGTCAACCAATTTCCAATAATAAGGTATTTCCAGTCTTCAAACATCAGGCTGGCAATTCTAATGACACTCCTGCTGGTTCCTATAGTGGGCTGCATCCAATTCTGGCTGGTAACCGGGGGAGAATGGACATTCTGGGAAGGAGAGACAACTTATAGCGATAAATTAGCCAGGGCTTTTTTGATGGGGCAGACATATTTATTGGAATCACCGCCTGAAGAGCTTGTTCAACTCCCCAATCCTTATGATCTGGAATCCCGAAAGGGGATGCACTACATATGGGATTCCAGCCTGTACCAGGGCAAGTATTATCTATACTGGGGGCCAGTTCCAGCCTTGCTTGCGGCTATTGTGAAATTTGTGGTTCCACAGTCCATATCAGATGGGCAAATTGTTTTTGTATTTTTGGTAGGGTTGCTGATAATAGGGAGTTTATTAACGATTTTCATTTACAAGCGATGGTTTTCCACATTACCAGGGGTGTTGGTCATACCGGCAATTTTATTATTGGGTTTATCGAATCCAATACCCTATCTATTGACGCGTCCTTCTGTTTATGAAGCAGCCATCTCTGGCGGACAATTCTTTTTTATGATGGCACTATTGTGGAGTTTTACCAGTTTCTCGGAGAATCAAGTCAATATACCCGGGCTTATGTTGGCAGGTTTCAGCGGTGCACTGGCGGTTGGCTGCCGGACTGTTTTGGTTGTACCGGTTGCCGGATTGACCATCATGATACTCTGGCTGGTCATTCAGCGCTCGAAAAAAAGTGACGGGAATATGCCAACTGCTGGATTCATTTTTTACCTATTTCCGCTGATATTAGGAGCGGCAGGATTGGCATGGTACAACCTGATCCGTTTCGGATCGATATTTGAAACCGGACACCGGTTTCAACTCAGCAACATTTATGCAAGCAATACACCCCCGCAGGACTTTTCGGTCAGATACATCCTTCCCAACCTGTATAACTACCTGCTCCGTCCTCTGGATATCACCCCTAATGAGTTTCCCTTTATCCACGCCCCATATTTAAATGAATCTGACTGGCCATTTTTCATCCGGCTGCCGGAATTTTATCAATTCCAGGAACCGACTGCGAGTATCTGGATCGTCGTTCCATTTCTTATATTTGCAATCATACCGCCCGTAATCCTCCTGAGGAGGGTTTACTATAAGAAATACCCTTCCGAATGCAGGGGAAAAATGGATCATTTTCTGGATGACCGGGACCGCATGTGGTGGGTATCCACGTTAATCCTGATTATTACTGTAACGTTTATGGCGGATATCCTTTATGGATTCTCTTCGATGAGATACCAAGCAGATTTTTTGCCGGCGCTGATCATCCTGGGAATTTTCGGTTTCTGGTTAGGCGCTGTGAAATTGGCTTCAAAACCACGATTGCGAAAATGGTTTGTGTTTATGGGAATTCTGCTGGGTATTTTATCGGCTGGAATTGGTCTCTGGATGGGATTAACAGGTAAGTCCAGCCAATTGGAACAGATCAATCCGCAACTTTACTACCAAATTAGAGATTAAAAATTCAATAATCACACCACCAGGCGGTTTTATAAAATTTATAAATGAAACCCTATGGGAAGTGATATTAACCGGCAATTATTTGATTTGTTTTTGTATTTTCCTGGATACGGAAATCATATATCCCGTCCTTTACAGGATATTGGCGCTGGCAGCCAGGGCAGATGATCATGGGAGGAGTATCCGGAAGCGGTGCTGCCCCGCAAGCCGGACAGCGGAAAAACTCCCCGGGTGCGGCAGGAGCAGGTTCACCAAGGCGGTGAGCCTGGACAAAAATGCTCGGCGTGAGCTGCCACCAACCGGCAATTGACTGCATGGCTTTTTCCAGTCCCACCAATAATTTCAAGGGGAGAATGCGTTTCATCCAACCGACACGCAGGTAAGAAACAGGCTGCATCCGGTCCACAGCAAAACCGCTTAATTGGAGCCAGGAGCGCACTGCGGCGGGGTGAAAATCATAATTTAATGAGGCAAACTCCACCGGTTCCGGTGAGGCGGGGTTCCAACTCTGCCGGTGCAGGGCATAGCGTAAAATGGCTTTCAGGTTGTGCTTGTTTGGAAATTCCAGGATAAAACCGGCCCCATTTTGCAGGGTATTGGAAACCTGATCGAGTGCCTGGCGGGGTTCTGCCATATGGTGCAGTGTGCGGATCATCGTGGCGCAGTTGAACAATCCGCTGACGAATGGCAGCCGGTAAATATCGGCGGCGATGTAGCGGTAGCGCGGGGATTCCCCAAGTTTGTCCCTGGCCTGCATGAGCTGGGTGCGGGAATAATCTACCAGAACGATCTGCTCAAAACCCTGATAGCGGGGGGTGTTGCGTCCTGCGCCGGCGCCCAACTCGAGCATCAGACCGGCCTGATTTTGGCAGCAGACGCTCCAGGGCCAGCGCTTCTACGGCATCCTCATAACCCCTTCCCCCCTTATCCCAAAAGGAAGCCTGGTAATCGGACCCTTCATAATTGCAGATTGGCGGGTGATCCATATACTCTCTCGTCCCGGGAATAAAAGTGCCCGGGCAGGCGCTCCGGCGGCGCCCGGAAAGGCCACCTTACCGCTGCTTCCTCTCGGATCTGACGGGGTTCAGCGGATTCCGCCGCGCCGGTCCCACCCGGACGGCACTAAGCATACCTTAAGGGATAGTCCCTGTCAACGTTTTGCCGGAATAATTATTGGAAGAAAATATTACGCGGGAAGGTTTGGGACAGTCTTTGCAGGACGGATCAGGCGGTATCAGTCTATTTTTTCCAGCTTTGCCAGGGAAGCAATCAGGCGTTTAATGCCAACGCTTTCAAAGTGGACGACAATTTCCTCTTCGCCATCGGCAGTGATTTTATTTTCAAGCACCAGACCATCCCCCCAGGTTGCATGACGAATATGGGTGCCGTCCGGGAAGCGCGGCTGGATCATTGCACGGGAAGGCTTTGTAATCGGGGTTTGGGGGGTGAAAACGGTACTCCAACGGCTCTGTGGCTGCCAGGTTTGTTCCCGCCGGCGGTTTTGGCGGATGGACCCCTGATGCTGCACGAGATCATCGGGAATATCTTCAATGAAGCGGGATGGGATGCTCATTTCATAGCTGCCGTATGTGCTGCGCCGTTCGGCCCGCACCAGATAAACTTGATCTTTGGCGCGGGTGATCCCAACGTAAAACAGGCGCCGTTCTTCAGCCATTTCTTCAGGCTCATCCAGGGAGCGGCTGTGGGGAAGCAGCCCTTCATCCAAGCCGATGATAAACACCCGGGGGAATTCGAGACCCTTGGCTGCATGAAGCGTCAGCAGGGTGGGGACGTCGGTCTGTTCCGGCAGGGTATCCTGATCGGAAACCAGTGCAAGCGTTTCCAGGAAATCCACCAGGCCGCGCTGCTCGTATTCGTAAGCCAGGCGGCGCAGCTCCTGCACATTGGACCAGCGGTCAAGCGCTTCATCGCTGGTGTCTTCGATGAATTCCTGGTAGAGGATATCCTTGAGAATGCGGTCAAATAACTCCGGCAGGCTGAGTTGGCCGGCTTCTTCCTGCCAGCCGGCCAGCATGGCGCCAAAATCGGACAATACGACAAGCCCATGACCCCTGAATTTCTCCCAGTAGACAGATTGAGGGCCATTCTTTCCAAGGTCCAAAAGAATTTCACCGGGACTGGTTCTAAACTCCTGTGCGGCAAGCTGTAAAGAGATGATTGTTTTATCACCAACCCCGCGGGGAGGAATATTAATCACCCGCAGCAGGCTGATTTCATCCAGCGGGTTGTGAACCAGGCGCAGGAAGGCGATTATGTCCTTGATCTCGCGCCGGCCGTAAAAACGCTGCGCCCCCACCAGCCGGTAAGGCACACCCGCCCGCATAAAAGCCTCTTCCAACAGGCGGGACTGGGCATTGGTACGGTACATGACGGCGAAATCGGAAGCCCGGGCCTGCCTTCGTGAAGTTAGCTGCTGGATGGTATCCACAACATAAGCTGCTTCGGCGTGGTCATCCATGGCTTCATAAAGGACAATTTGTGAACCCGAACCACGTTCCGAGAACAGCTTTTTGGGAGTGCGCAGGGTATTGCGGTCGATCACAGAACGAGCGGCGTCCACCACATTCTGGGTTGAACGGTAGTTTTGTTCCAGGAGGAACTTGCGGGCTTCGGGGAAATCCTGCTCAAAACGAAGAACATTGCGGTAATCTGCCCCGCGCCAGCGGTAGATGGACTGGTCTTCATCCCCGACTGCAAACAGGTTACGGTGCCAGCTGGAGATCCCTTTAAGCAGCTGGTACTGGGGCAGGTTGGTATCCTGAAATTCATCCACCAGCACGTGTTCAAAACGCCGGGCATAGCGCTCACGCACCTGGGGATTCTCTTCCAGCAGCCTGACAGCCATCACCAGCAGATCATCAAAATCCACCGCATTATTTTCCAGTAAACGCTGGTTGTAGCGCTCATAAACCCGCACAACCACTTCATCCCGGTAGCTGCGAACATTGAAATCAGCGGGCGAAAGCATGTCATTTTTTGCGCGCGAGATTACATTATGGACGCTGGCCGGGCGGAAAAGCTTGTCATTTATATTAAGTTCCTTGATGATGCGCTTGACGATATTCTCCTGGTCATCGCTGTCCATGATGACGAAATTGGCTTTGATTGGCAGGTAATCCGTTTCGCGGCGGAGGATGCGGGCGCAGATGGCATGGAATGTGCCCAGCCATAAATCGGCTGTCTGGTCTTCTCCCAATTGTTTCTGCAAACGGGATTCCATCTGCCTGGCAGCCTTATTGGTGAAGGTCACCGCCAGGATATGGTAGGGACGCACCATCTTATTCTGCACCAAAAAGGCGATGCGCTGGGTTAAGACGCGTGTTTTTCCGGACCCGGGTCCGGCCAGAACCAGGATTTGACCATCACCGGCAGTGACGGCCTGATGCTGCTGGGGATTTAATTGGTTGAGGGAATCCATCGGTGGTGCTGATTGTACCTTCCGGGGGACGGCATGTCAATTCATCGAGATGGGGGGTGCGGCTATGTATCGGGAAAAGCGGCTCAACCCCCGAACCCCAACATCCCCGGGAGGGCAATGTGAGAATATGACTGACCGGTATTTCAGGGCGAGATTCTCCCCACTCCCTCTGGTCGGGGACGCTACGCAGTCCCTTCGGTCAGAATGACAACAAAAGAAAGCCAGGATTCTTCCCTACGGTCAGAATGACAACAAAGTACAGTTAAAATTCTCCCGCTCCCTCTGGTCGGGGACGCTACGCAGTCCCTTCGGTCAGAATGACAGCAAAGTAAAGCAAGATTCTTCCCTTCGGTCAGAATGACAACAATGTAAAGCCAGGATTCTTCCCTTCGGTCAGGATGACAGCAAGAGTACCCTTCGGTCAGAATGACAAAAAGATAGTGATTCTTCCCTTCGGTCAGAATGACATGGGTGGATCAGGGTTTGCGGTTTGGCTCCTTCTCCATTACAATCCATTGCATGACCTGGGATTACATTGGTAATGAATGGGCGGTTACCTTGCTGAACAGCCACCTCACATCCGGCGGACTGCGGCATGCCTATCTCTTATGCGGTCCGGTTGGGGTGGGCAGGCGCACCCTGGGGCTGCGATTTACCCAGGCATTGAACTGCCCGCAGCCTGTTTCGCCAGGCGTCCCTTGCGGAACATGCCGCACCTGCCTGCAAATCGGGCGCATGCAGCACCCGGACCTGGTGATTGTCCAGGCTGAAGAGGGCAGCCATACCATCAAGGTAGAACAGGTGCGCCAATTGCAGCAAACCCTGTCATTGACGGCTTACCAGTCTCCCTACCGGGTGGCGATGCTGTTGAACTTTGAGGATGCCACACCGAGCGCCCAAAACGCACTGTTGAAAACCCTGGAAGAGGCACCGGATCAAGTCATTTTAGTCCTGACGGCGCAGTCTGCTGAGATGCTGCTGCCGACAATTGTCTCGCGCTGTGAAGTCCTGCAGCTGCATGCGCTGCTGCTGGGGGATCTGACCACTGCCTTGCAGGAACGCTGGGGTATTCCCCCGGAAGAGGCAGGTCTGCTGGCCCGCCTCTCAGCAGGCAGTCCAGGGGCCGCCCTGCGGCTGCATCAGAATCCAGCGGAGATGGAAGAGCGCAGTGCTTACCTGCAGGATGCACTCCTGATGCTGAGCCTGAACCGCCGTGAGCGATTCGCTTATGTTGAAAATTCCCTGCAGGATCGAGAAAAACTGCGCCTGGTACTGGAGTCATGGCTGTCGCTGTGGAGGGATGTTTTCCTGGCGGTAAGCGGCACGCCGGATTATCTTATCAATGTGGATTTCCAGGAAGAAATCCTGCGGATTGCGGATTTTGTAGATTTGGAGACTGCCAGGAAACGTACCTTCGACTTGCTGCAAGGCTTGTGGAGGCTGGATGCCAATGTCAACCCGCGCCTGCTGGCAGAGGTTATTTTGCTGGATTGGCCGATGATGAAGGAAACGGTTTAGCGGTCAACCAGGAGTGTCTGCATTTATCCCATTTCCTGGTGTACCGATCAGCCCTCACACAATTGTTTCAGCTTTTCTAATTCTCCCCGGGAATTGGGAAATGATTTTATCCCGCAGCTTTTTACCCTGCAAGAAGATGATGATATTTACCGGGAATTTCCAGCGGATGCTGGCATCCTGGGTATAGCGGGCAGCCGCCTGGCAGAGCTTCCACGGTGTGAGTTATATCGATGCAGGGAGATTCAAGATAATAGTGGGGGAACGGGTGCTGGTTTTGGAAGTTGGGTGATTAAATAAAAAGCTCCTTGACCTGGACTCGAACCAGGAACCTAGCGGTTAACAGCCGCTTGCTCTGCCAATTGAGCTATCAAGGAAGGCTACCGTATTATATATGGGTGTATGGGAAGTGTCAAGTTTTTGAACCTACCGGACCGTTTCATCACAAGCAGCCATCCAGCAGAAATACCGGTGAAGCAGTTCCCGGTGTATAGAGGACATTTCTGGAAGATATCTTTTCTTTATTATGCAGGGAAGGTAAGTTTATCCTACGACTGCAGTCAATGAGCCATTCAATGAGAAACCCACATCCCTATGACTGCCGCATCCCATACGGTAATAGTGACATTGCAGTATTTGGAGTCCAACCGTAAATTTTTTCAATACCATTCAAATACTGGAAATGCCAAAAGAAAGAATGCCGTTTTTTAAAACTGGGCGGCTTCCTTCCAGGCAGCCCTGAGAAGATCCAGTATGGCAGTACTGTTTATCTCATTTTCCCGGTTAATCTGGATAAAACGCAAAAGGTCACCAGTCCCTTGTAAAAGGTGTTTGGGATCCGGCAGAAATGCTCCCCGGTTGAATCCCAAGCGGACAGATTTCTCCAATGCTTCGATATAGCAAACCTGGGCTGACATTTTCACACTGGTTCCGTAGCCAATTGTCTTCCAGCTTGGATAAACCCTTTCAACCAGGCTGGGATTGGAACCAATCACCAGGATGCGACATTTAATAACCAAATTTAACACGGCGGGGTGCAAGGAGTTCAAGAAGCGTTCCAGCATACTGTTCATCATTTTGCAGTCATCTCACCATCGGATCAAACCTGCCAGGTTTCCCAAGAACAGGCCAAGGGAATTAACCAGGAGGTGTCACCTCATCCGGCGTGCCTGAGCCATAATTTTACGAATTTGTCCCAGATGGTTATAGTCATGGGAAAGGCCGAGGGTGAAGCGATCGATGGCATTAAGGGGGACGTCCCCGGGAAAATCGGGAGAGTAGGTATTTTCCAGATGAGGGGGTGTGGGCCAGGTATTTAAGAAGGCGCGGCGTATGCGGCGGCTTTCCTCCAGCCGGTCATAAAGCTGCTGGACGGTGGTGATCTCCTGCCAGGGAATTTCATATCGGGAGCGATCCTCTGGCTTGAGGGGGACACCACGCGCCAGCACGGATGAAAGCGCGGCAGATTCCTCAGCAGAAGCGGTGGTATGGACGATGACATGCCCCAATGTCCAGCTTAAATTCCGTTCTTCAAGGGAGATGGCATATTCATCCAAGGCATGCGGGTCTTGCGGAATGAAAACCACATCTTCCTGGCGGGCATCCATTATTTCTGCAAGCATGGCATCCACCATCTCATCCGTCAGCTGGTGCAGGTCTGATATTAACAATCCGCAGGTTATTTGCTTAATCGAGATCTGGTTTTCTATAAATAGGCTGAAATCGATCATTAATAAAACAAGCCTCCCTGAACCTTTTCAGGTGTGAATCAATTTTTAAATAAACTGGGAATTGATAATTCCTTTATACCATTAAAAACCTGCCCGATGTGCCGCATAATTGGACAGCCTTTTCCGGTTTCCGTCCTAAAACGGCATGATTCTTGTATGTAGAATAATAGGGTACAATTCACCTTCACTGATATGAAAGGATCAGATCAATAATCTAATGTGGAAAAATGCTTTGGTAAAAGAAAACATGAGAGAGTCAGGATTTATTGAAAAAAATTGAGATTTTCCTGATTCTCCTATTTATTTTTCTCGTCATCGTTGCGGGGTCCGGACTGGTTTTGGCTAACCAATCCCTGCAACCACAGGTCCCAGAAAATGAGCTGACCCCGGGCGGGCAAATGGAAGACCAGGGTCAAGTTACTCCTGGTAATTCATCCGGAATTGAGGAAAACACACCCATTGCAACCGTCACAGCAAATATTCCGGGATTGATCCCTGCAGATGCCATCCTTTTCCTGGAAGACCGCCAGTTCCGCTGCAAGGAAATAAAAAATCTACCGGGTACATACCATTGGAATTGTGTGCAGGAAGGGGAAACAACGCTTATCGAGGTTGGAATTTTTACAAAATCGTTAGATCAAGTCGAATTAATAGATACCAATTTCCACCAGGATGGTGAACCAGCAGATGCAGCGGCGATCGAGGTATTTAAGATGTTTTCGGAAATGCCTTTCCCGAATGAAAGCTGGGGAGATGTACAGACCTGGCTGGAACGGACCTTGCCAACCATTGAATTGGCAGGCGATATCCGGTCGAAAACGATTGATGGTATTCAATACCGGGTTTACGGCACTAAAGCGGATCGATCCCTTGAAATTGGATTTTTGGATTAAAACTACGTGCCGGTTTGGCAGCACAAGCAATCCAGGATGGAGGAACCCGTTCCATCGATTTCTTCTAATTGGCCAAATCAACCACCAGAGGAATTTTCCGTTCTAACCGGCATAAAATAAATTGGCTCCCTTTTTGCAACGCCATGATCCCATCCTTAAACAGGTCTATACCTGGTGGGCAACCTTGTCAACTGGATTTTTCGCTCTGAAAGTTGTATACTTTTAATCTACAACATAAATAAAAGGCAGGATTCCATGAAAGTGACCGTTTCCCAACCCCAACTGGCACAAAGTTTAAATATGGTCTCACGGGCGGTATCAACACGCAGTACGCTGCCTGTATTGGGCAATGTATTGGTGACAACAGATGCAGGCAGATTGAGATTGTCTGCTACCAACCTGGAACTTGGCATCTCTGTATGGATTGGGGCACAAATCGATGAGGAAGGATCCATTACAGTCCCAGCCCGCACTTTTACGGATCTCATAAGCGCCCTGCCTAGCGATAAGATCATACTTTCCCTTAATGAAAGAACCTTCACGTTGAATGTCCTGTGCGGAACGAACAGCACGGATATTAAGGGCATCGATGCCCAGGAGTTCCCGCCGATGCCAGTCCCAGATTTGGAAGAAGGGATTGCCTTGAATGTAGCCGATTTGAAGGACATGATTCATCAAGTTGCGTTTGCCGCTTCTACAGATGAAGCCCGGCCAGTCCTTCAGGGGGTTTCCCTCTCGGTGGTTGAGCAAGAAATCACCCTGGCAGCTACCGATGGTTTCCGAATCTCCGTCCGCAAAGCAAACCTTGATACCCCGACAACCCGTTCCATAACGGCTGTTATTCCAGCACGGGCATTGAATGAGCTGGCGCGCATTGCAGCGGATGGTGACCAATCGGTTGTAATGTCTATACCAAAGGGCCGCGGCCAGGTTCTATTCCATTTGCGGGATGCTGAACTTGTATCACAGCTTATTGAAGGAAACTTCCCGGATTACAAGGCAATACTGCCGAAATCCTACCGCACCAAATCCGTAATCTCCACATCCGGGCTGCTTAAAGCCTGCCGCCAGGCGGAAATCATTGCCCGCGATGGGAATAATGTAATCCGGTTGAACCTTAAACCTGGGACTGAAAATATGGGAGAACTGGAGATTTCTGCACAATCCGAAGAAACAGGCAAAACAGAAGTCAACCTGGAGGCCAGTGTTGAGGGTGAAGCGCTTTTGATTGCATTTAATGTGCGTTTTCTCAGGGAAGTGCTGGAGGTAATCAAGACCCCTAGTGTTGCTATTGAGATGATTGCCAATAATGCGCCTGGTCTGGTGCGCCCGGTTGGTGAAGATAATTTCCAGCATGTTATCATGCCGATGCATCTGGGGTAAGTTCCCCTGGTTTTCCAGCAACCTATTGACAAAACAGGATGCCGCACGGGTTAACTCCGGGGGCATCCTGTTTCCATTTATAATTGGTGACTACAAGGACGATGCCGTATGACGATTTCCCCCACATCTTCTGACCGGTTGATGGTAATCACCATGACGCTTTCCCAGTATCCCATCTTATGCGGGCGCATCCGCAGGAAGATGTTAGAGATGCTTTTTGAGCGGGGTATCCGTGATCCACAGGCTTTCGAAGGCGAGGTACATGAAGCTGCCCAATCCTCGAGGGAGCGGGAGGGTTTCGGAAAGGACAGTGAAGAACCCCCAGATATCTGGAATTTGCGTTTTGAGCGTGTCCGGGACCAACTTACCGATCTGCTCTTCAGCCAGCATATCCCAATTGAGGAATTTGAAAACATCACTGCTGAGGTACTTGGTGAACATGGTGTTGGCCATGACAAGCTGCTGCTTTCCATTAACCCTGAACTGGCTCCCCTGGACCTGGTATTTGAACAGGCGATGTTAATAGAGAGTCTGCCGGAAGAAGAACGTCTGCACTATTCAGCACGATTGATGGAATCTAAAGTTGTCCTCATCCGCAGGATCGTCAGTGATCAACTGCGCTTTATTAATATCGCCAAACAATGGTTTACTATTTCGGAGCTTTCAGAAATACAACAGCACAAGATAGGTACAGGAAGAATTGGCGGAAAAGCTGCTGGCATGCTATTAGCTTTGAGCATCCTTAAACAGATTGGAAATCCGGCGCTGAAGAACTGTTTGAAAACACCCGAATCCTATTTCATCGGATCGGACGAACTTTATAACTTTATGTCCCATAATAACCTGGTTCACTGGAATGATCAAAAATATAAAAGCGAAGATGAAATGCGGGCGGATTACCCGCATATTTTGCAGGATTACAAGCGTGGAAAATTTTCACCGGGATTTCTCAAGCGGCTCGAGCGGGTGCTTTTAAGTGTTGGAAATAAACCAATAATCATCCGTTCATCAAGCCTGCTGGAAGATAATTTTGGCACCTCCTTTGCCGGAAAGTATGACAGTATATTTTTACCCAACCAGGGTACGCTTTCGGAAAACCTGCATGCATTATGTTATGCTGTTGCCCATATTTTTGCGTGTGTTTTGAACCCGAATGCCCTTTTGTACCGGCGGAGCCGCGGTTTGCAGGATTATGATGAACGCATGGCATTGCTCATTCAGGTAGTTCAGGGCGAAACATATCATAACTATTTATTACCGCATGCAGCTGGAGTGGCTTTCAGCCGGAATGCATTCCGCTGGGCTCCCCAGATAAAGCATGACCAGGGGTTTGTCCGCCTGGTGTGGGGTTTAGGTACGCGTGCCGTTGACCGGGTTGCCAATGATTATCCACGCCTGGTTGCCCTCAGCCATCCCCTTCTGCTGCCATCATCGGATGCAAAAGCCATTGTGCGCTATTCGCAGCATTATGTTGACCTGATCGATCTTAAGGAAAACAAATTCAAGACCTTACCTGTATCAGAAGTCCTGGATAGTTCCTACCTGCCTTTACGCTATATTGCCCAGGTGGAAAAGGACAATTTTTTTGAAACCATCCGGAGCAGGGTTATTGAGGGTGATGACGGCAGATATGTGCTGACGTTTAACGGATTAATGAATCGCACAAATTTTGCTTCCAACATGAAGGAAATCCTGTCCCTACTTGAGAATACCTACAATATGCCGGTGGACATGGAATTTGCAGTGAATATTGAAACCCCCTATGCTGCCAATCCACTTGTGAATATTTATATTCTGCAATGCCGGCCGCAGGCGATGCTGTTCTCAACAGATGAGGAACCACTGCCTACCCATTTACCTGATGAGGACATCATTTTCCAAACCCATTTTGTAGTACCCAAGGGATTGGTAAAACGGGTTGAATATGCCATCTATGTGGTTCCCGAAGGGTATTTTTCCCTTGAAACCCAGGAGGACCGGTATGCTCTTGGACGTATTGTCGGGCGACTGAATGCGGCGCTTAAAGACAAATCCTTTATTTGCCTGGGCCCGGGGCGCTGGGGAAGCTCCAACTCAGACCTGGGCGTACCAATAGATTATGGAGACATCTATTACAGTAAATCTTTAATTGAGATGACCGGACCGGGCATCGGGCCACAGCCGGAACCCTCACTTGGGACACATTTTTTCCAGGATCTGCTTGAATCCCAGATTTACCCCCTGGCAATCTGCCTGGATGACCCCAAAACTATTTTTAATAATCATTTTTTAATGATATGCCTAACCGGATTGAGGAGTGGATCGATGTGGAGGGTAATATGCGGGACAAAATCCGCCTGATCCAGGTGAGCGATTATCGAACCAACCACCATATCAAGCTGAATATGAAAGATGATTTAAGCCAGGCCGTGGCTTACATGGAAGCCGATACCTAAGCCTTATTGGATTAAACCCCCTCCGGCCAATTTACAACCATATTCTTTTGAAGATCTCTCTCCGGGGAATCCCCGCCTAAACCATTGCGAAGGTGCTTTATTTTTTCCAGGGCGGCTTTCCCGGTAATCCCGTGGCGTGCCAGGTAACAACCAACTACAGTGCCAGTGCGGCCCTGGCCTGCAAAACAATGGACATACACTTTTTTTCCGGAATGGATGGCAGTGTCGATGGTATTCAAAATGGAAACCATTTGCTCCTCACCCGGGGAGGTGTAGTCAATAATTGGATAGCGAATGTAGAATGGCTTACCATTCGTGACCGGGATCTAAATTGGCCATCAAGGGTGAATAATCCGGCCCTTCGGTTAAATCAATAAAGACCTGGATGCCAAGATCGAGAAGGCTCTGTAAACGGGGTTGATGAGTTAATCTCAATTATTGGTTTGCATGGATGTTCACCAGCGAGAAATTTATCCGGTACGACCCAGTAGGATTCCGGGAAGGGGACAAGGTTGGCTGCCTGGACCATAAGATGGGTTCCTTTACGTTTCAAATATTTTGCAGATCTCATCACGTGGAGCAGGCAGGACTTGTTCATCCCTCCCACCGGCGATATTAATCACCCCGGCATTTCCTTTTTCCAGCCTGCCAATATCTGTGCAGTTAATTCCATGCTCCTCAAGTGCCCGGCTGATGCTGGCAGCGTCTGAAGCGGAAACAGCTATTAATAATGATCCTGAAGCTATTGTCCTCAGCGCATCCAATTTGAGGGCCTGGCAGATTTTCATGGATATGGCGGGTATTGGGACTAACTGCAAATTGACACGCAGCTGCATTCCGCAAACCTGTGCCATTTCCCATAATGCCGTGATAAGCCCACCTTCTGTCGGATCATGCATACCGGATACATGACCGGCGTGCACGGCTATTTGAGCATCCTTCAGCACGCTGATACCCGGATGGAAGAGAAAATTGGCAGCTTCCAGCAAGCCATCCTCCCCAATTATTGGCAGCAACCGGCCGGGGACCTGGCGGGCAAGGATGGCAGTGCCTTCGATGGGAACCCCCTTGGTCAGCAGGATATGGTCACCAGGCTGGATCCCCTGCGGAGTAACCAGCTGATGATGGGCTACTTCTCCAATCATGGTTCCGACCAGGATCGGCCTGTCAATTCCATGTGTAATTTCAGTGTGCCCGCCGACCAGGGATATTTCCATTTCACGGCAGGCAGCAAATATCTGCTCAAATATCTGCTCTACCAGGGCGGGATCCGTTTTTCCTTCCGGGAGCAGCAGGGTTGCCATATACCAGCGCGGCAGGGCGCCCATTGTAGCAATATCGTTGACACTCACCTGAACGGCATACCAGCCAATCTGATCATCCGCAAAAGTGATTGGGTCGGTTTTAAAAACGAGCAGGTTCTTCCCGGCATCCACCACCGCACAATCCCGTCCAATACCCGGTCCGAACAATACCCGTTTATCAAAAATAGGCGCTTTACCCAACAAGCGCTGCAGAAGTTGGTGGGGCAGTTTCCCGACAGGCAGGATTGAACTGTAAAATGGATTTGCTGGATGAGAGGCATTCATATGCGTTTTGCTGCCTGACTTTGAATTTCCCAAGAGGAAATCAACATTTCTAACCCGGATTAATTGGATAAAACAATATGCCCGGCTTTTTGCAAGGCGGTGATCCCTTTTTCGAGATGTTTTTGGTGGATGAGGATATAGTCGGTATCGTAGGTGGAGATGACAAAAATTGGAATTTGCGCATGTGCCAGTACAGAGGAGATTGAAGATATCACACCAATCATATCAAATTCCAGCGGTCCGTTTACCCGGAGACAGCGCCAACCTTTCTCCGAAGGCCAATTCTGCGGAGCACCCTCTTCCTCCGTAACAACGGAAAGTTCGCTGCCAGTGTGGGTGAGGGACCAAAATGCAGTTTTCAAGGCTTCGGAAGGGATTGGGGACATGGAATCCAACCGGCATACTGCAAGCCTGAATGGTTGTACAGATAAGGAGAATTTATTCAAAAGCGTACCCTTCCATGATTAAACCCTCATATGGGGATGGAACAGCATCAGGGGACATTTATTCTAGAAAATTCCTACCGTTCAAAACTGATTATATATCCGATAAGGTTATGGGGTACGGATTATGTTCGTTATAACCAAGGGGTTTAAAATCCAATGAGAACCTCCAGGAATATAATTATCCCAATGGGAGGTTGATTTCTTTACAGGACCCATTTGTAAGGATAGATTTGCGCTGATAATGCCACTAAATTTAAACCCCCGCACAAAAGCCATTCTGCAAAACCTGCTGGTCAGTTTTCTGTGGGCTACTTCGTGGGTATTAATCAAATACGGTCTGGAAGAAATCCCTGCACTGACCTTTGCCGGACTGCGATACTTCCTGGCGTTTTTAATTCTCCTGGTTGTATTTCTGAGGTCAAAATACCGCAGAGAAATTCCGACCATAAACCGTTCAAAATGGCTGCATTTATTTGTCCTGGGGATTCTCCTATATACCCTTGCGCAGGGAGCCCAGTTCATGGGTTTGGCTTATCTGCCGGCGGTGACAGTGAACCTGGTATTGAGTTTTACTACAATTGTCGTGGCGATTTTAAGCATGATGCTTCTATCAGAAACGCCAGGATTAAGGCAGTGGGCTGGAATTATGCTTTCGATAATTGGGGCCCTGGTGTTTTTCCATCCAATTGAGGTATCTCCTGGAAATTGGATCGGCTGGATTGCAGCGATCCTGGCCATGCTTTCCAATTCCATTTCGGCAGTGATCGGGCGGTCAATTAACCGCACTGGCGATCTTTCCCCGCTGACCATTACTGTGATCACGATGGGTATTGGGGGAACACTGCTGTTATTAACGGGATTGTTCTTTCAGGGTTTACCGGAAATAGGCCTGATAAGCTGGTTGATCATACTCTGGCTGGCGGTTATCAACACCGCATTTGCTTTTACGTTATGGAATGTCACCCTGCGGGTGCTTACCGCAGCAGAATCCAGTGTGATTATCAATTCGATGATAATCCAGATACCACTATTGGCAGTTGTCTTTTTGGGCGAAACACTTTCCCAAAAACAGATATTTGGATTGGCTGCTGCAATAGCAGGAATATTACTGGTTCAGCTGAACAGTAAAGATTGACCTTTTGATGGGTTTGGCGGGAAGGTTAAAGAGAAAATATTCCTATCGTTTACTGCCGCCGGCCATATTTTTTTAAGAATGGGCGAACTTCTGAATAAAACTGGCGGTATTGATCGCGCCGGATATTGTGCCCGGCACCATGGATGTGGACAACTTCCCCTTTTGGTAAAATTTGCACGGCTTCCTGTGCGGTTTCTGCGGAAAGAATGGCTCCCAGATGGGGATCTGCGGTGACCAGCAGCACTGGACAGGGAATATCTGTTAATACATCCCTCCATGAGAGCTGGAATTCATCAATAAAATTGGCAGCATTCGGGACTGACCAGCTGTTTGGCTTTTGCCCACAAGAATACGTCGGAAGGATCCCAGGTGGGATGCCTGGAAATGCAGATCTGCTGGATTTCCTCCAGGCTCATTCCTTTATATTCCTCGATCTGCGCCCGCCAGGTTAAAGCGTACTGGTGGGCGTCCTTAATCAACCCTCCCCCGATATTGTCACCGATAGCAGGATCTTCGAGGATGAGGCATTTTATCATTCCGGGATGTTTGCTGGCCAATACAGCCGCACTGACTGCTCCCATCGAATGGCCTATCACGACCGGGTTTTCCAACTGCATTTCTTGAATAAACCCGGCCACATCGGCCGCATGATCGTTTGCACTGTACCCTGTTTCAGGTTTGTCTGACAAGTCCGTGGCCGCGTGCGTCTAAGGAGAATCACATCATATGCTGGCTGAAGCGCCATGGCAAAAAAATTCCAGCACAGGCCGCTATCGGTCAATCCATGCAGCATGATGACGGGCTGCTTATCTTCCCCGCTGCGGTAATATTGAATTTTTATCCCGTTGGCCCGGATACTGCCGTAAATGAGTTTATCCATAACCTTTTCCTTATTCCTGTATTTTCAAGCCTAGTTTAACATACTATTCATTAATGCAAGGCAGATATGGGAACCTCATACGATGGAACGATATGTGGAACGCAGTTGTATTTATCCTGAATATTTCAAGGCTCACGCTTAAATTGGGTTTCGTATAGGTGAGTGTACACGCCGCCCATCTCAAGCAATCCATTATGGGTGCCGCGTTCGATAATTTCACCCCGGTCAATTACCAAAATCAAATCCGCTGCCAGTATGGTGCTAAGACGATGGGCGATAACGATACTGGTACGGTTCGCCATCACCCGTTTAAGTGCTTCCTGGATGAGCGCCTCCGATTCACTATCCAGATGGCTGGTTGCTTCATCCAACACGAGAATTGACGGATTTTTGAGGATAACCCGGGCAATGGCGATGCGCTGCTTCTCACCACCGCTCAGGCGGTATCCACGCTCTCCTACAATGGTGTCGTAGCCCTCCGGCAAATCGATGATAAATTTATGTATATTGGCGATACGCGTTGCATGCTCAATTTCCTCCTGGGATGCGTCCAATTTGGCATACAAAAGATTGGTGCGGATGGTATCGTGGAAGAGGTGGGTTTCCTGGGTGACCATCCCAATATAATTTGCCAGGGAATTAATCTTGATTTGCCTCAAGTCATGGCCATCCAGCAGGATTTGTCCTTCATTCGGATCATACAGCCTGGGTATGAGATAAGTGAAGGTTGTCTTTCCAGCGCCGCTGGGTCCAACCAGTGCGACCAGCTGTCCCGGCTCAATGGTCACATTGATATTTTTCAAAGCATATTCGCGCGCCTGGCTCTGGGGAATGCTTTCAACGACTACCTTGCCATCCTGGGCTTCGGAGAGCACCGCTTCAACATCAGCCATCCTGCCAAAACGCTGTACATCCTTCAGCAGGAGGTTTTCCTTAATATCATATTTGAAGGAAATCCCATTGAACTCAAGTCTGCCCGCCACTGAGTCCAATGTAACAGCATCCGCTTTCTCCTCAATGTCCTGGGGCAGGTCGATCACTTCAAAAACGCGCTCAAAACTGACAACTGAAGTGGCAAATTCAACCGGCGCAGTGGATAGTCCCTGCATTGCAGAATAGAGCGTGCCGAGGTAAGCGCCGAAGGCAACGATCATCCCTACACTGAAGGTGCCGTTTATTACCAGGTACCCCCCTATGCCGTACACCAGGGCTGTTCCAATGGCTCCCAGCAAGCCTATCACCATAAAAAATGAACTTCCAACCACCGCCCGTTCAATACCCCAATCGCGGACTTTTGCAGCCCGGCTGCTGAAGCGTTCAATTTCTGTGTCTACCCGGCCAAACAGTTTTACCAGTATGGCGCCGCTGATGTTGAGGGTTTCGTTCATCATGGCATTCATCCGGGAATTGGCTTCCATTTGCTTGCGGGCCAGGTCACGCAGTTTATCCCCCAGCTGCCTGGCAGCCAGAATAAAGAGGGGCACGATGATGACACTGATGATGGTCAGCCGCCACTCGAGGGCGATCATCACCGCCAGTACAGCAACTGCCTGTATGACATCGGTAATAATATTGACAATGGTGTTGCTGATGGCATTCTGGGCGCCAATGACATCATTATTCAGCCTGCTCATGAGTTCTCCAACCCTGGTATAGGTGAAAAACCGGAGGGACATACGCTGGAGTTTGGCGAAAAGAATGACCCTCAGGTCATAGATTACACCTTCACCAACCTGCGAGTTGAAACGCCGCTGCCAGACACTTAGCCAGCCTGTGATTGTAGGTATGAGCAGCATTCCGATGGTGAGCATGATCAACCCGTTTATATCCCCGGATGGGATGGTCACATCGATTAGATTTCTTAGAATCAGCGGCCTTAGTAAATCCAGGCCTGTTTTTAGCAGGATAATGAGCAGCGTACCGGCAATTTTCCAACGGTATGGCCAGGAGTAACTCAGCACCCGTTTCATCAAGTCCCGGGTTACTTTTGGTTTAGCATCTTCGGTACTCAGGGAGGCCCGCCATGCTGGTCCATGAAATCCCATAATTTATCCATTCCTTGAATGCAGAATCTATGAATCGTCATCAATCAAAATATGAGTGATAGATCCAATTCTAATCCAATCCTGACGGCGAAGCCCGGTAATCTTCTTTCTTTTCGGATTTAACACTTTTTCTTTTTCTCATTTCCAAAGGAATGTTATGATAGAACCTGGTTTTATTTGATTCTTTCTTCAACCAGGAAAATGCTGATGGTGGACTTAATGGAGAATTATTTTCGAAAAAAACCTAAATTAACCACAAAAGGAGCAGGGAACCATGCCGCTCATTGATATGCGTTCAGATACAGTAACAAAACCAACACCATCCATGTGGAAAGCAATTGCATCTGCAGAAGTAGGCGATGATGTCTATGGCGATGACCCAACCATAAACCAGCTGGAAAAAATGGCAGCCCGGCGGATGGGTAAAGAATCAGCCCTGTTTGTTGCTTCAGGGACAATGGGCAACCTGGTGGCTACCATGACCCACTGCCAGCGGGGGGATGAAGTCATCGTCGGAAAGCAATCCCACATCTTTTATGACGAGGTTGGCGGTTCGGCTGCGTTAGCGGGAGTGATGATGAATACGCTGACCAACCAGGCTGATGGAACCCTGAACCTGGAAGCAATCTCAGGTGTAATTCGCGAGGAAAATATCCATTTTCCACCGACGCGCCTGATCGTCCTGGAAAATACGCATTCTGTTTGCGGGGGTGTTCCGCTCACTGCAAGCTATACCCGCAGTGTAAGCCAGATTGCCCATGAAAATGGGCTTCGCCTGCATATTGACGGGGCACGTATATTTAATGCGGCGGTTGCGCTGGGAGTAGAAGCCAGTGAACTGGCAGAACCTGCGGATTCAATTACGTTCTGCCTGAGTAAGGGTTTGTCTGCCCCGGTTGGATCGCTGCTGTGCGGCAGTGCGGAGTTTATCAAACGGGCGCGGAAAATCCGAAAAATGCTTGGAGGGGGAATGCGCCAGGCTGGGATTCTGGCTGCGGCGGGCATCGTTGCCCTTGAGGAAAATGTAGATCGTCTGGCAGAGGACCACCGCCGCATGAAACTGCTGGCGGCTGGACTCAAACCCATACCGGGTTTAAAACTGATGGAAGACCCGCCGGCCACAAATATTCTACACCTTGCTGTAAGCATGGAATTCCCGCTTGATGCAAAATCGGTCGTGGAAAGGATAAAACAGCATGGCCTGCTGTGCAACGCGGAAGGTCCGCGCCTGATCCGGCTGGTAACCCATTACGGGATTCAAGACAGGGATGTTGAAGAAGCCGTCCAAATTTTAGAAAAAGTTTTTTCTGAGGGGCTTTAAGGGAAAATTCCCCGGATTCAGGCCAGGTCGTTTGATATGCCGTTATCTATGGGGTCACCAAAGCGCATTCTGAGGTAGGATTCATGGCGTTCTGGATGGACTTTGCCTTCGGAAACCGCCTGGCGGACTGCGCATCCCGGTTCGCTGCGGTGGGTACAGTCATTGAACTGGCAGAACTGGACCAGGGGACGCAGTTCCGGAAAGTAACCATCCAACTCCTCCGGTTCGATATCCCATAATTCCAAAGCGCGTAAACCGGGCAGGTCAGCCACATATCCGCTGCTTTCCAACGGGATCAACTCCCTGACAACGGTGCTGTGGCGCCCTTTTGAGGTCGCCTTGCTCACGGTTTTAACCTTTTTCCCCAGTTGGGGTTGAATGGCATTTAACAGGCTGGTTTTGCCTACCCCGGAAGGACCGGCCAGGGCAGAAATTTTACCTTTTAAAAGATCATGCAGGGCATCCACGCCTTCCCTGCTGACGGCTGAAGTGAAAATAACCGGGTAACCCAATGGGGGGTATGCGGCAAATATCTCCTGGGCGGCTGGCAGTCCAATCAGGTCCACTTTATTGGCAACGATAAGGGGGGGATGTCTTCGCGTTCACATATGACCAGGAAACGGTCCAGCATACGCAGGTGAGGTTCGGGTTTTGCACAGGAAAAAACCAGTACCGCCTGGTCGGGATTGGCAAGCAGAACCTGTTCATATACCCCCTTGAGGGTGGGCGACATGCGCACCAGGGCACGCCGACGGGGCTCCACTTTTTCAATAACCCCTGTACCGTCTGATAAACGCAGAAAGTGTACCATATCGCCAATGGCTACCAGGTCTCCGACAGCAGGGCCGCGTTTAAGCCGACCGCGCAGTTTGCATACCAGGGTTTCGTTTCCATTTTGGACAACGTAATAACCAGCCTGGTAGCGGGTAATTAACCCGGCCTGATTTTTCGAACTCATGGCTGCGGGGTTTCTGTGGGTTCTTCGGTCGGAGGTGGACCGGCGGTGGCGGTATTTGTCGGCAGCGGGGTGGGTGTGCTGGTTATATAGAAAGAGGATTCCCACGGATACAGGGTGCGCGGCTGGCCTTCATAATAGACCTCAAGAATCCTGCGGAAGATCTTGGCGGAAATCTCCGAACCTTCCCCGGCGTTTTCAGCTACCACTGCAATAGCAATATCCGGTAAATCCTGGCGTCTTTCATCGGTATACCCGGCAAACCAGGAATGCGGATCTTCAGCGGAAGTGGTGGCGGAACCTGTTTTGGCATGGATCTTATAGTTCATCCCCAAGAAACTACGGTATGCCGTACCGCGGGTGTTGTTGACCACCATGTTCATAGCGGTTTGAATAGCCTCCAGATTTTCCGGGGAAATCGGGAGTTGGCGGATGACTTCGGGTTTAAACGTGAATACATCTGTGCCATCCAATCCCTCGATGCGTTCGACAAGTTGAGGCTTATAAAGGGTACCACCGTTCCCAACCGCAGCGACCATATTGGCAATCTGAAGCGGAGTAGCCAGCATGGTTCCCTGGCCGATTGCCAGCTGGACAGCATCTCCTTCGCTGGCAACATCCTGGATACTGCCACCATCCTCAGGGACCTGATCTATCCCGGTCGAGCTTCCCAGACCGAAGGCACGCGCCATTTCGGCGAGGTAATTGGTCTTTCCATCACGGAAAAGTTCGAGCCCGATATGCCAGAACCAGGGATTGCAAGAGCGCATCAGCCCTTCCATCAAATTGAGGTCTCCACTGGGAGATACTTCCTTGGCATAGGTCCAATCATATAGTGTCAGACCTGCTAAATCGGTAAATTCATGACCGCAGTTATAAACCGTGTCTTTTGAAAATAAACCACTTTCGAGCGCCGCCGCCATGGTGATGATCTTAAAAACGGATCCGACCGGATAGGAGCTTTGGGTGGCCCGATTTAATAATGGAAGATCCGGAGAGTTAAAGATTTCGCCCTGGCGGTAAATGGAATTGTAATTGCCCGGATCCAACAGGTTTTGGTCAAAGGATGGTGAAGATGCCATCGCCAGGATACGCCCAGTGTCCCGCTCGATGACGACGGCAGAACCCTTAAAACCATCAATGGAGCGCTGCACTTCAGCCTGCAAATCGGCATCCAGGGTGGTGTAAATGTTGTTGGATGGTTTGGATTCATTTTGGGCAAGGCGGGTAACCACCTGTCCCTTGGGATCAACGACATACAGTGATGAACCGCGCCTGCCTGCCAGGTACTCTTCGCCCCATTTTTCCAATCCAGAGGCGCCAATTTTTGCATTGTTAGGATAACCGAGGCGCTGATACTCCTCAAGCTGTTCTGCCGGGATGGATAGCGTGTATCCGACAGCATGTGGAGCAATCCCGCCCTCAGGATAGAAACGGCTGCTGTATTCCCTGAATTGCAAGCCGGCATTGTTGATTAAACTGGGGTAACGCCCCTGGAGATCCTGCACGGACTGCAGGAGAGCTTCCCCGATGGCAATATACCATTCATTAAAGTCACGCTCATAGATATCGTTCACGGTGCGCAGATCCTTACCGGTCAGGCTGGATGCATGGGACAATAAAACACCTGCCTGACCATTGGGGACCTGGCTGGGGATGATCCCGACGGCAACGGCATCCGCCTGGGAAGCCAGGTTTGTGCCATTGATGTCCTTGATACTGCCGCGTGACGGCGATTTGATATCCAGGGCCAGGCGATTGCCGCCGCTGAGCTCTGGCAGGATTAAACCATCCTCCCATAGAATCCGCCAGGTATTGTCCTCCAGCACCAGGTTCATGATCATATCCCGCTGAATCTGTTCAAACATGGAGGTATCAAAAATGGAGCGATAGGCCACCTGGGCACTGGCCGGGTTGGTTAATGTGGATAAGACCTGGGAGTTAAGTTCCTGCAGGGTAAGGCTGGCTGCCGCCTCCTTGTAACGGGCGACAAACTGCTCGAAGGGGATGGCATCCCGGCTAACCCGGGCAAGCATGGCATACATATTTTCATAATCTTCAGCCTGCCAGTAACTTAAAAAACTTTCAGCGGCTGTTTGCGCATCAGGTGCCTCGGTAATTTTCAGGCGTGGTGTTGGCAGGGGAGCCCCGGCTGTAGTTGATGTGGTAGGGACAACTTCGCTGGCGGGAGAGCAGGAGACTGCTGCCAGGAGGATCACTAATATTAATAGAGTGAATCTGCGCTTCATCTTAACCTCAAATTATCCATTGTTTTCATGCCCCAAAATTTCTTGATATACCGGACACTTGTACTGCAGGTTGTTCTGGCAACTGCCAGGAATATCCCTTTCCGGGTAGACGCGATTGCCTTGCATCAGGCGAAGCACATGGCAAAGCGGCAAACCTGCCACACTGGCATAGCAGCCGCTGAAGTTTTCAACCGGATGAAAACCGGCATTCTGGATAGCATAGGCGCCAGCTTTATCCAGCGGGTCGCCACTGGCAACATAGTTTTCTATTTCCCCATCATTATACATACGCATTGGCACCTGAGAGATACACAGGTCCCGTTTTAGTTCTCCTGTTTGCATTTCAAGGATGGAAATAGCAGTATATACCTGGTGGACCTTAGCCCGCAGCCTGCCCAGCATAGCCACAGCATCCTGCGGGTCAGCAGGCTTACCAAGGATGTCATCCCCTATGGCGACGATGGTATCGGCGGCCAGGATGAACTGCCATTGACCAACCAGTGATCTTGCAGCCTGCGCTTTTTGATCGGCGAGCCGGCTTACATGAGCTGGCGGGGTTTCTCCGGGAAGAGGGGATTCATCGATATTGACAGCGTGCACCTCAAACGGCCAGCCTGTCCAGGCGAACATCTGCCGCCGGCGGGGGGAATTGGAAGCAAGTAGAAACATTGCCTTTGATTCTATCACAGCAACCTTCTCCCATGAATTGCGGGTGATGCAATAGCGGGGATTCTCTATGCACCTGCCAGTTTCAGTTTTACCAGCAACTCCGCATTGTAGATTGACCCACCCGCAGCTCCCCGGATCGTGTTATGGGAGAGGACGATAAATTTTATATCAAAGAGGGGGTCCTTGCGCAGCCTGCCGAGGACAGTGGTCATACCCTTGCCAGCCATGCGGTCCAGGCGCGGCTGCGGGCGGTCCGGTTTTCCGGTAATCTGGAGAACAGGAAGGGGAGCAGACGGGAGGTCACGGGCTTGCAGGGGCGCCTGGTAAGCGCTTAATACAGCCTCCACATCAGCCAGGGGGGCTGTTTTTCCCAACTCCACGGAGAGGCATACCAGGTGCCCGTCACTGACTGCCACCCGGTTGGTGTGGGCAGAGATGATGAAATTTGCATGCTGCAGCTGGCCATTTTGAAATTTACCCAGCATCTTGAGCGGTTCCTGCTCCACCTTCTCTTCTTCATTGGCGATGTAAGGAATGACATTATCGATGATGTCCATGGAGGCTACCCCCGGATAACCCGCCCCGGAAAGAGCCTGCAGAGAAACGGCAAAAACGCGCTTGATTCCGAACGCCTCCAACAGGGGTTTCAGGGCGACGGTCATGCCTGTACTGGTGCAGTTGGAATTGGTGACAATGCACCCGCTCCACCCGTACTGCCGTCTCTGAATTTCAACCAGCCCAGCCTGCCCGGCATTGACCTCCGGCAGGAGGATTGGCACCAGGGGGTCCGTACGGTAGGCGGATGCGTTGGAGAAAACGGCTGTCCCGGCACGGGCAAAAAGGGGCTCCACCTCCCTGGCAGAATCAGCGGGGAGTGCAGAAAAAACAACCGGTACCTGCACTTCCTGCGGAGTCAGAGCATGCTGAGACGCATGGACTGCGCCCAGGCAGGCATGGGTTCCGGCAGCAGCCAGCGGCAGGTTTCGCCATAAAGCTGCCCACGGGTTCGTTCTGAACCTGTCAGGGCGACCACCTCAAACCAGGGATGTCCATCCAGAAGCTGGACAAAACGCTGCCCGACGCTGCCTGTGGCAGCAAGCACGGCAACAGGGATTTTCTTATCAATTATCATCATCACTCCTTAATGGTACCAAATACAACCCGAAAATTTCAAAAAACACAATCATGACCTTTTCCTAGGTGTTGTTGGCGATCAGCTCATGCAGGGAATAAAGAGCAGCCCTGGTATCTTCGGCGCTCACCACCATGCTAATGGATACCTCGGAAGACCCTTGAGCAATGGCAATCACATTCACACCGGCAGTACCCAGGGCGGTAAATATGCGGCCGGCTACACCGGGGGTGTGGATCATCCCGGCTCCAACCACGGTGACAATTACCACCTCGGCGGTTGCCCAGACCCGATCGATGTCATTTTTTTGGATCTCGCGATCAAAGGTCTCCTCCAGGGATGCAATCACCCTGGCGGCACATTCCAGCGGAACGGTGAAGCAAATGGACTGCTCCGAGGATGCCTGCGAGATGAGCGGGACGCTGGTTTTCGTGGCGGCTACGGCGGCAAAGGTACGCGCTGCCACACCGGGGATACCGAGCATACCGCGCCCTTCCAGGGTGATCAGCTTGAGCCCCTGGATGGCGGTAACGGCCTTGATGACGGTGATGTCCTGTTGGCTGTGTTTGCCGACGATGCGGGTGCCGGGATGCCGCGGGTTAAAGGTATTACACACACGCAGGGCGATGCCTGCCTCAATGATCGGGCGGATGGTTTTGGGATGGAGCACCCTGGCGCCATAAAAAGCCAGTTCAGCAACTTCACGATAAGAAAGCACCGGGATGGTGCGGGCGTTTTCCACCAGGCGCGGGTCGCTGGTCATCACCCCATCCACATCCGTCCAAATCCAAACCTCATCTGCCTGAAGGACGGAAGCCAGCAAGGCGGCCGAGTAATCACTGCCGCCGCGCCCCAGGGTGGTGGTCACCCCGCTGCTGCTGGCGGAAATAAATCCGGTCACCACAGGAACAACACCCCGGGAAAGGATTGGTTCCAGCATGCGGGTGGCTGCAATGCGGGTGGCTTCAAAATCGGGGTGGGCTGCCTGGAAACGCTCATCGGTGACAATCAGCTGGGTGGCTTCCACCGAAATTGCACGAATCCCGGCAGATTCCAGGGCGGCAGCCAGCAGGCGCACCGACATGCGCTCCCCCAGGGCTGCCACAGCATCCAGGGCGCGCGGCGAAGCTTCGCCAATCACTGCTATGGCGTGGCACAAGTTGCTGAATTCAGCCACAAGGTGGCCAATTTCCTGCTTAAGCTGCTGGCGGCGGGCCAGGCTGGTAACCAGATCCTCTGCAATGCCGAGATGGCGGGTCAACAGTTCCTTTTCGGTGCCGTTTAACCCGATGGCGCTGCCTTCAGCGGCATTGTGGGCAGTCTTGAGCAGCAGGTCGGTAACGCCGGATAGGGCGGAGATGACCACTACCACCCTCTGCCAATGCACCTGGGCATCCTGGACGATGTGGATGACCTGCTGAAGCGCATGGGTAGTGCCAACCGATGTCCCGCCAAATTTCATCACCAGGGTGCGGTGGTCCAACTTATTCTTTTCACTTTGGTTCATTATCAACTCACATGCTGTCCGGGTTCCTGCTTGATCGTGCCATCCCACCCGGTTTGAGAATAAATGGAACGGCAAAATTTCAGTCTACCCATAAATGGACTATTCATTTTTTAGGATTGCTCAATTTTAGAACAGGTGGGATATTCGGGCAAGGTGGCGTTTAATACCTGGTACCTGTATGCGGAATAATTACAAGCGATAGAATGGGCCAGGTGTGGAGATTTAATCCTCATTTGAAGGAGCAATATCGATTACCGCCTGAGCCTCCCCGTTTTCAGCCGGCAAACTTTCCAGTTCCCGGATCAGCTTCTTGATTTTTGAGGCGGCCATACCGGTGGTGATGAAGGTACCTACCAGGGCCAGGAAGGAGAGGATGGTCAGCATCCACAAGGAGCTCAGCGTACTGCCCGTGCGGTTGGTGTAGATGAAGAACATGGTCAATAATAGATTGACCACGAAGATCCAGCGCAGGACAGACTGGATTGAGAGCCACCTTTTGAGAGATTCGTGCTGCCGGCTGAGTTCTTCTTTAATTTCTGAGGCATTATCCATGAGGTACCTGCCATAATCCGATTAATTGATGCCATTATATCAATGCTTCGGGCAATGAGGGGGAGTTCATTTTCGGTCACCTATTATTACGTGCCTGCCCTATTAAACCAAAAACCTGAGGCCTGTCTGATTAGAACCAACCCACTACCCGGATGTGCAAATGCCTGGGGATGGATCCGCCTGGGCAGTGGATAATGAACCGTTTCAATATTTACCCGGGATTTGGTGCGTTCTTGCCGGGGTATGGATGCCGGGGAATGTGAAAACGAAGGCACCCGGTGTAATGCCCTCATGAGCATCAATTATGGGGGATGAATTTATCCCTGAAATCAGCGGTTGAGGAAATTGGTTCCGGATTTGCTAGAAGATGCTGTTTTCTTCGGTGTGGATGCGGGGTTCAGCCTCACGCAGGATATAGTCCATGGAGCCGATGCCGTGGGCCTGGGAAAGTGACAGCTGGCTGATTTCTTCCAGGGGGACATGCAGGGCATTATCGGCTTCGAACTTCTGCAGCTCCTTGACTGCCTGGGTGTCGATGGCGACCATGTCACCGGAAGCCATGACCAGGTTGGGGTAAACATACGGGCCGCGCCCGTAGCGGGTGACGGTGCTGCGGCGCCCGTCAACGAAGACCAGGTCCGGCTGCCAGACCAGGTTGATATCGGCGACTTTCTGCTCGGTAATGGACTGGTCGCTGTGCAGGAAGGTGCGGTCATCGGCGCTGATGAATCCCACCCCCAGTTTGAGTGTGACCGTGAAGCGCGCTGAATTGTGGGTGCGCATGTTTCCGGTATAGATGCGCCTGTCAAATTCGTAGATGGAACGCGGTACATGCAGGGTCTTGAAATGGTTGCCGGGAATCTCGACCTCGATCCACTCATCATGCTGGAAATTGATGAAGGGCACGCCGTAGCGCTTGAGGACCGGCAGCACTCCCAATTTCCCGATCACCTCGTCTGTAGGCCAGTTGGCTTTGCCGCACATCTCGCCGACGGTGACCTGTACATTGTGGTCCTGGAGCAGCTCGATGATGGCAGCCAGGAAGGCCAGGTCGGTGGCCAGGGGCAGGGCGAAGGAGCAGTTAAAATTGGGCTTGATGATGACCCTGTCTCCGGAATGGATGGATACAATCGAGCCCACCCAGCAAATCCGCGGCCATGGCGACCGATTGCGGCAGGTAATCTCCATTGAAATGGGGAATTTTGGCGACAAGCGGTTTGCCATCCTGGAGATACACATTGGAGGTGCGGGGTTTGGGCGGGTAGATCATATTCCGGTATCCTCTCAAAAGAATTTTATTAAGAATTAAGATTGCTTCCCCCCGGCAGGTAATAAATGCGGGGGGAATTAATGCATTTGTACTATGAATTCACAGGGGAATATACCGGGTATTTCCGGATATTTACCCGGCGATATTTACCCCCAGGGATCAGCCGATTTGCTCCACCAGGTAGTTCTGGATGCCCATCTGCTCAACCTGATCCATCTGTGATTCTATCCAGTCGATATGGGCTTCCTCATCCTTAAGATTATCTTCCAGCAGATCCTTGGTGACATTGTCTTTAAGGTCAAAAGCGAGCTGGATGGAATCGTTATACATTTTTTGGGCGCCATACTCGGCGTTGGCGTCGTTTTGGAACTGGGTAAAAACATCCTTGCCGATATGGATCTTGTTCAGGCTGCTGACAACCGGGATGCCCTCCAGGAAAAGGATGCGTCCGATGAGTTTTTCTGCATGACCCATCTCTTCGATAGCCCGTTTTTCAATGGTTTTGTGCAGCTTGTCATAACCCCAGTCGGCGCACATTTCTGAATGCACAATGTACTGGTTGATGGCGGTCAGTTCATCTGCCAGCAATACATTGAGTCTTTCCAAAACAATCTCATTTCCTTTCATATTTACCTCCGATTGATGATTTGACCCTTCATGGTGGCTAACCTATTCGATATTAATCAGCTGCCAGGGAGGGAGTAATAAGCATAACCAGTAGAAATCTGACCTTACAGTCGCAAAAAGCGGCTGCTTATCAGCAGGTGCTATTTAACAGGATAACACGAAATGATTTTGAATTCTTTAATTTTCTTCTCGGTCTTAATCAATTCTTTGGCTTTTTCTTCTGCCAGCTTTCAAGATGTTTCCCGGCTGGGTTTCATCCATCTCGAACTCAAGCTGGCCAACTTGCTGATGCATGCGGTCACCCCAGCGGTAAACAACAGCAAATTTTTGCATGGCAACCTCCTTGATTTATACCTTCTGATTTTATTTTAACCGAATTCTCCTTAAAATGTGATCTGAATGGATTACAAACCTGCTCTACCATACCAATCGATCCTGAACAGGCGAGCGGAAGATACACAAATTGCTTATTGACAAGTCTATGCCATAAGGATTCATGCACCATTCTTCACTGTTCCGTCAACTTATGCAACGGTCTTTTTGTTGGAAAAGGTTATTTATTATATCGAAAGATGGGAGTCACAAAACTGGCTGGTAAAGAAGAAAGGACTGAGAGAAATTGGAGGTGTTACTTGGAAGGGTTGTATGAAATCATTCCACCTTTGCTAACGTTTCACAATCATTATTTTGCTCATCATTATTTTGGTTAACTTATTGACTTTGGTTTTGAATATACCTATAATGATCAATAAGTAAACAAATAGTTTATTGAATAAACAAATTTATCGGTATTTGGGATTCCCCTTTATCCAATATAGTGGCAATAAGGTACAAAAGTGCTCTGTATGGACCGGGACCGGTATTCAATTGATGTACTCAATACAGCCGTCGATATCATTGAAGCATTCCAATTCAATGGCAATGCTCCTATCAAACCCGGAAAACTAGCTAATCAAACCGGAATTAACCGCACCCGAATATTTCGGATTTTAAAGACCCTGGAACAGCGTGGTTATGTAGAGGCAGACGGGCAGAATAATTTCCAATTAAGCCTCAAAATTCTCCAGTTAGCCGAAAGTGTGCATGGGAAAACTGAACTTCCAAAAGTTGCGAAGCCATTCTTAATCGAGCTTGCCCAAATGACAGGGGACACAGTCTCGTTACTGGTGATGAATCACGGGAATGCTATCTGTTTGGATAGTTATCAAGGCCATTACAGTTTGCAGGTTGCGGTTCCCATTGGTCAAATTTTGCCATTGCATGTTGGCGTCTCACCAAAACTATTACTGGCTAATTTACCCTTGGAAGAACGAGAACAATTGATCCAAACCATGACTTTGACTCCTTATACTCCAAATACGATTGTTGATAGGGATGAATTGCGGGAGGTTCTCAAGGATATCCAGGAGCAGGGATATGCGGTGGATGAAGAAGATTTTGAGATTGGAGTATGCGCAGTAGGGGCACCGGTACGCGACCATACCGGAAAGGTAATTGCTGGAATTACGGTCACCACACCCACAACCCGCTTCAATACGCAGCGTAAGGATGAGCTGATCCGGTTAGTGATTGATGTGTCTGTTCGAATTTCAGCTCGTTTGGGTTGGAATGGCGCGAAATAACCGGGTAGTGGAAAGGATTACTCAGGGATTTTTGTGACTCTACCCGACTTGATATGGTCCAAAAAGGATTTTCCTGTTTTTTTACCAAGGGAGATGCAATTCCCAGAAAGGATAACTTATTGGAAGATAAAAAAACTATCCACCCAATTGTGAATCATTAATAGAAAATGGTGAGAATAACAAATGGAGAATAGATTATGAAACAACTTCTTTCGTTAACAATAGTGTTGGTGTTTCTTATTGGGTTAGTTGGATGTGCTCCAGCACAACCCGAGGTTATAGTTATTACGGCAACTCCAGAACCAGTTGAAAAGGTCATTCGTATTGGTCAGTCAGTCAGTGGAGGCCCACCATTTGCATATTATACTGATGGCGATCCCAACAAACCCCTTATTGGCATTGAACCAGACATGATCAATGAAATTGGGGAATGTATGGGTGCTCGTGTTGAATGGTATGACGTCAACTGGACAGGTATTTTTACAGGGTTGCTAGCTGGAAAATGGGACATTGCTTCCGGTCAAATTTTTGCGACCCAAGAACGTGATGTAAGTATGGATTTTGCTGATCCTTACATGGAAGCAGACACAGGTGTAATGATCAAAAAAGGTGCTCAACTGAAAAGTCTTGAAGATATGAAAGGTAAGGTACTTGGCGCTGATACAGGTTCTGCTGCAATAGAATGGTTGCAGGATAATGTGGATAAATATGGACCGTATGAAATAAAAACCTACGATACCCTTTCTGAAGTCTGGCTGGATGTAGAAGCCGGCCGCATTGATGGTGGGCTAGGTGATGCACCAGGTATTGTTTTTTATGTAAAAGATTATCCTAATCTTGAACTAGGGTTTGAACTAGGAGAAGGATATATGCAAGCATCCGCATTTAGACCAGGAGATCCTCTCATGGAGGAATATAACAAATGTCAAAGGGAATTAAAGCAAAGCGGAAGACTTGCAGAAATTTATGAAACGTACTTTGGAGCACCTCCGGGAGAAGATAGTGTAGTTAATAAATTATTTGACGACGCCCCTTACGTTCCGGATAAATAAATATTTTTGGTCGCCCAAAGTTCTTTGGGCGACCAATTTTTATGCATGAAGGAAAATCAGTGGATGAATAAAGCGGAAACTTCAAGCAATTATTATAATGATACGCCAATTTTTATCCTGCTATGGATTCGGAGTTATTGGTTTGTCGTTACTTCCTTAATTCTGCTCATTCTTTATTCTTTGTTTATCCTGCCAGAAAACGGTGTCCCGACCGGGGTAAACCAAATCCTGATTATCCTTTTCGTGGTTTTATCTATTGGCTGGTTACTAAATATTCTAACTGACCGAAATAAAAGTGAATGGATAAAGAGTTTCGCAGTAATCCTATTATTGTTTACAAGTGGATGGTTATTTTATCGGTATTCTGGAGCTAATTGGAAATTATTGAACCAGCAATTCTTCAACTTTGCTTCAATGCGGGCTTATTGGCATGTGCTTTTTCAAGCATTAGGGGTTACATTTCAACTAGCCCTGACAACATTTATTATCAGTCCAATCGTTGGGATTATCCTGGCAGTTTTTCGATCATTCAATAATCGAATCATTAATGGACTCATTATTGGCTTCATAGATTTATTCCGTTCGATTCCAGATATTGTTCTAGTTGTTGTCGTTTATTATGCATTACCTTACATTGGCATTGAATTAGGCCCTTTGACTGCAGCAACCGTAGCACTTTCGCTACTATACGGAGCTTATTCCTCAGAGGTGTTCCGCTCCGGAATAGAATCAATCCACCGCACACAGATAGAGGCATCACGCGCTTTGGGATTGACCGGAATTCAAACTATGCGCTGGGTGATATTGCCACAGGCAATCCGGGTTGTCATTCCTCCATTAACCAGTCTTATGGTTGAATTATTAAAATCAACAGCAATTTCCTCAGTCGTTGCTGTCCCAGAACTCATGCATCGTGCGAGGCAATTAAACCGGCTGGTTAAGTCGGTAACACCACTTTTCTCTGTGGCGATGATTTACTTAATCGTCATTTCTCCTTTTGTAATCCTATCCAATCGTCTTGAAAAGAAATTTGGTAAATGGTCAAGAAAAGGGAGTCTGTAATAAATATGTTTTGCTATCATTTAGCAAGAGTAAAAAATGCGAAATAAACGAATTGCTCCATTTTTCAATGACTATTCTCTATTCCCATATACCAGACACTTGCCCTGGTACAGACGGTATGAATTTGTAATTGGATCATTTTTATTCCTCATAATATTTGCAATATTTTTACTTCCTGAACGTGGAAAACCAAACTTATACGGAATAATACCGCTGTATATTTTTGCAGCATTTTTATTTTCCTGGGTGGCTAATATTCTAGCCGACAGGGAAAAACCAATATGGCTGCAAGTTTTCGCTGCAGGATTAATTTTTGTTACCATTGGAGCTTTTTTGTTTTTTTATTCCGGGGCTGATTTTAATGATTTAGGATCGGTATTCTTTAAATTTTGAGATTATGGAAGGCGAATGGTCAAAATTAATTGTAGGGCTGGGAATGACTATCCGGTTGGCAATTATTTCTATTTGTTTTGGTACAGCTATAGGGTTATTCTTAGCTGTGTTACGCCGGTTTAATAATCGCATTTTGAATACCATAATTATTGCCTATGTTAATTTCTTTCGGGCAATGCCAATCATTGTATTTTTATTATTTATTTATTATGGATTACCTGCTCTAAATATTCTGTTAGATGCTTATACTTCCGCTATCCTGGTACTTTCTTTCGCAGCAGGAGCTGTAACCAGCGAAATTTTCCGTTCCGGCATTGAATCGATCCATGTGTCACAAATCGAAGCAGCACGCGCGCTAGGTTTATCATCTGCCCAGACGATGCAATATGTGATTTTGCCCCAAACATTCCGGATAGTTATCCCTCCGCTTGCGAATAGTTGGATTGGGACCTTAAAAGATACAGCCGTTTGTTCAGTTGTGGCACTGGTGGAGTTATTAAAGGCATCCCAGGTTGCAATGGCAGGAAAAGCAAATCCAACACCCTTGATTGCTGGTACAGTTATCTATATTGCCATCATTCTTCCCCTTACGAGATTTACAGGATATTTAGAGTTTAGAATGAAGCAGAGAAAACAAGTATAAGGGTTATTCCCTGCTTTGGAGTCCATTATGGAAAAACAAAATATGAACATGATTGAAGTCCAGGATTTACACAAATATTTTGGAAAACTACATGTCCTAAAAGGGATTTCAACCAAAATCACACAAAGCGAGGTTGTCGCTGTCATGGGTCCATCAGGTGGAGGGAAAAGCACCTTTCTTCGCTGCCTGAACAGGTTGGAAGAACCCTCTTCCGGGAAAATATATATTGAAGGGACGGAGATTACCGATCCAAGAGTTAATCTAAATAAAATCAGAACAGAGATTGGGATGGTGTTTCAAAATTTTGCCCTTTTTCCCCATCTAACCGCCTTAGAAAACATAATTCTTGCCCCTATGAAAGTTCGAAAACTGAATAAAAGAGAGTCAGAAGACCGTGCCATGCAGTTGTTAATAAAAGTTGGCGTTTCTGAGAAGGCAAATGTTTATCCTGACCAGCTTTCAGGTGGGCAGCAGCAGCGAGTAGCCATAGCACGTGCTCTGGCAATGCAACCTAAGATCATGTTCTTTGATGAACCCACATCTGCACTTGACCCTGAAATGATTAGGGAGGTGTTGGACGTCATGCTTACGCTTGCAAAGGATGGTATGACCATGGTTGTAGTCAGTCATGAAATGGGTTTCATTAGAGAGGCATCCACTCGAGTAATGGTGTTGGTGGGTGGTGAAATCATTGAAGAAGGATCACCAGAACTCTTATTCGATAATCCAAAACATATCAGGACTCAGGATTTCTTGGGGAAAATATTGTAAATCTGAATTTAAGGTAGCCTGGAAATTTATAAGAGGAATAATGAAAAAAGAAAATTTCACCGGAAAAGATTTTCTTACTCTTCTGGATTACACCCCGGAAGAAGTTGAATTCATTATCAATACTGCAGCGGAATTAAAACGGGATATTCTTAGGGGGACTAAATTGCCGGATTTAAGCGGGAATATCGCAGCGATGGTATTTGAAAAAAAATCCACCCGAACCCGGGTATCCTTTCAGGCTGCCTGTACTCATTTAAGAATTACCAGCCTTTATATGCGTCCGGATGAGATGCAGCTCTCACGCGGTGAGCCCATTAAGGATACAGCCCGGGTAATCGACCGGTATTGCCATTTGTTGTTCATCCGTACTTTTGGGCAGGAAATTGTTGAAGAATTTGCTAATTATATGAAACACCCGGTGATCAACGCCCTTACGGACCAATTCCATCCGTGCCAGGGCCTGGCAGATCTCCTGACCATCAAGGAAAAGAAGGGAACCTGGAAGGGTTTAAAGGTGGCATATGTCGGGGATATCTGGAACGTCTTTCATTCCCTCATGATCGGATCTGCCATGTTTGGCATGGATATCTTTGTGGCTAAACCTGAAGGCTACGAACCCTACCAGCGGGCATTACTGGGCGCCCAAGAACTGGCTGCAATGGGAGGATCCAAAATTGTGTTCACAAATAAACTGGAAGAAGCCCTTGAAGGGGCAGATGTGATTTATGCCAATACATTCCATTCCATGGGCGGACCAGAGAAATCAAAAGAACAGCGAATATCGGATTTTTCCCCATTCCAAATAAATTCCGAATCCGTTAAAAATGCAAAACCAGATTATATCTTCATGCACTGCTTGCCAGGTTATCGTGGAGAAGAGATGACTGATGAGATTATTGAGGGACCAAACTCGGTAGTTTTTGACCAGGCAGAAAACCGGATGCATACAGAAATGGCAGTACTCTGCCTTCTTTTGGGATAAATTCTGAAAAAGAAACCGTCATGACAGATTATGTGAACAGCAGCTTTGGTAAATTACGACGTGTCCTACTTTGCAAACCTGATTTCTATCGGCTGATGCCTTCGAATAAAACTTCGAAAAATTATATTGAAAGCGGGGTGTCACTCAATTTAGACGTCGTAAAACACCAGTACGATGAATTTTGTACGATTCTGAATACTGCTGGCGTTGATATTGTCTTTCTGGAACCCCGTATAGAATTGCCATACCAAATATTCACCCGTGATCTTGGCACTGTTACTCCATGCGGGGCTTTACTAGGTCATTTTAAGTGGGAATTCCGGCGGCAGGAGATAAAGCCTGCCAGAGAACAAATTGCAAAATTTTTACCAGTCTGGGAAATCATCACCCCTGAAGAGGATACATTTTTTGAGGGCGGAGATTTTGTGTATATGGATTCCTCAACGATAGCGCTGGGAGTGGCGGGTAGGACTTCAAAGAAAGGGGCCGAAATTGTGCAGAGGTTGATGGGTGAACAAGGTTTTGAGGTTATTCCGGTCCATTTTGATCCGGATTACTGTCACCTTGACATGATCTTTAATGTTGTCGCAGATAAGATATGTGTTGCCTGTTTGGAGCTATTGCCTGATGAATTTATTCGGCGTATCCGTCGGGAAGGATGGGAGATTATTGAAACGACGAAGCAGCAGGTGCTCCAATTATTAGGAAATATTTTTGCAATTGATAATGGAAAAGTAATCTCTCCTGCGCATAATGATAAGATAAATGCCTGTCTCCGTACGTTGGGCCTTAATGTTTTGCTGGTTGAAATGGAGGAAATTTTACGGGGAGGTGGAGGACCTCATTGTATGACTTATCCATTGCTCAGGGATCCCCTATAATTTGGTGTGAAATTTGTGTAATACATAAATTATTTGTTCATGTATCCATCACCAATAAAGGAGGGTGATGGATCGAAACAAAATTACTTGAATTCATGCGGGATATTATTTTCCAAAATACAAACATGGGTTAAGTAATGCCTTATGATCGAAAATGAAGAGCCTGAAGATGATATTATTTCAATCATATATACACTTGGTGAAGGATATTTATGAAAATAAATTCTGCGATTACATTTTTCTATTATCCCGATTTACAATATAGCTGCAGATTTTTACCAGGAAGTCATGGGTTTTAAACTAATTGAAGACCAACGATGGGCAAAGATTTTTCAGATATCTCATTCTGCATTCATGGGTGTGGTAGACGGGAGTATTGGTTTCCATAAGGCGAGAGCTGATAATGCGGTGCTTCTTACCCTGGTAGTGGATGATATTCATGAATGGTACGGTTATTTAGTGGGAAAGAATGTCAAAATTCTCCGAGAGCCAAAATTTGATCCGGAAACCGAGACAGAAATCTTTTTCTGTGAAGACCCCGGCGGATATTCAATTGAAATCCAAAAGTTCCATAAACCAGGCCTGGACCTTATTTTTGGATAATTTCTTTCCCCTATGATGAAATCGTTGTAAAATTCATAGCATCCAATACAAGGAGCGGCATATGCAGATTTTAAGGGATCGGATACTGAAGGAAGGTAAGAACCTGGGTGATGGGATCCTTAAAGTCGACAGCATCATCAACCACCAGGTTGATCCAAGCTTAATGGATGCCTGCGGCGAGGAGTTTGCCCGCAGATTTGCCGATATTGGCGCCACCCGCATTATGACGGCAGAGATCTCCGGTATTGCCCCGGCATTAATGACCGCCCGCCATATGAACCTGCCAGTTGTGTACGCCCGTAAAACCAAGCCGATTACCATGCCCAACCAGGTTTACCTGACCCTGGCGCCATCGCATACAAAAGGGCGCATGGTTGAGTTAATCGTTTCCCCGGAATTTCTTGGCCCCGGGGAGCGGGTGTTGATCATCGATGATTTCCTGGCCACAGGGGCTACCATTCATGGCCTGGTACGGCTGGCGCAGGCTGCTGGAGCAAGCATGGTGGGAATTGGGGTTATGATTGAAAAATCATTTGAAGGCGGGCGGGAAGCGCTCAGCAAACTTAATATCCCGATTGAATCACTGGTGATCATTGAATCCATGGTCGATGATCAAATCAATTTTGCCGATTAATCCTGATGTTTCCTGCCTGTTCTGGACTCCGGCAGGATCCTACCTGAAATCCTGGATAACCTTTTCCCGGTTATTGGTTTTCAGTTTCTGGTATTTTCTGGATAAACATCATTCACAAAAGAATTCCTTTCAAAGAGAAAAGGGAATACTCTGCCATGTCCGATTTAATTGTTGTTATCGATTTTGGATCGCAGTACAGCCAGTTGATTGCCCGCCGCATCCGGGAGATGAATGTTTACAGCGAGCTGCTGCCCTGGGATGCAGCAAATGAAAAAATTTCCAACCTGAAACCCAAGGGATTTATCCTCTCCGGGGGACCGGAATCGGTGTATCAAGAAGGAGCGCCGCAGCTGCCGGCTTTTCTCCTGGCATCCGGTTTACCCATCCTGGGAATTTGCTACGGCTTACAGGCGCTTACCCAGGTCCTGGGGGGGGTGGTAGCCCCTTCGGAGGAGCGGGAGTACGGAATGGTTCAAATGCAAACCATCCTATCCAATCCCCTTCTTCCGGAAGGGGAATACCCGGTGTGGATGTCTCACGGGGACCGGATCGAGGAAATCCCTCCCGGATTTTCGATCCTGGCGCGCAGTTCCAACAGCCCGGTTGCGGCGATTGGTGACGTGCAGAAAAAAATTTACGGGCTGCAGTTCCATCCGGAAGTGAGACATACACCGGCAGGGACGGAAATCCTGCGCCGTTTCGTGGTAGATATCTGCGGGGCCAGGCAGGATTGGACAGCCAAATCCATCATCCAGGAAATGTCGGAAAAAATACGCCAGCAGGTGGGAAGTGAAGGCGTCCTGGCTGGAGTAAGCGGCGGGGTTGATTCAAGCGTGGCTGCTGCCCTGGTTTACCAGGCTGTAGGAAAACAGCTCGCAGCGGTGTTTGTGGAAACAGGTTTGCTGCGACTGGATGAACGCAGGCAGGTGGAGGAGGCTTTCCGCAGAAACCTCGGCGCTGACCTGGTGGTGGTGGATGCATCCCAGACATTTCTCACGGCTTTGAGAGGGGTCAGTGATCCGGAGCAGAAACGGCGGATCATCGGTGAGACATTCATCCGGGTCTTTGAAAAACAGGCTGAACTGTTGGGGAAACCGCCCTTCCTGGTGCAGGGAACCATTTACCCGGACGTGGTGGAGTCCAGCGGCCGCGATGCAAAAAAAGCACACCGCATTAAATCGCATCACAATGTGGGCGGGCTGCCGGAGGATATTTCCTTTGAACTGGTTGAACCGCTGCGCTTCCTTTTCAAGGATGAGGTAAGGGCGGTGGGAGAAGCCCTGGGTCTGCCGGCCGAACTGGTGTGGAGACAGCCCTTCCCGGGGCCTGGCCTGGCTGTGCGCTGCCTGGGGGATATCACCCCGAAGAGGCTGGAAATACTCCGGCTGGCAGATGCGGTCTTTACCGGGGAATTGGAGCAGGCCGGTCTGCTGGGCCGCAGCACACGCGGAGAAACAGGTATGATCTCCCAGGCTTTTGCAGTGCTGCTGCCGGTCCGGTCGGTGGGCGTAATGGGAGACCAGCGCACCTACCAGGAGGTGATTGCTTTGCGGGCAGTCACCACGGATGATTTTATGACCGCTGATTGGGCGCGACTACCGGCTGAACTGCTGGCCAGGACTGCCAACCGTATCGTCAATGAGATTGGCGGAGTCAACCGGGTGGTTTATGATATTACCAGCAAGCCCCCGGCAACAATTGAATGGGAATAATCCGGATTCATCGAAACCTTGACAGCCGTTAAATCGTAAATAGTATTGAAAAGGCAGGATTTTTTCCGGCTTCGGTGAGGAATTATATGAACTGGAATTTGATTTCTGCTCCTGACTAATACTCATTACTACCTGGAACAAATCATCAAGGCTGCAGCATCTCTGAATTGTAACTATTATGGAGGGAATAATGGATTACGGTGAAATTTTAAAAAAGAGTTGGAATATCACCTGGAAATTTAAGGTGTTATGGCTGTTTGGTTTCCTGGCTAGCTGCGGGAAAGGCGGCGGGGGAGGCGGGGGGGGCGGTGGAGGTGGGAATGGAGGGCCATCAAACTGGTCCGGTTTTGAGGGCGGCGAGTACAGCAAGGGTTTTAACCAATTCTTTGAGCAGGCGGGACAATTTTTTGGGAGTATTCCTGCCGGGGTATGGGTATTAATTGGATTAGGAATCCTTCTCCTTATTTTCCTGATTATCTTGATTACCCTGGTCTTGCGCACCATCGGGCAAATCGGCCTGGTTAAAGGTGCCTGGCAGGCGGATGAAGGCGTTAAGAAGCTGCGCTTTGGAGAATTGTTTAGCGGGAGTTACCCTTATTTTTGGAGGGTGGTTCTTTTTACAGTCGGCCTGACAGTGCTGGGTTGGATCATTGGAATTCTACTATTCCTGCCAGCCATTTTATTTACCGTCGTAACGCTTGGGTGCGGGCTGTGCTGCCTGATTCCATTTGCGATAATAATAGGCTGGGGTGTTTCCATATTTATTAACCAGGTGATTGTGGCAATTGTCGGGGAAAACCTGGATGTCTTTGAAGGTGTGAAACGCGCCTGGCAGGTTATCACGGGACAATTTTGGCGCTTACATTGTTATGGGGGTGATCCTGTCAATCGCCACGCTGGTGATTACATTCCTGCTTGCCCTTCCACTGCTTGCCATGCTTGTGCCAATGATTATTGGGTTTATCGGTTCGGCAGCTGCAGAATCGAATACAGGATTAATTGCCGTGAGTACGGTTACCGTGACATTGTTATGCCTGTATATACCGGCGATGATCCTGGCTGGGGCAGTCCTGGAAGCCTATCTCGGCACAGCATGGACCCTTGTATTCCGGAGGTTGACCGGGCGGCAGGGCGAGCCTGCCGATGCGTCCATGGCCTTACCGGAAGAGAATGAAATTTTGCCTGAGCCTGAACCGGGCGAAACCGGAGAGTCACAACAATAGGTGGAGATAATCCGCATAGAAAACAGGCTCCTGATTGTACAGGGAGCCTGTTTGTGTTTATGAATTACGCTATTACCTTATTGAGGGGAACGATGGCTGACTGCTGCAAGTTCCTCAAGGATGAGCCGGGAAATTGGGGGATTAGCGGCTATAACGGAATAGGGGGGCTTAAAATAATCCGGGCTTCCCTCTAAAGAGGTTACCACACCCCCGGCTTCCTCGACGATAAGCGTACCGGCAGCAATATCCCACGGGCTCATTTTTAATTCCCAGTAACCTTCCATCCGGCCGGCAGCAATATAACAGAGGTCCAGTGCGGCAGATCCCAGCCGCCGAACACCCTGGGTTTTTTTATTCAGGTGGAGAAAATTATCAAAGTTGTCTTCCGTTGAGACGCCTTTATCATAAGGGAAACCGGTTACCAGCAAGCTGTTGATCAATTGATCGTTGGTGGAGACATGAATCGGTTTGCCGTTTAACCAGGCTCCCTTCCCTTTCTCTGCAGAGAAACATTCATCCCGCATGGGATCATAGACGACGCCCATCAGAACGGTACTGTTTTCAGCATAAGCAAGGGAAACGCTGAAAATGGGAATTCCGTGGGCAAAATTAACCGTACCGTCCAGGGGATCGATATGCCAGCAGCCTTGCCCGTTACCCTCAAATGTGCCGGACTCTTCGGTAACAATCTTGTGCTGGGGATAACTGGCACGTATCTGGCCGAGGATATACTCTTCTGATAGGTGATCGATATTGGTCACCAAATCAATTTCGCTTTTGTGTTTTACCTGGAAGCCCTCCTGGCTGCCTTTACGCAGGATTTCGCCTGCCTTGAGAGCCCAATCCACGATTTCGGTTAAGAGTGGTCGCATGATCTTTTTCCTATAAGCATGATTCACCCCTCTCCGGTACCGGAGAGGGGATATTCAAATTATTTTGATTAATGACCTGAGATGCAACCGGTCCAGTTTACCACAAGATCGTTGTGAGGCGGTCCTTACCCATTAATCCATTCCAACCCAAGCGATTCCAGTTTCTGGCGGGAGGGGTTCCCGGTGTTCCCTTCCCAACCCTGGTGGTGGTAATAGGCATCTTTTATCTTTTCAAACTGATCGTGGTCAAAATGCACCCCGGCATACGACCCGGTTCCCTGGAGAGGTTTGAAAAATTTTGCCGGAAGGGTGTCATCATCCCGGGTAAATCCTTCCCGGGCATTGAAAGCCCGCATCAAGTTGATACGCCTTTCACCCACCTGGAGATATTCCTCCAATGTCCAATCCCATCCGGTGGCTGCCTGCAGCATTTCAACCGTCTGCGCGGGACCATAAAGCTGCCAGCCGATACCATAGACGAAGCTGCAAAGCCCGAAGGTATCCAGGGCAGAGTAAAGACGCTGGGTGACAGCTACGAAACGTGCCTTGCCGTCATTCAGGCTGTTTTTAGGCTGAAGCTCAGTAAGACCAAGTTCAGCAAGCCGCGATTGGGCAAGTTCACCTGCGCCTTCCTCAATACTGCCATCGTGTTCGGAGGACTCATGGTCGGCGCCGAATGGATTGACGGCATAGATGATTCCCATGGTTTTCTTGCGCTGGGGCATGTGCGCCGGTGCTTCCTGACCTTTCGAAGTAATCAGGAACTGTTCTGCCCCTTTACCAATATGCCTGGCTGCCCGCTCCGAACCCTCGGCCAGGATATCACCGAATCCCTGGCGGAGGGCAATTCTCTCCACCATCTGCACAATGGCTTCCGCATTTCCGTAACGCAGGTCAATGCCGTCGGTATCTTCGCTGGTAATGAGCCCCTTTTCAAAGCACTCCATGGCAAAAGAGATGGTTGCCCCGCAGGAGATGGTATCCATCCCATACCAGTTGCAGAGTTGATTAGCCAGGGCAACAGCATGCATATTGTCATTGCCGCAGTACGAGCCAAAGGTGGCCATGGTCTCAAATTCCGGACCACCGTAACGTTCGGATACCTGACGGCCATTGAATTCTGTTTCCACGACGCGTTTGCAGCGAACGGTGCATGAAAAGCAGGTGTCCCGCCTGGTGAGGATGGTCTCCACCATGCGTTCACCGCTGATCGATTCGTAACCTTCAAACTGACCTTCGTTATAATTGCGGGTTGGCAGGCCTCCGGCCAGGTTGTGTCCGGATAAGCCGCCGGTTGTGCCAAGGATATGCATGCGCTCAACCGATGGATAATTGGGGATATTCTTTGTCCCCTCCCGAAACATCTGGCTGAGCTTCCTGGGATCGGCGGGATTCAGCTTATGCTTGCCGTAAAAGGCAATGGCCTTCAGGTTCTTGGAGCCCATCACTGCACCCATGCCGGTTCGCCCGTTTGCACGGTTGACCATGTTGATGATGGCTGCAAACCTGACAAGATTTTCTCCTGCCGGACCAATTTGCAGCACTTCAATTTTCGGATTGTCCAGTTCCTCTTTCAACATATCCTCGACAACGCCGGTTGTTTTTCCCCACAAATGACCGGCATCGCGGATTTCAACCTGGCCGTCATGTATCCATATATAGACCGGACGGTCAGCCCGCCCATTAATCACCAGCCCGTCAAATCCGGAAAATTTGACCATAGCCGGCAAAAAACCACCGCATTGACCATCTCCCACAGCCCCCGTCAGCGGGGACCTGGCATTGGCATTCAGGCGTGACTGCCCGGATATAGGCAGGCCGGTGGGAATGCCGGTAAATAAGGTAAGAATGTTTTGCGGAGAAAGCGGATCCACACCAGCTGGCATCCCTTTCAACAGGTAATAGACCCCCATGGCGCTGCCGCCGCCATACTTGCGGTAAAAGGAGTCCGGGGGATTTTCCACCCAGGTGGTACGGTTGGTAAGGTCTATGTGCAGGATGTTTCCGGTACTGCAAATGGGAGCCATGGCAATTATCCTTCCTTCAAACCCTGAATACGGGTATTAACTCATTATATTTTCGTCCGGATTGCTTTCCGTATTGCTAAATTTCAGCGCTTTCCTTCCATCTCATCCGCCAGACGCAGGAAAAATTCTCCCAGGTAATAATCACGGTCTTCAGCCAGCAACCTGGCAGACCTGGTAAACAAGCGGTCCTTGATTTTAACCAGTTTGAATAAATACTCATGGTAAGCGGAGTGCGGTTCACCGGGTATCTTTACCCCGGTTTGCAGGAACTGCTGCGAGGGCTGCCTGAAGATGGGTTCACCGGCCAGTACGGCGTAAGCAATGACACGTTCAACTCCAACAGCCCCGAGCACATCCAGTTTGTCCGCATCAAAAATCACCATGGCTTCGATTGTCTGCGGAAGTTCGCTGTTATCCCTATAGCGGTGGGCGCGGATGCAGTGCTGAACGGCAGCGATACGATTTTCATCCCAGCCTTCTTCAGCCAGCACTCCGGCAGCGAATTCAGCAGAAGCAAGGTGATGGTCGCTGCGCGCCTCTGCTCCAGGAGTAGTCCCGATGGCATCGTGCAGCAAGGCGGCTGCCATAACAATTTCCATATCGGCATTTTCTTCGCCAGCCAGGCGGACAGCCATATTGAAGACTCGTTCAATATGGCCAAAGTTATGAACTGCATCTACATCACGGTACCATTGACGGGCTTTTTCCAGAGTAGGCACTGGATGGATATCTCCTATTGTAATTGACTGCCTGCAGTCGGTTGATTTCGGCATTAATCTAGCCGGTTTGCTTAACAGCAATCCTCAAGGTCTGGACCGATACTCTTTATTATACCGGACAAGGGATGTGGTTTATCCCGGGTATACATCCGAAAGAAGTTCCTGCGGCGGACGGATATTTAAATCCCTCAGGAAGAAACAGGCCGCCAGGAAAAGGAAGAACGCTGCAGCTGCGTTTGCCAGAAATCCCTGCTGGTATAACGCAGGTGAAATCAATGCTCCGGTTGCCCGGGCGTATAAGCAGGCCGCTACGGTGAAACCCATCAAGGGTGCCCTGGCCTTTGGCATGATTTCAGCCATGACCGGCAGGCTGCTCTTAATAACGAACTCCGAAGTCAGGGAGAGCAGGAACAAGCCAATAAAAGCCCCTGCAATTCTGCTGCCAGTCCAGGGCAGGAGCAGTGCGATGAGGCTGTTTACAACCAACCCAATCCTTATGGCTCTCTTATTTCTGAGACGATCTATAATCGTTGCAGTCAGCACTTCTACCCTGATGTCTGCAAGTCCAATTAATGCTGAGGCAGCCCCAGGGCGGCAATGCGTAAACCGAACGAATCCTCCAGCCAAACCGTTCGATCAACAGCCCATTTGACCAGAAAACAACCATCACTCATTCACAAGAATTGTCTCTTGAACGGCATTTTTATTGGCAGTGAAAATCTTGTTGATGGATAGCAAGGCAATTGGATAGAAGATAGTACTGGCAAGGACTGTAATTTCAAAACCCCATTGATAAAAGAAAGGTGCCAGTGGAGCACCAACAGCAAAGCCTAAAGTAATGGATGAGATATATGTGGCAAGCATGGTAGCCCTAGTTTCTGGTACAAGTTCGCTTGAAAGTGTCAGCGAACTGACAATTGCGATTTCATTGAACATAAAGAATAAGAAAAGCCAGAAAATGGCGCTGGCAAACTGGTTCGCCATCCAGAAAATGTTGAGGTTGACAAGGATTACCATGCCTAAGGCGATATTAATGGCGCGCCGTTTGCCGATACGGTCCATGGCTACAGCGGAAAAGAGTTCCCCGGCCAGCATGGCAAAACCAACCGTCATTGTCGAAATTCCAATCACAACCACTGATAAATTAAAACTATCTTCAAACCAGGATCCCAAAACCACGCGCACCATCTCATTTCCAGTGCCGATCATCAACCCGGCAAATAGACCCAACAGGGCAATTCTTTGATTAAAGACATGTGTTATGTTGCGGAAAATAGAATTCCCCTGTGTGATAGGCAGCGTTTGGCTGCGGACACGCAAGATGATTAGAAGCAAGGCGATGCCCCCAAGAATTGCCAGAAAGATGAAAGGGGCTTTCCAGCTATACATTTCAATGATGTAACCGGCAACAGGCACTCCGATTATGTAACTTAATGCCCAGGTCATTTCTGCCAGGCTGATGACGAAGCCGCGTTTCTCGTATGGAACTGTATCGCCTACATGAGCCAGGAAAGCCGGCATGAAGATTATTTTCCCCAGGGTACCTCCCAGTAGTGCAATACCGAAAGTGAGCACCGACGGAAAGAATACCAGGAGAGATAAACCGCATAGAAGCACCCCCAACCCGAGAACCATGCCATTTTTTCTTCCATAATGATCGGAGAAAGTCCCTGTAAATGGCCCCAGAGCACTGCCGACATAAGACATTGAAAGCACCCATGAGAGTGCTGTAATATCAACTCCCAGTCCCCGGGCAAATTCTGGCAGAAATGGGTGGATAATTTTTTGTCCAGTACCAAAGATGAGCCGGGCGAACATGAAGAGAAAGAATTGATTTTGGATGAGCTGCTTGAATGTAAGCATGCGTGTTCCCGGACGGTGTCTGCTATGATTTTGGAAAGTGAAAATACTTTGCAAGGGATTTCATAAATCGGATTTAACTGGTATTCGAATTCTGGATAGGAAGAATATGCCGGCGCTGAATAATATCACACATGCGAGAGCAATGGCTGGAAAACCAATGTTGTACAATTTTGTGGAGATGATTGGGCCAATGGAAAAACCGATGGAAACCGTAGCAAAGTAGGTGGCAATCATGCTGGCGCGAGCATCCGGCACAATTTCCGACATCATTGAGATGCTGCTGATAACGGCATATTCAAGTCCAATAAAGAAAATAAAAAGCCAGATCAAAGCCCCTTGTAATGTATCATCAAGCCTGAATATCATAGCGCACACAAGAATGCTCAGGCACAGCCCAATATATACCGACCTCTTTTTTCCCAGGCGATCGGTCATGGCGGTTGACAGCAGTTCTCCGCCAAGCTGCGCAAATCCAATAACCATGGCGGCAAGACCCAGGGCAGTAACACTTAATTTAAATGAATCTTCCAGCCAGGCACCAAAGATGATCTGGATGGAGGCGCTCCCAGTAAAGACAAACAGGCCCATAATCAGACCGGAAACAGCGCTGCGATTATTGAGGACGAGGTGTAAATACGCAAAGGGTTGCTGCCGGTAAGATGGTTTTCGTACCTCGTCCCGGGGAATGCCTATTTGAACTGCAGTAATCATGGCAACGCTGCATAATGCCAGAATGGTGAAGGGTGCCTTCCAGCCTACTTTTTCGATCAACAGGCCAACAAGGGGAATACAGAGAATAAAAGCCAGGGACCAACTTGTCTCTATGATACCAATTGCTGCCCCCCGTTTTTCAAATGGGACGTGATCGCCAATATAAGCCACCATGGCCGGTATGACGATATTTCGACCTATGGTGGCCAGCATGATAGCCAGGAAGAATATGGATAAATTCGGCCAGATCACTATGACGAGGGTTCCCAAGGTGAAAATGAAAAGGCCCAGCAGCATCCCGGCTTTTCTGCCCGTTTTATCCGATACAGTGGCCACAAACGGGCCGATTATTCCCCCGGCATAGGAGGCAGACAATACCAGGGCAAATGTCTCCAGGTCTACGTTCAGGCCGCGGGCAAATACAGGAAGGAAAGGGTGCACCATGCGTATCATGACGGACATGATTGTTCTGACAACCAGAAACAAGAATATCTGGCCCTGCAGGGGGAGCGTGACATTGGGTTTGCTTATCAAGGTTTTATCCAATAGCTAATCCAAGGCAGGGTCGGGGGGCAGTTTTGGGGAGAGGAACAGCCAAAAGAGGAGCAGAGCCAAGCCGCTGAGAATTGCGCTGGAGATGGCGACAGTTTCAATTCCGAAAGGATAAAGGTAAGGTCCAAGGTAGGTTCCTGCGGCAAAGCCAAAGGCGATAAATGTGGTGTAACTGGCGGCCATGGTGGTCCTTGATTCAGGCAGGATTTCTGAAATAATACTCAAACTGCATACAAAGAATAATTCGAAAGTGAGGAAGGCAAAAAATAACCAGATCATTGCTCCGGCGAGGGATTTTCCCATCCAGAATATCTGCAGCAGGATGAAAATATTAAGCACCAATGCCAGCCTGGATAAGCGCTGCTTACCCACCCGGTCCACACCGAAGGCTGCCACCAGTTCACCGATGAGTTGAGAAATACCAACCAGCGAAGCCACCCCGCCAATTGCCAGGATAGCCAAAGTGAAACCATCTTCCATCCAGATACCCATGACGATATTTATGGAATGTTCGGATATGCCGAAAACAAATGCTATCATCAAGCCAGCCAGGGCGGGAAAACTGCGGATGAGATTGCCGATGTGGCTGAAATTACCAAACTGGAGGAAGGTATGATCCTCCGGGACAAGCCAGAGAACGCAAAAGAATAGCACGACGTTGCTGGCGGCCAACACTCCAAATGGAAACCGCCACCCGTAACTAACAACCAGGAATGCCATGATCGGAATTCCAATGATATAGCTGAGCGCCCAGCTGGTTTCAATCAAACTCAGATAAAAACCTCGATTCTGATAGGATATCCGGTCACTCATGTAGGCGAGGATTGTGGGAATAATCAGGCTGTGGGCTATACCCATGAACAGGACGCCGATTAAGAAAGCAGCGTAGTATGGGATAGCTGCCAGGAGCAAACAGCCGGCCGAATAGAGAACAAGGCCGCTCAGGATAACAGGTTTGCGCCCGTAACGGTCGGAAACTACTGCCAGGAAAGGGCTGAAGGCGCTTGCCATAAAGGATAACGACAATGCCAGTGTAACCTGGGTCACTTCAACATGGAGTCCACGGGCTATGGTAGGCAGAAAGGGTGAAAACATCCTCTCCCCGGTGGCCAAAAGGAGACGGACAATAAAAAACAGGATCAGTGGATTCCTTATTTGCCGAAAAGTAATCATTGACTGGTCAGCTCCGGTTTGCCTGCCCTGTTCATCCACCAGAGTGTGACCTGAATCCCGAATAGCAGGGATAGGGTAAGCAGCAATCCGAAAAATATCGGGATGCTGCCGGATTGAGATTGGGAAATTGGGGATTCCGGGTGCAAAATGGTTTGTGATCCTGTTAAACTAATCCACAGGGAAACCCCAAAAACCAGATTGAATGCGGCGGTGAGGATCCTGCGGTTGATGAGCGCCAGACCGCTTTGCATGAGCAGTCCCACAACAGCGAACGTAAATGGGATTTTCCAGCGCGGTTCATCAAAAAACAAGCCTCCCCAATTCATTTGCATGACCAGAAGGGACATAGGCAGGTAAGTTAACCAGAAGACCATCGCGGTCTTTGCAAGGGACCCGGAAATGAGATGAAGTTTTGAATCCTGTCTTAGAATAGCGAGCAAAGCGGTGAGGCTTGCCAGCCCAAAATAGATCAATCCAGCCCACACCCAGGCTCCATGAAGGATGATCAAGGAAAGATTCGACCCGAGAGTCTGTTCTGCCGGGACAAGGAGGGTTACTCCAGCAATAGAAACCAGTGTCACGATGAAAAACCTGGGATCAGATAACACTTGGATGATTTTCATATTTCTACCAGGATGGTGGTGATTGACCGGTTCTATTCTACCCCATGAAATGGAGATTCATGATCATGGGAGATCAACGGTTATTTAATAGCCAAAGAGGCAATAAAACCGGGGGAGGTCTTTTTGCCTCTTTGATCAGGTATTTATCTCAGGAAGGAAAAATCTTTACGACAGGATTCTCCGGTACTCAGGAGGCAAACATCACCAAGGTTAACCTTCGACCGCCACCTTAGGCAAAAATGTGGCAAAAGTAGTTATGCGCAATTTCTCCACAAGCTGGCCCTGAACCTCGCACCAGAGGGGTTGGAGGACACAATCCTCGCCAAAAGGACATGCGTAGGTGCTGATCGTACAGTCATTGATAAGTATTGGACCGTCGATTGCCTCTACGACCTCCAGGATAGTTACTTCCTCGGGTTTACGGGCAAGGGAAACACCTCCGCGGGCCCCACGAGATGTATTAATTAGTCCTGCAATGGAGAGCTGCGATATAATTTTTGCCAGGAAAGAGGCAGGAATATGCTGTTCTTTGGCAATCTGGCTGGTGGATGCCCGTTGGGTGCTGTCAATTTTTGCCAGGTACATCATCGCCCGTAAGGCATAATCGGCCTGTTTGGTTATTTGCATAATACTTTTCGCCTCATCAATTAATATGGGTAAAATTACACGAATTATCTCATTAAGTTTATTCAATAAATAATAAGGATGCAAGTGACAGAGATCATCCATCCTAGATGACCTTTTTCTAACAACCATGATATTTATAGTATCAGGATGGAATGAAGCGGAATATTTTAAATATTCTTATCCAATTACCAGCCCGCAAGAAGGGAGTGCAATGCCTGATTTTCACTTTTACCACCCAATACAAGTGCGTTATTCTGACCTGGATACCCAATGGCATGTCAATAATATCCAATTTTGTGTTTACCTCGAACAAGCCCGGATGGAGTATCTGCTCCATTTAGGATTGTTTGATGGGAAATCCTTCCATGAGCTGGGGATGATTGTCGCCGGTTTACAAATCTCATACCTGGCACCCATCGAATTGGATGAAAAAATTCGGGTGGGTGTGGGAGTTTCCCGTTTGGGTAATAAGAGCTTTGTTTATGCCTACCAGATTGAAGGATTGGATGGGCGGAAAGTTTTTGCCACGGCAGAAACTGTAATGGTGGCTTACGATTATCCACGAAAAGCATCCATACCCATCCCCGATCACTGGCGGGAAAGCATTGCTGCTTTCGAAAATATACCATTGCGCAGCTGAAGTGCGCTGCCAGGCTTTGTGCCGGCTTCTTTGGTACAATCATATTGATATTGGATTGATTGGACACCGATGGAATCGATTGTCAAGCGGCTCTTAGAATCATTCGATCACCTGATCCGGGGACTTTTTGACCCAGAAGAAGAAAAAAAATACCCCTGGCTGGGCTTTGTCTGGCTGGGTGTGCTTTTCCTGGCAGGAATTTACCTTTACGGGATTTTCTTCAATTGGGGTGTTTTCACAGTTGATTTTCATGATTGGGCTGAAATTTCTGCTCCGAGGCTGGCCTTCCTTCAAGATGCAGTAGTGAAGGGTGTCGTCCCACTGCATATGCCGGATGCATCTGCACTGCGCGGGGTGACGGACCGATTTATGACCCTCCCGGATGTGCTGCTTTCACCCCAGATATTATTAATGCGCTTTATGGATATAAGGATGTTCATGTATATAGACATCCTGATTTTTTATTCAATCGGTTTTATCGGTTTGCTTAAAATCAGGAAGAAATTTACCCTCTCCCTGTTCGTTACTGCGGTGCTTATTTTCTTATTCAATTTCAACGGACATCTTCTTTCCCACCTCAGTGTAGGCCACGCATCATGGGTCGGGTATTTTCTTTTCCCCTGGATTTTCCTGATGGTTTTCAACCTGCTTGAAGGGGACCAGAGCTGGAAGTGGATCACTTTGATGTCCGTAACCCTGCTGGTAATTTTCCTGCAGGGCTCCTATCACCATTTTGTATGGATATTATTCCTGCTCGGTTTCATTGGGTTGGTCAACTGGCGGATTTTACCGCGCATCCTGACAGCGATTCTATTTTCCATTCTGGTCAGCATGGTGCGGATCCTGCCGCCGGCCCTGCAAATGAGAAGTTTTGACACAGAGTATCTTGGGGGATACCCAACCGCAATGGATGTGCTGAAGGCGTTGACGACGATCATACCGCCGGAGCAGGCTCTTTCAGGCCGTTCACCGCTAACCGTGCTGGGATGGTGGGAGTTTGACCTGCACGCAGGGCTGGCCGGCACTGCATTTGTGTTGTTCTTCGGATTGATCTTGTGGCTAAAGAACAGGCACCAGGGCCGGGGCTATCCTGAACTGCTGTTACCCATAGGCGTCTTATCCCTGCTCGCCATTGGAAATATCTACCGGCTGGTCACCTTCCTGCATATCCCGCTGCTCGCCGGTGAGCGGGTATCTTCGCGCATGATCATTATTCCCTTCACCCTGCTTTTATTCCTGGGGGCAATCCAGGCACAGGCCTGGTATAAAAATCATTCCGGTTCCCTGGCACTCCGAATAGGGGGGTTGGGAGTATTAATGCTGCTCATGCACGATATGTGGCAGTATATCCGCTTATGGCGGATAGAGTATGCAAAAAATGCATTCCCGGTGACACCGGTCGATTTGTCAATAAAAGTGGTTGCCAACCATCCCGATCCCCCTTATATTGCAGTTTTAGTTATAGGAGCAGTGATATCACTTGCTGCGCTGATTTTCCTGGGAATCATGTCCTGGCGAGAATCTCATCAAACCCTCCCCGAAGACCTGCCATAATCTGGTGGATTTTCGGCAGGGGCGCTCAGCGCCCAAGCATCCGGGAATTTGACAGCATGATCATGAAGGGGCGAGGTTTTCCGAACAATCCGGATGCTTCCACCTTGTTGATGGATTGCTCATGAGTGAGTGGATGTGCTTATGAACGCTCCCCAAAAATTTCCCAGCCGCGGTTTTTAGCAAAATCGTACAGCCCTTTATCTGGATAAACGGCGACGGGGTGATCGGCGTGTTCAAGCAGGGGGATATCCAAGGCAGTATCACCATAGGCGTAATCTATGCGGGTAACATTGAGGCGGTTGAGGACTTCCTGTATTTTCCTGTCGCTGGCAAAGAGGCCGGCGGCAAGACAGACGCGCCCGTTTTCGATTTGAACCGGTGTGCCGATGGCCTGCGCTCCAAAACGCCGGGCAAAGGATTCTGCGATGGGCTCGACAACACTGCTGGCGATAAATACCTGTGCGCCATTTTTAGCGTGGCTGCTGAGAAGGGAAATTACATCAGAACGCCGCTTGATCCACAGGTTGTGCTCAACTACCCACTCAGCAACTTGTTCGAATTTTTCCGGTGTTGCATCCCCTACCCACTGGAGGCTTTCGATCATCAACTTTTGTCCCCAGGGCTGTGAATCCATGAGACCGGACTTTACAAGCAGGTATCCGGGGATCATCCTGGCCATGAGCCAGCGTGCTTGAGTTTTGCTCTGGTTGTGACGTACCCAGTCCACAATTCCCAGGACAGGTGAGCCAGTCGTCAGTGTGCCCATCATATCGGATATGACAATCATGAAGGTTCCTGTTTCGTGCTTACCGGTAAAGAACAGATGATTAACCGGATATCATCTGTTCACCGGAATTTTTTGTGGAATTTAACGTTGCTTGCCTGAAAGAAATTTTACCTGATATTGGTTGTGTATGTTTGTATCCATGGATGACTTTTTAATAATGATCTATCCAGGGTATATGGCAAGGGATGTGCCGAGATCATTTCTATAGATATTTTGGGCGGTTTGCCTATCCACGGCGGTTTCGATGGTTCGTTCCGCCTGCATACCCTCCCTGGCATGAATGGATATCCCTGGGTGAAAGTGTTTGTTATTTGGCCAGACCCTGCTGAAATGTTAAGAAATCTCTAATCAATTTTCATTTACCCATCGTATAGAATCAATAGTAGAGCAAGGGAATTAACCGGAGATGAGCCGCCGGCTGTTTATGCTAATTGTATAACCCTGCCGGGTATAAAAGAAGCAGCCGGTATAAAACTTTGGTAAAATCCTTCTTGGAAGAGATTCCGAACGGGATTTCAGGAATCAAGATAAACAGCGCCTGCTTCATAGAGGCTTGATAATGTGTAATGGAATTAGTGGAAGGAGTAAACCTTGGCTGGAATGGAACGATTTACCCAGAGAGCGCGCAGAGTATTAAGCCTGGCACATCAGGAAGCCGAGCAATTGGGACAAAACTCTATCGGAACTGAACATGTCCTGCTTGGATTAATTGAGGAGGATGGTGGAGTTGGCGGGCGTGTACTGCGTGATCTTGGTTTAGAAACTGACCGGGTTCGTGAAATTATCGAAAGGTTAAGCATCACAGGGCAGTACGCAGGCGGCAAAATCGACCTTTCGCCCGGAGTTCAAAAAGTATTGGAATTTGCCATCGAAGAAGCACGCCGCATGGGACATCAATATATCGGGACAGAGCACCTGCTGCTTGCGGTCATCCGCTCGACGGATGGCATGGCCATGGATGTTCTACGCAAACTAGGGGTTACCGCCGAACAAATCCGCAGGCAGACAAAGCGGGTTCTGGAGGAAAATACCAGCCAGCCGGCTGTTACTGGAAATCGCAGCGAACAAAAGCCAGAAAAGAATAAAGATAAAACACCATTAATTGACCAGCTGGCAGTTGACCTGACAGATCTTGCTGAACAGGGCAAACTCGATCCGGTAATCGGGCGGGTCATGGAAATTGAACGGGTAATCCAGGTACTGGCACGGAGGACAAAAAATAATCCAGCCTTAATTGGTGAACCCGGCGTTGGAAAAACCGCAATCGTGGAGGGACTAGCCCAACGGATTATCGAAGGCGATGTCCCGGCGCCGCTTCTGGATAAGAAAGTTCTTCAGCTGGATGTGGGTTCACTGGTGGCGGGGACCATGTACCGCGGACAATTTGAAGAACGCCTCAAACGGGTAATTGATGAGTTGAAGGCTTCTGGAGCAATTCTTTTCATCGATGAGGTTCATATGCTGGTTGGTGCCGGATCGGCCGGATCCTCGGTAGATGCGGCGAACATCCTTAAACCGGCTCTCTCCCGGGGTGAACTTCAGGTCATCGGAGCCACAACCGTCGACGAATACCGCAAACATATTGAAAGTGACTCGGCATTGGAACGACGCTTCCAGCCAATCATGATCAATGCCCCGACTGTTGAAGAGACGATTGAGATTCTACACGGCATACGCACCGCATATGAAGAGCATCACCGCCTGGTGATATCTGATGAAGCCCTTGAAGCTGCTGCCCGGCTTTCTGCCCGGTATGTCACAGAGCGCTTTTTACCCGATAAGGCAATCGATCTTATTGATGAGTCCTCCTCGCGGGTGCGAATGTATAAGAGCCCGGCTGCCAAAAAGACAAAAGAACTAATGAAAGAACTGCGTGAGGTCCGCCAAAAGCACAGCCTGGCAGTAGAGGACAGCCGTTTTGATGATGCCGAGGATATGCTTGCCCAGCAGACATCCCTTGAAAACCAGGTTGAGCGTTTGCGGAATGCATGGGACCGCAGCAACAGTCCGGTGGTATCGGGCGATGATATAGCAGAAGTGGTGTCAATGTGGACGGGTGTGCCGGTCATGCAGATGGCACAGGAAGAATCTGTGCGCCTGTTAAACATGGAAGACGAACTGCGGAAAATGATCATTGGCCAGGATGAGGCAATTGAATCGATTTCAAAATCCATACGCCGGGCACGATCCGGATTAAAAGACCCGCGCCGTCCGATTGGCTCATTCATCTTCCTGGGACCGACCGGGGTTGGTAAAACAGAACTGACCAAGGCATTAGCCAAGTTCCTGTTTGGCAGTGAAGAAGCCTTGATCCAACTGGATATGTCCGAATTTATGGAGCGGCACAATGTCAGCCGCCTGGTTGGAGCACCTCCCGGTTATGTGGGGTACGATGAAGCGGGCCAGCTAACCGAGGCAATACGCCGCCGTCCGTATTCCATCGTGGTCTTCGATGAGATTGAGAAAGCCCATCCGGAAGCCCATAATATGCTCCTGCAAATCATGGAAGAAGGCCATCTTTCGGATGCGCGTGGTCACAAGGTCGATTTCCGGAATACGATCATTGTCATGACGTCCAATATTGGCGCCGAGGAAATTAAACGCCAGAGCGCATTTGGTTTTCAACTTGAAAAAGATAAAATGCACGAAGAGAAGTCAGCCTACGAGGAAATGCGTAAGAAGCTGCTGGATGCACTCAAGAAGGTATTCCGGCCGGAATTTCTAAACCGGGTGGAAGGTGTGGTTGTATTCCGGTCCCTGAGCAAGGAAAACATCCACAGCATTGTAAGCCTTGAATTGCAAAAAGTAGCCGAGCGTTTGCAGGATCACGAGATCAGCCTGAGGGCAACGGAGGCAGTGATTAATTTGCTTGCAGAAGAAGGCTACGATCCTGATATGGGAGCCAGGCCGCTGCGCAGGGTTATCCAATATCGTATAGAGGATAAGCTCTCCGATGCCATATTGGGACATGAGTTTGAGGATGGAGATGCCATTTTGATAGATTTAGAGGAGAAAGATGGTGAGAAACTGATTGTTCTGCTCAAAGATGAAATAGCACCCCCCGAAATAACCGAACAGGCGGTCGGGGTCAGCGCCTGAGAAATATACGGAATTTACAAATGATTTAACCGGCCTGGATATAACTCCAGGCCGGTTTTATAACCGGTATTCCGATAGCCAATTGTCCGGCGGCACATACCGGACAGATTAAAACAACCAAACAAACACCTTATGGCATTCCGACCAGGATATCTGTCCCCTCAACTTTGACCGGATAACTTGGTTCACTGGCAACCTTCATTTTTATAAATCCAATCTTAGGTCCCACGACAGCCTGCCCTGTTTTTACATCAAATTTAGAGCCGTGCCTTGGACACCGAACAATGCTGCCTTCCAGTGTGCCTTTTACCAGTGAACCCCCCATGTGGGTGCACTTGTTGGCAATGGCGTAGCAGGAACCGGCCAGGTTCACCAGCAGTATTTCCTTACCCTCCAGATTAACCGCCTTCATCTGGTTTTCAGGCAGGTCAGATATGTCAGCAGCCCGGATATATTTCATTTGTCGCTCCTATTTGTTTATTGTGTGGTCAATCTCAGCGCTTTTATTTTACCAATGGTAATATATACTATTAAAATATATTTTTGACCCATTTGAATAAAGAGACCATACATGGACATGAACTCCAGGTCCAGGATACCGTTTTTACGAAGAAAAAATATACTTCAATAGGAGTAAATTATATTACGCTGCTTATGAACATATTAATTGCTTATTGAGGGTTATATATATCAGGAAAATATGTGCAATATGGAACCACTGACAGCAGACCGGGTACGCGAGCTTTGGACAAAAACCTATAACGATAAGGGCAAACCTGATTGGTCCCATATTTGGCCCTACTACGATGAAAAAATCGTTTTCAGAGACTCTATTCAGGAAATCAGGGGTCTGGAAGAATTTAAAAGAATGATCGAGAGGTTAGCCCGCAGATCTGGTGAGTCAAGCATGAAGATTCTGCGTGCTGTCCAAGAAGAAAACATCATTCTATTTGAGTGGGAGATGACCATTAATTTTAAGAATACCCGCTCCTCCGTCCTGTATGGCTCAAGCCGGCTCACACTGGACGAGAATTCAAAAATCATCGAGCATAGGGATTATTTCGATTTGTGGGGAGATATTTTTGATAATGTCCCGGGTTTTGGAAAAGTGTACCGAAAATTCATGAAAAAAATGTTTGGCTAGGTCGTGGTGGATGGGAAGTATAAGCAATCCTGTTTTTAAGTACTGGAAACAATATCGATGGTCCAATGTCTTTGCCATGGTCCGAAACAGCACAGCAAAGCCGGCCCTATGCAGCGAGACTTTCCAAAACCGTCTTGTGGTGATAACAGGGGCAACCTCAGGGATTGGGTATGCTGCCAGCAGGAAATACGCCTCGCTTGGGGCTAATATCCTGTCCATAAACCGCAGTGAAGAGAAATCCAGGCAACTGTGTGAAGAAATAAAACGTGATTACAGGGTGGAATGTGGTTATATGATTGCAGACATGAGCTGCCTGGCAGACATTCACAGGGTTGGCAAAGAACTGGCGGAAATGGATGGGGAAATCGATGTTCTGATACACAACGCAGGTATTTATATCAATCAAAAAACTGTAACAAAAGACGGCCTGGAGTTGACTTTCACGGTAAATTTTCTTTCGTCATTTATTCTCAATGTTCTTTTGAAAGACAAATTATTAAACCAAAAGAAATCCAGGGTCATCATGGTTAACTCGGAAGGACATCGTTTTGCGGTTTGGGGATTGAGGCTGGATGATTTAAATTGGGACAAAAGGCGTTATACAGGTCTGGTTGCCTATGGTTCGGCAAAACTTGCCCAGCTACTTTCAATGATGGTGCTGGATGAGTATTTCAGAGGAAGCGGAGTAACCATAAACGCAATGCACCCGGGTGCTGTGACCACCGGCACAGGAAAAGATAATGGGCCTTTCTACAAATGGTATAAGAAGAATTTAATTGACAGGGTATCCCAATCCCCTGAGATTTCTGCGGAAGCGCTTTATTACCTGGGTGTTTCCAGAGCAGTGGAGGGGATCAGCGGAAAGTTTTTCAATTTGACAAGAGAAGAAGAAATGACACCTCCAGCCCTGGACAGGGACGCTGCGAGAGAGTTGTGGGAAATCAGCCTGAAAATGGGAGGACTGAAGTGACAGAAAAGTATGATGCCATCGTTGTTGGAGGAGGAGTTTCCGGCTTGACCGCAGCCGCATACCTGGCAAGGGCAAAATTGAGTGTCATTCTGCTGGAGAAAAATGAGAAATGCGGCGGGCTGGTCAATACATTTGTTAAAGATGGTTTTCTTTTTGATGGCGGCGTAAGGGCGCTTGAAAGCGCCGGGATTATCTTACCCATGATCAGGGATCTTGAGATTAGCCTGGAGACAATCCCGAGCCCGGTTTCTATTGGGATTGAGCAAAACGTGATCCATGTAACCACAAAAGAAAGCTTGATGGATTATGAAAGCCTGCTCAAAACTACCTATCCGGACAGCTGGGCAGAAATCGAGAAAGCCATTTTGGTCATAAAGAAAATTATGAAAGACATGGAAGTGCTTTATGGCGTCGATAACCCCCTTTTTAAAAATTTCAGGAATGACAGATCCTATTTCATAAAATCATATATCCCCTGGTTTTTTAAATTTATTTTTACAGTACGGCGAATCAACAAGTTAAATATCCCTGTTGAAAAATTTCTTGCCGATATGATTACCAACAGGTCCCTGATGGATATTATCGGCCAGCATTTTTTTGAGAATACCCCCGCTTTCTTTGCCATGAGTTATTTTTACTTGTACCAGGATTATTTTTACCCCAGAGGAGGCGTTGGTAAATTAGCGAAGGCGCTTGAGAATAAAATATTAACTTTGGGCGGGGAAATAAAAACTGGAACAGAGATTATAGAGTTATCAGCCAGGGATAACAGGGTCATAGATGCTGAGGGGAAGTCGTACCAATACGGCACACTTGTGTGGGCTGCGGATTTGAAGACCCTCTATCAAATAACAAGGACCGAAGGTTTACCGGAGGATCATTCCAAAAAAATAAAAACATACCAGGGATACATTATCCTCTAAACACGGAGCCGATTCTGTTTTTATATTATTTCTGGAGCTTGATGCACCGCCAGAATATTTTAAAGCAATTTCATACGGCCATTTATTTTATACCCCGTCAAAACAAGGACTTGGTGAAACGCATCGCCGGGAACTCAGGGACCTGCTCAAGAGATGGCCAAATATTACCAGGCAGGAACTCTTCACCTGGCTTGATAAGTTCTGCCAGCTGAACACATACGAAATATCCATCCCAGCGCTGAAAGAACCCGGCTCTGCCCCGCATGGCAAAACGGGCATGATCATCAGCACCCTGTTTGACTACACCCTGATTAAGAAGGTCAGTGAATCCGGCTGGTATGAGGAATTTAAACAGGAGATCGAAAACAGGATTGTAGAGGTCCTCTCGAACTCAATCTATCCCAAGCTGAAAGAAAAAGTGATTTTAAAATTTTCAGCAACTCCGCTCAGCATCGAAAAATCAGTCGGCAGTTTGGAAGGCTCCATTGTCGGCTGGTCTTTTACAGAACCTATCCCGGTCACTTCCAGCATGCTGGGAATCAATGAAGCCAGTAAAACCTGCATCCCCAACGTCTTAAAGGCCGGGCAATGGGCTTACAGCCCTGCGGGTGTCCCAACCTCAATCCTCACCGGCAGGCTTGCTGCAGATGTGGTAATAAAAAAAGAAAAAACCCACAATTGAACTTGAATTGAAGGGTTTCGGTATACCGGTGTTGAAGGATGATCAATTGATCAGGAGATGCGGATGACCCAGTGGCGAGATGCAAGAGCTTATATTGAACTTGCTTTTTCGATCCAAAAATATATCCCGAATTATGTAGACGCTTATTTTGGCCCGCCCGAGATAAAAGAATTTGCAGAAAACCAGGAACAACACGACCTCAAGGAATTATCCTGCAAAGCAGATGCCATTGTACAGTCCACCAAGCAGGATAGTTCGTTATCTGCAGCCCGTAAAGAATATTTACTGGCTCAACTGACCGGCATGCAAACCACCCTGGAAATTCTGCAGGGCAAATCCTTTGATATCGTTGAAGAAACACAACTTTTATACGGCCTCAAGCCGGCCTGGATCGATGCAAGTGTTTTTAAGAAAATTCATGCCAAACTTGATGATTTACTGCCAGGGAGTGCGACATTATACGAAAGAGCTGAAAGCTTCCGGGAAAAAACGGTTATACCGCAAAACAAGCTTGAACCTTTGGCCAGGATTATTTCTGCCGAACTGAGGAGATTAACCCGGAATTTTATTCCACTGACTGACACAGAAAACTGTACGTACAAACTTGTCAATGACAAACCCTGGCTGGCTTACAACTGGTACCTGGGGGGTAGCCATCCAAAATTGAAATAAACACCGATCTACCCATCCACATCAATTCTTTTCCCTGGTTTGTTGCCCACGAAACCTATCCCGGTCACCACACGGACCATGTTGTTAAAGAGAAAGTCCTGTACCGGGAAAATGGGTACCTGGAAAACAGCATTGATATTTACAATACCCCGGTAAATGCCATTGCTGAAGGGATTGGCGAGAATGCCCTTGAGATTGCGGCGGCTCCCGAAGATATCATTTCCTTCTTTCAATCTATCCTGGATGAGGTTGGAATCAATGAATTCGACGGCAAGTTAATCCATGACATTACCAATGCCTGGAAGGATCTCAGTTTGATCAACATAAACCTTGTGCTGATGATGCATGAACTCGGGGCATCCGACCAGGAGGTGATCGATTACCAGATCCAGTACGGTTTGGATTCCAAGGAAAGCGCCGTCAAATACCTGGAATTCCTGAAGGATCCGCTCTACCGGTCTTATGCCTGCCTATACCCGATGGGGCGCCAGCTGGTGTATGACCATATCTCTAAAGGTGAAAATAGAAAAGCGCGCTTCCTGAAACTGCTCCAGGAGCAGCTAACGCCGGCACAATTGATGCGGGATGAGGTTTGCTTGAACCCACCCTTATTACCATAGAAATTCCCTTGCTCATCTTCTTCGGTCTATTTGTGTATATTGGAATTAATGCTATATTAATAAAAACATACCTGTAACCAATTTCACAAATCGTATTCAAACCAAAATCTTCAAGCACCGGACTTCTAAGGAGGCAAAAATGTATACCTATAGATCTGTCTATATATTATTTATTTTAATCCTGCTTATTGCCGGTTGCAGCCCACAGGCAACACCGGAACCGACAGTTATCATCCCAAGTGCAACGCCCCCCCAACCAACCCCCACGCCGGTTCCATTTGACCTGACCGTCACCGTGGAAGGGGTAGATGGGGCTCCCCTAACAGGTGGGACAGTAAATATAAGTGGCACCAACGGCATTACCGATAAGGATGGTATAGCAAGCTTTACCAATCTTCCTAGTGAGACCGCAGTTATCAAGGTATCTGCACCCGGTTATAACCCTTCAGAGGCAACCCAGCAGCTTTCACGCGGCGCTAACCAGTTTGAGGTTGCCCTTGAACTGGACCCTAGCGGTTTGCTGCCGGTGAATGCCTGTGCTGAGGGTGAAAAACTCATCTATATTACAGACTTTCAGGACGGCGGTGCGCACGAATGGGATGTGCTTGAAAATAAGGCGCCGGGATGGAGTGTGGAACCTGACCCGCAAAACGCAGCAGACCTGGTAATGGCTGCCAGGGCGGGCGGTGAGTGGGCCTGGCTCGGCGGTCGTGAAAAATTCAGCCTTAACAACGCGGTCTGGCGCATGCGGTTCAAATACAGCGGCAGCGGCCAGGGACACATGAATTTTCGTTTCGTGGAAAGCCCGGATTTTGCAGGCCCGCTATATCCTGGCAATAGGAGGGCAGAATGCAATCATTGATGCGCTGGCAGCCGACAAATCAATTTGAGATCGGTTATGGGCGCATGCCAGAAAGCGATGAGTGGCACCTGTTAGAGTACAGCTATTTTGATGGCACTGTATCCCTTTACATAGACGGCAAGGAAATATCATCGTGGCAGGAAACCAACCCATGGGAGGGTGGTACCGTAAACCTGGAGCCTAATCTGGACGGTGACGATGTATTCTATTACGATGACATATCCCTTTGTGAATTGAGTGCACCTTTCAAACCCATCCCCCGTCCAAAAACTGGCTATAACCTGGTAGTCACAATAAACGATGAGGAAGGCAACCCTGTCCCGGATGCAAGTATCACAGTGACCGAGATGGGCAGCATGGATGAAACCGGGGTTAAAACAGATACATCTGGTAATGCTATGTGGACAGACCTGCCAGGGGATGCGGCAACGCTGCAGATCAATGCCCCGGGCTATTTCTCCATTGAAGAAGCTCTTACGATTGAAAAGGGCGATAATGATGCCAGCATCACACTACAGCGAGACCCCTTTGGCCTCCCTGTATCTGAAGCGTGCCGCCCGGAGGAAACGCTTCTATACATTGAAGATGTGCAGGACGGGCAGATGCAGGGTTGGAACCAGTTGCAGGCTGTTCTTGGAATGGGTGCACCAGGTGCTTCGATTATCCCTGATCCCGGGCAGGATGGCAACACGCTGCTCAAATTTGAAGGGATGGCGGATAACCAGCATGGCAATCCTTACGGATATGAGCAATCAACTTTTGCTGATGCGGTGCTGAGATTTAAAGTGCAAAGTTTTGGAAATATGCATCATATCGTTGCATGGCATAAAAACCCCCAGAAAAGTAATATGTTTTACCTTTTCTTCATTTATGGCGCTGGCGGGAATGGCGGCAGGCTTACAAAAGTGCTGGGAGATGGCGGGAACTCTGTGGATGTGATCAACTGGAACAAATATATCGGCGATGGGAAATGGCACACTTTTGAAATATCCACCTATCAAGGCGAGATCCAACTTTGGATTGATGGCACGCAGATGCTGAAGTGGACAGATAAAAACCCGGTTGAAGATGGATATTTTACCATTGAGCATGATTTCTGGAAAGCCGGGTCATATGCCCATTATGATGATTTCTCGGTTTGTGGATTGAATACGCCTTTCGTATCGATGGCAGAGAAGTGAAAGAGGCGATTTGAGGGAGCTTTCACTAAAATTATCTACAACGAATGTTTACCATGAATACCCCAGACTATAAATCCATCAATGCCGTTCAGGCATTGATGGATTTATAGTTATGAGTCAAAACCTTTACCGGATATTTATTGCGCAAATTATTAAGCACAGGGTATGGGCAAATGTTCATCAGGAGCATTTGATGGTGGTTATCCAGGGATAAGTGATAATTAGCACTTATATAAAATTGCGAGATATCCTGGTAAAAGTCTGAATCCAAGATCAGTACAGCTCAGCAAATGCCAGACGGACTCCCAAGTATATGGAATATATGCATCCTGATTTGAATAGAGGTTTCCGGTGTCCACAGATTCCATATTCCATTTTGGACAATCACCGGCGAATAATGGCCGTTTGCCTTGCCTGCTTGAATTTACCTATTTTTGTTCTCCGGAATTTTTGTTAATGATACCTTACCGCGCTGCAGGCGGCACTGGATTAATAACCATGCCGCTGGAGGATGCGCCGGGCAGGCCAGTGAACCAACGCCACCCTGAGCCGGAGTCAGGCATTTGCTGCCTGCAATTTCCGTTATACTTTACCTATCACAAATACCTGCATGGCGAGAGGGAGGCTATTATGGCAAAAATTCATACGCAGTATGTCTGCCAGGAGTGCGGTAAAACCTCCCCGCGCCCGCTGGGCCGCTGCCCGCAGTGCGGCAGTTGGGAGAGCATGGTCGAGGAAATCGTAGAATCAGCCCAGGATGCGATAATACTATTCCGGCTCCGCTGGCGGTTCTGATTCCAGGCCAAAGCTTCTTGATGAGATTGAAGGGGATGTGGAAGCACGCCTGCATCTACCCATTGGTGAGTTTGAACGAGTCCTTGGGGGAGGGATTGTGCCCGGTTCGATTGTCCTGGTGGGAGGCGATCCCGGGATTGGAAAGTCCACCCTGCTTTTACAGATGGCCATGATCATCGCCCAAACAGAGCGGGTGCTGTATGTCTCGGGAGAAGAATCGGAACGCCAGATCAAGATGCGGGCCTTACGCTTGCTGCATCCCGATAAAAAACAGGCAGCAGTGGCTATGCCAAAGAATCTGTATCTGCTTACCGAAACCAACCTGGATGCCATCCTTACCCATTCCAGAGCGATTTCTCCCCAGGTGGTAATTGTTGATTCGATCCAGACCACGTATCTTACCGGGCTGGAATCTACAGCCGGTTCGGTTTCACAGGTGCGCGAATGTGCCGGCAGGCTGCGTGAACTGGCGAAATCTTCTGGAATTGCTATTTTTTTGATCGGGCATGTTACCAAAGAAGGCGTGATTGCCGGACCCCGGGTTTTAGAACACATCGTTGACACGGTTCTCTACCTGGAAGGTGACCGTTTTCAGTTCTTCCGCCTGCTTCGCTCGGTGAAAAATCGGTTCGGAGCGACCTCCGAGGTGGGTGTTTTTGAAATGCATGAACACGGGTTACTGGAAGTTTCCAATCCATCGGAGGCATTCCTGGCAGAGCGGATGGTTAATGCGCCGGGTTCTGCCATTGCGGTTACCATGGAAGGCACACGACCGCTGCTGGTTGAACTGCAGGGCCTCACCAGCCATTCCCAGCTGAATAACCCGCGCCGTACTCCTAACGGGGTTGATTTTAACCGCCTGCTGCTGATTACTGCTGTGCTCAGCCGGCGGCTGGGCTTACGCCTGGCTGACCAGGATATATTTGTGAATGTGGTGGGCGGATTGCAAATCAGCGAGCCAGCTGCTGACCTGGCTATTGCCGCAGCCATACATTCCTCATTGGGGGATAGGGCGATCCGGGCGGATACCGTTCTCATTGGAGAAGTAGGGCTCTCCGGGGAAATGCGCTGGGTTGGACAGATGAGCGCCAGACTGCGTGAGGCAGCCAAGCTGGGTTTCAAACGCGCCATTGTTCCAAAGCGCATCCGCGGCGGTGAATCATGGCCGGCGGGCATCCAGGTACAGGAAGCACGTTCCCTTAAAGAAGCGTTGTCGCTGGCCTATTTTGAAGGAAATAGCGCAGCCAAAGGCGAAGGAATTACGGATTCAAAAGGTACGTAAGGGACAATACCCGGGTTAAAATGGCCAAAGAAGCTGGCAGTAAACGTGACCTTTGCACCACTCTAAAGACAGGTGGGGGGCTGCAGCCTTTACCAAACACCTTTATTAGGGAAGATCAAGAGGATGCGGTTAATATTTGCTGCAGGACCGCATGACAGCAGGCGGGATCTTTGATGAAACTATCAGGGTTGGGTCCTGCAGGAGCATGGAAACATTCGGAAAATATTGATAAAAAAGGTGTAAAATTGGTAAATTATTTAAAGATTGAGAGGAATTTATGTCTGAAGCGAATCAGCGATTAATGCTGACAGGTATGGGGGCGGTACGCCGCAACCACGCCCTCGAGCATGCAACTTTGCACATTCTGGGCAGGAAATTTAAGAACCAGTCGATAGGCGGTTATTCGGATATGAGCGGATTCTGGATTATCGGCGAAATCCCGACAGAGGATATCCAGGAAGCCGTTGAGGAAGGCCTACAAAGGCTGCGCAACGGCGAAGCACAGCTGGCTGTACACCCCAACTGCGGAACCAATTATGTCGTTTCGGGAATGGTTATTGGCAGTCTGGCATGGCTGGGGATGGTAAACAGCGGGGATTCCATCAGAAAAAAATTGGACAGGCTGCCATTGATCGTCTCCCTTGTAACGGTTGGGCTAATCCTGGTCCAGCCCCTGGGACCTCTGCTGCAGCAAAAAGTGACTACAGATCCCAACCCGGGTGGTTTGTCTGTGTACGAGATCACCCATTTCATGAGACGCGGATTAAATATGCACCGGATTAAGACCCACATGTAGGCGGTCCAGCCGGGAATTTACTGGTATTTTTTTATTGGCCTGCAGCAAAGGAGATAAAAGAAATGGATAATAATCCAACCCATGAACGAGAATTTGGTTTTACCACCCGCCAGCTTCATGCCGGCCAGGTTCCTGACCCGGTAACCGGATCCCGGGCAGTTCCTATTTACCAGACAACTTCTTATGTTTTTAAGGATACCGACCATGCCGCACGCCTTTTTGCGCTGCAGGAAAGCGGGAATATTTATACCCGCATCATGAATCCAACCAGCGACGTAATGGAAAAGCGTATCGCAGACCTGGAGGGAGGTATTGGCGGGCTGGCGGCCAGTTCCGGACATGCCGCACAGACCATGGCAATTCTGACCCTCTGCGGCCAGGGTGACCATATCGTATCCGCCTCAACGCTGTATGGGGGCACGTACAACCAGTTTGCATACACCTTCCCGCGACTGGGAATTGAAGTGACAATGGTTGATTCCAGGGATCCTGAAAATTTCCGCCGGGCTATCCGGCCAAACACCAAGATCATTTACGGTGAGACGCTGGGAAACCCGCGCATCAATGTATTCCCGTTTGAAGAGACGGCAAGAATTGCCAGCGAGAACCGCATCCCCCTGATGATCGATAATACCTTTGCAACGCCTTACCTTTGCCGTCCTTTTGAATGGGGTGCGAATATTATTACCCACTCAACCACCAAATTCATTGGCGGCCACGGCACCTCCATCGGGGGCATCATCGTGGATGGTGGAAATTTCGACTGGGCAGGAAGCGGACGTTTCCCAAATTTCACCCAACCGGATGAGAGTTATCACGGCTTGAAATATGCCGACCTCGGTGCGGCGGCCTTCATTACCAAAGCGAGGGTGCAGATATTGCGCGACATTGGTGCCTCACAATCGCCCATTAATTCCTGGTTGTTCATCCAGGGTTTGGAGACACTCAGCCTGCGAATGGAACGGCATGTCAAGAATGCCAATGAGGTTGCCAGGTATCTTTCCACTCATAAACAGGTTGCCTGGGTGACTTATCCTTCCCTGCCGGGACACCCGGATCACGAGCGGGCTAAAAAATACCTTCCCCTCGGGGCGGGGGCCATCCTGGGTTTTGGTATACAGGGGGGGTTGAAGGCCGGAAAAAAATTCATTGAAAACCTGAAGCTTTTCAGCCACCTGGCAAATGTTGGAGATGCAAAAAGCCTGGCAATCCATCCTGCAAGCACCACCCACAGCCAGCTTTCCGCTGAAGACATGGTATCAGCGGGGGTCTCCGCAGATTTTATCCGCCTGAGCATCGGCATTGAAGACATTGAAGATATCCTGTGGGATCTGGAGCAAGCGCTCGCGGCGGATTAATCACCGTTCCAATACACCACGGAGGATAACCGTTTGCATCCATGGACTGGTAGAAAGCGGGATTATTGATTCAAATGGGCAGCCCGGATAAAGTTGAAGCAATAGCCTTGATCTACATTCTGCGCGGGGATGATGAGCTTGCCGGGCGCAAATTTATTTCTGATACGCAAAAAAGCCTGGGTGATGCGGCATCGGTGGAGATGAACACCACCTATCTTGATGGAGCATCCTATAACGAAGAAGACCTGCGAAGCGCTGCATATTCCATCCCATTTCTCAGCATGAAGCGGCTGGTTATCCTATCCAATCCTTTATCCCGCCTGCCCGAAAGAAACTCACAGGAACGGTTTCTTAAACTGCTCGATCAAATTCCAGGCACCAGCCTCATCATCCTGATTATTAAAGATACCTGGCGGTATAAAAAAAATAAATCCGGTGAATGGGAAATCGATTGGCAAATACTCAAGCCTAACCATTGGCTGGTGAAATGGTATCTGGCTGCCGGCAGCAGGGTAAAAATGCTCGATGTCAGGCAGCCCAGTCTTAAAGAAATGCCAGGCTGGATTCAAAAAACAGCACTGGACGGGGGCGGCCGTTTTGAACCGGCTGCTGCAGAAACCCTGGCGGATATGGCCGGTATGGATACAACCCTGGCATATCACGAAATAGAAAAGCTGCTTACTTATGTGGATAGAAAAAGGCCTGTAGCGGTTGGTGATGTAAAAAAGCTGACCGCTTCCGGAATGCAGTCCAATGTTTTCGACCTGGTGGATGCTGTCTCCGAACGGGATGCCGGGACAGCCGTGAAACATATGGAAATTTTATTGGAACAGGGTGATCCGATCCAGCCTATTCTACATGGTGGTGCGACAGTTCCGACTGTTGCTGCAGGCGCGGGAGATATTGGATGAGGGGGGGCAGGTGTCCAACATCCAACAGGAACTTAATCAACCCGCTTTCGTGGCAAATAAACTGCTGCGCCAGGCAAAACGGTTCTCCCTCAAAGAAATTGAAGAAATCTACCATAAATTGATCGTTCTCGACGAAGATATGAAAACCAGCCGGATTTCACCTGTTTTGGGAATTAACCTGCTGGTGGCAGAGATTTGTGCCAATTAGTGTCAAGAATCTGGAAAAAAACAGAAAACCTTACTGATTGCTTGATGTACCAGTAAGGTTTTTAATTAATGTGAATAGTTAGACAGGGTGCCGAATTAATCTCCCAGGACCTGGTCACGCAGTTTACCCCACTTGAGGGCATCGGCAATACCCTGCTCGATGGATAATCCAGCTTCCCAATCCAGGTAGGCTTTGGCACGGTCGGCATTGGCATAAGCGCCGGCTACATCGCCCGGTCTTGGCGGGCATTCTTCTTTATTGATCTCCTGTCCGAATACCTTTTCGAATGCCAGCACCAGTTCGCGTACGGTGACGCCCCGCCCGGTACCCAGATTGATGGTGAGATAGCGGTCACCGGGGTTGGCAGAGCGTTGAAACACCTGATCGAACTGGGTGACAGCCTTGACATGCGCCAGCGCCAGGTCCCAAACATGAATATAATCCCGGATTCCGGTACCGTCCCTGGTAGGCCAGTTGGTACCCGTAATCTGGAATTTATCCTGCCGGCCTAAAGCAGTGTCGACCAGTTTTGCCAGCACAAGGGTGGTTTCCTTGGCATGAATGCCGGAGCGCATTTCAGGGTCTGCACCGATCGGATTAAAATATCGCAGGGCAATCCCTTGCAGGTCATAGGCTGTACAAAAATCACTTAACACCATTTCCATCATGTACTTGGTGCGGGCATAGGGGCTGGACGGTTTGAGGGGCGAATCTTCGCGCACCATAAAGCCTTCAACGCTGTCATAGATGGAGGCGGAGGAACTGAAGACCACGCGGGGATACCCCAAACGCTTCAGGGTCCGGAAGAATTCCAGGGACTTGACCACGTTTTCCCGGTAATACTGGTAGGGTTTCTCCACGGATTCAGGGACACTGATCAGCGCAGCGCAGTGGATGGTCGCATGGATATCCGGATGCTGGTCAAAAATTTTTTCTACGATGTGGGTATCTGCAATATCTGCTTTGTAAAAAATATGGTCGCGGGTGAATTCCTGCTTTCCGGTTATGAGTGAATCCAGGATAATTGGGGTATGCCCCTCATCCTTTAATGCGGAACAGATCGTACTGCCAATATATCCTGCTCCACCGGTGATTAATATCTCCATTTGTCCTCCTCAAGCCGGTCAATTGCCAGTCTGTACCTACCATACTATTTCCGGCACCAAACTAATTGATTATAGCCTAATAGGAGTATAGCCAATATGGTTAAATATTCAAGATGGATTCCTGCAGCTGGAGTAAGAATTATTTACCCGGGAGACGCGTCGTATCAGGATAGGTATAAAAACAGGGGAATTTGCCAATTTGAAATGAAATTTCGATCATGCCGAAAAATTTTGTACGGGTTTTATTGGCTGGAAAGATTTATCCTGGGGATGTCCGCACGGGATGAAGAAATCAGTTCCTCCACTCATCAGGCGTATTCACCTCCATTGATTGAAATCCACTGACCGGTGATATAGGCTGCCTTGTCGGAGCCCAGATATGCCACCAGTTCGCCAACTTCTTCAGGTTTACCCAGGCGCCCCAGGGGTACACGGTTAATGTTTTCCTGCATAGCTTCTTTTGTCTGGATGAAGGTGTGCAGCATATCCGTATCTATGAGACCAGGAGCGACCGAGTTGATGGTGATGCCGAAGGGTGCAATTGAGCGGAACAGGGCGAGGGTAATCCCGTTGACGCCGGCTTTGCCGGCGGTATAGGCAATATCCCCGGAATAGCTGCCCCTATGGCTAATTAAGGAACTCATATTAATGATGCGGCCCCATTTTTGCTGTTTCATGACAGGCAGGACTGCTTTAATGCACAGGAACATGCTGGTCAGGTTAAGATCCAGGTAGCGGTGCCAGGAATCCAAATCCAGGCTGTCAATGGCATAAGGGGGGATAGAATGGGTGCCGACATTATTCACCAGGATATCGATCCTGCCCCATTGATCGACCACCTCTTTTACGAAACCCTGTACCTGGTCGAAATCGGTTACATCTGCCTGGATGTAAATCAGGCGGCTGCCGCATGCCTTAACTGCGGCGATGGTTTCCCCGGCTTTTTCCTCCGGGGAAATATCCACCATAACAATATCTGCCCCGTGATCCGCCATGACCCGGGCGCATCCGGCTCCAATTCCCTGGGCGGATCCAGTGATGATACCAATCTTGCCTTTCAAATCAGACATCGTTTCACCTTACCTTGAAGAGATTCCTTTATTGATATTTTATCCCTTCTTCAGGAAAGATCGGGGGGATTAATGGATGTCCTCAGCGCCCTAACCTTTCAAATATAACCAGAATACATCCTGACTTAATCGTGATAATATAATATCCTTGTAAGTATTCGATCAAAACCAGCCAGGAAAAATTTGCCTGGAGAAAGACCAGGAAGGAATGAAATCTTCTCAAAAACCAGTTGCCGAGGGATTTTTATATACAGACCAGTACCAGTTTACGATGGCCCAGCTTTATTACCGCATGGGAATTCATGACCTGACAGCACAGTTTGACCATTATTACCGGTCCAATCCGGATTACGGAATCCACAAGGCGGGATACTCCATTAACGCTGGCCTTGAATGGCTGGTAGACTGGATGCAGGATGCCTGCATCACGGCACAGGACCTGGAAATGCTGCGTGCCCAGAAAAGCGCAACAGGCCAGCAGTTATTCGGGGAAGATTTTCTCAACTGGCTGCGGAAGAATGGTAATTTTGAGGGGATCGATTTGTTTTCAATCCCTGAAGGCAGGGTTGTACACCCGAATGTGCCTCTAAATGTTGTGAAGGGTCCCCTGGCGAAAGCACAAATCCTGGAAACCCCATTGTTAAATTATATGAATTTCCCCACCCTGATTGCCACCAAAGCTGCCAGAATCCATGACAGCGGCCGGGGACAGGTGCTGCTGGAATTTGGACTGCGGCGTGCCCAGGAAAGGGCTTCCATAAACGGTGTGCGGGCGGCATTGATCGGGGGGGCGGATTATTCCTCCAACGTGGGTGTATCCTCCGTGCTGGGGTTTCCCCCCAAAGGGACCCATGCCCATTCCATGGTGCAGGTATTTATGGCGATCGGTGGGGGTGAACTGGCTGCTTTCCAGGCCTATGCCGATATTTATCCGGATGACTGCCTGCTGCTGGTGGATACGATTAATACCCTGGAGAGCGGTGTTCCGAATGCCATCAAGGTTTTTGAGGATTTAAAGCGCAAAGGACATAAGCCGGTCGGCATCCGCCTTGATTCGGGCGACCTGGCACATTTGAGTATTAAATCGGCAAAAATGCTGGATGATGCCGGCTTTCCTGGGACGAGCATTGTACTTTCCAACAATATTGATGAAATGGTAATCTGGCAGATCATCACCCAGATCCAGGATGAGGCAGAGCGATACGGGGTTGACCCGGAAAAGCTGATCAAGAGACTGGTGTATGGGGTGGGGACCAGCCTGATCACGTCGGTAGGCGATCCCGCCCTGGACGGCGTTTACAAGCTGGTTGCAGTCCAGAAAAAGGAAGATTGGATACCCAGCATTAAAGTCTCCGAGTCGATTGAGAAGACCATTAACCCCGGCTCCAAGCGGATTTGGCGGCTTTACGATGACCGCGGGAAGGCAATTGTCGATTTACTCAGTCTTGATACGGAGGACCCGCGCCAGATGGAATCGATTGATGTACACCACCCCTCTGACCATACCAAGTACCGCTGCCTGGAGGCGAGCACTCTGAGCGAGATTGAACCGCTGCTGGTGCAGATCCTGGACGATGGAAAACCGGTCTACGATTTCCGACCATCCAGGAAATCCGGGTAGTGCGCAAGACAGGATACAGACCGTCTTTACCCCGGCGTTAAAAGGCTGATGAACCCGCATACCTATCATGTGTCCCTGTCACAGGGATTGTGGGACTTGAAGCAAAACCTGATAACAAAACACACCAAGGGAAAGAATATATGATGAGAGTTGTACTGGATGGCATCGGCGGGGCAATCCGCATTGGAATGAAAATATTGGTTTCCCTGTTTTGGAGAGGCTGGAATAAAAATTGGGGGGCAATAGGGGATGAAGGATCCAGAGCCATTGCCGGGGATGGGATCGTGCCTCAGCCCAAATCCCAGTTTACCTGCGGGATTGGGATCAACGCTCCGGCATGGGAGGTATGGCCGTGGCTGGTGCAGATTGGCTGCCAGCGCGGGGGCTGGTACAGCTATGATCTGCTGGATAATGGCGGCGTTCCAAGCGCTGACAGGATCCTGCCGGAGTTCCAACAGCTGGCGGTGGGAGACCCGGTGTATGCCACCCGCGATGGAAAATTGAGTTTTCCGGTGGTGGAAATCCATCCTGAAAAGGCGCTGGTTTTGGGGGGAACAATTGACACGAAAACAGGCAAAGGGGCAGTATACCGGGAAGCAGACATGCAGGCGTATTTTAGCGGTGGAATGGCCTTTGCCATTGAAGAACAGGCTGATGGAACCACGCGCTTACTCTTCCGGTCGCGCCAGGATTGGAATGAAGGAAATTTGAATAACCTGCTTTACGGGAGATTCCTTGAACCGATCGCCTATGAAATGACCAGGAAAACCCTGAAGACGCTCAAAAGAAACATCGAAGCAAGTAAATAATACCGAAAAAACCGGATCCATTAATGACACATCCCGGAATATTCAGCCGGGATGTGCTTTTTTTCTTTTAATCCAGTTGTAAGGGGGCATTATGCAGGCAATACCGGGAAATTTAATCCTCTACAACCGCAACCAATTCAATTTCCAGGCGGATGCCGCGCTCTTTCCAGGAGGTGCTGTCCTGCCGCATTCCGGTATGGGGAGGGCGGTGACCTTCGAAATGCTTTTGCATGACTTCGAAGATGGCACCCATGTCTTCCTGGTAGAGGTAATAGGTATGGATGAGAACCACATCCTTGAACGAAGCTCCGCCCTCCGCCAGGATGATCTTGAGGCACTGCAGGATGTGTTCGGTCTGGGCGGCCGGGTCATTTGGGGCATAAACGCTGCCATCCAGGTCGATCGGCACGCGCCCGGCGGTGTAGATGGTGCTGCCGGCACGGATTGCAGAGGCGTAGCGGGGGGAGTTGAAAATGGACGCGGGATTGATGATTTGCATGGTTGGGCTCCTTGGCTGGTACATATTCCTGTGTGAGCTATTTTCAGATATGAACCATTGATATAAAAATTATTATAACTTTGATTTATCAAAAACCTATGTCAGGTTGGTGCACGGGGCGACAAGCAGGCAGGTGGCGGGTGTGGAATCCCGTGCCTTTATGGAGAAAGGGAAAAAAGAGCGGGATTGATGCCACTATCTTCTAATTAGCCGCACCTCACATACGTTAATCGCAAATTTTTTTTCACAACTGCGCCCGTTAGGACCACAACATGGCCGGCTGGCGGGTGAAGACCCGTGCCTTCAAAGAAAAAACGCATACGATGCCACAATCTTCTAATTACCGCACCCGTACTTGGGAATGATGTTAACACAGTTTAATAAAATTAATCATCCATTTAAAATTGGAGGAAATCTTTGCATCACTGGACTGATGATTCCATTTTTTACCATATCTACCCGCTGGGATTTTGCGGCGCCCCGAAGGAAAACGATTTCACCTCCAAAGCGGTGCCCAGGCTGGATAAAATTTACGGCTGGCTGGACCATATCCAGTCACTTGGGGTAAACGCAATTTACCTGGGTCCCGTCTTCGAATCCGATGCGCATGGCTATGATACGGCGGATTACTACCAGGTGGACCGGCGCCTGGGGGACAACCGGACCCTGGCAGCCCTGAGCGGCGAGCTCCATACCCGGGGCATGCGCCTGATCCTGGATGGGGTGTTCAACCATGTCGGGCGTCATTTCTGGGCTTTCCGGGATGTGCAGGAAAACCTGGAACATTCCCCCTACTCCGGCTGGTTTCACCGGTTGGATTTTGAAAAAAGAAGTCCTTACGGGGATCCCTTCAGCTATGAGGGATGGAGAGGGCATTTCAACCTGGTTAAGCTAAACCTGCATCATCCGGATGTGGGACTCACCTGTTTGGGGCGGTAGCGCAGTGGGTGGAAGATTATCAAGATTGACGGTTTGCGGCTGGATGTGGCAGATGACCTGCTCCCGGAATTCATGAAGGCAGCTGCATATTTTTAGTAAGAACCTACGCTCCGATTTCTGGCTGATGGGAGAGATCTACGCAGGGAGATTATAACCAGTGGGTCAATCCTTCCATGCTGGATTCGGCACCAATTATGAGCTTCGTAAAGGCCTCTTTTCCACACACAATGACAATAATTACTTTGAGATTGCCCATACCCTCAACCGGCAGTTTGGCCCGAACGGCCTGTATATCACCTGATGCTATACAATTTTGCGGATAACCATGATGTCAGCAGGGTCGCCACCAGCTTAAAAATGAACGCATCTCTTCCCGCTGTACCTGATGATGTTTACCATCCCCGGGATACCCAGCATCTACTACGGCAGCGAATGGGGCATTAAGGCTACCAAGGGGGCATATTCAGATGATGCCATGCGTCCCATGCCTGGACATGTTGAAGATGCTGAGCAGATGCAAAATCGCTGGGGCTGCAGGATTAACTGGCCAGGCTGGCGGAAATGCGCAAATGCATCCCGGCGCTGCGCTACGGGAACTACCAGCAGCTGGATGTCAGTTCCAGCCAGCTGGCTTACATACGCCAGTGGCAGGGGCAATCCGTAGTGGCAGCTTTGAATTCCTCCCAGGAACCGGTACGCTGGCAGGTGCCGGTGCCGCTGCCAGAGGGAACCTGCCTGGTGGATTGGCTGCAGCCAGAGGTTGGTGCGGTGGTTACGGGAGGGAAATTGGACCTGGAGATTGGCCCAAATGGAGGGAGGGTGTTTTACACCAGGGGAGAATAATTTTGGGAGTGCGTATGCGGCACCTCCTGTCATGGGCCGGGAATCAGCGGGATCTTTCGGCTGGCTGTCAGGTAATTTTTTATCACCAGCAAAGTTATATCAGTCAGATCCTGGTGGTGGATTGAAGGGGGGACTATAAGAAATAATACGCAATGGGGTGAGATGAAAAAAAGGCCGGCATTATTGAGCCAGCCTTTTATGGAAAAGCGCCGTGATATAATTTCTGTGCCGAAGGTGGGAATCGAACCCACACTCCTTACGGAACACGATTTTGAGTCGTGCGCGTCTGCCAATTCCGCCACTCCGGCAAGGGTAATCAAAGTATAACGAATATTATCCTGAGGGTCAAGAAAAATAACCGTATCAGGATGATATCCTGTGGTTGGAAAATCTACCCTAAAACATCCTGTAAGCCTCGTTCCATTCGATGTTCCTTGGGGTAGAGTGGTATGCTTGACAAATTTTGAACAGATTTGATGAGGAGTAATCTTTATGCGCCTGGGAATTATCGGACTGCCTCAATGTGGAAAAACCACGATCTTTAATGCACTCACACGGGGCAGCCAACCGACCGGTTCTGTCTCCGGCAAGATGGAAGTGCACACCTCGGTTGTGGATGTGCCTGATGCAAGGGTTGACAGGCTGGTGCCCTTGTTTAACCCCAAGAAAACGGTGTATGCCAAGGTGACCTACGCTGACATTGCCGGTCTGGATGGCAGCGCAGGCAAGGCAGGGATAGCCGGTACACTGCTTAACCAGCTGGCCCAGATGGATGGTTTTATCCACGTGGTGCGGGCTTTTGAGAATGAGAACGTTCCGCATATTTCGGGAAGCGTTGACCCGCGCCGCGACCTGTTGACGATGGACAGCGAGTTCATCCTGAATGACCTGATCAGCGTGGAACGCAAGCTGGAGCGGTTTGATGAGGAACGCAAAAAGGGCGGAGGCCGGGATAAGGCGGTTGTGGAACGGGATATTGCCCTTTTCCAGCGTTTCCACAAGGAACTGGCAGAGGAAATCCCCTTACGGGATATTGATATTACCGAAGATGAGATGCTCAGCATCAGCGGTTTTGGCTTCCTGACACTGAAACCGGTGCTGGTTGTCTTCAATATCGAAGAAAGCAAATCTGAGCTAAAGGTGGACTTACCCCCATCAAAACAGCAAGGTTGTCTCCCTGAAAGGCAAACTGGAGATGGAGCTGGCCCAGCTTCCAGTGGAGGAAGCACAGCTGTTCATGGCTGATTATGAAATTGAAGAATTAAGCCTGAACCGCATCATTCGCTACTCTTATGACCTGCTGGGGCTTGAATCCTTTTTTACGGTCGGACCTGACGAGGTACGTGCCTGGACAGTGAACCGCGGAGCAACTGCCCCGGAGGCAGCCGGGAAAATCCATACTGACCTGCAGAAGGGATTTATTCGGGCAGAGGTGATCCACTATAACGATTTAATTGCTCTGGGGGGTATGCCAGAGGCACGCACCAAGGGAAAACTTCGCCTGGAGGGCAAAGAATACATTGTCCAGGATGGCGATATCCTGAATATCCGCTTCAGTGCTTAATCTTAGGGGTTGAATTCCTGGCGGAGCCCCACTCACTCCACTGCCAACCCAACCCAAAAGGGACTAGCTTCCTAAAAAGGATGCTCCGCGTCGTCCCAACCCAACCAGGGCTTCCCCTTCGGGGTCGAAGGGACTAGCTCCGCGTCGCCTGGCGTCGAAATAATTTCTCCAGCTTGTTAAGACTGACGCGTGAGGATACATCCAGGCTGGCGGGGGAAACGGATACCATGCGATTGAAGCGCAGGACATAGGCATCGGTGTCAGGTTCGACCTCGTTAGGTTTTAACTCCATGTACGCGCCAATGCGCCCGTAATCCTCCCAGCTGCCGGAGCGTTCCAGGATGGGAATGTAATAGGGGTGGCGGGCGATGCGCGTCATGCGCCAGGGGGTCTGCGGGGTGGCGTCATAAGGGACATCAATCTTAAGAAAATCGACATCAAAGGGCAATCGGGTTCGCAGAACCATATCGGCGAAGAAACGGGTAAAATAGGCTGCCGTCGAAAAGTCGTGTTCGCGGGAATAGCTGAGGTAATCTTCATCCACATTGGGTAATTCCAGCGATACTGCCAGGGCGGGAATTCCCAGGGAGGCAGCCTCCATGGCTGCTCCAACTGTCCCGGAAATGGTGGTACTGTAACCGATATTTTCCCCATAGTTGATGCCTGAAACCACCAGGTCCGGTTTGGCTGGGCATGATCTCCAGAATACCGTGAAGGACAGATTGTGCGGGTGTTCCGCCGACGGCATAGGTTTCCCATTCCTGGCTGCCTATCTGTAAATTGGTTGTCTTAATTTTTCCATCTGATGTTACCGGAAGACTGCGGGAGGTTCCGGAAGCCTGTTCCGCGGGGCGGCAACGGTGACAAATCCCAGCTCTGAGAGCGCTTCTGCCGCTGCCCAAATTCCAGGGGATTGGATGCCATCGTCATTGGTTAATAAAATCTGTGTTCTTTTTGTATTCATACTCAAAAAACCTCAAAATAGGGTGCCTTACAGATTGTTACCAGGATGTCCTGGTTGAATGTTACCATTTAGAATCCCGATAAACAAAAATTTGAGCGGTTACGTAACCGCTCCATGGTTGTTTCAAGATATCTCAGCTGCCCGCCGAAGGGAAACCTTATTTCAATTCCCGTTCCAAGACAACCTCTGCACAATTGTACCTTAAAACAATGGCTTGCTCCTTCCCCGGCGGGGATTTTCCATTTCAGGATAAACACAGGATACACAAAAAGCCCCAGTTATAAATATATGTGTTATACTCATCCATCGTGCTAAAGCAGTGGGCATGGTTTTGGAGTTAATTCACACATTTTGTTGACAGACTTGCCAAAACAAGGCAAGTTTTTATTTTTTATAAGGATAAACACTTGAATACATTTACTCAATTTGGCTTAAAACCGGAAATCTTAAAGGCGATCGAAAAAATCGGTTATGAAGAGCCAACAGAAATTCAAAATAGAGCCATCCCGGCCTTACTGGATGGAAAGGATATTCTGGGGAGAGCCCAGACGGGAACAGGAAAAACGGCTGCATTTGCTTTACCCATTCTGGAAAGAGTTGATCCGCAGGTAAAACAAATTCAGGCATTGGTGATGACCCCAACCCGGGAACTGGCGCTGCAGGTGGCCAAGGCTTTCAGCCAGTATGGACAATACCTCAATATCAAGGTTTTACCGGTTTATGGCGGACAATCGTACACCCCCCAGCTCAAGAGCCTTAAGGACGGTGTCCAGATTGTTGTAGGAACGCCGGGACGAATTTTGGACCTGGTAAATAAGAAAAAAGTCATGAACCTGGACCAGGTCAATTTCCTGGTACTGGATGAAGCCGATGAAATGCTGGCAATGGGTTTTATTGAAGAAGTGGAAGAGATCATCCGCCTGACACCGGATGACCGGCAGACCTCGCTTTTCTCTGCAACCCTTACTAAATCGATCCTTAATTTAGCCGGGCAGTATCTTCACCAGCCGCAGGAGATCAGCATCCAGGGAAAACAGGTAACTGTGGAGCAAACTGAACAGAGGTATTACCTGGTGACGGAAAAGGATAAGGTACAGTCCCTTGTGCGTTTACTGGAGACTGAGAAGGTTGAAAATGTCCTGTTGTTCACACGCACAAAAATCAGGGCCTCTGAACTTGCTGATACCCTGACGGGTATGAATTATGCAGTGGAAGCGCTGCACGGCGACTTGAAACAGGCTGAGCGGGAAAAAGTAATGGAACGATTCCGCAAAGGGCTGGTTACCATCCTGGTGGCAACAGACGTGGCAGCACGGGGTCTGGATATCCAGGGTGTCTCCCATGTGATTAATTATGATGTTCCGCTGGATGCCGAGGGGTATGTGCACCGCATTGGCAGAACCGGCAGGGCCGGAAAGAGCGGGATTGCGATTACCCTGGCAGTTCCGGGAGATAAACGCCGGATGGGCGCCATCGAGCAGTACACCAGGAAACCCATCCCGCGGGCGGAACTTCCAAGCATCAAGGATATTCATAAACGGCGCAACGACCATTTTGTTGAGCGAATTGTCTCCCGCCTGGCGATGGATGACCACCACTCAGAACAAGAACTTGTTAAACAAATTATGGAGTTTGGTTACACCCCGATGGACATTGCCGCAGCGGCAATCCAGCTGTCCCGCCAGGGTGAAAAACAGCACACCATGGAAGAAATCCGGACCCCAGTTGAAAATTACGGGCGGAATCGCGATTCGATGCCATCCAGGCAAAAAACAGGCAAATGGAAAAGCCCCCGCTCCTCGCAGGAAAAGGGGATGGTGCGTCTTTCCATCAATTTGGGGAAAACAGACAGCATTCACCCCGGGAATATTGTCGGGGCAATTGCCAATACAACCGGAATTCCCGGGAGCGCCATCGGAGCAATTGACATTCAGAAAAAGATGACCTTTCTGGATGTTTCAGAACAGTATGTCGGGGATGTGCTTTACCAGATGCGCAACTGGAAGATCAAAGATAAATCTGTGCAGATCCAATCTGTATAGGATAAAAAAATATAAAAAGCGGCCAAATCGGCCGCTTTTTTTTGTGCCCCCGGCAGAACTCGAATCTGCAGCCTTTTGCTCCGCAAGCAAACGCTCTATCCATTTGAGCTACGAGGGCGTGGTTGGTTTATGGATGATTAATATACCGCGCCAGGGATAATCCGTCAAGGAGAGGAGACAAGCGGGACTGATCACCAGAATCCCCTGGAACCATTGCAGGAAAAATGAGGATGATCTCCTCTCATTAATTGTGACCTCCATCCGGTTTATATTACAAATAGAAAAATAAAATAGATTAGAATATGATTAATAGATACAACCCAGCAGAATAAACCGGTGAGGTTCTTATGGAAAAATCCAACAACCCAATGCGCGCTGCCAGAACGCTTGTTATAGGAGTCATGGCAGTGCTGCTGACCCTGAGCCTGGTGCTGATTATCCAGGCGGTCACCCAATCCGGAGAACCGGTTGATACCGGAGAGGTGGATGTCCTGGCAAACAGCACCAATGAATGTATCTTATGCCACCGTAATGAATCTCCAGGGATTGTTAAACAATATTCTGACTCCACGATGGCGGCGGCCGAGGTGGCGTGTGAAGATTGCCATGAAGTGGAAGAAGGATATCCCGGCTCTGTTGCACACGCAGGAACCAACGTCCTTGCATCTCCTACGTCTGCCAGGTGTGCGGTCTGCCATGAAAAGCAAACAGCAGAATTTAATCAGAGCCGTCACGGCCTGCCGGCATATGTTGCAGTTGAAGGAACAGAAGGACTCAGCCAGGATCTGATGGCCTTGTATGAACAGATCCCGGAAGGCGGGTACGCCCCGGATAAATCACGCAATGCGATTGCGGAGCTTGAGGGGGAAGACCTGACTGGATTTACCTGCAGTGCCTGCCATAATATTGGAAAACCAGCCGAGGATGGATCGGTTGGCCAGTGCCAGATGTGCCACCTGCGCCATGAATTTTCATTGGAACAGGTTCGTAAGGCTGAAACCTGCAACTACTGCCATATCGGCCCGGATCACCCGCAATTCGAGATCTACACGGAGTCTCCGCACGGCATTGCTTACCACACCATGGGTTATGAGTGGAATTGGGAAGCTGAGCCAGGGACGCTTACGGTTGAAGACTTCCCAGCAGCCACCTGTGCCATCTGCCATATCAGCGGTTTTGGCGCAACAGCAAGCTCGCATGATGTGGGTGAACGCCTGTCGTGGTACCTTTTTGCTCCGATCAGCTCCAGGCGGCCGGCATGGGAGGAAAATACCGGCCGTATGCAGGGAGTTTGTATTGAGTGCCATAACCAGAATTTCATTAATGATTTTTACCAGTCTGCAGACCCGGCTACGGAAAGGGTTAATGAGCTCGTTGCGGAAAGTGACCAGATCTACGGTGAATTAAAAGAGAACCAGCTGTTAACCGATGCTCCCTTTGACGAGCCGATTGATTATGAATATTTTGAATTGTGGCATCATTGGGGACGTACAACGAAATTTGGGGTGTGGATGCAGGGCCCGGATTATTCCCAGTGGCATGGCGCCTATGAAGTGCTGCACTCCCTGGCAGAGCTGCGTGAAATGGCGGCCCAAAAGCGGTCGGAAGCCGGATTGGAATGATCCCATGTACCATTTAGCCGCCATATTTCCGGGGATCCGAAAGATCCCCGTCCCGTTTTCCCGTGACCAGGTGATGATGCTCATGCTGTCTTTAAACTTCCTGCTGTTGAGTGTTGAAACATACCTCGGCACATGTGGTCAGCGGGACGATTGTTCCAAATGAATGGATTCCCATCCTCTTCAGCCCGGCTGCCGGGTTGGTGCTGCTCCTGGCGGGAATCCTATCCTTCCGTAAGCGGGGCCTGGCAGTAATCCTGGCGAACCTGGTTTTCATCGCCAGCATGGTGGTTGGTTTGTTGGGGGCTTATTTCCACCTGGTTCGAGCAATTTTACCGTTTGCCCCGGCGGGACAGCAGGCATCTGTCCCGCTGTTTATCTGGGCACCTCCCATCCTTGCACCGCTGGTTTACGTTTTAATCGGGTGGATCGGAGTCAGCACGGTATGGACAGAAGAACCAGCTGACAGCGGAAAACTGGTGCTTAATGGGCGGGAAAACGATACAAATGCCTTTCAGCAAAACGCGGGCGTTCTTTTTTTTGACCAGCATCGGCTGCTTGTCAACCGTAATCAGCAGTGTCCTGGACCATTCACGGACAGATTTTTCCAACGCCTGGCTATGGGTGCCGACGATCGTAGGAATATTTGCTGCCACGGTAGCGTTTGTTTTGGGGTTATATGAAAATCCGACCCGGGCGGATTTAATCACCTATTTTTGTGCAATGGTATTGATGATATTAACCGGGGTTATGGGTTTATACCTGCATATACAATTTGATTTGACCAGCCGGGGAGAATTGGTCCTGGAGAGGATGATTCAAGGAGCGCCTTTTATGGCTCCCATGCTGTTTGCAGATATTGGGGCAATTGGATTAATAGCGCTGTTGAATCCGGAGAAGATGTCCAGGGAATAATTTTTATTAAGGTTCTGGTAAATTCCAACGATTAATGCAACTGCAGCATTTCTTTAAAACCGTGCTGCAGTTTTTTTATTGGGTTGTCCTAATTTTGAATCCACCCATAAAAAATTGGATTTTGCGATAAATATGACGCATCGGAGTCTCTCCTTATGGAGGCATCCTATGCGTCAGGATTACCCAGACTGCTGGCGTGGTCTCAATTGGAACCGAACTATTTTGTGCCTGGATTCGGTTAAATTATTTCAAAATAAACCTTGTTTATTAATTTTTTCATTCTTGATTACGACCAAGGTTTTTTATGACATTTGACTGCTGACAAACCAGGTGTGCATGATATAATCATATTCATGAACTCGAATATTATTGTGGAATCAAAACCAGGTGTGAGTCCACTGGATTCACAAGCCCAAACATTTAAGGTGCTCGCCCATCCAGCCCGCATCGCTATCCTGAATATTTTGCAAAATGGAGAACACTGTGTTTGTCACATGGAGGCCCACCTGGGGCTGCGCCAGGCTTATATCTCGCAGCAGCTTTCCGTCCTGCGCGAAGCCGGATTAATCCAGGACCGGCGAGATGGCTGGAATATTTTCTACCGGGCCGCCGATGAACGTATCTACGATGTGCTTAATACGATGCGGCAAATTACCGGGCAGGAAGTCCCTGAAGTGATGAAACCTGAAGTGCTGTGCACCTGTCCAAAATGCAGCGCTCAGGCTGCTGCGGGTTCGAAATAACCCTTTTTTTGTGCGCTTTATATGCAATCTATTGAATATTATTGAAGGAGAATGACATGGTGAATATTAAAGTACTTGGATCAGGTTGTAATAACTGTAAACAGGTGGAAATAAATGCCCGGAAAGCTGTTGAAATCCTCGGAATTGATGCTGAAATTGAAAAAGTGACAGATCATGCAGAGATCATGATGTGGCCGATTCTTTCGACCCCCGGACTGGTCATTAACGATAAACTGGTTTCCGCTGGACGGATTCCCAGCGAAAAAGAAATTACCGGCTGGCTGACTGCGTAATTTATTAAGGGCGGATTATTTTTTATATCCGCCCTTAATTGTGCCTTAATGCTATTCAAAACTTTGAATATGAAAGAAGAGGAGAATAACATGATCCCTTTTTTAGAAACAAAAGTAGATAAATTTACCTTTCGCGTGGATCCGACCTGTTTCTTTAATAGTGAAGGGGTTTGGGTACGGGTGGCGGGAAACCGGGGGCGACTCGGTCTCTCGGATTTCCTTCAACAGCGCAGCGGGGATATCGCCTTCGTGGAGGTAAAACCGGAAGGAAGCCTCGTGTCATTTAATGGTGAGTTTTCTACGATTGAAACCATCAAGGTGAATATCGACTTATCTTCGCCCGTTACCGGTAAGGTTGTACTTGTGAACCCGGCTCTCGAAAATACCCCGGAAGTGATCAACCAGGATCCTTTTGGCGAAGGCTGGATATGCGAGGTGGAATTGAACGAATGGGAGGCCGACCAATCCCGTTTATTGGATGCAACGGCTTACTTCGAACTGATGAAACGAGAAGCGGAAGATGAGGTCAAAAATATATGATCAAATCCATACAGAAAATTGTCATTGTACCATGCAGCGGCATCGGTAAATCGTACGGGACCGTTACCCGGGTGGCTGCCTACCAGGTTACGGATGAAGACCGGCCAGATCAGACCCAACTTATCCCATTGGCCTTGCTGGTCATGGGTGATGAAGCATCCCGAAAAATCCTGGCCGAAAGCCAGGCTGTCACGATTGACGGCTGCAAACTGGGCTGTGCCGCGAAAATGGTCCGGCAAAGCGGCGGGCAGGCAGCACGGGAATTTGCTGTCCTGGATGTTTTTCGCCGTTACCGTGATTTCAAACCGCAGGGGATTGCGGAGCTAAACGAAGGGGGAGAAAAGCTGGCAGATGCTTTAGCCAAAGAAATTGATGCTGTGGTGGATGAATTATCGAATTCCAAGGAAGGAGATTCCCATGCCTGAACTGCAACAAAAAAAAATCGGCATCATTGCCTGTTCAGGGGAGGAGCTCCCCGAAGGAACGGTTACCCGCCTGGCGGCATTACGGGTGCTGGAGCAGCTGCGGCCCAGCGATACGGTCACCATTTGCCTGCCGCTCTTCCTGGCTGGCGGTGAAGGAGACCGGGCGTTTGCGAAGTTCTACCCGACGATTGCCATCGACGGCTGCGAGAAACGATGCGCTTACCGCGGAACGGAACAGTATTCGAACCGGCCGGCAGTTGGCATTGTGGTAAGTGAGTTAGTCACCCAGCATGGCCTGGAGCAACCCGTTGGACGGCGTAAACTGAATGCCGCCGGGATGCAGGCGGTGGAACGCACAGCTGAACTGGCAGCCAACAAAGTTGACGAGCTGCTTGGTAAAGCCTGGAGCCGGCGGGAAGGCAGGTTTGATGGTCCGCAGGCGCCAGCGCAGGAAGAAGGGTCTGCCACCTGCTCGTGCGGTTCGGGTATCCCCATTCAAAAAGTGCAGGTTAATGGGCAAGAAATGTCCCTGGTGGCTTTACCTTTGATCTTCCAAAACCTCTTCCAACAAGGAAGAATCCCGGGTAACGACGTGGCAGACGAAATGATGGCGATGGTCAAAATTTACAATGAGATCAATCCTGAAATAGAAGCAGATGTCAAAGCGGTGGTTATGGAAGCATATGCCGGTTACTTACACCGAACAGGAGGTAAGGGCATGAGCCAGACAGCAGCCTATACAAACGAATGTTAGCTGGAAGGGGGCGACATTGGGGTCATATTGTCATGGGCAATGGCCCTGAAATGGATTTTTCTGCCCCGCCGGATGCGCAGGGGCATGCGGGTGTATTGACCCCTGAAGATGCTTTTATGGCTGCTGCCAACACCTGCATCATGATGATGTTCATCTGGGCAGCGGAACGGTTCAAGCTCAAGCTGCTCTCCTACGAGTGCAAAACGGAAGGCACCAAACTGATTGAGCTGGACAGGACTGAGATCTTCACCCACCTGCGTTTCTGGCCGGTGATCCGGATTGCAGCCGGCGATGAAAAGCCAGAATTGGTCCGGGCACGTACCATGCGAGCGCTCAAGGCAGCGCAAAAGTACAGCCTGGTAGCCAACTCGGTCAAATCCGAGATACTTATTGAACCCCAGATTGAAATTGTCCCGTAGATCTGTTTCCATTTGAGATATATTTGGTTGAAATCGTTCCCGTAACGGAATTATTTGGCCAGGTTGGTAGCATATCCAACACGGAGATGATGAAAGGGTATGCGCGGCATGGCGGTGTCCCTGGTTGTCCAGCTGGATGGTTATGGATCTGTTTTTGCTCATAAGGGGGTATTAAAGGCAGGGCTGCCCGGAAATTATGGCAGCCCTGATTCGAAAGATCCTAACAAAGATCCGGGCTTGCTTTTCCAGCGGTGACCTGATCTTTATACAGCCGTTTCTGCAGCCAGAAAGCCACGCTGACCAGGCCGATCATCACCGGCACCTCCACCAGCGGGCCGATCACTGCGGCAAATGCCTGGCCAGAGTTAATTCCAAAAACCGCCACCGTCACTGCGATGGCGAGTTCGAAGTTGTTGGAAGCGGCTGTGAAAGAAAGCGTGGTGGTCTGCTTGTAATCCGCCCCCACTGCTTTTCCCATCATAAAACTGACCAGGAACATGGTTACAAAATAGATCACCAGCGGGATAGCAATGCGGACCACATCCATCGGGATGGAGACAATCAGGTTACCCTTGAGGGAGAACATCACCACGATGGTGAAGAGCAAGGCAATGAGGGTTATAGGGCTGATTTTAGGTATGAAAATATTGTAATACCACTCCTTGCCCTTAACCCGTGTCAGAACAATGTTGGTGATGAAGCCGGCGATGAATGGGATGCCAAGATAGATAAACACCGATTTGGCAATCTCACTGATGGTAATTTGGACCGCAACGCCCTGCATCCCAAACCAGGTAGGCAGTACTGTAATGAAGCCATAAGCATAGACGCTGTAGAAGAGTACCTGGAAGATGCTGTTAAACGCTACCAAACCGGCTGCATAATCTGTATCTCCCTTAGCCAGTTCATTCCACACGATGACCATGGCAATGCAACGTGCCAGGCCGATCATAATCAGCCCGACCATATACTCGGGATAGTCGTGTAAAAAAATAACTGCAAGCAGGAACATGAGAATGGGACCAATAATCCAGTTTTGTAATAAGGACAGCCCGAGAACTTTCCAGTTGCGGAAGACCTTGCCAAGTTCATCATAATGAACTTTTGCCAGCGGCGGGTACATCATCAGAATTAAACCAATGGCGATGGGGATGTTTGTTGTACCAACTGAGACGGCTGCATTGAAGGACTCTACAGCATCGGGGAATAGGTAACCTATCCCTACTCCTATTGCCATTGCCAGGAAGATCCAAAGTGTCAGATATCGGTCTAAGAAAGAAAGCTGTTTGGTGACGCTTGTATTATCCATAAATAAACTCTCCTAAATTGATGATGATCTGGCGGCACTGGCATTCTGACAGGATAATTTGGGGTCCATACCGGGATTGCACTGCGGGCAAGGGCAGTTTGGAATTGGCCTGAACGCCAAAGACCGCAGCATATCAGGATTGCTTCCCAGGAGGCGGGCAGCTTGTTCCAATATACCAATAACTTCAGGCTGCTGAAGCTTGTAATAAATATTACGGCCGTCACGCTGGGTGGTAACCAATCCGGCTTTACGCAATACCATCAGGTGCTGCGAGATACTTGCCTGGCGCGTACCCAGGACAGTTTCCAGATGGCAAACACAGGCTTCCTGTTCAGCAATCACCATGAGGATTTGAATCCGTACCGGTTGACCAATGATGGAAAAAAACCTAGAAATTTCTTCTTCAGTAAATATGGAAGAGGATATATTCATCATCACGAATGTATTATATCATGAGGATCAAAAATTTGGATATCAACGTATTCGGGTCACCCTTATTTATATGGATGAAATCCGTGAAGGTTGAGATGCATCTCCTGCCTTATTTGAGTCTTCTCTCCCAATACAACCTGACAGGGATTCCCCTTTGGTATAAGCATAGTAAAATAGGTGAAGCTGAAACCTTATGCGAGACGACCTTTCAGGGCAGAGCTTATCAGAGTGGAATGAGGTAAAAATGGCAGAATACGAAGCAGTCATCGGGCTGGAAACCCATATTCAACTCAATACATCGTCTAAAATCTTCTGTTCCTGCAGTGCCGATTCGTGGAATTCACCCCCCAACAGCAACATCTGCCCGGTTTGTACCGGCCTTCCCGGTGTGTTACCGGTGCTGAATGGAGAGGTGGTTGAGAAAGCGGTTTTATTGGCTGAGGCAATGGGGGCAAACGTACAATCCGAGTCCTTCTTCGACCGCAAGAATTATTTCTATCCCGACCTGCCAAAGGGCTACCAGATTTCACAATATGACCGGCCCATTGCTGTCGGCGGATACCTGGAAGTACCCATGCCAGAAGGGTACTCCCGCCGTGTTGGTATCCATAAGCTGCATATCGAAGAAGATGCCGGCAAGACAAAAAATGCCGGCGGAAAACGCTGGGTGGATTACAACCGCTGCGGAGTGCCGCTGGTTGAAATGGTAACAGAACCAGATATCCGCAGCGGGGACGAGGCAGCCCAATACCTCATTCGCCTGCGGCAGCTTTTACGCTGGATCGGTGTATCCGAAGCGGATATGGAGAAAGGACACCTGCGCTGCGACGCAAATGTTTCCATCCGCCTAAAGGGTGAAACTATTCTCAATACAAAGACAGAAATCAAGAATGTCAATTCAATCGACGCCGTACGCGAGGCGATCGGGAAAGAAATTGAACGGCAGACCAAAGAGGTAGAAGCCGGGCATCGCATTGAATCCTGGACGCTGGAATGGGATGATGAAAAGGGGAAACTTAAGAAAATGCGTTCCAAGGAAACTGAAGCAGATTACCGCTATTTCCGCGAGCCGGATTTGCTGCCGCTGCAGGTAAGTGATGCGTGGCACCAGAAAATCCTGGCTGGGCTGCCCGAACTGCCCCTGCAAAGGCGGCAGCGCTTTTGCGAGGCGTATCACCTGCCGGTATACGATGCAGATATCTTAACCGGTGAGCGGTCCCTCTCCGATTACTACGAACAGGCGGTCAGCGCCTACGGGGGAGACCCCAAAAAAGTTTCCAACTGGATGATGAATGATATCCTGCGCATGCTCAATGAATTAAATCTCACGGCGGATTTGTTGAAGGTGACTGCAAATTACCTGGCTGATATCCTGAAAATGGTGGATTCCAATACGATTAATAACGCCACGGCAAAGACTTTACTGCAAAAAATCCAGGAAAGCGGAAAAGCTCCGGCGAAGATTGTTGAAGAGGAAAGCCTGGGTGTGGTCAGCGATACCGATTCAATCAGAAGGGTTGTGAGCGAGATCCTGGCGGAAAACCCGCAGGAAGTGGCTGCCTACCGGGCGGGCAAGGAAACCTTGCTGGGCTGGTTTGTAGGGCAAGTGATGCGCAGGACACGTGGTAAAGCCGATCCAAACCTGACCAACCAGCTTTTGCGGGATTTGCTATCAAAAGAAAGCTGACAGTAATTCCCAGCGGACTGCACTTATCCCCAGGTTGGTTAGAAGGCTCTCCTGCCATTGTTTTTCATACCAGCGGGAAGCAGCGCGGATCGTCACATCAAACGGGGGTTTAAGATCCTATGATTTTCAATGCTTGCCGACTTATAATGTCTGTCCAACCTTTACTGCAAGAGAGAATTCATGGGTGAAATTGCTGCCCTGTTAACGTCTTTTTGCTGGGCGTTCAGCGGGATCTTCTTTACGGCTGCCGGAAAAAAAGTCGGCTCCCTACCGGTAAACCGAATCCGGTTGATGCTGGCTTTAATTTTGTTCCTGCTGACCCACCTGATTTTTGAAGGCAGCCTGATTCCACTTGATGCAGGGAAGGAGCGCTGGTTCTGGCTGGCCTTATCGGGAATTTCCGGCCTGGTAATCAGCGATTCCCTGCTTTTCCAGGCGTTTGTATTAATGGGGGTGCGCATCCCGGTCCTGATCATGGCGACTGTTCCGGTGATCAGCAGTATGATTGCCTGGATATTCCTGGGAGAGCACCTGAGCCCGGGTGTGATTGCCGGGATAGGCCTGACCATAAGCGGGATTTCGATTGTGGTGATGGAACGCGGAGAGGGAAACCTGGCGGCAAATAACCGGCGCAGCTATGCGCTCGGGATCCTCTGCGCATTTGGAGCTGCTGCAGGCCAGGCTGCCGGCCTGGTACTGGCAAAGCTGGGGATGGCAGGAGATTTCTCTGTTCTCTCCACGGTGACGATCCGGACAGTGGTTGGCTTTGTCACGATCTGGGGGATGGCCCTATTAACCGGAAGTGCAGGGCAGACCTTTCAGAGCATGCGGCGCTTCCCATCAGCCTTCCGCAACACCGCAATTGGAACAGTCATCGGACCTTATACAGGTGTGTGGTTGTCCATGGTGGCCGTCCGAAATACGTATGTGGGCATCGCCTCCACGCTGATGGCACTCTCGCCTATCATCCTGCTGCCGATTATCAAATTTGGGTATAAAGAATATGTCAGCTGGCGCGCTGTCCTGGGAACAATTCTATCGATTGCAGGGGTGACGCTGATTTTTCTTATCAAATAGAATTGAATGAAATACCCGGCTGCCTTTCGTTGAACTAACCAAATCTCATAAACTGTGCACGTTAATTAGTAAACCCTATCTTTTACTCAGGCAATCCATATTGTTACACTTTGCCAGATCATGTAACCACCAAAACTAAACAATAAAAGAGTGAGGAACAAACCCAGAAAACGCTGGACCCTTGGATTTAATTGCCCCACGGAGCCAAAGGAAAAAATTATGACCGCCAAGGCAATTACCAGGGTGATGTAAAAACCAAGGATGAAACTTATTCCCTGGGCAGTTGAAGATTCAAGGCCCTCCAGAATGATGGGTACTCCGACAGTCCCCCAAAATATATATACATTTGGATTCAGGTAGTTGATCATTATGGATTGAAAAAAGCCGCGTTGGCTCGATTGCGGCAGATTACCGGCAGGATCAGCTGATGCTTTATATCTTTGAAGGGTATTCCAGGCTAAATACAGGAGATAAATCCCACCTGCAAAGCGGAGGTAATCCATTAACCAGGCTGGCACCTGCGCCAGCAATCCCAGCATTAACAGCATGACAGGCAGGTCGGTGAGCAGGGGCACAAATGCAAGCGGAAGGGTGCGGCGCCAGCCATTCTGCAGGGATTTTGAGAGCATGAAAGCCTGGAAAGGTCCGGGAAGAATGGCAGCATACAAGCCTAACACAATACCCTGGGTAAGATACACCATGTGCGCTCCTATTGGTGAGGTTACTCGAGCAGGACTTGAAGCCCCTGCCAGATCTGGAAAATACCAAAGCAGAATAACACAGCTGCCAGAAAAATGCCTATGCGGCGGCGAAATTTTTCATCAAGCCGACCTGCAGTGCCGAAAAGGGTGATCAAGAGGGCCAGCGCAGGGATGATTGTTAAATAAAATCCGATCAGAAAGCTCCAGCCTGCCATTGGGGACTGCTCCCAACCGGACAGCACAATAGTTGCCCCAATGGTACCCCAGAAAATATACACGTTGGGATTGAAAAAGTTCATCAGGATGGCTTTAATCAGGCTGGCATCGGCCGGATTGACGCTGACATTGGTTTTTTCAACCCGGGATTTGGCGGCGCGATACGCCTCCCAGGCCAGGTATATCAGGAAGAAGCCGCCAACCAGGCGGAGTGTATTTATTAACAGCGATGGAGACCCGGAGAGGATCAAAAGGAACAACGCAATGATTGGTCCGTCGGAGAACAGCGGGGCAAAGGCTGCTGGCAGGGTGCGTTTCCAGCCGATCCGTAAGGTTTGCGAAAAAAGGAAAGCCTGGAAGGGTCCCGGGCTGAACGCAGCATAAAATCCTAAGAGGATACCCTGGGTGAGGTAGATCATTTTATTATTTCCATCGTTTAATGGAGGTGAGTATAGTACAGAATTGGTGTTTTTGGACATAAATCCTGTCCGCGGTTGAATTAAAATGTGGCATAATTATTTTGCTTAGAGGACGTGACCGAATAGAGATAGCGTTCAGCCTTCCCGACAAAAAAACCATTTAGAGGAGTAACGACAATGCCCAACCGACGAAATATGATGAACCCATCGGCTGCTGTGGAATTAGTGAGTTTGTTTCGTTATCAGCTTTCCATGTGCAATTTAACCGGGGATGAACTCTGCCTGGTGATCACGGATACGGCGTTCAATCCAGTTTACTCGGATGCCTGCCTGGGGGCAGCCCTGGAACTGGGTGCAGATACCTATAAACAAATTCTTCCTTTCAATCATGCCCTGCCGAAAAAATCCATGGGGAGTGCCTGGCAGGAGGCTGATCTGATTGTTTTTATGACAACCTACAGGCTTCACTACCATGAGCAAATGGCAAAAGCCCTGGAAAGGGGTTCCCGGGCAATCATGGTTGTCTCTCCGCTGGAAGTGCTCAACCGTCTGACCGCCCACCCGGATGTAATCCGGAGGACTAAGGCCGGGGCAGACTTACTTGGTAAGGCTAACAAAATCAGCATTAAATCTGACGCGGGAACGGACCTGGTGATGGAACGCGGCAGCCGCCCGGCCCTGGCTCACTATGGGGTCGCCGATATCCCGGGCCACCTGGATTTTTGGGGGGCCGGGATGGTGGAAACCGCGCAAATGGAAGAAAGTGTCGAAGGTACGCTGGTGCTTAATATTGGTGATGCCAATTTCTCTTTTGGACGCTATATGGAAAGCCCGGTGGAAATCACTTTCCGGGAAAGCAGGATTATCGATATCAAAGGCGGCCTGGACGCTATGCTGCTTAAAAACTTTTTAGAAGCCTATAATGATGAAAACGCCCTCAAGGCAGGCCATACATCCTGGGGCACGGACAGGCGTGCGGATTGGCATGCCCTGGTGAGAGCGATTACCCCGGAAACCGGCGTTGCCGGCATTGATATTGAAGCCCATTACGGCAATATCCAAATTGAGATTGGCAGCAACAATGATATTAATTTCAAGGGTAAAAATGTCACCATGGCCCACCTGGGGTTGTGCTGTCTTGATTCAAGCCTATGGCTGGATGACCTTCAGGTGATTGACCACGGGAAATTTATCCCGCAGGAACTACAGTGACCAACAAGAAAATATCACAAACTATCTGGAGGAAAGCATGATTTTAATAAAAGCAGGTATGCTGATTGACGGGGTTAACACCAATCCCCACTCTCATATGGCAGTACTGATTGATGGGAAAGTGATCAAAAAAGTTGCCCCTGTGGATCAGATCGAACATCAGGAGGGGGTGGAAGTTATTGATGCAAGCAATATGACGGTCATGCCCGGGATGGTGGATTGCCACGTACATGTGCACACACCGGGTGGTCCGGATGAGAATTATTCAATCAACGCCCTTAAGGAACTGCAGGGAACCCTGGCACTGCGGGCATACAGTTTTGTATTAAAAGACCTGCGTATGGGATTCACAACCCTGCGATCCCTTTCCTCGCCATCCTATGTGGATGTGGCATTGAGAAACGCCATTAATCAGGGATACCTTCCTGGACCTACCCTGATGGTAAGCGGACAGGGGATTTCGGTAACCGGCGGGCATATGGATAAGGCTGAGTGGAGTCCGGATGTCTTCATCAGCGGCCGTACCGGAGTTGGTGATGGTCCCTGGGGGTGCCGCAAGGCGGCACGCGAGCAGCTCAAACGCGGTGCAGATCTGCTAAAAATTAATCCATGCGGGGGTTCCATTCATAACCTTGTGGAACCGTGGCACCAGGAGATGACGTACGAGGAGATGGCTGCAATCTGCGAGGAAGCTCACTGGGCTGGTAAGCGCGTGGCAGCCCACACTTCCGGCGGACCCGGGCTGACAGATGCTCTGCGGGCGGGTATTGACTCGGTGGAGCATGGTCCCTGGCTGAGCGATGAACATATCGAACTCATGCTGCGGCGCAACGTGTTTTATACACCGACCCTTAGCACAAATTCCCGCGGGATTGCCATGGGCAAAGAAGCTATCGATTCCTCGGATGAGGAATGGGCATGGCTGATGAAGAACGATGAGGATAAGTGGATTACCCTGGAAAAAGCAAAGAAAGCCGGTGTAAAGATTGTGACCGGCACCGATGCCGGGTTCTGGATTTACCATGGAGAAAATGCGCTTGAGATGGCAGAACTGGTAAAGGGTGGATTTACGCCCATGGAGGCTATCCAGGCTGCCACCCGGGTGGGTGCTGAATGCCTCGGACTGGAGAAAAAGATCGGCACCATTGAAGAAGGCAAGATGGCCGACCTGGTCATTGTTGCAGGAGACCCGCTGAAGGATATTTCCCTGCTGCAAAAAGAGGAAAACATTCACCAGGTCATAAAAAATGGAAATAAGGTGAGTAAATGATTTCCCTGAAAAGGGATATTAAATATTACTGACCAGGAAATAGTCCTGGTATGACGACAGCAACACCCCTGGAGATTTTGTTTTCCAGGGGTGTTGCTGTCTCGGTTTTTTTATTGAACGGGGTTGCCGGTTTTATGAATGCGGGGATTCGTGCTGATCACGATTTTCCGACCGGGGAGGTACCTGTTTCGTTGAGCGATAATCGCTTTTTTAACCGGAGGGATTCGCATGATTAATAAGAGTGCGGCCAGAATGGAAAACAGGAGAGGTTGGATAATATCCCCGGATAAACCGAATAGATTCCCTTTTACCACCCAGGCAAAGTGCAGGACAGCCAGCGGGGCAGCAATGTATACAAGGCGGTGCAGCCTCTTCCAGTTTTTTCCGAGCCTGACCATCCACCATTTGAAAGAGGTTAAGGCAAGGAGGAACAGCAGGGTAAATACCACCAGACCGACAAATATATAGCGCTTTTCAAGGATATAGGGGAGAAGTTCAGCCCAATTAAACTGGTAATCCAGGCCGGTAAAACTAAGCAAGTGGATTGAAGCGTAAAGAAATGCAAATAATCCCAAGGGCCGGCGCAGTTTGATAACGGGTGAATATTTTGTCAGGGTATACAATGGTGTGCAGGACAGGGACAGCATCAGGAAAATCAAGGCAAGTTTACCGGTACGCGCAGTAACCTCCTGCGCAGGGTAAAATCCCAGGTTATCCCCAAAATAATCCCAGAAGAGCACCAGCAGGGGTACCCAGGCAAGGATATGTGCGGTAAGCTGCAACCGAGTAAATTTAAAGTTTCTTTTCAGACTGTTCATAACTTATCAGTAATCAACTTGCAGGTCCATGCCCTCGTAAAGGTAAGCAACTTCCTCAGCATAACCATTAAACATGAGAGTGGGCTGGCGTCCTTTCTCGCCGATACGTTTTTCACTGGATTGAGACCAGCGCGGGTGAGATTTTTCAGGATTCACATTGGAGTAAAAACCATATTCATAAGGTGCTATTGAATTCCAAAAGGTAGCAGGCTGGGAGTCAACCAAATCAATTTTGATAATTGATTTGATGCTTTTAAAACCATATTTCCAGGGAACCACAAGACGTATCGGCGCTCCGTTTTGAGGGAGCAGTTCTTTGCCGTACAAACCTGTGGAAAGGATTGTAAGGTCATGCATGGCCTCATCCAACCTTAGCCCTTCCGTGTACGGCCACGGGAAACTAGGATTATTGAGGTTAGGGTATTGCTCCGGGTCATTCAGGGTCTGGAAGGCGACGAATTTTGCGTCACTGGTCGGCTCTGCCATCTCCAATAATGTTTTGAGCGGAAAACCAAGCCAGGGAATTACCATCGACCAGCCTTCCACGCAGCGCATGCGGTAAATTCGTTCCTCACGCGGGAAGGTCGAGGTCCTCAATCCCCAGGGTGAGGGGCTTGTTGACCAGACCGCCAATTTGAACGGTCCAGGGGGTTGTCTTAAAATCTTCAGAGAGAGGAGCAACCTCCTGTTTATCCAAAGAAAACTCATAGTAGTTGTTGTAATTGGTGACAGCTTCATAATCTGTTAAAGGTTCATCCATGGTTGAAGGGGAGACAGTCCCTTGCTCACCCGTTTTTGTTGGGTCCGGTGATATTGCAGGTGTATTTTCCAATGCTGCTGTGGGCTGGAAAACCTGTGGTGAACAGGCTGCCAAAAAGGCAGCGGCACTGGTAATCCCCAGGCTGCTGATAAACTTCCGCCGGTTTAAATAGAGGTGCTCCGGTGTGATCTCAGATGGTTTTAGCGGATTGGAGGTATATTTATTCTTGGACATTAGTCTTGCTCCCTTGATCAAAACCAGTTTTCAGGTGTCTTTTTGATTGATGTGCGTTGGACATACATAGCGGGGTGATCATTGTATCTATTGTTTTGATGCTGTCATCCCGTATGCGCTTACCAAATTCTTGCATCGATTGTAAGGCAAACATATTTTGACCCAATTCCATTACTCAAAAGGATTTATATTTAAGTAATTATATCTAATATATCCTAATTATCGTCAAGGTTTGTATAAGGTAATCCATTTGAGCGGAAAAGCTTCAGGCTTTTTTTATACCCGGTAAGCGCATGATCACCCTGTTCATGTGCCTGGTTAAGCTTGATTGATCTTTCCTGGAGTGGATTGACCCTCACCATCAATTTCCTGATTCCCGGCGTTATAATGACAGGGTTGCACTTTAAGGGATGAATTTCCAATCTTTACCCAATTATTCTCATTGCTGATCAGGAGTTGAACCTGGAAGTTCTTAAGAGATTTTCCGTACTGCTGAAACCATACTGGAAGGACCTGTCCCTGGTGATCGTGCTCCTGTTAACCGGGATTGCCCTGGATCTGGTGCCGCCGTTGGTACAGCGGGAAATCATTGATGGTGTAATCGCCACCGGTGATCTCTCTAAACTGGCGCCGCTACTTATCCTTCTCGTTATGATTTTCATCCTGCAGCAGCTTGTAAACGTAGGGGATAATTATTTCCGGCATGTCCTGGGTGGGAAATTCATCCTCGATTTGCGCCTCAAACTTTACGCATATTTGCAGAGATTATCCCTGGCCTTTTTTGAAAAGACATCCACTGGAGAAATCATGTCCAGGGTAACCAATGACGTGAATGCCATGGAGAATTTTGTTACCCATGGATTCGCTTTTTTTGCTGTAGATTTGGTGCGCCTGGTTGGCACAATCGGGATTTTGTTGTGGATAAACTGGCAGCTGGCCCTGCTGGTTTTTATACCGATACCGATCCAGGCAGGATCGCTGCGCGTCTTCAACAAGCGCGTCCGGCCAATATACCGCCAGATCCGGGACCGGCTGGGAGATATCAATGCCAGGCTTCAAGATAATCTTTCTGGCATGAAGGTCATCCAGGCTTTTGCCCAGGAAGAGCGGGAATTGGGCCGTTTTTCTGCAGACAGCCGCAGATACTTCAATGCCCAGGTTAAAGGAATCCGCTCCTGGTCTGTTTTCTTCCCGAGCATGGACCTGCTCTCACAATTAAGCAGTGTGGTAGTGGTGGGAGTCGGGGCGGTAATGGTCATCAACGGGACATTAACTTTGGGCAGCCTGGTGGCATTTATCTCCTACCTGCAGTTCCTGTATGCCCCGCTGCGGCGCCTGGTGGATATCGATAATATTTTTCAGGAGGCAATTGCTGCCGGTGAGCGAATCCTCGAATTGTTGGATCATCCTATAGATGTGAGGGAGGCTCCTGAAGCGATAAAACTCCCCGACCTCAAGGGAGAAGTGCAGTTTGAGGGGGTGTCATTTGCATACCTGTCCGGCGAGGAGGTTTTACACGATGTCAGTTTTAAAATCCAACCCGGGGAAACAGTTGCCCTGGTAGGTCCATCCGGGGCTGGAAAGACAAGTATCGCCAATCTGCTGTGCCGTTTTTATGATCCGCAGTCAGGGGTAGTACGGGTGGATGGGATTGACTTGCGGAATGTCTCCATGGAATCATTACGCAACCAGATTGCTGTAGTGCTGCAGGATACATTTCTATTTAATACAACTGTTCGGGATAATCTTGCTTATGGTAACCCGCAAGCCGGAAACGAGGAAATCATCCAGGCAGCGAAGGCGGCGTATGCCCATGAATTTATTCAAGAGCTGCCCGAGGGTTATGATACAGAAATTGGCGAACGCGGGGTGCGCTTAAGCGGGGGCCAAAAACAGCGCCTGGCACTTGCAAGAGCCATCCTGATCAATCCTGCCATCCTGATCCTGGATGAGGCCACCTCATCTGTTGATGCAGAAGCGGAATATTTAATTCAACAGGCTCTGGAATTTGTCCTGAAAGGGCGAACGGCGCTGGTAATTGCCCACCGGTTGAGCACCATTCGCAATGCAAACAAGATCATTGCCCTGGAGAACGGGCGAATTGTTGAGGTTGGCAATCACCAGGATCTGCTGGGTCGCGAAGGCCTGTACTGGCAGCTATACCAGCGGCAGATTCAGCTTACCAAGGACAATTAAGCGGTATTAGAATGTACCCATTCGGGATGACGGGGTTCGATTTAACCTGGTTTGTACTTTCCGGATAAATGAGAAATACACCCGAGGCAGATACAAACGAAGGGAATCACAGATTCTTTCTGCTGATTTCTAGAATTAATAGGCGACTATCCCTTGACGTCATGTAATAGATCGGCTGTATAGTTATATGAAGACCCCGCGCTACACCATCGACAATCTGCACCAGCAATTTCCAGATGACAACACCTGCCTTGACCACATCTTCCAGCAACGCTTTGGCGGTATGGTCGCATGCCCTAAGTGTGGTGTCACTGAGCCAAAATACTATCGGGTTCGTAGCAAGAAAGTGTATGAGTGTAAAGACTGCGGTAACCAGATTAGCCCCTTAGCTAATACCATCTTCCATAAATCGGAAACGCCCTGAAGAAATGGTTCTAGGCGATGTATATGTTCAGCGTCAGTAGGAATGGGGTTAGCGGCAAAGAACTTGAGCGTACACTTGGCGTCACTTACAAAACTGCCTGGCGCATGTGCAAGCAAATCCGCCTTATGATGCAGCAGAGCGACAGGCCACTGACCGGCGTCGTTGAAATTGACGAAACCTACATGGGCGGTACTCGCCGCAAAGTTCACCAAAAAAGCCAATGGGATAACAAAACGGCCGTTATCGGCATGGTTGAGAAAAAGAAAGGCGAAGGTAAAATAACCGCCATCACGACGAAGCAGGCTAACGCCACCGTTGCGCTACCTTTCATTCGAGCAATGGCTCGGCAAGGCACCGAAATACAACCCGATGCGTCACGCATCTACCACCACGTAAAACGCAAGTATGCGCACCGCTTCATCAATCACAGCAAAGAAGAGTATTCAGTGAACGGCATCAGCACCAATACGATTGAAGGTTTCTGGTCACAGATGAAGCGTTCTATTGATGGGACGTATCACTGTGAGAGTCCGAAGTATCTTCAGCTTTACGTGAACGAGTTTGTTTTTCGCTATAACGTTCGTCGGGATGCGGTGTATCCTCATCTTTTAGCAAAGGCCGGGCTGCGCGTTCAATAAGACGCCCGGTATTTTCTTGGGCGTCAGGGTTACGCTCGCTTTCAGGCAGTGATTCCTCAAAGCGTTTGATGCTTTTGCGGATTTCTTCGTCAGGTTTATCAGGCATGTATCTATTTTAGATTGCTAGTATATATCCGAAATACACTTCACTACTATCAAACTGTTATTAAATTGACTATATTCGCCTAAGTAGAAGCTTGTTTCCTGAGCTCTTACACCTAGCAGCTTGAGTAGAAAGTTCGTAACCGGAGTATCTCTTTCTTTTCCTATTAAAACTTTTCGATATTTATAGTTAAATTATTATTCGCCTTTGTAGGCTTTTTCGAGTTCGCTTATATTCAGTTTACCCATACTAAGCATAGCGGCGCCAACCCGATCAGCTTTAGCAGTGTCTGGATCACGCATCATGATGTCCAGGCTTTCCGGCATAATCTGCCACGTTAAGCCAAATCTATCTTTAAGCCACCCGCAAGAAACTATTTCGCCGCCTTCGGATAGCGCTTCCCAAAGATGATCAATCTCTTCCTGAGTTTTGCAGTTTACCGCTATTGAGATAGCCTCACTAAAAGTAAACATCGGACCACCATTTAGCGCAGTAAAGTTTTGGCCATTCAGTTCAAAGTCTATTGTTGATAAATCTCCGGCTTTCTTTCCGGCTGTTTTTGCCACTGACTCTGTGAGATACGATGTGTTTATTATTTTTGCATTTTCAAACAGCGATACATACAAATCTACCGCTTCCTTTGCCTGGTCGTTAAACCAAAGAAAAGTTACTATTTTTCTCATATGAATGTTCCTTTCTTCTTATTTAGCAGAAGTTTTTTTATTATAGCGGCCAGTACACGCTTTAGCTTCAGAATTGATCAATTTAGCTTTTGTATTATGACTTCCATGACATCAGGGGACACTCGCCAATTAATACTTACGGTTCAAAAATTAGATGGCGCCCTTTCCTTTGAATACTGTGCAGATCAAGCCAGGCACAGAAAGGGCGCCATGCTTGCGGATTATCTAGGAATCGTTAAGGAACTACGGTAACCGTCCCAATCATATTCGGGTGGGGTATGCAGTAGTAAGGAAAACTCCCGGCTGTTTGGAATGTAAAAGAGAAGGCAGCATCCTTTCCGAACAAACCACTATCAAATGCGCCATCATTTGCCGTTACGGTGTGCTCCACATTGTCCAGATTGGTCCAGGTAACCGTAGTGCCGACCTTTACTTCCAGGTCTTTTGGCTCAAAGGTATAGTTGCTGATGGATACTTCCACTTCCTGACCGGCATTCTCGTCTCCTGATGGTTGTGCTGCTGGTGAACTACAGGCAGCCACAAATATTACAACTAAACCCAGGATACTTGTAATTAATAGATTTCTTTTCATGGCCATCCTCCAAACATATGTAATATCGTCGAATCCGATATTTCAATCGTACGACTATAATATGATAAATAGATTAATATTATCAAATTAGTATATAATAGGTATTGGATTGATTCAAAATTTCTGAGTTGATGTCGATTGGCTGTCTTTGGAAAAACATGGGATCGTAAAACGGAGGAATTCCTGTTCAACCACCCAAGGTATCCATATGGATATAATATGTTAATATCAATTCAGGAACTTTTTTATTGGATGGAACGTTAAGAGACCATAACAAATGATTGGCCAAAAAGCCAGTCCAGTAAAGAAATAAGGAGAATATAAAATGAATAAAAAAAGTAACCTTATCTTAACCAGTTTACTGGTATTTATATTGTTAGCGGCGTGTTCTGCTCCCCTGGTTCCAGCTCAGGAATCCACATCAGATAATACAGGCAGCCGTCAAATGTCGGTTACAGGTACAGGCAAGGTAAGTGTTGCACCGGATATTGCCTATATCAATATTGGGGTAAACAGCCAGAGTGATGATGTTGGTGAAGCGCTTGACTTGAATAATCAAAAATCTGAATCCGTGACAAAGGCATTAATGGAAAATGGTGTAGCGGCAGAGGATATCCAAACCACTTCTTTCAACATCTGGCCGCAGCAGCAGTACAACCCAATGGGTGAAATGACCGGTACGACCTATGTGGTGGACAATATTGTCAATGTGACCGTACGCGACCTTGGCAAACTTGGCCAGCTGTTAGAGGCTTCCGTCCAAGCAGGGGCTAACAGTATCAACAGCATTCAGTTTGACGTATCTGACCGGGAGAGCGCTTTATCAGAAGCCCGCGACCTGGCGGTACAAAACGCCAAGGGACAGGCTGAGGAATTGGCCAGCCTGACGGGTGTGGAACTAGGAGAGATTACGAATATCAGCGTGGGAGGAGGAGGGGTCCCTGTACCCATGTATTACGGAATGGGCGGCGGTGCTGGATATGCTGCAGAAGCATCCGTACCAGTTTCGGCAGGACAGATGCTTATCACCAGCGATGTCAATATTACTTATGCCCTGAAGTAAAACCCATCGTCCAAAAAAAACTCACCGCCCAACCGAGCGGTGAGTTTTCGTTTTGCTGCAAAATTAATTGACCAATTCGTTGTGGATTTCGGTCCATTCGACCAGGGTTGATTCCAGTTGTTCCCGGATACTCATATATTCCTGACCAAGCCTGTTGACAATTAACGGATCGGCAGGAGGATTTTCCAAGGTACGGGTTATCTGGAGGAGACGTTCTTCAAGCCTGGCGATTTCCAGTTCAATTAATTCGAGGCGCTTTTTCAACTTCCAGGGGGAGGAACTTTTTCCCGGATTGTTTTTTGTTCCTGCCTTATTTTGTTTGGGGAAATTTGCTTCGGGTTTTATCTCCGGAGGAGGGGAGGATGCTGCCTGAGCAGTCGATTTGTATTCGCTGTATGTACCTGTAAATACGATGAGTTGATTTTGCCCTGGCTGTACTTCCCAGATCTGGGAAGCCAGCCCATCTACCAGGTAGCGGTCATGCGTGACCAGCAGGATCGTACCTTGAAAATCCTTCAGGACTGCCTGGAGGATTTCCTGGGAGGGTAAATCGAGATGGTTGGTCGGTTCATCCAATAGTAAAAGATTGGCGCCCTGCAGCGCCAGCCTGGCGAGAGCCAGCCGGCTGCGCTCGCCACCCGATAAGACGTTTACATTTTTAAAGACATCCTCACCGGTGAATAAAAAACGTGCCAGGTAAGAGCGGATTTCAGACGGGAGCATTTTAGGTTGGACGGACTCAACTGCTTCCATCAGGGTATGGTCTTCGTTGAGATCCTCATGAGCCTGGGCAAAGTAACTTACCTTCAGGGAGGCTCCCAGCGCCAGACTACCCCGGTAGGGAGGAATTTCGCCTAACAGTGTTCGGAGCAAGGTGGTTTTCCCGGCGCCATTTGGGCCTAATATAGCAGCGCATTCACCTCTCAGCAATGTTAAATCCGGAACAGAAAAAAGGGGCTGGCTTTCTTCCTGGAAACCGATTTGAAGGTTATCTGTGCGCAGAACCAGGTCGCCGGAACGCCCGCCGGACTGCAGCGGGATATGGAGGTGGCGAGTTCCAGTCGGAGGCGTGAGACGGGCTTCTTCCAGCATACGTTCCAGGCGTTTTCGCCTGCCTTGAGCCTGTCTTGTATTTTGACCGGCGATGTTGCGGCGTATATAATCCGTTTCTTTCTCGATGAATGCCTGCTGAGCCTGGTACTCGAGCAGCCGACGCTGGTAACGGTCTGTGCGCTGCACCAGGTAAGCACTGTAATTACCCCGGTATTCTTCCAGACCTGGTGTCATCTCCCAGATTGTTTTAATGACCTGGTCAAGGAAGTAGCGGTCGTGCGAGACGATTACTGCAGTTCCTTCCCAATCTCGCAGGTAACCCTCCAGCCACTCGATGGAAGCAAGGTCAAGATGATTGGTTGGTTCATCCAACAGGAGCAGGTCAGGATTGGTGAGCAGCAGTTTGGCTAACAGGGCACGCGTGCGCTGTCCCCCGGAAAGTTGATGAAGAGGGCGGGTAAAGTCGTCCTCTTTAAACCCCAGCCCATCCAGGGTATGATGGATTTGATGTTCAAACGTGTACCCACCCCGCCTCTCGAAATCCTGCTGCAAATTCCCATATGCTTCAAGCATCGCACCTGCAGAAGAGACATCCTTCATCCCGCTTTCAAGACGGTTTAACTCCTGCTGGAGCCTGGTAAGATCGGCAAAGACATCCAGACATTCCTGCCACAAGGTGCTGCCGGATATTAAACCGCCTCCCTGGGGCAGGTAGCCAATTTTAAGAGTTCGTGACCGTTCCACATTTCCTTCTGAAGGTTCTTCCAATCCAGCCAGGATGCGCAGCAGGGTGGTTTTACCCACCCCGTTAGGGCCTACCAACCCGATGCGGGCGTGTGCAGGGATGCTCAATGAGATCTTATTGAAGATATCATTGGCACCGTAAGATTTAGATATTTCTATGCCTGTTATTATGGACATCGAGTGCACTCCACCGCTATGGTCGAGCGTAGTATAACATAGCGTTATACCTGCGAAATGAATTTTCGGTCATATTTTTGGCTGGCTTATCCGTATATCCAAATAATGGTAAACTTTGAAGCGCCATGGATGCGAAGACATTAGAAACACTCGAATATCCCAGAGTATTGGGTAAGTTGGCTGAATATGCAGCATTTGAAGTATCTGCTGAACTTGCCCGGACTCTTATGCCAACCAGCCAGATTGATGATGTCCAGAGGCGCCAGGCGTGCACAACTGAGGCGCGTTTCTTATTGAGCCTGAATGGAGATTTCAGCATCCGCGGAGCCAGGGATATCCGCGAAATGGTCGATCTTGCCAATCACAATGCAATATTGGAACCTCTTCATTTATTGGATATAAAAAACACGCTTGTTGCTGCCAGGCAAATCTTTCGATTCTTTGAAAAGGAATTGGAGCGATTTCCTAACCTTGCAGTAATCGGGGCTGACTTAGATCCGCCGGCAGGGTTGGTGGACATCATCAGCCGGGCCATCTCTGATCACGGCGAGGTATTGGATTCTGCTTCCCCCCGCCTTGCAAATTTACGCAGCGAATTGAAAAAAACCCATGACCGGCTTCTTTCAAAATTGGAAAGGATGATTAACGGATCAGAAACCGCACCGATGCTGCAGGAACAAATTATCACCCAACGTAATGGCCGGTATGTTATTCCGCTGCGGGCGGAATTCAAGGGGCGGATTAAAGCCATCACTCACGACCAGTCCTCTTCCGGAGCAACGCTGTTCATTGAGCCATTAAACGTGGTGGATTTGAACAACGAGTTTCAGGAACTTAAAATTGTCTGTGCGGGATGAGGAAAGGCGAATCCTGGCAGAAATCTCCCAAAAAATTGGTCTTGAGGCGGATACCATCCTGCGTGTAATATTCTCCCTGGCTAAACTTGACCTGGCTTTAATGTGTGCAAGGTATGCCGAAGACACCCATGCGGTGGAACCGGTTTTGGTCCCTTTTTCCCCGGAAACAGAAACACACCCCGGGTCAATCATCCGCATCCATCAGGCCCGCCATCCATTGCTGGATGCCGGAAAGGTTGTGCCAATCGACCTGCTGCTTGATCCGGCAACCTTCATGGTGATCATCACCGGACCCAATACGGGTGGTAAGACAGTCACATTAAAAACCGTGGGTTTATTGGCGCTCATGGCACAATCCGGATTGCATATCCCGGCACTTTCGGGGTCTGAATGTTCGATTTTTGAAAACATTTTTGCTGATATTGGTGATGAGCAGTCCATTGAACAGTCTCTGTCCACGTTTTCTGCTCACATCAAGAACATCATCCACATACTGCAGCATGCTGACCGGAAATCCCTTGTATTGCTGGATGAGCTGGGCGCCGGGACAGACCCCCAGGAAGGATCCGCATTGGCCGGTTCCCTGCTGACCTATCTGGTTGAAAAACATATCACATCCCTGGTTGCCACTCATTTTCCTGAGCTAAAAGCGCTGGCGCATTCCGTGAAAGGTATGAGCAATGCCAGCATGGAATTTGATATCAAGACACTCAAACCTACTTTCCGTTTGATCATGGGACTTCCGGGACGTTCCAATGCGTTGCTGATAGCCGGGCGGTTAGGCTTGCCTCACCAGATACTCGATTTAGCCAGGAGACAAATAGACCCTGCGCAATTGAAGACAGATGACCTGCTGGATGAAATCCACCACCAGCGGGACCTCGCCCGCCATGACCGGCAGCAAGCAGGTGCCGCAAGACAGGAGATAGAATCCGTGCGCAAGGTGCTGGCGGAAAGGCTGGAAGGGATTGAGCAAGAGCGTGTCGAAATCCTGGAAAGTGCCAGAAAAAACGCCGAAATCGAAATTCAGGAAATCCAAACCGAACTGGCAGAGCTGCGCCGGGAGCTGAAACGGGCAGGTATGCCGCTGGAAGGCCTGGGGCAGGTGCAGGAAAAAGTTGAAGAACTGGCTGAAGCAGCCAGCCAGCCGGTAAAACGCAGAAAAAGGGCAACCACCCATAAAGGCTCGTTACGAATCGGTGAAAAAGTAACTCTCTCAAAATTTGGCGTGGAAGGAATCATCTCTGCCATCGATGGTGAAACGATAGAAGTACAGGCAGGCAGCCTGCGGGTGCGTGTTAACAAGGATGATGTACAGCGGTTAGCTGAAAAATCTGAAGAAATTGAAGACAAAAATAAAAAATCTCCCGGTTATCAAAAACGACCTGCTGCAGTTGCAGCACAGACGGTTTCACCGGGTATCGAGGTTGATTTACGGGGGTTGATTGTTGAAGATGCACTGATCACACTGGAACGGTACCTGGAAAACGCGTACCTGGCAGGCCTTCCTTACGCCCGTATCATCCACGGAAAAGGCACCGGCAGGGTAAGGGAAATGGTACGCAAGCTGCTCAACCACTCCACTTATATCAGCAACTGGGAAAGCGGGATGGAAAACGAAGGGGGAGACGGGGTAACCGTTGTCCATTTTAAATATGATTAAAAAAAAGACTGGTAGTCATTGCCCTCTATATCTACCAATCTTCTTGCACAGGGTCCCTATGCCATGTGCCCACGTATCATAATTCCAATGTTCTCTTATTTTATGGGAAGGGCGTGGACAAAACGTGGACAAAATGGTTATGAGAAGAAATCGAATAATGATTCTCGATAAAGGTTAAATAAGGATTGAATTTCGGGGGATTTGGTATGGTCCCCGATCAATTCAAGCAGTTCATTGATGCGCTGGATCTGCCCATAGGCTTGGCAATTCTCAGCGGATGATTGGCAAATATTTTTCATCAATTCATGACCGCGGATTTCCAGCCATACCATATCCCACTGCCTGGCACGCGAAATGGTATTTTCAGCAAAATGGCGGGCTTTTTCGTAATTTTTGGATTTGAGCTCCAGATACCCCTGAACCCAATCGTTGGATACCTGCTGGTAAACCATGTCACGCTTATTAAACTCGGTCATTACTGCCCGGTTTATGGCATGCGCCTCATCGATCCTGCCCAATTCTGCATAAACAAGCGCCCTGGTTAAATCGGCCTGTAAATAAATCTGGGCGGCATCTCCAAGCTTGCTCAGCCCGATTACCTCCTGGATAACTTTTTCCGCCTCATCGAATCGATTTAAATTAAACAAACAAAAGCTCATACGATGTAAAACTTGAACAGACAGGTGACTGACCTGAATGCCCTCCAGGGCTATTTCGTACTCCCCGATTGCATCCGAAAATGCGTGCAGATGGCGAAAAATATCCCCAAACGAATTGTGGTAATTAATTTTAATCGCAGCAGATCCGGGCTCATGGATGAATTGAATCATGCGTTTTAGATGCGCCAGGCCTTCATCAAGGTGTCCCAGGCCTATTTCACATGACGCAGCGACCGTGCGGATTTGTGTCTCAATCCGCCATAATATGTGAGACCCGATGCGCTCCAGGCCCAGATGGCAGAATTCCAGTGATTTGTGATAATCACCAAAATTGTAATGGGCAATTGCCAATAACGCATAGGCGCGCAGCTCACCAAAAAGGTAGGCGGTCTGCTGGCTTTTCGCAAGCGCCTTTCCGGCAGATTCAATGCCCTTTAACGGCCAGCCGCTGGAGCTTTCCATCAGGGATGTGTAAATATCGGTGCTGATTAATGCGCGGTAAATTTTTTGATCCGGATTTCCCTCGCCCAATTTTTGTGCCATTGCCAATGAAATGCGCGCCTGGTTAAAATGGCAAAAGGTGGATTGGAGATAACCCTTCAAATTGTAGGCGCGGATGATTTCATAGGTGTTTTCCGCCAGTTCCAGGTATTGGATGGCTTCCTCGAAAAGGGATATCCCATCCTGGTATTTATCAATGACGGTATAAGCCGCCGCCTGGCCGCACAAACCGCTGCCGATCAACAGGGGATCGCCCCTATCCCTGCCAATCGTAGCCATTTTTTGGTAAACATTTTTCATGGTGAGGTGGTCATTAAGGTTATATGCCATCTCTCCCCAGATGGAATAAAGCCGGTAAATACTATCCGCAGGCATGCGGTAATTTATCCTTTGCAGAAGGCTTTCCGCCTGCTGATATGCCTGGTAGGCCTGTCCCTGTGAGGGCAGCTTGGAAGCATCCTCTCCCGCCAGGATCCAATACTCGATCGCTTTAATAATTTCACCGCCTGCCTCAAAGTGATAAGCCAGGATGGCGGGGTGAACCGGGATTGGATCCATTTCCAGCGAGCAGGCCACCTTTTGGTGGAGCAGTCTTCTCCTGGCAAGGCTGAGACCGTGGTAAAGCTGCTCGCGAATGATTTCATGGATGAAGTTGTATACCCCCCCTGCAGGCTGGCTGTTTGATACTTGAATAATATGGGATGCCAACAGTTCCTCCAGGGCCAGCACAACCTTTTCCGGCTGGAGCGCTGAAATCCCTTCAAGCTGGTTAGGAGTAAATTCGTTCCGGAGAACTGCTGCAGCCTCCAGCAGCTTCTGGGTATCCCTGGTGAGGGCACCCAACCTTTCCTGAATGAGCATATTAATCGATTTTGGGGGGTAAAGATGATCGATGCCCGGATCAGCAGCTGGATTGTGGTAAGACTGAAGCATGATGCGCATGGTTTCGATGAGGAAAAATGGATTTCCGCCAGTCTGGCTGGAAAGCTGTTGGATAGTCTGCTCGGGCGGCGTACTTCCAAGGATATAATTTGCCATTTCTTTAATCGATAAATAATCCAATTTTTCCAGGTTGACTGAGAAATATATGGGAGGCTTTTTAAAGATTTTCTGCCATTCTTCCAGCTCAAAAGTGCGGTTATCCGGGCGCCTGGCAAGGACCAGCAGGCGGTTTGGCTGGAAGAAACCCTGCTGGTAGAGATAAGCCAGAAATTCCAAAGTGCTTTCATCCAGCCATTGGATATTGTCAACAAAAAAAAGGATGTTCTGCCCCTGGCACAAATCCAGCAGGAATTTGTGAATGGCTTCAAATAAATAGATGCGGTCTTCAGGTGTGCCAATTTGATTGGGGTTGATGCCAGAATTATCTTCAAAAAATGTGTATGGCATTAATTTTGAAAGCTGGCGTTTCAAAACCGGGTCGACTGCGGGCAGATCCCCTGCCAGGTGATCCCGGATAATCTGGATGAGGGGATTAAAAGGCAGGTTTTTATCCAGGCTTGAGGCAGAAGCGGCCAGCAGAAAAGGGGGAGGTTGGATAGCCTTGTATAACTCATAAACAAGCCGGGTTTTACCAGAACCGGCTTCTCCCGAGAGCACTGTCACTCCACCGAGTTGAAAGCATCGTTTTAATTCATACATCTCATTGCTACGACCAAACAAAGGAATTGAAGTTGAAATGGAGATATTCCACTTGGATGCGGGAGGGGTCTCCCGTATGGAGAATCGTTTCTTAATTTCATTCTGGAGATCTTTTAACGCGGGGGGAAGATCAATGTCGAGTTCCGCATGGTAGAGTTTATCCAATTCCTGGCTGCGGTAAAGTGCTTCGGATGTCCTGCCAAGTTCGAGCAGGCAATGTAAGAACCGGAAATTTACATCCGGGTCCAGTTCGTCATCCAGAAAAAGAGGCTGGAGGTAATCCAGGGCTAATTCCAGATTCCCGCTTACTATACAATGATCCGCCATTCTCATCTGCAGCGTGCGGCGTTTTTGAGAGAGGTCCTCCTGGAAATTGGTGTACCAATGCTCCAGTTCTATGCTTTCATAAAATTCAGCACCGCTGAGGAACTGGGGGCCACGCCACAGACGGATTGCCCTGTCCATCATCTGGCTGATCCCGCCAGGGAGCGGTCCTTCCCTTGAAAACTGGTTTCCTGCATGGATTATGGAGGTGTAAAGGTTTTTAAATTCGTCTAAATCCACATACACATTTTGGTGATTCAATCCAACCTGATCCTGTTCGGTGAGAAGCACAGATGAATCCGGAAGCTGCGAGCGCAGTTTGCTTAATGTTTCCCGCAAACGGCGCCGGGCATCCTGTTCATTGAAATTCTCCCAGAACATTAATAACAAACTTGCCCGCGAAACCATTTCTGGCTGGCAGGCAAGATAATACAGCATATTTCTAACCAGGCGTCTTTGAATCTGGACGTGCTGGTCCTCATCACGAATTTCGGGTGGTCCTAATAGGAGTATTTTTAACACGCTTCAAATCATTATAGTATGATTCCTACAGATTTCAATCCATGTTGAACTTGAATGATCGTCCAGGATCGGTTATGATTTTTATCATTGGGTGCAATTTCAGCGTTTGTATCGATTGAAGTATCCGATAAAATTTCGGCAAGAGATTATTTAAGAGAAGAGCCTGGTGAATTTATTCCTTATGAGAAGCAAGATTGCAATCCTATTCATTCTCTCTTGCTATTTAACCTTTTCTGGCTGCTCACCCGCACGGCAGGTTACCCCGGTCAATACACTAACCCCTGTTCCCGCAACGAGAATTGTGACACCCACGGCTAGCCCAGTGTGGTTTCCCGCAACACCAACCGCTAAAGCAAGTCCTACTCCCCCAATACTACCAACCCCGGATTTGCGCCCTGGCTTGGGTGATGTAATTTTTACGGATACCTTCAAGGAGCAATCCAACTGGGAAACCCACCGCTCGGAAAAGGGAACAATCCTGTTTGGGAATGATGAACTGACCATTACAATCTCTCAGCCCAAGGCAAGCCTGTTTACCTTTCGTAAAGCAGACCTGGTGAAAGACTTTTACCTGGAGCTCACTGCCAGCCCCAGCCTATGCCGGAATGGAGATTCCTACGGGGTATTATTCCGGGTCAATTCTCCCCTGGATTATTACCGATTGATAATCAATTGCAGCGGCGAGCTGCGCCTGGAGTCTGTGCGAAACGGAGTTTTTACCGTATTGCAAGATTGGGTGGTCAGCAGCCAGGTCCCCCCAGGCTCACCTTTAGACATCCGGGTGGGTTTATGGGCTTCCGGTAATGAGAAAAGCGTGTTTGTTAATGACCATTACCAGTTTTCAGTAAAAGATCCTGTCTGGAAGGAGGGATATGTTGGATTTTTTGCCCGTTCAGCGGGAGACACTGCCCTGACTGTATCTTTCTCCGACCTAACCCTACGAGGGGTTGAAATAATCCAGGAAACCAAACCACCCGATCCAGGCATTTCCACATCCCTCCCTTGAATGGAATTAAAAAGCCCGTTTGTTTAAAACATGCCGATGCCAACTATCCCTTCAGACTGCCAGCAAATACCGGGAAATTGGTATAAAATTATTTTAATATGCACTACAAGGTAAGAATTAATAACCAGAAAAGGAGACTGTCATGTACCATACGATTGTTTTAGCAGGAAATTTAGGAAAAGATCCGGAAATGCGCTATACACCGGACGGAAAAGCTGTTACCAGTTTTAATGTTGCTGTATCGGATGGTTTCGGTGAGTACAAGAAAACGATCTGGTTCCGGATCACAACCTGGGAAAAGACCGCCGAAAGTTGTAATTCCTACCTTAAAAAGGGCAGCAGCGTGCTGATTGAAGGACGAATTACTCCTGATAAGGAAACCGGAGCACCGCGGGTATACCAGCGCCAGGATGGAACCCACGGGTCGTCTTATGAAGTGACGGCAACCACGGTGCGCTTCCTCTCCGGCAGATCGGAAGGCAGTGCGAGCGAGTCGGTCGAAAAAGAGCCTATCGACGAGGAGAACATTCCCTTTTAGGATGGGATAAAGGAAACCTGTGAGCCCTGGAAATAAAATCCCCCAGTTTATCCTGCCAGATGATCTTGAGCCTATTTATGCGAATGTCGCCCGCATAAGCCATACACAAGCGGAGGTAATCCTGGATTTCTTGCGGATGCTGCCAGGACAATCATCACCAGTGATTAAGTCGAGGCTGATCATGTCTCCGCTTGGAGCCAAGCTTCTTTTGCGTGTACTGGGAGAAAACCTATCCCGATACGAGGCAAATTTTGGAGAGATACGGCTACCCGGTGAAACCAGCGGGCTGGTGAACGAGTTGTTCCGCTCCATTCACCCGCCGGATAAACCACCCCAATCTCCTGACGACAAACTGGATGAGCAATGAATAAATCGAATGAAATCCAAAACCTGGCCGGAATCACCGAGCAAGTTCACGGTATTTTTGAAACGCGCACGAAAGCACGCGATCAAGCATTAAAGCAGTCACGATTGTTGACACGCTGCTCCGCCAACGCCATCCGCGCCATACACCGCGAGGAGAGTGACCTAGCAGGGGATTATCTCAAGCAGGCCGGCCAACTGGTAGAGGCATTAAGACAGGATTTAAATGATTTCCCGGATTTATTTTTTGCGGGATACACCCAGGATGCAATAAAGGAATATGTGGAGGCCAATGTCACCTTTGCATTAATAACCAATGAACCTCTGCCCACCGCAGATGATCTGGAAGTGGAATGCGCTACGTATATGAATGGGCTGGCTGAATCGGTGGGGGAATTGAGACGGCGCTGCCTGGACATATTACGCCAGGGATACTCGCCGGAAGCCGAGCGTCTGTTATCCTGCATGGATGAAATATATACCCTGCTGGTTACCATTGATTATCCAGATGCAGTCACAAATGGTCTCCGGCGTCAAACGGATGTCGCCCGCAGTATTTTGGAGCGTACCCGCGGGGATCTAACCCTGAGCCTGCGGGAGCAAAAATTAATTGACCTTATGACAATGATGATGAACCACTTAGAAGATACGGGAGACTGATATGCAGCCAGTTCGTGCTTCTGAAATCAGTTCCTATTTATACTGCGGGCGGGCATGGTGGTATCAACAGCAGGGTGAAATTCCCGGAAATAAACACCAACTCAATCTAGGAAACCAGTATCATCAGACACATGGCAGGGATGTGCTGCTGGTAAGGGCATTAAGGGCGGCAGCCTGGATTTTGCTTTTGGCTGCATTAGTGATCCTGGCGTCAGCCCTCACCTCGAAGTGGTTGGATTGAAGACAAGTATTTTAACAGGCTACCAGACGGATTTTTGGTTTCTGGTAGCTTTTTTCTTCATTTTCCTTGCCGCCCTTTTGCTAATTCTGGCAAAACGGAAGGGATTGAAAACCGGTTTACCGCAGGGAAGAGTTGTTTACAGCGACACCAGCAGATGGGATAAAGTTGAAAAGCCTCTATTTGATCCATTGTCCGGCCTGGTTGGAAAACCGGATTATTTAATACAGGACAAAGCAGGTATTCTTATCCCGGTAGAACTAAAAAGCAGCTGGGCACCCCCCGAACCTTATCAAAATCATGTCATGCAGCTGGCGGCATATTGTTTATTGGTTGAGCGGACAACCGGCAAACGCCCCCCATATGGGTTATTGAAATACCGTAACCGAATTTATGGAATGGATTTCACCGCGCAAATGGAAGGGGATTTGTTAGAATTAATCAAATTGATCCGTAGACAAAAACAGTTGGAACACGTGGACCGGACTCATGAAGATGCAAACCGCTGCGAACGCTGTGGATATCGTCACATGTGCGGTCAACGATTGTGACACCGGCAAATGAAGAGTAAAACCGGAAGGAAAAAGGCTGATTTCTGAAACAAATTTTATGAAAAAAAATCCATCCATCAACCAAAGAATTGCCATTGCCTCCCATCCAACCATGCCGGAAGCAATTAATGAGGCCATCAAAGTAGCCCAATATCTCAGGGATAATGGGGTTGAACCTGTCATCACAGCATCACTCTATGATAATGACTTGCGGGAGAAAATAGCTGTTGGTCAATTTGACCTGTTGATTGTACTGGGTGGGGATGGGACCATGCTGCGCGCAGGTCATCTGTGTGGACCTATCTCTTTACCAATCCTGGGGATCAATATGGGGCGGATCGGCTTCCTGATTGAGGTGAAGCGCGATCAATGGAAAAAGAAGCTGAAGCTGTTGCTGCAAGGAGAATACCGGCTGGAAGAGCGTATGATGCTTAAAGCCGAACACTGGCGCGATAATCTATGCCTGGGAGACTGGCAGGTTCTCAATGAGGTTGTGGTATGCCGGGGGCGGTATGTGCGCCCCATTCAACTGCATGCCAGCGTGGATGGCTATCTGCTGGCTTCTTATGTGGCTGATGGTTTAATCGCGGCAACCCCAACCGGTTCAACAGCATATGCATTAGCGGTAGGAGGCCCGATCATGCCGCCAGAACTACGAAATATCCTGGTCATACCGGTAGCGCCCCATCTCTCCCCGGATCGAGCCATTATCCTTTCCCAGGGCGCCAATGTGTTGATTAAAGTTAATACTACCCATGAAGCAGTCTTCAGTGTGGATGGACATACCCCGGTGGTTATGCTGGATGGGGATGAAGTCCGGGTGAAAGCTTCCGACCATCTCGTGAAATTTGTCCGTTTTCAGGACAGGGGATATTTTTACCGGAATATTAACAGGTACATGGAACAAAATCCAATAACAGGTGATATTGATGACAATCGAAGGAACTCAATCTAAACTATTTTGCTACCGCCACCCAGACCGGGAGACACTGCTGCGCTGCAACCGCTGTGAAAAACCCATCTGTACGAGCTGTGCCACCCTAACCCCGACTGGATACCGCTGCGTGGAGTGTGTTCGTTCCCAGCAGAAAGTATTTGACACCGCTAAATGGATAGATTATCCACTTTCGATGTTGATTGCTTTTGTTTTAGCCTTTATTGGTGCCTATTTTGCATCCTTCCTGGGTTTCTTTACCGTGTTTATCGGGCCAATTTTTGGAATGCTCATCGCAGAAGTGGTACGCCGGGTAATTAATAAACGGAGGTCAAAAAATCTATTTATATGGGTTACCGCAGCCGCCATTTTTGGAAGCCTGCCATATATTATCTTCAACCTATTTGATATTGCATTCTCATCCGGGAGTGGCAGCGGTATGTTTTTTTCAGGGATGTTTCCGCTGCTGTGGAGGGGAGTTTACACCTTCCTGGTTGCAAGCACGCTCTATTACCGGTTGAGCGGCATACGCGTATAAACATGATGGCCAGGAGAAAGCATCCAGGATATGCTATTAGAACTGCGCATAGAAAATTTTGCAATCGTTGATCATTTAGATATCCGGTTTGGTCCCGGACTGGTGACATTTACCGGGGAGACTGGGGCTGGTAAGTCGATCATACTGGATGCGATAATGGCAGTTATGGGGGGAAGGACGGAAACTGTTTTAATCCGTGCTGGTTTTGACCGGGCACTGGTTGAAGCAACCTTTAAGCTCCCAGAATCTTCCCGCCAGGGCATTCTTGATGTTCTGATGGGCGAAGATCTGGTTGAGGATGAAAATTATTTAACCCTATCCCGCGAGATCCGGAGGGAAGGGCGCAGTGTGGCACGCATTAATGGTCACTCCGTCAATGTTGCGCTGCTTCGAGAGATAGGCAGTTTCCTGGTTGATATCCACGGGCAATCAGAACATCTTTCCCTGTTAAATGTAAACAACCACCTGGGTTTATTGGACCGATTTGCAAAAAGCGAAGCACTTTTAGAACCGTACCAGCAAACCTACCGCAAGCTGGTGAATTTAAGACGCGAACTTCACCAACTAAAGAAGAGCGAAGAGGAGACCTCCCGCCAGTCTGAGCTGCTTAATTTTCAGGTTGCAGAAATACGCTCGGCACGGCTGGTTTCAGGCGAGGAGAAACAGCTGCTTGTGGAACGCGATCGCCTGGCGAATGCCGGCAGCCTGGCCGAATTTGTCCAGCAAAGCCTGGCATTGTTGGAGGAGAGCACACCGGAGACACCTTCCATATCGGAAATGATCGGACAAGTTGTCCATAGTTTGAATTCTCTGAGCAAAATTGACAGCAGCCAGTATGATCTTGCTGGACAGGCTGGGAGCATTGCCGAAAACCTATCTGAGCTGGCATTGAGCCTCAGGGATTACCTGGATACCATTGAATTTAATCCCCGCCGGCTGGAGCAGGTAGAGGAGCGCATCAACCTGCTTCATAACCTCATGCGGAAATATGGCGGTTCGGTTGAAGCAGTACTGAAATTTGAAAATCAAACTGCGCGGCGTCTTGATAATCTGGTTCATGCAGGTGAACAAATCGCAGAGTTGGAAAAGGCAGAAAAAGAACTTCTCTTATTAATTGGGAACCAGGGATCAGCTCTCTCGCAGTACCGCAAACAGGCTGCTGCAACCCTGTGCAGCCAAATTGAACTCCAACTCAACGATCTCAATATGTCCGGGGCGCAGATTCTCGTAAAATTTGGTTTTCATCCGTCTTCCTCCGGGGTCCTGATGGAAGACGGGAAGCAGGCTGCATTTGATGAAACGGGTATTGACCAGATTGAGTTCCTCATTGCGCCAAACCCCGGTGAGGGATTTAAGCCGCTGGTAAAAATAGCCTCGGGAGGGGAGACTTCCCGGCTTATGCTGGCTTTAAAACACGTGCTTGCCAGGGCAGATTTTATTCCCACCCTGATTTTCGATGAAATAGACCAGGGAATTGGCGGACGGGTAGGTTTTGTGGTTGGCGAAAAATTATGGCAGCTAGCCAGGCAGCACCAGGTCTTATGTGTTACCCATCTTCCCCAGTTAGCTGCCTTTGGGGAGCAGCACTACAAGGTGAGCAAGCAGGTGGATGATGGACGAACCATCACAAGTGTGGAAGAGTTGAGCGGTTCGAATCAGCAGGAAGAATTGGCACAAATGATTGGTGGTGTTAGCGAAGCAAACCTGCAGGCTGCCCGGGATACCCTTGACCAGGCTCGAAAACGGATGGTCCAGTCCTCCGGTTCAACTAACGAATGATTCAATCCTGCCTGGTATGAACATCCATATTGTGCGTGCAATGTTATAATGACGCTCTGGTGTCTTATGAAAAATAAAATCTTCCTCAGCATTTCTGGAATTTTGTGGGTGGGATTCGTCCTTCTGCTCCTATCATTCCCGGTATCTGCCAAGCCAAATCCGCAGGTGGTATACCAAACCCCTACCGCAAGTGCAAATGGAAGGATTCTTTACATTGTCAGTGCCGGAGAGAACTGTCTGAGTATCTCGTTGAAAACCGGGACCTCCATTGACCAAATCCGGGCACTTAACAACCTTGATGCCGATTGCACACTCGGAGAGGGGCAGGAGTTGCTGCTGGGGGTTGTCCAGGAAGCACCAGCGGCACCTGCCGCTACACCCACGCCATCCGGTCCAACGCCAACGCCTTTCAATGGAAACGGCTCTATCTGCGTTTTTCTATACAATGATGTGAACGGTAATGCCCTGGCAGAGGAGAATGAAGCGGTAATCCCGGGTGGTGAAGTCAGTGTAACAAACCGGGAGGGGGATATTTCCCTGGTGGACACCACCATTTTTGGATTGGAGCCATTATGTTTCCCGGATATTCCGGAAGGGGAATACAATATCAGTGTGGCTGCCCCGGAAGGCTATAATTCGACCACATTGATGAATTATTCCCTGACCCTGCGTGCCGGAGAGAGCTCCATATTAGATTTTGGTGCACAGATCAGTGCTATGGCGGTTCCAGTACCGGTAAGTGAAGGCGGGAGATCACCGCTGCTGGGAATTGTGGGAGGAATACTGGTCCTAATTGGGGTGGGTTTGGGAATCTATGTTTGGAGAAGTAAATCCTGAGTTTTGTAAACCCTGAATATCCTGTTTAATAACGAATCCAACCCCAATTATTTTCGAATCAGTTAATCAGGTTGGATTCTGCTTTTATAAATGGAATTATTGTCACTTGAATTTATTGTTTAAAGCCATTCTGGCCGGTGAAGACCACTACGTGTGAGGCAGGGATGAAAGAAACCTGCAGGCATGGTAAAATCAGGGTGAAATTGGATTTTTATTGAAATTTGGAGGTTGTTATGGATAAAGAAATTGCTACCTTTAATGTAAAAAAAGGTTTAGCCCAGATGTTAAAGGGCGGGGTGATTATGGATGTAGTTACCCCGGAACATGCAAAAATTGCTGAGGATGCCGGTGCAGTAGCTGTGATGGCGCTCGAACGCGTGCCTGCAGATATCCGTGCAGATGGCGGGGTAGCCCGGATGAGCGACCCGGATATCATTCTGAAAATCATGGACGCTGTCTCCATCCCGGTTATGGCTAAATGCCGTATTGGTCATTTTGTAGAAGCGCAGATCCTGGAAGCGATTGGGATTGATTATATTGATGAGTCTGAGGTATTAACTCCCGCGGATGAAGAACACCATGTCAACAAGCACCTGTTCAAAGTTCCTTTCGTATGCGGGTGCCGGAACCTGGGTGAAGCCCTGCGCCGGATTGGTGAAGGGGCGGCTATGATCCGGACCAAAGGAGAGGCTGGGACTGGGGATGTGGTTGAGGCGGTCAGGCACGCCCGGACAGTTCTGGGTGCGATTCGCGCCCTGCAGAATATGCCAGATGAAGAGTTAATGGCCTATGCCAAGAACCTGGGCGCTCCATACGAGCTGGTTATGGAGACCAAAAAACTTGGTGGTTTACCGGTAGTGAATTTCGCCGCCGGAGGGATAGCTACTCCTGCTGATGCAGCCCTGATGATGCAGCTGGGTGTGGATGGTGTGTTTGTTGGATCTGGTATTTTCAAATCCGGCGATCCAGCCAAGCGAGCGGCAGCCATTGTAAAAGCGACCACGCATTACCAGGACGCCGATATCCTGGCCGAGGTTAGCCGGAACCTGGGGGAAGCGATGGTTGGACGCCAGATTTCCGCGATGCTGGATGCGGAACTCATGGCCGGGAGAGGTTGGTAAGCTCGTCCATGAAAATTGGTGTTCTTGCTTTACAGGGAGATTTTTTAGAGCACCAATTGATGTTGAAAAACCTTGGGGTTGAAGCTACCCAGGTTCGCCTACCGGATCACCTGCTGGGTTTGGATGGTTTAATTATTCCGGGTGGCGAATCGACAACAATTGGAAAACTGGCGCAGGATTTTGGACTTATTGAGCCCTTAATTCGCTTTGGCAAAGAAAAAGCAATCTGGGGAACCTGTGCCGGGGCGATTTTGCTTGCCAAAGATATTCAACGGGACCAGCCAATACTGGGTTTAATGGATATCCAGGTTTCTCGCAATGCATTTGGCCGGCAGGTGGATAGTTTTGAAATTGCCCTGGAAGTTCCTTTTCTGAAAACAATGGATCTGAATGGAAGGCCATTCCGGGCAGTTTTTATCCGCGCCCCGATCATTCAGAACGTGTATGGGAAGGCCAAGGTCATCCTTACGCTTGAAGACGGATCCATCGTAGCTGCCCGGCAAAATAAATTGCTGGCAACGTCCTTCCACCCGGAATTAAGCGGTGATGACCGGTTTCACCGTTACTTTTTGGAGTCAGTAATATCACAATCCGAACGATAGCCTGGTATGATCTTTATAATTTGATCCGCCATCGCAACCAAGTACTGTGTTTGGACAGCACCCAAATGTTGACTTGCGGTAACCCGGTTAATGTTGGCGCGCTCATGCAGAACCTGGGATCAGCAGAGGAATCAATTACCGCTGTCGCACCGGGATCCAATAATAAAAAAGACCGCATAGGAAGGGTCCGCGTTATCCGCGGGGAGCGTTCTGCACACCTTTCCTTTATCCTTCCAGAAGAAGATATTGACTGCAATGAAACAACCCACCTGCTGGATGGGCTGGCAATAGAAGCTGGCAACTGCGGCATCCTGAGCCTGTTGGCAGACCTGGAGGAGGACAGCCAGGCTTTTGAAATTTTCAGGAAGTGCGGTTATTCTGTCTATACCCACCAGCATGTCTTTCGCAGGACAGGCAATGTTATTACCTGTCAGGAAGATGACTTTTCCTGGACCCCAATATCCTCTCGAAATGGAATCGGTGTGAGAAATCTCTACCAGTCACTGGTGCCGCCTCTCGTTCAGGGGACCGAACCCCTTCCTCCTGGTGCTCTGCAAGGCTGGGTTTGCATTCAGGAAGGCGAAACTGTCGCTTTTGCATTTCATAAATCCGGTCCAATTGGGGATGTCGTCCAACCGATCATCCATCCCGACGCACAAGATACTGAATTATTGCTGCGCTGTCTGGTTCATAAGGTTATGCTCTCTCCTAAACGGGCATTTTATCTTGTAATCCGCTCATACCAGTCCTGGATGGAAAAATACCTATCTGAAGAAAACTGGGAAATTTCTCCTCGACAGGTTTTATTGATAAAACACCTGGCATCTTACCAGCGCGTACCCGTTACCAATGAGCGGCGGGCAGTAATAGAAACTAATCCAAAGACCGAACCAACAGTCCCAATCGCCGGAATCCAAATGGATCCAAATCATGAGCCCAGGTAATGATAGGGGCCAGGATTAAAATTTGGCTGGATAACCATTAATCCAACTTTAACATTACTTTTAGATGGGTGCTTTATAATAAACAAATTATGAGTGAAAAGTTGAAAACAACCGCACATCGCCGAATAACGGACGATTTACAGGCATTAATGCAAGTATTCCCCCCAAAAATTGCGCAAGCAGCAATAGAGGCGAATAATTCAGATAATTTATTAGAGATTATCCTTGACCTGGGGCGCTTGCCTGTGGCCCGATTTGTGGACCAGGAAATTGTACTGACCCAGGAAGAGATTACCCGTGAGGATATTGAGTACCTGGTGGCACGTATTGGTGAATTCGATGCTGATAACCGGGCAGGCCTTGAAAGGACATTGCACCGCATATCTGCCATACGAAACCGGCGTGCCCATATTGTCGGTCTTACCTGCCGGGTTGGGCGGGCGGTGTACGGAACAATTGATATCATCCAGGATTTAATTGAATCCGGAAAGAGTGTATTAATTCTCGGTAAACCCGGCATTGGAAAAACCACAATGCTGCGGGAAGCCGCCCGAATTCTGGCTGAAAAATACAGGGTCGTGATTGTGGACACCTCAAATGAAATTGGCGGGGATGGCGATGTGCCCCACCCGGCAGTGGGCAGAGCACGGCGTATGCAAGTTTCAATGCCATCTTTGCAGCATGAAGTCATGATCGAGGCTGTGGAGAACCATAATCCGGAAGTGATTGTCATTGATGAAATAGGCCGCGAATTAGAAGCTGCTGCTGCACGGACGATTGCGGAGCGGGGTGTTCAGCTGATTGGAACAGCGCACGGGCGTACCCTTGAAAACCTGCTGATCAACCCCACGCTTTCTGACCTGGTAGGGGGGATTGAGTCTGTAACCCTTTCTGATGAAGAAGCACGCCGGCGGGGAACGCAGAAGACGGTTTTGGAGCGCCGGTCTGCTCCGACTTTTGATGTACTCATTGAAATCCAGGAGCGGGACCGCCTGCTGGTACACCCTGATGTTGCTGAAGCGGTTGATATGCTGGTGCGGGGAATACCCTTACAGCCGGAAATCCGATACCTGGATGAAGCGGGGACGATTCATGTTGAGAAGAGTGCCGGGACATCCCGACCACAATCAACGGGAATGCGCCGGACGAGCAACGGCGGGTCATCTTATACAAGTCCATCTATACAAAAAACAACCTACCCGGTGACATCCACTCCGGAAGAAAATGATGATCTGGCTTTTACCCCGGAGACTTACAACGGACCTCTCAGTCCGATCCGGATTTATCCATACGGCGTTGCCCGCAACCGGTTGAGCCAGGCCGCCAAGCATTTGGGTGTGCCGGTAATCCTGGTGAATGATATCGGGGATGCGGATATTTTGATGACCCTCCGTCCATACTATCGAAAACGCCAGCGTGTGCTGGTTGAGGCTGAGCAGCGCAGGATGCCAATATACGTGCTGCGGGCAAACACCATCAATCAAATTGAGCAGTCACTGGTTGAGATTTTTAACCTGCGCTCAGACCCAGGACCAGTTTATCCCCAGCCGAAAAACCAGGAAGACCAAATCACAAACCGGACCAGTAAGGCAATTGAAGCCGTATTAAACGGGGAACATTGGGTTGACCTGCCGCCGGCATCGGCGGCGATCCGCCGTGTGCAACATGAAATGGCACGCCAGGCCCAGCTTGTATCCCATTCATATGGCCAGGAACCCAACCGTCGAGTGCGCATCTTCCGGGAATAATATAAAAAATGAACAGGTTGAACAAGTTTTGTTTATAACTTTGGAGGGTCCGGATGGCAGCGGGAAAAGTTCCCAGATGAACCCCCTGGCGGAATTTATCCGGCAGCGGGGCTATTCTGTTTTCACAACCCGTGAACCGGGAGGAACGGAAATAAGTGACCAGGTACGTTCCATCCTGGCAGATTTAAAAAACAAAGGCATGCACCCACGCACAGAAATCCTGTTGTTCTGTGCGGCGCGCGCCCAGCTGGTGGAGGAAGCCATCCGCCCTCGCTTGCAACAAGGTCAAATTGTGATCAGCGACCGCTATGCGGACTCCACACTGGCTTACCAGGGCTACGGGCATGGGGTAAACCTTGAATTTCTAAAAAATTTGCTGAATTTTGCGACAGGAGATCTGTGGCCGGATTTAACCCTTTACCTGGATGTTGAGGCTGAAGAGGGGCTTTCCCGCCGGCGCAGAGGGGGCGGAGAATGGAACCGGCTGGATGATTATGCCCTGGATTTTCACAGGCGGGTACGCCAGGGTTACTTGAAAATGGCCAACCAGGATCCTCAACGCTGGTGTATCATTGATGCCAACCGGTCTAAAGAGCTTGTCCTGGAAGAAATTTGCCAGACAATTTCCAAAGTCCTGCCAATAATATAGAAGAGAATCATTATGGTTGCTAATAATCAGGGAAGACGCCAAAGTGAATGGGTCTTTCGATAACAGGTTGTTGAAAGGAAGAATGATGAAGCGTATAGAGGTAGTCTTTTTTTTAGTGGTTGTAATCATACTGGCAGCCTGCTCCCCGGCAGGTCAAGGGGCAGCAGTTGAGCCCAGCGCGTCCCCGGAGACTCTGGCAGAGCCAACACCGACCCAGGGATCTGCGGCGGTGAGTTCGACAGAAGCCACTGCCGGCACCGCCAGTCCGCAAGATGTTGAGGCTGCCTGCCAGGTAGTCAGCAGCGAACCTGACCCCGAGATATTAAAACTTATCCCGCAGGTTACAGATGGAGACTGGGTGCAGGGAAACGAGGATGCTCCGGTCACCTTAATTGTATACAGCGATCTCCAGTGCCCTTATTGCGCATTATTTGAACCAAATATGACCAGACTGCTTGAGGAGCACCCGGATGAAGTAAGAACTGTATTTCGTCATTTTCCTCTTCCCAGCCACGGAAATGCATTACTGGCTGCCCAGGCAGCGGAATCTGCCGGTAAACAGGATTTCGAAAAATTTTTCGAAATGAAGGATTTCCTCTTTTCCGAACAACAGAATTGGTCGCCCCTGCCTGCTGCAGAATTTGAAACCTGGCTGATGGATAAGGCCAGCCAATTTGACCTTGACAGCGAGCAGTTTAAGAAAGACCTGACCTCAGAGGAAATTGTCAAGAAAGTGAAAGACGCCCAGGATAATGGCATTGCCATTGGTCTACCAGGTACACCTTTCACCCTTTACAACCATAAGCCTTTCAGTCCGAGCGATTACGCCAGCCTGGAAGGAGTTTTGAAACTGGTTGGATTGGAAGACCGGCAGTTCACAGAATGCCCGCCTGATGTGATTGAACCCGGGAAAAGCTATACCGCCACGCTAAAGACAGATAAAGGGGACATAGTCCTGGAGTTATTAACGGATGCGGCTCCGGTCACTGTGAACAGTTTTGTCTACCTGGCGCAAAACGACTGGTTTGACAATGTCACCTTTCACCGTGTGCTGCCTGGATTCGTGGCGCAATCCGGCGATCCCAGCGGTACAGGAATGGGTGAACCCGGTTATGTCTATGACAACGAAATCAGCATGGATCTGAAATATGATGCTCCCGGTATGGTAGGAATGGCAAATTCAGGCGCCAATACCAACGGCAGCCAGTTCTTCATCACTTTTGATGCACTGCCGGATCTGGATGGGCAGTACACCATTTTTGCCAAGGTTATAGATGGTATGGACGTGGCTGAAAAATTAACTGCGCGGAATCCAGAAGCCGGGGGTGATTTACCCCCAGGGGATGTAATCCAGGATGTGGTGATTGAGGCGAAGTAAGTGCAGCGCTCATCAAGCGTATCAACTTCATCCATTGTAATTCTTGCAGTCAGCGTGCCGGTTTTCTTAGGAGCGCTGACTGCTGCATCAGGCTTATTCTTTATGGGGATTATTACCCTTCTGCAAGGTGAATTTCAGTCCGAGGGTTTGTTCCCGATTTTTTCGTTAGCCTGGACATTTGTTTTCATAGCCATCCTGATTTTCCCGAGCATGGTATTCGCTTGTTCCCGGTTGCTATCCCTGCCGCTACCCAAATGGAAGCTGCCTCCATCAGCAAGAGTGGCCAACTGGTTAATGATGGTCTGGCCGCTGCTGGTGATATTTGGACAATTTGTTTCGGATGTGTCTGGATTTAACTGGTTGATCCTGCCTCCCCTGCAAGCGGTGGTGGTCGGCATCCCTATATTCTGGTTTGTCGAGGTAGGACGTAAAAAAATCAGCGCAAAGCAGGCAAGGCGAGATTGGGGATTAATCAGTTACGGTGTGATTGTAAATCCTTTCCTGATCCTTTTTGCCGAAATGATGCTGATTGGATTCATTATTGTTATGTTCCTGCTCTGGATGGCTGGCCAACCGGAAATCCTGCGAGAAATTACACGACTCGGCCAGCAAATTCAAAATAATCCAATCGATTCGGAGGTCGTTACCAATGCTTTAAAACCGGTACTGAGTAACCCGTGGGTATTGGTGATTGTCCTGGCTGTAGCGGCAGTTTTTATCCCTTTGATAGAAGAATTGCTTAAACCGTCTGCCCTATGGTTTTTTGCCGGGAAAGGTCTTAAACCCTCAGAAGGTTTCGAAGCAGGGTTGATTTGCGGCGGCATCTTTGCTTTTTTGGAGAGCCTGGGTTTGTTTGGCACTCCTTTCCTGGATGGTTGGACCGAGGTGGTACTGGCACGCCTGGGTACAGGATTGCTGCACACGGTTGCCTCCGGTCTGGTTGGGTGGGGTATGGTGTCTGCCTGGCGCAGCCACAAGATGATCCAACCGGGGCTTGCCATTTTGCTGGCGGTATTTTTGCATGGTCTATGGAATACATTTGGGGTCCTGGTCGGATTTTCTGCCTATCTTGAAGAATCACCCATCGGATGGATGGAAATTGTATCCCGCCTGGGCCAGGTTGGTGCCTATGCATTGGTTGTGTTTGCGGTATTAATGTTCCTGTTATTGATAAGGATGAATAGCCGCATGCGGGCGGTTTAGACTATTTGGAGGCTTATATGAAACGTGAACGCTTTCTCACTTTTGTAAATCGCATCATGAATGCCCTTACGCGGGTCGAATTTGAAAACCCGCAGCATCTGCCGGCAAAAGGGGCAGTCATTCTGGCAACCAACCATATGAGCCGATTCGATATTCCCTTGTTGGGGATTGTACCAAACCGGCCGGATATTCGTCCGCTGGTGGCCGATAAATACCTGGAAAATCCGATGATGCGCTGGTTCAGTGAGCAAGGCGGGGCAATATGGATTGACCGTTCAAGAGCGGATTTTTCGGCATTTCGGGAGGCGATAGCCTATCTTAAACAAGGCGGCTGCCTGGGAGTTGCGCCGGAAGGTACGCGCAGCACGACCGGGAAACTTCTGGAAGGTAAATCCGGAACCGTATTGATTGCGGTGAAGACCGGGGTAGCGGTTGTCCCGGCAGGAATCAGCGGCACAGACACAGCAGTTAATCAATTGAAAAAACTACGCCGTCCGCACATCAAGGTTAGCTATGGAGAGCCTTTTGTATTGCCCCCGCTCAGCAAGGATAACCGCGAGGAAGATCTGCAGCGTTATACGGATGAAATGATGTGCCGTATTGCCGTCCTGCTGCCGGAAAGGTATCATGGTTTTTATGCGGATCATCCACGCCTTAAAGAACTGCTGACAAAGGGACCATCCGGGTAATTCTGAATCGATTAATTCCCCTGATACCACGGCCTGGACCTTTAAACCGGGCAGGAGATCCTCTTTTTTATTCCCCGCCAGGAGTATTACATAACAGGGTTTGTTGAATTTGTTGATGGGCATCCATCATTGCTGAGGATGCACCAGGCTGATTTTTAAATCTATCCCAGGCGGCACATAAGAATGGCTGACTTTTTGCGGTGATCTGGTTAGCTTGAATGGTGGCAGCCACTGCCTGCTCCCAATTTCCCAGATGGACATATGCTTCAATGAAGGGCAGCAATTCGGGGCTGTAAGCCGGCTTAAGATCCAATTGTGCAGCCTCCTGAGCCAAATCAACGATTTTCTGCCAGTCCCCGTTCTGGCGGGCCAGGTCTGCTTTCTGGAAAAAGTAGCACCAGTCATGAGGGGGTTCTTTCCCAAAAATCCGCATCGAAGGGTTGAAATCCATCCCGGCGGCGGCAAGAATTTGCTGTCGGATGGGAGATTGGAAACAGGGTTGCCTCTTCTGGAGTGATTTGAGGGGCGAGCTGATAAACGGGGTCCAACACCAGCAGACAGCCGCGCCCGGGTTTATAGCCCACCCCCAGGCTGTCCAGGGTTGTGCTGTTGAAGGCTACGTTACGGAGTTTGTCCTTGATGGGGATTCCGGCCAGCAGCGCAGGATCATCTTTGGCAATATCCCAGGGTCCGGCCAGGAACCAGTACGGTGTGTTTTTGACATCAAATTTATCCGCATATATTATATTGAATGCATAGGCGACCGAATAATCTGCCACCAGGCCGAAAGGATACTTGGGTCCCAGAATTGCAGTCCCGGGCTGGAGAGCGGGAGCCCGCCAGATCATCTGCCAATAATAATCACGTTGAATATCCCAGTTGAGGCGGTATTTATTGGTATTCCGGATATTGACGGCTATTGATAAACCGGCCAGAACCGCCAGCAGGATTGCACTGCGCTGCCGGTCCTGAATGAACCAGTCCACCAGCACGACAACCAGCACAACAGCCCCGAGCATTGGCGCCAGGGCGAAACGGTCTGACCACATGCCAACAATCACCTGGCGCTCTGTGATCCAAACCGGCAGACCACCCAGCAGGATGCCCAATAGTCCAAGCAGGGCTGCCTGACTGTAAAAATTATCCTCATGCGGAACCTGGTCAGAAGCAATTGGCCGGCTGGCCCGATCATACCAGACCAGGATAACGGCGGCGGCCAGGCCCAGGAACCAGGAGAACAGGGTGGCCCTGGCATTCAATTCGATTGTCTCCGGGAGAATCGTGTTTGCCCATACAAACATGAATAAATGGATCCCGTCCTGCAGAATTCGTTGGCCCATCTGCAAGACAGCGCTGACCGGTGAGGAAATCAGGCTGCCGAGGAAGAGCACCTGGTTTTCATCCTCCCCTGCCAAAAGCCGGGGATACAGGAAAAAACGCCAGCTGGCAAATATGATCAGCACTACCAGGTAGGGTGCCCAATGCTTGAGCCATTCTTTGAAAATCCCGGTATTTTTCCCCCGTGCCGATTGGAGCATGATCCACAGAATATACGGACGCAGAAGCTCAAGCCCAAAAAAATACTCCATGGTTGCCAGCTCCAGCAGAGCTGTCAGAAGGGCCAGGGCAGTAAAAAGGAAATATCGTTCCGGCTGGCGCAGGGCCCACACCATCAATCCCAGAGAGAGAGTAAACAGGGCATAGCTGATAAAATGCTGGCTGTAGGCAACCGATACAGCCTGTTGGGAAAATCCCGGATAAAGGGCTAACAGGATTCCGATCCAGCGGATTTGCCGGATGCGCTGCGGCCAAATTCCACTTAATGCCCAGCAAAAAGCAATTACGCTTGACCAGCGCAGCAGCAGGGTGAAGAGCTGCCAGGGGAGCGGCGAGGTGCCAAGGAGGGGCACACTGAGGATGTACGTCCATGCTGAAAATGGGCGGTCGCTGAAGTAGTATTCCCAGTATGCGGAAGCGCTGCCCAATTTTGAAAGGAAGAGAGCCTGCCAGTCATCCCAGTAAAAACCCAGGCGGACAATCTGTGTCCCATATGCCAGCAGCATTACCAGCAAAACGACAAGGGGATAGAACCAGCTTTTTTGTGCGACCTTATTTACATCCATGTTATACCGGGTTTGCTTACCCTATAAGATTGGTGTGGCCCAGACAGTGAAATCATACCATAGCCTGAATATAGGCGCTTCAAGTAATATTCCATCCAATCACTGCATCTAATAAGTATACAGTGGATGGAAACAGGAGCATTAATGGATAATCCTATAACAGAAAGCGGTTTTTTATGGATACTTGGGGCTGGATTGGCATATGGAGTCATCCATTCCATGCTTGCATCCCATCAAGCCAAGGCACTGGCCAGGCATTGGGTTGGTGCTTTTGGAGACCGTTATTACAGGCTATTCTTCAACGTGATGGCTGTAATCACCCTGCTGCCGGTGATGGCCCTGGCACCTTTGCTTCCGGACCGGCAGATTTATGCCATTCCATACCCGTTCGTCCTGCTGACCAGTATGCTGCAGGCAGGGGCGGCTTTCGGTTTGCTGTGGGCGGTCTGGCAAACAGGAGCACTTAATTTCCTGGGAATCGGGCAGCTTTTCGGACAACCTGCCGCTGAAAAGCAGGGCAGCCTGGTGAAAAACGGACTTTACCGCTTTGTCCGCCATCCGATTTATTTCTTTGCGCTGGTGTTTCTGTGGCTGACACCGGTGATGAGCTGGAACGTGCTGGCGTTAAACATTGCTTTCAGCGCCTACCTGTTCATCGGTGCCATTTTTGAGGAACGCAAGCTGCTGCACGAGTTCGGAGCGGAGTATGCCGAGTATCGCAGTAAAACCCCGATGATCCTGCCTGTCCTGGTAAAACGCGTTTAACGGGTAGAACACCTTCCCTGATGTAAAACAGACCGTGTAAGTGCTTCCAATTCCCCGGATTTTCGTTGATGGATCAACAATAGTACAATGATAGGGTAACAATTAAATCCCAACCTGTTTGGCTGGCCGTGGGGTGGTTCCTTGCCGCTGCTCTGGCTTTCTATGTCATTTATCCTCGGGATTCTGGCTGCTGATAGTAACCTGCCGGTCAGCCGAGGCTGGATATGGCTGCTGGCCGGAGTTGTTTTGCTGTTAATGAGCTTCTTTGAGAAGCGCCTTGCAGGTCGATTTGCAGTTTATCCCCGGTTGAGGGATTTGCTTCATTTGCCTGTTTTGCTGCTGCTGGCAGCGATGGTGTTGGGCGTATCCAGGTTTCAATTTTCCCAACCAAATCCAGACCCATCCCAGCTGGTTTATTACAATGACCGGGGCACCTTCCGCTTAACAGGTTTTATCAGCAATTACCCAGACCGGCGTGATGATGTTGAAATTCTGCACATCAGGGTGGAAAGTCTTGCCCAAACAGATCAGAACTCCATCTCAAAAGAATTGGACGTTCATGGATTGCTTGAAGCCAGGATAGAACCGGATATTAAGTGGCAATATGGAGACCGGGTAACCTTGCATGGAAGATTGATCACCCCGCCAGAAGGCGGGGATTTCTCTTACAGGAAATACCTGGCCAATCAAACTATCTACAGTTTGATACGACCCGATCAGATTACCCTGGTTGAAAGGGGGCAGGGAAATCTATTTTTGGGTATGCTTTATTCTTTACGGCGGCGTGCTTACTTTGTCATTAATCAACTTCTACCCCAGCCAGAAGCGGGTTTGCTATCCGGAATCCTGCTGGGGATTGAAAATGACCTGCCAGAGCAGCTTAAGCTTGCCTTTCAAGATACCGGTACTTATCATATCATCGCCATATCAGGGTTCAATATAGCCATTGTGGCAGCCCTGTTCATGAGCCTTTCAAAACGGGTTTTCCCCTACCGGTGGTCAATCTGGGCTGCAATTATTGGGATTGCATTTTATACCCTGCTGGTCGGGGGTCAAGCATCGGTTTTGCGGGCGGCGGTTATGGGTGCAGCTGGTCTAATAGGACAACATATCGGCCGTAAACAAACCGGGGTTAATTCCCTGGCATTTACTGCTGCAGCGATGTGTTTGATTAATCCGAAACTGCTCTGGGATGTTGGATTTCAGCTTACTTTCACTGCGACACTTGGATTGGTGCTGTTTGGCGATAGGATGCAAAACTGGCTTACGGAGTATTGCAATGAGCATTTTGATGAAGAAAAGAGCCGGCGCATTTCAGGTCCGGTGAGCGAGTATTTTCTGCTCACCCTGGCTGCCCAGGTAATGACTTTACCTGTTCTGATCATCCATTTTCAGCGAATCTCAATCAGCGCTGTACTGGCAAACCCGTTGATTTTGCCAGCCCAACCACTGGTAATGACTCTTGGCGGAGCAGCGATGATTTCCGGGTTAATATTCTATCCCCTGGGACAGATTCTGGCATATATGGTCTGGCCTCTGTTGGCTTATACCATTCACACGGTTGAGTTATTGGCACGCCTTCCCAATGGAGTGTTTGTAACGGGGGAGGCAGGGTTTCTTTTTGCATTCCTGTATTACGGATTTCTGATTGGATTGCTGAATATCCATAACCTGCCGGTAAACTCAATCCGCCTGGCTAAACCCGGGATATTACTGGGATTGACTCTGGCGGCGTTTGCAGTCTGGCGGGCGGCGCTGGCCATGCCAGACGGCAGAATGCAGATTATGCTTTTTAATCTTGGTGAAGAACCAAATTTTTTGATCCAAACCCCATCCGGGGATTCTTTGTTGATAAATGGATCCTTTCAATCCGACTCTTTAGCAGATCAGTTGGGCAGGCGTATGCATCCCATTAATCATGAGATGGATGTTTTGGTTTTAACTAACACGGCAGGCTCCGATTCACTCAAGGGATTAACCGATGCTTTACAGCGATATCCGGTTGGTACTGTTTTCACCCAGGCGGGACTCCTGCAAAATACACAGGCAGATTCCTTGGAAGGTCTATTCGCTGAGCAAAATGCTGTCGTCAGGACGATCCAGGCCGGGAATAAATTGGATCTTGGGGATGGAGCAACCCTGGAATTCCTCACAACCAGCAGCCAGGGTACAGCCATCCTGCTGGAATGGAACCGTTTCCGCCTGCTCATCCCGGATGGGGTTGGTCTGGCAAGTATCCGCTGCACTTCCCAAAATCGGCTGCAAGGATTGAGCGGACTCATCCTGACGGAGGAGGACACAAAAAAGTCAGCGGTTGGAGATTGGGTGGCTTTAAACCCGGCCGTCCTGGTGATTGACCAGTGGACAGTGGATCGGAACGATCCATTCTCTGTTCTTCCCTACGGCGATTTAGATTGGATAGAACTGGAAACGGATGGAACCCGTTTGTGGGTATCCAGCTCTCCCCAGGCTCATTAATCTATTATCTGGTCAATTATCCATGAGATTTTAGGCACCCAGGGAGGGAACTCGCTGCGGCTGCTGTCCTCTTAATTTGGATAGGTTGGTATACTTAATCCTGGATATGAGATACAACTTGCACTACGGAAGATACCCCGTGAAGTATAGGTATACACATGAAATTTAACCAGGAAAACTCGCAAATCTATGTCCCGGACGAGCTTGCTCCCGAACAAGCACTGCGGCGCACCACCCGCCTGGCAGTAGGCGCCCACCAGGATGACCTGGAAATCATGGCAGCAGCGGGAATCCTGGAATGCTTCCACAACCCGAAGGAATGGTTCAGCGGGGTGGTGGTGACAGACGGCAGCGGCTCGCCGCGCACCGGCCTGTATGCCGACTTCAGCAATGAACAGATGATGCTTGTACGGGTTGAGGAACAAAAAAAAGCAGCCGTGCTGGGAGAATATGCAGCCCAGGTGCTGCTGGGTTACCCCAGTTCCATTGTGAAAGACGGTAATCAACCTGGCGTTGTGGAAGATTTATTTCAAATTTTTCAGACAGCACGGCCGGAAATTGTCTATACCCACAACCTGGCGGATAAACATGAAACCCATGTGGCGGTTGCGCTGCGCACAATTTCTGCAATCCGAAAATTGCCGGTTGAATCCCGTCCCTCCCGCCTGCTGGGATGCGAGGTATGGCGGGATTTGGACTGGATGCTGGACGATGATAAGGTTGTTTTGGATGTGAGCAACCATGAGAACCTGCAGAAAGCCCTGGTGGGTGTTTTTGATTCGCAAATCAGCGGAGGCAAACGCTACGACCTGGCAACCATGGCGAGGAGAATGGTAAATGCCACATTCTTGCAGTCCCATGAAACCGATTCCAGCCAGGGATTATCCTATGCGATGGATTTGACCCCGCTGGTTTCCAACCCGGACCTGGACATTGCGGAGTACGTGGAGGGGTATCTCAATCGCTTAACAAACCAGATAAAAACAAACATTCAAACGCTAAAATGAGAATAATCCAAAAATCCAATTCATCCAGAATTAATTTTCCGCTGGAAAGGAAGCATTATGCCTGTCTTTGAGCACGACAGTATCCGATTTTATTATACGGATGAAGGAAATGGGATCCCACTTGTTTTTGAACATGGGCTGGGCAGGGACCAAACCCATGCGGCTGAATTAATTCAGCCGGAAGAGGGGATCCGCATCATCTCACTGGATTGCCGGGGCCACGGGCAGACTGTTCCAGTCGGCGACCCGGGAAAAATTTCCTTCTCGGATTTTGCGGATGATGTGGCTGCGCTTATGGACAGGTTGGGAATCCGTGCATTTGCGGCGGGCGGTATTTCGATGGGGGCGGGGATTGCCATGAACCTGGCCATCCGCTACCCTGAACGGATAAGCGGATTGGTCCTGGTGCGTCCGGCCTGGCTGGACCAGCCGAACCCGGACAACCTGAAACATTTTGCGATTATCGCCCGGTATTTGCGGGATTTTGGCGCAGAACAGGGACTCAGGGAGTTCCGCCTTTCCCCTGAATATGTGCTGCTTCAAAAAGAAAAACCCCAGGTCCTGGTGATGATGGAGAATGAATTTATGCAGGCCGGAGCAGCAGAGAGGGTTGTGCGGTATGAGAAATTACCATGGGATGTTCCCAACAGCAACCCCCAGGAATGGGAGAAAATATCCGCTGCGACCCTGGTGATCGGATGCAAGGAGGACTATGTGCACCCGTATGCGTTTGCAAGACGGCTTTCACAGGCAATTCCAAAGGCAATCCTGGTTGAAGTCCCTGCCAAAACCGTCGATGCAGGGATTTATGTATCTATGAGCCGGGATGCGATCATTCGTTTTCTCAAAAGAAATTATTCGAGTTGAGGGATGCTTAATCCCATTAGACCGATCAAAAATTATCCATTCTTCGAGGTGAATATTAATGAATGCAGCAGATAGATTTTTGCAATACATCCGTATTGATACAAGTTGTGAAAATGGTTCCGGCACTGTGCCAAGCACTGCCAGGCAGCTGGACCTGGCAAATTTGCTCGTAGACGAATTAGCCCAGCTGGGACTGCAGGACATTACCCTGGAGGAAAGCGGGATTGTGATGGCAACCCTTCCAGCCAATGTGCAGACAAGCGCACCGGTGATTGGTTTTATTGCACATATGGATACCATCCCGGACATGCCCGGCAGATGCTTAAACCCGCACATTATTGAAAATTACCAGGGAGGGGATATCGTGCTCAATGAGGAGATGAAGATGGTGCTCTCCCCGGCTGATTTTCCCGAACTGGTCAATTATACCGGCCAGACGCTCATTACTACTGATGGCACCACGCTGCTTGGGGCCGACGATAAAGCCGGTGTGGCAGCCATAATGGCGGCGATGGAATACCTGACTGCTCATCCAGAGATCCGCCATGGAAAAATCAAGGTGGCTTTCACCCCGGACGAAGAAATTGGCGATGGTGTGGAACATTTTGATATCCAGAAGTTTGGAGCAGATTTTGCCTACACGATCGACGGCGGTGAGGTCGGAGAGCTGGAATACGAAAATTTTAATGCCGCTGAGGCTCACATCACTTTTTCCGGCAGGAGTGTACATCCGGGAGGGGCGAAAAATAAAATGGTCAATGCCATCAAGGTAGCCATGGAATTCAATGCCATGCTGCCAGCAGAACAGCGCCCGGAACATACAGAACATTATGAGGGTTTTTTCCACCTCTACTCAATCCATGGGGCGGTTGAAGAATGCAAAATGCACTACACCATTCGAGACTTTAACCTGGAAAAGTTTGAAGCCAGGAAAAAGCTGCTTGAAGCTGCATTCGACTTCCTTAAATCCAAATATGGGGCTGGAATTGGCACTCTGCTGATAAGAGACCAATATTACAACATGCGGGACTTCATCCTGCCGGTTATGCATGTGGTTGAACTTGCGGAGAAGGCGATACGTTCGGTTGGAGTTGAACCCATCGTACACCCAATCCGCGGCGGGACGGATGGGGCGAAATTATCCAATAAGGGCCTGCCTACACCCAACCTTTTTACCGGAGGCCACAACTTCCACGGAAAGTATGAATACCTCCCTGTTGAATCCCTTGATAAAGCAGTTGAAGTGATTGTGAAGATTGCCGAATTGAATGTCTGTATAACCTATCTGGACACATGTACAGCTGATAACCTGGATTATGAAGCAACAGGCTGCCTGTGAACAACCGGAGGAGTGATAAACCATGAAAAACCCCGGTATCCTGCTTGACCATCAAAAACCGGCATCGTCGGTGATATTTACCCCTGATTGCCGTTATTTGATCTCCTCCGGTACAGGGAGTGCTGTGCGGGTCTGGTCGGTGGGTGATTGGAAGCAGGTGAATGTCCTTGAGAGCCATGCGGAAGGGGTTAATAGCCTGGCCTATTTTAAAAATGCCGATATCCTGGCAGGCGGCTGCACGGATGGATCCATACTCACCTGGTCCCTGCTGGATGGAAAGGCTTTAAGGACTCTCAGCGGCCATACCGGCAAAGTCGCTGCCCTGGCGGTGACTCATGACGGGAATAAAGCTGCTTCAGCATCTTATGACAAAACCGTTCGTGTATGGGATACAAGAAGCGGGGATGAACTGGCGGTATTAAACGGACACATCAAGTATGTCATGACGCTTGATTTTTCTTTAGACGATACAGTGCTGGCAAGCGGGAGCCTGGATGGCACAATGATTCTCTGGAGGATGGATAATTTCAGGCAGGACGCCCGGTTTAGAGACCAATCCATGGGGGTGGTTGCACTTGACTATTCAGCTGACGGACGCTGGCTGCTTTCAAGCGGTGTGGATGGATCTCTAATCCTGCGGCATGCCAGATCGCAGGCGATCCATTATGGACTTTTCCCGGAAGAATTGGGCGGGACTCCCCAGGCAATGGCGATTTCGCCGGATGGGAAGATACTGGCCGTATCAATGGAAATGCGCCTGCAGTTATGGATGCTGGAAATGGCGACCATAATGGACCGTTTCGACATCCAATTAAGAGGTTTATACGGACTGGCTTTCTCACCGGACGGACGCTGGCTGGCGAATGCAGCCGCTGACGGTTTTATCCGCATATGGGATTTAGATGAAGGCTTGAATTGAAAGCAAATAGTGCGGAATGGGTATGCCTGGAATTCCGGATGGGCTGCAGTGCTTAGCGGCAGATTAACACCGGAATCCGCGTATTCACCAGCAGCTGATCAATGGTGCTTCCGAGCATGACTTCCATAAAGGGATTAAAACCATAGCTTCCCATGATTATAAAATCGCTGGAGCGGTTATCTGCGACACGCAGGATTCCCTCTGCGTTCGGACCGGGTTCAATGAAGTAATTTGCATCTATATTGCGCGCCATTAAATAGTCCCTGGCAAAGGCCTGGGTATTTTCATTTGTCTGCTGGCTCAGAACACTGACAACCGATAGATTTATGCTCCAGATCATGGAAAAGTATGCCGCCAGATATAAAGCCTCCCTGGCTTTTGGACTTCCGTCAAAAGCCAACAAGGCATTTTGCATGGCAGTTGGTTGGTCAGGTACAACCAGGAGGGGCCTTCCGCTGCGTTGAATGAGGGTGTGAATCCCGGAACGCAATTTTGAAATTGGCTGTGGTTCTGGCGGATGGGTTAGCTTAATAGACACCAAATCTGTCCAGCGGGTGCGTTCAACGATAAGGGACGTCACGGAACCGGTTTCAACTGCCAGAGATCCATGAATGCCTTGCTCTTCACAATGCTTCTGAAAGCGATCTTTCAACCTGTCCGAATTTTCATCACAACAAGCAGCCTGGGTGCTGACAATATGAAGTCCGAAAATCCTGGATTTTTCCTTCCGGGCGATTATTAGTGCCTGATCGAGAGGCTGCCAGTTTTCTATCTCCTCCCTGATTGGGACAAGGATATTATGAAAAAGGGAATTTTCTTCTACAGGTCTCATCCTTTTTTCATAACGCTGACGCCATTCGCCAGGAGCAGGACCAGCTTCAAATAAGCCAAATGTAATGAAGTCAATAAAGCCGTCCCAGAATTTGTTAATCTTCCAACGAGTACGGCTGCTGAAACGTTCCACCAGGCTGTCCGCAGCATCAACAGGTTCAATCTGCCAGCCCAATTCTTTTTGCAGTTTAGAGTGATATTCCATGATCCATAAATACATATCGGTTTCGGTACGACCGGGAAAGTCGCGCAGGATACCCAGGCGCTGGATCAGGTTCTGTAAGGGGAGATAAACCTCATCAAACCAATGAACCACAGCTTCTTTGAAAGGGATTTCCTGCTGCCTGTCAATGCCCATGAAATAATGATGTGTTTTTATGTGATCCAACAGTCTCTGGTACATGCCGGGGGCTGTCAGATTAATATTTGCCTCCGGCCGGAGAATATCTAATTGTGTGACTTCGAGGAAATCGGCCTGTTCCTCCATAAGGACAATTTTCTCAGGGGTTGTGTCGGAGGTCAGCGGTACAAGGGTTTTAATCTCCGTCACATACGCCTGGATTGATTTGTGACCCATCTCGCGTGCCACAGAAACCCGGTGATTTCCATCCAGCACAAAATAAACCTCACCAATTTTATAGACTTCAATGGGGGGAACACCCCTAAAGCTGGTCATAGCAACTTTCACTTGCGCCCAACGGTCTTCAATGTTGGCTGAACGGGGAAGGAAGCTGCGGTTAAAATCCCGGTAACGCCCGACACTGCCAGTAACAGCATCCAGGGGTATATTCTGCAGCCCCAAAGCCTTCCTGCTTTTTTCATGCAGTTTTTCCAGGACTTCGTTATAAGAGAGCAAGTAGTTTGATTTGCCGGTTATGAAACCAAGGATTTGTTCCAGGTCGGCTTTACGGTGTGCTTTTTGAAAATCTTCAATTGCAGATGGGAGATTCATTTTAAGTGATAATAAATCATTTAAGGGTGCGAAAATATTTGCTGGATAATTTTATGACCCAGCAGGGTTTTTGTATAGAGGAATTCATTTTATCAGTTAAACAATCAGTCCAAATGCCCAAATAAAAGGCGGTGCTCAAAAAAAGGTGGTGATTTCGTTGACAAGGAACCATAAAATATGCCATAATAAAATTTATGCAGGAAACAAAGAGGATTGAAAACTATGAAATCCTGATGGTGTTCAGGCAGCTGGCGGACAGTTATAAAGATGTCCGACTGTTAAATGTATATAAGGGTGTGCCCATTTCTTATGAAGCAAAAATAATTGAAGTTGCAGATAAATCGGCGTTATTCCGGACTGAGAAATACCAAATTGTATGCCTGAATTATGAAGGGAGAACCCATGTCCAGAGCCTTTTCCTTCCAAAAATTGTCAATGCAAAGGTTCAGGATGTTGACTTCCTGCGCAACGAAAGTGTTCTTGGTGATTTTGAATACGCCAGCGGCAGGATAGGCGCAAGAACACAGGTACGGGTGATTCCGGAGAAGACAATTGAAGGATTAATAACTATGCACGAAAGCCTTCAAGCCTTCCCGGGTGAACTGGCAGATTTATCCCTGGATGGGATGGGCTTTTTCACTCACCTGGATATCCTTTTACCCGAAAATTTTCAGAAGGGCGAAAAAGTTCACGTTGAATTAGACCTTCCAGGGGTCAGGCAAAAAAAATCTCCCCAGAAGAGCGGACCGAAAAAGAAAGATGTTCCGAAGGTGCACCACTCTGTCCGTTTGGAAGAAGGAAATCTACCCTGCCTTGAACAAATTGATTGGCAGTCAGATAATGAAACTATCAAAATTTCTGTTAATGGTGTAATTGCAAATATCAATAAAGATATGGAATGCAGAAGGCATCGAATCGGGATCAGGATAAATCCAGAAGATGCTTCCAAAGGAAATATTGCACATTTCATCACTCACCGGCAAGCACAAATTATGCGGGAGATCAAGCAAGCCCATGATAATTTGGCCCAAAAACCAACGAAAAAATTAAAACCCTGAGCAAAACCTTTTCTTGATTCTCTAAATAGCAGCTTTATCCGCCCGACATTTCGGGGGTGTCTGTTTCCATTGGATCAGGTCCAATATTTCGGGGATTCCATCCGGGAGTTAAAATCTATTATATATCCCGGATGTCGAAAATTCTCATCCCGTAAGCAGATTTATAGCAGATAGGTATTCCTGGCGGCGGTAAAACCAGGGATAGCATGGTATTTCAGGCCGGAGTCCGGTTATGGGGCGGTGATTTCAACTGATTTGGGTGATACGCCTGTTTCAATCTCCAATGGCACCCGTTTACCTTCAAGGCGAGGGTTATAACTGATTGCGTAAACTTCCCATTTTCCTGGAGAAGCAGGAAGCTCAAATTCGCCGTTGTTTTTCGGTAAAGCATAACTGTAGGCTCCATCGCTGCGCAGGGCAAACACCTGGATATTCCCAACAGGTTCACCCTGGGCATTAACGATTTTTCCGGATATTTTGCTGCTGGCAAGCTCAAACAACATGACCACGGTTGATGAAGGCGGTAAGGTTACAGATGTATTCCCATAATAGACCAGGTGGTCGCGAATATTACAATTTTCATCCACCAGGCTGCTTTCGCAATCCACTCCTACAATTGAAACCTGCCAGTTTCCAGGGAGGCCTTGTGGCAGAAACACATAGAATTCTCCTGTACTGGTTGTGGTAACATCCGTCCGGTTGGCACCACTTTCCAGATTACGGGTCACTGCCAGGGCAATCCCATCCATGGGTGTCCCCTGATCATCCATCACCTTGCCGTGCAGGGAAATAGCTCCCTCAACGAACTCTTCCGGAAGGGCAAACACATCACCATTGTAAATCACAAGCGATTCGGACATCCAACCTGTTATCCCATCCGGTGCTTTGAGCTTTATCCAATCTCCGCCAGGCGTTCGCGACAATGCTTCCAGTTCGACCCCCTCCTTATAATTGGAGAGGATTTGATACAGCGTGGAAGGACCAGAGCGCATATTTAAGTTATTTGTATTCACCACGACTGTTTTGGGAGCCTGGGGCAGGGTAGCAGTGATGGTTGCTGCCTGAGTGGGTGTCCTGGTAGGGGGTATGGTTGTTGGCTTTGCCTGGGGGGGCGGCGATGTGGCAGTGACAGCAGGAATTGCAGTGGGTTCCTCGGGCAGGAAACTGGTGCAACCAGCAAGGATAATCAAAAGCAACAGAGCGGGCAACCATTGTTTAAACATCGGTACACCTCTTCTTTCTTCCCTGATCTCGGGAAGTTATCATCTAAAGGAATTCCTATTTATTATTATACGTTTTTTTGAGCCTGATAGGACATCCGGCAGGAATCCAATACCTCCGTGATTTGGTGAGGCGCTTATAGGCTTACCAATTAAACCTGGAGGAGTTTTCAATAAATTATAATTTTCGGGCAGCACTCAAATGACCAGCCGGATGCCGATGATAAGCAGCAGGCAGAGCACAATCTTCCTGAAGGAATCCGGAGTGATGATTTTGTCCATACTCATTCCCGCAACAATTCCGACAGCGAGGGCAGGCAGGGCACTCCAGAAGTAACCAAACACCTCGGCGGTGTAGTTATTCCGCCAGGCATGGCTGGCAATGATCACAATGTTATTGAGCAGGAAAAAGCCCTGCAAATTCACCTTAAATTCATCCGGACTCCATTTACGACAGTGTCCGTAAATGATGACCGGGGGACCGTTGGTGTTGAACATACCCCCGAGGATTCCCCCGGTAAATCCGGCCACATAAAGCCAGGCAGGGTGTTCAAGTGCAGGTAATTTAAACTGGAAAAGAGCATACAGAGAATATGCAATTACAATAATTCCCAGGAGGACCAGGGCCAGGTCTTGATCAATACCATCCAGGAGATACACTCCCAAAGGGATGGCCAAACAGGCGACCAGGGAAAGCTTCCAGACGACCTTGAAATTTATTGAGGGGTGATATCGGATAATCAGGACGATGTTTAGCAGTGTTCCCAGCAGGGCGAACAGTGGAGCGGCGGTTTTTAAACCCAGTAAAGGGGAAAGCAGCGGCATTGCCATAAGAGCAAAACCGAAACCGGCCAGGCTCTGGGTAAATACCCCGATAACAACAATAGCTGCTACTGCGATTGTTAACATCCAACCATTATAAATGGGTTTAGAAAGCCAATTACCCGATCATTCGGGCTAAAAATAATTTGATATCCGGAGAGGATGAAAGGAATGCGGTTTCGTTTTAATTTATAAGAAAACAGGCGGGTTTCCAGGTTGCTAAAGAAGGATTGCAGGCGAATGTGAATGCAAATTAGATCAAACCACCCAATTGATTGTCAGGCGGACTGGGGGCGGCATTGATAAGGTTAATGATACAATCAGTGCGTGTTGGAACAGACCAAAAGAGGCTTTTACTGGACGGGTTATGCTGACCCGGCAGGGTAAAAATCCATGAAATATTCACACCACCATAGAAAGGGTTGAGGCAATGAACGCTGACCTTACCATAAAAATCGACCATGATATCAAGGAAGATCTGCTTAAATTCCTAAAAGCACACCAACTCCACTCTGTCATCCTGGTGGCAGACCAGAATACTTACCAGGCGCTGGGATTGATGGTAGAAAAAGAACTCCTCAACAACCAGATAGGTGTTAAAACCATACTGCTTCAGGGTGATGAAATTCATCCTGATGAAGAGACAATTACCCAGGTTTTGCTGCCCGTTGAACCTGATGACAAAATTTTCCTGGCGGTTGGTTCCGGGACGATTACGGATGTGGTACGTTTTGTCAGTTACCGGACGAAAATGCACTTCATATCCCTGCCAACGGCCCCATCCATGGATGGATACACTGCCAACGGCTCATCCCTGACTATTTCCCGCTTGAAACAGACCGTATATTCCAGGCCGCCTGCAGCCATCTTTGCCGGGCTGGACACGTTGAGCAAAGCACCGGACTCGATGATTGCCTCCGGTTTTGGGGATATGCTGGGAAAATTCACTGCCCTGCCGGAATGGCACATTGCCAATCTGCTGGTGGGAGAGGCGTATGATCCGGTTGTAGCCAGGCGGGTTAAAAATGCCGCTGATAACAGCGCCCAGGCCATAAAAATACTGCATACCGATAAAACCGGGTCGGTCAGGATGCTTATTGAAACATTAATCGAAACCGGCCTGTGCATGCTGGATTTTGGGAATACCCGCCCGGCGTCGGGTGCCGAGCACAGCGTTTCCCATTACTGGGAATACAAAGCGTTAAAGCACAACCTGCCGGGGGTGTTTCATGGAACCAAGGTTGGTATCGCGACGGTTCTGACTGCCAGGCTGTACCAGCACCTGCGCCAGATTAAACCGGCAGCAGGCAGCAGCCCTTATCCGGTCGGCAGAACCGCTTTCTGTTGACGTGGAAATGGATTTAATTCGCAAGGGATATGATGAAATTGGGGAGCAGGTGATTGGTGTACAGGCCAATTACCTGGAAATGGTCCGATCCGGACTGCCAGAAATGCAAGAAAAAATCATTGCCCATTGGGATGACATCCTGGAAAATGCAAGCGAGGTGCCGGAACCGGAGGAGCTTGAAAAACTCCTGGAATTAGCCGGCGGACCAGTCAGCCCGTCGGAAATCAACCTCACTGAGGAAGATGTCCGACAAGCCATGAATTACGGGTTTTATATCCGTTCAAGGTTTTCCCTATTTTCCCTGCTGAAGATTATGGGTGTTAATCCGATGAAATGGCTGAAATCATGAACCAAGATCTAACAAAACTCGCCCAAATCCGATGCTTTTTGCTGGATATGGATGGGACTGTTTACCTGGGAGAAAAGCTGCTGCCAGGTGCGCAGCGGTTTCTTGATTTATTAGAACAAAAAAATACCCGGCACCTTTTTTAACCAATAATTCATCCCGCCATGCCCGCCAATATGCGGAGAAACTGCAGCGCCTGGGGATAAATGCCAGGGAAGAAAGCATTTTTACTTCGGGTGAAGCAACGGCGATTTATCTTAAAAGAGCAAAACCTGGAGCAAGGTTGTATGTGGTGGGGACGGATGACCTGATCGAGGAAATGACCAGCAGTGGATTTGTTGTGACTGAAAAAGAAATTGATACAGTTGTATTGGGATTTGATACAACGCTCACCTATGAAAAACTGGTCAAGCTTTGTGATTTTGTGCGCTCCGGGAAACCGTACATAGCCACTCACCCGGATATTAATTGCCCCACTGAAAATGGTTTTATCCCGGATATCGGGTCTGTGATTGCACTGGTTAGATCATCCACCGGCAGAGATCCCGATGTAATCATTGGCAAGCCTAACAAACCGATCGTGGATGCGATTGTAGAAAAAATTAACATTCCTGTAAACCAGATAGCCATGGTGGGAGACCGCCTTTACACGGATATCGCCATGGGAAATACAGGGATTACCACGATATTGGTATTAAGCGGTGAAACCAGGCTGGAGGATTTAGCCGACTCCCCCTTTAAGCCGGATTATACCGTCCAGGATCTGGCTGAACTTGCAAAACTGTTTGGGGGAATCGGAGAGTAAGCCGCACCTATCAATATTCTATTTCATGGTATAGGATGAGAAGTATCACTGCCTTATAATCGGATTCAGGTAATTGTAAAAAGTATCCAGGGGAATTTCGAGGCGTTCGTTATCCACTACAAGGCGCACAAGATAACGCATAAGGGGGAAATCTGTTTCTGAGATAATGCCGTTGGCAGTCATAGCGGGGATGGCTTTACCCATCTGGTGGACAATTGCTGCTGCTTCAAGAGTCTCTCCTGCCATGATCAGGCGTGCTTCCTGGTAGGTGTGCCCTTTTCCCAATAGTTTGCCAAGTTCAACAGACCTGCCTCCCTGAGCAGTGACATAAAAATCTCCTGCCCCGGGGGGACCGTACGCAAATGCACTGGTTCCACCCATGAGGCGAGTGAGATGCTCCATCTCCATGCATCCCTGGGCAAAAGCGGCTGCTTCCAGGTTATACATATGGGCTCCTGCACAATCCAGACCGCCCTGTTTATCCAAAAGTCCAGCGGCATAACCTACTCCGAGGGTATACGCATTTTTGAGGGCAACACATATCTCTAACCCAGTGATGTCATTCGTCTTCCAGATGTGATAATAAGGGGTGCGGAAAGTATTGGCGAGTGTATCCAGGCACTCAGAACTGGCTGATCCAAATATAACTACTGTTTCCCGCCTGCCGGCAAGTTCGCCAGCTATGCAAGGACCACCGATGGCAGCCATTTGAACCTGTTCACGGATTGATAATGGAAGCTCATTTGCCAGCACATCGGTTAACAGCAGGAGATGGCCATCCGGGCCGGCCTCCAGGCCTTTTGTGACGGCAATAATAATCTGGCCGGGCTTCAGGCAGGGGGCAAGGGTTTGCCCGATCCAATGAACTCCATGGGAATTTACCCCGGAAACGATGATTTCAACGCCATCGAGGGCTTCCACAATTTGGTCAATATAATAGGGTTTCACCCCAATTGGGAGGTTACGCCGCAGGCGGGGATGAACCTGATTTTCCTGGCAGCTCCTGATAATTTCACTATCCAGGTGGGTTCCAACCAGGCGGATGTCATGCCCATTATCTGAGAGGGGAAAGGATGTGGCAGTTCCCATCATACCAGCCCCGACAATTGCGATTTTACTCATTGCTCACCCTTTTTTATTGAATTCTGAACAGACGTCCATTATATTAGAAAAACCTGTATTGAGGTTGATGTCTCATAGATGTGCTTGTTTTTCGAGTGCAGGCATGTTATACATGAATATGCACATCAGGAGGGATAGGTGTTGGAATCGGAGGAAACCCCAGCTGGTGTTATCCTCGTACGGGTAAGTCTGTTTTTACTCTCTTCAGCCACACTGCTATTTGAGATAAATCTGACGCGTTTGTTTTCAGTAGCCCAGTTTTATCACTTCGCATTCATGATTGTCAGCCTGGCCTTACTTGGTTTCGGCGCCAGCGGCACAGTACTATCGATTTTTCCCAAATTGACTTATCTGCCTTCCCTTTTCATCCTGGCGTGGGCCGGAATTGGTACAGCTGTAAGCATGCTGCTTTCCTACATGCTGATCAACTGGATAGCCTTTGATTCTTTCAGCATTGCCTGGGATTTCCGGCAGGTATTTATCCTGGTGCTGCATTACACAGCTTTAGCCACCCCATTCTTTTTTAGTGGTCTTGCTGTTGGAGCCCTGCTTTCCGGAAAACCTTCACAAGCAGGAACCACCTATGCAGTAAACCTGATTGGATCTGCAGCAGGCTGCATCCTTGCCCTGATTGTCCCCTCGTTTCTGGGAGGAGAAGGTGTTGTTTCATTCAGCAGTGCGATGGTTGTTATTTCCGCATTGATTGCCTCCCCTGGTCTTTTTCATAAAAGGGTCGGGATCCTTGGAACAGGATTATTCTTTTGCCTGGCTTGCCCTGTTTTGTTATTGAACCTATCGGATATTATCCACCGGATAAGCGACGGTAGCGGTCTTCCTGCCATGGAAATTCGCATCTCACCCTATAAAGGGATTACGTATGCACTTCAGTATCCCGGGGCAAAAATCGTTAACACACGCTGGAATGCATTTTCCCGGGTGGATCTCATCCAAAGCAACGGGATACGCTCTCTTCCGGGGTTGAGTTACCGCTATACAGGGATGCTGCCTGCCCAAAACGGGCTGCTGATTGACGCCGATGACCTGAACCCGGTGGTGCTGCCTCAAACAGGAGATGAGTTCGTCGATTTTATGCCCGGATCACTGGTTTACAAACTGCGTCCTGAAGCCGATGCATTAATTCTCGAAGGGCGGGGTGGCCTGGATATACTTATCGGTTTATCCCAGGGAGCGAATGAAATTACTGCTGTAGAGCCAAATGCCCTGGTGATCGAAAACGCGGCGCAGATATACAATCACCCGAAGATCAGGGTTTTTCAGGAAATTGGCCGAAGTTACATGCGCCATTCTGACCAATCCTTTGATGTTGTGGTACTATCGCTAACCAATGGATATCATCCGGTCAGCTCGGGAGCCTACAGCCTGGCGGAAGATTACCGCTATACGGTTGAATCCTTCCGTGATGCTCTGGCCGTATTAAAACCGGATGGAATGCTGCTTGTTCAGCGCTGGCTGCAGCTACCGCCAAGCGAGTGGCTGCGGTCTTTCGCACTGGCTGTAACCGCCCTGGAAGAATCCGGTTTGGATCCACGACAGAACATTGTGGCGTACCGGAGCTATAACCTGGGAACTCTGATCATTAAGAAAGAGCCATTTACCGGGGATGAACTGGACCAGGTGCGCCAATTTACGAGCAGCCGGGCATACGATATGGTTTATGCCCCTGACATATCCACCGAGGAATTAAACCGCTTCAATATCCTGCCGGAACCGGTTTATTATCAGGCTTTTGTCGGCCTGCTATCGGCAAGATCACGTGCAGATTGGTATGCCGATTATGATTATGATGTAAGCCCTCCCCGTGATTCCCACCCCTTTTTTGGGCATTTTTTTAAGTGGTCACAGGCACGACGCATCCTGGCTGAAATTGGTAAAACCTGGCAGCCTTTTGGCGGGGCGGGGTATTTCATATTGATTCTGTTACTGGTTATGACTGTAGGGATTGCAACTATTATCATCCTGCTGCCCCTGGTGGTCATTAAGCGGAGGGGAAGGTCCGGAGTACCCAGGAGAGTTTGGCTGGATTCATTGCTTTACTTTGGCCTGATAGGGATGGCATTTATGATGGTTGAAATCCCAATGATCCAACGATTCATCCTGTACCTTGGGTACCCGGCTTATTCCTTCACAGCGGTTTTGTTTGCAATTCTATTTTTCTCTGGAATTGGCAGTTATTATTCCAGAAAATATTCAGGCGGGTGGTCTTTGGCTCTGCTGGCCGCCATGGCTTTGTCGATGAATTTTCTCATACCGGTATTATTCCAGCATACCCTGGGATTATCTCTACCCTGGCGTCTTGCATTAACCATGCTGCTGATTGCCCCGCTAGGGTTCTTCATGGGTGTGCCCTTTCCCGGAGGACTGACCTATCTTGAGAAAAGTGTTCCCCAACTCATTCCCTGGGTATGGGGGGTAAATGGTGCAGCATCGGTGATCTCTTCTGTCCTGGCTGCTTTGATTGCACTTTCCTTCGGATTTAATTGGGTGCTCACCATAGGGGCAGGTTGTTATCTGGCTGCCTTGTGGACTATTGGACGCCTGAAAAACCTTTAATCAGAGCCTTCTCCGCTGACAAGAGGTACGAAAAGAACTCCGCCTTTGTTGTATGCAACCACCTCGTCACCCTGTTTGACGAACAGCCACAATGTTTGATAACCACCCTGCGGTCCTATTGGAATTACCAAACGTCCGTCGTCTTTAAGCTGCTGGACTAATGGCAAGGGCAGGTGGTCCGGTGCTGCGGTAACGATGATGGCATCATAGGGGGCAAATTCCTTCCATCCATAATAGCCATCCCCCTGTCTGGTATGAATCCCGTCGTAGCCCATTCCTGCCAGCCGTTCTGCAGCCTGCCGGGCAAGGTCCGGTACAATTTCCATGGTGTAGATTTCGATGCCTTCCAGCTCTGCCAGTACGGCTGCCTGATATCCCGAACCGGTACCAATCTCAAGGACTCTTTCCCCCTTTTTAAATCCAGCAGTTCAGTCATCATGGCGACGATATAAGGCTGGGAGATTGTCTGACCATAGCCAATAGGCAAGGGATGGTCTGCATAAGCCTGGTCAAGGTACTGGTCCGGGACAAACATATGCCGGGGAACACTCTGCATAGCGGCAATCACCTGCCGGTCTTTTAGACCTCTGGAGATGATCGTTTCTTCGACCATCTCCATCCTTTTTTTTGTGAATGGTTCGGATTCTATTTGGGCAGTATCTGAAGATTGTGCGGAGAGAATTTGGGGGAGGTACTTGATCAGCCCAGCGATTAGCAGGAGGATTACTGCCAGTATTCCGGCGGTTTTCCAATTTAATATTTGCTTCCTATCCATGGTAAATTCCTTCAACCAGTAAATTCATTTTAGCATTTTAAAACTGATTTGTATTTTATTTTCATCCCTTGTGCATTAATCCGTAACTGTTAGAATTCGGAAATCCGCCTGTACAATAAACCATGTACATTTGGTCCACAATTATGGCAGACAGGCTAAAATTAATTTATTGCGTATATTGAGCAAGTTGGTTGTGCAGGTTTGTTATTCTTACCGCACGAACCAAGAATGTACTACAACAACCAGGAGAAATTCAGCAGGATAAATAAATATCTCATGAATTTGAAGGTAAAAATGGAAAAAATTATTAAAGTCAGATGAGGAATGGCGGCAGCAGCTCAGCAAGGAAGCTTATTACGTAGCCCGAAAAAAAGGAACCGAAAGGCCATTCAGCGGCGAATATTATGAATTTAAGGGCCAAGGAGTATATACCTGTGTTTGCTGCGGGTTACCTTTGTTTGATTCGGGAACAAAATACCATTCAGGCTCCGGTTGGCCCAGTTTTTACCAACCTTACCAGGAAGAAAACATAGAAGCCCGGCGTGATATCAGCCTTATGATGATGCGCACAGAAGTATTATGCAGCAGATGCAACGCCCACCTGGGGCACGTGTTTGAAGATGGACCACAACCAACGGGTCTTCGTTATTGTATTAACTCGCTTTCGCTAAAGTTTGTTTCCAGGGAAGAAATTGAAACCCAAGGCCACAATTCCGGGGAATGACAGTTCAGGCAGGTTTTCCAGATAAGAGCCTGAGGAGAAAACTCCCGGTTCCTTAAAACCGGAAAACTCTTGTTATCTCTCCAGCAGTTTGCTACCAATTGGCGGCTGATAGGTGATAAATCTATCCAGAAGGATCTCCGGATTTTCTTCAACCATTAGCATAGAAAAATGCTGCGGGGCGATAAATTTTTCCTGTACGCTGTTATTAAGGAAACCGATTAAGTCATCAAAATAATGATTGACGTTAATCAGGCCGCAGGGTTTCCGGTGAATTCCCAACTGCCCCCAGGTAAGCACTTCAAATATTTCCTCCAACGTGCCAAATCCGCCTGGCAAGGCAATAAAGGCATCAGCCAGATTTGCCATAATGGATTTGCGCTCGTGCATGGTTTCAACGACGATTAATTCGGTCAAGTTGAGATGGGCAACTTCCAGGTCTACCAGGGACTTTGTAATAGCACCTGTCACCTTTCCGCCGAATTCAAGGACACTGTCAGCAAGAGCCCCCATCATCCCCACATTTCCACCACCATAAACAAGCATCAGGTTTCGTTGAGCCAGTACTTTTCCAAGGTGCCTGGCAGCATTGAGATTTTCTGAATTTTTACCCCGGTTAGATCCACAAAAAACACAGATGTTCTTCAAAGGTCCCTCATTATTTGTTTTAAAAATATGCTCAAATCCAGGAAAACAGATAAAGTTATCAATTAGCGTTCATCTTACCTGATTTTCCATGCCGGGATGAACTCCAGAAATAATATGTGGGGGTTAAAACAATCCCAGCCAGAATGGGTAATATCCCGGCAACCAGGAAAACCGTTTTTCCACCATACAGGTCGTAGATGCTCCCTCCAAAGACACCGCTAATTAATGGCGCCAATCCCCATGCCATGGCATAGGTAATGCTCTGGTAGGTTGCCACCTTGTCTGCAGGGGCATGCCTATCAATGATCACAACTGTGGCGACGGCGAATAAACCAAACCCCAATCCTTTTATTGCTGACATGCCAACCAGCACCCAGGGTTCGTCAGTAAAAGCAAATCCCCAAAATACCGGCCGATAATAATGCATAAGAGAGCAGCAAAGTGGAGGTTCCTTTGAGCTTACGCATGATCTTGCTGGCGTACTGCATGGTCGGGAACTCAGTCAGGGCGGAAACTCCGACAGCAAGCCCTATTAAAAATTCCCCCCCGCCCAGGCTGTCCATGTAGATCCCCCTGAAGATATATGAAAGGAATTGCAGCCGCCCCGATCAGGAAGGTGGCTGCAACCATGAATACCAATCCCCAATCAACCTTCCCTAAGGTGCTTTTCAAGTTCCGGACGGCTGGTATCGTTTTCAGGTTCCTCCAGAAGCAAGGACACAATCGTTACGGGAAGGATCAGCAAACCACCGATTAGAAAAATAGATCCATAGCCGATTTGCTGGTAAACCGCTCCCATCCCAATTGCAGTTATGGCAAAAGAGACTGATCCCCACAAGCGCATCTTGCCATAATCAAGACGGTAGTTATAGGCCATGCGGGCCAGCAGCCCGTCTGAAATTGAATTGTTTGGGGAGAGGAACAAAGCATAGAGGGCCATGAATGGCAGCAAAGTCTTAAAATCTTTTGGGAATTGGAGCAGGAGCAGGGATATGGATACACCCAGGATGGCTATTGCCAGGGTAATTGTTCTTTTACGGCGGCGGTCGGCGTAATTGGCAATAAATGGAGCGACGGTCAGTATTGCCAGGGGGGATAAGGATGAAAGCAGCCCGATCTGGGTGTTGGTTAAACCCAATTGCATGAAATATACATTCATAAAGGGTTCCACAAGCCCAAACACACCCCAATAACTGGCGTAGAAAACGGCTCCCCGCAAACCGGGATGAATTTTTTGACGAAATAATTGCATGATACGCCCTGAGGGACATTTCTTTAATTAGCTAAGGCACTTAACTGCCCATTTGTTGAATGATCTGAGAGCATATAATTGACACGGATATGTCTTGTCAAGGATTTATCATAAACCGAGCGACATGGTTTCTGTTTTTTTAAGAATATCATCCAAAGGCATCCTGTCTCATTGATAAGAATGATCTAATTATGGAAAGGAATAAACCTAAGGCGATCCGGTAGAGTAATTGACAAGTAAAAAAATAATAATGCCAGGTGGTTAAACCCGGGAAGATATTTTCCCCGGGTCTAACGAAAGGAGCTAATGGCAGGCAATTAAATCATCAATATCCGATTGATTACTGAGAATACTGGTTATTTTTCCATCTTCGATCTGAATGATCTTGTCCACATACCGGCACATGCGCAAATCGTGTGTGACCATTATGCCAGTCTTATTCTGTTCGTGAATCAGGTCTGCATAAATTTCTACCACTTGATAGGCGCGCTCGGTATCCAGGTTGGCGGTCGGTTCATCTGCGAGCACCACACTTGGTTTGTGGATTAAGGTGCGGGCGATGGATGCGCGCTGGCGCTGGCCACCGGAAAGCTGGCGGGGCAAGCTGTACAGCCTATCCCCCAGGCCCAGCCGGGTAAGCAGTTCAATGGCATCCTGACGGGTTTCCTTGTTGTAATTGTTGTTTATCCTCAGCATCAGGTCAACATTTTCCAGTACAGTTAGAAAAGGGATGAGATTATTTGCCTGAAATGCAAATCCAATCTCCTTGCCGCGGAAATATACCCTTTCCTTGTCTGACATCAGCGCAAGATCCTGCCCGTTTATTAACACCTGTCCTTCACTGGGTGTCAGTAATGCAGCCAGCATGGCAAGCATGGTCGTTTTTCCAGAGCCACTTGGTCCAACCAGGGCAACAAATTCACCGGCATGAATTTCAATAGAAGCCTGATCAACTGCCTTTATAGACTGGTTGCCGCTTTTAAATATCTTGGATAAATTCCTGGTTTCTATTACTATATTGTTTTCCATAAAATCCTTCTTTCTACAAACGCAAGGCAATTAATGGTTCTACAGAGATTGCCAGCCGGACTGAAACCAGACCGCCAATTGGACCAATCAACAAAAGGGAAATGACCGCCAAAAGTACGGATGGTCCACTAAAGAGGATTGGGATACCTGCAGGTAAAAACGCAGCGAGAAGATAGGTAATCACTGCCCCAATGAAGACTCCAAAAGTTGTAATGAGAATAATTTGCAGCACAACGGAATGAGCGACAACGGAATTAGTTGTTCCAATTGCTTTTAAAACCCCAATTTGGGGAATTTTTTGCAGCATCTGGATCTGGAAAAATCCACCGATTACCAGAATGCCGATTAATAAGGTGAAACCTTGCTGGGTATTCAATGTTGATTGCTGGGCGGAATACCCGGGTAAGGACTCGATGGCTATATCGATATCTACTGCCTCTGTACCCGAGACCTGGTTCTCAATATCCTGGGCGACGATCTCAGTCTCTTCCGGGTTTTCCACTTTTACGATCACGACATTGGAAGTTAATTCGGCTAAACTGGCGTTGGCGGACCCGGTGGTGCGCACCTCGTCCCATGTCTTATTGGTCAGGAAGATCGATCCAGCGTAGAGGTACTGCTGCCCGTCAGTGATACCAACAATAGGCAAGGTGTTATAGGTTTCTTCATCATTGCGAATGGTTACAATTGTGATTTGATCTCCTACCTGGAGACCGGAATCCTCTGCAACATTTGCATCAATGATCACATCCGAACTACGGTTATTACTGAAGGACTGCCCTTCCACAACCGGAGGAGCGCCTGGTTTCCCAGGGTCAACCCCGATCAGGGAAACATCCAAAAATTCGCCTGAACTTTTAAGGAAGATCTTACCGGAACTGAAACCAACAGAACCGGCATCGGCAACCCCATCAACCCGCTGGATATCGTTAAGATTCGATCTTCTAATCAGGCTTGAGCTTGCCATCAGGTCGGCGTTTTCGTCAAAGACAATCAATTCCCCATCCACCTTGGATAAATACTCCTTATTTGCCATCGCCAGACCCTGGGCTAAAGCAGCGATGAAGAGGACAAGTACGGTAATTAAAGCAATTACTGCACTGAATGATAGAAACCGAACCTGGTTTCTCCAGATTTCTTTAAATGCTAAAAAGAATGCCATTGATTCTCTCCGATTTTCCCCGGATTCCTGGGTTAATTACAGAATATTCCAATCCCGATTTTTTTTGGGGGGGTGAAACTTAAACCTTACTGGTATACAGGATCCCCCCTGTATTTTTTTTCTTGCAAGTGCTAATCATAACCTGTTTATGATTGCCTTGCCAGTATCATTTTGCGAAAGATTATACAAAAGGAATATGTATTGGGTGGGAAAATATTTCACACCGTCATCAACCTGGATGGGCTGGTTTTATTGATAACGGGATTTTTTTGCAATTAATCGATCTTTTTAGTAGACTGTTATGAGGTTGTTGCTTATTTACCGGCTATTAAAAAGGAGCAGGCTCGAATGGAAGTATTGGTTGGGATTATTGGCCGCTATTTTAATAAAATAGGGGTGGCAGTAATTGAGATGAAGGAAAGCTTAAAGGTCGGTGATTCCATTCACATTATCGGGAATACAACCGATTTCACCCAGAATTTAAGTATGATGCAAATTGAAAATTCCCCGGTTCAAATGGTAAGCCGCGGGGATGAAGTTGCCATAAAAGTTAAACATCCCGTGCAGGATGGGGATGATGTCTATAAAATCATCACGGAATAGATACGGTTTCCCCCACCTTGTCCTTTTGAAGCCCTATTTGGGTTCTCAATTTGGGATTCCCGGTCCCTGAACTATTTATCCCTATTGATTCCGGTTTTTAATACGCCTGCAGGTGGATGCGCGGGTGATAAGCAAAAGACCTGCAGCGCTGAATAATCCAAGGATCAAATTATCCAACAAGATCCCGATCACTGCCCCGAGGATTACCCCCAGAGCGGCGAAACTTTCCTCCTTGAGGATGGTTGTGTAATCGCTTGTTTTCAATAGCAGTCCATATTTAACCGGTTTGTCTCATTTCATGAGACTGAGCTATGGTATGGTGTTATTTTATCACCGGGCGGCTGTTTCAATCAGGTACCCGAAAATATAATATCCCCAAAACTGAAGGCGGTCCGGACATAGCCATCATAGGATGGGTGGTTAGCAAAGCTGGTTTGAATATTGCACCCTATCCAGGAAAGCCATATCCTAAATGAAGGAGGGACCAACCTTGGAACCAATTAAGAAGATTCCAGTGCTGCCCTTTGTGATTTATTTGTTATACATTTTATTGTGGGGAGTTGGAAGATACCTTGCCGCCGATTTGCAGGATTTTTCCCCATTCCTTGCAACAACCGTCTTTTTTATCATTTCCATCATTCCTTTTGGGGTGAGTTGCCCCACTCAAGGTGGCAAAAAAATACGGATTTAAATTACATGATCCGCGTTCTTTTAAGTCCTTATTGATCGGAGTCCTTGTATTCTCATTGATCATATTGGCTGATGTTCTATTTACCAATACGCATGAAACCATTCAGGAAGACCCTGCGGTGCTGCTGGATGTGCTGCAATCCTCGCTGCTGGTTTTGCCTTTTGGATTGGGAGTATGTCTCAATATCCTGTTTCTGGTACCGCGTGCCGTTCAAGTTCACCTTGACAGGGGGCTTGTTGCTGTAGTAGCAACAGCAATGGCATGCGGACTGGCCATGGGTATTGGCTGGATGTTTGACAGCCTGCTAGCGGATTTTGATTCCATCATGGTAATGATGATTTTTGGTATCCTGTTAGGTTTCGGGGCAGCACTTACCCGTTCCTTTTATATTACTTACGCCGCATTTTCGATTGTTCTTCTAATTAGAATACTCAACAGCACAGGAACAGTTGATGAGCCATTGCCAGGATTGCTGTTTGGATTTGCCTTAACAAGCGCCATACTGGTATTATCATTGGCCAAACAAAAAGGACATTTCTAGTTTTTTCGGTATGGATTGAGAATTTTTGCATCAGGGGAATGGGGATAGACTTCTATCCGAAATCCCGGGGGATACGATCTGACTGGTTTTTGGGATGATAATAATCCTGAGAATGCCTATTATTGATCACCAGAGTGTAAACTTGTATCCTTCGCTAACCTCTCATCCGGTGATGGATAGAATAGAGCTAGGTGACATTTACCTTCTACACTTCATTCTCATATTATGAAAATCGGATAATTTCCTGATTAATTAAGGAGATGAAGCAGGATGAAACGCAGATTGTGGATAGGCAGCGGCTGGAAAATAAAAAAGACACGGATGAAGCGGCTGCTTACGGGATTCGAACTGCATCTCATTGAGTGGAGGGTAAATTCATTCACCAAATACCATAACAAATTGACCGGAATACCTTGTAATCCTCGCCGATGGCACGATAAATCAGGTGGTATTTAACGATTTACCGCAAGATTAACAAAAACAGTTAGCGGGATACTGTTGTGGAATGGATGTTTTTGGTGGATTGTTTCCGTTGCCCAAGGTGCTCCAGGCATATTGCTACTGAATCAACGGCACTCGATCCTGCCAAATTCAAGAATCGGTTTCCTGGAGACGAAGCAAATCCAATATTGGATCCCACCCTCCCCATCAGTCTAACAACTGAATACCTACCACTGGATTCCTGGGAACACCCATGTTCTGGGAAAGCTTCCTCTATTTTCTACTGCAAGGTAAGGCCTATAATCCAATTACATCGGAATCTAGCAGCTATTCCAAGATCTCATTCCACACAATATATTTCTATGATGATCGTTCTGAAAATACCTGATGACTTCGAGGAGAGTTAGTATTCGACTGCTGTAGTTTCGTCATAGTCTTCCATTGAATCTTCAAATTCTTTTTAGAAATTACCATTAAGATGTCCTTATTTATGATTGAAGACCAGGTTTTTTCTGATGGAAAATGATCCAAGTTTCTCCGAGTACCGAAATATTATAATGAATTATTTGTAGATGAGATAAGCAAGATGAGCGTAAAACTAGGGTTTAAGGTCATTAAATTTTATGAAATATTGGTTTCATGTCCAGGAATGTAGCAATATAGCGTACATTCGCTGATTTCGCTAATTCGATAGCATCTTGTATACGCCAACCGACCCTATTAATTGAGTGGGCGTCTGATCCCACAGTTATATATTCCCCGCCTAATTGAATATATCGCCTGATAATATCTTTCCCCCACATCTTCTCATCATGTGTATTATATACCGACGTATTTATCTCGAGACCAATTCCATTTTGAGCAATGTGCCTTATTATTGCATCAATTGCATCATGGGTTGGAATCCAGGCTAACATTTCTATCCAGATATGGAGCTTTTTTGGCAATATAGTCAATGTGTCCCAAAACAGAGTAATTTGATGTGCAGCAACATCTATTAACTGCCTGACTATAGTAACTATAATAAACTTCTTTCTGTGATCGACCTTCAAAAAACTGCTTATTAAAAGCATCGCCATCATCAGTATAGTGCACAGAACCAATAATAAAATCTGGATGGTAGTCTTTTATGTAATTCCAAGCCAGCTGAAATGTTTCATGGTCTTTAAGACCAATTTCTGCGCCAAATTTCACTGATAATTTACTTCTTTCCAAGGCTAATTCCTTGATCGAATTGGAGTATGAAATTATGTCCGGGGGCGGTGAAATGGTAATATTTTCATCAAAATCAATATGATCAGTAAAACAAATTTCATTTAATCCAAGCAAATAAGCCCTTTCGAAAATATCTCTTGGAGTATCAATTCCGTCTTTTGAATAGTATGAATGAATGTGGTAATCAAACATGGTTTATCGATTCTTGATAATAAATGATAATAAATAACGCAATTTACCGAGGGGTTTTGATTGGAAAAATAAAACATGTCAAGATAAATCCATCTTAAACTTGAAATAATTTCTATCTCGACATTTTTATATTTTTCCAAGACTTTTGGTTTTATCATTGAGTCAGTGATTATTGTGTCCACTTCGGAAAGATCGCAAACTTTTATCAAGGCAACTTTTTCAAATTTACTATTATCCGCAAGAACTATTTTTCTTTGGGCCGCATTTATATAGCTTCTCAACATTTCAACCCCATCGAAAAAAGTTTCTGTTAGACCTTCCCTTGCAGAAATCCCACCAATTCCGATAAATGCTAAATCGATATTTAATTGACGAACCATCGTAATTGCCGGTTCACCAAAACATGAACGTTCGGCGAAGTTATATATTCCCCCACAAAAGATGATATTATACGTATGAATATCAGATAATGCACATACGATTTCATTCGAATTTGTAATAATGGTTAAATTTTTAAAATATTTTTTTATTTCGCGGGCGAAAAACAAACAGGTAGTTGAATAATCTAAAGAGATCGATTGCCCTTCGGAGACAAGTGATATTGCTTTCTTTGCAATATCTTCCTTTTGTTGTGCATTTGAAAAAATCCGATGATTAAATCCACCTTGCATGGTATCAAATTGCACAGATGATGCACCGCCATGCACTCGTGATAAGAGACCTTCTTTTTCAAGAAACTCCAGATCTCCTTCTAATTGTTTCATTTGTTACATCTAATGTCGCGGAAAGATTTTTTACATGAACAGTTTTTTTCCGTTGAAGTTGGTCAAGAATGTAATTATAACGTTCCTGCGCAAGCATAATAATCCCCAAGCCTTTATTATTTGAGAAAGCCCAATTTTCGATTTTACATCCTAAAAGTATATATAAATATTATACCAAAAATACACACAAAAAACAACAATTGCAATAATAAACAAACAAATTGGTAGTTGTAAACAAAAATATATATGGTATAATAATGTAACAATGGGACGTAAAGAAACATTAAACAACATAAACAAAAAAAACAAAAATGGAGGAGTGAAATGAAAAAAGTATTAACGTTCTTAGCTACTTTGCTGGTTATATTTTTGTTAGTATCATGCGCACCCGCTCAACCTGCCGCTGTTGAAAAGCCAGCAGCAGAAGCCACAACAGCACCGGCCGCAGAAGCAACTGCCGCGCCAGCTGCTGAAGCAACGGCTGCACCGGCAGCAGAAACAACAGGCAACGTAAAAGGGGTAGATGTGCCCATTGAGATCCTTGGGTGTTGTTCTGAGTATGGATCATACATTCCAACAACAGGTAGCTGCTCGTTGGCAACTTCCCATTGAATATAACGGTGTCCCTGTTAAAATCAACATGCATGTAGAAGATCCCCAAGGTTCGATTGAAAAAGAAATCGAAATTACAGACACTTACATTCAGAAAGGCATTGATGCCTGGTTAGGGTATCCATTAAATGGAACCGCAATGGAAAGTGTAGCAAAAGAAATGAATGACAAGGGGATCTATATGCTGACTCATGGAAACTCAATGCCTTATCAGACAATGGGCATGATTACCGATGAGCGTGATGGTGGCCTTTTAGGCGGCGAAATGTTTGTTAAGTGGTGGAAAGAAAATCGCCCGGACGAGACCCCAAATATATTAGTCCTCGATGATCCAACCTCTGAAGGATTTCAAAGGAAACCGGATGCATTTGTTGAGTATGTAAAAGCCAATATGCCAGAAGCAGTTTTTGTCGGTCAACAAGATGCTGATATGACTGTTGAGAAAGCCAATGAAATCGTCTCAACCTTTCTTTTGAGTCATCCGGAGATGAATTTTGTGTATGCTGGCGTAGACTCTAATGTTATTGGTGCCATGGCTGCAATTGAAGCTGCAGGCCGTACAGATATTTCTGTCGCAGGTAATGGCGGTGAGGATAACGTACTTCCATATTTATACAAACCATTAACCCCGGAGAAGGGTGGCCTTGCATTTGAGATTGGATACGGAGCGAGCCCAGTTGAACTTGGATTTCGTGAATTGACAGGCGCAGTTCAGCTTATGATGGATAAGGAAAATGCAGATTACAATATTATCGATTTGGGATTTGCACCCTTATACCGTGATAATGTCCAGGCTTATGTTGACAGTAAGAATGAATGGCTTGAAAAAGCTGGGCTGCCATTGTTAGATTTCGGTACCCCTGTAGAGTAAATTTGAAGTTCTATTTTGAGGCTGCCTTTCATGAGGCAGCCTCAAAATATTTATGGTTGTCATCCCTTGTTGAAAGTATGTTTACTTGTTTGTCTGCAGCGAATTTTTTTGATATCTAGTAATAATATCCCTTAGTATGTTATCGAAAATTTTATCGATTTGAAAGAAATTCAAATCCTGAAGTCATCAAAAAGAATATTGATTATTTGAGAAATTTATGCAATATTACTACGGAAGGCTTCCTCGATGTCAGACCAAGAAATATTTAAGATTAGAAAATATAGCCAAATCATTTACCCATAATGTTGTATTGCGAGATATCAATTTTTCATTGAGAGTTGGTGAGGTGCATGCATTAGTAGGAGAAAATGGGGCTGGTAAAAGTACCATGGTCCGCATCATTGCGGGAGCCATAAAACCAGATAGCGGGAAAATCATATTAGAAGGTAATCAAATAGAATTAGATTCACCTGAGGATGGAATTAAGGCAGGAATTGCTGTCATTTATCAAGAACTTGATTTGCTGCCGGAGTTGACGGTTATTGAGAATTTATTTCTAGGAATTGAACATCGAAATAAATTTAAACCTTCTCGATTTCAAAGAGATGGAATCAATAGTGAACGAAATCATCAACGAAATGAATTTCCAAGTTGATAAATTTGCAAAGGTTGGATCACTTCCCATCGCATCCCGGCAAATGGTCGCAATAATGAAAGCGATTGTTCACAATGCAAAGATATTGATTATGGATGAACCATCGTCCTCGCTTACGCAAAAAGAATTGCAAGTATTATTTAATGAAACTAGTCGCTTAAAAAGAAGAACGTTTCAGTAATATATATCTCTCACCGGCTCGAAGAAATATTCCAGATTTGTGATTCCGTTACTGTCCTTAGAGACGGAATGTTAATTAATACTAGCCAGGTTCAAAATATAACCCGAAAAGAAATTGTAGAAATGATGATTGGGAAAAAAGTTGATGAAAATCGACTTAATCCCCGGAAACATTACGACAACCGAATCCTTTTAGAAGTAGACAACCTAAGCTATAACAATATCTTAAATTCCGATTTTTTTTTAATGTTAAAGAGGGAGAAATATTTGGGATATTAGGCTTATTAGGATCTGGGACAATCGAATTAGGAAAAATCATATACGGGATTTATAAGCCATCATCCGGGATGATCAGTTATAAATGGAAAGAAAGTAGATTTTGATTCACCTGCAGATGCACTAAAACAATCCATCTCTTACGTTCCAGATGAGAGAAGAGAGCTTGGTTTATTTATGGAACTGGATGTAGTGAAGAATGCTTTGATTACATCCCTCAATAAATTCCTTAAAAAGCAGAATATTTAATATACTCGATCATAATTCGCTGGCAAAGGTTTTCGACATTTATGTTAAACGGTTGGGGATTAAAATTTCGAGTAAAGAACAAATAGTTCAATTTTTAAGTGGGGGAAACCAGCAAAAAATTTTATTAGCCCGTAATTTAATCAATGACACAGAATTATTGGTCTTAAGTCACCCTACCAGGGGAATTGATGTAGGTTCGAAATATGAAATTTACCAAATATTATTGGACTGCATGAGTACCGGCAAAACAATTATTGCAATTTCCCAAGAAATTCCAGAGCTGGTCCAAATTTGTGATCGTATTCTATTATTAAAACGTGGAAATTCTTATAGAGAATATTCTGGAGAAGAAATCTCGGAATCGATCATTTATCACGATTTACTTGACCAATAACATTAGGAGTAACTTGATGAGCAATAATTCTATAACTAGGTCTAAAGAATATATAACAACGCACCCGATTTGGAAGAGTAAGGGGCTTGGTACAATCTTTGTATTTATTATCTTAGTGATTTTCTTTTCCATTAAATCCGATAGTTTTTTAACTGTTAATAATTTATTGAATATCTTGTGGCAAATTTCCACCCTATTAATAATTTCAATGGGGATGACCTGGGTGATAATTTCTGGAGGCATTGACCTATCGGTTGGCGCACAAATGGGTCTTTGCGGGGTAGTCAGTGCCATGGCTATAAAAAACGCCGGATTCCCCGTTTATATCGGATTTGTTAGTCAGCATACTTGTCGGAGGATTGGTTGGTATTGCTAATGGTGTGAATATTACAAAAATCCACATTCCACCCCTGCTTGCAACAATTGGTATGGCAACTGCATTAAGAGGACTTGCATTCATCATCTGTGGTGGTGAGACAATTTTTGGATTACCTGATGCTTTTCATATAATTGGCCGTGGTGATTTATGGAGCATACCTATCCCGGTTTTAATCGCATTAGGGATCACGATAATTTTTCTATTTCTGCAAAAAAATTCACCTTTTTCTGTTCACACATATGCAATCGGTGGAAATATCAAGGCGGCTTATCTCTCTGGAATTAAAACCTCAAAACATATATCATCTCTTTATATTATAACTGGATTATTAGCTGGGTTGGCAGCATTTATCAATGCATCTCGTTTAGGAGTGGGTATTGCAAACGCTGGTGCTACGATGGATTTTGATGCTGTTACTGCAGTAGTCTTAGGCGGGACTAGTATCCAGGGTGGAAGTGGAAAAATTGAGAGGACAATCCTTGGCTGCATAATCATTGGTGTAATCTCCAATGGCATGATGATATTAAATGTTCATAGTTTTGCTCAACAATTAGCAAAAGGGTTTGATCCTGCTATTTGCAATTGGTATCGATACGATCGGTCGGAAAAGAGAAATCTAAATATGGAGGAAAGAATGCGAATTCTTATTACAGGGTTGTGGATATATCGGCGAAGTACATTTAAGAATCATTAAGAATTTTGACCTGTGTGATGTGGCATTATGTGAACTCGATGCAGAAAGATTAGTTTCCCTTTCACAAAAATATGGTGTTTCCGAAACTTACCAAAATTTAGACGAGGCATTAAAACACCAATTTGACGGAGTAATTATATGTACTCCAAATTTTCTCCATAAAAACGATCTGGAAAAATGTATTAAGGCTGGTTTGAATGTCATGCTGGAAAAACCCATGAGCGAATCGGTTGAATCAGCAAAGAAAATGTATAAATTGTGTGAACAATATAATCGATTTGCATTTATAGCCTACTGTTTAAGATTCGCTCCACCATACATCAAAATAAAAGAGTTAATTACCAGTGGGTTTTTGGGGAAAGTATTCAGTATTTGCGCCTCAGTTGCGGGAAAGAAAGCAATTACAGATTCTCGAACTGATTATCGAACTAAAAAGAACTTGGGTGGTGGAGTAATCAGTGATTTTTCTCATGAAATTGATTATTCAATATGGTTTGCTGGTCAGGATGTCAAAACCGTAAGATGTTATGGATCTAATGCGGTTCATAAGGATTGGGATGTTCTAGATACCGCTGAGTTGATTATTGCGTGTTATGACGATATCAATATCTCGGTTCATATGGATTTTCTACAACCATATTTTGGTAGATCGATAGAAGTATATGGCACAGAAAGTTCCATCAGATGGAGAGATAACGAACCCATAAAAATATATAACGGGAAAAGTGATGAGTGGGAATCTATTGATGCCACAATAAATTGGGATCATGTATATCGTGATGAAATCATTCATTACCTTGATTGTCTCAAGTTCTCAAAAAAACCAATAATTGACGCAGCTGATGGTTTGAAGATGATGCAAATTATTGATGCGTGTGAAAAAAGCACGGAACAAAAATAAATATTAAAAGGATGAATAACATGGCCGCAGGTAAACTTGTCAGGTTAAATCGTGTATTTGATAATTACGGTGTATGCATAATTTTCGCTGGTTGCCATCATATGACCAGCAAAGATATTTATCCAGGCCTGATTGATGTAGTGAAGGCATGTGATTTGGCAATGGAAGGAGGCGCAACCTGCATAAACATAGGTAAAGGATTTATTAGAAGGGTAGTTCCGGTGTTAAGGCCCAATGTCGCAGTTTTGAATTATTTACCGGTATATCCAGCCTATAGTACTACTAATCCTTATGAGATGATTGTGACCAGTACAGTTGAAGAAGCAATGATAAACGGAGCAGATGGGGTAATCTTACCGGTAGATTTTTTCTCTGATGCTGCAAGCCATGCTATGAAAACCGTGGCATCTATTGTCCGCGATTGCGAGAAATATGGTCTAGTATTCGTTGTCGAAGCCGAATTTCCGACCTTTTATGAAAAAAATGATGATAACGTACAAAAATATGGCGCAGATTATTTAAAATTTGCTGGGAGAATCTGCTCAGAACTCGGTGTCGACGTGATTTCAACAAATTATACAAATGATCCTATTACGTTTGCTGAAATTATTGATTTCACGAAAATCCCTGTTTTAATCAATGGCGGTACAAAAATTCCTGAAGATGAGTTTTTACAGATGATAAAGATAGTTGCGGATGCTGGTGCAAAGGGTTGTCTTATTGGAAGAAATATTTCTGAGTCAAAAAATCCAGTTAAAATGACCCGGGCCATCGGTGATATTTTCCGGAAAAATATTTCGGCAGAGGAAGCCATCAAATATTTTAACCAGTAATTTCTTGCCGATAATTTAATTATTAAAGGATAAATTATGAGCAATTATTTTGTAGGCATTGATATAGGTTGTGGCGGTTCAAAAGCCTGTATTATTGATGATCAAGGCAAGGTAATCGGATATGGATTTAGAGAGCATAAAATAACGGTTTCTAATGGAACCTGGTCTGAAACCGAACCTGATGAATACTGGAGTAATATTTATACTGTTATAAAACAAATTATTACCTCAAATAATCTTAATGCAAAAAATATTAAAGGAGTAAGTGTATCATCTGCCGTACCTGCTATCGTGATGGTCGATTCAGAAGGTAATGTCATAAATAAAGCCTATAATTTTCTCGATAACCGCGCCACCGATGTGGTACGCGAATTAAGGGAAAAAATCGGGGCTAAACGTTGTCTGGAAATCAGTGGATTTAATATTGATGAACAATCCACTGTAACAAGTATGTTATGGGAAAAAAAACACAGACCAGATGACTATAAACGTATATTCAAAGTATTATCACCAGATGGGTATGTAACATTTCGCTTGTGTGGCAGGATGGTCCTCAACTATTCTGCAGCACCATTTTATGGGACGGTTTTTGATATTCGCAAAAAGAAGTTTGATCTTGAAATTTGCCGCGAACTAGATATTGATCCTAATCTTTTCCCAGATGTTTTTCCATGCGAAGAAGTAATTGGTGAAATTACTAATGAAGCCGCATCATTAACTGGTTTGGTTGCGGGGACACCTGTAATTGCTGGTACCGTTGATGCCTTTGCAGGATGGTTGGCTGGTGGTGCAATTGAAGCTGGAGAAACCCAGATTAATCTAGGCACTGCGGCTGTATTGGGTGTTGTAACTGGAAAACCAACATTCATTGAAAATATCTGGAACTGCGTATATCCAGTTAATTCACGTAATAATTATGTGATATTTGGTTCGACACCAACTGGAGGATTTGTCCTTCGGTATTTGCGAAATAATTTTTCCACATATGAACAGTTTATTGAGAAGACAAGCGGATATGATTCTTACGAATTGTTAAATTTAGAAGCTGCCCGTATTGAACCAGGTTCAGACGGTTTGATTACTTTACCTCATTTTGCGGGTGCCCGTAACCCGGAATACAACAGGCATGCAAGGGGAGTAGTATTTGGGTGGAGCATGCATCATACGAAGGGACATTTGGTCCGTTCGATGATGGAAGGCGTTGCCCTTTCAACTTATCGTTTATATGGCACAATGAAAGATAATGGAATAGAAACTAAAGGGACCATTGTTATGAATGAGGGTGGGGCAAAAAGCAGATTGTGGCGCCAGATATATACAAATGTGTTCGGGTACCCGACAGCCATGTTAAAAAACAGGACCGGAGCTCCTTATGGAAATGCCATATTGGCTGGTGTATCTACTGGTTATCTAAAGGATTTCTCTATCGCGAAGGAATGGGCGGAGTATATCGATTACATGGAACCGGATTTGAAAATCCATAAGATGTATATGGATATTTATGAGGTATACAATTCAATATATTTTCATCTTCAGGATGATTTTTCAAACCTGGCAAGACTCCACGAAACTTATTTTATTTAGTTTGGGAATAAAATGATAAAAGACTTTCATTTTAACCATAAAGATCAGGAAGTATATGATCAATGAGTTAGCAAATCGACTTCCAGATACAATCATTGACAACCACATCCATATCTGGCCAAAGGAATGTATTTCCATTAAGAAATCTGAATACGCTATATATAAAACGTACAAACCCTGGACAGATTTTGACTATATGGAAGAATTCGTATATGAGGATTTTCGTTCTTGTGTAGACCATGTTTTCCCCACCAAAAACTACTTTGGTCTATTCTTTGGCCTTCCATTCCCTTTAATAAATATTGAAAAGAATAATAAATATGTAGCCAAAATAGCAAATGAATACAATTCCGGATTCTTCTATATCCCGGGTCAATTTGAGAATATTTTTGATACTGATGAAAAACCTTCATTTGTTAAATCAAAAAGGATTCATGGGATTCAAACCCTATCCAGATTTGGCTAAGATTGAAATTGGAGAACCCGGGATTTATGATATGTTAAACCGGTCAGTTCTTGAATTTTCGGAAAAAAACAATCTGGCGGTTTTATTGCATATTCCACGAAAAAACCGATTAAAAAGTTCCGAGAATCAACAAGAATTACTGGAAATCACGTCTAATTATCCCTCATGTTAACTTTATTTTAGCTCATATTGGAAGATCCTTTTGTTATGCAGATGTAATTAACAACTTAGATTTTCTCTCCAAAAAAGAAAATGTGTATTTTGATACAGCATTAATTAATGATCCACTAGTCCTTGAATACCTCATGCGTAAAATCGATTCAGCCAAAATATTATATGGTTCAGATTCCCCTCTTGCTTTTCATAGGGGGAAAGATATTTGTATTAACAACAAACATTACTACGTTTCTGATAAGATAACTCCATGGGGTTTAGGTCCCATGGACGAAAAATTTATCGACTTAACATTTTATGTATTTGAAGAAATTCGGGCTATGTTATATGCAACTCGCGCAGTTTACGGAAATTTCGAGGAAAAACATTTAGAAAAGATATTTTATTTGAATGCATTGGGATTAATAAAGAAAAGGGAGATTGAATATGCTTAGTATTGCAATTGGCTGCGACCCGAATGCCATGGAATTAAAATTTACAATTATCGATTATTTAAATAGTAAAGGTTATTTGGTGACCGATTTTGGGGATGAAGACCCTATCTATGCCAATACTGCCTTTCGTCTAGCCACGAGTGTAGCAGCAAACCAATATGACCGGGGAATATTAATATGCGGGACCGGAATCGGCATGTCAATTGCTGCAAATAAAGTTAAAGGCGCATATGCTGCCCTACTGTCAGATTCCTATTCTGCAGAAAGAGCGGTAAAAAGCAACCATGCAAATATTGCCTGTTTAGGAGCGCTTACACTGGGTAAAAATCTTGCTTTAAATCTGATTGAGATTTGGTTAAAAGCAGAATTTGATGAAAATAGTCCTTCTGCTGAAAAAATTAACAAAATTATTGATTATGAAAACAAAACGTCCTAAAGGTATTTAAAGCTATTGAAAATAATAATTGGAGCTTTAGGAACAGCATATCCTAACAATTTGTATAAAATCCCAATCCTTTCTAAACAAGTGTTGGTCATTATCTGTTTTTGGAGTACCTCAATCTTAATTTGAAAGGGGATAAAGAATCATTAATAAATTTGGCGGTTGCCAGCCTGGTTGGGCTTGCTTAGGTTTTGGGACTATCCGCGGCTGTATTTGCAGAGGATGATGAACCACCCGTACGAGAATGGGAAAGAAGGGATCCGGTCCTGAACCAGGCGGCTGAAATACTGGATATGAAAGTGCCGGATGTACAGGTAGAACTTGAAACGGGTAAAACATTCCAGGAAGCCGCCGAAGGAAAAGGTGTCCGTCTGGATAATAACCGATGTAAGAATTTACGACACCGATGGAGATGTCTTTTGCAGTCATGAGGTCGATGGTCTTTTCATTGGCAGGGCTGCCCTGGAAGTGGGAGGATTTATTGGAATATTGAAATATGCGGCTACTTTATAGGAACTCCTGAAGACTATATTTTTCCCCAACTGTTTTTGTCTTGAAGTAATCCTGTTAATATAATGTCCCTGATTAATCCATGTGGTGAAAGCTAAAGGATCTCTCAATTTGGACCATTTTGAAAAAGATGATTAGGGCGAATTTATGCTCCTGGGAATTCTCCAATGGCTGGAATGCCCTGGAGCCGAATAATATAGGATTTTGATGTCCCACACCTGAATAATTGTCTTCAAATTACAATTGGCCTCCAGCGCTATTCCAATACGGATTAAATGCCCAACCTTCTGTTTTGTCAAAAAATCCCAAGTTGGTATACTAATAGGGTTAGGAATTGTTTTCCCAAAGAAACAGCCAAACCATCCTTTTGCATGTGATGTTTTATTAGATGCTCATCATCCTATATGGATAGGATAGCAGGTAAAAGCGAGGAGAAAACAATCCAAATAGATTCATTTGCAATAAAGTTGTATCTTTATCCGTTTAATAATCCAAGGAATGCTGAGAGGACTAAAATATGATAACCCTGGCAAATAAACCGGTAGTGAAAATTGGTTTTCAACTACCAGATCCAAATGTGCATGACGTCACCGGATTCTGTGCGGCTGAAATGGCAATTAAGACTGCAAACACCCGGAAGGATTTACCTTTCACGATTGAGCTGGTTCCTGTAATTGATATGCGGGATCATGAAACTGCCAGAAATGCTGCCGAAAAATTTGTTAATGATCCTCAGGCAGTGGGAATGCTTGGACCTCTAAACAGCGCCATGGCAGTCTCAACCCTGGATATTTACCACGATGCGGGTATGGTCCAGATTTCACCAGAGGCATCCAGCCCGCTGCTTACCAGCCGGGGGTATAAGAATTTTTTCAGGGTTGTTGCCAATGATGAGGTGCAAGGCCGACAACTGGCCAAGGTGGCTGTCAAATACTTAAATGCCAAACGAATCGCAGTCCTAAGCGATAACACAGCCTGGGGTAAACCTATTGCAGAAATTTTTTCTGCTGAAGCGGAGAGGATGGGATGCAAACCGGTTTTGGTTTCTTTCTTTGGAAAAAAGGAGACCAGCCTTGATTTCGGGGATTTAATAAAAGCCACAATCGACGCAAAACCGGAGCTGGTTTATTTTGCCGTATATTGGAATAAAGCGCATATTATCACCCATCAATTGCGGGAAATGGGATTGGATTCCGTTTTCCTGGGAAGTGATGCGCTCAAGCCTTATGCATTCCTTGAAGTACCATCCCTGGATACAGAATCTCCATACCATACCCTTGCCGCAATAGATATGCGGATCAAAGCAAGTGCCCGAGATTTCTATCGTGAATTTGCAATCCAATACCCGATGATGCTGGTGGCCCCTCAATCTGCTGCAGAGGCGTATGATGTAACGAATATGATGATTGAGGCCATCCGCCGAGCTGGAACAATTGATAGGGCGACAATATTACATCATTTCCAAAATCTAGGTGTCTACCATGGAGCCATTGGCGAAATCCGCTTTGATGAAAATGGTGACATACTCGATGCAGAAATAGGTCTTTACCAATGTAAAGATGGAATGCGTAATTATATTGGACCTGTCCGGGAGTTGGTTTCAGAATAAGATGGAGGAAAAAATGACGGGGAGTAAAGAGAGTTTTTTTGTCACAAGAATAGATTCAAACGGGAAAGTGCAGCGCATTCCAGTTGGGGTTATTACGGGTACCAAACCAGGCAAACAAATAAGCCATATACGGCGGACAGCATGGTACAGAATACGACGGTATTGAAGCGGTTCAGAAACTCTTCCGCATATTGGATCCCAGGGATGTTTGTGGAAAAATCATTATCAGCCTGGCAACCAATGAAGAGTCCTTATTAAATTGGATGCAATTTGCCCCAACATCACCAGAAATTAATGACATGATGGAGGAACTAGCCCAAGGAAGTGACCTTCTGATTAACTGCCATGGCGGGGAGTTCACTGAGGCGATGTGCCCCTATGTGATCTGTCGTCTGTTGGGCGATAATGAACTAGATTCAGAAGCCCGCAAGATGGCTGATGTTTTTGGAACACCTTATGTGAGTTTCTCCCAATACCGTGGAGAGCCGCCAATACAAGAGGATGGCCAGAGACCGGCATGGTGGTTATGGCCGAGCAAGAGCATGGCTGATAAACTGGGAATCCCGGAAATCACCCCGGAAGTGGGTGAACGGGGGAGCCGGGGTGAAAATGGGATCATGTTTAAAGGACTCATAAACGTACTAAAACATTTTGGTTTCTTAGGGGGAGAACCTGAACAAAATCCAAAACCAAAAGAGATTGGTGACCGCTATTGGTTGACGGCAGATGAAGCCGGGATTTTCTTCCCGGAAGTAAATATTTGTGAGGATGTGGTAAAGGGGCAGCGCCTTGGAGTCGTTCGGGATTATTTTGGCAATATTTTACAGGAGGTAATTGCCCCGGCATCGGCAAAAGTGATGAACATGAATGTGGGTATGCCAGTTAAAAAAGAAGGATTTCTTCTTTGGTTAGGTGTCATTAAAGGGTAAAAATAGTTTTGGCAGAATCAATAAAGCCCCGGCAGCCTTTATCAGGGTACCACCTATGGCTGGCAGCATGCTTGAATTTACCTATCAAATGGACAATTATGAGCTGAAATATATTCCCTTGATTTCATTTCCCCCATAAAATACCAATCCTTTCTTAATAACTTCTAAATATGTCTTTGTTATTATGATTTTGTAAACAAAAATATTTTCGTTAATTTGAAAGGAGCATGTGAAGAATGATAAAGAAAATTACAATTGCGAGCCTGCTGGGTCTTTTACTGGTGTTCGGATTATCTGTGGCGGTATTTGCCCAGGATGAAGAACCGCCCGTTTGGGAATGGGGAAAAAGGAATCCAGTCCTATACCAGGTGGCTGAAATCCTGGGCATGGAAGCTGCAGATCTCAAGGTTGAGCTTGCAGCGGGTAAAACAATCCTGGAAATTGCCGAGGGAAAAGGAGTCAGCCTGGAGGAACTGGTAACTGAATTAACCGCACCGATGGTTGAACGCATGAAGGTGGCAGTTGAAGATGGAAAGGTGACCCAGGCGGAAGCTGACGAGCGGATTGCCAGCATGGAAGAATGCCTAACCGCTTACCTGAAGGGTGAGGATTTTGAGTGTGATGCACACTTCCGGGCTGGTAAGCTTCCGATGATGATGCACAGGTTCGCCCGAACCCCAATGAAAAACCTGGAAAACCTGGCAGTAAAACTCAATATGACCGTGGATGACCTGAAAGCTGCATTAGAAGAAGGAAAAACCATACCGGAGATTGCCGAGTCCCAGGGCATCACAATGGAAGACCTTAAAGCTGAGAAAGAGGAAGCCATGATTGAGCGGATTAACCAGGCAGTCACGGATGGAAAATTGACCCAGGAAGAGGCGGATGAAATCATCGCCTGGATCAAGGCTAGACCGGAAAATGCCTGGTTCAACCAGATGGGCCGGAATATGTTTGAGAGGCACCACAGGCCCGGGGGCCGGCATCAATAAAAATCCAATTATTAACCATTTCAAAAATCCCCCCCGCATAACGTCATGCGGGGGGAGATTATAATTCCTCCCAATGATGAAAATATTAATTGTTGATGATGAGAAAAATATCGTATCCGGGATGCGCAAGTACTTTGAACAAGCCGGATTTTCTGTTGTGGCTGCCTTTGACGGTCCATCAGGGCTGTCTGCCTTTAAGCAGGATGATCCGGATCTGGTCATTCTGGATCTGATGCTGCCAGGGATGGATGGTTGGGATGTCTGCCGCCATATCCGGCGTGATTCGGATGTGCCCATTATCATGCTGACCGCCCGTGTAGAAGAGACGGATAAATTGATAGGACTGGAACTGGGAGCGGATGATTATGTCACCAAACCCTTCAGCCCTCGAGAACTGGTGGCGCGTGCCCGGGCAGTATTGAGAAGAACGAAATCAATTCCACGGATTGAACAACAAATATTATGAATTTGGCGATGTCATTTTTGATACCGGGGCAAGGAACTGTAATGTGGAAGGAAAGATAATTTCGCTGACCCCGATTGAATTTGAAGTGCTATTGTGCCTGGTTACCCACCCCAGGCTGGTATTATCCCGCAGCCAACTTTTAGAGATGGCCAACCTGGGTGCCTATGAGGGGGTTGAACGTACCGTGGATGTTCACATCCATAACCTGCGAAAAAAAATAGAAAAAGATCCTGCCAACCCGCGCCACATCATCACTGCTTTTGGTGCCGGCTACCGTTTTGAGTTTAATTAAAAAGAATGAAAAACTCCCTAAAACTCCGTCTGGTGTTTAGCTACCTGGTAATTATCGTTCTATTGACGGCTGTTTTCATTATTGTTACCAACCGGATCATCGTTAAACGGTTTAACAACCTAACCTCCCAGGCAGGCCAAACAAATGCCCAATGGGCAGCTGAAATACTGGCGGATTATTACCGGATAAACGGGAGCTGGGATGGGCTGGATGATGTACTGGAAAACTCTGCTGAGAAACAGGATAATACCAGCCCTACCATGAAGATGTTCCGCAGGAGCTGGCTGGACCGGGAACGCGGAGAGGGCCTGATCATCCTGGATGCGAACGGGAATATTCTGGATCACAATGCCCGGGAGAGGTCCTTCATCCGCACCCTGGATAGAAACAGGGATAAGGGGATACCCATCATTGTGTCCAAAAAGGTGGTGGGGACGGTGATCTCTGCATCCACCCTGGGTATCCTGAACACCGCTCAGAATGCCTTTTTGACCAGTGTAAACCGCCAGATGATCCTGGCAGCCACCATTGCGGGGGTGTTTGGTTTGCTCTTTGCTTTGGTCCAGACAAAAGCGATCATCCTGCCGGTTAAACAGCTTGCCAATGCTGCCCGACGGATCGCTGGAGGAGATTTAACCCAGCGTATCGTGGTTAATTCCGATGATGAGCTCGGCGAGATGGCAGAGTCATTTAATACAATGGCGATGCAATTGGAAAACCAGCAAATGCTGCGCAGACGGGCCACAGCAGATATCGCCCATGAACTGCGCACCCCGCTCACTGTTTTACAAATTGATCTTGAAAGTATGCAGGATGGTATATCCCCCCCAACTCCAGAAAATATTGCCAAGCTTAAAACAGAAGTGCTGCATCTGAACAGGCTGGTGGAAAATTTACGCATGCTTTCCCTGGCAGAGTCTGGTGAACTGGAAATGGATATGGATCCAATCCAGTTGAACGAAATACTCATCAATTCAGTGGAACGCTTCCGTCTCAAGGCTCTTCAAAAAGGGATTCAACTCTCGGTGGATGTCCCTGAAGAGAGGATATCGATACGGGGAAGCGAGCAGCATATCTCCCAGATTTTCATAAATCTGCTCTCCAATGCGTTGAGCTACACGGATGAAGCGGGAAAAGTAGATGTAAAACTTGCCAGACAGGGTGACCAGGCACTGGTAAGCATAATGGATACAGGGGCTGGAATACCTGCAGACGAGATCCCTTATATCTTTGAAAGGCTCTACCGGGTGGCGCCATCGCAGAACAGGGATAAGGATGGCAGTGGATTAGGGTTATCCATTACGCGCAGCCTGGTAGAGCTGCACGGCGGGCGAGTCCGGGTGGTGAGCGAACCCGGGCAGGGCAGTACGTTTACTGTATCCCTGCCGGTATTTGACCCCAGTTAATCATCTTCTATTTATCAGGCGCAGGAAATAGTACCAGCCTGCAAATTTCCGGCGGGACAGGTAAAAAATGGGGCTGCCTGGAAATTATTGAGGACTCAAATGCCATACCCGGCATGTCTTGTTTTGGGCAAGGACCTGTATAAGGATCATGCCGCAAAGCCCCAAAAAACCTGGTCTCTTGTTTTAGTACTCCGATGAATTTCGCCTGGCGGGGTAATTAACCAATTGATGGTCTCATTCATTGATTAAGGCTGGTTTTAATCCGGCAGGCAGCAAGTCCAGTCTACAAAACCACAGCTGGAGGTTTGGGGAGCACAGGGTAAGGCGATAACTGCCAACAGGACGGGGTGTTCCAATCCAGCCACGGTGTGGCGCTCACCTCCTCCCGGTTCGGTGCGCAGAATCCAGCAAAAAAATAAATCAGCAATAGCTGCTAAACAACCTGTAGGATGCAGCTGATGCCCAGGACAAGGCAGATAATTTGCGGCTGCTCTTTTCCAACCCTGTTCCAACCACCTGATTTATGCCCTGGATTTATAGGATCTGGAAACCTATCCAAAAAGATGAAAAAATATAGCCAAAGGACTGATATTCTCATGAAGTATCTGAGGTATAATATAGAGCAATTGAGGGTAGACCTGACGAAAGGAGGATCTCTAAGGTAAACAGTCCAGTGGATATTCTTGCGCTTGAATTCTAATTTGACACCGAAGTAATGAAATTGGACACGACAAGAGAAAACAACTTTCAAATTCATCCATAAATAAGATGGACCAACTTTAATAAAATGTCTGGCGACAGCTCCTAAAGACTACCCCTTTACACCAATGACACACCGATGTTGAAGATTATGATGATCGTTTGGATCGGGCCAAGGAAGGAATTAGAAATTATAGAGCTCGAAAGCTGTGATTGGGGAAACCATCGGCAGCGGCATCCTACGAAAAATTGTCAAAATAAAACGTCAAGAAATCGCCAGAAAAGAGTGGTGTGCATCTTTTGAAGCACACTTTATAGAACCTATTTGATATTATGAGGAGAATTAAAATGACTACTGCAATACAAACAGAAACAAAACAGCGCCCCTGGTGGTCGACTTTGATCATTGGCATCCTGGCTCTGGTCGTCGGTAGTGTCATGCTCTGGGCGCCTGCCAAAACCAAGGTTGATACCTACATGATCCTGGTGGCACTTTTGGGTGTCTACTGGCTGGTCGAGGGCATCATGGCAATCGTATCCATGTTTGTGGATCACTCCATGTGGGGCTGGAAGCTGTTCATTGGCATCATCAGCATCATGGCTGGAGGCTCCATCCTTATGTACCCGGTAGCTGCAGGCGTTACCCTGCCAAGAATCTTTGTCCTGGTACTGGGCATCTGGGGTGTGATGTACGGAATCATTCTGCTAGTCATGGCTTTCAAGGGCGGCGGATGGGGAGCCGGCATCCTGGGTGTGCTGGGGATCATCTTCGGCATCATCCTGATGGCCAACTACTACTCTGGTAGGAATGGGGCTGACCATGCTGTGGACTGCATCCGTGTTCGCAGTCATCGGCGGTATTGCCCTGATCGTCCAGGCTTTCCGCCAGAAGCCTGCTGCTGCATAATCGCCGCAGCAACCCAACGTTCATCTAACTAAAAGTACTGGTGTTTTGGCGGACCTTCCCCGTCCATATACCAGTACTTTCGTCAATCCAACAAACTATTAAACATTTATTAGGAGAGATAATATGAGCGCAAAGAAGAAGAAGGAAAAAGAGATGGAGATCCAATCTGCAACTGCTGCAGAGCTGGAGGCTGAAGCTGCGGCACAGGAGATGGTCGCAGGTGTGGATATCCTGGACGATGCGCGCTATCTGGCACGCGATGCCGCAGTGGAACTGGCATCCGGGGCGAGTGATTTAACCCGCGCCGAGGATGCATTACTTGTGGCAGAGCGTGTGGCTGACCTGAGCGATGTCGTTGCGGCTGCCGGTGTGGTGGACCTGTCCCAGGGGGTCGAGCTGCTGGCACATTCTGAAGACGTGGCCGCGTTAAGTGCAGTGGTAGGGTTGATGGGCGAAGAAGACCTGGAACGCGGCCTGGAATTGGCGCGACTGGCAGGAGAGCTGCAGGCAACCGGTAAAATTGTTGAACTGCTGGCCATGCCGGTATTGTCGGAATTTCTGGCATCGCGCAGCGAACATTTGCAGGGAATTGCGGTTAATACAATCGTGCGTTTTGCCAGTAACCGGGCCCTGTCCCAGATGATGGCTGCCAAAGGCCTTGAGATCGAAAAGATGGGCATCGAGGAAGCTGCTGAAGGATTAACCCGCCTGGCGGTATCAGAAGGAATGGCTGAAAGGAGCGAAGAACTCGCTACAGCCGGGGTGGTGCTGGGATACAGGGGTGTCGATAAGGTTGAAACTGCACTCGAAGAAGCTGAAATGGCAAGAGAAATCGGCCGGATCGGTGTGACCGAGATTGCGGTAGGCGCCGCCCGCCTGGGCGCTGCGGAACCTCTTCCATCGGATGAGTAATTAGATGTCCTTCTGACTGACTAACCATATAGGTCTGTCAGAAGGAATTTATTTAATAGCTAAATTTCGTGACACAAGTCTTTATAGTCCCTCGCCAGGGCAGTAACGCCTATCATATTTTCATTCTATTCCTTACCATCCTTTCTCTGGGCATCATGGTGGTGATGTTCCTGCCGCTTGAGGATGAAACGATTGGTCTGCTGCGGTTCTATGACAATTTTATCTGCTTTATTTTCCTGATAGACTTTTTCATCAACCTCAAGGCGGCCCCTAAGAAATCGGATTACTTAATCAAGGGGCGAGGTTGGTTGGATTTACTCGGCTCATTCCCGTTAATTGGTATTACCAAGTATGCCACTCTCCTGCGCCTGGTACGCCTGACCCGCTTACCACGAATCATGCGTTATTTAAGGGGCAAGGGTAAAAAGGAATTGGTTGATGATGTCACTAAAAACCGCAACAAATACGCAGCCTTCATCACCGTCCTAATTACTCTTACCGTCATGGTGTGCGCCAGTGTGCTTGTGCTTCAATTTGAAAGCCAGTCACCGGCTGCGAAGATCACAACCGGGTGGGACTCGTTCTGGTTTTCGATAGTTACACTTACGACGGTGGGATATGGAGATTATTACCCGGTAACCATTTTGGGACGCATTTCCGCCATGTTTATCATGGTCACAGGGGTACTCCTCATTGGTGTGCTGGCGAGCATTATGTCCAGTCTGCTGATCGGCAAGCTGGATGCCCTGGCAGATGGGGAATTGCCAGGTGCGATGCCTGCGGCTATGGACGGGCAGGACGCTTGGTTTAATCAAAAAAGATCTTACGGACATTAAAAAAGAACTTGCCGTTCTACGGGAGTTGTTGGAAAACCAATCCAAAGAGGATTAGAAGAAGTAGGCTGGAAGTCAGCCCGACAGGATGACATCCAAAAATTTTGCAGGCTGCCCGAATTACGCCGCCACCAATCCCCCAATACCATAAAATGAAATTTATTTAAATCGACCCCGTAGTTCCGACAACAGGATGGGGAGATCAATCCGGGATTTTGGTAAGCACAACGCGGCGCAGGGTCGTCTCCCCGTCCGGGCGGGAGAAGGTGATGTCATAATTGCGTGGACCATCTTTATCCTGGAGGAATTCAGCCGGTAACGGGGATGATTCCAGCAAGTATGTTTCCCCATTGCTTTTAATCATGGTCGCCTGCAGGTCTCCAGCGGCTTCGGCATCGATGCGCCATTTCCCAGGGGGAATTTCAAGTCCCATGATTTTCGCCGGTATATCTGCGGTTATTGCAGTGACAAAATTATTGGTGCTATCCAAATGAGCAACGCTGTCCGGATTTCCATTCAGCAAATACGCCGGGATTTCAATCCGCCCAGGTGTTTGCTGAATACCAATTTTAGGGCTGTAGCGCCTCACCCAGATGATTGATTGTTGGTTGTATGGACGGCGCCCTTCGAAAACGACCGGTGAATAGAGCTGGTGAAAGGTTTCTCCGGCGGTCATTTCTTTTCCACTGCGGAAGCATGGTTCATAACCGCCCTTTGGACTGCAGAAAACAACCAGATCCGGTTCCCGGCTGAGAACATAATTCCCATCCCCCAGTTCGTGACCGATATAACCCTGTCCGAAATCCGGGGGAGGATTTCGGGGAATGTAATAATCATTGAGGCCCATCATGTCCACTGCAGGAAGCTCCGACCAGAATGGCAAACATCCAGCCGGATCTACAGCCATGAGCGCCTGTTGTTTACCAAAACCATCCTTAAGCATCAAGCCGATCACCTCCCCGTCCCATTCCCAGGTTTCTTTTTTGGCACGCCTGTTTTCGGAATCATTGAACTGGGTGCGGATAAAAACGGCCAGACTAGCGATTAGTACCAGAATGACAAGGGCTTTTTGCGTCCGGGTTGAGATCCGTTTTTGCAGCCAGACCATCCCTTCTGCAAGGAGTAAAGCCATTAAGGCAATTACCGGGGTAATATGACGCCAACCAGGGAATATGTCCCCTCCCACCAGGGCGATATAGCCAAGCCAGACAGCTGCCGGAAGGGAAATTAATAGTATCCTTTTACGCTGGTTCCTGTCCCAGAAGCAAACCAGTGCAAAAACTACAGCGATTAAAGAAAGGGGAAGTAATGAAAAGCCTCCTCCCCGGATATACTGGAGACCCTCCATCAGATGGATCCGGGATAGACTCACCTTTACCAGGGCAGTATTCGGGATCCATTCCCCATAATAGAAATACCGAAAACCAATTTGTGCCAGTAAAAAGACAGCAGGGAGCAATCCAAGCAGGAAAACAAGCCTGATGGATTCTTTGTTTATGCCGCGTACGATGAAGATGGTTAGAAGGGTGGTTGCAAGGAAAATTCCTCCATCCAGGCGGGAAAGAATCAGCAAGGCAAAACTCAAACCCGGCAGCAGGACCTGAAGCATGCGGACAGGTTGGTTTTCAAGCAGTGGATAGCATAGGACAATCCCCCAAATCAGGAAAACGATAACCAGGGGCTGCTCCAATCCACCTATGGTCCAGATGGCAATTGGACCGGCAGCTACAAAGCTGATTCCTGCAATAATCGCCGGCAAGGATTGGTACAGGGAGCGGTTGGGGCGGCTGTAGGCATAAAAGAATGCTGCCAGTGTACCAGCCATGGACAAAAATCCGAGCAAACGGACTGCATCGACCAGGTCCATGCCAGTCCAGCCCAACAGGGCAGCCAGCAATACCCACAGCAGGTTGGAGTAACCTTCGACCGGCTGACTGCCATCCGTCCAGGTTAATCCGAAACCCTGGAGCAGACGCTGCGAATACCGCAGACTGATCAGGGCATCATCGGAGATGAACGGCAAGTAAAAGCTGGAATGCAGCCAAAGAATCAGGAGGAGGAATCCGCCTATCCCGAAGATGAGCAAGCATGTCTTTTGATTTTCCCTGGACATTTCCATGAAGTTGATCTTTTACACCGAGTTTTCATCCTCAATTCGAATAACCTGCCAGGATTATAACCAGTTCTCATAAAAATAGGACATAAACACGCCGGGCTTCCGGTATGGTATGATTCTGGATCAAATTAACCACACGATATGGATATAATTTGACTTTATATTTATTGACCATAACTGTCCATAGTCAACAATGATTACCAAGGAGATGGATATAATGATAAAAATCGCTTGCGTGTGCGGGGCAGGGGTTGGAAGCAGTTTGCTGGTAAAAATGGCAATCGAGAAAATTCTCAAAAAAAATGGATTCCCACTGAATAACTTGCAGATTGAATGTGCAGACCTGCAAAGCGGGCGCGGGCTGGCGATGTTTTCCGATATTGTTGTTTCCACATATGCATTTGAAAATTCATTAAGCGATGTCAAATGTGAAAAAGTTCTCGTCCACAACATATTTAAAACAGATGAACTGGAAGCAAAATTGGTGCCCGTATACAGGGAGGTATACGAAAGAAAGAAATAAATCCTGCCTTTCTGCTTCAAATAAAGTGTATTTTGTCTAAAAAAGGATAAGTATATTGACAGATTCAGGAGAAAAACTTGCCGCAGCAATTCAGTCAACGCTGATTAACCCTGATGTGACTCGTGATGAGGTAATCAGGCATGTAGAATTATGTGCCCAATACCGCTTTAATGCAGCCATGGTTGCCATGTGCTGGGTTCCCCTTACCAAAGACATATTAAAAGGAACCGCTGTTAGAACTGCTACTTTTATTGAATTCGCTATGGGGAATGCCTCTGTTGAAGGAAAGTGCGCACTGATTAAGGAGTGTCGCTGCCTGGGTGCGGATGAAGTGGATTATGCACCAAATATGGGTTATTTCCTTTCAAAAATGTATATAGAATTCCAGAAAGAAGCCCGGGAACTTGTCATTGCTGCTGAGGGGATGCCTATAAAAGCGATGCTTCAAATGGGGATGATTCAAGAATTAAATGAGAAACGCCTGGCAATTCAAATACTGGAGGAAGCGCGTGTTGATTGGGTCAAAAATTCAAGCGGAGGATGGGCTCCGGGGGCAACACCAGCCACGGTTGAAGATATCTGTTTTATTAAGCAGTCGTTAAAAGGGTACAGCCGGATAAAGGCATCGGGCGGTATCAACAACCGGGAAACTGCGCTGGCATTGCTGGAAGCCGGGGCTGAACTACTGGGTACCAGCCATGGCATCGAAATTGTTGGGGGAAAAACAGCCAAGCCGGAAAACTATTAAGCAGGGATATTCAGCCCATCCCTTATTATCATCATAAATTGGGTCCACATCTTTTCTATTGGGAATAAAGGAATTTTCCGCCGGGACCTTTGCCCGGCATACACGGTATTACAGACATTGACCTTGCCTGGAAATATGCAAGATTAACCAGCACCAGAAAATAATTCCGGTGAGTTTATCGGAGTGCATGAAAGCGTTCGGGAATTAAATAACTTTTACTTCTGCTGCTTGCAATCCTTTGGGCCCTTCTTCGATAGAAAACTCGACCGCTTGACCTTCTTCAAGATTCCGGAAGCCTTCCCCTACGATTGCGGTAAAGTGTACAAATACATCCGGTTGGCCTTCCCGTTCTATAAAACCGAAGCCTTTTCGTCCATTAAACCATTTTACTTTTCCGATAACGCGTTCGTCCATTGTATTACAATTACTCCTTTAAATTTATTGCTTACTTACCGGGTTGGGGGAAATTAAAAACCGGTGTGGGAGCATAGATCATCCTAGACCGGTTCCCCATTTAATAAAATTGTTTTCACATCACTACCCTGTTAAGGCAATTATCCCCTTAAATGAAATTTTGTCAATATTCGCCCTTTGGATAGTTACAACGATACTAGAAACAATCCTCTGCCAGATTTGTCCGCCATAATTATCAAAATCCCATGAGCAGGCTTAAGAAATCTGATTATATGGTTTCTTGCCGTTCATGATACGTTTGATATTCGTATATTCATCAATACGCTCATCTGGTTTTGACTGGTCCGACCCTGCGGCGATATGAGGTGATAATAAAAGGTTGTACTGCGGGTATTGGGCAAGGGATAACATAGCGTTACTGATGGGGAGTGGTTCCCATGTGTATGTATCCAGGGCTGCCCCGGCTAGTTTTCCGGACAAGATGGATTGCTGCAATGCATTTTCATCGACCACACCACCGCTTCCACAATGAATAAAATAAGTGCCCGGCTTCATGGCATCGAAAAACTGCTGGTCGATGGATTGGTCGGTTTGTTCTGAAAATGGTAAAAGTGAACAGATAATATCACAGGTGCGGATCAATTCTTCCTGCCGGAGGTACCATATTCCCAGTTCCGACTCGGCTTTGGGGGTGTAGCGGTGGCGTTTGTAATAGAATACCTCTACCTCAAATCCATTCAGCCGGCGGGCGAGTTCCAGGCCTGTTTCGCCAAATCCCAGGATTCCGAATTTGCGCTGCCAGAGAGAACGCACCTGTTTGCGGTTGGTCCAATTGTAAGCAAATGTGTCTTCATCACAGCGCTGGGGTTCCCTCTCCCAACGTGCATTTCTCATGGCATATTTGGATGCCTCAGACTGCTTAAGCAGACCCAGGGTTTGCATCACGATATGTTCAGCGACCGCTATACAGGATGGAATTGACCAGGTACAGACAGGGACTCCGGCAGTCCGGGCGGCCTCCAGATTTATATCCCAGACCTGGGTACCCAGCCGCTGGATCAGAAGAAGGTCTTTCCCGGCTTCTATGATATCTGCGTCGATGATCCCCTCCCTCTCGGTGATTAAGAATTGGGTTCCTGGCAAATGCTGAAGTATTTCCACTTTCTCGGGACTGTGCAGCATGGTGATGTCTAAATTTCCCGGGGCAGCCTTCAAGGCTGCCTTTTGATGGCGTTCTCCCCGGTTGGTGATGAAAAGGGTTTGATAGACGTTCACAGGACCTCCAAAGATATTCCACTCAGTTTTGAAAATACCCGCAACTCGGTAAGGATATCACCATAGATGAGGCAGTAATGATGTTCCCATCCCTGGTCTAATAATTGGTGCACGACATCACCTGCAGGCATGTTTAAAGACTGCAGCCAGGCTCCGGCACGCTTGATTGTTACCGGTTTATCCAAGACCCGGGAAGCAATTGCCAGCAGACGAAACTGGTGATCCTTCATACCAAGCCGCAATAAAGTGGCAGGGCCCGGTTTAAGGGTGAATTCAACCTGCCGGCCTTCCCTGCCAAAGCGGATTTGATTGGGATCATTAGCCAGGCTGGGAGCGCCGCCGTAATGCCAACATAACAGGGCTGAGAGATCATCATCCCAGGCACTTATATCCGAAAAGAATGGCACCCCATCCCCAAGCAGTTTTGCCAGGTACATGGTGACCGCAGCATTGACATCACCTTCCGGTGCCAGCAGATACCCATCATCCAACAGCCAGCCAAGAGCCGGCCAGATGCTTCCGGGTGCATTGATATCCAGCAGTTCCGGCCAATCTCTAACGGCAAATACCTGCTTGCCGCTGGCTTCAAATACACCGTTCAGGGCAGCATAATGGGCTTCCATCCATTGGATGGTAGTATCAGGGAGGGCATCCCCTTCTGGAGTCTGAAAGGTTTTGTGGGGAGCTTGTTTCCGAACACCCGGATTAAATGCCCTTTAACCTCTCCCAGGTCTATATAATCCAGGGAAACACCCAGTATTTTCCTCAGCATTAGCTCATCAAAGACACAGGAGTAAAAACCGGGGGCATGAAATCCTAAAAGACCAATATGCAAACCATGCAGGGATGCCAGGGCCAAGCCGGCGCGCACGTGTGCGGTTAATTCCGCCTGAACTTTTTTATCTCCCGGATCACCGTGGACGAATGAATGGGGATGCCCGGTGGCTGAGAGGCTGTAGGTGGACAGATTGACGCCACATAAACTGTTCAAATCGATATTGTGCTCGAGGTCGGGTTCAGGAAGCGAGTGCAGAATGATAGGAATATTTAATTCCTCAGCCAGGACAAGGGGAAACTCACCGTCGGGAAAAGTACCAATCTGCAGGACAAGAACATCTACATTTTTTGCCGGGAAGAACTCCCGGATGGCGTTATCAAGCATTTCCCTATTGGTAATTACAATTTCCGGACCTGAGACCAGCCAGTTTTTCCCCAAGAATTTTCTGGTGACCTGGAGATATTTCGCTGCACACTGAATATTAAAATAGGGCAGACCGATCGAAAGTAATCCTACCTTATTGGCTTCCCTTGCCTTCATGATTGGATCTCCTCGGCTTGATTGAGGAATGATAATACCTGTTCAAAGCCAGGAATACCTTTCCGGCCACCTACCCGGGTGCATTTTATGGCTGCAGCTGCACTGGCAAATCGTACACACCGGCTGGCATCCCACCCTTGCAGGTATGCATGCAGATAAGCCCCGTGAAAAACATCGCCTGCGCCTGTGGTGTCCTGTACCTGTACCAGATATGCCGGCTGGTGAATGAATTGCTGCTTATCCAGGTACCAGCATCCCTTTTCACCATCAGTTATAACAACAAACTCAGCATTATTTTTTAACAGATCGAGCCCTGCCTTGTAGGGATCCTCGTAACCGGTCAAGTGGCTGGCAAAACGCCGGGCAACAATCAAGATATCCACAAATGGTAATATATCCCTGGAAATTTCCCGTCTTTTTCCGGCAGCCCCATCAAAAGAGACTTTCGTTCCTGCATCTTTTGCCCTCCGGGCAGCTATTATGGCAGCTTCTTTATGAGATCCTTCCAGGTGAAGAATCCGGGCACCCTCTATCAATTCCGGCGGCAAATTTTCCGGGAAATAGGCGGGGAGGCGGTTATTCTGGTAAAGGATCGATCGTTTGCCAGATATCTGTTCAACCAGTATAACGGAAATTGCTGATTGACCGTTGTTTTCCATTATGCAGTAATCGTCATTCACTGCGTAATGTAAAAACTCATCCCGAATAATTTTTCCCCAATTGTCCTGGACAATACTCCCCAGAAAAACCGACCTTGTTCCTAAACATGCCAAAGTTACCAGAGCGGTGGCAACGGGACCACCACCCTGTACATCGATGGCCACTGCTTCAAAGACCTCATCGACCAGCGGCAGTTTCTCCACACAGGTGAGGATATCCACGGTAGCAATCCCAATTCCGGCAACTTCAAAGCCTGTCACAGATTCATCCCCGGATTGAATAATAGTTTATGACACAATTTCTTTTTCCGGCAATATTCAGAACGGCGAACAGGTTTTCAAACCATGTTTGTAAAGCTGAAGTAATTTCCTCACGGACGCCGTCCGGGAGAACCCATAAATTTTCTTTAAACATTCCCCAAGCATTAAGGCGGGAATGATAGTATCGTTGTTCCCGGCTTTGTGGTGGAGCCGACTTTATGGATTCAGCAGGCCTGGCTTTGCTGGTGAATAAAGATGCCCGCATGTATTCGATTAATTCAGCCGGAAAGGCTGGATGGTCAAAAACAATGTTCTGAATCTGGGTGCCCAAGTGGACTTCAATAACACCGCTTGCTGCCAGGCGGGCCAGATTGGGTGCACGAAGAGTGGATGCTCCATGCTGAACCAATCCGGCGATGTTGTAATCCTGGCGAAGTTTTTGGGAGAGCTGCCCAACCAGTTCCAGGTCAAGCGGCATGTCTGAAATTGAGCCATCCGTCCCAATAATTCCACCCAGGACTGTCCCGGTCCTGGCACTCACTTTATCCAGGCCATTGGCAGGATTGGAAAAGCCCCCGGAAAATATTTTCATAAATGCCTGCAGGTCCTGAATGGTTGTGTTGTTTCGCCCAAGCCCCCCCACTTCTCCGCCAATAGAGGGATGAATACCGGGGGGACTGTTATCCAATGCAAAAGAGGTTAATTCAGCAATGATGCGTCCATTGCAACCTTGCTGCTCCAAAGGAGATTCCCCACCCTGATTGATCAATGGAGATGCATTAATATCCAGGTTGTACATTCCTGCACTAATGGCGGAAATGATCATCTCCTTAATATACGGCAGGTCTTCCCCGGTATCTAACTGGAACAAATCTCCCTGGAGGAAAACCGGCCCAGCATACCCTTCATGGACTGCGGCTGCCTGAATGATGGCGCAATATTCCGCAAAGTCCTGGCTGCCTGAAATCATCTCAAATGGAGCCAATTCAAAAATGATGGGACCTGCCTGACATTTTTGAGCCGCCCTCCAGGCAGCGCAGGCGATATCAAATGTCATACCGCGAATGTTGATGGCCGGAACTGCCATTGATGGATATTCCTGCCGAAGATTGGCAGCGTAAAACTCATGGATGGATGCCGGGTAAACCCCGGCTGATCGGGTTATTTCCCTCAAATTGGCTGCTTTTTCAGATTTTTCTACTGGTAGTGCCAGTGCAAGATCTACTGCCATTTTTTGCAGCTGGTCATTATAGATTTTCATGACACTTTTTCACTTATCCAGGAATGGATGCAATATTTTTGGACTGCCCTTTCATTCAAATTTATTCCGAAGCCGTGTCCAGTTGACACCCGGATGTTTCCATCTGAATCTATATTAAAGGGTTCGTCCAGCATGAAATCGCGTGCCTCGATGCTCCAGGCAGGAGGGTCTATGGGAAATTCAAACCAGCTGCAGTTTGGTATGGCACATGCCAAGCTGCAGGTTGGCACCCAGACCGATGCCGTTGGACCAGGTATGGGGTATGAATGGCACAAAATGCATTTCAGTGTGAGAAGCAACTTTATGGAGCCGAAAAATCCCTTCAGCGATGACTGATTTGGCGTGTATGGAATCGCAGAAACCCTGGTTATCGGACCGGGAGGTTGCGTCAAATTTGCTGCTGGAAGCCCAGAATCGATTTACGTGGAATTCAAGGGGATACTTCAGCAGGAAGCAGACAACTGGTGAGTTCTTCATCCTTTTAATTTTACGTGCCCTTTACCTGTGAGACAATGCAAACAACCGGCGGTACTGACTTATCCAATCGATGGTGGCACCAGTCTTCCCATTAATTGTAATATATTTGGTGGAAACGACTATACCCGGTGGAAAAATCGGGATGTTGGAATGAGGGCGAACAATAATTCCCGGACTAATTGGAGAATTCATGTGGCTTTTCCTGCTCCTATACCTGAGCAGCGTGTACCATCTTATGCTAAAATTAATTGCCATGGAAACTATTAATTGAGTTCTATTCTGGGAGCAGTCTGATGGGATTGCACCGGAACAGACCTAACATGGTGTTGGTAGACAACTTTTATGCCAAATGACTGGCTGTCAAATAATTTAATCTTTTTTCGGATGTGTATCAATGAAGGAAAAACCTATGGATGACTGCGATTCCCCCATTTATCAGGCAGCCGAGATGTTTTGCAAGACTGGTTTGGATAATTCTGCCATTGAAAAAGCTGCCCGCCAGATCTTGGAAGCTGTGGGTGAAGACCCCGAGCGGGATGGATTGAAACGTACTCCCCAGCGGATTGCTAAAATGTATGGTGAAATTTTGGAGGGTTATCGAATTGATCCCATAAAACTGGTTAATGGCGCCCTGTTTGATGTGCTTTACGATGAAATGGTCATTGTCCGAGATATTGAATTCTACAGCCTATGTGAACATCATACCCTGCCGTTTATTGGTCGGGCGCATGTGGCCTATATTCCCAATGGCAAGGTGATTGGTCTTTCCAAAATTCCCCGTATCGTGGATATGTTTGCCCGGCGTTTACAAGTCCAGGAAAGAATGACACGCCAGGTGGCAAATTTTATTGATGTATTATTAAAACCCAAGGGTGTGGCCGTGGTGATGGAAGCCCTGCATTTGTGTTCCATGATGCGCGGTGTTAAAAAACATGATGCCCGAATGACAACATCCACCATGATGGGGGCATTTAAAACCGATCAAACTACCCGCATGGAATTTTTGGACAATATCTCGCGCAGCGCAGAACCCCTCCATTTTTAGGCAAAAAACAACTTATTATAACTGCTTTGCCAACCAGGGGAGTTATTCTTTAGCCGTACATTGTTTAAATACTGATATCTTGGTACAAAATGGCATAGCCGTGACAGTGCAGTTGGTCCGCAATGGTTTTAAGGCTTAATCCATTCGCGGGATTCACCAGGTCGGGAATGATGTCAGCAAATGGTCGGGCAATATGGAGATGCGACCAGAGTTCCATGTCAATCACCTGTCCATCAAAAATGATGATGTCCAGGTCAATGGGGCGCGGGGCATTTTTGTCGGCACTGCGCACACGCCCCAATTGGTGTTCAATGCGGCGTAGAACCAGGTCCTTCAGATCAGCCTGGTTGTGAGCAGTTTTATAAACCAGGCTGATATTTAGAAAGTTGGGGCCTTTGCTTCCCACCGCTTCTGTTTCCCAGGTGCCAGAAATTTGTGTAACCTGACCAACCATACGCAGCAAGGCGACAGCTTTTCTCAGGTTTTCAATTGGATTTATATTGGAACCCAGGGAGAGATAAGCTGTATGGTTTTGCAAGTCCATAGCTCCTACTTTGAACGTTCAATTTCCACGCCGACGGAACGCGAGAAGCGCACGGCCCCCGGTTTTTCAACTCTGACGCAAACACCCTGCACGCCTTCAAACTCGAGCACCATCATAGCAATGTCATTGGCCAGGGCTTCAACGGTTAACCGTTCCGCTTTTTCGGCCAGGGCCAACGCTTTTTTGGATACAGTGCGGTAGTTGATGCAGTCGTTGATGTCATCACTGAGACCTGCTTTTTGGGTGTCGGCTTCCATGGTGATATTCATTAAAATATCCTGCGGGTTGGTCCGTTCTGATTCGTTGATCCCAATAATGCCGCGTGCCATTAAATCGCGAATAATAACTTTATCCATTTTTTCCTTATTGTTAAATAAGATGCCGCCCGCCATCCAGGTGAATAATTTCACCGGTTATGTAAGCCGGGCCGGTTAATAAAAATAGCAGGGCCTCGCCCACTTCTTTAAGTTCTGCCCAGCGTTGGGCAGGAACCTGTTCAAGAATACCGTCAGGAGATGCACCATCGCTGGGAGGCAAAATCGCGCCAAGGGCCAGCCCGTTGACAGTGATCTGCGGAGCCAGGGCAGCTGCCATGGATTGGGTCAGGGCAGCCAGCCCGGCTTTGCTGATGGTATATGGGAAATGATCCGCTCCGGGGCGCAAGGCACGCCAATCCATAATGTTGACAATCCGCCCGGTTTGCTGCGGGCTCAGGCTGGCGGCAAAAGCCTTGCTGATCAGGAAAGGTGCAGTCAGGTTGATGTTTAAATGTTCCTGCCATTCCTTCAAAGAGGTTTCCAGCGGGCCAAGTGGTTTAAATATCGCAGCATTATTAACGACCATATTTAACGGGCCATAACAGGAGGCTGCAGATACCACTGAACTGGCCTGCCCCAGGTCGTTTAAATCTGCCGTTATGGCGTGGGTATCCACTCCCAGTAAACGGATCTGTGCGCAGACTTCCTGGGCTTCTTCGGCGGAATGGGCATGATGCACAATCACATTGGCACCAGCCTGGGCCACAGTCAGAGCCAGGTGGCGTCCAATACGCCGGGCAGCCCCGGTAATTAAGATATTTTTTCCTGCCAGAGGTTTATTAACGGGATAAGTTTCCATGTATTTTAATTGTACACGGGGTGAACCTGATTTTCCAATTGCAGTTTAGATGTGTTTAGCCGGGTGATGCAGAAAGATCCATACCAATCCAGATTAATGGGAGGCCCTGGTCGGAACCGGATCCCATCAAAGGGGAGTGTTCTCCTAAACTGATACATTAATGGAGAATCCTAGGGGATGTAAAAGAAGCCAGTTATACCTCGAAAGAAAATTGTCTGCAGTGGATCAGCTACACTAGGTGGACGTACTGCCACCGACCCAAGCTATATGGGAAACAAATGTCGCCAATGCTAGTCAGATGCTGATTATCCACACCAATAATGTTGATGGAGAATGGGTTTATAATCAACTCGGCCTTACCAATATTTGGTAACGGAAATCGTGATCCGCCGATTATCTGGTTGGATTAACAAAAACACCTCCCGTTTGCACGAGTTGGGCAGCCATTGAAATTCTAAGCTCAAGTATATACGGTATCAGGTGTTTGGAGGATAATAATCCTTATTAAAAAGTGGTTTCAGCAACAGTTCATCCAAAGAATAAACCAGATTTGAATAATGACCCGGGAATTTAAGATATTCCATTCCCGGGTAATACAGGAGACAAATATGAATAAGAAAAGAAATATCATTGGGAGCCTGCTTGTTGTTGTATTGGTGCTGCTCATGACTGCCTGTTCACCGGCAGAATGCACACCATCGCCTGCGCAAGAAACCGAAAATGCTGCAAATATCATTGCTGCCCATACCGAAGCAGCAATAACAGTCGTTGCTGAAATAACAGAGGATGCACGGTTAAACCCATCCGCCACACCTACCGAGGAACCCCTGCCAACCGCGACCGCCACATCGAAACCCAGCCTGACACCCCTTCCTGCTTTGACTGCTACTTCCACTAAACCGCCGGTAGTGGTAGCAACCTTGCCAACCATCAGCCCTACTGCCAGTTCGTACGCCTGCCAGGTCGTGGAGAAATCCCCTGCGGATGGAACCACCTATCCGCCAGGTGGAGATTTCGACGGGGTTTGGGTTTTGAAAAATACAGGCACCGAAGAATGGGACGCTGAAAATACTGATTATGGATATGTCAGCGGAGAAAATTTTTCGCAATCTGATGAACGATATGACCTTGGGGAAACTGTAAAACCCGGGGATGAAATTAAAATCGTGGTGGACATGAATGCGCCGGATGCGAAGGGTGAATACCAAACCACCTGGGGGATCCTTTCGGGTTCTGAAACTTACTGTACCTTCAGCCTGTCTATTGAAGTTGTGGATTGATCTCAATGCCGGCAGACCCAATCTGGTGAACAATTATCATCATTCTGGGTAGTGCCGGTTATTGTATAATCACATAAGTATGAAGACTGTAAAATGGATTCCTGGTTTACTGGTCCTCTTGATGTTGTTGGGATGGTATTTTTACAGCAGGAATCCAATTAATCCGCAGCGCATCCTGTTATTCCGGAAATTTATCCGGGATCCTGAAGCATACACAGACTGGCAGATGCACCCTGGTGAACGCTGTGCTGATGCACCCTTTGAGTTCCCGACACAGGGATTTGTGGGCTTTTTATGGGGAGATTCTTTTCGTCCAGGTCATGCCCACCAGGGGATAGATATTTTTGGCGGAAAGCCAGCAGGAAAAACTGCTGTCTATGCTGCCTATGATGGGTACCTTTCCCGCCTTCCCGATTGGAAATCATCCCTGATCATCCGCATACCCCGTGATCCTCTGATGCCTTCACGCCAGATTTGGACCTATTACACCCACCTTGCAGATCAGGAGGGGAATTCTTACATTGCCCCTGAATTCCCCCCCGGTTCAATTGAGATCCCCGTTTCAGCAGGGACATTGCTTGGCTACCAGGGTGATTACTCCGGGGATCCGGATAACCCCACCGGGGTTCATTTACATTTTTCCATTGTTCTGGATGACGGCAAAGGACGTTTTTTGAACGAGCTTGAAATGAAAAACACCCTGGATCCATCCGCTTATTTTGGGATCAGTTTGAATGCAAAGAACAATCCGGACGAAGTCCCACTTTGTCTCATCGGCGGTAAGGAAGACGGATTGATGCAAATGGAGACAGAGCGGGTTCAACCATTAATCGGACAAGTGGCAGTGATCACCGGCGCTGGAGGCGGGTTGGGGAGAATGCTCGCCCTGGCTTTTGCAGATGCTGGAGCGGTCATTGCTGCTGCAGATCATACACCTGTACAGATTATTGGAAACGGTACAAACCATTCAAACCCAAGACGGTGAAATTAAAGGGTATCTCACAAAGCCAGGACAGGAAACAGCCCTGATAGAGGAGATACTGAGAGATTGGGCCAGGATTGATATTCTAATTAATATACCCACACTGCCGGACAGGATAAACTTACAGGACATAAGTAATTGGGAATGGCAGTCCCTTGTGGACCAGAATTTATCGGCACCTTTTTATTTTATGCGTGCAGCGAGTACATGCATGGCTCTGCAGGCCGGGGGTGTCATCTTGAATTTTACAGCCGCCGAGAAATTGGGTTCGACAGAAGATGGATCAGGAGCTTTTTTTGCCTGCAACGCTGGAATTATTTCAATGACACGAACGGCTGCCAGGGAGTTTGATGGAGATAATATCCGGGTGCATGCGATCTGTTCCGGGGATTTGGCGCTGTTTTCTGAGGACGTTGAACCTTTTGACAGGTTAGTTTCCCTTGAAATGCTCAACGGAATCACAAAACTGGCGGTGTATCTCTGCGGCCCGGATGCTTCCCATTTTACCGGGCAGGTATTACAGATTAATCTTGCACCAGAACCTTAAGAGAATGAGGTAGTATGATCACATTTCGTGATGTTGTCAGCGGTTTAAAAAAATTTGATGTTGGCTACGAACCTGTCCTGGCACATGTCTGGATGCCAGCTTTTGGTGAGGTGCGCGGCGGATCAGCCACACTATTGGGGGGGCTGCTCACGACCTTTGAAGACCTGGTAATGCCAGCATTTACTTACCGCACCATGCTAATACCGGAAATTGGACCTGAGAATAACGGGATGGTATATGGGAGCGGGGATGAGTCCAATGAAATGGCGGAAATGTTCCATTTGGATCTACCGGTTGATGAAGCTGTCGGTGAAGTATCTGAATTGCTGCGAACCCATCCCCATGCATTAAGGTCTAAACACCCCATCCTGTCCTTTTCCGGGATAAATCAGGATATAGCAATCCAATCCCAGACTATACAGGAACCTTTAAGACCGATTGGCATGCTTGTTGAACAGAATGGATGGGTTCTGCTTATGGGGGTTGAGCCTAGGGCGAATATCAGCATTCATTTTGCAGAGTTATTGGAAGGTTACCCGGGATTTGTAAGGTGGGCGCTCACTAACAATGGGGTTGTAGAATGCCCTGCATTTCCGGGTTGTGAAGGCGGCTTTTTCAAAGTGAATCATTTACTTGCAGAAATAACCCAACAGGTTCCAATTGGGGACGTGCTTGTTCAGGGTATCCAGTTAGTACCAATGATGGAAGTGCTGACAGCCTATCTGCGGACAGAGCCTTACGGACTGCTTTGTTCTGATCCCGCCTGTTTACAATGTGATGCGGTAAGGAAATTATTCAATCCAAATCCTTCCAATTGATTTCTTGACCCCTACCCGAAAATTCACCAGGAAGTCAGTGTTACTCTAAGACACGACTATTAAGTGCTATACTGATTCAAAATCCTCATTACTCCTATTTAACATGAGATGAGAAGCAATGCTGAGAATGAATCACCCATGGTCAGGAGAGGGTTATACAACTATTAATGGCAGGATTTTCAGTGTAAGCTAACAGGGGAATATATTGGACGGATTATCCTTAAATTCGGTGAGGCTTTTATGGAAGTAATTGCAAAAAATATATCTATAGAAACAGGATTATCAGGAGTTACCCTGGGAGTAATCCAATGGCCGCATGGATTAATCCTTATTGACGCGCCGTTTCATCCAGACGAAGTCCGCGCCTGGCGTTCGATCGTATTAGCCCTGGGTGGAGGGGTTGAACGATTACTTATCAATTTAGATGCCCACTTAGATCGAACACTTGGCGGCTCCGCAATGGATTGTACGATTATTGCTCACCAACAAACATTAGAAGTACTTCGCAACCGTCCACTTACATTCAAACCTCAAACGACTGAGAGTGGAGCAGATTGGGAAAATAAAGAAGGAATGATCAACACCCGCTGGGCGTCCCCTGAAATCACATTTACAAATGAGATGGAAATCCACTGGGATTCCAGCCGGCTCATTTTGCAACACCGCCCAGGACCGATGAATAGTGCTATCTGGGCGGTTGTTCCGGAGCAAAAGGTTGTATTTGTTGGTGACGCAATTATCACTGGTCAGCCCCCATTCCTGGCTGGTGCTAATATTCCCCGATGGATTGATGACCTAAAGCAGCTTATTAAACCCGGATTCCGTGATTATTTAATAGTCAGTGGTCGATCCGGATTGGTACCCTACGAAGAAATCCACCATCAAACCCGATTTCTTGAAAAAGTTAATAACAAACTGGAAACCTTAGCAAATCGTAACGCAAACCCCCAGGAAACGCTTAAACTCGTACCAAAATTGATCAGTGAATTTGAATTCCCTGAAAAATTTACCCAATTATACGAAAAACGGCTTTCTTACGGTCTTTATTATTATTATGTCCATCATTACAGTAACGCCAAAGTTGAAATTGATAACAAATACTGGGAATAGAACCTTGCACGCTGGTTGAAGGTTGGCTTTAAAAAAATGTTTTTCCAATTGGGTATTCTTGATCGGTTGCATGCTTGTTCCTCCAAAATAATAATATAATTTAAATTAGAAATCCATTTTTACAGGTCAGATTAAATTTGAACAACCACCTGATTTTGATTAAATAGAAAGCACTTATTCTGGTTATAAGGAATATTAATAAATCGTGTGGAAAAGGGAAATCAGACAATGAAAATAATTCAAAACCCCATTATTGGCATGTTGATAGCTATATTGCTGATATCCGGGTGCTCCTCTGCGCCAGAAAATCTTACGGCTACCAACCAGGCGGCCATGCCGCCCACCCAGACCAGCACCCCATTACCCACAAACCTGCCCACAGCCACACCCACCAGTACCATAACACCAACGGCCTCACCTTCGGCTTCGCCTTCCCCTACAGCCTCAATGACCATTGAACCACCGGGGGATCCAATCTCCCAGTTTGTTGATGGGATGAAAATCATTTCGTATGATGGATTTGATTCCGGCACAGAAAATGGCTGGGAATTTGTTTCTGACAGGGTAGTGATTGAAGACGATATGGTGCAAATGGACAGTAAAATTTACCGGGATACCCGCCTGATACAAAACGATCCAATCAATACCGGAGAGGGCGTAATATTTGATTTCAAATTTAATTTTGGATCGCAGCTATATGCTTACCTTGACCATTCCATGTTTATCAAGGATGACTACAAACGTTTCGGGGTCGAGACGGGTACCAATACCCAGACCAATATTCGCGACGGAATAGAGCTTGTCTCCCCGGCTTTGCTGGTAGGAAATATTACTCCCAAGCCGGACACCTGGTACAGTATGTTGTTAGCGGTGGATGAAGCAGGTGAGATGCTCGTCATGATCTGGGACCCCGAAAACCCCACATCGAAGATTCGATATTATGGAAACTTTAATGAAGACTGGGAAAATCTCCCCTGGCAATTTGCAGTATCCATCAATAAAGGCAACCTATCCATTGATAACTACCGCAAATTTACCTTTAATACCATTAACCTGCCTTAAAGATTTTGAAGGACCCCGTGTGGAATGGATTACCTAAAACCTGACCCACCTTTGTCTGGAAAAAAGCTGGAGATGGTATCTCCAGCTTTTTTGTGAATTTCACAACCATATTAATAGGTTCAATAACATTAATGACCAAGAAAGGACTGAATGTGAATTATCCGGAATACCAACCTGTTGTAGAAGCTACCCGCGGGAATATTGTTGAATCAGTACATTTTGGTGCAGTTGCAATTGTTGATGCTTATGGGCGGATGATTGCCAGTCACGGTGATGCTGATACAGTCTCATTTTTGCGGTCTTCCTCCAAGCCCATCCAGGTGCTGCCATTGGTAGAGCAGGGAGGGGCGGACATCTACCAGTTATCTGATAAGGAAATTGCTGTAATGTGTGCTTCCCACGCCGGCACACCGGATCACGTGCAAACTGTGGAATCCATCCAGGCGAAAATCAATATTACCCATGAGGATTTGTTGTGCGGCTCTCATTTTCCACATGATGATGCGGCCAGTTTAGAAATGCACATGAAAGGGGAGTCACCTACAGAAAATCATAACAATTGCTCTGGAAAACATACCGGCATGTTGGCACTTTGTCTGTTGAACAGCCTGTCAACGGAGGATTATATAAACCCGGCTCATCCCATCCAACAGATAATCCTTAAGACCTTTGCGGATATGTGCGGACTTAAAACAGCACAGATTGAGTCCGGAGTGGATGGATGCTCTGCTCCAGTCTTTGCAGTCCCAATGAAGTCTGCTGCGCATAGCTTTGCCCGCTTATGCGATCCACAAGGTCTTACAGAACAGCGTGCGAATGCATGCCGCAGGATAACCCGGGCAATGATCGCTCACCCCGAAATGGTTGCAGGACCGGGGAGGTTTGACACCCAATTAATGAGGGCTGCCAGAGGCAAAGTTGTGTCCAAATCCGGAGCAGAAGGTTACCTGTTGGTGGGGGTCATGCCAGGTGTTCTGGATCCCAAAAATCCAGGTCTGGGGATTGCAATCAAGATAGCCGATGGCGATCCAAGCGGGAGAGCACGCTCGATTACTGCCCTGGAAATCTTGAACGAAATGTGCATTTTGACCGAGGAGGAACTTGAAGAACTCTCGGATTTTAACTCCCGGCCGATATGTAACTGGCGAGGTATAGAGGTGGGTGAACTGCGCAGCACACTCAAGCTGGATTTTCCGGGTTTCCCTGCAGGTATGCCCCTGTTACCTAAATAAATCTCCCCTTGTTTGGAGAGCCTGTGATTAAGCCTTCCCATCAACTATGACCTGGCTCGCCAGGTAACTAAACGACTGCAGGATTATTTTGAAATACCTGGTTGGGGAGATCCGCGCCCACCTCTGGATGAATTGGTGTGTACCATCCTTTCACAAAATACCAATGATATGAATAGAGACCGGGCATATACCCGCTTACGGAATCGATTCCCAACCTGGGAAGAAGTGCGTGATGCGGATGAAAAAGCAATTGTGGATGCAATCCGTCCAGCTGGACTGGCAAACCAGAAAGGACCCCGCATCCAATCTATTTTAAGGGAGATCACCCAAGAACGAGGGAATCTCGACCTATCCTTTCTGAAAGAAATGTCTACCCAGGAGGCAGGCAAATGGCTTTCCGGTTTCAAAGGTGTTGGGCCGAAAACAACAGCAATTGTGCTCCTGTTTTCTCTGGATAAACCTGCTTTTCCGGTTGATACCCATATTTACCGGGTTTCAGGCAGGCTGGGACTGCGGCCCGAGAAGATGACCGTCGAACAGGCTCATGTTCACCTGGCGAGCCTTTTTCCCGAAGATGAATATGGAACGGCTCATCTCAACCTTATCCGTCTGGGACGTGAAATTTGCACAGCACGCAAGCCTGATTGCCCGGAATGTCCCCTCCAAGATATTTGTGAATATTACCAGAGCGGAATAACTGCAGGGAACCTGCAGACACCTAAAAAGAAATTATGAACCATGCGAATTAATGGTACAGGGCTGCCGGGGGAAATAATCCGGGCAGCCCTGATTAGATTTAATAAATTGATTTGTGAACGCTTGTTACCTGACTGTTTTTCAGATACCTGCTGCGTTTCTCAGAATCGCGGCTTTTTCAGTGTTTTCCCAGGGTAAGTTGAGATCGTCACGACCAAAGTGACCGTAAGCGGCAACTTTTTGATAAATTGGCCGGCGCAGGTCAAGGTCACGGATAATGGCACCCGGACGCAGGTCAAAATACTCATTGATCAATGCCACTATCTCTTCATCGGAAATTTTTCCAGTACCAAAGGTTTCCACGTTGATGCTAAGCGGATGAGCGACACCAATCGCATAAGCAACCTGAATTTCACAACGCTCTGCCAGACCGGCAGCGACAATGTTCTTAGCTGCCCAACGGGTGCCGTAGGCCGCTGAGCGGTCTACCTTGGTCGGGTCTTTGCCTGAAAAACAACCCCCGCCATGCCTGCCCATTCCACCATACGTATCAACGATTATTTTTCGTCCTGTCAGCCCGGAGTCACCCATTGGACCACCGATAGCGAAACGACCGGTAGGATTGACAAATATTTTCAAATCACTATCAACCATCTCAGCCGGCAAGGTGGGCATGATGATATATTTGATCACGGCTTCCCGGATATCTTTCTGATGCATTTCCGGAGAGTGCTGGGTGCTGACCAGGACTGTATCGACCCGTACGGGTTTACCCATGCTGTACTCAATTGTGACCTGGCTCTTGCCATCCGGACGCAGCCAGGGAAGAATACCGTTTTTGCGGACATCAGCCAATTTGCGGGTTAATTTATGTGCCAGGTAGATCGGCATGGGCATTAGAACGGAGGTCTCATTGCAGGCATAACCAAACATCATACCCTGGTCGCCTGCGCCGATCTGGTTGACTTCATCTTCGGACATCTCCCCACTTTTTTCTTCCAGGGAATGATTTACGCCCTGGGCAATGTCTCCAGACTGTGCTGCAATGGCAGATATGACGCCGCATGAGGTTCCATCGAAACCTTTTTCGCTGGAGTCATAACCAATTTCATTAACTACATCCCGGACAAGCACGTCGAAATTGACGAAAGCATTGGTGGTGATCTCACCCATTACCAGGACGAAGCCAGTTTTTGTAGCAGTTTCACAGGCCACGCGGGACCTGGGATCGTCCTTTAAACAGGCATCCAGAACAGCATCGCTGATCTGGTCACACATTTTATCTGGATGTCCTTCTGTTACTGATTCGGATGTAAACAGGTATTTCGCAGAACTCATAAACGAATTGTTCATAATTTGCCTCCATTAAAATATATTGCCCCTTACGGTAGGTTGGGGGCAATCATACATTAGGCTGCCCTCCTATCTACCAGAATCGGTCAGTTGCTGTCGTAAGATCTGACGGAGTTGGCACCTTAGATCAATGATCTGCATGAGAGCAATTTGATCCAGGTTGCCGAGGTTTCACAGGGCCGGTCCCTCCACCTCTCTGGATAAGAGTGCCGTTGGGGGCTATTGAATTGTTGTTGAGATATTATCACAGTAATAAATGGATGTCAATTATGGGGATGGGGGATAATATGGGAGGAAAATACACCAATAATAAAACTCACGAAGTCTTGGATTATCAAAACGATCAAAGACCCCGTGAGTAATTGAAAATTAGTGATCTATAGGATTATCTAGAATATTGCCACGGCATCATCAGATCCCTCAACTTCTTGTGCGAGATCCTTTTTGAGCAAAATGACCAAGACGGTAGTAACAGCAACACCTATTGCCAGGGCAACCAAGTAAAGTGCCGGTTGGCTTACAAGGGGCAGTACAAATATACCACCATGAGGGGCCATTAGTTTAATACCCAGTGTCATGCTTATCGCTCCTGCAACCCCAGAACCGATCACCTGAGCCGGAATCACTCTTGTGGGATCTGCTGAAGCAAATGGGATGGCTCCTTCGGTTATGAAGGATAAACCCAAAATCCAGGCTGCATCAGCGTGGCGTTGTTCGGCTTTAGAGAATTTCACTGGACGTAGTTTGGCAGCGATGCTTAATGCGATCGGGGGGGCCATCCCACCAACCATGATGGCTGCCATGGGCGCATAATTTTGTTCTGCAAGCATCGCCAAACCGAATGCGTAGGCTGTTTTATCTACGGGGCCACCCATATCGAAAGCCTGCATAGCCCCTAAAATGGCCCCAAAAAGGAGTAGATTAACTGTACTCATTCCATTCAGCCAGTTTGAAAGCGCCTCCATGATGGCGGCGATGGGCGGACCAATGACGAGAAGCATGGCCATGCCCATGATGAAACAGCTTACCACGGGAATAACCAGGATACCCATTATGGGCTGTAATATACGATGAACCTTAATTTTCTTTAAAGGTAATATACGAGATAACCTGCCAGTAAACCACCAATCAACCCGCCTAAAAATCCGGCATTAACCTGGACGGCCATAGCCCCAACCACAAACCCGGCGGCAAGGCCAGCTCTATCTGCGATCGAATATGCAATATAGGCGCCAAGTATCGGGATAATCAGACCCAAGGCACCCGCACCAATCTTCATTAAGATATGAAGCAAAGGAACCTTCTTCCTCAAATCCAAGGTAACCCCCAACAAGAAATGATATTGCAATTAAAATACCACCTGCAACAACGAGGGGGACCATGTACGAGACGCCTGTTAGAAAGTGTCTTCGCAGGTTAAACAAATGCTTTTTCTCTTGATCGTCCACAATTTTCTCCTTTCCGATAATAAAATTATTGACCCGGTTTCATCTTTTCTTCGACAATGAGAATAATTTTATCTGCCTTGCTGATTGCTTCAGAAACACCAAATTCAAAGATGGGTTTTCCTGCAAATCGTTCTTTTTTCGCAATAACAACATCGGCAGCGAAGATGACAGCATCTACTGACCTGGCATCAGTCTTACTGATTTCATTTTCAATCCCGAGTGTGCCCTGGGTTTCTACAAAAACCTGATGCCCTTTCTTTTTGGCTGCAATTTCAAGAGCCTCCGCAGACATGTAAGTACTGGCAATTCCAGTACTGCATGCGGTAATGATTGCTAATTTCATCTGTTTCTATCACCTCCTTTGGAAAAATCATGATTCTTCATCTTGAATTATTTTCATATTTGATTTTTTCCCTCCCATATATGATTGAAATAAATCGTAGACCTCTTCTTTTTCTGTTGTTTTGATCAGTTGTTGACGGATATCCTGGTGTACCAGGAGGCGCGCTAACTCTGATAGGGATTTTAAATAATCGTTGTCACTGGTAGTTTCAGGGACTGCCAATAAGAAAACAAGGTACACGGGTTGCTGATCAATTGCATCAAATTCAATCCCATTAACCGATTTTCCGAACGCCACGGATGGATGTAATACTGCCCGTGATTTTCCATGAGGGATACCTATTCCAAATCCAACCCCGGTTGAGGTCTTGTATTCGCGCTCGTGAACACTGAGAATATACTCTTCAATAGCAGAGATGCGATTATTCTGGTAGAGCAGGGATGATAATTCTAAAATTGCCCCCCATTTATCAACTACTTTGAGATCCATCACCATCCAGGCCGGATCAATTAAATCCATCAAATCCATTATCTTTGATCCATCATTTTGGTAATATTCTAAAAAAATTATGAAGCTTGTTGGGATATGAGAGTGGTTTAGTAATTAATAGAATAGCATGTTCTCGATAGACATAGTTATCTAATAAATACCAAATATGTAATAATGAATATTACAAAAACATACCAATTATTCGACACTTTTTGTGTTCATCATCAGAAGGGAAATGATGGATGCCGGATGATTGACTTTTCGGATTTTTTGTACTGCATCATAATTTTGGATCAGTTTATTAAGTTCACGTAAAGCAATCAGGTGTGAGCGGCTGTCTATAGCACCTAAAACAATAGCGATTTCAATGGGGTCATTCTTATCATGACCAAAAAATACTGGCTTGATAAAAGTTGTAAGGCTCATGCACAACTGCCTTACTCCATCCTGTGGACTGGCATGCAATAGAATCGCCCCCGGCCACAGCGCCATTATTGGTCCGTACAATGTGATGATATTTTTTATCGATTCCAAATACCCGGTACTGTTATAGCCATATTTTATCAACCTGGCACAAGAACAATCCACCGCCTCCCTCCAATTCTCTGCACTAACCTGAAGTGTAATGGTTTTGGTAGTAAGCAGATCGACAAGGTGAATTTTGTCTTTGTAATGTGTGGAAAGTTCCTTATTGGTTTGAATACCCAGTATTTTGCGAATATTCAACAGATCAGTATCTTTCATAATCGGGTTTACAACGACAATTGGGTGGCCAGAAATCTCAAATGGAATGGTTGTTACAATAAGATCATGGTGGGCGGTTTGAATTACCTGGGTTAATTCCAGAATGGAAGACACCACTCGTATATCAAGACCTTGAATTTCTGCATACAATCGAGAAGTCATCAAACTGGCTAGAGACTGATCCGTATTACAAAAAACGATGACCTTTTTTTTCGTCATCTGAATAAACAACCGCTCCATAGCGGCGGCCGTATAAATTGTGAGGTATCCCAGGTCAATAGCCGGGATATCGATCTTGAGGAAGCCAGTAAGGATATTTTTGTGGAGATTAATGGTGGAGAATATATTTATGTAGTTGTTTTTAATTTCATCCAGAAGGGAATTTTCACCTAAAAAATTATGCTGATCTTTATCGAGCATCCTGCAAATGAGATGGTCTTCAACATTCGCAATAAATTCAGAATCTACAGCTAGAGAGGGGTGGAGATAGCTGGATATTATCCTGACAAACTCAACTACAGCCATGTTGTAGTCCTGGTATGAACCGAGATTCAAATCATTACTGATAACTGTGTACCCAGGGTCTGGTTCTGTGTTGATATATTTATTTTCCCCAAATCTGGGGATTTGATTTTTTATGAATTGTTTTTCTATTTCGTTGAATTGAATATTGTACTGAATACTAATTTTCTGGTAGATGGTTTGGATGAATTGTTCTTGAATCTTTGTCCCCCTGGATTCTATTTTTATAAATCGTTCATCCAATAACTTTCTCTCCAAAACCCTTTTGGTTTGAATCAGCAGTGAGAGGAAAAAGGAAACAAGTTCCGTATCACTTTGATGGAATTTTTGTATCGGGTAACAGGATCTGAAAAAATTGCTGAAATGGGATAAATCGATTCCCTGAAAACACAGATTGAGAATCATTTCCGCACTGTTGATTTGAGGTTTTACAGAGAGGGATCTTGGATTATTACCAATAATATTATATAAGATGACATCTCCCATGCAGCTCATGAGATAATCGCGTATTGCTTCCCGAATGTTTTGTTCATTCCCTTGGATGTAACAACCATGATTTCGTTTACGAATCAGTGTCAGTTCATATTTTTGCAGAGGTTTATCAAGCGTATTGAAAATACTGATAACCGTGCTTTTTGATAGGGAGAGTTCATTTTGCAATTGTTTAACCGCACAGGTTGAATGCTGGTTAGTAATCGAACCAGGATGTAATATGGCCGCATCCAGCGATCAATTATTAGTACAGAAGGAGTGTTTTTATTAATTGTTCTAAAAATCTTGAGTTTTTCAGATGGAGAGGAATTAATACTGTATCCGGTTCTGGTCTTTTTATCAATGGTTATATTCTGAAATCTAAGCCATGCTTCAATCTTTTGAATACGATATCTGGTTACCCGGGAAGTGAGATTCAGACGATTGGCTATCCTGATGGATGGCAACGGGGATTCTGACTCTAATAACATTAGGAGGATGGGATAACACTCTATGGCTAAATCCGGAGCGATCATGGTATTGCCTTTTTACCCCTCAAACCGATTTTAGACAGGTCTAATACCAGTCTGATTGGTATAGGCTAGTTTTATGCGGGGATTGAGTTTCAAATAATCTTCCATTAAAAGATTTAGTTTTCTTTGTATGCCGGGATCATATTCATCTGTAGATTTCCCCTGAGATTGAAAAGAGCATTATTCAAGGATGCCCTTAATGCCGATTCGGCTAAAAGGTTAGCGGTATTCGTATCGCAGATCGTTGAATAACTTGCGTTTTCCAGGCATTTCAAGGCCAGACATAAGCTCCATACACTTTTCCGCAACCTGGAGCGGAATGTGGATGGTTTCAGATCTTGTTTTTGCAGTTCAGCGGAATGATTCCAACTTCTCTTCATTCTGTTTCTATAGCTGCTGGGTGTTTAGGAAAGTTGTTATATGCATGGCTATCTTCCTTCACTGCCCGGAAAAGCTCAAGCCTCAATATCTCCGCCCGATTAAAATCTCAAGCATACGTTTCAGCAACCGAAATATACTTTGGGTTTTTTGCCGTTATCCTGGCTGCCATCATAACCAGGGAAGCCGCGCAGGCGCCTGCGTAAGCAGCTGCTGCGCCGCCAGCCGGGGTTGGCCCGGGACTGGCAAGTTGTTCCAAAAAAGCCATGTCAACAGGAAATTGATTATCAGCAGCGTAATCAGGCCGGGTTGGGGGATCCTGTTCCATAACTGCCGGCGTATCTATTTTTTCGATCAAGTCTGCGATGATCCTGCGGGTTTGGTTTCTTTTTTGAAATCGTTCTGACTCTGGTTGATCAGACAACTCGATCCTCCCGGCGGATTTCTAACGAATAAACCTGATAATAAAATTGACGGATAAATACCCGGCACCGCAGCCTATTAATTCCCGGACCGGGCTTATTCCAACTGTAAGCGGATTCCCCCATCCTCCCAGCGATTTGTGAGTGAACTGGAAATTTGGAGTTGATCCAGGACTTTCGTGATAACCTGGCTGACCAGGTCGCTGATTGACTGCGGGTGTGTGTAAAATCCCGGGGATGCGGGCAGAATCACCGCCCCTGCCTGAGTAAGGCGAACCATGCTCTCAAGATGCGGCAGGCTGTAAGGCATTTCCCGGGGTACAAGGATGAGAGGTTTGCGCTCTTTGAGCATTACACCAGCCACACGGTTAATCAATGTATCAGCGATACCGATGGATATTTTTCCAAGGGTTGTGGTTGAGCATGGAATAATCACCATACCATCGAGAGGATATGTCCCACTGGAAGGTCCGGAAAAAAGATCCTGATTATCATAGAGCTTTCCATACTCTGAAAAATCATCCGGGGAATAGCCGCATTCGTATTTGAGTACTTTTGCCCCGTTGTCAGTCAGGCAAATGTGGGTGAGACAATCCATCCGGCGCAAAACCGCTAACAAGCTGGCGGCATAGATGGCACCGCTTGCACCGGTGATCCCAACCATTATTGAGTGTGTTTTTGTTTCCAACTTATACCTGCTAATTTAGATGGTCTTAAGTAAATTATATCCATTTGGTACGCAGTTTCATATGGCAGCATGAATATCTACCAGGTACTGGGTTAGGAAGGGGAAATTATTTGTCATTGCTCCTGGCAGTGCCTCAACGAAAAAAGGGGGGGTGAGGTGTAAAATATTCAAGGAATTTTCCATGGATATTATACAATCTGTAGAAGGATTTTTGTGCCTGGAGGCAGGCATCTCCGCCGAATCTCTTTTCAGGGAGCCATGCTATTCCTGAAGATCCGAATATTTTCCAAACAATGCTGCAAGGTATTAATACCCTTTTAAAAAAACGTTAAATCAAAAATTTACCAGGTTATTTAATCTAAAACTTTCTTGTGAAAGGATATTTAACCAGTTATGAAAAAGTTGGTAAGAATGGGTTGGGGGGTCATCAAATCTATTCGACCTTAAATACCAGCATGATGACCTGCCAAAAACATTTAAAGGTTTCTATCTCCAGGTGCACCTTACAATGCCAATGTGGAAGATCATTCTCTTAAAATTGAAAAATAGTGAATGATGGTTTGAATACCCTTGTAAAAGTGCTCCAGGCAATATTTTTCATTGGGTGCATGCAAATTATCATCGGGCAGGCCGAAACCCATCATAATTACAGGTGCTTTCAAGGTTTTTTGAAAATCTCCCACCACAGGAATGGATCCTCCATTACGCATGAGAACCGGTTCTTTCCCGAAAACCTTTAAATATGCCAGCCTGGTTTTTGCCAGGTAGGGAGAAGAGGTATTGACCACTGCAGGATGTGCTCTACTAAGAACGTTTACATTTACCCTGACCGTTTTCGGAGCAATTGCCCGGATGTGCTTCTCAAATAGTGCGGCAATCTCAACCGGGTCCTGATCGGGAACCAGGCGAATGCTCACCTTGGCTGATACCCTGGCAGGGATGACCGTTTTCATGCCTGGACCGGTAAAACCTCCTGAGATGCCATGCAGGCTCAGAGAAGGACGAATCCCCAGGCGTTCCAATGGTGTGTAACCGGTTTCACCAGACCAGAGCGAGGGGGCATTTATTTCTTTTAATATTGTGTCATCGTTGTATGGAATCTGGTTGTATTCGGCTCGTTCATCAGGGTTTAATTCGGTGACCCGGTCATAAAGACCTGGTATGTTGATTTTTCCGTTTGTATCATGCAAAGAAGCAAGCATCTCAACCAATACCTGCAGGGGATTATGCACAACACCACCCATGCTGCCTGAGTGGAGATCATGATCCGGGCCGTTCACCTCCACATCAAAATATGTATTTCCTCGCACCCCGGTTGTAATGGCAGGTGTATCCTTGTTCAGGAACGTGCTGTCCGAGATTAATACGGCATCACATGCCAGCAGGTCCTTATTGTCCTCGATTACCCGATCCAAACCGCTGCTGCCGCTTTCCTCACTACCTTCCAGGAAGAATTTTAACATTTACAGGAAGTGATATGCCCGGTTCTTAGAAAGGCTTCACATGCTGCCAGGTACATGTAGAACTGGCCTTTATCATCTGATGTACCGCGACCGTAAATATTTCCATTGATTAATGTGGGCTCGAATGGAGGCGTCCGCCATTCTTCAATGGGATCAACAGGTTGTACATCATAATGACCATAAATTAATATTGTAGGGGCATCTTTTCCGGCTGCAAGCCACTCCCCATACACAATTGGATGCGTATCCGTTTCGATCGTATGAACTTGCTTGATCCCAATTTCCTGCATGCGTTTCAACAGCCATTCCACAGCTGTTTGGATATCCGCTTTATTAACCGCCAGGGTGCTGATACTGGGAATCCTTAATAATTCAATTAAATAATTGAGATCCTGTTCACGATGGTTCAATGCGTTATTTAATACAGATTGAATATCCATTTAATAATTCTCCCAAAAAGTATGATTAAGCTTCCATATTTTACTATGTAAATAATACCCGGATTCTACGTCGCCTAATCAGTAAAGGGAAGGCACTTTTAGAAAACAGCCATATTTGGGGGCTAAATGAGGCCATTTAAGCCGGTTGTCAATCATATTTCAACCAAAATCACCAACTACTTGACCCTTTTTTGAGATATTCAAGAAATTTTCATCAGGTTCATGTCTTCACCTATTGGGTGAAAAGGAAAACTGCCGATTGAAACGGGGAGTTAAAATCTCGAGGTATGGAATATTATGCCGTTAAGGATGTTGAAGTGATCAACAAAATCGAATTCTCAGCCAGAAATCTCACCTCAAATGCCGGTTTACTGCTCTTACTCGTGCATACCAGTAAAAATGGGATTTTTAACCTGATTGATCACGGCCTGGTTTTTGAGAACGCATCCACCAACAAAATCAAAATGAACCACATCAAGACCATGCTCTGCGGTAACTTTATTGGAATTGACAAACTGGAACAGGTGAAACTGCTGCAAAGCGATCCCCCGGTCAATGAGTTTGCCATTTTGATCCAAGAACCGGAAACGGTATCCCGGATCTTGGGAAACTTCCGTTACAAAACGACCCAAATGCTGAGGGAGATTAATTTCAAACTCTTAAGAAAGCTTCTGAGAAAGAGCAAGCCCAAATCCATCACCATCGATATTGACAGCAGTGTGATAAATGTCGAGAGCCATCAGGAGGGGGCTGTAAAAGGTTACAATCCAAAATAGCCTGGAAATCGCTGTTACAAAATCCAGTTTGCTTTCTATGACGAAATCAAGGTCTACCTGACCGGCTATGTCAGAAGCGGAGATACCAATACGGCAAACAGCACAGCAGAAATGATCAAGGAAATCGTAGCTCAACTCAAAGATGAGGGGTTGGAAATCACATTTCGCATGGACAGCGGTTATTTTCACAATGTTATCCTGGAAACGATTGAATTATTGGGGTGTACCTATGTGATCAAGGGAAAAGGGTATCCGACACTTGTGGCGCAAGTAACCGACCCATCAATTACCTTTGTTACAGGCGAATCTGGCCGCGTGACCACCGAGTTTGTCACAGCCTTGAATACATGGGAGGAGGATAGAAGATTTGTCGTCTCCCGAGTATTGAAGGATGAAAAAGATAGAGTGCAAATCTCTTTCCTGGAAGGTGAAGCATATGACTATTTCTTTTTTGTCACCAACACGGAACAATCCTCAGAAGAAGTGGTTGATTTCCATGAAAAACGCGAGAACTGTGAGAATTACATCAAGGAAGCCAAGTATGACATGGCGGTTGGGCACCTGCTGCTCCAGTCATTTTGGGCCAATGAAGCGATCTTTCAACTCTTGATGCTGGCTTACAATTTGTTTTTGCTGTTCATGATGGACTACGCAAAGGGAACAGAATACCGTCAGCAAATCAAGCCCTTCCGATTGAAGTATATATTCCTGGCTGGAAAGATCATCAGAACGGTGAGAAGCGTAGTGATGATGCTTTCCGAGAAATATCCTTTTCCAGAGATGTATGAAAAAAGCCCGTCTTAGAAATATCACCCTTCATGTCTCAATCCGTTGTCTTGATTTAAACCTACCAGAAAAATACCTATCAGATACGGGTATCTGTGAAAGTGGATCACAAAAAATGATACACACAGGAGGGAATGGTGTTAAAATTAAGACACGATTGTCAAAACCATCACCCATTTAGGTGAAAATAATGGTCGAATTTATTCGACGTGGAATCTCCATGATTATTCCTCGACCCTATCAAACAGGTATAGTATGATCCCCAAACCCCTCACCAAGGAGAGTAATATGACCCCCATACCTAATATATTAGTTATCATTACAGACCAGGAGTATGCCCACCAGGCATTACCAATGGACATTAGTCTGCCCAGCAGAGACCGCATGCGAGAGCGTGGGGTCACTTTCAATAACCACCAGGCAACCACCACGGTATGCACCCCTTCTCGTTCGGTGATTTGGACCGGCCGACATGCGCCGATCACACGTATGTTTGACAACACCAACTTTGCCTGGATCGATGATATGGTTGCCGACCCGCAAACCTTGCCCACGATTGGGCATCTGTTGAGGGACCAGGGCTACTATACTGCGTACAAAGGCAAATGGCATGAATCGGAAATTCCAGCGGGCGATTCGAAGGATGCCCTGGAGCCTTATGGTTTCTCCGATTATCAGAGCTGGGGAGATGCTCCTGGCGGTCCGAAAGATGGTTTCATGAGAGACCCACAGATTGCTGATGAGGCCGCTAATTGGTTGAAGAATCGCACCCCACAGATCAGCCAGCCCTGGTATCTGGCTGTAAACTTCGTCAACCCCCATGACATCATGTATTTTGATACGGACGCTGAAGAGATGGTACAGGTGAGGGGCATGTTCCCCATCTTTGGAGCGCCAGATACACCGCTTTACCAAAAGAAATGGCCAACCACCCTACCGGCATCATTCTTCGACGACCTGACACAACACCCACCTGCCGTTCAAAACTACAAATTAATAAGCGATAAGATGTATGGACGTATCCCTATGGAACGCCGGGACATGTGGCACAACCATGTGAGCTACTACATCAACTGCATGCTCGATGTAGACAAACACATAGGAACCGTTCTCGATGCCCTGGAAGAATCCGGTCAGGCTGAGAATACGATCATATTTTATACCTCAGACCATGGGGAAATGGCTGGGGCGCACCACCTGCGCCAGAAGGGCAGCGTGGCATTTAAAGAAACACTGAATGTACCACTGATTATCGTCGATCCCCGGCGTCCAGGTGGCCTCCGGACAGAAGCCGTAGGATCGCACCTGGATCTTGTGCCCACGACCCTGGCATACGCCGGTCTTACGGAGGCAGAACAGAAACAGCGCTACCCCTTCCTCAAAGGGCACGACTTATCTGGTGTGGTAGATAATCCAATGGTCGACGGACCGCGAGGCAGTGCCACGAATCCGGATATAGGCTGTTTATATACCTACGATATGATTGCCACCATCGATGCCGAATGGCTTACGAAAAATGCGCCCAATCTGTTTGATCAAGCAGCCAAGGCAGCGGGCGTAGAATTCCATCGAGGGCTGGAAGAATTTCAGGCAACTCTGGCGGAAATCGGCACACCTTCCCAAGAAAACCGCGAGCTGTTTCGGGGCGTCTTCGATGGTCGCTACAAGCTGATACGTTACTTTGGACTGGGCTATTATCAGTTACCGCAATCCCTGGCAGATTTAAAAGCTGACAACGATTTGGCGCTATACGACTTGCAAACCGATCCAGAAGAAATGAACAACCTGGCTAACCCGAAAAACCCCGGCTACGATGAAACTTTGCTGGAAAAAATGAATGTCAAGTTGAACGCCCTCATCGAGGCTGAAATCGGGGAGGACAAAGCCCTGTTTACCCCAAACCCGTAAACGAACGGGCAAATGACAAGCTAAGCCAGGAGTAACTATGGTCTGATGGCGGGTGAGTATTGCGCTTTACTGTGGTGCACACCCGCCATCAGGGCTAAAGCTGCCAGCAGGAAAATGGGGGCATCGATCGTCACGGTTTTATCGTTCAGTGCTCGCTGAATGGTGGATAAACCTGCCGAATTTGCTCACTTTATAAAATATACACTTCAGACATTTACTTTGTCAAATTGTGAGGCGGTTTGGTGTTTTTGTATCATCCCGTTCGTATATTATTCCGTCAGGAATTACAGGTGAGGTGAAATTGAATCCCTGGATTATAGTAAAATATCACATCCTGACAGGAACTTTGTAATCATTTTCGTTTTTTCAAGGAATATTACAATTTCCGACTTCCATTCCCTTTATGATATACTTGGTTTGCACAGGGACCTGTCGAAAGAGATCATTCATCATAACAAACATTGAAGGCTGCATCACTGCCATTCCCTGATTCACGGAGATCCTACACCAATATTAAATGACGCGCTGGCTCTCGAACATGCTGACAATCATCACACTGAGTCTGGGATCCTCGTGTAATCGTCCAGTTTATAGCTGGACGATTGCATTTAAAGCTCTTTTATACTGCCAGAATTGACCTGATTACCATCTTTATGGCTATATTGGATTATAGATGTTATTTAACATGATGCGGGATTAGAAAAGATATATTGATTCCTTTCATGAGATCGGCAGGTTTGTGGTGGGATTAAGTTGGCCTTGAGTAAACGATCGATCCCGGGACAATCTCTGTGGGTGGATTCCTGTCAACAAAAATAATACAGGATTCTTGATTTCAAAATCCAACTTAACAAGGTAAGAGAATAGAAATCATCCTAATAGTAAATAAACAATGATCATGAGGTTAAATATTTCAGGTTATACTTTGTCTAATGAAATGACTTTTTCATCCTCTGGTCCAGAGTATATGAACCGCTTGAGTTGGTAGAAAGAAAAAGGATATGGAAAAATCCTTTAATGGGATTGAGTCACCTGTAAGCGTCCGCAAAATCATGGAAGCCTTAGATGCTCAACTAATCGTTGGGGATTCAAAATTAGACGAACCTGTTGAACATGTTTATATCTCCGATATGATGAGCAGTATTCTTGCGTTTGGTAAACCTAATTCCATATTACTGACAAGTGTGGCTGCCCGGCAATCCATCATCTCAGCCCACATGGCTGAATTCAAGGGGGTCGTTTTTCTGAGCGGGAAGGTCCCACAGGATGGCTCTGCAAATTATGCTTCCGAAAACGACCTGGTGATGCTCACCTCGCCCCATGGTCTTCAAGATGCATGCTCAAGGGTAAGTTCGATTATCAGTGAAGGTTGTTCACCTAAGATAGGTTCCATGGATGGGCTGGAAGATGAACCAATTCTACTCAGGCAAGAATTTTCCGTGAGTGGAGGAGATTTTTCCAAAGCCGGAATTGTTTCAACCGAAATCAAATCAATTTTAAGAAAGATTGGTTTTAATCCAAACCTTGTCAGGCGAGTGGCAATTTCCACTTATGAGGCAGAGATGAATGTGGTGACCCATGCTGACCAGGGGAAGGTTTACCTGTCTGTTGCTCCAAGCATGATCGAGATTATCGTTGACGATATAGGGAAGGGGATTCCGGATATTGACCTGGCGATGCAGGAGGGTTATACGACAGCCAGTGAAGAAATCCAGGCGATGGGTTTTGGATCCGGAATGGGACTGCCCAATATCCGTAAAAATTCGGATGATCTCAAGATCTTCAGCGAGGTAGATAAAGGGACGAAATTAATTATCCACTTCTATGTATAATAACGCTATCGTGTTTTATTGGTTAATATTAAGGAGCAGGCTGTCATTGGATCGTTATTACCACGCTCATCGAATTCTCGAGGATAAATGTAAAGGGCATAGGACTTGTCTTCGCAACTGCCCAACTGAGGCAATTCGAATTCGTGACGGGAAAGCTGTTTTTTCGGAAGAGCTTTGCATTGATTGCGGTATCTGCATCAATGTCTGTCCGGCAAATGCTGTAGAACCGATTTCAGATCCCCTCAAAGACATTGCCCAATATAAATACCGTGTGGCGATACCCGATCCAGTCCTGTACGCTCAGTTTAACCCAAGTATCCACCCGTATGTGATCCACCTGGCCTTAATGAGAATGGGTTTCCATAAAGTAGTGGATGTAAATACTTCTTCAGCTGCAATAGGAGAAGCAACTGCCCGATACATCTCAGAACACCCGGGGCGGCTGCCGCTTATTTCTTCCCACTGCCCGGCAATTGTGCGATTGATCCAGGTACGGTATCCAGATCTTGTAGAATTGATATCTCCAATCGATGTTCCGAGGGAGGTGACCGCCCGCGAAATCCGGAAGACGCTTCCAGATCAATTGGGTATTCCATCGGAGGATATTGGGATCGTTTTTATTGCCCCCTGTCCGGCGAAAATCGTATCCATTAAGCAGCCGGCCGAAAAGGCTGGATCCTGGATTGACGGAGCGGTCTCCATCACCGATATCTTTACCGCTTTATACCCATCCGTTATACAAATTTCAAGGCAGTTTGATCCCAGCATGGTACCTGAAGATTTTTATTTTACTGCCGGATGGGCAATGCTGGGGAGTATCACGGCAAGCGCTGGTATGGAAAGCTGGCTGGCAGTATCAGGTTTGAGCCATGTTATGCGCATATTTGATGATATTGAAAATTCCAGGTTAAGCCAGGTTGATTTTGTAGAAGCCCAGGCGTGCATGTTGGGCTGCATTGGAGGACCTTTTTATGTCGAAAATCCATATGTTGCCAGAGCAAATTTCTTAAAACAAATGGAGAAGTACCTGACTAATATTAAAATTGATACTGATGACTTTGATAAGAAAATGGCGGATGGCTATTACTTAATGGAAAACCGGGTGCCTCCACGTCCGACAAAGTATTTAGATACCGATCTGCAAAAATCTATCCGCCGGATGAAAGAAAAAGAGAGAATTTATCAAAAGCTTATGCAGGTGGATTGTGGATTGTGCGGCTCTCCAAACTGCATGGCATTTGCCGAGGATGTTGTGCGCAGCGAGGCGAGACTGACCGACTGCGTGTTCCTGGGGGGTCATGACCAGATCAGCAGGGAAATCCACCAATCGAGGAAAAAGGAAAGCGCACCATAGTTTTCGTATTACCGGGATAAATGCAGCTGTCACCACCCCCGGTGAAATCGTGCGGAAAAAATCGACGCCGATATACGGCATCAGAGACTGGCACCATTCCTGCAAATCAAGACGCTATTCCGATTAGCCGTATCCCCTGTGAATGGGTAATGGGCAGCAAATATTATTTATAGTAAAAATTATGTTATCCGAAAAACGAATTGCCGAAAAAAATTGCTTTCTGGATTGGATAAATGCCGGACCAGGTAATTCATTAAATGAATCTTCACCCTGCGAACTTCTTTATTGGTGAAATCCCGGTCTATGGAGACCTGGTTCTTGCTCCAATGGATGGATTTTCTGATTTACCTTTCCGGTCACTGGTGAGGAAATTGGGATCGGCATTGAGTTATACAGAATTCATTAATATTCAGGATGTGCTTAGCGAAAAAAAATCCCTCGAATTCCAGCTAGAATATCTGCCGGAAGAGAGGCCGGTGGTCTACCAAATTTATGATGATGATCCAAAACGATTGCTTAAAGGGGCAATCAAATTACGCAGCAGGAATCCGGATATTTTAGATATAAACATGGGTTGTTCTGCTAAATCGGTGGCAGGACGGGGGGCAGGAGCCGGGTTGTTAAGGCAACCCGAAAAAATTGCAGATATTTTTAGGGAATTAAGTAAACTAATGGATATTCCTATTACGGGGAAGATCCGGCTGGGGTGGGATCAGCAATCTAAGAATTACCTGGATATTGCCCGGATTATTGAAGCGAATGGTGGAAAAATGGTGGCGGTCCATGCACGAACACGGAGCCAGGATTATCGCCAGCGGGCGAGCTGGGATGCTATTGGGGAGATCAAGCAGGCTGTCTCCATTCCGGTGATTGGTAATGGAGATATCGCCTGTGTGGCGGATATTGAAAAGATGAAAGCACATACTGGATGTGATGCAGTGATGATAGGACGGGCAGCGATTAATAATCCATGGATCTTCATGCGGTTAGAAAGAGACCAGGTTCCGCCCGGAATAGAACGAGATTTTATCTTTACCCATTTGCAAAGGATGCTCGTTTTTTATGGAGAGGAAAACGGACTGCGGAGATTCCGAAAATTTGTAAAAAGTTATTTGCAGCCCTACCTGATTGATGCGGATGAAATGAGGAATCTCCTGACATGTACACAGCCTGATGTAATGAGAATCACATTATCGGATTATCTAAATCGTGAAAGGCAGCCAGTCGGGGGAAATTAGCCTGTTAGTGCATTTCCCAAAGTGCCTGATAAATATTTAGGATTCACTTTTGTTTATTTCAACTGGCTGGCCAAACAGGGTGGGATTCTCCTGTGACATGTGCCTGGAGATTGCATCTAACACCATTTTCCGCGAATCCTCGATTTCTTTGCGCGAAATGTCAACTGCATCTCCCACGTTCCGCTCAATAAGCGCTTTAGCAAGGGAAGTGTGTACTGCACGCATGTCTTCAGCCCTGTCCTGGATATCCAGTCCCAGGTGCATGAGGCGGGTTAATTCCTCCAAGACAATAGATAGGAGGTTGGTAAGCCGCAGGTTCCCGCTGATCAACGCCACTTTTTTGTGGAAATTAGCATTGTGATTAAGAAATTCAGTGTAGCTCAAGCGGTCACCATAGGTATATGTAAAATTTGCGATATCAAGGATACCTGCCAATTGTTCATCCGTCCCTCTTTGGGCTGCCAGACGGATGGTGGCAATTTCAACAACCAGGCGGGCCTCATAAATTTGGTGTACATCGGAGATGGTCACCGGACTGACAATATATCCGTAGCGGGGAATTGGGCGTACAAAACCTTCCTGGGCAAGATGCTGAAGCGCCTCGCGCACCGGAGTTAATCCAAATTGGTACTGAAGAGCAAGTTGTCCCTGGACGATTTGTTCGCCAGGTTCCAATTTACAGGTGATGATATCTGCCTTTATTTTTTCGTATGCATTTTCAGCAAGGGATGGATGATTTTTTATTTTCATTTGGTTATCAGGTGATTAAACGTATTTCAAACTGCAAATCTAACCATGTTATATCATAAATATACATCATGAGACCGGTGCGATGATTAACCATTGACAAGAAAAAGCAAGTGCTTTTTTTATATAAAAATTATCCCGTAAGGATTTTCGTTATCTGATGAAAAATTCGTTTTCCTTTGATCTTGTTCAATATTTTTTGCGTTATTGTTATAATGCTCTTATAGTGATATAGTTACACAAACCATCAGTATTTTACGTTTGACAACTGCTTAAATTAAATGGTAAAATATTTCGAAATTCTATTTTGTCATAATAGAGGCGTGGTTATTATCAAATTTGTAATCCCCAAAATCCAGTATAGAGGATAAATTGCATGGCCGATATCTTGATCTTGCAAGGCCTTGAAACGCAGTTCCGCACACGTGAAGGAACCGTGCATGCGGTTAATGGTGTTTCAATGCGGCTCAAAGAAGGTGAAACGCTAGGTGTTGTTGGTGAAAGTGGTTGCGGAAAAACCGTGACAGTCCTTTCCATGCTGCGATTGATTCCAATGCCCCCCGGAAAAGTCGTTGCAGGATCTGCACTATACCAGGGGAAAGATTTGCTGAGGATGTCGGATGAGGAAATCCGGCACATCAGAGGTGCCCAAATCAGCATGGTTTTTCAGGATCCGATGACTTCGTTCAATCCTGTGGTTACCATTGGACGCCAGGTTACCGAACCTATGGAAATCCATATGGGAGCCTCAAAGCAGCAGTCAGAAGATCGAGCTGTTGAGATGCTGGAATTGGTGGGCATCCCAAATGCCAGAGACCGGCTAAATGATTACCCGCACCAATTTTCCGGAGGTATGCGCCAGCGTGTGATGATTGCCATGGCGCTCATTTGTACTCCCCAGATATTAATCGCTGATGAACCAACCACTGCCCTGGATGTCACCATTCAAGCCCAGATTGTTGAACTTGTGAAAAAGTTGAGGGATGAGCTCGGGATGGCGATTATCTGGATCACGCATGATCTGGGGATTATCGCAGGCCTGGCTCACCGGGTTGTAGTCATGTATGGTGGATATATTATTGAAGAAGCACCGGTCAAAGAACTTTATGGAAATCCTATCCATCCCTATACCATCGGTCTGATGGGAAGTTTACCCCGGCTGGATGAAGGAAGGGACCGCAGGCTAACTTCAATTGAAGGTATTCCACCGGTCTTATTAGAAAAACCAAACTATTGTCCGTTTGCACCTCGCTGCAAATATGCGCTAGAACATTGCTGGAATGAGAACCCACCCCTGATTAATATTAGCGGGGAACATTTATCTGCCTGTTGGGTTGATACTGCCACCGGGAAGGAACGCTAATGAACAATACGAAAGAAGTATTATTAAGCGTCAGGAATTTAGTAAAATATTTTCCCATTACACGCGGAATCATCTTTCAAAAGCAGGTGGGTGCTGTCCATGCTGTTGATGACATCTCATTTGATATATTAAAAGGGGAAACGTTAGGCCTGGTTGGGGAATCCGGCTGCGGCAAATCGACTGCTGGACGCACGATTTTGCAGTTGTATCGCCCCACAGCTGGACATGTTTTCTTTGGGGATGTTGACCTGGTAGCAACAAAAGGTGAAGATCTGCGGAAGATGCGCAGGAAAATGCAGATGATCTTTCAGGATCCTTACGCCAGCTTGAATCCGCGTATGACCGTCGGCGAGATTGTCAGTGAACCTCTGGTCATCCATAATATCAAGAAGGGGACAGAACTTCAGGAAAGAGTGGAGGAACTGCTGGAGCTGGTTGGTTTGAACCCGGCTTTCTCAAACCGTTATCCACACGAATTCTCTGGCGGGCAGCGCCAAAGAATTGGCATTGCACGTGCCCTGGCTTTGAACCCCGAATTGATTGTTTGTGACGAACCAATTTCAGCCCTGGATGTATCCATTCAGGCACAGGTGGTCAACCTGCTCGAAGATCTGCAGCGCGATTTTAACCTGACTTATCTTTTCATTGCACATGACCTATCCATGGTGCGTCACATCAGCGACCGGGTGGCAGTGATGTATCTCGGCATCCTGGCCGAGTTAACCACCCGTGATGAACTGTATTACCATCCGTTGCACCCCTATACGCAAGCCTTGCTGTCCGCTGTTCCAATTCCTGACCCGTTTGCCGAGGAAAAAAGACAGCGAATTATCCTGGCAGGTGATGTTCCCTCACCGGTAAATCCGCCATCCGGATGCCGGTTCAGAACACGCTGCCCGTTAGCCACAACGATATGTGCTGAAGTGAAACCGGTACTGCGCGAAGTCAGCCCCGATCATTATGTTGCCTGTCATCTCGTTTGAGATGTGAGAAGGAGGTGCATATTCAGGAAATTTTTCTCCAAAATGCGTATAAAAATCAGATTTGTCAAAATACATACAAACTGTTAATAAGTTGGAGGAGGAAATATGAGAAATAAATTATATATCGTGGGTGCTTTACTTATGGTCTTCAGCCTTATGCTTGGCGCCTGCCAGCCGGCTGCCCAGCCCACACCTGAAACAATCGTCCAGACAGTGATTGTTGAGGGTGAAGTAAAGGAAGTTGTTGTCACGGCTACACCAGAAGTAGTCGCCGAGGAAGTAGTCGCACCGGTTACTGCCCCATTTAAGAATCCGGACACCCTGATGGTGATCACCGGCGCCGGTGAACCGGAAACGCTGGATCCAGCCTGGACTTATGAAACGGCGGGTTCCACGGTCGAGCTGAATATCTATGAAGGCCTGGCTTTCTTCGACCGGGAATCGACAACAGAATATGTTCCCGCCCTGGCGACAGACTGGACAACCAGCGAGGATGGAAAACAGTGGGTCTTTAATATCCGCGACGGTGTCAAGTTCCACAAAGGCGGAACCCTTGAACCGCATGATATTGCCTACACAGTAGCGCGTGCCAACCTGCAGGGACGCATCGATGGCTGGCAGTGGATTACCTATGAAGCCTTCTTCGGGACCGATTTCTCCCTTGCAAGCAGCAAGGATTTTGCTGCTGCCTATGCCGGAAAGGCAACATTTGAGGAACTTACACCGGATGACCTGTTAAAGGTGTGCGAAGCGGTCAAAGCAGCGGTTGTGGCTGATGATGCCGCCGGAACGGTTACCTACAACCTGGCAGCGCCCGTTCCCTGGTTCCTGGCACTCGCCTCACAGCAGTTCCTTGGTGGTGTACTTGACCAGGAGTGGATGGCAGAGAATGGGGATTGGGACGGAGATTGTGCGACCTGGCAGGATTTTGCTGACCCGTCTGCAGAAGATACCATCCTCTTTAAGGATGCCAACGGCACCGGCCCTTACATGCTGGAATCCTGGGTTCCTAATGAGGAAATCATCCTCACTGCAAATCCGGATTACTGGCGCACAGAACCCATGTGGGAGGACGGCCCGAGCGGTGTTGCCAGTATCCCGCGGGTAGTTATCAAGAATGTTGATGAATGGGGTACCCGCCTATCCATGTTTGAGGCAGGGGATGCAGATTTTATTTATGCCCCAGCGCAATATCGTCCCCAGCTGGAACCCTACTACAAACAACGCTGTGGAATTGATGAGTCAAGCTGTGTTGATGAAAATGCTGATGGGTATATCAAAGCCTTCCGCTCATTGCCTGCACCAGCAATTACCCCAGCTCAAATGAACTGGAATATCAATGTTGAAGGCGGAAATCCCTTTGTGGGCAGCGGGGAGCTTAATGGAAATGGTATTACACCGACCTTCTTCAGTGATGTGCATATCCGCAAAGCCTTTAACTATTGTTTTGACTTTTCCGCGATGGTCAATGATGCCCTGGCCGGTGATGGTGTTCAGGCGCAGGGACCCATCCCGATGGGTATGCTGGGTTATATCGAAGGCCAAGCACCACTCTACGCATATGATCCTGCCAAGTGTGAAGAGGAATTCAAACTGGCAGATGTGGATGGCGACGGCATCCCAGCCGGAGAAGACGAAGATGATATCTGGAATATGGGTTTCTACATGCAGTTAGGCTATAACACGGGAAATGACACCCGCCGCCTGGCCTCAGAAATCCTGAAAGCCGGTTTAGAGGCAGTCAACCCGAGTTTTAACGTGGCAGTAGTCGGTATGCCGTGGCCTGTCCTGCTGGAAAGCCGGCGTGCAGGTAAACTGCCGATTTACGTCGGCGGGTGGGTGGAAGATTACCATGACCCGCACAACTGGGTGCAGCCCTTCCTCTACTCACAGGGCGCTTATGGCCGGATCATCAACATGACCGATGAAATGAAGGCCAAATACGATGGTCTGATCATCGAGGGTGCCAACACCACAGGGAATGATGCCCGCAAACCGATCTACGAGGAAATCCAGGCCATGGCTCAAGAAGATGCCGTTAATATCTGGTTATACCAGGTGCTGGATGGCTTGCACTATCAGACCTGGGTAAAAGGTTTTTACTACAACCCGGCTTATGGAAATGCTGAGTATGGGTGGATTTACGCTCTAAGCAAAGAACAATAAAGCATGTTTCACATTACCCCAGGGAACCGGTTTGGTTCCCTGGGGAATTTTAATTTCTCATTCCTGAAGGTTTTATTATGGCGAAATAAATGACTGCATATATCCTCCGCCGATTGTTAACCCTGCCTTTATTAATCATCACGGTTACCATGTTGATTTTTGTGATGCTGTCATTACTTACCCCCTATGAGCGGGCAGCCCTCTATATTAAGGATATTCCCAAGCGCCAGGGCGCCATGGAAGGGATCATCAAGAAATACGGCCTTGATGACCCCATTCCTGTTCAATACTGGCGCTGGATGGCCGGGTTTAAAGATCCGGATACGGGTGAGATAAAGGGGGGTGTAGCACTCGGCAATTTGGGCTGGTCAAAGACAGGCAAAGGAACCGTTGCGGAGGTTATTGCACGCCGCCTTCCGGCGACTGCGGAACTGGCTTTATGGACTGCGATCCCGATGTTGGGAATTGGGATCTGGTTAGGCGTGGTATCGGCTATGAACCATAACCGGCCAATTGACCAGGTTCTGCGGGTATTCAGCATCGTCGGGTGGTCAATTCCGACTTTTGTTTTTGGTCTTTTGGTATTAATGTTCTTTTACGGGCAGCTGGGCTGGTTTCCACCGGGACGACTCTCAGATTGGGCACTTCAGGTTGTGCGTTCGCCAGAATTTATAAATTATACCAACATGTATACCATTGATGCATTGATGAATGCGCGTATGGATGTTTTTTGGGATGCTACCAGGCACCTGGTTTTACCGGTAATTACGCTGGCATATCTATCCTGGGCGTATCTTCTGCGGGTGACCCGATCATCCATGCTGGAAACACTCATGCAGGATTATATCCGGACGGCAAGATCAAAAGGCATGCGTGAAGAATTAGTTATCCGGCGCCATGCGCTTCAAAATGCCCTGATACCGGTGATTACTGTTGGAGCTTTAATGCTGATTGGCTTATTAAATGGCGTTGTGATTACGGAAACCATTTTTGATATCTCCGGAATGGGTTCCTTTATGGCAGAATCGGCAACATCCCTGGATGTGGTGTCGGTATTGGGAGTGGCATTATTCAGCTGCGTGATATTGATTTTTGGGAATTTGATTGTGGACGTCCTTTACGGCGTCATCGATCCCCGCATCCGGTTACATTAGGGCGGTTTATTAACCAGGTAACGAATGGATATATTAAAAAGGTTATTTAAAAATCCCGCATCAGCAGTTGGTATTGTGCTGTTATTCGGGTTCTTTTGTGTGGCTATCTTTGCAGAACAAATTGCCCCGCCGCCAGCTAATTCACGCGATCCCTACATGATCCCGCGGGATGGTTTTAAGAATGAGCCACAGCCGCCGAGTGCAGAACATATCTTTGGAACAACCGAAGGCCAGTATGACATATTCTATGGGGTAATTTGGGGAACCAGGACAGCCTTTCGTGTTGGTGTTGTTATCACGATCATAACCCTCATCATTGGCCTTGTAATAGGTTCCATTTCCGGTTTTTATTCAGGGTGGGCGGATGAGATATTAATGCGGGGAACAGAAGTCTTCATGGCGTTTCCCTTTTTACTGGCTGCCATTACGCTTACATCGGTTCTGCAAACGGTTTACGGCCGGGCGGAAGGCGGTTTTTTGATGTTTTTTGCGAGGGGTTTATCCTTCATTACATTTGGTACGGACCCTAGAAAAGACATCAACCCTGTCCAGGTACAGATATTGACCGGTATGCTGGCGATTATCATCTTTGGTTGGATGACTTATGCACGCGTCATCAGGGGGAATATTCTAAGTGTTAGAGAATATGAATACACATTAGCTGCCCGCGTGATCGGGGCTAAAGATACGCGCATTTTATTTCGTCATTTATTACCGAATGCGGTATTCCCCGTGCTGGTGTTGGCATCCATGGATATCGGTTCCTATGTATTAACCTTTGCAGCATTAAGTTTCCTGGGATTGGGGGCACAAACCGGATATGCTGATTGGGGCCAGATGATCAGTTTTGCCGCGCAGCTGGATTCCATCCCTCGCCATTCACTGGTATATTGTGGTGTATCCAGGTATGGCCATCATCCTGTTTGTTTTGGCATGGAACCTGGTTGGAGATGCTCTGAGGGATATCCTTGATCCACGCATGCGGGGAACAGGAACAGGCCTGTAAAGGAAAACCCATACCAATCCATTCGGGTTGTTATTTCCCTGGAGGCCGGGACGCCACCAAAATTATCATTTTGATCCGATCGGGCTTTTTCCACCAACTTCCATTTATGACGTGATGATTGCTCTATACCATTTTGGTCCTGTATTCGCGTAAATACCGGAACAGGGATATTAAGGCGAACCTTACTAATGGGTCCTTGAACCCGGGTTTCCACGGGCCTTTTCAGAAAATCCCGGCTGGCGGATTTGCGGTATGGATTTTTTCACTGCATATTGCATGATGGAAAATTTCTTCATGGATTGGTGAGTTCCAATAAATCACCAACAATCATGGTCATCCGTTTAGATTGCGAAAAACAACCTCAGGGATGGTATCCTGAATTCGCCGGACCTGAGATTACACGGAACCCGGCAGGAGCCATTCAGGAACCTGAATAAAACCCTTACCAGCCCCGGAATTGTTTCAGGGCTGGTTTTCTTTTTTTCGATCTCACGGCTGGGGTATAATTTCACAATATTGGGAAGAAATGAGGAGCTTTTATGAATTCTAGAAAATTCGTGCAGATAGGAGTGTTGATCTTATTTGCAGGTTTATTGCTGGTTTCCTGTAAGACTGCTGATACGGCTGCACCAACTGCCACAATGATTGAAACCACACCCCCAGAAAACACTCCTGTGCCTGCAACTCCTACAGCAATTCCACGCACACTGACAATTTGTCTCGGACAGGAACCAGACCACCCTTTATCTCTACGGTGGATCTGGCAGAAGTATGTGGAGTGTCCTTGAAGCCATTTATGACGGCCCATTCGACACGCGTGGTTTTGAAGCGCAACCAGTGATCCTGGAAAAATTGCCTTCATTTGAATCCGGTGATGTCTCTTACCAAGCCGTCGAGGTCAGCGGGGGAAGCACCGTTGTAAATATGGATGGTGAGCTGGTACCCCTGCAGATGGGTACCGTGGTGTTACCCGCTGGATGCCGTTCCACAGAATGTGCAGTCCAATGGGACGGCGTCAGCCCGCTACAAATGGACCAGATGGTCATTCGATTTAGCCTTATGCCCGGGATTACCTGGTCAGACGGGACTCCACTGACTGCCAAGGATTCGGTGTTTTCCTTTGATCTCGCTGCTGATGGTGACACACCGGTATCCAAACACTCCATTTACAGAACCCAATCCTACCAGGAGGTGGATGATTTGTCGGTGGAATGGGTTGGCAAACCCGGATTCTCCCCCCAAAGATACGAAACGTACTTCTGGACTCCTTTGCCAGAACACCAATTAAGTGGGATGAAACCTTCTGAATTATTAACCGATCAGAAAACGACACGCCAACCCCTTGGCTGGGGTCCATATATCATTCAGGAATGGATCGCCGGTGAAAAAATAACCTTGCAGAAAAACCCCAATTACTTCCGAGCCTCGGAGGGATTGCCAAAATTTGATACCATCCAGTATCTATTTACCGGAATCCATGCAGACAATCAGATTGCAGGTGTTCTGGAAGGGAAATGTGACCTGGTTGACGACTCCACTGATCTCGTGGAACAATTGGAACCAATTATCGAAGAATCCAGAAAGGAAAAACTGGATTATTATATTGGCCAGGGTCCAGAATTTGAACAATTGAGCTTTGGAATTAAACCTGCCATTTACGATGATGGGTACAATCCATATGCCGGTGAACGGGCAGATTTCTTTTCCGATCCAAGGGTGCGCAAAGCATTTGCATACTGCACAGATCGCGCCTGGGCGGTTACAGACATCCTCATCGATGAGTCTATTGTCCCAGCCAGTTTTTTGCCCCCCACACATCCTTTGTACTTGAGCGAGCTGCAAGCCATCCCCTTTGATGTAGAAGAGGGAAAGCGCTTATTGGATGAGGCAGGATGGCGAGATATAGATAACGATCCCGCCACCCCGCGGCAGGCATGGGGTGTAGCCAATGTTTTGGATGGCACCCCGTTGGTTGTGACCTATGCCACAACATTTGCCACGCAGCGTGTTGAAGTGGCTGAGATTCTGGTTGATTCCCTGAATGAATGCGGAATACAGGCAAGCCTGCAGAATTACAATCCGGGAGAATTGTTTTCACCCGGTCCGGAGGGGATGGTATTTGGCCGCAATTTTGACCTGGCGCATTTTAGCTGGGAAGTAGGATCGACGCCTTCCTGCTCCACCCTGGAAACCATCCAAATACCGGCAGAGCAAAATGATTGGATGGGTGTCAACGTGATCGGCTATTCCAATCCCCTGCTGGATGAACTTTGCCAGACTGCCAGCCAGACCAGCCATGAGGATACGGAACGCTATTCTGCTGTCTATGCTGATCTGCAAAGAACCATTGCAGAAGAAATGCCTTTCATACCACTTTATTTTCGACTGAAAATGGCCATGTCGCGCCCTGACTTTTGCGGAATGGAGATGGATGTGACCACCCGCAGTACGCTGTGGAACATCGAAAATTTTGATTATGGTTCGGATTGTGCCGATTAATTTCAACCAGTCACTCAGGTATTTTTTTCCTCTGAAAACCTAATTTGCCAGCCATGGCGGAGTGTATGGTGAATTAGCAGATAAAGAAAATCTGTGTTAAAATGCTCTCACAAATTGGACCATATATTATGGGGCGTAGTGCAATGGCAGCACACCAGACTTTGGATCTGTGGATCTTGGTTCGAATCCAGGCGCCCCAGCCTCATTATTGGCTGTCATTTGGATATTGAGCTTTGTGCGGAACGAATTGCGCACAAGGCTCATTCTATTTTATTCTTATGATAGACCTGCACAGTTTTGGTAAAAAAGGAGGAAAAGGATGCAAACGACCGCACTAATCCTGGCCGCTGGTCAAGGAACACGCATGCGATCTTCATTGGTGAAAGTATTACATACCCTGGCGGGAAAACCCCTCATCCAATATTCCCTGGATGTGACTACCAGCCTTTCCTCAAATAAACCAGTACTGGTTGTTGGACATGGTTCTGATGCTGTGAGAGAAGTTGTTGGTGATGCTGCAAGATTTGTGTACCAGGAAGAGCAGCTTGGTACTGCCCACGCAGTTCTCACTGCTGAAGACCTGCTTGCGGGCGAATCCGATCTGGTTCTGGTAACAAATGCAGATATGCCGCTGCTCACCAGGCAAACTCTCACCAGGCTTGTCCAGATGCAGGAGTCCAATTCGGGACCAATAACCATGCTGACTCTACACTCCACGAATCCGCGGGGATTCGGCAGAATTATTCGAGGGGGCAATGGAGACATTCTGGCCATTGTCGAAGAAGCGCAGGCAACCCCGCAGCAACTTTTAATCAATGAGTTAAATGCAGCTGTATACTGCTTCCGTTCTGACTGGTTGTGGGAAAATTTACACAAAATAAACATATCTCCAAAAGGGGAATATTACCTCACTGACAGCGTTGCCCTGGCAGTGCAGCAGGGTCAGACGGTTCAAGGATTGGTGCTGGATGATCCCTCAGAGGCAATCGGAATCAATACACGGACCCACCTGGCAGAGGCTGAGCATATCCTTCAAGGTCGCATTAATTCAGGCTGGATGTTAGCTGGAGTAACAATGCGGGATCCTTCAACGGTTTATGTGGACGCATCTGTCACGATTGGCCAAGATACTGTGATCCTACCCAATACCCACCTTCAGGGAATCACGATAATTGGCGAAGGATGTATCCTAGGGCCGAACAGTGTGATTACCAATTCAAATATTGGCGATCATTGTAAAATAGTATCATCCATGGTGGAAAAGGCGATCCTTGAAGATCATGTGGAAATTGGACCTTTTGGCCATTTACGAAAAGGTGCATACCTCTCCCAGGGTGTCCACATGGGTAATTTTGGAGAAGTTAAGAATTCCAGGCTTGGAGCACGGGTGAAGGTGGGGCATTTCTCGTATATTGGTGATGCCCAAATTGGGGATGATGTAAATATCGGTGCAGGTACAATCACCTGCAATTTTGACGGCAGCAAGAAGCATCCCACAGAAATTGGTGCCGGGGCTTTCATTGGAAGTGACACCATGCTGGTTGCCCCGGTAAAAATTGGTGAGCGGGCGCGAACAGGGGCAGGCTCGGTTGTGACCCATGATGTGCCCCCCGACTGCGTGGTGGTTGGGGTTCCTGCACGACCTTTGGAGAAAAATAACAAGTAAAGTGAATACTGAAATTCTCGGTTTTTTCTTAATCCTCTTCCTGAATCTAAGTTTGATGGCAGTCCGGGCAAGTATCAGCCATGCCCGTCAATTAGTATTGATGAACTTACATGATGAAAAGCCCGATGCAGTTGATGGCGCATTAAAACTGCTCAATGATCACTCTCTGCCGGTGACATTGAATATAGCCAGTGTAATTCTCCATTTTTTACTGGCCGCTACGGCATGGGTAATGCTTTCGCCGGTTAGCGGATTATCTGAAAATTATGGACTATCCTTACTGTTTTTCTTTTTCCTGGCAATTCTTGTCATATTTTTAGAATTTGGCCTGGATAGATTGATTTACAATTCTCCAGAAAGCTGGCTGCTAAAACTGACCCCGGCTGCCAATTTGTTGACTTTTATTTTCAAACCCTTCTCCTGGTTAATGATGACAGTATTTAATGTTTCTAAAACAGCTGCCAGAGATATTGGTGCTGTTACTGATGATGAGATCAAAACCTGGGTCGAGGGAAACCAACCTGAAGGCGGATTGGAAGTGGAAGAACGCCAGATGATTTATTCCATCCTGCAGTTTGGGGATACGTTGTGCCGGGAAATCATGGTGCCGCGCATTGACGTTGTTGCACTGGCGGTGGACACGTCCATCCACGAGACAATTGTCGCGATGATGCTATCCGGTCATTCACGGGTACCGGTTTATGAGGAAACGATTGATAACATTGTTGGCATTTTATATGCAAAGGATTTATTAAAAATAGGATTAAGGGGGAGGATTCCAATCTGACCATCCGCGAATTGCTGCGCCCGGCATTTTACGTTCCCGAGGCAAAAAAAGTAGATGAAATGCTGCGGGAGATGCAAGCCCGTGGTGTTCATATTGCGATTGTGATCGATGAATACGGGGGAATGGCGGGATTGGTTACACTGGAAGATATAGTCGAAGAGATAGTGGGTGAGATCAGAGATGAATATGATCAGAGCGAAGAAATGGTTTACCAGGAAATCAGTTCTGATGAGTATTTATTTCATGGAAGAATAGACCTGGATGATTTTAATGATCTGGTGGGAACCGAGCTGCCCACCGATAACGCAGATACACTGGGCGGCTTCATCTATGGCAAGGTGGGGCGAGTGCCTGTTGGTGGAGAGGTTGTCGGAGTAGATGGTTGGATATTGACTGTAGAACAGGTAAGCGGCCGGCGCATACGCCTGGTGCGCGCCATGCGGAAACCTTCTGTAAATGAGGGCGAGGAACAAACCGATGAAAGTTGAAGCTGTTGATAAAAAAAATCTGATTGAAGCGGCACTTTCCGTCCGTGAAAATGCTTATGCACCTTATTCTCATTATCCGGTTGGAGCTGCCATTCTAACCCCATCGGGGAAAATATATACCGGGGTTAATGTTGAGAATGCCGCCTATCCTTCCAGTATCTGTGCCGAAAGGGCTGCCATCTTTAAGGCGGTTACAGAAGGGGAGCGCCGGTTTGTTGCCTGTGCAGTTGTGACAGATAATGGAGGTTCCCCCTGCGGGGCATGCCGCCAGGTAATGGCTGAGTTTGGTCTTGATTTGGTTGTACTCATAGCTAATCGTTCGGGCGAGGTAGTTAAGGAAACCACAATTCGCCAACTGCTTCCTTTTGCATTTCAACCTGAAGACCTGATAACCGAAGATTAGATAATAATCTACATCAGGACCGCTGAAAATTACCCTTTTAAGGGTACCATGATAAAAAATGTCCATGTATTAAAAACCGAAGCAGTGGTCCTGCGCCATAACGATTGGGGTGAAGCGGACCGCTTATTGGTTCTTTTTACCAAAGAGGGGGGTAAGCAACGGGCAATTGCCAAGGGGGTACGGCGGCTGCATTCAAGAAAAAGCGGGCACCTGGAGCCTTTTACGCGGGTAGCTTTGGTTCTGGCAAAAGGCAGAGATTTGTGGATTGTCACCCAGGCGGAAGCCCTGGACCTTTTTTCACAACTGGGTATTGATCTTATCCGGACAGCCCATGCGGCATTTGTGATAGAACTGCTGGATCGATTTACCCCTGAGGATGGGGAAAACCAGGTTCTATACAAATTAATCATTGAAACCCTTTCCCGGCTAGAAAAAGAGGAAATCCTCTTCCATCCTCTCCTCTATTATGAAATGAGGCTGCTCGACCTGCTGGGATTCCGTCTCCAGCTTATTAATTGTGTAAACTGCCAATCAGAAATTACTGCCCGGGACCAATATATATCCTATTTAGATGGAGGAATTTTATGCCCGGACTGCGGTCATGGGCGCAGCGCAGCAGTCCCGATTTCTATGCAGGCATTAAAATACCTGCGCCATTTTCAGCGAAGTTCTTATAAGGAAACGCTGCGAGCAAGGATAGCACCCCCCATCCAGGCTGAAATCGAACAACTCATGGAAGCCTATTTCACTTTTTTGTTAGAAAGAAAACTCAACTCCCCTTCGTTTATAAAAGAAATTCGCAGTTTCTACAAAACGTAAGATAAAGCCCGAAACCCGTTTCCAGTTATTTCATCCAAAAATTGCGTGAGCAGAAATGCCTGCACAGGCGTTTAGAGGGTTTTTTATGGATGGTATAATGTCCTATCACATTCCGGGAATACCCGGCTTTTTTTGGAGTATTTATGAGAGAATCTATTCTTTTTCAATCAATCATGATGAATCTGCAGCATTTCTGGGCGGAACAAGGCTGCTTAATCTGGCAACCTTACTATACCCAGGTTGGTGCCGGGACTTATAACCCGGCAACATATTTCCGTGTGCTTGGTCCGGAGCCGTGGAAAGTAGGGTATGTGGAACCATCCATCCGTCCGGATGATGCCCGATATGGAGAAAACCCCAATCGTTTGCAGCAGCATTACCAATTCCAGGTCATCCTAAAACCGGATCCGGGAAATCCGCAAGAAATTTATTTAAAATCTCTGGAAGCACTTGGGATAGATCCGAGAAAGCATGACATCCGTTTTGTTGAAGATAACTGGGAATCACCCGCCCTGGGGGCATGGGGCCTGGGGTGGGAGGTATGGTTGGATGGGCAGGAGATCACCCAATATACCTATTTCCAACAGGCGGGAGGCATTTCCCTGGAAACCCCCTCGGTAGAGATCACCTATGGTCTGGAACGCATCGCTTTGACACTGCAGCATGTCCGCAATTTTCGTGAAATTGTTTGGAGTCCCGACCGGACATATGGGGATGTAAACCTGCAGGCCGAAGAGGAACACAGTAAATATTACTTTGAGATTGGTGACATTGACCGCTTGCGTAAGATGTTTGATCTGTTTGAGGGGGAAGCCCTGGCTACCCTGGAAAATGGACTGGTACTTCCGGCGCATGATTACATCCTGAAGTGTTCCCATACATTTAATGTCCTTGATACACGCGGGGCAATTGGGGTAACAGAGCGCCAGCAATATTTCCGCAGAATGCGCGATCTATCAAGGAAGAGCGCTGAGGCGTACCTGGAACAGCGGAAGAATCTCGGATTCCCCTGGTACAAAGAAGACCAATCCACTGAGAAATTATCTACAACCCACCATACAATGGTGAATAATCATAAACAGTTAGAAAGCAAGGGTTCCTTCCTGTTGGAGATCGGGACGGAAGAACTCCCGGTAGGAGATCTTAACACTGCACTGGAGCAGCTAAAAATCCGAATTCCTGAATTATTTGCTAATCTTCGCCTTCAATACGAAACAGTTGAAGTCACCGGCACACCACGAAGGCTGGTAGTTCACGTAACGAATTTAGACTCCCATCAAGAAGACAGCATCTCGATTGTCAAGGGTCCTCCCGCCAGCCGAGCTTACGATGCTGAAGGAAAACCGACGAAGGCAGCCGAAGGATTTGCCCAGAGCAAAGGAATTGGTGTAGATGACCTGGAGGTGCGTGAAATGGATGGAGGCAGTTATGCTGCTGCCACTATCCACCAGCATGGTCAACCAACTATCCGGCTATTATCGACTGAAATCCCGGCATTGATAGAGAGTTTGCGTTTCGAAAGGAGTATTCGCTGGAATACGAGCAATGTGACATTCTCGCGTCCTATTCGATGGCTGTTAGCCCTTTACGGGGAACAGGTGATCCATTTCACCTACGCCGGGTTAAATTCCGGTGCATCAACCCGAGGATTGCGTTTTCACGAACCTGGAGAGTTCATTGTGCTGAATGCCGGGTACTACTTTCAAAGACTATCCAGCCAGGGAATTATTCTTGACCCAGAGGTACGCAAGGCTGCCATAAAGGATCAGGTTCTACAACTCATGGCGGAAGCCGGAGGAATCCGTGAGCTTGATGAAAGTTTACTGGAAGAGGTAACCAATCTGGTGGAGGCGCCTACCGCAGCTTTAGGAACATTTAAGCAAGAACACCTCACTCTCCCGAAGGAAGTTCTGGTTTCGGTGATGAAGAAACATCAGCGTTACTTCCCGGTTAAAGCAGAGAATGGAGATTTACTGCCATACTTCATCACGGTGCGGAATGGGGATAGGGAATATCTGGATACTGTTGTAGACGGCAATGAGCAGGTGATAAATGCCAGGTTCTCTGACGCGGCGTTTTTTATCACGGAAGATTTGAAACAAAAACTGGAAGATTTTCTGCCCAGGCTTTCCACCCTAACCTTCCAACATAAGTTGGGTTCCATGCTGGATAAAACAAAGCGAATCCAGGGATTATCCAGGCAGCTAAATTTCGTAATTGGTCAGGATGGGCAGTTGAATCCTGCTGTGGAGCGGGCAGCCCTTTTATGCAAAGCTGATCTTGTAACACATATGGTCGTTGAAATGACCTCTTTACAGGGCGTGGTGGGACAATTCTATGCGTTGAAGTCTGGAGAAATAGAAGAAGTTGCTACGGCGATACGGGAGCATTACCTGCCACGCTTTTCAGGGGATGCAAGCCCGAAAACCCTGCCAGGTTTGATTGTCGGCCTGGCTGACCGCCTGGACTCGCTGGCCGGGTTATTTGCTGCCGGGTTAGCCCCCAGCAGCAATAAAGATCCATTTGGACTGCGGCGGGCAGCGTTAGGCCTGGTACAGAGCCTAATGGATTGGAATCTTGACTTCGATATCCGCAGCGGATTGGAAAAGGCACTTGAACAATTACCCATAGATGCCCCGCATCAGACCCTGGATGAGTGTGTGGAGTTTATCTGCTTGCGATTATTTAATTTGCTGATTGATGCTGGGAACCGGCATGATGTGGTATCGGCGGTTTTGGCGGCGCAAAAAACCAACCCGGCTTCGGCCTTCAAGGCGGTTGAACAGTTGGGCAGGTGGGTAGAAAAAGAGAACTGGATGGAAATCTTACCAGCCTATTCGCGATGCGTCCGCATAACACGGGATCAAAGGGTTATCTATGAGGTTGATCCAGTCTTACTGGTGGAAATGGCAGAAAAGACTCTTTACCAGTGCATCATACAAGCTGAAATGACCCCGCGTGGAAAAGGTTCTGTGGATGAGGTTATGGATGTTTTGGTTGGTTTAATCCCTGCAATTAACCAATTCTTTAACGAAGTGCTGGTAATGGCAGATGATGTCAGGCTGCGCCAAAACCGTTTGGGGCTATTACAACGCATATCAAGCATGACAGATGGTGTAGCAAGCCTGTCCTACCTGGAAGGTTTTTAATTATTACTGGTTGATCCATTCAAAATACGGCAATTAACCTCCCCTTTTTAGTCCGGGAGGTTTTTGTTTTCCATCCAGGAAGTGCATTAAAAGTGAGGACAGGGTGGTATAGGATGAGGCGGGGACCGGAATAACGCATGATCTTTCTGATCTCTGCCCGAGGATCGGATTTATAACAGTGGATCGGGCAGATTTTACAGGTTGGTTTATTTTCCTGATAGGGACACAAATCAATTTTTTTATTGGCATATTCCAGCAATTCTGTACAATCCTGACAAAGGCTGCCGTCCGAGGGATGGTGATGCCTGCAATAAAGTTCCACCATGGCTTGCATTGTTCTTTTTTCTCGTTTTATTCGCGGGTGCTCAACCATCAAAATCCCATTTTCAATCGATAATGCTTCATAGATAGACTCTACAGGGCAGTCATGAACCTGCCATGCAACATGATGTATTCTACTATAATAAAACCCACACAATAATAACGGAATTTAGCTGTTTATGATGAAAGAACATAGAATTTATTTATGGTTGCAGCATACGAACTACCAAGGAACCTTTTTGGCCTGCTCCCGATTTCTGGAACCGACCACGGATGTTATTAGATGACAGCTGTTGACGAGATAAAAGCACGCATCAATATCGTCGATCTGGTCTCGGAAACCGTGAAACTGCGGAGAGCAGGCAAGAACTACAGCGGTTTCTGTCCATTTCACACGAATACACGCACACCAGCATTCGCTGTATTTCCAGAATCGGGTACATGGCGCTGCTTTGGACAATGCAATGAAGGCGGCGATATTTTTGGATTTGTGATGAAAAAAGAGGGTTGGGATTTTCACCAGGCACTTGAAGAATTGGCTTTAAGGGCAGGTATTATCCTGGAACCACTTACTCCCGAAAAAGTTGCCCTGGAAGAAGAAGAGAGTCGATTACTCACATTGCTGGAAGAGACGGCAACCTATTTTCACCATCATCTTGTAAGTAACCCGTCCGGGAAGAGAGCGTTGGAGTATTTAGAAAAAAGGGGGCTTGAAACAAAAACAATCGAAACGTTTGGCCTGGGCTATGCACTGAATTCATGGGATGCACTCCTGCAGCATTTCACTTCCAGGGGTTACAGTGTGGAAGAACTTAATCAGGCTGGATTAATTACTGAAAGAAGCGATGAAAGTGGATTTTATGACCGTTTTCGAAACCGGATCATGTTCCCGATCCGGGATGGACGCGGCCGGATGGCAGGATTTGGAGCAAGGATTCTGGATTCCGAGGACATTCCAAAATTCTTAAATTCTCCGCAAACGATTCTATTTGATAAAAGCCGCCTGCTATATGGGCTTGATCTGGCGCGTAAAATGATCCGAAGTCAAGACCAGGTGGTGATTGTTGAGGGATATCTGGATGTTATCCTGCTTCACCAGGCTGGTTTTAACAACTCTGTTTCACCCATGGGAACAGCGTTGACAGAAGATCAACTTCAACAACTTAAACATCTCACCCGGAAAATTGTTCTTGCCCTTGACGCTGATGCTGCTGGAGAAAAAGCAACGATGCGTGGGCTGGAGGTTGCCCGCCAGGCTCTTGACAGGTCCAGTGAAATCAGTTTCGATGCGGGAGGCTTGTTAAAGCAAGAAGCACGTCTCGATGCAGACTTGAGGGTGACAACCCTTCCTGATGGGATGGACCCGGATGAGGTCGTTCTCCGGGATCCCGAGGAATGGAAAAAGATATTAAGTGCTGCCAAACCAATCGTCATGCATGTGATGCAGACACTGGCAGCCGATAAGGATCTTAATGATCCCAAAGAGAAAATTAAAATTGCTGAACAGGTGCTCCCGCTGATAGAAGATTTACCCAATCCAATAGAACGGGATGCGTACCGGCAGCAGTTGTCAAGATTGCTGCGAATTGATGAGCGCAGTCTCGTTTCTTTTGCAATGAATTCGTTACCTGCAAATAAAAGGATATCCGGGCGAAAGCGTTCCCCGCAGATAGCTGCCCGGATATCCGGATTAAGTGCACCAGCCCAGCGAACTTTAACGCTGGAAAAACATATTCTTCAACTATTATTCTATAAACCTGAAAGTTTACACTTATTAAACAGGAATTTACAGAAGGCAGGAATGGAGCGGTTAAACCAGAAGGATCTGGAATATTCCAAGCACCAGGTAATGCTGGGTTTAATGCAGGATGCTTTAGAACAGGATGAACTGGATGTCCGCCAGTACATTTTGGAAAAGCATCCGGTTGAAATTGCTGATTTTGTCCAGGAATTAATTCGTCCCACCCAATTTGAGAATAGAGTTGCTGTAAGAATAAATGAAGACTTATATCGATCGGCTATTTCTTTGCGGTTGATCCATATTGGGGAAGCTCTCGAACAAATACGATTTGTTCAGGAAGAGTCCCAGGATGGAGGGGAATATAAAATAAACCCGGAAATTGAAGAGACTTTTATCTTCTATACCAGAAAACGAGATCTGTTCGATAAAGCGCTGCGACAACCGCTGCAAAATGATTAATTTTTGAACTATGGTATATTTAAGATCATGCCGATAAAAACCACCGGTCAAGAAACCGTCACGATGACCAAGACCCGGAAGACAGCATCATCGAATCAGGGTACGCCGAAAACCCAAGACTTAAAACCTGGACATCCTTCCGGTAATACATCCCCAAAAAGACCAACCAGGAAACCGAGACTGCAGAATCCGGAGCTGCTGGACACTGAAGATGGGGGTACAAATTCGCAGGCATCCATGGTTGATGAGAATGGGGAATGGCTTCTGGAAGATGTGCCCCTGGAAGACTCTCTTGAGATCCTGGTCAATCCAACCCTGGCTGTTGAGCTTTCGGAAGACCCGGTCCGGCTTTATTTGAAAGAAATCGGTCAAATCGATTTACTTGATGCAGATAGTGAATTCCGGCTGGCAGCACGCATCGCTGCCGATTCCCATATCCATAACCTGGCCAGCCAAAATAAATTCAAATTGGATGACCCCGAGTACTACCAGACCCTCTTTTCCCTTATTGCCCAGGATTTGGGTATTTCATGGGAACAATTTTTGCTGGATTTAAGACAATATTCTGCGGATGACTCCCCGCCGGATATAAGCCTCATTCTTGCCGAGGGACAAATGCTTCGGCGGAACTGGTATTTTGATGAACCATCCTATCTGCGTTCTTACCTTGACAATGGAAAATGGGGTAAAGATAAACGGTGGGATATACTGGTACGACAGGTATTCAGAGTTTTTCTAGATTTTTATTTACTGCCTACCCTAACATCCGAAAAAATTCTTAAATATACTCAAAAGAAAAACACCCTTCCAACCCTCGCCCAGATTAAGAAATACATCCAATCAGAAAAAGACCTGTCCACGGAAATGAGGGGTATCAGCTGGCGGTCTGAGGAAGCAAACCAGACCCTCATTCGCACTAATCTGCGCCTGGTTGTCAGCATAGCGAAACGTTTCCTCGGCAGAGGTATATCTTTTTTGGATTTGATTCAGGAAGGGAATCTGGGATTATTAAGAGCTGTCTCCAAGTTTGACCCCACACGCGGATTTAAGTTCAGCACCTATGCCACCTGGTGGATCCGCCAGTCAATAAGCCGCTATATAGCGGAGCAGGCTCGAACAATCCGAATTCCCGTGCATCTTTTTGAAGCAATCACACGCTTGCTACGGGTGCAACGATCCATGGTGCAAAAACTGGGACGGGAGGCTACGAATGAGGAGCTTGCCCTGGAAGCCGGGATATTATCCGAAGAGGATACAGCCGCAATCAAGAAAGCCAAATTAAAATCAACAACCGCTGGATGCTGAGCTGGAACGGCGGTGGTCCTGGGCGACAGCAAAAGTTCAACGCGTTTTACAATCTGCAGAGGAACCCGTATCCCTGGAGAGACCAGTTGGGGATGAAGACAGCAGCCAACTTGGGGATTTTATTGAAGATTATGATGCACTGGCACCTATGGATGCTGCAGCCAGGGAAATGCTGCGTGAGCAGGTACAGAATGCACTGGCAGCCCTGTCTGAAAGGGAGCGCCAGGTTTTGGAACTGCGTTTTGGTTTAATTGATGGGAAAGATCATACGCTTGAAGAAGTGAGCCGTTACTTTAATGTAACCCGTGAACGCATCCGCCAGATTGAAGCCAAGGCTTTGCGTAAACTTCGCCATCCCTCCCGCAGCCGGCACCTGAAGGAATACCTGAGTTGATCTACTATTATTAGTTTGGGGAAGAACCAGTAAGCTTTTGCCATCATCGCCTATCCCATGGTGGAGAGCTGCAAATTATCTGGAATTTTCCATGTCCAACCGGGGGAATGGATCGTGAATATACTTCAAGGGATTCATAGCACCTGCGTTTGTGAAATTATTCTCACACTTACAACCTATGATATACTTATTTCAAGCAAATTAGATCATCTATGTTAGGATATTGAATGCTACAAGAATATCTTCCCTTGTTGATAATTATTCTTCTGGCGATCCTGATTGCTTTTATCGCCATTGGCCTCGGCATGCTGTTTGGTCCACGCCGTCCAACAGCCAAAAAATCCCAACCTTACGAATCCGGCATGATACCATACGGCCAAGGAACACGCCGTATGAATGTGCGTTATTACCTGATTGCGGTTTTATTCATCTTATTTGATATCGAGGTGGTTTTCCTGCTTCCCTGGGCGGTAGTATTCCGCGACCTGGGGATGACAGAGTTGGTGGCTATGTTGATCTTCCTGGGTATTTTAGAGGTAGCACATTTGTATGCCTGGAAGAAAGGAGCCCTGGAATGGGAATAGAGCAAAAGGCTGGCGATATGGGGATCATAACGACCACCCTTGAACAGGTAGTTGGTTTTGCGAGAACGAATTCAATGTGGCCGGTTTTATTTGGCCTTGCATGCTGTGCACTCGAGATGATGGCAGCACAGGCTGCAAATTATGACCTCAGTCGTTTTGGAATGGAATTGAATCGGGCAAGCCCGCGCCAGTCTGATCTTATGATTGTAGCAGGCAGGGTAAGCCAAAAGATGGCACCGGTTCTCCGACAACTTTATGATCAAATGCCCGATCCTAAATGGGTGATTGCAATGGGGGATTGTGCTTCTTGCGGGGGGATATTCAATAACTATGCAATAGTCCAGGGGGTGGATGAGGTTGTCCCGGTAGATGTTTATGTGGCGGGCTGCCCTCCCCGACCGGAGGGATTGATCCACGGAATTATTACCTTACACGAAAAAGTAAAACAAGAAAAGCTGACCCGTTGGTCATAAAGAACATCTGAAATTTTCCAACTGAAAGTGAAGAACTGGATGGATGACTGGTATAAACCCATAACAGATGTGATGCAGGATGTTTATAAAATTCATGTAGAGGTTTTCAGAGATGAGGTAACCCTCACCGTCCCTGCAGAAAACATTGTTGAAGTGGTAAAAACCCTAAAACTTGTAAATGAGTACAGGATGTTGGTGAATCTCACAGCAGTGGATTACTGGCCCCAAGAGACACCACGTTTCCATGTGGTATACCACTTACGAAATATACAACAGAATACGATCCTCTGCCTGAGAGTTCCGCTGGATGGAAATGAACCGATCCTGCCTACTTTGGAACGGGTATTCCCAAACGCCAACTGGTTCGAACGTGAGGTGTGGGATTTGTTTGGCATTCGTTTTGAGGGAAATTCGGATATGCGCCGGATTGTAATGCCTCATGATTGGGTGGGGCATCCCTTACGAAAAGACTATCCCCTCGGTTACGAAGAAGTCCAGTTCTCTTTCAACTTTGATGAAATAGAATTGAAGAAGCCATATGCAAAAGAGTAACCCGGATTGAATTGTTTTGGAGTGATGCATGTCAGATATTAGAGAAGTAACAATTCCCGAATTGGCACATTTGCTCTCACCCCGCGCTTTATCCGGGGAAACCATGCTGCTTAACATGGGTCCCCAGCATCCCAGTACACACGGCGTGTTGAGATTATTATTGGAACTGGATGGGGAGATTGTTATTAACTGTATTCCAGATATTGGTTTTTTACATACCGGCGTAGAGAAAAATATGGAAAGCAAGACCTATGAAAAAGCCGAGGTGATGACCGATCGACTGGATTATACAAACCCGATAGGCAACAACCTGGTTTATTGCATGGCTGTTGAGAAATTGACTGAATTGGATGTCCCTCCCCGTGCACAGGTACTGCGGGTAATCCTGGCTGAACTGACCCGTATTGCATCGCATCTGATCTGGGTTGGAACATCAGCGCTTGATCTTGCGGCGATGTCCCTGTTTCTCTATACAATGCGTGATCGTGAGATGATCCTGGATATGTTTGAAATGTGTTCCGGTCAGAGGATGATGACAACCTATGTCCGGCCGGGCGGTCTTTGGAGGGATGTTCCCCGGGAATTTGAGGAATACCTCAAGCAATTCCTGGCGGTTATTCCTGGCAGGATTGATGAGTATGAGGATTTCCTTGGAAAAAATCCCCTATTCCTGGACCGGACAAAAGGGATAGGCGTTATAAATGCTGAGGAGTGCATGGAATGGGGCATAAGCGGCCCAATTCTGCGGGCGGCCGGGGTTGCATATGATATCCGCAAAGCTTACCCGTACAGCGGTTACGATCAATATGATTTCGATATACCCACTTTTCCTGCCGGGGATGTCCATGACCGATTCAAGGTACGTATGGAGGAAATTCGTCAATCTGTACGAATCGTACGCCAGGCATTTCATCATTTACCCTTTGGTCCGGTTCGCAGTAATAACCGAAAATATGTTCCACCTCCCCGATCTGAAATTGGAACAAGTATGGAAGCCTTAATCCATCACTTTAAGATTTGGACGGAGGGATTTTCTCCGCCAAAGGGTTCGGTATATGCAAGTACAGAATCGCCGCGGGGTGAGTTATCCGTTTACCTGGAGAGTGATGGCGGTCCAAAACCGTACCGGGTGAAATACCGGACACCTTCATTTGTAAATTTACAAATTATGCCATCCTTAACCAAGGGCCACTTTATTGCAGATGTGGTCGGGATTATTGGCAGTATTGATGTTGTATTAGGAGATGCGGATCGGTGAACCAATTAGCAGAAAATTATTGGGAAGAAATTCAAGAAATACTAAAGCGATACCCTCCAGACCAAAAACGATCGGCAGTGATGCCGCTGCTTTTCCTTGCACAGCGGGAAAATAATTTTGTCAATGACCAATCCATCCGGGAAATCTCCGATATTTTGCAGGTATCTCCAACTGATGTGGCTTCAATTGCGGGATTTTATTCTCTTTTCCACCAGGAACCAGGCGGGCATTACCGGATCCAGGTTTGCACTGATTTACCCTGCGCTTTGAGGGGGGCAGACGGTTTCTTAAAAGCCCTATCCGAATATCTCTCTATTGAGGTTGGAGGGACAACCTCCGATGGGCTTTTTTCGCTGGAGGAAGTTAAGTGCCTGGCAGCCTGTGACCACGCACCAATGTTCCAGCTTCAGGGAAAAGGGACAATCCGTTACCATCAGGAACAAACAATAGAAACGGCAAAAACAATTATTGAAGGAATCCGGCAAAGCGCATCCTTGAATATGGAGGGTGAGCTCTCATGACAGACTACCTGTTGTTGCGGCATAGAAATATTGAACATCTTGACCAGCTGGATGTTTACCTTCAAAATGGAGGATTTTCGGCTTTCAAGAGTGCAATTACCAATATGCAGCCGTCCGATATCCTGAAAGTTGTTAAGGAATCCGGTCTGCGTGGGAGAGGGGGTGCCGGTTTTCCCACCGGAGTTAAGTGGGGATTCCTGCCAAACAATCTCTGGCCGCACTACGTTGTTGCCAATGCTGATGAATCTGAACCGGGGACCTTCAAAGACCGGGAAATATTAGAAAAGAATCCATTTCAATTTATAGAAGGTTTAATGCTGGCATCGTTCGCTGTCCAGGCGAAAACCGCTTACATTTATTTGCGCGGGGAGTTCTGGCAGATTGCCAACATTCTGCAAAACAAACTGGTTGAGCTGGAGCAGGCAGGTTTTCTGGGAGACCACCTCTTCGGGACAGAATATTCTTTAAATATCTATACCCATCTCGGGGCAGGGGCGTATATTTGTGGAGAGGAGACCGCTTTATTGGAGTCCCTGGAGGGAAAACTAGGCCAGCCAAGATTAAAGCCCCCCTTTCCAGCAGTTGCTGGATTATATTCCAGACCGACTGTAATCAATAATGTGGAGACTTTAACCAACGTTCCATTAATTGTCCAGCATGGAGCACAATGGTTTTATGGGTTTGGAACGGAAAAAAGCCCGGGTGTAAAGATTTTTTCACTCTCCGGGTGTATAAATAATCCCGGCAATTATGAATTACCCCTTGGGACCCCTTTTCGTGAATTGATTTTTGGACTTGGAGGTGGTGTTCCGAAGGGGCACAAGATTAAAGCCATCATGCCAGCCGGCGCTTCTTCCAGCCTGGTAGTTGCGGATAAGAAAGCCCTGGATACGCCAATGGATTATGAATCCTGTATGCAAATACTGGGAACTCCCCTTGGATCTGCTTCCGTGATTGTAATCGATGACTCTATCAACATGGCGAACCTGGTGAATAAAACCACGCATTTCTTCAAGCATGAATCCTGTGGAAAATGCACACCTTGCCGTGAGGGCACTTACTGGATGGCAAAAATTACAGACCGCATTGTTAGAGGCGCAGCAACGGATGATGATGTAAACCTTTTACAGGCAGTAACTTCTCAAATTGAAGGGAAATGCCTGTGTGCTTTAGGAGAATTTTCAATAATGGCTGTCCAATCCGCAATATTAAAATACCGTCCGGATTTTGATAAGTTATTAGCGGAACGGATTAGCGAGTTGGAAACCCCGGCTCTCAAGTTTGAACAGCCTGTTGTATAGATCAAGGAGATTCTTTTATGGGTAAAATGGTCACCCTGACAATTGACAACCAGCCTGTTACTGTCCCGGATGGAATGAACGTCGTAGACGCGGCAAAAAGCGCAGGTATAAACATACCAGTTTTTTGCCATCATCCCAAATTGAAGCCGGCAGGCATGTGCCGGGTGTGCCTGGTTGAAATTGGAAGACCAGAAATTGACAGCGCCACAAAACAGTTCATCCTGAAGGATGATGGATCTCCAAAAGTTCGGTTTTTTCCAAAACTGGAAACAGCCTGTACCACGCCAGTTTCGGAAGGCATGGCGGTGATAACCGAATCGGAAAAGGTTGCCAAAGCCCGGAGGGAAATATTGGAATTACTCCTGACTTCACACCCGCTGGATTGTCCTGTTTGCGACAAGGGCGGGGAATGTCCTTTACAAAATCTTACCATGCAGTATGGTCCACCACAGAGCCGTTTTCTCTTTGATGAGAAAATTAAATTAGCCAAAAATTATCCGCTGGGTGAGTTAATTTTTTTGGATCGGGAACGATGCATACAATGCGGTCGTTGTGTCCGTTTCCAGAATGAAATTGTCAATGATCCGGTGATTGCCTTATCGCAACGCGGTCGTTCGCTGCAAATTATTACCAATTCCGAACCTGGATTTGATTCGATTTTTTCCGGGAATACAACCGATATTTGCCCGGTTGGGGCATTAACCACGGCCGACTTTCGCTTTGGGGCGCGCCCGTGGGAACTTAAGCCGGCGCCATCCATCTGCAATCACTGTCCAGTTGGTTGTAATATTACATTCAATATCAGGCGTGAAGCAATGAACGGCGGCAAATGGACCATCAAAAGGATAATGCCGCGTCAAAATGAGCCGGTAAATGAGATTTGGACCTGTGATAAAGGCCGCCTTGTGTACCAATATCTTGAAAGTGACCAGCGGCTGACCAGCCCATTAATCCGTAAAAACGGGAAACTTGAGGAAGCCAGCTGGCAAGAAGCGATTGACCTGATTACAGAGAAGATCATTCTGGTAGGATACGATATTGCTGCTCTGGCAAGCGGCCGACTTTCCAATGAAGACCTATACAATTTGAAGGAATTGGTGCATTCCCGGGGAGGGCAGACAATTTTGTACACTCACATGGCAGGGGGAGATCAAAGTGCCCGGATGGGGGTGGGTGAGGGCACAGACTTTTCCACCCTGGGGCCCGAGACAGCAATTTTGGTAATCGCCAGCGACTTACATCAAGAAGCCCCGATTTGGTGGCTGCGCCTCAAGAATGCTGCCCGGAATGGCGTAAAATTAATTGTTGCCAATCCAAGGCCAACCCGCCTGGATGAATTTGCCACCCATATCGTGCGCTACCAATATGGCCAGGAGGCAGCAGTTCTCTCCGCATTTGAACCGGGTGGCAAAGGATTTCTGGCAGAGGTCAACGAACTGACAGCACGTGAGTTTGCTGATGCAACCAATGCCATCCTATTTTTTGGAAGTGAAGGCATTGGATTACTTCACTCCGAAGCATTGGCCCAAGCAGGGTCAAATTTGTTATATAAAACCGGGCATTGGGGAAAACCCAATAATGGTTTAATTGGCGTATGGCCTCACGGGAATACCCAAGGAGCATGGGATATGGGTTTTAAACCCTGTATGGACATGCCCGATCTTATATGCAAGACAAGAATGATGTATATTGCCGGAGCAGACCCATGCGGCGATGATCCGAAACTGGCTGAAGAAATCAAATCAATCGATTTTATCGTGGTGCAGGATTTATTTTTAACCGCAACCGCTGAAATTGCAGATGTTGTACTACCCGTGCTTCCATATACAGAAAGGGAAGGGACCTATACCAGCGGTGATCGCAGGGTGCAACGTTTTTACCCTGTTCTTCCACCCCGGAAAAATATTTATGCTGATTTCAGTATTGCTGCAAAAATTGGCCGTCCGATGGGGCTGGAGCTGGAAGAAAACGCTGCAGCGCTAGTTTTTTCAAGAATTGCCAGCACATATCCCGGTTATGATCGATTGACTTACCAGACTTTAGCTGAAGTGCAGGAGCAATGGCCAATAATTGGCAGGGGCGACCTGTATTATGGAGGTACATCTTACGATAATCATCAAGGAACTGGCTGCCGACTTAAAAACGAGATCATTTTCGGGGAGCTTTTTGAGCCAACAGAAGTACATTTACCCGATCCAATTCAGATACCGGGTGGCACTTTACTTGTTGTTCCGGTGACAAAATTGTTTGACAATGGAAATTTAATGCAGTTTAATAGCTTGCTCGAGAAGAGGAAATGGGGGGCTGAATTACTCATGCACCCCGACTTAGCCGAAAACTATGGTTTACAGGCAGGGGAAGTGGTATTTCTGGATTTGGAAAAAGGTGAACCGTACCCTGCAGTCATTAAAACGGACGGAGATTTACCAAGCGGTGCTGCTTTACTGCCACGCAGCTGCGGAATCCCCCTATCCGGGCCACGCGCAGTAAAACTTGTAAAAATGGCGGAAAAAGACTGATTCGATTTACCAATTAGATGGGAGATTGAGGTCAATTAATGGATTCTGGATTGATTATTGAGTGGATTGTAAAATCCTTGATCCTTGTCCTGGGATTAACAGCAGGCTTTGCATATACAACGCTGTATGAACGGAAGGTCCTTGCACGGATGCAGCTCAGGATTGGTCCCAACCGTGCAGGGCCACTTGGTTTTTTACAGCCTGTGGCGGATGGAATCAAACTCATTTTTAAAGAAGAATTTACCCCGGGAAGCGCCGATAAGCTGCTTTTTTTCATCGCTCCGGTGATTACGGTGATCCCTGCAATGATAGTCCTGGCTGTTGTACCGTGGGGTGAATCGGTAAAAATTTTTGGAAAAGAATTTACCCTCTACCTTACTGATATCAATGTGGGGGTACTGTGGATACTTTCAGTGACCTCAATTTCTGTCTATGGTATTACCATTGCCGGCTGGGCATCCAATAATAAATATGCCTTGCTGGGTGGTTTACGTTCGACAGCACAAATGATCAGTTATGAACTGGCATTAGGGACGGCATATATCGGTGCGGTTTTATGGGCTGGCTCGTTGAGTATTTTGGATATCGTGAATGCCCAGCAGCCGATCTGGTTCATTGTATTTCAACCTGCAGGATTCATCATTTATTTTATTGCCAGTCTTGCGGAAGTAAACCGAAGCCCATTTGATATGCCGGAGGCTGAGCAGGAATTAACTGCCGGGTTCCACGCGGAGTACTCCGGTATGAAATTCGCCCTGTTTTTTATGGCTGAGTATATCAAGGTTGTGGCAGTTTCTGTCATCGGAGCTTCCCTATTCCTGGGAGGATTTCGTGGACCCTTTATTGATACTTACCCCTGGCTTGGTCCAATCTACCTTTTTGGAAAAACGATCATCTGGGTTTTTGTCATCATCTGGATCCGGGCTACATTACCAAGGATACGTTATGACAGGCTGATGGCTCTGGGGTGGAAGGTGCTCTTCCCGATCGGTTTGCTTAATATAATCATGACTGCGGTAATGCTTAAATTGGTTGGAGGATAGCGGATGCTTGGAAGCCTTCTAACAACACTTAAGGCGATGTTTGAAAAATCGGCAACGATCAGTTATCCGGAAGTGAAGCGACCGGTCAGAGCCAGATTTAAAGGACGGCATGTTTTGATGCGCTATGAGAATGGCCTGGAGAAATGTATCGGCTGTTCCCTTTGCGCAGCAGCCTGTCCGGCTGATGCAATATTTGTGGAATCAGCAGAGAACACAGATGAGGAGCGGTATTCTCCGGGTGAACGCTTTGCACGCACCTATGAAATAAATATGCTGCGATGTATTTTTTGCGGTTTTTGTGAGGATGCCTGTCCAACGGAAGCGATCGTATTGGGTGATAATTATGAGCTGTCATTTACTGACCGGGCTGGGTCAATTTATATAAAAGACATGTTGTTAGAACCTGTGTCTCCTGGAGGAGAACCAACTCCACAAAAAACTGATCCGGGAGTATTTATCCGATCGGTCCCTCAAATGAAGGATCCAATAGACTAGGGAGCGAGGAGATGGTATCGATGCAGATCATCCTGTTTAGTTTTCTAGCAATTCTGATTATTGTGTCGGCATTCGGAATGCTTTTCAGTAAGAACGCAATTTACTCTGCCATCTTTCTGGTTATGAATTTCGTAATTGTTGCTATTTTATATCTCACTCTGGGAGCTCCTTTCATCGCCTTTACACAAATCACTGTATACGCCGGGGCGATAATGGTGCTCTTTCTGTTCATCATTATGCTGCTGGGAGCTGAGCGTTTACCTGAAGCAGAAGTCCTCCGTTTCCATCGAATATTTGCAATTTTAGGTGCGCTGTTGTTCATTGGCGCTACAGGTTTCTTATTATTCTGGCTGAGTGGCAGTTGGGATGCTCTGCCATCACCAACCTCTGAGTTCGCCAGTCCGGAAGTTATTGGGACAACCCTTTTTTCTGAATATTTACTGCCTTTCCTAATAATTGCATTCATTCTACTGGCTGCAGCAGTTGGAGCGATTTTGTTGACCAGAGGGAAAAATACTCCCCAAATAGAAAGCATCCAAAATGATGAGGAATAATTTTCCGGTGAATAAACGGTCTGCTGCAGATCCGGGCAATCATGAGGCCTAATTAAATAATGGAGAGTTCACCATGCCTTTAAGTTTTTATCTTGGTTTATCGTTAATCATGTTTGTCCTGGGCGCACTGGGAGTTTTATTGCGACATAATGCCATCGTAATTTTTATGTCCCTTGAACTTATGTTTAATGCCGCCAATCTCGCATTTATTGCCTTTTCTGCATACCACCAAGTTGTAACCGGCCAGTTGTTTGTATTTTTTGTCATGGCGGTGGCTGCCAGTGAGGTGGCTGTGGGTCTGGCGTTGATTGTGGTAATTTTCCGGACAAAACGTACGATTAATATTGACCAGTTAAATACTCTGAAGGGATGATCCTGTGGTGAGATTGTTTGCAAAGCCACATAATTACTTGGAGCAATGCTATGAGCATAAATGATGCAGCCGCCACTAATCCGATCTACCAGCTGGTACCCTGGATTATCTTGCTCCCGGCTATCGGTGTCTTGTTTAATATGCTGCTTGGGAATTTGTTATCGGAATTAATTGTAGGGCTGGTGGCTTGCCTGGCATCTGCATCCTCATTTGTGGTTTCTGTTGTCATGGCTAATGCCCTGGCAAATGATCCTCAAGCGGTCCGGGTGCATCTAATGGATTGGATTTCAGTGGGAAACTTAAATGTGGATTGGAATTTCAGGGTGGACACACTTTCTGTCCTGATGATGCTGGTTGTGAGCGGGGTCGGTACTTTGATACATATTTATGCAACCGGATACATGCATCACGATGTAAGGCATCAGGGAGATCGCAGGAGATATACGCGTTTCTTTGTTTTCTTCAATCTCTTCATTGTTGCCATGATGGTGTTAGTCTCTGCCGATAATTACTTGATGCTTTTTGTGGGGTGGGAAGGTGTTGGCCTTTGTTCCTATTTATTGATCGGATTCTGGTTTGAAAAAGGGGAACAAGGATTGGGAAATGCCAAGGCGGCTAAGAAGGCATTTGTTGTTAATCGTGTGGGTGATTTCGGGCTGCTGCTAGCCATGTTTTTCATCTTCTGGTGGTTTGGAAGTTTTGATTTTGATGTTGTTATGAACAATGCAGCGGATGCTGATCCGATAGTTTTAACAGCGATCACCTTGTTTATGCTGCTGGGTGTAACAGGTAAATCTGCCCAGCTCCCACTACACGTGTGGCTGCCGGATGCGATGGCTGGTCCAACACCCGTTTCGGCATTGATCCATGCTGCCACGATGGTAACAGCCGGCGTCTACCTGATTGCCCGCTCCGCGGCGCTTTACATGTCCGTTCCGCAGGTTCAATCCATTGTGATTGTGATTGGGGCTGCAACGGCCCTGTTTGCGGCGATGATTGCTGTCGGTCAAAATGATATCAAGAAAGTTCTGGCGTATTCTACCATCAGCCAGCTAGGGTTTATGATCGTAGCGGTCGGGCTTGGGGCATTCTCTGCCGGGATGTTCCACCTGGTTACCCATGCGTTTTTCAAAGCGCTGCTATTCCTGGCTGCGGGCTCAGTGATTTTAGGGATGAAGAGCGGTTCTGCCCATGATCCCCAACCAGAAGCTAACCATTCCGATATGATTGATCCACAGGATATGCGCAATATGGGTGGACTTAGAAAGAAGATGCCGGTTACCTTCTGGGTATATCTCATTGGCGGGCTATCTCTGGCCGGGATACCTCCCCTGGCAGGTTTCTTTTCCAAAGATGAGATATTGTCTGCTGCCGGGAGCTGGTCGACCTTATTGTTGGGAGTACTTCTGGCTGCCACATTCCTCACCGCATTCTATATCGCCAGGCAGGTGCTGTTGGTATTTTTCGGCACGCCGCGCAGCGAGGATGCCTCCCAGGCAAAGGAATCTTCCCTGATTATTACTTTCCCACTGATTATTTTAGCGATCCTCTGCGTTGTTGCCGGGACATTAAACTCACCAGGAAACCACACCCTCGATCACTGGCTGGAAAGCAGCATCCCCCAAAACCTGACAGTTGAATTTATGCTGCCCATTGCCATAATTTCCTTGTTTATCATACTGACTGGTTTATTGTTGGGTTGGACAATGTATGGACGCAAATCAGAACCTTCTTCGTCTACTGTCGATCCGCTTTCCGGTATGCTTGGGTCTCTTTATGGAGGATTGAAGCATGCATGGTGGGTTGATGAACTTTATCACGCAGTTTTTGTACGGCCGTACCAAATGCTGGCGCGGTTCTTAGCCCAGACGATTGACCTTGCCTTATTGGATGGGATAATAAATGGATTGGCTCAGTTTATCGGTAAATCGTCACGCTTTTTCGCCCGCTTGCAAAATGGTTATGTGCGTACTTATGTTCTTACCCTTTTTGTGGGCATGACACTGATCGTTACCTACCTGGTCTTTCAATGAAATTTTATTAAGGACTGATTATGAATTGGTTAATTCCCCCTCTGGTTCTGGTGACCTTCTTCCCTTTGATAGGTTTTTGTATCATTTTCTTTATACCGAAGAACCAGATTGGTGCCATTCGCTGGACTGCGTTATCCACAACCATCATCAATTTTGGATTGGCGATCTGGCTATTATCCATGTTTGACAAAACCACAACCCAGCCTCAACTGGCAGTGAATATCCCGTGGGTAAACCTGGCTGGATCACCGGTTCAATTTTTCCTGGCTATTGATGGATTAGGATTGATGATGGTTTTATTAACCACATTTCTTGCTCCGCTGATCATCCTCTCTACCTGGAATGTAATTCTGGAACGGGTAAAAGAATTCATGCTTTCCTTCCTGCTGCTGGAAACCAGCCTGTTGGGTGTGTTCCTGGCATTCGATCTGGTAGTCTTCTTTATATTTTGGGAGTTTGTTCTCCTGCCGATGTATTTCATGATTGGAATATTTGGTGGGGAGCGCAGGTTGTACGCAACCCTAAAATTTTTCCTGTTTACCATGGCAGGATCGGTCATGCTGATGCTGGCTATCCTCTATTTGGGCTGGCAAGGGGGTTCCTACGCGATTCCGGACTTAATCAATGCCCGCAGCACATTTGCTGGTGCTGAAACCTGGCTATTCCTGGCGTTTGCCCTGGCTTTTGCCGTCAAGGCACCTATCTGGCCGCTGCATACCTGGTTACCGGATACATACACCGAAGCCCCGACCGCTGGCTCTGCGATCCTGGCGGGAGTCCTGGCAAAAATGGGGACGTATGGTTTGCTGCGTTTCAACCTTTCTCTTTTTCCACAGGCAACGATTCAATTTGCTCCGTGGATGGCCGGTTTGGCAGTCATCGGAATTATTTATGGTGCAGCCGTGGCTTTTGCGCAGCGAGATATAAAACGATTACTTGCCTATTCCTCCATCAGCCACCTCGGTTTTATAGTTTTAGGAATTTTTGCGCTAAACCAACAGGGGATTTCGGGCAGTATCCTGCAAATGGTTAATCACGGATTGACGACGGGAGCACTGTTTTTAATATTTGGAATGTTGATTGAGAGACGGCACAGCCGCGAACTGGCATCTTATGGAGGGCTTTGGAAATTGATGCCAACCTTTGGCAGCCTGACGCTTATTATTACCCTTTCGTCCATGGCACTGCCTGGTTTAAATAGTTTTGTAGGGGAATTTAATATTCTGCTGGGAGCTTTTGGATCACAAACTCTTGCATCTACCTGGTTTGGCGTTATTGCCGCCGTGGGGGTGATTCTGACGGCGATATACCTGCTATTTATGTTTGAAAAAATATTTTTAGGCCCAATAGGGGACATGGAAAATAATCCGATGCCGGATATTCACCTGCGCGAATTGACCATATTAATTCCGATATTAGTACTGGTCTTATGGATAGGTATTTACCCCAAACCGTTTTTTGAAATCATTAATCCAACTGTTGAAGGCATGCTGGCATACTTGCAATCGACATCCGTGGCGTTACATTAAGGAGCTGAGCCAATGACTGGTAATGATTTGAAAGCAATCCTACCCCTTGTTGCTCTGCTCGCCTGGACGGTTATTTTACTTTTAATCGATTTATGGATACCTAATCACCGGAAAGGCATCACTGCCTGGTTGGCGGCATTGGGTCTTATTGTTGCAACAGGATTATCCCTAATCCCTTACCAGAGTTCTGAACCAATTTTGGGAGGCATGATTGTAGTTGACGGATTTGCGAGATTTCTAAGCGTTTTATTTTTATCAGGCGGAATAGCAGGCATAATCCTGGCAAAGGATTATCTGAAGCGGATGCAAATTGAACGAGGCGAGTATTATCCATTACTGCTGTTTTCTGTCTGCGGGATGATACTCATGGGATATGCCAACAACCTGCTGGTAATCTTCCTGGCGCTGGAACTGCTATCCATTCCTTTATACCTTTTATCCGGTTTTTTCTATTATCGGGCAGCATCCCAGGAATCGGCTCTTAAGTATTTTTTGATGGGAACATTTGCATCGGCGATTATCCTATTTGGTACGGCGATGGTTTTTGGGGCTGCAGGTTCCATAAATTTACCCGATATCGTGTCTGCTGTTACCTCCGGGGAAGTCAATATTGAATTATTCATCCTTGGGGCAGGCCTCCTGCTGGTTGGATTTGGTTTTAAAGTGGGAATCGTCCCATTTCATATGTGGATTCCGGATGTCTACCAAGGTGCTCCCTCATCTGTAACGGGGTTCATGTCATTTGGCGCAAAGGCTGCCGGTTTGGCAGCATTGATGCGTGTGTTCATTGTTATCTTTCCCAGCATTTCTGAAAACCTCGTCCCGGTCTTATGGGTGCTAGCCGGCTTAACGATGGTTATAGGAAATCTGCTTGCAGTTTCACAAAATAACTTAAAACGTTTGATGGCTTATTCCAGTATTGCCCATTCCGGCTACCTGCTAATGGCATTTGTCTCTTACAACCAGAAGGCGGTGTTGAGTGATTCAATCGCCTCCATGCTCTTCTATCTGGTTGCGTATGCAATTGCCACTTTTGGAGTCTGGGCAGTTATCATTGCCATGGAGAGGACCGATGGAAATGGGCTTGAAATGGACGATTATGCCGGATTGGGAACCAAGCATCCCTGGCTGGCTGTACCCATGGCCATATTCATGTTTTCCTTCACCGGGATACCGATGACGCTTGGATTCTGGGGAAAGTTATATCTTTTCCGTACTGCCATTGAAGGCGGTTTCGTTTCCCTGGCAGTAATTGGTGTAATTGCATCCGTGATATCGGCTTATTTTTACCTGAAGGTCATTTTGACCATGTTTATGCGCAGTGGTACGCCAATTGTGAGGAAAGAGATTTGGTTGAATTTCCTGGCAATCGGTGCGGCTTTTGCCCTGGTAATCCTCAGCCTGATGCCAAATTCCCTCTTTAATCTGGTTTTGCAGGCTTCCATTAATCTCCAGTAAAATTAGAGGAATACTGCGTTTCAACTGGATATTAATTAATCCACCAAGCTTCCAATCCCCATTTCATACCAACCCGGTCAGTGCATGACGGATATTCTTCACCCGGCTCTAGATGGAAAACCATATTTTAATAAAAACTAATGAGTTGGTGCGGGTGTCCAGCTGGAAGGTAATTCTGGCGGATTAGCTGCCAATGAGAATTAAATGGGAACAATGCCATGCTTCCGAGCCCTTATTTTAATGTCCTGAAAAAAATTGTCATTTACCTGAAAGACAGTTCCATCAACTGGGTGCTTACGGGTAGTGCAGGAATGGTTCTCCAGGGAATGCCGCTTGAGGTTCACGACATTGATTTACAGACGAACAAAGAAGGCGCTTATGATATCGAGCGTACCTTTGAGGAATATGTGATCAAGCCAGTCCGTTTGATTGAATCTGAGCTGATCTGCTCTCACCTGGGTATGCTTGAAATTGACGGTATTATTGTCGAGATTATGGGCGATATCAGGCATCGCCAGGATAACTATGCCTGGGATGTTCCAGTTATGGTTGAAACATACAGGAAGTGGCTGGATATGGATGAGATGCATGTGCCGGTTATGTCATTAGATTATGAGTATCACGCCTATCTCAGACTGGGCCGGATAGAAAAAGCAGGGATGATTCGATCCTGGCTGAACAAATAGAACCGGTTTGTTACTGGAATTACAGGGCATGCATAACCGCTTTTTCCGGGGCGGAGTTTAAATAGAATTGACCGGTAGATTTCCCAATACGCCTGTTCTGGCGGATTAATCGAACCTGCCGGTCAAGTTATTTAGAATGAATATTCTGGGAGGCTAATCTGTTGAAGCGCAGCGAAATCCCAGGTTGCCGTACCAGTATGTCGGTACAGATCGGTAGCGGATCGAGGCACGCTGCCACCAAACCCCGTTTGTCCATGTTCCGCCCCGCCAGACCCTTTCAAACCCGACTTCTGCTTCTCTTCCATCCGTTGCGTCGTATGGGTATGGTTCCGGGATAGTACTGGTCCATTCCCAGACATTTCCAGCCATATCCAGAGCCCCATACGCGCTGGCACCTTTCGGGAAACTACCCACAGGTGCTGTGTCGGTATAACCATCATTAAAAAGCGGATTGGCGTGGGGTTTTGGGCATGTGATATCACAGAAATTTGCCCGTTCTTCTGTAATAGGTTCATTCCCCCAGGGGTATCTCCTCGCATCGTTTCCGCGGGCTGCCTTTTCCCATTCGGCTTCGGTAGGTAACCTCCTGCCAGCCCATTCACAATATTCATCAGCCATAAACCAGCTGATATACAGGACTGGATAATTATCAAATTCGGCAAGTGGGTAGTACTCTGTCCGTGTGGTGGAACGCATCAAATTTGGTTCCTTGCAAACTCCATCGGCGACGCATAATTTCCACTGTCCGTTAGTTACCTCATATTTGTCGAACCAGTAATCATCCAGGTAATAGGTGAAACTCGGAATTTCCGGGTAGGCACGTCCACCTTCTATGGTTAATTTGGCGTCCGTATCTTTGGTGCCCATGGTAAATTCCCCGGCTGCGACAAATACCTGTTCCATCCCGTCCTTTTCAGAAATCCTGGTCTCCGGTAAGCCTGCCTGTACAGCTGCCGGGGTTGGCTGGGTTGTGGGTGCCGGGGAGTTGACCGTCGGGGAAGGCTGGGGGGTGGCGCTTGGGGACGGGGCAGCAGTCCCCGTCTGCCCGGCCAGCAAATCCAGGTTACCCTGTGACGCATGAACACGGGTTTGGCGGACTCCCACAATTACTACCAGGGCGATGAGTGCTAATGGTAAAATCAGTTTGCGTAGTTTAATGAACATAATTGCTCCAAAAGAGAAATTTTGATGTGAAATTGAATAGCTGCAAAGGGGGGGATGACCAAAAAAACATAAGTTGGATTATAGTACGATTTGCAAATAATGCTAATGGGACATGGTATGAATCTTAAGCATAGAATCTTAAAAATTTTCATTGCCGGTTTTGTGAAATTGGATTTAATCTTGAAATCCTGAAGCCAGGGATTTAGTACAATAAAGGATAATCAAATGGTTACGATTATCCATTTAACAACAATTCCGTTATCAGGATATACAACTGCTGGCTTAAATTGAAATATCTAACACAAATGGGGATGAATAATCGTCATAGGTCCGGGAGAATAGAAAGATGCAATATCGTCAATTAGGTCATTCGGGAGTGAGAGTCTCTGTCATTGGTTTGGGAACCAACCAATTTGGATCGGAGAACCTGCCATTTAAAGAGGTCAGCCGAATTATCAATGTATCCCTGGAAAAAGGAATCAACTTTATTGATACAGCAAATACCTACCAACAAAGCCGGTCGGAAGAATATATCGGTAAAGCCTTAAAAGGGCGACGCAGAGAGGTTGTACTGGCGACTAAATTTTATTTTAGACTCAGTGACGCTATAAATGAAGCGGGGTGTTCACGTTACCATATGATGAATACGGTGGAGGATAGTCTGCAGTGTTTGCAAACTGACCATATTGACCTTTACTATGTGCACAGGTGGGATGAGAATACGCCAATTGAAGAAACACAACGCGCCCTGGATGACCTGGTTCGGGCCGGAAAAGTGCGGTATGTTGGGTGTTCGGATTTTGCTGCCTGGCAGTTGGCACGCGCCAACCTGATGGCTGAGTTTCGCAACTGGGCTCCTTTTATTGTTATTCAATCTCATTACCACCTGTTTAACAGGGATGTGGAACGGGAGGTTCTGCCCTACTGCCGGGCTCACAAGGTGGGTTTTATCCCATACTTACCCCTGGCAGGAGGCTTTCTAACCGGCAAATACAAACGTAACCAGCCTGCACCGGCGGGATCACGCGGGGAAAACAGCGCCTATGTTCAGAAATTTATGAATGATTTTTATTTTGATCAACTGGATAAGCTATCTGGTTGGGCAAATGACCACAATAGAACGCTCACAGACCTGGCACATGCCTGGCTGTTAGCCCAACCGGCAGTGGTCTCGGTAATTTCAGGTGGAACGCGGTTGGAACATTTTGAAACCAATATGATTTCTGCAGATTGGTGCCTCACCCCCCAGGATTTGGATGAAATTGATGCAATTATTGGAAAACCTGCCATACAGCCAGATGACTGATACCGGTTTGGATAATCAATGTCTGCAATAATCGAAAGGTTCTAATCATGGAATACCGAAAAATTGGGAAATCCGGGCTTCTTACCTCAGTAATTGGACTGGGGACAAACCGCTTTGGTTCACCAAAAGTAACTTACAAGGAGGTTGAACGTATCCTCCTTGGTGCCATTGACCAAGGTGTTAACTTAATTGATACGGCTGATTACTATCAAAAGGGATTGTCTGAAGAATATATTGGGCGGGCGTTACAGACGCACCGGCGAAAGGTAATTCTGGCATCCAAGTTTTTTTATGAAGTTGGTGAAGGCCCAAATGACCGGGGCGCATCCCGCTATCATTTGATGAACAGCCTGGAACAAAGCCTGAAAAGGCTATGCACAGACCATATTGACCTGTATTATATCCATTACTGGGATAATCATACTCCCATCGAAGAAACCCTGCGTGCCCTGGATGATTTAGTGCGGGCTGGAAAAGTGAATTACATTGGATGTTCCTCCTTTGCATCCTGGCAGCTGGCCCGTGCAAATCTGCTGGCGGAAACCAGGGGATGGTCACCTTTCATAGTGATCCAATCCCATTATCAACTGTTTGAAAGAAAGGTGGAAAGAGAAGTACTCCCGTACTGCCGGGAATTCGGCGTTGGTTTTATCCCCTACTATCCACTGGCAGGCGGATTTTTAACGGGGAAATATAGAAGGGATACGCCTGTTCCGCAAGGTTCACGGGGAGAAACCAACAGCTATGTGCGCCAATATATGCGCGAACCCTTTTTTGAAAAACTGGAGAATTTGGAGAGTTGGGCAAGACAAAGAGATCACCAATTGACGGATGCTGCCCTTGCATGGCTTCTGGCGCAGGCGGGTGTCTGCGCAGTAATTCCAGGGGCTTCCACTTGGGAGCAGTTCCAGGCAAGCCTCGTTTCGGCAGATTGGAACCTTACGAAACAGGAGTTGGAGGAAATCAACCTCATATTATCGGGCGTACCAGAAATTAATCACGACCTGGGATCCAGGCTTGGAATAAAACCGGGCACACGAGGAGCGCTGATTAATCACCCTGAGGACTACCCGGATTTACTTGGGGAATTACAGGGAGACACCCTCCTTATAAAAAGCCTGTCCGGACCATTAAATTTTATCCAGCTTTTTGTAAAAACCGAGATAGAATTGAACGGGCTCTTACCGGTTACCTGCCAGGTTTTACAGCCGGGAGGTTTGTTGTGGATTACGTATCCAATAAATATTCCTTCGGATGATTCAATCCTGGATGAACATAAAATCCAGGAAATGTGTTTGAGGCAGGGATTTGCGGTAACCAATCATGTTGCGATCGATGACAACTGGACGGCAGTGGGATTCATAAAACAATAAATTGATTGCTGCTATCTTTCGGAAAAATTCTAAATTATACAGGAGACAATAAAAATGACTTTAAGTGCCATTCCGTATGAAGAATTGAATTACAAGGCATTTTCGATTTGGAAGGGCCAGGGTATTCTGCTTACCAGCGGGGATTATGCAAAAGGACAATATAATACAATGACAATCGGATGGGGAAGCCTGGGAGTGATCTGGTCTATCCCGTTTGCCATGGTTGCTGTCAGGCCTACCCGCTACACATACAAATTTATGGAAGAAAATGATTCATTTACCCTGTGTGCTTTTCCGTCGAAATACCACTCTGCCCTGGATTTGCTGGGGACAAAATCCGGGCGGGATGGGGATAAAATAGCGGAGTCCGGACTGACACCCATCGGATCCCAAATTGTTGCTTCTCCCGCATTTGCTGAAGCGGAATTAATCCTGGAGTGCAAAAAAAATTACTGGACAGACCTGGATCCATCGCATTTTCTGGATGGTCGAATTGAGAATTCCTACCCATTGAAGGATTATCACCGCATTTATTTTGGACTGGTTAAAGGGATTTTTGGATTGGAAAGTTACCGGTCTAATTTGTAACCAGTGACGGGAAAAACCGGCCGGAAATTTATTGGTGACGATGCCGCCAAATTGGTAATCATCCAGAGATAATAATAGTTATCTTTATATCTCTGCAATATTTCTTCTACTATTTAATATAAACTATAATTCCTGTCAGATATTCCTGGCGTTACCGGTAATGCCTATCCGGCTAATTGTTACAAGGAAAAAAATCAATGTACTACCGTTCCAGAGGGACGCGTCAATTTATCATCTATCTCCTGGTAATCCTGCTTGCACTTAGCATTGGAGTATCGCTGGGAGCAACTTATCCTGAACAAATAACCCAATTTATTCCGTCTTTAAGTGACAATATCACAATGTTTTTCAACAATTTAATTGGATCAGGTGAGGTTACAGACCTTCGGGCGCAGAATACGGAATCAGCAGCATCCGCCGTGGTCACTCTTACCCCGCCACCAACGGATGTACCGGCGCCGATCCTCTCAGGATCTGCCCTGCTTCCCCCTCGTCCAACACCCAAGACATGTGTGGTCAGGACCGGATTTGAGAATGGCACCATCAATATCCGCTCGGGAGCGGGCAGCACTTTCCCGGTAATTGGAACTGCACGTGAAGGAGATGTTATCAGCCTGATCGGTCCGGAGGATGAAAATGGCTGGGCGCAAATCCTGACGAAGGATAAGGTAAGTGGTTATTTTTACCTGCGAATGTGGTGTAAATAATCTGTCTTATAGACTTCCGAATACAAGAAATCAGGATTTATTACGGCGTGGATGGTTAATAATCCCTGTTATAAAATGAGTATGGCGACAAGCCAATTTATTGCAGGCGCTTTATCTCCAATGAGAATAAAATCCGGCCGGGAGAGGATTAACTAATTATTTCAATTTTTAGGAAAAATATCTCACAGGGAAATACGGAACCTGCGTCTGAATAAATTGGCAACAACCCCGGCGGGAATTTCATTAAAGAGGATGAGGATTTCCAGCAAGGTGCCAACCAGGATAAGCTGGAGAGGATTTAAACCGGCATTGTTTGTCCTGTAGAGGAAACCTACAGAAAAAGCCATCCAGACCAGAGCGGACATACCGGCACTATCTGCAAGGTAGATCCGATAGGCATAAAGGATGTGGTTCAAGGATATGACCGGTTCTTAAATCAGGAATAACCAGGAGAAAATCGATAGGCTTGCTCCAGCAGAAGCGCAAATTATATTAACACCATCATTATTCAGCCATGATTGACCGCTGACCAGGGAAGTGTGGTTTCCGCAGGTATGCCGGGGAAAGTGCTCCGTGCGTTGGTTACATACCGGGCAAAAATAAGATGCCTGGACAGCTGCCCCCAGAACAGAATCGATTAATGAGCCGCAAAAACCGGCAAAGGTGATGCAGATCAATACCAGGATTGGGTTGAACAAGATATCACCCACAAAAATTATTTTTCCTATTAGAACAGATGCAGCTGCAATGAATAACGAACCCCCCAGTGCTGCCAGGGTTCCCAAGCCGGTTACACCGCCGGACTCCCCCTTTTCCACCGTTTTCCAACTGGTGATTAAGCGGGGTGCCTGTTTTCCAAGCACCCCCAGCTCGGTTGCCCAGGTATCCGCATTTACTGCAGCCAGTGAACCGGCAAATCCCATCCAAAGGATTGGATTGGAGGGGTAAATCAGATTTAGGAAAGAAAAAACACCGGGGATAAATCCGTTGGCTAGCACCTGTCCGGCATCCCGGCGGGATCCCTTAGAAAATTTATCATTCAGACTGCTTTTTGAATCCCTGGAAAATCGGGATAACAGGCTGGATGATAGAAAAAAAGCGATAAGCAGAACCGCCCAACCTAATCCACCAAATCCAAATACCACCATGCCGAGAAGGGTTGCTGCAACTGCTCCTCCCTGGCTCAGCATGTGCGCACGCCAGGCGATCAGGGAAATAATCAAAGCAAGGACAAATCCCAAAATTATTTGCGCAGAGTTTATTGTCATAACATAAACAGGGTAGCAATGATCAGGAGGATGGGAACAAGAGAGCTGCTGGCCCATAACAGATATGCAATAGACTGCTTACGGGGTCTGCGGTAAAAGAAAAGCCCCGCAAGTACATCAAAGGCCAGTGTAAATGAAGCCAGGATTGGAAGTAAAAGCAGTCTTGCTGAAGGACCAGCCTCGAGCGGCTGACCAAGGCGATTAAATCCCAGTTGGAACGACGATATGGAGGGGATCACAGCAGCAACCAAAATAAAAAGACCGATTGTCAGGGCGATTCCGCTGATTAGTGACAGCCTTGCCATACGGTCTGTCCATACATTCCGGAAAAAAACCACCGGAAGTGCAGAATATGACTTCAGTGGAGAAGGGCTGCCCATTTCAACCATCCGGCTGAAAACTGCCAGGAAGGATTTTTTATCTTCCGGTGAAATGACATAGATTTTATTGTACGTAGCGATGAGAACCATAGTGGATGGGTCAGAGGCAAAGTATTCGACCATGCCCAGGTCCTGGACAATTCGGCTGCCAACAATCGCTCCAGGTGAGGAAAAGCGCGGCAGGGGGAGATCCATGGCAAGTTCGCTGGCTGGCCGTACCCATTCAATTTCAGGCAGAGGAATATCTTCAGCCCTTAATCCCCAACGCAAACGCAAACCCTGGCGGTCGATGAGGTAGCGTGACTGCCTGAGGCTATATGCACGATAGACGAGTATCGGGATGGGAACAAATATCAGGATGGCTCCCAGCATGAGGATCAGGAAAAAAGAGCCTGCTTCCTGTTCCACAGCCAGCCAGAACAAATAGCCCCCGGCAGCGACCAGGACCAGTGCAAGACTGATATGGAAAATTATGCCGCGGCGCTTCGGGGGGTAAAATTCATTTGATAAATTCATAACCTGAAACCGGAGGCTTATTCACCAGCTGGAGATTAATGCAGCGAATTCTCTAATGCCTGACTGACATGCTGCACCTGCTCTTCACTCATTTTTCCGGAAAATGGCAGTGCCAGACATCGTCTTCCCAGGTCTTCTGTCACCGGGTATGCTCCCTGCTGGTATCCAAAGCGTTCAACCATGTAAGGCTGAAGATGGATCGGGAGGAAATAAGGCCGCACGTGAACTCCCTGCCGCTCCAGGGACTGGGCGACATGCTCACGGTTAATGCCGTGATCCAGCTTGATTACATATACAAACCAGCTCACCCGGGTAGTAGTGGGAGAAAGGTAAGGAGGCGTTACCCCCTGGATCTTATGAAGATATTGGTTGTACCACTCGGCGACACGATGCCGCCGGGCGAGAAGTTCTTCCAGCCTGGAAAGTTGGATAATTCCCAGGGCAGCACTCATCTCATCCAGGCGGTAGTTGTATCCTAGATAGGTATGCTGGAGCCAGGTATCTCCCGGGGCTCGCCCCTGGTTGCGGAGGGCACGCATAAGGTCAGCAGCGTGGTCATTATCGGTGATAACCAGACCCCCTTCACCGGTTGTGATCTGTTTGTTGGGATAAAAGGCGAATACACCAAAGTCCCCCAGTGTACCAGCTTTACGCCCCTTGTATTCAGCCCCAAGGGCTTCGCAGGAATCCTCGATCAGGGATAAATCAAACTGCTCACAGACATGCCGGATTGGATCCATATCAGCAGGCTGGCCAAATACATCTACCGGTAGAATGGCTTTAAGGCGGCCGTTGCCGTGGATTCCGTTATTCGGAAGCCAGCGGCTGGCACCTTCCTGGCTATTATAAAGGTCCGCAACTGCCTGGCTGACCAAAGATGGATCGATGTTGCCGGTTTGTGGGTCCACATCGACAAATACCGGGAGTCCGTTTTCATAGAGAATTACATTTGTTGAAGCGACAAATGAAAAAGGGGTGGTAATGACGATATCACCCGGCTGAATATTGATGGCGCGGATACAAAGATGAAGCCCAGTAGTTCCAGAGCTGACACCAATGGCATGTTTTGAACCGCTGTACTGGCGGAATGCATCCTCAAAATCCTTGATTTTAGGCCCCATGCTGAGGTTGGGTGTATTAACCACTTCAAGGACGGCTTGCCTCTCCGCATCGGTTAAATCCGGCGAGGACATGGGAATGGGGGGAAAAATTTGGCTCATCATGGGTGTAATTCTACTATCTTTCAGGTTGAATAACCAGCCAGGGGTGATTTATGCCTAACAGGTCAAAGGTTTTGTGGTCAGGCTTCAGGATTAATAAATGCCATCAGATAATCGAGGATTTCACCTGGCGGGACAGAAATAATTTCACTTGTATTCCTCGGTTTTATCTCAATCCGGTTTTCCTGCAGTGACCGTTCACCAACTGTCAGTCTTAGCGGTGATCCAATCAGGTCAGCATCATTAAATTTGACACCAGCCCGTTCCGGACGATCATCCAGCAGGACATCCAGTCCTGCCTGCAGCATCGATTGGTAGAAATTTTCAGCAAACTTTTCGCTGCTTCCATTTTTACTGTTAATCACCACCAGAAAAACCTGGTATGGAGCCAGGCTGAGCGGCATGACCAGTCCGTTGTCGTCATGATGTTCCTGGGCGCTGCAGGCCAGGATCCTATCCAAATCCAGGGTGCTTGTGTTCATCCTAATTGGCTGGGCTTGACCGAGAGAATCCAGGTAGGTTACAGGCGCATTTGCTGGTACAGCCCCGCATTTTTGGACACTGCCGATGAGAGCCCCTTTTTGAGCGGATAACTTTGCACAGCAGACGGGGCAGGAGGCCTGCTCAAATCCCAGGGCGATATCCGCAACGATCTCTGCTGAATAATCCCGCCCATAGTTTGCATTGATGAAATGGTACCCGGGCCGGTTGGATCCAACGGCCAGGTTCGTGGAAATGGAGATGCTGTCATCCAGTATAACCCGGACATTATTTAAACCGATTGGTGAGGCATAACCCGGCTCAGCACCAACCGAGCGGATTTCATCCTCGGTGGCAGGACGCAGAGAATCTGCCCCAAGGAGACGGGCAAGTTTGATTTCATTGACTTCGAGATCTCCCCGGATTACGGCAAAGATAAATTGTTCTTTCGGTACATTATGAGGATCTTCGAAACCAGCAGTAAATAATACAGCCTTGGCGGTTTGCCTGGTTGAAATGCCCAGGAAATCAGCCAGGGATTGAATGGTATGTGCTCCAGGGGTGTGGACCAACTCTAAAGGCAGCTGGTTATCTCCAGAGGGATTGCCCTTGGCAAATCGCGCTGCCATCCGGTTCGCCAGATACCCGCACACCGGACAACGAAGGATGGTCTCTTCCCCCAACTCTGCCGGGTAATAGATTTGGGTTATTTCCTGGTTTAACATGGACGAATCTTCCCACGGGACGGCTATAAAGGGGAGTTCCCATCTCTTCAGGGCAGTCTCAAGGAGCTGGGTTTGATGCCTGTATTGTTCATCCAGCTCAGTCTGGCCGCTAACCAGGCTATAACTGTGCCACGAATGGAAATGATCCATGCGAAGGATTTCAGCGGGCTCCATCAATTTGGCGGATTGTTCAATGCCGAAATGGAAGATGATTTTGGGTAAATGCCGATAGGAGTGAATATTTCTAGAGATAATTTCCAAAAGCCCTTTATTGCCCTTGTTCAAAGAAAACGGATCTATTGCCGGACAGCCTTTCAACGGAAAGGATATCTCCTGCCCTCCTAGAAGCAGAAGTGAGCGGCGTAAATCATTTTCCATTTTGCGGATGGACATTAATCCAAGAGGCAGGTGCGCATAGTCTCCGGATGCACCTCTATGAAGGTAACCAGCCCGTAAAAGCAACTGTATTCCAACAGCTTCTTTTTTTCCTGGAGTTTCACGCAAGGTCTGTGAAAAAAGATCCGACATTTTCATAAATAAATCCTAAAATGGGCAGGTTTGAATGGCAGATAATCAACTTATAAGGATTAAATGGGGTAAGAAATCCATGCCGATAAAGCGCTGTAAATTCCTCCTGCTGCAACATGACCATTTTTTGTATATATCCATCCCAGCAGCAGACCTTGCAGGAAAGTAAATGCCAGCGACAGGGGTAATGTCAGCAGCAGCGGATGGGGGGAATACATAAACCGAGGGATATTCCATACGCTGAACAGGAAGGCGGTCAGAAACCAGCCGCGATTTTTCCCCAACCAATTTGAGAACCTGGTCTGGAAGAATCCGCGAAAAATTGTCTCTTCAATAAGAGCAATTCCCAGCCAGAAGAGCAGGTTTTGGATTTCCTGCCTGGAAATCCCGTCTAAAAGACGATACAAGGCTCCCCGCAAAAAAAGGGTCAAGAATACCAGTGCAAGGCTGAGGCGCAATGAGGCATTTAACCGGTCTGCCGGCCAGCCAGCACTGCGCCAGGGTTGTTTTCGCACCTGGATAAGGATAAGCAATGGAACCAGGCAAACCAGACAAAACCAAAAGATTCCCTGAAGAAGCTTGTCGAAAAACAAATCGATCAGCGGACTGGGACTTAAAGCAGGGGTGTAATAAATGACCGCAAAAATGAAAATCAGGCTGAAAAAATAAAGGGATAAAATACCTTCCCTGCGTGGATACAGAAATGCAATAGGACGAATATTCTTAAACCGTGGGCTTGTCCCGATCAGCATGGTCAATCCAATTACTCCCAGCCATTCTGAGATCAATCCTGCCAGGGTAGGAAGATTCAATTTTGACCATCCATCTCATCGTTTGGTTTTTCCGGTTTGCTTATCACTTCCGGAGATGCTGAATCAGATGTTTTTGGCCCCCCTGGTTCAAGGATTATTTCGATTTTCTCTTCCATCCTGACCTGCCCACGCAGAAAAGCCCCTTCTTCCGTTGAAAAGGAGGTGGTGACCACATCACCCCATACCCTCCCGGTGCTGCGAATCTCAAGTTTTTCTGCAATTACATTTCCACGCAAAGAGCCGGCTACAATCAATGTGTTGGTTTTAATTGTCTCGCAGGTAATTCGGCCGCTTTCACCAACAACAACAAGACCGCGGATAGCTATATCGCCTTCAAAAGTACCTTCAATACGCACGCCGCCACTGCCGCGCAAATTTCCTTGCCAGTTAATCCCCGGACCAAGAATGGAGGTCACCCGTTCGGTCGGGGCGGTTGCCGGTGTATTATCCAAAGTGTTTCTGCGGAACATGAATATTCTCCTGGGTAGGTATTACTGGTTGGAAAAACCGCTGTTAGTAAAAAAAATTATAATCCCTAATTACCGTAATAATTAACCCGAAAACGCCATGGGATACTACGCCATGGTTCCGGGACATGGTCAATTCCAATCCGGGGACCTGATTGGATGGAATCATCTGGAAATTCCAGGTGATATTCCAGGTATAAAGGTTCTTCAGGGCTGTAAAGGGGCTTGCTGTTGAAGGATTTATCTAAATTAAATGCCCTGCAAATTTTGGCTGGACCGTTCGTCCAATCCGTTCTGGATATTCCCGGGCGTCGGGCAGCAATAACATCCAATCCCTCATCAGTGAACAGGGCGCGGATCAGCACTGCTGCCGGATAACCAACCTCGCCAGTCACACAATTAAGCATCCAATGGATTCCGTAGGTGAAATAGATATATGCATGGCCCGCAGGGCCGTACATGATTTTTGTTCGGGGAGTAAGCCCGGCGTGTGCATGGCAAGCAAGGTCCTCCTCACCATTGTATGCCTCTGTCTCTATAATTGTGCCGGACAGCCGCCTGCCATCCATTACCCGAACCAGCCTTTTCCCTAATAGATCCCGGGCTACTTCTGTAACCGGTCGCAGATAGAAATTTTGAGGCAGGATGATCCGGGCGGTCATAACGATTTGTATTTTTTGACTATTGATTGAATCGATTAATGGTGGGCAATGACCCTGCTTATGGTCTGTTTATTGGAGTGTGCCCAGCGGCACTGTGTGTAGAGGGGAAGTTTATTTTAATAGGGGAAACCGCTGATCCAGCTCGAAGGTTCTCTGGAGACCGATCTCTAAAGGCGTCATGGGTGTATATCCCAACTTTTGCCGAGCACGGGTAATATCAGCGCACATCCGATCAGGTCCCGGGTCGTGGCGGGGATTATAGACGATTTCTGGTTTACCCCTGGTAATATCTGTGACCAACCTTGCCAGATCGCGGATGCTTGTATCCACACCGCTGCCAACATTGAGTACTTCCCGGTCAATACCCGGTGCTGATGCGGCTGAAACCATGGCACTGACAACATCATCGATATATACATAATCCCGTGTTTGAGAACCATCGCCGTGAATGACGAGGGTGCCATTTTTGGAAGCCTGGTTAATAAAGTTGGGTATGACCGGCGGGTGAACTGCAGGCAGGTACTGCCCGGGTCCATATGCATTAAAAACACGCAGGCAGACTGTTTCGATGCCCCAGAGACTCCCGATAGTGCGCACATAATATTCGGCGGCCAATTTGGAAACTGCATAGGGTGAGCGGGGATTAGGAATAAAATCCTCTTTCAGGGGCTGCTGTTCCTGGATACCAAAGATGGCTCCGGATGAGATCAATACAACCCGCTTAACCCCAACATCCCGCATGGCTTCCATTAAGGTGACTGTTCCACCAACATTTACATGATTGTATTCTCTCGGGTATAGAACGGATTCCGGGACCAGAACGCGGGCGGCCAGGTGAAAGACACAGTCCACTCCATTTAATAACGACCACAATTTTGGGCGGTCATTGACATCTCCCTGGACGAATTCAACCTCAGGAAGCAGGTTTTTTTCATTCCCGGTAGAAAGGTCATCCAGGGCACGGACTTTATGTCCCGCTCTAACCAGTTTATTTGATAGGACTGAACCAAGGAAGCCGGCTGCTCCAGTAATAAATAATTGCATATTTAGAGTTCTTTCATAGTGAGTGGCAGTTTTCGAATTATAGCATATCCTGCATGGTCTCCGATAAATGCAGGAAGCAGGCCAAATTCATCCGGCTTATTCTTATTCAAGGAAAATGTGGTAATATCCCAAGGAATCTTGTGTATCACCCCAAAAAACAGCGGGTTATCTTAGGAAAATGGTAAATTCAAACAACCAAACCAGCCAAAAAACGTCCGATAGACTGCAGACGTCTCTCCCAATCATCCTAATGCTGTTTTTGTTTTTGATTATTATCCTGCGCCGAGCCTGGCTCAGTGATGACGCCTATATTACCTTCCGCACGGTGGATAACCTGGTGAATGGATACCGCCTCACGTGGAACACCGCTGAACGGGTTCAAGCGTATACCCACCCATTATGGATGTTTCTGGTCAGTTTTTTTTATGCATTTACAGGCGAGATTTTCATCACCGTTATTGTGATTTCCGTGGTGATTTCCCTGGCAGCCGTGGCATTGTATTCCGGTAAGCTTGCCAGATCAACGAATGCTGCAGTGGTTGGGGTGCTTATCCTGGGTTTATCCAACGCCTATGTAGATTATTCAACTTCCGGGCTTGAGAATCCACTCAGCCATATTATCCTGGTAGTTTTTTATATTTTATTTTTTCGGGCACGTCTTACCATCCGGAATCTCTTCCTCTTATCCTTGCTGGCTTCCCTGGGTATGGTTAACCGCCTAGATACAGCGCTTCTTTACCTTCCCCCGCTGGTCTATATGGTCTGGAAAAGCCAACGCTGGAGTGCGGTCCTGGCAGTTGTCCTTGGGCAATTTCCAATCATACTATGGGAACTTTTCTCTATTATCTATTACGGTTTCCCCTTTCCCAATACAGCCTATGCAAAACTGAACCTGTCTGTTTCAGACAGCGAGCTGTGGAGGCAGGGTTTTTTCTACCTGCAGGATTCATTGGAGCGTGATCCGATTGCCCTGGTAGCGATACTGGTAAGCCTGATCGTTGTGATCTTATCAAAAAGCCCGCCGCGTATCACGGTGCTTGTCGGAGTGCTGCTTTACATCCTATATGCAGTCAAAATTGGCGGGGATTTTATGAGCGGGCGGTTCCTGGCAGCCCCGCTTCTATGTGCAGTTATTGCTCTAACCGATGTCCCTTTTTCCCGCATCGGCTCACGCACAATGCTGGTCATTTTTGCTGCCCTTACGATCATTGGATTCAGGGCACCAATCCCGACCATTTTCCTTGAAGGAGGAGAGCGGGCTATTAAAATTAAATGAACACGGGATTGCAGACGAGCGCCTGTATTATTTTGAAAAAATGGGTCTGGTCAATTATAAAGTTGTAGATGGAGTGCCCATTCTCTCGGATGTTGAGAGCGGGCTGCGAGCGCGTGAGGAATCCAAAAAGGATTATTACATTCTTCCCAAAAGCAATGTGGGGGTTTCGGGTTACTACGCCGGTCCAAATGTCCATTATATTGATATGTTTGCTTTAACCGATCCTTTACTGGCAAGGTTACCCCCGGTTCGTAATTTGGATTGGAGGATCGGCCATTTTCACCGGATCATTCCACAGGGTTATGTGGAATCGATCTACAACAATGAAAGCCTGTTAAAAGATGCCGGGTTGGCGGAGTATTATGAATATTTACGCCTTATCACGCGCGGGGATTTCTTTGATCCTGCCCGGTGGGAAAAGATTTGGAAAATGAATACCGGTCAATATAACCACCTGATCGACTATGAAAGATATTATCTGCCCGAATCGTTAACTCTAACAAAAAATCAAGCGGAAAATTTGGAGAAAGCGGTCTCCTTTGAAGATGACGGAGTTCTGGTTGACCTGGGGGAAATTCAGCATGCCGGTCAAATCCAAATCAACCTGGGAAACCGGGATGGATTTCGCCTTTCCTTCCGTAGTGACGGGCAGGAAGTTGGCTCCATTGAAACACCCCGGGATAAGGCCAGTGAGGAAATAGTCCAGATGCTGATGGATGTTCCGCCTGCTGCAGTGGAAGCGGGCTATGATTCGATCCGCGTGCTTCCCTCTGCCGGAGATGACCCTTACTGGATGTCCTCATTGGTTTTGATTGATTAAAATCCGGTTCCTGCTAGTAGTACAGTTCACCACCCATCACGGTTACGGCTTCCCCTCCAAGGATAATGCGGTTTCCTTCCAGTCGTACCGCAACGATACCCCCGCGGGGTGATGCCTGGTATGCTTTGAAAGAAGTTTTTCCCAGCTTTTCTTTCCAGTACGGACCCAGACAGCAGTGGGCAGAACCGGTTACGGGATCCTCATCAATCCCGTCATGCGGGGCAAAGAAGCGCGAGATAAAATCATATTTTGGGTCGGTAGACCGGCTTGTTATGATGATCCCGCGAATATCAATTTCCCTCAACAGTGTCATATTTGGATGAAGATTTTTTACAATTTCATCATCCGCAACCTCAACCAGATAATCAAAAGGACTTTTTCCGACGTATAGAGGAGATACCCCGAGTGCATCAAGGAGGAAAGGGGGTGTTTCTACCGGTTCTGGCGGTGTGGAAGGAAAATTAAGTTCGATCAGGCTGCCAAGTTTGGATGCAGTAAGTACCCCGCTTAATGTATTGAAAAGTGCAGTTTCGCCCGGTTTGAGTTTTCCTGATTCCCATAAAACATGAGCGCTTGCCAGGGTGGCATGTCCACAAAGTTTTTCCTCAACCGCCGGAGTAAACCAGCGCAAGCGGTAGGCTCCCTCTTCGGGGAGCAGGAAAGCTGTCTCCGATAAATTCATCTCCCGGGCTACTGCCAGCATCCAGGCGTCCGGCCTGGGAGAGTCCAGAATGCAGACCGCAGCAGGATTGCCGCGGAATGGATCGTGGGTAAATGCGTCTACTTGAAATATGGTTGTCTTCATGCCTTCTCCCGGGTAATTTGAAATTATTGTAAGTAATCCAACCAGGCCACCACCACGGTTTGGATAGGGACTGTCTTTCCTAATGAGCGCTGCTATATAATACATTAACCAGCGAAAATTTGATAGATTTTGCCAGTAGGGATGGTCTATGATTCAAAGGATTATCGTTCCGGAATATGTCTGCTGGTTACAGGAGTAGGAAATGACAGGTGAGACTGGCCCTGCCAGGAAGTTTTATGAGATGAGTATTGCGGAGCGCCTGCAATTTCTGGAGAGCAGGGGAGAATTAACCCGGGAAGAATTATTGTCATTAAGCGGGGAAACGGGATTATCGGCTGCGCAGGCTGATAAGATGGTAGAAAATGTTATTGGAACATATGCTCTTCCTTTGGGAATTGCCCAAAATTTTGTTGTAAATGGCAGGGAAGTGCTAATTCCCATGGTGGTTGAAGAACCTTCGGTGGTGGCAGGCGCTTCATTCATGGCCAAGCTGGTGCGTGCCGGAGGAGGATTTACTGCGCAGGCCACTGACCCGCTGATGATCGGGCAAATGCAAATTATTGGATTGGATGATGTGGAATCGGCACGCCGGCAGTTACTGGAAAACAAGGAACGGCTTCTGGCTGAAGCAGCTGATGTTGATCCAATGCTTAACAGCCTGGGAGGAGGTCCGCGCGATATTGAGGTGCGAATTGTCCAGGGACCTGCCCCCCAGCCATTCCTGGTAATGCATCTCATTTTTGATGTACGGGATGCAATGGGAGCAAATGCGATAAATACTGCTACAGAACGGCTGACGCCATTGGTTGAATCCATTGACCGGTGGAAGGGTTTTGCTGCGCATTCTTTCCAACCTGGCCGACCGGCGACTGGGGAGAGCCCGATGTGAAATTCCTCTTGAGGTGCTGGCATTCGGCGAGTATTCTGCAGAGGCTGTCCGGGATGGCGTCATCCAGGCAGGATGGTTTGCCGCTGCAGATCCTTACCGGGCTGCTACCCATAACAAAGGCATCATGAATGGTGTGGATGCGGTTGTACTGGCAACCGGGAATGATTGGAGAGCGGTTGAAGCCGGGGCGCATGCCTATGCAGCCAGGGATGGACGCTACACCAGCCTGAGCACCTGGAGCCAGGCTGCTAACGGGAACCTGGCAGGAACGCTGGAAATGCCCATGGCAGTGGGTATCGTAGGTGGTGCCACGCGGGTCCATCCTGCTGCCCGGGCAGCAATTAAGTTGCTGGGTGTAAAGACTGCCGGAGAACTGGCGGAAATTATCGTTTCTGTTGGACTGGCACAAAATCTTGCAGCCCTGCGTGCACTGGCAACGGAAGGTATCCAACGTGGACACATGGGGCTGCATTCCCGCCAGGTAGCCATTGCTGCCGGGGCAGAGGGATCTCAAGTGGATGCGGTTGCTGCCCAACTGGTTGCAGAAGGCAGGGTGCGCCTGGAACGTGCCCAGGAAATCCTCAAGGAGTGGCAGGGATAGCCCAACCTGCTGAGAGATTGCGGTTCGCTAGATAAATACCTTTATAATGAAATGATTGAATTTGAAAGGCTTTGATAAAATTATGTCAGGTGCCAGGTTCATAAATATCCCGGCTGGCAGATAGTGGAAGGTGTTGATGGAAAACAATATTGTAGAAAGCGCTCCTTTGGTAATGAAACCCGCACGACCGGTAGGGATTATTGGGTACGGGGCGTATGTGCCGCGTTACCGGCTGCCTGCCAGCGAGGTGAGCAGAATCTGGAAAGACAGCGAAGGCAGCCTGCCAATCAAAGAAAAAGCAGTCCCCGGTCTTGATGAAGATGTTATCACCATGTCAATCGAGGCTTCCCGTAACGCCCTCAAGAGGGCGGGCATCAATCCCAGGGATCTGCGAGCTGTGTGGATTGGTTCAGAATCGCATCCCTATGCGGTTAAACCAAGCGGGACGATTGTCGCAGAAGCAATCGGCGCTACAGAATCAATTTCGGCGGGTGACTGGCAGTTTGCATGCAAGGCGGGCACGGAAACAATGGTGGCCGGCATGGGGCTTGTGGGATCACGCATGGCAAATTATGCCTTATGCGTTGGAATGGATACTGCCCAGGCCAGGCCGGCAGATCAACTTGAATTCACGGCGGCGGCAGGCGGGGCAGCCTTCATTGTGGGTCCTGCAGAAGAGTCCCTGGCAAGCATCGAGGCATGCTATTCATTTGTGTCAGACACCCCGGATTTCTGGCGCAGAGCGTATCAGAAATATCCGGAACACGGGCAGCGTTTTACCGGCGAACCGGCTTACTTTAAGCACATCACCTCTTCCGTAAAAACGATGCTGAAAGAGACTGGTTATCAAGCCTCTGATTTTAAGTATGCTGTCTTCCACCAGCCCAATACAAAATTCCCCCAGCGGGTAGCCAAAATGCTGGGATTTACCGATGAACAAACTAAAACCGGACTGCTGTCCCCCGTGATTGGGAATACTTATGCCGGGGCGGCCATGATCGGATTGACAGCAATATTAGACGTGGCACAGCCCGGTGACCGCATCCTGATGGCTTCCTTTGGTTCCGGTGCCGGATCAGATGCTTTCCTGATCAATGTAACGGAAGCGATTGAGGAGCGCCGGAATTTGGCGCTTTCAACCCAGGCGTATATTTCCCGCCGAACCGAAATTGATTACGCCAATTATGTCCGCCAGCGCGGCAAGATTACGATGAAATAGGTGGTTATATGATTGATGTAATGGTGGCAGGGATCGGCCAGACGCCGGTTGGTGAACATTGGGATATATCCCTGCATACATTAGCAACGAAGGCTATTTTACAGGCACGCCGGGATGCCGGGGGCTTAAAACCAGATGCGATGTATATCGGGAATTACCTGGCATCGGTGGTGTCCCACCAATCCAACCTGGGGGCTTTGCTGGCGGAACATGCAGGATTAACCGGGATTGAGGCTTATACGATTGAAGCTGCGGATGCTTCAGGTGCAGCCGCATTTCGAACCGGATATATGGCAGTAGCATCCGGCTATGTGGATACGGCGGTGGTTGTCGGAGTTGAGAAGTATACGGATCTGGTTGGCCCCAAATCTGATTCGACCCTGGCACAGGCTACCGATTATGACTATGAAGCTGTCCCGGGCTTAACCCCGGCTGCACAAGCCGGTATGCTCATGCAGCGATACCTGTACGATTATGGTGTTGAAAAAGAAGTCCTGGCTGGTTTCCCGATCCTTGCTCATGCCAACGCAGTGCATAATCCAAACGCCATGTACCATAAACCGATAACTGCGGAAGCCTACCGTAAATCACCAATGGTTTGCAGCCCGCTCAATACGCTGGACATGGCTCCCTATGCGGACGGAGCAGCTGCGGTTGTGCTTACAAGGCGGGATTTGTTGTGCGGTGAGGATTGCGGTCCCACGATTAAGATCAGCGGATCCAGCGTGGTAATCGATACACTTGCTTTGCATGACCGGCACGATATGCTGGCATTCCGTGCTGCCGGTATATCCCTTGACCGGGCCTGCCGCAAAGCAGGCATCCTTCCAGGTGAAGTGGATTTCCTGGAGCTATCGGATAACTTCTCAATTTATGCTGTCCTTGCCCTGGAGTCCGGCGGATTTGCCAACCGGGGAGAGGGTTGGAAACTTGCCCTTGACGGAGATCTAAACCTGAATGGCAGAATGCCAGTCTGTACCATGGGGGGATTGAAAGGACGCGGGCATCCAATCGGTGCCAGCGGGGTATACCAGATTGTTGAAGCTGTCCAGCAGCTGCGCGGCCAGGCAGGCCGGAACCAGATACCAAATCCTAAAAGGGCGCTGGTGCAGTCGCTTGGAGGACCGGCATCTACTGCAATCACCCACGTATTGGAGCGGATCGATTAGGATCATTTAGTAAGATAAAGTCAGGGAGCTGGCGGGTTCAAATTGTTCCCAAGATACGGTTTATTTCTGCGGGGGAAATCAATAACCGATCAAGATTTGATAGGATTTGATAGTTTTCCGTTGCTAAACTTTAGGCACATCAGACACAACTTGTTCTTGAGAGGTAAGCAATGGAAGTACCACGTCATTGGAGATTGAAAAAACAACGCTATGCCCTGGTTGGCGAAATCTGCCCGCACTGTGAAGCAAAGATTTTTCCGCCGCGCGACGTATGCCCGCACTGCGGCGGTGAGGCTAAACAGGAATACGCCTTCAGCGGTAAAGGTTCCGTGTACTCCTACACGATGATGAGCGATGCTCCGGCGGGATATGAGTACAATGTTCCTTACACCATTGCCCTGGTCAAACTGGATGAAGGCCCTGTTGTAACCGCCCAGCTTACAGACCTGGGCAGCCAGGCTGTCCAAATTGGCATGCCGGTTGAAATGGTCACACGCCGGCTGCGGGAGGACGGCGATGAGCGCGGCATCCTGGTGTACGGATATAAGTTCCGGCCGGTAATGCAGTAAGACATAAAAAAATAATTTTTTAATAAAGAATTCGCAACCCTGAAGCGAACATCTATCTCAGGGTTGCGTTTTATTTAATCTGGATTGAAGGAGACAAAAAATGAGCCAGCATAAACATACAGAACAGGAATTGAAATTAACCGCCATCCTCTATGCCAACAAGCCGAAAGTAGTTGAACATCTGAAAAAGAAAGGCACCCTGCCAAAAAGAATTGATCCCGGTGGTTTTCCTACTGGTATGAACGTCATTTTGAGAACCAGGGGCCGCGACCCGGTGCTTAAAGAAGATGAGCAGCTGGTTTATGAGGCGATCCTGAGGGAAGGACGGCTGCCTGGCGGCAGTGTGATCCTCCTGCCGGAAGCCTGCGCAGATGGACCGGAGGGGAATGAACCGAATACCTGACGATACTGAGTAGACTTGCCGTTGGCAATGTCTCTTGCATCGCCTGCTCGAATTATAATGATCAGGGGATGCCGATATTTCACCATGTTGATACTGGAATCGCCAATAGCTTGCATAAGGAACAAAGTGATTTTACGAAGCACACTCCGTCACTGGAAGCCTTTTTTTATTTTAATGCAAAACTGAAGTGTCTTGTGAGACTGAATTATTTTAAATACGGCAGTTAGCAAGGAGATGAATGCCAGGTTTGATTTTTCGCCTTGGGTTTCAGATGAGGTGCGAACGTAGACTACTGCTCTCCGGGTCATTTTGTAATCCTTGATTATTCTCGCGAGCTAGACAAGAAAATTTCCTCAATGATAATAGGAATGAATTGGCAGTAATTTCGCCTTATCAACTATACAGGAAATTGATTAGGGGTATGTAAATAATGGTGCTATTTTTGACCTGAAATTTTGTCACTGGGATGAATCCCTGCCTGTGTGGTTACTCCCAATCGGACAAACCCTTATGAGGGCGGGACTGAACCTGGGAGAAATAACAAACAAGAATCATTGAAACTTTAAGGCTAAGATAACCGCCATTATGAAAACTTTAGGAGAATAGTGAGTAATAATGGTATAATTATTACTCAATGGCCTTCGAATTCGATTCAAATAAAAGCAAAGGTAATTGTGACAAACATGGGATTGATTTCCATGAGGCGCAGGCTTTGTGGACCGATGAAGACCGTCTAGAAATTCCTGCCAAAACACAGGATGAGCCACGTTATCTTGTGATTGGAAAGATTAAAAACCAACACTGGTCAGCTTTGATTACATATCGAGGTGAGAATATTCGTATCATCTCGGTCAGGCGATCACGTGGTGAGGAGATGGAACTTTATGAAAGCATCTGAATTTGACAAAAAATTTGATGACGGTGAAAATATCCTTATCGAATTAGACCTTGCTCGCGCCCGTCGCCCCGAAGAGGAAACAAAGCGTATCAACGTTGATTTTCCCGCCTGGATGCTGGCTTCTCTTGATCGGGAAGCACGCCGTCTGGGCGTAACACGCCAGTCTATTATCAAGATGTGGCTGGCGGAGCGTTTGCAACAAGGACAGTAGCTCTAGGTATTTTTAAGCAGAATTATTCACAAACGAACCATTCTACGTAAAGTACCCTTACAAAGCTACAACAATTATCCCAGCGCGCATAAATCTGGTATACCGGTAAAAGTTCAGACCGGTAATGCAGTAAGCCATAACATATTTTTACACAAGAATTCGCAACCCTGAAGCGAACCTCTGCTCAGGGTTGCGTTTTATTTAATCTGGATTGAAGGAGACAAAAAATGAGCCAGCATAAACACACAGAACAGGAATTGAAATTAACCGCCATCCTCTATGCCAACAAGCCGAAAGTAGTTGAACACCTGAAAAAGAAAGGCACCCTGCCAAAAAGAATTGATCCCGGTGGTTTTCCTACTGGTATGAACGTCATTTTGAGAACCAGGGGCCGCGACCCGGTGCTGAAAGAAAATGAGCAGCTGGTTTATGAGGCGATCCTGAGGGAAGGACGGCTGCCTGGCGGCAGTGTGATCCTCCTGCAGGAAGCCTGCGCAGACGAACCGGAGGGGAATGAACCGAATACCTGACGATACTGAGTAGACTTGCCGTTGGCAATGTCTCATGCATCGCCTGCTCGAATGATAATGATCAGGGGATGCTCCTATTTCTCCATGCTTGTAATAGCTACGTGTAATAGAATGCTTCAGGAATAAAGAGAATTGGGGCATCAACGCAATTGCCCGAGTCTGTATAATTAATATTGGGCGACCCGTATCCTATAGACAACCTTCAAGACCTCTGAGAAAGTCATCAGCCGTGAAAAAAGAATTTTCAAATATACATCCAGAACTGCAACAAATTGCAAGAAGAACACCAGCGATAACTTACGGAAACAATAATCTCTGGTTTTTTAATTGGTTAATGCACCTGACACCTGGACCCAAAACTCCGGAAGGTATCCTCGTTGAAAATGTCTTTATCCCTGGCCAGGATGATCGGACAAAAATACGTTTGAGAATCTATAAACCAAAGCTAGCTGCCACGCTAACACCTGTATTAATCTGGTTGCATGGTGGTGGGTACGTGATGGGCAGACCGGAACAGGATGATGTTCGCTGCACCCAGTTCGCTGGCGAAGCAGGCATCAGCGTTGTTTCAGTGGATTATCGATACGCCCCTAAACATCCATTTCCGATAGGACTGGAAGATAGTTACACAGCCTTAAAGTGGGTGGCATCCCATTCTCAACGACTCGGTGTAGATACAAAGTGCATTGCTATCGGAGGCGCAAGCGCCGGGGGCGGATTGGCAGCTGCCCTCGTTCAACTTGCATATGACCGGCAGGAAATAAAACCTATTTTTCAGCTGCTTGTTTACCCAATGTTAGATGACAGGACAGTTCTCCGCCTGGATGTTGATGATAGCAATAATATTACATGGAACCAAAAGAGCAACCGGTTTGGATGGGAGTCCTACCTGGGAAAGAAATGCGGGGCAGAAGATGTACCAGAGTATTCTGTGCCTGCACGCCGCAAAGACCTTACCGGTTTGCCTCAGGCCTGGATCGGGGTGGGAACTGTGGACGTTTTTCATGATGAGGATGTGGCATACGCACAAAGGTTAAAGGAGTGCGGCGTCAAATGTGAAATTTATGAAGCTCCAGGCGCATTTCACGCTTTCGATGTATTCGATCCTCGTGTGCCAATAGTCCAGGATTTCCGAAAAGCACAAATATCAGCGCTGAAGAAGTGCTTGTTCCCGTGATGTTGAACCTGGAAAATGTTGGTTTTATCTTTGGGTAGCTTATTAAGTAAAACGTCACCCAATGATGTGTGAAATGGACTCGCTGTTGGTATTTTTGGTGAGCCGCTAATCAAAGGTTATGTAATCGCTGCTGAAATACGTTCTTATATGATCACCTTCAATTCCCCAACACGGACCGAGTCGTATCCTAGGGCGGGTATGCACAGCACTACCCCAAAGGGGTCGTCCCACTCCTTACAGTCGGGGACTAGCTTCGCTTCGTCAGGGGTTTCCCACTTTGCGGTCGAGGGGACTTTGCGCCCACTCACTTACAGTTGCCAAATGGGACTTGCTGCGCTTCGTCCCTAAAAGGGGACTTGCTCGCGTCGTATGTTCAGGCCAGAGGTTCGAGCCCGGAAAAACGTAATTTTGATGATGGGCTATCCACTCGTATGCGGGAGAGGCCTTTTCATTCACACCAGAAAAACTTTTCAATCTTCAGGCTGCGCACTGCCTTTGGCCCGCGGTTGGTCACATGGGTATAATTAATAGTAAGCGCTCATGAGCGTCACTGCATTGAAGATTTGAATGCTATCGGAGAATCTAAAGTATGAACAACATTAATAGCAATAAAAAGGAATTGTCACCAGAACAACACGAAGAACTACTCAGAACATTGAAAATCCGTTTTGAGAAAAACATAAACCGCCATGAAGGCATTGAATGGGCAAATGTACAAGCAAAATTGGAAGCCAATCCTGAAAAACTGTGGTCACTCAATGAAATGGAGAGAACCGGCGGTGAACCGGATGTTGTTGGTTATGATAATAAGACGGATGAAACCACTTTTTATGATTGTTCAGCGGAAAGTCCTAAAGGCCGCAGAAATGTTTGTTACGACCGGGAAGCGCTGGAATCAAGGAAAGAATTTAAACCAAAAGATACCGCCATGGATATGGCAGCTGCCATGGGAATCGAGATTTTAACGGAAGAACAATATCGAGAACTGCAGAAACTTGGAAATTTCGATACGAAAACGTCGAGCTGGCTGAAAACACCTTCTGAAATTAGAAAACTCGGCGGCGCCATCTTTGCCGATCGCCGTTACGACCATGTCTTCGTGTATCACAATGGTGCGGATTCTTACTATGGCGCCAGGGGGTTCCGCGGCTCGCTAAGGGTCTAAATTTTGCACAGACAGCGAAGCGGGGCGTTCCTTGTTACGCTTTTCAGCCTAACAAACGTACCTGTTGTACATTGGACGGTGGGGACTGCCGCTCCGCGGCGTGCGGCACACTTAGCGTCAGGTATTTTTCCCTGGCCAGTCCGCCAATTTTGGCAGGCTGGCTTTGAGATTATTCTGCTCCCACAAATGCCTGCGACACCTTGCGGGCAAGCAGCGTACATTCCTGCCCCACTGTCTGCCAGCGTGAACCTATGGGCGAATATCAAGGAGAAAAATGGATGAATGACTCAAGGATTTCCAAAACGCTAGAACCCTTCTATTTCGCACTTGGGCTAGTGAACAGTGTTTTTCTGATTTTCATCTTTCTTATGCGTGAGAATCATCTTGATCTTGTGCAAAGAATTGGATGGATATATTTCTTATTAGCGATTCCAGCCATTTATGCGATTTTCCTTGTCCAAAAGGAGCATAAGACACCACGATACACCATCTTTCTGGGAATCTTTTTGGCATTTCTGGCGATCGAAGCTCTGTATGACTGGATATTGAAGATTCCGTTCCGGGAGACAATGGATTGGAAACAATTGGTGCCATATGTGGCGCTCTACATCTCGATGAATTATGGATTTGTGGTAATGACATGGAAATATTATTCCGTGAGAGGCGGGATCATCCTGCTTGTTCTTTTTATTATCCAAATCATCGCAAATATAGCCACGCATGCTTAAGTCACAATCGAAAAATGGCAGTGAGTCCAGGTGTTCGTTGTAGTTCAAAAGGGTCCAAAACAGCGTGCACACCTTTGCTACGCATCGGCAGGTAGGACTACCCTTCGGACGAAGAGCATTATTGAGCAGTTTTCTGGCTTCGAATTTTTTCTGCTCCCACATGTGCCTGCGGCACAGTGCAGGCAAGCATAGTCCACGCCCGCCCTTGCCGGCAACGCAAACCGTTGGATCAAAGGAATATTGTATTCATGAACGAGCCCAGCCAGCGTTTTTTGGAGATATTTTTTGAGGTCTACGAAGCTCTGCCCAGACAGGGGCCGGGCAGTCACGATTGCGCAGCCAGAGTTCTCCGGCTCTGCAAAAGGTTACCCCATTCACCTGTGGTTCTTGACCTGGGCTGTGGAGTAGGCGGGCAAACGCTACAGCTCGCCGAGTTAACGTCGGGTTCCATCACGGCGATCGACAACCATGCGCCAAGTATCGAACGTCTCCAGAAGATCCTCACCGAGCGGGGTCTATCGCAACGAGTCCAGGCTCAGGTTGGCGATATGGCTCATCCAGGGCAACTGCCGGAAAGTTTCGATCTCATCTGGTCCGAAGGCGCTCTCTACAACATTGGGATTGGGAACGCCCTGCGCGTCTGTCGTGGGTTGCTGCGCCCCGGGGGTTACCTGGCCTTCACCGACGCAGTCTGGCGCGAAGAGAACCCTCCACCCGAGGTCAAGGCAAGCTTTGACCATGACTACCCAACCATGGGATGGGTTAATGATGTTGTGTCGGAAATCCATGCCTGCGAATTTGAGCTGGTTGCACACTTCTCCCTCCCTGACGAGGCTTGGTGGGGTGATTTCTACACCCCTATGGAAACTCGTATTGCAGAGTTGGGCGGCAAGTACACAGACGATCATGAAGCATCGGCGATACTCGATCAACTCGCCGAAGAACCCCAAATGCATCGCCGCTATTCAAACTTCTATGCCTATGAATTCTTTGTGGCACGCCGTCCTCTTTCACCGGGCGGCTCGAGATGATCGAATGGCTCGAACAAAGCGCTCATCAGACTCTGGCAAACCGCGTGGCTAAGGTTTAATCGTTAGACCATATCCTTCACCTCACCTGCGCGTACCTTGTCGTGTATATGGGTACAAGTTTAGGCCAGTGAGGCAATAAGAAATACAATACTTATAATTTTCAAAAATTCGCAACCCTGAGCAGTGTTCGCTTCAGGGTTGCCTTTTATTAATTGATATCGAAGGAGACAATAATGAGCCAGCATAAACACACAGAACAGGAATTGATATTTACCGTCATCCTTTATGCCAACAAGCCGAAAGTGGTTGAACATCTGAAAAAGAAAGGCACCCTGCCAAAAAGAATATAACCGGACGGTCTTCATATTGGCATGAACGTCCTATTAAGAACAAGGGGCCGCGATCCGGTGCTCAATGAGAAAGAGCAGCTGGTTTATGAAGCGACCCTGAGGGAAAGACGGCTGCCGGGCGGTGTTGTGCGACTCCTCCCGGAAAACTGTGCAGATGTGCCCGTGGAGAATGAAAAAAACAACCATTCCGTTTAAGTTGGCATGATGTTGGCAAGGTTTCACACATATTATGCTTATTGATAATGAACTGGGGATGGTCATATTTCTCTAAAAGGATACATACGATTACAAGTTTGGCATGGTAGTTAGTGTTCTGAGTAATGTGAATCCAAGAAGGATTTCCTAATCGTGTGGAATCCAGGCAATTGCCAGAACCTGTATAAATTACAATTGGGCGGCTCCTTTGGCAAATACATCAAGCGAAAATACCGGATAATATAGTGGTAACCGAAGCGTATTTTTCCTCAGGAGGTGCATATCATGAATTCTATTCTGTCCGAGCATTTCACGAAAGCCCTTTTAATACTGCTTGATGAAACCTTTGATAATGTTCAGGGCTATTATCTGGACAAGAATACGTCGCTGTTTGAAACACTTGCCGAAATCACGGCGGATGAGGCATCCGTTACAGTGGGCGGGAAGTGTGCCACATTGGCTGCGCAGGTCAAGCATGTCGCTTTCTACCTCGATGTTCTGGAAAAATCGATTCTTGATCTCGATTTTCCAAAAGCAGATTGGGATGAAGTTTGGCGCACAGTCGATAAGGTTTCTGCAAAAGAATGGGAATTCCTCCAGGAGGAACTACGGACCAATTACAATAACCTACTGAACTTGATCAAGTCCGCCCCAGAATGGACAGGGGAGGACGAAATTTGCAGCATGGTTGCTGTTGTAGCTCATACTGCTTATCATCTGGGTGAAATTCGACAGGCATTGTGCGTCATTCGACCTTAGTACCCATGCTGCCTTGACCTACCACCTTACTTAGTGTGCATCGGATGGCTGGAATTTCTTATGAGGATCAAAAAATATGGAGTTAAAGATGGAATCCTTTCATGAATATATGAATGAATATAGAAAACAAATGGAGAAGGGGGCGATTCAAAAGGCATACAAAGGATTGATGGAATATATCATGGATTTGAGGACGTATTTTAAAAACAAATATCCTGATTATTTCGTCTCCGGCAGCATTTATTATGGATATATGGATATGACATATTTTGCCCTCATTCCAAAATCCTTAAAACAACGCAATTTGAAAATTGCCATCGTTTTTATTCATGAAGCCTTTCGATTTGAAGTTTGGTTAGCAGGATATAACAAACAGGTTCAAACAAAATACTGGAAATTGTTTAAAGAAAGCAATTGGAATAAATTTCCCGTTGTAAGTAGTACAAAAGGCGTTGATTCAATTATCGAAAGTATTCTGGTTGAAAATCCGGATTTCAGTGATTTAGAACCATTAACAAAACAAATAGAGAGTGAGACCTTGAAATTTATTGCATATGTTGAGAACTTCTTGTCTGAACACGACAAGTGACTCTGCAGCTAAAACCCTTACGCTGAAAAGATTGCATTTGTCATACCCCTTTGCTTTTCAAGAGATCGATTAAAATCCGAACGAGATAATCCATTTGTTTGTGGCTGGTGCGCTGATCAATCACCAGCGTTAGAATTTTGCTGGCCATGTTTACCGCAGTCCGATTCCCGTTGAGGCGTGAGTCGCTCAACAGTTCATCCCAATGAATCGTTAATCCGATCCCGGCATTTCCCAATTCATCGATAAGCCAATCACGCGAAACCCCGGAGACATAAACCGGTAATCCAAGGGGCATATTTTCCTCCTGGAGGGCAGGGAAAATTGGGGTCAATTCCGAGATCCCAGATATTAGATCAAGCAGATAGATGTAATTTTCCCGGCGAACCTGCTTAATTCCTTCCCAATCCAACTGTTCGATGTGCTGCTGCTCCTGCGGATCACCTTCGACAACAAAGTCTGAGTCATAATAGTATTCTGCGAGATTGACCATTTGTTGCAGCTCATCATGATTACCCATTCCTTGAAAAAGATAATCCGCCAATTGTTTCCGATATTCCCGGATCACTGGTAAACGCCGGTTTGAGCGGCCCTGGTATTTTTTAACATAAGCGGTACTATCAAATGGGGTAATCAAATATCCACCATCATAGGGTGATAGTTTTCGCATACTATTAAAGATGAAATCGCCTGTAGTTTGGTCCATGAAACCAGCCTGAGCATTATCTTCCACCAAAATTACCCCTTTTTGGCGGAGATCTGCCAGGTAATTTCGAACTGCCGTTGGGTGTAAAAAGCCGAAATAATTGATGAAATAAACCACCTGGTGGACAGTTACTTTTTGAGCCAGATCATCCAGGTCAATGGACAAATCCGGGTTGATTTGATAATAATCACAGGTCAGCCCGCAGCGCTCCAGTGTGGTTACGATTGACGGACATAAATAGGATGGCAGCAGGATCTTATTAATTCCATGATCAAGCAAATAATCACTGATCACGATAAGGCAGGCTTTTCCCCCATTGAGAAAAGTCATGCCTTCGGTTGAAATCGCTGGCCTATCTAATTGCCAGCGTTGGTCATAATAAAATTCACCGCCAACAAACATGGTTGGTTTTCCATCCTCCGCAGTAAATTTCCCAATGCCAGGGCGTTTTAAGCACTCTTTCTAATTTGTGATTTGAAGGATTCACTGTGTTAAGGATCTCGCAGGTATGATTTCATCCAGGAGTACTATTTCAATCATTTTCCATCGGTATAAACATATAGGTGAACATACGCCGCTAGCCTGCCAGCTGCCGGCTGATTTTTTGCTGCCTCGAGCATTAACTCCATCATCTTAGAATTCATCTGCTTAAATTCATCATCGGTTAAGAATAACTGGACTTTACTGATGTGTACGCCGTCTTCAAGGGGATTGATCCCGGTGCTGCCTGACCTGGTGTCAAGATAACGCTCTGCATCGCTCATTAAGGTGGAAAGATAAATGGTGAAGGCCTGTTCGCACTCCTCCCTGGACATGCCGGTCAGGTCATCAGCAGTCAGGGATGGCGGCGCAGTGAGGGCATACACGCGCTCCACTGTGCCGCGGACCGGTCTCTCCTCGACAACGGTGAGCAGACCACCATCCATCAAGGCATTGATGTGCCGGTAAAGTGTGGTCAGGGGGATTTCCGGCATGGCATCCGAGATTTCGCTGGCTGTCATGCGGTAGGTGGAAATCGCTGTAAGAATACGTAATCGAACCGGGTGCAGGATCAGATTTGCTTTATTTCCAGGCATGTTTTTATCCTCTTGACATCATTACCATATATGGTTATAATACCAAATATGGAAATATAACCAATAGTGAATATGTTCTTATCATACCCTTCTTGAGAAATTTTTACAAGCATGAAATTGAAAATATAGGAGGGAAAACGGAAATCCCGTGATGAATTTAAAAGGAGGTGGAAATGTGCAGCAAATATCGATTCGTACGGTTCCTATGCTGGCTGTTGGGGTGCTGCCAGTCCGAGAAAGCACCTGAGGAGGTTAAATGAAAAAGCATTGGGCATTCCGGGTTTGGGGTTTCATCGCAGCCATTTATTTCGTGAGTGGTATTCTTTGGGTACCAATATTACTCTCCGGGGAGGGGATGGATTCAGCGATCAACATGATCTTAATGGCTATGATCGCTTTTGTCCCGTCAATGATGGGCATCCTGTTTACCTACCTGGTTAAAGAATCCCAAGAAAGGCGTGATTTCTGGCGCCGAAACTATCACTGGCCGGATGCAAAACCACCGCTCATCATTGCAGGCCTGTTAATTTTACCGGCATTGAATATCAGCGCATATATTCTTTCATGCACCTTTTCCGGACAACCGATTTCCATGGAATATGCAAGGCAGCTTGTCACCAGCATTCCTATACTGCTTCAATTCCTGGTGGTGGAGATCACCTTTGGGGCTATTTCAGAAGAATTAGGCTGGAGGGGTTATCTGCTGGGTGAGATGCAAAACAGATGGAATGCACTCCATTCAGCCCTGGTCCTGGGAGTATTCTGGGGATTGTGGCACACGCCTACATTTATTGTGCCCGGATTAGCCCAGCATGAAATGAACGGGATTTTTTCCCCAGCATATTGGTCATTTGTCCTGACGGCAGTGATGATCAGTGTGCTGCAAACCTGGCTATTTAACAACACCGAACGCAGCACGCTTGTAGCTGGAATCATCATGCATTTCCTCGCAAATGCGTCACTGGTAATGATGGCCGGAATTTTTGATAAATATTCCATGCCTGAGGCATATTGGTGGGTATCGATCCTGCTTTATTGCCTTGCAACCGCATTCATTGTGATCCTGTTTGGACCAAAGACGCTTGCCAGTAAACGGGGATGGGGGAAAAAACAGGATAGAGTAAGCTTAATAAAAGCAATGACATCTTCAACTTATAAATAAGGAATGATTTGGCCGGGCGAATGGAATCTTTGCCGTGGATCAGGATTATGTATAATTAATCGCCAGGCAAATTCTTTAATAGCGAACGGATAATAAACCATGAAAAAGATCCTTCTACTGCTGGCAGACGGCTACGAAACTTATGAGGCCAGCGTGTTTATTGACGTGTTTGGATGGAATCTGGTTGATGGCGATCATTCGACACAGCTATTTACCTGCGGCTTAAAAAAGGAAGTGTGCAGTAGTTTTAACCAAATCAGCTTAGTCAATTATCTGGTTGGTGAAATCAATGTAAATGATTTTGATGCCCTGGCGATTCCCGGCGGATTTGAGGAATATGATTACTATAAAGATGCCTATGATGAACGATTTTTGAATATGATCCGGGAATTTAAGAAACACAACAAAATTATTGCATCCGTATGTGTTGCGGCATTACCTTTAGGTAAAAGTGGAATTTTAGCCGGGAAAAGGGCAACGACCTACAATAAAAATTCAAGCCGGCAGGAAGCATTAAAATCCTTTGGCGTAACTGTGATCAACCAGCCAGTGGTAATGGATGACGACATCATTACTTGCTGGAACCCATCAACGGCAATGGATGCTGCCTTCCTGCTACTCGAAATTCTCACATCTAAAGACAACGCAGACTATATAAAGGGTATCATGGGATTTGAAGAGAAAATTGTGTAAATACTTATTCCCATTTTTGAGTGGAGATGATGAAACTCACCTGGTGATAATGGAAGAATAAGTTGTATGATTGAATCGTGAGCTGGATAATCATCCGATGTCACCCGGCGAAATAGATACGAATCCAAAGAGCGGCAGGTATACCTTTTGAAAACAACCCATTCCAGACCGTTTATCATTTGGGTGTTGATTATGCTGCTTGCACTGGAGGGCTTCGCTGGCATCATCTGCGGACTACTTCTAATGATTAAGCCGGACGGCAGCTTTATCCAGATGCCACTTACCCTCATACAAGGATCACCATTCCCAAACTTCTTAATCCCCGGCCTGGTCATGCTGCTCTTCCTGGGGATTTATCCAACGTTGATCGCTTACGGTGTGTGGAAAAAACCAGCCTGGCACTGGCCGAACCTATTCAATCCTTCTAAGACATACCACTGGAGCTGGGCAGGATCCCTGGCAGATGGAGTGGTTTTGTTTATCTGGCTAACGGTGGAATTGATCTGGGTGGAGTATTTTATCCTGCACACCATCTATTATGTCTGGAGTGGATTACTGATTCTTTTGACACTTCTGCCTGCAGCACGCAATTACCTGGAGATACAAGGTGATGACCCGATATAATCCTGAACATAAAAGGATCCTGGATGACCTGTTATCAGGCTACTCCATTGTACGGCCTGGAAAAATGTTTGGCTTTCCAGCCTATTACGTGGGTAAGAGGCTATGTATCTGCCTTTATGAGGAAGGAGTTGGCGTTAAGCTCCCGGAACAAACCGTGGCCAGGCTGTTGGAGACAGACCGGAACACGGTTCCATTCCAACCCCTGGGAAAGCCGAAAATGCGTGAATGGATCCAGATCAATCTGACCAGATCGGAAGACTACCGAGAATATGCATCCATATTTGAAGAATCCATCCAGTACTTGCTGCAAAAGCAATAGCCAAAAAAATACGGCAATAAGCAAACCTTTTTACAAAATGCTCTCCGAATGAGAGAGCTTTTTTTTATTTTTACATTGCGCATCATCATAAGGGTCTGTACAATTATTAATTAGCAGGTACGATACCACACTGTGCTTAATGCAACCATTTGCCTTAAACCACGAGCGTACCAACATCCTGCATATTAATGACAAGTGGTTTTGCCAGGGGAATGAGAAAACCATGTGGAGGAAGCTCCAATTCTATACCCGGTATGCGTGGCGATTTGTTGTACTGCAGAAACCAGAGCCGCTTATCTATGGTATTGCCTTAACCGACTGGTGCAACCTTGCCTGCTGCGGTTGCCACGTTTCCAATACAGGGCGCCCCGGCATGACTTGGGAGGGACTGCTGGATACTCTACACAACGCCTGGAAGCGTGGTTTCCGGGAGGTGTACTTTAGCGGCGGAGAGCCAATGCTGTGGCGGGATGGCGAGCATACCCTGGAAGATGCGGTAACCGAGGCAAAACGGATTGGATTCTTTCATGTGCACGTCTATACCAACGGCACATTGGGTCTTGAATCTTCGGCAGATCTCATCTGGGTAAGCATGGACGGTCTGCCTGGAACGTTTGAGCTGCGTCGAGGGGATTATTTCCACCGAGTTGAACGTGCTGTACGTGAGGGTATGCACTCCAAGATCGCCATTATCTATGTTATTGACCGCAATACAATGGATGGGATTGAACCATTCCTGCGCTGGGTGCGTGATACAAGGTTTCCAGTGATCGGGGTCATGTTCTACTTTCACACACCCTACTATGGGTACGATGCGTTATTCCTGAGCGCGGAGGAACGCGCTCCAATTATTGACCGCCTCTTGAATTGTGTCCGGGGTGGGTTACCTGTAATCAATTCCCGGGCTGGTTTATTAGCCTTGAAATCCGGTAATTGGCAGAGACGATTTCCGATTTCAGCTGTCGTGGATATCGATGGAGAGTCAGTCTGCTGCCGTGCGTCGGATGCAGTATGCACAGACTGCGGGTATGCTGCCTGTACTGAGCTAACCGAAGTTCAACGCCTTCACCCGAGTGCGGTACTTGGAATGCTGAGGTATTGGTGAATAAACCGGGACTTGCACTATTGCGGCTCGGTACACACACCATCCGTCGTTACCTGGTTGGACCTGAACAGCGCTGGGTTTTCGAGCAGCCTCCATACGGTTGGACCCCGCTCCCCGTTGAGAGCACATCGTTTTATCTGCATGTGCCATTCTGCCGGCACTTCTGTCCTTACTGTCCCTACACCAAAGTCCCATACCAGGAATACCTGGTCGAGCCCTATACGCAGGCAGCTCTTACTGAAGTGGATAGGTGGGCAGATGCAATTGGTCCCGCACAGATTACCAGCATCTATATTGGGGGTGGCACTCCGACCCTGGCACTCAGCAGTGTATCACGTATCCTGGCACGCGTTCGGGAAAGATTTCACCTGGCAGGGGATATATGCATAGAGACGAATCCTGCGGATGTCACGGAAGAAACTGTTACCCGCCTTGATGATATGGATGTCAGGCTGGTCTCCCTTGGTATTGAATCCTTTAATCCTGAGAGTCTTGCCATGCTCGGGCGAGGATATCATCCCAGGGCAGCTGAACAAGCCCTTTCATTGCTCACCAGAAGCACCTTCGTTTCCGTCAACGCTGATATCATGTTTGCACTTCCCAACCAGACAACCTCCAATTTGATGGATGATCTGGCTCGGGCTGCTGAACTCGGGGCAGACCAAATCACAACCTACCCCCTGTTTACATTCCCATATACCTCGGTTGGAGAATACCTGCACCTGGCAGCCGTGCGTATGCCCAGATTGAAAGTCCGAAGGGAGCAATACCGGATGATCAACAAGTGGTGTGAACAAAACGGCTTTGAACGCACATCAGTATGGGGCTTTAAAAAGGGAATCGTTCCACGCTATTCATCGGTAACCCGCGACGGCTATATTGGTGTTGGCCCTGGTGCCGGGTCACAACTGGCAGATGGCTTTGTGCTGAATACATTCGATCTAAACAGCTGGATGGAAGCATTAGGAACCAGGCGTACAGCGATCGCCCTACGAATGCCGTTCGCCGGCGAAATGGCCGGATGGTGGTGGCTGTACTGGCGATTTTATGACACACGTATACCCCTGAACAGCCTTGAAACAGCCCTGGGAAACGATGCCCATAAGGCACGACTGTGGCTTCGAGTCATCGAACAAACCGGGTTAGCAGTCCGCAAGGGAGAATATCTTGAGCTGAGCGAACCCGGAGCATTCTGGTTACACCTGGTACAGAACTATTTCGCGTTGAATTATGTAAATACTCTGTGGACCCAGGCGCGCCGAGAACCCTGGCCAAAGGCAGTATTTATCTAAGATGCTGGTGCCTATGTTGGATGTGCAGGCTTATCTCTCCTATTTGAACCATGGCGTACAGATGCCAGTTATGCTGTGCAAACCCCGATGGGATTCCACTACCTGCGGACGCCCCAAGAGGGACTCACTTCGTTGCCAACCCAGGAAAGGGGCTTCCCGCTTCGTCGTCGAAGGCACTAGCTGCGCGTCCCAAAAGGGACTTGCTTCGCTTCGTCATCCCAACCGGGACTAGCTTCGTTTGATTATTTAGACTGGTAATGCAGTAAGAGATATTTATCGTGTATGGGAAACGCCTTCTAGAACTGGGGGCGTTTATTAATTATTTCCTGATTGAGGTCTTTGGCGAAGGTGATTGAAAAACCATTTAATAATATAGATATTTTTTATGCTTTATTAGGGACGTAGATAGCTCCTTTCAAATACGATAATAATGAAAGCCTAGTTGGGATTAGGGCGGGGTAAAAATGCCCGTTTTTTTAGGGTATTGGATTCCCGAAGCTAAGAAATTTAAAAATTTACCCGTGGAATTTATTCATTAGAGGATCAGGCAGCGATCCCCAATCCCGATTTCAGGTCCTATAAATTCGAATGGTAAGGTTATCCAGCCTGAATTTCCGGTCGTCGGGCCACAAGCCTGAGATGCGTTATCTAAGCAATAGTTCTGTCAATTCAAATTTGGAGGTAAGAAATGAAGAAGAAATTGATCTATTTTGTTTTTCCTAGCCGTGATGCTGGTATTTGTTGTGGGCTGTGAGCCAGGTACGGGTGTTCAATTAGATATTCCAGTGCTGAATGCACAATCCGAGACGCCAACCTTCGATGGTCAAATCGACGTGCCTGGTGTTAACAGTACAACTCTATGCCCCAGGTGTGAACCCACTGGCCTATACCGCTGATTCAGATGGCCGGGTTGCCGGTATCATAACAGGAATCTGGCATGGGATTATTTCTCCGGTAACCCTTGTGATGTCATTTATTAATTCGAAAGCGCAAATGTACGAAGTGTACAACAATGGGAGCCAATATGATCTTGGTTTCCTGATTGGAGTTGCAATTATATTTCTGGTTCTGGGCGTGTTTGCTGGCCGGAGACGTTGATGTATATTACGCTAACCATTAGTTGATATCGAGATTGGAGACAAATGCAAAACCAAGCCAATCGAATGTGGTATTTTTATTGGATTGCTTACGCTGCTATCAACTGGTTTGCCCAGCTTAAAAGCATATGGGTAAAACCAGTTAATTCCTACAACCCGGAACGCTGGGATGATTTCCATCGGGCTTCCGGGTAGTCAGGATCACTTAAATATATCCACAAGGACATGATCCAACGATCCCAGGTAATGGTATGAGTTCATGCTGGTGATGCGAGGGAGGAATGTTCCGGTTGCCACCCTTTCATAGTGCAAGTGGTTATGAACCTCACCCTCCCCCCGCATCTGTGCTTACCCAGACGGGGTATTACCAAGAAATTACATCGTGCCGGTCCTATTGACCACTTATGAAGTAATAATTAATTCTCAAAAAGGAGAAGCGCCTTCCTGCGGCCGGGAGGCGTTTTATATTATCTCCTAATTGATATCTTTGGAGATTGAGTGTAAATATCCGGGGTAGAATAGAATTTGCATAATTGTTTGGAATTATGAAAATTTTACAATAATCGGATTGGATCACAGACCTGATCCAGCAGCATCGTGGAACGATCCCCATTAAAAACCTATGTGAAAATAAAGGCAACGATATACCGCCTATTCATTTTGTAATTAAGGACAGCAAATCAATGCGGCTCTCCAACCAGATCAGCTTTTTTTGATCCCAATAATATACTGGTAACCAATCCGACGTAGAGGTTAATATGCTGTTTGTTCTATCCGCCGGTGTCGCTTTTATTTTTATTGTGATCATCATTGCGGTTATATGGAGAATATCCTCAAACCGCACATCCCTTCCCTGCCCCTCCTGGCTGGGCTGGCTGGTCGAATTGGATAATCCGCTATTAAGAAATAACCGTGCATCGGTAATCATTTCCCACCTGAACCTACGTCCGGGGATGGCGGTGCTTGATTTTGGCTGCGGGCCGGGCAGGCTCACCGTTCCGCTGGCCAGGCAGGTTGGCCCGACAGGCAGGGTAACGGCATTCGATATCCAACCGGCCATGCTGGAACGTGTCCGCCACAAAGCCATTCAGGAAAACCTCACCAATATTGAATTTGTGCAGGGTGCAGCCGGTGAAGGGAAGCTGGGCAAATGCCGGTTTGACCGGGCACTGCTGGTAACCGTCCTGGGTGAAATTCCAGACCGCCACCGCCTGGTGAAAGAAATCTATGATTGCCTGAAACCTGGCGGATTTTTATCGGTAACAGAGGCGATCGCCGACCCGCATTTTCAGATGATGAAAAACGTCATTGAAACCGCAGAATATGCAGGATTCATGCAGGCAGGTTTTTATGGCAACCGTTATTCCTACACACTTGATTTTCAAAAACCACCGGAAGCGAAACCCGACCGGGAAACAATGGCACCTGACTCTGGAGAGGAAAAGAAATGACAACCATAATTATGAATGAAGGCTGTGGAAATTCTCCAAAAAATGATTTTCTTATACAATTTACAACCGCGTACGCCAGGGGAGATGTGCCTTTTATCCTCAGTAGAATCTCTGAGGAAATCACCTGGAACATTGTCGGGGACCGGCTGGTCTGCGGAAAAATGGATTTCACAAATGCGATACAGCAGCATATGAACCAGGCAGCTGTGGCTGAACTGGCAATTTATCATGTAGCTACCCACGGCAGGGCAGGGGCTGTTGATGGTACGATGACCCTGGAAAACGGGTTAAAGACTGCTTTCTGCCATGTCTTTGATTTCAGTTCTGCCAAGGGAGATACGATCAAAGCAATCACCTCCTATATAATCGGGCTAAATAACTAACTGCTATTCTTGTACTGTTTAGCCGGGATTTGGATATTACAAGCTGTGAGAGGGCATGGTTTGTTTATTATTACCTGCAAGCATTTTATTCAGAATAAATAATTACGAAGGATAGGAGGAGTAACATGGGCGAGGAATCGAAACTGATCAGCAATGCTTTTCAAACCTTCTTAAAAGAAGCACCCGGGCATGCACAGGCCTGGGGGGTTATGGTCCAGGGTTTGGGATCGGCAAGTGCCCTGGATAAAAAGACATCCGCCCTGGCATACCTGGCGGTGCTTTCGGCCCTCAATATGGAAAGCGGCATACCGTTTCATGTCCGGACAGCGCGGGAATGCGGTGCCTCCCGGGATGAAGTCATCAGTGCGGTTTTAATTGGATTGCCCGCTGCCGGTCACAGGGTCACCCAAATGCTGCCGGCCGCGATATTGGCATATGATTCCCAATAATTACTTACCCTCAGCTATTGAACAATTTTGGAAACATGATATAGTATATCTAAATAGTAAAAGATTTATCGGGTTTGATAGAGATTCTGTCGAATTGCGATCAGGCAGCATGCCTGGATGGAGGATAAAATGAATGAAAATGATATGGCAGAAGGGAAATTGGATACCGAGCTTGTCCTTACACGGATCATCGATGCACCTCCAGAGAAATTATTTCGGGCATGGACCGAACCGGAGCTGCTAAAACAGTGGTATGCACCGCTGCCCTGGATTACACCCGTTGCAGAATTGGACGTCAAGCCGGGCGGCACTAACTTTATCGTGATGCGAAGTCCCAACGGAGAGGAATATCGAAACCCGGGGGTCTACCTTGAAGTGGTTAAGAACAAGGTCCTGGTTTTCACAGATGCATACACGGCGGCCTGGGTACCGTCTGAGAAACCCTGGTTGACGGTCATCCTGACATTCGAGGATGAAGACGGCAAGACCAGGTACACAGTACGGGCAAGGCACTGGTCGGCTGCCGACCGGGAACAGCACGAAAAGATGGGTTTCTATGAAGGCTGGGGAATAACCACAGACCAGCTGGCAGCATTGGCAGCCAGGATTTAACCGGTCGGATATTGCGCGGAAGGATCAATTGGGGAAGGTGAAAACCTTCCGAGGGATTAAATAAACTTATGACATTGCGGATGAGGTCAGGAGTCAACCGTAAAAAAATGCAAAACGAAGCTGGATTACCTAAAAATATCGATGCGTATATAGCCGGATTTCCCGCAGACATCCAGGTTATCCTTGGGAAAATCAGGTCTACAATACGAGATGCTGCGCCGGATGCGGTAGAAACGATCAATTATGCAATGCCAACCTTCACCCTGAAAGGAAATCTGGTGCATTTTGCTGCCTACAAGAGCCATATCGGATTTTATCCGGCACCTTCAGGGATTGAGAAATTCAAGGATGAAATATCTAAATATAAATGGGCAAAAGGATCGGTACAATTTCCGCTGGATAAACCTGTACCTTATGACTTGATCAGGAAAATTGTTTTGTTCCGAGTAGAGGAAAATTTGGAAAAGGCGCAAGCAAAGAAGAAAGTGAAAAAGGAGAAATCATCCTAATCCCGGGCAATTTGGGCGGTTGATAAGAAATATTGCAGGCTGAAATGAATAATGATATGAATATAAACTTCGGGCTGTTTGAAATTGGGCAAATTTCTTTACCAGTAAGCGACATCGATCGCGCCATTGCTTTCTATCGGGATATTCTTGGAATGCGATTCCTTTTCAAAGCCCCCCCAGGTCTTGGATTTTTTGACTGCGGTAGTGTTCGGTTATTACTGGGTGTTCCAGAAAACGCCCAACCAGAGAAGTTTAGTTCAATCATTTACTTCAAAGTGTCAAATCTTCAAGCTGCCTTTGAGACCCTGTTGACCCGCGGTGTGGTTTTTGACCAAAAACCCCATCTTGTGGCCAAGATGCCTGATCACGAGCTCTGGATGGCTTTTTTTCGAGATTTGGACTCAAATCTGCTTGCCCTGATGAGCGAGGTCAAGTGATTTCTAATTGAATTGTTGCCCACCGGCGTATCCGGCGACTGGTGATAATTTACCACAAGTCCCATTTTGCCGAAATTACCAGCAGTTGGGCAACCTGTATGCAATGAGATTTACGGATTCCCTTAATTGGAGGTGATTAATGAAATCATCCTTTACCACCATCATTTTGAAAGATAAGGAAAAGAGCGCCACCGGTATACAGGTTCCGCCTGAGGTTGTAGCAGCGCTGGGTAAAGGGAAAAAGCCTCCTGTAAAGGTCAGCCTGAATGGCTACACCTACCGAACGACTGTTGCTGTGATGGGGGGTGTGTCCATGCTGTCATTGAGCGCAGAAAACAGGGAAGCGGCTGGTGTGAAGGCTGGTGATGAGGTGGAAGTCCTGATAGAACTTGATACTGAGCCTCGAATCGTGATTATTCCGCAGGACCTGGCAGAGGCACTCTCGCAAGAGCCTGCCCAAAAGGCTGCCTTCGATGCTTTATCGTATTCAGTGCGCAAGGAATATGTCCGCCAGGTGGAGGACGCAAAAGCCCCAGAGACGCGAAACCGGCGGATTGCCGGAATCGTGGCGAAACTTGGCGATTTTTGAGGTAACAGATCTTAATAGCTGGAAACCAAGGAGGTTTGAAATGGCACAGGAAATTGTAAAAGGATCAGGCACCCCCGATGATCCGTGGGTTCTATTAACACCGCCCGGCACATCTGAATACAAGATGTATCGTGACTTGTCGTCCGATCCGCCAGCACTGGTTTGCATCGTTGGAACAACCAGGCTCAGCTACCAACTGCGATGCCTGGAAGACCTGCACGCCATGCTCAAGGAGTACGGTGACTGGATGCTGCTTGGCAGTGCCGATGAACAGAAGCCTGCCGCAGCGGGAACTGTTGAAGCGTGGGCCCGCTCACCGGAAAACCCGGTTGGCGGCTGGTACGGCTTGAAGAAAGGCTTGCGGGGAAGGTTTGCGATGTACGTCCCACCATTGATGGAAGCGTTAGGACTTGCTGAGGTTGAGCACAACCCAAAGAACAACCGTATGCGCGCCCTATAACCGTTTTCCAATGCCCGGGCTGGTTCCATCCATACCGGTCAACAACATCTCCAGGGTACATTGCCTGTGCCGCTGCCAGCGAACCCTGTGTTTCGGAGGTTCCATAATCCTAATCCTCATGGAGAGCCAGATCCAGGAGCAGACAAGAACATCGCAGATCCAGAGGGGCTCACATGAGCCTGACTTCCCAAAAGGGACACGCAATTGCGTAGTCTCCCAGATCTTTCCTTTTGGAAACTCCTCTGGATCTCCTGAAAAAGGACCGGCTTCAAACCGAATTATCACGTGTGTGATTCGAGTCGATACAAAGTGAGTATAAGTGCGAATCGTTCTCAAAATTCCTTCTATTTCGGTGATGAGGCATTGCACCTGTTGTTTAATATTCTGTAGAAGTAATATTTGGGCGGGGAATGTATCCTTCAAGATTACTTCAGCCAAAACTCATCCTGCCCGGTTTCTAATTGACACAAGAGAATAATATGAGTAATTCGATATTTACCACTGATTTATTCCGCTTCAGCTCAATTTTATTAGGCTTGTTTTTCAACACCCTTGTTAGTATTTACTTGACAAAAATATTATATGTAATTACAATGTAATTATAAAGAGGCGCTGAGATGAACATGATGATTCGTTCGAAGCTGGTGAAAATTGGGAATTCGCGTGGAATACGCATCCCTAGGACCATTTTGGAGCAGGCTGGCTTGACAGATGAGGTTGAGATGAAAGTGGAGGGAAATCGGCTGATCATACATGCCGCTCATCATCCTCGCCAGGACTGGGAGGATCGTTTTGCTTCAATGGCAGCGCAAGGCGATGACCTGTTACTTGATGAAATCTCAACCACACATTGGGATGCGGAAGAGTGGACATGGTAGTTAAGCGCTTTGAGGTTTATCTCGTGAACCTGGACCCAACCGTTGGAAGCGAGATCCAAAAAACGCGTCCCTACCTCATCATTTCCCCAGATGAGATGAATCGTTCTATTGCAACCGTAATCATAGCTCCCATGACAACTAAAGGTCGTGATTACCCCAGCCGGGTGCATTGTTGGTTTGAAGGTAAAGACGGGCAGATAGTTCTCGATCAGATTCGCACAATCGACAAAAGTCGGTTAGTAAAAAAACTAGGGAAAATCAGCGCCAATGCACAGCATGAAGTTGTGGTTGTTCTCATGGAAATGTTTGTTGAATAAGTTGTTTCAGGAAAATCTCATAATATCATTCTTTAAGATCATGCACAGACCATATCGTTTTCTGCGGCGCGCATAGATTCAGGTCCATAATGCAGTAAGGCCAATATATTTCACACTAGAATTCGCAATCCTGAAGCGAACTACAACGCAGGGTTGCGTTTTTTTAATCCATGAAACAAGGAGACAGGTAATGGAAAAACACAGGTTTACCGAACAGGAGTTGGATTTCACAGCAGTCCTGAATTCCACACGGGGAAAAGTCGTTAATTGCCTGCGGGAGAAAGGTGCTCTCCCAAAGAAATTAGTACCGGGAGGTTTTCCCACTACGGTGAAATATATTGGAAGAAGACGGGGCCTTGATCCGGTGCTCAACGAGGTTGAACAGCAGGTCTATGAAACGATTGTGAGGGAAAAACGGCTACCAGGAGGTGGTGTGATCATCCTACCAAGTCGGATGTTGCTCTATTCCCTTGAGGATAACCACTGATTGAGTAGTGTAATCAACACTGAAGCGGTTATATGAAATCAGGCGCACAGATTAAGATGTTACCTGTTATGTGAATCAAACCAAAACTCCTACGATTAGAAATAAATCAAAGCTGATGTCTCCTGCATAACTATAATTCTTACTCACCTATCACAGCACCGTTCACATATTGAGAAGGATTTACTTAATAAGTGGGTATTTCCCCGCAGCTTGCTGCGAGGATAGGGATTTCAAGGATTTTGATTTACTTTTTCCCGGGGTTTATACGAAAAGGATACCCCGATTGGTAGGAAATGTTTATAGATTCAGAGACCATGTTTGAGGGTAAATCGTATATTTCCATTACGCTTATCATAAGCGAACCAAAATATTACCAAAAAACAAGCGAGGGATATTGTTTGTTGTAAAGTTATTTGGTTTGCATAACGAAATACTAGATGAAAAATCGATTTCCTGGAATCTATTTATATATTATTTGGGAAGATATATGTTCCAGTAGAAACGGTCGGATTTATGTGATGGGGAATATCATGGTGAACGTGGTTCCAAGCCCTTTCCCAGGACTTTCAACCTGCATCCTTCCTCCATGAGCTTCAACGATTGCTTTCACAATTGCTAAACCGAGTCCTGTCCCACCGGATTCCCGGCTGCGGGATTTATCTACCCGATAGAAACGGTCAAAGACTGCTAAGAGCTGCTCGGCCTCCAATCCCTCACCATTATCCCGGACAGAAATCACTACCTCACCTGCTTCGATTTCACTGTTAATGACGATTTTTCCACCTGCTGGAGTGTGGCGAAGGGCATTGGTTAACAGGTTGAAAAGCACCTGGCGGATGCGGATTGGGTCGAGGGTCAATTCCAAAAGGCCGGGGATTTCGTTCACCAGGCTGATATTGTTATCTGCAGCCAGGGGCTCCAGTGCCTGGACGGTATCTGAGACAAGATCCTTCACATTAACTGGAATTCTTTCCAGCGGCAACTGACTGGATTCTGCCAGAGATAGTTCGCGCAAATCGTTGACAAGGCGGGTCAGGTGACGGGTTTGACTATATAAATTGGCTATCTCGGCATCATCTAGAGGAACAACGCGGTCGAGGGCAGCACGCAGGTTGCCTTCCAGACAAGTCAGCGGTGTGCGCAGCTCGTGGGAAACATCCGCCATCAGGTTATTACGCATTGTTTCGGCGCGTTGCAAATCAGCGGCCATTATGTTGAAGGATTCGCCCAGTTGGCGAATCTCCTCACTGCCCCGAACCGGTACCCGTACATCCAACTCCCCATTACCGACTCTCCGGACGGCTTTGGTCAAGCTGCTGATGGGTGCACTTACTACCGCTGCGATCATAATCCCGCCCGCCGTACCAACCAGAACCGAAAAGAACATGAATTCAAGCAACCGTCCTTGAATTTCTGTGGGTGGCGCATCCATGGGGCCATCCAGATCGGGCCTTATGCCCGTTTTCTCCAAGGTGATCACCAAAAACTGCATAAAAAACATCAAAAATAAGACACCACTAATCATTAAACTCAGTCGAACCCATAATCGGTTCATTAATTTTCTCCAGTCAGGCGATATCCGATGCCATACACGGTTTGAATGTATGTGGGGTGATCTGCATCGGGTTCAATTTTGCGGCGCAGATTGCGTATATGGGTATCGAGGGCACGACCTAACCCCTCGTAGGCATATCCGACAGCTTTTTCAAGCAATTCGTCACGCGTGAGGGTATATCCATGGTTGGAGAGAAAGGCTTCGAGCAGGTTGAACTCTGTGCGAGTCAGTTCCACGGGAGTGGAATCCACAGTCAGTGTATGCTGGTCAATATCCAGCCGCAAGCCTCCACAAACAAGCACATGCTGGACGGCGTGCGGTGACTGGTCGAGCCGGACGCGACGCAGCAATGACTTGACACGCGCTACCACCTCGCGGGCATTGAATGGCTTGGTGATATAGTCATCTGCGCCCAATTCCAGGCCGACAATTTTATCGGTATCTTCGACACGAGCGGTAAGCATGATGATGGGTGTGACCGCCAGGGTTTTGTCGGCTCGGATGAGCTGGATCACTTCCCATCCATCGCGTTTGGGCATCATCAAGTCAAGGATTACCAGGTCAGGGCGCTCGCGGCGCAGGGTATAGAGCGCCATTTCGCCATCGAAAGCGGTAAGCACCTGGTAACCAGATTGTTTCAGGTAGGCACTCAATACTTTAATAATGGATTTGTCGTCGTCAACAACGAGGACACGTTGAGGCATGGGGAATCCTTTTTCCAAGTCCTTGATGGCATGATGTTTATGCCTTGGCGAATTTTTATCATGGATGTTCGCCTGATTTGAATATTTTTGGATATATGAAACTTTATTGAACCTGACTATCAGGATTTTAGCATACTAACCTCAAGAAAATCTGAAGAACAACCTACAAAACTCTAGAAAACGAACAGGTCATCTTGAGATTTCCTTAAGATACATCTGGGATAATTGCGTTATTGTAAAAAAATACTAATATATGGAGACCAACTATGAATATCATTTTTAGAAGACCTTTTATTCGATTGGCGATACCTATCATGGCGCTCATTTTTCTGGTTAGTGTAACAGGATGCACAGCCGCCGACTCAACGCCAACGGCATCCATGATAGCAACCGAAGTAGAAGAGAGTATGGCTATAACTGAATCTTCGGAAGCTTCACCCATTCCGGCTGACTCCGCCCAACAAGCGGGAGTTATGCCCCAAGGAGGAGGCCCGGGTGGCTCAAGTACTTTCGCTTCGGTTGATCCAACTTATTCAGACCTTGCTTATGCCAGGGTCTCTGAGGCACAGAAACTTGACCTCTATATCCCAACAACTGTCAGTGGTACTTTCCCAGTTGTCATTATGGTGCACGGGGGCGGATTTATGTTTGGTGATAAAGCTGATGGAGCTGGCCTGACTGGAGTTGACCAATTGCTCGAGGCAGGCTATGCGGTTGCCAGCATCAACTATCGCTTGAGCGGTGAAGCCACCTATCCAGCGCAGATTTTCGATACGAAGGCAGCTGTCCGCTTCCTGCGCGCCAATTCCGAAAAATATAACCTCAATCCTGAAAAAATTGGCGCCTGGGGCGCTTCAGCAGGCGGAAACCTCGTCTCACTGCTCGGAACAACCTGTGGTGTGGCTGAACTCGAAGGTGTGGAACTCGGCAATGCAGAGCAATCCAGTTGTGTCCAGGCTGTAGTGGATTGGTTCGGGCCAATCGACTTTCTAAAAATGGATGAACAATTTGCCGGGACAAGCTGCCAACAAAACCACAACGATGCCAACTCTCCCGAATCGAAATTGGTCGGCGCCCCTATCCAGACAGTGCCGGATGTAGTCGCAACTACCAACCCGATGAATTACATCACTGCTGACGATGCACCTTTCTTTATTGAAAACGGAACCGCAGACTGCAACATACCTCCCGTCCAGAATAAAAACCTGGCTGATGCGCTTAGCCCAGTTATTGGCGCTGATAAGGTAACCCACATCGCACTCGATGGAGCCGGTCACGGTGGCAGCCAGTTCGAGACCGCCGAAAACCTTAATCTTGTGATTGGTTTCCTGGATAAGTATCTAAAGTAATTGGGTTAGTTCATCTGAAGCTGGAATATTTGAAGGTACTAGAATCAAGGAGACTGAATCAAGTTTTCGTCTCCTTGATACTGGTTTAATCATGCTTATCCAACTACGGAGGGGATGTCGAAAACACCTAGCATGTGCAGTTTATAGGCTGTAGTGGTTTAAGTTACTCATGCTAAGTAGCGTAACGCTTATTCTCGGATTTTATTCGTATTGTCAAATCATTCGTACAGTAAATAATTCCTGGTTACAAAATTAATGCAATCTCATTGAATTGAACCGGGTTATCTCCTGGACGCGTTTACGTGGCATCCATTCCATGTTTGGGACTACTTTCAGACCGGGTAGCCGCTACCAAGAATTTCGTACCTTGGGTTTCAGGATCAGGCAGATGATTTGGGTCCGGGATAATAAGACTGAGGCCCACTCCTTGATAAATGGAGGGGATTTTTGTTAAAGGATATAATCCGGGTATGGCTTTTATTGTATTTTCGGTTGATAGAACCAGTCTACTAGAAACAGATAATCCCTCCTGATGATCAATATGAATTGGGAGACCATCCTTTGAAAGAGCCGCATACCCAAAAAAGCATACTTGCCACAGCCTGGATTGTGATCCTTGCTGTTTCACTTCTTGAGATCATCATTCGGGAAGTATTCCATTATTCAATATCTGAAAGCAATCTATTGGTATTTGAAGCGCTGATTGTGTTAGGAGGGACGGCGCTTACATTTTTCTGGAAAACGATCCGATCCACTGCGCCCGTTTTTCGGCCTATTCATTGTATTATTGAGCGCCCAATGGCTGGTTTACACGCGGATTGATCAACTACCGGTTTTCCAGTCATGGTTGGATAACCCTTCCTTTAACACATCCATGCTGGCTGAACAAATCTTAAACCTGATTGTCACCCTCATTGTCATAGCCTATATGTACATCCTGAAAAAGAAGAGGAAGTTATTTTTCCTTGCAGCGGGTGATACCTCAGCACCAGCCGAACCGGTAAATTGGCTGGGTATTAAAGAAGCAGAGAAGTGGTCGGCTGTCGGACGGCGATTTGCCATTTACCTTAGCCTTGGAACACTGGCATTCCTTCTGATTGCCGGGCGACCGCCGGTGGATATTGTAATCAAAGCCCTGCCATTTTTGCCTGCTGTGCTGGTTTATGCAGCTCTCAATGCGTTCAATGAAGAGATGACCTATAAGGCTTCCTTCTTAGCTGTATTAGAGAATATAGTCGGCAAGCATCAAGCCTTGCTCCTTCTGGCAGCTTTTTTCGGCTTATTCCACTTTTATGGCATCCCCTATGGGATTATTGGCGTGCTCATGGCGGCATTCCTGGGCTGGTTCCTGGGAAAATCCATGCTGGAAACACGCGGCATCTTCTGGGCATGGTTTCTGCATTTTTTGCAGGATGTGCTTATATTTGCATTCCTGGCTATAGGATCCATTACTGCGGGGGGATGATTGTATGGGAAGTGGTCTATCATACTACGGCGCTGAGGGTTGAAAACCAACCTCATTTGCAATTTATGTGTTTATTAAAATTACAGTCTCTCATTTATGATCAGGTTATTAATTAATGGAGCTGCGAGATGGAGATTGAGGTTAAGCAATTATTCGATAACCTGGCTTCTTCCGATGACAAAATCAGGATGGCTGCATTTCAGGAAGTGATGAAGATCACTGAAAATAAAGTGAATTGGATTTACGATGTTTGGGATGATCTGGTAAACCGGCTGAACAATCCGAATTCCTATCAAAGATCCATCGCCATCATGGTTCTCTGCAACCTGGCAAAGAGCGATTGGCAGAACCGAATGGAAGGATCACTTGACGGTATTCTGGCGCACACCGGGGATGAGAAGTTCATTACCTCGAGACAGTGCATCCAAAGTGTCTGGAAAATTGCACTTACTAACAACAGCGCTAAAGGGGTTATCCTGGATCACCTGGTAAAACAGTTTGAAGAATGCACTGCGGAAAAGCACTATAACCTGATCCGCCAGGATATTATCGGGTCCATGCGGATGATATCTGATCATACCGGGGATGAGGAACTGCATTTTAAAGGCCAGGGAATTAATCACAAAAGAAGAAGAAAAGAAGTATCTCAAGAAATATGAGGAAATCCTGAAATCCTGATAATAGATTGGTTTTCAAGCATTCCGACCCGCAAACGGGAAAATCGGTTTGGTAAGCGCATTGGTCAAAATTTGCCGGGATAATGTGTAAATGAACCATTATTGTACAATATCACCACGTATAGCAAACAAAGTGGTATCTTTAATCACAAGGAATCTAATCTATGAAAAATAATAACCTCAAATCCTTATTCATCACCATCGTCATTATCATTCTTGCATCACTTTTTGCCCTTGCAGGCAGCCAGGGAGGGAGCAAGGTTGGCGGAATCCCGGTATTTGCACTTGCGGTGGGGTTGATCTTTCTCATCCAATGGCTGGCATTCATTCCTGCTTATTTAAAGCAAACCGAGAAATTTTACGACTTGACTGGCAGCCTCACCTATATTTTTGTTACATTGATGGCCTTTCTCCTCAGCCCTGGTGTCGATATCAGGGCAACGTTACTGATGGTACTGGTGATAATTTGGGCCGGCCGGCTGGGTACTTTCCTGTTCCGCCGGGTGAGAAAGGCAGGCAAGGATGACCGGTTTGATGAGATTAAGCCCGATTTTTTCCGATTCTTGAATGTCTGGACGATACAAGCCTTGTGGATTACTTTCACCTCTGCAGCTGCTTTGATTGCGATCACAACCACTTTACGCAAGGAACTGGATTTCTTTGCCGCTGCCGGTCTGGTGGTATGGATTTTAGGGTTCACTTTTGAGGCCACAGCAGATGCTCAAAAAAGCCGCTTCAATGCTGATCCGCAGAATAAAGGCAAGTTTATCCATACAGGACTATGGTCGCGCTCCAGGCATCCCAACTATTTCGGTGAAATTGTCCTGTGGATAGGAGTTTTGATTATCGCCCTGCCAGTTTTGCAGGGCTGGCAGTGGGTGGCATTAATATCCCCTGTATTTGTGACCCTGCTGCTAACCCGGGTCAGCGGTGTTCCGCTGCTTGAGAAAAAGGCTGACACAAAATGGGGCGGGCAGGTTGAGTACGAGTCCTACAAGATTAACACCCCGGTCTTGATCCCGCGCATAAAATAGGTGCACTCAAGGCTGCAGCAAAATCGCTACCCATAGGGATTTCCGTAATCCAAAAAATATTGGGACTGCGATGCCGATTTGAATGGGTTCAAATTTAACACCAATACGCAATCATAAAGAAACGCTCCCGTTTGAGGAGCGTTTGTTTATTCAAGAGACACTAGAATGCACGGTGATACTGGGGTGGAGAAGGTAAAGGTTGTTTTAGCGCCTGGGCAGCATGAATTGGCCAGTAAGGGTCTCGAAGGGTCTCGCGGCCCATTAATACCAGGTCGGCACTACCATTGCGAATGATCTGGTCGGCCTGGGCTGGGGAGGTGATCAAACCGACGCATGCGGTAAGGATATTGGCACCATGCCGGACGGCCTCAGAAATGGGAACCATATAACCGGGACCGACTGGAATCTTTGCCTCCCAGACCCCGCCTCCGGATGAGCAATCGATCAGGTCGACACCTTCGGTTTTCAGATATTTTGCGAGGCTAACCGAATCCTCCAATGTCCATCCGCCTTCCACCCAGTCTGTACCGGAAATACGGACAGTTAGCGGAAGATGGTCAGGCCAAACCGGACGAATGGCACGAACGGTCTCCAAGAGGAAGCGGATGCGGTTTTCAAAACTGCCGCCATATTCATCGGTGCGTTTGTTGGAGGTAGGGGAGTAAAAGCTGTGGATTAAATAACCATGGGCGGCATGAATCTCAAGCCACTCAAAACCAGCAGCCAGGGCGCGCCGGGCTCCATCGCGGAAGGCATGCTGTACTGCGTGGATCTCGCTCACACTCAGTTCATGGGGCACAGCATATTCCTGATTATAGGCGATAGGGCTGGGAGCAACCCCCTGCCAGCCAAGAGGCTGGCCAGGCAGGATCGGTTTTCCACCTTCCCATGTCTTACCTGAACTGGCCTTTCTCCCGGCATGGGCAATTTGAATCCCGGGCACAGCGCCGTTTGCCTTTACGACACGGGTTACCCGTTCCAACGGTTCGATATGTTCATCCGACCAGATACCGACATCGAATGGGGTGATACGGCCACGAGGTTCAACGGCGGATGCTTCGGCAATAATAAGCCCTGCACCACCCACGGCGCGAGCGCCGAGGTGAATCATTTGCCATTCGTTTGAAAAGCCGCCGGTATAGCTGTACATGCACATTGGGGGGACGCCGATGCGGTTGCGCAAGGTAATCCCGCGAATTTTCAGGGGTTCAAAAAGGTGAGGCATAATATTCTCCTATGCTGGCTATTATAGTTTACCTGGCGGGCGATGGGATAAATTATTGGCTAGACTTCATGGATGCTCCGGTGGATATACCTTTTCCTCTCAAATACATGATTCACTATACCCTATCTGCAGCGTATTCCAAGATTTGTAAATTCTGAGATGAGTTCCATAATAATCTGGTCGAAATACTCACCGGTCATTTTGTCTTCCAGGCCAAATTTCCGGTACACCCAATCGGCATAGTGATAGTTCATCCGGTCCAGGATGACATAGTCCACCCTGGAGGCAAGGATTTCCGGGAGATCTTCCGCACCGGGGAGGATCGGGGCGATCATGGCATAGGTTTTTATCCCGGCGCTGTGCAGTTCCTCCAATGCGGCAATCCTATCCTTTATCGGGGGAGCGGCTGGTTCAAACAACTTTCTTACCCTGTCATCCGCCGTTGTAATGCTCAAACCGACTTCCACATCCATTCCTGTTTTAAGGATATCCATATCTCGCAAGACTAAAGGAGAGCGGGTTTGGACTGTAAGCGGCCATTTATTCTGGATGAGAATTTCCAAGCATTGGCGGGTAAGTTTATACTGCGCTTCAAGCGGCTGGTACGGATCACATACCCCGCTGATCCAGACCCGGGCGGGTTTCTTTCGGATTATTTCCGCCCTCAATAAATCCGGGGCTGTGACCTTGACATCTACAAACTGACCCCATGGTTCCGAATGCCCGGTGAACCTTTTCATGAAGCGGGCATAGCAGTAGGAGCAGTCATGCTGGCAGCCTGTATATGGATTAATCACGTAAGGATAGACTTTTGAGGGGGATAAAATAGATTTGGGATGGATTTCTTTTATGATCATTATTTTTTTGTGATATTCGCCGGGCACAAGCCCATTTGCTGCCAGCACCTTCCCGGGTATGAATAAATCATCCCGTCGGCTTTTTCCAGCAATTATTTATCATCGAAAATTAAATCTTAAATATACCCTTCAATTTGCTTTCTTTTGTCCCAATAATACTATAATGTTTGTATTCCAGGCTTGTGTGGATGATCTGGAGTGGTTGAAAATTTTTCAAAAAAGGAGATAGGCGATGGGAGATAAAGGCGGTAAGAAGGATAAAGATAAAGCCAAAAAACAAAAGCAAGATCAAACGGTAAAGAAGCAGGAACAACAGAAAACCAAACTTCCGGCAAAGAAACCAGTTTAGGTATATTGGTGTCTTGCGGGATGGATTGAGATCCATTAAAACCAAAAAATATACGGACATCCAATCCTTGCAGCCATGACGGACGGTTTAAACGGTTTCGCTATTCCAATGGCTGTGCTTTATCCGATGAAGATCAGTTTTTTACTCTCTTACTGAATTTGGAGCAAGTATTATCCTGTGGTGGATTTGTATTGCCCTCCACCACAGGGTTTTAAAAATAGAACCAACGTTGTTAGTGCCAATAGAATGGAGGTTGGTCCCTGAACCATGAGAGCAAGAGAAGCGCCCTTCACCGTATCGGTGGAAAGCGCTTTCTTAATTTAAATGGCATAATGATTAAGCATCAAGAGGGATCAAAAACCAAGAAAATTATTTTGATCAAACCCAATCCCAAAAATGAGATAATTGCCACTTTGCGAGGTGTTCCCATGCAGCGTTACATCCAATTAGCTGGTCGAGAATATTCCTTCAACCAGAGATTGATTGCCACGCTTTGCGCAGGCATCCTGTTTGCTTTATTGATTCCCGTTGCAATCTACAAGCTTGGCTCACGGCTGGATTCCTTGTTCCACCTGCCAAAAATTTCCTTCGGGAAAGCCAACACTTTGCTGGGAAGCATTTTCATGGTGATTGGTATCATTTATGGATGGTGGTCGATCATCTCGCAGCTGGATCGGGCGAGAGGCACCCCTCTACCTGTGATGCCAACACAAATGCTGCTGGTAAGCGGCCCATTCAAACAATGCCGCAACCCGATGACTTTTGGCACCATCCTGCTGTACGTTGGGATTGGCATATCTATTGGATCCATCTCGGCTATTGGAATCGTGCTCCTGTTTGGCGGAGTGCTTCTCACCTATATCAAGCTGGTAGAGGAGAAGGAGCTAGAACTTCGATTCGGACAGGCGTACGTGGAATATAAAGCACGGACACCATTCCTGTTTCCCCGGTTCAAACCTGGTTATAGTGACGGGGGATCGAAAGAAATCTCAGAATAGGGTGCTGGTATATTGCATGCCCGGATGATGGGGCAAAAGAGTTTTCTTATAACCTGCAGGTTACGGCGGTTTTCTAATTACCCATGACCAGCAATCCCATTTTTTGATATTGAATATTAAAATCTTTTGCCAGATGATCTGCAGCAGCCTGTGGGAAAATTGTAAAAGCGGTACGACGCCTTCAACGATGACATAATATTGATTTTGCAATACGCAGTCATTAATAATTTCATGATTGGCATATTCCTTTGGGGGACAGATGCGTGCCATTTCTGCCGCAAATTTCCGCTTGAGGGCTGATCCTGGGCACATGCCAACCGAGCCCATCCAGTGACCAGCCGGTTTACAGCCCAAAAACCGGACACATCCGAGCAGAGGGAAGGCAGCAATGGTTAGTCTTGAGAATCCAGCGCCAGTATGGTTTTCATTGCAGCAATGATCTTAAAAGGAACTGGATGCATTTGAAGGAGAATCATGGGGGCGATGACACTAATTATTATCTATGAATACCAGGTCTACCCGAAATAATTCTTTTCTGTAATACCGACTGGCTGGTAGTTTTCTGACAGCTTTATGCCGATATATTATGGAACAAGGTGTTTATCATCATGATTTAATCCGGACGTGCAATAATCAGATAGATAAGATAATAATATTCTAAATATTGTCGTAACAATTAAAAGTAGGTCTCGATATGAATCGGCAAATTGAAACCATTATTATCGGCGGCGGGCAGGCTGGTCTGGCAACCAGTTACCTACTTATGCAGCGCAGCCATGAACATATTGTCCTTGAACAAGCCACCCAGGCTGGAAATGCCTGGCGGAACGGGCGCTGGGATTCCTTTACGCTGCTGTCGCCAAATTGGTCAATACAGATTCCTGGAGCTAAGTACAAGGGTGATGCTCCGGGTGGTTTTATGACACGCAATGAGATTGTCAGCTTACTTTGAAAAATATGTGGAAAACTTCAACCTCCCTGTGTATTATGGAGTTCAAGTCAACTTAATTGATCAAAATGTAGAAACGAAAAAATACATGGTTAGGTCTGGTGATGATAACTGGGAAGCTAAGAATGTGGTTATAGCAACCGGCCTTTTCCAGCAGCCCAAAATACCTTCCTTCAGCAGCCAACTGCCTTCAACTATTACCCAGATTCCCTCCGGAAAATACCGAAATCCCCAGCAGCTCCCATCGGGTGCTGTACTTGTAGTGGGCAGCGCACAATCTGGATGCCAGATTGCAGAAGAGCTTTACAAAGCTGGACGCAAGGTTTACCTGAGTACTGGCAGATCGGGACGGGTGCCCAGGAGGTATCGCGGTAGGGATATCTTTGAATGGTTCGACCTGACCGGTTTTTGGGATCGGACGGCTGATCACCTCCCATCGCCGGAGGCCAAGTTCACCGGCAGCCTGCAAGTATCTGGAGGGAGCGGTGGGCATAATCTCAACCTGCACCAATTCTCCCATGACGGCGTGGTTTTATTGGGGAGGCTCAAAGGGGCTGGCGATAACACAATCTTTATGGAACGTAACCTGAAGGAGAATCTCGCCCAGATTGACAAATTTGAAGCCGAAATAATTCAAATGATTGATTTTTACATATCGGAAAACGGATTGGATGCTCCATTGGAAGAACTGCCTCAGCTTCGCAATGGCTATGACCAGGAAGTAATCCCAGAAATAAACCTGCAGGATGAAGGGATCACAACCTGTATCTGGGCCATGGGATACAAATTTGATTTTAACCTGGTTGAGCTGCCAGTCCTGGATAGAGATGGGTATCCGATACAGGAACGCGGCGTAACCGGCTATCCAGGATTATTCTTCGTGGGATTACCATGGCTATATAAACTAAAGTCAGGATTGTTGTTTGGGGTTGGAGAAGATGCTGAGTATATTGCTTCAAGGATTGATTCAAGAAGATCAATTTAAATGATCCCTATAACTGACGGTCCGAAAAGCAGCATAACTATTTGCCAGAGGAGAAAGCAATGAGCGCACATTTTCAGGTTTCACAAGTAATCGACCGGCCCCTGGACAAGGTCTTCCACTTCTACGCTGATGAGCACGTCCGCAACCATCCGCGCTGGGATCCGGATATCGAACTCTGGCTGGATTCCGATGATCCAATCAAGGTTGGAACGGTGATCCGCAGGCGAAACAGCCGCAGCGGTACACCGGTCGAAGGGACAATGGAGGTGGTGGAATATGAACCAAACCGGGCGTTTGGTACGGTTATCCATGATGGATTCGAATATCATGCACGGGCGGGTTACATTTAGAGGCTCAAGGAGACAACCAAACAGCCATCACCACCATTGTTGAGATACCCGGCATGGACGAATCCATGGATAAGAGTTTTCTTACCAGCCGGTTGGAGCGCAGCCAACGAAATATAAAGCAGCTGATCGAGTCCGAGGTTTAGATATTCATCATTGAATAACTAATCAGGGCGAAATCAGGCGCTAAAAACCGTTGAGCGATAACATTGTTTGTAACAATCATGCATTAACAGCATCATTTTTTGATCTTTATAAGATATTAAGTAAACAATCCGTGTCCTGAGTCCATACGGTTTGATTCGGATTATTGAGTGAGACCACAATTTGATAGGCAAGACCAAGATGGCAACAACCTGTTCATGTTAGAAAAGGAAGACCAATGAATGACCCAATTGTATTCATCAGCCGCAACAAGGTAAAGAATGGAATGATTGATGACTTCAGAAATCACTACCAGGATAGCATCCCGCCTATAATGGCTGCTAAACCAGGCACGCTTGTTCAACTTGCCTACTTCAACGAAGAAACAAAAGAGGTAACCATTGTTCGGATTTTCCCGGATGCGGAGGGTCTTGACCAGCAGCTGCAGGGAGCAGATCAACGGTCCAAGGCAGCGTATCAATTCATTGAACCAACCAGCGTTGAGATCTATGGAACACCCAGCATGTTTGCCATGGAGATGATGAAAAAGGTGGCAGGGTCGGGGATCGATGTACAAATTTACTCCGAGTACCTGGGCGGATTTATCCGTCCCAAGTCCGGGTGAGTTCTTACTAACATTAAGATCAGAATGGAAAATGATTGGCATCTTCTACTTACAGAAAGGAGCAAAGCATGGAACTCGGCGCATTTTCAATTAGTCTGGCTGTGAAGGATATCAACGATTCGAAAGCCTTTTACGAAAAGCTCGGTTTCAAGGTTTTCCACGGAGATCTTTCGCAGAACTGGATTATCCTGAAGAATGAAGAGCATGTGATCGGGCTTTTTCAAGGGATGTTCGAAAAGAATATACTCACCTTCAACCCCGGCTGGGACAGCAATGCCCAGAAAGTGGAACCATTTACAGATGTACGGGAACTGCAGCACCAGCTGAAGGACGCAGGGCGTGGAATTTTTGAACGAGGCCGACGAGACAACGACCGGCCCAGCATATTTTTTGGTACTGGATCCCGACGGCAACACAATTCTGGTTGACCAGCACGTCTGAGGTGCCGGTTGAGACCTGGTTGATAAAACGGATAATCCGCAGTCTTTTCAGAAGTCAGCTATGCCGGCTAATGAATGCTGCAATTAAAATATAGACAAGAATTGCTGCGCAGGCTTTGGTTTATGGGAAGCGTTCTGTAAAGTTAAACGCCACCCGATGAATCGTGCAGTGGATGACCCGGCGTGGGGTCACCTTATACCTGCTGCACAGTGCGGGCAGGCGTTTTTCCCCGGGAAGGCCTCCAGGGCCGGTTGGTTTCATTTTACAGGTTTTCCACATCCAAAATAGCTCAAGCTGTCACCATTCAACCAAAACAGGTGATAATTCTGTTAAATGGTGAACAGGATAGGTAATTCAAGATTATGCCCGACCACCTCGAAATCTACCGGCATAAAGCCCAACAATATGATTTGCTGGTAAGGCGGGAAGATTACCAGAAAAACATAGAAAAAGCCCTTGGCCAGATCATTCCAGGGGATGGTTTGACCTTCGTGGAGTTAGGAGCAGGGACGGGAAGGTTAACCCGTATGTTGGTACCCCGGGCAAAGTTGATTTATGCCTTTGACAATTCCCGGCATATGCTGGATACCGCCAGGAAGCCTCTGCAAAACACAAACCTTCAAAATTGGAGCCTGGCGGTTTGCGACCACCGCCACATCCCCATACGGAATGGGCTGGCGGATGTGGCGATTTCTGGCTGGAGTGTGTGCTACGTGGTGGAAGGCGATCTGAATAGCTGGCGAAGTGAGCTCGACAAGGTTTTGGTTGAGATGCGGCGAGTCATCCACCCGGGGGGAATGCTTATCCTGATCGAAACCCTGGGTACGGGGTATGAAAGTCCTCAAGCGCCTGAACGGCTGGCGCCTTATTACCGGTATCTCGAATCTGCGGGATTCCAGCATACCTGGATTAGGACAGATTACCGGTTCAGGGATTTGGCAGAAGCTGAGGAACTTAGCTTGTTTTTCTTCGGGGAGGAAATGCTGGAAAAGATTGTCCAGGAAAACGAAGAAATTAAACTGCCTGAATGCACCGGTATATGGTGGCTGGAGCAAGGCGCTTGATTGTTGCATTTTTCCGCTATTCTATTATTCAACTAATAAGAAAAGTAATGGGTGCATCCAATACTGCAAGATGACCTTTGGGGTGATCCATTGCATGTTTATGATTTATTGAACAAGCATTACCATTCCGGATAAGCAAATGGCAGCTGGCTCGAGCCGCAATGGGAGTTCAGGGCAGCGCTCACCGGTTTAGCGAGTTTGACTGGATGAATTCTTATCCCTGGTTGGTGTGGATCAGGAAAATTAAATATTCAAGCAGACGGATAGGTTTGTTAACAGAAAACCGATCAGTCCTCCCAGAATAAAAATAATTTAGGGAAGATTAGCAGGTCACAAATGATTGCCAAACCAATTCCCACTGCAACCATCAGGATGTCCATGGGATCATAAACCGTCCCCAGTGCATAAAATCCGAAGTATTGAAGTATCTCGGCAGTCAATACCAATGCGAATAGGCTGCCTGCTTTTATCCACCAGGGGTGTAAAAACTGTATTTTTCCCTCAACGATACATAGTAAAAAATAAAATGTGAATGGGAGAAAAAGGTCAGAGAAATAACTGAAGTACAAGTCATGCCAGATGCCACTTAACTGTCGAAATGGATTGAAGATATGCAGGATTGCGATGAATAAAACAATGGCAATTATAACGGACTGTCTTTTCATTTGATTGTGCATTTGTAATTTCCGGAATAATATATCCTACTATATCCGTGCTAAGCTGTATACTTTAATTATGAAGCAGTTCGATAATCGGAAATATGAGATTTATTTGAATATTAAATGTTTTCAGGGGAATCGATCTATTAAAATGCATATTAGCAAGCCATATCATTTTGCAAGGTAGAATTCCCCGGTAACGGAAATATTTTGATGATAGTTTATTAAGGCTGATTATTTTATAGGCAAGCCAATACCATTTAAGATACATGCGCGGCCCATCCAAGCTATTTTTAATATTAGTGATTGGAGAGGTATTTTTTATCCGGCAACGATATTAGAAAGGACAAAAAATATGCCTAGCCTGTTTTGGTCCGGAAAACTAAGCCTGCCAATGAAATTGATGGTGGAAGCGAATAACTTATTATCAGTATTCACAGGGAGCGCCCGTGATTATGCCGGGATGAAAGAACGCGTCAAGCAAGGGTATGAAGGAGAATACACAGATCACATTAAGAAATATGATGAGCTTGGATACAACCTGCAAGACAAGTCTGCCCGATTTCAATTGGATGGCATGAAATTACAGGGTATGCAGGTCCTGGACGTTGGATGTGGGACAGGAGCTTTGGCTCAAGTGGCTTTCGAGCAAGGATCGAAAGGGGTCGTTTGCGGTGATATTTCTGCGTTTATGCTTGCACAAGCGAAGCGAAAGGAATTAGCCAAGAATTTAGATTACACATTTTGCCAGTTTGATGCTGAAGGATTACCTTTCAAAAAAGATGCCTTTGAGGTGGTGATTTCAGGGATGGCTTTCGGTTTACTACCGGATCAAAAACTGGCAGTCACAGAAATGGCAAGGGTGGTTAAGCCAGGAGGTTTAGTCTGTATTGGTGCTCACGGGCCGGAACATTATTGGGAAGCAATAGATGCGACATTATGGTGTGCAGACAAACGATATGTCCTTGGTTATCGATTTGAATGGTGGCCAAGGAAAGAGGGGTATGTCAGGAGAATGCTTGAAGAAGCGAATTTAGAAGGTATCCGAAGTAAACGGGTGGTTTGGAAAAATAAATTCGAAAGTGGAGCTGCAGCATATGACTTTTTTGCAGCCATATCCTCTTCCTGGTGGTATGTAAAATTTCCTCCGGATTTGCGCATGAAAGAATCCATAAAGACCAGAAATTATTTTAATCGTAAAAACATCAACATTATTACGGATGATATTGTTGTTGCATATGGGTTCAAACCGTCGGGTAGTTTTTAGAGAAACAAAAATAATGTATTATTGTTATACACACCAGTTTTTATGATGGTATTCGATAATAGAAATCAATTAATTCAAAAACCTTTTCATTTTCGAAATTGGTAACACCCGCCACATTTTCCTGATGATTCATCAGTATTGGATCTCCAATTTTCGATATTCTGTTTCAGAGATTAACCTAGCGATATTCCTGGCGATACTGATGACTAGATAATAATTCTCGACGGATAGAGGTTAGAAATATATGATTGAGGTTCCAGAAGCAACTATTATCGCCCAGCAGATCAATCAGACTGTGTACGGAAAAATGATTCACAGCGTGGATGCCGCCCAATCGCCGCATAAATTTGCCTGGTACAGCGGTGATCCGGCAAGTTATTCGGAGATGTTAACCGGAAAAAACATTGGAAAATCGGTCAGCCTGGGAGGCCTGGTTGAGATACAGGTTGATGACATGGATCTTCTATTTGGGGATGGAATCAACCTGCGCTATCATCGGAGTAAAGAAGAACAGCCAATGAAACACCAGCTGTTGATTGAATTGGAAGATTCTACCTCGATCAGCGGGAGCAGTGGCCATGTACGGGGGAATGTGGTGCTTCAAACGTGGTACGTTTGATAACCCCTACCACCAGGGCGCCAGAGAAAAGCCATCCCCACTTGCAGACGACTTTGATACCAATTATTTCACGGGGCTATTGCTGCCCGGGCTGGAAAAGTACTCGCTAAAAGCATTCCTGGCTACAGAACAGCGTATTCCCGGGCTCGGCAACGGGGTGCTGCAGGATATTCTTTTTAATGCCAGGCTGCACCCTAAAAGGAAGGTGAACACTCTGGATAGTTTTGAAAAAGAAAATTTATTCAAAGCCATCAAGGAAACCCTGGTGGAAATGGTAAGGCAGGGCGGCAGGGATACAGAAAGAGATCTATTTGGCAATTTGGGCGGATATACCACGCTCATGAGCAAGAACACAGTTGGAAAAGCCTGCCCGGAGTGCAGCACCTTGATTCAAAAACAAGCCTACATGGGCGGGAGCATTTATTTTTGCCCGGACTGCCAAATAGAAGCAGAATGATATGGTGAATAACCCCCAATTTCATGGCTTGTTCTTATGCCTATTGAAATATAAGATATTAAAGATATAATTAGTATATAAATAAATGACCATCATGCACATGGTAAAGATGAGGAGAACGAATGCAAAAGATTACCCCATGTTTATGGTTCGATAACAATGCTGAAGAAGCAGTAAATTTTTACGCCTCTATTTTCAAATCAGCCAGGATTTTGAATAAATCGTATTACGGGGATGAAGGTCCTGGTTCGAAAGGAATGCTCCTGACGGCTACACTCCAGATTGAAGGGCAGGAGTTCATGGTATTAAACGGCGGACCCTACGATCCCTTTACACATGCCATTTCATTCATCATAAACTGTGAAACGCAGGAAGAAGTTGACTGGTACTGGGATAATCTCTTAGCGGGTGGTCAACCTGAGCAGTGCGGCTGGCTGAAGGATAAATTTGGACTCTCCTGGCAGATCGTTCCGACCATTTTAGGCAGACTGCTGCAGGATAAAGATGCAGCAAAGTCGGGACGGGTCATGCAGGCAATGCTGCAGATGGTCAAAATTGATATTGCCGGCTTGAAGAGAGCATACGAACAGGAATGATGATTGCGGGTTGATAAATTACATAACAGCAGGGGTAACAGATCCGTCTGCAGACTCCCGCACAGGCTAATAAATGATGACCTGCGCCTGTTCCAGGAACAGGTCTTATTTATTTCATGTCGAGTGGGGTAACTCTTGCCTGCCTTACCGGAAAATTTTGGCTGATAATGGTACGGTATGAATATACCCGCAGGACAAAATGGGAATTCCTTCCCACCCCTGGTAGCTGACGATTTGTTTTTTCGCACAAGGGATTCAGGCATTCTTACAGATCGTTCTGTAAAATTGGGTGCAGTCCAAGGCCCAGGACAGCCAGGAAATAAACGTTATTTGTGTTCATCCCTCACCTGAAAAGCGCCGGTTGGGCTATTTGTAATATATAGGAGGGATCTGGATTATTCCTGGAGAAATCCATGAAGCGGGAGTATGATGATAGTTTGGTTCCATTGATTTTCACACTGATTGGAAGATGATGCCTGATAATGATGACTTCTGGAATTTTTATTGGGAAGTGCGGCTGCAGCCCATGGAAAATTTGGGTAAACGGGCTGCCATCCTGGCAGCCTCCCGGCTGATTCGTTCAACAGCGCAGCAGGTCAATCACCCGATACGCTTGCTTGAATTGGGCTGCGGTGAGGGACAGGTTATCGGTCAACTGCTCGATGCGCATGCCCAATCCTGCAGCCTCCCGGCATCGGTAGGTGTGGACTACAACCCCCAATCACTTGCCCGACTTCATCGTGATTACCCCGCTTTGGAGTGTGTTGAAGGTGATTTTACAGACCCGGAACTGCTGGCAAGGTTAGGGAAATTTGATATTGTGATTCTGGTCAATGCGCTGCACGAAGTATTTTCGGATTCTTATTCCCCGGAGTTGGGAGAAATCGATATTCCAGCAGCCAAACTCCATGTAAAGAAAGCACTCGTTGGAGCGGTTAGCTGCCTGGAACCCGGAGGATGGTTGGTCTTATTTGATGGTCTTGAACCAACCGGGGATCCAAACCAGATTGTACGTATCCATTTTCAAGATCACCAGGTTCGCCAGGAATTCGAAATTTTTGTAAGGGAGTACCATCCTTTCCGGATTACCTATCAGGAGGTTGATAGGCCACTGACAATAGAGCTGTCGCGCCGTGATTTCACCCGATACATTACCAAGACCATATTTCTCGGGAAGCAGCTCTGGGAAACGGAAAGGTTACAAAGCTACCAGTTTTTTACGGAGGAAGAATTCCGGACAGAGTTGGCCTCTGATGGTTTGGAAATATACGCCTTGAATACAATGACCATGAATGAAGAAAAATGGAGCCGCCTGGTGGATATTGAGACACCAGGTTTCCGGTTTCCGGAGGAACACATTTTAATCCTGGCACGGCAGACCGGGCATTCTTCCCGACAGGCGAGCGGATAAGAAACCAAACACAATTAAATTCCAGTATTTTACGGATTGGGTAGAATATTAATTGATTATCCACCTTGGGCAACAAAATTGACTTAAGGGGTTCCAGGTGGATGGCCTAACAAGAAGGGAGAGTTCCTTTGCATGAATTGGCTGCTTTCTTGATATTCTCCGTTGGGCTTATCTCCATCTCACGTGCCTCGCTGCGTGTACCAGGCTCCCATGGTTTTTATCGATTCTTTGCCTGGGAGTGCATCCTGGCATTGTTTATGCTCAATGCTGGGGTGTGGTTCCAAAAGCCGGCTTCCTGGAACCAGCTGGTTTCCTGGTTTTTCCTCTTTGCAAGCCTGATTCCATTGTTCTTTGGGGTGCGAACACTGATTTCCAATGGGAGACCGAATTCGCGAAGGAATGGACAGCCTGAACTGCTGGCTTTCGAAAGGACGACCAGCCTGGTGACAACTGGCATTTATCACTACATCCGCCACCCGCTGTACAGTTCACTCCTGCTGCTGACTTGGGGAATTTTCTTTAAAGAGCCATCTCTCCCGGGAGGACTTCTGGCATTGGCATCAACGATACTCCTGGTTGCCACGGCAAGGGCTGATGAAAATGAATGCCTGCAATTCTTTGGCGAGGCGTATAGGGACTATATGCGCCGCACCAGGATGTTCATCCCGTTCGTTTTCTAAAATTCTTTTTCGAATAAACCAAGGTTTGTAAAAAGATAAGATTCCGGGATAATACCAGGAAGTATCTTCATCCTGGCCAACCATCCATGGTACTGCCAGATGCGGATGACCGGTTTGTAATCATCTGCCTGCCGGTCAATATTAGAAAGCAGGCTAATTTCACAATTATAGGCTGCCGCTACAGCCAGGTTAAATTTGTATTATCAAAGGTTGATTTACGACTAATAAAATATTGCTGACATGTCCAGCGAGGAATAGGGTTGATGATAAATAATGGAAAGGATTGAGGACAAAAATATCTACGGCATATCAATTACTGCTGAATTCAGTTTAATCCTGATATTTCTGGACCAATTCGATCCAAGAAAACCATTAATTGAGGATGAGTCATATATAATTACCAAATAATCCCTACCATGATAAAGGAGAAAATAGCCATGCTACATGAACCTGCAACACCAAAGGATAAAGACCCTGCAGGACCCTACAAAATGCGTTTAGGCATATGGATGTTTGCCTTTTATGCCAGTTTTTATGCCAGTTTCGTGGCAATCAATCTGATTAATCCTGCTGGGATGGGGGAAATTGTTTTTGCAGGTCTGAATCTGGCGACGGTTTACGGTTTCGCATTGATCATTGTTGCGCTGATCGAGGCACTGGCTTATGACTGGCTTTGTCGAAAGAAAGAAGCGTCCTATAAAAATGCCGGGCAAGCGGAAACCAAAGATAAGCAAAACGAGCCAATAAATACAGGAAAGGGCTAATCCATGGCCATCTTCGTTTTTATCTTTTTTGTGGTTTTGGTGATTGGACTTTCCTTGTATTTAGGCAACAGGGCTAAAACATCCAGTGGTTATTATGCGGCCGGGGGGAAAATTCACTGGGGAGTGAATGGGATTGCCTTTGCCGGGGACTATTTATCAGCAGCCTCCTTTTTGGGAATTTGTGGATTAATTGCCACGGTCGGCTATGATGGTTTCCTTTATTCAATCGGCTATCTGGCTGGTTGGGTAGTGGCGTTGTTTGTGGTGGCTGAACCATTGAAGCGGCTGGGAAAATACACCTTCACGGATGCTGTGGATGCGAATTATAACTCGCGCGGGATCAAGCTGGCTGCAGCCGTAAGCACTTTGGTCATCTCCATATGTTATCTCATCCCGCAAATGGTAGGGGCAGGGGTTTTAGTAGAACCATTGCTGGGCATTCCTTACGCCTGGGGTGTGGTGATGGTTGGTGCAATAGTCATTACCATCGTGGCTACTGCGGGCATGGCTTCCACCACATATGTACAGTTCCTGAAAGGGTTCCTGTTGATTATATTTTCCACTGTTCTGGTTGTGGCAGTGCTTATTCGCGGTATCTCCACACAACCAGATCAAGGCGGTAAGGTACCTTTTTATACTTATTCCCAGCTTCCAGCTACTAAAACCGGGGAACAAATCGCAGTATCTGAACCGGGCTGGAACGTGGTGGAACAACAGGTAACTTCCAGCGGAATGGAATTTGCCAAACTTGAGCAAGATGGCATAGAATCCTGGTGGAAAGTCTCTGAAAATGCAGGGGCTATCACACTCATTGAGACGCAATCTGTAGTAATCAAGGCAGATGGAAAATGGATTAATGGCGCCCCTGCATCTGATACAAATCAACTGCGACAGGTGGGGAACCTGGAAAAAATAAGCGGTGAAGAGAATGTGATAACCGGGAGTCTTTCCTTTATTAAGTTTTTATCCGTGATGACGGATAAGGACACATCTGTCATGGCTTTTAAAAACACCGGATTCACCGATGAAAACAGTGAAAAAGTAACCATCTATTATCCTGAAATTGTATCAGGCGACAGGATTATGCGACCCGGGCTGAAGTTCAAGGTGGAAGGCACTTTTCTGGAACGTTTAGATTTCGTTTCATTGATGCTGGCTTTATTCCTGGGAACAGCCTCTTTACCACATATTCTTATTCGCTACTACACCGTCCCCAGTCCGTCCAGTGCGCGCAAATCCACCATCGTAGCAATTGGTGCAATAGGTTTTTTCTATATCCTGACACTTTTCATGGGCCTTGGAGCCATGGTCAATGCAGTCCTCAATCCAGCAGACAGCAACATGGCCGCGCCACTCCTGGCGCGTTCCTTTGGCGAACTGCTGTTTGCGGTCATATCCGCGATCGCCTTTGCCACGGTTTTGGGAACAGTCAGCGGATTAATTGTGGCTGCTTCAGGGGCAGTAGCACACGACCTGATGGACCGCTATTTAAAAATTAAGATGGATGACCGCCAAAAAGTAAAAGCTGGAAAAATTTCCGCATTTGCAATAGGCGGGATTGCGATCTTACTGGGAATTCTCTTTAAAGGCATGAATGTTTCTTTCCTGGTTGGTCTGGCCTTTGCCGTGGCAGCTTCGGCTAACCTGCCTTCCATTATCATGCTCCTTTTCTGGAAGAAAACAACTGCACAGGGAATTTTTGCCTCAATTTTTGTCGGCATCGTGGCTTCTCTGACTTTGATAGCGTTTTCTCCAGAGTTGTATACGTTATATGGATTGAATCCTATGGACGCACCTGTACCCCTCAGTAATCCGGGTATCATCTCAATCCCATTAAGTTTTATCACCCTGGTTGTTGTGTCGCTGCTCACTCAAAAGGAGAAAAAAGTAACAGTGTAAGGATGAATGATAGTATTGCGGTCAATTTTCACTGCCATTCGAACTTAAGTGATGGAGAACAAACTCCTGAGGTTTTGGCTGCAAATCTGGCCTCGGCGGGTGTGCGCTGCGCTGCATTAACCGACCACGATACGATTGAAGGATTGAAAAATTTCCAGGATGTGCTCAGAAAACGCGGTGTTGCTTCTATTTCCGGCGTTGAGTTGACTACCCAGTTTAATGGGCGGGAAGCACACTTAGTTGGTTATGGTTTTGACCCGGAGAATCCAGAACTGGCCGCCACAATGCTATCCCTGCGCCAGGTGCGCAGGATTGAAGTACACAGCATTGCAGAAGCATTACGAAATTCTGGGAACATTCGTTCTAATGATCCAGGAGTTACTGCATTTGTCAGTGCTGCCCCGAATGGTCTTCTTGAAATTGACAAAGCCATTGCATTGATTCATCGTGCAGGGGGGTGTGCCTTTTGGGCACACCCCCGCATGTTTGAATCCGATCCCGGATTGCTCGATGTATTGGTTGGGGATTTAAAGTTAAAAGGGCTGGATGGTTTAGAAGTCGTGGATCCATCCTTTTCCGATGCATTGCAGAACAATTTAAGATCCATTGCAGATAAATACAATCTCCTAAAAAGCTACGGGACCGACTTCCATGGCGGTAATGACCAGGGAATAAATTCTTACATGGTCGAAATGCCAAGGGAGGATTGGATAAAGTTTCGCGATGCAATTTTTTCAAACCCCAAATTTTCCGCAGAACCCTTTGCTGCCGATAAACCTGGAACCACCAGCCTGGTTTTACCGGGCGACCAGATTGAAAAAAAGCCTCATTTTCGACGGCGTTCTTATGTGCTGCGAATTTTTCTACCCACAATTATTGCCATTGCTCTTTTCCTGGCGTCCATCTGGGGAATTATCCTGCCTTCTATTGAGCAAACATTGCTAGACCGCAAGCGTGAGATGATCCAGGAATTAACCAATTCGGCCTGGAGCATCCTCAGTTCTTATGAACGGGAGGAGAGGAATGGTTTGATTACCCGGGAGCAAGCGCAGATGCTCGCAAAAACGCGCATCGAAGACTTGAGATATGGCGCCGAAGGGAAAGATTATTTCTGGATACAAGATATGGAGCCGCGCATGATCATGCATCCATACAGACCAGATCTGAATGAGCAGAATCTGCAAGATTTCAAAGACCCGCGCGGGGTGCCAATTTTTATCGAGTTTGCAGAACTGGTAAAGCGCAAGGGGGAAGGATATATCAATTATGTCTGGCAGTGGAAAGATGACCCCCTGCGGTTGGAGCCTAAAGAGTCCTATGTGAAAGGTTTCCCTCCATGGGGATGGGTCATTGGGACCGGAATTTATATCGATGATGTGAAACAGGAAATTTCCCGTATAGAGCAGAGCCTGATAAATACATCGCTGGTGATATCTGGGGTCGTTGTTTTGTTGCTGGCATTTGTTCTTCAACAAAGCCTGCGTATTGAAAAAGAACGACAGGAAATGGTGGATAATCTAAGAGAATCAACGGAACGCTACCATTCTCTTATCGAAGCTACAACTGAAGGTACTCTGCTTATCCTTGATGACCGCTGCCGGTATGCGAATCCCACATTTTTATCCATGCTTGGATACACTGCGCGCCAGTTCGAATTTTTAGAATTGGCAGACCTGTTACCCGATTTGGATGCGAATAAAGCTGTGTGGGAACGTCTCAAAGGAGCAAACAGCGAACCGATTGGATCCGGAGAAGCCCTTGAGGGATGTTTAATGCGGTCTGATGGAAGCATTCTGGAAAGTATTATCACCACTAACCCTATCAAGCTCTCCGGTCAATCTGGTTTTATTTTACTTGCCAAAGATATTGCCCGGCATGCGCCTGTTTCTGGAGATGATGGATTAGCCCTTGCTGCACAATCTGTTCCGGTTGGTATTTTTCGAGCTCTGGCAGCCAGACGAGGTGTTTTCCTCGAGATCAACCAGACAGGTCGTGAAATACTCTCCCTTCTTGGGATTGTAGAAACCTCCCAGGCGGCCCTGTCGAATTTATTTTCCCAAAGCGAAGAATATGATCATTTGGTTGGGAAATTGCTAAGGGACGAGGCAGTTAATAACCATATCCTTGTTATTGAAACAAAGGATTCATCAGTCCGATATATTTCCCTTTCAGCATGTCTGGTCCGTGATGAACAAAATCACCCAATATTCATTGACGGAATCCTTGAAGATCGGACTACTGAGTCCAAGCAAAAGGCGGGACGAGAAGCACTCATTGAAAAGTTACAGGCATCGTTATTGTTCTTACATGAACCGGTAGCCAATTTGGAGCGGGATGTTGTCATTAGTCCTATGGATACCAGTATTGAACAACTTTCCCGTTTAATGACTGCCCGCAAAGTCACAGCGGCATTGGTTGCAAGTGAATCAATGGCTGTAATTGGAATTGTTACAGACCATGATTTACGGGCGCGGGTATTGGCTGAGAATATAAAGCTGAGCAGCCCCGTCCATACGGTTATGAGTGCGCCGCTGATAAAAATACCGGATCATGCACTTATTTATGAGGCACTAACCCTCATGGAAGAAAAAGGTGTACGGCACCTGGCAGTTGAAGATCAAAATGGACAAATCGTAAATGTAGTTGATAATAAAGCACTGGTTCAGTTCCACCGGTACGGGCCAATTGTGCTTTCCCGGCAAATATCCAGAGCAAATAACCCGGGTGAAGTTTCCAGATTCTGCGAACGGATCACTCCATTGGTAAAGGCTCTAATGGACAGCAGTGCCCGTCCCCGGCATGTTACCAATATGCTGGCTTCAATTTACGACGCAGCCACCGAACGCATTATTCATCTGGCAATTAATGATCTTGGACCGCCGCCAGCCAGATTTGCGTTTATCGCCATGGGAAGCCAGGGACGCCAGGAGCCGACCCTGCTTACCGACCAGGATAATGGAATCATATTTGTGGATGATAAAAAACAAGCTGATTCTGAAATGATTGCAGATTACTTTCTAAGGCTGGGAAACAGAGTGTGCACGGATCTGGATCATGCCGGTTACCGTGTATGCCGCGGGCAGGTAATGGCCAACAATCCGCTATGGTGCCGTTCCCTGACCGACTGGCTTTCTGGTTTTGACATATGGATTCAAAAGAAAGAGCCTCAAGAAATTGTTGATCTGAGTATATTCTTTGATTTCCGCCCTGTGTACGGGGACGCCGAATTGGCGCATGAGTTAAGGCGATACATCCATACATCCCTGATAAATGAGCAGGCTTTCTTCCACCTTTTTGCACAAAACGCCCTGGTCTTCAAGCCTCCTTTCCGCTTGTTAGGGAATATTTACCTTGGTGGTGGCGCAATTGAACATGCAGGGGAAATAAACCTTAAAGATGTCATGATGCCAATCGTCAGTTTTGGGCGATTATACGCGCTCCGGCACCAGATAAATGCAACCCATACCCTCGAGCGGATAGACGCCCTGGCAGAAATCAAGGTAATCCAATCATCTACCCGGGATGAAATATCGGCTGCTTACGATTTCCTGATGGAATTGCGACTGCAAAATCAGCTTGAGGCTATACAGTCTGGACAGGCTCCCCAAAATATCATCCAACCCGGTAAGTTGGGACATATGCAGAAGGAATTACTGAAACAGGCATTTGCACAAATATCAGCGGTGCAGAAAAAAGTCAGCTACGATTTTCTGGGTGGTGTATAAATACATGTCACAGGGAAATTAGAAGTCTAGTGCTGTATTGAATTGTGGATCAGGGAAATCCTTGTGGTTATATTGATTAACCTACGGCATGGCAACGACTGATTAAATCTGCAAATATTCCAAGCCTGATTGTGGTTTTTTACATTATTGAGTTGTAACTCTTCGATTTTCTGATGGCTGCAAACGCCGATCCATTGACACACGGGTTGTAGTGCCCGGTTTGATTGTGTATTAAATTTAAAAGATCCATGAAACGGTTCTACTTTGATGGATTAATCTGATCAGATATAACCAACCAGGCAGCCCTGAAAATTGATCTGTCTTATAAACCACGGGTGATATTAGCTGAAGGGTTGCTTCCAGCATTATGGTCAGCCCGTCTAATTTTCTGTTGTAGCAAATGGCCTCACAAAATAACCATACCACGACAAATATTCACTGCATAATTATCCCGTCATAAAAGCCAAGGATAATCTTTAATTACTGAATCTTACGAAAAGGATGGCATATGAAGTAAGAAGGAAATATTTAAAGTGGTCTAATTTTTGTCGCGGATTGTATGGTTTTAGAAAACGGAAAATTTGCGGAGGGAAACATGAATCGATTTATCAGTATATTTGTGAATGGACTATTGGGCACAGGAGTTGGTTTTATTCTTTCCGCATCCATTTTTAGCGTTTTGGCCATGATTGATGGTACAAAGCCGGGAGAAGCGCTGGGCTATGGCGCTGTGGTCGGGGTAATTGGCGCAATTATCGGGGGTGGGATTGGGTTAATGATCGGGATATTGAAACTGGGAGGAATTGGCGGCGGGATCACCGGTCTCCTGGCGACAATCGTCGTGGTCCTTTTTTATGTATTAACTTTCAGCCGGCCCGGAGAAATTATGCAATCCTTAGGAGAATCGGTTGTGATCCCTGTGGTGCTGGCCATTCCTCTCGTTCTTACAGGAGTCATCACAGGATTATTTAATATAAAAACCTTCCAGTCAGAAAAAACTTAAATGAGATATTGATATCCATCGCGTTAGGATACATCGACCTTATAAGTTCGAGATAGGATAAAAGCTTCGGTAATGTTGTTTTGCACCAAAACATTTGCAGAATGCCTGGCTAATCACAATAAACCTGAGAAATTGAGAATGATCGGCCTGATGTTTTTCCTTTGAATATGGGGGTTTAAATGAGTCCACAAACAAACGGTAAATAAGCCATCCTGTTTTGGCAAGTGAATAATGGTTATTGATTCGTACCAGGGGGTTGATAAAGAGGTGAAACGAAATCCGGGGCAGGTGATTGAGGATCCCCATTATAAAATCCACAACCATCCATTATTCTATTCCAATGGAACCATCCTTAAATATTGTGATTAATATCACATTCTCCTTGACAAAAAACGATATATTATATAATATATACATATCTGAAAATATGTATATACTGATATAGGAGTAATAATTTGCCAGTTGATCCAAAGCTTCACGATGAAATCAGAGGCCTGCATGCAGAACTCTGTTCCGGATTGTCAGATCCTACCCGCATCCTGATCCTATATATCCTTGCCGACCAATCGCTTTCGGTCAATGAGCTTGTAAAGCTGTTGAATACCGGGCAGCCAACCGTTTCCCGCCATCTGCAGATCCTGCGGGCGCGTAATCTGGTTTCAGCGGTAGCGTGAAGGGAATAAGGTCGTTTATTCTTTAACAGATATGCGGGTAATCCAAGCCCTGGACCTGCTGCGTGAGGTCATGTCGGAACAGATCAAACACCAGGCAGGCCTGGTTGAAGAAATGGTTGTAAATCCCTGATTATTAGACAGGGATATATTCTAATAATAATCCAGAAGGAGACAATAAATAAAATGGTAGATGAGAATTTATACGCAGGAGCATCCGTAGTAAACAGCAATCCGAATGCCACGAAAAACAAGATTTCCATGGTCATTTTAAGCGGTGACATGGATAAAGTGATGGCAGCCTTGCTTATTGGAACCGGTGCAGCAGCCTCGGGCATGGAAGTGACCATGTTTTTCACTTTCTGGGGTTTTAAAGCCATTCAAAAGAAGGGTACAAAACCGGGTACGACATTGATGGGAAAAATGCTTGCCATGATGAACCGGGGCGGGCTGGATGCGATTGGACCCAGCCGGCTAAATATGGGCGGTATGGGACGCTGGATGTTCAAAAAGATGATGAAGGAAAAGGGTGCGGCATCGTTGGAAGAACTTTACCAGATAGCGGTTGAGCTGGATGTCAAAATGATGCCCTGTGATATGACCATGCAAATGATGGAATATGGTATGGAGACAATGAGGGACAATGTCACCGAGCCGGTAGGTGTGGCTGCATTTATCCAGGAAGCTGCTGAAAGCAAAATTACATTATTTATATAGGAGAATTACCATGAGTGAAAATGCAGATATCGTTCTAGATCTTAAAGGTTTACTCTGCCCAATGCCGATTGTTAAGATGGCCAAGGCAATTAAAGGAATTGAGATTGGCCAGGTAATCGAGGCTGAAGCCTCCGATCCGGGTGTAATGGCCGATATTCCCGCCTGGTGCAAAAGCACCGGCAATGAACTGGTCAAAATGGAAAAGGTTGAGAAAACCATCAAATTCTGGGTGCGACGGGTGAAATAATTATGGAACTGAGCCATTACCAAGAACTGGTCCATTTAATTGCAACACCGGTGTTTTTAATTGTCTATTCGATGCGGCTGGTTTACCTGCTGCGCTCACGCTTCGTAAACGACCGCTCGCCGGATCCCAAAGGCGAGATTGGGAAAGGCATCTGGGATGCGTTCATTACGATTATCATGCCGTGGAAGATGGACAGCACCCGCCGGCACTGGTTTTATTACCTGGTGTTTATTGGTTTCCATATCGGACTGGCGTTTAATATAGCCCTGTCCTACCTGGTCACCTATACGCCCGAAATTATGACAGCTCCGGTGCGGGCGGCATTCAGTGCCGTGATTTTCATCAGCCTGGTGGCCGGGATCATCCGCTTGGTGCGCCGATTTTACCTCCCGGAGATGCGCATCATCAGCACGATGGATGATTACTTCGCCCTGTTCATCGTCCTGTTGTACAACATCGCTGGACTGGTGATTTTGCAGGGCAGTGCCTGGGGCTCTTATGCCTATTTCACCATCGTATTCATTTTCTTAATTTACGAACCCTTCAGCAAAATTAACCACTATTTCTACTATCCATTCGCCCGTTATTTCTACGGCATAGACACTGCCCGCAAAGGGACCCTGAAAAGCGAGGAAAGCCATGCCTGAAACAAACGGTAATGTCACCAAAGCAATGGAAGTGATGGAGGCCGGGTTAACCCGGCAGATGCAGACCTGGCTGGCTGTATGTGCCCACTGCGGCCTTTGCAACGATTCCTGCCATTATTTCCTGTCCGAAAAAAATCCCAAGTTTGTTCCAACATACAAGACAGACAGGATGCGCCTTGTCTGGCGCAAAAAGCATGAATGGTTTGGAAAATGGATTCCGGGTTTTGTAGGGGCGGTTGAGCTTACGGAAGAGCGCCTGGATGAGATGGCTGAAATCGCATTCAGGGACTGCACCCTTTGCGGAAGGTGCGTGGTAAATTGTCCTTTTGGTGTGGACACCCGCCAGATTGTGCGCACCATGCGTGCCATGGCAACGGCAACCGGCAAACAGCCGGAAATAATCGACCAGCTTGCCGATTCAGCCATTTCGCGGGAGGAAAACCTGGAATTCTTCAAGGAGTTCTACCTGGACCAGATCAAAGATATCGAAAGCGAACTGCGCGAAGAAACCGGCAATCCGGATGCTGTCATTCCAATCGAACAAAAAGCGCGTGTGCTGTATGTGCCGTTATCCGGAAAACATACCATTCTTCCGGCGGCTGCAATATTTAATGAAGCTGGGGAGTCCTGGACGCTCAGCCTATTCGAAGCTGCCAATTATGCCGTTTTTCTGCACGATATCCCCAGGGCAAAGCGAATTGCTGAACGGGTAATCAACGAAGCCAAGCGTTTGGGCGTGGAGGAAGTCATCATTACCGAATGCGGCCATGCCTACTCAAGCTACCGCTGGATGGTACCCAACTGGTTTGATGAACCAATGCCGTTCAAGGTGCGCAGTATCATTGAGGTAATGGATGAATATATACAGGACGGGCGGATCAAGGTGGCCATGATTGACGACCTCGGCCCGATAACCATCCATGATCCATGCAACCTGGGAAGAAATGGCGGCATTTATGAGGAGCCGCGCAGGATACTGCGGCAAATTGCCCCGAATTTCATTGAGATGACCCCCAACCGCCAGAACAGCATCTGCTGCGGCGGAGGGAGCGGACTGGTAGCCAACCTGGATTACGAGAATGAGCGGATAGCTGCCGGTAAACCGAAGGCTGACCAGATACGCAAAACAGGAGCCTGCATGGTTGTGGCTTCCTGCGATAACTGCCGGCACCAGATCGGAGAACTCAGTGAGCATTATGAGCTGGGTGTTGGTGTTACCGGTATGGCTGAACTGGTGATGAAAGCGATGCTGAAAGCCAAGGAAAAAGAGGCTGCTGTACCCGTTTAAGGATCATGGATAAGTTTGATTTGGATTACCAAAACTTCCTGGCACCTGGTATGGGGTCTGCAGCAACATAAGCCATGAATGGAAAGAATCGCCCCCCAAATAGCCGGGGGGTGATTTTCTTTTCAGAATTGCAGAGCCGTATCACGTTACCCGGAAAAATTTGCCTGATGATAGTGTTAAACTTTCAGCAATAGAAAAAATCAAACCTTTTGACAGCCTGGATTTTTCGCAAGCCATATCCTTTACAATTAGAAGAATTAAAGACGGGTTTGGCAAATTTGTTCCGTTTACCTTACAGGGATTGCTGGGGCATCGGGAGGAAAATTGAAAAGCATTAGAAAAAAATTGCTGATTGGGGTGGGTACGCTATGTGTGATTCTGGCGGCAGTCGGAATCATCCTGCCTATCCTGCCTACAACACCATTCCTGCTCCTGGCAGCGTATTTTTATGCACGCAGCTCGAAAAGATTTTACAACTGGCTGTTGACCAACCGCTGGTTTGGCGAGTATATCCGCAACTACCGGGAGGGTAGAGGCATACCTCTTAAACATAAAATCATCACAATCCTGCTGTTATGGCTGACCATTATTTATGCAGTTTGGTTTGTGATGGATGTTTTGTGGTTAAAACTGGTCCTGATTGGCATTGCTACAGGTGTTACGATTCACCTTGTGAGGGTAAAAACCTATAAACCGGAAAAACAACCAGAGGAATATCTAGCCCAATTATGACCTGGAGGGGGAACAGGATTGAATAAAAATGGGAACAGCAGGTAGAGAAAGAATAAGAAAGCAGCGGCGCAATGAAAATACCGGACAAACCACTAGAATTTCAAACCCCGGGTGAATGGCGTGCCTGGCTGGAAATCCACCACGGGAGTGAAAAGGAAGCCTGGCTGTCCATTCGGAAAAATGATTCAACCAGGCCAGGTATTTGTTATGAGGAAGCCGTGGAGGAGGCGGTATGTTTTGGCTGGATTGACGGAGTGATGAAAAGCACAGATGCTGAGAGCTATCTTCTAAGATTTTCACCGAGAAAACGTAGAAGTATCTGGTCAATTTCCAATCAAAAACGAGTGGAGAAATTGACGGCCGAGGGAAGGATGACCGATGCGGGTTTGGCAAAGGTAAGGGAGGCTATAGAAAATGGGGAATGGGAAGCTGCCCAACAACGTGAGGATACAACCAACCTGCCATCAGACCTGGAAGAAGCCCTGGGATTGAATCTGACAGCGCAAATTAATTTCAACACCCTGCCGCCTTCCCAAAGGAAGCAATTTATCTATTGGATCACTACGGCAAGAACGCAGAAGACAAGGCAAGACAGGATCCGTAAGACAGTTGAACTGGTAGAGAATAATATGTCATTCGGAAGCAGGTGAACCTTACCAGGAAACATATGTAAATGACGGTTCATCTCTGGCGAGGATCCATGACATCCGCCAGTCCGTCTCCTAAAAAACTCCAGCCCAAAGAAAAAATAATAATCATCAGGCTGGCAGGCAAATAAGCATACCAGTATTTGAAAGCATCCGAAGGCATTCCCACAATCCAATCCCGTGCTGTGATCAACATCTGACCCCAATCAGCTTCAATCTGCCCACCGGGAGGACGCAACAGACCGATAAAATAAAAAGTTGTCACCCAAATCAACGCCATGCTGATATCCGAGGCCAGCATGGCATAAACCCCGCGGGTTACATTCGGGAGCAGATGGCGGAACAAGATATGGCTGCGCCCCACTCCAACCATAACTGCTGCCTGAATGTATTCCTGATCTCTTTCCGCCAGGACATTGCCGCGCAGCAAAACAGCATACGGCATCCATCCAAAAATGATTAATGTCAGGAGCACCGGCTGCACTCCCGGGGCAAGGATCAGCATCAGCATGGCTGCCGCGATGAGGGGGATTGCCATGAAAGCATCCGTCAGCCGCATGAGCAGACCATCCAAGGCGCCCCCATAAAAACCGGCTGCCAGTCCCAACATTATCCCGATCAAACCCCTGCCAAGGGCAACCGTCAATCCAATCTTGAAAGCCGCCTGGGTTCCCCAAACCAGACTATAGAAAACATCATACTGGCCGCTGGTGGTTCCAAGCAGATGTTTAGAAGACGGCGGCTGAGGCTCAGACCCGAAACCATCCTTGGGAATCTCGTAAGGATTTTCACCCTCTGGTGGTGCAAGCAGTGGAGCCAGCAGCGCAACGCCCACAAAAAAAAGGATGATCAAAATGCCAGCTAACAACGGCGGGTTAATAACCAGATTGACTTCCTAAAACGAATCCGTTTCATAGCTACTCCAGACGCACGAGTGGATTCAGGACCATATACAGGATGTCAATCCCCAGGCTGATCAACACGGTCAATGTACAGCTAAACAGGACGAACCCTACCACCGCCGGAATCTCAAGCCCCTGAGCAGCCCTGGCAGCCCAAAACCCCACCCCTTCAAAATGAAAAATCACCTCAATGACGACCACGCTGCTCAACCACATGGGAATGGCGATCCCGGCTGTGGAAACCACTGGCAGGATTGCGTTCGGGCGGGCATGTTGTCTGAAGATCCTGTCTTCGCTCAATCCTTTAGCCCGGGCTGTTACCAGATAATCCCGCTTCATCACATCCAGGGTTGAAGCCCGCATCACGCGAGTGAGCAATGCTGTTTGAACCAGGGCAAGGGTCAAAACCGGCAATACCAGGTGATTAAGTGCATCCATAAACAATTCCAAGTTCCCATTCAACAGGGCGTCCAGGGTAAAAAAGCCGGTATAGGCACGGAAAGCCTCTGATTTCACAAGGATGCTGGCCCAAAGACTTAACCGCATGGGAGGGAACCAGCCCTGCCAGGCATAAAAAATATTCAACAGAATCAATCCAAGGATAAATGGCGGAAAAGCCCACCCCAGCGATGTGCCTCCCCGAATCAAGTTATCGATCCAACGGTTATGATTGAAGGCGGCGCGTTCTCCTAACCATATGGACAGGAATACCGATGGAATTAATGCAAAAAGCATCATTTCAAGCGTAGCTGGAAAACGCTGCAACAATACTTCCATTACAGGTTGGCGTGAATCCTTCGAAAATCCCCAGTCACCGCGCCCCAGGTTTTGCAGCCATTTTATGTATTGAACAGGAAAGGGTTGGTCCAGTCCATATTTTTCAATGACAGCCTGCATCACCGCTTGTTCCTGCTCTGCTGTTTTGCCGGCCTTGCCTGCCGGCAGATATGCCTGGGCGCGCTGTTCTACCGGAATGAGCAGGATAAAGAAAAACAAAACAGCCGAGATCAGAAACAGCATCAAGGGCAGGGTCAAAAGTCTGCGCAGAATGTAGAAAACCAATTCAGCCTCCTTTAACATCAGTGGCAGCCAGAGAGGCATACTCAACCTGGTGTTTTCCAACCACCTGAATAGCAGACCGAAGGGCAAAAATCATCACAGCTTCAATAAATTAAAACTTGCACCAGAGTCTTCTAGCATGCCGGTATGGACGCAATCAACCAGCTCAAAGATAAAATGCACCGACGGGGTAAGGCAATACCGGCGGACAGTTCTCCAGCCAGGATGCAAAATAAATCCCAGAAGTATTTTATATTTCAGTAATTATTCGTTAAGATGCCGGACCCAACAATTTTGGAAAATATGGAATGTAACACTTTGATTATAAGAGAAGTCCTTGATTGGTACAAACCTGCCTGCGCCCTGGTCCTTTTTTCACCGGGAGCGGGCGAAGAGAAATGATATGATTGGCATTAAGTTGTTTTCAGGAGGAATTCCTGAACTTTCAAAATATTGAATATATATAGCCAGGATCAAAGGTGATGTGAATTCCCGGGTATCCTGTCTCAAGGTGTATAGGGGCTGATATTCAAATTGCAGCTTTTATTGGGCGCTTCTCACAGCACTGACACAGACACTATGGCTCTTACCTTCGGACATTATTCATGCCATTATTTATCAGGCTGCAGGGCTACAAAAAATGGCAGGCTGTTGGACAATCATCCAAATTAGACAATCTTGGGGTGGAATGCTAAGTACGATTGCAAGCATGAGGTTGGAAAACCAATTAATTTCTCGGTCTATTATTAGAGATCCGGCAGATGTCGTGGCGCACCTGGGGGCAGTTCAAGCCCAGGATTATGGGTGGGCACTCTGGGGAATCGGGCTGCGCGGCACCTTACCAATTCAAAAGGAGGTTGAGAAAGCCATCGGTGACCGGAGTATTGTGCGGACCTGGCTTGGGCGGGGGACGTTACATTTTGTGACAGCCGGAGATGTACGCTGGATGCTGGAAGTATTCAGAGAGCGAAATATTGCCGGGGCAAAAAGCCGATTCAAGCAGCTCGGAATTGATGATGGGGTGATTACGGACAGCAGAAAAATAATTGCCAAACTATTACGGGACGGCAACCAGCTATCCAGGCAGACGGTACTAGAGGCATTGGAGACAGCTCATATTTCTACCCAGGGACAACGGGGAATTCATATTTTGCAGCGGATGGCGCAGGAAGGACTGATTTGCTTTGGCCCACGCCAGGATAAAAAGTACACCTTCGTCCTTCTGGATGAATGGGTACCCATGGTGGAGCAAATGAGCCGTGAGGAGTCACTGCAAATGCTTGCTTTGCGGTATGTGAACAGCCACGGACCGGCAACACTGCAGGACTTTGCCTGGTGGTCAGGATTGATGTCTAAGGATGCTGCTGCCGGATTGGAATCAGCAAAACCGTACCTGATTCAGGACGAATTCAATAATCAAACCTACTGGCGAATGAAAAAACCAGGCGATATGAATTGCGCAAACCAGGGTGCATTTCTGCTACCCGCATTCGACGAATTCCTGGTCGGGTATAAAGACCGAAGCGCTGTCCTTGACCCAAAATTTAATCGAAATTTAAATGACGGGGGCGGGATAATCAAGCCAACAATCCTTACAAATGGGTTGGTTACAGGAACCTGGAAACGAAAAATCACAAAGAAGGCGGCAATAATCACTTTGGACTGGTTTGAAGAGCCTGACCAGCAACAAGTCAACGCTGTTGAGCAGGCAGCAAACCGGTATGGTGTTTTCCTTAACATGCCAGTAATGATTGAATGAATTTTATTGATCAAGTATTCAGTGTTAACTTTCATTCAGAACACAGCCTCATAAAATATAAATAACTATCCAATCTCAACAATATTTGAAGGAGGAATGATGAACCTTCTTGACCGCTACTATGGATGTTTGCTTGGCCTTGCTGCAGGGGATGCGGTGGGCACCACGGTTGAGTTCCGGTCCCGGGGTACTTTATCCTGTGACAGATATGACCGGCGGAGGTCCATTTAACCTGCCGGCAGGCGCCTGGACAGATGACACTTCACTGGCATTGTGCCTGGCAACCAGCCTGGTTGAGAAAGGAAAATTTGATGCAATTGACCAGATGGAGCGCTACTTACGCTGGTACCGGGAGGGTTATTTAAGCAGTACCGGAAAGTGCTTTGATATTAGGCAATACGACCCGGGCAGCGCTTCAGCGTTTTAAAGACACGGGTGAACCTTACAGCGGTTCTCCAAATCCAAATATGGCAGGGAATGGGTCCATCATGCGGTTGGCTCCTGTGGTTTTGTTCCATTATCCTGACAGACAGCAGATTGCTAAATATTCTGCCGATAGCTCACGGACAACCCATGCCGCGCCGGAATGTGTGCAGGCATGCCAGTTATTAGGGAATATCCTCTACCGGGCATTGAATGGAGCTGGCAAGAATGAGGTCCTTCTGGATGATCAACTGGAATCCTATAGCTCGCCAGGGATCAAAGCGATTGCCTGCGGGAGTTATCAAACAAAGCAGGAAAGGTCGATCCACGGCACCGGGTACGTGGTGGAAAGCCTGGAAGCTGCCTTGTGGTGCTTCTGGACAACATCGGTCTTTCGAGGAGGCGATCTTGAAGGCAGCCAACCTTGGGGATGATGCGGATACAACAGCGGCGATTTGCGGGCAGGTTGCAGGAGCATACTATGGAGAAGGCGGAATTCCTTCACACTGGTTGGAACGGCTGGTGATGCGGGAGGAAATAAAAAACCTGGCGATGGGTCTTTATAAAAATAACCATCCGGGATTGCAAAACACCCAGTTATATTAATGGACCTTAGAGGTACCTGGCAAGAGAAATTGCCTGATATAAAAAACGAAAGCGAAAAACCCAGGATTCGTTTAAGCCCTTTTTCCCATCCAGAATCGCTTCCAGTCATTTCCGCAGGTTTGGAGGGCGATCAGGGTGTAAAGGGCGCCTGCCCAGAATCCCAGCACCATCATGAGAATAACCCAGATGATGGATGGCAGGACAGCTTTTTCACGGAAGATGATCCAACCGGAGAAAAGCATGAATCCAACGTACAGATCAACCAGGGAGACAATCCCCCAGGGATTTGAAACTATTTTTGCCCCATCTGCAAAAAAATCTCCAACGATAAATCCATATACCAGAACTGCGGACATGGCAAGGAAACCAACCCATGCAATAATTTTTGCTATCTTCATAGTATTGCGCTCCTATTTTATAAAACGAGTATCAAGCCTAAGACAACTTCAATTGCCAGGCTGATCAAGTTTGACCGGTCGGTTGATTTATCGAAAAGGATTGAGAAAAGGCGTGCTGCGGCGATTGCCAGGTAACTGAATCCGAGCATTTGATACCCAACTGTACCCAGAAAGAGTGGTGCAATCCCCAATGCAATGAACAATCCGCCGAATATGGCGCGAATTTCGGATATGCCGCGCACACCGCTGGCGGTGAGCCCGGTAAATCCATACACAGCGGTGGGTTTTACCAGGGCAAGCAGTCCGGTGGCTGCGGTTGCTAACGCTGCGATTATTTTCAGAATACAACAAATTCGTTAATACCTCCCATTTATTTGTTCATTTTAATCGGATGAAAAATTTCCAGAATATATATTTTCCGTCCATCATAACTGCCAATGGCGGGTTAGGTTATTAGGGTATTGAATTTAGTATTATAGCAAATAAGTGATACATGGAGGTGAAGATTGCACAATCTTCAATGAGATTATCCGGGGTGCCGAATAAAAAGAACCATTTTGTAAATAATTCTGATTATTAACATGTTGCAACAACATTATTTTGCATGAGCCTGATACACTTCCGGTTGAATTTCCAACCGATTCGAAACCGGGAAAATAATATTTCACTCGGAAATCACTTCAATCTCTCTCCAGGCGACCCAGGATGGGCTAGAGGTGGTTACAATGCGGACAAATTGAATACCGGTCAACGGAGTATCAGGGGAAAATTCAAGAATCTGGCTATCGGATGTATTGCCGCTAAATTCATGGATCAAACTCATCCCACGATCCGAACCACCAACCCAAATTTGATGATGGGTTGTCCCTTCCGGGTACTGAGAAATTTTTAGGCGGAAGGTCGAAATCGAGGAAGGATTCTCAAGATCGATTTCTATCCACTGCTGAGGTTCAACCGCCCGAGTTCCAAATGGTTTCGGGAGCGTTATCCACTGCATATGAAGGCGGCTGATCTGCCAGGGAATTCGAAGCGGTGACCTGTTTTCCAAAGGCAAGATTTGATTGAAAATTGCTGCCAACGGCACACGGATCGGGTCGCAAAACGGGTGACAAGGCTTGTTCGATTTTTCCGCCATCCAATTTAGCATTCAGGAAATCAGGCTGCTCATCCAGGTCCCACGTCCAAAAGATCCAACCGTCAAAACCATCATCGCAAGACTCAACCTGCCAATCAACAAAGCGCTGAGCAGCTGAATCCACCGATGCAAAGCGTGACACCTCACCACCAAACTCTCCCATGATGATGGGTTTTTCCTCCATCCCATTCAATCCAAAGTTCTCCAGGTATTGAGTCAGATTTAAGTCATACCCAGGATACGCGTGCAGATCGATAAAATCTGCCGTAGATTGCCAGATGGCAGGTTCGGTGACTGCCAGACGAGGGTCGCCAATACGGGAAGGGTTGGGCAGCTGCGGGTGGAAGAAACCAACACTGACAAGTGCAGTTGGATCAGACTTAAGAATCGCAGCGCGCATCCCATCAATCCAATACACCAGGTTTTCCTTCACCATCAAATCCTTATCCAGGGGATTTGACATGTCATATATTTTTTCATTTGCGGTTTAACCATGCCTGTGGATAAAGATAACGGGGGTTGGTCCGTATCATAGAACATTTCATTCCTAAGCTGATAGGAAAATATTTGTTCTATGGGCGCATTTAAGTCAAGAAGTGCAAGGATAAAGTCCTGGTAAAAAGCCTGGTTCGCTTTCAGTCCTGCTGTTGGAAGAAAATTCGCATTCATCATAGCAAAAGTAGTACAACAATCAGCGCCCAGGATATCCCCATATTTTCCCCCGGGAATCCAATCCAATGTGAATATGACATAAATTTGATTTTTATTGGCTAGATTTAATAAATCTGCAACATTTTTCATATAATCCGGCGACAACTGATCGGCAGAACTGAGGGTATCCGGGCTGAGGAATACCCGGATGACATTATAGCCATCAGAATGCATTTTTTCCAAATCAGCGCTGATGCGGGCAGAATCATATTTTCCCGGATCAAATAAGGAATGACCAAATGTGGATGATCCATCCATCTTTTTCTGGTCGGCAAGTCTCACATAGTTCATACCACGCGGCACAAATTTATCCCCCGTCTGTCGATCATAGAATTCACCGCTCCCATTCACAACCCGAACGGCTATATGATGTTCCACCGGCGCTGAAGGAGTCATCGTTGCGAGGGATTGCGGGGCGGTTGTTACAGATGGAGATGCAGAAGGCAGGGGAGAGCCAGGCGTATTTGTAAGAGCAGGTTTTATTGGCAGGCTGCATGCCCCAAGGAATACAAGGGAAAAAATCCAAACATAAGGCCGAAACTTTTTCATTGTTGACTCCATTCTTATCACCAACAGTTCGCTGACCAGAATCCGTAGATGATCAAAGGGATTTTATTAAATGACTTTTTTGACCAACCTTGCCAAATCCCTGATCTATGATAATAAGAGAGTCTTCTATCATGTGAGTCTTGCTTGAAATTAGATAGGCGAGCTTTCAGATGGGGGGAGAAACGATTTAGAAATTTGGTAAATCCCCATTCAGACCAGAAACGCACATATGATGCCTGGAATCCATCCAACATACTGGAATCCATCTATTCTCCAAATGGATATGATCTTGTTCTTTCCCAGGTTTTGTCCGGGAAAACCCATTCGTTACAGGTTTATAAAACAATTATAGCATTAGGATAAATAATATACAATTGATATCCATAAATTCCTCCAAATATATATTTATATAAACCCCTCAAATCAGTGTCAATAAGAGAGATAATTGTATCTTAATAATAGAAATTTAGCAGACTGTGTGCCGGATCCGAATGGATTGCATGATCTAATTGGACTCCAATTGCAGGTATACGGACCCACCTTTAGGAATTCTAGAATCAAGATCTTTTATAGGGGATTTAGTGATTTAAAAAATTATAGCCTACGATTTTTGAACAGCATCGATAAACCCAGCAGGTTGTTCCTCATGCGGGAGGTGTCCGGCATTGGATATGATTTCCAGCCTGGCATCTGGAAGTTCTTTGGATAGGCGGATACTGTAGGAAGCAGGTACGATGCGGTCATTCTCGCCGGTGATTACAAGAACTGGCCGGGTACATTGATCCAATCGGGTACCCAGGTCCTGGGCTTTGTGTGCAATAGTGAATTCCCATAAGGCTTTATCCCAGTTGTCCACCATGAGGGGTTTTCTATAAAGATCCAGGATCTTTGGATCGAGGTTGGAAAGCCTGTGCCAGGCAAGTTCAAGCAGCCTGGTACCACCCCTGGGAACCCGGCGGATAATTAAAGGTCCCACCCGGCGCATTTGCGGTGAAGCCAGCAGGGGACGCAGCCAAGCCGGGGCACCGCCGCTGTTGTAAATGGCAGCATCGACCAGGATGAGGGCTGAAATTCTCCCCGGATGGTTTATGGTGTACTGCATGGCGATGCTGCCGCCGGCAGAGCTGCCCACCAGGACAGCCCTCTGGATTTCATAATAGTCCAGCAATTCATCCAGCATATACCTGCTGTGCTTCAGGGCCATAAGGATTCTGTCCCTGCCATTTTAGAGGCCGTTCGGTAAGACCAAATGCCGGGCGGTCATAGGCGATAACTGTGCCGATGCGGCTGAATGGTTCCATAACAGAGTGCCAGCTATAGAGACTGCTCATAAAACCGTGGAGCAGAACAAATACCGGTTCTCCATGCCCCATTTTTTTTAGATGAACTTTCAGACCGTTCAATTCAACAAAATGGCTGTCGGGATCAGCCAGGGCTTGGGGCGGGTATGTGTTTTTCAGCGGGCGTACTGGAATCAAAAAAGGTCCTACCAGGGCAGCAACCGGTAAAACTACGCTTCCTGCCACTACCCATGGAAGTAAATTTCTTTCCTTACGGCTCTCTTTATTAATTGGCTGGTTCATGCCTGTTCCATCAGGTTGATTTTCAAAACTGTGGTGGGACTGCGTTGAAGTTTTTCAACCAGCCAGTAGAATTTCTTGGTCAAGCCGTATTTCCTGTCCAACAAGTGGTCCACTTTTTTATACGTGTCTGGATCTGTAATTTCTTGAATTTGAGCAGGATACCATTCCCCTAACAACTTTCCATCGACCTTACATGGAGCAATATTGACCTGTTTATTATTACGGATGCGCTTTACTTTACCTGAATTTGCCAGGGTTCGCACGAAAATCGCATCCCCATCCTGCACAAACCAGACAGGTGTTTTAACCGCAGCACCGTTTTTGCGGAATGATTCAAGGTTGAGATACTGCTGTGATGTGAAGATACTCTCATGTTTCATTGGTGGATTTCCTATTTAATCGTCTTTTTTGATGGTTTTACCATTTTTTTACCAGATTGATAATTAAAGCCAAACTGATTGTAACGGTAGTTTTATTATACCCACCAAGAAGGTCATTAATTGATGATTTGTCCAAGCTTTATTTCTTATCACGGAACCTGATCTAATTACCTGATTCATCACCAAATCGATCCTGACCTGAATTCGCAGGCAGTCTGAAATGCTGGGTCTGGTGCCCATCCTTCGCAGAGAAGAAAATTGTCCAAAATACCTGGACCAAATTCCTCCTGTAATCCCAACCATTTAGAAGAAAAAGTGCAATAATGATAGAAGATGGTATCGTAAAATGAGAAAGCGGATCAAGTATAGTCAACAAGTCTAAATAGGTATCTAATGGGAAAGAATGACGCTCTTACCAAAATTCTGGCTATTGTGGGGACTGGACTGGTCTGGCTGCCGATCCTGGCGCCCATCCTGTTTTCTTTAATTCGATTTATGGAGATGGGCGGATTCATGTTTGACTACCTGATGCCAGCCGAGGGTTTCCCGCTTGTCCTGGTTGGGGGAGGGCTGCTTATCTGGGCGGCTATCAGGGCCAAATCCCATGTACGGTGGATGGCCTGGATGCTGGGCATTGCAGTAGTTTTGCTAATAGGCGGCCAGGCGCTGGCGGTTGTCACCGGACTGGCTTCGGGAGAGATAGAACCAACCGGATGGCAGTGGTTCCTTGTTCTGGCAACGCTAGCGGGTTATACGTTCGCAGTGATCGGTATGGGGATTGGTGGAATACGACTGATTAATTACCTGTTTTTGAAGCAAAATGAGATTAAGAAAAATTAGTATCTGGCAATAACCCGGCAAATTGCATTTTTACCTATCCTATCTGCAGTATGGCGGATGGAATTGGGATCGGAAGGTGCATCATTTGAGAACTATAAGGGAAAGCATCACTCCAAGGGTGGTGATTCAGGTGTTTTTTTTCATTGTAGTCATTCCATTTATCCCGCTTCTAATAACCCGGGATTGGGATTGGCGGGAAGCCTGGTTCTATGCAGCAATCTATATCTTAGGTTTTTTTATCAGCCGTGTGCTGGCAGCCAGGCGCCATCCGGACCTGATAGCAGAGAGGGCAAAATTCTTAAGACAGGCAGATGCCAAAGGTTGGGACAAGCTGCTATCCCCACTGCTTGGTTTAGGCGGGATTCTCGTCCTGGTTGTTATTGGTCTGGATGCCCTGCTGGACTGGTCACCTTCCTACAGCCTGGAGCTAAAGATATTTGCCCTGGTTATCATTGCAGCCGGCTATATCCTGGGATCCTATGCATTGATTGAAAACCGTTATTTCTCCGGAATGGTTCGGATCCAGTTTGAGCGCGGCCACCATGTGATAACAGGGGGACCTTACCGCTGGATGAGGCATCCCGGTTATGCGGCAGCGCTGCTGACCTACCTTGGCACACCCGTCTTCCTGGATTCGGGATGGGCGTTCCTGCCGGTAATATTCTTGTTCGTTATCCTGATCCTGCGCACAAGTCTGGAGGATAAAACCCTGCAGGATGAACTGGAGGGCTACCGGGAGTATGCCGGGCGGGTACGCTACCGTTTGCTTCCAGGTGTGTGGTGAATATTCCAAATTAAATCCTTCCAGGTTTTTGGGAATTTTTATGATTCCGATCAGGTAGAATGAATTGGAGCGGGATAGCAATGGTAGATATCCAAAACATTATCCACGATGGACTGATTCTTACAGCATGTGTCTCTCTCTTTATTACCATAACCATGTGGGCAAACCCGCGCATCTGGCTGCACGATTACCCGAAAGACATCCAGGCCATGGTGCCCCCTAAATCGGAAAAAGAAAAACGCCTCTCCCTATTGCTTGGAATTCCTTTCCTGGTGTTGTTGTTTGCTTTTCCGTTTTACTCAACCCTGACTTTGAGGAATACAACCCCGGAGGAAATCTCATTTGGTATTTTGGCAATTAATGCGTTCGGAGTGGTTTTCGTCTTTAACCTGGTGGACTGGTTGATCCTGGACTGGCTGATGTTCTGTACCATAACACCGTCTTTTGTAGTGATTCCCGGCAGCGAAGGGGCAAGGGGTTACAAAGATTACGGATTCCACTTCCGCGGTTTTCTGATCGGCACCCTTTATTCAGTCCTGGCAGGCGTGATAATTGGGTTAACCTTATCGATTTGAGAACCATGACAGTGGATTGCTGGCGGGGAGCATTTTGGTGTTTCCCTGTCCAGGAAATTGATGGAGAATTTATGAAGATAACCATTGAATCGGGTGATAAAAAGGTTTTTGCCTGTGCAGTTGAATGGCCCGGGTGGTGCCGCAGCGGACGGGATGAGAATGCCGCCCTGGATACTCTTTTTGAGTATAGATTAAGGTATGGGAAAGTCCTGGTTGAAAGACAAATAGCGTTCATACCACCCGAAAAGCCTTCTGATTTTATCCTAGCTGCCAGATACAAGGGAAACTCCGGCACAGACTTCGGAGCACCTATGATTGTGCCGGTGTCAGACCGGGAACCCATGGACCAACCAGAATTTACCCGGCTGCAGAGTATCCTGGCGGCTTGTTGGCAGTCATTGGACCAGGCAGCCCAACATGCAGAAAGCCGGGAACTGCGCAAGGGTCCAAGGGGCGGGGGCAGGGATCTTGGAAAAATCCTGGCTCATGTCCTGGAAGCAGAGCTGGCTTACCTGGCAATGATCGGCTGGAAGGTACAAAGCAAACCTGCTTCAGAAAAAAGTATGGATGCACAACAAATACAGATGGAAATTATTCAGGCAACCGAAAGGGCGTTTCAAGGATCCATTGAGGAGCGAGGTCCAAGGGGCGGTGAAAGATGGCCGCTGCGCTATTTTTTCCGCCGGTCAGCCTGGCACGTTCTGGATCATGCCTGGGAGATCGAAGACCGGCTGATTGCAAATGATTGAAACCATTTCCTCATTTGATTGTACGGCTCAAACAACCAGGTTTTTGTGTAAACAATTATATAGAAGAAGTAATGCCGGACTTCGGTTGCAGCCTGGTGTGCGGACAAGGGCTGCCAGGAGTAAATATCCAAGTAGCTAGCAGGCAGAGAGCAGGTGGGCTTATCCAACAAGGACATCGATTTATCCTTTTCGGTCAGAAGGAGGACTTTCGGAGCATGCAATGGAAAATATAATTTTCCAGATGGCGAGATTGCTACCAACCCGGTAGATGATTCTGCCAATGGGTGGGTACGATTTTCATACCTGGCGGTTCATTCAGGCAAGGATGTGGAAGATATAGAACTGTGGTTTAAAGACGGCAGGATTGTCAAAAAAATGGCTGGCAAAGGGAGGGAACTGCTGACAACCCTGCCGGACACCGACCAAGGATCCCGCTACCCTGGTGAATGGGGACCCGGAACCAATTATCAAATCCAGCGCTTTACGAAGAACATGCTTTTTGATGAAAAAATAGGCGGCACCATCCACCTGGCAGCCGGGGCAAGCCTGCCTGAAACCGGCGGGAAGAACCAGTCAGGCATCCACTGGGATATGCTGTGCGACATGTCTGATAGTGAGATCACGGTGGATGGAGATTTGTTTTACAAGGATGGGAAGTTTCGAGTTTAGGCGAATATTAACGACCGAATCGGTTTTGCATCTCTTGGTGGAAGGTAAGGTTTAATAATGTATTCCTGGAAAGCAAGGATAGTGGAGAATGTAACGATCTATACTGTCGTATTTATTCTGGAATGAAAAATCTTCATCAAATTATATTTTCCTCTGCTGATAAGCAGGCAGGCTGATCATGGGCGGGCGGTGGCGCTCGGCAATTTCTTCCACATCCAGGTAGTAGCCCCCTTCGCCATAGTGGATCAATTTCATGGTCTTGTTGACGTCCTCGAGGATGGCGCGTTCGTAGCGGGCTTCAAGCTTGGTCAGCACGGTCTGGATGATGGCAAAGGACATCTTGCTGAGCGCTTCCAGTTCCTGGTTGTGGTGGATACGTTCCAGAAGGTCCACCTGGGCAATGCCTTTCAGCCCAAATTGTTCAAAAACGTCAATTAATAATCCAGTTTCCACGCCATACCCGGAGAAGAAGACCGCTTTTTCCAGCGCCTGGCGGCGGCCGGCATATTCCCCAGCCAGGGGCTGAATGACCCCGGAAAGCTCAGGGTAGAAGAGATTGAGGAGGGGGCGGGCTGAGAGCTCGGTCACGCGTCCACCCCCGCTGGTCTGCAGTTTTTTGCCCACCCTGAGCGGGCGGTGGTAGAAGCCTTTGACCAGCTGGATGCTCGGATTGAGCAGCAGGGGACCCAGGATGCCATAGACGAAATGCGGGTGGATGTTGACGATATCCGTATCAATCCAGGCGATAATGTCGCCGCGAGTGACCAGCAGGCTCTTCCAGAGGGCTTCCCCTTTGCCGCTCCGGGCGCCCAGTTCCGGCAGCAACTGCTGGTGAATATAGACGGGGATGCCCAGGTCCTCGGCAATCTGGCGGGTGCGGTCGGTAGAGTTTGAGTCGATCAGGATAATTTCATCCAGAAGGGGCACCTTTTCCATCAGTGCTTCCTTGACGATAGATATGACCTTGCCGACGGTTTTTTCCTCATTGAGGGCGGGCAGGGCCAGGCTGATGGTGATGCCCTGGCGCTCCTTCATTGCCATGAGCTGGTAAAGATCCGAAAACTCGTTAGCGTGGAAGGTGTTTTCAGCAAACCATTTATCTACCAGGATAGAGATTGCCTGTGTGCCGGCGCTTTCATCGAACATGGCTTCCGATATGGGGCGGCATGTTTTCAGCACCAGCACGGACGCCGGCGAATCCCGCAGTAATTTCTCGGCAACCGGACCGATGGATACACTTCCCGGGCGCTGGCTGGCGGTTACCCCCAGGACAACCAGATTATAGGCATCAGCCTCATCAAAGATGGTCCTGGCAATATCATCGGTGACGATGGAGCGCAGGTTTACTTCAGGGATTTGCTTCAAGATATGCTTGATGCCCTTGAAAGGTGCATCGTTAACTGCTCCTGTCAGGGCGAGGTGCAGGGCATCCAGGCGGGGAGGGTTCAGTTCCATGGCAACCTGCAGAGCCAGTTCGGCATGCGGACCGCCGCGCACGGCAATCAGGGTATGGTCAAATTTCAACGGAACAGCAGCACGGATTATAGCGATATTGCAGACCGAATTGTTAAGCACATTAGCGAGAGGGATCCCGACTGATGTCTGCCCTTCCACCCACTCCAGGATGAAAAGATCCGGCTTTTCGCTGTCGATGGCTGCCTGAAGATCCTGCCAGGGGGAGGAGGATACGATTACGGTGGATTTATAGCGGGTGATGGCATCCCCGAGGGACATCAAGCGTTTGCGGACCTGCCGGGCAACCTGTGCCCCTGCACTGACGGACTCCCCAATGGCAATAGGAACAACTCCGACCAGTATGATTTCATCCGCAAAATGCCTGGCGATGGAGATGGCGGTCTGACCAGTCTCGCCCGTGCCGATGGGTATCATCACGGTCTTAATTTTGCGTGGAGCATTGTTCATACATGTCCCTCCAGAATTAATGGCTCAATATATCGTTCGTAAATTGAGTCCCAGGTGAAATATTTCCGGGCGCGGCGCGCCCAACGGGATGTGGCTTCAGAAGATAACCTGCGGACGATCTGGTTCGTTATTGATGAGGGCTCAGAGTCGGGGTTCAAAATAACTCACATCATCACCGCCGAGTTCGCGCAGAACCGGAATATCCGCACAAAAAACAGGGATGGAACTGAAGGCGGCCTCAATAATCGGGATGCCAAAGCCTTCCTCCCGGCTGGGAAAAATCAAAGCATCCGCGAGCCGGTAAAAATCGGCAATGACAGCATTGGATAAAAAGTCGGGAGAAATTTCAGCCATAAAATGGGCAGCTCCCTGGAGGTTTAACTCATCCCGCAAACGATAGAGAGCGGTTTTATAGGTCAGGTTGGAGGGATTATGGGCTCCTTCGGGACCTGTAACCAGAAGCATCGCATCCGGGAACACTTGCCGCAGACCGGCCAGCACGTGTAAAGCCAGTTCGATATTTTTGCGGGGAGTTAATCGAACCGGGAGGAGAAGCAATGGGTCAGCATGGATCAGTTTGAGCTGATCTACCAGCCGGATGGTTTGAGGTTCCAGTTTATGGAAGGATTTGATATCAACCCCGTTTGGTATAACCTGGATCGAAGGGGCGGGAATTTGGAGAAGTTCGGCCAGTTCATTCCTGCGCATTTCAGAAATGACCACATGAATAGCTCCTTCCCAACGATCCCGAAGTAAATCCCACGGGTAACCATCGTGGACTTCATGATGGTAACGCGGAGTTGTCCAGGCCAGGTCATGATGCCAAAGGACCAGACGCGGGAAGACTGGATTATTGTATAGGTCAAATAATGCGGCTGTCAGGGGAAGGTTTTTATGCAGTGAAGCGATATTATGGGCTATGAGGATCTCAAAATCTTGCATCCCAGCCAGCAAATCCTGTTTAATCATGTCCCGCAGGGTGGTAAAGTCGGATGTGATTTTTCCGCTGTCGAGCTGTGCTTTTACCATTAATACGTCGTGGTGGCGGGAATCCAAACGGGGTAAGAAATGTACCGGAATGGTCTTATCAAAAGATTCTCCCCGCCCCGAAAAGATGGCAACGTCATGTCCTGCAGCAGCCATCAGACGGGCATGCTGGGCTAAAACACTTTCTACACCGCCAACAATGGGCGGTGATGAATAATGCAGGATGGCAATTTTCACACATCCTCCCCGAAACAGTCTGCAAGGAGAAGCCCCAAACGGCGCTCCAGCATGGAAAACGAGTAGTACCGGCGTGCGAGATTGAAATTATGTTCACACATTTGGCGGGATTTTTCGGGGTTGGTGAGGAGATAACGGGTTTCTTCAATTGTTTTCCCGCTGATAAACCCATCAAATTCAATTACCTGAAATCCCTTCGGTTTGATATCGGTTTCGTAGATCGAATAGTTATTCACTACCAAAGGGCGTTTGTAATAGACTGCTTCAAGAAACCCGTTACCGAAACCTTCAATGGAGGAAGGGTAAGTAACCAGGTCGGCCTGGGGGTATATATCAGCCAGGGTATAAATCTTTCTTCCATCGGCAGTAAAACCACGCCTGTCGCTGACGATGGCTGACTCGAAATTGACGGTTACACCCAGCAAATCGGCAAATTCCCGCACCCGCTTTTCATATTCCGTACCCTCATCCCCGGAGGCGTGTGAAATTACCAGCTCAGCAGGCAATCCCAGTCGGCGCGTAAGCTCAATGGCATGCTCGATGCCCTTACGCTGGATGATCCTGGTAGGCTGCAAGATTAAATATTGCGACGGTGCTACACCAAGATCTGCACGAACTGAGCTTACGTACTCATCCGGCGGAGCCGGCGGCGTATCAAAATCCATGACGTTGGGGATAATCATGGCTGTCACCCCAATCCTGGAGGCAACCTGCTGGGCTTGCTGGCTGTTGATGACTACATGGCGGATGGAAGGGAGGGCAGGAGGAAATGCAACGGAGAGATAATCCTGGACAGAATTATTCATAAAACGCTGGCGTTCCCAGTAAAAATCATGATGGTGGGCAATGACCGGGTAGCCGGTTTCGGCGATAAATTCAGTAATGGCCAATCCGAGCGGCAGGTTGATAGGAATCGTTAAGGCATTTTCGACGATAAGCGCTTCCAGATGATGGATGTGGGCAAATTTATACAGATGCCCTTTAAGATAATCCTTCAATTCGCCAATCTGGCGGGTGATACGAGCGGGACGTATATAAACCGAAAAGAAATCCTGGTGAAGTTCTTCAATTTCGGGGTGGGCTTTACGGTGTTTGTGCAATTGCCCCCACGGTCCTGTGAAAACGGTCTGGTTGATCGTCTCAATAGCCGGGTGGCGGTAATAGGCTTCGGGTACCATATAGCTCCGCTCCGGTGAACGGTCGCACTCACCGCAAAAGTAAAAGCAGGAATGACCCATGCGGTTAAGAACCGCAGCCCATTTTTCCGTTTCAAGTGAAACCCCGTCTGTACCAGCGAAGCGAGTTGAGATGAACCCGATATTCCGGGAAGGTGTCATATATTGTCTCCTTAATAAAGAACCTTATTCCCCCTAACTATCCATTACAATAAACCTGATGAGACAACCTTTTTATACCACACAATTAATGGCGATTTATGACCCAACCCAAGCTGTCCTGGCAGAAGCCAGGCTGCGATCTCTGCTTGAAAAGTACCACAGGCGGATCCGTACGCCTGCGGACAGTTCGCTCAGCGAACGTGATTCCATATTAATCACTTATGGAGACCAGGTTCGGGACAGACGCCAGGCTCCCCTGCAAAGCCTGGCAGAATTCTGCGAGAAATATATTGGAGAGATTATCAGCGGGATCCACATCCTGCCTTTCTTTCCCTTCTCATCCGATGACGGTTTTTCGGTTAAGGATTTCCGTTCCGTAGATCCTTCCCTGGGGGATTGGCAGGATATCTGGCGGTTGAGCCGATCCTTCCGCCTGATGTTTGACCTTGTGATCAATCACGCCTCGGCACAGGGGGATTGGTTCCAGGCATATCTGCGGGATGAAGCCCCATACAAGGATTACTTTTTGGATGTGGAAGGTGATGCGGATCTAACCAGGGTGATACGGCCGCGGGCATTACCGCTGCTGACAGAATTTAAAAGTGCGTCCGGTACCCGCCGGGTGTGGACGACATTCAGCGCAGACCAGGTTGATCTTAATTTTCATCAACCAGATGTTCTGCTGGAGATGATTGCTATCCTCCTATTTTATGCCGAAAAGGGTGCGCAGTTCATCCGCCTGGACGCGATTGCATATCTATGGAAGGAAATTGGCACAACCTGCCTTCACCTTCCTCAAACCCACGCCATCATTCAGCTTCTCAGGGCCGTGCTGGATGAGGCTGCCCCGCATGTAAGGCTGATCACGGAAACCAATGTCCCCCATTATGAAAATATTTCCTACTTCGGGGATGGAAGAAATGAAGCCCATCTCGTTTACAATTTTGCTCTCCCACCGCTGGTACTGCACACGATCCGTACTGGAGATGCCTCGATCCTCTCGCAATGGGCAGCAGGATTGGATTTGCCTTCTGACCAGACCACTTTTTTTAATTTTCTAGCGTCCCACGATGGGATAGGCTTGAATCCTGCCCGGGGGATTTTATCCCCCGGTGAGATTGATGCAATGGTTGAGCAAACCCTGCTGCATGGAGGGCAGATTTCTTATAAACAAAATGAAGACGGCACGCAAACACCCTATGAAATGAATATTAATTATTTTGATGCTCTCTCAGATCCTGCGAGCAATGAACTGCAAGATCTGCAGGTGGCCCGGTTTATGGCTGCCCAGGCTATCATGCTCTCCCTGCGGGGTATACCGGGTATCTATTTCCACAGCCTGTTTGGATCACGCAGCTGGCAGGATGGTTTGGAACAAACAGGGCAAAAACGGTCGATCAACCGGGAGAAGCTCAATATGCATTCAATTCAAACGGATTTGGGAGATCCCGGGTCGCTGCGCTCACAGGTATTTAACCGGTATAAAACTTTGCTGATGCAGCGGAGTGGTTCCCCGGCGTTTCACCCCAACGGGGGACAAAGGATCCTGGATTTTGGCAAGAGGGTATTGGCGATCCTGCGCAGTTCTCCCGATAATAAAACGAGCTACCTGTGTTTACAAAATGTCACATCGAAAAAACAGCATGCCGCCGGTTATACCCTGGAAGCCTACCAGACTTTGTGGATGGAAACATCCTCTTATTGAGGATTTAAGCGTCAATAAAAATCCGGCATCGCACTATTTAAACAAATAACATGCCGGGTGTAGTAAAGTAGAATTCACTCATCAAATCCGTGTGGAGGAGTTGTTGTGCCAGCGTTCAAACCAGACAGTACCAGCCGCGTAATAACTATTTCAAACCAACAATCGGATGCGGCTGCAGAAGTATTGGCAAATGCTTTTTTGGATTATCCGGTGATTCGATACTTTTTCGAAGACCAGGGAAACCATTATGAAGCGCGTGTAAGTGAGCTATACCGGTTTTTCCTGGAGGGCTGTCTTGCCCAAGGGATGAAGGTGATGGGAGTCCTTTACCATGGGCAACTTGTGGCTGCAGCCTGTGCGAAGGGGCCTGAAACCCAACCCGCTTCAAATGATTTCAAGCGTAAGGAAGAGGAGTTTTTTAGAAAAATCGGAGCAAGTGCCACCAGCCGGATTCAGGCTTACAACCAATTGGTTTCAGAGAATCTTCCACAAAAACCCCATACCTATCTTGAAGATATCGGGGTTCTACCGGCGTACCGGGGAATGGGATTTGCCAGTATTTTGCTGCGTCAGGTCCATAAACTCTCGGAAAGTAATCCGATATCAAGCGGTGTTGGCCTGGACACACATGAATTTTCCAACGTTACCCTCTACCAGCATTTTGGATACCAGGTTACCGGTGAAACCTATCTGGGTCATATACCTACCTGGTTTATGTTCAGATCAGATGATAAGGGCGAAAAAGAAGCATGACAAATGACCAGATAACACACTTATTGTCAGTCAGGTTAGCCGTGTATCTGAAAAGTATGCCTGTCAAGCTGTAAATTGATGGCATCAAATGCTCTTGGCGGTGGGATATCCTGACCCCCATTTGGGACTCTGCCATCGAACGGGAATATTCGAGACGCCATGATCCTGCTGGCGGGCAGGTTGATTCGCTAACGATATGATCCCGGGATACGCGAATCGTGCAAAGGCACTTATGATGCCCCTGGCAGGAGGATTTGTTGATACCTGTCGATTCGTTCATTGACCAGAAGATATTGCAGACTTAATTAAAACCCTATCACCTTTCAAACCACAAATCCTGCCCACGCATAACGATTGAAATTCCCCCAAAATATTCCTAATCAAATAATAAGATAATATAGATATAAATATGTTATATAATGTAAAAAGTTGGTTATAGAGATGGAAAATGCAGGACTGAAGGTGAAATAACATGCGAAAAGTAATATTTATCAAATATGGTCACGCTGGACGGTTTCTTTGAAGGTCCACACCGAGAAATCGACTGGCACATGGTGGATGAAGACTTCAATCATGAGTCACTGACAATTAATGAATCAGCAGATACCTTATTGTTTGGCAGGATCACCTATGAACTGATGGCAAGTTACTGGCCGACAGAGGCGGCGATCAGGGATGATCCCCAGGTAGCCAGGATGATGAATTCCTTTCCGAAAGTTGTGTTTTCCAGGACCCTGGATAAGGCCGATTGGAGCAATTCAAGACTGGTAAAAGGCGATGCTGTTCAAGAAGTAGCCAGATTGAAACACCTGCCCGGCAAGGATATCGTGATTTTTGGAAGTGCAGACCTGGCTGTGGATCTGATTGATCAAAACCTGATTGACGAATTCAGGATCTTTATCAATCCCGTGGTGCTGGGGACCGGCCATCCCTTATTCAAGGATGTAAAAAAACCATTCAAACTTCGGCTGGTCAGCACACGGGTATTTAATAACGGACTGGTGTTACTTGTTTACCAGCCAGATTGCCGATAAGAATTTGCAAAGGTGAAAAATGGACAGTAACCGAACCATACTTACGCCAGGAAAACAGGAAGCGATTTTCATATGGTATTTTAATGCCCCGCGAGAGCGCGTTTTCAAGATATACACGGATCGAGATCTTGTACCACAGTGGTGGGGTCCCAGAAACCTTATTACAGTGGTGGAGAAAATGGAGGTGAGACCGGGCGGCCAGTGGCGCATTATCCAAACCGATGAAGCAGGGAATGAATATGCCTTCCATGGGGTTTACCACGCTGTAATCTCACCGGAGAAGCTTGTTTATACCTTTGAATACGAGGGGACGCCTGGTCATGTGCTTCTTGAAACAATCACGTTCACAGAGGAGGATGGATTGACCGAGGTGCTTGACCAGTCTGTGTACCAGTCGGTTGAAGACCGGGATGAAATGGTGATGGAGGGAATGGAAGAGGGGGCTGCAGAGACCTATGAACGGCTGGCCGAACTGCTTGAGTTGTTTGGAAGGGGATTGGAATAGAATAGTCTAACAGGGAAAGGTAGTTTTCTCTGATTTTCTTTATCCGAAACAACCGGAGCAAAACTGATCCACCATGAAAAAATCTGCCAATGAAAGGTGCTCCCGATATTCGCTGTTGACGGGGATGGACAGGTAACCCAGAAACATGGGGAAAAATTTTCCATGAAGCAAAATCTGACCCCTAACCTCCAGAGGCTTGTTATAATTACCGCTGCAAGGGAAATAATGAAGCCTTAAAATGCAGAATTCAAAGCGGTACATGTTTCCCTGGGGATGAATTCATACCTTGTGGAGGATGGAACTAAAGCAAATTATTGGCAGATGGACAGGAAAAGCTATAAAACGGAACTCGTCTAGAAATTTACCAATTAAGGGATAAAATTAACTTTTACCAGGGTTAGTTAATACCGGGATAAGGACAGCATATTCCCTGCGATATGATCTGAGGTCATGGAGGATTAAATGTGTGCAATAAGTCTTATCGATTCAGTCCGGGTTGTTAAAGAAAATGAGCGGCTTGCTATAAAAACCTATTCAGAGGCCGCCAAAAAAGTAACAAATCCATATTGTGTTCAGTTGTTTGAGCAATTAAGTGATTTTGAAGGCTACCACTATGAGAGATTAACCAGGCTGGAAAAATCTTTGGAAGAAACCGGGGAGTATATTGATTATGAAGGCAGAGATTTTCCCCTCCCGCCAATCCTGGAGATAAAGGTAGCCAATGAACCCCAGCAGAAAAGCGTTTTGGACATTCTTACAGGGGCCATGGATCTTGAAAAGGCAGCTGCCAAGGCTTATGCAGACCTGGCAGCCAATATCGATGATCCAAAGGGACATGCCATGTTCACCAGCATTGCCAAGGAAGAGCACATCCATTACAAGGTTCTCTACGATGTGTATGACCAGATTAACACTTTGGGGACCATGAAATGGGTGGGCTATAATCAAACCAGGACCTAGGTTGATTCCCATTTTTATAGTCAGTTCCATGCTCCTTCTTACGTCATAAAAAGATAAGTCTAAAGCTCCCTGTTTAGGTGCCTGGAATTTATTGTAACCACGCTCCCAGTATCAAAAATATATTCCATATCAATCAATCCTGCCATCCTGGCTGGACTGATTGGTATTTTCTCACAACACGTATAGCGGCAACGGGGAAAATCCACCCATGCGTGGTTTATTGTTTTATATCGACAACTCGTTGTACATGGATGATGTTATTATCCAAAATGAATCCATAAGAGGATGCTCGAGTGTGGATGCATTGTTCTCAAATGGTGCATAAAAAATATATTTCAGGAACAGTGCCGGGTACTTTCCTGAAAGAAAGAGCCTCATTATACCGAAATGACAGGCAATTATTCATTCCATACCCTATACAAAGAATACAAATAACGATATAATAACTCTAAATAGAGTTTTATAACGATAACAGGTAAGAGATTTTCAATCCTTTCAGGAGGAATTAAATATGGATGCCGTGGAAAAAGCAACTGAAACCCAGCTGCAAAATATTCAAAAACGCAGCGGTAAAACGCTGGAACAACTGTTTGATATTATCCGCTCCAGCGGATTAACGCGCCATTCGGAAATTCGGGAAATGCTGAAATCGGAACTCAATATGGGATACGGAGATGCCAATGCACTGGCATTAACCTATTTAAAAACCCTGGAGCAGGATTCCAAAAAGAGTGGTGATTTGAGCAAGGAAGCCGATGCGCTGGATGAAATTTACACCGGTAAAAATGCTTCTCTGCGTCCCATTCATGAAAAACTGATGGTTACCCTTGCGACATTTGGCCCGTTTGAAACCATTCCCAAAAAAGGCTATCTCAGCCTCCGCCGCAAGAAGCAGTTTGCCATGATCGGGCCTGGCAGCAAATCCCGCCTGGAAGTCGGGATTAATATGAAAGGTGTTGATGAGACAGCCCGATTGGTGGCAATGCCTGCGGGAGGGATGTGCCAGTATAAGGTGTGGCTTAGTAACCCCGAAGATGCAGATGACGAACTATTTGCCTGGATCAGACAAGCGTATGATGCGGCAAATTAAATTAGCCAGAATGCTTCCATGAATTTGTCTGAGGGATAAAATCAGGGCGGTTGGAACGAGTCACGGTGTAAAATAATCGTGTGCCGGGGAATTCATGCCCTGATGACGCAGCTAAATACCATGCCATGCACCGGGCTCTGCTCCGGGTACTCCCGGAATGTGTCCCCGGGTTAACGCAGATGGAGACGTATCCTGGTGAATTTCCCCATATTCCCCGGATTATGTTCCCGGGAGGTGACCATGCTGGCTGGCGGGTTAAGACCGTTCAGATCGACCTGTAAGCCAGGGATGAGCTGACGTGTGAAGCAAGCAAATCCCTGGGCTGGCACGGAATCCCGCAGGAATGAGGCATCCTGGCCTTGTTGGTACCAGCCACAACGGAAATTGATGCCTGGATTGTTAAATAGAGTGCTTTACAAACGGGATCACTGCATGAAATTCTATGTACTGCTCCACACAAACCCCGGCAAATTACATAAGACCAAGAGCTGATAACCGGACTATTATTTCCTTAAACTGCATTTTTACAGAAGTGTTCCTTTGAAAGATGGAGGGTGGAATGCACAAATCAAGCCTACTCGCAATACTGATAATGCTTTCCTTGTCTGCCTGTACACCGATGGCAGGAGAAACATCACCGACAGCTGAAAATGCTGCACCAACCGTCGCAGAGCCAACCGGCAAGCCAGAATTGGGTCCCTCCGAGACCCTCCCGGCTGCAGCAACACCTGCAGTTGTACTTCCAAGTGCAACAGCCGCCAACCAGCCCATTGATCAACGCCTGGCTTATGTAGGCGGGGATGGCAACCTCTGGCTGCTGGACGTGCTCACCGGGGAGCAGGAGCAACTGACCAGCGATGGCAGGTCGATGTTTTCTTTCAGCCAGGAAAAATCTGTGACCTACCAGCAGCCGGCCTGGTCCTCGGATGGGCGCTTCCTGGCTTATGAACGGACAACCTACACACCGCTGGCGGACCGTACCGACATCCAAGAAAGCCTGTGGATTTATAATGGCGAAAGCGGAGAAATGCAGCCAATCCTGGAGGACATACAAATCACAGGATTTTCCTGGAAACCGCAAACCCATATGATTGCATACAGCGAAATGATAGATCCTAATTATTTCACAGGTCGTGGAACGGTTGATGCCAGCCTGGCAAAGGGAATCCTTGGCGTGGAAGTGGATAGCGGCGAAATACTGGAACTGGTCAAGCCCCAGGGATTTTCCCTTATAAACCCGCATTGGTCCCCAGACGGGCGCTTTCTCAGTTTCGATGAAGTCTATTTAATGGAAGGGCGCGGCAATTTTGCCTATTATGATTTTGAAAACGGGGAGACCATGCGCTGGGAAAGGCCAATCGGCACATACAACTGGTCGCCGGACGGCAGTATGATCCTGTATGACAACCTCACCTATGTGCCAAACGGGGAGGAGCGAATTTTTATCAATAATCGCATGGGAACTGAGGAGAAAGTGCTCTCACCTGTAGTCGAAAACAGCTATGCTTCTTTTCCGGTTTACTCGGCAGACGGCAGCATGGTGGCATATCGAATTGCCTCGTTGGTGGAGGATGGGCAGCCTGACTCCCTGATGGTGATACCAGCCGCAGGCGGGGAAGCGCACCAGGCAGCTGAACTGGTGCAGATCAGCAGCATCCTGTGGTCTGCTGGGGGCGACCACCTTGTTGTATCGACAGGCCCCTATGACACACCCCAACTGGTGCAAGTTGACCCTGGATAGCGGTGAGACAACAATCCTGGCGGATGGGTGGCAGCCAGCCTGGCAGCCTTAAATATTTGATTAAGAAAATATGCACATGGAAATCAACACCGGGAAAATCCCGGTAGATTGGATTATCCGGTTTCATATAATCGAGGCAGGAGAGAGCAATGAAAATTAAACTCAGCAGTGTTTTTGTAGACGATCAAAATAAAGCCCTGGCTTTTTATACTGAGAAGCTGGGTTTCGTCAAGAAGACGGAGATTCCCATGGGGGAGGTAAAATGGTTGACGGTGGTTTCGCCCGATGAGCCGGATGGGACGGAGCTTGTCTTAGAACCAGATGGAAACCCGGCGGCAAAAACATTTAAACAAGCATTGTTTGACCAGGGTATCCCCATGACAGCATTTCAGGTTGAGGATATTCAAAAGGAGTATGAAAGGCTGAGCCGGCTGGGTGTGGTATTCAGCATGCCTCCCACGAACATGGGTCCGGTTACCCAGGCAGTGTTGGAAGATACCTGCGGAAACCTGATCCAGATCTACCAGGTATAAAAACTGAACTTACCAGGTGGATTACAAGTGAGGGAAGACCCTTTAAAAAAGACATGTTTGAAAATCTCAAAGACAGTCACAGAATAATTCCAGGAGTCATTTTTGAGATAGGGATCGCCAATCCGAGGGTGCCTTGAATTTTGACCGCCAGAGCAACAATAACCGGTGGTGCCCGCTTTGCGGGAGGATGTAACGTATTATTTTTATTGGGAAAGGTGATGTAAACGGCAGCGAAGAAGAACCCAGGCGGTTTACGGCAATATGAATAAATAGATCAACCCTGCCAGGCGTTCGGTCATATCCACGAAACGATATAATTCCTCCAGTTAATTCTCGAATACACAAATATAAACTTAGTGTAATCTTTATTTTAATATTCCCATTTAAATACAATTCGGCAATCATCAGCAGTCCTTTGATGATCATTCTTAAGGTAAAATAGACGGATGTTCTCCCGGAGTCAGGGAGTATTTGGTTGACGAAGAGGCCGCATCCCGTGTGTTTCCTGATATCCTGTTCCGGGATTGAAATCTCCGGAAAACAAGATAATATATCACTCTATTACCAACCAACTTTTTGCATAAAACAATCCACACCAAATCCATAGAGACAGGAAAAAATATGGCAAGCCTTGATTTTCTCAATAGAGAACATACGATTGCTGGTCCAGGATACAACCGCTGGCTGGTCCCGCCATGTGCCCTGGCAATTCATCTATGCATAGGAATGGCATACGGGTTTTCGGTTTTCTGGCTGCCTCTTTCCAAGTCAGTGGGCATCGATGCGCCGCTGCTGTGCCCTGCGGATATGAGTTTCTTTTCCAGGATTTTTTCGAGCAGGTGCGACTGGCCAATTTCGACGCTGGGCTGGATGTATACGCTCTTTTTTGTTTTTCTGGGATCATCGGCGGCCATCTGGGGAAGCTGGCTGGAAAGGGAAGGACCGCGCAAAGCAGGTTTTGTATCGGCGCTTTGCTGGTCTGGCGGGCTGGTGATTTCTTCCATCGGTGTCATCACCCACCAGATATGGATGCTGTGGCTGGGATCAGGAGTCATCGGCGGTATCGGCCTCGGACTGGGGTATATCTCGCCTGTCTCCACCCTGATTAAATGGTTCCCGGACCGGCGCGGCATGGCCACAGGGATGGCAATCATGGGCTTTGGAGGCGGGGCAATGATCGGAGCACCCCTGGCTAACCAATTGATGAATTATTATGCCACCCCAACCAGTGTCGGAGTTTGGCAAACCTTCCTAACCCTGGCAGCGATCTATTTTGTGTTCATGATGGCGGGAGCCATGGGATACCGGGTGCCGCCGGTGGGTTGGAAACCGGAAGGCTGGACACCGCCTGCTGATACAAAAAACTCCATGATTACAAAAAAGCATGTTCATGTCAACGAGGCAATGAAGACACCACAGTTCTGGCTGATCTGGGGCGTGCTCTGCCTGAACGTTTCGGCGGGGATTGGATTAATTGGTATGGCATCTCCCCTGCTGCAGGAAATTTTCGCTGGAAAATTGATCGGATTATCGCTGGCATTCAATGGGCTGGATAACATCCAGAAAGGACAGATTGCGGCGATTGCTGCCGGATTCACCGGTTTACTTTCCCTGTTCAATATTGGCGGACGGTTTGCCTGGGCTTCCCTGTCCGATTATATCGGCCGAAAAACAACCTACTCCATTTTTTTTGTGCTGGGTATCATCCTGTATACCGCCATTCCATCTTTGGGCGGTGCCGGCAGCCTGACCCTGTTTGTTGCGGCGATGTGCATCATCGTTTCCATGTACGGGGGCGGTTTTGCCACCATACCGGCCTACCTGGCGGATATGTTCGGAACCCAGATGGTGGGAGCCATTCACGGGCGGCTGCTCACAGCCTGGTCTACAGCCGGCATCCTTGGTCCGGTCCTGGTCAATTACCTTCGGGAGTACCAGCTCGAACATGGAGTGCCCAATGCCCAGGCGTATGACATGACCATGTATATCCTGGCAGGTTTATTGGGTGTGGGATTAATATGCAATCTACTGGTAAAACCGGTGGCCGCCAAACATTTCATGACCGATGATGAGCTGGAAAAATTCAGATATGGTATTTCCCTGGCTCATGCGTCAAGTGGGAGCAATACACAAGATAAATCGGATGACAAACCCACCAGCCCACTTCTCGTTGCGGGAGCCTGGATGGCAGTCGGGATTCCGCTGGCATACGGGTTGTGGAACACCCTTCAGAAAGCAGCGGTGTTGTTCAAATAGTGTTTCAGACGAATCCGCACTCTTCCTATCCAATGCCTCAATCTTACCGGGGCGTAACCAATTAGGAATGAACAGCGATGGAAAAAATAACAGGTTGATTCATTTAATCGTGAAAGGTAGAGAAAGCTATGGACAGTCCGTCTTTTAGTGAATTCCTTTCCCGGTTCAGCCCTGAAGTGATTAATCTGGCTGCCAGGATTCGGGCCATCATTCTAGAAACCATTCCGGATGTACTGGAAATTGTGGACCCGCCTTCAGGAATTGCAGCTTATGGTTTTGGGAGAAAATACTCCCACCTTGTCTGTGCCATCGCTCCGTATAAATCATCTCTCAACCTTATTTTCAGTGTGGGAACACAACTTGAAGATCCTCACAAGCTTCTTTCGGGAAGCGGGAAAAAGGCACGTCATGTAAAAATTACCAACGAGGGGGATGTCAATCACCCGGGGGTCAGGGATCTGATCCTTGCAGCTGCACAATTGATCCGTTCCCGCCACGAAACCGCATAATCAGTAATCGGAATACCCTCTAAATTTATCCACCTAAATCCTGCGCGTAGATTAAATCTACAACCCCCCTTTTGGATGAGCCTGGCCCTATCCTGATATGTTCAGTGAACTGCGATTTACCTGGGGTGCCAGCATGACCATTAATTAAACTCCCATAAATGCTAAGGTGGGCGGAAATCTGTAAATGTTTGTCTCCATGACTGCCTGAATACTATAATACTCATACCGGAGTATGTTCAAAGTTTCAGCCGGCATGTGATTCCTTAAATGAGGAGAAAATTCCATGCAGGAATGGGTTGAATGGCTGCTGGACGGTCCGCCATGGGTGGAATACCGGACACGGCTCGATCTTTTGGGACAGGGATATGAGGAAGATGATGTCATCGACGCCCACGCGAGGATGGTTGCAGATGGTCAGGTGCAAAAGATTGTGCAGGTCCTGGCAGATTGGCCGGGAGCCGTCCTCAACAGTCACAAAAGCGCCGGCCACCCGCTCCACCTTCTAACCTTTTCTGCCGACCTGGGAATCACCCGGGATGATCCCGGGATGGGTAAGATCATTGACCGGATTATGCAACACCAGGCACCTACCGGACCGTTCCAGGTTCTCATGAATATTTCCCCGCATTTTGGGGGCACTGGTGTAGACCAGTGGGCCTGGGCACTGTGTGATGCACCGCTGGTGATCTATGCACTGGTAAAGATGGGGATGGCTGATGACCGGCGCATTCTCACGGCCGTTGATTTTCTGGCAGGACAGGTGAGGGATAATGGCTGGCCTTGTGCCGTTTCTCCTGAAATGGGCAGGTTTCACGGACCGGGGCGCAAGAATGACCCCTGCCCATTTGCGAACCTGGCCATGCTTAAGGTCATGGCTGAACTGCCAGCCTGGCAGGACAGCCAGGCTGCCCGGATTGGTGCCCGAACCCTGCTGGATCTCTGGCGAAACCGCATAGAGCAGCACCCCTATTTATTCTATATGGGGACAGATTTCTGCAAATTGAAGGCACCGCTGGTATGGTACGACCTGCTGCATGTGTGCGATGTGCTAACCCGCTTCCCGTGGCTGAGGGGTGATCCCTGTTTAGCAGATATGGTTGAAATTCTGAAGGAAAAGGGGGATGAAACGGGGCGTTATGTTCCGGAATCTATCTGGATGGCCTGGAAAGAATGGGACTTTGGCCAAAAGCGTGTATCCGTCCCGATGGCTGACTTTCCTGGCGCAGCGGGTTATCCAGCGCATGCAGGGGTGATGGTAAGAAAGGTGGAAGGAAAGTGATGGAAAGTTATTCGAATCTTAAACGTCCAAGAAATATTATGCCGCAGGATGTGGAAGAGGCTTTGGAACAACATCGCCTCATGGATGAGTACCTGGAGCGGCCCGCATACCAACGAAATGACTACCTGAGCTGGATTCAACGAGCCGTTCACCCTGAGACAAGGCAAAAAAGGCTACAGCAGATGCTGGATGAGCTGGAGGCAGGGGGAATATATATGGGGATGGAACATAAGCCCTCATCAAAATGAGGTCAACCTATACGGCTGCATCCTGCCAGGAGAAAGTTATTTGTTATCGGGTTGGTGGTTGCATTTTGAAAAAGCACGGTGCTCTGTCTGATAAAAATAAACATGCATGGAAGAACAGGATCATTGTTTTCATTCAGATTTCCAGAACGGATACCCATTATTAATGGTTCAGAGGAGCAGGTATAATCACACCTCTTGAAGAATTCTTTGAAGGTTTTGAGGAATCCCGGAAGCTGTTTGACAGGCTGATGGAATCCATAAAGCGCCTGGGGGAGACTGAGATACGCGTCACCAAAAGCCAGATCGCTTTCCGGAGGAGGAAGGCTTTTGCATGGGCATGGATACCGGCGAAGTACCTGCACGGGGAGACCGCCCCGCTGGTTCTGACACTGGCCCTGCACCGCCAGGATCCCTCTCCGCGCTGGAAACAAATTGTAGAGGCCTATCCTGGACGGTTTACCCACCACCTGGAACTGTTTTCCATGGGGGATGTGGATGAGGAGGTGGAAAACTGGCTGAATGAAGCCTGGCGGCTGGCGGGGTAAGATAGGCAGGCGTAAAATCGTACTATAATGTATTTATACAATATCATGACAGTCAATCAAATTATGGAGGAACGATTATGAACCCGTTAATTGCATTTTTGGCTTCAAAAAATGGACGTATATTAAGAGTTGTACTTGGCGCAGTACTCATACTATTGGGGATTTTTGTTCCAATGGATACTACTCCACAAATCTTATTGGTCGTAGTTGGTTTGGTACCTTTCCTGGCAGGTATTTTTGATTACTGCGTTTTTGCGCCGCTCTTTGGCGCTCCGTTCAGCGGAAAAAAGATACGCGCTGTAAAATAGGTTTTAGTGGACGGAAAAAAGACATCCTGTTCAGATGCAGGATGTCTTTTTTTTAAGTAAGGCGGGAAATCCACGAGATAAACGGTAGGTTAATATGTCCGATCCCTTCGTTTTCCCCCACAGTTTCCTGGTATGGATGCTGATAATCCTCAATCCAGGAGTCATACCCCGCAGAATGCGGGTATGAATGAAGGTAAGGAGATAAGATTTTTGACCCTTTTACAAAGACATCCCAAGTATTTTATGACCTGATTTTATGTATAATTTCATCAACAGATTAGAAAAGTAACTAAAAGTAAAAAAAGTCATTTGTTTCTAATTATTCGTCAACTACCCTAATATGTAATTTCCAGGCATAGAAACCCTTCGGGAGAAGATTCGTTTGATAAACCTCGAAGCAAGGCGTATCTCAATCGAATTCCAGATGCGGCGTACCGGGGACCGGTTGATGGCCATCCAGGATATGAGTTTTATTGTAGAGCCCGGAAAATTTGTTTGTATTGTGGGAACGAGCGGCTGCGGAAAAACCACCCTGTTGAATGTGGTTGCCGGCTTACAGAAGCCCAGCTCGGGAGAGATCCTTTTAGGCGGAATTCCAGTAAAAGGTCCGGGGAGAGACCGTGCCATGGTGTTCCAATCTGCAGCGTTATTTCCCTGGCGGACGGTAATTCGCAATATAACTTATGGGCTTGAGATGCAAGGGTACTCCCTGAAGGTAGCCAGGATTGCAGCCCGCGACATGATCAGAGCTGGTGGGATTAACCGGTTTTGAAGAGAGCTTTCCGCGTGAACTTTCCGGCGGCATGCAGCAGCGCGTCAATTTAGCCAGGGCGCTGGTGACAAAACCCGATTTATTGTTAATGGATGAGCCATTTGCCAACCTTGACGGGCAAATGCGGGAATTGATGCAAACAGAGATCGAGCGCATCTGGCTTCAAACTGGCCAGACAACCCTTTTTGTAACCCACCTGATCGACGAGGCAATTTTCCTTGCGGATGAGATCATCGTCATGACCAACCGGCCGGGAAAGGTAAAAGCTGACATTGCCGTACATCTGCCCCGTCCCCGCCTGCACAGCTTTAAGAAGAGCGCTGAATTTTTTGCCATTGAGGAGAAATTGAGAGACCTGATCCAGGAGGAATTTGCTCAAATCATTCATCAAAGTTCACCCCCGGAAATATTATGACCAAAGATTCCCGGCAGTACTTGAAGCGACTTTGGAATGATAATCAATATGGTAAAAAACTCCTGCTATCATCCATGACACTGGCCATCTTTCTTGTACTGTGGGAAATCCTGCCGGCAGCCGGATGGCTTGATCCTTTCTTTACCAGTTCCCCTTCTCGAATACTGCAAGCTGCAGACTGGTTATTTGCCCATGGATTGTGGAATGATATTTGGGTCAGCCTGAGCGAATTTGCCCTGGGGATGCTGTTAGGGACCACCCTGGGAATCCTGGTTGGCATCCTGTTGGGTTGGTACCGTACCCTGGACGCCATGTTTGAGCCGTTCGTGACCATGCTCAATGCCATGCCGCGGGTAGCCTTGCTGCCTTTAATCATTCTCTGGCTGGGAATTGGTATGGAATCCAAAGTTGCAGCTGTTTTCCTGGGAGCCTTTTTCCCGATTGTTATTAATGTGATGAAGGGCGTAAGGACGGTGGATGAAAACCTGTTGAAGTGCGCCCGTTCTTTCAATGCCAATGACCGGCAGGTACTGACCACGCTGGTTCTACCCAGCAGTGTTCCTTTCATTGTTGCCGGGCTGCACATTGGGGTTGGCCGCGGACTGGTAGCAGTGGTGATTGGTGAAATGCTGGCTTCCCAGGCTGGTGTGGGGCATATGATTAATATGGCAAGCACCACCTTCCAGACGGATAAGGTGTTTGTGGGGATTTTCCTGCTGGCCGGTTTTGGATATTTCCTGACAGAGATCCTGAAACAATTGGAAAAATACTTTGAACCGTGGAGGACTGCAGACAAATGAAAAAATACATACTTCTCTATTATTGACGATCTTTTTCATTGGTTTCATGCTGGCTCCAAGCCAACCGAGACTGCCGGTCACGCTGGCTCCGGTCAATGTGTGCTACAGTGCCTTGTCGGGAACCCAGGCAGTTACCTGGTATGCCTATGAAAAAGGCTTGTTCGAGAAATACGGTCTACAGGTCAACCTGGTCAGTATGTCCGGGGGATCGGAGGCTGTCACCTCGTTGGTCAGCGGTGATATGGATATCTGCCAGGTAGCCGCCCCTTCGGTGGTTAATGCCGTGGCTGCCCAACAGGATGTCGTGATCATATGCCGGGTTGATCAATACCGCTCTCCGGATCCTTAATGACACAGCCGGAGATCACCAGCCCGGATATGCTGCAAGGGAAAATTATAGCGATTGATCTTGGCGGCAGCCCCGAGGCGATTAACCCGCCTGGCGTTGCAAAATATGAGTACTGATCCCGACCGGGATGTTGTCCTGCTCAACATTGGCAGCGAACCAGAACGGAGTTGCCGCCTATAGAGGCACGGCAGATCGATGCTGCATTATTTATCAATCCACCTCTCATCAGCTGTCCTGCGGAATAAAGGTTACGTGGAATTATATAATGTCAGCGCTAGCCAAGACTACCCTATCAGGGAACCAGTATCGCGACATACACGCAAATTCATTGCAGATAACCCTCCTATAGTGGAGAATTTCATGAAAGCCATACTGGAAGCAATTGTACTCATAAAAAACGATCCGGAGGGTAGCAAGGCGGTAATGGCAAAATATCTTATCCCTTGATCCTGTCGCTGATGCCGATGCACTGCAGGAGACTTATGAACATCCATCTTACTGGATACGCTAGAAGATATTCCCTATCCGATCCTCTGAAGCTCTGCAGGTTGTTATTGACATTACTGCCCAAGGAAAATCCGGATGCAGCCCTGGTCAAAATCGAAGAGATAGTAGATACCCAGCATACTGAAAGAGTTGGAGAAGTCGGGTTTCATATCCGGCTTAAAATAAATCAGCCATGACAATCCATGACAGGTCAATCCCAACTCTGGATTGGGATTCCGGGATAAGTATCTCTGCCCGTTTTGAGGATATCGCTAAGCGTAATGCCAGTTCAGTGGCAGTTAAATCTTCTCAGAGTATGCTTACTTACCTGGATCTGAAAAAATCCAGCATAAATGTAGCGAACATTCTCAGTCAGAAGCTGGGCTCAAATCCGTCACCTGTCGCTTTGCTGCTTGAAGATGGATCGCAAGTGATCGCCAGCATTTTGGGGGTGATAAAGGTCAGGCCATTTTTACAGCGCCCTATCCCATCTGGATCCTGCCTCCCGTTTGAAAGAGATTTTACAAGATCTTGGATCGCGAGTTTTGGTAACGGATTTACATCTCTTAACCCTGGCAAAGCAGGTTGCTCCACTAGATTGTGAGCTACTGTTGCTATTCAGAACTGCCCGATGTTTCCGAATCGCCATTACCTTCAGTATTCAATCCAAATGACATTGCTCGGGATTTTTTACACATCCGGTTCGACCGGTGAACCTAAAGGTGTACTGCGTACACATGGTAGTGTACTCAACCGGTTGGCGGTAGATCTTCATGATCAAGAAATTGGTACCGGCGACCGGTTGTTATATATGCGGCAGTTCAATGTTTGTGCTTCGCTTGGTTATATCTTTAATGCACTTGTTAACCGGGGCTTCTTTGATACTATATGACACAAATGTTCACGGGATTGGTCCCCTTGAGAATTTTAATCGTAACTGAAAACATTACTATAATTTCTCCACCGGTAGAGCTTCTTAGAAGATTCCTAGACTTGCTGGATGCAGACACACACTTTCCATCCATCCGCCTTGTAACGCTTGGTGGGGATGTCCTCTTCCGTCGTGATGTTGAACAACTTCGTTCCCATCTTTCGGAACAAGCCGTTATAGTGCACCACCTCAGTTCAAGCGAATCAAACTTACTAGCCCGTACCATCCTGCATCACAACACGCTCCTTCAGACAGAAATTGTACCGGTGGGATTTCCTATTACCGGGAAGGAAATTCTCATCCTTGATCCAGATGAATATACCGCTCCGGCGGGGAACTCGGGAGAAATTGCAGTCCGGTCCGAGGTCATTTTCCCCGGTTATTGGCGCCAGCCTGAGCAAAGTGCCGCCAAATTCCGCCCTGACCCGGACGATCCAACCAGGAAGATTTTTTGCACTGGTGACCTGGGATATTTCCTCCCGGATGGGCAGCTCGTCTTTATCTAGGCCGGAAGGATTTTCGGGTGAAGATTCGCGGTTTCAGTGTTGACTGCGCCAGCGTTGAGAGCGCTCTGATGGCCAATCCACAGGTAAAACGGGCAGTGGTCCTTGCACAGGTGGATCCTGCCGGGCAGAAGCGCCTGGTGGCTTATGTGTTAAGCCCGCCGGAATCTCCCACCAATGCATCTGACTTGCGGTCTTTCCTCCTGGAGAGCATTCCGGCTTACATGATTCCATCCGTCTTCGTGTTCCTGCCCGAATTACCCCTAACGACTACGATGAAAGTTGACCGCAAAGCTTTACCACCCCCGGATTGGTCGCAGGTAACAACCTCTGTCTTGTATGCTGCTCCCGAGGATGAGGTAGAGCAAAAGCTAGCATTGATCTGGCAGCGTGTGCTCAGTTTAGAGAGAGTTGGCGTTGATGATTCCTGGTTTGACATTGGCGGTGATTCCTTATCAGCCATGGTACTTTTCCTTGAGGTCGAAAAAGCCCTGGGTGTGGAGCTGCCATTACGAACGCTGATCGATCATGAAACCATACGGCAGATTGCCTCCCTGATCCGGGATCCAAATAATACAAGTTTGCACCGGCTGGTGACATACAGCTCCAGTGGAAATGGGCTGCCGGTCTTTCTCATTCCTCACGGCAAAGGGGATGCGATGGGGATGCGTACCCTGGCGATGCTGTTGGAAGGGAAGCAGCCTGTGTACGGCCTGCAGGCTGCCGGTATGGATGGGGAAAACCTGTATAAACAACCAATGGAGGAGGTTTCGGCAATATTTATTGAGGCTATCCGTAAGGCTCAGCCCTCTGGTCCTTATCGATTGGTCGGCGGGTCGGCCGGCGGATGGGTTGCTTATGAAATGGCATGCCGCTTACGGGCGGCGGGCGAGGCTGTTGACATGCTGGGACTTATTGATACTTCTCCACCGGGACCACACGGAAAAGCCCCACTGAATATCCGCCTTGGTATTCAATGGCAAAACCTGCGTTCCCTGCCATTGAAGGAATATCCGGAATATGTCCTGAAACGGTCAAAAGGCCATATGATTGAGCTGGCCCGTTCGAGAATCTTCCGGAATCTGTTTACGATGAAAACCCTCAATGTAATCCTGGGAAAACCCAACGTCAAGAAACCGGGAAGAGCGGCTCATATTCTATATTACCCGCGCCCCTATCCCGGGGATGTCGTCTTCTTTAAGGTAAAGAACCGACCACAAGAGGCTTATCGGGATCCCGTCTTTCGATGGAGAAAATTTATCAAGGGGAAGATTACGGTTGTAGAAGTAGATGGGGACCATGCTTCGGTCTATAGCCTTCCCGATGCAGCCGGGTTGGCTAAAGAAATCAGTACCTTTTTATGATCTTCGTCAATTTGATGGATACCGGCATTTATTTTCTAACCTGATATGCTACCCAGCTGAGAAGGATATTCACGGAAAATAAGGCTGCTATAAAAATTCGTTATCCATCTATAAAAGACCTTTTTAAATATGTTATGGAGAGATTTTACAAAAAATTCCGTATGGAAATTAGATGTATTCACTTGAAACAGGATGTCTTCCTTATAATGATTCCTAGTAAATTAGATTTTATTTGGAAAAAGGTGGTTGTTATTGGCGTCATATCATACTATAATGAATTTATACTTTATCATGACAATCAATCAAATTATGGAGGAACTGATATGAACCCTTTAATTGCTTTTCTAGCCACAAAAAATGGACGTATATTAAAGAGTTGTACTTGGCGCAGTACTCATACTGTTGGGGATTTTTGTTCCAATGGATACTACCCCACAAATTTTATTGGTCTTAGTTGGTTTGGTACCTTTCCTGGCAGGTATTTTTGATTACTGCGTTTTTGCGCCGCTGTTTGGCGCTCCGTTCAGCGGAAAAAAGATCCGCGCTGCAAAATAGTATTTGAACCATGGATTAGGACATCCTGTGTTTAACAGGAAGTCCTTTTCTTATTGAACAACACCAATATATATCCCCTGTACTGGGAGATTTGATAGTTGGAACCGAGAATTTCACTCCCGCACTTTCCCGATGGCTATATTGATAATCCAAAATCCCTGCTGTCCTGGCAGCAGGTGGAGCAGCAGCTGATTACGGCGAAGAACTACTGGCTGAGCAGCCTTCACCCTGACCACAGACCGCATGCTGTCCCGGTATGGGGGGTGTGGCTGCAGGGCAGGTTTTATTTTGACGGCAGCCCTCAGACCCGCCACGCCAAGAATATCTATAGTAACCCGGCCGTAGTTATCCACCTGGAAAGCGGGGATGAGGCAGTCATCCTTGAAGGCGTGTGCCGGATGCTCCTGCAACCGGCTCCCGGGCTGACAGAACCTGTGGCGCAGGCCTACCGGGAAAAATATTCCCGCTATGGGTATTCCCCGCAGCCGGATCAATGGGACGGGGGCGGACTATTTGAGGTGACTCCTCAAAAGGTGCTGGCATGGACGGACTTTGCTGTTGATCCCACCCGCTTTACTTTTGAAAATTCCTGATACCAGGGTTGTATTTCCTGCGTATCCAGAAAAAACTATTTCGTGATATTCAGGTGGTTAAATGAGCCGGCCTTTTTGGACCAATCACCCGGGGGCGGTTGTATTCCAGCGGGGCAAAGTCCTCGCAGCGTTATCAGCCGGACCTATTTAAGCCTGGGCGGTCCGGGCAGCCTTCTTAAAGTCAATTGACTTTGATAAATTGCTCTGGTATAAATTCTTTCAAAGGATTCGTGATATGAAAAGGAAAAAATCACAGACAAAGGATTTGATGAGCCTGCCGAAAACGAACGCCAGGTGGTACTGTGCCAGGCGGCGCCTTCCGATCTGGCTTCGTGAAGAGGATGCGTATGAGGATGGGGAGGATCTTTATTCCATTCCATGGATGTGCCTGGCGGTGGATTTGCAATCGGGGATGATCCTGGATTCAAACCTGTCAACGGAGAATCCGCAGGCTGACAGTATCTTTCATTTCCTGCAAAAAATAATGACTTCACCAAAGATGCCCGGATTATCCCCTTGCAGGCCTTCTGATATTCATTTCGAGCAAAAAGATGTCGCAGAAGCGCTGCGCCCAAAGCTCCAGTCATACGGGATAAGCGCCTTTCACCGTCCATCACCGGAACATGTAAATATGGTTTATTCCGATATGACAAGAATGTTTAGAGCCGATTATGAAGACAGTCTGTTGGATGGGCTGATGCAAATCCAAGGAGTGACCCCCAGCCTGGCAGGCCATTTTTTCAATGCTGCCGCTGAATTTTTTACCGCTGAACCATGGATCTGGCTGTCGAATTATGATGTATTGAAGATTGAAGTTGGATCAAAAGCAAAGAGCCGTTATGCAGTGGTGATGGGTCAGGCGGGACTGGATTACGGCCTGTCGGTGCATGAAAGCTGGAGTGAGATTGAGGACATGTATTTGATCGATGACCCGGAAGAGAGCCTCCCACCCAATGGAAGGCATGCCCTCATGTATAACAAACCTCCAATTGTGGCTATTGATGACCTTCTTGATGCTCCAAAGTACGGCTGGAAAGTGCTCTCTGAGGACTTTTTCCCTACACCATTGATGATTAAGAAAAGAGGATTTGCCAGACCGGACGCAGCCATGCTGCACTGGTATGAGGCTGCTTTGAAAGCAATTGTGGCCCTGGTGAAGGAGCGGCTGGTCACCCATCCTGACGGCAGCCACCCACCGGTAGCGGCAACTATCGAGGTTGAAACGTCAAAAGGGAAGATACCCGTGCTGATCGAATATCCGGGAGGCGATCTCAGTAAACTGGTGCACCCTACCCCCAACAGGCATATCGATCCGGAAGATTTTGACGAGGAAGATGACCAACCAGACATACTCACAACTTTTGACAGGCGCAGCCTGGAACGCCAACTGTTATCACTTACCTCATCGATTGATGGATATGAACCTATCTGGGCTGCGGAAGTTTATGCAGCCGAGCAGATAATCTACGATGCGTGGGAGGAGGCAGATGAGGATGAGAAGATCAGGCTGGCAAATAAAGCGCTGAAACTTTCAGCTGACTGCGGTGATGCCTACGTGGTCCTGGCAGAGGGAGCTGCCACCTGCCAGGAAGCCCTGGATTATTACCAGAAAGGGATTGAGGCAGCCCGCCGTGCACTTGGGGAGGTTTTTTTCCAGGATGAGGAGAGCTAAGCAGCACTTCTGGGAAATCCTGGAAACCCGCCCATTCCTGAGGTGCCTGGAAGGTACCTCAGCCATGCTGTACAGGATGAAGCGGTGGAAGGAGACGGAGGAAACCTACCGCTACCTTATGGAAATTGACCCCAACGACCACCAGGGTATCCGCTACGAACTGCTGCATTTCCTGTTTGATAGGGGGCGATATGAAGATGCTGCCCTTTTTATGAAGGAAAACAAAAACGACCTCAGTGTTGAGTGGGCGTACTGCCGGCCGCTGCTGGATTTCCGCTTTAAAGGTCCGATGAAGGCAGTCGTGCGTGCTCTGCGGAAGGCAATAAAATACAATGATTATGTTCCCGAATACCTGCTTGGCGAAAAAAGAGTGCCGTCCCAGGAATCAATAAGTTTTACCAAAGGGGGTGAGGATGAAGCAGTAATGTATGCAGGCAGATACCTGAACCACTGGCGCCGGACACCCGGGGCGGTAGCCTGGCTGAGATCTGTTTACGAGGAATATTCAGACTGGGAAGTTTAAGAAAATTATTGTGCGCCTTGATCCCGGTAATTCGATTGAGAAGCCCTTCCAGAATGGAATGGAAATCTCCCCCGGGGCTTGCCGGGAGATTGCGATTTTTTATGTCTCTTTCCCGATAGATTCACTGCATGGATACCAGCCATGGTTATTATGAGACTCAATTTTGCTTCTGGTAACGGAAAAGCTAGTTATATTGTTAGATAGACCACAATTTATTCCTAAATAATTAATATTCCATTATAATTAGATTAATTTATTTGTCGGGGAAGTCTGTTTAACATCCCTGCCGCATTATAAGTAAATATTTAATTATCTATGGTACTTTAAATCGCATAGTCATCTAAGTATCTCTATTCATTATTTTCCAGGTCCAATAGTTCTTCCAGGCAAGGAGCTTAAAATGAAGACATTCATCCTCCCGCACGTCCAATTCCTCCCGCAGGTGGAACCGCCAGCTCATCCTCAACGTGGTCACGATCACTGCCATGCTGATGCAAATGCTGTTTGGCATCCTGCCGATCACAAAGGTGGATACTGTGTCTGCGCACAACCTGCAGACCAAGATGTCTTACATGTTCTTTGACAAAGAGACACAGGACTTCCTGGATGCGCGTATTGAGGGCACCTCAACGGAGGTTCCACCATATGGGGGACCACCAGAACCCCTGCTACGGATGGGCGATGAACTGGGGATGGTGATCAAGGTGATCCCACGCGATGGCACCACAACCGGCGTGGGCGGGCATGTTGATTTTTATATCCCAAACGGAACACAGGTGGTGGATGTGGGTTACCTCAATCCGGATGGTTCCGGTAATTACCTTAAGGTTCCCATGAAGGGCCAATCATTGATTGCCATCGGTGATGGACCGATTGGAGCCAAAGCCACAGCCGAATTAATCGGCCTGGCTGGAACTTATACCAATATTAATGGCGTCACCGAGGCGCCGGTTGTATCTGCCACAGGTGTACATCGCGGCACAATTTCCGGAGTATACGGAGATACGGGTATCTTCTATTCCACTGATCCCAACACCTCCTACGGCTCGTGGCAGCGCCTGACCAATTCAAGTAATCCGGCGTCGGAAAGTTTATGCGGCGTTTCTTACAGCATACCGAATTTTGCCGGCAGCGGCAGCAAAACGATTACCAATAACTCGGGGGATGTAGTGGTGCCCTGCAATGCCTGGGATGCCGGGCAGTTGTATGCCTGGGGCGCTAAGGGAACTACCTACACCGGGCCTGGGGCAAGCAGTGCGCCTATTGTGGATTACAGTGACGGGCGCGGCAACGCCCCATGGGGCTTTGCCAGCGGTGTAGCCGGTCCAGAGAATGGCTACAGGTGGGCTTTCGACTGGTTTGAATGGTCTGCCAGCAGCAAGACAGGCGCAGATATGCAGGAAGCCATGGACCCCACTGAAAGTGTAGGACCGTGGAACCGCATAGAATATGCTGGTGACCGGGTATCCGACGACCAGGCCGGGCTGAAGAGCACCGTGCTGGGAATGGCATCCAAAGATGCGGGAGACCTGGGGATCCCGGTGTCCTCCCTGCCGCCCACCACGTCGCAAAGCGACACAAGCAGCCCCAAGGCCATCCGCTGGGCGGTGGGACAGCTGACCACCCTGGTACCGGAATATGTGTGGGTTAAGATCCGTGTTAATGATACAACAGCCATATTAAATGAAGACGGCTGCCCAATCCTGCATGCCGATACCTTCGGCGGAGACGCAGGAGGCAGCGATAACGGTAAAGACCACCTGTGGCGTTACTATGAACCCACCCAGTACCTTCTCAACGGCTGCGTGGCGATCGGTAAAGATGCGGATAAACCAGCGGTCTCCTCCGGGGAAACCTTCCATTACAATATCAAGCTCTACAACCTGGGCACGGAAATCATGACCAACGTATTTGTCCGCGATCTGCTGCCTTCCGGGGTGACTTTTATCAGTTCCGTACCTGCCCAGAACAGCGGCCCGAACCCGCTGGTGTGGTACCTGACCGACCTGCAGCCCGGCGAGAAATTTGAGGCGGTGGTGACGGTCAAGGCCACTTCCACCGGCGTACTGACCAACAAAGTGTGCGCCGATTCGGACCAGCAGGATAGCTGTGCCGAGGAGGATACCCCCTCCGGGTCGTATGCCATCCTGCGGCAGATTAAGAATGTGGTTCCTGAAAACGTGGCTCCGGGTGGCAGTGTTACTTATACAATATATATCGATAACGTAGGCAGCGGTCCAAGCGGCAGCCCAATCAAAATTGAAGAACACCTGGATTCGGTGCTTAGCTATGCTTCTCTAACCAATGTGACCCTTAATGGCGCCAATGTAACTGGATCCACCACGGTCAACTCCACCGACCCCAGGAACCCGGTCTTTACGGTTCCAGGGTCCATCCAGGCTGATAAAGCGCTGACAATCACATTCACTGCGCTGGTATCTCCCGGTGCAGAGCCAGGAGAATACTGCAACTGGTACACCTCTTATGCGCCTACGATACCCAGTTCCACTGGATCGCTGGCCTGCCTGAATGTGGCCGGCGGCAAGATCGGCGATTTTATCTGGCGCGACTGGAACGGGGACGGTGTACAGGACCCTGCCGAGGAGGGCATTGCAGGGGTGACGGTGGAACTGTACGACAGTACCGGAACGACCCTGCTGGCGACCACCACCACGGATGCCAATGGGCTGTATTACTTCAACGGGGTTACGGCAGGCACCTATATGGTCATGGTGGATACTGCTACCATCCCGGCCGGCTACGGTCAGACCGGTGACCCGGACGGGACCATGGACCATGCCCATACTGTTATCCTGGCCGAAAACCAGCAGTACCTGACGGCCGATTTCGGCTACCGGCCGGGCGGGGCCGGCGCCATCGGCGATACGGTTTTTGAAGATGTTGCCAACAACGGCTTGTACGATGCAGGCACGGATACCGGCATCGCCGGAGTGACGGTCTATCTCTATGAAGACAGCAACGGAAACGGGATTGTCGACAGCGGTACAGATGCACTCATCGGCACGACCACCACGGATGGGACAGGCTATTACCTGTTCAGCAACCTGGCGGAAGGCTTTGATTACATCGCCTGGGTGGATGAGAATGATCCCGCCCTGGCTGCCTACTTCAGTTCGGACCCATACCAGCCCTCCACTCCGATACCCCAGCCTGTGGATAATTTGACCGGGAATTACCTGGATGCCGATTTTGGCTTCTGGCAGGTATCCCCGAGCTCGATCGGGGACGAGGTCTTCATTGATGAGAACGGCAACGGTATCTACGATGCCGGTGAAACACGCGTGCCGTTTATCACGGTCTCCCTGTACCTGGATGGGTCGCTGGTGCAGACCACCCAGACGGATGGATCCGGCATGTACCTGTTTGACAACCTTGGACCTGGAAATTACAGCGTGGTGATGGATACCGAAGACGCCGACCTGCCGGCCGGCTATTTCCCGACCACCACCTCCTATTCGATTGCTTTACCGGCCGGTACGGATGTGCTGTATGCCGATTTCCCGCTGACCGGGGCCATCACCAAGGCGGTAGATAAGCTCATTTCCGCGGCTGGCGAGACGCTGACCTATACGATCATCCCGCGCTTCCCGACCTTTGACGTGCTGCCCAGCATCACCGTGCAGGATACCATCCCAACCGGGACCACCTACGTGGCGGCCAGCGCCAACCTGGGCGGGGAAGGCATTGACCAGGATGATCCTGCAGACGGGATCATCGACTATGTGCTCTGGGACCTGGGGAGCAATACCCCCGGCGTCCAGGGCTACACCGGCGGCACCCCGCCGCCAGCCTGTGCCCAGACCGTGTCGGTTACAGCAGCCGAGGATACAGATATTGATGAAGATAATCCCATCAACAATAAGGGTACAGATAACCGCTTACGCACCCAGCCTGCAATGCAAACAATTTGCGCTATGCCCTGCTGAAGTTCAGCCTTCCAACCTGCCGGTTGGAGCTGTGCTGAACAGTGCCACGCTGCAGGTGGAGGTCGCCGGATCCCGGGACAACCATGTGGATTATGTCCACCCCATGTTCACCGCCTGGACGGAGGGTGGAGCTACCTGGAACACATCCGGCTCCGGCGGTTGGGTTGGAGGCCACGTTCGGCTCTGCCGATTACAGCGCCACCTCCCTGGGAACGATCACACCGTCCACCAACGGCGTGAAAACCCTGGACATCACCTCGCAGGTGAGCAGCTGGTACAACGGCACCCAGACCAACAACGGACTGGCCTTGATCTCCACCGGCACTGACAATGGGGAAGCCCAGTATTACTCCAGCGAGGAGGGCACAGCCTCCCGCCGCCCGCAGTTGATCATCAACTACACCCCCTTGAGCTGCAACGGCACCACCGTGATCCGCGATACCGGCGCCAACGAGGTACCGGATACCTATATCCAGGAAGATTCCGGCGGCAATGACAATTTCGGCACCAGCCACCCGCCTGAAAACCCGCCCGGAGAACACCAAGCACAAACATGCCTGATCAAATTTGACCTTTCCAGCATCCCGGCCGGGAGTCACGATTGACTCGGCCAGCATGCGGGTGGAAGTTAAAACCGCCAAGAAGAACCAGATCGACAATGTATACCGCCTGACAACTGCCTGGACGGAAGCTCGGGGCGATCTGGAATGATTCGGACGGTGGGGGAGCCGGGGACTGGGCGGGAGGCACCTTTGGTCCTGCCGATTACAACACCACGCTGTACGGGTCTGTCAACCCGGCCACGACCGGGGCGAAAACCGTCAACCTGACCACTCTGGCACGCGGATGGTATGACAGCTCAATTACCAATAATGGCATTGTGCTGCTGGCCACCGGCACCAACACGGCTGATGTGGAATATTACTCCAGCGAGGAAGGCACCGCCACCCGTCGTCCCAGCCTGACGGTCAACTGGTCCGTGCCGCCGGCGGCCTCAACAGGCACCAGCACGCTGAAAGCCGGCCCGTCCATGGTGCAGAGCGGGGACCCGGTCAGCGTTACCCTGACCCTGACCAATGAAGCGGCCGTGACCGGCGTCACCCCCAGCAGCCTGACGGTAAGCGGGACCAACGGCGCCAGCGCTTCCTGCTCCGGGCCTTCACCGGCAACAGTGGATGTCCCGGCCGGCGGGTCGGTCAGCGTGAGCTACTCCTGCACCGCTTCTGCGGGGACGGGTATCGAGAGCCTCACCTTCAAGGCTACCGCAACCGACGGCACCAGGACCTGGTCCGAAGCAATCTCCAACAGCGTGGTGGTTGCCAAACCGCTCACCTTCCAGGTGCTGATCAACAATCCACTGCCGGCTGGTGTTTATGTGATTAAGAACCAGGCCTTCCTTGAGAACGGCCTGGGGAATGTCATTCCCAGCAATATCGTGGAGACCGCCCTGGGCGAGAGCATTGGAGATTTTGTCTGGGTGGACCTGAACGGGGACGGCCTGCAGGATGCAGGCGAACCGGGCATCAGCGGCGTGGAAGTATGCGCCACTCCGGTGCCCTGGGAGGCACGCCTGTTTGTGCAACCACCGATGCAACGGGTTACTACCGCATCTTTGGCGTGACCCCCGGCAATTACACGGTTACCTACACCCCTACAACCATCCCGGCCGGCTACCTGCCGACCACGCCGGTTACGCTCGCCGTGACCCTGGCAGCCAGCCAGCAGTACAGCGACGCCGATTTCGGATTGATTCCGCCCGGCATAGGCAGCATCGGCGACTACATCTGGCTGGACAAGAACAGCGACGGCATACAGGACGTGGAGGAAGCACCTCTGGCGGGTATCAAAGTCAACCTGGAGCTTTGGGTGGTGGATACCTCGCCCGAACTAGGCAGCTGGGTAGCAGTTGCCACGGACACCACAGATGTAGACGGCCTGTACCTGTTTGAAGGACTGCAGCCAGGCGATTACCGCGTGGTGGTGGATACCACCAGCGCGGTCACCAGCCCGTATGCGGCCGGTCCGTTCACGCTGGGCGCTGCCATGGCGCCCACCTACGATTTGGACGGGATCATCACCCCGAATACCACCCTGGTTACCCTGGGGACGGGTACCGGAGAATTCATGACCTATGATACGGTCGATTTTGGATACAACTGGAACGGTTCGATTGGCGACACGGTATGGTGGGATTACAATCCCGACGGGATCCAGGATATAGATGGCCCCGACGATATCGCCGGAAATGCGGATGATGAAACCGGTATCCCGGATGCCTATGTGCTGCTGTACTTTGATGCAGACGGCAACGGCCTGCTGGAACCCAGCCAACGGGGATTACCAGGTTGGCCTGGCCATCACCGATGCCAACGGCCTGTACCTGTTTAATCACCTGCCTCCGGGCAATTACCTGGTGGATGTATACGAGGACAGCATCACCACGGACGCCATCCGCAATATTGTACCGACCACTGAAGATGTGATCGCCCACGCATTGACTGCGGGGCAGTCCTACCTGGACGCCGACTTTGGCTACTTTGTAGGCGCCCTGGTGCAGGGCAACGTCTTCTGGGACACAGACCGCAGCGGCGTATTCGAAACGATTGAGATGGGTTTGTCACCGGTTACGGTTACCCTGACCGGGACGGATATGTTTGGCAATACCATTACAAAGACAGTCGATACGGATAGCGATGGACACTTTGTCTTTATTGTGCCTGAAGGGGATTACACCCTGACTTACGATATGGCGGATGTTACGGCGATTAACCCCGCCCTGACAGATACCACCACGCCCACCAGCTTTACATTCCACGCCACTCCTGGCGAAGACTGGCACCCTGTCTTTGACTTCGGCGTGGATAACTCCGGCAGCCTCGGCGACCGGGTGTGGAATGACACCAACGGAAACGGCATCCAGGATACGGGTGAGATCGGCATCGGCAATGTCACTTTATACCTGTGCCTGACCACCCCCTGCGATGCGGCCAGCTCCCTGGCAACGACTACCACGGATCCAACCGGGATGTACAAGTTCAGCGGTTTAGGCGACGGGACTTTCTATGTATCTGTCAACCCGGCTACCCTGCCGGCAGGTTACACCCCCACCGGCGAGGGCGATCCCGGAACAGCCTGCACGAGATCCTGCGACAATTAATTTCTGCCACCGTAACCGGCGGCGGCAGCGTGACCAATGTGGACTTTGGCTACCAGCCTCCTGAAAACAGCTACCCGATCAGCGGCACTGTCTGGAAGGATGTTGTCCTGGGCGATGGGTGGGATCCGGATGGGGCGGATAACATCCCGGGCAATGCGGATGACGAGACCGGCATGCCCGGCCAAACGGTTTGCCTCTACAGCAGCAACGGGGTAACCCAAATTGCCTGCACCACAACCGATGCAAACGGCTATTATCAGTTCCCGGGCAACGCCAATGGGACACTATGTGATTAAGGTAACCCCGCCGGCTGGCTATACCCAATCCGGGGATCCGGATGGCTGCAGCTTCTCACCCGGGTTGACCTGCACCACCCCGAACGAGACCACAGTGACGGTGAATAATGCCCCGGTAACAGACCAGAATTTTGGTTATTACCAGGATCTGGGCTCGATCAGCGGCTCGGTTTGCGATGGTGATGGGGATGGACTGTGTGAGAATGGTGAAGCCATTCACCCGGATGTCACGGTTACCCTGCATTATGCCGGACCGGACGGCATCCTGGGTACGGGTGATGACGTCACCACCCCGACAACCACCGATACTGGCGGGGGCTACAGCTTTAATGATTTACTGCCTGGACTGTACCAGATCACGATTACCACACCCACAGGCAGTTCCAACCTGGCGGATGCGGATGGGGGTAACCCCAATAACATTACCGTCATTCTAGCCAACGGTGAAGACCGTGTGGACCGTGATTTTGAACTGGTGGCAACCCTCAACCAGCTTGAGCTGGATAAGACTGCTGACCCCATGATCTTTGACGAAGCTGGCGACCTGATCAGTTATTCCTACAAGCTGACCAATACCGGCACCTCCAATCTGTATGCCCCATACAGCGTTTCGGATGATAAGACCACAGTAGACTGCAGCGGCCTGCCTTCCATCCTGCCTCCGGGAGCCAGCGTAACCTGTACGGCAACGTATACGATAACCGCCCAGGACCTGATTGACGGTTCAGTGACCAATACTGCCACGGCCACTGCCAAGGATGGAATTGGCGCGGATGTGACCTCCAACCAGGACAGCACCACCGTGAGCGGCTTCCCGGATTTGACAGTGACAAAGACCAACAATGCCGGACCTCCGCTTTACGTTGGAGCGCCCTTCACCTGGACCATCACGGTGAGCAACGCTTTCCTGCCTGCCAGTTTTGCGGAAACCCAGGTGGTTTTGAGCGACAGCCTGCCGGCTGGAGCGACATATACCAACCTGACAGGGCCTACCCCGGCAGTGACAGGGCTGACCTGTGCCATTGATCTCAGCAATGTGATCACCTGTACCGCCGGGGCCGGGCGGGGTTACCTTGCCTCCGGATTCCAGTTTCACGGTCACTGTTGAGGTCACGCCCACCTCTGAGGGAACGCTCACCAACACGGCGGTGGTTGACCCGGATAGAGATCCTGAATGAAGGCAACGAAAACAACAACACGGATACCGACGAAGTTGTTGTGTTGATCATGCCTGTGGCCGAACTGGAGCTGGTGAAGACAGCCGACCCGCAGACGTATGACGCAGCCGGGGATGAGATCTCCTACAGCTACCTGGTAACCAACAGCGGGAGTGTGAAGCTGCTGGGACCGGTGGTGGTGGATGATGACAAAGCCACGGATGAGAACTGCCCGCTGGTGAACACAGTGGGTAACCTGGATGAATACCTGGATCCCGGGGAGAGCATCACCTGCACAGCCAGCTACACGATCACGGCGGGTGATGTAACTAGCGGATCGGTGACCAATACAGCGTCTGCCACAGCGGGCGGAGTGACGTCCAACACAGATGAAGAGACGGTGGTATACACCTCGCTGACATTGGTGAAGACGCGCCGACCCGCAGACGTATGACGCAGCCGGGGATGAGATCTCCTACAGCTACCTGGTAACCAACAGCGGGAGTGTGAAGCTGCTGGGACCGGTGGTGGTGGATGATGACAAAGCCACGGATGAGAACTGCCCGCTGGTGAACCACAGTGGGTAACCGGATGAATACCTGGATCCGGGAGAGAGCATCACCTGCACAGCCAGCTACACGATCACTTGCGGGTGATGTAACCAGCGGATCGGTGACCAATACGGCGTCTGCCACAGCAGGCGGAGTGACGTCCAACACAGATGAAGAGACGGTGGTATACACCTCGCTGACATTGGTGAAGACGGCCGACCCGCAGACGTATGACGCAGCCGGGGATGAGATCTCCTACAGCTACCTGGTAACCAACAGCGGGAGTGTGAAGCTGCTGGGACCGGTGGTGGTGGATGATGACAAAGCCACGGATGAGAACTGCCCGCTGGTGAACACAGTGGGTAACCTGGATGAATACCTGGATCCGGGGGAGAGCATCACCTGCACAGCCAGCTACACGATCATGGCGGGTGATGTAACCAGCGGATCGGTGACCAATACCGCGTCTGCCACAGCAGGCGGAGTGACGTCCAACACAGATGAAGAGACGGTGGTATACACCTCGCTGACATTGGTGAAGACGGCCGACCCGCAGACGTATGACGCAGCCGGGGATGTGATCTCCTACAGCTACCTGGTAACCAACAGCGGGAGTGTGAAGCTGCTGGGACCGGTGGTGGTGGATGATGACAAAGCCACGGATGAGAACTGCCCGCTGGTGAACACAGTGGGTAACCTGGATGAATACCTGGATCCGGGAGAGAGCATCACCTGCACAGCCAGCTACACGATCCTGGCGGGAGATGTAACCAGCGGATCGGTGACCAATACCGCGTCTGCCACAGCAGGCGGAGTGACGTCCAACACAGATGAAGAGACGGTGGTATACACCTCGCTGACATTGGTGAAGACGGCCGACCCGCAGACGTATGACGCAGCCGGGGATGAGATCTCCTACAGCTACCTGGTAACCAACAGCGGGAGTGTGAAGCTGCTGGGACCGGTGGTGGTGGATGATGACAAAGCCACGGATGAGAACTGCCCGCTGGTGAACACAGTGGGTAACCTGGATGAATACCTGGATCCGGGAGAGAGCATCACCTGCACAGCCAGCTACACGATCCTTGCGGGAGATGTAACCAGCGGATCGGTGACCAATACGGCGTCTGCCACAGCAGGCGGAGTGACGTCCAACACAGATGAAGAGACGGTGGTATACACCTCGCTGACATTGGTGAAGACGGCCGACCCGCAGACGTATGATGCAGCTGGATGATGTGATCTCCTACAGCTACCTGGTAACCAACAGCGGGAGTGTGAAGCTGCTGGGACCGGTGGTGGTGGATGATGACAAAGCCACGGATGAGAACTGCCCGCATGGTGAACACAGTGGGTAACCTGGATGAATACCTGGATCCGGGGGAGAGCATCACCTGCACAGCCAGCTACACGATCCTTGCGGGAGATGTAACTAGCGGATCGGTGACCAATACCGCGTCTGCCACAGCAGGCGGAGTGACGTCCAACACAGATGAAGAGACGGTGGTATACACCTCGCTGACATTGGTGAA
>CAVVGZ010000007.1:0-1121365 GCA_963747965.1 uncultured Chloroflexia bacterium | reverse complement strand
GATGCGGCGGTAGAAGGGGCTGACAACATTACCAGCGGCACCGGACGGGATATCATCCTGGCCGGGAATGGCCGCGATACGGTCACGGCAAATTACGGGGAAACCGCTTCAAATGTCTGATGGCGCCCAACCTTGTCTTTGGCGACCACGGATTTGTTGATTATGTCGGCTATGACAGCTACCAGGATGAGAACTACCTGACAGTGGATAACTCGGCTCCACAATCAACCGGGTCTGGTCAGCTGACACATCCATCGGCGGCGATGACACGATATCCGCCAAACCCAGGATACTGGCAACGATATCGTCCTGGGTGGTACAGGGGCAGACACCATCGCTTCCGTAGCAGAGCAAGATATATTGTCCTGGGAGACAACGGTGAATTGGACTCCAAAACAGCTGGTTATGAACTCTCGGCTGCTCCCCCTCTCAGACTCCATCCCTTTCATGCTGTGCGATACCCGCACCGAGCGGCTACGCAGATGGCGGGAATGACACCATCACAGCCACTGATGGTGACGATATCATCTTCGGTGGTGCAGGAAACGACACGATTGATGCTGGGGACGGAAAAGACCTGGTTTTCGGAGACGTGGTTTTCGTCACTTGCAACAAGCTCGATCCCGACTGTTATGCCGTCATGTGCTACGACGAGTTTGGACAGTTCGCGGCCTGACCGGCAGCGGCGATGACCTTGTCTACGGTGAAGGCGGCGCTGACATTATCCTTGGCCAGGAAGGCAGCGATACAGTATATGGCGGCGATGGCGATGATGACATCATCGGCGGTCATAATGTACCGGGTGGGCTGGACAGTGGCGACAAATTGGATGGCGGCGCAGGGAATGATTTGATAGCAGGCGATAATGTATTCATTTGCCGGCGGGCAGATGGGCTGTGCAGCGCACCCAGGCACTTACAGCTATTACCTGTACGGAGCAGCCTGAACGGAGGACTGGATGTGCTCCGTTGAATAACGGTCTTGCCGCAGGTTTACCCGGATGGTGTTGTCCAGCGGGATGTCACGCTCTATGACCATGCCAACAATACGAATTCCCTGCTTTATGGCAGCGATTACATAGCAGGCGGTGCGGATGACGATGTCATCTTTGGCCAGCTGGGCAATGATATCATGCAGGGCGACGGTTATATCGGCGATTATGGTTCACACTGCTTTCAATGCATATCGCGATGAGAACCTGGTGTTGCATGTGGTCCCTTCATTCGAAGCGGAGACCGATGGCGATGATTACATGGAAGGCAATGGCGGCGATGATGTGCTGTTCGGAAACCTTGGCCAGGATGATCTGGTTGGCGGTAGCTCTATCTACTTTGGACTGACTACCCCCGAGATGCGTCCGGATGGACAGGACCTCCTGTTTGGCGGCGCAGGGACTGACCTGGCGCGGAATAATCTGGGCGATGAATCTGCCAACGGGCATGCTCGCGACGCAGACGTGATGGCTGGAGACAATGCCAATATCATACGGATTGTCGGTACGAACAACACAGCAACCTCCAGTTTCTTGAGCTATGGTTATGATAATTATGGAACGCTCAAGATCATCGTGCGGGTAGTCGACCTGAATGACTATACTCCCGGTGGACCAGATTACATCCCAGCCAGCCTGGCCAATGACATTGGAAAATCGGATGAACTGCACGGTGAGTCCGGTGACGATGTGCTGTATGGCATGGTGGGGAATGATGTCCTGTACGGCGAAGGGCAGGATGACGATCTGATCGGCGGCTGGGGAAATGACTGGTTCTCAGGCGGTACGGGAAACGATGGTCGCTGGGTGATGATGGTCGCATTTTTACCAGCCGCAATGGCACGGCTGAGCCGCTTTACAACATCGGCGATCTGAATGGACAGCTGGACCAGTTCATCTACACCCCGGGAAAAATCCAGACAGCAACCATCAATGTGAGCGGCGAGCTCAAAAAGACTTTCAACATCACGCCATTCAACCTGGATTATGCCCTCCAAGATCCTCTATTTGACCCCTTGTACGCAGACGACGTGATGTACGGCGGGCTTGGCAACGACTTCCTGCACGGCGGATCTGGTGATGATGCGATATCTGGTGCTGAGGCACTCCCGCTGGCCGCAGTTGGGCAACCGGGTGAGACCCAAACCAGCACTGTGGTCGTGCTGGTTGACGAACTGATCCTCAGCGGGTATGACCGGCCGTACAACCCGGGCAACCTGTTGATGTTCAATAATGTTGACCTTGATGGTCAGCACATAGAGCACCGGACCCGGGCAGGTGAGTTTGCACTTTACGATGAGTATGACCCGCTGCGCCGGATCATACTCACGGATGGTACTGTGCAGTATGAATTCCTGCTCAACTTCAATCAGACGGAAGGGACCCCGGTCATTGCCTGCGTTGCATATGACAATAGAGGCAGGTGCACGTCGAGGGTGACCGCCTATAACGAAGGCAGGGATGCCATCTTTGGCGACCTGGGCAATGACTGGCTGGTTGGCGGACCAGGAAAGGATGACCTGTTCGGAGGGTACGGCAATGACCTCCTGAATGTTGATGATGACCTGACCACCAATTCCGGTGCCAATGATAAACCCGATACCCACCCGACCTATGAAGACCTCGCCTATGGTGGAGCGGGTCGGGATGTGCTGATCGGTAACACCGGCGGTGACAGGCTGATTGACTGGGTAGGCGAGTTTAACAGTTTCCTCGTGCCTTTTGCACCATTTGGCATGGCGACAGTCAGCCGGACGCTTCAGCCGCAATTGCCTGAGTTCCTGTACCTGCTGGCTGCCAGCGATGGTGCAGATCCCACCCGGCCTTACGATACGGGTAATGACCCGCTCCGCAACGGTGAGCCGGAAGGAGAATTGGGCCTGGTCCTGCAAAAAGACTTTGACTGGCATGAACAGACTGGGGCACCGGCTGATCCTCAGGCAGGTAATATCCCCGGCGGAAAGAGAGATGTGCTGCGGACTGCCAATTTCAACGATGGCAAATCACAGGGCTTCTACTCCGGACAGCGGTGTCTGGATTGTCACCAATGGACGCCTGGAAGTGGCTCCATCTGCCCTGGGTGGCGATGCGGTGAGTGTATTCTATGTTGATTCTTACCTGCCCAACTACTTTGAAATCCAGGCAACTATAAATGCTGCCAAACCGTTGGCAGGTTATCAGTCAAATGCCTACCTGATCTTTGATTATGTCAGCCCTACCGATTTTAAGTTTGCAGGGGTGAATATCTCTACCAACAAAATTGAAATGGGATATCGCACAGCGGACGGGTGGATAGTTAACACTAGTACCAACTACTGGCTAAAGCCAGATACCAACTACAACCTGCTGCTGGCTTTAACGGAACAACCGCAACCTTAATGATTGATAACAAGGCGCTCTTCACCTACACCTTTTCACCACGCACAGATGTTGACGGATTCACGCATATGCTCAATGAAGGAATGGTAGGAATCGGGACAAACAATGCCAAGGGCCGCATCGATAACGTCGCCGTGCAGGTACTGCCCGCCGAGATTACATTGAGTCAGACAGATGACTTTAACAACGTAAGCGAACTGCTGCAGCCTGATGTTGGTAGCTGGCAAATCAGTGGAGGAAAATACCTAGGAATGGCAACTGGCAAAGAGGTCGCAGCGGTGAGCCTGTCACAGCTGGAGATTAACCCCGCTTACAAGCTTCAGTTGGAAACAACCCTGCAGGCAGCGGGTACAGGCGGGATCGTTTTTGACCAGTACAGTCCCACTGATTTTAAATATGCGTCACTGTCTGTCAGTACCGGCCAGATTGTTATCGGCCATTACACCGAGCGCCATGGCTGGGTGGTGGATGCCTATACAACCCAGGCGCTGCTCAGCGGGTCGGAATATAAACTGGGTGTGACACTTTTGGGTAATGTGGTGACGGTCACATTGGGTGGCCAGGTCGTGTTGACAAAGGCTTACAATGCGATGCTGGTTGATGGGGCTTATGGTTTGCTAAGCATTAACGGCACCACATCTTTTACCCAATTAACAGTCACGACAAACGATCCTGCCTATAAACAAACACCTGAAACGGACAATCCACCGACAGTCGAAATTACCGGATCTGCTGATGGGGATACGGTGATTGGAAAAATGGTCACATTTACCGCCAACGCTATGGATGACAAATCAGTTGCCCGGGTGGAGTTCTTCATCAACGGCATATCCATCGGGGTAGACACGGACGGCTCAGACGGCTGGTCAATTACCTGGGATTCCACCGGCTACACCAATGGAGATTATGTCCTCACCACGATTGCCACCGACAGCGCCGGGCAGACCACCAGCTGCAGCATCAATGTTAAAGTGAGCAATTCCCAAACTTTAACGGTGATAAATGTTGGAAGTTTGAGCCAGACCACATCTACTGGCAGGATTGGCAAATGGAATGCAGAAGTTATCATCAGCATTCTTGATGGCAGCGGCAGCCCACTTCCGGGAGCTACTGTTTTGCTGGTATGGAGTGATGGCGTAAAAGTCACCTGCACAACAGATGCGAACGGAAAATGTACCATAAAACGCAGCAATATTGCCAAGACCGTATCCAACCTGACGCTGAGCGTCAGCGATGTCACATTGCCCGGTTATGTGTATGACCCTACAGCAGCCGCGAATACCAGCGTTACGGTTTATAAACCCAGATAAAAGGACCTTTACACCCGAAAGGTCTGTCATGAAGGAACACCAACAGGCGGAGATTCCTCCGCCTGTTGGTGTAAACGGGGGCAAATGGAATGGATTGGTATTGTGATATTTTTCTCAAAGAAGTACTTCATGGCAGCTGTATTTTGAATATTCGAAGACAAGAAGCATCTTATCCACTAATTTGAGTCGTCTTTCCTGTGGGTAAAATTTGGGGTAATTCTGGGGTAATGCCGGTAACACTGGGTGGAAACTATGGACAATATGGACAAAATTTGCTGAATTTTGTGCAATACCTGCACAAAATGGGCACTATGGTGCACAATCCAGAGCAAAGCGCACAGTGATTCCGGAGCAAATCGCAGTGCGCCAAGTAAAGCTTGGCGTTTCTTCCAGGGTGAAAGTCCCTGGTAAACAAGGCCTAACCAGCCATTTATACCGAGTGTTGCAGGGATGAAGGAGGTAGTTTAGCCGGTTAAAGGAGTTACCGTCGGAGAGAGAAAACCTTGGCATTGGAGGAAAGATGTCAGTGAACCCAATGAGCCTGGAAAGCAGGGACACAAACTTCTGGCATCAGCTGCCGAACAACATCTTTGAAGCGTACACAGGGAACGACATAGGCCACAGGGAAGACCGCACTTCCTGAAGCTTGATACAGCCCCGTTATGTCGGCGGACGGTGATAACCGTCCTAATGCAGATGGCGATGGTTTGCGATCCAGAAGCCAACACTAGAGAGATGCGAATTGGTGAGTATCTCCGAAGGTCTGCCGGGGTCGACATTAGAGCGTGGCATGTGTCGAGAGAAACGTCGAGAACTTGGGAGACCCGCATGGTTCCTGAGAAGCCTGACTTGCTAGGGATAGGTAATCCGCGGAAGCCAAACAGGTAAGCCAAACCGAAACAACAAGTAGGGAGGCCGATAGACTATCGGGAGTCAGATCAGCCCATAGTACTCTGAGAACGGGAAAGCCGTTCACATGGGGAAGGGGCTGACAGAAGTACGCAGCTTGCAAAGGAAAACACAAGCCGAACATGCAGGGTCGGGAAGTAAGCGTGCAAACCTCACTGCAAGCGATAGCGGAAAAGGCTGAAAGCCAGCCGGGCTATCGGTTTCGCAATCTGTATGGGATGCTCAACGAGGGAATGCTCAAGGACAGTTGGCGGCACATCCGGAAGGACGCCGCCTATGGCGTAGATCGGGTGAGTGCGGAAGACTATGAGCAAAACCTTGAAGAGAATGTCCACGAATTGGTGGAAGACCTGAAACAGAAGCGATACCGAGCCAAACTCGTCCGAAGGCGGTACATTCCGAAAGGGAATGGCAAGTTCCGCCCGTTGGGGATACCGGCCACCCAAGATAAGCTACTGCAAATAGGCGTCAAACGCATTCTGGAAGCAATCTATGAGCAAGACTTTCTGGGATGTAGCTTATGGATATCGCCCGAATGTTGGAGCCTTGATGCAGTGGATAAATTGACGTATCAAGCTGCAATTTGGGAAGTATAACTACGTGGTTGAAGCGGATATAAAAGGTTTCTTCGACAAAATTGACCATGAGTGGTTGCTCAAGATGCTGGCAGAGCGGATAGACGACAAAGCGCTGCTGTGGCTTATCGAGAAGTGGCTGAAGGCAGGCGTGCTGGACACAGACGGAAAAGTGTTGCACCCGGAGACGGGAACGCCACAGGGCGGGATAGTTTCGCCCATCCTAGCCAATGTGTACCTGCACTATGCACTGGATTTGTGGTTTGAGAAGGTCGTAAAGCCGCATTGTAGCGGAGAAGCGTGCCTGATCCGGTTTGCGGATGATTTTGTCTGTGCGTTCGAGAAACAGGAAGATGTCCAACGTTTTTATGAAGTATTGGGAAAACGCCTGGGGAAGTTTGGACTGGAATTGTCAGCAGAGAAAACGCGGATAATTCCATTCAGTGCGACAAACTTGCCAGGAAAGACCAGTTTTGACTTTCTAGGATTTGAGTTTCGCTGGGGAAAAGACCGAGCCGGGAAACCGCAAATAAAGAAAGGCACAGCCCGCAAGAGACTGAGGAAGCTCGCTAAATCAGCTTCAATGAATGGTGCCGAGAAAACCGACATATAAGATTATCCGAGTTGTTCAAACGGTTGAATGCCAAACTTCGTGGGTACTATAATTACTACGGAGTAATTGGTAATTATCCCAGTCTGCAACAATTCTATTATGAAGCCATCGGGTTGTTGTTGAAGATACCTGAATCATCGTAGTCAACGACACAGTTTCAATTGGGCCGGGTTCACAGCAACTGATCGAACATTTTCGGAATAGTGAAACCACGTATAGTTGGACGCCCCAACATAAATATAGGACGGGTAAGGGCCCGATGATGGCATGAAAGTCTTGCGGAAGCGAGTACTACTGAAAAGCCCGGTGCGGGAAATCTGCACGCCGGGATTTGTGCGGGGGCTGTTGGGTAACTGGCAGTTCTACCGCGATCACTTTTGGGGGGATGTGCGATTGCACCGGAATTTGCATCCATCTGTAAAATGTGTCATAAAGACCGTATAATCCACATCGAGTAAACCAAAAAAAGGTCAGCTGTTTCTTACACCATTCGCGCATCAACTAGCCTTTGCATATCCGAGAGAGTGGGAATTTACCAATATCCGTTATGTTCGAAGAGAGGATTGTTGTCCGATTCATTTTCATTACTCTCCCCGTACTAAAGATATTCAATCAAACTCGCAAACGCCGATCGGTCTTGCGTTTAATAAGCATCCAAGATTCGCCCATATAACTCGGGCCTACGAAGCATAAAACGAGGTGCCCGATGACGGGCAGTAATAACGTCATCGAGGTCAATTGTTGTGATCAATATTCCTTCATCAGCGTCCAGACTACTAATAATATGGCCCCGAGGATCGACAACCATGCTTTGTCCAATGTAATGTATATTGCCCTCAACTCCAGAATGATTTACTCCTACAACGAAGACTATGTTATCAAGCGCTCGCGATTGTAACGTTAACGGCCAAAGATCCTCATCCTCCTTGATCCATGCCGATGGATCAATCAACAATTCTGCCCCCATCATACATAGAATCCGCGCTAGCTCTGGATATGCACCATCCATGCAAATCATCGGTCCAATTATCCCATATCTTGTTTTTATTACTTTTATCTCCGGGCCTTCACGAAAATTCACATGTTCCTTGAAAAATAAGTGGTTTTTCGCATAAGTATCTAAAATTGTTCCATCATTATCAATTACCACGATCGAATTATATACAACACCTGGTATGATTCGACGTTCAATAAAACCAACCGCTAAAGTGACGTTATGCCCACGCGCAATATTTGCCAATTTACGTATTGGTTCATCTTCAACCGTGAATGCTAGTTTAACCAGGTTATCCCCCAGAAGATCCTGGTTATAACCTGTCAAAGCAAGCTCGGAAAAAACAACAAATTCAGCTCCCATTCTGGCAGCTTCTCCTGTTAATTTATTTATTTTCTCCAGGTTAGCTTTCACGTCAGCCATTTTTGAGATATTTTGTACACACGCAATTGTAAGTTGCCGGCCCATAAAATTCTCCTTATCACCATTCGGTTTTGTCTTAAAACTTATGTTCGACCAACTTTACTATAATAACAAGCACATAATTTCATTATAGATTAAGAGGATTAAAATGGAAGTAATGGATTATTTTGTTAAACTTGCAATTTCGTGAATTCAAGTAACAAGTGCAACAGATTGAACCAAGAATACCTCAAAAGGTGAAAGGAAATCAAGGCATTTTCTTGGGCGATGATTGAGGCGGTTCATGATCCACAACATTTCATAGTCGGACAGGTAATTAAGATTATGCGATTTAGGAATATATATTGTCGAACCAACCCATTCATATTTTCATTTGCCCCTCTTTCCCAAGCGGCAAAGGGGATCATGCCCCCTTGAACTCACGATGTGCATCGTAAAGGGGGGTGCGCTTGCTATAACTGCCTGCAGGATCCTCCCAAATGAATTCAGGGAGTGCATCACCTGTTTGTGTTTCGGGCATATCTTTAATGCCGATGCACCAGGGTTTGTTGGTGGAGACGGGGCTGCCATCCATCACTGGTGCTGGATTACCTTTTGCCTCCCGCACCCGAACTGGGCCGATGGGCTTGAGGAGGAGATCCTTATCGACTTTGACATATCCGTCGTAGATGGCCTGCAGCCTGGCGAGCGCCAGGCTGCAGGGCTTCAATGTCGCTGGTCAGGGCCAGGTTGAGGCAGGGCAGCACGCGCTCGCCGCTGATGTCGAAGGCAGCCTGCCCGTCCTTTGAGGCCGGTTGGTCATCAAAAAAGTAAAAATGTGAATAGCCCTCGCCCTTGGCGGGGAAGTCCGAACCGAGCGAGGAGAGCAGATCACGCACGCGCAGGCGGGCGTCTTCCATATCTTTGAAGTCGACTTTGCCGCGGATGTTGTTGGTGTCTGTGAAAGTGGATTTCACCGCCTGGGTGGCGTGCAGCAGGTTGGCGATGATATCTGCCAGGGAAGCCATCACTGTCTCGCCAAAGCCGTACTGCGTGACCCAGGGGGTTCCCATACGAACGCCGGAGGTCTCGCCTGTGATGCGATCACCCGGGATGGTGTTGCGGTTGGTGACGATCCCGGCCGGGTCAATAATGCAGGAGACCTGATCGTCGGAGAGCGGCGTGCCGTCTGGTCCTTTGATCATTTTGGCGTCGAGGTTCATCAGATGGGTGTTGGAACCGCCATAGGCAATGCCAAAACCGCGTTCAAGCAGCCGGTTAGTCAATACAGCGCAGTTGGCTACTATCTGTTTCTGCATTTATTGGAAGGCTACAGTCATTCGTAATTTTTGTTCAAACCTAACAATTTCCTGGCGTTTCCTGAATGGACTGCTTGCAGATCATCCTCTGGTACCTTTAGCAGCTTCACACGCTTCACTTCATATCGGAGATCAAAATAAGGCGATCCACTCCCCAGCAACACCCGATCCCCTCCAAAGGCTTCAATGGTTTCCTCAATAAAATCCTGGCGATAGACGCCAGCTGTGTCAATAAACAAATTCTGGCTGCGGGAAAGCGCCAGCGTTGCATCCGCCTGCCCAAGGCCGGTAATATTGATTTGTCCACCACTTGTCATTACAATGGCTACATCCGGCCAACGTCTGGCCAACTTGAGAACCTGTAATGCCTCTGACACCCAAGGGTAACCAGTCGCAACGATCACCGGTGCGCTGTAATCCAGAGCAATCCCCATTAAGGGGTCCAACATCTCTAGATCAGCGCAAAAATGCTCCTCCCACGGATTCAAATAAAGGGCACGTAATCCGAGCGTTTCAAAACCACGGCGCAGAGTCTCGCATGCGCCAGGCTGCCATGGGTCCACACGGGCGGCACCAACCAGCCGATCCGGATGATCTTTGATCGAATCCGCCAATGCGATATTTGCCGCATCCAGATCGTATGACAGCGGCCTGAATGGGCAGGCCAGGGCCATGCCAATATTCAAAGCATCCATCGCCTGCAGCAATTCGGGAACTGTCTGCCGGACACCATCGAAGCTCTGTCCAAGGAAGACCCTGAAATCAAACATCATGCCTTACCCCCTCTAAAATACGCTGAATGTTACCGGCAAAAACCAGAGCCTCGTCTTCCGGCAACAGCCCGGCCAAATGCACTTTTTCAACCTCCAGGGCAGGTAAACAGCCCGGTCCATCACTCGCAAAGAGCACACGCTCAGCGCCGATTGTCTCCACCAGGCGTTTGATCATCCAGGGATAGGGACAGCCTGATGTATCTACCATCACATTGGGCAATTCCACTGCCGCCTGTAGAGCGGCCTCGCAATGAAAGTATCCTCCCATATGAGCCATGATAATGATCGTCTCAGGGCACAGGCGGGCAGCTTCAGCAACCTCCTCAGGTAATGCCATTGCCTCGTCCCCGGTGTGAAACAGCACTGGAGCATTGTACTCTGCCGCGCGCCGCATTAATTTCAGTGCAGCTTCAGCATAAGGAAACCCCACGTAACTAACAGGGTGCAGCTTGAGCCCTTTGAACCCTCTGCCAAGCGACTGGTCCAATGCTTCCATAGCCCCAGGTGCATTGGGGTTTATGCGAACATAACCGATCAATCGCTCAGGGTAACGGGTGATGACATCATGAATATAGGAAATGGCCGGATCATCTGGCCCAACCGCATCGCGATAGGTCATAATGACTGCTTGATCAATACCCGCTTCATCCAGTAAAGGAATCAAAACTTCTGGCGGATCAACCCAGCCCCAGGCAAGAATCTCATCAACATGCGTATGTGAATCGATGATCAATTTCTTACGCCTAAAGTCCTCCGGTGTAATCGCGATTCACATCTTTGTACAGCAGGTAAGACGATTTATCCCAGCCAGTCGCATAGAAGAACTGAGGACAGAAAGGCGCCATGTAGATAAAATCATCCTGCTGTACCTCCATATAATCCTGGTTCAACCAGTAGATACCGCGCCCGTTCAGCATGTACAATCCGTGTTCCATGATATGCGATTCGACGAAGGTGAAATACACTCCAGGGTCAAATGTCTGGATATTGATGCCCATATCAAAGCGCGGATCCTCATAAGGTGTCAGGTGCTGCTCCATGTAGGTATCCACCGGCTCTGCCTTGACATCGCTCTCGTGTGCCACAATCGGGTCAGGGATACCCAGCCGCTCGACGACTTCGTATTTACGACGGATCCATAACATACGGCACAGCGCATCTGCCTTGTTGACCAACTGGTACGGGTGCTGCGGCGGCAGCCAGCAAAAACTGCCTTTTTCCAGCCTGTGGGCCTTTCCATCAAGCTCAAATTCCAACCCCCCCTCCAGCACATAGAAGAACTGCTCCAGGTCCTCGTTGACCTGTTCGGCAGTGGCACCCTGCGGCTCGATCAACAATTCGTGCTCGACAAAGTGGGCGCCCATATTTGGCGCCGCCATCACTTTGGCCAGCACACCCGCATTAAACTGCGGCAAGAAGGCTGTCACACGTTGGGCGTGCGGCAGAATGGCATACTGCCCGGGCTTGATGATCGCCCGGCACCGGGAAGTAATATCCCCTTCTGTGGTGGTAAATATCGCTTTTTGCATTACGTCTCCTTTGCAGTAATAAATGCGAAACAGACAGCTATCACGGCCTGCTAAAGTTGTGAAAGTGCCTGGAAATTGTGCCCATTATACAGCTCACTGATCACCCGGCTGGATGCCATCAATCTTCCGGCTTTGAAGACATAATTCTTTTCCGCTAACCCGACAATCGCCGCAGAAGGTGAAAAGGACTCCAGCACAACCAGGTCTGCCTGGCATCCAACTTCCAGTCCATAGGTTTTTAGACCCAGCGCCTTTGCTCCATTGTAAGTACTCATTTTCAGCAGTGTGTTCAGTTCCTCAATCGTATCCATATGAACGGCATAGGACAAAATCAGGGCTTCTTCCAGAGGGTTGAAATTTCCAACCGGCCGTAAAGCATCCCGCACATTGTTAGAGGCATAGGTCACGTTGACACCAGCTGTGAGCAGTTCTTTGACGCGCGTCATGCCCCTGCGCACATTTTGTGTATCGTCACGTCCCAGGCGGTATAAATCCGGTTGGCTGACTACATTAATTCTGCTTCACGAATCAACTCAATCGCTTTTTCCGCCACTTCGAGAGTCGCTGATCCCAGGGCACAGACATGCCCTGCAGTCACTCGCCCTTGATACCCTCTCTCAATTACTTTGCGGGCTATATACACAACTTCCAGGTCATCCAGGCTGACAACCGCTGGAATTCCAAGATCGGCATGCGTATCCAGGTCAACATCCAACTCCATCGCTAAGTCCATGGCAGCGTCAATGTGGCTCCGAAAATCAATTGGATTTCCATCCGCTTGAATATCGAGATTACTCGCACAACCCATTACGTCAGCGCCAATCTTGAAGGCTTCACGAAATAAATCCATGTTCTTCTCATTGTTTACCAGACCCTGTTGGGGAAAAGTGACAATTTGCAAGGTCACCCGTTCAGCATATTTCTCCTTGACAGCCAGCAAAGTTTCTAAGTGCTTCAAACCCACCGTGAGATCCACATGACACTGGGCCCGCATGGCCGTGACGCCATGCCTTGAAGCCAGTTCCAGGGCAGCCGAAGCGCGCTGCCGGATATCCTCACTGGTAAATTGCTTGCGCCGCTTTTCAAGCGATTCGTTCAGACCGTAATGCGACAGATAAGGTTCTATACGACCGGGAACACGCCAGGAATTCATCATTGCGATATCCAGGTGAACGTGAGGATCAATAAATCCAGGAACAACCAACCGACCATGTAAATCAATTTCCTGGCCGGATACACGATCCAGATCCGCCCCGCGTTCAACAATTTTTCCACCCTCAATGGCAATATCCGTCAAGTTAATTTCACCAAAAACTTGAGCATTTTTTAAAATTGTATCAACCATGTTGCTCCTGATATTTTTTTATGTAACGAAATTTTCAACCGAAAAATGCGTAACGCTGCTCCCGACGTACTATGTTCCCATAACCTGGCTGAACTAGAAATTTTCCGTCATCGTAGACCGTCACACCGCGGACAATTGTCCTGAGTACTTTGCCCTTGAATGAATAGCCGATATAAGCGCTGTGTTTATTCTTATAGAGAAGCTGGTCCGCTGTCAGAGTCCATTCTTCGTCAGGGTCAACAATCGCAAAATCGGCGTCTGAACCGGGGTTGATACACCCTTTCGTCGGATATAGGCCGAAAATTTTCGCCGGGTTGGCTGACATCATGCGCACAATATCTTGGAGGGGAAGTCCACGTTTATGGTACCCTTCAGTTAATATAGCAGGCAGGCTGGTTTGAATTCCGGAGATTCCTCCCCAGGCATGCCAGATATTCTCCATGCCCTTTTCTTTCTCCTCCCAGTTACACGGAGAGTGATCTGAGCCAATCACATCCACCAGTCCTTCCAAAACACAATCCCATAATGCCTCTACAACTTCCCGCGGGCGGATGGGGGGTCCGCATTTTGCTGCTGGGCCGATGCGTTCAAAATCTTCCTGGTCAAAGAAAAGGTAATGAGGGCATGTTTCCGTAGTTACATGCACACCGTTCTGCTTGGCAGAGGTGATATGGCGAATACCCTCGGGCACGGTAATATGAACCACGTGCAAATTCCCTCTGGCGACTTTTGCCCAGTAACAAGCCCGTTGGATTGCCTCCAGTTCTTCAAAAAGCGGATGAGCCTCACACCAGGCTGCCCGGTCGACACGGCCAGCTTGCTGGAGCTGGGTGGTCAGGTAGGCTGTTAGAAAATCGTTCTCAGCATGAACGCTGACAACATTACCGAGCTCTCCCATGCGTACAAGGCCGGCGTAGAGGAATTCATCGGTGATGTGCTTAAAATCTTCAATTCCGCTGAAGCACATGAATCCTTTGCAGGCCATAACACCATCGCTGTTCAAATCATCCAGATCGGCGAGGTTGTTGTTCACTAATCCTGCCCATTGGCCAATATCAATAACCGGTTGATCCTTTATTGCCTCCCGCTTCAATTCCAATGTCTTACGATTGATTGTTGAAGGGGTAGAATTCAGCGGCATATCCATTACTGTCGTAATCCCACCAGCAGCGGCAGCCATTGTCCCGGTCCTGACCCCTTCCCAATGGGTTCGTCCCGGTTCATTAAAGTGAGCATGATTATCAACCAGGCCGGGCAACAATAATTTTCCTTCTAGATCGACCACTTCATTTGCAGACAGGTCAATCCCTTTTGCAACGAGCCCGGCCACCTTTCCATCCTTGACAGCAACGCCTCCTTGGAAAACCCCATTCTCCGAAACACACACTGCATTTTTTAAATATAGGTCATATGACATCAATTTCTCCTCTAATTTATTCCTTGGAAGACAGGAAAATAACAATCCAGATCTGATTAACTCATAGGCACCTGAAATCCGATGATGCTCGCTACCAACGCCATCCGAATTGATACACTGTATGTAATTGCCTCAAAGAACAGCTGGCTGGGTGAAGTGTCGATTCGCAGATCCATCTCGCCTGCCCGCCGCGGCAGGGTATGGGTGACATACACTACCGGTTCTTCATTTTCGAAACCTTCTCCAGGGTTTCAAAACGCACAAAGTAGTCGTCCATCAATTTTTTGAAAGCTTCCGCTTCGGCGCCCTTGGGAGCACTGCAGCCGGGCAGATAGACCATGTCCTGCCCTGAGACCAGTTCATTGAAGCTGTCCTGGCTGTGGTCAAAGGTTTCCTCGACTGTCACACGCTTGCTCTTTGATCTTGTCCATCACTTCCTGCGGGATGCGTCTCTGCTTTGTGGATGCCAGCGTAACCTTCGCTCCCAGCCGTGCCAGGCCGGCTGCCATGGAGTGCCCTGTGCGGGCTTCGATCAGATCCGGGCTGGCAACACAAACTTTTAGCCCCTCGATCCGCCCGAAAGTCCGCCAGAGTGTATATAGATCCAATAGAGCCTGGGTCGGGTGTTCCCAGTGGCCAAAACCGCCATTGATGACCGGCGAGTCGGAGTATGATACTGCCTCACGCGCGGCTACATCATCAGGATGACGTATGACGATCACATTTGCGTACCTGGATACCACTTTCATCATGTCAGCCAGGCTCTCTTCTTTTGCAGCCGATGAGGATACCATTGGGGTAGCTTCAGTGATGACTGCTCCTCCCAATCGGTGCATGGCAGTTTCAAAGCTCATGCGTGTGCGTGTGCTGGGCTGAAAGAATAAAGCCGCCATGACACTGCCATATGCCAGATCAATTCGAGTGCGATTCCAGGGTTCGAGCACCTTGGCTAATTCAAATAAGCCGTAGATTTGATCATTGGTCAGATCATTGATCGACAGCAAGCTTTTTCTCTCAAAATTGATTTCCCTTATTATTGATTTCATTGTATGGATCTTACTTGAGTTGTACATATGGATTCTCCTCTGTGTTTATGTGCCACGACACGTGCCACAAATGTTTTGATGTAGTTATTAAAAACCTGGGCAGCCCCAGCTAAATTACCTCTATTCTTAATCTGACATAAAACCAATCAATATCGCATAAGGAAATTGTAAGGAAAAGCTAAAGATATCTTTCGACCGTTCATGATGACTCAAGTAGCGATTACCCAGATTTATAAGGCTTCTCAAAGATTGATGGGAGATTAACAAGCTCTTTCTTCGCTGGCTGTGCATAGGCAAGGGTTTTACTCGTCCGGACGCCATACCTGACCATCCCTTCCAGGAACTTCAATGCGGCCACAACGCCATCAATTACCGGCACTCCCAGTTCATCTTCCAGTTTTTTATCCAAACCGGCCATGCCCGCACACCCCAGGCAGATCACCTCGGCGCCGTCTTCCTCCACCGCCTTTCTGCCAGCATCCAATATCATCGCAAAAGTATCATCCGGACTGGCGGCTTCCAGCTCTAATACAGCCATCCCTGTTGTCCTTACGGAAGCACAGCGCCCTTCAAGACCATAGTGTTTGACCGTGTCCCACAAAAGCGGTTTCCACTCAGCGTTGGTCGTCACTACGCTGAACTTGTAGCCTAACATACACGCCATATACATGGAGGCTTCTGCAATACCTAGTACTGGTTTATCAGTGATCTCCCTGGCTGCATAAATGGTTGGGTGGTCGCTGTAACAAGCGATTACAAACGCATCATAATGATCCAGTTCGCTGACCAACAGTTCCAGCGTACCGGCTGAACTCAGTAATTCATCATAAACACTCTCAATAGAGCGCGGACCGCTGGATGGGGTCATTGCAACCAGATGAGTGTCTGGTTCTTTGAAATGGTCAGCGACTGATTGAACAGTTGCAGTAAAGGCAGTGGTTGTATTAGGGTTTATAAACAATATTTTCATTGACTCCTCCGGCCATTACGCTTATTGTGGGTTTTTATGTACTCTATTTTTGTATCCAGCGAACCAGTTCTGGCCTAGCAAATATGCCAGAAGTATCAACCACCCACGCCATTCTCTCTCTTGTTGAAATTTAAAGAATGACGTTGCAGAATAGCCTCTGGCTCAGGGATCTCCAGATGGATCAATTCTCCTATCCGTGTATACTCAACCGGACCGCCCAGCCGGGTGATGGGTTTCATCTTCACGGTATCCACCAGACCATTCGAGCGCAGCAAGTCATCACGGATATGGAATCGCACTACCCGACCCAGGACCATCACATTGGTCGATCCTTCAACTGGAACGATCTGTGTTACCTTGCATTCCATGGCCACCGGGGCTGCCGCTACTCTGGGAGGTCTAACATCCACTGAGGGTACAGTTTCCAATTCGGTAATCTCAAACTCGTTAACATCGGGAGGAAAATCAGTGCCTGTTAAAATCATGGCGTTGGCTAGTTGTTCGTCAACCACATGGGAAACGAACTCTCCAACCGCTTCGACATTACGCAGGGTATCTTTTATCCTTGGTTTTCTAAAAGTGCGATAAGAAACCGAGAACATGATCGTGGGCGGGAAACCCGCAACTGCGTTATAAAATGAAAAGGGTGCCAGGTTCGGCTCACCTGCTGCACTGACTGTGGATATCCAGGCTATCGGGCGAGGGGCAGCAATGCTGCACAGCAAGTGATACGGGGCGCGCTCCCCCATATTCTCGGGTAGTAATGAAATCATTTTCGTTTTCATAGAATTATCCATTTTCATTTCATCAACTGTTCTTTTCTCCTTATCAGCCAGGCCACGATATGCAATTGCAGATCGCTTCAAAATTATTTTTTACCCTTCTCCCGTTATTCCGACATGAACCTGTACCCAACCCCGGGCTCGGTTAAAATATTCGCGGTCTGAAGGGGTCAATCTCGATTTTTTTGCGAATCTGAGAAATAAAAACCCGTAAATATTCCCGCTCATCACCATATTGTGTACCCCATACCGCTCTCAGCAGTTCTCTATGGGTCACTACCTTTCCCGTCCTTTGGGCCAGGTTTAACAAAATATCAAATTCTGTCGGCGTCAGCCGGATGTTTTCTCCATCGACAGAGACCTGGCGCGCATCCTTATCGATTAATAAGGCGCCAATCAAAATCAAGTTACCTTGAGAAACATTCCCGGCTTTGTAAGAAAACCAGCGCCTGAGCGCTGAACGTACCCGGGCAAGGAATTCTTCCATACTAAATGGCATAACAAGGTAATCATCCGCCCCCAGATCCAGTGCCTGGATCTTCACATGCTCAGACCCAACCGATGAGAGTACGATTATGGGAGATTGACTGAAACTCCTCAAGCTGGTACAGATTGATAACCCGTCCACATTATTGGATGAAAATTCCAGGATAAGCACAAATAGATCAAAGCCTCCCGTTGGTGCCAACAGGCAGGCTTCAATATCATCCAAAGCAAGCGAAACCTCATACCCCCTGCCCGACAGGTTATGGCGCAAGGTTTTTAATATGTTGGGCTCATCGCCAATTAATAATATCTTGGTTGAATAATCCATCAATTCCTTCAACCCTTGTTATCCACAAGAATCAATTCAACAACTTGCCTGCAAACGGAATAGCCAACCGCAGCACTGAATGGCCCTCTTTATCCTGGCAAGACTTCATTTGAATATTTTGCAGATTAAATATTTTGAATGCGATGTAGATCATCAATGCTTTTTGAGCCGAAATTTGTTCCGCCGTGAATAACTCATCTGACAGGCTGCTTGAAAGATCGCAGATCGCTTTATAAACCTCGGGAGTGATATCCAGTATCTCAAGCTGCCAATTTTCTGCTTTCTCCTCAACAACAACCCGAACCGTGATGGGAAAATCCTGAGTTTCAGCTATTGACTCAAAAAGTAATCGCAGGGCAATCATCAAATATTCATAATCGACCAAAACTGAATTACCCTCACGAGGATATTTGATATCCAACTTGAGGGTTTTTATCCGTTGGGAAAGGTCATCTTCTAATTTTAAAGGATCTCTTGTAAGTGTTGAGGTTCAAGCCTGAGCTGAATTTTGTCCACTTGCAAGCGGGAGACCAAAGAGACAAGCATCACCAGGTCAGATAGATTATCGGTGCTATTCTCAATGGTCTGCAGGAATTCATACTGTGTTGAAATATCCCATAATATATCGTTGTTCAACAGGCTTGTCACAGCCGCCTTGACCGAAGCCGAGGAAATTTGCAGCCCCCGGCTGATGATGACCAGCAGCTCCCAGACATTTTGGTGAATCGCTTTTATCTCTTTTATCTCCTGACGCAAAGCGAGGTTTTGCTGCAGCAGTAAATTCTCGGGTGTCAAATGAGTATCTCTATCAGTCATCATCTTGTCCATAATAAAACACCTTCAGTCTTCTAGACCTTCAATACTTATTTTCAAATAACGAATGGTATTACTTTATCACCAATCCACCGACCGCTGCTGTTGATCAAAGTAGCTGGCAAGTTCTCAAGCGTCGTTGTGACTACTTGCTCTCCTCTGCAGTGTAAGACTTCAGTAACCGCAATAAGTTGACCTTTTATAGTGCGCAATTTAATGGTCCCACTCTCCAGGAAATGGTCAAGCTCCTTCAGCGATGGGCGCGAGATCATTTCCATGTGTAAACGCGCCATAATATACCTGGTTGTTCCCTCTATGACCATCAACATGAGCATTTCCCAGTGCCGTTATGAAAACATATGGCAATCCATTCTCTACCTTCAACAACTTCAACGCCGGCCAACCAGCCACCCATACCCACTCCTACCGGAATTTCACCTCCGCCCGCGACAATCACAATCCGTTCTTACAAATTAAGATAGGTACACCAGACATGCTTCCTTTTCAACACCTTCTGCCCAATATCCTCCAGCCCAAATTCTCCATTCTCCGTAAATTCAATGCGAGCAAAGAAAACGAACCTATTACCAATATCAACCAGCAAAGCCAATCCTACAAACCTAAATAAACCTCTCGAACATGATCATTCTCAACCATTTCTTGCCCAGGGCCACTGATAACTACCCTGCCATTTTCGAGAACAAATACACGATTGGATATCTCACAAGATTTCCGAACATTTTGTTCAACCAACAACACCGTTACACCAAAATCCCGGTTAATTTGTTGAGCCAGGTCGAAAACTTGCTGAACCAGTAAAGGGGCTAATCCCAGAGAAGGCTCATCAAGCATTAGCAGCCTGGGATTCGACATTAAACCTCGGCCAATGGCTAACATTTGTTGCTCTCCGCCTGATAAAGTTCCGGCCAATTGCCTTTCGCGTTCTTTCATTTTGGGGAACATCTCATAAACGGTCTGCATGCGCTCATTTTTTATTTCAGCACTCTTCGTAGATAAGCCCCCATCATCAAATTTTCACGCACGGTCATTTTTGAAAATAAAAGTCTTCCTTCAGGGATATGCACGATACCCTTTGCCACAATTTTATCTGGTCGACTTGCTGCTGATCTCCTGATCTTCAAATTCAATCGTTCCGCTGGTGGTTTTCAAAACACCTGATATGGCTCTGAGCAAGGTGGTCTTTCCTGCACCATTGGCGCCGATGACTGCGACCAGTTCACCATCATTGATATCCAAAGAAACATCGTAGAGTACCTGAACATCACCATAGCCAACATTAATGTTAATTACTTTTATCATGGGTAGCCACCTCTCCCAAATAGGCATCAATCACAGCCTTGTTGTGAACAATCTCTCCTGGCTCACCTTCGGCGATTTTTTCACCATGGTGAATCACAACGATACGGTCTGACAGGGACATGATCACTTTCATGACATGTTCAACCAGGAGCAACGCTACTCCCTGTTTGCTTATCTGCCGGACAAGCTCAATAATATCATCGGTTTCTTTGGGACGCAGGCCTGCCATAGCTTCATCCAACAGGATCATTTTTGGCTCTGACGCAAGAACCCGTGCGATCTCAAGGCGTTTTCGCCCTGCTACTGACAAACTTCCAGCCAGTTGGTGAGTCATTTGGTTCATTCCCAGAAAATCCAAAATCTCCAAGGAGCGCTGACTTGCTTCCTTGTTATCATTGGTGCGGTTATATGCCCCTACCATGACATTATCCAGCACACTAAGCTGCGCAAAAGGCTTTACAACCTGAAATGTTCGGGCAAGACCCAACTTACAAATCTTGATCGGGCCGGTTGCCAGTGATCTCCTGGCCATCAAAGGTTACATGCCCTTCATTTGGCGTGTAATAACCTGAGATCATATTGAAGGCGGTTGTCTTCCCGGCGCCATTTGGGCCGATCATGCCCAGGATTTCACCCTGATCCACACTCAGACTGAAATCATTGACCGCGGTAAGGCCACCAAATTTCTTAGTAATATTTTGGACGGTTAGAAGTGCCATAATTAATCCTTCACATTGATTCCTTTATGAAGCGGGGACGCATCTTAAGGTAGAACCTGTGAAACAATCCGGTTACACCCTGAGGCATGAACAAGATTACCATGATCAGGAAAAGACCATAGACAATCAAAGTTGTTCCAGAACGTTCAGCTGCCAGAGTGCCGCGCAGCAGCTCAACAATCGGTTTATTTTAGGATACCACCAAGTACTGGTCCGGCAAGACTACCCAGGCCACCAATTATCGGGGCTGCTATGAGAATTTCAACATTCAAACCCAGATCAAAAACCTGTTTGGGCTCAACGAAGGTGACATACATGACGTAGAAACCACCCGCAACCCCCGCCATGGCAGAACCGATCAAAAGAGCCAGGGTCTTATATTTTGCGGTATTTACTCCAAGAGCAGCGGCTGCATCTTCATCCTCCCTGATGGCCATAAAATACTTTCCCATCTTGGAGTGAAAAATACGATACTGGATTACCAGACCCACCAGGGTTAGAGCCAGAGCAATATAGAGATAGGGTTCTTTTTCATCAAAGATGAATGTTTTTAACCCGGCATCCTTGAGCTGTACCCAAACACCAACCGCTCCCCCCACCCAGCGCCACTTGTTAAAGATGGCTTTTAGGGCAACCATCAATGCAATCGAAAATAACGCAAAATAATCATTTTTCAGCCCGTATCGCAGTGTTATGAAAGCAACAACCAGGCCCAGTAGGGCTGCCATACCCCCTGCAAGCGGAATACCGATCCAGGGTGATACACCAAAATTATTCGCCAGCACTATCGTGCCGTATGCGCCGATGGCAAAGAAAATGATTTGCGCGATCATAAGCTGTCCGGCAAACCCGGCAACGATATTCCATGAGATACCAGCAAAGATATAAATCGTTGTTAGAACCATAATGCCCATGTAATAAGGTGAATCAATAACCAGAGGGCTGAGAGCAATCAACGCAAGAATAAGGAAGCTGAGGGCAAGCTGTGTTCGATCCCAATCTGACAGGATAGAGACAAAAACCTTTTTCGTTTTTTCTACGATGATCATTCTTTCTTCCCTCCAAATATGCCAGAAGGCTTGAACAAAAGGATGAAGATAAATACTGCCATGCTGGCGATGATCTTGACATCACCGCCAAGGTAGAGACCCGCAAAGGCCTCAACAACACCGATGATTAAACCGCCGACAAAAGCACCGATAAAATTCCCCATGGTGCCCAGCACAACGACCACAAAAGCGGTCACACCAAAAGCCTGCCCCACCGTAGGGATCATTCTATAATTAGGTGTAAGAACTGCACCACCAATAGCCGTTGCCGCCGCGCCCAGACCAAAAGTAAGCATGTAAATATGGTTCACATTTATTCCCATGAGTTGAGCGCCAGCCCTTGACTGGGAAACAGCACGAATGGCGCTTCCCACCCTGGTTTTTTGTAAGAACAGATACAGCAATAAAGAGCTGATCATGGCAGTAAAAAAAGCAACTGTTCTGGGAATGCTGAAACGTAAGCCCAGCCCCTCGAAGACCTCGGTTTCATACCAGACATGGATCATTCTGGGCTCAGCAGTCCAGAAGAACTGTACCAGGCCCATCATCAACATAGACACACCCAGAAGGAGAACGATCTGATTGAGGGGGTGAGAGTTAAGGACGCGCCTTACCAGCACGTGCTGAATTAAGGCACCAATGGCAAAAACTGTGATGGCAGCGATCGGTATGGAAAGGTAAGGGTCCAGCCCCACGAGGGTGAAACACCAGTAAGCGATGTACATCCCAAGCATCAGAAATTCACCATGCGCGAAGTTCAAGATGATCATCACACCATATATCAAGGTCAGTCCGATGGCCACCAACGCATAAACCCCGCCAACAAATAGGCCATTGATAAAGGTTTGCACTAAGATGGTAAAATCATAGTTCACTTATCTTCTTCTCCTTTGTTGGTTTCATTATCGGGTTAAGAGGAACTGACGAAATCCCTGCAGCGCCGTTGCAAGTACCAATACTGTGCCTTGCATGGCATACTGCCACTGCACAGGCAAACCCAGAACAACAACCAGGTTGAGCAGCATAATTAACAAGAGCACACCAGCGGCGGTGCCAAACATATTGCCATGCCCACCGGCGAAGGTTGTGCCGCCCACAACCGCAGCAGCAATGGAGTTCATGTTGTAATCCTGCCCCATCGTCAGGTCGAGGTACCCGACATACCCACTTAATAGCAAACCACCTAACATGGCAAGTGAAGAAGTGACCATGTGGGAACCGATGATGACCCAATCCACATTGACACCAGCATACTTTGCTGTCCCTGGGTTACCACCAACGGCGTAGACCCATCTTCCGTAACGAGTAAAACGCAGAACAAAAATGGCGACCATATTGACGATCAGCCATACCAGCAGAGCAGCCGGTATCGGTCCAACATTTTGAATACTGATCGCACGTAATAGATCAGGCACAGTGCCGCTAGCCTGCCCTTTGGTTACAGCAAGCCGGGCTCCAGCAACAAAAACGAGCATGCCAAAGGTAGCCACAAATGGGGGTACATGGCGTTTTGCAATCAGATAACCATTTGCCAGGCCGATCAATGCTGCGATAAAGAATGCCTGTAGCAGGGAAGTAACAATTGAGGTGCCCGCACTTGTTTGCACTACAATCACAGCGCCAAGCCCTAAGACCGCACTGACCGACATATCGATTGAACGGTTCAGCAATACCAGGGTTTGTCCTACTGTCACCACACCAAGCACCGACACCTGAATGGCGATATTCTTCAGATTGCTCGCCTTGAAAAAGGATGGCGCCACCAGGGCTGCAATAATTAATACGACCACAATCATGATCGGCGCAGCCCATTGACCGGCAAGGTCGACGCCACGCACCACCTTAGGCGAAGGACGAAATTCCGAAAACAAGTTTAACTTCTTGAAAAACAAACTCGTAGATCTCATAAGGCACCCAATCTCTTACTTTTATAGGCAGCAACTGCAATGAGGACGATGACACCCAGCATCAAATCCTGGAGGTAGATGTTTACCTGTAGCAAGTTGAAAAAATTTCCCAGAAGCGTGAGCAGTATCACACCACCCAATGTACCCCAAATGGAACCGCGGCCACCATAGAGACTGATGCCCCCAATGGCACAAGCTACGATGGCCTTGAAGGTAAGGCCTTCGGCAGCACTGGGGTCGCCCACACCACTGCGAGCCAGTAAGAACAAGCCGCCAAGGGCTGCAAAAACCGAGCTAAATACATAGGCCCAGATCACGGTTTTTCGAATGTTAATTCCCGCAAGCTGGGCGACACGTGCAGATCCACCGACTGCATAAATATCGCGCCCGTAACCGTGAACGGGTAGTAAAGACCCATACCAGGCACCAGACCAAGAGCATGGCGATCACATTAAGTGGAATTTTCAGATCAATGAAATCAAGAACGATCTTGGCTTCATAGATCTTGAGATATTCAGGAGGGATACCCCGGATAGGGATATTGGAAATTGCGAAATTGACCCCCCTGAGTATGAATGCCATACCAAATGTGATAATGAAAGGTGCGGCATGCGTTCGGGTAATTAATATACCATTGAACCAGCCCAGGGCAACCCCGATGGCAATTCCCAGCCCTAACAATGGAATGATCAGTGCAGGATTGCTCTCATTCGTGGCAAAAATGGTTGCCATCGTAAGCCCAACCAGGCGAGCAACCATTTCTTGAGAAATATCCATACCCCCGGTTAGCAGAACGGCCGTTTGCCCGATTGCAATCAAACCCAGCACAATTGACTGCCGCATAATATTGACCAGATTAGTTGCCGTCAGGAAACGGTCGGAATATGTTGACCCAATAGCGATCAATACTAGAATAAAAAAATAGATCAACAGCACTGAAGCATTATTTCGAATAAATGCGGACTGCTTAACCCAACGTACCGAGCTGTTGTTTCGTGCTTGTTCTAAAACATCTGCCATAATTCACCTATGACTTATTGATTGAAAACCAATCATTATTTCAGACATAAACGGCTGCATTCTTGGTGGCTGTCGCAAGGCGCATAATCTCTTCCTCGGTAGCTTCTTTTCGAGAAAGTTCGCCAGCCATGCGACCTTCATGCATTACAAGAATATGATCGCTCATTCCCAATAACTCTGGCAGCTCTGATGATGCCATAATAATTGCCACACCCTGCCCAGTAATTTTACGCATCAAAGCATATATTTCAGCCTTGGCGCCGACATCAATACCACGGGTGGGTTCATCCATAACAATAACCTTTGGTCGCGCCATTAGCCATTTGGCAAGAACCACTTTTTGCTGATTGCCGCCACTTAAACTGCCTGCTTCTAACTCCGGTTTTAATGGGCGTACATGAAGATCTTCCAACACAGCCATTACCGGTCCTCTTTCATTACGCTTAAACAGCATACCCCAACGTTCAAGTTTGCTCAGGTTAGGCAGTGTAACATTAAAGCGGATACACTGATCCAGGATAAGACCGAATGATTTTCGATCTTCGGGCACAAGAACCACACCTGCTCTGGCTGCCCATGCAGGAGTCATGCGGGTTTCCTTCCCAAAATAGTGGATTGAACCAGAATTGATCTTTGCAAGACCCACCAGCGCTCTGGCGATTGTGGTACGACCGCTGCCACCCAATCCAGCCAGTCCAAGGATCTCTCCTGCTCTGACATTGAAATTAATGTTAAAGGTAGTATTTTCAATACAAAGATCTTTGACATCCAGAAGGATATCGCCCAGATTCGTATCCGCAGGAGGATACATATCGGTCAGTTCGCGGCCAACCATCATTTGAACCAGTTCATCGTAATGGGTATCAGCGATATTTTTGGTTCCCATGGTCTTTCCATCTTTAAGAACCGTGACACGATCTGCCAGTTCAAATATTTCATTCAACCTGTGTGAGATATAGATAATTCCCCGCCCCTCACTACGCAGCGATTTAACGACTTCGTAAAGCCGGTCCATATCTCTGCTGGGCAACACCGCTGAAGGCTCATCCATGATTAGGATGCGTGCATCAATGGCCAACGCTTTGGCAATTTCCACAATTTGCTGGTCGCCAACATTGAGGTTCTTTACCAGTTCTTTAGGGTCAATCGACTCAGCTGCACCAAGACGTTCTAGAATCTTTTGGGCCATGCGGGAGCGTTCAGAAATATTGATGAGGCCCAAATTACCCATTGGCGAATTGGTCAGATAAATATTTTCTGCAACTGACATATCCTGCAAGAGATTGAATTCCTGATACACAGCGCTGATACCCAACCCACGAGCAACAGCCGGGTGAAAACCACGGTATGATTTACCACCGACCTGAATGATGCCTTCATCCGGTGTATAAGCCCCCGTGATAATCTTGATCAGAGTTGATTTCCCTGCACCGTTTTCTCCACAAAGCGCATGGATCTCGCCTTCTTTGAGGTCAAAAGAGACATCTGAGAGAGCATAGATACCACCGAACACCTTGTGAATATTGTTGATTGCGATGAGTGTTTTGTTGCCATCATTCATAATATTTTTCTCTGTTATTTGAAGTCAGGATCATGAAACAAATAATTTCTATCAAATATTTTTCAGTAACACCTTTTGTTTCAGGTTTCTAATCAAACCACCCCCTATTCCATCCGCTCACTATCTCTTTCCTCCACATAACGGCACGATACTTGCCTTCGAGCTGTCTGGATAACAGGTGATAATTTTATATTTTTTGATACTCATATTGTATAACATCAGTTATTAAAGCAGATACGCACTTTAGGATTTGTAAACCCATGCCTACCAAATTTCTGATAGGCATGGGTTATTTCTTGCCAAATTTTCAATAACTACGATTTACCTGTTACTTGCGCTCGAAACCACCGTCAATGTAGGCATTGAACATCAACGGTCAGCTGGCGGGATGAAGTCATCATTCAGTTCGGGAACGTACCACTGCATGAAACCGGTCGTTTGATCGTAAGGATCGGCGCCCTCCATCAGGGTGCGCAGGCTGATGAACTTCATCACTCGGCTTGCCCTGCAGGATGTCGATAGCGGTCTGCAGGCAGTACTTGGACATGGATGGCGGATCGGGGGCGCCAACAAACTCGTACTTGTACTGGTCCGCCAGGCGCAGGAAGCCGTTCGGCACGTTGACCATGGCGAATTTGGGCGCATCGCTTGTTGGCGTCTTCGTAAGCCAGGGCAGCGCCCAAGGCCATCTCACCACCGCCGGCCCAAACGCCGTCGATTTCGCGGGTTGGCAGCCATGATGGCTTCCATCTTCTGCTTGGCCGTGGCAATGTTCCACTGGGCATACTCTTCGGCGACAATCTTGATGTCCGGATACTTGGACCATGCATCCTTGGCAGCCTTCACCCAGGTCTCGGTCGAGTCAACGCCGGCGATACCGTTGAAGACCACGATATTGCCCTTGCCGCCCATCAGCTGGGCCAGGCCTTCACCTGAGCGGTAAGCCACTTCGTAGAAGTCGACATCCACGCGGGTGGTGAACTTGTCGCTTTCGATGCCGTTGGCGCACAGCACCACCGGGATGCCAGCGTCAATGGCGCGCTCGATCACAGCCACTGAAGCGGCGCGGCCCAGAGGCTCAATCACGATTGCATCCGGCTGCTGCTCGATGAAGTTTTCGACATCGCTGATCTGCTGGTTGGAGTCATTGGTGGCGGAGAAGAGCAGGGCTTCGCCAGGACGCCCTGCTCCAGCAGTTCCTTGCCGTAAGCATCGATGGTGACATTGTAGGTGTTGCCCCAGCCATTGGAGGGGTCCTGCTGCGAGACGGCGATGGTATACGGGCCGTCTTTCTTGTACGCCGCGGTATCCACCGGGGTCGCAGCATCTTTCAGCAGCGCCTGGGAGTAATCGGAGGCCAGAGCGGGGTCTTCGGTCGCTGCAGGAGCTTCAATCGTCAGAGCTGCGCCATGCTGACCGCCTTCACGGTCATCCCAACCGGGGACCGGCCAAACCGGCTTCAGCGGCTGCCAGTTCATCCGGCCAGATGGCGACCTGCTGGCCATCCTGCCACTGGGCAATGACCGAAGCGGCCTGCTTCAGGCGGCCTTTCTCGTCAAAGGAGGCTTCTGGCCACTGGAACCTCCACTTGCCATCCTGTAAAGGTGGTGGTGCGCAGGGTCTCGGCCAGTACCTTGGGATCGGTCGAGCAGGCTTTCTCCAGAGCGTCAGCCAGCAAGCCAGGTGGAGGCGTAGGTGGTGTTGTAGGTGCCGCCAAGCTCCTGGCCGGTGTAATCTGCGAATTTCTGCTTGAAGTCTTCGGCTGACGTTGCAGCGTGCTCACCGGGGCAAAGTCCTGCGTCACGATGATGCCGTCAGCCAGATCCTTGCCGCCCACCTCATTCAAGAAGAAGAGTTGTGGCAAAACCCGAACCCAGGGAGATGATACCCATCTTGGGGTAGTAACCCTGCTCTTTGGCCTGCTTGATGATTTGCGGGGCCTGGTTGTTACCCAGCAGGAACCAGACGTCGGGATCCAGCTGCTTGACATTCAAGATCGTGTCAGTGAAGTCCTGAGCGTTGCCTTCGTAGGTGAAGCTATCCAGCAGCTCAAGGCCCTGCTCTTCAATGCCCTTCTTCCAGGTATCTTCCACTTCTGCGCCAAAGGTGAAGTTCGGGACGGTGATGACGGCGGTCTTGGCGCCATGATCCTTAGCCCACTTGGCATCATCGGCGCCCCACTGCTGCAGTGTGGAAACGGTCTGGAATACATACTTCATGCCCCGATCGGTGATCACTGCCGTCCAGAGCGTTGGGAACGATGTAGGGCACTTCGTACTTTTCAGAGATTTCAGAAGCGGGCAGGGTGGTGCCGCTCAGCGCTGAACCCATGACAGCAACGACGCCTTCTTTGGTGATCAGGCGTTCCATCTCGGAGTTGCCGGCTTCGGCCTTGCCCTGGGTATCGCCTTTGACCAGTTCGAGTTTGGCGCCATCCAGGCACTTGATACCGCCGGCGGCGTTGATCTCATCGATCGCCAGCTGGTGGGATTTGATATAGGGATCGCCCGCCCAACCGGCATCAGGGCCGGTCAACGGGTACAGCGCGCCGACTTTTATTACGTCGACCATTGCGTCTTCTGGTGCGGCTTCAGTTGCGGCAGGTGCTTCAGCCTCTGGCGCTGCGGTCGGCTCAGGTTTAGGAGCGCAGGCAGTAATCAAAAGGATGGTGATCAACAGTAAAAATAGGATTCTTTGTTTCATAATACTCCTCCAAACATAGGTGTTTAATATTGTTTTTTCATTTCAATTATCGGTTTTCAGTGATACAACCTAATCCATTTTCACCTCCTCAGTAAATGCGAACAAGACCTGCTCACGATCCCGCCTTGTCAAAACGAAGTATGTAAGTTGTTTGTTCTTAGAATAAGCCATTGGTCAATATTAGTCTCATGTTTGAACTAATTGTACATAAATAACAATGACACTTTACCAAAACCGTCACATTTTTAGTGCTTTATCAAAGAACCAATCATGTACGCATAAGGAAAATATAAGCTTAATTTAAAGAATGATCCCATGCAGCTACCTGATAATCGGTTGAAGCGACCCTATCCAAAGGCCAGCTTTTTTGCAACGTATCCGGCAGCTTTTCGAGCGTGGTAATTATCACCTGCTCCCCATTGCCATGCAGGAACTCGGAAGCTGATTGGAGCTGAGAACGTACCCTTCGGGATGGGTACGTTTCATGTTCCAGGGTTTTATCCAATTGTTCCAGGGTCAAATGTGACATCTTGTCAATATTCAGGCCGGACAAAATGTATTTCCCGGCTTTCGACACTACCATCAATAGTACCGTTGCATCCATCCGTTGAGCTAACAAACAACCAGTACGCTCCGTAGCTACCACCGCCTCAACTCCTGCCAATTCGCCGCTGTCATTTACGGCTACAGGAATGCCGCCGCCGCCGCCGGCAATAACAATATCGCCGCTGGCAGCTAACTGCCGAATACTATCCATTTCCAAAATCTCAATCGGCTTCAATGAAGGCACAACCCTGCGAAACCCACGACCCTCCTCCTCGATGATCTCCCAATGACGGGCCTCACGGTATTGAAACGCACGGGTGCGGTCATAGTAGGGTCCAATGGCACTGGATGGTTGATCATCCTCAGAGCTGTTATCAACCAACGTATGCGTCACCACACAAATGGTATTGCGTGCTGAACCCTGTTTCCTCATCACATTCAGCATCGCCAGACGCAGCATATTATCCAGTAGCGCCCTGAGTGTCCGCACCACACACATCAAGTGGAACACTGTGCAATACATGGCTGGCAGCCTCAGAGCGAAGGAGAACAAAACCCACCTGGGGTTTGTTTCCATGGAGCAATATCACCTTCATATTACTTATTAATATTGGCGCTAATCCCTCAGCAACGGTTCTGGCATTCTGGCGTTGGTTCTCGATCGAAGGACCATGTCCATTTGCCAACACCTCTCCACTCACAATGATTACAATCGTTTCACACATACACATTCCAATCAAGCAGAAAAGGGCTTATTATGACTTACATTTCTAAGGCATTGGTAACAATCTTCAAATTCTCCCCAATAATCCAAACGCTATTTAAAAACCTATATTTAGCATGGCATAAACATCATTAAGAATACATAAGGAAATAATAAGGAAATAATTAGCATTCATTATAAGAAATAAATTCATGTCTTTCCAAAAAGAAATGTCTATCCCCCTCCCATCGCTACAAACTGAGTAGCTACAAACAATAAATTCCCCCTTCATCATTCTTGAAGGGGGGAGATATCGAGGATTCTATCCCTTTCTCTCTCTCCCCTCCACAATGGGAGAGGGGCAAAAAAAGGATGGAAACAGAAGAAAAGGGGAGTTACAACGGTGACACCTATTTTGGAACAGCCGTGAGATCAAATTTGCTCGCATAACGGCTTAAAGGAAGGCGCTGCAGCAAGGTCGTCTTTTTACCGGTGGCAATATACATGGCCAGGTCCTGCCCGATCATTGGCCCCTCGATGACACCATTGCCTCCGCAGCCAACAGCCAGCATGTAACCATCAACCGGGGTTTCGCCCAGTATGGGCAGGAAATCTGGCGGTTCAGCACGGTATCCCAACCAGGATGAGGCGACTCCCGAATCAAGCAGCCCCGGCACATGTTTTTCCAGCTCCCCAAAGAGGAACTCGAGGAAATAATCATCCGTTCCACCGGTTGCTGAGAGCTTATCAGGATCCCAGATACCGGCATGCATGGGATCATTGAGATCCATGGTAAGGTGCGCCTTGCAAATAAAGACGTTATCCCCTTCCCGCCTGGCATAAAAGCGTGGATATTTCAATACTGGGAAGGTGTAATCCAACTTCTTTTTGGGAGGCACCAGGAAGAATACTTCCGCCTTGGTATGCCAGATGGGCAGTTCAAGCCCGGCCAAACGGGATGTAAAACGAGTCCATGCGCCGGATGCGTCCACCACGACATCAAAATCAAAACTGCCCTTGTTAGTTTCCACACCGGTTATTTTGTTATTACTGATCTTGAGGCTTTCCACCTTGGTGAAGGTATGGACGCTGCCACCGTTTGCCTTGATCTTCTTGGCATAGGTGTTGGAAGCCATGGTTGCATCAAAATACCCGTCATCAGCGGTCCAACCGGCTCCCAATGCATCTGTAAGGTCCAGATCCGGCAGGATTTCTTTAATCCTGGCTTTGTCGGTAATATATTCTCCTGTATACCCAACACCCCTGGAGAGGGCGATGCCAGCTTTGATGAACTGCTCCACCTCTTTATCGGTAGCGACTACCAGGGTGCCGGTTTTGTCAAATCCGGCTGAGCCTTCCTCTTCATCTTCCATGCGCAGGTAGGCTTCAAAGCCAAACAGGCGCATATTCCAGAATTCATGGGCGATTGAATCATCAAACAAACACACCGTTGCCGGCTGATTTTGCAGTCGTCCCTGAGCCAATCTGGTCTTTTTCAAACAGGGTTACCTCTATGTCCTCGTACAAACTCAGGTGGTAACCGAGGGCTGTACCAACAATTCCTCCACCAATTACCCCAACTCGCTTTTTTGCCATTTTATATGCTCCTTATTCCACATCAATTGGTTTGAAATTTTCTATTCGTTTAATCAAGACTGGAAGAATTTCATGCACATCTCCCACAATGCCAAAATCCGAGACCTGGAAGATAGGCGCATCCGGATCCGAATTAATGGCTATGATATTCTTGGCGGTTTGTATCCCTGCCAAATGTTGTACAGATCCTGAGATACCGCAGGCAATATACAGTGCCGGACTGATCGTTTTACCTGTCAATCCAATTTGACGGCTGTAGGGCTGCCAGCCCAAATCCACCGGGGGACGAGCTGATGCTTCCACACCACCCATCACCCGAGCAAACTCCTGAATTAATTCAAAACTACCGGGCTCCTGCATTCCCCGCCCGCCAGAAACCACGATCTCGGCTTCTTCCAGTGCGGTTGTACTGTGTCCCTCATGGATAAACTCCTCATAAACCATCCTCGAGCTCAAGGCTATTGGCGGGTGCCTCCAGATAGAGGATTTCACCCTGTCTATCGGGATCAGGATCCAAAAGAGAGATTGATTTCGGACGGACAGTTGCCATTTGAGGGCGTGATTCGGGTGTTTTAATGGTTGCCATGATATTTCCGCCAATGGCTGGACGGATTTGAAGCAGGTTTCCTGTTTCAGGTTCAATTTCCAACCCGGTGCAATCGGCAGTAAGGCCAGTGTGAAGAATCATGGAAAGGTATGGCATTACCGTCCGGCCTGTGGTTGTCGCTCCAGCCAGGAATATCCATGGTTTATATGTGTTGACCAGGGATTCTAATACATGGGCGTGGGGTTCAACCAGGAAATTCGCCAGGGCTGTATCCTTGACCACGTAAACCTTGTCGGCGCCAAATTGGATCAGCCGGTTTATTCTTTCTTCTGAAATATCATCGATTAAAACAACGGAACAAAGCTTTGTTCCAAGGATGTCAGCAAGTTTCCTGCCCCAGGCCAACAATTCTAGCGATACTTCACGCATATGTCCTGATCTAATTTCTGATAACGTCCAGACTTCACCAGTAATCATGATTTACCCCCTTGATTGACCGGCAGATAGGTTGTCAATTCTCGTTCATTCAAAAAGCTAAGAAATTGATCCCCGGCTTTTTCCAAATCTGCAGCATCCTTGACCACGACGATGTCACCTTTGCGCATCAATTGAGGAGTATATATTTTTACCACCCGGGTGGGTGAACCTTTGAGGCCTATCCATTCTGGCTTTGTGCCAATATCATTTGGGCCCCAAACAGGTATCTCCACCTGCCTGGCTTTTATTTTGCTGCGAACGGTTGCCAGCCTTGGTGTGCCGATTTCTTTTACTACTACAGCAACAAATGGCAGACTGGTTTTTAGCACTTCTCGACCACCTTCTACAACCCGAACCAGTCGCGCTGCGCCATCCTGTACTTCAAGGATTTCACTTACATAGGTTCCAAGGGGTAAATCCAGGCAGGCAGCAATTCCGGGACCTACCTGGCCTGTCTCGCCATCCGTGGCGCGCTCACCACAGATGATCAGGTCATAAGGTGCCAGCTTTTTAATCGCCTGAGATAAAACATAAGCGGTTGCCCAGGTGTCCGAACCAGCAAACTGCCTGTCGTTGAGTAATACTGCCCGGTCGCATCCCATTGCCAGCGCTTCACGAAGGATTTCTTCTGCCCTGCTGGGCCCCATCGATATGGCTGTCACAGTTCCGCCATACCGTTCGCGCAGGGTGAGGGCTGCCTCGAGGGCATAGGAGTCCAACGGATTGATGACCGCTTCGGCACTTGTCCGCACCATCGTGCCGGTTTCCGGATCCATTTTCACATTGCTGGATTCTGGCACCTGTTTTATTGGAACAATAATATTCATTACCACCTCAAATTCCGGACAAATTCCATTATTTACTCTTGATAATTATGAGCACGGGTTAGTTTATGATCGCAGCCATGACACCTTTTTGTGCATGAAGCCGGTTCTCGGCCTCGTTGAAACAGGCTGCTCCCCATTTTCCATCTAATACCTCGTTTGAGACTTCGGCGCCACGTTCACAGGGCAGGCAGTGCATGTACTGGGCAGTGGGTTTCGCCAGGTTCATACGTTTCTCATCTGCAATCCAATCCCTGTATTTACCAAAAAGCTTGGTCATTTCTTCCGGTTCAGGCTTGCTGGTTTTCGGGGGAAGCAGATCGAGACATACATAGTTCTTGGCATATACAACATCGGCGTTCTCGCAAGCATCTTCCATCTTTTCAGATACCGTGAAGGATCCGCCGTATAGAGCCGAATTATGTTTAACCTGCTCAACAATTTCCGGATCAATATCCATTTCTGGTGGTCGTGCAAAAGTGACATCAGCGCCAAACAGGCTGGCCATGTACATGAAGTCGTGGTGGGGAGCTATCGGTTTTGACGGAGAGGAGCCCCAGGTCCAGGAAACGCCGATCTTCCTTCCCCCTTAAATCCTTACCAAAAAGCTCCCATAATGCCATGGCATCTGCCATTCCCTGGCAGGGATGGTACTTATTGTCTTCCATATTGATAACAGGCTTCACTGACCATTTAGCAAACTCTTCGATGATACGGAAGCTTTTCTCGTATTCCCAACCGACAACACCTCCGAGGATGCGGATGGCGATGGCATCGCCCATGCTGGACAGAACACGTGCAACATCGGAAATCCGTTCGGACCCATAACCCTTATCTTCACCTTCCAGAGTTGGTATGCGTGATGATGAAGGCTCCAGGAAGTGGGCATGGCCGCCTAACTGAAAAATGCCTGCCTCAAAACTATTTCGTGTACGGAGAGAGGGGTTGAAAAACATCATATGCAGGGTACGTCCTGGCAGGATGTCATCATGCCGCCGGCGAACCGCATAATCTGCCTTTAGCTGCAGGCCCAATTCCAGCATTCCCGCAAGTTCTGCCTTTGTAAAATCTTGCAAACGAATAAAATCTCTTCCTTTTAACCCTTCTGTAATCATTTCTTTTATTCCTTTCTAGTTTGTGTTTAGTTTTGATAACTTCCCGGCTGTTTTTTTGTACTACTCCTTAACACTAATCTTTTCCAAATAGCTTTCGCCATTCATATCCAGTTTTTTCCATGATAGATTCCTGCCCGGTTCTTCTCATCCTGTAAAGATGCGGCATACCCAGCTGCCATTCCTGCATCCAGCGTGCCGCAAAATCCCCCCTTTCAGTTTCCTCGAAGATTTCCTGGATTGCTTCTTTATTGATAACTCGCGGGCCGCTTATCCTGACAGCATATTCACATGTCCGGCTGCTTTTCCCGGAGATATAGGCTTCTATTCCGATTTCATCCATAACATCCACCACAGAGCGAAGCGACCGAATTGCTTTGGCGTAGGCAAAAAACGGGGGATAACCATTTTCTACCAGCGTATCAAATACAGCCCGCATGAGGTGGATGGTACCCCCATAAAGCACCTGTTCTTCAAAATTGTCGCCCTCTGTTTCAGATTGAAAACTGACTTCAACGACCCCAACACGAGTGCTGCCTACCCCTTTGGCCAATGCCAGGACGATCTCAAGAGCATCACCCGTGACATCCTGATTCACTGCAATCGCACCATAGATTCCTGATCCAGCCAGGTACTTTTCCCTGACCAGGTGCCCCGGGGAATTGGGAACAAACAAGACAACATTAACATTTTTAGGGGGTTGGATGGATCCGTATAACAGGTTGAACCCGTGTGCAAAGCTGAGGGTACTGTTCGGCTTCAGGTTTTGGTGAATGGATTCCCGGTAAATCTCGGGTTGGGCAGGATCAGGCAATAAAACGTGCACCACATCTGCCCTGGAGGTTGCCTCAGCGATGGAATACACTTTAAAACCGTCTGCTTCTGCCCGGTTCCAGTCAGAATAGCGCTCACGCGGTCCCACCCCAACAATCACATTAAGGCCACTGTCCCGCAAACAAAGCGCCTGGGGTCCTCCTTGAATGCCATAACCGAGCACAGCAATCACCTTATCTTTTAATACTTCCAGGCTTACATCTGCATCCCGATAAACATTATTTTCCATTTTTATTTTTCTCCCTCTCCGTCATCGGTCAGTTTTCCATTATGCTGATGCGGATTCTCCTGGACCGAGGAACTGATATTATGAACAACATTTCTTACGCGGACAATGTGAGATCGCATTGCATTTTCGGCTTCTCGCGGATCCCCGCCTTCAATTGCACCCAGAATTTTTGAATGATCGACTAACAACTGTTCCTGGCTGGCACCCATATAAATGACAGCCTTGTTGCTTTCCTGAAATGCCGGAATTAAGTATGAGATGATCTCAAATACCAGGTTGTTTCCACTCGCCTTGCTTATGGTTAAGTGAAACTGGCTGTCTACCCTGACCAGTTCGCGATAATTATCTTCTATACAACCACCTTGGATGATCGTTCTGGTTTCATCAATAATCTGTTTAAGCGCTTCCATTGTTTCCAGATTGTGGGATTGTGCAACTAGAGAAGCCGATAATCCCTCCAGGTATTCCCTCAGCTGCAACATATCGCAGATCTTATCCTCCCGTTGTTCAAGCCATTGAGCCACTTCATTGCGTCGTCCGTTCTGGCCTGAAAAATTGGTGACAAAAGTACCTGAACCTCGGCGCACTTCAACCAATCCCTCATACTCGAGTACTCTTAATGCCTCACGGATGGACGACCGGCCAACGTTGAATTGTTTCTTTAATTCTTCCTCGGGTGGCAGCTTATCTCCGGGTTGAAATTCACCGGAAAAAATTGGTTCCCGAATCTGGTCTACAATTTGTTCGAATAATCGGAATGGTGTTAGTTTGATAAACTTTATATCTGACATTGAACTTGCACCCGAGTTTATTTAGAGATTGGGGCTAAACCTGCTACGCTTATTCAATCCGGGATCCAAATTGCGAATCTCAGGAAACCTGTCAGGTAGTCTGACAGCTTAATTGATTATAACGATGTTTAAATGGAAGCACTCATGACAAATATCATAACATCATTATTACATTAGGCTTAATTACATGAGGAATATTCCCCCATTTTCCATAATGGTTAGAAACTGAGAGTTCTTTCCAACCGGGAAATGTCTAATTTTTTAGATACCCTCATCCAAATCTCTAGCAGACATGGGATCTATTGAGGCTCCCTGTAAAGTAATTTAGCAGCTGGAAATTCGCTTGATTCTGAAGATTTCTCATTGCATATCTTATGCCTGATATATATTTATTTTCCGGTAGTCTTACATAGTTAAAATTACAGTTGTAGAAATCAGATCATTTATTAGTTCAAATTATTGGTTTATAGAGGCAGGATAAAAAACATGATCCTGGTCTTTAATTTAAGTACGGTAATTCCTGGATTTTATATCCTGGTTGGTTTGCGCTTTTATACTTCCATAACCAGGTTCTCCTTCATGGTCACGCCTAATAAATCGTTCATCTTATGCTAGTCTAAATAGTAACATTGATAAAACCTGTACTCCAGTAGAGTGATATGTGGGAGTTTGGGGAAGGTAAGGAAAATAAGTTACCTACTTCCTTTTCTTAAGAATATCTAAGTTACACTCCGTCTATTCAGACAATTGAATGTAACCAACGGTAGAATTAAATTTTTGGTTTATAGCCCCTGTCGGTGATATTGTTTATAGGATTTTTGATTTTATTGGGGTCAGTTGCAATTGAAATCCAAAACCGGTAATACTTAATATTAAAATATTGGTGAGTTGCCTTTCCTGCAGGTGCAAATTGGGTGCAACGCCGGTGATACCAGGTGGACACTATGGACAGGGTGGACAAAATGAGCCTGTTTTTGTGCACCGTATGGACACTATGAACGCTATGCACGCTGTGGACAGCCGAAAAGTCACTTCGAATCAGTAGGTTGGGGGTTAAAATCATGTTTCCAGGGGATAACCAATTTTTCCGAGAATTTTCCCATAGCCTGACTCCTGTACATATCTTGCGGAATCTGGTTATGGAAACTAAATATCCGAACCCTTTATGTCTTTTCAATTTATAATTATTAGAAATATATTGAAGCGAATCTACCTGATTCGTTGGAAAAAATATATTAATTAGTATAAATTGGGAGAAGAAAAGTAACAACATGACAGCAAATCCGCCATTGCCAAAAATCCTGACCGATATATTATCCAAAGCCTCCACTGCTTCAACCCCGCAGCTGGTCCAGCTGGTTCAGAATCCCATGGTCCGCCGGATGGTAACCCGCGAGTTGGAGAAGTTGATGTTGACAGGGCTCAAGGAATCCCGTTCCGATCCTGGTATTCTGCCCGGGATTCAGGATGATCATACTGCGATGGGTCTGGCGATAATGGGATCGATGGATCGTGCCCTGGCGGAAAAACGTCTTTCTGATGCCTACTTGCATACGATTCTCCATATCCTGGTGAAAACACTCTTTATAGATAGGGGGGATAAAGAGAAGGTCAAGCAGTTCAAGGAAGAGTTTGGCACGCGTGCTCCCAGCTTTCTTATGCTTAGTCCGGGTCTGGCTTGCAACCTGCACTGCAACGGCTGCTATGCCGATTCGACCGACAAACCGAAAGCGCTTGAATGGAGTATTGTAGACCGCATGGTGGAAGAAGCGAAGACCTTATGGGGTGACCGCTTTTTTGTCATCAGCGGGGGTGAACCGTTTATGTACCGCTCAGAAGGCAAAGGCATCATCGATTTAATCGAAAAGCATCCTGACAGCTTCTTTATGGCCTATACCAATGCAACCCTGATCAATGAAAAAATCAGTCAGCGCCTGTCTAAAGCTGGCAACCTGCTGTTGTGCATTTCTGTAGAGGGCTGGAAGGACCGTACTGATGAGCGCAGAGGCCCGGGTGTATTTGATAAAGTCCTTGAGGTGATGGGTATGCTGCGCCAGCATGGGGTACCCTTCGGCATCTCGCTAACCGCTACCCGTTATAACGTGGAAGAAATTCTCTCTGATGAATTTATTGAATTCTTTATCAAACAGGGAGCCTTGTTGGCCTGGCTATTCCAGTATATGCCGATTGGGCGTGCTTTTACGCTGGATTTGATGGTCACCCCACAGCAGAGAGCCTGGATGTGGCATCGTTCTTGGGAAATTGTCCGACAACGCCGTTTCTTCATTGCAGATTTCTGGAACCACGGGACGACATGCGACGGATGCCTCTCAGCGGGTGGTCACGGTGGAGGAGGATTTTTCTATATCGATTGGAATGGAGCGGTGAGCCCCTGCTCGTTCAGCCCGTATTCACCGGTAAATATCCGGGATGTTTATGCCAAAGGTGGAACTTTGAACGATGTTTGGAAGGAACCATTCTTTCAGGCTTTGCGTAAATGGCAGCTTGATTATAAAATGCAGAACCGCAACGGCCTGGCACCATGCCCTAACCGTGATCATCATGAAGAACTGGAACCGCTCCTGCGCCAATTTGAACCTGAACCAACGGATATAAATGCTGCTGAGACATTAATAGATCCTGCCTACACCCGCGGTCTGGTAGCCTACAACCGGGAATATGAAGCAATTATGGCCGACATCTGGGAAAAGTATTATCTCCACAGGTCAGGAAAGGATAATGGAAAATTGGCTCCGCTGCCTGACCTGCCAGACTTTAAAAAACCATAAACATATAATAATCTGGCATTACTTTATTCTGGAAGGTTATTAATCCATATTTCCTTTCGGGCTAACCATTCGAGTTGGGGTGAGAACTTACATGAGGATGAATGAAACCATGTGGCTAGCGCCGGATTATTGGTGCCTTTTCTATCAGAATGATGGGGGATTGTAAGGCAATATTATCGTTTTCTCTCCTGCCAGGGTGCCATCATCAATATGGCTGGTTTGGATGCCTTCGATGGTGTAAAGCAAAAGAAGATCCCCTGTCTGAGTTTTTCCCATAACAAATTGGCTGCCCTGCCAAAGTGGCAGATAGAATTTGCCGGGATAGAGATATCACGATGTACCCAGGTTTTTCGGGGGTCAGGCGCTACTCACAGGTAAGCATTGATTTGAAATTACCAACCAATCTTCAACTCCCCGTCTGGTTTATTCATGGAGCGGACGAATTTCTCCCATATTATCTACTTCAAACTTAATTAAGGCTGTAATTTTTGCCTGGCTGCGAAATGCCGGAGGCAGGATATTTTGCGCATCGGATTTGCTTTCGACATCCACAATCATCCAGGCATTATGAACACCGTCCTTACAGCCCCAGTCTGCATTTGTCATGAAATGAGATCCTGATGTCAGAAAAATTTCGATGGCTGCGTCGCAGGCAGCCGGGTCTGCGCCATGCGGAACTTCTATCAAATATTTTGCCATGATCAAGGTTTCCCTTCGTTGATTACCTTATAAATCTTCTGTTGATGATTCGTTTTAATCATCGTTTGTTTCAACAATTCTTTAACCTTTTTTTCCTCAAATCCACTGGTCTTCTACCTGTGGATACCAATTTTGGATAGTTAGAATGGATAATTAAATAGGATAATATAGATATATATTATCACTAATACGCTTCCTTTTCAATCCCTGAACCATCAATCCATTTCGGAACTGGTTTCTAATTTTGAACAGGTCAACAGGTAATTTGATGTGGATTTTAAGGAGGTGTCTCACCCCGTTTCAATTTCATTCAAAGGGAAATTCACTCTGACGTCAATCCATTAGATTTTATTAATGATAATCCACAAACACGACAGGTAATTTGGGGATATCTGTTTTTAATTTGTGATCCCATACCTGGTATTGAAATTAATCCTGAACTTACTATAATGAAAATAGAATTACCAACAAGGCGGGGGTGTTTTGATGAAGAATTCTTTATACCTAAAAATATTCGGTATATGTTCTGTATTCTTACTAAGTAGTGCAGCGCCATTTTGGCAAATCTACAATCCAGATCCACCGGATGAGGCTGTAAAACTGGTATTTATTCACCATTCCACCGGCGAGAACTGGTTGACGGATGGCTACGGCGACCTGGGGATTGTGCTGGGTAATAACAACTATTTTGTCAGTGATACCAACTATGGCTGGGGTCCGGATGCAATCGGCGACCGTACCGATATCCCGAACTGGATGGAATGGTTCCGCAGCGGGCAAACGCCCACCTATATGGATGCGTTGTTCAATGAATCCGGGCAGTACTCCAACTACACCCGCACGCTGGCAAATCCCGGCGGTGAGAACCAGGTCATTGTGTTCAAATCCTGCTTCCCGAACTCGGATCTAGCCGGCAGTCCGGATGATCCCCCCGGCAGTTATGCGGAGCTCTCGGTTAGCGGCGCAAAGTACGTTTATAACGAGCTGCTGAAATATTTCATCACCAGGCCGGATAAATTGTTTATCGTGGTAACAGCCCCGCCGCTGATCAGTTCTGATAATGCCGAAAATGCACGCGCTTTAACAACTGGCTGGTAAATGACTGGCTGCTGGAAAACAACTACACCCATAACAACGTGGCGGTGTTTGACTTTTACAACGTCCTCACCGGCCAGGATGCGCACCACCGCTATAATAACGGGCTGATTGAGCATATCGTGGGTAATAAAAATACGGCAGCCTACCCATCCGGTGATGACCATCCCTCGCAAGAAGGCAGCCGCAAAGCGACCGAGGAATTTATTCCCTTGCTGAATATCTATTACAACCGCTGGAAAGCAACCGCTCCGCAAGGCCCGTCCGGCGAGCTTCCTCCGCCGGCAGGGGAGCCGGGAGAAGAAACGGCTCAGCCAGGATCAGGAAGCGGGGGAGCCACAGGGGCAGTGCAGGGTGCTCCCGGCGCGCTGACGTGGTGATCGATGATTTTGAAGGCGGCAGTCCGGCCGGGACAAACGGCTGGGAAGCATACCGGGATGAAGGTACCTCGACCACCATGCGCTGTTCCGCTGAAGCCGGCAATCCTCACAGCGGTGCGCAGTCGCTCATCCTGGATTATGCAGTGGCAGCCAATTCCTGGGCCACCTGTGCGCTCTTTTATGGCGGACAGCAGGATTGGAGCAGCGCTGATGGGCTCACTTTCTACTATCATGCCGGGGAAGCCGGCAAGGGGCTAGATTTCCATGTTTACACCGGCACAAACGAGCAGCATGATAGCTACGTTTACAGCATCGAAACGGTGCCGGAGAGTGTTACCGGCTGGGTGCCTGTCTCGCTGATGTGGTCCGATTTTCACGGGGTGGATTGGGAGGCCAATGCCGGCAAACCTTTCACCGGCCAGGGAGCGCTGATCGGGCTGGCTTTTGGGTTGAACACTTTTCCGGACACGCCAAATACCGGAAAATTCTGGGTTGATGACCTGTACTTAGCTAGCGCACAAACAGTGCCAGATGAACCGGAGGCTGTGGCAGCTGCACCCGCAGCAGTGTCCGTCGTGGGTGAGGAGGCCGCTCCTCCCATAGACCAGCCTGCTGAACAGGAAGAGCCCGGGCGCAAGGTCTCCCTTCCGTGCGGCGGGGCCGCGGCGCTACCGCTGGTACTGGCAGCTGTTCTGCAGGGTTTTCAGGTATCGAGGAAGAGGGGGATTTTCGAAAGATAATCCTTATCAAAATCCTGGAAAGGATTGAGGCGGTTTTTCGCCGCAGCTGGATGTAAAATAGTTAAACAAGTCACATCCTGTGTCGATCATTTATCTGTCCCATATTTCCTGAAGCTATATTGTTTTTTATGGAGAGGTTTATGGATGCTATAAGACTTTCTGGGGAACTATTCCATAATATGGGAATCTTCACATCCCTTCTATCCGGGATCATCGATCAGGAGGAAGCGAAGCGAAAGCCTGATCCCGGATCCTGGTCCATTTTGGAAGTCGTTTGTCACCTGCTGGATGAGGAACGCCTTGATTTCAAGCCGCGCCTGGATATTACCCTGCACCACCCCGGGGAAAAATGGACCCCGATCGACCCTCAGGGCTGGGTTATAGCGAAGAAATATAATGAACGCAGCCTGGATCAAACCGCTGGCAGAATTCCTTGAGGAACGCCGAGTATCCCTGGCATGGCTGGATGGATTATCCTCGCCGGATTGGGAACGTGAATATGAAGCGCCGTTTGGAAGGATCAAGGCCGGGGACCTGCTTGTTTCCTGGGTGTTGCACGACCTGCTGCACGTGCGCCAGATTATTGAATTGAAACGGTCCGGGATCCTCAGGCTGGCGGGCACCTATGATGGACGCTATGCGGGAGACTGGTGAGCTGGATATTGATTCAGCTCTTTCCAATATAAGTTTTTGGTGTTGAGGAAAATTCCCCTCCCACTGCACAGGTCATTCCATAATGTTGTGGTTTAATTAACCAGTCTAAAAATATAAATGGATCAACTTTTTACCGGAGCCTGAATGCGATTTGGTCTTAAGGCCATCCTGCTGGCCATCATTGTGGCGGCATCCTTCTATTACTGGCAGGGTGCTGTCAAACAGCTTGCGTTTGTCAACACGGATCTGACCACCACCGACCAGGACGCAACCATGGACTATGCCCGCAAGTTGGCCGAGTCCGGATATACCTTTGGCGGGGATCGCAACCGCATGCCGGTTTACCCCTTCCTGCAGTCCCTGTTTTACCGTCCGGGCATGACCGGGGAGGATTTCTTCGTTACCGGAAAGTACAATAACCTGGTGCTCTCGTTGGTCCTGCTGGGCCTGGTTGGGGTAATCCTGTTTCGAATGTTTAACGGACTGCATGCCCTGGTGCTGCTGTTGATTTTTGCCTTCACCCTGTTTATTTTCAAAGCCGGTTATTTCCAGGCTGAACTGCTTATTTTATTTTCTCAACCTGTGCCTTTTCCTGATGCTGTTAAGGTTAATTCAAAAACCAGCCTGGCCGCTGGCAATCCTGGCCGGGGTTACAGCCGGTCTGGCGCACCTTACCAAGGCTTCCATCCTTCCCGGCCTGGTCCTTTTTCTGGTCACAGCCAGCCTGAAAACTCTCTGGACCATCTACCGTTCCCGGGGCCTGGAAAACCGGAAAGAGCAAATTAATAATGGGCTGCGGGACTGGTTGATGCTCCTGCTGGTGGGGCTCTTTTTCCTGGTGACAGTCTACCCTTACATCCGCACCAGCAAGCAGGTTTATGGACAGTATTTTTATAATGTCAATTCGACCTTCTACATGTGGTATGACTCCTGGGAGGAAGCCAGGCAGGGCACGCGTGCCCATGGCGACCGCAAAGGTTGGCCGGATATGCCGCCCGAAGAAATACCCAGCCTGTCGCGCTACCTGGATGAGCATACTCCCGCCCAGATGGTGGGGCGCCTGACCAATGGGGCGGATAAAATTTTCGAGAATGTGCTGCATTCCTATGGATACCAGGGATACATTCTGATTTACCTGCTGGTGCTGCTGGCGGGGTTGATTTTCCGGCGGATTCAATACCATGACTCCCCATCCTTTGATGCCTTCCAGCTGTTTTTTGTTTTTGCCTGGTTCGGGGCATATTTCCTGCTGTATGCCTGGTACACCCCCATCACGGAAGGCGTGCGCCTGATCCTGGCGCAGTATATGCCGGTGATGTTTGCCATTTCTTTGGGGGTTAAGGAAACGTTCAAGCCATTGGTCGTCCCGTTATTCAAGCGGAAAATAGCGCTGCTTGACCTGGTCAACGGCATGATTCTGCTGGTCCTGACTGTGGACATCTATTGGATCGTATACGGAACGCATCTTTAAAATCTATGGGGGATACTGACCGGGCGGTTTCCAGCGATTGATTGTCCGCAGCTAGGTATGGGAAACCGTAATCTACCTTGAATTGATTTGCTGGATAAAAAAATCCCGACTGCAATTTTCTGCAACCGGGTTGGATCGTTATCTGCGTTACCTGAAATTGTGTCAGGTTATTCTTGTTCAATAACCAGGTTGCATTTGCACCAATTCCCCGGGTCAAACCGTTTCGTCCTGGATATCGTTTGGTTTCACCAGAGATTGATTGAAGGGGACTTTTCTCCCCGGAGAATTCAGTTACTCTCGTCTTCATCTTACTACCGCTGATGCAGTAATTGCGGTAGTAATAGCTGGTTTTCTTGATCTTGACATCATTGACCACTACCCCCAGCAGGTTGGCATTGACCTTGTTCAACTGCTCGATGGCATGGGCAAACTCGCTGCGCTTGGTCATATTGGGTTTGATCACCAACAATACGCCGTCAACACGCGGGGAGCCAGGATGGTTGCATCGGAAACTGCCAGGATGGGGGTTGTATCGATGATGACGGTCTTAAACGTGATTTTGAGTTGGTCAATGATTTCCTGCATTTTTTCTGTGCTGAGCAGTTCAGAGGGATTGGGGGGAAGGTTGCCGGAAGTGAGCACGCTTAAATCCTTGATCCCGGAAGGTTTGACAGCGCTGGCATAAAATTCTTCCGCATGGATAAATTGGATCGGTAAGCCCAACCCGGTTGGGGACCTGCAGGAGCTGGTGTACCCTGGGCCGGCGCAAATCGGCATCTACGATGATGGCTGACTGGTTGCTCTGGGCAATCACGCTGGCCAGGTTCACCGCCACGGTTGTTTTCCCGTCAGATGGGTTGGTGCTGGTGACCAGGATAGTGCGCAGCGGACGGTCAATACTGAAGAACTGCAGGTTTGTGCGCAGGGCACGGAAATCTTCCGATACCGGTGAGCGCGGCTGCTTGACGGTTACCAATGCACTTTCACTGGAATCAAAACTGGCAATTGTCCCCATGACTGGTATGCCGTATTTGCGGGTGATTTCCTGGGGATCGCGGATGGAATCATTCAGAAAGTCAATCAGAAAGATTACCGCTGCGGCAGCCAGGAAACCCATCATCGCAGCCGTTATGGCGCTTTGCATGGGTTGTGGTGCGATAGGCGAGGTCGGGGTAGGAGCCGGATCTTTCTGGATGATATTGAATGTATTCTGTATTTCCACCTGGCGCAGCTGGTTAAGACCTTCCTGTAAGGTAAAATACGACTGCTGGTATTGTGACAGGGTCATTTCCAACTGCTGGCGGCGAATGTCATACTGCGGGTCATCACCCAGGGCAGTCAGTTCTGCTGTAAGATTTTGAATTTCCCCTTCCTTATCGGCTATTTGCTCTTCCATTGTTTTCCTGGTATCCACATAGTAGGCAGACTGGTCTGCCTGGATCTGGCGGGTGAAAATACTGACAATGGTATTGGCAATTAATGCCGCCCGGGCTGGATTGGTGTCGGTAACAGTGATGGTCATCAGCTGGGTGCCTTCGATGGGCTTGACCGAAAACATACCAGCACTTACGTTGTAGCCCAGCAGGTTGGAAAGTTCATCCAGGACCGGGCGGGTGGTCAACACTTGCGCATAGGTATCAATCAACTGCTGGCCATAATAGATGGAGGAATAATAATCAAACTGGTTCGGTGTGCCGCTTTTTACCATTACCAGGGTGGATGTGCGGTAGATGGGGGTCTGCTGCGAGGAGCGGTAGTAGGCGATCCCGCCGGCAACAGCCGCAGCCAGGATTAACAGCCAGCTCCAACGCAAAAACACACGCGCATATTCCAGGATGGTTTCGATTGTTATGCCCTGATCTATTTCATTATCCATTTTTTCCCCTGATGCCCTTTTTATTTTTGGTGTTCAAGCCCCTACTAATTTTACCTGAAATTAATTCACTTTCTCTGCCTGGACCCCTGCTGAAAATAAGGAGCGGTAATACTCGCTCTGGAGGCTTAACTCGCGCATGAGTACCAACCTGAAGAGTATGTAGATCATCCAGTAGCAAAATACGATCTGTATTACGAACTGTTGAAAAACGGTGGGAAACGATGAAGAGGGTTTTCCCGCGGATTTCATCCGGCAGCGCCTCCAGGATGGACCTCTCCACAATGCTGTCCAGCGAGGCGGTGGGTTCATCCAGGATGAGGATATCCGCATCCCTGATGAGCGCCCGGGCGATGGAAAGGCGCTGTTTCTGCCCCTCGGATAAATTTACCCCTTTTTCACCCACCACGGAATCATACTGGTCTGGCAGGCTGGTGATGAAATCATGAATTCCGGCAACCCTGGCAGCCCGTTCAATTTCGGCCATGCCGGCTTGCGGATTGCCGTAAGCCAGGTTTTCACGCATCGTCCCGGCCAGGAGCAGGGTGGCCTGGGAAACATAGCCGATACGCCGGCGCAGCGAATCCAGCGCATACTCCCCGGCAGGGATGCCGTCATAGAATATCTCCCCGCTCAGCGGTTGGTAGAAGCGCAAAAGCAGGCTGACCATGGTGGTCTTTCCCACCCCGCTGGGACCGACTATAGCGATGTGCTCTCCCGGCTGGATATGGAAGGAAATTTTCTCCAGGATTTTCTCCTGTTGATCATAGCTAAAAGTGACATTCTGGAACTGCACCTCCTCCCTTGAGGTGTTCCACCTGCCGGCCTTCCTTCCCGGAGTCCTCGGGGAGGATCTCCATCATGGCGGAGACGCGCTCCAGGGATGCCAGCGCATTCTGCAGGGAGAGGTTGGCATTGGCAAAAACCTGGGCTGGGCCGAATACGTAGCCCAGGTAGGATTGGAAGGCGAGCAGAGAACCCAGGGTCCAATTCCCAAGGATAACAAGGTAGGCTCCTGCAACAAGCACCACCGCCCTGGCCAGGTCCGGAGCAGTATTTATCACCATCCCGGCCACCGAATTAACGGCGTTCTGCTCCATGGTGAGCTGGCGGGCACCCTCAAAGGCGTTCATGACGCGGCTGCTTTCCCGATTTTCAGTTGAAAAGGCCTTGATCAGGGGTACAGAGGTGATGGTTTCCTGGCAGGCGCTTCATGATGGTGGCATTCTGTTCCATGCTGCTGTAGCTGAGGTTGTACATCCGTTTGGAGAAATACCGTACGCTGATCACCAGGAGGGGCAGGACAACCAGGCAGACCAGTGCCAGGCGCCATTCCAGGTAGAAAAGGAAGATGATGCCCCCCACGAAGCGGATGAGGTTGGTGAAAAGGTAGACAATTGTGCTGGAAAAAAACCATTGCAGCCCCTGCACATCGGAAGAGATGCGCGAGATCAAATAGCCGGTTTCCTTGGTATCAAAAAATTCCTTGGGCAGGCGCAGGGTATGGTCAAGCAGGGACTTCTGGATATCCAGGCTGACGGATTGCTCAAAACTCAGCACGTAATACTGCTGCAAGACTTCTGCAGCCATGCTGATGATCTTGATGCCTGCCATCAGCAGCACCGCTATTGGGAGCAGATCCAGCTGGCTGGCCAGGATGACATCGTCCACCAGGAAGCGGTTGATCATTGGCTGCGGGAACACCAGCACGCTGGAAAAAATGATTAAAACAGCACCAATCAATCCGGAACGCCAGTGCGGCCTGATAAAGGGCAGCAGATTTTTGAGCGCGGTATGGTGCGGCAAAGGAGCAGCCTGGGCTGCAATAGAGTCAGGCGGCGGCTGGCGGGTCATCCCGGTTTTAAAATAGGTAAACCAGTTGGACATGATTGATGAAAATTATAGCCTGATTTGGATGGAGATCACTCGTGGATTTGCTGAGGTGGATCAATGACCAGGTCATAAGGTTTGCGGCAGGTAGAAGCGTCCCGATTCCGGCTGCCAGACAGCCACTGTTTTTCCGTGGGAGATGTATTTGATCACCATACCGGATGGAGTCTGTAAATGAATCCTGGTGATGGGCGGGTGCCAAAACTTTTTTACCCAGCGGCGCGCTTAAGCCAGCGGTAAGGAGCTCCCAGCCAGGGCAAAATCCTGTTGTACAGAGTGCAGTCGCCAGCGCATTTGAGCCTGCCAAAGCCCGATTTTCCCCCCGGTGACCGGCGAATTTCCCCCCAATCATCCACCTGGTCCACGATACCGATGATCTGCTCGGGCGGGACCAGGTACCCATCTCGATGGGGTTGTTATCCCCGCGGGTGTACATGCCTTCCGGATGTACCGAATGGACCCGGTGAACGATGTATCCATCCCCTTTGCGGTAAACGACCACATCGCCGGGCTGCATGTCCCTCCGTACCCGGACGGATATACAGCACCTGCCCCGGCTTGAATGTTGGGACCATGCTGGGCCCGGTGTAGCGAAAACGGTTCCTGTGAACCGCCAGGGTCTTTGAGATCCTTTTAGCCAACCCGAAACTCCGCATCGATCAACTTCCAGAAATCCGGGGATTTGCGGAAATGCAGTGCGTAACCCGGAATGGAGCGGGCAATCCTGGCTGAAAATTGAAAACCCCTAGAGAAGTTCTCTCGGATCGTCTTTCCGGTTAAGTCAATCACCTGGGTAACCATAAAACGGGCTGTTTGAGTTTGGTTAAGGGTATTATTTTGTTCTGGCTGCTTTGAACCAGTTTAAACCGCCCTCACACACGCATTGCTTTCTTTCAATGAATACCCCCAGGCATGTGCAGAGAATATGCCATTTCCGACATCTCTCAATACAAGTTGGTCTTCATCCAGGATTTCTGCTCCCAGTTCCAGGCTTAAGGTTGAGATTGATCTTTCCGGTTCCGGAGGGGCCACCGAATAGGTAGAGACTGTTTTGTTTAATGATTCCGCTGGCGTGGATGGTAAATTACCTTTCGAATTTGGGCAAAGTTGAGCATGCGATCAAAATCATATACTGGAAAAAAACCACTTTTAAACCAACACAAAATAATCCAGGCCGGTTGGATCTTTGCGAAAGTGCCTAAGATCGTTAGATGGAAAACTGAGAAATGTCCGGATTGATTTCTCCGATTGTATCAATAACATCATAGATGATTTTTCATTGTTCCTGCTTTGTGTGCCCTGGAAGAATTTATTGTCCCCCAGGATTTCTGTAATAATGATAACTTGTAACCATAATCCAGCCTGATTATAGTTACAGGTCAACTATGCCTTTTTGATTATCAATGAAAAATATTTTATAGCCCAGACTGGATCAACCTTTCCGATACAATTGGATGAATTTTTAAGAAAGGTTAACCATTCGGGATTTACTTCAAAGCTTAATTAATGGCATCAATTATTCCAAATTTTTAAAATATTGGTCGAATAACTTCCCAATAGGAAAAAATATTCGGAATCAGTTAAACGATGAATTCATTTATATGCGTAGGCAATATAACCATTTCTACAATCCGGGAGAGGTCCCACTGAGTACTCCCACTACCGCATCCCGCACCGGTGCCCTGTACCAGCCTTACAACCATTTTGAGCATTATTTTGCTAGACCCCCATAACGCATGCTAGACTGGCTAACACTAGTGACCGTGCTCCCAGCTGCAGACTCCCTCGGCAAGGGGCAACACATCGCCTAAGTTACGTGCAACAGGTTTTTCGTATTTTTTGATCATTTTAAACCCCTTATGTAATTATTTCTATTATTATATCACGAGTTATAAATACTTAAATAAGTCCCTTGTTCGTTGTAGCGGGAGGGCGCCTGCTAGGTTTGCCTGCTGGCAGAACCAGAATGGCGGCGTCAGGCGCGGGCCTGGTGGTAATTCTCCGCCACGCAGGAACCCAGGCACTGCCACTTAAACAGGCACTTACCGCACACCCCTTCCAGTTTTCCGGGAGGATCACGGCGGATATCCTTGAGAATCCGATTGTCACGCCAGACATCCACCACCCGGTCACGTCCCAAAACTGCCGTAGGTCAGCTCGGGAATTTCCATGCCGATGCCGCACATGGCCAGGCTGCCGTTGGCCAGGATACCTAGGATGTGGAAAATGCCGCAGGTATCGCTGCCCGTTTCAGCAGTCGCTCCAGGCTGTGGAAGATCATCGGCCAGGAGTAAAAAAGGCGGATGTAACGCGTTTCTGCAGGTCGTGCTCCACCCAGTTGCCAATCTCCACCAGGCGGTGGATATCCAGAACCTGCCCGCGTTCAGCCATGGTCTCGCCGCGCCCGGTGGGCTGGATCAGGTTGAACTTGACCGAGCCGGCACCCCAGGCCTGGAGCCAGGTTGACCAGGTCCTCGATTTCACCGATATTGCCCGCGTGCAGGCTCATGATCATTTGCGGCCGGAAACCCGACTTTGCGAGCATTTTCACACCCGCCACGGCTTTCTCAAAGCTGCCCGGAACCCCGCGAAAGGTATCATGGCTCTTTGCAGGTGGCCCGTCGATGCTGACAGAGATATGGCCGAGGGTGCTGTTCTCCCGAAGGTGCTGGCAATTTCCGGGGTGAACAGAGTGCCGTTGGTCTCAATGGTTAATCCCAGGTTTTTCTCCTTAAGCAGGTCCACCATGCGCAGGAAATCCGGGTGCAGCAGCGGTTCGCCGCCGGTGAGCTTGACAGACTTGAAGCCAAGAGGGATGCCTTCCTCCAGGGCCAGCTTGAACAGATCAAAATCCAGATGACCGCCCGTGCCGCCTTTGGCCTGGTAAGCGGAGAGAGCCAGCAGTGCTGGCAGGCCAGGTTGCAGCCGGCAGTCAGATAAATATAATACTGGGTCAGAGGTGGTACTCCGTTCAGGGAGTGTTGATTGGGTCGGTCATGAGTGCTTTTTTCTCTTCGGATGGGGAATAGGATCTCTTCACCAATCAGGATGCGGTAGCAGTCCATCGGGTTGCGGGTGTTGAAATCCCCGTTGAGGAAAAGCGCCCCGCCCGGGCAGCCGCCGGTGCAGTAACCCTTGTAATCGCAATCCTTGCAGGGTGTAAGCGTATCCAGGGAAATCTCCCTGCGCTGGCGCATGGCCTGCATGGAGCGGGTGGCTGCGCCAGACCTCTCCCAGGTCATCCGTGAGGATATTGCCCAGGTGCAGGTCGCTGATCACATGGCAGGGGACGATGGTGCCGTCGTGCAGTATGGCGATCTTATTGAAAACACCCCCGCAGGCCGCAGATATCCCCTGCCCGGGGAATTCCTTGATCCCTTGCGACTGGGCTTCCTGGATGGCGCACTCCTGGCGTGCCAGGGCCAGCGGTCCGGCAGTGGCGCTGATGCGGTCCTGATATTTCTATTCAAGCGCAGCAGGGTTTCCATCACCTGCCGCCGCTGGGAACGCTCAGCATGATGTCTTCCTCGTAGCGGTTGGTGGCGCCGCAGGGGTAGGCTTCATTGGTGGAAAACCCGGAAAGCCCCACTTCTTCCAGCAGCAGGCGGGCGGTATTCTCCAGGTCGTTGTAATTGAAGCGGTTGATGGTCACGCGCACGGTCATGGGGAAGCCGGCTTCCTTGAGCAGTTTCAGCCCGCGTACTGCCCGGGCAAAGCTGTTCGGGCGGCTGAGGTCATGGATATCCGCAGAGGAGCCATCAATGGAAATCTGGATGGAATCCAGGCGCAGGCGGCGCTTGCCTTTTTCAAATTCAGCCAGGGTTTTTTCGGTGATCAGGGTGCCGTTGGAGAGGATCTCGTAACGCATGCGGTTGGCAATCACGCCATCCACCAGTTCAAAGAAATCCGGACGGCTGAGCGCCTCCCCGCCGGTCAGGCAGACGGTCATCACCCCCATGTCTCCCAAGTTCTTGAAAAAATCCAGCCACTGGGCGGTGGAAAGGTCGCTGCGGGCGGTCATCTCATCGGCATAAAAGCAGTAGGCGCAGGAAAGGTTGCAGCGCCCGGTGACGGCAATATCCACATGCTGCGGGGTGGACATGACTTTTATTTCAGTATTTTGGCATCATTCATCTGGAAAATACCTGTAATAGCAAATCCCTTTATACACTCTCAACTACACCAATAAAACCGTTCTGGATCATTTCATCGATAAATTCCTTGAGATCGTCACTCACAATCTCTTCGGCTGGGACCCTTCAAAATTACTTGAAGAGTGCCTCCAGCCACGGCATCCGGCTGGTTGGCCGAGGCGAACTGCTTCCAGATGAACAAACCGGTGGAATTGACCACTTTTACCTGGTTGGTGTCCGGGTTGAAAAGCAGCCCGCCGTCCTCATCCTCCTCGCGCAGGACGACATCCGGATTGACTAAATAAATGGGTTTTTGTATTGACGCATTCTCCATCTTATCCTTCTTTCTCCCATGGGTGTTATGGATGCTCCAGAATTCCCTGTTCAACCAGTTGTTGGTACAATTCGCTTACATCCTGCCGGCCTCCTCAATCGGAATGTGGTATTCCTCGGCCAGGTGCTGTGCCACCTGCTGGATGTTATTGGTCCCGTCTGTGTAGACGAGGATATCCCTGGCAGCGATGTTCAGTTCGGTTAAGGGTTATCCTTGCTTTAATAGCAGGACGCCGTCATCAAATGTCTCCAGACATACGTCAGACTTAAGTTTATAGGTGGGTAATTTCATAAAAACGTTCGCTCTAATTATGATACCGCTGGTACTTCACAAGCAGCAGACTGAACTTGATAATTATATCAAGGATTCATTTTTGTATTCACGATGGACGGATCATCAGGATTCTTTGCGAAATATCCCCGGGAAAGCATCTGTCATTCGTCTCAAATAAAACGGCAAAAGGGTTTTTTCCCGCAGCGATCCCATAGCGAACCTGCATGTATTCCCTGTCCGGGAAGAGCTGATAAGCTAATGCAGACAATTTTGTTCTTAAATCCCGGTATGGCCAGCACCTCAAATAATGCACTGCGGAAAGGGTTGCCTTTTGTTTTTTCTACCATGCTGTCTGTCAGGCGTTCTTTCCAGGAGGGTTTCTCATCCATTACCAGCCGGAATGCATCCGCAGGGATGATCTGCGGCCAGAATTCGTCATACCGCCTGAATGACATTCTGCAGCTGCACCAGGTAGCCCCATTCACGTGCCCGCTGGATCATTCTTTCCCAATTTATCATCTGATTTTTTCTGCTCGAATAATGGCAGCGATTTCGAAATAATTCAACAGGGTCTCCTGGTTGCGGTGGTGCAGGGATAAATGGGCACATGTATAGACGACCCGGTCTTCAACACACATTTCAAGGACATCCACCCCGGCGACCTTCAGGGGGATTGCACGCTTGAAAATATCCGAAATATTAACACTATTTTTATCATAATAGGGATAATGGGTCAATCCCCAGTGCAGGCCGATGGAAAACTTGCGGAAAGGATGCAGATTTTCACCGGCCAGGATGTAAGCACGCGCATTATTGTAGCGGCGGGCATATCCGGGAGCGACCTCATCGAGGTGGGTATAGCCCAATCTTTGTAGAACTGCCTCTGCAAGATCTGTATTTCCTGGAGTGATGAGGATATCGATATCCTCGCAGAAGCGCTGAGCGTGGTCGTCCGCATAGAGGGTAGGGATCAATGCCCAGCCTTTCATCACGATCAGCGGGAGTCCTGCCTCAGCGAGGGCTAGAAGCACCTCCCTCACCTGAAGGCGGCATTGGTCTCCGTAAAGGAGCAGTCCGTAGCGGGATTGCTTCAACCGTGAACGAATAGATTCAGGGTAAATACCAGAATTTTTCTGCCCAAGGGTGTAAAAAAACGCTGCCAGGCGGTTATCTTCCAGCAGGGACACAAACTTTTCCCAATCCAAATTCCGCGGTGGCTGTGGTGGGGTTTCGCCAGGATTTAACTGCTGAGCCAGGCAGGCAACCATATACTCCATTTCGGGACCGGAAAATTTTGGTTTCATATTCGCTGAAATATTCTCTGGATGTGGCACGCGTTACTCAAGGGGAAAGAATTCCATCCTTCTTGCAGGGTCAGCCTGGCATAAGCGCATTTTGGACTGCCTGGATGACAAGCCTGACCATTTCATCCGTCATGCCGGGGTACAATGGCAGGGTTACCTGGCGCCGGGCGGCTTCCTCGGTGAGGGGCAGGGACGATTTTGAGCCTGCCCGTACGTGGTGCAGGTAGGCACTGAAGGTGTGGATGGGCGGGTAGTGGATGCTGGTTTGAATGCCTTGTGACTTCATGTACTCCATGAAGGCGAGCCGGTCGCTTCCCTCAGGCAGGATGACGGGCATGATGTGGCAGGCAGAGATGCCGGGGTGATTCTGGAATGGGACGGTTACGGATGGCGCCAGCTCAGCCAGAAGCTCGCGGTATAAAGCGGTGATCTCCCGGCGGCGGGCGTTGCCCTTGTCCAACCTGGCCAGCTGGACGCGTCCCAGGGCGGAGCGCAGCTCGTCGATGCGGTAGTTGTAGCCCAGGTCGACCACATCGTAACTCTGGGCATGCCCCTCATGGCGGTCCCAGGTGAGGCTGGTCATGGCGTGCGAGCGCAGCAGGCGCACTTTTTCGGCAAGTTGGTCATCATTTGTAACCACCATGCCGCCCTCGCCGGTGGTCATGTTCTTGTTGGGGAAGAAGCTGAAGCAGCCGCCAATACCCAGGGTGCCCAGGTGTCCGCCATCCAGGAAAGATCCCGCGGCATGGGCGGCATCTTCAACAACCTGCAGGTGGTGCCGTTCAGCCAGGGCCAGGATGGCGGGCATATCGCAGGCGTAGCCTGCGTAATGCATCACCATGATGGCTTTTGTGCGGGGGGTGATGGCTTGTTCAATGGCCTTTGGCGAGACGGTCAAATCCTCCAGGCTGGTGATATCGGCAAATACGGGAGTGGCGCCGGTGTAACGCACGGCATTGGCGCTGGCCACAAACGTAAGGGAAGGCAGGATGACCTCATCTCCCGGACCCAAGCCCGATACCTGCGCAGATCAAATGCAGTCCGGCAGTGGCATTGGTGACCGCCACGGCATGTTTTACTCCGCAGTAGGCGGCAAATTCCGCTTCGAACTGCTGGGTGACAGACCCCATGGTGAGCCAGCCGCTTTCAAGTACTTCGTGGATGGCATGATATTCCTCCGCTCCAATGGACACGTCGGATAAGGGGATGTTCCATTTCATGGGTTAGTCTTCCGCCACAAATTGGGCACGCATTTTTTCAAAATCGGTGACAGCTTCTTCGTAATCGGTGGGATTGCCAAGGTCCCGCCAGTAGCCGTCATAGGGATAGCCCATCACCCGTTCACCTTGCTTGATGAGTTCTTAACCAGGTCAGGGAAGTCCAGGTATGCGTCTTTATGGATGTACTGCATCACGGCCGGCTCAAAGACATAAATGCCCATGGATGCGCTGTACTGCAGGGTAGGCTTCTCGCTATACCCGATAACTTGATGATCGCTGTTCTGCTCAATAACTCCCAGGTCAACCTGCACCTTGCGCTGGTGCATGGCGATGGTGAGGATGCCGCCATGTTGCTTGTGGAAGCGGATCAGGTCGGCCAAATCCAACGTGGTAAGAACGTCTCCGTTGGTCACCAGGAAGGTATCCGTCAATCCATCGATATTTGCCAGGGGTCCGGCTGTGCCGAGGGGTTTGGTCTCCATGCTGTAGGTGATATCCAGGTTGTAATTCTTCCCGTCCTGGAAAAATGCCCGCATCAAACCGGCCAGGTGCCCAACAGCCAGAACAACATGGTTAATACCGGACTTCTTCATCTGCCCCAGGAGAATCTCCAGGATGGTTTTATCGCCAATCGGGAGCATCGGTTTCGGAAAAACGCGGGTATAAGGTGCCAGGCGGGTGCCTTTGCCGCCTGCAAGAATGACAGCTTTCAAACAATCCTCCCTGAAAGAAATGAATTTTTAGAGTTCATACTGCCCGGGACGGTATAAGTCAAGGTGCCGTTCAATCCAGGCGATGGTTTGTTTCAGACCGCTGTGAATGTCCACCCCGGGCCGCCAGCCCAGGATTTCCTGCGCTTTGCGGTTATCCGATACCAGGCGCATCACTTCAGATTTCTCCGGGCGCAGGCGGGCGGGGTCGCTCTCAATCTTTACCGGCCTGCCTACCAGCTGGATCACAATCTCAGCCAGGTCCCCGATGCTGATCTCCGCTCCGCTCCCAAGGTTAAAAACCTGGCCCTCGATACCTTCGGTTTGGGCGGCGCGCAAAAAACCATCCACTGTATCGCTCACATAAGTGAAATCTCGCCTGGCTGCCAGGTTGCCCAGGCGGATGAAATCACCGCTGAGTGCCTGGGTGATGATCGTGGGAATGACAGCCCGTGCGGATTGTCCCGGGCCGTAAGTGTTGAACGGCCGTACGGTGACGGCGTGCACGTTATAGGTGCGGTAATAGCTTTCTACCAGCTTATCTGCACCGATCTTGCTGGCGGCGTAGGGTGACTGTCCCTGCAGGGGGTGCTGTTCGTCAATGGGCGCATAAATGGCAGTACCGTATACTTCACTGGTGGAGGTGTGGATCAACCTGCAGCCGGTTTTGCGGCAGGCCTGCAGCACATTCAGTGTGCCGATGACATTGCTTTCTACCACCTCGCCGGGATGCTGGTAGGAATAGGGGATGGAAATGAGCGCCCCCAGGTGGAATATTACTTCTGCACCCTGGGCTGCCTGCTCAAGCGCATGTGCATCGCTCAAATCCCCGGCAATGATTTCCACCTCGGACAGGAATTCCTCCGGCAGCAAGCGCAGGAGGCCAAAGTCCTGGCGTGAGTTGTAACGCACGAAGGCTTTTACCTGCGCTCCGGCTGTAATCAGTTCCTGAACCAGGCGGCTGCCGATGAAACCTCCCGCACCTGTTACAAGCACATTGGTTGATGTCAATTTATAGGTCATGGCTGTTCCTCAACGGCAGCCCGGCTCATCGAGTGTTCGAGGATCTTCATCAGGTCCGGGATGATTACCAAGCGGGTGGCTGTCTTTCTGCATATGGCAAGTATACGCTCGCGGTCATCCGGTGAACATTTTTCGATGGAAAATAGGATGATGCCAATTTTGTGTTTTTCAACGATGGCTGGAATGTCATAAGTTGTTCCCAGAACCGGGTAACCGGCCATGCGCAGGTGCTGCTTATGGTAATTATCATCCACAAATCCGGTGATTGAGAAAGCACCGGAAAAAGTGCTCTTTTGAATCAACCAGACTGCCAGCTGCCCGCCATCCCCGGCGCCCACGATGAGCACACGCTCGCCGATGTTGGTGCGGCTCCCCCGCAGGGATAGCCAGCGGTTTGCCAAACCGGTCATCATGCGTTCGCGGTAGCGGACTGCCACCAGTCCAATGAAGGTCAACAGGGCAAAGTTGACGATAAGACTCATTGGGAGAAGCGGAGGGCTGTAAAGGGTTTGATTAATCAGTATGAGAATGATGGCCGTAAACCCGGTGGATAGGGCGATATCGAATACATAAACTGAACTGGCATAACGCCAGGTGACGTGCCTGAGGCCAAAAAGAAAATTGGTAAATCCAAGCAAGAGGGCGATGAAAACGGCAATACCGCTGGCTTTGGCGATTCCAAGCTCCAGGGGGGCATTCAGCCTCCAGATTACCCCGGAAAGGCTGATGGCAATGAAGGCGACCAGCGTATCGATCACAAACCAGGTGAAATATCGGCTGACAAAATTATAAACCGGGCCTGAATAGAGGAGTGCTTTCCTGCACCTGGGATTTGCGGATGCGCGGCAGGAGCAGGATCATGGTCATGAAGAGGACGTCCAGATCACCCAGCAAAGTGTGGTTGCGTACATAGAGCTGGTCCAGGCGCAGCTTTTCGGGAAGGATGCGGATCATATAATCATCCATGAGACTGGCGCTATTAAGAATCTCCTCCTCATCCCGATAGATGATCGAAGCAGGGCTGGTGACCCCGGGACGCACCGACAGCACTTCCCGGCGGACATCTTCAGGCCATTTCATGGCGTATTCGGGATCTTCAGGGCGAGGCCCCACCATGCTCATCTCCCCCTTGAGCACATTCCAGAGCTGGGGGAGCTCATTGATTTTCGTGTGGCGCAATTGGCGACCAAGGGGAGTGATGCGTTTATCGCCAGAGGCGGTCACTTTTGGTCCGTCCGAGCTGCTGCCGTCTACATACATGGTGCGGAATTTATGGATGGTGAAAAGCGTTTCACCCCGCCCCATGCGCTGGCTGTGGAAGAAGACCGGTCCAGGCGAATCACGCCGGATCAGCACTGCAGTCACGGCAAAAACAGGGGAGAGCAGCAGCAACCCCAGGACAGAGATGAGCACATCCATAAGGCGTTTTAGAAAGGCGTTGATAGGATGCATCAGGGATGTGGAGGATTTCACTTCCATTAATTCGATGGTTTCCCCTTTATGCCTATCAGTCACAGAATCCAATGAAAATCCCATTTTACGTTTGCAGCCATTACCCCCAGGGCAGGGTGCTTGATAACTAAGGTACGTTTTCTTAAGATGGTCACTTTAGTATACCATAATGGTTGACATATTGATCAGGTTGTCAAATCATCCTGGTGGGCAGGAAATCTATTTACCTTCAAGCGGGATCGTCTGTCCCATACCCGGAACAATCCCAATCCGATTAATGCCCCGATTGCGTCCATGTAGAGGTCGTTCATCTCGAAGCCGCGTTCCGGGATGGAAACGCTGGTAGATCTCATCGCCAAAGGAAATCAGGATTACCAGGATGAATACTCCAAAATACAGCAGGCGGTTGAATTTTCCCGGCTTGATGATGAGTCTTGCGAGAAAGAAAGCCAGCACCATGAACAGCCCCATATGTATCGAGGCGCTGAGCAGTTCCTCCCAGCTGACAAATAGATTGAATGGAGGCCAGGGGTAGATAGAGTGCCAGAACCAGGTTGGAATGAAGTCATAACGCCTGGGAATGGAGGAGAGGATAAGAATGATGCCAAGCCATGCCAGGAGAGGCAGCATACCGCAGTAAAAACGATTTCATGAGGACTTTTTGCGGATGAGCACCAGGTAATGGCTGTTGAAGATTTTCAGGTTTTCCAGCAGCTGCGCCAGGGTCCACGAGAAGGGGACGATGCGGCGGGCGATGGGCGGTGCCAGGGTTATTTTGCGAAATGTATAGGAACAGGTTGGGAAAAGTGCCCTTATTTCGGATGGGCGTATGCCGCGGGTCTGCGGGTTGGCAGGGTTCAGCCAGAAATCATACCAGAGGATGGCGCCGTCCTGCCTGAGCACGCGCAGCATTTCGGATGCCATACGGCGGCGGATAGTCTCGTCCAGAACGGATGAAAACGCGGTAAATTGCACAACCAGGTCGAAGGTGTGATCGGGAAATGGCACATGCTGGCCGTCCGCGCAGCTGATTCCAATATGCGGAAGCTTTGTATGCGCTGTTATCAGGCGGTCTTCCAGAAGATCCAGGCCATAAAGATTGTCCGGGTTGAAACCGTAGCGGAGAAAGTCAAGCAGGATACCCCCGCCGCCGCATCCAATTTCAAGGACTCGGCTTGTTTGCCAGTTTCCGAATTTCAATCTGTTGAGCTGCTGGAGAATCGCACGTTCACGATGCTGGATTGTAAACAGGTACTCTGGATTGGTAAATGCGTATAGATATTGCTTATCCAATTCATTGGCACGCAAGGCATACTCCTGTTGCAGGCGCTGCAGGTCTTGATCAATCATCAGGCTGGAACTCCCTTTCATCCTTGTTGCTCCAGCGATTCCAGAACTTTATTAAGCCGGCGATGAATCCAAGCCCATAACCGAAGTGCATACAAAACAAACAAAGTGGCATTAGCGGGAGGTGTTTCCAGCCCTTACGGATTGCAATCAAGAGCGAGGAGGCCAGGATAAACAGCAGGTAAATCCCTCCCAGGCTGAAAAATCCCATCCAACCATTCGGATTAAACAGTCCGAGGAGAAAAGAGGCGATTAATCCACCTACCAGCAGGGGTGGAGCAAACTGGCGTGGGCTCATTTGTGCGGGGTGTTTCTGCAGGACACGCACTTTATAAAATCCATATTGAAAAAACTGGCGCCACAGCTGGCTGAGGGATGCACGGGAATAATATCTGGAGTGGACATCGGCAGCCAAAAGCAGTCTGCCACCGGCCGAGCGTATCCGGTAGTTATATTCATCATCCTGGTTGCGTACCAGTTCTTCATCGTATGGTCCAACTTTTTCTATAATTTCCCGGGTATATGCCGGGAAGGGGATTGTATCCGCCAGCATCGTTTTCCCGGATGTCGTCCGGAATGCTGAATTACCAACGCCGGAAGAGGAACTCATTGCAATGGCAATTGACCTGGCTGATGGGGTTTCTCCGATTGTTTCCATCGGCCCCCCGACGCCATCCACGTTGTCCTGGGATAAATGCTCCACGCATCTGCTAATATAATCCGGGGCAATGGTGCAGTGCCCATCCACGCGGATGATGATGTCACCCTTGGCGTGCTGCATGGCCAGATTCATGCCTGTGGACACGATCTTCCCGGGATTATCCAGCATCACCAGGTTCGCATGTTCCTTTTGTAGTTCCTGGATGATCTGGCGTGTCTCATCGCTGGACATGCCGTCCGTGACAATCACCTCCATCTCTCCTGGTAAAACATCCTGGGCAAATACGGATTGCAGGCAGCGGCGGATAGTTTGGGCTTCATTTCGGATGGGGAGGATAATGCTGATCAAGATGGAACCTTTGAGATTACTGCCTGGAATTTTCCGGACGCTGTGCGTGGAATTTCGTTGACACATTCAACCTGCACATGCACTTCGTATCCCATGCGCTGCTGCACCCTGTGGATGATCTCCTGGACATCATCCCCATTAAAATTTGCGGTTGGAACCACTTTGACAAGTATTGTTGATAAGGTTTCCTGGATGATCTGGCCTTCAACCACATTGGGCTGATCTACGAAAATGCCGTGGAAGCGCACCATCTTCCTGCCATCCGGGCCGGTAACAACATCTTCAATCCGTCCGACCACCTCCTGGATTACCGGCATGTCCCTGCCGCAAAGACAGGGCTGAGGGTCCCATGCAGCCAGGTCACCCAAGCGGAAGCGCACCAGCGGCTGGTAAGTGCGCATCAGGCAGGTAGTGACAACCTCGCCAACCTCACCCGCCTCGCATGGGCTCCCATCCGGACGCAGTATTTCTACGATGCCCACATCCGGGCTGACATGCAGCCGACCCTGTTCACATTCGCTGGCGAACAAAGCATTTTCTACCGTGCTGTATTCTTCGTACACCCTGCAGTGATAGGCCTCCTCCATCACCCGGCGCATTTCCGGGGTCAGTTTTTCGCTGGTGGTGATGATGGCTTTAAGCGGCGGCACTTGAATTTTTTGATCCATAATGAATTTGGCCAGCAGATAATAAGAGACGGCATAACCCGTCATCCATTGGACTTTGTGTTTATGCAGGGCGTCAACATAACTCTGTGCAGTGTCATGCCGAAGGTGAAACGCTGAGAAATAAACCTGCTGTTCGGCAGCATTGTAGCGATAATAGGGTCCCTTGCTTTCCGGATCCGGTTCCGCCATCCGCCCGGAAAATGTAGCCCTGGGCAGTCCTAAACGACACCCCGGCCCAATTGGCAGAACGTACTTCGCGCAAGGCCATCGAGTTACGCAGTTCGGATAGCGTATAGGTGCAGTCAATCGGCGTCCCGGTGGTCCCGGAGGTATGGAACCGGAACTTCGGGAACGGTTTCTGGTCCTGGCGCAGAAAAAGATCCGCATTTGCGCGGATTGCATCCTTCTCCAGCAAAGGTATCCCTTCAAGCTGGCCATTTTCTGCTGCCAATTTTGCCTGCCGAAGGGACCAGTTTTGCCTGTAAAATGGGACGTGCCGCACACAGATGGATAACAATCCTTTGAGCTGCTGCTGTTGGTATTGCTGCCATCCGGGGAGATCAAAGGATTCCCTGAGGCGGTATCCTTCTTCATGCTGCCTGAAACTGCCAGAAAAGCGCGCCCAACGCCAGTAGGTACCATAGGTGGAAACCATGGCATTTTGCAGCCAGGTGGGCGACTGCTTATACAAGCCGTCAAGATTTCCCATGATGCGCCTCAATCACTTCTATCAACAGGCTCTCCCATTGGGGTAAAATCGAGTGCCAATCAAACTTTTCCGCTTTACGGCGGGCATTTTCGGAGAGCCGGGTTGCCAGCCCCGGGTCAACAAGAATGCGCCGGACAGCGGCTGACATGGCCTGCGGATTGTCGGGAGGGACAAGCAGCCCTTCCACCTGGTCTTCTACAAGCCAGGGAACGCCGCCGACATTGGTTGAAACGATGCATAACCCGTTGGCCATGGCCTCCAGCAGGCTGCGGGGAGCGGTATCATAATTGCTGCTGTTGATGAAAATATCGCCCCGGTCCAAATATCCCGGGATTTCTGTGTGGGGGACGCCTGGGATCACTTCAATTTGGTCCTCCACCCGTAACTCCGCCGCCAGGGACATCATCCTCTCAAGGCTGCCATCGCCCTTATCCGGGCCGATCATGGTCAGCCTGGTGGCAGGGAAATCGGTGGTCAATTCTTTAACAACCCGGATAGGCAGGGATGGATTGTAAACGCTGTGGAAGGACCGCACCCAGATCAAATTTGGCGCCGCCTGGATGCGCTGGCGGTAAATTGAACGGGAAACATCGGTTGGATTTGGAATGATGCGGATGTCCTTACGATACGGTTTTAAATCCTGCTGTAAAAAGGGGGAAGGTGTTACAACCTCCTCCACCTTGTGGAATATCCGGCCTACCCGCCGTGGGTGCCGGCTGGCGAATTCCGGCAGCCCTCCCCCATGCAGGGTTAGGATCACTGGTTTATGGAGGATGTTCAGCAGGTAGGTACACATTTCTGCAAAAATAAAAGCCTGCCCGCTGAAGACATCAATCTGGGCCAGTTGATAACGATTTTTTTCCTTGAGTACGGTTGACAGCATTTCCAGAAGGCGCCCAGCCTTATTCTCCCTGGATGAAGTAGTGATAACGTTCCATCCGGATGCCGCCAGCCGTTCCGCCAGTGCGTGCCAGACATTGCGGTTGTACCTGGGAGAAGCAAGGTAGTTGCCGATCATGAGAAGGTTCCCTTTGGCCATATTTCAATTTCCCCGCAGGCCAATTTTCCTGGCGAGATCAACCAGGCCGGAGACCTTCAACATCAGCTTCAATAATGAAGGTGAGTAAATATCCATCCTGGGGATTTCATACTGGTAATCGGGCCCCAGGTTTTTGGGTTGGACCGCGAAAGCGGCCTCAAAACCAACCCTCTTCACTGCTTCAAGGGAGTGTGCATCATACTCCCCCCCGGTATAGGCGAAGTAGCGCACTTTGCTGTTGGAGATTTCCTCCAGGATATGCTTGTTTTTTTGCATTTCATCCAGCTGCTGATCAAAGGGAATTTGATCCAGGTAAGGGTGGCTGTGTGTGTGCCCGCCCAGTTCTAAAACACTGCTTGATCCGAACGCTGAGATCTGATCTGCAGACATGCCCAGGTATTTATGGGTAATTAAATCCGGCAGGGGGTAATTTTTCGCAAAGTCCTTGGTAAAGGCAACCGCGTCGCCGCTTGCCCTGGCCAGATTGATCAGGGTTCGCCAGGCTGTAAAACATGTCTTTTCTGATACTAAGGGAAATATTTTCTTTTCAATCAACAATCCTTGCATAGGCTTTTTCAAAACAGAGTGCATTGAAATATGCAAACCATAACAACTGTCCCATCCTGCCAGGTGGGCGGTGCAGGTAAAAAAAGTGGCCGGCACCTCATTTTGAAGGAGAAAGGGGAGACAAGCTCATAAGTGCTGCGGTAGCCGTCGTCAAATGTTACGGCGATATTTCTGCGAGCCGCTGGTTTATTTTGCCGCCGGTCGTCCAGGTATTTCTCAAGGGATACGATATTAAACCGGCTCTTCAGCCAGGTGATCTGTTTTATAAAGTCACAGAGCCGGATAATCTGCCCGGCGTTCCAGGCGTCTTTTGGGGTTGTATCGGGGAATATTAGGTGGTAGAGCAGGATCATGGTTCACCCGGTGATGTAGGGGATTTTCCTGCCAGGATTTCCTGGTAGACGCCGGTCATCTGCTGGATATAACGCTCGGTGGAAAATCCTTCCAGCACGTGCCGGCGGGCAGCCTGCCCGAGTTGATCTCTTAACTCGGGTGATTGAATTAATTCTAACAGGGCGTTTTTCAGGCCAGCCACATCCCCCGGCTCTACCAGCAGGGCGGTTTTTCGGTTTTCAAGCAGCTCCTCATAAAATGGCAGCCGCCAGGTGACGATCGGCAGCCCGGCTGCAGCCGCTTCCATGATCACGTTGGGCAGTCCTTCGTCTGCAGAAGTAAAACAGAAAATATCCAGCGCCTTAAGCCATGTATTTGCCATTGGAATTTCACCGGTAAAGGTTACTTCCTTTTCAATTCCCAGCTCTTTGGTAATATTTATAAGACCTTCTCTTTCCGGGCCATCCCCTACCAGGAGAAAATGGATGCCCTTCACTTCTTCTTTGAGAAGGGAGAATCCTTTGAGAAGCAGGTCGAAATGCTTCCTTGGGTCCAGCCTGCTGATGGAACCAATCCAAATATTTTGTGGGGAAAGCCCGAATTGTTCCACCAGGCTACCCCTGATTTTATTCCGTTCGATAAAATTTTCCTCAACGGCATTTTGTACTTCAAAAATCCTCTGACTTTTACGTTTGCGGGCCGTGAGCAGTTGGGAGGCCGTGGATTTTGAGTTGGCCAGGATGGCATCCGTAAAATATAGGGTCAGGTTTGCTGCCAAGGCTTGATCAGAAAAGGTTTGGTATGTCCCGCGTACGCTGCCCAGGCTTTTTGCGCCCAGCCATTTTGCTGCCAGGGCGGCATAGGGGCTGGCAAACAGGTGCCAGCCGTGGATCAAGCCGCGGCTGGTAGGGACTCAATACTTTGATCACATTAACCAATCGAAGCACCCTGCTTTTGCGGTGCGGGATGCGGTGCAGCGGGATGCCTGAATCCTCAATTGGTTTTTCCCAGTAATCGTTATGCCCGGGGTGCAGGGTTAAAACCACAGGGTCAAACTTCTCCCGGTCCAAATGAGAAAGCCACAGGTGGAGCTGTTTCTCGGCACCGCCTACAACAAGCTGCCCGGCAATAACGGCGATTCTAGAAGCCTGGGGCATTTATAGACTCAGGATAAATCAAGGAGTTTTTATCTCCATCAATGCCTGTGGAGTTGGATATTCTTTAGGCTTTTCAACAGCTTTTCTTCTTTCCATTTTTGCCAGGTTGTTGAAAAACACGCTCACCCCCATGGTCAGCCACAACAGTTTATCCACCTGGTCGGTCTTGGTTAATCCCCCCAGCACCATCACCACCAACACAATCAGCCAGACATTGCGCAGTGCTTTAAATTGCGGGTCCTTAATTCTGCCTGCTTTCCACAGATCCAGCAGGCATTTGCCGAGGAGGGCGATGAATAAAAGGAATCCCATGGCGCCGGTTTCCGCCAGCATGGAGATGTACATATTGTGGGCTACGAGCCCCTTGTTGAATAAAAACGCATACTGGCGGTTGGGGTAGTTCTTAAGTTCGAATTTAAACTCGCCGATGCCAACCCCGCTTACGGGATGGTCCTGCCACATCTGTACTCCGGCATCCCACAGCGCATAGCGCAGCCCGACTGTGTCGCTGCCTGCCTCAATGGAGGGTGCAATTTCACCGATAAATGCGAAGATGCTCCCGCTAAATACAAACAACACCAGCAGGGCAGCACCGGAAATTACCGTGATCTGCAGGCGGTACTTGAATTTTGACTGCAGTAAAAAAAGCATTGCCAGGGCGATCGCAAGCAGCAGCATCCCGGTGCGCGAGACGGTGTAGAACACCCCCAGGAAAGTGACAATCATCCCCAGGGTCGCACCCAGGCGAATGAAAAAATTGCGGGAGACGGTCCTCAGGTAGAAAAGGAAGACAAAGGTGACGGTGAAATAGCGGGCGGCAGTGTTGGCTCCCTGGGTGAGACCTGAGGCGCGCACCAGCGGGTCAATTTCACTGGTGAAGCCGCCCTGGCGGTTTATGACAGAAACGGCGGAGACCAGGGTGGTAAGCGCAAACACCCACATCAGCTGCCGGTATTTTGCCGGGCTATCCATCAGCACTCCGGCTAACCATAGCAGGAACCACAGCTGCAGGTAGGTGAGAAACCAGTTGCGGTCTTTGCCGGCCCAGGCAGCCTGCGGGTGGGTAACAAGCATCCAGGCAATCAGCATCCCGGCCAGCAGGTGTGTCAGGTTGAAACGGAAAGCTCCTTTTACAGCTGCCCCGGTTGGCATTAATCAGGAAGGCCCCCACGGTGACGGCGCCGATCAAGGGCAGCACCGAGTCAATAAAAGGGATTTCAGGCAGCAGGTCGATTACCGGCTGGGTGGCTACAATCACAATCAGCCCGAGATACGGCTTTGCAAGGATTGCCAGGGACATGATGCCAACCAGCAGGAGCGCCAGGATTAAGGAAAAGGTGGATTCCATATCAGCGGACGGCCGTTCTATTGATCAGGGTTTGATATAACGCCACTTTTTCAGCCTGCCAGGCTGGAAAAGTGTGGTGAGTAACAATAGACGCCCTTGCGCCGCAGCTGAGTCTTTCCGCCAGGGGGGCATCCTTGCAAAGCCGCAGTACGGCTGCGCTGAGTGCGGCCGCATCGCCGGGCGGCACAAACAGGCCGTTTTCCCCGTGGCTGATCACTTTCTCAAGTACCGGCAGCTGCGCAGTGACCACCGGCAAACCGGCGGACATGGCTTCCAGCACCACGGTGGGCAGGCCCTCATTGCGGGAGGGGAAAAGGAAGATATCGGCAGCACGGTAGATATCCGCCAGCTGCTCCCGGTCCTGCAGCAATCCTGTGAATTTTACCCTCATTTCCATCCCGTTCTGATAAATGAGCTGCATGAGACGGTTCACAAAATCTTCATCCAGGGAGGGGTTTTCATTTTTATTCTTTGCGCCGGTGATCACCAGGTGTAAATCGGGATTCATCCCGGCAGCCTCGATAAAGGCATGCACCAGTGTGTCCACGCCCTTTCTTTCGATGATGCTGCCCACAAAAAGGAGAATTTTTGAATGCCGCGGCAGGCCGTACTTCTCCCGCAGGAGCGTTTTTTGCTCCGCAGAGGAAGGCGGCTTGAACAGATCTGTATCCACGCTGTTCATCTGCAGGTGCACCCGCTCAGGGGTGAAGCCGTGCTGCAGGTAATCCTCTGCCAGGGTTTCAGAGATGGCCAGGATGCCGGTGAAACTCTGCAGGCAGCGCAGCTTGAGTTTTCCGAATTTCTCCTGCAGGATGCCGCCCGGGGTATCCGCACCCAGCAGGACGCTTTCGTAGACAGTCGGGCAGCGGCTCCACCTGCCCCACGGGCCGGTGAGCAGGCCGCCCCACCACAGCACGTGCACGTGCACCAGGTCAAATTCGCTTCTGCGGCGGACCAGGGTACGGAATAATGCCAGGATCCAGGTGAACCTCTCCCTTCTGCTGGCTTTGCGCTGCGTCTCCGCCAGCTGGAAGTTGAACACCTCCCGGGAGTCCGCCAGCTTTCCTGCTTGGGTATCCACAACAGAGTGCACCACGCGCGGGTCATCCCAGCGGCTGAAGTAGTACTTCCACTGCACAACGGGCCCGGTGAAGCGCCTGCGGATGCCCGGCGCAAATATGTGCAGGACGCGGATGGGTTGGTTGGTGTGGAATTGGTGCGGCACTGGTGCTTTATCCATTTATGGCTGCCCTGGATGAGCGCTGAAATGACCTCGGCAGGGACTGCAGCAGCAGGCGCACGGCGCCCAGGGTGAAACCGTATTTCATGGATTGGGAAAAAGCATGCAGCATGGCTTTGCGGTCCCCGCTCTCAGCATACAGCGGGATCAGGTTCATCCAGGTGTTGCGGAAGGATGGATTCAGAAGCGGAACCAGGCCGGGGCGGTTGGCTGCCAGTGCAGCTGTTTTGCAGGACTCCAGGGCCTCCAGGTGGTTTTGATAGGCCGGGATGCTGGCGCCGCTCAGGCTGTCTGCCATCTTGTAGCGGTTGAACATGACCCGGTCGTGGTAGGCAAAAACCACCCCTTGGAGGGCCATGCGCCACCACAGTTCAAAATCCTCCGAATTTCTCAACTTTTCATTGAAAAATCCGACCCGGTTGAACACCTCCCTGCGGATGATCAGCGCATCGGTGGCAATAGTAATTGCCGGCTGCCAGGCTTTCCGCCATCCCGGACAGGATTAGAAACAGGCCCTCCCCAGATATTTTTTTTCTGAAGCAGTTTCATGGCATGGGGGTAATTTTCAAAGTTCGGCTGGCTGGTGCCGGATGAAACGCTGGTTGTTCTGGAAATTGCAAAACAGCGCCTCGATCTGCGGCCAGGCCAGCATGGCACTCACCTGGGCTTCCAGTTTACCCGGCATCCATTCATCGTCGGAATCCAGGAATGCCAGGTATTCACCCTGTGCCAGCTCAATGGCCCGGTTGCGGGCATAGGCGGCGCCGTGGTTTTCACTATAGTATTTACGGATGCGTGCATCAAAATAGACTGTACAATCCTGTCGGTATTATCCGTTGATCCGTCATCCCAGATGATCAATTCCCAGGCAGAATAAGACTGGATAATCACTGAGTTAATTGCCCGCGGAATGATGCCTGCCCGGTTATAAGTTGGTAAAATGATAGAGACAGGAGGAGATTCACTCATTTTTTGGCAAAATCAAATTATATAATCTTTGATCCAGATGTTTGGATCATTCAGGAGCCAGGAAATTTGAAAAAACACGCTTACCTGATCATGGCTCACAATGAATTTAAATATTTAAAGAAATTAATTATTTTGCTGGATGATTACCGCAATGATATCTATTTGCACGTGGATAAAAAAGCCAGGGCTTTTAATGTTAAGGAATATGAGAACCTGACGAGGAAGTCCCATGTTTATTTCGTGGAAAGGAACAAGGTATCCTGGGGGGCATACAGCCAGATCGACGCAGAGCTCTTGCTCTTAAAGGCAGCCTTGAATTCACAACACGAATATTATCATCTGCTTTCAGGTGTTGATCTGCCTGTAAAAAGCCAGGATGAAATCCATGCCTATTTTGACCTGCATGCGGGTAAGGAATTTTTGTCTTTTCATGATGAATATTTATCCAGGGCATCTTTTATAAATCGTCTCAGGTATTATCATTTTTTCCAGGATATCATCGGCCACAAAAAGGGTCGTAACCTTTTTTATCAGCTCAATATTCTGTCAATTAAGCTGCAGGAGGTTGTTGGAATCGACCGAATCAGGCATACAAAATGTCCCTATAGAAAAGGAACCACCTGGTTCAGTATTACGCATGACCTGGCGAATTATGTTGTCAGCCGGGAAAAACATATACAAGAAAAATATCGGTTTACCATGTGCGCTGACGAAGTGTTCTTGCACACCCTGGCCTGGAATTCAGATTTCAAGGATTCAATCACATTTGACGCATTGAGATATATCGACTGGAAAAGGGGTAGGCCGTATACATTTCGGTTGGAAGATTTTGATGCTCTGGTTAATTCAAATTCTTTTTGGGCGAGGAAATTCAGCGAAAATGTCGATGCGCAAATTGTCGAAAAAGTCTTTAACACCATATATCATCTACAGAATCCAAAATAATCGCAGCCCCCATCGCGTTATTAAATTTGAGGAGAATCCTTGGCAGAAATAACGGATGTACCGATCTGGGTTTTGAATCTAAAACGCGATACTGATAAACTGCATCTCATGCAGGATCATTTGCAGGGATTGGGTGTGAAGTACAGGATCATCGAAGCTGTGGACGGCAGTTTACTCACACCGGAAGATGTAAAGTATTACTCAAAATCGTTGGCACTTACAGATTTTGGACGGGAACTCACTCCGGGGGAGATTGGCTGCGCTCTCTCGCATATCCACATGTGGGAACTTATGCTTGAGGAAAATTTCAATGAAGTCCTGGTTCTTGAGGATGATGTCCGAATTAGCCGGTCATTAATTGATATTCTTGAAAATAGAGACCAACTCCCACAAAATTTTGAACATATCAATTTTTCAACCAGTGCAGCCCAAAATCCATTTGGAGAATTCATAACTGACATTCACCGGGCTTCGTACCATATGGAAAGACCATTTAGTACAGGAGGATATTTAATTACCCGGAAAGGGGCAAAAAAGTTGTTAAAACTCGTTTACCCGTTGTATATGCCTATTGACAATTTTGTAAGCATCTCAGATATCATATCTTATGGAGTCTATCCAAAAGTTGCTATCCACCTTAATTTAGGAAGTAATATTGGTAAAAGGGGGAAAATTGCCAAGCCGGTATTCTGGCTGAGAAAATTTCAGGAATTCAAGGAAATTCTGAAGGCGGTTGCAATTTTCTTCGGATTTTCACGCAAGTCGCTGATAAACATTCATCTCCAGATCAACCATATGCTTGGGAAGCTGCACCGGCGTTAGAGTTTTTTCCTCGCTACAAAACAAAATGAACCCGTGTAATTTGCAAAATTTCTCCCGGTATTCTTGCTCCCCCTTGATATTTTCAACCCTCTCCACCAAATATTAGATATGACCTGTGGAAATCGAATGATTGCTTTGGAAATAAATTTTGACATCCCCGGGAAGATCGCCCAGGAATTCATGCGTGCCTGTGCATCAAAGACCTGCCAACCTTTTCCGGGGGCCAGTTGTTCAACCTCAAATCCCCCATAAACCAGCATATTATATACACCCAAGTGAGTGTAATGATAGTAGCTGTTCCCGTGAAACGGTTCAAGGAACGCGACTGTGCCAATGAATATGCCTCCGCTATTTAAAACCCTGTGAACTTCTTTGATCATCATAAATGGATATTGGATATGTTCTAGCACGGCGATTGAAAGGATGAATTCGAAGCTGTTATCCATAAAAGGTAAGGCTATGGGCATCTCCCCAGATTGGCGCCCTGGTATCAGCAAAATCCAAACCGACATAATCAAAGCCAGCCTGTTCGCAGATTTCCCGGTGTACTGTACTGCCGCATCCCAGGTCAAGCATCATGCTGGCCTTATTTGCAGCTTTTGGAAAATGGCTGATTAATTCGCTGGAGAGATGCTCAGGAATGCTACTATCCGGGAAATTGTTTTGTGGTGAACTATTGATGGGTAAATTATCCCCCGGGAACTTATCCCCAATGTGAAGTGGCATTCCAAGAGTAAAAATAAGTTGTTCCGTTTTTGGATGCTTGAGCCTGAGATCGAGATTCCCTGTTTCCGATATCCCATAGGATTCGCCGCAGCCACCGCAGGAAAAACTATCGCCTGAGGTTTGAATTAACTGACTTCTGCAGTCCGGGCATACCAATTTATTCATGAGATTGGGTGATATTTTTTCCATCAATGCCGGGTTGCCATTTTCCTGAAAGGGTCTCATATCATTTTTTTGATAGGGTTTTAAGTGCGGCTTCTATCTGATCGATATAGTTTATAAGGGTACAATTGTTCTCAATTTCCTGCCTGGCGGTCTCGGTAATATTTGTCACTGAAGATGGTGTTGAAGACAATTTTGTAACCAGGTTTTTCATCGCTTCATAATCCCCTGGCGGTACGAGAAATCCATTTTCCCCGTTATTAATGATCTCATCTGAGCCTTCATTTCCATAAGAGATCACAATGCATCCGCAGGCCATGGCTTCCAGTGGCGTGCTGGAAAAGCCAATTTCCTGGTAGCTGGAGAAGAAACAGATATCTGCTTCCTGGTAATGCCGGACCATTTCATCCTGGGTAAGCATCGGTCGAATGGTGACTTTATCTGCCAGGCTTTCATTTTGGATTGCATCAAGGATTTCGTGATAATAATTATCATCGTTATGAGCCCCCGCAAAAATCATGCGGGTGTCAATCCCTTCCTCCAGCAGCATCTTGAGCAGGTATACTCCATCCAGCTGACCTTTGCGGCGTTCAATCCTCCCGGGGACGATGATCTTCAGCTGGGTGCTAAACCCGGTCCTTGGTTTTAGGATGAATTTCTGGGTGTCAATACCGGAATGGATTACCATGGCATGGTCCGCAGGGACACCCTTGGCTGACGCCTGTCTGCGGTTTAATTCGCTGTTGAAAACGATTTGCATTTTATCAGGCCAGGTCCACACGGGCGTAATTCTTCCCCGGCTTATCTTGCATACCGCCCGGATAATCCAGGGCTTGATGGCATTTAAGAAGGTATACCGGCTCCGATAATCGCCTGTAAAGCGGAACCAACGGCCGTGCTCCGTCCAGGCCTCAATCAATCCGGAACCGCCCTCATCATACAGGATGGGTATATCCCGGTCTGCCAGGTAAGGCAGCAGTGCTTTGGAGAGGATGTAGGTATGCCCCAGGTAGAGGATATCGGGATCAAAGGTCTGGATTTGCTCTTCCAGCACTTTGGTATCCAGGAGGTCGTACAGGATTTCCTTTGGAAAAAAACTGGCGGTGTAACGGTTATGCAGTTTGCGGATAACCGGGTAATGGATGGTCTCCTTTTTTTCTGCAAACTCATTTTCAGGGATGGTCGTAAGCACCGTGATACCATGGCCCCTTGCGTATAGGCTGTCTAGAATGTTTTTCACCCGAAGCCCATACCCGCCGGAATGGGATGGCGGGTAGTTAGCTGTTAGTGTAAGAATTTTCATCAATGATATTGATTGAATGGATAAGGTTGTACATTAACCGGAGAATAATACTTTTATGGTCTTCTTTAACCTGCTCAAGAGCGATCTTAAAGTTCTTGTTATTTTGTAATTAATTGATTTGTCAGGCACTTCAACTGTATAATATTTCGTTGGACATATCCAGGATTTGTTGGATAAATATAGATCTCCAGGTTCATATTCTGAGAACTTTTTTCCAACATAACCTGTCTCGAGAGTAAGTGGGTCCTTTTCTTGGATTTTCAGTGAACGATAGATATTTTGCACATAATGCTGATAAAAATTACTATCCAGCGGGGCTGTCTCATTTGAATACCCGTATATCATTCCATCCACCAAACCCCAGAACATGAATTTAAAATCCAGATCATCAGCGTCATTGCTGAAGGTATATTCTCTATAAACGCTGAACATGTAATTCTGATGCCTTCTATATTTTATTGCCCTTACGAAAGTTGTTCTATAAAGGTCAGAATAATATTGTTCATATCCATGTAAGGCAACGGTGACTTGCGAAGAAATCGACGGAATTCCAGCATTATGTGCCATTAAATAACACATCTGGTTTTCGGGTCTTTGGGCATTTAAACAGACTTCTTTATATTGAATCGCTTGATTTAATGATTTGACTGAATATAGATGCACTCCATAGGTCTCACCGCAAAACCCTCGATCCAAAATACGAAAGTTGTATTGGAAAAATGGAGAGGTAATTTTTTCTGCTTCTGAAATCATTGTATCGATCGCATTTTCCTTGAGCAGAATATCTGCGTCCAGCAGCAGGGCCCAACGCGCATTGCTTTGGATGGCATTCTCAACACTCTCAATATGGGCGAGAGGAAATGGCTTATTTTTTATTAAACAAATATTCTTATCAGAAGATATTTGCGATCTAACAATTTGTAAACAAGCTTCTTCTGTACGCTCGCCTATGGAGCGTATCACAATAAAAATATCTTCGTTCATTTTGGAATATCTCTGCAGAAAAATTGTGATATCGATTTCAAATTAGCTGTGGTCCAATATTAAATATCGACTTTTTGATTATCTAACCATCGTCTCGCCCACAGTTCCAGAGAAAATAATAACCAGGCTTTATCAGGTGTTGATGTTGAAAGAAATTTTCGTGCTTCACCTGGCTTTAGAATGGAATGGCCTTCCAGGCTGCCATCAGTGATCAAGTTTTCCGATTGCTGTCTTAATCCTTGTTTAAACCAATTTCCCATTGGGACACTGAAGCCTTTTTTTCGAATGCTTAAAATTTCTTGCGGGAGTAAATTTTCAAGCGATCGCTTGAAGAGATATTTTCTTTCTTTTTTTGCATACTGCAGGCCGCATGAAATTCTGAAAGCGAGTTCAACCAGGCGGTAATCCAAAAGGGGCACTCTTACCTCAAGGCCATTTGCCATAGATGCACGATCTACTTTGGTTAATATATCGTCTGCAAGGTATGTATGGATATCCACATATTGGGCAGCTGCCACTCTTGGATATGAGTCATGCCAAAATTTTTCAATCAGCCAGTACGGAGATGATTGGCATGCATCAGCAAATCCCGGAAAAAGAATTTGGTTTTGTTTTTGGGGATGTAAAAATCCGACCAATTGAAAATAATTGCTGACCGGATCCTGTAACCTGTGCTTTGTAATCAAGGCAGCCTTCCTGAACCGGGATGAAAATTGGGAGGCTTGTTGAAGCGGTTTCAAAAGTATCATTGCCACCAGGCGTTGAACAGATCCGTTTACGCCCTGTTTAATGGCAAATTTCTCAAATTGGTCGTAACGTTTGTACCCTGCAAATATTTCGTTTCCACCATCGCCAGACAAAATGACTTTAACATCCTTTTTAGCCATTTCCGAGATAATGAATGTTGGGATGCCGGAGCAATCAAAGAATGGTTCATCGTAAATATCAACGAATGTATTAAGCTTGCTTCGTGCATATTCATATGTAACAATTTGTTCATGGTGGTTGGAGCTAAAAAGCTTGGAAACCTTCGCCGCATAAGGTATTTCGTTGAATTTTTCCTCGTCAAATCCAATTGTGTATGTATTTAAATTCTCGGGATGAGTTGCATCAACTAATGCAGTTACCGCACTCGAATCAATCCCACCGCTGAGAAATACACCAACGGGCACATCACTCATTAATTGGTAACAAACGGACTCTTTCAAGGCATTTAGGAGTAGTTCTGTTGCTTCATGCTCATCATATATATCACCGGTATATGTTAATTCCCAATACCTTCGAATGTGTAAATCATTATTTGAAAAAATTGCATAATGACCCGCAGGTAATTTCCAAAAATTATTTAGAATACATTTATCGAATGGCACATATCCATAAGCTAAATAATCAATTACAGCGTCGGGCCGGATAGATCGCTTAATGTTTCTGTCTGACAGTATTGCCTTTTAATTCTGAGGCAAAGATGAAATGCTCGTTATCAAAATAGTAATATAGGGGTTTAACACCTAAATGATTTTGAGCCAGGAATAAAGTCTTTTTATTATGATCCCAAATACCAAACGAGAAAATTCCTCGGAGACGCCTTAGACAGTCTGTTTCCCATTCTTCATAAGCATGAATAATAACTTCCGTGTCTGAATGAGATTTGAAGAGATGGCCTGAGGATTCAAGCTCATGTCTTAACTCCTTATAATTATAAATTTCACCATTATATGTAATCCAGATACTGGCATCTCCATTTGTCATTGGTTGGGCAGCATCATCTGAAAGGTCGATAATGGACAACCTTTGATGGCCCAAGGCTACTTTATCATCCTCAAGCCATTTTTGGCCTTTGCCATCAGGCCCTCGGTGCGCCAGAACCTCACACATTGTGGAAAAATATTTGCGGTTTATGGGTTCTTTTAAATTAATTTGTCCAACGATTCCACACACGGAAAAAATCCTTGCAACAGAGGGAGATTATAAGTAATCGTACCGTCAGGGATGTTCATTTATTAGACAGTTAATCCCTTTTGATCCTTTATATTCAAACTACAGAAATGATCCCAGGGAAGCCCAAAATTCTCGCCATACCATAACAAAAGGCTGCATTCGAATGGCTCGAAACAAACTCGTGATTCTTTCTCCATGGGATAAATTCTTGTTTGATGTAAGGCTTAACCAATTGTTGGCGCTCCACCTTCGATATCCCGAATAGCTTCTACCCTGGGCATAGTTAGAAGTAACCCGGTCACACTCTTCATATCCCTTAACTTTATTGCTGTCAAATTGATTGTTTGAGTGCAAACGAAATGCTGAAAGAAAATCTTCTAAAACCGTTGGTGTATGGTGACGCGTAAATCGGAGAAGGATGTCATAATCCATGGAATATTTGAGGGATTCATCTATCAATCCCAGTTCATCAAACAGGGTTCTATCAAAGAAAGTCGAAACCTGCCGGATAATTTCTGTTCTGGAGATAAAATTGTTCCAGGTAGAAAACCCTGACCTTAAAACACCGGTAACATTTCCCTTTCCATCTATTATTCTTGCCTGTCCAACAATGATTTTTGGCTGCAAATAAGATTTGTAGGCATACGCAACTTTTATGAAAGCATCAGGCAAGCAAACATCATCAGCATTTAGCCAAAAAAGGATTTCGCCCGTTGCCTTAATAATCCCCTTATTCACAGCATGGCTCTGTCCCCGGTCTGGCTCGCATACCCAGTAAGCCAGCCATGGCTCATATTTGCGGATTACTTCCACGGAGTTATCCGTGCTTCCCCCGTCGATGATGATGTATTCCAGGTTGGGATATCCTTGCAGCAAGACTGAACGGATGCCCTCCTCGAGGAAATGCCCCTGGTTGTAGGATGGGGTTACCACGCTTATCTTTGGCCACGGTGAACCATCTGGCTGATTTTCCGGAATTGAAGAGGACGCTTCTGTCCAGGGCCAGCCAGAAAACCCCGGGGGAGGCTCGGGCAGTTGGAGATTATTCACGATGCTGCTTTTCAATTTTTTGGCAACTTTCCTTTTTCTTTCAGAATTGCTTCCATCTCATTCATCGTGTCCTGGACCGCCCGCCGCCAGTTGTATCGCTCAATTACCAACTGGCGACCAGCAGTCCCTAGACATTGAATGCGTTCTTTGTCTGATGCCAGATTGTTTAATACAGCTGCTAAAGACTTTGCGTCCCCAGGCGAAACCATGAGGTCCACCTGTCCCAATTTATCGAATAAGTCTCCAATTGCCGGATGGGTTATCTTACAACTGCCAGTCCGCTTGCCATATAATCAAATACTTTCAAGGGTGAACCATAAGTGGAATAGCCTCCCTTGGTTATATAAAGACCAATATCCATCGCAGACAGCCAGTGCGGGATATTATAATAATTTTCCGCTCCCCAGTAAAACACGTTGGGGGGCATTTTTGCCATGACAAATTTCAGGTCCGGCCCAATAATATGGAAATTAATAGCAGGCTTTTTGTATTGATTCCAGATAATATTTGCAGTCTCACCAAGCGTTTCAAAGTCATGATATTGTATTTTTGCTGACCCGATCCAGACGATGTTTATCGAATCCCGGAATGGATCCATTCTTCTTACAGGTGGTTTTTCCGGGTTAAATAATATTGGATCAGATCCGTTATAAATTATTTTTGTTCGATTAATTCCCAACTTTTCACTTACATACTTGGCTGTTGACGGCGCCACACAGATTGCTAGGTCACAACCGCGTGAATACTTCCGATACAACCGGATTGAATTCTCCACGCCCCCGGTGGAAAGGCCTCGAAAAGTTGCATCTTCAGGAATGGTGTTGAACTCCCAAACAACGAGTGGAAATCCATAAAGGGAACGCCGAAGAGGCAGCGACCACTTGCAGATGGTTGGGAATTCGCTTTCCAGACGGATATAAAGGGCATCCATTTTCCGCATTGTCTTAATATGATCAATATGTCCGGTGGGTATATTGTTTGCATCCGGATACTCGTTGCCGGCATATGTCCACACATCATGACCAAGTGCAGCGGCATTCGTGACAAACTGGCCCATATGAACAAAGCCCCCGCCGGTATGATTCTTTTGATAGGCAGCATTTACATACGCAATGCGCATAGATATATTATCGCTCCATTAATAGTAATTGGAATGTTTGATGAGAAATTTGTATGTTTATGACGACCTGTCCATGACATTTTATTGTCCAAATATTCTGCCATCTTCAAATTCTTTTATTAAATTCAGTTGACATTTGCCCACAATTTCAGTTTCTGACGGAAAATATGAAGTCTCTGATTTCGAATCAAACCAAATTAATAAAGCCGCCTTCTTGGCCAAATCACTGCACATGGATTCCACCTGGGTATCATATAAACCATTAACTTCTAAAGACGTTGCAAAGTACTTATATGGGAGGGACCTTGGTTCTAAATCTGTAAAAAACCAAATTACATCAACTCCATTGGTATATAATGTCCCATCTATGGGGTTCTCAAGCAAATAATTCATGATTTCTGACGTTTGCCATTTGAGCGATGTAAGACCCCTGCCATTTTTATGAAGGTATGTAGTGCGATTGGCAGCATCAGGTATTTTAATCAAAAGCGTTATGAATAATGCAAAGATAAGCAAATATCCTGGATAGGCTTTGGCAGATAAACCACATGCAATCAAAGTAGTGGCTATAAGTCCGATCAATAATAATACTGATACGGGTGCAACAATTCTTGAGTCTACCTCAGTGGATACATCAAAAAAAGAAAGCGATAGGTATAGGAATACCAAATAAGAAACCGAGAACAGGATACAGAGGATCGGTAGTATAAAATTAATCGAGTGAAAATTGATGTTTCGGGCATTCTTCAGGATTATTAACAGGTCTACAATCAATAATATTGTTAATCCACCAAAAAAGAATTGATTTAACCCGGCTGGCAGTTCAATAAGTGTGAGTGGAACTGCATTGGCAGCGAGAATACCCCCAAGTTGGGATATGTAATTATAAAATGGTATAACGTGAATCTCGAAACTCCGCGGTGCTGTAGATTGGGCGACCAATAAATTTCGCAGTGTAAACACAAATAGCGGGGTGATTGCTAAGACCAACGCTAATATTGTTTGCTTTATCCGCAGCTTTTGTGGCCCACCATTCGTCCCAAAATATACTACACCAAGAAACACCGGAATAAAAGCTATTCCAATGAAGCGAGTAATTATAGAAAATCCGAGAATGATTGATGCAGTAATCAATAAAAAGTTTGTTGGTTTCGCAAAATACATGGAACACAGGATGATCGACGCAAGAGTCAAAACAATAAATAATGGTTCTGACAAGGCGTAAGAATATATTTCAATTAGTTGCGACGTGGCTACGAAGAAAGTCATTATTAAAGCTGTAATAAAAATGTTCTTCCTTGCACTCTGGTAAACAATGATTGCAACCAGTACTGCTGACACTCCGAAGAAGAACGCATTGAGTAAACGAGCTCCCTGGTTAATGTTGGGAATTATGAAGGTTGTCGCGGCGATCAAAATTGGATAGAAAGGGGGATATTGGATGATCGGACTGGTATCTGTAAACCCCTTTCCCGATCGGATATTCTCTGCTGCATTGATATACTTGGCAGCATCATAACTGACACTGGGTCCAAATGGAGTCGTGTAAAGGATTAATAAATAGGCAAAAATTCCTATAAATCCGAAAAATAAAATAATACCAGTTCGTGCTGTTTTTGTTTCAACTTTGATTCCGGATTTTTCCATGAATAGATAGGATGTAATGCTCTCATATATTTTTCCTGGATTTTTTATTAAGAATAATGTGGCTCCACTCACTATCAAGAAAATTCCCCCCAAGCTTAATAATAGTCTATAGTTTTCTAGTTGTTTTTCCCCACCCGGGGTTAGAAAATGGTCTGAAGAAAAATAGGTCGTTACAAAAGAAGGATTAGATATAATCACCAATATTATTGTGGCTATTCCACAAAAAATAAGGGATAAAACAACCAGAATTTTAACCTTTTTATTAACAAGTTGGACCTTATATACTTTTCGCCGCAATTTACGGATTTGATAATAATGAACGAGCAATTACCATTCGCAAATGATCCATTTCTTGTTGAGATATCTATTGGATTGATACATCAGGCTGCCCGGAATTTATTACTGCGTGGTTATATTGTATCGGTATCAAGTTGATATCATATCAAATCGAGATATTAATTTTTTGAATGATAAAATATCTCATCTCATTAGAAGGCTCTCTGACTATTTTGGTATGGCCTTGGCAGGTGAGTGGGATTTATTAATTGACATTTCCATCCGGTGCACTCCAGCATTTCTCACATTATTTGATTCAGAAATTCATCTGGCAATAAATATTCGGACTTGCGCTTATGGCATAGTAGTTATTTCGTAAAAGGATCATATATTTCAGGTGTTCTACTTTGTTATGGAATACCTCAACCGCAAATCCGCCTTGCCAGGGGAACATGACATTAAGACTATCCAGGTTATTATAGAAAACATCCTGTAAAGGATGATATTTGGTATTTAAAACATGATTCTTCCAATATGAAGTCTTGCATCCGTCAAGCAATCATCGGAATATTCAAAGAATATAAGGGTATTACCATGGTTTGTAACATGCCATTTGTGTAATCCCCGTGCCCAACCGAAAAGCATATCCTTCCCAAGCGAAGGGGTTTCGATGTAACCTCTTTGAGCAATTCTCTGAATTTCTTTGCAGCAAGCAATCGGGTCCTGTACATGCTCAAGAACATGGCAACAATAAACAAAGTCAAACTGTTTATCTACACAAGGAAGCTGAAAATATCGGTAAGAAAAAATGGACGGGAATCAATTTTGATTGGATCATAAGGACGGTCTTGGTTTGTTTCCAACCTTAAATCACAAGATGCGTGGCCAGGGGACATGGTTGCCCGCCGCTGCCGATATCCAATACCCTGTCTCCTGGCTTTATTGCGAAATCAATATATTTACTTTGATAGGAAAATTTATCTGGTTGTGGCCGATTTGCCTTTTTCGGTAATTTTACAATTTCATACCCGAATTGGCGAAAATTTTTTTATAAATTGTTCATTTATCCAACTCTATCTGCATCTTTATTATCCGTCCCTATTCATTTTCTTATTTATGGCAATTTATCAAGGATTACTTACCATTATTCTCATCATATCTGGTAAGGCCGTCAAAAAAAGGGAAAAGTGGTTTAATATGTTCCGTAATTATGTTTGAAATATTCGCATATGGGTTATTAAAAACGGGATAGTTCAAAGGTCCGAGAGCCAGCTCACGAATGGGTTGAAATGTTTTGAAAATTCATATACTTCTTCATATGCTTTGATAGCACCTGCTTGATATCGATCATAGTCATCGAATATTTTTTCAATCTCAGGTCTCATCTCATCCATACTCCCAATGCACCTGCCGCATTCGTATTTATCAAATACTTTCCTGAATGAAGGATAATTATTCGCTATCATCGGGACTCCGGCTTTTGCATATTGTGCAACTTTATAGGAAGATTTACCAGCCAGCAGGTCATTTTCATTATTGTTGGAATAAAAAACAAGCCCTATGTCCGCGGATGATACCAGGTCATTGAGATCAGATACGGGTACATTTTTGGTTGATATAATGGCACGATTGTTTTGATTAAGGTTTTCTAGTTGACCATTATATTTAACGCTTTCGCAGGAACCATGTACAACTAAAACCCACGTTTCAGGAAAGCTTTGAGCAGAAATAATCATCTCATTGGTTAGTCTCCATGGAGCCATCATTCCCAAAGATAATATGATTCTATTATTCTTTGGTATCCCGAGCATGCGATGTAAGTAGTCTGTTTTTGAGCTATTGGATTCACCCAGCAATGACACAGGTATCAAGATAGCATCATTTTTTTTAATATGATTATCTTTAAGTAAGACCTTTGCACGGTCTTCATCCTGTACAATGGTTGCCTTGGCCTGCTGGTGATATTTTCTTTCAACCCTTTTTGATCGAATAAATTCTTTGGAAGTCTTTAAACCGGGGATGATCATGAGTGTATAGTTCATAACTCCAATAAACAAGTGGCACTCCCTGTCTTCGAGCTGCATATCCTGCCCAGGCCAGCCCATATCTTTCAATCCCGATGAATGCTTTATAAGATCTTCCGTCCATATATTGAATGACTGGTTCATAAATCGATTTGGGTAAAATATCTAAATCATTAATGCAAAAAATGGTCCAGATTTTGCCTTTCAATTTTGAAAGAGCGCTGTATAACCGGTTGTATGCCTTGTTGGAACGGAAATCCCCCGCTGTTTTTTCTGCAAGGATTTTCTTATCAGGCTGTCTTTTTGATGATGTTTCGTTCCAACCGGGCTTACAACTTTGGTTACCAAATTTAAGAATATTAACATCCTTATTCTCATCCTCTAAGTATTCGTTTAGGTTATCGATTTCCTCAGAAACATCATACAAGAATACATCGACAATAAATCCTTTCTCAGACAAGACCTTAATTGCATTGGTGTCAGCGGTTGCATTGGCCATTTTGCCTGGAAGATCCCAATTCTCGGACTATCGTTCATATAACCTCAGGTACAGGTAAATTAAACGCTTTGTAATATCTTGATGACACTTTCACAGACCTGGTCAATCTGGTCCTCAGTGATGGCCATGCCGGAAGGAAAATAAAGTCCCTGGCGGGCGATGCGCTCGGTGACCGGGTAATATTCCCCTAAAAATAAGCCCATTTTGTGGAATACTGGCTGCTCGTGTATGCCAAGGAAGAACGGGCGGGTCATCACCCCTTGCTCGCAGAGCAATCCTGCGAATCCAGATGCATCCATCCCGGTGCTTTCGTCCAGGACAACGCCGTACATCCAGTAGACATTTTTTGGCCCAACCCTCTTCCATAGGAAGCTGAAGAGATTGCAATCCATTCAGCCTCTCCGTATAGGCTTTCCCAATCCAGCGCTTTTTTTCCACCAATTGTTCAATTCGCTCCAACTGGGCTAATCCAATGGCGGCCTGCATGTTGGTCAGGCGGTAGTTATGACCCAGCTCCGTATGGTGAAAGCGCCTTTCCTTTGTAAAACCCAGGTTCCGCAGCGAGCGCAGCTTCTCGGCTTTTCCTGTATCATTAGTAAGTACCATTCCCCCCTCGCCGGTTGTGATGATCTTATTAGCGTAGAAACTGAAGCAGTTTATGTCACCCAGTCCTCCGCATTTACGTCCTCTATATTCTGCGCCGTGTACTTCGGCGGCGTCTTCAACGACAGTTAAGTTGAATTTTTGTGCAATTTCCAGCAAAGGATCCATATCTACCGGATGGCCGTAAATATGCACAGGCATGATTGCCCGGGTGCGCGGGGAAATTTTTGCCTCGACCTGGAGACATCCATACACCAGGTGCGCGGATCACAATCAACCAGCACCGGTTTCAACCATTCATTGTCACTGCCTGGGCGCACGAAATAATAGTAAAGCTCGGAAGAATGACTTCATCTCCGGGCTGCAGCTGCAAACAGGCCATGGCGATCTCCAAGGCTACTGTGCCATTGCTGACGGCTACACCATGGGTCATGGAGCAGTATGCTGCCCAACGATCCTCAAATTCCTGGATGAATCGCCCTTCGGATGAGATCCAACCGGTACGCAGGCATTCGTTGATATATTCATACTCTCGCTCACCGATTAGGGGTTCATTAACTGGTATCATGATTAAGACCGTTCCTTTATCCATTTCCAGGTACGGACCTTGTTTAATCTCAAGGAATACGGTGTCTTCCAGCATTCGAAAGCCATGTCCACCGCTAACCATGAGGATTACATCACCGGGGAAAAGTTCGTGAGTGGCAACCAGCTCATGGCCATCATTGTATATATCAATTAAGCAATGACCTTTCTTGACAATCAAGACTTCGGATGTTCCAACAATCTTGCGTTGGATCGGAAGATGAATATGACGAGCGATCTCACTGCCTTCCGGATAGATGATATAGCCAATTTGCTGCTTAATTCTGGCGGAGTGATGAATACTGACTTTATTGGAATATAGTCTGAACGGATTAAATATGCCATTATTTGATTACCATCAGAAATATTTATTAGGTTGTTTTCAGTCATTGAATTTTCTTTCATAATAATATGGCTTTATTCCAAACGATAAAATTCCAAAATGAATAGTAGCAGCTTATTAGCAAGATAGAAAATAATAATTCAGAAAATTTTTATTAATTTGCAGGTTTATGTTGATTTACTAAATATGATTGAAATTGTCTGGTCTGCGGTATTGACTGGTTCTTGTAAGGATTTAGATTTACTTTCGAATCAAATTCCAATGACAAAATTGTGGTGTTATATAATTGTCAATGTCCAATCCAGATCGGCCTTACAACCCCTTCCTTTTTTCCCATCCACCCAAAATAATCCTCATCAGGCATTATCACTTCGAAAGTTTAATACATCCCGGATAGCATAGACCAGTTGCCCATGGTCCTTTACAAAATATAATTTATTAATGGTATATGTACCCTGGTTTACAGGTTTCTTGGGAATATGACAAGTGGCCCGATATCTTCCCCTGGCCAATTCTTGTAGTCAATTTGCTATCGGTACTTGACATAAATAACAATATATTTGATTCATCTTGAAGATGAATTTCAACATCAATTAGATTCTCTCCTGGAATTTGATTATTAAACTCAAAACCAATTTCAATGTCATCCTTTATCGTAAAGACATGACCATCACCATGATTTGCGGGTTTCTTAATCCAGGCTTTCAACAAGCGAATATTATCGTTTCCAGGTGCTCTATCGTGAGGCCAGGAAATTTCGGTAATCATTTGTTTTGAGGATTTAACATATTTTGAAACCGCATCGGTCGAAAATCCATCATAGTGTAATTTCCCTTGCTCTAAGGTAAGCGCCCTTTTACAAAGGTTTTGTATGGCTTGCCATGTTGTGGCTGACAAATAACACCGTCCGTCCCTCCCTGGCCACATCGCCCATCTTGCCGAGGCACTTCTTCTGGAACCCGGCATCGCCCACCGCCAGCACTTCGTCCACGAGCAGAATCTCGGGCTCCAGATGGGCAGCGACGGCAAAGGCCAGGCGCACGTACATGCCGCTGGAGTAGCGCTTGACGGGGTGTCGATGAATTTCTCCACTTCGGCAAAGGCGACGATCTCGTCGAACTTGCGGGCGATTTCCGCCTTGCGTCATGCCCAGGATGGCGCCGTTGAGGAAGATGTTCTCGCGCCCGGTCAGTTCGGGATGAAAGCCGGTGCCCACCTCCAGCAGGCTGGCGATGCGCCCTTTGATCTTGACGTCCCCGCCGGTGGGGGCGGTGACCCGGGACAGGATCTTCAGCAGCGTGCTTTTGCCGGCTCCGTTGCTGCCGATGATGCCCAGCACCTCGCCCTGCTGCACCTGAAAGCTGACATCATCCAGTGCCAGGATCGTTTCGCCGGCCCATTTAAAAGGTCTCCTCCTGGCCAATCCTGGTATAGGGGTCGGGCTGCTTGCGCAGGCGTGCCCACCGGCAGTTTAAGGTCACGGTTGAGGGTGCCTGTGCCGATCACGCCCAGGTCATATTGCTTGGTTAAATGTTCAACCGAGATGACTGTATTAGACATTATCTTGTCCTGAAAGCTCTACTGTATCCAGCCATTTCAATATTCGTTTCAAACCTTCTTTTTCAAAATATGAGTAGATAGTTTTTTGCCGGGAGGGAATGGCGTTTTCATTTCTCCTCCGGTAATAGGTTTCCAGCATATCCAGTTTGATCAGCAGGTAGAAGAAATTATTACCCGGCGTGCATGTGACTTGCATTCCATACCCATCCAGGAATTCCCGGGAAATTTGAGGATAAGTTCCTTTAGGATGGGGAATATAACTGGTGTATTCAAGCCGTGTCAGGAAATTGAGGATATCAAACTCCCTGGGAGCCATCTGCGAGTCTTCAAAATCGATGATATCCAGTGCGGATCCGGATATTTTGATATTATCCAATCCAAAATCACCGTGGGAGATGACCCATTCGAGGGTTGTGTGTTGTAGTGCTCGCGGGCGTCCCGGAGGATGCCCTCCATCTTCTGCAGCTGATTCCGTGAAGAGCGGCTAAGACTGCATGTGGGCGGCAGATCTTCTCAAATTTCTTGCTCAGAAAATAGTCGTTGCGCTGTAGGCTGGTGCGGGAATCGTGGAACTGCCTGAGCCAGGTACCTATCCGGCCCCAGTCCATCTTGAGGGACTGGACAAAAAAGCTCCTGAACGGCGAGGTGGTGTCCTGCCAGGATCGCAGCTCGGTCATAATAGCTTTTTTGTCGGGAAAAATGGTGACAACCGCTGGAACACGGATGCCGGGGACAGGCGGCATGACATTGGCGGCTGTTAAACCCTCTACTTCAAACTGGAAGCCGCGCTCGTAAAAATATACCTTGAAGAAAACAGCCGGGAAATCCAGCATAAGGCGGAAAAGTCCCCGCCATTTTTCCATCGGTCCACTTGATTATTTCAATTGATTTTAAGGCATCGCCAACCTGGCTGGTTTCCCGCCCCCAGTACCGGGCGGCTGTTTCATGGACAACCGCCAGGTGCTGCTGATATTTTTGATCCCCTGAAATTTCCTGGATCCTGGTGGTTGTTTCACTCATTTTCTGATTTCAAGATCTTGATAGCCTGTGTTATGGATGTACCCGGTCGATCCGTCCATGGAGATGACCTTCCCTGGAACGCCAACAACCACGCCGTTTTCTGGAACGTCCTTCGTAACCACGCAGTTTGCGCCTATGGCGGCGTTGTTTCCAACACTTACCCTGCCAATCACTTTGGCACCCGGGCCGATGTAAACGTTATCCCCGATCACCGGGCAGCCCTTTGCGTTCCCCCCGGTTTGCCACCCCCAGGGTGACCTGGTGGGAGATGTTGCAGTTCCTGCCGATGACCACATTGGGATTGACGACGATCCCGCCGAAATGCCCGATATACAAGCCGCTGCCGATTTGGGTGCGGTAGGAAATGGAGATGCCGAACTTAATCTCGAAGTGGTGCAAAATCAGCCAGCAGACGGGGAACAGGAGAAAATTCAGGATTGGTTTGGATTTTAAGTAGGCGCAGGTGCGCATCCAGAAGGTGTAGATAAAACCGGGTTCCCATAAAAAATGATAAAGGAAACCGGAAAAGCTGGAATTCCCGGCGTAGCGGTGCAGGTCGGAGAGGAGAGTTAGAAAGAAGAATTGGTTATGAAAAATGATTTATTAGTGTTTGGTGAAAGGTGAATTGCGGAGGATGGGTAGGTACTGGTAGAAATGATTCAAGGCAGGTGGCTCGCAGCTGGTAGGATTTATTCATCAGATTTTATTGAGCGAATCAGGCTGTTCAGCATTTTTGCTATTTCGATGGATTGATTATCAAGCATGTCAAAGTCAGCCGGTTGGATCCAATTACGGAGTTTGAATATTTCAAGCAGGGTCATGGTCTCATAGAGGGAACCGCGTGCTATAAAAAGGAAATGCTTGAATTCTTTGGGTGAAAACCGTCCTTTTCCCTCTGCAATGTTCATTGGAACTGATGTTGCAGCTGCCTCTATTTGATCAACCAATCGATAATGTCTCCTGCCGGTTTCTAATCTTTCTGTCAGGTCGATAACATGATTGGCAAAATCAAGACTTTTTTGCCAGACCACTAAATCCCTGAAAGCCGCGATCTTCAAGTCATCACCATAATTTTCTGATCCATTTTCCCAGCAATCCACTGAACTACCATCTACTAGCTACTAGCTACCTCTACCACTACCAGCTGTTACTCCCAGCTACACCGTATCAATAAATGTCTTCTCAACCCGGTTAAAAATCACCACACCGGCGAATAAGACCGCCACCATGAATAGGCTGGAGTAGGCCAGCCCTGTCCAGGAGGCGCTGCCGGCACCGAGGAAGCCGGTGCGGAAGGTCTCGACGATGGGGGTGATCGGGTTGATCGCTGCTACCCACTGCCACTGCTCCGGGATGGAGGAGACCGGGTAAATCACCGGGGTGGCATACATCCACAGCGACATGCCGAATCCCACCAGGTAGCTCAGGTCGCGGTACCTGGTGGTCATGGACGATACCAGGATGCCAAACCCCAGTCCCAACCCCGCCATGAGGAAAATTAACAGGGGCAAAGTCAGCGCCCACGGGGTAAGGTGCACATCTGCGCCGCGCACCATGAAAAAGATCAAAAAGGCGATAAACAGCAGAAATTGGATGGAAAAATTTACCAGGTTGGAGATGACCAGGGAGATGGGTGTTACCAGCCTGGGAAAGTAAACCTTGCCAAAGATGCCGGCGTTGGCAGTAAAGGTGTTGGAGGTGCCGGTCAGGCAGTTTGAAAAGTAGCTCCATAGGACCGTGCCGGACATGTAGAATAGGAACTGCGGCAGGCCGTCGGTGGGCAGTTGTGCAATCCGGCCAAAGATGACGGTGAAGGTGATGGTGGTCAGGATTGGCTGGATGATCAGCCAGAGCGGGCCAAGGATGGTCTGTTTATAGCGCGAGACAAAATCCCTGCGAACGAACAACGCAATCAGGTCACGGTAGCGCCAGAGGTCGCCAGGCTGCAGGTCATACCACTTCTTGCGAGGCGAAATGATCAGGTCCCACTGTTCTTCGGTGGTCGATGGAGGGGAAATGGTGTTCATGCGGGTCGGGTTCTCATTCCGGTGTGGGAGGGATCACGCCGTTCATCACGGATTGGATGTAAGCGGCCGCCTCGGGCGAGGGGATGCGTACATTGGCGCCCTGCGAGGTGGTGGCTGGGGCATAATATTCGGGGGGTACGCTGAGATACAGGATGTTGTCGCCGTCGATGTTTTTGCCCAAACAGGCCAGCGGGTTGATCAAATCCATGGATACATCGGTGGAGACAGATTGCTCCAGGATGGCCTGTCCGGCGAAGGTCACCAGTTCCATGATGGAGAGGTTGTCGCGCATCTTCTTGAGGGCTTCCTTGATCACCAGGGTCTGGCGGTCGATGCGGTAATCGTCGGAGTCAACGTAGCGGATGCGGATGAAATCCATGGCGGTCTTGCCATCCATTTGGTGAAATCCCTCTGCGAAGTAAGGCAGCCCGCTGAGTGTTCCGTCAACCGGTTTATCCAGCTGGATTTCTACACCGCCGATCTGGTCGATCAGGCGGGCGACGCTGGAGAAATAGACAATGCCGTAGTGGTCGATGGTGACGTTGAAGTTATCGGCAATGGTCTGCGCCAGCACTTCCACGCCGGTACCGCGCCCGGTGAAGTGCTCTCCATAACCGTAAGCCGCATTAATGCGCCCGTCGGAGACGCCATACTCACCCAGCCCGGAGATGGGCAGCCAGAAGTCGCGCGGGATGGAGAGCACGATGATCTGCTGCTTAACAAAGTCCAGGCGCACCAGGCGGATCACATCGGTCTGGGCGTTTTCGTCCACGCCCAGTCGCCAGAAGGATCATTTGTTCCGGTCCCTCACATATCGGCTGAGCTGCAGCGGGATCAGCGGAGGACATATCGGCCGGATTTAATGCAGCTGTGACTGCCTGGCTGGGTGGATTTGCACCCATGTCACTATCCCCGGAGGATAATTCAGCAAGCAGCAAGCCTGGCAAGGTAGCCTTGTCTTTTGACGGAAGGTCTGTACCCGGCATCGAGCCGTTCCAGATGAAAACAGCCGCACCGATGACAAAGGCAGCTACGATCAGGATGAAGAGTCCCTTAATGAGGTTCGTTTTCATTTTCACATTACTCCTGGGAGAAGAGCGGGCGACAGACGTTTTTAGGTTTGGCTCCCGGTGCCAGTATTTGAGGAAGCCGCGCGGGTAAGTATGTTTTCAAAGGCGGCATCGGTATACTGGCAGAGCAGGCTGGTAATTTCGGCACTGTCCGTGAAGAATGATCTGGCTGGATCAGCTACATCTATAGGTAGGTCGCCGGCCAGTTCGGCCAGCAGGGCTACTTTGTGGCTGACCTGCGGGAATTCAATGGTGATAGCCTCACGGTGGTTATTTTCCATAACCACGATCAGGCTGGCACCCTCCAGCATCGGGCTGGACACTTCACGGGTGAGGTGATTATCCAGGTCCAGGCCGTAACGGGCTGCTTCAGCAACAGCCCTGGGATGGGCGGGGAGGCCGTCGTAAGCCCAGGTGCCGGCACTGCTCACCTGCCAGCTGTCTGCCAATCCAGCCTGCTCCAGCCGGCGCCTGAAGCAAGCTGCAGCAATGGGGGAACGGAACTGGTTGGCGGTGCAGACAAACAATATCTCTGGCATTTTAGGGGGAGGGGGTTTGCCACGGGAGCAGTGTTGGGGTCAGGGCTAATGGATATGGGATGAGCACGTATTCGCCCACCTGGAGCGTGTAACCGGTGGGACGCCCGTTAACCTCAAGCAGCAGGTTGGCATCTAAGGCATCAAGGTCCAGCTGGCGGGCAAGAGTATCCATGGTCATATTTTCTTCGGTAACCTGGTAAACGGTCATGGGGGGTACTCCAACGACATTTTTGTGCATGTAGGGGACAACCACGAGCATACCCTCCCATATGGTTGCCGGCATCAGGTAATTAACGGCACGGATGGCTTCGGAACTTGTATAATACATCTCCGCCAGCAGTAACAAGGCTTCTCCGGGCAGCGTTTTGTGGATGATAAACTCCCTGCCAACCGGGCCGGCAGGCGTCTCCAGCAGGAAAGGCTGGATGGGTGTGGGGGTCAGTGTGGGGGGCATGGGGGTGCGCGTGACGGTGGGTGTGAAGACCGGTGTGGGGGTCAATGTAGGCAGGAGCACCTCCAGGACGGGGGTGTTGGCTACAGCCGTGGCTATGGGATTTTGAGAGGTTAGCGCAGGCAGCCTGATCATTCCGCTATAAAGCATGGCAACCAGCACTCCGGCACCTGCCAGCAGCAAAGCCAGCAGGATGTGGCGCGCCTTGATGCGGGGAAGGGATCTTTTACGGCGGTGAAAGATGTTCTTCGGAACAGCTTTCGACCCTGGCTCCTGGGTGTATACCGGACAGGCAGTGTGATTGGCTGACAGGCAGTACTCACGCTGGTGCTGCGCGATGGGGCAGCGCGCCGGGTTCAGGCGGTGGCAGAAATTCTCCGGCGCCGGAATAGCCATGGCCGTGCCGGGATCTTCCTCGAATCCCAGGTGGGGGCAGGTGTTCTCATTGTCAGGGTTTGTTTGGAAAGGTGCGTCCATTAGAATGATATCTTATGCCGTGGCTATTTGTGGATAATTTTACTGGTTGTGGTTGTTTTTTACCATGCTCCGCCCCTGCGACATCGTTTTTTTGATATCACCCGGAGGAGAAGTTGACACTGACCCGGCAGAACGCCTTACCCGGCTTTCGGCCAGGGCAGATTTTTGGAGCGCAGCAGGCAGGCGGGCAGTTCCACCAGCTTCTGCTGAGATTGGATGATTCTGAGCAGTACTTTTACCCGGTCGCTGCCGTTTAGCTGGCTGTGAAAGATGCCCTCCCAGCCGGAAAAGGGACCTTCCGTGATCCTGACCCGCTCTCCCAATCGGAATGTGGGTGTCAATAACCGGGGATTGTGGTTAAGCTGTTCCACATGGCGGCGAATACCGTCGATCACGTTTTCAGGCACTTCGGCCAGCTCACCCCCGAAATGTACCCACCCGGCAGAACCGGGCAGCCAGCGCAGTTCAGCCGCCTGAATGCTGGAAGGGTCGGTAAATACAAACAGGTAGCCCGGGAAAAATGGCTTAATTTTTCGGCAGCGCGGGTTGGCAGGTTTTACCCGCAGGTGCGGATAGAAGCAATCCAGGGCACGCGCCGTGATTTCTGAGTACAGGAAATCCTCTTTATTGGGTTTGGTGTGCAGCAACAGCCATTTTTTGGAAGTCATAAGGGTGTTTCTAAATAATCCCCTGGAGCATACAAAATTAGAAGTAGATGTAGTTTACCATAAAATACCATTGCAAATAATTTTTATTGTTTCAGATCGGAAAGGAGAATCAAATGAAAATTCATAGGACGGAAAATTTATTTTACCAAGAGAATCGAGTAATGAAGGGAAAAATGGATAAAAAAATGCAATTTAAAGAAAAGAAGCCCTATGCTGTTTTATAGGGCTTTTTGAGTAATTATGGGGTTAGATTTTACTTGACGTGTTCTGCAACTGCACCGGGTTCGGATTTGGCTAAACCGCTCACTGCGGCGCCGAAGGTTTTTCCATCTACACCATGGGCAGCGGGCATACCGCCGGAATTGCTCTGTAAATTGGATTCATTGGAAGAACCGCCAGCTTTTCCTCCACTGACGTGTTCTGCAACCGCACCGGGTTCGGATTGGGCTAAATCACTCACTGCGGCACCAAAGGTTTTTCCATCCACACCATGTGCAGCGGGCATACCGCCGGAATTGCTCTGTGAATTGGATTCATTAGAAGAACCGCCAGCTTTTCCTTCACTGACGTGTTCTGCAACCGCACCAGGTTCGGATTGGGCTAAACCACTCACTGCGGCACCGAAGGTTTTTCCATCTACACCATGGGCATCTGGCATTCCGCCTTTTTCAGCAAATACACTGGTGATGGTCAGTGCAGACATTAATGATGCTAATAGAACTGCATGACTAAATTTCCTTATATTCATTTTTGTTTCTCCTTTTATTAGATATGGAATTTCTATCATTTTAGTTGATTGTACAACCTATTCCAATAAGTTGTATAATGTTTATCGAAATTGGATTTTTCAAACCCCGCATCGGGACAGGGATGGTTTGTCAAAAGAGAAGAGACGCCCAAACCGGGTTACAAAATGTTTATGCTTTGCACGGACAGAAATCTGGTATGCTTATGGGGCTGATCTTTTTGCCTTCCCTTTCTTGCGGTAAAAGTATAGATGGGCCTGAAAGGGTTGCAGAAGAATCTCACCTTATAACCCAGCTAAGGATACGAACTCCTTGAAACCCAGTTGGCTATCCAGATATATTTTTTATCTTTTTCATGCAGCGCTGGCATTCATTTTTATTGTTTTGTTGCTGGCGTCATTATTTCCCATGAGATTTGGTATTGCGACAACCCACTGGGGGATGAAGCGCAGCTTGTTCTTTGCTGTTGGAATGGTCGGTTTAGTCGTTTGGGTGTGGCTAAGCCTCCCACAACGTAGGCTGGAAATTGAAGCCTTTGTCGAGAGGAGTGTACTGCCACCTCTCGCCTCAGCCTATCGTCGGATACTTGACCACCGAACAGATTTGATCTTTTATACCGTGATAGCCGTGCTCCTGGGAATAGCAGTTCTTTTGTTTGGGCGCACGCTGTCCTGCTACCCGGGAACTGGGGATGACCTGCACAAGCTGGGTTCGGTTTACTACAACCCGAATCCGTTGGCATATTTTGTCGGAGACCAGGGAACCCATCCCTCGGGGCCCAATTACCGCCCGCTGACCACCACCACCTGGTGGACCTTGCAGCGGCTGTTCGGAATGACCTCCATTCCCCAGCAGGTCTTCAATTTCCTGCTGCATTTCGCCAATACGGCGTTGCTTTTTATATTGCTTTATAAAATCAATCCAAACCGTTTCCTGGCCGTGGCTCTAGCAGGTATTTACCTGTTTGGGGTGTATTCCTCCCAGGTGGCACTGGATATCCCGGACCGGGCAGGGGGCATGGTGGATTTCTGGCTGCTGCTGATGCTGATCTACCTGGTGGGCATCTTCCCGTCTGGTGTCAGGGCCAGGTCAATCCTCATATTGAGCGGATTGTACCTGCTGGCATTTTTCAGCCGGGAAAACGGCATTGTGCTTCCTCTATTTGTAATATCCATTGCCATCTTAGCCGAGGATCCCTTTCCTTACCGGGTGCAGTGGATAGCCGTCTCGGCTGTATCCTTGCTCTTATATTTTGGGCTGCGCTGGGTAGCCATGGGGCCAGACCTGGCAGATTACAGCAACTACGGCTACCTGGCGGGAGTATTTTATTATGCCTACCCGGCGGAACTGCCGGGTATCTGGCAGTACCTGGCTTACCTGGATATCCTGATAAAAAATCTGGCAGCCCCAGCCCTGCAGGGATTTATCCAGGAGGGTGGCAGCCTGATCGATTCGGCATTCATCCTGAACTGGCTGCCGATGTGGCTGAGCAGCGCGGCACTGTTCATTTTAGCAGCCTCACGCCGGCTGACGAAGTACCAGAAGTGGGCTTTGATCCTGATCTTCCTCAATGCCGGGATACACCTGGTGCTGTTTCGCTACCGCAACCACGATACCTCCCAGATGGCAGCGTTAATGTTCGTTGCTGCAGCGCCGGTGATGGTGGAAAGAACCAGGGGGTGGAGGTTGTACGCCATGCAAGCGTTGATTGTTGTTTTGCTGTTGAGCAGCATTTCCTGGACATGGCAGCAGAGCAACCGTATCGTCGACCGCAATCTCTGGGCGCCGGCTTACTTTGGATCGACCGATAATGAATACAAACAGCACTGGTCCAACCAGTTTGAACGCCCGTTGGTGGAAATTATCCTGGATACGTGCAGCCGGCCGTGATTGGCGCTTCCATTAGCCATAATTTGTGAAGATATATATTTGTCATTTTTCTTAAGAACTTCACCCGATATATAGAAAAATTAGGTAATATCAAACCCCAGGGATTTCAAAGACAATCCTAAAGAAAATCCCCCCAAAAATGATTTTCTCCTCCATATGACCAGTCACAGTATATAATAGGGGAAGCATTTTTTATGGTTTGGTTTGATGCAGCCCAATTGGTTTAAGTTATAGATTAAGGATTAATGATGAACAAGCAAAATCCATCATCCCCAATTGATACCGTGATGACGGTCACCGGACCTATTCCCGTGGACCTGATGGGCATCACCCTTGTCCATGAACACATCATGGTGGACGGCCCGGTGTGGTTTAGCGAACCGGATGAATCCGCCCGCCATCTGAGAGATGTTCCGGTGGATATATCCCTATACCAGGAACTGCGGGTTAATCCTTACGCCAGCAAGGACAATGTATTTATGCTGGATGAAGGGATTGCCATTGAGGAACTGGCAATCTTCAAGGATCTGGGCGGGGGTACGGTTGTGGATGTATCCTGCCGGGGCATCGGCCCATTCCCGGAAAAGCTAAAAAGGGTCAGCGAGGGCAGCGGCGTGAACATCATCATGGGCACGGGTTACTATTATGAGACTGCCCACCCGCCGGAAGTAAAGCACATGAGCATCCCCCAGCTGGTGGACCAGATGGTAGAGGATATCACCATTGGGGTCAATGGAACAGGTATTCGCGCCGGCATTATCGGTGAGGTGGGGGTGAGCTGGGATTTTACTGCGGAGGAAATCAAATGCTTGAGGGCAGGCGTGCAGGCTTCCAACCAGACCAAGGTGCCCTTAACCATCCACCAGCCCAGTTTCTACCGTATGGCAAACCGGGTGGTGGATATTATCCTGGAGGAAGGCGGGGATTTGCGCCACACGATCATTGACCACATGTGTGCCAGCGGAAAGGACCTGGATTACCAGGTCAGCGTACTCGAACGGGGTGTGTTTATAGAATATGACCTGATCGGCTCTGATTTATATTATCCCAGTATTGGAACCGGGCAGCCGGAGGATGAAGAAAATGCCTTCCACATCAAGCGTTTGATTGATGCCGGTTATGTCGGGCAGCTCATGCTTTCCCATGACATCTTTATCAAAATCTGCCTCAAACATTACGGCGGCAGGGGCTACGGGCATATTCTCAAAAAATTCGTCCCGATGCTAAAAAATGCGGGAGTTACCGATGAACAGATCCGCATCATGCTGGTTGATAATCCGAGGCGATTATTTACCTATACGGATAGTACGGCCGGCTGAACCAAATATTGAATAACAGAATGCTATATTCTTAATTTCATGAAATAAATAATACGATGCAGATTATCTATAGTCCGCTTGTCCTGCAGCATGAACCGGGAGCGCATCATCCGGAGAATCCCAGGCGGTTTTCTTTTTTTAAGGATCTTCCGCCAATGGAAATCCCGGATGGGGAAGCCTACCTCGGGCTGGTGCATTTACCCGGTTATATCGAGCGCATAAAAGACCTCAGCCAATCGGGAGGGCTCCTGGACCTGGATACAACCTGCTCGAAAGGTTCTTTTACAGCCGCTAAAGCCGCAGTGGGTGCCACTATCCTGGCTGCCGAGACAAACAGCTTTGCCCTGGTAAGACCCCCGGGGCATCATGCCTTTATCGCCCGGGCGAGCGGTTTTTGCATCTTCAATAATATTGCCATCGCCTGTAAGCACCTGGTAAACCAGGGTAAACGGGTCTTCATCCTGGATTTTGACGGGCATTACGGGGATGGAACCGCCAATCTTTTTTACGATTCAAACCAGGTCTTATTCCTTTCGCTCCACCAATTTCCGGGATTCCCCTGGGAAGGCACCGTTGATCAAATTGGCAGCGGGGAGGGGAGAGGGTATACCATCAATGTCCCCTTACCACCCGGTACCGGGGATGATATCTATTTAAGGGCATTGGAAAGATTGCTTCCGGCAGCCCTGGAATTTAATCCAGACGTCGTGGCAATTTCGGCGGGGTTTGATGGGCATTGGAGTGATCCTCTCCTTCACCTGCGTTTAAGCCTGAATCTCTATTACCGCATAGGGGTAATAATCGGCAGCCATTTTCCGGCCGTGTTTGCCTCCCTCGAGGGCGGGTACCAGCCGGAAATTCTTTACAAAGGCGTGCTCAATTTCATCGCCGGAATTCAAAAGGAAGCCATCCCCTTTTCGGAACAGCCAACTACCTCAAGTGAAAAAACACAGGATTTTTTTGAAGATAATTTTGGGCAGCTGCGCCGGCTGCTGAAAACATATTGGAAATCCGTCTAAGTATCACAACCAAAAATGGATGGAGTAAATCCATATAACCGTTTGTCTCTTGAGATAGCCCTATTTTTTGCCACTTTCTAATCTTAATCACAATATCCTTTCTGCAATTTTTACGGCATTTTCTTATTGTCCAGCCAATGTATTAATAATCCCCCTATAAAACTGATGGGTAAGATGACCAACTATTAATTTATGGGTATTTGGTAATGGAAGGGAATATATCCCTTATAGGGATTTTAACACACGAGGGCAACTAATCGTTTCCGGCATGCTTCGATCGATAAGGCTATAATATGGAAAAGCCACTTTCTTATAATATGTTGGAGGTGACATGTACGAGAAAATTTTAGTCCCACTGGATGGATCCCCACGAGCCGAACGGATTTTGGTTTACGTAGAGGAATTAGCTCACGCATTCAAATCTAAAATCTACTTCCTGCAGATTATCCACCCCGAATTTTTAGACGCTTCTGTCCATGGATATCCCGCCATGATCTATCGGGAACTTCTGGAAGAAATGCGCCAGGAGGCAGAAAATTATTTGACGGTTGTGCAGGGCAAATTTCGTGAAAAAGGGATAGATTCTGAGATCATTGTGGAACAGGGTTCCTCGGTAAATGGTATCATTACCATTGCAGAACAGGAAAATGTGGATCTGATTGGTATGGCAAGCCATGGTCGCAGTGCTCTGACGCGGTTTTTTTATGGCAGTGTTGCATCCGGGGTCTTGAACAGGGCAAACCGGCCCGTATTAATGATCCGTGCAGATGATTAATTAAGTATTCATTTCCTGAAAACGGTATACCCGGAGACGTTATCCATGAGGTAAGGCAGATTGGTTCTCCCTGGGTTTGCCGATTTCCGGATGGTTACAAGGCTGCCCTTTGTGTCTTAGCGGGGCAGTAACCGCCATCCGGACTGGTGATTAATCAATCCAGAGGTTCATTACGGTATTTGATTTTACTTATTCAATAGTTTCTTCAATGCACTGAGGAGCAGGAGGACATTTTCGGGCTGTGAAGAGTAGCCCATTAATCCAATCCGCCAGATCCTGCCTTTTAATTCACCCAATCCACCGGCAATTTCGATATTGTATTCATCCAGCAGCCTTTTTCGGATAACAAGGTCTTCTACCCCTTCCGGGATCTTTACCGTGGTCAGTGTTGGGAGACGGTAAGCCTCCGGAACAAGACATTCCAGCCCAAGATCCGACAATCCCTGCCACAACAACAGGGCATTATTTTTGTGGCGCTGCCAGCGTGTCTCAAGTCCCTCCTCTTTTACCAATTTAAGGCCTTCATACAAACCATAAAGCAGGGAAGCGGGGGGTGTGTGGTGATAAATTCTTTCTGGTCCCCAATATTTTTGTATCAAAGACAGATCGAGATACCAGCTGGTGACAGGTTTCCTGCGCTTGCGGATGATTTCCTCAATCTGCGGGCTGATGGTGAGCGGTCCCAACCCGGGTGGACAGCCAAGGCATTTTTGGGAACCGCTGTAGCAAAGGTCTAACCCGGTTTTATCCACACCAACCGGGATTCCCCCCAGGGAAGTAACGGCATCCACTAACAGCAGGGCGTTGTTCTGGTGGACGACCCGGGCAATTTCTTCGATTGGCTGGAGGACACCGGTAGAAGTCTCCGCCTGGACGATTGCGACTACCCTGGCAGGGTTTTCCTGTAAAGCCTGTCTGATTTCAGCTGGAGTAAAAATCTCTCCCCAGCCCTTGTTTATGACGGAGAGCCTGGCCCCATAACGACGGGCCATCTCAGCTAAACGTAATCCAAAAAATCCATTCACACAAACGAGAACAGGGTCTCCTTCCTCAATAATATTTGCCAAAGATGCTTCCATAGCAGCACTGCCGGTACCTGATATCGCCAGCGTTATCGGATTTTTGGTCTCAAAGACATATTGGAGCAGGGATTTTATATGATCGAGAAGTTGAAAAAATGCTGGATCAAGATATCCCAGGAGCGGTGTGTTTAATGCACGTAAGACCTTGGGATGTACCGCGCTGGGCCCAGGACCGAGCAGGAGCCTGACGGGCGGATTTAACTCAGGATAATCAATTGTCTTGCCACTAAATTGCGACATATTTCCTCCCAGTCTGGATACATACAAATTTTATATTTGAGGAGATTTCCTCTTGGATTATCTTCATCAATTTTAATCAAAAACCAAAATATGCTGTCAATATGCACTTGATAACTGCTGCATCTATCGAATTATCGATGTGGGGAGAAATCCTCTCCAATATCTGTAGAAAATCAGTCTTCAATCCCAGTAAGATAATTCACAGGATTTTTCCACACGGAATTTTATCACGCTTCCAGAATACTTCTCTTTGTTCCTCGTGTAGGATGTATAATTTATACAGTCAAGCCCAAATCCCTTTTCCCTGGAGTTCCTTTGCATGGTTTCTAATAGTTTGAAGTTCCCTGATTTTAATCCTCCTGATATCTGGAAAGCAAAAAAATTCTTAAAGCCGTATATTTTCCATACTCCAATCCTTTACTCACCCAATTTGAGTAGACGGACGGGCTGCCAGGTTTATCTAAAGATGGAATGCTGGCAAATCCAGGGTTGTTTTAAAGTGCGGGGTGCAATTTATAAAGTATCGCAGCTCTCCGAGGAACAACGCCAGAATGGTTTGTTGACCTGTTCCAGCGGAAATCATGGGACTGCTCTGGCTTATGCCGCCTCTTTATTCGGTAATCCGCCAACGAAAGTATTTCTTCCTACCAATGCCGAGCCGGCTAAAGTGAGCAAGATCTCCAATTTGGGTGCAGAGACTGTTTTCCATGGAAAGGATTATATGGAAGCACTTGATGGGGCTCTTTCCTACCTGGAAACAAATGGAGGCACATACGTTCACTCGCACGGCGATCCGCTGGTCATCGCCGGGCAGGGTACCATTGGTCTTGAAATCATGGAGGGATTACCCGATGTGGACGCCGTGATTGTACCGGTTGGAGGGGGGGGCTTAATGGCCGGTATTGCCACGTCAATCAAGGCTCTGGCTCCCCAGGTGCGACTGTTTGGTGTCGAGGCGGCTGCAGCCCCAGGCGCGTATCTCTCCTTCAAGGATGGATTTTGCCATGAGACGGTGGCTATTAAACCCTCGGTTGCGGACGGCCTGATGGGAACCTTAACGCCCTTAACATTTGATATCACATATCCTCTTGTTGAAAGTATCCAGGTAATGTCTGAGCCCGAGATCATCTACGCCATGCAGATTTTGCAGAAAGACGATCAAATCATGGTGGAAGGATCGGCAGCAGTAGGAATTGCAGCTTTGTTGTCCGGCAGACTGGAACTTAAGGACAAAAAAGTAGTCGTTGTACTTACCGGAAGAAATATCAATGCCGACCAGTTCAATAAATTAATGACCAACCCAATAAACCCACTGACGCAAGGAGAATACCAATGAATCTTAAACCTCAAAGAACCAATGTGTTATCCGAAGAATTACTGATTGGGGCAATCGATATCCATGTACATCCTGGTCCACACTTGATGACCAGCCCGCGCCGCCTTGATCCGATCCGGGTAGCCATCCAGGCAAGGGACGCCGGGATGCAAGCCCTGGTCTATCTGGATGTTTCCGAAATGAGCAATGGCATTGCCTGGTTGGTAAATGAACACGTACCGGATTTTCATGTCTATGGCGGATTAATCCTCAATACCGTGTATGGCGGCATGAACCCGCGCTCGGTGAAGACAGCGTTATATTATGGCGATGGCGCCAAATATATCCAGTTTGGGACACATTCCGCCTATTTTCAGGCTTCCCGGGAGGGCAGGGTTATCGATGGCAAATACCGCTTGATACAGGATATTTACCCCAAATTTAAGAGCGAAGAATTGGGTAGAGCTATCCGCATTCCGGTAAATGAAGATCCGGGGGTGGAATTGGACGAAATTCTCAAGCTTGTGGCAGACCATCCCCATGTTTATTTGGATACCGGGCATGTTTCTGTGGAAGAAGCCATCCGCCTGGTAGATCTCAAGAAAAAATACGGTTATCAAAAGGTTATTGTTTCCAGTTCGGTTACAAAACTTGCCAGTGTGGCACAACTCAAATACATGATAGCTCAGGGTGCGCTGGTGGAGCACACCATTGCATCTTACATGGCACAGCAAATGATCCCGGGAACACATTATTATATTGAGGAAGAGTATATGTCCATTGACGAAGCCATGGATAAAGAGGCGGAAGGGGGCATCCGCCGGGTGGGAGAACTGGTGCGTGAACTTGGTGCAGAGAATTGCATCCTATCAACGGATTCTGGACGTTATTCCATGCCAACCCCACTGGAATGCATGCGAGTTTTTATTGCCTGCATGCTGGATTTAAATATTTCCGCAGAGGAAATCCGCCTGATGGTCAAAACCAACCCAGAAAGACTTCTTGGTATCAGCTCATAATAAAATCCAAAATTTTAAATAACCTGGTTTTCCAGGTGAGGATTTGAATAGTAATGAGAATTAAAATAATAGGAGAACGTTGATCATGGCAATAAAGCCGGTGGAATTATTGCGAGTAGTCCAAAAAGAAGTACGTTTAGGGGATCCGCATGTAAACAGCGATGACCGGAATAACTTGAGCATCCTTCTTAATTTGGTCGAATCCCTTGTGACTTATGGGCCTGAAGGCAGTTTTTTACCTGCACTGGCAGAGAGTTGGACACTGGATGAGGATGCATGCACCTGGACATTTAACTTGCGGGAATCCGTTAAATTTCATGATGGCAGCGATCTGTCCCCTGGTGATGTTCTGGCATCTTTAGAGCGGGTATTGGATCCTCAGATGGGAGGGGAACTGGGCACCCAGTCTCTTTACCGGAGTTACCTGGGTGATGCAAGCATTCAAGCCCTGGATGGACGTACGGTAAGAATCAAGACTGCACAGCCATTGGCGGACCTGCTTGACTTGTTGGTTAAGTTTCCAATTGTTCAGAAAAATACCCTGGGTAGGCTTCCCGGTGAACCGGTAGGCACCGGACCATACCGCTTTGCTGGAATGGAATCCGGGAGGATTATTCTGGAATCGAACAAGGATTACTGGCGTGGTACGCCACCGGTACAGAAAGTAACCTGGACAGCGGTTTCCGAAGCAGGTGAGCGTTTGGAGAGTCTTTTGGATGGAAGGGCAGATATCATTGCAGATGTCAAGCCTGAGGGTTATCAATCGCTTAAGAATACGGATACTGGCGATGCCGTTAGCGCCCCATCCAGTGTATGTACAATTTTCATGTGCAATATTCAAAAGGGTGTCCTTGGGGACTGGCGTGTCCGCCAGGCCTTGAATTATGCCCTGGATAAAACCGCCATTATTGAAAAGGTGATGAAAGGTTACGCCACCCCCTTAAATGGACCATTGACGAAAATGCATCTTGGTCATGATCCACATACCAATCCTTACGCCTATGATGTTGAAAAGGCTAAGGCACTGCTGGCAGAGGCCGGGTACAGGCAGGGTTTGAAGATTGTACTGGATGTTCCCAGCATCTTACCGGATGAGGCTGGTGCGGTTGCAGCAGAGATGAAAACACAATACGCAATGGCGGGGATCGATACTGAAATTCGGGTATTCTCAGACCGGCCTGCTTATGCAAATATGGTGCGCAACAAAGAGATTGATGATGCCTGTGCGTTTGACTCCAGCCCACTGAGTACCTACCAGATTTTTGTGGATAAATTTCATTCCGGATTGCACGGCGCATGGTGGCAGGGTTACACGAATCGCGATGTGGATGCCCTGATTGACCAGGCGCGCCGCACGGTTGATTATTCCGCACGTAGGAGCATTTACCGCCAGGCATATCGAATCCTGCACCAGGATGCACCATGGATATATCTGTTTAATGCAACGTTGATTTGGGGAATTGGTAAAAATGCAACTGGATGGATGCCATCCCCGGACAGGTTAATCTTACTCGGACCGGGGTAAAACATCGGGAAGCTCCCTGCATTTACCAGACCAGGATAACCGTTACCCATAGACCTTATATCTGGATTTTATTGGGTTCTGGAAGTATGGGGTAGGGGTTGATTTAATAAATGGGAATCGTTCTATCCTCTGGGGTTAAAGGTTCGCAGAGGATTGTTTAAGGTGCGGTCCCGGGTGATAGGTATGACTGGCTGGCGGTGATCTTCCCGGGATCGATGGGTGTTATTAGAACACTCTTTTATACCTATGATGGTGATTGTCACTTTTTATCTGTCCATGGTGACATTTTTACTGGTGGTTCACATCACAATTCTACAATTGCCACTTGACAACATTCCATTTTCCCCTATAATAATTTTTAATGTTTACAAATTCTGTATTAATTGAGAAACGCGCTAAGGTTAAGGGTAAATCTGGAAATATGATTTAATCGGCTAGATCTCCCTGCCTCAAGTAAGTATAGAAAGGTATCTCGCCAGAAAATGGCGAGATTTTTTTTATCAAGATGAAAAAAATTTATTTATTTTGTGAACAACTAAAGAAAGATACCAAGAAGGATAAGCCATTTTGCCTTCTGAAGGTTAGCGCGCACATTTAACGAACACGATAATTAAGCAAAGCGGGCTAACCAGAGTGGGTAGTCCGCTTTTATTTTATATAAATTTAGGAAAAATGGAATCAAGGAAAAGACTATGCGTGTAGGTGTACTATTCTCTAGAATCAGACCAGAAGAGAAGTTGATCATGGAGGCATTGGATAGACGCGGGGTGGATTATGAAATGATTGATGTCCGTCAGGTTGTATATAACCTCAATCATTTTGATGAATGGAGCAACTATTCTGTCGTTCTGGAAAGGTGTGTCAGCCATTCCCAGGCGGCGACCTCGCTGGATGTACTGGGATATTGGGGTATTCCTTGTGTCAACCAGGCCCGGGTTGCGGAAATTTGCGGGGATAAAAGAAAGACAACCCAAGCCTTGATTGCAAATGGAGTCCCATCACCGGATGTGCGCATTGCCTTCACCGTTGAATCAGCCCTACAGGCGATTCAAGAAATGGGGTATCCGGTTGTCCTCAAACCAATTGTGGGTTCATGGGGCAGGCTGCTGGCCAAGGTGAACAACCAGGATTCCGCAGAGGCGGTATTGAATCACAAATTGAGTCTGGGCTCCTTACAGCATTCCATCTTTTATATTCAGGAGTATGTGGAAAAGGGAGGGCAAGATATCCGAACCTTTGTGGTTGGAAATGAGACGATTTGTGGAATAACCAGGTCGTCCGAGCACTGGATTACAAACACCGCCAGAGGTGGAAGGGCAGCAAACTTCCCGATTACCGAAGAAATTGACCATCTATCCAGAATGGCTTCCCTGGCGGTTGGTGGCGGGGTCCTTGCCGTGGATATTATGGAGACAGCTTCGAAAGGATATGTGGTTAATGAAGTGAACTACACCATGGAATTCAGGAATAGTATCAAACCAACGGGGGTGGATATCCCGGGTAAGATTGTTGATTTTGTAATCAATGTCGGTGAAGGGATGCCGGTCAAAACGGCGGTAAGTTGACGCACCCGGTAAGCCCGCAATTAAATTTAATGGAGAATTTGAGATGAGCATCAATGAATTTTCAATTATTGAATCCACGCTCCGGGAGGGGGAACAGTTTGTCAATGCTTTCTTTACCTCTGACCAAAAAGTGGAAATAGCCACCTTGCTGGATGAATTTGGGGTGGAATATATCGAATTAACAACCCCGTTGGCATCCCCGCAGAGTGAAAAGGACTGCCGGAGAATCGCCGCACTTGGATTAAAGGCAAAAACACTCACCCATACCAGGTGCAGCCTTAAAGATGTCATGGTTGCTGTTGATACTGGAGTGGATGGTGTAGATGTGGTCATCGGGACATCATCCAAACTCCGAAATTTCAGCCACGGAAAAAGTATTGACCAGATCATTGATCTGGTGGATGAAGTATTTACCTACTTAAAAACACAGAACGTTGAAATGCGTTTCAGCACAGAGGATACACTGCGCAGCAATCCGGACGATTTGTTCCGCGTTTATGAAGCCGTAGATGCCCTGGGAGTTCACCGGGTTGGCATTGCCGATACGGTTGGGATAGGAAATCCAAGGTCAATTTTCGACCTGGTGTCGGAACTGCGCCAGAGGGTAAAAGCGGATATTGAATTCCACGGTCATAATGATACTGGCTGTGCCATTGCCAATGCTTTTGCAGCTTTAGAAGCTGGTGCCACGCATGTTGACACCAGTATTCTTGGAATTGGTGAGCGCAATGGAATAACCTCGCTGGGGGGATTGATTGCGCGCTTATATGCTACAGACTCCAGTTTAGTTGCTAAATATAAACTGCCGATGATATTACAGCTTGATCAACTCGTAGCAGGACTGGTTCAGGTGGATATTCCATTTAATAATTACATAACCGGGTTTTCGGCATTTACACACAAAGCCGGCATCCATGCCAAAGGGGTACTGAATGATCCATCTACCTACGAGGCACTAAAACCAGAGGATTTTGGCTTGACGCGCTACATCCATATAGCCCATCGCCTGACTGGATGGAATGTCATTCGTCACCGGGCTGAGCAGCTTGGACTGAATCTAACGGATGACCAGGTGAAACATATCACCGAAATGATTAAAGCGTTGTCAGATAAACACTCCCTTACATTGGATGATGTGGATACCATGCTCCATATAACCCACATGGCATCCACGAGACAGGTGGTTCAAGAATTGGCGGTCAATCCGCAAGCTATTGGAGGATAAGATGCCTCAAACTATGACAGAGCAGATACTCTCCCATGCTGCCGGAAAAGATGTCCAGCCAGGAGATTTAATTGTTGTTGAACCAGATGTTGCCATGGGGCATGATTCGCTGACCCCATCCATGATTACCATCATGAAGAACGAGTTGGGAGTTGAAAGGGTGGCTAATCCTTCCCAGATTGTGCTGGTTATGGACCATGTTGCCCCGGCATCGACCGTTGGCGTTGCCAATAACCAAAATATTATCCGAAGGTTTGCTGCTGAGCAGGGTATTCGCCTGTTTGAAGTAGGCCGCGGAATCTGTCACCAGGTCCTTGTGGAAGAGAGAATCGCCCAACCTGGAAGAATAATCATGGGATCGGACTCGCACTCAACCAGTTATGGTTCAGTTGGTGCCTTTGGTTCCGGGATGGGTTCGACGGATATTGCCTTGATCTGGGCAACCGGAAAGACCTGGTTGAGGGTTCCAGAGACGATCCGCATTGCAGTGACCGGCAGGTTCCAACCCTGGGTGGATGCCAAGGATCTCGCCCTGAAAATTGGACGCGAATTGACAATAGATGGAGCCACCTATGCTGCTGTTGAATACCACGGCCTGGATTGGCTGCCGCTCAATGGCAGACAGACACTGGCCAGCATGGCGGTGGAGATAGGTGCCAAGGCCGGGATGGTTCCACCAACGGGCGACATCGCCAGTAATTGGGATATACCGGATTGGTTGACCATCGATCCTGAGACACACTACCACCATACCGTGCGGTTTGACCTTGCTGATTTGTTCCCGCAGGTGGCAATACCCCATGCTGTTGATAATGTAATCGATCTGACGGAACTTGAGGATACACCGGTGAATGTTGTGTTTCTGGGGACCTGTACGAACGGCCGCTACGAAGACATGAAAATTGCTGCTGAGATCCTCAAAGGAAAAAGAATATCCAACAAGGTGCGTTTAATTGTTACTCCGGCATCAAGCCAGGAATTAAATAAAGCAGTAATGGATGGGACTATCACCATCCTTCTCGATGCTGGAGCAACCTTGACAACACCTGGCTGCGGCGCGTGTATGGGCAGACACCAGGGAACCCTTGGAGATGGGGATGTGTGTTTATCCACCGGCAATCGTAATTTTAGAGGCAGGATGGGATCACCTGATTCCAAAATTTATTTAGCTTCCCCGGCTGTTGCCGCTGCAACTGCACTCACGGGGAGGATTGCACATCCTGCAGGTCTATAAAGGATTCCCAAAAAGGAGGTTTATATCATGGCTCGAATATGGAAATTTGGATCAGATATCGACACCGATCAAATTGTACCCGGCAGGTATGCACCCTACATGCGCCCCAATGAAGATGTTGGTGATGCAGCCTTTATTGAAGCCCGTCCGGAATTTGCAAAGAATGCGATGCCCGGGGATTTGATAGTCGCCGGGAAAAATTTTGGGTGCGGTTCCTCGAGGGAATATGCCCCATTGGCCTTAAAACGGAGACAAATCGGGGCAATCATTGCGGAAAGTTACGCCAGGATTTTTTTCCGGAATGCGATCAATCTTGGAATACCTCTTTTCAGTTCACAGGATGTACCGGCAGGGGTGAGCGATGGCGATCTGGGTGAGCTTGATCTGAATAATCACACATTGGTAATCGGGGAAAGGATTTTTTCTCTTCCATCCCTCCCTGGATTTGCCCAGGAAATTGTTAAGGAAGGCGGTATCGTCGCTTATGTAAAAAAATATGGACGATTTCCGGGAGAAGAATAATAAATTGGATGGGTATACAGTGAAACAGCTTTGCGTGATTGAAGGAGATGGCATCGGACGGGAGGTTATTCCGGCTGCGGTGGCAATTTTGGAGAAGGTCATTCCTGATCTACAAATTCATTCTGCCGAGGCAGGTTGGGACTGCTTCATACGAACAGGCACCTCAGTCCCTGATGAAACACTGGCAGTAATCAACCAGTGTGGTGCGGCGTTGTTCGGGGCAGTGTCCTCCCCCTCTCATGTGGTTAAGGGTTACCGCAGTGCAATCATCACCATGCGGCAGGGATTGAACCTATATGCCAATATTCGGCCGGTAAAATCCCTTCCAGGAATATCATTCAGGGATGATGTAGATTTGATCATCGTAAGAGAAAACACAGAGGGTTTGTACTCCGGACGGGAACGTTTGGATGGGGATACTGCCATTGCGGAACGGGTAATTACCCGCCAGGCGTGTATTCGTATCGCCAGGGCGGCCATACAGGTTCTCCAGAATAACGGACGCAAAAAACTGACGATTGTCCATAAAGCCAATATCCTCCCTGTGACAGATGGCCTCTTCCGGGATACGGTTCGCCAGGTGGTTGAGAGTGCATTGCTCAGCGGACAACAAATTGAGGTTGAGGAAATGCTGGTTGACCTGGCAGCCTTCAGGATGCTGAGTGAGCCGCAGGCCTTTGATGTGATTGTTACCACCAACCTGTTTGGAGATATTCTTTCTGATTCTGCGGCTTATTGGGGTGGAGGAATGGGCTTGGCGCCCTCCATAAATTTGGGAGAACACATCGCCCTGGCAGAACCCGTTCATGGTTCTGCGCCGGATATTGCCGGGAAAGGGCTCGCAAACCCGATCGCAGCCATACTAAGCGCCGCATTATTATGTGAATACTATTGGGACGCACAGGATGTGTCCCATAAAATACGGAATGCCGTAGATATTTTTCTGGATCAATCCCGTTCTGGATCAAATAATAAATTGACCACAAAGTACATCACAAACCAGATCCTTAATAATTTAGAATAAGCTTTTGTCATGACTCGAAAATTGTCAATTCAATTTTGATTGTTGACTATGGGTTGAAATCATGATACTATCCTTCAATAGATCATGAAAATACCTGCAGAAATTCGCTTACGACGAAAGCCAATAATACCTCATTTCCTACAGGGAACGATGGTCTTTTGTGCCTGGTTACCATAATCTCAGAATTAATCTAAACAGAGAAAAACCTTTTTCGCAAAAATCCCTCCGAGCCCGGAGGGTTATTTTTTATAAGGAGAATGAACATGTCTAATGCGGTTATTGAATGTCCAGAGTGTGGAGTAGAAATTGAGATCGAAAATGTTGTCCAGAATGAAATTATCGTCTGCCCGGATTGCGGAGTGGAATTGGAGATAGTCAGTATCCATCCGCTTAAGGTAGATCTTGCCCCCATGGAGGAAGAAGATTGGGGAGAATAGATTGTTATTTATCAGGAGTTGTGAAATGAAAATTGGTGTGCTTCTCTCACGTGTAAGGGTTGAAGAAAAGTGGATCCTCGAAGCGCTTGAAAACCGTGACATCACTTTTAATATCATAGATGACCGCCAGACGATCTTTGATGTGGTCAAAAGGGACGAATGGTTGGATTTTTCGGTTGTGCTGGAACGATCCCTTTCCTATTCACGCGGTTTATATGCCACCCAGCTCTTGAATAGTTGGGGGATTCCGACCGTTAATATGGCGCATGTTGCAGCTGTTTGTGGGGATAAACTGCAAACATCCTTAACCCTGGCGAAGGCTGGTGTACCTCAACCGCGAATAAAAGTAGCGTTTACCCATGAATCTGCACTGCAGGCCATCGAGGAAATGGGTTACCCGGTGGTGCTAAAACCTGTTGTCGGATCGTGGGGGAGATTGCTTTCAAAAATTAGTGACCGGGATGCTGCTGAAGCGATCCTGGAGCACAAGGAAATCCTGGGTTCATACCACCATTCCATTTTTTATATTCAGGAACATATCGAAAAACCAGGAAGGGACATCCGCGCCATCGTCGTCGGGGATGAAACAGTGTGTGCCATCTATCGTACCTCGCCGCACTGGATTACCAATACAGCACGCGGAGGACGGGGAGAAATCTGTCCGGTAACGGATGAATTGAATGATTTATGCCTGAGGGCAGCCAATGCAGTTGGCGGAGGCGTACTTGCAGTGGATATTCTGGAAGATCCCCAACGAGGTTTTCTTGTCAATGAAGTGAACCATACAATGGAGTTCCATACCCTGGCTCCGGTGACCGGGGTGGATATTGGCGGATTGATTGTGGACTACGCCATTTCTGTTGCATGCAGGGATGTTGAAATAGATAGGATGAAATCTGTAACTGTGTAACAATTAGGAGAGGGAGAAATTCATGATTGTATCCATTGCAGGTGCATCTGGTTATGTTGGAGGTGAATTATTACGCCTGCTGCTTGACCACCCGAAAATTGAAGTGCAGCAAGCAACGTCCGAAAGGTATGTTGGAGAATATATCTACCAGCAGCATCCCAATTTACGAAAACGAACCTCACTTAAATTCACTTCAATTTCTCAGCTGGAAAAATGCGATCTTCTCTTCCTTGCACTTCCACATGGAGAATCCCAGAGGAAAATTGAGGGATTTGCCGAATTGGCAGACCGCATCATCGATCTTTCGGCTGATTTCCGCCTGAAGGATGTTAGTGCCTTCCAATCTTATTACGGGGAAGATCATGCCAATCCTTCCTGGTTGTCTAAATTTGTTTATGGTTTACCCGAAATTCACCGTGAAGAATTGCGTTCGGCCCGTTATGTGAGTGGGGTCGGGTGTAATGCCACGGCAGTCAACCTGGCTCTCTTGCCATTGGTCCAGAGCGGTATGCTTGAGGAAGGTCATCCGGTTTTTGCTGAAGTTAAAGTGGGTTCATCTGAGGGTGGTGCTGCAGGAAATCCGGGATCCCACCATCCCGAACGCAGCGGTGTAATCCGTACCTTCTCCGCATTTGGACACAGGCACACGGCTGAAGTAATCCAGGAATCGGGTATTGAAGATATCCACCTCACCATCACCTCGGTAGACCTGGTCAGGGGCGTCCTTGCAACCGTCCATTGTTTTATTAAATCCGGAGTTGAAAACAAAGACCTGTGGAAAGCTTACCGGGAAGCTGTAAATCAGAACCCGTTCTTGCGGGTGGTAAAAGAAAAACGGGGTATTTACCGGGTTCCCGAACCAAAAATCCTGGCTGGATCAAATTATGCTGATCTAGGTTTTGAATTGGATGAAAGCAATGGGCATTTAGTAGCCATGTGTGCTATTGATAACATGATGAAAGGTGCTGCCGGCTCAGCTGTTCAAAGTATGAATGTTATGATGGGTTGGGAAGAGACCCTTGGCCTGGAATTTTGTGGTTTGCATCCAATTTAACCTACCAGAATATGAATTTGAATTTGGATATTTATTTATGATGGAATCTTTAAACAAAACCCTGGTTGTTGTAAAAGTTGGTGGAACAGAAGGTGTGGATTTCCGCTTGATATGCAATGATGTGCGTGATCTGATACAAAAAGAATTCCATATCGTTCTGGTGCACGGAGGCTCTGCTGAAGCGAATCTGCTGGGCGAGTCCCTGGGATATCCTCCCAGGTTTGTTACCTCCCCTTCCGGGTTTACCTCGCGCTATACAGACCGGAAAACCCTGGAAATTTTTTCTATGGCAGTGAATGGAAAGGTAAATACCATGCTCGTAGAACAACTGCAAGTATCCGGGGTCAATGCGCTTGGATTATGCGGTCTGGACGGCAGGTTGATAAGTGCAAAACGCAAAGAAGCCATCCGCATCATCGAAAATGGCAGGCAAAAAATGCTGCGCGATGATTTCACCGGGAGGATAGATGCGGTAAATAAGGATTTATTAAAAATTCTCATCAATTATAAATATGTACCGGTAATTGCGCCATTGGCTGCCAGCGAAGAAGGTGTCCCTCTCAACGTGGATGCAGACCGGGCGGCTGCTATGATAGCTTCGGCCTTGCATGCGGATACACTGGTTATGCTCACAGCTGTGCCTGGTTTGATGCGATCTTTTCCGGATGAAAGTACCCTGATAAAACACTTGTCCATGGAGGAGTTGGATGATGCCCTGGAATTTGCCCGGGATCGCATGAAAAAAAAGGTGTTGGGTGCAAAAGAAGCCCTTCAAGGCGGAGTCAGGCAGGTAGTGATTGCAGATGGCAGGATTACTAATCCAGTATCATCTGCCATGGCAGGTAATGGAACCACAATTTCCCAATTGTAAGGACAGGTCAAATGACGAGAACTCAAGAAATTGAAAACAGGTTTACATCGGGTTTTTATGTAAAAAGAGATTTAACAATCGTGAGCGGTCAGGGGGCATTGTTGTTTGATGATCTGGGAAATGCATATATAGATTGTGTGGGTGGTCAGGGGGCTGCAAATTTGGGTCATGCCAATAAGAAGATCGCCGAGGCAATTTATCAGCAGGCTCAAAAGTTGGTATCCTGCCCGGAAATCTTCTACAATGATCAACGCGCCGCACTCCTGGAAAAATTAATCAATCTTACAAATTCCAAATTCAACCGGGGCTTTTTATGTAATTCAGGGACTGAGGCGGTTGAAGCTGCCCTCAAAATATCACGGATCAGCACCGGCAGGACGGAATTTGTTGCAGCGATGCGGGGTTTTCATGGCAGGACGATGGGTGCTCTTTCAGTTACCTGGGAAAAAAAATATCGCCAGCCTTTTGAACCACTGGTACCCGGTGTTACTCATATCCCGTACAACAATTTTGAAAAACTTGAGCAGGTGGTCAATGAACACACAGCTGCTGTGATACTGGAAATTGTCCAGGGTGAAGGCGGGGTTTATCCAGGCACTGCAGAGTTCTTGAAGGGCGCCCAGGTTCTCTGCAATAAATTTGGCGCCCTGCTGATTATCGATGAAATCCAGACTGGTTTTGGAAGGACTGGAAAATTGTTTGCTTATGAGCATTTTGACCTGGAACCTGATTTGCTTTGCGTAGCAAAATCGATAGCCGGTGGTTTACCCATGGGAGCAGTCCTCATTGGGAAGCGGGTTAATGAACTATTGCCTGGGTTACACGGAACAACTTTCGGTGGAAATCCGGTAATCTGTGCTGCGGCGAATGCTGCTCTAGATATTTATGTGGAAGACCACCTGCCAGAAAGAGCAATGGAGCTTGGTGGTTATTTCATTGGGGAATTAAGAAAATTGGAAATCCCGCTAATCCGGGAGGTGCGCGGACTTGGTCTTATTGTTGGAATTGAACTGCGTCAGAAGGTGACGCCGTATATTTCTTTGTTAAAAGAGCACGGTGTACTGGCCTTACCTGCCGGATTGACGGTATTGCGTTTTCTACCTCCCCTGGTGATAGAAAAAGAACAATTGGATAAGGTTGTTACAGAAGTACGGGAAGTCCTTACAATATGATTGAAAATCAAATTCCCCAAACCCTCATAGAACTGCTTGAATGTTACAGTCCGACTGGCCAGGAATATCAGGCGGTGGATAGACTTTCACGCCGGATGACTGCACTTGGATACACGAAGGTTTTCACAGATCCCGCCGGTAATGCTGTCGGTGTGATGGGTGATGGATCAACAAAGATCATGCTGCTTGGTCATATCGACACCGTACCAGGTAATATTCGGGTTAGACAGGATGGTGATCTTCTATATGGACGCGGCAGTGTGGACGCCAAAGGGCCATTATCGGCTTTTGTGGATGCTGTAGCTGCTGTTGGAGTCCGTAAAGGATGGCAGTTTGTGGTTGTTGGTGCTGTCGAGGAGGAAGGGGGATCAAAAGGGGCCAGGTTTATCGTTGACCATGATCCTGCTCAAATGGTTATTATCGGGGAACCCAGCCGGTGGGATAGGATTACGCTTGGATATAAGGGGTCAGTCTGGACAGAAATCGTTAATAAAACCCCGATATTTCATACTGCCGGTAAGGGCAGGAGTGCCTGTGAACAACTCATAGCAAACTGGGGAAAAATCCAAAATTGGTCACAAGAATTTAATCAGAATCGGCAGTCTCAATTCTCACAGATTCAACCGACCTTGAGGGCATTAGCTTCCGGAGAAAATGATTTTGAGGAATGGGCAATGATGCGGGTTGGGGTCAGAATTCCTGAAGATTTCCATCCTGCACAGTGGTTTGATCAATTAATTGATCTTTTTCCGGAATCCAAGGTTGAAATCACGGGCTATCCGTTGCCTGCTTATAAAGCTGATAAAAATAATAACCTGGTGCGGCAGTTCCTGCAGGCAATCCGGAAGCAGGGTGGAACACCCAACTTCGTTTATAAATCTGGAACATCAGATTTCAATTTAGTAGGACCAGCCTGGGATTGTCCCATTGTGGCATATGGTCCGGGTGATTCCAACCTCGATCATACACCGGATGAACATATCTCAATTTCCGAGTATCACAGGTCAGTTGATATACTCAAGGAAGTGTTAATCAGCCTATCCTCGGGGCAAAGAATTCCTGACCTATAACTGGAATAGGCAACCTCAGGGCGGTTGTGAAATTATATTATCTCGGAAAAGACAATCGATTGCGGGTGCACCAAGAGATGAATTTGGATTGGCGTTGTGAGAATCGACACAAAATTATTACATCCCGAACATTTCCTCATAATCCTTCATTGCAGCCTCAATAATTTGTTTCGCCTTTTCGCAATGGTAGATTCCTTCAATATAGGTCTGGGATTTATTATCCGGCATCATCTTATATGTGCTGAAATAATGCCGTAATCGCTGAACAAGAACTTCCGGCAGATCGGAGATATCATCAGCATTTTTCCAGAAGTTGTCATTGGCCAGGACCCCGACAATTTTATCGTCAGCAAATCCGCCATCAATCATTTCAATACCCCCGATTACTCTGACAGATAAGATGACCTCAGACTTGTCAATTGGTCTCTCGCTGATGACGCAAATGTCTAATGGATCGCCGTCACCGGCGGTAGGATGGGTTGCCAGAGCACCAACTCTTTGTCCGCAATAAGTGCGCGGCACAAATCCGTATAAAGTGGGTGGTTGCGATGAACTATGCTGAGGGCGGTCAACTTTCAGATATCCGGTGACTTTATCCACCTCATATTTTACAAGGTCATATGGTGTGATTTCAATATACGCATAGACAATATTGGGAGGGTTTGGACCAACTTCCAGCCCATGCCAGGGGTGGGGTCTCCAACGGTAAAATGCGGATGGAAATGTCAAGTTTTGTCCTCCCAGAAACCAGTTTATAACTATATTATACTGGAATTATGGTATGGTTAATTCTGAATGAAAACCACAACCCAAAAATCTCCAACTCCAACCTCTGATATCGTCCGGCAAATCTGGGATTCCATCCCGGCCAGCGAAAGAAAGGCACTGCTTTCTTCCGTTGATGTGCTGCCATCGAAAACCGGAATGATCCGCACGATAATAAAATTGTCTGCCAAGCATCTCCAATCTGCATTCGGGCAAAAACATCGGGTGGCAATCGTAGGACCGGCGAATGCTGGAAAATCAACCCTATTCAATCAATTTCTGCAATCGAAGACAGACTATGCCAAAGTAAGCCCTATACCGGGAACAACAATCATTAACCAGGAATCAGATGTAGGATTGTTCTCCATTGTCGATACACCCGGGGCTGATACGGTAGGCTCGCTGGGTGTCGAACAGAAGGAACTGGCGTTCCGGACTGCACAGGATTCGGACTTCATCGTGGTTCTCTTCGATGCCTTGCAAGGAATAAAACAAACTGAATTGGACTTGTTTAAGCGTATTAAGAATCTACATAAACCCTATGTTATCGTATTAAACAAGATCGACCTGGTACAAAAAGACCAAAAAATGGTCATCCAGCAGGCTGCCCGTAATCTTGGGTTGACTGAAGAGGAAATTATCCCAATTTCTGCGAAAAATGGCGTAAATTTACGCCAGGTTGTGGTGGCGATTGCTCTCAGTGAACCCAGGCTGGTAGTTGCCTTAGGACAGGCTTTACCTGAATACCGCTGGCAGTTGGCGTGGAATACCATTGGAAATGCGGCATCTATTTCTGCAGTTATAGGACTCACCCCGCTGCCACTGATAGATTTTATCCCACTGGCTATCACCCAATCGGTCATGGTGGTTGGAATTGCCAGGATATACCAATATAAAATAACCCTATCACGGGCGAGAGAACTTGTTTTTACCTTTGGCCTTGGTTTCCTTGGAAGGACCCTCTTTTATCAATTAAGTAAATTTGGTGGTATACCGGGTTGGATGCTTGCCTCTGCAATTGCTGCTTCGACTACTGTGGCCATGGGTTATGCTGCCTCTATCTGGTTTGAAAAAGGGGAACGGCTTTCCCAGGGTGCAATCCAGAGGATAACCACACAACAGGTGAATTATTTCCTCGGTTTGCTTAAGGGCCTGGGAAAACGAAAACCAAGCCAAAAAAAGCTGCGACAGCACCTATCTGACGAGTTAGGAAAATCCCGATATGCAGAGACGTCAGATATTCTTGAACAAGAAATCCGATCACCTCAGTAATAATTCTCCAACCTATGATTAGGTATTAATCCAGGGAATGTATTGCTCAATTGGCAGCGTTCGCAGGATACTTATTAATTGTTCCTGTTGGTGGACTGCCAAAGGTACCAGGGGAGGCCTGACCTCCCAACCATCATTGTGGAAGCGATAACTCAGCAAACTTTTTAATGTGGGGGGGAATGGGGGGAATTTCTCAAGGGCTAATCGTGCCATCGATAATTTTTCCTGAAGGATGGAGGGATCCTCCCCTCCCAGGAATTTTTGGTATACAGCCGAATCCAGAGGACTTAGCACATTTGAACCGGCGGTAACACATCCGGCAGCACCATTCTGAATTCCATCCAGTAGCAGTCTGTCAGTACCTACAAAAAAGTTGAGCTGCGGAAAGCGTTGGCAGTATTCGATTGTATGGGCGAGGTCCCCCTGGCTGTCTTTTACCCCGCCAATCCGCCCGGGAGCGTATTTAATTAATCCTTCTAATAATTCAAGGGTAATTGGAACCCCGGTTAATTGGGGGATATGATAGAGAAATAACTGTTTATCCTCCGGAACTGCTTTATCCAGGATGTGCGCAAAATAAGACACCAGGCCATCTGTCTTCAAGTTTTTATAATAATACGGTGGTAATGCAACAATTCCATCCACTCCCAATTCGCAAGCTTTCCTGGCGGCGTTTGCTGCATCAACCAGGCTAACATTCACGATACAAGATAATACAAATATTCCTTCAGCAGCCGAAAGACCTGCTGAAATAATATCCGCCTGTTCATCCAAGGAAAAGGAAGGACCCTCACCCGTTGTCCCCAGCAGGAGTATTCCATTTATTCCTTCAGTCATTAGAGTTTTAATCAATAACTGCAGGTTATCAAGATGTGGACGGCCATTCTTATCCAGCGGGGTGACAACTGCGGCAATAACTCCGTGAACCTTGTTCTCTTTATTCATATAAATACCCCATTACGAAAATATAAGAAATGAGTGCTTTTCTATAATACGATTATATCGTGTATGAAAAGACCTTCATGAAAAACCTTAAAAAATATCCGGACACAAAGGTTAATAAATCTGTCTTCGTTGTGTGCAGAATAATTAAAAACCTGCCCAGCTTTTTCAGCATAGGCAAGTTTATCATGTTCATATCGAAATTATGAGATTATTCAGGGGAGGTTGTCATCTCAACTGAGAATGTTTTTCTATTTTTCATCACCCAGCGACAATCTGAAACCTCATTCCCAGTAATATTTTGTGCTACCAGTTCCCTTAATTGATCGAATGAGATTATCTAATACTGTCACAGGGTGTACACCGGGATTATTATCGGTTTATACACCCTGTGTTTAAAGGCAGAACATTTAACCTGCTTTCACATTGATCTTCCTGGTTTTTGCAGGTCCTGCTTTAGGTAATGTGAGTCTGAGCACCCCATTCTTCATCGTCGCTTCGATTTTTTCCCGGTCGATCTCCTCTGAAAGTGTGAATCTTCTCTGGTAGTCTCCTGGTTCATATTCCTGGTAGTCCAGGGTGTATCCCTGCGGAATTTGAACTTCATTGTTCCCATTGATAGTCAGAACATTCTTCTCCAGGGTAACATCGAGATTCATGCTGCTCACACCTGGCATGTCGGCGAATAAAACAATTTCCTGATCCGTCTCAAATATATCGGTACGGGGTACATAACAGGCACATTCTCTGGTTCGCTCTGTTTCTTCTCCGGTTAGAATTTCCTGTTTTTGTACATCCAATGATTTTTCGTCAGTCATATTATCCTCCTATTAATCCCGTCTTGGTCTCTAAGCCGATCTTACACTAATTTTTCTGGGCTTATCTTCCTCTGCTCTTGGCAAATTGATAGATAAGATTCCATCTTTGACATTTGCTTCAACCTTGTTGGCATCTACATTGAATGGCAGTTGGATCGGCCGTGAAAATTTTCCGTAACCTCTTTCCTGGCGGTGATACCGGGAATTTTCATCTGATTCCTCAGGAATTCTGATGCCACTAATCGTGAGGGTACTCCCAACGATAGCTATTTCAATTTCTTTTGGATCTACTCCCGGAACTTCTGCAGTGACCCAAGTACTATCATCGTTTGTCCAAATGTTCACAGCGGGAAAACTCACTGTGCCTCTTCCTCTTTTTTGGGCACCAGGTTCAGATAACCGGTTTATTTCTCTTTGCAGTCTATCAAATTCGAGCCATAAAGATGGATAACGATATCGCCTATACATCATATTTTCCTCCTCATTATTAATCCAATTTGTTGTTGAAATTTTTGTTATGCCATAATCTTATCAACCAATTGTTAATAATTTGCTATAAAAATATAAGATTAATATTAAATGATTCAATTTCTTGAAAACAAATTAGACTTTATTGGTAGAATTCAACCGGTAACCATGAAGACTTATATCAATGGGTTCATGGAAATAAATAAGAGGAGTATCCAATAAATACAAACCCCTTTTGGAAGGAAAAGACCCTCTGGAAAATGAACATCGAGGAGTGGGACAGCCTTTGTGACAGGTGCGGATTGTGCTGTTTAATAAAATTGAGAGACGCTGATACCAAAGAAATTTTCTACACCTCAGTTGCCTGTAAACAACTTGATCTGGACACCTGCCAATGCAAAGATTATCCAAACCGGTTTTCCAAGGTGCCATCCTGCCTGGATTTATCCCCGCAGCATGCTTATCAATATGACTGGCTTCCTACAACCTGTGCCTATCGATTAATAGCAAAGGGGGATGACCTGGAATGGTGGCACCCCCTCATTTGCTGGAAACTATGAGAGTGTACATATGGCTGGTATCTCATTAAGAGGGGGCCTTCTATCAGAGGAGGATGTTAATATGATGGATTTGTTTGATTATATTGTACAAATAGAACCAAAATCATAGGTCTGGAACAGGAGGAGAAGGAGGAATTCTTGGAATTAAAACAACGCTGTGATTGGGCAAACACGGAGATGATGAGAGATTACCATGACCGGGAATGGGGTGTTCCTATTCATGATGACCAAACCCTATTTGAATTCCTTATTTTGGAAGGGTTTCAGGCTGGATTGAGTTGGGAAACGATATTAAAAAAACGCCAAAATTTTCAGACCGCCTTCGATGGATTTAATTACCAGAAGGTTTCATTGTATGACAATTCAAAATTGGCAGCATTGCGGTTGGATGAAGGGATAATCCGAAATCGATTTGAAAATCGACGCTGCTGTCCAGAATGCAGAGGCTTTCCTGAAAATTCAGAAGGAATTTGGCAGCTTTGATGACTTTGCCTGGCAATTTATAGGGGGAAAACAGCGGCTGAACTGTTGGAAAAAGGTTTCGGAAATTCCCGCAACCACCGAGGAAGCCAGGATGATGGGTGAGGCATTAAAATCAAGAGGGATTCAAATTTGTCGGTCCGACAATTTGTTATGCGTTCATGCAGGCAGTCGGCATGGTGAATGACCATATAATTGGTTGTTTTCGATACACCGAAATATCCAACCTGTAAATCCACGGATGGGTAGATCCTGTGATTCGTATGAATTCAAGAAACCTGGTTGAAATATTTCTCCTGCACACTCTGCCATGATTCCGCCTGGTTCCTGTGCAGGACATTTTCCAGCAAGGGAACTGCCTGAATCATCTCGGATGCAATTTTCTGGACAACCCGGCGAATGGAGAAGTGAGCATTCGAGGCAGATCGCAGGGATACAAGATGCATGGCACTGCGGAGATTTATATTAAGAAGAACCCGGCGATTAAATCCATTCGGGACAACATAAGAAGCAGCCTCCGGATTGTATTGATATAATGTTTCATAGGCTTTCCGGGCTTCATCCATTGCCAACCGGTAAGATTTCTCTTGCCCGGCTTCTACTATTTTCCTGGGAATTGCATACCCCAACCTGGTTGTCAGGTTCTGACATGTCATGGTAAGCATGCGATGCCGCTTTAATTCAAAATATGCACCTTGATCCAGGACGATATCAAATAAGAAATTCGCATATTCCATCTCTCTAACAGGCTGGTCATGTTCTCCCAGGTTTTCCAGAAGCATTTCAAAAAGCTTCTCTAATTCGTTTTGTGAGCAATTCCTTACATAAGTTAGGGCTGTGTCAAAACTTGTTCCACCATATCTGTATAATACCGCAGCGAGATTCTTTAATAATCCGTTGTGGTCAAAATCCACCAGGCGGCACCAATCCCCTTCAAAAGGACTATCTTCCACCACTTTTTTAGATTCTCTAGCGAAATTATCCTGTACTTGAATCAGGTAAGGAACCCTCTCAACATATTTAATTAATGTTGGTACTGAATCCTGTGCTGCCAGTTTTACCTCGTTCCCAATCTGTTGAACTTCAAGTAATGGATGGGATAGCATCTTACGGATGGCATGTTCCAAGGCACGGGCGTTTATGGTTATACCGACATTAGCCAGGGAAGACGCAGGGAGTAAAAACCGGCATACATCCACATATTCTGAACGAATCCTTCGATCCCAGGAGGCTTCGCTCTCCCCTTTTTTCCTTGGCATTTCTTCAGCAATGATTGTTTTAACGGGCTCAAGTGTATTTTTGTATGTGTCAAACAACATCTGGCAGGTAGATTGATATATTTTTCCTGGTGACGCGGTGGAAAACTCATCCGGTGTGTGGTATTGACTGGGGTCCCATTTTTGATAGCGGGTAGATTTTTCGGTATAAGACGCCAGGCGGTTTGATTCAACCGATTCAATAGCCAGGCGGGAAATATTCTCAAGGGCAATATGCAGGACCGCATGTTCTGCAACTGAAGAGTGTCCATAACCAACCACCCATTTCTCATGAAATTCAGAACTTGCCTCCCTGGTCAATTCTGAAGCAATTTCATCGAATGACGCAGGAGATCTGGATGTCTTGGCAAATGCGACGGCAATTGTTTCAGGCGGAATATCCTGGGGGTCCAGAAGGTATATCCTTCGATTATGGCTCATTATCCAATACCTCTTTGGCTCGCTGGATATCGTGTTGAATTTGGTCGATTAAAGCCGGTGTGTTTGGAAATGCTACTTCTTTACGCAGGAATTCAATAAATTCGATTGTCAACTCTTTTTCATAAATATTATTTTCGAAATTGAAAATATGTGCTTCGACGATGGATTTGGCAGGATTGTCTAAAAATGTTGGTTTTATTCCAACATTCGTTACACTTTGAAATCGGTGATTCTTATAGCAGACAAATGTTGCATAAACCCCGTTTGGGGGGAGGAGTTGTTTTTCCCATATTTCAATATTTGCCGTGGGAATGCCCAATGACTTTCCCCTTCCCATTCCTTTTATTACTTTCCCACTGATGGAGTAATACCTTCCAAGCAGTTTATTTGCCTGTGTAATATCACCTGAGAGGATATGCTGCCTGATTTGTGATGATGAAACAAATTTGGAATCGGCAGTAATTTTTGGAATCTCATTCACCTTGTATCCCAACTGTCCCCCAAGGGTCCGTAATACATCAATAGTCCCTTCCCTATTTTTGCCAAGAACAAAATCATTCCCAACCCAAAGTTCTTTCAATCCAATTTGCATGTTCAGAGATTGAATAAACTCTTCAGCCGTTTGATTTGCCAGATTCCTGTCAAATTTTAAAGTCAGGACATAATCCACCCCTAAACGGCCGATTAATTTTGCACGTTGTTGAGGTGAGGTCAAATACATGGCTTCAGTAATGCCGCGGATTATTTCCGCCGGATGAGGGTAGAAAGTAACTACACCCGTAGAGGCACCAGCCAATGATGCCTTTTGAACCATATTTTGGATTATTGCCTGGTGTCCTATATGAACGCCATCGAATATCCCAATTGTCAACCAGGAATCCCGGAAATTAACCTGTTTCAGACGATGAAAATGGTGCATATCAGAAATGGTTTACTGAAAGAAAACCTTGCGCGGTTGCCATTCATGTGTTTCCGGAAGAATTTCCAACAAGGCTACCAAATCTCCCTGCTCACTGATACCCCGTACGAAGATATCTTTTTCTGATGTGGCAGGTATACGGTTGCCGTGCCGGATTGCATCGATTTGTTCATTGGTTAGCTCTAGGGAGGGCCAGTCGGATAATGCCTCAGCCGCAGGAATCAAGTACTGGTACCATTGGCCATTGTCAAATGCTTCCTTCAGTTTTCGTAAAGGAACGGCATCCCTCAATGTGAATCTCCCGCTTTTTGTCCTGCGCAATCCGACAAGGTGTGCTCCACAACCAAGTATTTTACCAAGGTCGTTTGCCAGGGATCGCACATATGTGCCGGATGAACAGTAAACATCAATTACTGCTTCAGGGGGGGCCCATTCCAGGAGTTCAAGACTATGCACAATAATTGTCCGGGGTTCAAGATCAACTTCTTCACCATTGCGTGCCATTTCGTAAGCCCGTTTGCCCTTAATTTTTACGGCTGAAAATGGCGGGGGAACCTGCTGGATCTCACCGACAAATTGTTTTAATGCATTTACAAATACTTCTTCAGTTACATCCTTTAGATCGGTTTCATTCATCGGGATTCCTTCGGAATCATAAGTATCCGTGCTGGAACCGAGTTTAATAATTGCCTGGTAACGTTTATCCGATGCCGATACATATTCGCTCAGCCGAACAGCTGGTCCGATTAAGATAACCAGGACACCGGATGCGCGGGGATCCAGGGTACCGGTATGTCCTGCCCTGCGTATGTTTGTCCCTTTTCGGATAATTTGAACCACATCATGTGAGGTTAATCCAACAGGTTTATCTACAACAATTACCCCTGATATGGTATTCTGTATGTCAGTATCCTGGTTAATTGAATTCATTGAAAATTTCTCCAATTGTTCATTTTCAATTCTTTGATCATTTTGAAAATCCAGTTTTTGTATACGTTTTCGTCATATTTTTCAAATAGGCAAGGGAGTCCTGGACAGCTTTTTGTTCAATCTCTTCCATGCTCCCTTTGATTTCTGCGCCTGATGCTGCGGGATGTCCACCGCCTCCATATTGTAACGCCAAATTGGATATATCCATACCGGGTTTAGCCCGCCAACTTATCTTAATTTTGCCATCACCTTGCTCAACAAAAAGGATTGCTATATCAAATCCTTCCACAGATGAAAGGAGATTAATTAAATCCGCATCATCATTTCCTGGATAACCAGAATCCTTACGATCTGCCAAGGTCAGTTTTGTCCAAACCAGGGTACCAATCTTATTTAGCCTTGATAAACCAGCCCCCCAATATTTTACAGATTCAAAGGATTTAAAGGTTAACCCGCGTGCATAAAGCTCAAATAAATCAGCACCGGATTCCATTAATTTTGCAGAAAGACGCAAAGTGGTTGGATTTGTGTTTGCTGTACTAAAACCCAGGGTATCTGTGATTATTCCGGTTAGAAGGGCGCTGGATATCGGTTCATCCATTTGCAGCCCCCACTCCGAAAAGTTCTGGGCGATTATGGATGCCGTGGCAGCGGCTTGCGGATCCACAAGATTTATATTTGCAAACATTGTGTTGGTTACATGGTGGTCAATATTGATATCTGGTGGAAATTTTTCAGCAATTCTGCCGGCTCTGGTAGACTCTGAACAATCAACCAGGATGAATAATTCGGGGATTGTTGTGCATTCCTTTAGAATCAATTCGCTGCCGGGAAGATGTTTAAAGCTCGAAGGGACACCGCCTTCAAGAACCATTTGAACTTCTTTTCCAGCCTTTAATAAACCTAAACCGAGTCCTAATAGAGAACCGATCCCATCTCCATCTGGCCTTAGATGCGATGAAAGGAGGAATTTTGAGTTTTTGCAAATTAATTCTTGAATTTGCTGATTGGATCCGTTATTCATCATTCCTAATATTGTCAGGCTGAATTTCTTTTTGTCTGAGGGTGTTCAACAAACGCTCAATATGATCGGCACGTTCTGGCGTTGGATCCCAAAAGAATCGAAGTTTAGGAAATACCCTTAGTTCAATTTTCGAGGCAAGTAGACGCCTTAAATATGGGTTGGCATGGTTAAGTCCTGTTAAAATTTCTGCTGACCTTGATTTCCCTTCGATTGCCGATACATAGATATTTGCGTATGCAATTTCCCGGTCTACTTTAACATCTGTAATGTAGATGCCCACCAAACGCGGATCACTGACATCTTTTATCAGGATCTCAGACAATTCTATTTGAATTCTATCGCCTATCCGTTTAAGTCGTACCTGGGATGGCATTTTTCACTCCTTCAATTAACCAGAAAAAATTAATATTATCCATTAATCAATAATCTGGGCAGTTGCTTTTGGTAAAGTGTTATTATGTTTTATATAATTTTCCATAAAGAAAAATGGTTATATTGGTTATCCCGGTCTGGAAATTAACCGGGATAAGATTATTTCCAATTCCTAACTCAGGCAATTATTGGATAGATATAACCTATATAACTGGTACTTCTTCTGTGAGATAGCATTCAATTTTATCTCCGTCCTGATAGTCATTAAAATTGCGGAAGCCCATACCGCATTCAAAGCCCTGCCGGACCTCTCGCACATCTTCTTTCTCGTGTTTCAGGGAGGAAATTTCACCTTCAAATAGGATTTCTTCATTTCGGGAGATCCTGACTTTTGCATTCCTGCGAATTTCACCGCGTAATACTTTACAGCCGGCGATTTTTCCGACCTTGCTAATTTTAAAGGTTTGCAGAATAATTGCTTCTCCGATGAATACTTCTCTAATTTCAGGTGCCAGCATCCCTTTCAAGGCTTTTTCTATATCTTCAATCAATCTGTAGATAATCGTGTAGAGGCGGATAGAAACACCCTCTTTATCTGCCAGGCGTCTGGCCGCTGAATCTGCCTGAACATTGAATCCGATGAGGATAGCCTTGGAAGCAGCTGCGAGCATGGCGTCACTCTCACTGATATCTCCATTGCCTGTGTGAAGGATATTGATTTTTATGTCCTGCTGGGCGTTACCAATATCATTAAGAGATTTCACTATCGGTTCAAGCGACCCCTGAACGTCAGACTTGATGATCAGGTTTAATTCCTGGACTTCTCCAGCCTGGTACTTCTCGAACAATTCTTCCAGGGTGGCTTTGGGTGCGGCAATGCCAGTTCTCTGCTTTTGATCATTTGCAACCGAAATAAAAGCCCGGGCTTCTTTTTCTGAGCCATATGTCTGAAAAATAACACCGGCTTCCGGTACATCGCTTAGCCCCATGACCAGTGCAGGAGTCGATGGCCCTGCTTGTTTTGACTTAATACCCCTAAAATCAAACATGGCGCGAATTCGTCCGCAGGTGGATCCGGCCACAATTACATCACCGGATTTTAATGTTCCATTCTGGATCAAGAGGGTGGCAATAACCCCTTTGGATTTTTCTACTTCGGCTTCAATGACAGTTCCGAAGACTTTACCTTTAGGATTGGCTTTAATATCCATACTGTCGGAGACAAGCAAGATCGCTTCCATCAGGTCTTCAAGGCCGGTTTTTTGTTTAGCTGAAACAGGCACTATCATAGTGTCCCCATCCCACTCGTCCGGAACCAGTCCGGTTTCAGCAAGCTGGTGTTTTACAAAATCCGGATTTGCATCCGGGCGATCCATCTTGTTCAGGGCGACAATGATAGGTACCTGGGCAGCTTTCGCATGGTTAATTGCCTCACGGGTTTGCGGCATCACTCCATCGTCCGCGGCAACAACCAAAATCACGATATCTGCCCCCTGGGCTCCTCTGGCACGCATGGCAGTGAAGGCTGCATGGCCGGGTGTGTCCAGGAATGTTATCATCTGGCCTTTATATTCAATTTGATATGCGCCAATATGCTGAGTAATTCCACCGGCTTCCCCACCAACCACATTTGTGTGACGTATTGCATCTAACAACGTGGTTTTTCCGTGGTCAACATGACCCAAGATTGTGATAACAGGGGGGCGCCTGATCAGATCGCTTTCATTTTCTTCCAATATAATCCTGCGCCAGAGAGGAATTTGTCCTGTTTCTTTTTCCTCAACCTCTAACAAGGATTTTTCTAAGCATGTTTCAAAACCCAATTCACTTGCAACAATTGATGCTGTATCGTAATCCACTTGCTGATTAATGTTTGTCATTACCCCATTAGACATCAGTATTTTGATAACATCAATTGGACTGGCCTTCATCCGCAATGCCAGTTCCCTTACTGTAAGACTTGTCGGAATTTCTATTATTTGTCCATTTTCGCTCATTTGACACCTCCAATTAAGATTCCCCGTCTTTTCAGCCCTTGTATCATTATTGACCTATGCTCTTTCACACTATTAATCAGGTATCTCAGTGAGCAGTCTGGATGGTGTTTCTGTATGAAAATGGAATTAATGGGTTAGACCATCATTCTTGTCCATCTCTGCTTCAAGATTATTGGTTTCAGGGAGACTTTCCATGAAATCAATTAATACCTTTATTTCCTGGTCAGTTAAATTTCGCTTGAGAGCATTCCCAAGTGAGCCTTTTAGGCCTTTTTCCCAGCAAGTCCGCACATTATGTAAATATGCACCCCTTCCGGGAATTTTTCCTGACAGATCTACCAGGATTCCTTGCGGGGTATTGACGATTCGGATCAGTTCTTTTTTACTTAATACCGATCGGCAGCCAACGCACGTTCGCTGGGGGATATGTTTTCTTATCCTCCTAATATTATCCTTTTTGGACAATGATTATTCTTCCCAATCAAATTCTGTACCCAATCCATCACGTTTTCTTTTCTTGTGGATCAACATGACATCCTTTTCAGGGTCATATTCATATTCAACATTTTTGCGTTTCTTTTTCTTCTTACCCTTTTTCTTGGTTGAATCCTCATCATCACCCTCTTCTTCATCGTCCTCCTCGGGCTCATCCAGATACTTTTGGACCATGTCGGACTTTAGCTCAAACAATTTTTCAAAGGGAATGTCTTCTTCATCTACAGGTCGTCCTTCTGCCAGATTCTCTGTAGCGGTTTCCAATTCTGAACTTTTGATTTCCGCAACATCTGCTTCCGAAGTATCTTCAGGTAAAACATTGACTCCATCAACGGAAACTGCATGGATAACATCTGATGATTCCACTGTTAAATCCGTACCGGTTTTTTCGGCCATTTCAATGACAGGCAACTCAGTCGTTGGTTGGACAATAACCAATTCTTCTTCCGCTTGACCAACAGCTTCAGCTAAGGTTGGCTCAATCAGATGATTGATGTGGCTGAAGATCTTTTCCATCGATTTTGGACCAATCCCTTGAAGCTTTAGAATCTCATCAGGATTCTTGCGAATTTGTAAGGCAAGATCTCCAAGATTGTGATAGCCGGCTTCTTGAAGGATTATATTGATGTGCTCATCCAAACCGCTGTCCAGAATATTGGTGGAAAATGCAACTTCCGGGATACCAGCACGATCCTCAGTGGGTACGGGTTCCATTACTTTTTCAACGACCGGTTTATACCTGGTAGCAATTTGCTTTTCGACCTGATCAACAAATTTTGCCATTTGATCGTATTCTTCTGGATTTAATGGCCTGCCCTCGGATTTCCTCGCTACCAAAGACTCGATCTGTTGGATTAATTCATCCGTTATTTTCAGGGTGGTAACCAGTTCCGGGTTGTTTTGAAGTTTAATGAGGCTGTCTGAGGCACCCTCCGTCAAGCTCTTGATATCGATCCGCCAGTTGGTTAGTTTTGCTGCCAGGCGGGCGTTTTGACCATCCCTGCCAATTGCCAGGCTGAGCTGATCTTCAGGAACCACAACTGTTGCAGTTTTTCCATCCTGTAAAGTCTCATTGAGATATACACCTACAACCCGGGCTGGGCTGATGGCTTTATTGATGAAAGCAGCTGGATCAGGATTCCATTCGATCACATCAATCTTTTCATCATGAAGTTCTCTTACAATAGCCTGGATTCGGACTCCTCGAATACCTACACATGCACCAACCGGATCAATTCCGGATTGAGTTGCGGAAACGGCAACCTTCGCCCGTTGACCGGGTTCACGCGCAATGGATCGAATTTCGACGACACCATGATAAATTTCCGGCACTTCGTTTTCCAACAGCCGTCGCAAAAAGTCCCGGTGGGTCCTCGAAAGAATAATCTGGGGACCTCTCGGCGATTCTTTTACTTCGGCTACGAGAGCCCTGACCCTTTCATGCATCCGGAATCTTTCGCCGGGGATCATTTCTTTTCTCGGCATGGTACCTTCTGCACGCAGTTCAAGCCCGATTTGTATTCCCTGGGAGTTTATTGCCTGAACAATTCCGCTGATGATTTCTCCGAGTTGTTTCTCGTAATGCTGGAGTTGTGCGGATCTTTCTGCATCCCTAATTTTCTGTTGAATAACCTGCCGGGCTGTTTGAGCAGCTACTCTGCCAAAGTCTTTTGGAGTACTCTCAACGATGACCATACCGCCTAAAACAGCATTGGGATCGTATTTTTTGGCTTCTTCGAGATCTACTTCTGTCTTAGGGTCCAACACTTCTTCAACAATTTCTTTCTCGGCATAAATGGTAACTTTACCTGTATCCGGATCGATTTTAGATTCAACATGTTGGGCTTTGGATGCATTTACAGATTTCTGATAGGCTGAAATCATTGCGGATTCCAGGGCAGCCAGAATTACATCTTTGGGTAATTGTTTCTCTTCAATTACTTCGTTGAAGGCCAATACAAATTCGTTCTTCATTCAGCTTTCTCCAACTAATTGTCCTTTATACGCAAGAAAAGTGGGGGACGCCCACTTTTCGTTGAGTTCGATAATGATCAACTAATAGCCTTAAACTTTAACACATATTCAAGCACAATGCAAGGTATCTGCGTTGCTCTGCGTTGGTTTTTCGTTAGTTGGATTAATTTACATAAAATGCTATTGGAGGATCTCATTTCCTGGAGGATTGTTAAACATCGAGGTTCCTTACATCTTTTGCATGGGTAGTGATGAAGCGGTTACGTGGCGGAACCGCTGCTCCCATCAGCATGTCAAATGTACGGTCAGCTGCCGCAGCATCATCAATTGAAACCTGAAGCAAGGTCCGGTTGTCTGGATTCATCGTTGTGTCCCAAAGCTGGGTTGGATTCATTTCTCCTAGACCTTTGTATCGCTGAAGCGATATTTTTGTGTCAGGTCCGAGTTCTTTTGTAATCCGGTTTTTCTCCCCATCGGAATAGACATATTTGGTTTCTTTTTTGTAGCTGATGCGGTATAGAGGTGGCTGGGCGATATACAAATGTCCCATTTCAATTAGCGGCTGCATATAGCGAAAGAAAAAAGTGAGCAGCAAGGTGCGTATGTGGCTGCCGTCCACATCAGCATCCGTCATGATGATTACCCGCCCATACCGCAAATTTTTAAGATCAAAGTTGTCACCAATTCCGGTTCCCAAGGCTGAAATCAGCGATTTAACTTCATTATTGGAAAGGATTTTATCCAGGCGGGCGCGCTCTGTGTTTAATATTTTTCCTCGCAGGGGTAAAATGGCCTGGAAATGTCTATCCCTGCCTTGCTTTGCTGAACCGCCAGCGCTGTCTCCCTCAACGATGTATAGTTCTGTTTTCATCGTATCTTTCTCTGAACAATCCGCCAGTTTACCGGGAAGGGTCAGGCTCTCCAGAGCAGATTTTCGGATGACCAGGTCACGGGCTTTTCGCGCCGCATCCCTTGCCCGTGCAGATGTCAGACACTTTTGGATGATTGCCCTGGCAGCCTGGGGATTTTCCTCCAAAAAGGTATTAAAGGATTCCACAACCACCTGCTGGGTGATAGTTTGTACCTCAGGATTCATTAATTTTACTTTGGTCTGACTTTCAAATTGGGGGTCGGGATGTTTTACACTGATGATGGCTGTTAGACCTTCTCTTGTATCTTCTCCCGAGAAGTTGGTATCAGATTCTTTCAATAAATTGGAGCGTCTTGCATAATCATTTATTACTCTTGTAATTGCGGAGCGAAGTCCGGTAAGGTGTGTTCCGCCATCGATTGTGTTGATAGTATTTGCGAAGGAATAAACCGATTCTGAATATGCATCTGTATATTGTATGGAAGCTTCAACTCCAATACCATCTAATTCTTTTTCCGCGTAAACCGGTATATGCAGAACTTCTCTATTACGGTTTAAGAATCGTACAAATGAACGAATCCCGCCTTCAAAGTAAAAAGTGGCTTCCCGGTCTGCGCGCTCATCAATTAATTTTATTTGGGCATTGCGGGTGACAAATGCCATCTCACGGAAGCGTTGGGCTAAGGTTTCAAATCGATAATCTATTTCTTCCTTAAAAATTAATCGGTCAAATCGATAACTTGTCCGCGTTCCGGTCTCATTAGGTTTGGAATTACCAATTATTTTTACAGGTTCCTGGGGAACGCCGCGCTCATACCTCTGGAAGTAGACTTTTCCATCCCGCCGGACCTCCACTTCACACCACTCTGAAAGGGCGTTTACTGCGGACACGCCAACACCATGCAAACCTCCAGAGACTTTATATCCCCCACCGCCGAACTTTGCGCCTGCATGAAGGGTGGTCATTACTACTTCCAATGCTGATTTCTTCTTTTCAGGATGGAGATCAACTGGGATACCACGACCATTGTCCTCGACAGTAACACTGCTGTCGGTATGAATGGTAATTATGATTTTGTCACATTCTTTTGCCAACGCCTCATCAATTGAATTGTCCACAACTTCATAAACAAGGTGATGAAGCGCCTTAATGTCAGTTCCTCCAACGTACATACCGGGACGGCGTCTAACAGCTTCAAGCCCTTCCAGGACCTGAATATCTTGAGCACTGTAAGATAAAGAGTGCGTATTGGGTTGCTTTTGTGACACAGATACCCTCCAAAAAGATTAATTCGAAAAAGTTGGTGCTTTTACATCTTTAACAGATGACTGTCGCTCAATTACTGCTTTCATCCAGTGTGTTCCCATAAGATAGTAATTAAAACTGGCTGCCAGTAAACTGGTGCTGACAAATGAATGTCCGGCAATACCAACCAAAATAAACCAGGATGTAGTGGGTGGGATTAACCAGAGGATATTTAAACCCTGGCTGATAAGAAGAATTATCACCATAAAAAGTCCTGTTCCTGGAAGGAAGGATTTGATAAGACGATAACTTGACATGGCAGATATAAGTGCATTTTGCTGAGAAGCAAAAATTCCATGAGGGGAAAAAAACAATGGAATAAAGATCCAGATAGTGATGAGCATCCCAAGTAAGAGGGTAATTTGACCGATAACAGGACTAAAAATTGCAATGATGGACACGATAATACTTGCAGGTATTAAAAATAACGAAAGGAGGACAAAAAGGATACCTGTCAACAAATAACTTTGGATAATTTGCCAGATTGAAACTTGATAGGAATATGGCCGTTTATTATCCCTTGAATTACGTTCAACCTCATTGAAATATATGCTGCCAAAAGTTATTCCTACCAAAATAAGCAGAATGCAGTAAAGGATTAATTCTCCCCAGGAATTTACATCGAATGTAATTGATCTCCCAAGGGGTGAAGACTGGATGGGTTGTCCTGCCAGGAGACTGGGTATGCCAATTGGAAAGGTTCTTAATAAACTAAAGAGATTGTATTCGGTCAAAATTGCAGTCCACATTTCCTTTGTCAAATCTACCATGTCCATCATCTCAGCAGAACTGAATGTGTTGAGGTTTCGGATGGCTTCCTGCAGATATGGGTCTAACACCTTTTGAAGTCGCAGCTTGGGACCGAATAGTAAAAATAAATCCAAAATAATTGGCATCAATATTAAATAAATATTGTTTGCAACTGCATTGAATCCTGCTATGATCGAAGTAATTATTTTGGGAGGCGATGTCACCGGTGTTTGGATTGAATTTATCTCCATAGTAATATTAAATTTTACCATATCTCATTCAATTTCCCGGTGATACTGTGATAATAAAAAATTTGTTCCATCTAACAGTTATACGTTCGACATTAATAAGACCAAGGCAATTTGTTATAATTAGTTAGAGGGCATTTCCTCGCAGCATGCTGTGGGATTGTCTTACAAAATCCGTCCCGTAGGGTAAAATCCAGAAATGCCTCGTAGCTTGCAGCTAGGTTAGGGATTTGAAGGATTTTGATTTACTTCATTTGAGTAACCAAACAATGGTTGATAATAAATATAATGAATGATGATTACTCCTACCCGGATTTAAATCGTTTGAGTGTACTATCGGCAATGATCCTTCTGGTTTATGCAGCAATCCCTTTTATCAACATTCCAGCCAGAACCTTATCGATTCAATTCCTGGGGATAAATTTTTCGCTGCCGATTAATTCTTCTACACTGATATCGCTTCTGGTAGCTGTTATGGCGGGGGTTGGATCTGATTGGCTCTTACATGGCCACCCAAAATATTCGAAGGATGATGCCATGCAGCATTGGATTATTCCAGCATTTACTGCCTGGGCTATCGGAATTCCATTAAGCACCCTGGAAGTCAACGCGGCGTGGTGGGTCGTGTTTGGATTTGGGGGATTACTCCTAATTCTAGTGTTTATTGCCGAATATCTTGTGGTTGATGTTACTGATCCTAGAAACACACTTGCATCAATAGGATTAACCGCTGTTTCGTTCAGCCTGTTTCTCATCCTGGCAATATCGTTTCGAAACGCTGAAGTGCGTTTATATTTACTGCTTCCATCGCTGGTTCTAGGAATGACTGCTGTAAGTTTACGAACCTTGTATTTACGTCTTGGAGGTCGTTGGTGTTATGACTGGGCTCTTGCGATAGCAGTTGTCGTTGGCCATCTGGTTATTGGATTACATTACTGGCCATTACAACCTCTTGCCTATGGGTTGTTTCTTTCCGGCCCGGCTTATGGATTAACCAGCCTGGCCGGCGGACTGGAAGAAGGACAAAACTGGCGTACAATTTGGATTGAACCGGTGCTAATGAACGGATTATTATGGACGGTCGGGATTTTGATGCTGATCTCACAATAACTTCCCTGGAAATTCCTTTATCGGTGTTACCGGATATAATTGACTCCCTGGAAAGAGTCTATCCCGATGAAGGTTGCGGAATTCTTGCTGGAAAAAACCACCGGGTTGAACTGGGTATAAGCATAACCAATGTAAGGCATGAACCTACCCGATTCCTCATGGACGCCAATGAACAACTTAATGCTTTCATTTATATCGATAAAAAGGGTTTAGATGTCCTGGCCATATATCATTCTCATCCGAGGGGGGGCTCCTATCCTTCTCCAACAGATTTGGATGAATTCATGTACCCGAATGTAGTAACATTAATTGCTAGCAAATCAGAATCAAAATGGACATTTGCGGGTTATTTAATACATGAAAAACGGTATCTGGAAGTTTCCATAAAATGGATCGAATAGATTGTGGAGGTAAGGTGTTATGCAAGCCTGGCAGCCTTTGGCAGTAGTGGTTCTTTCATATCTGATTGGATCTATACCATTTGGGTTGATTATTGTAAAAATTGTAACCGGGAAAGATATTCGATCCATCGAAAGTGGGAGAACCGGCGGGACAAACGTCATGCGGGCAGCTGGTGTAGTCTCGGGAGTGATTACAGGAATAATGGATGTTCTTAAAGGATTTTCGGCCTGCTGGATTGCACGATGGTTAATTCCGGGGTCAGAATGGATGCTGGCTCTTGCACCGCTAATGGCGATCCTCGGTCATAATTACTCCATATTTCTAATTGAGCGCAATGATAGCGGACATATCAGGTTTCGTGGGGGAGCTGGTGGAGCCACCACTTTCGGTGGTGCAATGGGGATCTGGCCCGTCTGCGGATTAATAATTTTCCCACTATCCCTGGGTGTGTTCCTTATTATCGGTTATGCTTCAGTGGCAACGATCAGTATTGCGGTATTTACCACCCTGATTTTCTTATACCTGGCATTATTTGCTTCCGGATCTTGGGCATATGTATTTTATGGGGTAGCTGCCTTGATAATGTGCTTATGGGCATTACGCCCTAACCTTGAACGTCTTCGCAATGGAACAGAACGAAAGGTGGGATTTCGAGCTAAACGGAAAATGAGGGAAGCCTGATTACTAATTTACCATTTTTACAGAGGTAAGTCGATTTGCTGCATCTCTTCACTTTTTAGCTTTTTGAATAAATAAAGAACATTCCTTCTATGCAGTTCAAGGGCCAACCCACCCAAGAATACCCGATTTTTACCACATGACTCGATATCTATGGTTACCAGTGCTTCCTCAGGATTTTTCCGTTTGAGGGCATTCCGTACACCTTTGCGAAGGCAAGATAGATAATTCAGGTTTTCTTTAACGTTTTCTTCAATCTCACCCCTTAATATGATGTCTCCATGCCCCTGGATTATATTTTCAAGACCCATTTTCCCGATATGTTTTATCGTGGTTGTTAATTCGTCGATATCACCATCCACAATATATGGTAATGACATGTAGGCATCCCCTGCAAATAAGACGCGATCCTCCTCCACCAAAACAGAAATTGCGTCTGGACTATTTCCAGGAGTTGGAAATAAAAGCAAGTTCTTTTTTCCGACTCGCAAAGAAAGCTGCCCGTGGTTTATCGTAATTTGGGGTGGGACAATTTTTGTCTGCTTAAAAGCAGGATTTTGTTTTTTGGCATTTTCCAGTGCCGGAATACCTTTCTCAATTAATAATTGACGGCAAGTTTCACTGGCAATAATTGTGGCACCTGGGAAGCAACAATTTCCCCAGGTATGATCTGCATGGTGATGAGTATTTATGATATATCTCACCGGGATATTCAGATCTTCCTCAATGAATGAACTTATACCAAGGGTTTCTTCCGGGATTGCCAGGGTGTCAATCAGAACTGCCCAATTAGGGCCGGCAACTACTCCTGCTGTTACCTGGGCGTAAAGTTCGCTCTGAAACCAGTATACATTTTCGGAAACTCGTTCTCTTTGCATGTTCACCTATCCTGCAGAAGATCAAAAAAGTCGACAGTAAGTAGAATAGCATAAATAAAATCAAAAGTCAAAAAAAGCATCATATTTTATGAATCCCTCTTTATTTTGTACAAAACTGGCCAGCTGGGTACCTGGCGATCCAGATTAAGAGCAGGAACTCTTTAGAGTTCCTGCTCTATTTTACCGATAACTTCAAATAGGATTGATTATCCGGTTTTTTTTAGATAGTCCAACCATTCACTTGACCTCGGGGAGTGACCATGGATAGCATTGTGATAATTCTCCTGGATGAGGCGCGTGATTGGACCCATCCTGCCATTGCCAATCGTACGGAAATCCACTTCTGTAATCGCCAGGCATTCTGCCGCTGAACCGGTAACAAATAACTCATCAGATATATATAATTGGTCACGGGTGATGGGTTCTTCAACTACCGCGATATTTAAATCATTGGCAATTGTGATTACACTGTCCCGAGTTATCCCTTCAAGTACGGTGGCTTTGGGCGGAGTAACCAGTTTCCCTTTCCTAACTGTAAATAGGTTCTCACCGGCACACTCAGCAACAAATCCTTCCGGATCAAGTAAAATTGCTTCCGCAAAACCGAGACGGACAGCCTCTGTCTTTGCGAGGATGCTGTTTACATAATTTCCGGTAACTTTGGCTTTTGTCATCATAACATTTGGATGATGGCGGGTGAAGGAGGATACATGAACCTTGATCCCTTTTTCCCTGGCTTCCGACCCTAAAAAACCCTTCCATTCCCAGACAGCAATCCCAACCATTGGATTGTAGGTATCCACATTCAAATCCGAATTACTCCCCCCCATATATATTAAAGGCCGGATATAACATTCGTTAAAACCATTAGCGAGCACTGTAACTTTTACTGCTTCGCATAACTCATCCACAGAATAGGGTAATTTCCTTACTCCAAGGATTTTTGCAGAATCAGCCAGGCGCTGCATATGTTCCTTTAAGCGAAATACTGCCGGTCCATCATCTGTAACATAGCAGCGGATACCCTCGAAAACACCTAAACCGAAGTGCAACGCGGCGCTAAGAAAGTGAACGGTAGCTTTTTCAAACTCAACTAATTCCCCATCCATCCAAATAAATTTAGAATTTACATCCATGGCATCCTCCTGAAGACTGGGTTACTGGTTCTTATGACTAAAACAAACTCTATTTTATAACAGATCAATTACCACATCCGTAATTTGAGAGGTAAACATTTTTCCACCGAGGTCAACCGTAAGTTTCCTGCTCTCTATCACCTTATCAACTGAGATTTCGATAGCCTCGGCTTCCTCCTCCAATTTCAAGGAATACCTTAAGAGCATGGCGGCGCTGAGGATTGCACCTAGCGGATTTGCGATACTTTTCCCGGTAATATCCGGAGCAGAGCCATGGATAGGTTCAAACAATCCCGGGCCGCTCGAGCCCAGTGATGCCGATGGCAGCAGTCCCATGGATCCGGACAATACAGAAGCTTCATCGGTAAGAATATCCCCAAACATGTTTTCTGTGACAATAACATCAAATTTGGATGGGCTGCTGATCAATCGCATTGAGGCAGTGTCAACCAACATGTGTTCAAGTTCAATTTCCGGATTTTCCTTCCCGATCTGGATGGCAATTTGGCGCCACAGTCTGGATGATTCGAGCACATTGGCCTTGTCAACAGAGGTTACTTTTGCACGGCGTTTTCTTGCCAGGGAAAAAGCCAATTCGATTACCCGGCGAATTTCATAATCATAGTATTCAAGCGTGTCGACAGCCCTCTCATATTTTCCATCCTGGTATCTGCCTTTGGGTTGTCCAAAATATAATCCCCCGGTTAGTTCACGGACGACAATCAAATCGACACCTTTCAGCAGTTCTGCCTTGATGGGAGATGCGTTACTCAGGGAAGGGTAAATCTTCACCGGACGAAGATTGGCAAATACCTGCAGCCCTTTTCTCAAACCCAATAATCCCTGCTCCGGTCTTATTTTCGCAGCCGGGTCATCCCATTTGGGTCCGCCAACGGCCCCAAGCAGGACTGCGTCGGCTTTTTTACAGGCTTCAAGCGTGGAGTCCAATAAAGGAGTCCCATGGAGATCGATAGAACACCCGCCAATCAGGTACTCTTCGAATGAAAATTCATGGTTGAATTTTCCGGCAATGGCAGCCAATACGCGGACTGCCTCACGGATGACTTCGGGACCAATACCATCCCCGGGTAATGTTACGATGTGTGCCTTCATAGTGTTTTTCCAATCTGTAAGGGATATATTGTATTCTTATTTTCCAACTATCAATCCATATTCCACTGCATCAACAAGGGCTTTCCAACTTGCCTCAATAATATTTCCACTCGCCCCGACGGTGCTCCAAGTACGGGTGCCATTCTGAGTATCGATCAGTACACGTGTTGTAGCCCCTGTTCCACTTTTTCCATCCAGAATACGCACTTTATAATCGGACAATTTGAAATGCGTAACTTCAGGGTAGTGGTTAACAAGAGCTTTCCTTAAGGCTGCATCCAGGGCATTCACCGGTCCATTTCCTTCAGCAGCTGTATGGAATATCTCCCCATCGACCAGAACCTTGACGGTTGCTTCGGCAAAGATGCCGCGTTTATCCCTATGTTCGACAACCACAGTAAAGTCAATTAATTCAAATGGTGGCTTGTAATCCTTTTGCTGCCTTTTTAACATCATTATGACAGAAGCTTCAGCGGCTTCAAAAGAAAAACCGTTAGCCTCCATCGCCTTAATTTCCTTTAGGACATCCGCAACATTTTCCATATCAAGGATATCCAGCCCGTATTCTTCAGCCTTACTGAGCAAGTTTCCCCGCCCGGAAAGTTCAGAGACAATAACCCGCATTTTATTGCCTACCAGCTGCGGATCAATATGCTGGTAAGATTTCTCATCCCGCCGCATTGCGGCAACATGAATACCTCCTTTATGGGCAAAGGCAGCAGTACCAACAAAGGGGAGATGGTCATCATGAGCCAGATTTGCGATTTCTGAGACAAATTTAGATATTTCAGATATATACTTTAGATTCCCCTTGGGAAGACACTGCATGCCAATTTTGATTTCAAGGTTAGGGATGATTGAGCAGAGGTTAGCATTACCGCAGCGCTCCCCATACCCATTTATTGTCCCCTGCACCTGGGTACAGCCTTCCTGGACGGCTGCTAAAGAATTTGCAACGGCAGTATCGCTGTCATTATGTGCGTGGATACCAAGCGGGTAATTCAACCTGGCTTTTACAGTTTTTACGATTTCATGGATTTCCCAGGGCATTGAACCACCGTTGGTATCACAAAGGACCAGGATCTCTGCCCCGCCCCGGATAGCAGCAGACAGGGTTTCCAGTGCATAATCGGGATTATCTTTATATCCATCAAAGAAGTGTTCAGCATCATACATCACTCTCCTGCCTTTGTTTTTAAGGTAGGCAACACTAATTTCTATGATGCGAATGTTTTCATCCAGTGTAGTCCGAAGGACCTCTGTTACATGAAACGTCCAGGTTTTTCCTACCAAAGTGCAAATATGCGCCTGTGAATCCAGCAGAGCCTGGATGTTTGCATCATCTTCAGGATTTGAATTTGCCCGGCACGTAGACCCAAATGCAGTAATCGTGGCATGTTTCCAATTGATTTTACTGGCCCGATCAAAGAATTCCACATCTTTGGGATTTGAACCGGGCCAACCGCCCTCAATATAGGTAATTCCCATTTCATCAAGCTTCTGGGCAATACGAATTTTATCGTCACAGGACAAGGAAATATCGTTACGCTGTGAACCATCACGTAGGGTTGTGTCGTAAATCTCGATCATAAAAACCTCCATCTCAAAGGACCAAGTGAGTTTCCTCCTTTGAGATCATCAAGCCAGATTGTGTTTCTGCTCGTAATGCCGTATTTTATCCAAGAAAGTCATCAGGTATCCCAATTCATCGGTACCATTTAATAAACAAATTTTTGAAAACTCATCGATAGGAAATGCTATTTTTTCGCCGACCGGGATAATTACTGACTGTGTGGCTAAATCAATAGTCAGCGTTATCTGGGGTTGGTTTTGTATCAGGTTAACTATCTTTTGATGCGTAACCGGATCAACAATTATGGGCAGCAGCCCGTTTTTCAGGGCATTGTTGCGGAAAATATCCGCAAAAGAAGTGGAGATAACCGCTTTTATTCCAAAATTGGTCAATGCCCAGGGAGCATGTTCTCTCGAAGATCCACACCCAAAATTATCTCCCGCCAGTAATATGCTGGAATTTCGAAATTCCGGTTTGTTTAATATAAAATTCGGATTGGGAGATCCATCAGTGAGATAGCGCCAGTCTGCGAATAAATTAGCGCCCAATCCGGTTTTTTCGGTTACCTTCAAGTACCTCGCCGGGATTATTTGATCTGTATCAATATCATTCACGACAAGTGGTATTACATTGGAGGTTAGAACTTGAAATTTTTCCATTATTCAATTTTTCCGTCAGTCTAATATTGTTCTGATGTCAGTGATTTTTCCCGTTAAAGCTGTGGCAGCCGCGGTCAATGGGCTGGATAAAAAGGTTCTACCACCTTTTCCCTGGCGTCCCTCAAAGTTACGGTTGCTGGTGCTGACAGCATATTGACCGGGATTTAATTGATCACCATTCATGGCGATACACATACTGCAGCCCGCTTCACGCCATTCCGCTCCAGATTCCAGGAATATTGTGTCAAGACCTTCCATTTCTGCCTGTTTTTTCACTTCCTGGCTTCCTGGTACGACCAGCACACGCACATCCGGGGATACTTTTCTATCTTTTAATACCCCGGCTGCCTGGCGTAAATCGGATATTCGCGAGTTTGTGCAGCTGCCGATAAAGACGACATCTACAGGGTGTCCAAGCAGCGGAACGCCGGGTTGAAGTCCCATATATTCAAGTGATTTAATCAGGGCAGAACGCTGGTTGGCATCCTTTATTTCCTCCGGTAAAGGGATTCTACCGGAAATGGACATACCCATTCCTGGATTTGTCCCATATGTAATCATGGGTTCAAGTTCTGAAACATTGATTGTGATATTCTGATCGAAAATTGCTCCTTCATCTGAAGGAAGTTTTCGCCAATTACCTAATTGTTGATCCCAATTTGCACCTTTGGGGGCATAATCCTTGTTGGCAATGTACTCGAAGGTGTGATCATCGGGAGCAATCATACCTGCCCTTGCTCCGCACTCAATGGACATATTGCAAATAGTCATCCGCTGTTCCATGTTCAGGTTCCTGATCGCATCTCCCTGATATTCCAGGACATGTCCAGTAGCTCCCCCAACTCCGATTTTGGCAATAAGGGCAAGGATCATGTCCTTGGAGGTTACACCCTCAGATAGAATTCCATCGAAGTGGACAGCGAATGTCAATGGTTTTCGTTGCAGCAGGCATTGGGTTGCCAGGACATGTTCTACTTCGCTTGTCCCAATCCCGAATGCCAGAGCACCGAAAGCTCCATGGGTAGCAGTATGGCTGTCTCCGCAAACAATGGTCATTCCGGGCTGTGTCAAACCCAATTCCGGTCCAATAACGTGGACAATACCCTGGTTTGGGCTGTCAAGACCGTACAACTGGATACCATGTTCCTGGCAGTTCGATTCCAACATTTTGATTTGAATCTGGCAGAGTTCATCTGCGAATGAAAGGCGCCCGCCTTGTATGCCTTCTCCGGAGAGTGTTGGTATGCCATGATCGACGGTTGCCACTGTCCGGTCAGGACGGCGGGTTTTCAATCCGCGGGTGCGCAACCCGTTGAACGCCTGGGGAGAGGTAACTTCATGGATGAGATGCAAATCAATATACAGGACAGCAGGAGATCCCGGATCCTGCGCAACGATATGTGCATCCCAGATTTTCTCAAAGAGTGTTAATGGTTTTTTCATCGGATTCCTTCTAATCCAGCGATAGATTTTCTTCTTGATCCTTTATCTCATCCAGTATTTTGACTGAACTGGTTATTGCAGATAAATCCCAACCTTCCGGAAAAATTTTTGGTTTGGGGAATGGCTCAAAGATATTATCCAGTGCGGATGTTTCGCTGCTTTCAATTTGAGTATTCATAATCTATTTTTCTCCTTCTCCCAGTGCACTATAATACTTGAACGGAGCCTTTCTCCGGCTCACCGTATTTTCCTGAGGCAACTAACAGTTTATTCAGCGCCGCCAAATAGGCTTTTGCACTAGCAACAATAATATCCGTGTCTGCACCATACCCGCCATAAGAACGGGTTTGTTGTACCTCTTTTTGTGCATCCATCTTGGAATTGCCATTTTTGCCCTCAATTCTTACAGTCACTTCGCCAAGCGCATCGATACCTTCCGTGACAGCATTGACGACAAATTCCAGAAGAACACTTGGGGAATTGACAATAAGATCAATAGCTTTATAAGCAGCATCAACAGGGCCTGTTCCAACAGCGGCGCTTATGTGTAGATTTCCATCCGGACCTTTTAGCCTGACCGTGGCGGTTGGCATACCCATTGTGCCACAAGCAACTTGAAGACCATCCAGGGTAAATATTACCTTTGGTTGATACAACTCTTCCGAGACCAATGCCTCAAGATCTGCATCGGCGATGGTCTTTTTCTTGTCAGCTAAATTCTTAAATCGGAGGAATAATTTGTCAAGTTCGAGATCTGTCAGGTCATACCCCAGGTCTTTCATTCTAACTTTCAGGGCATGGCGACCGGAGTGTTTTCCCAATACCAGGCGGGTATGAGTAACCCCTACCGTTTCAGGTCGCATAATCTCGTATGTTTCGGAATGCTTTAGCATCCCATCCTGGTGAATTCCGGCTTCATGGGCGAATGCATTGGCACCGACAATGGCTTTATTAGGCTGTACCGGGATTCCGGTATAGTTAGTAACCAGTTTACTCAATCGCATGAGTTGAGTGGTATCAATCCCTGTTTCAAGGCCAAATACCGGGCGGCGGGTATGGAGCGCCATGACGACTTCTTCAAGAGAGGTATTCCCTGCTCGTTCGCCAATCCCATTGATAGTGACTTCTACCTGTCGGGCACCCGCTAGAATCCCGGCCAGCGTATTGGCTGTTGCCAGCCCGAGATCATTATGACAATGGACAGACACAGTACAGGTTTCTATCCCTGGAGTATGGATCAGGATATCCTGGATGAGCTTACCAAATTCAGGCGGAGTTGTATATCCCACGGTATCAGGGATGTTTAATGTGGTAGCTCCGGCTTTAATTGCTTCTGCAAGTACCTTGTAGAGGAACTCCGGATCGCTTCTTCCAGCATCTTCCGGGCTGAATTCAACATCGGTACACAAGCTTCTTGCATATTTGACCATTTCTATCACTTTTGCAACAACCTCGTCCCGGCTCATCTTAAGTTTGTACTGCATATGAATATCTGAGGTAGCAAGGAAAGTATGGATGCGAGGTTTTTGTGCCTCTTGGATACCTTGCCAGGCTTTATCGATATCATTCTTTGTGGCTCTTGCCAATCCGCAGATTACTGGAGCCTTTGATCCATCCCGCGGGCAGCCAACGTCAACCGCGATCCTCCGGACAGCTTCCAGGTCATCAGGAGAGGCTGCTGGGAATCCGGCCTCTAGAATATCGACTCCCATTTTTGCCAGGGCGCGGGCAAGTTCTAATTTTTCCGCCGAGGTCATGGTTGCTCCAGGAGATTGTTCACCATCCCTTAACGTAGTATCGAATACCTTCACATAATTTTCCATACGTCACCCCTTGCCTGGTAAGATATTTTCAATATAGGTGCCAGTTATTACTGGTTTTGCCAATTCTCCGGGCGTAGTGAGCGTACAGCAGCTCCGGCTCTCCACATTTCCGACTCCCGCATCTGTTTTAATTCCTGCTCCAACTTTTCCTTATAATCGGGAGCACCGTTGACTTCCAGGACAATTCGGGTTTCCTCACCACTGAGAACACTTTGATAAAGCCGGGCAAATACGGGTTCGGTAGCCTTGCGGAATTCACCTTTCCAATCCAGGGCTCCTCTTTGTGCTGTAGCCGAACAATTGGCGTACATCCAATCCATCCCATTTTGAGCAACAAGGCGAATTAAACTCTGGGTCAGTTCCTCAACAGTTTCATTAAATGCCTCGCTGGGGGAATGCCCATGTTTGCGCAATTCGTTGTATTGGGCTTCCATCACCCCAGCCAGTGCGCCCATCAGGATACCCCTTTCACCGGTCAGATCGCTGTAGACCTCAAGTTCGAAAGTGGTCGGGAAAAGATAACCAGAACCAACTGCAATTCCAACCGCCAGGGTCCTTTCCAATGCTTTTCCGGTGGCATCCTGAAAAACCGCATAACTGCTGTTTATTCCACTGCCATCCAGAAAATTCTTTCTCACACTTGTTCCAGACCCTTTTGGAGCGACAAGGATTACATCCACATCGGGCGGGGGAACTACACCGGTCTGTTCTTTATATGTGATAGAAAATCCATGGGAAAAATACAGTGCATTTCCAGGTTTAAGATGCGGCTTAATGCTTGGCCATATTTGCATTTGCCCTGCATCGGAGATCAAATATTGAATGATGGTGCCGCGTTCGGCAGCTTCTTCCAATGAAAACAGCGTTTCACCGGGAATCCAACCATCCTTAATCGCTTTTTCCCAATAAAAATTATCTTTATTTTGCCCAACAATTACCCGGATTCCGTTTTCTTTCATATTGAGGGCCTGGGCTGGACCCTGAACCCCATATCCCAATACTGCCACCACCTCGTCTTTAAGGACTTCCTGAGCTTTACTGAGAGGAAATTCTTCCCTGGTCACTACATCTTCAACAACTCCACCAAAATCAATTTTTGCCATAACATTCACCCGTTTCTTTATTAAGATTATTTTCCATGCCAGGTTCATTAAATGAATTAATGATGTGCCAACTGGCTGAATTTAGTATATATGTTGATTTCACAATGACTGTATACACCCTGAAGCAAACAGGGTATCAGGCGCTTTGCTCATTGGCGAGGGAAGTAGGTCCGCGCTGCATAGCCACACTACCGGTCTGCGCCATTTCAATAATGCCATAAGGCCGCAGTACATCTACGAAGCTTTCAATCTTATCCTCGGTACCGGTAATTTCAATAATAAGTGAATCATTATTGATATCCACAATTCTTGCGCGGAAGACATCTACCAGCTGCATGACATCATTGCGAGTCTCGGCTTTCGCCTGGATTTTTACCATTGCCAGATCCCTGCTCACTGTAGGAATTTCTGAGAGATCATCTACCTGCAGGACATTGACCAGCTTATATAAATACGCTTTTATTCGTTCTGCACTGATTGGATCTGTATCAATCATGATCGTCATCCGGGAAATTCCCGGCTTCTCAGTATGCCCTACAGTTAATGACTCAATATTGAAGGCTCTCCTGCGGAACAAAGAGGCGACTTGATTGAGTACACCAGGTTTATCTGTTACTAATGCAACAAATGTTCTTTTCATGATTCCTCCTCTAAATTATCAAAAATCAAAAAGTACTGTTTAATTCCAATCCATAGACTTTACTGATTAAATTTTTTTAATTTATTTTTCTGGTATTGGTCGCTCAATCATGTTGTGAAGATCCGCCCCGGTTGGTACCATCGGGTAAACGCTGTCCTCTTTTTCTACCCTGAAATCAATCAAGACCGTACCTTCGGTTTGCCGGGCTTGTTGAATGGCATCTTTAACATCCTGCCGTTTGGTTACACGTAATCCAGTGAGTCCATGAGCTTCCGCAATTTTTACAAAATCTGGGCTGTGCATGGGGGTTGCTGAGTAGCGGCTTCCATAGAAGAATTCCTGCCACTGCCGAACCATACCAAGATAGCCATTGTTTATCACGGCAATATTTATTTTTATATGTTCCTGTGCCGCTGTAGAAAGCTCAGCCTGTGTCATTTGGAAACCACCATCACCACAAATCGCCCACACTTCCGCCTCCGGCCTGGCAAATTTTGCGCCAATAGCTGCCGGGGTGGCAAAACCCATTGTTCCTAAACCACCAGAGGTAAGATGAGAATATGGATAATCATGATGGTAATATTGGGCTTCCCACATTTGGTGCTGTCCGACGTCTGTGACAACCAGCGCCTTCCCCTCGGTGTATTTCCACAAATCATGCATAACATGGGCAGCATATAGATGGCCCATGTCCGGCAAATTCTTTATGTCACGGACAGCAGAGGCGCCCTTCATTTTCTGAATATGATGGATCCATTTCTGATGATCACATACTTTGATAAGGGGTAGCAGTCCTTGCAAGGTCTCCCGCAAGTCTCCGACAAGGCTGCAATCTACTTTTACATTTTTATTGATCTCAGACGGATCAATATCCAGGTGGATCCTTTTAGCATTAATGGTATAAGTTTTAAGATTACCTGTTACGCGGTCATCGAAGCGCATGCCAAATGCCAATATCAAATCGGCCTGTTGGATTGCCTGATTAACCCAGGACTCTCCGTGCATCCCCATCATCCCCAGGTTCAGTGGGTGGGTTGCAGGGAATGATCCAATCCCCAACAAGGTCATAGCCACCGGAGTATTTGTTTTTTCAGCAAACTCCCTGACCTCTTTCATGGCATTACCCTGTAATATTCCATGCCCGGCCAGGATGATGGGTTTTTTGGCTGAGTGAATCAGCTCTGCAGCCAGGACCAATTTTTGTGACGCTGGTCTTAGATCCGGTCTGTAACCCGGTAGTTGAATCGGGCTGTCATCATATTCCCAATCCATTTCTGCCTGCTGGGCATCTTTAGAGATATCAATCAGTACTGGACCCGGACGTCCAGATCTGGCGATGTAAAATGCCTCCCGAATCACCCCACCAAGGTCCCGGACGTCAGTGACCAGGTAGTTATGTTTTGTGATCGGGAGGGTAATCCCGGTGACATCTGTTTCCTGGAAGGCATCATAGCCAATCACCTTGCTATTGACCTGGCCGGTTATGCAGACGATCGGGGAAGAATCCATATTAGCTGTGGCAATTCCAGTGACCAGGTTGGTTGCTCCGGGACCGGAAGTGGCAAATGCAACCCCAACTTTTCCACTTGCCCTGGCATAGCCGTCTGCCATATGGGCAGCGCCCTGTTCGTGGCGGACCAGCACATGGTGGATTGGATAATCAAGCAGGGCATCGTAAAGGGGTAAGGTAGATCCTCCCGGAAAACCAAAAACAACATCAACACCCTCTCTCACAAGGGATTCCAAGATGATTTGTGCTCCGATTCGTTTCATATCTGTCTCCAATTTAACAATAATGTGATCAACTAAGCCTTTAAAACGGCCCCGGTATCTGCACTGGTGACAAAATGCGAATACCTTTGCAGCCATTTGGATTTTATGGTTGGGACAAATTCTGGCAACTCCGCCAGGCGATTTTCTAATTTCTCTTTGCTCAGATGGACATTAAGCATCCGGGCAGGGATGTCAATTTCAATAATATCTCCCTCTTCCAAGGCTGCAATTGGACCGCCGGCAGCTGCTTCAGGAGAGATGTGACCGATGCATGCTCCCCGTGTCCCGCCGGAGAAACGACCATCGGTGATTAATGCGACTTTCTCTCCCAGACCCATCCCCATGATCGCACTGGTCGGACTGAGCATTTCCTGCATGCCGGGACCACCCTTTGGACCTTCATAGCGAATAACAACCACCTCTCCGGGCTGAACTTCGGAGTTCATGATCCCGGTCATGGCATCTTCTTGTGATTCGTAGATCCTGGCAGGTCCGGTGAACCTTTCCATTCCCTCGCTAACCCCACCCGTCTTAATTACTGCTCCCAGGGGCGCAAGGTTTCCAAAGAGAATTGCCAAACTGCCATGCTGGGAATATGCGTTTTCGCGCCTGCGAATGACCTCCTCGTCAAGTATCGCTGCACCAGAAATATTTTCCCCGATGGTTTTCATGGTTACAGTTAATCGGTTCAAATGTAAGATATTCTCGTCACGGGCAATTTCATTTAGAATTGCCGGAACACCTCCGGCCCGGTGCACATCTTCCATGTGCCACTTTCCAGCAGGACTCACCTTGCATAAATGGGGAACCTTATCAGCCACCAGGTTGATCCGTTCCAACGGGTAATTAATTTCTGCCTCATTTGCGATTGCCAGAGTGTGTAAAACCGTGTTGCTGGAGCCGCCCATAGCCATATCCAGGGCGAAAGCATCGTCAATGGCATCCACTGTGACTATGCTCCTTGGGGTGATCTGTTTTTCCACCAGGTCAAGGATTAATGAACCTGCTTTTCTGGCAAGCGCTTCTCTTTCTGTAGTTAATGCAAGCGCTGAGCCGTTGTAGGGTAAAGCAAGGCCCAGCACTTCCATCAAACAATTCATGCTGTTCGCTGTGAACATCCCGGAGCAGGATCCACACGAAGGACATGCATAATCCTCAAGCATTTTTAATTGGGCTAGATCGATTTTTCCGGATTGGTATGAACCAACTCCTTCAAATACAGAAATTAAATCAACAGTCCTTCCATCAGGGGTTTTTCCGGCAGCCATTGGTCCACCGGAAATGAATATGGTTGGAATATTGACCCGCACAGCTGCCATTAGCATGCCGGGGACGATTTTATCGCAGTTAGGAATGCAAACCATCCCATCAAATCGATGTGCTTCAATCATTGTTTCCACGGAATCAGCAATTAGTTCGCGGGAGGGCAGAGAATATTTCATGCCGATATGTCCCATAGCGATCCCATCGTCCACACCAATTGTATTGAACTCAAATGGAACTCCACCGGCATCTCGCACAGCTTTCTTGACAATTTTTCCAAATTCCTGCAGGTGTGTATGCCCCGGAATAATTTCTACGAAAGAGTTTACAATGGCAATGAAGGGTTTTGACATATCCTCATCTTTTACTCCAGTAGCCTTTAGCAGGGAGCGATGGGGAGATCTTTCATATCCTGTTTTTATGAGATCCGATCGCAAAATTACCTCCAATTGCACGATAAAATATTTCAAATAAAACCGCCCAACTTTCTGGTTGGGCGGTTTGGTTTGCTTGTTAAGGTTTTTAGATTTTTACCTTTGGCTCATTCCTCAATCACCATCCCAACCTGGAATTGGTTCTCAATAATAACGAGAACCAATACGATTGATAGGACGATAAGAGCGAGGTAATATGAAATCATTTTTGTTTTTCCCTAATTAATTAATAATACTCTTTTTCTTGTTGATTGTCAACAATATTTGCCAACCAATTTGCCAACCAATTTCTCCATTTTTGAGTGGATATCAAAAATATATCCGTTAGGTTTGAACTTTCGGAAGGAAATAACCATTCCAAAAGTTGACTGAAAATTAGAAATTTGAAGACCAATTTGAAATGATTATATCGAAAATCGATTTTTTGAGAAAATTACTTGATCTGAAATTATTCTAAAAAATTAGTCTATGGTATCCTTAAAATAATTCATAATTTCCTCAATCTTCTAAAACAATTACACCCAAAATATGTCCATACCTCTGACAGAATCCATAAAGAAAATGAACCCTTTTTACCTGGGAGTGTTTTTTTTTACTTACGCCCTTGGGAGTGGTATTGTCATATTCCTGGGAGGTATTATTGATCAAACCAGCTACTGGATTGGCCTATCAATTGTATTTCTGTTGCTTGTATTCTCTTATCTACTCAAAGGATACTTTGATTTCTTTGATCCCGGAGAATTTCGCCGCCAATATAAATCAATTTTCGAAAAAGAAGATAATAGAAATATAATTCACCAAACCAGTTCGGCTTTGCTCCTCATATCCCTGGCTGCTTTGACAGGCTGGACGGTGCTACTCGTAATGGCATATGCTAACGGATATTTGAACCCCCCAATAATTATTTTATTGGGACTTGCATTTTTGTTATCATTAATGTATTCAATCCCACCCTTTCGCCTGGTTTATAGTGGTTATGGGGAGCTAATCCAGGCAGTCATGCTAACCAATTTAACTCCAGCTATAGCTTTGCTTTTCCAGACAGGGGATTTTCACCGGCTGCTTGTAATGGTTACCTTGCCAATTACGATTTTATTTATTGCCATGACAATGGCGCTATCTCTGAAAGATTATGCATTGGATATTAAATTTGAAAGGAAAACCATATTAACCCGGATGGGCTGGAGAAGGGGAATCCATTTCCATAATTTCCTGGCATTAGCTGCTTACCTTACGATCAGTCTTGCTGCTTTACTGGGGTTACCATGGATATTAACCTGGCCTTTCCTTACAACGTTGCCATTGGCGGTCTTTCAAATCTGGCTTTTCATTTCAATCTTGGATGGAGCAGTCCCACGATGGGGGTTGATCCATTTTGTCGCCTATGCCCTGGTTGTGCTTAACATTTACCTTGTCACCTATTCATTGTGGGTCGGATAATATCATGCCAGAATTCTTAAAACTACATCCACCTGACCAGGCTTTGCGGATTTTCTTGGAGGCCGTACCAATTCGTGATATTCCAGACGAATGGATGGATACCAGTCAAGCAGCCGGAAAGGTGACAGCAGAGTCAATATACGCTCCAGAATCACTGCCTGCTTTTACCCGCAGTACAGTAGATGGGTATGCGGTAACGGCCAGGGATACCTTTGGCGCTTCTGAATCGCTACCTGCTTATTTAAATATTATTGGGGAAATCCCAATGGGGGTTGAGCCGGTGTTCCTGATTCATGCGGGAGAGGCGGCCGTCATCCATACTGGTGGCATGCTCCCGGAAAATGCTGATGCCGTCGTAATGCTGGAACATACACAAACTTTGGCCCAAAATCAGATCGAGGTTTTTCGTCCTGCTGCGCCAGGTGAGAATGTATTGTTATATGGGGAAGACGTTCATATTGGGGATGAGATAATTTCAGCAGGCAGCAGGCTGAAACCAAGTGACCTGGGCGGTCTGCTCGCTCTAGGATTATTAAAAGTAAAAACCATCATTCCTCCGTTGGTGGGGATTATTTCAAGTGGTGATGAAATTGTGCCGCCTTCTGCTGTTCTCAAGCCAGGACAAATCCGGGATATTAATAGTTTTACTTTGGCCGCCTTGATACAGCAAAACGGGGGAGAACCTATTCAATATGGAATCATCCCTGATAAAGTAAAGGAATTAAGTAAAGCCTTTTCCATCGCATTAAAAGAATGCGATATTGTAATCATCACCGCAGGTTCTTCCGCAAGCGCCAGGGACTTTACAGCAGAAGTAATCAATCAAATGGGAAATCCTGGAGTTATTGTTCATGGTGTCAATGTGCGGCCCGGAAAACCCACCATTCTTGCCGTATGCGGGCAAATTCCTGTGATTGGATTACCGGGAAATCCGGTGAGTGCCCTGGTTATCGCCCAGCGGTTTATTTTACCGCTGCTCAACAAGTATCTAAAAATCTCTCATAAATCCTGGCACTCCACAGTATTGGCTACCTTAAGTACTAATTTACCCTCACAAACGGGTAGGGAAGACTGGTTTCCTGTCCAACTAAATCTTGTTAATGAGCGGCTCATTGCGTTTCCGATTTTTTTTAAGAGCAACTTGATATTCAATCTTTCAAGGGCTGATGGATTGATTTGTATTCCACCGGATGCAAATGGACTGGCAGCTGGAACACTTGTTGATGTACACATATTATCTTTATAATTTCAACGTAATTTCGTTGTGTTAGGTTTAAAATAGAACGGGAAAGAGGAGGATTTATGATGAAAACATTATGGATAACCCTAAGTGTTTTTCTAATATTGATAACAGGTTGTTCATCAACGGACCTGTTTAAAGAAGTCCCGACTACAGACGCCAATTTGATATACACCCAGGCAGCGGCAACCGTACAGGCTCAGATAACCAATGTCTTTTTAATGACACCCTCGGCTACGGTAACAATGACACCTGAACCGACAGCGACCGAAACAGCGACTCCATTACCAACAGCTGTCCCTACAGAGCCCTGGGCTGTCGTTCCAGCGGGGAATATCAAAGCACCGATATTGCTCTATACCCACATCACAGATGATAAAAAGGATAATCCGTATTACCAGAATGACAGCACACTGGACATCCCATCGGATGTTTTTCGAAAGCAAATGATGGCTTTTAAGAATGCAGGTTATGAAACTATTACAGTTTCCAGGCTGATTGACACGATCTATAGTGGTGGCGAGTTGCCACCCAAACCACTCCTGATTACTTTTGATGGTTCTACTACCGGAATTTACAAGAAGGCGTTTCCAATTTTAAAAGAACTGGGTTATGTTGGAAATGTCTTTCTACTTGCAGGGAGAATGGAAGGCGGGGGTGTAATCACAGTCGAACAGGCAAAGGAATTAGCAGATGCCGGCTGGGAAATCGGCAGTAAAGGTATGTATGGTGGTATAAACCTGACAAATGATTATGGAAAAACCGGGCAGGAAGCCGGGTTATCCAAGAGCACGCTTGAGCAAAACTTAGGGTTTCCTATTAATATTTTTTCCTATCCATTTGGTGCAATGGATGAGCAAGTAGCGGGGAAGGTTATCCAATATGGTTACCGTGGGGCGGTAGGACTTGGAAAATCGGTTGAACATGGATTGAACTCAATCTTCTATCTGAGCAGGCTGGAAATTACCACAGAAACGACCCTGGAACAACTCAACGCCCTGATTCCCTGGCAAATAGAATCTCTAGAAGGTACTCCTACCCCAGAGTCAACCAGCGAAACTGTAGTTGAAAATCAACCTGAGCAAACCGCAACACCATGATTGGAAAAAGCTGATACCAGGAACCGGATATGTCGATCTACTTGCATGATATTCCCCTACCACAAGCCAGGGAAAGATTTCAAGCTTCACTGGTGGAGCATGGTTTAGCTGGAATCCTTGGAAATGAAAAAGTTGCCCTGGATGTCAAGGTTCTTGGGCGTGTTCTCTCGGTTCCGGTTTGGGCAAGGATATCCTCGCCCCATTATCATGCAGCAGCAATGGATGGTTATGCAGTTAAAGCCGGGGAAACCGTCGGAGCGCTACCTTCAAAACCAATTTTTCTGGTGATTGGATCACAGGCAGCGTATGTGGATACGGGTGATCCTCTACCCGAATGGGCAAATGCAGTTATTCCAATTGAACAAATTGAGCCGCAAACCCAGAATTTCGGACAACAGATTAATGTTCCTTCTATCCCTAGAATAGGAATTCGGACAGCAGTAACCCCTTGGATGCATGTCAGGACGATGGGAGAAGATATTGTTGCAACGCAACTTGTCTTACCGGCAGGTCATGTACTGCGCCCGGTCGATCTTGGGGTCATTGCTGCTTCTGGTGAACAATGGATAGAGGTCAGTAAGAAACCCAGGGTGGCAGTCATTCCTACCGGTTCTGAACTGGTTGAAATAGGTGGAAATATTAAAGCAGGATCGATCATCGAGTATAACTCCCTGGTCCTCGCCGGACAAATTGAGCAGTGGGGTGGAACAGCTGTACGTTTTCCAATCGTTTCTGATAATAAGGAACAGATTAAAAATGTGGTTCAAGGAGCTGCAGAAGAATTTGACCTGGTGCTGATTAATGCTGGATCATCGGCGGGTTCAGAGGATTTTACAGCAAGTGTTGTTGCAGAATTGGGCAAACTCCTTGTCCACGGAGTGGCAGTCCGCCCTGGTCATCCGGTAATCCTTGGAATGATGGTTAACCAATCAGGAAGTAAGTGTGTTCCAGTAATCGGCATTCCGGGGTATCCGGTATCCGCTGCATTAACCGGGGAAATATTTGTAGAGCCATTATTGGCCCAGTGGACGGGCAGGCAGCCTTTTTGCCCCCAGGAGATCAAAGCGAATTTGACAAAAAAAGTAACATCTCCGGCAGGGGATGACGATTATTTGCGCGTAGCTGTCGGTGAAATTGATGGCAAATTCATTGCTGCACCGCTTACTCGTGGGGCTGGTGTGATCTCTTCGCTGGTCAAAGCCGATGGCATCAGCATTATTGAGCGCGGCAAACAGGGCCTGGAGGCGGGGTCTGAAATTTCAGTTCGTCTCTATCGCTCGGTCACAGAACTGAGAAACACCATATTGGCAATTGGGTCTCATGATATTTCTTTGGATATCCTCTCGCAACATTTATCCAAATACAACCGCCGGTTGGTATCAGCCAATGTTGGCAGCCTGGGAGGTTTGCATGCGATTAAACGAGGCGAAACACACCTGGCTGGGAGTCATCTCCTTGATCCACAAACCGGGGATTACAACAAAACCTATATCCAGCAATATTTATCCGGTACACCCGTGCGATTGATGGTGTGGCTGTACCGGCTGCAGGGATTGATAGTTAAGAAAGGTAATCCGAAGCATATTTATACACTTGCAGATTTGAGTCAGCAGGGGTTAACCTATGTAAACAGGCAGCGTGGATCCGGAACCCGCGTTTTGTTCGATTATCAAGCAACAAAATTGGGAATAAAAATGGAAAATGTGCAGGGATACGAGAATGAAGAATATACCCACCTTGGCGTAGGTGTTGCGGTAGCTTCTGGTAGAGCGGACTGCGGGCTGGGGATTGCAGCAGCAGCGGAAGCGCTTCATTTGGATTTCGTTCCCCTTTTTGAAGAACGGTATGACCTGGTCATCCCGATTCGATTTTTGGATAATGATTTTCTAGATCCGATCTTTGAACTGGCTCAAAACGCACAATTCCGTTCGGAGATATCCAGCATGCCGGGTTATGATACCAGGGACATGGGAAAGATTATCGATGATGAAAGATAATAAAAAAAGGAGAATAAAATGCCATTATTAGAAAATACACCAGCACCTGATTTTACCTTGTTAGATGAAACAGGAACCCAAAGAAAACTATCTGATTTTTTTGGAAAACCCATTTTATTGTATTTCTATCCCAAAGATGATACGCCGGGATGCACAACTGAGGCATGCAATTTTCGGGATGATTACAGCGCCTATGACCAGGCTGGTGTTGTCATTTTGGGTGTAAGTCCAGATTCGTCCAAATCACATGCAAAATTTAAAGAAAAATATCATCTTCCTTTTACATTATTGGCAGATGAAGACCACGCTGTTTGTGAAAAATACCTGGTTTGGGGTAAAAAACAGATGATGGGCCGCGAATATTTTGGTGTTTATCGCACAACATACCTGATAGATAATACAGGGAAAATCAACAAGGTTTTTGAGAATGTGAAACCCAAAGATCACAGTTCAGAGGTTATTGCCGCATTAAAATCATAGAGAATAATTTGATCCATCCAGGTTTTCCCTCAATCCGTTGTAGGCAAACCTGAGATATCTCAGTTTAGACATTGGTCATTTTAGCCAGAGTGACAGATGCCAGTTCCTGGATAATTTTATTTTCAACATTGCACCACAAATCCTTTGAGGGACAACCTTCCTGTTTTGCACAGCTCCCATTTTGACTCTCAGTGCAGAGGTTTAACGAAATTGGTCCATCCAGGGCTTCTGCAATGTTCAATGCAGTGATTTCCTGTGGAGACCGGCCCAACTTTAAACCACCTTTCGGACCTGGAGTGGCTATTATCAATTTTGCATGCATTAAAGCGTGTGCAATTTGATGCAGGAACGGCAGGGGAATTTCCAGCTTATCAGATAAAGAAGCCGTTGACTTCGCTGTATTACCCGGATCCTCTGCAAGGGCTGTCATTAACAGGATACCGTATTCTAATTTTCTACTAATTCTGAACATTCTTCACCGTTATTGTAATTTTTATAAAAATACTCAACCTTATTGATCCAGTACGGTGACATATATCCTAAAATTAATTGGATAATGTCTTTATGATTTTGGGTATTAAAGTTTTGGTAAATCTTACTTATTATAGTCGATAATTTGGGTATATAACGTAATATTAAAGCCAGCTTTGGAATAAATGACAAACCCCTTGGTTATTGGATAATACGAGTAAATTGGTTTTTCCCTGCAATTAACTGGTTGCCCAGCAGAGCGTGGTTGTTCCTCCGGAAGCAAAAGGATATTTATACTTGTTCCCGCAGATTTTTTCGAAAAAAAACTCAATATTCGGGGGATGGCAGCTTTGATGGAGCGGGTAAATCACCCTTCAAACCGGGTTTTATCTCCAGACCTGCTGGAAAATTCCCGGGCAAATTCAACGACCCATAAAACATATTCCAACAAAACCGCAGGATTACATCCCTGTGATCGGGTATTATTTTATGTCCATTTAAGGCCTGGGAAAAAATCAGAGCAGGAAAAGTGATCGACTATCAATAATTCTTGGTTAATGGAGCCTGAGCAATGTTTTTCCTTCACCCCACAATTCTTCCAGTTTATAGTAATTTCTCTTATCCGGCGAGAAAAGATGAACAACAATATCTTTTAGATCAATCACAATCCATCCGGATTCCCCGGCACCATCAAGCCGACCTTTGAGATTTTCGGTTTTCCGCACATTTTCCAGGATGGAATCTGCCAGGGTTATTAATAACCGTTCGCTCATTCCTGAGCAAATGATGAAATAATCTGCGATAGAACTTAATCCTTGGATATCCAGTATTAAGATGTCCTCGCCTTTTTTATCTTCAATTGTATTTACTATCTGGTGCGCAAGTTCAAGTGTATTCAGAATCTACCTCACAAAATATATTATTATCAATTATAAGCGCATAGATTGTTTTTCAAGAATTCGTTAAATGACTCGAGAATAATTGTGTATAGATGGCGCCAGTCTGTGTCAGATCACTGCGGAAAAGTACCACACGTATAAGGATACCAGACTTTGTAATTTGAAATTTACTATTTTTCAAAAAACCACAAATTTGCTGCATTTGGTTTGAGGTAATGGTTTTAGAAACCCTTCCCAGAGTCAGGTGGGGAGAAAATGGCCTTGTTTCTGAGGGATAACCAATGTCTTCTGTATGGAGGTTAATAGTATCCACTAAATCAGCTAAATATCCCGGTGCATCCAATCCCAGCCAAATCACATGCGGTCTATGGATATTTGGGAATGCCCCAACTTTTGTTAAGGATACCTTGAAAGGCGGGATAGATATGACTGACTTGATAATGGCATTCTGGATCAAATCGATATGGTCAATATTTACATCGCCCAAGAATTTTATCGTCAAATGAATATTATCTACGGGAATCCACCGAATCCCCTCGGGGATATTTTCTCTGAGAAATGTAATTACCCTGGCTAGTTCCGCCTTAATCTCTGCTGGTAGCTCAATTGCAATAAAGCATCGGATTGTTTTGCTCATCATGGTACCTGGTTTGCAATTATCTGTATCAAGGTTATTATCATTATATCTGTAATATAAATCTGGTCTTACGCGCCAGGTTAGAAGCAGGAAATTCTAAAACACCATGCTTGATTTTAGAATGCTGGATTTGTTTACTTTATCAGGAGCGATACACAGGTCAATAACCACCGATTTTTTTCCTCACTCCTATACAATAACCTCGATTTATGGTATAAGGAAATTGCCCTGCGGTGATCGCGATGCAGTAACATCCAGTTTTGGGCCAACAAGTATCAAAAGGGTTTCTCTATCCATAACGATGACGCGATAGGCCTGAGCCAAGGCGGATTTGTTAGGTCGAAACCCACTCCTGCGAAAGCAGGTTCAAAACTACACTGCACACGACACGGCGGGGTATTTTATTACCCCCAGAATTCCTGTTTACTCCCCTGAGTGATCCCCACCAAGATACGCTTCTATTACCATTGGATTGTGAAGCAGTTCTTCGCCTTCACCTTCAAGTGTAATTTTTCCAGTTTCCAACACATAACCACGGTCAGCAATGGAGAGTGCCATTTGGGCATTTTGTTCGACCAATAAAATGCTTGTCCCCTGGTCGTTTATTTCGCGAATCATGTCAAATATCTGCTCAACAAGGATTGGTGCCAATCCCATGGATGGTTCATCCAGCAGCAGTAATATAGGGTGTGCCATTAATCCACGGGCCATTGCAAGCATCTGCTGCTCTCCACCAGATAGCGTACCGCCTTTTTGTTTTCTTCTTTCTTTCAGGCGGGGGAATTTTTCAAACATGCGATTAATATCTTCAGTTATTGCATCCTTATCTGTCCGGGTATATGCACCCAGTTCCAGATTTTCATAGACTGTGAGGGGAGGAAATATTTTTCTACCTTCAGGTATTTGAATAATCCCTTTCCTTACTACATCCTGTGGGGGGCTGCTGGAAATATCCTCATCCTTGAATATAATTTGTCCCTGCCGAGGTTTCAACAATCCAGAAATCGCGTTGAGGGTGGTTGACTTTCCTGCCCCGTTGGCACCAATTAAGGCTACAATTTCGCCTTCTTTGAGATAAAAATCGATCCCTTTTAATGCGTGGATTGCACCATAATACACATTCAAATCTTTAATTTCAAGCATCATAGCGGTTTAGTCTTCTTATGTCTAAATTTTTCGGATAATGCCAATCCACCTGGACCGAGGTAGGCTTCAATTACTTTTGAATTGCTTTGGATCGCCTTTGCATTGCCTTCAGCTATTTTCATTCCATAATCGAGCACAGTAATCTGGTCAGAGATACCCATTACGACGCGCATGTCATGCTCAATTAATAAAATGGTAATTCCCAGTTCATCCTTAAGGTTGCGGATGAATCTCGTCATCTGGTCGGTTTCCTGGGGATTCATGCCTGCTGTTGGTTCATCTAACAACAACAGAGCGGGGTGGTTAGCCAAAGCCCTGGCAATTTCCAACCGCCTTTGTGCTCCGTATGGGAGGTTTCGGGCAAGGTTATCTCCCAATCCTTCCAGTCCTACAAATTTTAATAGGCGTCTGCCTTCTTCAATTGAATCTTTTTCCTCTTTCCGGAACCTTTTTGTATGAATAACTGCATCCATCCAACCAACCGTAAGCCTTGGGTGATGACCTACCAGGATATTTTCAATGGCAGTCATATTCGCAAATAGGCGGATATTCTGATATGTCCGTGCAATTCCCAGTTTTGCCACAATTTCAGTCGATGAGTTTTGAATTTCATGACCTTGAAAAAGGATTTTCCCTTTATTGGGAGTGTAAAAGCCGGAGATGCAGTTAAACAGGGTCGTTTTCCCAGCCCCATTTGGACCAATTATGCTGGAAATGGAATTTTCTGGGACAATGAGGTCCACTTCATTCACAGCAGTTAATCCCCCAAAGTACTTGGTAACTTTTTGGGTTTCGATACTAACCGGCATCCTGAACTCCCTCCAAGTCTGTAACTTGCTCTTCATCCAAATTACCCTCAGAACCAGGTTTTCTTTTTTCCAACACTGGACGGCTGGCAGGCCAGAGTCCCTCTGGTCTGACGATCATCATGATGATAAGTAATACCCCGAAGAAAAGCATCCGGTAAATTTCAAAATCACGCAGCATTTCGGGAATCCCCTTCAGTACAAAAGCTCCAAGGATAATGCCTGGAATGCTGCCCATTCCGCCCACAATAACGAGGCAAAGGACATTGATTGAAACCATGAGAGTATGATCTTCTGGTCCAGTAAACTGATTCCTGGCGGCGAAGACCCCTCCAGCCAATCCTGCAAATGCTGCACCCAAAGCCAGCGCCAATAACTTATATTTGAATGTATTGACACCGTTTGCCTGTGCAACGGTCTGATCATCTTTAATTGCCAGCCAGGCGCGGCCAACGCGGGAGTTCTGAATCCTATCTGTAATAAAAATCAATAGAAACACCGTCAAGATGATGATGTACATGTAATCCACTTCGGAAGAAAAGGATCGTCCAAATAAGGTGGGTTCTGCGATCTCGCGCACCCCGCGTGGCCCCAGGGTATAAGGTGTTAACAGGTCACTTCTAATTAGATTCCGGATGATTTCACCAAAAGCCAGGGTGACAATTGCCAGGTAATCGCCCCGCAGGTTAAGGATAGGCAAACCAAGGAGGACACCCGTAAGAGTGGCTGCAAGGATACCAAAACCCAATGCAAGCCAGAAGTTCAAATTAATATCATAGGGTTTTGGCGCGCTTAGCAGTGCAAATGTGTAAGCACCAATTGCAAAAAAGGCAACATATCCCAGGACAAGTTGGCCGGAAAGCCCTACGATGAGATTCAGTCCCAAACCAAGCAATATATAAATTCCGACAGTGCCCAGGATGAAATTCCAATAAGAACCAATTTGTTGTGGAAGGAGAATCAGGGCAGCGATGCCCAGAGTATACAGGATATACCGGGTATATCTTTTGCCCCATATCTGCTGGATAAGGGGGTGGTTTGCAACTGTCTGAAAAAAGTCTGTCGTCTTTTCTTTCAGGAATTTGAAATAGTGTCCCTTTTCGGAAACGTAGGATAGCACTCCACCCAAAAGTCCGGAAATTGTAAATATTAGGATATGGGCAAAAGCACCCGCTGGCGGGGTCAGATTATATAGAAATAGTTCTATCGTACTGGATGATAATTGGACCAGATATTCACGGAGGTCTACCCCTTGAATATTTAAATATCCCAGGATAAAAGCCGTAATTCCAACAAGGATACCTGTGACCAATCCGGATATGAACCCGCCCAGGATATAATTCCTGATTGTTTTTTGTGGAAGATCCTTACCACAAGTACCATTCCATAATCCAAGAATGGCAAAGAAAATCATCAAAAATATCGGATCGGTTGCACGCCTGACATCAGCAAATTTTCCGATCATTATTGTTACTGTGACAGTGAAACCGATCAATTCAAGGAAGATGATAACAATGGCAAAAACAATTCCTCGATTTACCCTGTTTTTTATGAAATCAGCCATTATAACTTCTCCTCGGATAGCGCTTCACCCAAAATTCCGGAAGGTCTGAAGATTAGCACTAAAACCAGGATTGAAAAAGCGATCACATCCTTCAATTGAAAATCAATTCCCAGGGCAGCTGGTCCAACCGACTCGATAATCCCAAGGAAGAATCCCCCCAGCATGGCACCCGGTATGCTCCCGATACCGCCGAGTACAGCAGCGGTAAAAGCCTTGATACCCGGTAAAAATCCAGTAAAGTAGTTGATTACTCCATTATGGATTCCCCACATCACACCAGCGGCGCCGGCTAATGCTCCACTGATTACAAATGTTTTGCTGATTACATCGTTTACATCAATACCCATCAGTGCGGCAGTCTTTTTATCCTGAGCAACTGCACGCATTGCCTTTCCAAGTTTTGTTCTTTGAACAAGAAGGTAAAGCCCTATCATTAAAGCAGCTGAAAGGGCAATGGAGAGCATTCCGGTATAGGTAAACATCACCTGGCTATCCCCGATCTGGATTACCCATCCTGAACCCCTGGATAACACCTCAGGGTTAGCATAATCTCTTCTCCTGGGACCAAAAAGAAGCTGGCTGGCATTCTGAAGAAATATGGATGCCCCGATTGCACTGATAAGAGGGACCAGACGAGGAGCGTTTCGCAAGGGCCGGTAGGCCAGTTTTTCGAGGAAGTAGCCGCTGGCTGCAGCAACTGTCATACCGAGGATAAAGGCAAGGATAATGGATACGGCCGGGTAAGCATTAACTAAAGCCTGATCTGATCCTGGAATATAAACCGCATTCAAGGCTTCGAGTACAAAGTAGCCACCGAAAGCGCCTATCATCATCACTTCCCCATGAGCAAAGTTGATCATAAACAGGATCCCATAAACCAGGGTGTATCCTATTGCAATCAAAGCGTACATTCCGCCGATGATTAATCCTGACATCCCCAGCCTTACCCAGGTTTCAGGGGTAAATGCCTGTTGGATAATTACTACCTGGTAAACACGCCAGAATAACCAGAGGGAGACGATTACCCCAACAATAAGCTGGATGATTTTACTGGTTGCAGGTCTAGTGTACGTGGTTTTAGATTTCTTTCCAGAGGTTGTCATTTAGAACAAATCCCATACCCGGTAAATTTATATTTTGGGGTGTTTAGTATTTAATTATAGATGATTTAAAATTGGTGGAACAGCCAATCCGGCCTGTTCCACCAATTGATATTATGTAGAAAAATTATGGGACAGAGACCAATTATTCAACAACCTGCCATGCCTGGTCTTTTACGGAGTATAGTATCGGACCGGCAGTATTGCATTCACCGGTTTCACTGCAGGTTATAGTTCCGGTAATTGCTTTTACGTCTTTCATGGTCCGAACGGCGGTTACAAGTGCACTCCGGGGGATGTAAAGGTTGCCATCACCACCAACAACAGCGACTTTTGCTACCTGTTCCATCAGGGCATTGCCAATATCAAAGGCACTCCAGGTGTAGGCTGAAAGCACACCAGGATCTTCACCGTATTTCTCTTTATAGGCTGCATCAAAGGCATCTTTTTCTGGTGATGCGGGGGGTACCAGCGATGCTGCGTAATCACCCTCACCGTTAGCGCCGGTTTTCTCGATAAATTCTTTACCAAATGTCCCGTCACAGCCAAAGAAAGTGACGCCTTCCAGGCCGGATTGGTCCATCTGGTTGACGATGACAACTGCTTCGGCAATATAACCACCGAAATAAATGGCTTCTGGTTTTTTATCAGCAACTGCGGATAAAATTGCACTGTAATCAGTCTCACCAGGGGTTACGCCTTCATAAGCAACCACAGTACCGCCAAGTTTTTCAAATTCGACCTTGGTTAGATCTGCCAAACCCTGTCCATAAGTTGACCCGTCATGCATTACAGCAATGTTCTTCTTACCAAGTTTATTAAACAAGACATCTGCAGCTGCTACAGCCTGGGTTGCATCTGTGAAGGCAATGCGGTTAAAAACCTTTGAACCAAGGGTGGTAAGGGGTGGGTTGGTCGCTGATGCGGAAAGCATCGGCAAGCCAGCTTTTTCGTAAATAGGCATGGCTGCTTCAGTCTCACCGGAGAACACATGACCGGCGATAGCCACAAAAGTTGGATCGGATACAAACTTGTTGGCTACGGCTGCGCCGGTTTCTGGGGCAGCCTGGGTATCTTCCACTACCAGTTCAAACTTCCATTTGTCAACACCTTTTTGCTGATCAAATGCAATCTGGGCTCCCTGAGAGATATCAATGCCGAACATGGCATAGTCACCGGTCATGGGACCACCCATGCCTATTTTAATTGTCTCACCATCAGGGATCGCTGCACAGCCTAATTCGTCACTGGCGCAGACCTCGGGTACACTCGATTCCGGTGCTGCAGGTGCACAGGCTGTGAGTAATAAGGTGGCGATAATGATTACAAAAAATATTAACTTGGCTTTCATTTATTCTTCTCCTATAGTGTGTTTAGTAATTGCAAAATCTCTTTAATTTCACAAATTTTTCCAATTTCTATTATTAGTATGATTTTATTGGTATTACCTCCTTGTCAAATACAAGTAATCTTACAGGAAGGTTTTCCTGTGTTTTCTTACCTGATATGATTAAAAATATGGGATTGATCTTGGGATAGACCCAGCACCCAAAAGGGCAGTTACTAAAATGATTCTGGATGTGGATTTAAATTTAATAATATCTTCCAAGTCCGGCATCCACCAATAATATAGTATTTAACCCAGTTTTGTCAATAGGTATGACGAATTTAGCCTTGAATATCCAAATATAACCGGGGAATTCTGATAAATAGTACTCTCTCGTTTAGTGCATTGCCAAATAATCGGGTTTTAAAAAAGAAACACCTAGATGGATTATGTGAGATTATTAAACGAATAAACAGAAAACAATAAAATAATAAAATTCCATCTATAATTCCAGAATATCTATCCTTAAAGGCGGAGTTCACGATGCCCCAACTCATCTTTGACCATGTAACAAGGGCTGTGGGAGGTCAACGGTTATTATCAGATCTGAATTTTTCCGTTGATGCGAATGAATTCCTGGTTTTCCTTGGTCCACCTGGATGCGGAAATATGACTGCCCTTCGTTTAATTGAAGGAGTTGAGGATGTATCCAATGGCAGGATTATTTTTAATGATGCAATCATAAATCCGTCCGGGCATATGAATCGCGGAATAGTTGAATTGTTTGGAGTGCTCACTCTCCAACCGGGGTTAACGGTTTTTGAGAATCTGGCATTACCCCTTTATCCTCTCAATCTTATGGAGAGCGAAATCAACAACCGTGTTATAGAGACGGCTCAATTATTGAGCATCCACAAGCATTTGAAGTATAAACTCCAGGAAATTTCACCCAGGCGACGAGGTATGGTCGCGTTTGGCCAGGCAATCCTCACAAAAAAACCCATAACAATTATCAATTCTTGCTTCACCCAATCATGGTCTGGAAAACTCCCAATTCCTAATGACCTGGTAAAACAAATTCACCAGGCATCCCAATCCTTATACCTGTATGCTTGTTCCAATTCTATGGAAGCAATGCAGATTGCTACAAAAATTGTTGTTCTAAACAACGGGATATTTCAACAAATTGGTTCTCCAGAGAATATTTATTCACGTCCAAATAATTTATATGTAGCAAAAATAATTGGTTCTCCCGCAATGAATTTTTTTGATGTATTAATTCGCCAATCTGAAAAAGGCTTGTCAATAAAAGCAAATTCTTTCTCGATTAAATTATCCCCTGATTACCTTGCAAGGCTGCAGCCATATCTGGGAAAACGGCTGATACTTGGTATCAGACCTGAAGATATCTACCATCCCAGCTGCCCGCCAGATAAAAATCATGGGGCAGCAATCGATATCAAAGTTGAAGCAACGCAATTATTAACCGGGGAGTGTATTCATTTTATGTTAAGTGGGAAGGATAGATTTATTGCCAGGATGGATCCGGAATGCCATTTTCCTCTGGGTGAGAAAGTACAGGTGATCTTAGATACGGATCGGATCCATCTCTTTGACCCATCGCAAGATCTGGAAAACCCTCCCAGGATACCATAACAATTAATTAGAAAATCCTATCAATTCTGGTACAAGCGTATAAATTAGGCTAAAATTTATTTTAAGTCAATACTATATAAGAGGTCTAATATGAAACTAGAACAAATTACTGCATTATCCACCACAGCAGATACAAAAATTGTACTGATGATAATGGATGGCCTGGGTGGATTACCAGTTGCCCTGGATGGTTTGACGGAACTGGAAACCGCAAAAACCCCAAATATGGATCAACTTGCCAGAGAAGGCATACTTGGCCAAACAAATCCAATCAGCCCTGGAATTACTCCCGGTTCTGGCCCTGCTCACCTAGGATTATTCGGAATTGATCCGGTGGCGCATGAGGTTGGTCGGGGTGTTTTGGAAGCCATTGGAGTTGGTTTGGATGTTCACAAAGGGGATGTCGCTGTCCGTGGAAATTTCTGCACTGTAGATACCCTTGGTAATATATCTGATAGGCGTGCGGGAAGGATTCCAAGTGAAGTGGGGGCTTCATTGGTTGAAAAACTAAAACCGATAAAAATTGAAGGTGTTGAAACTGAAATTAGACATGTGAAGGAGTACCGATTCGCACTTGTCATGCGGGGGAAAAATTTGTCGCCTGACCTTTTTGAAACAGATCCTCAGCGGACAGGAGTTGCTCCATTGCCGGTAAAGGCGAAAAATCCTGAAGCGGAGAGAACAGCAGATCTTTTCAATTTGTGGATTTCCAAAGCGATGAAAATTTTAGCTGATCAACCCAAAGCCAATGCCCTCACCATACGTGGATATGCCACCGACCCTGGACTTCCCGGCTACCAGGAGATGTACGGTTTACGGGCAGCCTGTGTGGCGGTATATCCCATGTACCGGGGGGTGGCGCAGTTGGTGGGGATGGATGTTATCCAATTTGAGGGGGAAACACCATCGGATGAATTTTCAGCAGTTGCAAGAGCCTGGAATGATTATGATTTCTTCTTCGTACATATTAAGAAGACGGACAGCTATGGAGAAGATGGCAACTTTGAAGGGAAAGTCAAGATAATAGAGGGTGTAGACCAGGCGCTTCCAGAGCTGATGCAGCTCAAACCGGATGTATTAATGATTACCGGAGATCATTCTACACCCGCAAAATTAAAAAGCCATTCATGGCATCCAGTGCCATTCCTTCTTTGGGCACCCGCAACAGTCAGGCCAGATATGCAATCTTATTTTGGTGAGCGTGCCTGTTCCCAGGGAGGATTGGGAAATATATATTCGCTAGATGTGATGCCGCTTGCCCTGGCCCACGCCAACCGATTAATTAAATTTGGAGCCTGATCACTACCGGGTTTGACAATTGCGTTTCATCCAATCAGGAAAATAGCGCATGTTATTTATTAATGAAGCTCTTTAGGACGATTCTCGAAGATCCGGTAGCAAAATCCGAAGCCGCTGTGGTGATTGATGTTTGCAGGGCATTTACAACAGCGGCTTACGCATTTTCTGCAGGGGCACAAAAAATTATCCTGGTCAGGACTGTTCAAGAAGCCTTTCAATTAAAAGACGATTTTAGTGATGCTCTTCTGTTGGGGGAAAGTAACGGATTACCAGTTGCAGGATTTGATCTGTGGAATTCTCCCAGCGATATCCGTTCGAGAAATCTCTCTGGAATAACGATCATCCAGAGGACAACTGCTGGTACGCAGGGAATGGTAGCCTACCGCGATACTCCAATACTGCTTGCCGGAACGTTTGTCAATGCAGGTGCAACAATTCAATACTTACGCAACAATCAACCGGAAAGCGTTAATTTCGTGATGACAGGTGTTCATTCCGAATCAAGCGGCCTGGAAGACAAAGCCTGTGCCGATTATTTTATTGATTCACTCAATGGAAATGCAGCTGATTCCTCCGATTATTTATCAATTGTCAGCTCATGGAAACCCGAGAAAATCAGCTCACAACCTGAGATACTGCAAAAATTGAATGATGATCTTGAATGTTGTTCAAAATTAGATTGTTTTAATTTTGTCATGAAGGCATCCAAGCAGGACCAATTGCTCATTCTGCAACCCGTGCAAAACAGATCATAAAATTCAGTTGGACACAATCTATCCCCTTATTTAATCCTGCCCTGATGATCCTGGTTTTAGGTCTTTTAAGAAAATGGTCATTCAGAAAAATACCTTGACAAAACCGTATGGTACAATGGCGAAACAGGGATACCTGTTCCCGAATCGGAAATTACCCTTGAAAAGGGAGATATCTTATGTCGTTAAATACAATTAAAACAATACTGTCAGCAGGGCTCATCGTGGTGTTCGTGAGTGCTTTCCTGCCAGGATTTGAAATTTCCATGGGGGGTATCACAGAACAAACATCCCACAGGTTGAATAATCCAGACTCTTCCAAAAAGGCAAAACTACCTGAGGATGTAAATCCATTGACTGGGTTGGTAATTAAAAATCCTGACAATTTGTTGCTTCCACCTGCTCTGGTCTCTATAACAAATTGGCCTGCTTCCTCCCGTCCACAAGCCGGTTTATCATTCAGTCCATTGGTGTTTGAGTTATTTATTGGTGAAGGCATGAGCCGATTTGTTGCCCTTTTTTATGGAGATTTTCCTACAATTGACACGGAGGAACATAAACCAGAGGGTTCCGGCACCAGCAATTCAGACAATGACGATTCGAACCAGGTTACCATTGGACCAATCAGGTCAGGGAGGCTGCCATACGATCACCTGCAGAAATCCTATAATGGATTTCTTGTGATGGCTTCTGGCTATAAAGGGGTATTGCAAAACCTCAGCCAATTTACTAATATTTATGGTACGGAAGAAGATGATATTAACAGTGCCATGATACCGGTGGCTGCGATCGAAGACATGGCGAAATCCATGAGGCAGGAAGTTGATCCAGAGAGTATGCAGGTCAATCAATTTACCCTGGAACCGCCTTCAAACGGCCTACCGGCACCCCGTTTATGGTTTATGTATAACTCGATCGACCAGGTCGTCTGGCAGTATTCTCAAGATACGGGATCCTATAATAGGTACCAGGATGATGCCGATGGAGAAACATTCATCCTGGCAACAGACCTCCTGAATGGCGAACCCTTGTCTTATGAAAATGTGGTAATCCTTTTTACCAACCATCGGTTCTGTACGGAAACAGCCTTTGATCTCGATTTGATGTATATCAATAAGTCGCCTGCGATTCTGCTAAGGGATGGCCAGTTGTTCCGGATTTTCTGGACGACAAAAAATGAAGATTACGAGAAGTCAACCGGAAAACTACGCCCGATCCGATTCATTGATGAAAATGGGGAACCTTTCCCGCTAAAACCTGGTCAAAGCTGGGTGCATTTCGTTCCACTCAATACCCCTGTTTGGGAGGCTACCGAGCTATCCCAGGTCGGTTTGGATGGAGCGTTAGAGGGTAGTGAATGGGAAGCACCAGATCCAGCCAGACTCCTCCACAACCTCATCAATCAAAAAACACACGGCAGCGGTGAGTGGGTTACACGCTTTGAAACATCCTATATGGTATATGACGAATCTGTTTGCCAGGCTCTCAAATAGAGTTGATTGAAAACATGGACCAATAACATGGGAACGCTTCCCCATGTTATTGGTTTAATATCGAATTATCCCTGGGGTGTACGTAACTTTGGGCTGAACAGGATGATCAAGCCTGCCCCTAGTATGGTGAATCCCCCCACAAAAATGAAAGCATCCTGCCAGAAACGCAGGGGAAAAAGACGAATTAAGGTATCTGAATATTTAAAAATCCAGGTGCTTCCCTCAAAGAAAATCTTGTGGAATCCGGTAAAAAGCACATTGAAATTCGTGAAGACAGCCAGCAGGATAGCGATGATCAATCCGAGGGTGAGGTATGCACCTTTAAGTAAACCTGCCAGGAATTCATTTCTCCAACCCTGATAAATTGAAAAGATCAAAATCAGAATGATGGCTGCGAAGCTCACATACCAAAATCGGATCATTTGTTTCACCAGGACCTTGACATCCACCATGTGACTCAGTTCGCGTTCATTATATTGCGGGGTTCCATCCAGAAAGGTTAAATCTCCCAGGTATTCCACCCCTTCCTGGTTTCGCAAGTAATTAATTGCGAATTTTGACATTTCTATGCGTTCCAATTGAGTTAAGCCATACGTATCTTCCGGGAAACCCGGGAGGTGGTATTCTACCCAGGCAAAGTAGGGGGTAATCAATATATTAATCGCTGTCATGATCAAGAAAAGCGGAGTGATGATTGTGATAAATAATGAAGCTGATCGTGTAAAGAGATTCATTTCAACACCTCCCTATCACCAGTGAGTAAAAAATTTAGAACCATATTGTTTGTTATCCATTCCACTGGTGCCAGGTCGTCGGTAAATATCGGGCCGGATTCCGGTTGTGGTTGCATATTATCTAAAGTTGTCTTGATTGATTCGAGCAGCAAAGGATTTATTTCCGGCTGATTCAATAAATTGGCATAATTCGATTCAAGATCCATCTCGATGGTTGGCTTTACGGAAGCAAATATGATTGTATTGAACGAATTGGGGACGTCCATTACATGAACACTTGGGAAAACAGAGTGGATGGTAGTCCCAAGTGCATCAACCAATCTCCGATCCTCAGGGGACCTGCCGACATTGATTGCCATCACTCCTTGTGATGAGAGCTTCCGGTGTACCAGTTCAAAAAACTCCTTGGTTGTGAAGTGCCAGGGAATATAAGGTGGACGATAGGCATCGATACTGATGAGATCATAATTGCCATCCGTATGTTCCAATCCCCAGCGACCATCCTGGATAATTATGTTCAGATTGGGCTGATTCATATCAAAATATTTTTGTCCAATCTCGACAATCTTCGGATCGATTTCGAAACCATCTATCTCGACCCCTGGAAAAAGGATGGAAGCCTGGTGTGCTGTTGTCCCTGCAGCCAATCCGACAATGGCGATTTTATTTAATTTTTCCACAGGATAGGGGACAGAATTGAAAAATGGTCCAACAAGCATGATCTCCCAGGGACCGTAATAATTGATGATTTCTGGATGATAAACGGAATGGATACCCTGGCCTTCGTTTAATCTCAGCAGCCGGTATCCATCAACTTCAAGTACCTGGATATAGTTGTATTCAGACTCAGTTTCATAGATCAACTCCGGAGTTGATTTTGTATTACCGGATAATCCCCAGATGAATAATGCCAGAATTAAAATAGGTATCCAGAGGTAATAAAACACAGCCTTTCTGCCGCTTGACCAACCTAAACCAACCAATCCCATAACTGCAAGCAAAGCAGCAAGAACCAGGAAAGTACGATAAGTGCCAAGGGTAGGGATTAGAACCAGCACCGGGAGGAAGGCGCCAACAAAGGAACCCAGGGTTGAGGTAGCATATATTTTTCCGGATAATTTTCCGGATGTCTGGGTGTCATTTATTGCCAGGCGAATGGCAAATGGTGATATTGTTCCAAGCAAAATGATTGGAATACACAAAATGATGAATACGGTCAGAAATGAACCAAACAACACACCCAACTGTAATTGGTCAAAAGCATCCGCAGACATCCGTAATATGGGTTTGGAAATGACCGGTACAAGGGCAATAGCTACTGCAGACCAAATCTGGATGATAAAAAAAGTGCTGAACCGGGGATATCTATCTGCCAATATTCCACCAAGATAGTTTCCGACGGCGAGGTAGATCAGGATTAGTCCGATAATGCTCGCCCAGACCAGATTGCTGGTTCCAAATACATTTCCCAGCAAACGGGATGCTGCCATTTCAATGGCAAGGGTGATCATTCCGGAGACAAAAACTGCCAAATATAGGATTTTTTGCATCGATTAATCCTGAGAGATAATGGAATGGAAAAATTATACCGTAAGCGGCAGGCTATCACCTATGACACTTGCGTACTTAATCGTACAATAATACAAAGATTAATGATTCAAGAGGTTGTATGATGAATAAAGTTGTGAGTGTTGAAGAAATGCGCAATATCGAAAAACAAGCCGACTCAGCTGGTACCTCCTACGCTTTAATGATGGAGAGGGCTGGATTGGGATTATCCAGGGTTATCCAGGAAAAATTTTCGGAATCCAGGGATAAGAAAGTAGTTGGATTGGTTGGCTCAGGAAATAATGGGGGGGACACTCTGGTAGCACTTGCAGACCTGCAAAAAAATGGATGGGATGCTTCCGTTGTTCTTTTCAAACCCCGCCCCAGAAAAGACACTCTACTGGCAAGGGTGATTGAAAAGGGGGGAGAAGTTCTAGATCTTGGGGAGGATTCATCCAATGAAAAATTGGATGCCTGGATATCCAGGAGCAATGTCCTCCTTGATGGTGTTCTTGGCACAGGGACACATTTACCCCTTGAAATCGATCTGGCAAAATATTTAACCCAAATAGCCAGCATAACTCCCCTTCCCATGGTCGTGGCGGTGGATTGTCCATCCGGCATCGATTGTAATAGTGGAGAGGCCGCACCGGAATGCCTGCGGGCAGACACCACAGTAACCATGGGGGCAGTTAAGCAAGGAATGCTGAAATTCCCGGCTTTTGAAAAACTTGGGGATCTCCAGGTGGTAGATATTGGTATATCTGAAGAATTCCCTCCCATAAAATCCATTAAACGATTTGTGGTTGATCAAACGCTTGTCAAGGATGTTCTACCAAAACGAAAAATGGACTCGCATAAAGGTACATACGGTATGGGGTTAATTGTTGCCGGATCAATCAATTACCCCGGTGCTGCTTTGCTGGCTGCCAAATCTGCTTACAGGATAGGCACGGGTTTGGTTCAACTTTGTGTACCTGGATTTATACAGGGAGCCATGGCCGGCAGTATTCCTGAAGTGACCTGGTTGGTTTTACCGCATGAAATGGGGGTAATTTCAGAAAATGCAGCGGACGTACTCCTTGCTAATTTGGATCGGGCAACGGCTTTGCTGGTTGGACCAGGTTTGGGGAAGGAAGAGTCAACAGGGGATTTTTTAAAGAATCTAATCTCTCGCGATAAGCTGGTAAAGAAAAAAGGAGGGATAGGATTCATTACCGGTAAGGAAGAAATTCATGAAGAAAAAGTAATCCTACCATCACTAATATTGGATGCAGATGGATTAAACCTATTATCGCAAATTTCTGGATGGCCGGAGATCCTGCCACCCCGCTCGATATTGACACCCCATCCAGGAGAAATGTCCAGGTTAACCGGATTGGATGTTAAAGTGATCCAGATGAATCGACTTGAATTGGTTGAAAAATATGCAAGGGAATGGAATCAAATCATCGTGTTGAAAGGTGCCTTAACAATAATTGCCGATCCGGATGGAAATAGTGCCTTTATCCCGGTAGCCACATCTGCACTGGCAAAAGCAGGCACAGGCGATGTCCTTGCCGGGATAATAATGGGATTATGTGCTCAGGGAGTTGATTCCTTTATTTCAGCCTGGGCGGGATCCTGGATTCATGCACAAGCAGGTTTATCCGCAACACGGATAGTTGGACACCCCGCATCTATCTTGGCTGGAGATGTCTGCGAACAAATTCCCCAAGTATTGCATCAGTTAAGTAAGGAATAATAATTTGGGGGAGAATTCTAAAAGAGGCTGTCCCATATGTGCAATTATTTCTTATTGGACAGCCATTAGTGGGAAAATACCTTAGATAAATACCATTTTGTGGGGCGAACAGGCGCTCTAGATAGCAAAACAAGGCATTATATAGGAAATCGATAAGGGGCTGTCTATTTTTCCGACAGCCCCTTTAAGAGTTAAAATTGATTATATATTTTCTATGGGTTCACTCTCAGCACCCTGGGGGGGTTGCTTTTCTACCAAAACCTTCCCTTTATTTTGCATAGCCTCCCCTTTTTCATGGGTCATTTTGGCGAGTTCATCAAACCGGGTACGAGCCTCAACTGCTGATGCCTCCGCTTTTGCATAGGCATCTTCAACAGTGGTGGAAACCCTATCGCCCAATTCAATTGCTTTTTCTTTGATTACCCGACGTGTATCTTCACCGCTTTGCGGTGCCATTAACAGCGCTGCTACTGCACCAGTTAAACCTCCTATAACAAATCCCACTAACAATGCTCCAAACTCATCTTTCTCAGCCATCGTATTTCTCCTTTTTGTTAATATTTAATAAGAATTGCAATCAACTAATTAGTTAGACATTTTCACTTTTTTTTACGAAAACTCATAATACTGCCAATCTCTTTCAACACGGCGATATATTCATTGAGCTTTATCACCGGTTCCGTTAAATTATCGCTCAGAAATTTTGCTGTTCCCTGTAATGTATTAGCGGTTTGTTGGGTTGAATCCAAGATTGGTTTGACCTCATTTTGAATGAGGTTAGTCAATATTGCCAGTTGAACCATCAGTATAACCAGGGCAACGCCAACCACAAATGACTCTAACGCCATAAAGATAATGAAAATATCACGAAGTTTTTCTACAGCAGTAGTGGGTGCACTTGCCAAAAAAATGAAACTAGCAATTAACAGGCTTAATACAACAATTCCAATCCCAATAATTATCCAAATACTTTTTTGGACCTTTTCAGCCTGAATTTTATCCTGAGCATTTGGTTCTGGTGATGTTGTAGTTATTTCTTGTTCTTCCATGGTATTTTCCATCATTTTACTTTATTTGATTATAGCATAATCATTACTCATAATATTTGAGTATGTATACCATAAATTTTCTCTATAAACCAAACACGGTAGACTGATGGTCCAAATTACAGGATCATTTATGGATTTTTGATAATCCTTATTCCCCGAAATGCATAAATATTATTTGACTCACCATGTTAAAATTAATGGTTATGAATATTATTTTAATTCATCCGGTATTGAAATTTGTGCTTATATTTACAAGCATTCTTTTTCAAATTAATCCGGATATACCCCAAATTCACAATCCGCATTCCGGAGACATACTTCAGGGAGTCATTACAATAATTGGTAGTACGAATCTGTCAGGATATGATCACCATCAGATTTCATTTAATTATGTGGATTCACAGGCGGATACATGGTTTTTGATTGCGAAATCAGATAACATTGTAAGTGATGGTGAATTGGCCACCTGGGATACAACAACGATAGCAGATGGAAATTATAAAATCCGTCTGGAGGTATTTTTAAAAGATGGCGGTTCCAGGGAGATATTGGTGGATGAGCTTAGAGTTCGCAACTATACTCCAATAGAGACCCAGTCTATTACCCCTCAATTGATGGGTGCTGAAGGAATTTTGGAAACAGATGTTCCTTTCAGTGTTACAGCAATTCCTTTACCTGGTCATGATAATGCGAAAAATCCATTAACCGTGTCAATGGAAGATTTTTATAAGAGCCTGGCTGGCGGAGCAGTGTTATCCTTTTCCATATTTCTTTTTCTGGTAATTTATTCTGCATTTCGTGGAATATTGTAATGACAGCAAGCGGCAGGGGTTAACCATGTTTTCAAGAATACTAAAAATCGCCCACAATCCGCAAGGATATTTGGAATCTACTTATTTACTGGTTGGATTAGGAAACCCGGGAAGAGAATACCACAGCAACCGCCATAATATCGGATTCATGATCATCGATAAATTGTCAGAGGAATTTAACATTTCCATCAGCAGGTACCAATCCAAAGCCCTGGTCGGTTCTGGAATAATTGATAATCATAAATTGATCCTGGTAAAACCCCAGACATTTATGAACCTATCTGGAGATTCTGTTGTATCGCTGATCCGGTTCTATAAAATTCAACTTGAAAAATTCCTGGTGATGTATGATGATCTTGATCTTCCTTTTGGAACGATCCGTTTACGTGCTTCTGGTGGGACCGGAGGGCATAACGGAATGACATCCATTCAAAACAAGTTGGGGACCCAGGATTTTCCCAGGCTTCGTTTTGGAATAGGACGTCCACCGGGACGAATGGATGCTGCCAGTTATGTTCTTCAGGACTTTTCCAAGGACGAGAAATCATTTCTGTCTCCCATGGTTGGTACAGGTGTAGATGCTGTCAAGCTGTTTATCCAGTCAGGTTTAGAAGCAGCGATGAATCAATATAATAATACGGGGTTTAAGGAATAAGTTGTTAAAGAAATCAGGAATTTACCAGCCTACCAGCAGCTAAGGGATACTTTATCTTCGGGTTCATCACTGGAAAGTCTGGGATTACCCAGGGCGGTGAGGATTCCTGTTGCTGCGGCTTTATACCAGGATCTTAAGAGACCGATTTTATTTATAAGCTCCCGTTTGGATAAAACGGTTGTCCAGATTGATGAGTTCGATTTCTGGCTTCAAAATCCGGTTTCCATGCATTTTACGGAACCCAATCCATTATTCTATGAAAAAGCAGCATGGGGCGCTCAAACCAGGTTGCAGAGGATCAAATGCCTTACCAGCCTGGCAATGACTCACCGGCCGGGAAATTCATCCACAACGGAGATTCCGCTGATTGTTGCTCCTGTCCGGGCAGTGATGACTCGCACACTCCCCCGGAGGGATTTTATAAAATCGATGAAGGTTCTGGCAATAGGGAAAACCTACCAAATCCAAAATCTTCAGAAAGAATGGACAGATATTGGCTATCAGAGAGTGGACACCGTTATAGAGCAAGGACAATTTTCTCGCCGGGGTGGTATCCTGGATGTTTGGACCCCGGCTGAGGAAGTACCTGTCCGGTTGGATTTCTTTGGGGATGATCTTGAGACTATTCGGAAATTTGATGTTGTAACCCAAAGGACGATTGAAGCGGTTGATAAGATCCTGATTACCCCTGCCAGAGAAATACTGCCCGGCAACTTACCTGCCGAATTATCACAGGTCGATGAACAATTGTTGGAATTCTATCTGCCTTATGCCCATCCGAATCAGGCAAGCATTTTAGATTACCTGCCAGATAAATCGCTTGTAATTTTTGATGACCTGGATACTCTTGAAATTTCTGCCAATGAAATTGAGGAACAGGCGATCCGTTTTGGCAAGGAAAGCATTCTACAGGGATTGCTTAAAGAAACCGGCCTGGTTCCATTTATTTCCTGGTCCGAATTATTTGATAGCGTCAAAAAGGATCAATGGGTTGATTTTGGCCGTTCCAACTATCCATCTGTCTCACCATTGGCAGAATGTTTCACTCCCGGGCTGCGGTTTGGAGGCAAGCTCAAAGATGTGATTGACCACCTGGCTATAATCAGTTCAGGTGGCGAAAAATCAATGGTTGTAACCCGTCAATCATCCAGGTTTGATGAATTATTAAAAGAATATGGTCAATTTACGCTCTTTGAGGTTAAACCTCAGCTAGTTCAAGGGACATTGACCGAAGGCACAACTCTTATCCAAACCGATGGAAGCAGGTACCACCTGCTGACCGATAGTGAAATATTTGGATGGGAGAGACCAAGACCGCGCCAACAAAAACGAGCTGCAGTCGTCACACCCGAAGCACCATTTACTGATCTTACATCTGGTGATTACCTGGTACATATTGATTATGGTATTGGAATTTTCCGCGGGTTGGTAGGAAGAATCGTTGATAATTTTGAGCGGGAATTCTTACTGATTGAATACGATGCGGGCGACCAGCTCTATGTTCCCATCCACCAGGCTGACCGTCTAACCCGTTATGTGGGTCCAGATGCGAGGGCGCCTTCGCTTACACGCCTTGGGACGGCAGAATGGGAGCACACCCGCTCCAAGGTTAAGCTGGCTGTACGAGAAATAGCCGATGAATTAATCCAGCTTTATGCCAGGCGTCAACTGGCGAAAGGATATACTTACCACAAGGATACTCCATGGCAAAAAGACATGGAGGCTAGTTTCCCCTTTATCGAAACAGAAGATCAGATAAAAGCCATTGAAGAAGTAAAGCGTGATATGGAAAGCCCGCGTCCGATGGATCGCCTGTTGTGTGGTGACGTAGGTTACGGAAAAACTGAAGTTGCGTTAAGAGCTTCTTTTAAGGCGGTGATGGATGGCAGGCAGGTTGGAATTCTTGTTCCTACCACCGTACTTGCTCAGCAGCACCATGAGACTTTCCGGGATAGGCTGGCTGCATATCCAGTTGAAGTTGAAATGCTCTCCCGATTTAGAAATCCAAAAGAACAGGATGCAATTATCAAACGATTGGGGGAGGGGAGTATTGATATTATCATCGGAACCCACCGGCTGCTTCAATCCGATGTGGTTTTTAAAGATCTTGGCATGCTCATTATTGATGAAGAACAACGCTTTGGAGTTTCCCATAAAGAGTATTTTAAGAAGCTTAGGACAGAATTGGATGTCCTCACCTTATCTGCCACACCAATTCCCCGTACTCTCTACATGGCATTAACTGGCACGAGAGATATCTCTACGATCAATACAGCGCCAGAGGAGCGCCTGCCAATTAGTACATTTATTGGGCCGTATAATCCACAGCTTGTTAAACAAGCTCTTTTACGTGAATTGGAGCGCGGGGGGCAGGTATTTTTTGTACACAACCGGGTGCAAACCATCCATGGTATGGGAAGCCATCTTGCGAACTTAGTGCCCGAGGCTCGTATCGGGATTGCTCATGGACAGATGCCGGAAGATGAGCTTTCCTCTGTGATGAAACAATTTAATAGCGGGGATATTGACATTCTATTGTGTACTTCAATCATTGAATCCGGTTTGGATATCCCGAACGCAAATACTTTGATCGTTGACCGGGGAGATACCTTCGGATTAGCACAACTTTATCAGCTGCGCGGCCGGGTGGGCAGGGGAGCTCAAAGGGCTTATGCATATTTTTTCAGACATGCTCGCAAACCACCAACTCCGGAAGGGTTGGAAAGGTTGGAGATCATTGCTGAGAATACTCAACTTGGTGCAGGTTACTCAATTGCGATGCGTGATTTAGAAATGAGGGGAGCAGGAGAGCTTCTTGGTACAAAGCAGCACGGATATATTGCATCTGTTGGATTTCATCTTTACACCCGCTTATTGGGACAGGCGGTTAAATTGTTAAGGCAAGGACAACTCCGTGAAGATAAAAATGAATCAAGTCTCCAAGATCCTTCACAGTCTATGGTTAGTGTGGATCTTCCGCTTTCAGTGGCAATCCCTGTTGATTATATAGCCGATCAAAACATCCGTCTCAGTCTGTATCGCAGGATGGCTGTTTTAAACGATGAGGTTGAATTAAATAAGTTAATGGAAGAATTCAAGGATCGCTTTGGTCCACCGCCAAAACCATTACAAAATCTATTTTTCCAATTATTGGTCCGTTTACGTGTACAACAGGCAGGACTGGCGTCTGTCAGTTTTGAGAATGAACAATTTGTACTAAGGCTGCCGTCGTTGTTGGACCCATCAGAAAAAAGAATACTCCCGGTAATTGACATCGCCCGGGCAGGAAAAAATTCTTACTGGCTTCCATTGGATATCAGTCAGGACGATTGGAAGGAAAAACTTCTTGGGACGATTGATGCGATTAAAACTAAATTGAAAGAACAAGAGGCGGCATAATCGAAAAGTCAACCATTCTTAAGGAAATTAATGAATGGATGTATGAATAGCAAGTTCTTTGAATACAATTGGGGACTAAATTCTCCAAGGAATTAAAATATGGGAATATGGTAGGAGATCACGTGGAATTTAAACTTCAAGCACCGTACCAACCGACAGGGGATCAACCCGATGCCATCCGTTCATTGATTGAAGGCGTAAATCGAAATTTGAGGCACCAGGTTCTGCTTGGTGCAACAGGAACGGGAAAAACCTTCACGGTTGCGAATATCATATACCAATTACAAAAACCTGCGCTGGTTATGGCTCATAACAAAACACTCGCTGCCCAGCTTTATGCAGAATTTAAGGAATTTTTCCCAGAAAATGCGGTTGAGTACTTTGTTTCATATTATGACTATTACCAACCTGAGGCCTATGTACCCCGTCATGATCTTTATATAGAAAAAGACTCTGATATCAATGAAGAAATTGAAAGGCTGCGGCTCGCTGCCACAACTGCATTGATGTCTCGTAAGGATGTAATTATTGTGGCATCCGTTTCCTGCATATATGGATTGGGTAATCCTGAAGAGTATGGAAAAGTTGTTATAAACATGCGTGTAGGTGAAATTTATCGCAGGAATGCACTACTCAGACAATTAATCGAAGGTCATTACCAGCGCAATGATATGGAATTGCGTCCTGGAACATTCCGTGTTCGCGGGGACGTTTTAGAGATTTTCCCGGCATATGAAGATAAAAAGGCATATAAAATCTCATTTTTTGGTGATGAGGTTGAAAGGATTGTCTCATTTTATCCATTAACAGGTGAAATTTTTGACGACCCTTCAGAAGTGGTTATCTATCCAGCGAAGCACTACATCACAGAGGATGAGAAACTTAAGAATGCAATCCGGGATATTGAAAATGAACTAGAAGAACGGCTCGCATATTTCCGTTCTGTTGACCGTCTTGTAGAAGCGCAAAGATTGGACCAACGCACCAAATATGATCTGGAAATGTTGCGCGAAGTGGGGTACACATCCGGGATCGAAAATTATTCGCGGCATTTGGACCAGCGCGATGTCGGCACACCTCCCTGGACAATGATTGATTACCTACCAAGTGATTATCTGCTGGTGATTGATGAATCCCATATGACAATCCCGCAAATCCGCGGGATGTTTAATGGTGATAGGTCCAGAAAGCAGGTGTTGGTGGATTACGGATTCCGCCTTCCATCCGCCCTGGATAACCGCCCCCTCACTTTTGATGAATTTGAAAACCATATGGGGATAACGATATATACATCCGCCACCCCTGGACCGTATGAACTCAACAAAGCAGAACAGGTTGTAGACCAAATCATCAGGCCAACGGGCTTGATTGACCCTGAAATTATCATCCGCCCAACGAAGGGTCAGGTTGATGATTTAATATCCGAGATACGGGGGAGGGTGAGCCTGGGGGAGCGGGTCCTGGTAACAACCCTCACTAAGCGCATGGCAGAAGACTTGTCAGAATACCTGATGGAGGTTGGGATCAAAGTTCACTATCTTCATTCTGAAGTGGATACCCTTGACCGCGTTGGTATTTTACGGGATTTGCGGATGGGTGTATTTGACGTGATTGTTGGAATTAATCTTCTTCGTGAGGGATTGGATCTTCCTGAAGTATCTTTAGTGGCAATACTGGATGCGGATAAAGAGGGATTTTTACGATCGGCGACTGCCCTTATCCAAACTGTTGGGCGTGCTGCCCGGCACCTAAATGGACAGGTAATTATGTATGCCGATAAAATGACACAAGCAATGCAGTTTGCCATCCAGGAAACAAATCGAAGAAGGGAAAAGCAGATTGCTTATAACGAAGAGCATCATATCATACCAGTCAGCATAAGCAAGGCTGTCCATGATATTACGGAAAGGATCAGCAGCGACTATGCTGTAGCTGAAAAAGGGGATGGATATTCTACAGGAAAGGGAGATGAAAAAATCCCGGTTGCGGAATTGAAGCGTATTGTAAAAGAGTTAGAACAGCAAATGAAAAATGCTGCTAAAAATCTTGACTTTGAACGTGCAGCTGTGTTGAGAGATGAAATCATTCAACTGCGGGTATTGATTGCTGATGAATCTCAAGTTGCCCCATGGAAGAAAGCCCAAATTCTTTCAGGAGAGATCGATTAAAAATTTCTTAATTCCAGCTAGAGGGAAGCCGCTAGATCAAAGCGGTTAAATTTCCCGTCAGGTTCTTCCCAAACATATTTTACATCGGTAATTATTGATGCTGGTGGACCCAGACGCACCTCGCTTAGCAGGGTAAACAGTTTATCCCTTGGTCCTTGTGCAATTATTTCAACGTCCCCGTTGTACCTGTTGCGTACCCACCCGACCAAATTTAGCCGGCTGGCTGATCCATAAACGAACATACGAAAACCAACTCCCTGGACACGACCAGTAACCCATATGTGGAGGCGGGATTGTAATTCTTGTTGCTGAGTCATAGGCAACTCCAAATTTTCAGAGCGAAATGGGATAAATTTGAATTGTTCTAATTATTTCCTATAAGGCGGGGTTCTGATTACAATCCTGTCATTTTGATAAAACTATCAATACTCATCCTCTTCTTCAACCTCGTCATCCCCATAATCATCATCTATATCCCCATAACCATCATCATCATCCAAATCTACATCTCCATCAGCATCGTCATCGTCGGTTATTAATTCCTCTGATAGATATTCATCTAATTCCCCTTCACCTGTCAATTCATCTGTGCGAATTGCGAGCATATCCAATTCAGGGAAACTTTCGGTAAAATCCAGGTTTTCGAGTGCATTATCGATGAATAACGCTTCCTCATCGTCATCTGTTTCTTCAAGTATGCGCTCGAGGGTTTTCCGAACATTTTTACCGCCAATTTGCGAGAGAGACCATATAATGATTGACCGCAAGTCGATGTCAAGCTCGAAAGGTTCTTTTAATAATTCCAACAAGGCAGGACGAGCATTGCGCAGTTCTAATTGACCGGCGGCTCGAATTGCTTCCGCTTGTATTTCCGGATTATCTTGGCTAATATTCTCCAATATATCATTTTTCCAGCGGGGATCGGCTGAACGGCCCATTGCAAATAAAGCAGAGGCTTTCCATTCAGGCAGTTCATTTTCGTATGATTTTTGGATAATTTTGACCACTTCTTTTCGGGAAGAATATCCGAGAGATTCAAGGGCTTTGCGCCTGACTTGGACCTGCGGATCTTTGTCAAAGACCCCAAATAATTTATCTTCGATCCGTTCCTGTTGTTTCTTTGGGATTTCATCCAATTCTCCGAGATAAATGAAAAATCCCAATGCGGCAACGGCGGCGGCCCTTAAAGTATCATCAGCATGGTTAGAATTCTCCATTAATAATGGAATCAATTTTGGATCTTCACATTCCCATAATAACCTAATCGCAGCAGATAAAACCTGCGGATTTTTTTCCTCCTTAAGGACAAACCGGCCAAAATCATCAAAACAAACCAGGGTATCGGCTTCTGCAATTTCTTCCAAATCACCCAGTAAATTAATTTTACGTGCAGCGGGAATCTCGAACCATGCCTTTTTTAGTTCAGTCAATTGCTCCGGAGACATATCTGAGAATTTATGCAGATATATTGCAGGAAATGGATTGTTTATATCCTTCAAACCAACGATTACCTGATCGAAATTATCCTTTTGTTTATTCAAAACAGATTTTCTCCTTGGATATTATTCAGAATCAAGGGAGCTGTATCGGGTTGATAAAATCCTGAGTAGTAATATATATCATCAAGAGGATCAATGCAGAGAAGCCAACAAAATGAATAATATTTTCATATTGGGCTGGAATCCGTTTCTTGAATAAAATCTCAGGGATTAAGAATAGAATTCTTCCCCCGTCCAGGGCAGGTATGGGTAATAGGTTGGTTAACCCGATTGCTATGGATATGATTGCCATCAGCCAGATCGTATTAAGACTGCCAATTTCATCCCCGGTCTGTGACTGGGATGAAGCTGTGACTTCCTGGTCTTTCTCTCTTGCCTGCGAATACATGTCAAAAATACCTTTAGGACCAACGAAACGGGCTTCTTCAGGATCAACTTGTCCACCGATTAATCGACCAGGCAGGAGGAAGAGTTGTCTACCCTGTTCGAAAGTGATCATTGCTCCATATGGAATGGATTGGAGGATGTTGATATCCCTGGATGGATTTGTCATCATAATCCCCAGGGCACCTTCCCCTTCTGGCGGCTTTTCACGGGGAACCATCTCAACAGCAACACGGGTTCCATCCCGAAGTATTGTAACGGTGATGGCTTTTCCGAGATTATCCTTGATAATCTGCGAGAGTTCTTCCATGCTGTCGATTTGAACCCCTTCGATTTCGTATACAATATCGCCGATTTGGATTCCTGCAAGTGCCGCAGGAGAGTTCTTTGCAATATCCATGATCTCAACAGTCTGAAAATCAGGTGCGCCAATTTGGGAAAAAACAAATGCGAACAGCAGCATCCCTGTTAGTATATTCATGGTCGATCCGGCAAGAAGTACTCCTAATCGCTTCCAGGGATTTGCAGCTGCCATACCCCCAGGCACTTCCGGATCATTTTCACCTTTGAGACGCACAAATCCGCCGAGAGGAATCAAGTTGATGGTTATGTCTGTTCCGGAAAGATTAAATAATCTAAAAATCCTTGGGGGAAAACCGAAACCAAATTCTTCCACCTCGATTTTGGATAATTTGGCAGCAACAAAATGGCCCAGTTCATGTAAAAAAATTAACAGGCCAAATGCCAAAACAAACTCAATAAGGGTAATCAATCCAGTGCTGATATTCATATATTTCCTTAAATACCGTTATTTCTGAAGGAATCGCATCCTTTTTTTCTATTATATCCACATCCCTGTTGAATTTACTTGTACAACTTGCATTCTAATAAAATGTTAATGTATCTCCCAAACGAGCTCCAGGCCCGGGTTTTGCGTATAGAACATTAATAATGTTAGGAATCCTGGTAATTTTTTCTTTTATTTCCCCGGCAAATTGAGATATTGTGATTACGTGGACATTCGGTCCAGCATCCATTGTGTAGCATACTGGATATCCTTTTTTCCTCCAATGTGGAATTTGTTTTATCAATTCCAATGAAGCAGGCTCCCAGAAAAACAAGGGTGGATGGGATGTCATCATGACTGCATGCATGAGATTACTGTCGAATTCCACTATGTCTGCAAATTTCCCAAAATCCTTTGCCAGTAGAGCCTGGCGGCAGGTTTCCAACCGCACCTGTGAACCGGATACCCTCGAATTTTGGAATGGGCTGGTGGCTGCAATTTGATGACCTTCAACAGATCCGACCTTTTTATGTTCTTTATTCACGATAACCACAAGATCAACCAGATCCCAATGGTCTGCTGCGGCAATTGAATAGGCATATGATGTGATGTCATCCTCGCCAGCGGTCCATTCTACAAATCCAGACGGGATCGACCTGCAGGCAGATCCTGAACCATGGCGGGCAAGGCGGGACAGTTCCGGTTCCGAAAGATTCAGACCAATTGCTCTGCTTGCAGCCAGGGAGAGAGCTGCAAAGGCAGACGCTGAAGAAGCAATCCCGGCGCCCATGGGAAAATTATTTTCGCTGACAACCCGGGCATACAACTGGTGGTTGGCCATATTCCTAACAACCGCAAGAAAATGCTGAACCCTGGCCAGTGATTTCTGCGAAGCAGATTTATTGTTAATAATAAGATGATCAGAATCATAATCCGGATCAAATGTGACGGTTGTCTTTGTACTCAGGCAATCCATCACCATAGATATTGAACCATTGGCGGGGATGTGGATTTTTGGATCCTGGTCTCCCCAGTATTTAATAAAGGCAATATTTGGATGTGCGATTGCTGTGGCGGTGTGGCTTGTCATAAGGAATAGTTTACCATGATCCAATTTGAGGGTAAGCAGTAACCATGAAACAATACTTATTATTGCCGGGGCTGACAGTCTGGAGGGGTAAATGCTCAATTCAAAAAATATTATGGCATCCGTTAAACCTGTACAGGAAGGGTGCCGCTGGGATGGTTGCGCTTTTCCTGAAACCTGGAATACTTTGGCTAATTAAGAATTACGGATTATGAATATTCCCCCCTTAGAAAAATATTCGCACACCTGTCAATTATTTCCAAGGATCAGGTTACAATTGGTGGGTTCCAATACAGCGGACCCGTGTGACCGCCGGGGAAGATAAACGTGGGACCTGGAACGATCGAATGTTTAAATAGAATGGAACGAATTTTTTAGCTCAAGTAAACACTGTGAGTGTGGATGAAATTGCATACAATAAACCTTTTGGAGGCGAGTGAACATGGTTTATAAACCTGAGATCAACCAATTTTTCGATTTTGAACGGATGGAAACCACCTTAAAACGTTGGGCAGATGAAAACCCGGATCGATGCCGATTACATGCGATAGGGGTTAGCCATCGCGGACGGACCGTCTATGCCCTGGAAATCTCCAATTTCCTCACGGAGGATGCCGGTTCCCGACCAGGTTTTTATATTGAGTCTTGTATTCATGCAGAAGAAGTCATGGGCACCAATGTGACCATGTACATTGCCTGGTATTTAATATCAAATTTCCAAAAGGATCCCTATGTTACCCAACTATTAGACACACAGGTTTTTTATGTCTTACCTCGTTTAAATCCTGACGGCGCTGAATATGTTTTGAAGCAGGGAGCTCCCTGGTGCGGCAATGGCCGGTATCTCCCAGGTGAGGAACAGCCGGAAAGGGGTTTCTACTGGAAAGATTTAAATGGTGATGGGGTTGTTGCCCAAATGCGGGTGGCAGATCCGGATGGAGAATGGAAAATTAGTGAGAAAGATCCGCGATTTATGGAACTGCGTGAACCGTGGGAGCTGGAAGGGGATTTTTACCGGTTATTACCAGAGGGAGAATTTCGAGCCTTTAATGGGGAATATCATTTTCCAAAACCCCGCGATGGCAACATGAATCGCCAATTTCCAGCAAAATATTTTCCAGAAGGCCAACAATATGGAGCAGGAAATCTGCCGTTGGAGGAACCGGAAGCGAAAGCGGTGGCCGATTTTATCCTGGCTCATCCCAATATCGGCGGCGTCATGTCTTATCATACAAACGCTGGCGCCTTATTAAGACCATTCGGGGATAAATCTGATGAGCATTTTGTTGGTCAGGATCTAGCCCTGTATACGGTGCTGGGAAAAATGGGTACCCAGATAACAGGTTATCCTACTATTTCTGTATATCATGAGTTTACCCCGGATAAGAATGATGTCCGGGGTGGTTGCCTGGATGATTGGACGTATGACTTCTTAGGGCTGCCAAGCCTGGTAACCGAATTATGGAATGTTGATCAGGCTGCAGGTGTGTCAACTGAAGGATTTTATCCCTCCAATAAACGAACTGTTGAGGAGGAAGGCAAAATCCTTGCATTCCTGGAACCCCGTATGAAAAATCCCTATCTTGCCTGGGAAGCGTATCAGCATCCGCAGTTAGGGCAGGTTGAAATTGGTGGTTGGAACCGGATTCTGGTGGAGAGAAATGCGCCAGAATCGATGCTGGAAGAAATTGCCGAAAAACACAGAGAATTCAGTATTAAATTTGCTGCAACCCTTCCAAAATTATCGATAAAAGACCTGGTTTACGAACATCTGCAAGAAAACATCGTGCGCATTACTGCTAAGGTTGGCAATCGTGGTTATTTACCCACATACCTGACCGATCAGGCTCGCTTGATGAAAGCAGATAAAGCGATCGTCGTTACCCTGGATGCTGATGTGGATTTTGAAGTTATTAATGGCGAGCCCGAAGTGAAAATCGAGCATCTTGAAGGCCGTTCCAAGCGAAATGAAACCTGGTCCCAATGGATAAAGAAATGGGAGCCTTCCGAGAGAATTGTTACCTGGATTGTGCGGATTAAGGGGGAGGGGAAATTTACGGTTACGGCCAGCCAGGAAAAGTGCGGTGTCAGCCAACGGGAAATTGTTGTGACCTGAGGTAATCCTTAATCATGTATTAAACCTGAAAGCCGCTTTATCAATAAAAAGAGGTCGTCGCTTTGATTGTTGCGACGACCCCTTTTTTTATGCAGCTTGAAAATATCACCCAATATTGGATAGGAACCTATCTATAGTCCTACTTAATTCTCAAATAATGATCATCCTTTCACGGCTCCGGCTACAACACCTTTAATAATATATTGTTGTGAGGAAAGATAGAATATCACAATCGGGATAATTGCAAGGACGAGCATTGCCATCATGGCCCCCATATCCCGGCTGCCATAACCGCCCTGCAAATACTGGACTGCGATAGGAATCGTTTTATAGTTACTACCAATCACAAGGTAGGGGAGAAGATAATCATTCCAAATCCACATGGTATTTAAGATGGCAACAGTGATGCATATTGGTCTTAGAATTGGAAATACGATCAAGAAGAATGTCTGAATCGGGTTGCAGCCATCAATCGTGGCTGCTTCCTCTATTTCATGGGGAATGCTTTTTATAAAACCGCTGAATATAAATACGGATAATCCGGCACCGTAACCAAGGTAAAGCACAATAATCCCAACTGGATTATCCAAATGCATGACATTTGCCATTTTTGACATGGTAAACATAACCATTTGGAAAGGAACAATCATGGAAAAAACCATCAGATAAAAAAGAACGGTACTTGTTTTCGATTTTACCCGGGTGATGCACCATGCTGTCATCGATGTAAAAAACACGATAGCTGCAACAGAGAAAACAGTGATGAAAAGTGAATACCCGAAGGCCTCGATAAAACCGGTCTTCTCAATACCGGAAATGTAATTCTTCATTCCAACGAATGTAACCGGATTGGGCGGGGCGAAAGGTGTGTCAGCAATAAAAAATCTGCCTTTGAATGAATTCATAAAAACAATAAACAAAGGAGCCATGTATAAGACAGCCAGGATAAATAAAAAGTTAAAATTGATATAATTCGAAAGACGTTCTTTGGCATTCATCAGCTTTCAATCTCCCTGGTTCTGGAAATACGCAGCTGCAGCAGTACAATTGCAGCTACAAATAGGAAAAACATCACCGCTTTGGCTTGACCGACGCCTTCATAGCCATTACGGCCATAAAATGTATTGTAAATATCCAAAGCGAGCATGGAAGAGGTTCTGGCCGGGGCGCCAGCTGTTAGTGAAAGGTTCTGGTCGAAGAGCTTAAATGAATTGGTCACTGTTAGGAATGTACAGATGGTGACTGCCGGCATGACTAAAGGTATCGTTATGCTTTTTAATATCTCCCAGGAATTTGCACCATCAATTTTCGCCGCTTCGATCAATTCAGTCGAGATATTCTGGATTCCGGCAATATAAATAATCATCATGTATCCAATCATCTGCCAATTCATCAGGATGACCAATCCCCAAAAACCATAGACAGCGCTGTAGGTAATATCAACACCAAAATTTATGAGCACACCGTTGATAATTAATTGCCATATATAACCAAGAACGATTCCGCCGATGAGATTCGGCATGAAGAACACCGTTCGAAAAACATTTGTACCCCTGATTTTTCTGGTAAGAAGAAGTGCCAGGGAGAACGCAAATACATTAATCAAAACCACAGAAACCAGGGAAAACTTAATGGTAAATATCGTGGCATTGATAAAGGTATTATCGTCAGTAAACGCTCGAATATAATTTTCCCAACCTACCCATTGTGAGTTGGTTACAGTTGTAAATTCGGTGAATGAAAGATATATTCCAAAGACAAACGGTATTAAAAATGAAATAATGAATGCTACAAAAGTTGGCAGGATAAAAAACGCATAATATTTCTTGGGCATTTTTTGCATAGTAGATTCTCCTGCTTTATAGATTTATGAGTCTTTTGTAGATGTCACATCACCCCGCACCATTTTTGGTGCGGGGTGAGCAAACCCACAAAATCTAAAATTTATTTAGATTTTTCACTCTTCCACTGGTCAATAAACAACTGTTTGACATCATCCCATGGCATGGAGCCTTGTGCGTACTGCAGCAATGCAGCGCCAAAATTGTCCTTGAAGGTCTGGCTTGGGAATACCAGGAAATTCCAGGCTACGTTGTACAGATCGGGATTGCTTATGTAGCCCGCCTCGCTTAGTTTCAATGGATCGGTTGGTCTTTCGTTTTCGGCAAATGTGTCGAAAGGAGCAAGGAACTTCAATTCATTGGTAACATAGGCTTTTCCTGTATCACTGCTGAACAGCCACAAGATGAAATCTGCAGCAAGTTTCTGCTTTTCTGGTGAGACCTGTGAGTTGATGGCATAGAAGTTCTCCGTGCCAACGTTGATGGACTGTTTCTCTTCACCGGGTACCCCAGTGTAAATTGGCAGGAATTTTACATCTTCCTCCTTGGTCACATTACCCTCAACACCAGAGATTTGCCCCCATGCCCAGTCGCCATTCTGGACCATTGCAGAACGACCCAACGCAAACTCTGCCATGGAATCATCGACGCTTTTACTGCCAAGTAATGTCGGTTCGGTAACAGAGTTGTTCAGATAAAGATCAAAGATATTCTTGAAATTATCCGAATACTTGAATTCCACTTCCATCGTTGCGGCCGGGTCACTTAGATCGACGTTGTTGTCCCTGAATTCGTAAAAAATCGGGACATTGGCAAGATGTGTCTGCCAGCGCCAGTCTTCGCCAGGTTTTAGAGAAGTGGAAGAAAACACACCCTCAATACCTAACTGGTCTTTCTTGGCGGTCATATCTTCAACAACTTCTTTCAGTTTTGCAAAATTGTTGATTTCCGCCATGGACGTTGCTTTGGCGCCATCTAATGCGAAATACTTGTTCATGATGGCGTTGTTGTAAATGATACCGTAAGCCTCAACAACATACGGTATTCCATAAACGCCATCACCATCGGTAACAGCCATGGATTTATCGGAAAGATGCTTATATAGTTCGATGTCTTTCAAATCTGCGGTGTAATCTTTCCAGGCTGCATAGCCAACAGGGCCATTGATTTGGAATAAAACAGGTGCATCTGACTTGGCAATTTCAGACTTTAAGGTCTGCTCGTAAGTTCCAGCTGCAGCAGTTACTACTTTTAAGGTAACGCCAGTTTCGGCTTTGTAATCTTCGGCGATCTTCTGGTAAATTTCGGCGACTTCCGGTTTGAAATTCAGGTAATATACTTCCCCGCCTTCTACAGGTGCTGCTTCCGCAGGCGCTTCAGCTGCAGGTGCTTCTGTTGCTGGAGTGGTGCATGCTGAAAGAACAAAGGCAGCGACAAGTAAAATACTAACTAGTGTGAACAACTTCCTTGACATTTTATCTCCTTATATATGATTGTTTTTAACCATGTTATTGTTAATACGAAAATTTTTTCCCCGAATATACCTCCCTCCTTGTCATTTGACAATTTCGATATTGAAAATGATGATTATCCTTACGCAGGTTTTTGATGATTCGATCGAGCGTTTTTTGGGGTTTTATTATTAAAATAATACCCCACGTATAAAAATTATACAACTATATTATTTACAATACCAAATATATCGATATTCCGACCGTTATTTGCTCAATGTTATATGATTTGCTTCAAAATGAGGTCATATTGTTATTTTGTCAATATGAAAACCGTTTTCAAAACAAGTATTCTACATGTGGTTGTTTTTTGGATAAGGCAGACCTATAATTAAATCACTATATCCAATCAGAAGGGAGGAAGATCATGGCATCGGTAACTTTTAATCATGTCTGGAAACGTTTTGGTGATTTTGCAGCGATCAATGATTTGAATATGGAGATTGAGGATAAGGAGTTCCTTGTATTAGTTGGGCCATCAGGCTGCGGAAAAACAACTGCCTTGCGCTGCCTGGCTGGACTGGAAGAGGTATCTGAAGGGGAAATACGAATTGGTGATGTGATCGTCAATGATATTGCACCAAAAGACCGCGATATCGCCATGGTATTCCAATCCTATGCCCTCTATCCTCATATGACAGTGTTTGATAATATGGCGTTTGGGCTTAAACTTCGCAAAATTCCGAAAGATGAAATTAATCAAAGGGTCGAAAACGCAGCCCGAAAATTGGAGATCGAGCATTTATTAAAACGAAAACCAAGAGAATTATCCGGGGGTCAAAGGCAGCGGGTTGCTGTTGGCCGGGCGATTGTTCGCAATCCAAAAGTATTCTTATTTGATGAACCGCTCTCCAATCTGGATGCTAAATTAAGGGTTCAAACAAGAGCAGAAATCAGCAAACTTCATTATGAACTTCAAACCACCTTCATCTATGTTACCCATGACCAAACTGAGGCTATGACAATGGCTTCACGCATTGCGGTGATGAATAAAGGGATATTACAACAGATGGATACACCCCAGAAGTTATATGACTTTCCGGATAACCTGTTTGTGGCTGGATTCATTGGAAGCCCGGCAATGAACTTCTTCCCCTCACATATTCGCAAGGATGGCGAGGGCTTGTATATTGATACGGGGGGATTTTCGGTCAGGATTCCGGATGACCGGCGCGAAACTTTCGTGGATTATACCGATAAAGAAGTGATCTTTGGTATCCGTCCGGAAAATATCCATAATCCGGATTTTGTTCCAGCGGGAATTCATGCCGCGCAAGTTCCTGCCAAGGTTGATGTCACCGAATTAATGGGCAATGAGATATTCTTATACCTGGTTAACGGTCAGAATAATTTCGTAGCCAGGGTGGACCCTCGTACCCAGGTTCAGATAGGATCGGATACCCAGGTTATCTTTAATATGGACCATATGCACATTTTCGACCCCTCCCAGGACCGGGTCAATTCTCCTGCTGTGCGTTGATATCTGGACGTTATTATGTAAAATGGAGGAGGGTATCTGGTTTTACACTCCTCCATTTTAATTTTATACGGCCGGGAATGGGGTCAAAGGTCACCCCTTGCAAAACCCTGAATTATTTCACTGTGATCTGAGTATAACTCTGGGTTAAGTTTCCATCCATATCGCTTACCAGAAATCCAACCACATACTTTCCAGCAGGAGCGTAGACCATCTCCCAGGTGATGGGAGCCCTGCCGAAGGTTATTGTCGCACCGGGTTCAGTGACAACCCGGCTAACCCCGCCCTGGTCATTCAACTCCATCCATCGTTGTGAAATGGTAAATTCATCCCCTTCATTTGGGGTGATTTCAGCCGGCGAGCCAGTCTCATCCGTACCATTAAATCCAAAAATCTGGAACAATTTGCCATCCATAAAATGCATTTGAGCGTATAGCTGGTCTCCGCTTTCTTTGAACGTGTAGGTGCCGCTTACAAAGTATTCTGCCTGTTCTCCCGAAATTCCATAAACTTCCGGGTTGAAAAGGGCCAGGTCGGATTGTTCACCATCCGTCATGGAGAATAATACTGGCTCCCATTCAAAGTTCATTTTAAAGGTCTCAGCCTCTGGCCAAACAGGATAATACACTCCATTCAACTCCTGGGTATCCGGACTTTCCAAATAGTCTGTATCAGCAACATAAATGGAGTTTGAACCCGGGTCATAATAACCGGCGAACAGGTATATATAACCAATATTCTGCCCGGTTATTTCTGCGCTGAGTTCTGATGTTTGGTTGATAGTGATTTCGTCTCTTGATGCAGTGATATCCGAGATGGAGATATTCCCGGAACCTGGGGCTCTGGTGGTTTCAGAACTGGATGGTAAAACCGGTTCAGCTGCATCCGGCTGGAAAGCCCTATCCAGGTAATGGTAAGCGAGAAAATCATCCCATAGAGAGATATTCGCAAACCGGTCGGCTAATTCCAGGTAAGATTGAGGACCACTGTAAGGATTCCTGTACAATGTGGAATTTGGGAAATAAATAGCAATCCCTGATGACCCGGGTTTTGAAGAGCCATGTTTTTCGGCGATGATAATTTGGTCTAGAGCATTGATCAACCCACTTGCGGCTTTATTTACTGTTGAATCCTTTACGTTTTTCTGAATTAGCAGGGTAAAATGGCCTAAATCGATATACGATTTTGGTACCTGGTTGCCAAATATGCTTGTATAAGATTGAGCGTAGTTGCGGGCACTGGCGATAATGGATTGGTCTGCATTTTGCAGGCTGTAAGCAAAGTTATTAAATTGGTCGATTAATTCCGGGAACGCATTCAAATCCACTGCACTCAAGGTTATATTTTGTTCCAGCTGATTGGTCAGTGCCGCAGCACTTATGCTTGGAGCCCCAAAGAAACCACCCATCTGGGATCCCTGGCGCAAATAATCCGCCCTGGCATTGTTGTCAACAATTCTTTGATCTTCCTCGATATAGGTCTCCACGATATTTGCCGCCACCTGTTCGGGGCTCATATCCGGGTTATTGACTAAAAGATCTAAAAATCCTGCATACGCCCAGCCCAGACCGGGTTCTGTTTCTTCGGATGCGACTGCGTAATTAGCATACGGCTGGAGGGCAGAATACACCTCCAACTGGCTCATCAGGCAGGCATCCATCCCGATAATATCGAATTTTTGGACAATATTTTGTTGCTGGATGGCAGCCAGGGTCTGATCCAATTCAGAAAGGTATAAGTGATCGCCCTTTAGATAATTTGTAAGCGGCGCTTTTCCTGGATCTGACCTGCCTGGATTTGGGTCACTCCACCCGCCAGGCCAGCCTAAACCGTGGTCAGATAGAATTAATACCGTCCGATCGGCTGGATAATTTTCCGTAGCCCAGGCAACGAAATCAACCAGGGATTCTCCGGCAGCCATGTTCACTTCCCCGGGTTCATCCACCAGCTCGGAGTTTACGATATTGAGATTATTATCCTGGGTTACCAGGTAACGGCGGGTGGTATGCCAGTCGCCATCTCCCTCGAATGCCCCGCGAAAGCGGTCAATCTGGGAGACTATTGTCACTCTGTCTGATGAGCCGATTTTTTCCGCCTCATTGAGGTCCAGGAATACATCCTGCTCCAGAACCTGGTCATCAGCATTCTGGTAGAGCATAACCAGCCAATCCTGCCCAGCCTGTCCGGCTGCAGCTACCTTGGTTGGACGGGGAGTGGCAGTTGATACCTGGGTTTGGGGCTGCTGGACTTCGGTTGCATACTCATTTGGGGGCTGTACATCAGAAACTTGTTCTACCCCGCCGAGTCCGCCGGAAAAAATTAGGTATAGGGCGATGATCAGGATAACGATGAACCCGCCGCAGCCTGTCCCCATTTTACCCATGGAAGGCATGGAGGTACCGCCGGTACCGGCGGTGCCGGCGGGGATAAAGGATGTTCCTCCGGAGGAGGGTTGTGAGGTTTCATCAGTATCCTGCCTGACAGGTGCCTCGGCACGTTTGGTTGGTTTTTCGCCGCGTCGCCTTCTTTTAACGTCAATTTCCGGTGTATTTGTCATTACTTCTCTCCTGCTTCATTTGTTTGCAAATTGATCAAACAGGTAAATCGGCATATTTATTTAATTTTAGCGCGATTTATCGATTATTATTTTCGGCTGGCAATTCTCGATTCATTACCACTTTTATAGGAATATTTCGTTAAATCCGATTTCTGCAATTTCCAAAAAATCCATGTTTTCAAAAGAAAGTATTCGTCCTAATGGCGTGTTTTAGGATCTGTTGAGGTAAATCGCTGGTAAAAACTGACGATCTTGAAAATATATTCGGAATATGCCCTATATTGGTGGATTTTGCCCTTGATTACCGGTCTTCATGGTTGTTGTTGAATCCAATCAGCCAGGATCAATTGCCAGAAAATTCAAATGGATTTGCCGCAACCTTATTTTCAATGAAAGGATTTCTGGCAGTAAATAGTAATAATGAATTAACAAACAACTTCTACAGTCCCTTCCTCTCCATTTACCAGCAAAACCATGCCTGTTTCCAGAGTTTCAATCTCTATCTGGTCAATGCAGGGGATTTCAGAAATAATGCAGCCCACGGCGGTGATTGTCTCACAATCCTTGTTAATGATTGCCGCTGGAGCGAGCCCATTTTTTTTCAAGCGGTACAATGTATAGGATCCAACCGTAGAGCCTTTACCACGAGGGAATACTAAAATTGTCCCTGAAATATTCTTACCAAGGAGCTCATGATCTTTCTCGGATATGACCCCGGTATCTGGATCGACACCACCGTAAAAGGAGATACCCATTTGAGTGACCAGGGCTTTTCCTTTTACCATTCCTTGATATATTTTCCTGCCCGAAAGTTTCATTTTAAAGCCTCAAAAACGGTATCGTCGAAGGAGAGCAGGCGTGTTTTCATATTATTTTGAGCAAAGGCATAATAACAGGCTTTGGCACTGTCTGTTGCGATTGCCCGGAATCTCCCTTTGATTGGAGCAACAACGCAGCAAGTATCAACAGCAAATTTTGCTCCACTGTCCTCAATTATTTTTGAATAGCCCATCGAATCGGCAATTTTCTTGGTTGGCCGGGATGTGGTTATCCAGAACTCTTTGGTTACTTTTTTACCCTGGAGCAATTCTGCGATTCGGGCAATTTCCTTGATGGAGAGGTGCGGGCATCCCAAACTGATAAAATCTATCGTCTCTTCATAAACAGAATGCATTGTTTCGATCGAACTCTCAATATCCTTATTGTTTAGGATAACCAACCTATCCGGTGCGGGGTATAAGTTGCTCTCTGGAGTAATATTCTCCATATGAAAAAGTGCTCCCCCGCAATAAGTAGCAAAACTTGCACAAAACGATTTGAGGTTCTCCAGTGTTGCCTGGGAAATCCCCTCGATATAGGGAATTGGGCGTATGGATTGATCCTCAAAGACTTTGCTAAGCGCTTGTCCCAGGGCACCAAACTGGTGGTTGTGTTCCATTTCTGCATTAACCCGGATAGTAATGGATGGTTCTCGTTCAGCCCTCATGTGATAACCATATTCTGGTGTGACCCCGGTCAAGGCAGCAGCCAGGGCACTAGGTCCACCTTCCCGATTTGTTCTGGCACCAATGACCGAATTGGCATAGCAAACTGCACTGCTTTCTGCCCAGGCAATATGCTCTCCGTAGTGGGGAAGATTCCCGGACAAATATGGCGTGCAGGTGCATGTTGTAACTACATTCATCCTTGCATAAGCATCAATAACCCGCATCTGGTTGGCGGCAAATTTTTCATCGATTCCAAGTATCTGCCAGTTTTCAATGTCCATCCCTGCGGGGTTGAGGGTGGTTAATACCCTGGTTTTCCCGCCGCCCTGTGCCATTTCATCCAGGAACTGCAATCCGGCTTCCCCCAGGTTGGCATAACTTACGCCAGAGATCTGGACTGATGTAACCGGTATCATTCGTCTGGCGCCATAGATTTTGCCAAGCGCCACAAGAATTTCCATGGATTTTTGGGCTGCCCATCCTAAATTACCCTGTAACATTTGAATTTCTTGGGTTTGCAATTGCATATGCGTTTACAGTTCGAATTTTTTCAGGTCAATTTCCGGAAAAGCAGCTCTTTCAAATGATTTTCCGGAGGAATAAAGAGGTTTGGTGAGATCAAATCCAACCTTGGTTGTATTATATGTGTTTGCCTCGGAGCTCGGATCCAGGCTGGAACCGGGCTGGTCTGGATAGATAACCATATCTCGATGAGCTTGAAAACGGGTTGCCATTGCCCACTCAACTTCCATAGGATTGTAGATATCGATATCCTCATCCACAATGTAGACATGTTTGCAGGAGCGATGGCCATCCATGGCCGCTTCTATGGCTTTCATGCCATCCTCTTCCGCTGTTTTGCGGATTTTTACGATGGCATGGAGCCAGGAGCATCCTCCTGGATTGACGTTCACATCCACACATTGAACAACCTGGTTTACTTTACTATAGATGGTTGGTTCACGGGGCATGCCCATTAATAATTTATGTTCCAGCGCTCCAGGTAATAGAGCCTGCCAGATAGCATCCTTCCGGTGGGTAATGGCTTTCAATTCAAATACCGGTTCATTGCGAATCACATCGTATGTTTCCGTTAAATCTACAAATGGCCCTTCTGCGTGTCTCCGGTCGTTATAAATTGTTCCTTCAAGGATAAATTCTGCCTCTGCTGGGACCAGGAGATCGACGGTTTGTGCCCGAACGACTGTTACGGGCTGCAGGGAGTTTGCAATGGCCATTTCATCGACACCAATTTCAACAGAAGTGGCGGCGGCTGCCAGGACATTGGGAGGGTTGCCGATACAAATTGCGATATCAACCTGTCCCAGTTCCTGCAGGAACCTGTCAAAATGGCGAGAACGGACCACCCTTAACACTAATTTATTCCTGGAGATTTGCATAGCACGGTGAAAATCCACATTCTGGCCGTACCTGGGATGCCTGGCAATTGTTATTCCAGAACTGATATAGTTTCCGCCATCAAACTTGCAATGCCTCAATATGGGCAGTTCATCCAGGTCCGGATGCATTTCAACCACTTCCTGGCAGGGAGCATCGTGAACTACTACCGGCATCGTCCTGTTTTGGATGGCCTGGCTTAATCCCGGTATGATATCAGTTTTATTAATTCCAAAGTAGCGTGCGAAGGAATCCTTGGAGCAAAACAAATTTCCTGCCACCCGAAATTGGGATTCGATGATATTTTCAAAAAGCACCGGTCGAGGTTCCAATTTCTTTAATATGGCTGCTGCGTCATAAGTTTTTGAAACCGGTTCTTTAATGTGGATGAGTTCTCTTTGCTGGTCCAACTGATGAAGGTACTCTCGGAGTGTCATGTTCTTTCCTTAGGTTATTATCATGAGGTGCGGAGTAGATTATTAGAATTTTTTCCCTGGAGGTCCGATACTAATAGAAAAAATCGGTCCAATATTTTTCCGGCCAGATAATTTTATAATAGGTTGATCCTTATAAAATGATTTTCTGTACCTGTCAATTGCCAATGAAAACCGGTAAAGCAATATGGTGTTTAATATTTTATCCTGATTTTGGATCTAAACCTTTCATTCAAAGGAATGTCCCTGAGGAATGTTCCCGCCATTTTAATTGTCCGTGGTGAGTATCTACAATTTCTGGGGTAGGCTCATAAGTTTATATGAATAATTAACCTTGGGATTTTCCATCCGCCCCAGCCCTTAGGCAGCAGTATCTCTATCCAATTAATGCTTTAAGCGCTCCAATCAAAGCACCTCCTAGGATAAACCAGGTGGGATTAACTTTGCTGCGAAAAACCAGTATGACAGCCACCAATCCAAGTACGATGGTAAACGGATCCACAAAAGATACACGCGCCAGTTTAATACTCACCCCGGTCATTAAGGCCAGGGAGGATGCATTTACCCCATTAAGGAAAGCAGAAGACCATACAGACTTGCGCAGGTGGGGGACAAGAGGAAAGGAGATGGCTACAAAAATAAATGCTGGAAGGAATATTCCGGTGGTCGACAGAATTGCCCCATTGATTCCATCCAGCAAATAGCCAATACTGGTGGCTGTGGTGAACAAAGGGCCAGGGGTGACCTGCCCAATTGCAACGACATCCACCAACTGCGCATAGGTTAACCACCCCAAACGCTTAACAAATTCCCCCTCCAGGAAAGCCAGTAACACATACCCGCTTCCATATAGAACAGATCCAATCTTTACGAAACTAAGAAATAAAGTGGAAGGAAGATAGGGCTGCTCTCCAGATTGGATAAAATGAAACAATGGATAGGCTAAAAATCCAGGAAGAAATACCATTGCCGCCAATGGAGAATTCAACTGCTGCAGCCTCTTAAGGATTGTCATCATTAAACCGCACACCAGGAGGATTAGGATTTCATTGACTCCCAGGAAATACATTCCCAGTGCGGCTGCTGCAATGATGATCTCCTCGACACCTATTAGAACACTTTTTCCCAAAGATAATATCGCCTTGAGGATAATTGCAATAATAACTGGTTTTATGGCATAGAGGATCTGTTCTGCAATAAGCAGTGTTCCAAAATTTTTGTAATAATAGGTAAGCAGGATAGTCAAACTCATCGCAGGCAGGATGAAACAGCATCCCGCAATAATAAATCCTCGCCATCCAGCGCGCTGGTAACCGATATGCATCGCAAGTTCAGTTGAATTCGGTCCCGGAATGAGGTTGGCCGCTCCCATCAAATCCAGGAACTTTTGTTCGTCCAACCATTTCCTTTTTTCAACAAATTCAAGATGCATCAAGGAATTGTGAGCGGCTGGTCCTCCGAAAGAGGTAAAACCAATTCGTAAAAATAGGACAGCCAGCTCAACCAGTTTATTTTTCAACCTTTTCCTGGAAATCAAAGGTTCTTTCGTTATAAAAATCCAATTTGACCTGGAAAATACCAGGAAATCCTGCCGGCAGTATGCCGGGGTAAGTACGGTATTAATTATTATATCTTTTCGCAATTGGCAAATCTGTGACATCTCCGGATGATTTATAATCTATATATCCTTTTGGACTGGTTGAAAAAATGAGCACTGAAAAGACGATGAGTTTTTTGGACCATTTTGGTGAACTGCGGATAAGGTTACTTAAAGCAGTTGGAGCAATTTTCGTTTGCACAATTATCAGTTTTGCCTTGACTGATAGGATTATTCAGTTTTTAACCGTGCCAATTGGTGGGATGGAGCAGCTGCAATCCATTGAGATGACCGAAAATATCAGTGTGTATATGCGGGTTTCTCTTTTATCCGGCTTTATCATTGCATTCCCAATTGTTTTTTACCAGTTGTTAGCATTTATCCTGCCGGGATTAACAAAAATAGAAAAAAGATGGATACTGTTATCTGTTCCATTTGCAACTTTACTTTTTTTATCAGGCGTTGCCTTCGCATATTATTTCATGCTTCCGACAGCGGTTCCATTCCTGGTAGGTTTCCTGGGAATACCCACAATACCCAGGTTGTCCAATTATATTAACTTTGTTACCAACCTGGTTTTCTGGATTGGCATCAGTTTTGAAGCGCCCCTTGTGGTATTTATCCTCGCAAAATTTAAATTAATCTCAGCAAAGACGCTGGCAAGCCAGTGGAGAGTTGCAATTGTTATTATCGCGGTCCTTGCGGCTTTGGTAAGCCCGACTGTAGATCCTATTAATATGGGTTTGTTGATGCTCCCATTAACCTTCCTATACCTGGTAAGCATCCTTTTGGCGTTTCTTGCATAAGTTCTTATTCTTAATGTTTTCATTTATAATCAAAAATAAGGAGTAAATGACTATGCCTTTTCGATTGGGTGCCCCGGAACTGATCATCATTTTTATGATCGTCGTATTACTGTTTGGAATTGGCCGTATTGGTAAAATTGCCGGAGAGTTGGGAACCGGTATCCGTTCATTTCGTGAGGGTCTAAGAGGAAATGATGAGAAAGGCGAAGAAGGGATAGAAGAAGAGGAAAACAAGGAACAATAGGTTTTTCACTGGTCATTTAAGATTCTTTCTTCCAATTACCTATGGAAATATTTAATGTGGGTCCATTAGAGCTTGTATTTATTTTTATTATTGCTCTTCTGTTTATGGGTCCGGAACGCATGACTACTACTGCCAGATCCCTCGGAAAGTGGTTTTACCGGATGGTAAGATCACCCTTGTGGATTTCAGTAATGGATACTTCAAGGGAACTGCGTGATTTGCCAACAAAAATTGTCCGCGAGGCAGGTCTCGAGGAGAGTCTGAAGGAAATTAAGGAATTAAACCGGGAGATTCATAAAGAAACAAATATTCAGGAGTTAGACCAGGCAGCAAAGGAAATGGATAATAAAATCAGGCAGGCTGCTAATCTTGCCAACCAGGAATACTTACAGAAAAGGTCTATTCTTAAAGAAAATGAAAATCGGGAGGCAGGAGAGGATCAAAAATTAAACCAGCCGACCGGTGAGGAGCCTACAGAGGCAGAACCTTAACCACACAATAATTATTTTTTCTCTCTATAAATGACTCCAAACTGGAATTGTCACGAATATAAAAACCACCTTTCATATTTATAGAAGGCGGTTTTTTTCTTTTTATGCATGCCACTCAAACACCGCTAACCGGGATTAGGTTTTCTATTCAATCCAGTCACCAGTTAGAAACCCAATCTATTTTATGGATAAATATAATCCCGTCGCCTGGATGAACGGTTAACAAGTGGTTTTGCCCATTGAAGGTGGTGTATTGTCTGAATAAAAATGTTCAAAAGAACAATTTCAATTTTATTTTGCAGGGAAAGCTTCATAATAATCAAATCCTCACAAAAATCTAACGCGAAGTAGTCATCTTTTTGATTAGGCCATTTTTATCAGCTACAACTCTAACCGTTTGATGGATTGTTTTTCCATTTGCGGTTTTTGCCGGCATCTCAAAGATCAACAGCCACGAATCTCCAGAATAGGATGATATTTTTGGCCGGGAGCCCTTAAACCCCGGAAATTTTTTATAAACCTGATTGCAGACTTTTTCCGCAGCTCCATTATCCATAGGAAATCCTGTATAAGATTAGCGTATCTTTTTCCTCAAGAATGCTGGTAAATCAAAACTCATTGTAGTTCCCGCTAAATTAACATTTTGTGTCCCAGCAGGAACGGGATTCGCTGTTCCATTCACTTCGGAATTTTGTGCCAGGTCGGTTTTTTCGTAAACGTGTGGGAGGGCACGATCTATCGGTGTAGCCCCTAATCCGGTAATGATAAGGATGACCTGGCAGCGGTCTTCCATACGTTCGTCATTATAAATACCGGGTATGATTTCAGCCCGCGAATTGGTTTTTTCCTGCAGGTAGGTCAGTGCTTCCGCAACTTCAAAAAAGGTCAGGTCATCGGCCCCACTGAAATTTGAAATAATCCCTTGGGCATTATCCAGGGGAATTGAATCGAGAAGAGGGTGATTGAGGGCTTTTTGAACCGCTTCGAGCGCTTTGTGTTCCCCTTGCCCGATACCGATTGAGAGTATGGAACCCCCTCCATTCTGCATCATAGCCCGGATATGTGAGAAATCAACATTAATCAATCCAGGCTGGGTAATTAGTTCTGTAATACCCTGGATACCTTGCCTGAGGACATCATCTGCCAGACGGAATGCCATCTCGAGCGGCAGATCGGATGGAGCTATTTGAAGTAATCGATCATTTGGAACAGTAATCAATGTATCTGAATATTGTCTTAACTTATCCAATCCAATCAATGAGTTTTTCTGCCGGCGACCCATTTCAAATGAGAAAGGTGTAGTCACAATTGCCACCGTCACAGCATCGAGTGACCTGGCGATCTTTGTAGCAATCGGGATGGATCCAGTACCGGTTCCGCCCCCCATCCCGGCTGTTAAAAATCCGATATCGGCACCTATCAGAGCCTGGGATAATTCACGGTAACTCTCTTCTGCAGCAGCTTCTCCAATATTTGGATCTCCACCAGACCCTAATCCGCGAGTAATGGTAGGGCCAAGTTGAATTTTGGTGTTCGCCAGCGAACTTCTCAACGCCTGTTTATCCGTGTTTGCTGCAATATATTCAATGCCTGTTAACCCCAGCTCGATCATACGGTTTATAGCATTACATCCTCCACCGCCCAATCCAATTACTTTTAATACAGGTTTTGTTACGGTTATTGCAGACTGTTTGACGGATTTATAGGGCATATTATTCATGGATCACCTCTCTGCCAATTTAGTTGCAATTGTAGTGCCATTACCGGATATTCTTTCAACAATTGTTCCAGTATGGCGAAGCCTGTCCAGGATTTCGTCAGGAAATATTTGGGTATTGCCAATCACAGTTACCCGTTCGGATAATGCCGCCTCCTGTATTGAAAAGCCGATGGTGGGTTGATATTTTTTTACGAAAGGTCTGATCAACTCGAGATGCCATTCTGCCAAACCCCATTCATTTTTTGGCAGCAATAAGTAGTGTTTGATAGGTTGGGGTAGACCGTTTCTACCAATCATTCTTTGAGGTATTGCCCTGGGTTGGATGGTGGCTTGCTCTTTTTGGCGGGAAATTCGCTGCTTATCCATTATTTTTCTGGCAGCGATATAGCATGTCTTTGCATCTGAAATCAGTTCGGAATTTATAGAATCTTCCCCATACCAGGCTTGCGGATAAAATGGAGATTGGGGGTCGGCTGCAAGCAGCCAGAAATTACAGGAAACCACTTCAATTGGGAGAGGCTCGAGTATTAGCCGTGTATCCAAAGGATCTTGGGTTTGTTCACCATAAAGAAGCTTGATTATGGAAACATTGGTTGAGGCATGGTTTGTTTCCTTATCGTTTTCCGGGAAGTAATATTCTGGTGCTGTTGGAATCCCGGCATCCAGGAGGAGAATTGGACAGGTACGACCAAGCACTGCTTGCGCAGTAGATAAGTACCAATCGAATATTCTGAATCCTCTTTGATCCTCCTCTCCGTCAGGTGAATTATATGGCTTTGCCTGTGGCCAGCGGTCTGGTCCACCAGCACCCCAATTTAAGGAATGTTGGTGGGTCCAAGGATAAGCGGAAAGAGTGAGTTTTTCCAGCAAGGCATCCTGCTCACGCCTTACAAGCGATTCTAATGCCAGCCTGAGGAATATGGTGTCCCAATAATTCCCGCCTGGTTCTAATGGAGGAAAGATCGGAATTAATCCTGCCTCAATTGCCAGGGTTGCCAATGGCAGGTATTGTTCTAAAAATTGCTCTACTAAATCCTGTTGCATCCATCCCGAGTTACTCCAGGAAGAGCGGGAATTGGGTTTATCGAAGAAAATGACCCCATTCACTCCCCAGTGTGCGTATGCATCCAATATTGGTTGAATTTCGCTCGTATCAAAATAACTTCCAAGGGGTAGGTCAAACCTAATGATTGGTTCGATACCAGCATCCAGCAGGCTATTAATAAAATATTCTGGTATTGCCCTGTTAATGGAAGAATTCAGCACCAACCAGGAAGCTCCTAAGGCCTGTAATTCTGGTAACCATTTATGAAGATCACGCTGGCTAAAGTGTTTTGTATCAGGGAAATAATGAAACCCTATCCTGGTTTGCCTCGATTGATTGTTTATCTGTTCCATGACCATAAATTCACCCCGGTTTATTATTCAATATAGAATCATTTCTGGTCTATTTGTAGCAAGATATATGCCACGAAGGATATCATTTCCTCTGCTATAATTTATCCGATTATGATTCTTGTTACGGGTGGTACCGGTTTTGTTGGCAGAGAGTTGGTTCGCCATTTGGTGTCAATGAACCTCCAGGTGAGGCTCCTGTTAAAACCCTCGCCGAAATCCCCCAAAATTCCCCTTGGCGTTTCGGTTGAAGTTGCTGTATGCAGTTATAAAGATGAGCGCGGACTCAGGGCAGCCATGCGTGGGGTGGATGTGGTATTCCATCTTGCCGGGGCTGAGCATCTCGGAAGCCATGCTGATCTCAATGCTGTAGATGTCGAAGGTGCATCAGCAGTTGCTAAGGCAGTATCTGAAGCCGGAATTGATAGAATTTTTTATTTAAGTCATCTCGGAGCAGATAAATCATCCGCTTATCCAGTCCTGAAAGCAAAAGCCCTGGCAGAAGGGTCAATAATTTCCAGTGGAGTAGATCATACAATTATCCGGAGTGCAGTAATATTTGGGCAAAATGACCATTTTACTTCATCCATAAAGAGGTTGATCCATCTATTCCCATTCTTTTTTGTTCTGCCTGGGGATGGGAGTACAATCATCCAACCTGTTTGGATCCTGGATCTCGTAACTTGCCTTGGTCTTGCTTTACAAGACAATACTACCCGAAACCAGACCATCCTGCTGGGAGGTTCTGAATATTTTTCGTTTCGGCAGGTAGTGGATATCATCCTCCAGGTTACCAACAAGAACCGCCCTATTCTTTCAATGTATCTTCCTTATCTAAGGTTTATTTCACTTATCGCCGAACAGATTTATCCCCGTTTTCCGATCTCAATATTCTGGTTAGATTACCTTTCGGCGGACCGTATTTGTGAAACAGATTCCATGCCGCGCCAGTTTGGCATCATCCCGGCTCGATTTAATCATAAAAATTTGGCATACCTGAAAGCAAAATCATAGAAAGGAGAAAATCGTAATTATGGGTGAGAAGGCATTTTGTTTCCATGGTCATTTTTATCAACCTCCAAGAGAAGATCCTGTCAGCGGGGAAATTCCACTCGAACCCGGGGCTGCACCATATTGCAATTGGAATGAAAGAATATTTGATCAGTGCTACCGACCAAATGTAGAGTTGGGAAATTTTAAGCGCATCAGCTTCAATATTGGTCCAACCCTCTTCCACTGGTGGGAAAAGTATGATCCGGTCACATATCACCAGGTGATTTTGGATGATAATGAGAATTTTCGCACCTATGGAGTTGGAAATGCTATTGCTCAATCTTATAACCATACCATCCTTCCCTTATCAACAACTTTAGAGAAAATCACCCAGATACGATGGGGAATTGCTGATTATATTGCCACATTTGGTCACAATCCTCAGGGAATGTGGTTGCCAGAGACGGCAGTCGATCTTGAATCCCTGGACATACTTGCTCAAAATGGGATTGAATTTACGATACTAGCCCCCTGGCAGGCAACTAAGACTGATGTAGATACAACAAAAGTCTACAACGTAGACCTGCCAGGCAACCGGCACATCAACGTATTTTTTTATAATCAGGGATTAAGCGGTCAGATTAGTTTCAATTCCGAAATCACTCAGAATGGAGATAAATTTATCGATAGTGAGATTTTAATTCGCTTGAATCAAAAACCCCATAAAAATCAGGATGAAATCTTGATGATTGCTTCTGATGGTGAATTATACGGTCATCACCAGCCATTCCGGGATAAGTTCCTGGCGTATGTTACCGGGGAGGGATTAAATAATAGAGATGTCAGAATGACATATCCCGGCTTATGGCTGAAAAGTCACCCGCCAGAAAGTTCTATAAAAATTAAAAGAAAATACATCATGGAGCTGTCATCATGGAGTTTCGCGTTGGTCAGGATTATGTTACTGCACCCCGAACGCATCCTGGAAGAAACCCTTACGAATTGCACTGGAAAATATTGCTGGTTTATTAGATAATTCCTATTTCGAATTTGCCAAGGAATATGTGGATGATCCCTGGGAATTAAGACACTGCTATTATCCAGTAATGCACCGGCAAATGAAAATGCAAGATTTATTATTCCAGCATGGGTATAAATCTTTGGAACCAGAGGTCGTAAAAAGATTTTCACTATTGATGCATTCCCAATATGAACGTCAGAGGATGTTCGCTTCATGTGGATGGTTTTTTGATGACCTGGATCGGATAGAACCATTAAATAATGTTGCTTATGCAGCTCAGGCAGTCTGGCTAAATAAAATTGCCCTGGATGTGGATTTCAGCGAGGAGGCAAAACAGTGGCTTCAATCCGCTGTTAGCTGGCGGACAGGATTGAGTGCCGGGACTGTCTTCTGGCACCATTTTCAAAACGCATCGCAACGTGGAGCCAATCAAATTTGAATATTAAGAAAAAGCGAGATGGGAAATTATTTCCCATCTCGCTTTAAAACCTGGCTCGTTGTTTGTATTTCTATACCAATTTCTCGCCAGTTTTTCCAATGTTATCGATAAGGTTATCAATTTGATACCCGGAATTCTCGGCTGCCCGGATAAATTTGGAGATTAAGCCATCAAGAATGATGATCTCCCCAGATATTTTTTCAAAATCATCCTGATCCTGGTAGAGGATCTGGATAATTGAAAGGGTATATAACCATCCGCTTAGCTCGATGAAGGCTTCTTTTTGGAACCATAGAACATCATGGTAGCGATTGACTTTCAGGAAATCCCGCAAATGATGGTCTGACAACCAACTATTAATCAGCTGGGGTATGTTCTCCCGCCTGGAAAACCAGCGATGCAATCCTAATGATAGGTGAACCAGGTTTACAAGCTGATGGGCTGTTTCCTCGGTTAATCCTGTATTCTTATAGGTTGTTTCCAGAATATTCCCAAGCTTCCATTCTTCAAACCAGGCGATGCTCTGAACCTCGTAGTTTTCTTTCCCGGTCATTTTCCCGATGGAATGTGTAAATAACCATCCCCAAAGAATTAACCACAGATTTGGATTGGAAATCATGAATTTTTGTCTTGGTGTGTTTGGGCTCAGTGTTTGTTCGGGTAATAGATCTGCAATAGATTTCCCATTTAATTCCAAGGATAGTATAAGGCGTAATTTTGCTTCGGTTTCTGCCAAAATTTCGCTATAATTGTTCGCATATCCGGTCAGGGAAGCAATTCCTTCCAGCAATCCCTGCATTTTTTGCCTGGATTCCGTGAATAATTCTGCGGGAACCGGTTGGTCATCAGGGCTTGTGGCCAGGTGAGTGAGATAATCAAAATAACCGGGATTGCATATCTCCTGGAATGGCAGCTGCACCTTTTGCATCAACAGGCTTTTTAGAGCCTCCCGAATGCTTGGAACACCTCTCCCGTTGAGGTGTTCATATATTCTCCGGTAGGATTGAGATTCATCATCTGCAATTTGGCGAAAATCCAGAAGAACACAAGATTGGTAGGCGTGTAATTCAAAGAATAGACCTTCCTCTGATATTCTATTGGATGGGTGAATGTATTCAAGACCAGTAATATGATCCCGGAAAATGATGAAGCTGTTATCATCGGATAAAATATCCAATCCATCTGATAGATTTCTTTGTGAAATGATCTTTTGACCTTCGGATGAATCCTTTATGGCAAAACCAACCGAGGTTCTGACCCACCCTGAAGTATCTGCAAATTTGTTGTTATAAATAACCAATGATTTTTCATTGGCTTGTTGGTTTGAGTATGCTATCACGTTCTCATTTACTTTTCCATCCGGATTGTAAAAGTCATACAAGACAAAATTCTCAACCCCGGCGAATAATGTCCGGCGGTGGAGCAACGGAAAAATCTCCCGCTCATGGCGGTTGATCAAGTATGGATCCGGTTTTTCATCCCAATAAGCTTTCTTATATTCCATGCCATATTTTTCAGAAAACCCTTCGATCTGGCCATGACCAAACATGGGCAATCCCGGTAATGTGGCCATGAGAATACAAATACCAAAATACTTGTCACCATTTCCGAACTGCTCAACGGCAGATTTTTCATCCGGATTGTTCATGAAATTAACAAAGCGCTTAAGGATTTCCGGTTCAAATTCCAGGGTGTTTTTCATGATCTGGCGGTATTTCGCGTTATCCTCATCTCTGAGCAAATTCATGAAGGCGCTGTTGTAAACCCGGTGCATTCCTAGAGTGCGGACAAAGTAACCTTCCATTAACCAGAATGCCTCTGCCAGCAGGAGGGTGTCCGGTGCCTCCTGTGCTACCCTATCCACCACCTCCCTCCAAAATTCTTCGGGAATCAGGTCGTTAAATTGGTCCTTTGTTAAACCCAATCCGGCTCTGGTAGGAATATCTCCACCATGGCCTGGTTCCGGGAACCATAATCTCTGGTAGTGGCGTTTTGTGAGCGTCATGGCAGCATCAAATCGAATAATCGGGAACTTTCTAGCCACGTCGATTATGGTTTGAATGACTTGCTCCCGGACCTCTGGTAACAGGTAATTTAGTTGGGCAGTATCATTCCAAGGCATGCTGGTTCCATCATTCCCGTGGTAAATAAACTGGGTTTCGCCGGAATAATTGGATACCCGTTTAAATACAACGGCGGCATCGCTGCGATTATAGTAATGGTTATCTAAATATATACTGGCACGGTCGTCCTGGGATAAATTGGGACCTTCGAAATTGTATGATGGAAAGGGGCTGTAAGGCAGTTGAACAAACCATTCTGGATGCTCCATGACCCATTTCGAATCTATAGCCATGTGGTTGGGCACCATATCACTTGCCAGGCGAATACCCCTTTGCCAGCAGCGTTGACGCAGACCTTCATAAGCTTCTTCCCCTCCTAATGCTTCCGCAATTTGGTAGCTTGTCAATGAATAAGCCGAGGCAATCGCTTCGGGGTTACCGCAAAGCTGTTTAATTCTGGCGGAAGCAGAGCTGCGTTCCCATAAACCGATCAACCATAAACCAGTAAAACCCCAGCGAGCTAAAATCTCCAGTTCTTCATCCGGAATCTGGTCGAGGCGGTGGATAGGCCGTTGGTATTTCTTGCTCAGCTGGTCGAGCCAGACGAAAGAATTTTTTGCCATCAAAACCAGGCGAGGCATCCAATCCTGATCCCGGCTAAATCGTTCGGGTTCATTTCCCGGACCTATACCATATGTCCCATACACAGGTATCGGGATTGGACCGGCTCCCATAAATCCGCTTTTCTGTTCCTCCTGAATGAGATCCATACTACTCAATAACCTGTACAGGTAGGTTCCCAGTAAGGACGCCCATTGCGTACGGATGAATTCCAATTGATCAAGGAGTGAATCGGGGTGGGCAATCGCCGGGCTGCGCAGCATATCGATTAGATTTTGATTTTTTGGACCGAAGGGAGGCTGATTCTCAAAATAATTATGCAGGGATTTTATAATAATTGGATAATCAGTATCAGAAACGAGATTCGTGTGGTCAAATAATTCCAAAAAAGGCAAATGGGCATGGTTTTTATTTGCAATCCACAGCATTAACATCTCTTCAAATTCAATAACCTCATTGGGAACACCGTCAGTGTTATCACGGAGATAATTTTCTACAGTTATCTCTTCTTGATAGACTTTTACAGGCGGGAAATCAGTAACAAATCGGTGCAGAGCCGTGTAAACCGCCTGCTCGCCGACCTCTGCCTTAACGGATTCATACGCTTTTTGCATGATATCCGGGTTTGTAGTCTCCTGGTAGAGTTTGATGACAAAATGCAATATTTCGTCAATTAAACCCATGGCGTTTACCTGTCCGGTTTTCACGGCGTTTTCCGGAAAATTAACCAGGTCCCTAATTTGGTTCATTTTTTGAGTGAACAGACGGGCAGTATGGAAATTTACAAATATTACATTGCCATTTAATGTAAAGATTGACTCATCAAATTTGTATAAATCCCTTGCCTGCCGAGCAATATGAAATTCCATAAAAATCCTCCAAAAACACCCTCACATCCCATGGTAAAGGATTTTGTTCGCAGAAATTATTAAGGATATTTTTTAATAAAGAATACGAACAGTACGTCTATCTAATTGTATAACAATTTTGTATTGGAGTTAAAAATCCCATCAACGAAGGGTGTAATTGCTTGTTCTTTCTGGTTGTTCATCAACCAAATCAATTTGACAATTCTTCTTTTTGAAATATGATAGAGGTATTCCACTTGGTTCGTTGAGATTATCCGGTGTCTGACGGTCTGTAGAGGTTGATCAAGGTGATTTCGCCCCCTATCCATATTTATGGATGTATATATTTTTAGGATAAGAAAGGTATATTGCTAATTTTCCAATCTAGCTAATCAGGAGCGTATTAATGAATAATGATTATCGTGAAAACCTTACCAAAATCCCACTTTACCGCCCAGGGAAACCACCTTTAACTTTTTTTGACGCAGATTTTAAAGAGGAGTTTGAGAAAACCTGGAGACGTGCCTGGGGAGGTCAGTCCAGTTATGCAAGATTACGGGCGGTTGTTGTTCACAGACCGGGACCAGAAGCTGCTTTCGGGGATATCGATCCGGATTTCTTGAACCTGCCAACCGGATTACCGGATTTAAAGAAGATGCAAGTGCAGCATGATGAGTTTGTCCAGGTTTTGAATGAAAATGGGGTGGAGACAATTCCATTAATGGCGGATCAGCCTATCCACGGCACCTATGGCATACCTTTAAGGAGCACTACTTTTTGCCATGAGACCCTAATGGTCAAAGGAGGAGCCATCATCTGCCGTTGTGCTCCTGCTTATAAGCGTGGACTTGAATACTATCAATCCAGGACGGTTGGATCACTTGGATGCCCGATTATCTACACGGTTCATGGAATGGGTTTCTTTGAATCCAGCAATGCCGTCTGGCTGGACAAGAAGAGTCTTCCTCTTGCCATCAGCCAACGGTCAAATTATGAGGGAGTAAACCAGATATCTTCGGTACTGCAATCCTTCGGTGTAGAGGATATCCATATTGTGCATCTTCCCGGTCCATTGAACACCCGCAAATCTCAAACTGGCGGTGGTGGTGGGGCATTTCATCTGGATATGGTATTTGGAGTTGCAGCAGAACGGCTGGGAGTAATCTACCCACAAGGGGTTGGATATGAATTTATTGACTATCTCCTCCATAAAAAAGGATTTGACCTGATTGAAATCCCGGAGGAAGAAGTAAATGGTACCCCATCAAACTTCCTGGTCTTGGAGCCGGGAAAACTTCTCATGCCGGCAGGCAATCCGGTAGTAACCGCTGAACTCCGGAAAAGAGGGGTGGAAGTTATTGAGATAGATTTGAGCGAATTTACAAAGGCGGGTGGGGGACCGACATGTATGACAATTCCCTTGATCAGGGATGAAGAAAAGTAATCCGGTTCGTATCCATACAACCAGAGGCAACTATATGGAAGGTGTCTAAATACCTTCCATATATTAATTATTATTGGGGGAAGGATCGATTCACCCCTGATAAACCCGGGGAAAGTTTTTAATGTTATTTCTTCGGGAGAGGTATCTCTTAGATGGAGAATATATGGGAGATAATATTTGAACCACTTCCGCCGATATTCTGGGTCATGCCAATGTGCGCATCCTTAACCTGACAACCTCCAGAATCACCACGTAGCTGCTGGACAACCTCAACAATCTGGTACATACCTGTGGCACCGACTGGATGCCCCCTGGCTTTCAATCCTCCCATGGTTGAGATTGGTATTCGTCCGGTTAATTTGATGTCTCCGTCCAAAGCCAGGCGAGGTCCCTGACCTCGTTCCGCAAATCCATTTGCTTCCAGAGATAACGCTGCCATTATGGTAAAGGCATCGTGGAGTTCAAATAAATCGATTTCCTGGGGAAGGATTGCCGCCTGATCGTAGGCTTTCATTGCAGCTAACTCAGCTGCCTTCAACCAAAGGGGATCCAGGCGGTTATGGATCGAAATGGTGTCCGTTGCCACCGCAGAAGCAATAATTTTTACAAATTTTTTGTTATTATTTTGATGAATTTTATCCAATGGGACAAGTACTACTGCTGCAGCTCCGTCCCCCATTGGTGATGAATCCATGACATTGATAGGGTCAGCAATCATCGTGGATTTTTCAAACACCTGTTGCGTTATCGCTTTACGAAAGCGTGCATTCGGATTTGATTCAGCATTAGCATGGGCATTGATTGAAAATTGCGCAAAATGATGGTGTTCCCACCCGTATTCAAACATATATCTTTGCATAATAAGGGCGTTCAATGCCACAAACGAAACACCGTGATCGCCCTCCCATTCCCGATCCGCGGCTGTCGCCAGTTCTGCAGTGATTTCTGATCCAGGGGAATCAGTCATTTTTTCAACACCTACTGCCACAGCCACATCGACTTCATTTGATGCCACTGCCATGAGTGCTGTCCGGAATGCAGACGCTCCGGAACTGCAGGCAGCCTCTGTTCGATAGGCTTCCGAAAAACGCATTCCCACCCAATCTGCGATGAGAGGGCCAAGGTGCTGCTGATGGTTGGCTGACCCTGACATCATATTGCCGATGAATATACTGTCAAATCCAGAAACTCCGGCGTCATTCATTGCCTGGATGACCGCTTCCCCAGCCAGTTCTTTCAGGGATAAATCCCAGTTTTCCTCAACCCGAGTTTGTCCTATTCCAATAACAGCAACCTGGCGCATATTTCCTACCTGGAAAAAGAATTCTAAGGAAATTATAGACGATTACACTCTCAATAGCTATCAAAATTCTAAATAATTCCAGGTATTATAATTAGGCACGAATCCAGTCTGGAACATCACATAATAATAGGATATACACCGGTGCATAAATATTCTTCGACGCCCTTTTTCATTTTATTCCTAATTCTAATTTTTATATTCATGGTGGGATTACCGGGTTGTACAAAAGGAAATGATCAAACCATAACTGAAATGACACAACCAGTGGCCATGATTGGTTTATCAGTCACTCCGCAAATAACCCCATCACCATCACCAACCATTCCTGATATTGTCTCACCAACCCCATCCCCAGAACCAAATTCCCCGAAAAATCCAGAAGTGTGGATTTCACCTGTTATTCCTGATGAATTTATAAACATGGTTCAACCATCCAGCAGATTTCATCTGGCGGATTCAATGAACATGAGCGATTTTTCTCTCCAAGTTCTGGCTGATCCATCATCGGTAGAAAAAAAATTCTGTACTGCAGAGTGGATTTACGCAGTCGTGGTTCCGTTTCCGACCATTGAGGATGACATTGCGTTTAAAGATATTCAACAGATATGGTTTGGTGAGAATGAAAATCCTTCCGGAAGGACATCCCCTTTGATGACCCGGGAAACGTATGAGATTTTGGAGTCTGCCTGGGGTGAATCTGCCGTTGACGGATTCCAAATAGTAGAACAGGCTGAAATTCTTGACTATGCCTGGCAGGAACAGCCTTCCTGGGCCATCATTCCTTTTGAAGAATTGGATCCTCGCTGGAAAGTGCTGACGGTGGATGGAATGTCACCACTTGATTCGGAACTCGATACCGAAAGATATCCCCTTACCTTGCATTTTTGTCTCAAACAAACACCTGGTAAGGATGAGACAGACTGGACCGGATATAAGGATGTTTTTCAGGGAACAAACCGCGATCCGGAAAAAATGACCAGCGTAGTGCTGACAGGTACGACTGCCCTTGTACGTAACCTGGCATTCAAAATGGAAACAAATGGAATTAATTATCCGGCTGAAAAAATCAAGAATTGGCTGCAAGGGGCAGACATCTTGCATATCAGTAATGAAGTCTCATTTTTTGAGGATTGTCCTCCAGCAGTACCTGTTTTTCGGGAATCTCGATTCTGCAGTAATCCCCGGTACCTGGATTTTTTGAAATCGATTGGAGTTGATGTGATCGAACTGACTGGAAATCATCTCTTTGATTGGGGGAAAGAACCATTTCTTCAAACGCTGGAACTTTATAAGGAAAATAAAATTCCTGTCTACGGGGGTGGAATTAATCTGGACCTTGCCAGGCAACCTTTCTTGATTGAACATAATGGAAACCGGTTTGCATTTATCGGGTGCAGTCCAGCTGGTCCTGAAAATGTATGGGCAACGGATGAACAACCGGGAACTGCAACATGTGATTTTGATTGGATTCGAGAGGAAATTGATAGACTGGAAAAATCCGGATATTTAACAATTTTCACTTTCCAACATTTTGAATCGGATGATTATGTACCCCATTCCAGCCAAAGGGTAGATTTTACAAAGGTATCGCAGGCAGGGGCAGATATTGTTAGCGGCAGCCAATCCCATTTTCCTCAGGGGATGACGTTTATGGGGGATAATTTTATCCATTACGGATTGGGAAACCTGTTCTTTGACCAGATGGAGAAATTAAAACGTGACCAATTCATTGACCGGCATATTTTTTATGATGGCAGGTACATTAGCACTGTGCTGTTGACAACTGTGTTGGAGGATTATGCCCAACCCCGGCCAATGCTTCCTGCAGAACGGGAGAAATTTCTTAAAAAGTATTTAAAGCAAGTGGATGGTAAAGAATTTCTGGATTTATGGAGGGATTTATGACGATAATCTATGATATCAGTGTTCCAATCACACAGGATTTACCGGTATGGCCTGGTGATCCGCGAATAGTGCTGGAAAGGATGTGTAAATTGGAAGAGGGGGATGAATCCAATGTGACCTTTCTGAAAATGAGTGCCCATACCGGAACGCACCTGGATGCTCCAAACCATTTTCTATCCAATGGAATCACAATTGATGAAATAAATCTGGAGGTTTTAATTGGTCCAGCCCAGGTGGTGGCAATTCCTGATAATTGTTCTGGTATCACCTCCAGAGTAATTTCAGAAATCTCACTGAAAACTGGAATTGAGCGAATATTGTTCAAAACAAATAATTCAACCTTTTGGGAAAAGAATGCCGGGTTTCAAAAAAATTTCACTGCTGTAACCGCTGATGGAGCCCGGGCTCTCGTTGATAAGAATCTCAAATTAATTGGGGTGGATTACCTGTCAATTGCCCCATTTGATGATACGGTGACCCCCCACCAGATATTTTTGCAAGCTGGTGTTGTTATTCTGGAGGGGATAAATTTGTCACAGGTACCGGAAGGAATTTATGAACTGGTTTGCCTGCCATTAAAAATTAAAGGAGCGGATGGAGCACCGGCGCGTGCCGTCCTACGTACAATCTCATAAAAGATACTTTAATGTGTCATATGCGAGCCTGCAAGGTGAAGCCCCCATCCACAGTGATCACCTGACCGGTGATCATTTCTGCATCTGGTGAGCACAAGAATGCCGTTACTCCGGAAATATCAACCGGAGTTACCAACCTTCCGTTTGGTGTGGCGGCAATTATCCGGGGAATTAATTGTGATTCTCCAAGAGCAGCAAAATGCTTAAGGGCATCTGTTTCAACGATTCCCGGGGATATGGCATTGACATTGATTTTTTCGGATGCGAGTTCCACCGCCAGGTAGCGCATCACAGATTCCAGGGCAGCCTTGCTTGGACCGACCGAGGCATAATCAGGCAAGACCAGATGGGCACCTGGGCTGCTGATTGCAATTATTTTTCCGCCTCCCCTTTTTTTCATCAAAGGGACTGCCTGATGGCAGCAAAATAAAAAGCCTTTAGCATTAACATTAAATGTCCAATCCCAACCAATTTCTTTTTGCTGCATTGCCGGGCGATTAAATCCACTAGCCGCATTGCTGATAAAGATGTCCAGGAATCCGAATTGGCGGGTAATCTCGTTAAACAGCCTCAAGATATGTTCAGTTTTTCCAATATTAGCCTGGATTGCCACAGACCGCCGTCCCATTGCAATAATTTGGTCGACCACCTCAAGAGCGGATTTTTCATTTCGCAAATAATTCACAACAACATCCGCTCCCTGCTGAGCAAATTGCAGGGCAATTGCCTTGCCAATGCCCCTGCCCGATCCGGTCACCAGGACTATTTGATTGAGAAAACGATTGTTTGTCATTTTTTACCTCATCTTGAGTACGGGTCTTTTTCGGTCCGAAAGGCTCCGGGATATGCCAGGATGAAAAAAGTACTTACCGCGGATCTAAGTGGTGGATTTTGCCATAGATTATAATAGGATAATTAATAAATCCTATTTCCAAGTAATAAGTACTCAGTATAGTACATCATATAAGCAGGTGATTATTTTGAACAGGAGTGTTTAATGGATTTGAAGGTATCCAATTATCCGTCTGACCGGTCAGAAAAAACACCCAGGGTTGAAAAGGTGATTATCCTGGGCGCTGGGCCGGCTGGCATGTCAGCTGCTCTTTATGCAGCACGCGCTGAACTCAGTCCGCTGGTAATTACCGGGCTGCAGATTGGGGGACAGGCAGCTATTACCCATACAATTGAGAACTATCCGGGTTTCCCATCAGGTGTGCATGGACAGGAATTATCCGAACTATTTCAAAAACAGGCGGAAAATTTTGGTGCACGTTTTGAATTTGATACAGTAACCAAGGTTGATTTTTCCAGCAGACCATTCAAGGTGGTAACCTACGGAGGCGTACTTTCATCAGAGACAATCATCCTCAGTACCGGGGCTGCAGCAAATAAATTGAAGGTTCCGGGTGAGCGGGATTTAACCGGTAAGGGAGTTTCGTACTGCGGAACATGTGATGGCTGGTTCTTTAAGGATAAACAGGTTGTGGTTGTGGGTGGGGGGGACAGTGCGCTGGAGGAAGCCCTATTTCTAACCCGTTATGTAAAATCGGTCAATATCGTTCACCGGCGGAATGAGCTCCGAGCCGGAGTCATCCTGGAAAACAGGGCAAAGTCCAACCCTAAAATATCCTTTACCTGGGATACTGTCCTGACCGGTATTGTTGGAGACAAGGCGGTTACTTCCGTCATGACAAAGAATATAAAAACCGGAACAAATGGCGAAATCCCCACAGATGGGGTATTCATTTTTATTGGACATACACCCAACACGGATATACTCAATGGTCAAATTGTTCTTGACCAAAAAGGCTATGTCAAGATTGATGAATTAATGAGGACAAATATTGAGGGAATTTATGCTGCAGGGGAGGTGGCAGATCCTCATTACAGGCAGGTGATTACATCTGCCGGCATGGGTGCTGCAGCTGCTATCCAGGTTACCCGTTTTCTTGAAGAACAAGAAAATTAGATCAGACTATAAAACACAGTTTTTATACAGGGAGCTTTATATTTATTTAAGAGCTCCCTGTATTATTTGTGGTCAACTGCACAGGCTTTTGGCCAGCTGAATTTGTTCTAAAACCCGGGAACGCGCAGTACCGCCGAATACATCATGTTTATCAATCGATACCTTAAAGTCAAAAACATCATAGAGGTCAGAGTCAAATAAGGGATGGACGGATTGCCAGGTGTCCAAAGGCATTTCGGGCAACGTTAAAGCCATCGAGTCTGCCAATGATACAGCCTCTCCAACCAGATGGTGCGCCTGGCGAAATGGAAGTCCCTTTGAAACCAGGTAATCTGCCAGGTCAGTAGCAAGCATCCGCCAATCCATTTGCCGGTTGATTTTCTCTGGATGAATCGAAAGAGTGGCAATTACCCCGCTGGAGGCTTTCAAGACTCCTTTAATTGTGTCGAAAGCCGTAAATACATGCTCTTTATCTTCCTGGAGGTCCTTATCATAAGCTGAAGGCAAACCTTTCAATGTTGCCAGGATTCCGGTGAGGTGACCGAGGATTGTCCCGGTTTTCCCGCGAATCAGTTCAAATAGATCGGGATTTTTTTTCTGAGGCATAAGGCTTGAACCAGTTGAATATTCATCAGCCAGGGTAATAAAGCCAAATTCCCGGCTATTAAGATGATTAATAATTCAGCCATTCTGCTGAGATGAACCATTGTGAGGGTGCCATTAAATAAAAATTCAGCCGCAAAATCCCGGTCTGAAACAGCATCGAGGCTGTTGGGAGAGGTTTCATTGAAGCCGAGGAGTTTTGCCAGATCCATCCGGTCAATCCGGATGGTTGAACCAGCCAGGGCTGCGCTTCCAAGAGGAAGGACAGAAACCCCGGACATCAACTCACAAAAACGTGAGTAATCTCTTTTCAAAGTCCAGAAATATGACATCCACAAGTGGCTGATCAAGATTGGCTGGGCTTGCTGTAAATGGGTATAACCTGGCAGGATGATGTCAAAATCCTGCTCTGCACGCTGGATAAGGGTGGATTGCAAGTTGCGGATCAAGTTCAAGATAACCGGAACATTGTTCATCATCCACAAGCGGAAATCCGTGGCAATTTGGTCATTCCGGCTTCGCCCGGTATGGAGTTTTCCCCCTGCGGTACCTATTAACTCGGTTAGCCTTCTCTCAACCGCGGTATGAATATCTTCGTCGGGCTCCAAAAATATAAATTTTCCTGATTCAAATTCCCTGCCAATTTCCCCCAAACCGTTTGTGATATCCTGGAATTCCTCATTGGATAGAATGCCTGAAAATTTAAGCGCGGATGCCCAGGCGAGGCTCCCGGTAATATCTTCTTTTGCCAGGCGTTGGTCCACTGGCAGTGAGTCGTTCAGCGAGGAAAACTCTTCATCAGTTGTTTTGTTGATTCTACCTGTCCACAATTTCATCACTCATCCTCCATTCTTACGGGTGTTCAATCACGGATAATTTTTCCAAAATCTACTTCGGGGATCTCCTTGCCGCCCTCCTCGAGCAGTGCCCGGACCTTGAGTGGTAATCCAAACAAGCGGATAAATCCGGCTGCATCACTGTGATCATAAACAAGGGAATGCCCAAATGTGGCGAATTCCTCACGATACAAACTGTTAGGGCTTGATCTACCCAGGATGATCAGATTGCCTTTATAAAGCTGCAGGCTCACTTTTCCACTTACTTTTTTCTGGGTTTCATCAAAGAATGCATCCAGTGCATTTCTAAGCGGGGTAAACCATAGTCCGAAATAAACCAGTTCGGCATAACGGGAGGCAAGGATATCTTTATAGAATAGAGTATCCCGATCTAATGTGATTGATTCCAGTTCTTTATGTGCTGCATAGAGGATGGTTCCTCCTGGTGTTTCATATACCCCGCGCGATTTCATCCCAACCAGTCGGTTTTCAACAAGATCTATCCTGCCAATGGCGTGTTTACCACCTATTCCATTGAGGTGTTCTACAAGGGCTGCCGGTGAATATTTTTTGCCATTTATTGCTGTTGGATTACCTGTTTTGAATTCAATCTCGATTTCTTCCGGCAGGTCGGGTGCATCCTGGGGAGATACACTCATTTGGAATAAAGATCCTTCAGGGGGCCGGTTGATATGTTCCAGGGGGCCGCCTTCGTGAGAGACATGCCAAAGATTGCGGTCACGGCTGTAGAGTGATGGATTTTTTTGGGGTAATGGCAGGTTGCGCTCTGTAAGATATTCAAGGGCTTGTTCCCGGGATGTGATCTCCCATTCACGCCAGGGAGATATTATTTTAAGCAGTGGATTTAGGGCGGTGAATGCCAGTTCAAAACGTACCTGGTCATTACCTTTACCCGTACAACCGTGTGAAACAGCATCTGCTCCTTCCTGCTCGGCAATTTCAACCTGGTGTTTGGCAATTAATGGTCTGGCAATTGATGTTCCGAGAAGATATTTCCGCTCATAGATTGACCCGGAACGCAGCAGCGGGAATAAATAATCCGATGCAAATTCTTCCTTCAAATCCTTCAGGATCAATTTGCTTGCTCCGCTCATCAGGGCTCTTTCTTCCAATCCGGATAATTCCTCCCCCTGCCCGACATCGGCTGTATAACAAATAACCTCACAACCATAATTTTCCTTGAGCCAGGGGACAATAACAGATGTATCCAATCCACCGGAATAGGCAAGTACTACTTTTTTTATAGACTCCTATCTCTTTCATGACTTCTCCTTTTGGGTAAATTAATATAAAAATGCCCTCCAGGACGGAGGGCATTTTTGTTCAAATCAACTCTTTATCTTATCCAGCTTAACGCGCTACATCTCCCGTCCTGTAATCAGTTGGGTTTGTTGCTCGTCGAACTCGTTGGTTATTGCTTATGGCAAAAATTAGCATGGTATTATTCTGATCCATTCTACCTGAAAGTTGTCTTATGGGGTAGGGGTGGCGACTCCCGCTGCCCACCAGCTGAAGGTCCGGGATGTGCTTTGTGCACCGGCGGACTGCCAGACAGGTTTTCCGTCCTGAGTGGATCCAGATTGACGGACTGTAGTTACTATCCAACGGAAAATGTGAGGCCTGGTATCGGTTGGTCTTAAGCTGCTTGGAACAATCAGCTTCGTATCTGTGACGTAATCGGTCACAATTTTTCCGGTTCCGTCGGTGACGTCTTCCACGGTAACCTCGTAGGATTCGTTCTCACGCAGGGTTCCCACTGATGCCCACTGCAAGGTTATAATATCGCTCAAGGCCATAAAGGATGTTCCATCATTGGGAAGAAGCAAATTGGGACCCAGATACGGGGGCGGGAGAGTTGCTGTGGGAGTAGGCCCAGGGGTTGGAAGCCGTTCGCACAGAGGAATGATCAATGGTTGACCCTGGTAAACTATATCCGTTGCCAGCCCGTTGTAGTCTTTCAATGTCTGAATTGAAATATTGTAGCTTCTTGCAATTCCGCTGATTGTGTCATTGGCGGTTACTGTGTAGTTAATTTTTTCACAGGCGGCTTCAGTTGCTTCGAGCACGCTGAGTGTTGCACTTGGCATGGGGGATGCAGTAGGCGTAGGTTGGGGAACCAGGAGCGTTTGTCCAACCACCAGGTTGTTACAGGTAGGTGGTAAATTATTCAACAATACGATGCTCTGAGCAGACACCTCAAAGAAAGCTGCAATCGATAAACAGGTGTCCATTGACACAACCTTGTATTCCAATGGCGGCAATGGGGTAAATGTGGGGGCGATCGTAGGGGTTAATGTGACAGTTGGAGTAAACTCTGAAGTAGGTGTGAGGGTGACGGTTACAGTTGGGGTTGGTTCGGAAACCCTGCCGGTACTGTTCAGAACAGCAAAAACAGTTCCAGCGCCAACACCAAGAATAAGAACCATTAAACCGAGGGCAATCGGTAAATTTAGGGTTATTTCTGGAAACCTTGGACCTCTAACTGTACGGGAAACAGCCTGTGAATCGGCCGTTGCTGCCAGGTTCCTACCACAAACCAGGCATCGTGTTGCATTGTTAGATACCCGGGATCCGCAGCTTGGACATATTTTTTGTTTGGTTATGTCAGGACTCATAATTATTTTTGCCTGGATATTTAATTTACGATCGTGTATTATACCATAAGCACATTATGATTGATTTTGAAGCGATTGGGAGGCGTCCGATTCTTACCAGTATATATATCCATGTGCCTTTTTGCCGGACACGGTGCGGCTATTGTGATTTTAACACATACGCAGGGATGCAGCATTTGATGCCTGCGTATGTATCGGCCTTGCTGTCAGAAATTTCTTATATCACACATATGGCATCCATGGATACACCTATTCATACTATTTACCTGGGAGGTGGAACGCCATCTCTGCTAAGCATCCGGCAAGTTGAAAGAATTCTTACCGAAATCACAAAACAATTCAATTTGGTTAGAGATGCTGAAATCACGATGGAAGCCAATCCTGGGTCTCTAGATTTAAATTACCTCAGGCACTTGAGGACAATAGGAGTCAATCGTATCAGCATGGGGATGCAGTCTTCCCATCCAGATGATCTGAGAGTGCTGGAACGCAGACATGATACTTTTCAGGTAATACATTCGATAAAGGATGCCAGAAAAGCAGGGTTTGAAAATTTGAGTCTTGACCTTATTTATGGCATCCCGGGTCAGACTCTGGATCGTTGGCGGGATACACTCAAACTGGTGATCGGGCTAGCACCGCAGCATTTGTCTCTTTATTCCCTCACAATTGAAGAGGGAACGCCGCTTCACACCTTATACCGTAAAGGAAGTTTGCCATTGTTAGATGAGGACCTGAGTGCTGATATGTATGAGGCAGCAATGGATGACCTGGCGGAGTCCGGATATTTTCAATATGAAATCTCGAATTGGGCAAAAAAGGATAAGGATGGCATCTTGTTGGCCAGCCGCCATAACCTGCAGTACTGGTTGAACGAGCCTTATATTGGAATTGGTGCAGGGGCACACGGGTCATGGCTTGGTTTTCGTTTAGCCAATAAATCAGGCATCCTACCGTATATCCAATCCATGCAGCAGCAATCCACCTTCTCCATACCAGGAACTCCAGCAACGGAGGTATTAACCCCGGTGAATGCCATGACGCAAATGCAGGAAACCATGATGGTCGGTTTGCGGCTTACCGAGGCGGGACTATCAAACAAGTCCTTTGTCAATCGTTTTGGAAAAAGTATGGAAGAGGTATTTGGAGAAATAATCCGTGATCTGGCTCAAAAAGGTTTGTTAGAATGGGTTGAATCGGGTGACACAACTATTTTACGATTAACACGGCGGGGCAGGCTGCTGGGAAATCAGGTTTTCCGGGAGTTTGTGTAAGGGACAAATTTACTTCCACGCCATTCCACAAGTCATCCCTTGACGATTACTTTCGTACCCAGGCCGCGTTTTTCCCAAACTTCCGCTTCAGATGCAGGGGTTGTCCAACGGAAAACCCACAGTGCATCCTCTGGGGATAAATTAACACAGCCGTGGCTCATGGTTCGGCCATAATTGGTGTGCCAATATGTGCCGTGGGTGGCAACCCCATGTTCAGCGAAGAAACATACCCAGGGCACTCCGGGGAGCTCATAGGCATCGATATCAGCGGTCAGGACCCCATCGCCCATATGTTTGGAAGGCATTTTTGAATATACATTAAATTCACCCTGAGGTGTATTCCAGGAGAGACCTCCGTCTGGTGGCGTGAAATTTAACCCAGTAGAGACATTGGCCTTAAATACTTCGGCATCTCCTTCATAGGCTGTCAGGGTTTGCATGGCGAGGGATACTTCAATGCGTTTCTTTTCAGCCGGAACATCGGGTGAAATTGGAGCATACTCTTCCGGTGGGATATGCCGCAGGTGTGAGGCAGTGACAAAGTATTTTATATGGCTATCCAATTCATCTTCAACGATATACCAGGGCTCACCATCCGGTCCTTCATCCACACCGATTATCCAATGGTTCGTTTTGTAATACAGCCGGTATAAAGGTTCCCACCCGTTCATTTTGGAAAATAACATGGACTGGCTGTAAGGTACAGTCAGTTCAGTGAGCAGACCATCCTCAGGAATTTCATAAAGGACAGGATTGAGGCTTGTTTCAACTTTCTGGGTATAAGCACTGTGGATATAGCCGCGCCAGACACGGTACCAGGTGGGATTGTACCCTGGTCCGTAGCGTGATTCTACTTCGTAGTAGACAGGTACCAGTTCATCCCTGAGGCGCTGGTAGAGGATGCGGCTCTCATCCCATGGTTCACTATATACACTAACAGATTTCTGGGTGGTTATACGGACGACATTCCCAAAATCCGTGGTATCAAATTCTCCCCATTGGGAACGAAATGCGAGACCGCTTGAACCCAAACCAATCAGTTTGATAAAATCCCGTCGTGATAGTTTTGTACCCATAATTTTTGATTATAGCATAATAAATATAAATATGATCATAATTATCTGGTAAATCATTTGATTATTTTTCATTTGATCGAATTATCAACAATTTCAAATTATATCAAGCCTGCAGCGGATATTCGGAATCCAAAATAGAATAAATAAATATTGAAAAGGGTTAATAAAGACCGGCATCAACGGATGATTAATGCCGGGCTTGAACCATCCGAGCGTGCAGAGACGACTTTGTCATCTTTCTGTAAGCCACCCTGATACGGCCTTACCCCAGGAGATGCCTGCCATCCGCTGATCACGAACGGGACCGGATTACCTGACCCAAGCCATTCGCCGTTGAATTTACGGGACATGTGAACATGGGTACCACTGGAGAGTCCTCCTTCGCAGGAGGGGTGTCCAAGCGGTTGGTCCACATCCACACTGGCGCCTACCGGCGGGCGGTCTTTCTGGGCAATATGCAGGTACACCAGATTCCAGCCGGTTTGCTCATAACCATCTCCATCGAGATCGATTACCAGGACGCCATTCTCTGAACGGGTAACCACACCGGAGGCTGATGAGGTGACCCAGTACCTGGATACACCACATCCGGGTTCTACTGCTGATGGAGCAAAATCCAAACCTCCATAAGGGCTGCCCACACCCCAGGCATTATGTGGTCCCCCAGTCATCACCCAGGGTTCGCCCTCGATGAAAGGAAGCTCCATCTGGGGTTGGGCCAGGTCTTGAGGGATAATAGGTTCAAATTGGGCTGCCTGGGTCCATGGCTCCCCAAACATATTCCAATAAAAAGAGATGAAACCCTGCTCCCCATAGATTTTTTCTGAAAAGACCTTGCGGCTGTAAATACTGGAAAACAGATTGAGTATTGCCACTGAACCAGGATTTAATCCGGGGTAGACCTGCAGTGTGGATTGGTCTCCAAAAACCAGGGAGTTCAATTCTCCCTTTCGCCAACCGTAATATCCCAGGGTTAACTGCCTTATCACCAGGGAAATCTCACCATACAATCCCTGGTGAGAGGGAGCCATGAAGCCAATCGGGTACTGCAGTTGAGGGTTTGCCGGGGAATCAAAAACCCAATTGGTATGGAATTCCAGGAATGCCAACAGCAGGCGCGGATTAATTGAGTTTTCTCTGGCGAGCCGGGTGATAATTTCTGTCCCGCTCATTTCCATACCATCTACCTTCTCCGTATGTCTGCTCAAATATCCTCCAGCCTGATGGATGTATCCGGCAATATCAAAGTTGGCTGCGGAGGGAGAATAGATGATCTCGCTGTCTGGTAAAACGGCATAAGGCAGTGAGGTTTCCTTAAAATTATTTGGTATGGTTATTTGTTCTCCGACAGGGATATAGCTATTTTCTGGCAGCAGGTGAGGGGATGATATCGCATCCATAGAAACCTTGAATCTACCGAGAATAGCTGGTAAGGTATCCCCCGCTTGAGAGATATAGGTATAACTTTCAAATGGAGCAGTATCGAAAAATGGGCTGGCAATCATCTCACCAGGGGGGATGATATTTAATCCCCGGAATGCCTCAATTCCGGAGGCATTGACCATCAATGTAGCAGTCGCTGCCTGCTCCTGCTCTGGCGGCAACCCGGATGGAAATTCCGTTTTGGAAGCCTGCTGGGTAGAAAATGGTTTGGGAGTGGTGTCAAAGAGTTGGGCGTACAGTGTTGCCTGGGCTGACTGCTCGTTCTGGGTGATAACCGTGAAAGGGAAACTGCACGCCAGAATGGAAAACAAGATTAGGATTGAAAGAGGGATAAGGGGGAAGGTTCGCATTACTTTATTAAGCAGAGTCGGAATAATACACCGTGGCATATTTCCGGTATACGGACCGGAAATGGTTTAGAATGTCCTTCTTGGAAATCCCAGCCAGAGGATTTTCCATGATCCAAATCACCGATAAGGTTGGGAAATGGTTTTCTGGAAAGAAGACATCCCCTCAGGATAGCGGATTACAACCTTGTGGTTTAGTTTTCCCATAACTATTTTATTTCAACTCCATATTTCAATTCAGGCATATCCAGGTTGCTGACATCAATTGAGAATAAATTGCTATCCCTTTGAATAAAATCTAACACCAGTTCTTGGTCAACCCGGCTCTTAATTCCTCGAATACAGGAATCGCATCTTCAGGAAAGAAAGTGGATACCATGCTGCTGAGGCTTCCCAGGATTTCCTGGGGATAACCTTCTTAATTCTCCTGCCGGGAATGCAGCAAATTTTCAAGATCGGATCGCCTATCAGACAAAGTTCACTCCTTTTTAATCTTAAATTTTCCTCAATAACTTGATTTTATCCTTTCCCTGTAATGTGTACAACCCGTCAGGGATTTGGATTTCCTGATCCTTATTAATTTTGATATAATATATATAAATATGATGTAGATTATCTATATATATATTGGGAGGTAAGCGATGAGGTCTTTTTCAAAATTTATGATTGGGGGAAAATGGCGGGAGAGTGACCAAAAAACCGACATAGTTTTCCCTTATAACGGGGATAAGGTGGCAGAAATTTATTTAGCTGGCGAATCTGAGGTTGAGGAGGCTATCCAGGCAGCACAACGAGGCTTTGGAATCACGCAAAAACTTCCCGCTCACCGGCGCTATCAAATCCTGATGAACCTGGTTGAGCTCTTTGGCAAATATGAAAATGAGCTGGGTGAGACAATGATCCTCGAAGGGGGGAAAACACACAGTCATGTGAAGGCTGAAGTTGGTTTTTCAATGGAAGCAACCCGGGTGGCAGCTGAAGAAGCCAAACGTATCCCGGGTGAGGTGGTACCGATGGATTGGGCACCAGCCGGGGAGGGACGATTCGCAGTCTTGAGGCGCTTTCCAATCGGAACGGTTTTGGGAATAACCCCATTCAATTTTCCAATATTACTGGCAATGCATAAAGTGGCGCCAGCCATTGCAGCAGGAAATTCCCTGATCCTGAAACCTGCCTCAAAAACCCCGCTTTCCAGCTTAATACTGGCAGAGATGATCCTGGAGGCTGGCTATCCCCCCGAGGCGCTCAGTGTTTTTCTTTGCTCTAACGAACTAACCGAGCGGATGGTACAGGATGATCGAATTGCCTATCTATCATTTACGGGCAGCGATGTTGTTGGCTGGCATTTGAAAAGCGTATCCGGCCGCAAGAGGTCTACCCTGGAGCTGGGGGGAAATGCCGCAGTGATCCTGCATGAGGACGCCAACCTGGATTACGCCGTGAAAAAGATTGTCTCTGGAGGTTTCTCACAGAGTGGGCAAAACTGTATTTCAGTACAGAGGGTTTTTGTCCATGAATCAATTTATGGACCTGCACTGGAACAAATATTAGATAGGGTCAGCGAACTCAAGTTTGGTGATCCACGTGACGAGCAGGTAGAAATTGGACCAATGATTACCGTAAAAGCTGCCAGTGACGCTTATGCCAAAGTGCAGGTCGGCTATCGCACAGGGGGCAAAGGTATTAGCAGGCGGCCAGGTTGATAAGGCTATGTTTGCTCCAACTGTTTTAGTGGATACCACCCCGGATATGGATGTCAATTCCACGGAGATGTTTGCACCGGTGATCACTGTCACCCCATACCGCGATTTTAATGAAGCGGTACGCCTGGTGGATAACAGCCGGTATGGGTTACAGGCTGGTGTATTCACCCAGGACATCAACCGGATCATGCAAGCCTATAATGAAATTGAAGTTGCCGCAATCCTTGTCAACGATATTCCGACCTACCGCATGGACCAGATGCCTTATGGCGGGGTGAAAAATTCCGGATTCGGTCGCGAAGGCCCAAAATACGCTATTGAAGAAATGACCGAGATGCGCATGTTGGTCATCAACCGTGATGGCGGCAGATCCTGACCCGGAGTAAGCACATTCGGATCGCTAATTTGTTTCAGGGCCGGATTAAATTTCTTTAAAGGATGTTATCCGGGTGGTTTAGTTCTACGCCTGGTGGATAAAAGTAATGACCAGAAATAAGCGGGTGAGGTCATTTTACCCCCGGTCTAAATTTTTCGTTTAGATCGGAAAGTGAAAAAGTCAACCTGTCTGGAATATGCGAGGCTTTCCATTCCCAAAACGAGTAATAATATCTCCCATCAAATTTCGTCGGGAGAAAAGCCAACAAAATGGCTGTTCCAATAATTTTTGTTAGGAGGCAGCTGATCAGAATTCGTCTTAATTTGGAAAATAGGGAAATAAAAGTCTAAAATGTAATGGTGTTCCCTGAAGACCCATCGTGCTTACTATTTTATATAAATTGGATGAAACCGATTGATAATTTGGTTTCCACAGGTAATTGGGAAAACGGATATTTTCGATCAGGCTGTTCCACTAAAAAGGATTAATTGAAATATTATCCAGGAAAAGGAGCTTTTTTTGAAAATGGTTTTTTCCATTTTAATTAAAACTGCCGCTCCGATGACAAATAACAGGTTCAGGGAAAGAGATAATTTCTGAATTGTCGTACCGGTATAGTCAACAATGATCGTTCCTGGGGCTGTCATATGATTGGTGTAAACTCGGATACTTTTATTATCTCCTTCATTGCTGAATGGGACATGGGTTACATTTCCCGCTTCATCCTTAAAAATCGACGGAGTAACCGCGGTAATAAATGGATGGTACATCTATGTATTCATAGTCTTTGATATATGGAATGACGGTCTTTATTCCATTCCTGGTGTAATCCAGAAGATCACCGGTGTTTGATTCTACAACAGCGGCTTATAGGATATGGCGGCCGGATCAATTCCCGATGGCAGCCATTCTGCCCCGCTAATTGCATCTGTATTTTGTGCTACCTGATAATATTCAGAGGTCAAATCGATTGGATCCCCAATTGTATTGATTGAATGAGAAATCACCGTAATTGCTGAACCGTACATAAACAGCACTAATAAAACCAAGCCAAGTATCCGGTATTCCTGCTTGAATAAGAACATCCACCATCACTCCGACAGCCAGCGCTAAAAAAAGGGATGCCATCGCATAATGACGCCAGGGATAGGATAAATCATTAAGAATGGAAGGGGCAAACCGCCATGGGAATAAATCTGATGCCAAAAAAAGGAGCAAGAATCCAAATCCCATGGACCAGTTAATGACTTTCATCTGGGAGGGAGATGTGTTTGATTTATTAATAAAGATTCTCAGCAGACTTAAAAGGGTGAGTGATATTCCAATGGATACATCCCTGCCCTTAAGAATATAGGAGTTCGCAAACATAACAGGTATTTTAACCGTCCTGGATTGGATCCAGATGGGAAGTGAATGGGTTAATCCGAATGATGAGGATAGCAGCTGTTCGACAATCGGGATCCAGAATCCGCAGGTAAGTACCAGAATTGCGAGGATGCTGAGTAGCAGATGGATGATTCGTTTTGGATCCATCAGGATTGGTTTTATCCCAAAAAGTGCAACAAGCACTGATGCAAGGGCCGCTAATCCCAGAGATATGGTGTGGGTTAACATCAGACCCGAAAAACCAACCACAAGCAGCCAGGGTTTTTCAAATGTTTCATAGATTAGATTATAATAGGCCGTAGATGATAAACGGCAGAAAAATGTAGGCAGTCACTTCCCCGACAGCAAAGCGTGTATAAATATTCTGCAGGTGATACTGTGACAGGCTAAAGACCAGCGCAAAAATGATTCCGGCATAGGAACTTTTCGTAATCCCTTTGCCGCAATAATACGCTGTCAGGAAGCTGGCTGCCAGGACGAGGATGAGAAACATCTTATAGCTTTCCTCTATTCCAATACCGAGAAGCTGCAGTCCAACGGGGATATACAGTAATAGGTCAGGATAAAACATAGAGCTGGCATAGCCGTATCCATTGAGGAAGAGGGGATTTACCCTGACCGGGAACTGCCCTGTGAGCAGGCCTTCCTTAAGGCTCTGTATCCTGAGCATGTGGTAAGTCCAGTCATGGCCTATGAACAGCTGGTTGTTGAATAGTGGGAAGCACATGACCAGCATAGCCGCAATAAAAATGTTGACGTAGATGCGATTGTCACCTTTGTCCAGCTTCTGGTTAATTGTGTTCCAGAGTTTCTTCATACTTTTGTTCCTGTGGTTTGGGTGCAGGAGATCCTTACTCCATGGGAAATCTATCAGGCTGCTCCGAACCTCCTTTGCAATCCTGTCCAGATAGGCAAAAGAAATTAAATCCTGGTATCTGAAACGATCAACCTTATTATAAAACATCCGGGATTGAAAATCGGTGTGTTGGACAAAAATCGAATGATTTCTACCAACCTGTAACAATAATAATCAGGATTTATGAGCATGGAAAAATCCCCTTTAATAATATTCGGATAAATAAAAAATAGACCGGTTTTTTTACCGGTCTAAAAAGAATTGTACATTTTGTAACTGGAACCAATATGTGAGGATCAGTAATGATTGAGTTCTATTCAGGCAAATATCCGCCATTAATCCAGTCGAGTACTTCCTGCCTGTCAAGCCGGTAGGCATAGTCTGTGCCGCGGCAGAGGGAGTTCATTCCAAAGGAAGTAACACCGACAATTAGATTGGATTCCTCATCACCAAGGAATACTGGTCCACCGGAATCCCCCGAGCATGTACCGCCTCGGTCACTTCCATTGCCCTGTGTCTGCAGGTTATACCCGTCGGTATTTGCGCTCCCGAGATTTACAAGGGTTGACTTCGCCATAAGCCGCGACCTGTAAGAATTATTGGGGAGTGGAGAATGATCATTGGTACGATATGTGAGACCATATCCACTGACCATAAAAATGGTATCTTTTTTGCCTCTAGCGCTATCAAGGTCATCGAGTGTTCCAACTTCTGGCAATTCCCCAAATTCTCCCGGATTTATGGGTTGTTGCAAAATCACCAGGCCTACATCATGGGTGTCGGGAAAGCTGGCAAAATCGTCAAAGCCATAGTTGTACAGTTCAACCGAGGTAGCACAGGAAACCCCTTCTGTACCAGCTGCACAGCTCTCCGGATAACCAGAAACGGGGTCGAGTTCGGTTTCGGGGTCATAATTAGCTCCGGCATCCTGCTGGAACCAAACACGGGCTGTCACAGCCCCTCCGTCAGTATCAGCACAGTGACCAGCAGTCACAAAAGTTGTCGGGTCAATTAGTGAACCGCTGCAGCGCCAGATGAATTCACCGTCCGCATCATAGAAAGCCGCCAGACCAACATAAGGATGATCAAAATCCTCCACCCAGTTATTGGTGATGGCAAATACCGGAACAACCACTATCGCCAGTAAAATCAAAACAAAAATAAATACACGCCCAATTTTTTCCATTTTATTCTCCTGAAATTTTTTAAATTGTTTGATTTGAATAGATCTGCTTCTTAATTGGAGAAAAATGATACTTCTTTTTTATGTGAATCCTCCTTATTCTTGATACGATCCTGCAGGACAGCTAACCGCCCCTTGATATTTATAGACTCCAGCCAAAAAACTGATTCAAAGAAACCAATTTATGAAACCAAATAGGTACAAGAATCAAGCCAATTTTTATTAGATACCGGTATATTTTTCCATATCCAAGCAAAACAAATATATAGGGAGTGCTGAAAAAATTGTTCTATGGACATTTTTTATATTGATGGGGCTTGCTAAACCGGCAACTACCGCACCCGGTGGCGAACTGGAATCAGATCTTATTTGAGGTTTACTTTGGCAAAGGATGCTAATGACATGCCGGTGGCCAATAATGGCGACGTATCCATCTATCCTGATTTGGATAATCGCCAAATATATATATGCATGGTGATTTGATTGTGGCTCGTGATGAACCCAGTTGTAGGTTGAGGAAATGGGGTACTACCTGTAATTGACCAGCTCGATGCCCAGAAATTCCAGCGCGGCATATAGAACCGAACCTTCCCCGCCTTTGATCATGGAATGCAGAGGAGCTGAACCGCAAAAATCTCCCGGGATGAGCTGCATCCAGGGAGTTTATCTCTCAAAATTAACTGGCCGGGACTTTTGTTAGACCAGGGGGAGAAAATGCCCACGGAATATATCCTCAAAAATTTTGTTTACGGTCATAGAATAAAATTAGTTAGAAAGAAAAACCGCTTACATCCTCAAATTGAGTAAGTAAACGGTTGTCTGTCGGGGCGAGAGGATTTGAACCTCCGACCTCTTGCACCCCATGCAAGCACGCTAGCCGGACTGCGCCACGCCCCGAACAAAATCCATTATAGACGGTAACGGGATTTTTGGCAACCTGTTATCAAAGTTCATCCCGGGACTTTTCCCCAGGCGTAAAAGGTGGGCACGTACAGGATGCGAATGCCGCTGTGCCACGCTTCCACATCCAACGCCTGCAGGCGGAACATTTCGGATTCTGGCAGCCAGCCCTGCAAATCTTGACGCAGAACCTCCCATTCCATCTGGATGAATCCGGGATCGGGTGCTTTTCCCCATTCACCCCCCATCAAGCCGGTATGGATATTCGATAAGCCTGCACGATGAAGCAGCTCTGCCAGTTTGCGTCCCAGGTATGGGTTTGCTCCGTGTGCCTGGAGGGACCTGGCTTGCAGTATGCCCGGATTAGCCAGCTCATCGGGGTAATCGATACGCCCCCCATAATCCGGTTCGGCAAGTGCTGCTACCACACCGCCAGCCCTGGTAACCCGGCACATTTCTGCCAGACCCTGCTCAGGCGAACCCAACCACAACAGGTAATAATGGCAGAGTGTGATATCAAAAGCATTGTCCGGGTATGGAAGCATGAGTCCGTCTGCACAGGTGTATTGGATGGCAGGATCCTTCTGCCTGGCATAGCACAGCAGCTCATGCTGGATATCCAGTCCGAACATTTTATGGTTTTCATGGTTCCGGTAAAGGTCATTGGTGATGACCCCGGTACCACAGCCTGCTTCCAGGACTTTCAATGCTCTGCCATGCAGGAATGCATCACCAAAAACACGCCGGACCGGTGCGGTCCAGCGTGCCTGCTGTTGGTAACGATCATCCCAGAATTCAGGATCCATCATATCTTTCCCATTTGTTCTTCCACCTTCATCTCCGTGCGCTTTTGCCAGATTTGTTCCCAGGGCTCTGCAGCGAGGTTTCCAAGAACAACCAGGATTCCCTGGCCGGGTAATACATCTCCATCCGGTTCAACATATAACCAGGCATTGCCCGCACCTTCCACCTGGTTTTCCTGGCCGGCTTCTTCCAATTCCAGTTTAACAGGGTTAAGCTCCGAATAGGGAACCGGAAGATCCCAAACCAAATCCATTTTTAAGTCGGCGATCAGCTGGCGGGCTGCGTCAAGCTGTTCTTTAAGATTCTGGTTCGCCATGCTGATTGATATGGACATTACGCCCATCTCTCCCAGCTGGCGCAGCCATCCTTCGATCTTCGCCTGGTTAATCATGTTGATGGTCAGGTGCACAGTAATAAAAAGATCTTCCCGCAGGCTGTCCCGAAGACCTTCCCAGGATTGTTCGTTACTCGCATCCAGGACGATCATGACATGATCCAGCCCGCTTTGAAGCAGTTCATTCAGGTAGTGCGGCTCGGCCAGCCTTTTTCCATCAGTGAGCAGACCGGTTACCTGGCCAAGGTTCTCGGCGTATTTAACCAGGTCGATCAAATCCGGGCGGATGGTAGCTTCACCCCCGGTGAATACTACATGGGGTATGCCAGCCTGCCAGGCTTTGTCAAGGATAACCTGCCATTCCTCGGTGGTTAATTCCCTCTTCACCCGCCCACGTGGAGCAGCCTCAGGCCTGTGATCTCCAGTGGTCTGGTAGGTAAGGGCACAGTCCAGGCGTAATGGAGCGGAAAGGTCTTCGGTGTGGGAAGCTGTGCGTTCGAAACCCAGGAAGGTAACTGGATCCAGGTCCGGTGTGCGAATCAATTCATGGATCCTGTCGGCCAGGTCCTGGTAATCGGCATGAGCCTGGTCGCGGCTGACACGGTAGCGTTTCTCCATTTCCCCGGCTACCGCTTCGTCCTCCCACCCATTAATGTAGTAATAAGCGTATTCCGCGGCTGTCTGGTTCAGGTGTAAAACTGTCCGGGCATTGACTACCAGAACACCGCTGCCGTTTTCTTCAAGCCGTAAATGCAGGCGGTATGGGTATTCTGAATCCGGTGGAGCCTGGAAGGAATAAACCCCGGGGACAAGCGGTTTTTGTCGGGCAAATAAGCCCTTGTAACGATTAATCAGATCCATCATTTAAGACTCCCTTTCTCCAATGAGTACTGGTACTATATCGGGTTGGTGTGCCTGGCGGGCAAGCGGGCATCCGCCGCCGCACTCCACCAGCATGTCACAGGTTTCACAGCGGATAGGCAGGTTGTTTCTCTCCCGCAGCTGGACAGCCAGGGGGTGGTTCCAGATAGATTCCCAATTATGCTCCAGGATTTTACCCAGGGTCTGATAATAGGATTGGCAGGGGATGACACTCCCATCCGGTTCAATGCACATATTATATAATGCTGCTGTGCATCCCTTCACACCCAATCCGTAGTCTAACGGATTGAACTGGCAGTAATCGGTGGGTGTGTACCAGATCAGGCGCTGGTTATACTGCTCCGTTTTTTGTTTAGCGAGATCCAAAAGGTCCGGCAGATCGCTGTTGGTGAGACCGGTACCAACATCCAGACCTTTTCCGGAATAGATGAGGGCGTTCAATCCAATGGTTGGCACCCCTAATTCGGCCAGGAAATCCAATGTCTGGCCCATAAAAGGACTGTTATCCTGGAGCATGGTGGTATTTGTCATGACATAAAGACCGCTGGAGAGCACATTTCGTATGCCGGCTGTTGTATCATCCCAGGCCCCCGGCCTGGAGACCATATTATCGTGAATATCCGGGTTGTGGGATTCCAGCGTGATCTGCACATGGTCCAGGCCGGCATCCACCAGCTGCTTGACATAGGAAGGATCTTTGAGCCTTCGCCCGTTGGTATTCAACCCGGTGATCTGTCCATTGCTTTCTGCATGGCGGATTAATTCTGGCAGGTCGTTTCGCAGGGTGGGTTCGCCCCCGGTGAAGATAATATGGGGAACACCGATTTGCCACAGCCGGTCGATAATTTGGATCCACTCGCCGGTTTCCATCTCTGGATATTGGCGCGACCTGCCGTTGTAACAATGGTCGCAATCGTTATTGCAGCGGTACGTGATGGCCAGGTCCATACGGTAAGGGGCTGAAGGGCGGTCGGAAAAAGGAGCCACGGTCTCAAGATCGAGTTCGCAAACCGGACAGCTTCCATCGGGGTGTAGGATTTTCTCCAGGTCCAGGATAAATGTTTCATAATCCTGCCTGGCCTGATTTACAGGGACCCGGTATATGGCGCTGCAGGCTCTTCACTGCATCCTGCTGGCTGAAGCCCTCAAGGTAGTTATAGGTCATCAGTGCCGCAGTGGGATTGAAGTGATAAATGCGGCTGGCATTTACCAAAAGGGTACCGTGCCCATCTGCATCCAGGCGCAGGTGAATACGCGCTTTCCCATGCTGATCCTCCCGCAGGTAATGGTGCACTCCGGCTGCGGGTGGAACTTCCCGGCGCAGGAAGAATGGAGAAATCTTTTCAGGCAGCGTCTTGAATGGATTCACAGGGATTTTTCCAATCAGCGGCCGCCTCCGGCGCAGGCGCAGGCACAACCGGCACAGGCACAGGCACAGGCACAGCCGCCTCCTCCCCGAAATCCACCTGAGGACGGCCGGGATGGTATTTTTGGAACGGGGTTGGTGCGGCTGGTGATATTACCTGTAAACCTGGTTACATCCCCAATAACATTGGAGGAAAAATCCTGGATCCCACCCACCATGTTTGCTGCAAAAACCGAACCAGGCAAAGTTGGCCTGCTCATTGAGCCGCCGGTTCCAGCCGGTATCGAGGTGGTCGATACCGGAGATGCCAGCGGTCCGGCACCTGTCGGCTGGTAGGTGGGGTCCCATCGTCCCCACCACATCGGTGTAAAAATGGGGCGGGTCTGGAAGATTTCTTTCGTCCGGTCATCATACCTTTTGTCCAGCATCGTCCAATCCATGACTTCTTCATAGACCTCGCTGCGCACTTCAGGCGTATCAGCTGCTTCAATCTGCGCCCAGGCTTTGTCCATGATATTTTTATAATAATCAACCGTTTCCTTACTGCTGAAGCCTTTCATTTTTGTGCCAACACTGACAATTAAATCTGCCATGGTATCCTGCAGTTTTTTGGTGCGTTGTTCCTTGGTTGGCTCCTGGAAGGCTTTCAGGAAATCAGTCTCATACTGTCTTAAATCATCCGGCAGGGATTCAGCAACTTTGATTTCAAGCGGATCGCGCTTGACCACCGAGGCGGCACCTTTTTTAATTGTTGAGAACAAAATCATCGTCAGGATTTTATCCATGGGATGTTCCATGAGTATCCCGGCTTCAACGGCGGTTAAACCGCGCTTGATGCCGTTTCCTTCCACCTTTATTTTTGGCGGAAGGTACTGCAATTTTCTTTTGTTTGCTCCAATGGTGGCCGAATAGATGGGCAGAGCGACCATAGCCAGCATGAATAAGCCTACCCCACAGCAGAATGTGTATCCCAAGAGACTGGATAAAAATCCAGATCCAGATCCTGTGGAGGTGGTAGATGCTGCGCCCGGCACAACGATTGAATCAGGGGGAACAACCGTGGCCGGAAAAGCCGCCCCGAAGATATATTCGCTGGAACCGTTTGCCTGGTCACTGATCCACGTGTAATACACTCTGCCCTGGTCATCCATGCCTGTAATGGGTTCATCCTGCCCCGGCCAGTTCTTCGGTTGGAAATAACGCGGCTGTTCTGGTTCTATGCCTGGTGGAAGGATGAGGGTGAGTGTCAGGTTTGTGTTTCCATTTACAAATTGCGAGTCAAAAAAATTGGGTTCGAATTGAAAGCTGGTGTAATCCGGATCCTCACCAGTTGCGGGAAAAAGCATATCGCGCACGCCGTCAATCCGCACTTGCAGGGTACCCCGCTCTCCGGGTTGTATGGCGTTGTCTCCCAGGCCGATGGCTACTCCATTGGTGACATATGGTGATGACTGGATATCGGACAATTCCTGGTCGTTGATCCAGGCGGATACATTGGATAATGAGTAACTGGAATTTGGCGCACCGATGTCTACGTAATCAATCGGGTCTGCAGATGGATCGTTATAGAATCCAATCGTGTAATCGATGGTTGCTGTTCCATCCTCATGGATGTAAACCTGGATCTCTTCATCTTCCACCTCAAAGAGATAGGTTTGAGCCAACACCCCCTGAAAATTGAAAAAGAATAAGATAAACAACAAGAGAAAAGCGCGCAAAAATTTACTTTTCATTTATTTAACTCCTGGAAACCACAACCCTTTTTGGGTTATTACCATTTAGGTTCTTCGGTAAGCTGGTAGGTTGATCCGCAAAACGGGCAGGACACAACCGGGGCGCCTGCCACCAACTGCACGTTTTCGCTGGATAACGTCCCGCCGCACTTCTGGCACTTCATCGATTCGATTTTTACCTCACCGGGTAGATCAATGGTCAGTGTAGTCCCTGCTCCGGCACTTTGTTCGGGTACCGGGCGCATGCGGTAGCCAACATAGATCAGGGCAAAACCAATTATTACGCTGATCAGACCTATAGCCAGCCAGCCGGTTTGCCCATTGGGGCTGAAAGTAGCCCAGATGAACAATACTCCAAAGAAAATCATAATTCCTGCAGCAATAAACGAGACTGTTCTTCCGCAACCCATGGTGTACCTCCGTTTAAGTTTAGTTTAACATATTTTTTGTTTACGGTTTATTGCAATCCGGCTGTGTGTTTTATAATTAAGAATGAATGAAACTGACTTAAAACAGGAAATCGAAGAACTCCGCCGGCAAATCCATTTTCATAATTACCGCTATCATGTCCTGGATGCACCCATCATCAGCGATTATGAATACGATCAACTGATGGAAAGGTTGCGCAGGCTGGAAAAGGAACACCCGGAATGGATAACTGCCACATCTCCCACCCAAAGGGCAGGAGCTCCACCATCCGAGAAATTCCAGAAAACCGAACATCCAGCTCCAATTCTCAGCCTGTCGAATGCTTTCAACCTGGAGGAGATCGTTGCCTGGTACGAACGTATCCGCAAGCTGGACGCCCGCGTCAGCACTGCTGATTTTGTGGTTGAACCGAAATTGGACGGCCTTACCGTTGTGCTGCATTACCGCCAGGGAAATTTTGTCCAGGGGGCAACGCGCGGGGATGGATCGGTTGGGGAAGATATTACGGCCAATTTACGCACGGTGCATTCGCTGCCGCTTCATATTCCGGTTGAAAAATCCGTACTGCAGGTTCCGGAATACCTGGTCGTGCGCGGTGAGGCATTGATCTGGCTGGATGATTTTGAGGAATTGAATCGCAGGCTTTCCGAAGCAGGTGAACGCACTTATGTCAATCCCCGCAACACCGCTGCTGGTTCTTTGCGCCAGCTGGATGCCAATATTACCGCCACGCGGCCGCTGAAACTGCTGGTTTACAATATTGTTTTTTCTGAAGGGGATGTACCCCCAACCCAGTGGGAGACCTTGAATTATTTCCGTGAGCTTGGGTTCCCGGTTTCTGACCAGGTTCAATATTGCAAAGACCTTGATTCTGTCCTGAAAGCTTGCGAAAAATGGGTTCAAATACGTGACGAGCTTCCTTTTGAAGTGGATGGAGTGGTGATCAAGATCAACAATCTGGAGCTTGCAAACGATCTTGGATATGTTGGAAAAGACCCGCGCGGTGCCCTGGCATTTAAATTTCCCGCCCGGGAAGTAACCACCAACCTGAGGGAAATCCGGGTCAATGTGGGTCGAACCGGGGTACTGACGCCTTATGCTGTGCTGGAACCGGTTGAGGTGGGGGGGGTTATTGTGCGCCAGGCAACCCTGCATAATTTTGATTTTATTAATGAGAAGGACATCCGGGAGGGTGACCGGGTGCTGGTGAAGCGTGCCGGTGATGTCATCCCTTATGTCATTGGTCCGGTAGTCGAGAACCGCACCGGAAATGAACCGCCTTACATACCCCCGGACAACTGCCCTTCCTGCGGGGAGGTGGTGGAGTGCATACCGGGTGAAGTTGCCTGGTACTGCGTCAATACCAACTGTCCGGCCCAGCTTGTGCGGCACCTGGAACATTTTGTTTCACGCGGGGCGATGGATATGGTGGGATTGGGCATCCGCATCGGGCAGCAGATCATTGAGGCTGGACTTGTAAAAGACCTGGCGGATTTGTACACCCTGAAGAAGGAAGATTTGCTCCAGCTGGAGGGTTTTGCTGAGAAAAAGGCGGAAAACGTCCTGGAAGCCATAGATGCCTCGCGCAAACGGCCCCTGTCCCGCTTTATTACTGCCCTGGGCATCCGCGGGGTGGGTGAAGTGATGGCCGAAGACCTTTCCCGGCGTTACCCTGACCTGGACCATTTGAGCCGGGCATCCCTTGAGGAATTGCAGATGATTGAAGGAGTAGGGCCGAATATTGCCGCAGCAATTGTGGATTGGTTTCATAAACCGGCTAACCTTAACCTGCTGGAGAAGTTCCGCGCAGCAGGGGTCTGGCCGGTCAATGACCAGGCTGGTGGAGCAGAACCGGACCGGCTGCCGCTCTCCGGGCTGACATTTGTTCTTACCGGTACTCTGCCAACATACAGCCGTGAGGAGGCCAAAGAGCTTATCCAGAATTCCGGCGGAAAGGTCAGCAGCAGCGTGAGTGCCAAAACCGACTACCTTGTGGTTGGTGAAGAAGCCGGTTCTAAGCTGCAAAAAGCGAAGCAGCTGGGAGTTGCTACCCTGGATGAGGCCGGCTTGTTGGCAATCCTGGGGAAGCTTAAAATCGATTGAACCCTTACAAAGAGAAGAATATCCAGATGGAAAAAAATCAAACATTAATATTGAAGCCCGGGAGGGAAAAATCTATCCGGCATTTACATCCATGGATCTTTTCCGGGGCTGTTGACCGCCTGGAAGGAAACCCTGCCCCAGGCAGCACGGTCCTGATAAATGACGCTTCGGGAAACATGCTTGCCCGGGCTGCCTACAGCCCCGTCTCGCAAATCAGGGCGCGGGTGTGGACTTTTACTGATGAACCTGTAAATCCGGACTTGTTTAAAACTCGTTTACAGCATGCATTCCAACTGCGTAAGCAAATGGGTTTGTTTCAGCCCGGCGGAGCTGTACGGCTGGTCAACGCCGAATCAGACGGTCTGCCCGGATTCGTCGCCGATATCTATGATCGGGTGCTGGTGCTCCAATTCCTGTCTGCCGGTGCAGAATTCTGGCGGGAAAGTCTGATTTCGCTGATGAGTGAAATGATTGATGCCGACTGCATCTATGAGCGCTCGGATGTGGACGTGCGCAAGCTGGAGGGATTGGAGCAAAAATCCGGCTTGCTGTTTGGAAGCGAAGCTGCCTGCCCGGTGGTCATCAAAGAAGGTAATCAGCGCTACCTGGTGGATTACCAGGACGGCCATAAAACCGGCTTTTACCTGGACCAGAGGCAAAACCGCCTGCGCCTGCAGGAATATCTCTCAAACCGGGACAGCGGCGGCTCCCTGCTGAACTGTTTTTGCTATACGGGGGCTTTCTCCGTGGCTGCGTTAACTGCCGGTATAGGAAATGTGTGTTCCATTGACAGTTCCGGCAGTGCTCTGCAGCTGGCCAGGGAAAATTTGAGCCTGAACGGATACAATCCGGATTCTTCCGAATGGATTGAAGGGGATGTCTTCCAGGAACTACGGCGCTTGAGGGACCGCGCCAGCAGTTTTGATGCAATTGTTCTCGACCCTCCCAAGTTTGCACCCACCATCTCCCAGGTGGAACGCGCTGCCAGGGCTTATAAAGACATCAATCTGCTGGCCTTTAAATTGTTGAAACCTGGGGGAACCCTCTTTACCTTCTCATGCTCAGGCGGGGTATCGGCCGATTTATTCCAGAAAATTGTGGCAGGGGCTGCTCTCGATGCCGGTGTGGATGCCAAAATTGTGGAACGGCTCTGGCAGAGTCCGGACCACCCCGTTTCACTCCATTTTCCGGAGGGTAATTATCTAAAGGGCCTGGTCTGCCAGGCGGCCTGGTGAACGGATAACAAAAAAGCTGGCTTTAGCCAGCTTTTTTGAATCCAGGTGGAGATGGCGGGAATCGAACCCGCGTCCGAAAGAATCAACCCTCGAACATCTACGAGTTTAGTCGATCTTTAATTTCACTGGCTGCAGGGAGATCAACAGACCGGCATCCGGTTAGCCACTTGAGCCCGAAAGCCCTCTTTCGCACAGTTCGTGACGTCCTGTACGGCACTCCGGCTTTTTGACGCCCGTTCTACCGCCGGCAGGAGGGCGGGGTAGGCGGACGGGTCTCACGAGGAGACCTTGGGTTTTGCCTTAGCTGCAATTAAGCAGCGAGGGGCATCGCCGTGTAGGTAGTGCGATTGGCACTTGTTTTTTTGTGCTGATTTTCCGAGGTCGGCACCTCTCGACTCGCAGTTCGGGGCCAGCCTCTCCCGTCGAAGCCTGTCATCCCCTCATCTTTATTATACAGGATTTGCCGGGTGGAATGTCTTAGAAAATTGTTAAATTTACTGCTAATTTTCCTGCTTTCAAAATAAGGTTACACAAACGTTATCCACATCCTGCCCCAATGATTTACAATTTGATCAATAAAAAACGTAAAAACTCAAGGACCTATCCCGATATGAATAGTCAAATTCAAAATCCTCCTGGAAATATGGAGTCAGTGCAGGAAGGCATGGATGATAGAAAGCCAATCCTGGTGATTGAAGGTTTATCCAAGTCTTACCAGGAGGGTGAAAAAATCCGGGTTGTTTTGGATCAAGCAGGATTGGAGGTTTATCCGGCGCAGTCTATTGCCGTCCTGGGTAAAAGCGGTACCGGGAAGACGACCTTGTTAAACTTGATCAGCGGCATCGACCGGGCTGACGAGGGCAGGATCAACTTTATGGGCAGGGATATGGCAGCCCTTAGCGATTTTGAGCTGACCCTTTTCAGGCGGCAGATGATCGGTTTTATATTCCAGTTTTTTAACCTGATCCCTACCCTGACAGTCTGGGAAAATGTCACCTTACCCCTGGAATTAAACGGAACCTATAAAGGAGCCGGGATTGAAAGGGCAAAAAACCTGCTGGAGGAAGTGGGTCTGTTGGACAGGGTAAAAACATTCCCGGACAAACTGTCGGGTGGTGAGCAGCAGCGGGTGGCAATTGCCCGGGCGCTGGTTCACAATCCAATCCTGGTGCTGGCAGATGAACCCACCGGGAATCTGGATGAAGAGACCGGCCGGCAGATCTTGAACCTTTTGGATCGTTTAACCCGCCAGGCAGGTAAAAATGTGATCATGGTCACCCACAGCCAGGAAGCTGCCAGCTATGCGGATGCCAGGTTCTCACTCTGCAATGGCAAACTATTGGAAAACAGGGACTGCTGATGCCGCCGCTTTTTCCCCTGGGAATGTGGAGGATCAGCTACCGCTATCTGCAAAGGCATCTTTTGCAGAGCGTGATGATGATCCTTGGAGTGGCTCTTGGGGTAGCGGTTGCCGTGTCGATCGATGTTGCCAATCAAAGCGCGGCCGTATCGTTTACCCTCAGCACGGAAGCCCTGGCTGGCAAAGCAACGCATCAAATTATAGGCGGGCCGCTGGGATTGGATGAGAACATTTACGCCGATTTCAAAGCCGCCGGGATTGCCCGAACAGCTGCCCCACTGATCTCCAATTATGTCACCTCTCCTCAATTGGGGGAGAAAAACTTTCAGCTCCTGGGGCTGGATCCGTTTGCTGATGCTCCATTCCGGAATTATATTGCCTGGAACCAGTCGGTAAATTTCGAGCAATTAATCACCTTTCTAAGCCGGCCAGGTGCGGTATACCTCTCGCTTGATCTAGCCCGGGAAAAGGATTTGCTGCCTGGCTCATTGATCGATATTGAGGTGGACGGTTTAACCAGGCAGGCATTTGTTGCCGGACTCCTGGATTCGCCGGATGATATCACGCGCCGGCAGCTCAACGGCGTCATCATCGCTGATATAGCAACGGCACAGGAAATTACCGGCAGGAGCGGGTGGATTGACAGCATTGATCTGATCCTTCCGGAAAATGATCCCGAAGCGGCAGCCAGGATTTCCAACTGGCTCCCGCAAGGTGCCCGGCTGATCGAGGCTTCGTCGCGGCAGGGAGCCATCCGGGAGATGAGCGAGGCTTTCAAATTAAACCTGACTGCCCTGAGCCTGCTGGCATTGCTGGTAGGACTGTTCTTAATCTACAACACGATGACCTTTGCAGTTGTCCAGCGCCGATCCCTGTATGGCACGATGCGCAGCCTGGGGGTCACCAGGCGCGAGGTATTTGCACTGGTGCTGGGAGAAGCCTTCCTGGTTGGTTTAATTGGCAGCGCACTGGGGATTGGGTTGGGGCTTCTCCTATCCCAGGAAACCGTGAAACTGGTATCCCAGACAATTGAAGATTTGTTTTTCACAACAACGGTGCGGTCGGTAAGTATCCCGGCCGGCAGCCTGGTTCGAGGCGCTGCCCTGGGAATTATTGCCACAATGCTGGCAGCGGTGTTCCCGGCGGTGGAGGCTTCCACTACACCCCCATACCTTGCCATGCAGCGCTCAGGATTGGAGACAAAGGCCGATAGGAATATACGCCTGGCCGCTGCAGGCGGTGTTTTGCTGTTCCTGGTTGGACTGCTGTTGTTTTCCATTAAACCGGACAACATCCTGTTGGGGTTTGGGGGCACCTTTGCCATCGTAATGGCAATTGCCTTGATGGCAGGTTTGGTCATGGCCTTTATGCTTAAAGGATTTGCTCCACTGTTGAGCATACCCTTCGGACTGCTGGGAAAAATGGCGCCGCGCAACCTGGCGAAAACAATCAGCCGTACCTCCGTAGCTGTCACCGCCCTGATGATTGCATTGGCTGTTTCAATCGGGGTGGGGGTAATGATTGAAAGTTTTCGCTACACCGTGCAGGTCTGGCTGGCTGAAAGCCTGCAGGGTGACATTTACATCTCTGCACCCAGTTTCTCGGCGACATCGGCAACCTCCAGTATTGATCCTGCAATTCTTACCCAGCTGGAGAGCTTTCCGGGGGTGAACAGGGTGGATATCCTGCGCTCCACAACGCTGGAATCCAGCTTCGGGGCGGTGGATGTAGATTCCACAACCAACAGCGATATCGGTTTTGAGCGTTTATTCTTACAGAAGACAGTGGACCGTGGGCAAATCTGGGAGGAAATGCTGAATGGCGGCATCCTGGTTTCTGAGCCTATTGCCAGAAGGTTAGATTTACTCTCCCCGGGAAGTTCTCTACGGCTGCTGACAACCAGCGGCTGGCAGGATTTTAAGGTGCTGGGAGTATTCTTCGATTATTCCTCGACAACCGGAACGGTAATGATGGCAAGCGATGTCTATCAAAGCCTCTGGCAGGATCCATCCGTCACAGCGATTGGATTGCGCCTCGAGGATGGTGTGGATTCCGACCTGCTTGCCAGCGATTTGGAGCAAAATCTAATCACCGACCAAACCCTGCTGGTGCGTCCCAATAAAGAACTGCGCGCCGAGGTGATGAAGATTTTTGACCGCACATTTGCCATCACCTCCGCCCTGCGCATCCTGGCCACCGTTGTGGCATTTATCGGGATATTAAATACCCTTTTACTGCTCCAGCTGGAAAAACAGAGGGAAATGGGCATCCTGAGGGCTCTTGGGCTGACCGGCAGGCAAATGTGGGGCCTGGTCATGCTGGAAACCGGGATAATGGGGTTCATTGCGGGACTGCTGGCTGCCCCAACTGGCTACATCCTGGCATATATCCTGGTTTACATCATTAACCGGCGTTCATTTGGGTGGACACTGCAACTCTCCAGCCAGCCGGAGGTATACATCCAGGCAGTCCTGGTGGCGGTGGCGGCTGCTTTACTGGCTGGCATCTATCCTGCCTACCGGCTGGTCAGGATGCACACGGTGGAGGCTATCCGTTATGAGTAAAGGCAGACTGCACGCATTTTATTGGCTAACAACAAGGTTTCTGTTCTTATTTCTTATCGCAGCAGGATGCTCAAGGGTGACACAGCAGGAAGATACGCAGCTGCTCATACCCTCCCCGGCTGTCCAGGACAATTTCAAGGCTGCCAGCCCGGATGTAAAACTGGTGTTTCCCGAAGACCATGGCGCCCATCCGGACTACCAGACGGAGTGGTGGTATTACACCGGCAACCTGGTCTCCAAAGATGGAAGGGAGTTCGGATACCAGCTCACCTTTTTCCGGCGGGCTATCCTGCCGGAGGATCTGCGGCCAACGCGGTCGTCGCAGTGGGCAGCCGAACAGGTATACCTGGCGCATTTTGCCATTACGGATGTCCGGGATGGGAGTTTTTATTATTTCGACCGCCTGGGACGCGGGGCAGCCGGACTGGCCGGGGCGTCTGCAGACCCGGAATTCCGGGTCTGGCTGGAAGACTGGTCTGTGGAGGAGATTGGTGCAGATACATACCGGCTTCAGGCATCTGAAGGGGATATCCGGCTGGATTTAACCTTAAAGGACAGCAAAGGTCCCGTGCTGCAGGGGGAGGATGGTTACAGCCAGAAAGGTCCTGAGGAAGGAAATGCCTCCATGTATTACTCCCTTTCGAGGCTGGATTCGAGCGGGAATGTCACCATTGGCGCAGAGCAGTTCCAGGTGGATGGCAGCAGCTGGATGGACCATGAGTTCAGCACCAGCGCCTTGAGCCAGGATCAGGTTGGCTGGGACTGGTTTGCCCTGCAGCTTGATAACGGGTATGAATTGATGGTATATACCATCCGCAACAATGAAGGGGAGATCGACCCTTATTCACGCGGCATCTGGATTGACCCGCAGGGAAACTCCCGGGCACTGAATGCCGGCGATTTTAAGATCCAGGTTAATGAAACCTGGGAGAGCGCCCAATCCGGGGCTGTTTATCCATCCAATTGGAGGATCGATGTTCCCAGCGAAGGCCTCTCTTTGAATATTAAACCCCTGCTCGATGACCAGGAATTAAACCTGAATTTCATTTACTGGGAAGGGGCAGTGGACGTGGCGGGAGAATATAAAGGGGTACCGGTTGGCGGAAAAGGCTATGTAGAATTGACCGGTTATGCCCAATCCATGCAGGGTCAGTTTTAAATGGGAACGACTCTTATCGGCTTATTCAGGAGAAAAATGCCTGCGGGATGCAGGTTTTGCTGGTTGAGGAGGTTATAATAATTCTATAAGGCGAAAGTTGGATTTTTCCAGTCATGTAGTGGGCGGAACAGGACTCGAACCTGCGACCTCATCCTTGTAAGGGACGCGCTCTAACCAACTGAGCTACCCGCCCGTGCCAAATATTATACCCCAGAAAAACAGGAATCCAACTTTTTTCCTTTGGAGATCGGATTCCGGAGAGATAGCATATGCGATTTGTACGTTACCGGCTGGGAGGCGCTGAAACCAGTTATGGATGGATTTACGAGGACCGCATCGGACCGGTGGAAGGGGATATTTTCCATGAATACAGGCGAAAAGAAGCCAACATCCCGCTGAGCATGGTCCGGCTGGCTGCACCGGTAATTCCCGCAAAAGTGATTGGCATTATTAATAATTACGTAGTCCATTCCGCCAGCGAGAAACCGCCTATCCCGGAAATTCCGCTGCTGCATTTTAAACCGCACACAACGGTTATTGGACCAAATGATCCCATCTACCTGCCTCCCCAAAGCCATAATGTGGTGCATGGCGCAGAGCTGGCCGTGGTGATCGGCAAGCAGGGGCGCTGGATTAATATGGAAAATGCCCGTGATTTCATTTTTGGCTATACCATAGCCAACGATATTACCGCCCGGGATCTGATGGAGGAAGATGGAATCATGGATCGTGCCAAGGGGTTTGATACCTTTTGCCCGATCGGGCCATGGATTGAAACGGAACTGGACCCGGTGGATTTGCTGATCACCTGCCGGGTGGATGCGGAAATGCGCCAGATGGCCTCAACCCATGAGATGGTTTTCACTATCCCGCAGCTGGTGGCATTTGTTTCATCGGTAATGACCCTGCACCCGGGGGATGTCATTCTATCCGGTTCACCCCCTGGCAGCGGGCCGATAGAACACGGCAACCAGGTGGAGGTGAGCATTGAAGGGATTGGCAGCCTGATAAACCCGGTGGAATTTGAAAAAGAAAGGCAGAATTCCAGGGTGCGCTGAAATCAACGGGGAACGGCTTGCATGATATAATTTATTTTTTATCCAATAAAAAGGGATACGAATCAAAAGGAGAATTTGCCTATGTCTGGACATTCTAAATGGTCTACGATTAAGCGAAAGAAAGGCGCCGCCGATGCCAAGCGCGGGCAGCTGTTTACACGACTCACCCGTGAAATTCTCATGGCGGCACGCGAGGGAGGCAGCGATCCGGACATGAATTTCCGCCTTCGCCTGGCTGTGGATCATGCCCGCGTAGCAAATATGCCAAAGGATAATATTGAGAGGGCAATTAAACGCGGGGCTGGTGAATTGAAGGACAGCGAGGATTTTGTTGAAGCCAACTATGAAGGGTATGGTCCTCATGGCATTGCCTTCGTTCTCGAATGCGTCACTGAAAACCGCAACCGGACTGTTTCTGAAATACGCCACATCCTTACCAGGTCTGGCGGAAGCATGAGTGAGGTCGGTTCGGTTACCTGGCAGTTTAAGCGTATTGCATATTTTTCCTTCCCATCCGCCAAGAATAACTTCGATAAAATCTTTGAGCTGGCAGTTGGAAGGCGGAGCAGATGATGTGAGCGAAGAAGAAGAAATGATTGAGGTAATTGCCCCGGTGGAGAATTTTAAAATCCTCAGCGATATTTTCAGGGATGCTAAAACCCTCCCGAATGAAGCGGAACTGCGCATGATTCCCAACCAGGAAATTGAACTGGCTGTGGACGAAACCCTGCAGGTGCTGCGTACCATAGAAGCACTTGAAGAGCTGGATGATATTCAAAACGTTTACACCAATCTAAAAATAACCGAAGAAGCCCTGCAGAGTTTGGAAGCCTGACAGCAGTCATGGTCATTCTGGGGATTGATCCGGGAATTGCGATCACCGGTTACGGTCTCATTAAAGAAGATGAAACCGGCGAGATTTCCTGTATGGCTTGCGGGGTGATCCAAACCGAAGCCGGGCTGTCCCAGCAGGAGCGCCTGCTTCAGCTTTTCAACGGCTTGAACCGGCTAATTGAACAGTTTGAGCCGGCCAGCGCAGGAGTTGAAACGCTTTTTTTTCAGAAAAACGTGAAATCTGCCATGTCTGTCAGCCAGGCACGCGGGGTTGTCCTGCTGTGTTGTGCCCTGGCGGGTATTCCCGTGTTCGAGTACCCGCCTGTTGCAGTGAAACAGGCCGTGGCTGGTTACGGTAAAGCCGATAAAAAACAAATCCAGGAAATGGTCAAAGTGCTCCTGCAGATGGATACGATTGTAAAACCCGATGATGCAGCCGACGCCCTGGCAATAGCCATCTGCCACCTGCACAGCCATCGTTTTTCCGAAATGGTTGAATCCTGAACCTCTCATGCAGGTCATCCCATGATTACCAGCACAGCAAACCCCGCCATAAAAGAAATAAAGAAACTGAAAGACCGCAAGTACCGCCAGAGTACGGGTTTGTTTTATATAGAGGGTCTGCGCCTGGTTGGGGAAGCGGTCCAGACCGGGGCCAGGATTGAAGAGATTATTTATTCCCCCGAACTTTTATCCAGTGAATTTGGGCAAAACCTGGTCCAGGAGCAGGCAAAACGGCGGAACTGCTGCCGTAGAGGTCAGTGCAGACGTCTTCCGCTATTTTTCTCTCAAGGACAATCCCCAGGGGATCGCTGCAGCTGTACACCAGCGCTGGCACACCCTGGCCGATGTGAACATCCTCAGGGAGGGCAGCCTGTGGTTAGCCCTTGATTCCATCCAGAATCCGGGCAACCTGGGCACGATCCTGCGGACCGGGGATGCCTTCGGCGCCGAGGGGGTCCTGCTGCTGGACCAGTCAACCGATCCCTATGATCCAACGGCAATGCGTTCCAGCATGGGAGCGGTTTTCTCACAAAAACTGGTTAAGGTGACCCTGGAAGAACTGGGGACGCACCTGCAGGTTAGCCCTTTTACCCTGGTAGGGGCCAGCGGGGATTCCCCGGTGGATTATTACCAGGTTTATTACCCGGATAACCTTGTCCTCCTGATGGGCAGCGAGCGCGAAGGGCTGACCGAAAAACACCTGCAGATGTGTGATTACTGCGTGAGAATCCCCATGGAAGGGCGCAGTGATTCCTTAAATGTATCCATCGCTGCGGCGGTGATCCTTTCGGAAGTATTCAAACAGAAGACCATCCGCCTACGAAAATCATAAAACTAATCAAGCGCCTGGCTTATCATCCCCTGTCCAGGATTTATTCCAAATCATACCAGGCCTAAAAAACCCCGGAAATATCCAGCTGGAAATCCCGGATAATCCAGCGGGTGAAACGGGAAATTCAGCCATTTCTCGACAGTATAACCCCGTGTTTCGGGAGGTATAAATTCTCTCAGGACGGATGATATTATTTGTTTATGGGAATCCAAGCAGTGAAAGCCTGTTGGTACCCTGCTCAACAAGCAGCATGATTGCTGCAACGGGTGGAAGGATAAAAACAATAAACGCCGAATGATGGTAATATTTAATTATCATGAGTGAATCAGAGTTGAGATGGGAAGGTACCTCAGGATGCAGGTAACCCATAAATGGGTGTTATGACCACTATCCAATGCCTGGCGGAGTTCCTGCAAGGGAATATTGAATCCTATCGCAGCTATAGGTGGATAAAAAAGGAGAAGAAATGACCAGTGAAATAATTCCAAGCGAACCCGAGAAACAGAAAATTAGCCCTGACCATCACGGCGGGTCTTCCGATACGGTTTATGCCTTGGGTGTCATCGGCGCCTGGGTGTATTACTTCAAGCGCGCCGCCACATTCCGGGAGGGGGTCCAGGGATTCTTGAAAGGCATCGTCTGGCCGGCGATTTTGGTCTACGAGTTGTTGGTATTCCTGAACGAAAAGTGATTCATCTATTCAGACAAACAGGCAGGAAACGTGATTATTCATACCCCTGCTGATGCGGTTATGAGTTTAACCGCCATTGACTCACATGGACAGAGGAATAAGAGCAACTACCATTTATGGATGCGGGTTATTTGCCAGGCTGCTGATCAGCGCTTGAAAACAATGTCTTGAATAATCACCTGTTCATGGTAATGCCGGATATTTCTGCTCTGAGCACTTTTCAAACATACTCAAAACCGCTGGCAGCGTAATCCAATGTCAGCATACAGCACTTTCATTCAGGATCACGGCCCGGAGTATTGAAAGGAAGGTCAGCCCCCTGGTCCCGGCGGCTCCATCAATACCTTCGGGCAGTAAACTGGTAAAACTAGATAATGAGGACTGGCTATGATAGCGACCATACAAGGAAGGATGATCCAGGCTGGTGACGATTTTATTATCCTGGATGTGGGCGGGATTGGGTTTAAAGTTTTCGTTTCTCCGGCTGTGAGGGAGCAGACCCGCCTGGAGGACAGGGTTTTTTTGTTCACCCATCTGGTGGTAAGGGAGGATTCGCTGACCCTGTATGGTTTTGAATCCCAGGAGGAATGCAATTATTTCAATCTGCTCCTGGGAGTTAATGGCGTTGGTCCACGCCTGAGTGCTGCAATTATTTCGTCACTAACTGTCGATGCAATCCGCCGGGCTGTGCTCAGCGAACAGCCTGATATTTTTGCCCGGGTACCGGGGGTTGGAAAAAAGACTGCCCAGAAGATTGGCCTGTATTTGCAAGGGAGGATTAAAGGGGAAGGAGAATTTGATCGGATCCCTGAAAGCGATGTGGATACCGAGGTGATGGCGGCGCTGACCGGGCTTGGCTACAGCATCGTCGAAGCCCAGGCTGCCATCCAGTACATTCCAAAGGATACCCCCCAGGACCTTGAAGAGAGACTGCGCCAGGCGTTGAAGTTCTTTTCTGTTTAGAACTGAGGTTTTGCCGGTTAAATTCCGGGCAGGTTCAGGAAACCGAGAGCAGCTCGGCTTCATCCTCGCGTGCAGCCCGCACACCATCCTCCACGTTTACCCGTGAAAGTATCACCAGCCCAACCACAAAAAAAATGATCAGGGAGACGATTGCCAGGCGGCTGTTGCCCATGATCTGCCCCACCAGGCCAAAAACAAACGGACCGGCTATCCCGGCGAATTTCTCAAAAACCGAAAAGAAGCCGAAAAATTCAGCCGATTTGCTTTTAGGAGCCATCCTTCCGAACAGGCTGCGGCTGAGCGCCTGGCTGCCTCCCTGGACGGTTGCCACGGCAAATCCCAGCGCCCAGAAATGCCAGGGCAGGCTGACAAAGTAGGCGGCAATGGCGATGCCGATATAGACAAACAGGCTGATGGATAAGGCTTGTTTCGTACCGATCCTGTTCGCCAGCCAACCGAATAGAAATGCAAAAGGGATGGCGACAAACTGGACCATCAACAGGGTGCCGATCAGGTCAACCTGCCCGATGCCGATTTCCGCCCCGTAGATGGTTGCCATTTTGATGATGGTGCCGATGCCGTCATTGTAGAACCAGAAAGCCAACAGAAAAAGAAACAGGTTGCGGAAGCGGGTGATCTCCCGGAAGGTCCTGGTCAGCCGTTTGGTTGACGCTGTGAAAGGATTAAGGTCCTTCTCGCCGGGCAGGATTCTGCGGGGGGGTTCCGGAACCACGCGCAGGATCGGCAGGGAGAACACCAGCCACCAGACCGCCACGGATAGGAAGGACAGGCGGGTCATCAAGCCGGTCAATTCCCCGGGAGCCAGCATGATCATGGCCAGGTTAATTGCCAGGAGGATGCCTCCGCCAAGGTAGCCCATGGCATAACCGCGCGAGGAAACCTGGTCAATTGTTTCCGGCGTGGTGATGTGCGGCAGCAATGCATCATAAAAAACAAAAGAACCGGCAAGGCCAATCTCCCCCAGGATGAAGAAAAGGGATGCCATCATCCAGTCACCGGTGCGTACAAAGTACAGCAGGGCCGTACCCAGCACACCTATTATGATGAAGGCCAGCAAAAATTTCTTCTTATTGCCCTTGAAATCGGCAATTGCACCCAGGAAAGGGGCGATAATGGCTGCAATCAGCAGGGAGATGGAGCTTGTGTAAGCCCAGTAGACCGTGGCAGTATTCCCGGGCAGGTTAGACCCGGCAACCGAAGCATAATACACGGGTAACACTGCCGCCATGATGGAGGTGACAAATGCTGAGTTTGCCCAGTCGTACATAGCCCAGGCATTCTGGATTTTCCTGACATTTTTTTGTTCCATTCTGCCGCTCCGTTTCTTAATAGAGGCTTAAAACCCAATTATACATCCACTCATCCGGCACAATCACCGGAATGAATTTATCGGGAAAAGGACAACCAGTCCTCCTTTACGGATGAATAGGTATCCATTTTGCGGGAATAATAATCGCGAAGTTCACTTTAAGGATATGCTGATAATAATTCACCCTCCGGGAGGGGGGTGTTATACAATTGTTCCCGGGCTTTGGAATGGATTTGGTATAATATTAAATTGCAGACCATTAATTAGAAAATATATTCTGTTATCTCTAACCGGGAAAAGTTCTGAGCATTTCTCAAAAGGTTGTCCATTATGAGCAATAACATCCGCGTGATCGGCGCCCGCCAGCATAACCTGAAAAATATCAGCGTTGATATTCCACGGGACAAACTGGTGGTTATCACCGGTTTGTCCGGTTCCGGCAAATCTTCCCTGGCATTTGATACCATTTTTGCTGAAGGGCAGCGCCGCTATGTGGAATCGCTGTCCTCCTATGCCCGCCAGTTCCTGGGGCAGATGGATAAACCGGAAGTGGATGCCATTGAGGGGCTCTCCCCGGCGGTGTCCATCGATCAGAAGGCAACCTCCCATAACCCGCGGTCGACGGTCGGCACGGTCACCGAGATATATGATTACCTGCGCCTGCTGTATGCGCGGATTGGCATTCCGCACTGCCCGGTTTGCGGCCGGGAAGTGGTCAAGCAGTCCGCCCAGGAGATTGTGGACTTCATCGAGAAAATGGCGGATGGAAGCCGGCTGCTGATCCTTGCCCCGATTGTGCGCGGGCGGAAGGGAACCTACCAGACTGTATTCGAGGAAATCCGCAAGGCGGGGTTTGCCAGGGTGCGGGTTGACGGCAAGGTGTACAGCCTGGATGAAGAGATCACCCTTGACCGCTATAAGATCCATAATATTGAGGCTGTGGTTGACCGGCTGGTTCTTTCCCACAACGAATCGGATGAGGAACAGAAATCGATGCGTTCGCGCCTGACCGATTCGGTGGAAACATCCCTGAAGACGGGCGAAGGATTCCTGATCATCAACGATATAAGCAAAGAACCGGCAGTGGACCTGTTCTTTTCGGAACACCTGTCCTGCCCGGAACACGGCATCAGCCTGCCGGATATTGAACCGCGCATGTTTTCCTTCAATACCCCGCACGGCGCCTGCCCGGACTGCCAGGGACTCGGCTCCAAGCTGGAGATCGATCCCAACCTGCTGCTGCCGGACCCGGAATGTTCCCTGAATGAGGGGGCGATTGCTGCCATGGAGTGGAATACCGGGCGTTTTCAAGGTGGGTATTACTGGCAGATGGTTGAAGCCGTCTCCCACCATTACAAGATCGATATGGATGCAGCGGTGCGTACCATTCCACCGGAAAAGATGGATAAAATCCTCTACGGGACCGGCGAGGAAGAAATTAAAATTAAGCTGGAAGGCCGCAATAACCGCGAATCCACCTACCGGACACCCTTCGAGGGGGTCATCCCCAACCTGGAACGGCGCTACCGCGAGACCAACTCGGATTTCATCCGCTCGAGGATTTCAGAATTCATGTCCGACCGTGTCTGCCCGACCTGTAAAGGTACCAGGCTGCGCCCCGAATCCATGGCAGTAACGGTATCAGACCATAACATTGTTGAGGTTACTTCCTGGCCGGTACTGCGCTCCCGCCTGTGGATGGAAAAGCTGGCGGCGGGCGGTGCACTCAGCGAGCGCCAGAAAGCAATTGCCAGCCGCATCCTGCGCGAAATTAATACCCGCCTGGGTTTTTTGGTGGATGTCGGGCTGGATTATTTATCCCTGAACCGCTCGGCAGGGACCTTATCCGGCGGGGAAGCTCAGCGCATCCGCCTGGCTACCCAGATCGGTTCCCGGCTGATGGGGGTGCTCTACGTACTGGATGAGCCCTCCATTGGACTGCACCAGCGGGATAATGCCAGGCTGCTCGCCACCCTGGAATCGCTGCGCGATCTTGGCAATACCGTCCTGGTTGTGGAACATGATGAAGACACCATCCGCAAGGCTGACTGGATTATTGACCTGGGTCCGGGCGCCGGCGAGCACGGGGGGTGGGTGGTTGCCGAAGGTCCGTTGGATGCCATCCTGGCTTCGCCCCAATCCTTAACCGGTTCCTATCTCTCAAAGCGCCTGCAGGTGCCCATGCCGGAACATCGGCGCAGCGGCAGCGGTAAAAAAGTTAAAATTGTCGGCGCCCGGGAAAATAACCTGAAGAACCTGGATGTTGAAATTCCGCTGGGCAAACTGGTGTGCATCACCGGTGTTTCCGGATCCGGAAAATCCACCTTAATGGTGGATGTCCTGTATAAATCGCTGGCAAAAGCACTCAATGGTACGCGCATCACGCCGGGAGAACATGACCGCATCGAAGGGTTGGACTTCCTGGATAAAGTGATCAATATTGACCAGTCACCCATCGGCAGGACACCCCGTTCCAACCCGGGTACGTATACCGGCATGTTTGATGAAATCCGCAAGCTGTTTGCCGAGCTGCCGGACAGCAAGCTGCGCGGCTACAAGCCCGGACGTTTCTCCTTTAATGTCCACGGGGGCCGCTGTGAAGCCTGCCAGGGGCAGGGCCAGCTGCGCATTGAAATGCAGTTCCTGCCGGATGTTTATGTTCCCTGTGATATCTGCCACGGCGCCCGCTTCAACCGCGAAACGCTGCAGATTCATTTCAAGGGATTATCCATTGCCGATGTGCTCGATCTGACCGTTGAATCAGCCCGGGAGATATTTTCGGCTTTCCCGGCCATCATGAACCGCCTGAATACCCTGGAAGAAGTGGGTTTGGGTTACATTCGCATCGGCCAGCCCGGGGTAACCCTCTCTGGAGGGGAAGCCCAGCGTGTAAAACTGGCACGCGAGCTCTCCAAGCGGGCGACCGGAAGAACGCTATACGTGCTTGATGAACCTTCCGTCGGGCTGCATGCCGCGGATGTACATAAATTAATTGAAGTCCTGCAGCGCCTGGTGGATACCGGAAATACGGTCCTGATCATTGAACATGATATGGATATCATCAAGGTTGCAGATTATGTGATTGACCTTGGTCCGGAAGGCGGTGACCGGGGCGGGGAGCTGATTGCCGCCGGTTCTCCGGAGGAGATCTGCCAGGTGGAAGCCTCGTATACCGGCCTGTATCTCAAAAAATACCTGGTGGAAAATCACGCCATATAGGTTCCTGGTCTAAATATTCCTGGTCTAAACATTACTGGTCTGAACCCTTGCCATAATCCTTGATTTCCGTTACAAATAGGTATATTAACATCTTGACAAGTTCGTGTTAGTATTTAAAAAAATCAGGTTAGTTTGACAAAATTGATTGAGGAGTTGATATGCTCGACAATGAGTCTCCACAAGATGTAATTGATTCCTACCGTAAAAGACAGCAGAAGATGCCCTTCATTGTTGGAGGGGTGGCTGTCCTGTTACTGGCTGTGGGTTTGATTATAATAATCCTGTTCCTTTCCGGGGACGGGGGCGTTTCCATCTCCCTGTTTGCTTCAAAAACCCCCACTCCGACCATCACTTATACCCCCACTCCGGTTACCCCAACCATCACTCCCAGCCTGACACCTACCGTCACCTTTACAACCACCCCCACCTTAACCGCCACTCCGTCCGGCCCGTTTGAGTACACCGTGCAGGAGAATGACAACTGTTTTGATATAGCAGCAACATTCGAGGTGGACCTGGAGATACTCCTGGCCTTGAACAATTTTGGCGGGCAATGCCCGATCACACCCGGACAGGCCATTCTCATCCCGGGCCCCAATACAACGCTGCCAACGGCCACCCCCTTCCCACCGGTTTAGCCAAGGGAACAGAAATTGAATACACGGTGCGGGCGAATGATACCCTGGATGGGATCGCCCTGAAATTTAACAGCACGATTGAAGGCATCCTGGAAGCCAATGAGCTTACCGAGGAGGATCTTAATACCATCTTTATTGGCGAGACCCTTATTGTACCAGTGAACCTGGTGACACCGGTTCCCACTGCCAAAGCAATACCTGCCATATCGGCCGTTGCAACTATCCAGGCACCGGCAACAGCATCGGCAACACCCTGAACCTTCGCTTGACCTCATTACAATCCCGTTTCCATTTGAAACGGGATTGTTCATTTAAAGGATTTTCCGGATTTCGATTATGAAAACCCCGCATAAAAGACTTGCCATACCTGCAATCATACTGCTGCTGGGATTGGCTGGCATGTATGCTGTTACAGCGTATCAGCAGCAGGCGCTGTTAAACCCGGTGATGGTATTTCCAGCCGAAAACAGCCTGGGAGCGCAGGGACCGGTGGTCCTGGAGTTTCCTGCCGAGATGGAGCAAGCATCCGTAGAGGGCCGCCTGCAGATCCTGCCGGAAACGTCAGGATGGATCTCCTGGGAGGGGAAAACCCTCTCCTTTTTTCCGAATACTCCCTGGCAGCCGGGGGAGGACATCCAGGTGAACCTGCTGCCCGGGTCTGTGACGGCCAGCGGGGAGGTCCTTTCCCGGAAAAATCGCTGGAGAGCTCCCATCCGCCAGGCGGCGGTGATCTACCTTCATCCCAGCGGCAGCCCGGCGCAAATATGGGTCAGTGATCCAGCCGGAAAAGACCAACGGGCGCTTACAGCCCAGGCCGGGGGTGTGTTTGATTTCGGAGTGTCACCGGACGGGTCAAAAGTTGTCTATTCAGCCGGCAACGGGGATGGCGGGTATGATCTCTGGATCATGAGCCGCAGCGGGGAAAATCCGCAAAAGGTACTGGACTGCGGAGCGGAATGGTGTATAGAACCGGCAATTTCCCCGGACGGCTGGCAGCTTGCGTACAGCCGTTATCCCGGACCATCCGAAGCAGGCAATCCTGAGGTCGGCGGGCAAATCATGGTCCTTGATATCGATACCACCCGGGGAGAAGCGAACGTTGAAAACCAGGCCCGGGTTGGCCGGAAACCGGGCTGGTCCCCGGACGGCCGGTACCTTAATTATTATGATCCTGCTGGCGGGGGAATCCGGCTGGTTGACCGGGAAACAGGCGAGGAGACCCTGTTATCCAGCATCATGGGAGAAAGCGGTGATTGGTCCCTGGACGGGAAGCACCTGATATACCTTATCCCGCACCTGGTGGGGCTGCCTTCATCCAACCAGCTGGCGTCTGCCGATCTGCTTGAGCGCAAAATTGAAGGGATCATGCTGGAGAGCGGGGTACAGCTGGAATTTGACAGCCCGGCCCTGTCACCGGATGGCGAGTGGATCGCCATTTCCAGGCGGCTTACCGGCGGCAATTTCAGCGGGCAGATCTGGATCTATTCAACCAAAGGATTCGACCCGGTTGCGGTTGCAGACGATGCAACCCGCCATTTTGCGGTACCAGGCTGGAACCCGGCCGGGAAAAGCCTGGTTTACCAGGGGACGGTCTCGGGATCTTCTTCAGCAAAGCCGCAAGTGCTGGTCTGGGATGCACAAACCGGGGAAAGCAGCCTTGTTTCAGAAGACGCATTTCTTCCCGGTTGGCTGCCGTAAAAAACCGTCAAAATTTCCGGCGGGCGCCAAGTATCTCCTGCAAGACACCCTCTTCCTTTTCCTGCTGCAGCGCATCCTCGAGGATTTTTAATCCCGCCCGGGTGCCTATCTCTCCAATGGCCCAGGCAGCATGGCCGCGCACCAGGGCTTCTGCTTCACCAAGCAGCAGCTGCTCCAGGGCTGGCAGGTTATCCGGGTCCCCGCTGTTGCCCAGCACGACGGCAATATTGCGCAGGTAGCCGCGGCGCCTGGCCCGGAGGATGGGGCTGTGCTTATATTTGTGATTGAACGCTGCAGGAGTAAGTTTTACCTCCTCCCGCAAATCGATGGATTCGCAGGGCGGCTGCATTCTTAAGCCGGGGAGGCTTTCCCGGGTGACGGCATGCCGGTTCCAGGGGCAGGCCATCTGGCAACTATCACACCCGAAGACCCATTCCCCGACAGTCTTGCGCAAATCCGGCGGGATGGCGCCTTTATTTTCGATGGTAAGGTAGGCGATGCAGCGGCGGGCATCCATTGTCCGGTCCGGCAGGATGCAGCCGGTCGGGCAGGCCTGGATGCAGCGCTGGCATGTCCCGCAGTGGTCATGTTCAAAGGGAGGGTCCGGCTCCAGCGCTATATCCAGCAGGATTTCGCCCAGCAGGAGGTAACGATCCCAGGCGCGGATTGATCAGGCAGGTGTTCCTGCCGATCCATCCCAGGCCGGCCAGCATGGCAAAATCCCGTTCCAGGATGGCAGCGCTATCGGTATAGGATTTGTGGAGGATCTTTTTGCCGGTTAATTGCTCCATAAAGCCTGGCCAGGGCATCCATCCTGGGGGGGAGGACTTCATGATAATCCCGGCAGCAGGCATAAGCGGCAATTTTCCCGAACGGGACGGGCTGCGTGAAGGCCGGAATATTGGAAAGCGGCGCATACGGCAATCCCAGGCATAGGATGGACCTGGCTGCCGGAAGCAGAGTGCGGGGGTCAGCCCGGCGCCGGATTGCATCCGGCCGGGCCAGGTAGTCCATACCGCCGTGCCTGCCATCCGCCAGCCACTGCGTGTAGGTATTGTAATGCGGCGGCGGCTGCGGGACGGTTACCCCGCTGATTAAAAAGCCGAGGCGCCCGGCCTCGGCTTTGATTTGTTCTTTCAAGTCCAACCTATTGACAGATTATTTCAGATGCCCTGGAACGGGTTACTTCACCTGGATGGCAGTATAGAAGGAGCAGAAGTATTCATTGTTATCGCTGCGCATGTGCCACCAGCCGACATAGATGCCGGGATTGAACGGCGCAACCATGTCCATCACCAGCGTGTAGGAATCGCCCGGATCTATTTCCTCGTCAATGAAAAAACCGTCTGCTGAAGCGTCGAAATCTTCACCGCTCTTATGGAAGAACTGGAATTCATCGGTGGTCCAGGCTTTCGTACCGGTGTTCTTGAGGGTGAAGCGCCCGTCAAATGGCTGCGCCGGGTTCATCAGCGTTCCGTCCGCCGGGCTTTGCGCCACCAGCTTGCAGTCATACGGCTGGGGCGGTTTGGCGGTTGGGGCAGCCCCGCCGCCTCCGCCCGAGGAGGGTGGTTTGGAAGTGGCGGTGGGGGCGGACGTATTGGTTTTCTGCGGAGCTGTGGTGGCGGTGGGCCGCTCCAGGGTGGCTGTCCAGGCAGGCGGCAGCGTCTCCGTGGGCGGAGCCTGCGTAGGCGGGGTGGTTGCCGTGGGCTGGGCCAGGACTGCATCCAGGGTGGCCTGGGCAGCAACGGTCTGCACCGCCTGGGTTTTTATAAGATCAATGTCTACGGTTGCCTGGGCGGGGCTGCAGCCCGCCAGTATGACCAGTCCAGCCAGCAGGGCTGGAACAATCCATTTTCTGGAAATTTTCATGAGAATACCTCCCGGGTAAATCATCAGACCTGAATGGGACCTGAATTAAACGAATTGTCAACGCTGTTGCTGAAATTGTCAAGGTTGGAAAGAAGCGCAATTGGGCCGGGTGACCAAATCCCTTGGATTTTCCCCGGGAATCCTGGAGACGGCTGGACGACAGGCCGGCGGATTTTCCCCCGGGTGCGCCGGTAATTATTCCCACCGCATCGGGGTTGAAAAAAAGGCTGCCCCGGGTGATAGACAGGGCAGCCTCTCGCAACCATTTTTTTAGGGCTGCTTACAGTTTAGATTTGATCCCGACCTGGATATACTCGTCAGTGGTGGTGGTCATTTTGATGATGTAGCAGGAGGGCACCGTTGTTGGCAGGTTCCAGAAATAGACGAACTTGCCGCGGTTATCGTCCCGTACTATCGAGGAGAGCGGGATGCTGGTGTAGGTGATCAGCTCCGGGTCGGTAAAGAACTGGTCATTGTTCCACCACGCCGGGCACTTGATCTGGGAGATGGTCAGGCTCTTGATGATGCTCTTGTCCTTGATCTCGGTGGTGCCGTTGAAGACTTCCCAGTTGATGTCCAGCTTGGTGCCGCGCTTGATGGAATTGGGCACCGTGGTCATCACAAACGGGGAATAAAAGCCCTTGATGGTCAGTCCCTCAACCGTGTACATGCGGTTTTCTTTTTTCACGTTGCCGGCATTATCCTCGGCCTTGGCAGTCATGGTCCACAGCCCGGGTGTCTTTTTATAGCCGGTGATGGTGCAGGACTTCGGCCCGGAAGCGCCGTCGCTGGCGGTGCAGGTGGGAGTCGATGGTAAATCGCTGATGAATATTTTCTCGCCGTCATCGATGCTGGTGTTCCAGGTGATGCGGGGCTTGGTGGCATCGCGCTTGATGGTGACGGAGTTCCCGGTGGTGGTTAACCCGCCCGGATTGCTGCAGGATGCCGTGTAGGTCTTGCCCTTGGTATCGGTTGACAGGGTGACGTCGTCCGGCGTACAGGTCACTGGATCGATGGGCGGCGACTCCATTGTACAATGTGGTAATTGTGACATTGCTCTTGTACCAATCGTTCAGTCCATCGGGTGCAGTTGGAGTGACTTTAAGTGTCACTGTACCAGAAGGAGCATCCTGGTCCACCTTAACATTCAAGGTCCGTGTGTTGATTCAAGTCCGGCTTTGTTGGTACACGAGCCTGTCGAATGTATTCCAGCTAGAGTCGGTATTATCGCTCCAGGTCTGGAGGGCGGTGCAGGACTGGATCCCGCTGATGCTGTCCGTGCCGCTGGTGCGCACGGTAACCGGGGTGGTGTACCAGCCGTCGGACCCGAGCGTGCCGCTGATGACACTCATCGTTGCGCTTGGTTTGCTTTTATCCACCTTGACGGTCAGGGTGGCGGTGGTGCTCCAGCCGGCATTATTGGTGCAGGAGCCGGTGACCACGTAGCTGGCTGTATCGGTGGTGACAACCTGTTCGGCGGTGCAGGACTGGATGCCGCTCATGCTGTCAACGCCGGTTGTCTCAACGATAACATCGCTGGTATACCAGGGTGGAGTGCCGGGAACTCCGGAGGTGTCAGGGTAACCCCTGTGGGAGCTGTCTTATCGATCTTGATGGTCACCTCCTCCTCGGCTGTACCCCCTTCGCTGGTGGCTTTGCATTTCAGGGTAGCCCCGGCGGTTTCGCCGGTGAGGTACTCGGTCGTGCAGCCCTCATCGATTACCCAGGTGGAGTCTTCATCCTCGATGCTCCAGGCCAGGCCCACATTGCTGGTATACCAGTCATCGGCGCCCTCGGTGCCGGTGATGACCGGGGTGATCACCGGCGGGGTGATGTCCGGGGAGTTGACCACCAGGGTGAAGCGGGCGTTGTCCACAGTCCAGTCGCCGTCGGCGTCGCCGCCGGTGATGTTATCCACGGTGATGTCGTAATCGCCGGGGGTGACGGAGTAAAAGGTCATATACTGCGTATTGGCCGGGCCGCAGGCAGGGAAGGTTAATACAGCCGGGTAGGGGCTGGTGGTCACCCCGGCCGGAATGGTGAAGTCAATATCCACATCAACTGGATTTGCATTACAGTTATCGTCCTTGCAGCGATGTAAAAGCCGACCGTCACATTGCCGCCGACCTGGATGGTTATCGTTTCCCAATCGGTATCCGGTAAACCATCGTCATTGTTGATATCATCGGCGAAGACCACCCCGGTGACCAGCACGGCGGCCAGGACGGCCAGGATGGATGCTCGTTTAAAAATAGATTTCATCTTCATATTGTGTCTCCTTATTAACCTGTTTGAATCAATCTGCGTACCAACATGTCTGGATGATAAAAGCCATGTTGCCTGCAGCACGCTGACGGCTGGTTACCGTCAGCCATGGTTGATTAAGCATTTCCCCCACCGGGAGGTTCGCCATGCTTGAGTTCATCCCGTTTTTTTCATGCTACCATAAAATTTTGGTATGGACAAGTTGACGAAATATTTTAATCTCCTGATATATATTGGAAAATTTCTGCAAATTTTGTCCCAAAAGACCGGAATTTTGTGATTATTGAAGGTTAACAGGACCGTGACTTTAGTTCACGGTCCTGCCATTGATTCTCCTGTAATCTTATTGATTAATCCACAGGATAATACAAAGTATCGCCTTCGTAATCCCCTAAATTATCGCAGTATGTGGAGGCACTGGTAGTGATGTCGTTGTAATCCAGTATCTCCTCCATTGAGGCGTTGAAATATATCCCGATGTCATCACAGGTGGAAGTCTGAATCTATTTCGTAGGACATCTCCTCACTCGAAGTTGCCGTGGCAGTGCTGCTGCCGGGCTCGGCGGTTTTGGTGGGGCCGGGGGTTTCCGTGCCGCCCACGCGGATTTCCACGTAAAAGCTGCAGAAATTCTTGTCCTCGTTGGTGGACAGCACCCAGTTTTCCAGGTACTTGCCGCTCTTGCTGGGGGCGGTCATATCCACCGTCACCAGGATGGATTCGCCCGGGAGGACCTGCTTGGGCATGGGGTAAAAGCCTTTGTCGCTCAGGTCGTCACCGGAGTATTTGCGGTAAGAGTAGCCGGTGGTCCAGGTGGTGGTGCCGCTGTTCTTAAGCGTCCATCCCATGTCAAATGTCTGGTTGGCATTGAAGCTGGTGCCATCCTCATAAGTCTGGCTGACATACTCGCATTTATTCCCGCTGGGCGCTGCTCCTCCGCTAGATCCAGGCGGCGGTCCGGCAGTAGCGGAAGCCAGGGGGGCGAAGGTGGGGAAGGGAGTTGAGGCAGTGGGTGTGAACACAGTCGGGGTTATTCCCGTGGTGCTGGTGGCACTGGGGGTCAGGGCGGACATTTCGGTAAGCTGGGCCTGGACGGTGATGGCCGCCTGGGTAAATATGATATTGGGGTCCGTAGTGGGGGTTGCATCTTCCCCAGCCCCACCGCAGGCGGACAGAATTAAAGCCCCGATAAGAAAGGTAAATACGGCAGCTTTTCTGGTTATTTTAAACATCGGTATTCCTCCATTGATTGTGGTGCAGTTTCCATTTGAAAATTCTAAACGTTTCTGAAATCCCATCATAGCATAGTTCCAGAGGTTAAACGGAATTGTCTTATGTACCCTTCAGATTGTCAAGGGTAGAGGCCTAATTGATAATGTTCGAAAAATCGGGAATTCAGGGCAGTGAAAGCAGGTTCATCGGTTCTGCCATCTGGAAAAAGCCGCTCACCCGCCAGAAGCAGTAATTCAAGCGCTCGTGCAGGATGCTGTTGGCGGCGTAATGGGTCATGCCCTCGAAAGATGCTCCCCCCGGTCCCAGGCGCACTTCCAGGTGGAGATGGTCATTTACCGAGTACCCGGTCGTACCTACGGACCCCAGCTCTTCGCCGCACGCCACCTGATCACCGCGCTGCAGGCTGGTGGGCTCCAGCATGTGGGCATACAAAAGGTAGAGCGAAAGCTGGTCGAAATCCCAATTTACCGGCGGATACATCGGTGGGCAGGTTAGATTGATGTTCTCATTAGGGACTCCGCTATAAACGGGCAGGTCCAGGGTTTTGATCCATTCTCCAGGCAGCTCGCTGAGCGGGGTTTCGATGATGATGGCATTGCCGTAAGGATAGACGTCGTCCAGTGCCGTGGCAACAATCCCCGGCAGGACGGAATGGATAGGTAGACCTTCCATGCCCACCCGGTCCTTGTAGCGGTAAAAGGCAAAGTCTACACCCATATGCCCGTCATCCATCCCGGGTTTGGGGGGTTGAAAGGGGTTGGAGGTGATAGACTGCAGGTCAGAAAGGGCGACGCCCTCCAGGGGTGAACAAATCTGCTGTATCAGCGGGCTGAAGGTGGGGGTTGGGGCGGGTGGAACAAGGGTGGGCGTGCCTGCTGCAGGCTGTGTCATTAAAGGAGAGCCGGTTTCCCGTACAATGGCAGGCGTCCTCTCTGCAGGCTGCGTCATTAATGGAGAGCCGGTTTCCCGTACAACGGCGGCGGTTTCACCTGGGTCTAATTCCGTTTTCTTTGCTGCAGGTACGATGGGGAACTTGCTGCTGGTCTGGGTGCAAGCAGCAGCCAGGCCGGCAAACAGGACGGCGAGTATAACTGTAAACAGGACTCTTCTAATTGAGCTCAAAAATATTTTCCTTTTCATCGATGCAGGGGTTCTCCTGGCTGTAAAGGCGGGCAGATAGGCGGTACAGGCCGCCCGGATTTTGCTGCTTGAGGTGCATGGTGAAAACAAACCGTTGCCCGGGCAAGCCGATAAGTTGCACCTCGCCGGCCTTTTCCTGCTGCCGGTTAACCAAAATAACCTCCAGGTTCAGGTCCCGATGGTATGATGTGAGGGTAATGTGCACCTTGATGCGCTTAGAATCCGGCCAGGCTTCCGGGCGAAGCTCTGCAAGCCGGATGCTTTGCGGAATTAAAGGTTCCGCGCCGGGATCCAAATCAGCTGACACTTTATTCATCGCAGCTCCTGCTGCCGAAGGCATCCTTTGCTGAAATTTGCCTGCATTCCAGGTAATAACGTTTTTCCCGGGCTTCTCCCATGGAAAAAGCCTTGCGGGGCAGTACACCATTCCGGATAATGGCCTGGAAGAGGCTGTCTTTCCCCATGGGGGGTAGAAAAAAACCGGCATTACCGGGCTGTGTCCCAAGCCTGGAAACGATCTCTTCGCCATGGACATAATCGATACTTCCGGCGCCCCCGCTGTGCAGGAAATCGTCCAGGAATGCCTGCAGGGCAGCCAGCGCAAGCCCATCCTTCAGCCCGGCGAAGAGGATTCCAAGATGCTCGTCTGCGGTTTCAAGCCAGACAATTTGTCCTGCATTCTCAAGAGAATCCAGCCTGGACTGGCGGCGGTCCTGCCAGGGAAGGAAACAAATCCGGTCCCCGAAATAATCCTGGAGAGCGGTGACCACATCTTCCTTTATATGGAAAAGGATGCGGTGGATCGGTTCAAAAAGCAGGCCTTCATCGTGGATATTGACCACCTCCACCAGGGCGTAACGGGCGGGGTGGTTTGAGCCGGCATCCGCCTTCAAATCCTCCCAGATGGATTTGGCGGTAGCCAGGGAATGGTTCCCGTCACCGACAGCAAACAACAGGACAGGTTCCTGTCCGGGGAGGTTGTGCCGGGCGGCAAAATCAAGGGGATTGGCCAGTTTTTCCAGGGCAGCCGCGGTTGAGCGGATATCCGCTTCATCATCCACCAGGTACCCGCGCAGGTGTCCGCCTCCCAGCATCAGTTCGAAATCATAGAGCGATTTGAGCCGGTTTTTGGCTGCTGCAAGCGGCTCAATCACCGTCCGCCCGGGATCATCGATCAGTACCAGGATATGGGGGATCTCCAGGGCAGCCTTCTGGCGGATTTTTCGCCGGGGGGGGATTCTTTCCAGGATGGTTTGCTCGCTGGCGCGGATGAGAGTTTTTGAACCCGGGTGATAATCATATTTTTCAAGGTCAAGCGCCAGAAGAATCCCGTGCCGGTTCCTTCCGGAGCAGGAGCGTTCCACCAGCAGCATGCCTTCATGCAGGACCAGGTATCCCCCGGCGAGGTATTCCTCCATGGCGGCATTACAGCGGGCAATACGCTGCTCCTCCCCCTGTTTGCCGAGATATATTTCAGGCAGCACCATGTTGAAGGTGGAGGGGGCATCTCCCACCAACTGTTCCACATTTTGCCAGTATTCAGGCTGCGAAGTGAACTGGTCAACGGCGATGACTGCCCACCGGGATAAATCAATGGACGCCCCTGGCAGAAGGATTTGCGGTATCTGGATTCCAAGGTCAGAGAAATTTTGCATGGATGCTCCGGCGTATACTTTTTGCGCCTTTTATTATATGCCCATAATCCTGTCCGGAGGGAATATTTTATCCACGGATTGGATCCATTAAAAGGAAAAGCTGCCCAAAGTGCGGGGCAGCCCAACTGATTTTGTATTTGTTAGTTTTCGGAAAGGAAGGAAATCCCGATGGTTCCGGGACCGGTGTGTGCCCCGATTACCGGGCTGACATCGGTGATCATTGCTTCCGCAATAATCCCGTTTCCCAATTGCAGCTTTACCGCATCCATGAGCAGATTGGCTTCATCGGGAGCGTTGGCATGCAGGACAGCAAGGTGCACTGCGCGGGATCCTTTCACCTGGGAATCGATAATCTCCACCAGCCTTTCCCGGGCTTTTTTCATGGTGCGGATCTTTTGGAAAGCTTCCACACGGCCGTCATGCAGGTAGAGGATGGGCTTCAGGTTAAGGGCAGTCCCTAAAAATGCAGCCCCTCCGCCGATGCGCCCGCCGCGGTGCAGGAATTCCAGCGTATTGGCAGCAAAATAAGTATTGCTCCTGGCGCTGGCCTCTTCGGCAATCTGCTTGCACTCCTGCAGGCTGGCTCCTTCCCGGGCTGCCCTGGCTGCCAGCAGTACGGGAAAGCCAAGTCCCATGGCGGCCTGCAGCGAATCCACCAGTTCGATGTGGAGATCTGGCAGCATGTTTTTCGCCTGCGCGGCAGAATCCATCGTGCCGGATAATTTTGAAGAGAGGGTTACTGCAAGAATTGCCTCATAGCCCTGCATGGAAAGCCTTTCAAATACTTCTTTGAAGGCAGCCGGTGACGGCTGGGAGGTGGTAGGTATCACCTTGGAATCTTTCAGACGGGTATAAAATTCGGATGGCTGGATATCCACCCCATCCAGGTAGGTTTCATTGGCCCAGATCAAATTGAGGGGAATGGTCGTAACAGGCAGTGCCTGTGTTTCCCCGGCAGGGATATAGGCGGTTGAATCGGTGACGATGGCTACTTTGGCCATGATATTCTCCTGTATTTTGTATTTCGTTCACGAATAAATTTCACAGATTATAACCCCCTTATGGCATTTCAGTTGCATAATCATTTCCATTGCTGGGCAGGCCGGGAAATATTGGAATATTCCGGGTGGAAGGCTGGCATGAACAGCAGCCGCCCTCCAATAAATTATGGGTCTTCCCTTGACCATTCCAGGCATAAAGGCTAAAATCCTCTCACACCATTCAGGGATTTGCTGGATGGCCTATTTTTGCTATTAAGGTTGAGGCTGCCCGTTGTTTGAAAATCTGAGCGAAAGATTAAATGAGATCTTCACCCGGCTGCGCCGCAAAGGCAAGCTTTCCGAAGAGGACGTGGAAGCAGTACTGCGTGAAGTCCGCCTGGCACTGCTGGAAGCCGATGTGCATTACAGCGTGGTGAAGGGGTTCATCACCAAACTCAGGGAACGCGCCGTCGGTGCGGAGATCTCCAGGGCATTAAACCCGGCTCAGCAGGTCATTAAAATTGTCCATGAAGAATTGATAGCCATGCTGGGGGAACCAGAACCACTGCGGCTTGCTGGTGAAAAACCACGCGTCATCCTGCTGGTGGGTTTGCAAGGGTCCGGTAAAACCACTGCAGCTGCCAAACTGGCCAGGATACTGCGTTCTAATGGTGAACGGGTGCTGATGATTGCAGCAGATCCGTACCGGCCGGCAGCTATCACCCAGCTGCAGGCGCTCGGCGCCAGGATGGATATCCCGGTATTTACCCAGGAGGGAATAAAACCCCCGGCGCTGGTTCAAAGGGGATTCCAGCAGGCCAGGAACAGCGGGGTTTCCGTTGTGATTGTGGATACCGCAGGCAGGTCGCAGATGGACCAGCAGTTAATGGACGAGCTGTCTTCCATCCACCATCATGTACCGGCCAACGAAATCATCCTGGTGATCGACGCCATGATCGGTCAGGAAGCCCTCCCAATTGCAGAAGGTTTCCGCGAACATCTGCCTTTAACCGGGCTGATGCTGACCAAGATGGACGGCGATGCGCGCGGCGGGGCGGCCATTTCGATCCGCAGCGTCACCGGGATTCCTATCAAATACCTTGGAACCGGAGAAGGGCTGGATGCCCTGGAAAGTTACGATCCCCGGCGGCTGGCTTCCCGCATCCTGGGGATGGGTGATGTGATTGGCTTGATTGAGAAAGCCGAAGCCGCTTATGATCAGGATACAGCCCAGGCGGAAGCCAGGAAGATGGTGAGCGGTCAATTTACACTGGAGGACTTTGCCAACCAGCTGCGCCAGATCCGCAAGATGGGCTCCATCAGCCAGATACTGGAAATGCTTCCGGGCGGGATGGGCCAGCTTTCCAGGAATGTCAATCCCCGGGATGCTGAAAAACAATTAAAACAGGTGGAAGCGATTATTAATTCGATGACATTGCAGGAAAGAAAAAAACCTGATATTCTAAATGCCAGCCGCAGGCGCAGAATTGCGCGCGGTTCTGGCACCGAAGTTCAGGATGTAAACAAGCTGATCAAGCAGTTCAGAGAAGCACAAAAATTAATGAAAACCGTACAGAAATCTGGCGGCCGTGGTTTATCCCGGCTGTTCGGATAACCGCTTAAGATAAAGTGCAACACGCGCAACCTTCAGCGCGCCCTCTGACACAGAATCTTCAGCTGGTTACCAAATAAACTAAATAATACATAAGAGGAGTAATATCTCAATGGTTCGATTACGTCTAAGAAAAATGGGTTCAAAAAACCAACCAAGTTACCGCATCATCGCTGCAGATAAGGAAAGCCCAAGGGATGGCAGGTTCCTGGAAATTCTTGGTTTCTACAATCCCCGCACGGAACCTTTCACCATCAAAGTGGAAGAAGGAAAGGTTTACCAGTACCTCGGGACTGGAGCTCAGCCGACAGAATCGGTGGCACAGCTCTTTAAGAGTGTTGGTCTGACAGAACGCTACGCACGCATGAAAGCAGGCGAACCGCTGGAAGTACTGCTGGCGGAAGCGGAAATTGTATACCAAAAACACACCCAAAACCCCAAAACCCGCCAGGATACAGTCTGATCCGATTTTTGTCCTGCAGGTCCGTGGTTGAGATGAGCTTGTAATAGAGATCAGGAGTAATATCTTGAAAGATCTAGTTGAATATATTGCATGCAGCCTGGTGGATGACCCGGATAGGGTTTCCATTACTGAAAGAAAAGCCGGGAACCGGATTAAATTGGAATTAAGTGTCCGGAAGGAAGATATGGGTCAGGTAATTGGCAAAGGGGGGCGGGTTGCGAATGCGATGAGGGTTTTATTGAGGGTGGTTGCTGCCAGGGAAGGGAAACAAATTACCCTGGAAGTGGTGGATCCCAATTGAGCGAGTCATTGCATCAAAATTCCGGTGATATCTACGGTGACAGTGGCTCGCCTGAACCTGGCGAGCCACTATTCTTGACTGTGGGAAAGCTGCTGCGGTCCCATGGGGTCAATGGTTTTATTTTAATCTCCGTGATCACCCATTTTCCTGAACGGCTGGTCCCGGGAAAAGTGATTTATGCCGGTAAGAATTATCAACCATTAACCATCGAAAAAGTGCAAGGGCATCGGGACCGGTTGATGATCAAGTTTCAAGGAATCGAGGATAAAGAGAGCGTGGCAGCCTATACCAATCAAATGGTCTATGTGAACAGCAGGGAACTGCCCATGCTGCCGGAAGGTGAATATTACCACCACCAGTTATTGGGATTACAGGTATTTAATAAGGAAGGACAACAGCTGGGCACCTTGGAAGAAATCCTGGAAACCGGTGCCAATGATGTCTATCTGGTTAAGACCTTTTCCGGAGAGGAAATCCTGCTGCCGGCCATCGATGGGGTTGTGGTTGAAATTGACCTTGTGAACCATACCATGCTTGTAGAACCGCCTGTCTGGTACAATGAGTAACTGGTTCTGGACATGGATGAAAGAGCGTACTGGATCGGATTTAATACTGTCAAAGGAATTGGGGCAGTCCGATTAAAACTTCTCCTGGATTATTTCGGTGATGCAAAAACTGCCTGGCAGGCTCCTCTAGACGGGCTGCTGGCGGCGGGTTTAACCCGGAAAATCGCAGAAAACGTGCTGACTGCACGGGCAGCGCTTGACCTGCCCGGACTTATCGACCGAATCGAATCAGGGGGATACCGGGTTTTGATACTGGGGGATGAGGAGTACCCGCGCCGGTTAAAAGAAATCCAGCAAGCGCCTCCGGTATTGTTCCTTTGTGGTGAAATCCTGGCAGAAGACGAGTGGGCAGTCTCCATTGTCGGGACACGGCGGGTCTCAGACTATGGTGTGCAGGTTACCGCGGAAATTGCAACCTTCCTGGCACAAAACAGGGTTACGGTTGTAAGCGGCCTGGCACGTGGAGTTGATTCAGCTGCCCATAAGGCTGCCCTGAGAGCAGGGGGCAGGACATTCGCTGTTCTTGGTTCGGGAGTTGACCAGATCTACCCGCCGGAGAACCAGCACCTGGCAGGACAAATCCGCCAGAATGGAGCCTTGCTCAGTGACTATGCCCTGGGTACACCCCCGGATGGGGTGAACTTTCCCCCGCGCAACCGCATTATATCCGGCCTTTCCCTGGCGACGGTGATCATTGAGGCTGGAAATAAAAGCGGGGCATTAATTACGGCGAGTTTTGCAGCCGAGCAAGGCCGGGAAGTTTTTGCAGTACCAGGCGGGATTTATGCTCTCCAGAGTAAAGGAACCAACGACCTGATCCGCCAGGGAGCAAGGCCCCTGCTTCATCCGCATGAAATTCTTGACGCACTAAATATTGAAAAAATTCACGAATACCAGGCGGCAGCCAGAATTCTTCCCAAAGACCCGGATGAAGCCCATCTGTACCAGTTTTTGAGCATGGAACCTCTGCATATTGATGAAATTTGCCGGGCGGCAGACTTGAAAATTGACAAGGTATCGGCTACACTCGCCATGATGGAGTTGAAGGGCATCATTCGCAATGTTGGCGGTATGAGTTATGTCTCAGTGAGAGAAAGCGGAGAAAATTACCGGAGGGATATTTATGGCTGAACATTTTTATGCTGTCATCATGGCCGGGGGCGGGGGTACGCGGCTCTGGCCGCTTTCCAGGAAAAGCCAGCCTAAACAAATGCTTAAAATCGGCAGCGACCGGACCCTCTTTCAGCTGGCAATTGACCGGCTGGAGGATGTTATTCCGTTTAAGAATATTCTTGTGGTAACAGTCGCCGAACAGGCTGAGAGACTGCGCAGCCAGGTTCCCGAAATTCCTGCTGAGAACTTCATTTTAGAGCCCATGCCGCGCGGGACGGCTTCGGTGGTAGGTCTGGCGGCAGTGGCCATCCAGCACCGGGATCCTCATCCGGAGACAAGTATGGCTGTGCTCACTGCAGATCATTACATTGGCAATGTCCCCCGGTTTAAGGAAGTGATTACCGCTGCCAATGAACTTGCTGCCCGGGGGTACCTGGTCACGCTGGGGATTGAGCCTACATCGCCTTCTTCTGCCTATGGATATATCCAGCGCGGCGGGTGGATAGACACCATCCATGGAATGGATACATTCAAAGTGGAGAAATTTACCGAGAAACCGGCTGCAGAACAAGCCCGCATCATGCTGGCCAGGGGAGGGTATAGCTGGAACTCCGGGATGTTCATCTGGCGGATTGAGAAATTAATGGATAAAATCAGGCAGTTCTTACCGGACCTGGCAGCCAGGCTGGATCAAATAGCGCTTTCCTGGGATACACCTGGCCGGTCACGTATCCTGCAGCAGGTCTGGCCTGGAATCCAGAAAGAGACCATTGACTACGGGATCATGGAAAAATCCAGCGATACAGCAGTGATCCCGGCTGATAACCTGGGGTGGTATGATGTAGGCAGCTGGGACTCTCTATTTGAGATGCTCTCCCCGGATGCGGATGGCAATATTGCAGTGGATGCTGAACATATCAGCCTGGATACAAAAGATACACTTGTGGTTGGAGAAAATTTAAACAAACCGGTTGTAACGCTGGGTTTGCGGAATATGGTTATCGTCGAGACCCCACAAGCATTACTGGTTTGCCCGAAGGAAGAAGCACAGAAGGTGCGGGCAATCATTGATCTGCTGAAGCAAATGGGGCGTGAAGATTTATTGTAGCGGAAAAGGAGTAATTTTGTTGGAAGCGTATTGTGTGAAATGCCGAGAAAAAAGAGAAATTCAGGATCCTGTGGCTGAATTTAATAAGAACGGGACGCCGGTTACCCGCGGAGTCTGCCCGGTATGTGGTACCCGGATGAACCGAATGGGAAGGACTGATGAGCATGCCGGTTTGACACCCATCCCAAGGCAAACGGAAACCAAAAAGAAAAGCGGAAAATTGGTAATTGTTGAATCACCTGCAAAAGCCAAAACGATAGGCCGTTACCTTGGCAAGGAGTACACCGTCAGGGCTTCTGTGGGCCATGTCCGGGATCTGCTTAAGTCCCAATTATCCGTTGATGTGGATAATAATTTTGAACCGAAATACCGCGTCCCCAATGAGAAACGGCCGATTGTAAAAGAAATTAATAAAATCGCCCGGGATGCCCAGGAAATCTTCCTTGCAACCGATCCGGATCGGGAAGGCGAAGCAATCGCCTGGCACCTGCTTGAATCTGCAGAGATTGATCCGGAACGCTCAAAACGGGTGGAATTTTATGAAATTACCCAGGATGCCATCCGCGAGGCATTCCAGAATCCCCGTTCCATTAATATGGATCTGGTTAATGCCCAGCAGGCACGCAGAATTGTAGACCGGCTGGTTGGTTATAACCTCAGCCCATTGTTGTGGGAAAAAGTCCGCAGCCGGTTATCTGCCGGAAGGGTACAATCTGTTGCCCTGCGTCTCATCGTAGAACGTGAACGTGAAATTGAAAATTTTAATCCGCTGGAATACTGGTCTGTTGAGGCTGAATTCAAGCCTGAAAATGAAGATATGCTCTATATCGCTAAATTATTCCGGGTTGATGATCATGATCCGGAATTGGGAAGCAAAGCAGCTGTAGAACCAATCCTGGACGATATGCAGATGGCGGAATACCGCATCAATAAAATAAAACGCGGTCAGCGAAAACGCAGCCCGTCAGCACCATTTATTACAAGTTCGCTGCAGCAGGAAGCTTCCCGAAAATTTGGGTTCACCGCTCGCAAGACAATGACAGTAGCCCAGCAGTTGTATGAAGGCCTGGATGTGGGTGAAGGCGGAGGCACCGGATTAATCACCTACATGCGTACCGATTCCACGAATGTTGCAAGCCAGGCAATAAATGAAGTACGGGATTATATCCGCCGGAGATTTGGTGAAGCCTACCTGCCCGGAGAAGTACAAAAATACCGCACCAGGGCAAAATCTGCACAGGAAGCCCATGAGGCTATCCGCCCTACCTCGGTTAATCGCCAGCCGGACCAGGTCAAAGGCAGCCTCTCCCGGGACCAATACCGCCTTTACCAGCTTATCTGGCAGCGGTTTGTCGCTTCCCAGATGGAAGCTGCCCTCTATGACACGATTACCGTTGAAATTCAAGGGATATCAAAAGGGCACAACTACCAGCTCAGGGCGTCCGGATCGGTTTTGAAATTTGCCGGATTTCTCGTCATATATGAAGAAAGCCTGGATGAAGACCGGCTTCGTGGATGATACGGAAAATGTTCGTATCCCGTTGAGCTTGAAGGAGGGTGAAAAACAGAAATTAATCCGATTAATTCCTGAACAACATTTCACCCAGCCTCCGCCGAGATTTACCGAGGCTTCGTTGGTACAACTGCTTGAAGAATACGGTATTGGCCGGCCTTCCACCTATGCAGCCATCCTATCCACAATTCAGGACAGAGGATATGTTTTTCGGGAAAGTAAACGATTAATTCCAACTGAAACCGGTTTTCTGGTAAATGATTTGCTGGTGGATCATTTTTCGGAAATTGTGGATACCGGATTTACCGCCAGCCTGGAGGAAGGGTTGGATGATATTGCTGCCGGGCAAAGGGTCTGGCAGGATGTTATCGGTAAATTTTATGCCACCTTTTTACCACGGCTCCAGCAAGCACAGGTGGATATGCCGGTTATGAAGGTAGAACCGGAAAAGGTGGGAAGAAATTGCCCGGAATGCGGGCATGAGCTGATCATACGTTGGGGACGGTTTGGAAAATTTATCAGCTGCAGCAATTTTCCTGCCTGCCGCTATATTGAACCCTTGTTGGACAAAATTGGGGTAACCTGCCCGCTGGATGGCGGCGGCATCGTCAGGCGGAAATCCCGCAAAGGACGGGTTTTCTATGGTTGTGAGAATTATCCAGCCTGCAAATTCACCTCATGGAGCATGCCCCTCCCGGAGCCCTGCCCGAACTGTGGGGGTTTGCTGGTAACTTTGAATAAGAAAGAAGCGAAATGTACCCAGTGTGAAAAGAAATTCTCGCTTGAAAAAATTCAAGAAAAGGAACCTGCAGGCGCTGCTTGAGATGGATTATCAAAGTCGAATTGATTTTAATTGCTAATAAATCAAATTTGCTCTACAATTAATATTGGAATGGATTGGAAAGTAACTACTCTCCTATAAGGGAGGAATAAATTGATGGAAAAATATTCGGTTTACCTCAAAAATCCAAAATACACCGGTGCAGCTGCTTTTATCCTGGGATTAATCATTGGTCTGGTTGTACTGGGATGGGGCCTTTTTCCTGTTCAATGGACAGACGCTGCCCCATCTAATCTCAGCCACGATTACCAGCTGGATTACTTAAAAATGACCGTAGTGACTTATGATGCGGATGGTGACCAGCAAATGGCAAGTATGCGCTGGGAGGCCCTTGGGGAAGATGCACCGGATTTATTATTGGAACTTCAACAGGATACCAGCGTTGACCAGGAAGCTCTGGACGACTTTACCAAGGATGTTGTTGAAGCTGCTCCAGTAAGTGAGAATCCGGAAGGACAATCCCCAACAATCCCTGTTGTGGAGAGTGAATCGGAAACTGAAAGTGGATCGGGAACCAGCCCCGTGGTCCTTTTACTGGTTGTCTGCCTGCTGACACTGCTTGTTGGCGGGGCCCTGGTTTATGTTTTGTTCATTCGCCGCAAGCGTAAAAGCCCGGGGAAACCGCCTAGCATAGACTCCAGTCAATATCCACCTGCTGAAGAGCCTGCCGAGACTGTCGAGACTGTCAATACTATCGATAACGCCGGTACCGGGTCGGATAAAGCGGTGGCTAATTTTACAACTGTATATACCGCCGGCGATGAACTCTATGATGATTCCTACAGTATCGATTCACAAAGTGGTGAATTCCTTGGGGAATGCGGGGTAACCATTTCTGAAACGATCGGGGTAGGTGAACCAAAGAAAGTCACAGCATTTGAAATATGGTTGTTTGATAAAAATGATATCCAGACAATCACCAAAGTGCTGCTGAGTGAAAATGCCTTTAACGACGAAAGTTTCCGTAAACGAATGATGGCAAAAGGCGAGCCGGTTCTGGTTCAACCAGGCAGCCAGATAATCCTGGAGACGGCAACACTTCAACTTGAGGCACATATTGTGAATCTTGTGTACGGGATAAGCGCCATGCCGGAAAATAGTTACTTTGAGCGGTTGGACATTGAACTTTCAGTATGGCCAAAAAAATAAACAGGTTTCCTTAATTAATAGAAAAGACCAGGTTTATCTCCTGGTCTTTTTTCTTTTAATTTATTTCAGTGATGAGGAAATTCTTCAATTTTAATAATTTTTATAACCAGGGCTCCATCCGGTGTATCCACCTTGACGACATCGCCGACCCTTTTAGTTAGAATAGCCTTACCTATCGGGGATTCGAAAGAAATTTTCCCCTTCTTTGGATTTGCTTCTTTGGGGCCTACCATATGATAGGATTCGGGCGGATAACCATCCTCCTGAATAGTGACCAGATTACCAATTCCGATTTCTTCCGAACTTACCGGGATTTCATCAATAATTTTGGCGTTTTTTAGAATATATTCAAGTTCCTGGATGCGACCCTCCAGGAATCCCTGTTCCTCCTTGGCAGCCAGGTAATCTGCATTTTCAGAAAGATCTCCCTGCTCGATGGCTTCTCGAAGCCGCTTTGATAATTCGGCGCGTGCAGTACCTTTTAATTCGTCCAATTCTTTTTGCAGGCGCTCAGAGCCTTCTTTGGTAATGTAAGTTGCATCTATCATGGTTACTCCATCATTTAGCGATAAAAGTTTGGTTGATCCGAAGGGTCAGGGTAGTAAGGCCGGATCAAATAATCTGCGGTGTTCATCGATGGCAAAACGATCCGTCATGCCAGCGATATAATCGCATATCGTCCTTTCTTTCCCAAAAACTCCAATTGAACTCTCAATATGGTCTGGCAGGATATTGGTTTCAGAATTATAAGCATTATACAAATCGTTTAATACCCTATCTGCTTTAACCGCCATCCGTTTTACACGATAATGCTGGTATAGATATTTGAACAGGAAATCCTTCAGCTGGCGGTTTTTCCGGTGAATCTCTTCACTGAAGGAGACAATATTATAAGCAAGTTCCTGAATATCGGCTACGGTTTTGCACCCACTTTCCTTGATCATACGGCTGGTATTTTCCACGATGTCGGTTACTTCCAGGCCAATCAGCTGGCGTATGATTTCATGGCGGGTCAATTCATCCAGTTCGGTTCCGTGCCACCTGACTTGAATAATCAGGTTCTCCCAGAGTTCAATATTACCCAGCATGGATGGGGTGATCATCTGAGAATGCAGTCCGTCATCCAGATCATGAGCCGTATATGCCAGTTCATCCGCCACGTTGGCAATTTGAGCCTCCAGACATGCTCTCAAATGCGGATTGTAATCTTTTGAATCAGAGAGATCATATTCGGATTCGTGTTTTACAATCCCCTCCAGAACTTCCCAGGTAAGATTCAAGCCGTTGAATTCCCGGTACCTTTTTTCAAGCTGGGTCAAAATTCTCAAAGACTGTTTATTATGGTCAAAACCCCCGAAATTTTTCATCAGCCGGGCAAGGCTCGTTTCACCGGAATGCCCGAAGGGAGGATGTCCAAGGTCGTGAGCCAGGCAGATCGTTTCAATCAGGTCTTCATTACCCCCCAAAGCTCGGGCAATTGTACGTCCGATTTGTGCAACCTCGAGTGTATGGGTCAGGCGTGTCCGGTAATAATCTCCTTCATAATTGATAAACACCTGGGTTTTATACTCAAGCCTGCGAAAAGCAGTGGTATGAATGATACGATCACGGTCCCTCTGGAAGCATGTGCGATATACAGGCTCCTCTTCAGGATATTTTCGTCCCCGGGAGTCTTTGCTTTTAATGGCGTAGGTTGCCAGGGTACGGTTTTCATTTAATTCCAATTGTGCTCGAGTCAACATGTTTTTTATTATTTCTCCTCAGGAGACTTTATGCTAACGAGAAATCAATGTCCCGCCCGGGCTGCCAGTCAGGCTTTGGTAAATATTATCCACAGGATTTCCGGAAAGAATAGAGATTTTCAAACCCGGGATATCCTTCACCAGTTTCAACATTGTAGACACTTTTAATGCCATCCCGCCGGTGACATCCACGGAAGTCGAACCGGATAGACTGTGCTTCATAGATTGATAATTATCTGGATTGATCTCATGAATAAGCTCAGTACATACCGGGTAGTCTGCCCAAACACCCTCTTCAATCCCTGCAAGAATGATGCGGTCTGGCAGGAATATTCTAGCCATGTAATGAAATAATTCCTCCGTGGATAGAATTGTTCCACCCAGGGATCGATCAAAAATTACATCTCCAGCGATCACCGGGATGATCCCGGCAGACATTGCCGCAAGCATCGGATCCAGATCCCACGAAATGATTTTTTTGTTATCGGTTCTTACTCCAGCTGAAGGGGGAAAAGCCAGCACGGGCAGTCCAACCGAGATAAGTGTATCAATCACAATTTGATTTAATTTTCGCGCCGCTGACCACACTTCAATAAATCCCTGCCATTGCAGGGGATTATCCACACCCTTCCTTGTTCCGTATTTTCTGGCCGGCATATGACCAAATGAACCGGAGCCATGCCCGATCAGCAGGCGTATAGCTGGCTTTGATTCATGAGCGTGTTTTATCTCGGCAGCGATCCGAAGCAGCACATCATAGCGCACAGTCTGGGATTGGTCCTTATCAGTGATGAGCGACCCCCCTAATTTTATAAAAATCAGCGGATTATCCATGGGTCATTTCCTTATTCCATGGGATTGTCAATGGTTGTGCAGGTGGTTCTAACTGCTCCGGCGTTCTCCAGGCTTTTCATCAAACCATCCACATCCTCATCCATGGGAAGTACAATTATATTCCCTCCCTGCCCGCCACCACTCAGCTTGGCACCGAGAGCCTTACATCCTAGGGCGGTCTTAACCAGGTGGTCAATTTCCGGGCTGGAGACACCCAGTTCGCAAAGCAAGTTTTGGTTCCTGTTCATGAGCAATCCAAGCGGGTCAACAAATCCATTTTCCAGGCAATTTCTGGCTTGCTGGACGATTTCCCCAATTTCGTGAAATATTCTGTTGAATGTGTTGGTGTCTGCCTGCCAACTGCTTCTAACCTGGGCAACCACCCTGGCTGTTTCTTTCTTAATCCCGGTATCTGCAATAATAATTTTTACAGGCTGAGCGACCTTCACGGGTATAAAGGGTCGACCGCGTTGGAAGTATACCGGTTCCTGGTAAGTGATGACCGTATTATCAATCCCGGAAGGATTACCGTGATAGATTTTCTCAATATCAAAAGCCAGGGCGGATATTTCTTCGAGGGTTAATGGTTGATTCACCATACTGGCGAAGGCTTTGATAAGGGCAGTTGATATAGCAGCTCCCGAACCCATACCGGCAGCAACCGGAATTTCCGAATGGATGGAGATTTTCAAGGCAGGCAGTGATGGATTATTGAAGTAATCAAGGAGATTACAAACTAAAACCCGGATAGGGTTTGTTTGGGGAAGGAGGTTGATATCCCCGTGGATACCCTATATCCGGGGCATTTAATTGGATTTTTCCGGGATCATTTTCACTGATTGTTTCAATCCTTACATGCGCTTTTAACTGAGTCACCGGAGCTGCAATTGCCGGATATCCATAAACAACTGCATGTTCCCCGAATAAAATTACCTTACCTGGAGAAGTAGCAGACCAAATCGTCATAATTGGGTGGTTTCCGGATCAATAGAGGTAAAAAATGATTAATACAGACAATCCATACATCGCAATGGTAACCTGTAAAGGACGGTCGGAAAGCACCAGTTCATCCGGTGCCCCACCTTCACCCTGCATCTGGATGAGGAAAAGATAGCGGAAAATCCCGTAAATTACAAATGGAATGGTGAGCATCATGGCATGATTATCGGGTAAATTTGGAGCGGAGAAGGTATACAGGCTGTATGCCATGATGGTTGTGCTGGATACAATTGTGATCAGGGTGTCCAGGAAGGGGATACTGTAGCCATCCAGGACACGCCTGTGGGAGTTTGCATCATCATCTAAAAGCATAAGCTCAGCGCGGCGTTTTCCAAACCCGATATAGAGGGCAAGCAGGGTGGTAACCACGTAGAGCCAAGGAGAAAACCGTTCTACCTGGATAAGGCTTACACCAGCTGCAACCCTCATTACAAAACCTGCCGCAATAATCATCACATCGATTAAAGGTACGTGTTTTAACCAGAATGAATAGAGCAGGAAAGTAATGAAATAAATCAGGCTGATCAACATAAATGAAGGAGAAAGCAAATAGGACAGGGTAAGAGTGATCACAACAATCACCATGGCCACAACTGCGGCAACCTTAATAGGTAATTGACCAGACGCAATTGGCCTGTTCATCTTTCTTGGGTGTTTGCGATCTGCCTCTATATCCGCAATATCATTAATGATATAAACAGTGCTGGAGAGGAAACTGAATAAGAAAAAACCAAAAATGGTTTGAAGAAGTGCCTCGGGATTGGTCAACTGCCTGTCAAAAACCAGAGCAGCAAATATAAAGAGGTTCTTTGTCCATTGTTTTGGACGCATTGTTTTAATAATTGCTTTAATCATGGCGATATCATATCATAAATTTTTTGCTAACCCGCATCTACAAAGTAAAATTATTCAATGAGTAAAGTACGATTAGATGTTCTCATGATGCAGCTCAAGCTGGTTGAAAGCCGTTCCAAGGCACAACGATTAATCATGGCCGGGGAGGTTGCTGTGAATGGGCAAATGGTATTGAAAGCCTCCGATATGGTTGCTGTAGATGCGGATATCACAATACAGCACGCTCCGCCATTTGTATCACGCGGGGGTGAAAAGTTAGAGGCTGCTCTCACTGCATTTAATTTAACCGATCTAATTGGCAGGATTTGTGTGGATGTTGGATCATCAACAGGGGGTTTTACAGATTGCCTCCTTCAGCATGGGGCAGAGAAAGTTTTTGCAGTTGATGTTGGATATGGTGTCCTGCATTGGAAACTACGCAACCACCCCCGTGTCATCGTGATGGAGCGAACCAATGCAAGATTTGTTGATGCCTTTCCGGAGAAAATAGAACTTGTTACGATTGATGCTTCTTTCATTTCCCTGAATATTCTGCTGCCTGTCTGTGCTGGCTGGTTCCAACCCGAGGGAGGGCAGGTTGTAGCCCTTATAAAACCTCAATTTGAGGCGGGGGTTAAGGATGCCGCCCGGGGAAAAGGTGTAATCCGCAGTGCTGAGATCCACCGAAAGGTGCTTCAGAAGGTATTGTCATTTGCAGAACGCAGCAATTATGAGTGCAGGGGTTTGATTCGTTCCCCTATAATTGGGCATAAAGGGAATATAGAATTCCTGGCTCACTTCAAATACCCTTCGGTTAATCCACCGCCATTTCTGCCAATGATTGACGCAGTTATTGGAGAGCAGGGATAATTGCGTAACCAGGCGGAAGACGAGCCCGCAGGTATGTTGTCTAATAAAATAAGGTATACTACTAGCCGTCTATGAGTGAACAAATCCGAAATTTCTGTATTATTGCTCATATAGATCACGGCAAGTCAACCCTGGCGGATCGTATGCTGCAGATGACTGGAACCATTTCTGACCGGGATATGGTAAACCAGGTATTGGACAGCATGGATCTGGAAAGGGAAAAGGGCGTTACCATTAAAGCTTCGGCAGTCCGCATGCACTATACAGCTGAAGATGGACAAACCTACTGGCTGAACCTGATTGATACACCCGGCCATGTAGATTTTTCGTATGAAGTCAGCCGGGCATTATTTTCCTGCGAGGGTGCGGTCCTGGTCGTTGATGCCACTCAGGGAATTGAAGCACAAACGCTGGCAAATCTTTATATCGCCCTGGAAGCCGACCTGGTGATAATTCCGGTAATCAATAAAATAGACCTGCCCTCTGCGCGACCTGAAGAAGTTTCAGAAGAGATCTCAAATTTATTGGGCACCCCGATTTCTGAGGTTTTGTGCATTTCTGCCAAGGAAGGTAAAAATGTGGACAAGGTGCTTGAGGCGATTGTCGCCCGGATTCCTCCTCCAAAAGGGAATCCAGCCGATCCATTAAGAGCCTTGATATTCGATTCCCATTATGATGCATATAAAGGGGTTATTGCTTATATCAGGGTAATGGAAGGATCATTAATCCTGACAGATTCGCTGCGATTAATGGTTACAGGCACCACCATTAAACCACTGGAGATTGGGATTTTTTCTCCTGGAATGAAACCGGTTGATACTCTTTCGGCTGGCGATGTTGGATATATTGCTACCGGGCTAAAAACCGTCTCTGAGTGCCGGGTAGGGGATACTTTTACCAATACAAACCAACCTGCCAAAGAACCTTTACACGGATATCAAAAAATAAAACCAATGGTGTTTGCCGGTATTTATCCGGTAGATGGAGATGATTACGAGGAATTGCGGGATTCTTTGGAAAAACTCCAGCTAAATGATGCCTCTTTGTTTTACCAGCCTGAAAAATCCCAGGCATTAAATTTTGGCTTTCGATGTGGTTTTCTGGGTTTGTTCCATATGGAGATTATCCAGGAAAGGCTGGAAAGAGAGTATTTCCTGGATATTGTGGTTACCGCCCCATCGGTAGAGTATGAAGTCATCCTGACCGGTGGAAGACCAATCCGCATAGATTCACCAGCACTGCTTCCGGATGAAGAGGGTGTGGAAGATATAAGAGAGCCATGGATGTACCTGCAAATTTTCAGCCCGGTGGATTATTATGGCACCATCATGGAGCTGGTAAAGAATCACCGTGGAATTTATATTACCCAGGAATATCCGGCTCCCAACCGGATCCACATGAGCTTTGAAATCCCCCTTTCCGAGCTTATTGTCAATTTCTTTGACGAGCTAAAGTCCCGCACGCGCGGTTATGCCTCAATGGATTACCAGTTTGCTGAATATCGATCCGGCAATCTGGTAAAACTGGAGGTTCTGGTGGGTGGAGAGCCAGTCGATGCCCTTACTGCCATTGTCCACAAAGAGGATGCTTATCATCAGGGACAGGCATTGGTTACTAAATTAAGGAAGCTTATCCCCAGGCAGTTATTTGATGTACCAATACAGGCATCTTCGGAGGGGCGGGTTATCTCACGGGCTAACGTAAAAGCCTTGCGTAAGGATGTTCTGGCAAAATGCTATGGGGGGGATATCTCTCGCAAGAAGAAATTGCTCGAAAAGCAAAAAAAAGGCAAAAAGCGAATGAAGATGGTTGGGAATGTAGAGATCCCCCAAGAGGCATTCATGGCAGTCTTACGGCTGGGGGATGAGTGAGTTCTGGTTCTGCATCCATATGGCACGAGTTTAAGCGCTGGTTTCCAGGATTTTTCATCAGCGTGATCGCATTGCTGGTTCTATTCCGAATTGCTCCATTGCATGACGTGGTGAAAGCCTTCTCGACGATTAAATTGAGTCATATTATTGTCGGTATTTTTCTTACGATTGTTTCCTTACTGACACGTGCTGTTGCCTGGAGAATTCTCCTCCAAAAACAAGCCAGCCTGAGCGAAACCTTTTTTGGATTAAATGTTGGATACCTTATTAATAATATATTTCCTCTTCGGGCGGGTGAACTCGCCCGGGCATATATTGTTGGATTGAGTTCTGGCCTGGGTTCTTTATACGTTTTTTCCACTATTGTGATTGAACGGGCATTTGATGTGGCAATATCAGCCGGTCTTCTGTTGACAACTCTGCCGCTTGCGCTTGAGTTGGCCTGGGCGAAACCTATTGCGCTGACCACATTTGTTTTGGTCATAGGTGGATTGTTCACCTTATATTTGGTGGCACGCAATAATCAACTCATCAAGAGATGGGTTAATCGTTTTGGAAACCGTTCAGAGTATTTAAAGCGGACAATTCTGCCCAGGATAGATTCCCTGCTGGATGGTTTTTCTATCATGACCAATCTCAGGCAGTTTTTCCTCAGCGTTTTTTGGATTATTATCACATGGGTGATATGGGTTCTACTATATTATGTGGTTTTGTTATCCATAGCGCCTGAGGCTCCTTTTTGGTGGGCTGCCTTTGCGGATGGTGTGCTTGCAATGGGGATCGCATTGCCTTCCGCACCCGGGGCTCTTGGAATTCTGGAAGCCGCTATTGTCGGTGCATTGGGAATACTTGGCATCGATCCATCCACTGCATTAGCCTATGCTATTACCATGCGGATAATGCAGTTTACCGTAACAGGCATACTAGGTCTTATTGGCATTGCAAAGGCTGGCAGCTCCCTTGGTGGAATATTTTCTGCGATTTGGAAGCAAAAAACAGCCGATACATCTTCATAACTATTCTGTTGGGAGCAGTTCGATGAATACACATTATTTAGTCACAGGCGGAGCTGGATTTATAGGATCGAATTATGTTCACCGCCTGTTATTAAGACATGAAAAAGTTACGATCCTTGATAATCTTTGCCGGTCCGGTTCGAAAAAGAATTTGAAATGGCTGGAAGACCAATTTACAGCTGGGGCTTTCCGGTTTATTGATGGGGATATCCGGGATAAAGATCTGCTTTTGCAAGCAATCCAGGGTGTAGATGTAATTGTCCATCTTGCTGCCCAGGTTGCTGTGACAACATCTGTGACGAATCCGCGGGAAGATTTTGAAGTTAATGCCCTAGGAACATTTAATGTCCTTGAGGCGGCACGTAGTCAGGATAAACATCCGCTTGTCCTGTATGCTTCCACTAATAAGGTCTATGGAAATATGGAGGATATAGCGGTTGAAGAGACCGACCAATCCTACCGTTATGTAGATTATCCGTTTGGAATTCCGGAGTCCTATCCCCTGGATTTTCATTCCCCTTACGGGTGTTCAAAAGGGACCGGTGATCAGTATGTACATGATTATTCACGAATTTACCGGATCCCCACGGTTGTTCTGCGCCAGAGCTGTATATTTGGGGAGCACCAATTCGGTATTGAAGATCAGGGCTGGGTTGCCTGGTTTATCATTGCTGCAATAACCGGCAAACCAATTACCATTTACGGAGATGGAAAACAGGTGCGCGATTTGCTGTATATCCAGGATTTACTGGACTGTTATGATCTCGCGATTATGAAAATCGATAAATCTGCTGGTCAGGTATTTAATGTTGGCGGCGGTTCGGAAAATACCCTGTCGGTTTGGAAACAGTTTGGAAAAATCCTTGAGAAATTTTTGGGTCAACCCCTCTCAGTGAAATTTGGAGATTGGCGTCCCGGAGATCAGAGGGTGTATGTCTCGGATATCCGTAAGGCTCAGGAGATTCTGGACTGGAATCCCGGATATAACCTGGAGGAAAGTCTGGCAAGCCTATTTCAATGGGTAAAACAAAATCCCCATTTATTTGAGACATTTTAACGATGCGGATCCTTGTTGTCCTGACTTATTACCGGCCTCATACCAGCGGGTTGACGATCTATGCGGAAAGGTTAGCAGAAGCCTGGATAGGCCGAGGTCATCAAGTTACTGTACTCACGTCCCAGTACGATAAAAGCCTGCCATTGGAGGAAGTGAAGAACGGAGTCAAAATAATCCGGGTTCCGGTATTCGCTCGCATAAGTAAGGGGGTGTTGATGCCCACCATCGGTTTTGTTGCAAGTAAGCTGGTGAAGGAACACGATGTAGTGCAGCTTCACTTGCCTCAATTTGATGCAGCCGGAATTGCGTTGCGGGGACGTCTTTGGAAAAAACCTACGGTGATTACTTATCATTGTGATTTATTAATGCCTCCTGGTGTGATGAGCTGGATGGCCAATCAGGCTGTACATATTATGGATCATCTGGCAGCGCAATCTACACACAGGATTGTTACCTATACACGGGATTATGCCGAAAATTCCCCATTTTTAAAGAGGCATTTGGGCAAGTTAAAGGTAATCCCGCCACCTGTTGTACTCCCGGTGGTTCCACAAACAAGTATTAATCTGTTTGCAGAGCAGAATAATCCGGCTGGGTGCAAACCTGTTATTGGAATGGCTGCCCGCTTTGCCACAGAAAAAGGCGTAGAGGTCCTGATCCATGCTTTACCTGCCATCCTGGGAAGATATCCACGCACTCTTATCCAGTTTGCCGGCCCATATCAAAATATCATCGGTGAAGAAGCCTATATTGATAAACTCCTTCCGGAGATTCGCAAATATGAGGCTAGCGGGAATTGGCGGTTTCTTGGATTATTAAATCCGGAAGATATGGCGGCATTTTACCCAAACCTGGATCTCCTGGTTATCCCGAGCTTAAAATTCTACGGAAGCCTTTGGGCTTGTTCAAATTGAAGCGATGATGAACGGTGTTCCCTCTATTGCCTCCAATCTCCCAGGAGTCCGCCAGCCTGTGAAAATCCATGGCATGGGTAAAATCATCCCGATAGGTGATTCTGAATCCCTGGCAAAATGTGCCATAGAAATCCTGGAGCATCCGGTTGAATACAACCAGGATAAAGCGGATCTTGAAACCAGATATCTTCCAGAAACGGTTGCACATGAATATGAACTCCTCTTCGAGGAGATTCAGTCCACACTCTAAATTCTTGGTGGAAAATTTTTCGAATGGAAAACATGGATTTTCTCTGGATGAATTTGCGCAGTTTACCCTATTTCCGGGCAATTTTGCGCGCAATGGAATCCAAGGCTTACCAGCAATTTAGTTTACAAAGACCTATCCTGGATCTGGGGTGCGGGGATGGGCATTTTGCCAAAATGACCTTTAAGGATGGTCTGGATGTCGGAATTGACCCCTGGAAGGGTCCCGTATACAAGGCAAAAAATGCAAATGGTCACAAGACTATCGTTTTGGGGAGTGGAGAATGCCTGCCATTTCCGCCCCAATATTTCAATACAATTATCAGTAATTCGGTACTGGAGCATATCCCAGAAATTGATGTTGTGTTGGCGGAATTAAGCCGGGTATCCAGGAAGGATACAATCTTTATTTTTTGTGTTCCAAATCACAATTTCTTAAGTAATCTTTCAATTTCCAATTTTTTAGACCGAATCTCTATGAATAAATTAGCCGATGGTTATCGTGCATTTTTTAATCGAATTTCCCGCCATTATCATTGTGATCCACCTGAAATATGGCGGGAAAGATTGGAGTCGCACGGATTCAGGATAGAGAAGTGGTGGCATTACTTTTCCCCTGAGGCTTTCAGAGTGTTGGAGTGGGGCCACTACCTTGGATTGCCCTCACTGGTGAGCCATTATCTTTTTCACAAATGGATTCTTGTTCCAGAGAAATGGAACCTATGGTTAATTGAACGTGCTCTCCGTCCCTATTATGAGGAATATCCTGAACAGGGAAACGGTTCGTATACATTTTATGTCGCCCGCAGGGTTTATAAATAGAAATCACCAATCTATTAAAACATGCTTTTGTATAAATTCTTATAATTCAATAAAGGTGAATTAACTAATATATATGGAAGAACCCAGTGTCCTTGATTATGTCAAATCGAGACTAAACCCTTACCGGAAAAAAGGTTCCGAATTATCAATCCGGGACATATTTGGTTTTGAGGCTGCTGCAGGTGAAATCGAGGAATCCCGACCAGAACATACCGGAGAGGGAAATTTCACTCCATCCACGGGTGTCCATCAACCCTGGCCATGGAGATCCATGACGGGTTGGGGGATTGCCATCGTAGCCCAGAGCCTGCTTGAACCGCCACGGAGTTACGTGGAATGGGCAGTTGGCTTGTATCTCGTTTCAGCCATTATGATGGTCTGGTCGATATTCTCTGGTGAACTTGAAGACTCAAAAAGACAGGTTTCTCCCGGGGGTGAACCCTCCCTGAGTGTTAATTCGGCGATGATCTATATCGGCATTCCGCTTATTCTTTTAGCGTTCCTGGCCTTTGGTGGAAATAGGTTTACTTCTGTCAATTTGTTCCTATGGTCCGCTGCCATATTATTTAGCATTCTTGCACTGTGGGAGAAACAACTGCGGAAAGGCTCCGGCAACCGATTATATGGATGGATTAGCCAATTCGGGCAAGGCATTCATATTCGAATCACTTCCTGGCAAATCCTTTTTTTTGCAGCCATACTGGTCATTGGCTTTTTCCGTTTTTATGATTTGAATGGGGTTCCTGGTGAAATGTTTAGTGATCATGCAGAAAAGCTTCTGGATGTATCGGATATCCTGCAGGGTGATTACCCAATTTTTTTTACAAGAAACACCGGCAGAGAGGCATTTCAGATGTATCTCACGGCGTTTATCGTTAAATTCTTTGGCACGGGATTGACTTTTACCAGTCTGAAACTTGGGACAATCCTGGCAGGATTATTTACCCTGCCTTATATTTATCTGCTAGGCAAAGAAGTGGGTAATCAGCGGGTTGGTTTAATCGCTTTATTCCTGGCAGGTATTGCTTATTGGCCAAATGTTATCTCCCGGGTTGGTTTGAGATTTCCCCTCTACCCATTATTTGCGGCACCGACTCTCTATTACTTAATCCGGGGTTTGCGATATAGTCACCGAAATGATTTTTTGCTTGCAGGAATTGCCATGGGCCTGGGTTTGCATGGTTATAGTTCAATGCGGATTGTACCCCTGGTTATTATTCTTGGAGTAATCATATATTTAATACACAACCGCCAAAAAAAGGATTTAGTAAATGCGTTCTCGGGTTTGGTGGTCCTGACTTTTATCGCCCTCGTTATTTTCCTTCCCTTGCTGCGATATTTCCTTGAACAACCGGAAATGTTCAACTACCGGTTGTTATCCCGGCTGGGAACATCTGAAGTGAATTATCCCGGACCGGTTCTTTCGATCTTTTTTGATAATCTATGGAAAGCTTGGCTTATGCCATTCTGGAAAAATGGCAATATTTGGGTCCATTCCGTTACAGATAGACCTGCCCTAAGTGTTATCCCAGCAGCAGCATATTTTTTCGGATTACTTTATGTATTCATCCGCTATATCAAGTACAGGGATTGGCTCGATCTGTTCCTTCTCTTATCCATTCCGGCTTTAATGTTACCATCCATCCTTTCCCTGGCATTTCCAGCAGAAAATCCGTCGCTTAATCGTACCGGTGCTGCATATATCCCAATTTTTGTTATTATTGGATTGGCATTAGAAAGATTCCTTTCCGGGATATATCGAAGTGCACAGTCATTATCCCGAAAATGGGCAGCAATCATCATTGGGATTGTTTTTCTGGTTATTAGCCTGGTCCAGGATTACAGCCTTGTTTTTGATAAATATCGCTGGCAGTTCCTTAATTCTGCCTGGAACACTTCGGAAATAGGATTGGTGATTCGTTCATTTGCCGATTCGGTTGGTGGAAAGGACCAGGCATTTGTTGTTCCCTTCCCACACTGGGTGGATACCCGGCTGGTCGGGATAAATGCCGGATATCCGCAAAAAGACTATGCTCTCTGGCCAGACAGTTTTGAGAGTACAACAACCATAAGCGGTCCTAAACTATTTATCATTAAACCCGAAGATCAAGAAGCTGTCAGGAAAATTCAGGGACTTTACCCGGAAGGTTTTTTTGAAACGTACAACTCTGCGATAGCTGGAAAAGAATTTTTAATTTATTTTATCCCTCCTCTGGATGAGTAGTGTCTGCGATATAATCCAACCTTTATAGAAGGATATTTGTTAATTTTACATTTGGATGTTTTGTAATGGAACCAAAGAAGAATCATAGTTCTCGGTTATGGGTAGGGTTGCTGATTGTAGTTCTCCTCGCGGGGGCGTATTTTCGCTTTATTGGAATTAATTGGGATGAGAATTTCCACCTGCACCCGGACGAACGTTTCCTCACCATGGTTGAGACTTCAATCTCCCCTGTGAAGAGTATCTCACAGTATTTTAATACCAGTGAATCCAGCCTGAATCCACATAATCACGGATTTGGATTTTATGTTTATGGCACCCTGCCTTTATTCATCGTGCGTTACGTGGCGGAATGGGTTGGAAAAACCGGTTACGACCAGGTCCATCTGGTTGGCAGGGTACTTTCCGCCTGTGTTGATTTATTAACCGTTTTCCTGGTTTTTCTCATAGCGGACCGGGTTTATCGTAATAAGGGCTTGGCTTTACTGGCAGCTGCATTCTCTGCTTTTGCAGTGATGCAAATTCAACTTTCCCATTATTTTACTGTCGATACATTTGCCAATTTCTTTACCTTTTTAGCAATTTACTTCGCTGTCAAAATTCTCACTCCTGCCGCCGATACCTCATCCGTTTTAGAACCTGCAAAAAATAATTCAAACAAATTAGATTCCAAAACTTTTTTGGCTGCGCTGCGAAGCCCCTCAGGAAATATTTCTGATTTTATCCTGTTTGGTGTTGCCCTGGGGATGGCCATGGCATCCAAGGTGAGTGCTGCACCTCTGGCTCTTGTCCTTCCGGCTGTTGTGGCCATAAGACTGAAACAGATCCCTGAAAGCGAACGTGAGACCCAGGGGTTGATCTTTATTAGAAATCTGATCCTGGCAGCCCTGTTCTCATTCCTGATATTTCGGGTATTTCAACCATACGCATTTGAAGGACCCGGGTTTTTTGGTCTAAAACCCAATGAACAGTGGTTTTCCAATCTTTCCGATCTGAGCCAGCAGAGCAGAGGAAACGTTGATTTTCCTCCGGCTTTGCAATGGGCAAGGCGCCCGCTCACATTTTCCCTGCAGAATTTAATTTTATTTGGACTCGGCTTGCCTCTCGGGCTGCTTGCCTGGTCGGGTTTTTTCGTGATGGGGTATCGAATTTTCCGCGGTGAGTGGCAGTACCATATTCTGGTATGGATTTGGACAGCAGTTTACTTTCTCTGGCAGTCCATCAATTTCACCCGCAGTATGCGTTACCAGATACCAATTTACCCCACCCTGGCAATAATTGCCGCCTGGTTTGTTTTCTTTCTTTGGGATAACCAAAGAAAGAAAACACTTGAATCCTCCAAGATGAAGAATTCTCGCTTTAAAACCATTCTCCCTATTTCACTTGGAGTGGCAGTATTATTTCTGACATTTTTATGGGCGTTTGCCTTTACAAGAATATACACTCATCCGGTGACCCGTGTCAGTGCCTCTGAATGGATATATGAGAACATCCCCTCAGCGATAAATTTGCCAATTGAGACTTCTGATGGGGTTTTTAACCAAAGGCTTCCGTATAAATCCGGACTCAATCTCTCTCCAGAAAAATCGGTAGTAATTGCTTTTCAACCTGAAGTATCCGGAAAATTGACGGATATCATTTTCTCCAATATTGTCGCAAAACCAGACAGCAGGGATATTAAATATCTTCAAGCAAGTATCTATGGTGACCGTCAATATCAAGATGCAATTCTCAGTCAAACCATCAATGACCCTTTTCAAAAATCCGGGGACCCTAGAGGTGAAGCCTACCAGTTAGTTTTCGACCAGGACCTGGATGTGGATTCAGACAAGATTTATTTCCTAAAAATCTCCTTAGCTCCCCCATCTGGAGAGGTTGAAATTTCCGGTTTGATTTCATTGGGAATTTCATCCCAGGGAGAAATATACTGGCAGTCACTCCCTGATCCGGTTGAAACCATTGACTCCGAGCGGGATTTTACAACCCAATTCACCGCATTAGAGAATGGGGTTCTCTCAAAAATTGAAATCCCGCATATCGTTGATTGGGAAGGATTCCCAGAGCCAAAAACATTGCAACTCAGTATCCAGCATATAGGGGATATCGAAGGTAATGCTTCCATTGCCAACCTCCAGGATTCTTTTTTACCGTACGCCGATGTGCGTGGCGGTTCCTATAAATTTCAATTGGAAGAACCGGTTCAATTAAAGGAGAATGAACAATACGTAATTAATATAAAAAAAGTAGAAGGACCTGGAAGCCTGGCCCTTTATGGCATACGACAGGCCATAGAAAGCAGCTGGGATGATGCACTCCCTTTAAGTATGTATGGATACAGTCCCTTTGATTATTCACGGGGGATTTATCGCAACGAACTTAATTTTGAAATGTATTGGGATGATAACGAGGAGAAAAGGGATCGTTTTAACCAAATCCTCAATAATGCGGATTATTTATTTCTCAGTTCAAACAGGCAGTGGGGTACAACCGTCCGGGTACCAGAAAGATATCCACTAACGGAAACTTACTATCGCAACCTGTTGGGCTGTCCACCTGAAAAAGACATCGTCTGGTGCTACAACGTGGCGAAACCAGGTATGTTCGATGAGAACCTGGGATTTGAATTGATATCTGTCTTTCAATCCGACCCTTACCTTGGGGACTTTAGAATTAATACCCAATTTGCGGAAGAAGCTTTTACTGTCTATGATCACCCGAAAGTTATGATCTTTAAGAAGCTTCCAGACTACCAGCCGGACAAGGTCCGTGAAATATTGAACCAGGTGGATTTGTCAAAAGTTATCAAGCTGACACCCCGAGAAGCAAGCAGTATTATTGGTGATCTTATGCTCCCGACGGATCGGCTGGAAATCCAGCGCAGCGGCGGCACATGGTCAGATTATTTCAATCCCGGTTCATTGATTAACCAGTACCCAATTCTGGCTGCTATATTCTGGTATGGATTGTTCCTTTTCCTGGGGTGGTTGAATTATCCTGTTACGCGGATAGCGTTTAATTCCTTGCATGATAAAGGGTACCCTGTAATCCGGTTGATAGGCATGTTATTGCTTGCATACCTGGTGTGGATTGCCGGATCATCCTCAATTCCGGTTACCAGACCACTGATATTCCTGGTGCTTCTTCTTCTGGTGTTGGTCAATGGTGTCCTTCTGTATAAGCAAGGTAAATCTGTCTTCTCCGAAATTAAAGGGAATATCAATTATTACCTCATCGTTGAGCTGCTTTTCCTGGCTTTTTTCCTTTTCTTCCTTTTGATCCGTGTTGGTAATCCAGATTTATGGCATCCATACAAGGGTGGCGAGAAGCCTATGGACTTTTCGTATCTCAATGCGGTAATAAAGAGTTCAACCTACCCGCCATATGATCCCTGGTTTGCTGGTGGGTATATCAACTATTATTATTATGGATTTGTCCTGCTTGGCATTCCTATCAAGCTGAGCGGAATCATGCCTTCCATTGCTTATAATCTGGCTCTACCAATGCTGTTTGCCATGCTGGCTATGGCTGCATTTTCTTTCGGTTGGAATTTGCTTTCCAAACGTAACCATAGCAATCAAGAACCAGGACGAGGACAGCTTGTCGGTGCAATTGTTTCATCCCTATCCCTATTAATCATAGGAAATCTTGGAACAGTCCAGATGATCTGGAAAGGGTTTCAAAAACTGGCAGCCTCCAACGCGGTAATTGAGACTGCCAACTTTTTCCAAAAGACCGCATGGGCATTCCAGGGGATCGTCAAATTCGTGGGTGGAGATAATTTGCCATATGGATATGGCGAGTGGTATTGGAATCCCAGCAGGGTAATTCCCGGGGAACCGATCACGGAATTTCCTTATTTCACATTCCTCTATGCAGATTTGCATGCCCATTTAATTGCGCTTCCATTGACGGTACTTGCTTTGCTCTGGTCATTATCGATTCTAAAAAGTCAATGGAAATGGGGAGAACCGTCCGGTAAAAATCGTAAATTATTTTTTGCCTGCAGTTTCCTATTGGGCGGCTTGATAATCGGTGCATTAAAACCTACCAATTCATGGGATTATCCGGTTTACCTGGGATTAGGAGTTGTGGCGATTCTTTATACATATATAAAATACGCACGGTTTCAAGGATCGGTTGCCCAATTTTATGATGACCTGCAAACTAGAATTCCGAAGGCCCTATTTTGGTCAATCTTCCTGGTCGCTCTCTTCATGATCCTATACCAACCTTTCTCCCAGTGGTTTGGGCAGGCTTATACAGCTATTGACCTTTGGAAGGGTGATCATACACCAATTAGATCATATTTTATCCATTGGGGTTTATTTTTATTCGTTACCCTTTCCTGGTTTATACAAGAATCAGTGGATTGGATGGCAACAACTCCTCTTTCCTCCCTGAAAAAACTAAAACCATTCTTTTGGGCAATAGTAGGGAGCGTTGCATTTCTATTATTGCTGGTCATTGCACTGGTTTTTATTGGGGTGCAGATCAGCTGGATTGTTTTACCCCTGGTATTTTGGTCCATCATTTTGCTGCTGCGCCCTGACCGATCGGACGAACAACGTACCGTGCTTTTTATGATACCTTCTGGGCTTGTTCTAACCCTGGCTGTGGAGTTGATTGTCCTGCGAGGGGATATTGGCAGGATGAACACTGTCTTTAAATTTTACTTACAGGCATGGACATTATTATCCCTGGCAGCTGCTGTCTCATTGGGCTGGCTTTATAAAGCGATCCAGACCTCCTGGTCTGGATTTTGGCGGAAATCCTGGAATATCCTGTTCATCCTCCTGGTGACTGGCGTATTGTTTTTCCCACTATTCGCCAGCATTGATAAAATCAGAGATAGAATGAACGCATCTGCCCCTCATTCCTTGAATGGAATGACATATATGCTCAACTCAACATATTCTGATAAGGATAAGGAGATAGACCTGAGCCAGGATTTTGAGGCAATTCGTTGGATGCAGGATAATATCTCTGGTTCGCCTGTCATTGTTGAAGCGAACACCCCGGAATATCGCTGGGGAAACCGGTTTACGATATATACCGGCCTGCCTGGTGTGGTTGGTTGGAACTGGCACCAACGGCAGCAGCGGGCAGTTGTCCCATCAGAATGGGTGACAGAACGTGTGGATGACATCTCAGAATTTTACACAACTCTTGATCGCCAGAAAACAATGGATTTTCTAAAAAAGTACAGCGTGAGCTTTATTATCGTTGGACAGTTGGAAGAAATTAACTACGGGGAAAATGGTCTTGCCAAATTTGCTGATTGGAATGGAGATTTGTGGGAATTGGTATATCAAGCTGATGATACGGAGATCTACCGGGTGTACCAGGAATAAACCCGAACACACCCCGAAAACCAATTTGAAATGACGGACTTTATCGCTTTGTCTTCCTGGTATCTCCTTGTTATACTGCTCGGATTTTTAAGTTTCCCGATCACGTACCAATTTTTACCTGTTTTATCAGACCGCGGGTTCAGTCTTGCTAAGCCATTGGGTTTGCTTATTTGGGGATATTCTTATTGGTTGTTTGCTTCATTTGGAATTATTACCAATGATTATGGCGGCGTCATATTTGGATTCTTAGCAATCCTGGTCTTTGATTTAGCCGTCCTTCGTAAATCTGGAGTGAAACCGATCCTGGAATGGATAAAAACAAATCGGGGGATTATCCTTTTCAGTGAAGCAGTATTTTTCGGAGCATTCCTGTTCCTGTTAATATTACGAGGGGCTGATCCTAATATCACTGGCACTGAAAAACCGATGGAACTTGCCTTTATCAATTCCATACTTCAATCTCCAATTTTTCCTCCCGCTGACCCCTGGTTGTCAGGATATTCAATCTCTTACTATTACTTCGGATACCTCATGGTTGCAGCACTGGCGCGGTTTTCTGATGTGAATGGTGGAATCGCATTTAATCTGGCGGTTATTACCTGGTTTGCCATGACTGCTCAGTCCGCATTCGGGCTGTTGTTTACGCTGCTGATTAAGTGGAAAAATAAAAATTCAGGTATCCTCCCCCCACTTCCAGCATGGCTGGCATAAAGCGCTGGGCGCTTTTAGGCGCATTTTTTATATTAATCGTCAGTAATTGGACCGGTTTGCTAGAGGTTATGCATGCCAGGGGTTTATTTTGGAAAATTAACCAAGGAGAGTTCCAATCAAATTTCTGGCCATGGCTAGGTGTAAAAGAATTGGACCAACCCCCGTCCGAACCATTATCCTGGGTGCCAAAACGAAACGGAGGAATCTGGTGGTGGCGGGCATCCCGGATATTACAAGATTTTGATCTGCTGGGAAATGACAAAGAGATTATTGACGAATTTCCATTTTTTTCCTATTACCTCGCGGATTTACATCCCCACGTTCTATCCATGCCATTTATCCTTATGGCACTTTCTATAGCCGCAAATTTACATTTCTCCACGACTCGAATTACGGCGAAGGGTGGGGTGCTTAGCCAACCAATCAAGGATTTCCTGGAGACAGGGGATCTCAAGACTGGCAGCCGGGTTTTTGGAAAATCACTCAGGGAGATAAATTTCTGGTTTGTTGCCTGGATGATAGGGTCTCTTGCATTTATCAATATCTGGGATTTCCCGGTTTGTATAGCCATCTTCTCCAGTGTCTACGTGCTAAAGCGAATCATGGAACAAGGGTGGCACTTAAGCATTTTCCTTGAATTTCTTGAGATTGCGGTTTTATTAGGATTTGCCGGGATTCTGTTATTCCTGCCGTTCCATATTGGATTTTCTTCCCAGGCTGGGGGTATCCTTCCAAGTTTGAGTTTTTATACCCGTGGGATTTATTTCTGGCTGATGTTTGCCCCTCTCCTGGTTCCGATTCTGATCTGGTTATTATGGGCTTCAAAAATATTTGGAAATAAGAAATCAATTGGATACGGGATAGGCATTTCCGCTCTCACTTGTCTTTGGTTTGTGGACTATCTCCTATATGATTGGGGGAATATTCGCAAGCGCCAGTGGGATGATGAGTTTATTCACTATCCTGGCCGGGAATTCTGAAGGGGTTTCAAATCTAGCCATCCGGTTAAATGAACTGAGTACTTTATTTATAAATCTACATGGCAGTGATAATAATGCAGTATTACTGACAGGATCCCTTGTTAGAAGAATAATGCAGCCTGGTACCTGGGTAACCTTATTATTATTGATCGGCCTTGGAATTGGACTTCTTTCGCTTTTACAGGATAGATCGAAAGATAAGGATAGTGATGTTGGCGAAGGTAATCGCGACTATCCAACATTAAATCTACCGGGGGCCCATATATTTGTTCTTGTGCTTATCCTTTTGGGAGCGGGATTAATTTTGGTACCCGAGTTTGTGTATCTGCGTGACCAATTCGGTTGGCGAATGAATACCATATTCAAGTTTTATTATCAGGCATGGATACTATGGGGAATAGCAGCCGCTTATTCATTCGCGGTTTTATGGGAAGAACTAAGAAATTGGCCTGGTTATCTCATTAAGACGATATTGATTCTCACAATTTCCGCAGGATTGATATATCCATTTTTTGCAATAAAAGATAGGATTGGTCATTTTCAATGGAATCAATTCACTTTAGATGGAACCAAATATATCCAGGATTATAATTCTGCTGAATATAATGCAATTAAATGGCTTGCGAATGCGCCTTATGGGATTATAGTAGAGGCAGTCGGCGGCAGCTATTCAAATTATGGACGGATTTCTACACAAACTGGAAAACCCACCGTACTTGGATGGCCTGGCCATGAAAGCCAATGGCGTGGAGGAAATGAGGAAATGGGTTCCCGTCAAAACGATATCGAAACCCTATACCGTACATCTGACTGGGAGTCAGCCAGGGCTATTCTGGAAAAATACAAAATCCGTTATATATATCTTGGAGCACTAGAAAGAAGTACGTATCGGGCAACTGATACCAAATTTACCGACAATCTTAATGCCGTTTATCAGAATGAAGATGTCTTGATATTTGAAGTTCCTGATTATACGGATATCAGCAGGATAAATGGAATCATTTCAGGATTGCAGAGCGATGAATAGCAAAAAATTCAAAGCAGAGTATCTCCTTTACGCATTGGCTTTTGTGATTGGGTTATTTATAAGGATGTACCGGCTAGGGGATTTCCCTCTGAATGACAACGAGGCGCAATGGGCTTTAATGGCATTCAATAACCTTGGAGAAACCCCACTACTTGTTGGATCCCAACCCGGATATGTTTTATTTACAAGTATCCTGTTTAATGTTTTAATGGTTCTAACTTCCTCTCGCGCTTTTTCCCGGCTGCTGCAGGGAGCTTGTTGGTTTTCTCCCCCTTATTATTCAAGAGAAATATCAGTTCATTTTCTGCTTTAATACTTGCATTTGGATTAGCGTTGGACCCATCCTTAATCGCAATTTCCAGGAATGCCGGCGGAGGAGCAGCGGCATTAACTTTCTTAGTCTTTTTTATTGGTTTTTTACTAAATGGGAATTCGATTGGATCCGGAATAAGCCTGGGGTTGGCATTAATGGGTGGTCCTGTTTTCTGGCATGGAATATTAATTGTATCGATTGCCTGGGTATTGAATTTTATTGTTATTGGAAAACGCGCCCGAATGCATGAAAACATAGCTTCTTTATCACCAGTCTTCCGCTCAATGAAATTTATTCTGAGCCTGGCCATTACTGTCCTGGTATTCAGCAGTTTATTTTTTACCCAACCACAAGTGTTGGGGGGTATATTTTCCGGCTTTACCACATATTTCGATCAATGGATAAATCCTTCTGCTGCTAATAATTCAAGCCCGATCCAAATAATTATTACTTTCCTATTTTATGAAATATTCCCATTTTCATTTGCAATGATTGGAATATTTTGGATTTATTTCAATAAACTCCATGATTATGTTTTTATTGCAGTTTGCTGGCTGGTAGCTATCGTGATTTCATTAGCCTATCCTGAGAGGGACGGGATCAGCCTTATCTGGTCAGTTATTCCCTTATGGATAATCGCTGCCTATACAATAGAGCATCTTTACTTCCTGGCGAAGGAACAATCGGAAAATTTTTATCTTTTTACGGGCATTATCTGTGTACTGCTTCTATTTATGATTTTAAATCTATTAAGCTTGATGACTTATGACACAAGCAGTGTTGATTTTCAATTGAGACTGGCAATAATTGCAGGCACACTCATCGTTATAGGATTATTAGGGATCCTGCTGACATGGGGTTGGACCGTGGAATTGGCGTATTCCAGCACCCTAACTGGCATCATGATTCTGTTATTTTTATACTCGTTTTCTGCTGGTTGGAGATCTGCAAGATTAGGTCCTATGGCCCATGCAGAACTCTGGTTTTCTGATGCCTATTTTCTTGATGCAGATTTGTTGCAAAATTCTATCAGCCAGGTGTCTGATTTAAACACCGGCAATTCTCAGGTAAGTGATATTGCCATTCTGGAACCGGCATCTCCGGCAGTTAAATGGATCTTAAGGAACCATAGGGAGGTGCTGTATCTCAATTCCCTGCCCAAATCGATCAGCCCGGATATGGTCATTTCAAGAGAAGCCGATTTTCCGGGATTAGCCGCATCCTATACGGGACAGAATTTTGTTTTTATTGAATCTCCCCAAACGAAGTTGTTTAGCTTAATGGATTGGCTGCGATGGGCAATTTACAGGAAATATTCCAGCGAAAAAACAGATCTATATTTTTGGGTAAAATCAGAAATTTTTCCTGGTAGTATTACTTCAAGGTGACAAAATATAATAGAACCAATAAGGAATATTTATGCGAGAATCTGATCAACCAAAATTTCCCGAAATAATTGCCATTGATGGTCCGGCAGCATCCGGAAAATCGACATTGGGAGAGAAAATCGCGCAATACCTCGGGTACCTCTACTTTGATACCGGGATAATGTATCGTGCAGCCACTCTGGCTGTTTTTAAATCTGGAATCGCATTCGAAGATGAAGACCTTGTCACTTGCCTGGCAGAGAGAATCCAAATCGAGGTTTTTCCGCCAACTTGTGTTGACGGACGGCTCAATGATGTCCTTCTTGATGGGGTAGACGTGACCTGGGAAATTCGTTCGCCAGAGGTGGAAAACAAGGTATCTCTCGTATCATCTTATCCCGGGGTAAGAAAAGCAATGACAGAACAACAGCGAAAAATCGGCAGACGAGGTAAAACCATCATGGTTGGAAGGGACATTGGAACAGTTGTTTTCCCTGAAGCCGAAATGAAAATTTATCTCGATGCATCGGTTGAAGAGAGGTCTAGAAGGAGATTTATGGAATCGAATGCCCGAGGCGATGAGACTAGCCTGGAGAAAATTTCAAGTTCATTGCTACAAAGGGATAAAATCGACTCGACGCGTGTTGTTGCACCTTTAAAACCTGCTGAGGATGCACTAATTATTCACACCGATAACATGGATGAAGAGGAAGTATATGAAACAGTTCTGAAATTATTGGGAATAAATATTTGAGCATCACCGATGAACCATTAGACTGGCTCCAATTCATTCCTGTTCTATAAAAATGCTATAATCCATTGCAGAGAATTGAAAAGAGTACCACTGCAATGGATTTCATCATTAATTTTACGGAAAACTCACCTGGAATGGCCATCCCGAATAATATTTTCGCTTGGCTGCTATGGGTTGTATTGTTGATTGGTTTATCCATTTTTGTTGTGCGATCCGGAAAATCCCATGCTCTTTCAAGTGGGCAATGGATACTTTTTCTTGCATTGGGAATTCTTGTACCTCTGAGTATATTGTTAATCGGGAATAGAATTCCATTATTTGAAATCTCAAGTTTTGCACCGGGATTCACTCAGGAAAATACTACAACGGTTGTTCTTTTCCTTGCTTCGATCCCGTATATCCTGGCTGCAGGTTTTTTGGGAATGGTTCCAGCAGTAATCCTGGGTTTTTTCTCCGGTATATTTTCCTCGTTATGGATTACTCATTCAATTTTTACCCCGTTGGAAATTGCTGGATTGGCTGCTTTTTTTTCTTTCTTCATCCGCCAAAATTACCCGACTAAATTTTTCCAAATAAGCCGTCACCCTATAATCGCTGGATTATTCTCAATAATTATCATATCTCCGTTATTTGCAGTTGTAACTAATTTAAATTTAGCTGAACCCATCCAATTAAATGGTACGAATTTATTTAATTTTATTTTTCTCCACTCCGCCATCCGATTAATGGAGTTTATGATCGCCGGGTTATTAGCTGAGGGTATTTACATTAGTGAAAATAAAAATTGGATCAAGGAAAGGATTCTCAATCCACCAAGGATGGAAAGCCTGCAGGAACAAATCTATACCGGGATGGGTTTGATTCAGGCCGGGTTGGTTTTTTTCCTTTTTCTTAATTGGCTGGCTGGTGGCAGTTAAGGCTGCTAGAAGCATGATTGTGGACAGGTTGGATAGCTCGGCCAGAGTAATCGGAGAAAGCCTGCCTTATTTTCTTGAAACCGGCCAAACCTTGCTTTCCGGAATCGCTGAAGATGTGATTTGGATAGAATCACCTGAAGATAAAACGATTTTTCTTGAAAAAAAATTAAGCGAGGTGCCCTACTTCCAACAACTCGTTTTTGTTGACGAAGAAGGAAATTATGTTGCCGGACATCCAGAAAATGCAAATCGCGTTCTTAAAACGCTTCAGAAGGACACGCAAGCTTTCGAGTTGGCATCTAAAGGAGCGCCAATTCAGGTGATTACCATTCCGCCTGCGCAAGAAGGTGAGGTCGCCGGCATATTATTGGTAGCTGCTTTATCAAATGAGAACGGGGATTTTTCTGGTGTGATAGCCGGACGCACAGATTTGGTTTCAAATCCATTTTCCCAGCCTGCTACCCAGGTTCTCAATTCAATTCGGGAGGGTGGGGGAATGGGGATCATATTGGATGATGATAAACGTATTATTTATCACTCCAATCCCTCCATGCTGGTGAAAGAATTCCCCGATATTCTCCCGGAAGAGAAACGGTTTTTCGATGGATATTCCCCTGATGGGATTAGAAACATGTATTATTTCTACCCGACAATTGGAAAATCCTGGTCTGTCTTGCTTTCAATGCCTTTCTCCCGGGCAGCGGAACTGGCAATATCCATTTCCCTGCCATTGATTGGATTAAGTATTTTTATTTCAATCCTAACGTTTATTATATTTAGGGTAAGTCTAAAAAACATCAACGGATCGGTAAAAAGGACGTTCCAGGAAACAGCAATGACACCTCTGGAAACCATTAATTATTCAAAAGATTACAATCGTAATGAGGATTTCGGCCCGTTAGCACAAGCCTTTGAATTAATGCGGTTGGATTTAAAAGCCAGGGTGGAAGAATTAAGCAGTTTATTTATGGTCTCGCAAGTAATTGCAGCCAAATTGGATACAGAATTAGCTATTTCACAAATCCTGGAAGTATCCCTGGAAAGGAAATCGGCTTCTGCAAGAATTGTAATAGCAAATGAAAAAATTTCAATATCCCCGGAGGAGAAGTTTTCCACCTTCTTCCTGGGTAACCAAGCCAATATTTACGATTACCTCGATGACCAGTTATTTAGCTTGATGAAGGGAAAGGATCACCTGGTGATCGAGGATTTTGCACGAAATCGGATAATTAAAATTCTTGAGGGACAAAAAGCGCCTGGTGCAATCATTGCGTTTTCTATTCACCAGGGAAAACAATATTTTGGTGTATTTTATCTAATCTATGAAAATCCAACATCATTTTCCGGGGAAGAAACCAACTATCTGCAAACCCTGGCAAACCAGGCAGCTATTGCAGTATCAAGAGGAAAATTATTTGAATTAACTGAACAGGCCGGGCAAAAATTAAAGGCAATACTCGACTCAGTGCCAGACCCGATACTTTATGTTGATGAGCAGCTACGTTTGGTACTAATAAATTCGGCTGCTTCCCAATTAAGCTTCATTTCCAAAGAGCCAAATTCGGGGAAATTTATCCATGAGGTTATTCAAAATCAGAAACTTCTTGATTTATTTGGCCGCCCGATTGAAGATAAGGATATCTTTGAGGAGATTATCCTCAAGGAAGGAAAAAGCTACCGGGTTAGTATATCTCCAGTATCCATCAAGAATACCCCTGCAGGAAAAATCGGAATTCTAAGAGATATAACGCCCGATAAAGAAGGAGATCAGCTAAAAACCGAATTCGTCTCCACAGTCAGCCATGATTTGCGTTCGCCATTGAGCCTGGTAAGGGGATACGCTTCCATGCTCCAGATGGTTGGAGATTTAAATGAGCAGCAGAAAGGTTATGCCAATAAAATAGTTGTCATAACAGATAGTATGACAAAGCTGGTCGGAAACCTATTGGATATAAACAGGATAGAGGATGGAATTGGATTAAAGTTGGAACAAGTTCAGGCTGATGAGATTGTAAAAACAGTTGTAAACATCTTGCAGCCACAAATCAATCAAAAGAAAATAAATTTCACCCTGGATATTCCAGAAACCCAGCCATTAATCCTGGAGGTCGATACTACTTTAATTCAGCAGGCGTTATTCAATCTGCTTGAGAATGCTATCAAATTTACCCAGGTAAATGGGAAGATATTGATGCGTTTCAGGAAAAATGAATCGAATATACTTTTTGAAATTGTTGATACTGGTATAGGCATTGCTCCGTTGGATATTTCCCACATATTCGAAAAATTTTACGAAGTTGGTATGAAAGATAACCAGGAATACAGGGGGACAGGTCTGGGTTTGGCGATTGTAAAATCGATCGCTCAACGGCACAACGGGAGAGTTTGGGCAGTCAGCCAGTTGGGAAAGGGCAGTGTTTTTTATTTCGAGATTCCCATGCAACAACATACCCAAAAAACAGGGAAAGTAAATTAATTCCAAAGAACAATCTGTTCTCCTTAATAATTGTGATATAATAATCGTTTGGTTAATATAGAATTTCCGAAAATAGTGTTTGCACAGGAAGAGAAAGCCCTGTGCATAATTTACGCACTTTGAGCATAATTTAGGAGGCTTATTAGTGGAAACGAAAGGGTTGGTAGCTTTACGTATCAGTCTTGCCTCTCCAGAAACGATTCGAAGTTGGTCGTATGGTGAAGTCCTGAAACCTGAGACAATCAACTACAGAAGATTAAGACCAGAAAAAGATGGTTTGTTTTGTGAGGCGATTTTTGGTCCAACGCGCGATTGGCAATGTTACTGTGGAAAATATAAAAATCCAAGATACAAAGGAATAATTTGCGATAAGTGTGGAGTGGAAGTTACCCGTTCTTCGGTAAGGCGGGAAAGAATGGGACATATTGAACTGGCAAGTCCAGTAGCACATATCTGGTATACCCGCAGAATTCCTTCCTATTTGGGCTTATTATTGGATTTATCCCGTAGAAATCTTGACAGGGTTCTTTATTTTGCCCAATATATCATTACCTATGTCGATGAAGAAGCCAGGCAAAAAGCCTTAAGACGGCTGGAAGATGAAATGAGCGTTTCAGAACGGGAATTTGCAAGCCAAATAAATTCCCGTATCCTCGAGGTAAAACAAGAACGTGACCAAAAAATCTCCGCTTTGGAATCAAAAAGGGAAGATATTAAATCCAGAGCAGACGAAGATGTTGCCTCCCGTTTAGAGCCTGTCATTCAGGAAGGTCAAACTCTTGAACGTCAACTACAAGATAATCAGGGAAAAGCGATTCGAAAGGAAATCATATTTGATTCGGCTAAAACAGTAATTGCCGAAGCAGGCGAAACTATCCAAAACAGGCATATTACCAAAGTTCAGAAAATTGTTAAAGAAAGCCTGGAAGCTATCGAGAATGAACTACGGGAACAAATACGCCGTGAACTGGATGAAATTGATCTTCAAAAAACGACATTGCGCGCTGAAGCCGAAGAACGTATGGAAAATCTGCGCAACCAGTTAGAAGTTCAATCTGAGGATTCGCAAAACCAGAACTCATACATGAGGGATGAATTGCATGAGTTAAAGCCATTTACGTTCCTGAGTGAAAGCCGCTACCGGGAACTAAAATCACGCTGGGGACAGGTCTTCCGGGCAGATATGGGTGCAGAAGCGTTTCATGATATTCTTGGAAGGATTGACCTGGACAAACTTTCTGAGGATTTGTGGCATGAGGTACGAACAACCCGAAGTAAACAAAAACGAAAAAAAGCTACAACACGTCTAAAGGTTGTCGAAGCTTTCCGCCGGTCTGGTAACAGTCCGGAATGGATGATACTGGAAGTTTTACCTGTAATCCCCCCGGATTTACGTCCAATGGTCCAGTTAGATGGAGGGCGTTTTGCCACTTCGGATTTAAATGATCTTTACCGGCGTGTAATTAACCGCAACAACCGTCTAAAAAGGTTGTTGGAGCTTGGGGCACCGGATGTAATTGTGCGCAACGAAAAACGTATGCTTCAGGAAGCAGTAGATTCACTTATTGATAATTCGCAGCGCGGCAAGGCATTATCGAGGCGAGGCAGGAGAGAGTTGAAATCCTTAAGCGATATGCTAAAAGGCAAAAAAGGCCGTTTCCGCCGTAACTTGCTTGGAAAGCGGGTGGATTATTCGGGCCGTTCGGTTATTGTAGTTGGACCTAACCTTAAGCTCTACCAGTGTGGTCTGCCAAAATCAATGGCTTTAGAATTATTCCGTCCATTTGTTATCGCCAGACTGGTTCAACATACATATGCAGCCAATGTTAAAGGCGCCCGGCGGTTTATAGAACGCAACCGCCCTGAAGTTTGGGAAGTCCTTGAAGAAGTAATCAAAGAAAGACCTGTTTTACTGAACCGTGCTCCAACTCTTCACCGTCTTGGTATCCAAGCATTTGAACCGGTTCTAATTGAGGGTAGTGCCATTCAATTGCACCCCTTGGTTACGACTGCATTTAATGCGGACTTTGATGGTGACCAGATGGCCGTTCATGTACCATTATCAGACAAGGCTGTATGGGAAGCACGTAATTTAATGCTATCCGCAAAGAATCTACTGAAACCGGCTGATGGAGAACCTATCATCACGCCTTCAAAGGATATGGTTCTGGGTGTTTATTATCTCACCATGGAATCAAACAAGAAACTGGATGGGGATGGAAAAATATTTGCTAATCTGGACGAAGTTGAACTGGCTTATGCTCTGGATCAAATTAATATCCATGCCAAAATAAAGGTCAGTGTCGAAACCTGGTATGACGAAAAACGGGTTCGTTTACACACTCCAAGAAAACAGATTGTGGATACAACTGTTGGCAGAGTGATATTTAACCGCATTCTCCCAGAAGAAGTTCAGTTTGTAAACCGTGTTCTTGATAAGGGTGGTGTGAAAGACCTGATCGCTGACGTTCTGGAAATAATGGGAACCGACGTTACTACAAGCGTGGCCGATAAAGTAAAAGATCTGGGATTTGAGTATGCAATGAAATCCGGATCAACCATTGCAGTTGCAGACATTACCATACCGCCGCAGAAACAGGAAATTCTAGCGAATTCCCAGAAAGAAGTAGAAATTATTAATCGCGATTTCCGCCGCGGTTTATTAACTGACCAGGAACGCAACGAACGTGTCATTGAAATCTGGCAAAAAACTACAAAAGACGTGGCAGAGGCAGTCAAAATTTTTATGGACCCGGTCGGAAATCTAGCCACAATGGCGAACTCCGGCGCCACTAAAGGCGGTTTTGGACCAATTTCCCAGCTGGCTGGAATGCGCGGTCTCATGGCAGATCCAGCCGGTCGTATTATCCGGCTGCCGATCCAATCGAACTTCCGAGAAGGCTTGAACGCACTGGAATACTTCATTTCCACCCATGGTGCAAGAAAAGGCCTGGCAGATACGGCTTTGAGAACCGCTGACGCTGGCTATCTTACCAGACGTCTGGTGGATATCGCCCAGGATGTCATTATTAACGAACTCGACTGCGGAACCTCCGAAGGAATTTGGATCCGTAAAACCGACGATATAGCCGGACAATCGCTGGAATCAAGGTTGTATGGGCGCCTTTCAGCGGCAAGGATTGTTGATCCAAGCACCGGAGAAGTACTTTTGGATCGTGACGAAGTCCTGGATCACAACTCAGTCCGTCGAATCCTTAATACTGGTATAGAAGAGGTTTTTGTAAGATCTCCACTAACCTGCGGACTTCTTCAGGGGATGTGCGCAAAATGCTATGGCATGGATCTTGGCCGTGGAAAAATGGTGGAACTTGGTTCTGCTGTTGGAATTGTTGCAGCGCAATCAATTGGTGAGCCGGGAACACAATTAACCCTGCGCACGTTCCATACCGGTGGTGTTGCAGCCGGTGGTGACATCACGACTGGTTTGCCTCGAGTTGAAGAGTTGTTTGAAGCCCGGAGAATGCCTAAAGGCGAAGCCGTAATCACCCGTATCTCCGGTGTTGCACACGTGATTCAATCAGATAAGTACAGCGATCAGCGTGTTGTCAGGATTGAACAAAGTGAGATGAGAAGTGATATTTTTGAAATACCCGAAGAGTGGGTAATTTCTGTAAAAGATGAAGATAAAGTGAGTACAGGGGGTGTTATTGCCACCTTAGGTGAGGCTACCATTACAACCCAAAATGCCGGACGAGTAAGGATTGAAGGGCAGAAAGTGATTGTTTCCTACGAGATAAAGGAATCATTAGAGGAAGATATCCCCCCAACCTCCCGGCTCCTTATAAAAGATGGGGATCACGTGGAAGCAGGGGAGCCATTAACAGAAGGATCGCTCAATCCCCATACTGTTTTGCGCATCAAGGGACGCGATGCCAGCCAAAAGTACCTGCTGACGGAAATCCAAAAAGTTTACCGGGCTCAAGGACAAAATATTAATGACAAACATTTCGAGGTTATTATCCGAAAAATGCTTGGAAAAGTTCAAGTTATCCGTCCAGGAGATTCAAAATATTTACCGATGGATCCGGTTGATCGGTTAGAAATCCGCCAGGTAAATGAACACCTCATTTCAGAAGGTAAACAACCCGCAAAATATAGTGAGATACTTTTAGGAGTTACAAAGGCTTCTCTCAGTACCGATTCATTCCTTTCAGCGTCTTCTTTCCAGCATACGATTAAAGTGCTGGCTAGTGCCGCAATAGCGGGTACGGAAGATCCATTGTATGGACTAAAGGAAAACGTGATCATTGGAAAGCTAATCCCGGCGGGAACTGGTTTTGATCAAACCCGCCTGAACGGTTTAACCATGCCGGGACGTGAAGGAGAGGAAATTGTGGACAGCCTGGTGGATTTACCTGAGCTGCTGGACAACGAATAAAAAAATCTTACCCGGAGGTACAATCTAATAGCGTGAAGTCATGAGTTGGCTTCACGCTTTTTTTTGTCATTTTATAATGAATTTGTTGTTCAAGCTTTTTGTTGGTATTCTATAGTTGGGTATATTGCTCTGGCGAATAGTAAAAAAGGAGATACGCATGGAAATCGGTTATATAAGAAAAGTAAATATTGATGATGAGATGCAGCAATCATATCTCGATTATGCGATGAGTGTCATCGTATCACGTGCACTGCCCGATGCCAGGGATGGCCTAAAACCTGTCCAGCGTAGAATTCTTTATGCCATGCATGACATGAATATTGGTCCGGGTACGGACTTTAAGAAGTCAGCCAGGATAGTCGGTGAGGTGCTTGGTAAATACCACCCTCATGGCGATATGGCAGTGTACGAAGCGATGGCCAGGCTGGCCCAAGATTTTACCATGCGTTATGCCCTGGTGGATGGCCAGGGAAATTTTGGAAGCGTTGATGGAGATCCACCAGCAGCCATGCGTTATACGGAAGCGAGATTGACGAATTATGCTGCCGAAGAATTATCCCAACTGGACCGTGATACGGTAGATTTTGTGCGAAATTTTGATGATAGTCTGGATGAACCAGTTGTGCTGCCGTCTGCAATCCCAAATTTATTGGTTAATGGCGGATCCGGGATCGCTGTTGGTATGACTACCAGTATTCCTCCGCACAACCTCGGAGAAGTGGTGGATGCCCTTGTTTACATGATTGGCAATTGGGATAAGCAGGATGATATATCGGTTCAGGATCTTATGCAATTTATTAAAGGTCCGGATTTTCCAACCGGTGGTTTGATATTCGAGAGTGATGACCAGACTGCATTGTTATCCTCTTATGCGACTGGGCGGGGAAGAATTACAGTCCGCGGCCGCGTGTATCAGGAAGAGATGGGGCGTGGGAGATTCAAACTAATTATCACTGAGCTACCCTACCAGGTGAATAAGTCGTCGCTTATAAGCAAAATTGCTGATATTGTGCGGGATGGTTCATTGGAGGGTATAGCTGACTTGCGCGACGAATCCGACCGCCAGGGGATGCGTATCGTAATTGAATTAAAGTCGGGAGCCGATGTTGAACAAATCATTCGAGATCTGTACCGGCGAACATCCTTGCAGGATACGTTTAGCATCATTCTCCTTGCGCTTGTAAATGGTGAACCGAGGCTGCTCTCCCTTAAGCAGGCTCTGCGAGTATTTGCTGAACATCGCTTTGAGGTTGTCCGAAGAAGAAGTGAATTTGATCTTAAGAAGGCAAAAGAGCGCGCCCATATTTTGGAAGGTTTACGGTTGGCTATAAGCAATCTGGATGAGATTATTCAAATCATCCGGAGTTCACCGGATGTTGAATCGGCGCGTACGAGGCTTAAAAAGCGATTCAAGCTTAGTGATGTACAAACCCAAGCCATATTGGATATGCCCTTGCGCCGCCTGGCTGCTTTGGAAAGAAAGAAGATAGAAGAAGAGTATAAGGATTTAATAAAAACCATCAAAGAGCTGGAAATTCTGCTGAAATCTCCCCGAAAAATCAGGCATGTTGTCGAAGAAGAACTCTTGGAAACGAAAGGGAAATTTGGTGATCAACGCAAATCGAAAATTATTTCATTAAAAGAAGCTGGAAATGCACCTCTCACCGTCAGGGATGCGATTCCGCAGCAAAATGTATGGGTTGGGTTTACTTCGGATAATAAGATAAGCCGGACTGCAGGTGAGAAACCGCCGCGTTTGAGCGGGACAGAAGCACCGCAGTTTGTGATTTCAACTAATACCCACGATACCATTTATGTATGCGCACAAGATGGCAAGACTTTTGCCCATGCTGTAGAATCGCTGCCAATAGCGGATGCATTTGCTGAAGGAGCCCCATACACACAAATTGCTCCAATGCCAGGACAATCAAAAATTTCAGCCTTAGCGGCATTACCAACCGGGGGAGAGTTCGATCGTGAGTACTATATTCTGTCTGTTACTGCTGCCGGAATGGTGAAGAAATCATCAATAAAGGAACTACCAGGACCATCTTCTCAGGCATTTCTACTATCCAGGGTAAATAACGGGGATCAAATTGTTCGTCTATTAATCAGTGGCGGCACTTCCGATATATTGCTGGTAACTAAAATGGGGATGGCGATCCGCTTCTCTGAAGAAGAAGTCAGAAGTATGGGGTTGGTTGCAGCTGGAGTTGGAGGAATAAAGCTGCAGGCTGGGGATCACGTCATTGGTGGTGCCATCCTTGGTGAAAAGCAAGAATTGTTTTTCCTCTCTGCCAGAGGCATGGGGTGGAGAATTAATGAGAGTGAATTAAGCCAGCAAGGGCGTAACGGGCAGGGGGTAATTGCGTGTAGATTAAGCGAGGACGATTATCTTGCAGGCATCCTGATTGGCAAAAATACAACCCAAGGATTGGTGAATTTTAAAAAATCGGCTACCAAATCCATCCGACTTGATGTAATTCCGCAAACCAAAAGGAACAGAGCAGGGAAACAGGTTTTTGAAACCCGTTTGGATAATCCTGTTATTTCAATTACTCCGATTGAAGACTCCATGTTGAAGTTAAGTGAGCCTGTAATAAAGAAAAAGAGAACGGCCAGGTCAAAAGCGACCCGGCCGGCTCCCAAAAAAAATCAACGCAGAGGATGAGTTATTTTTGGATTTTAAAATAGCTGAAGTGATAGGCGACTGTATTGTTTATGATACCAAAAGTATCCTGACCGTTATCAACTCGTCCAGCCGATGAGCTTGCCCTCCAGGTAAAATGACGGATATTATCCGATCCTGTAAAACCAGTTAATTCGAATTTTGCATTGGGGAGTCTCTGGTTGAGTAAATTGGTATACCAGGTACGGATAGCGGCAGTTCCCTGAAGGGTCTTATCGGGTGTTATGTGGACACAATCTGACCTGTAAATCTGCAAGATTGTATTCAAGTCACGGGTATTCAGCGAATTGATATACCTGGTTGGATAATCGACCTGGACAGGATTGGGATTCCAGTTATAAGATGCAATTGCATCCCAAACAGGCCGCATTATCACACGCCCATAATACCACTCAAAATAATTTGCCGCTGTTAGGTTAAGGGATCGCGCCGTGTCCATGAATTCAATTACATCCTTTGGAGTAGGCTGCCAATCACCAACCTTATAAACTGGCCCGGTTGGGATTATTGGCCGGTAAGGAGTCATCGCCTGGAATTCCTTCACGGTACGGGTCAGTTGTGCGCCAGGATTGTGCGCTGACTGCCAGTAAACCTGCGGCATATTAATATCGCACTTTTCCAAAAATATTTTCCATGGCAGCTGGGGATGCAGGGTAGGGAACCTGTACGAACATAAGGCAATCGGCAGGTTTGGTAAACCGCTGCGAAGCTCTGCCATATATTTTTTTGCAGCCACATCCTTTCCGGATTCCTTATATTCAGCCTCAGCATCGATGACATATCCTTCAATACCCAATTCTTTTACCCGTTTTATTGCAATCTGGGCTTCACCAACAGGATTATTACCATAAACATAATGCCAACCCCACACCTGGATGCCTTTTGCCTTTAATGCTCTCGCCACAGGAGGTATTAGATCAACTTTGGTTGTTTTATCTACATTGAATGCATAAGGTCCATCAGCAATCTTAATCAGAACATGGGATAATCCTGCAGATTTTGCTGCGCTGGCGATTGCTTCAGCATTTCCTCCTTCTGCCCTTGGAATCATCCAAATCATGAAACCTTTGCCTTGAAGAGTCATAGTATGTCCTTGAAAAGAAATTGATTTTTATGCACTGCTTAATGTTCCCTCTAAACCCAACTGTGGAGCGATTCGACGCATTGCGATAATTACATTATCGACATGCTGCCATATTTCAATCCCAAATTCCGAGGCAGCTTGTTCAATTTCGGCCCTGTTTGCACCGGCAGCAAAAGCTTTATCCTTCCATTTCTTTTTAACCGATTGGGCGGTTAAATCATAGAGCGATTTAGAAGGTCTTACCAGCGCTACTGCAGTTATCAGACCAGTAATCTCATCACAGGCAAATAATCCTTTTTCCATGAGGGTTTGCCTCGGAACACCGCTGTGGTCGGCATGGCTTAGAATTGCCTGGATAATGTCTTCTGGAACCGATTTTGAGCGTAAAATTGGTGCACCTGCCATCGGATGCTTTTCAAGTGTTGGGTGAATTTCCCAATCAAAATCATGTAATAGCCCGGTTATTCCCCATTTTTCGGTATCCTGCTGCAAAGATTCAGCATAAAAACGCATCGCAGCTTCAACGGATAACATATGATTAATCAGGTTGTTATTTTTAATATATTCTTCAATAATTGCTAATGCATCTGCGCGATCCATTCTTGCTCCAAGTGCGATTTCCGCTTGATCCCTTATTTCTTAGTTATTCAATTGCAAGTATTATGCCATTTGGAAATTATCGATTTCCGTTCAAGGATTGTAAGTGTCCTGTGGTGGGAATATTGGTTCGGGTTTACCTAATACCGGGACGGGTTTTTGGATCCAAATATCCCATAAAGCAACCATAGTGGCAGGAATTTCCCTGAGATGCCAGAAAGAGTAGATGGTCCTGGAATAGGACCTGCGATTTGCCAGTACACCATTGGAATTAATTCCTAGCTGGTTGCAGGTAAATAGTGCCCGGGGGAGGTGAAAACTCTGAGTGACCAGTAGCGCAATCTTTAATTTGGAAGATATATTTTGCCCGGTAACAAGTATCGTAAGTTCGTCTTCCGGCGTAGTCCAGGATAATATCTTCCCGCGGTACTCCCAGTTGATAGGCATAATCTGCCATTGCCCCAGGTTCATTGTAATCCAGGAATCTGTTATCACCGCTCATTAACAACTTCTCCACTTTGCCAGACAGATATAAATCAACCCCGGCGGCCACCCTATCTTTTAAAACTGTGGTTGGAGACCCATCCCGCCTTAATCCAGCGCCGAAGATAATTGCCACTGGGGAAAATGGGGCATTATCCACAGAATATATTTTTTGAGTTGAATATATTTGGGTAATGATTCTCGATATCAACCCTAATAAAGGGATCGCAATAATGGTTAGGAAGATAATTTTCATGATCAGAACAGATATTCCCCTGAGAAAATCGTTTTTCTTCATAGATAAATATTCATAGGGTCGGTTTTTTGAGGTTTTTTCCCTAGGTAGGATAATGCATAACATCAGTGGTAGAGCTGAAATTATGAACCCGTTTTTTTGGGAAAATATGATTTTAAAAAACTTTCTGAGATTATAATCAATTTTAGATCTTTAACATGTAGAAAATTGGATTGTGTGAGGTCAGCATATGGAAAAAGATAACCGGTGGTATTTATTAATGGGAATAATGATCCTTATGATAGTTGCCATGATCGCAATGCCGTTTATCCTGTTTGAGAACATCAGACAAACTACTAATCGCGTCATTGACCCAGTTGAAGACATCAACCAGCAGCTCAGGACACAAGTATCGGAACTTATGCATCCCACACCTACCATACTGCCTGATCCTGTAACCATTATTCATGAAATGCGATCCCTTTCCAGATTAGAGACAATTCAATATTCGGTAGAGAAAATAATCACTGCGGAAATAGGGCAGGATGAATTTAAGTTTTTATTTGGTGACCGCTTGATTTTTGTAGCACATGGAAATGTGATTGCTGGAATTGACCTGGCGGACATCAATCCTGATGATATTGAAGTTGAAGGGGAAGAGTTGATAATCCATCTCCCAGAACCTGAGGTGTTTATTGCCACCCTGGATAATGATAAGTCATATATATATGACCGCTCTCTGGGTATTCTAACGAAAGGAGACACGAATTTAGAAACTAACGCCCGGAAAGTTGCTGAAGAGGAAATTCTCAAGGCTGCGATTGAGGACGGTATCATAGAGAAAGCCAGTATCAATGGGGAAGTATTTCTGGATAGGTTTTTGCAGAATTTTGGATATAAAAAAGTGACTTTCATCCGGGAATAAACATCCAGGGCTAGATCCGTTTTGTCCAACTTTCGTTATCGTACTTATCCAGCACCAATATTTCTGCCCGGTTTTCTTCCTGTTGAGTTGATCCAGTTTTCATAAGGTAAATGTTTAATGACTGGGCAAATGCAATTTCGAATGCCCTGGCAGCTTCATTCCAGGACACCTCTCGATGAAGTTCTTTTGAAGCAGTGGTAGCCCGTTTGGATAGCTGCTCTAATGCACCATCCCGGCTTTTTCCGGGTTCAAATCGTAATACATGTACAATTCCCAATCCATCCCCGTTTAGGGGCAGAGAACCGTGTTGTAGAATGCCGGCTTTTTTACGTGCCTGTGCACTGCCAATTATTTTTTTATTATTTACAGTAATTTCATATTTTGAGGGGACCTCAAAGCAGATCGGGCCAGTATCATGCATAGCAATACCGGTAGAATACTCCGGTAGTGATATGGCTGGAATCCCTAATAGATGCAACCCCATCAGGAGTGCCTGGGCAATATCCCTGTAGCTGTGCAGTACATCCCCCGACAATCGTGGTTCTCCATGGGGTGCAATAACAGAATAGGTAAATTCGTCGAAATGAAAAATTGCTTTCCCGCCAGTTGGCCGGCGGACAACATCCCAATGGCGTTGTTGAATTGCTTCAAGATCTATATCAGATATGGATTGGGCGTATCCTATTGATAGGCAGGCTGGGTTCCACCCGTAAAACCTGAGTGTAGGTAACGAATCTCCACTTCCGACAGATTCTAAAATTGCTTCGTCTAAAGCCATATTCCAGGCGCCGCGCCCGGGTGATGAAACTATCAACCTCCAGTTAGCTTTTTCCATTTTTTGAATCCTATATTTTAATTCCTGCAGGATTATACCCCTGTTGAAAGTTCCTCCGTGATAAAATACCTTTTCATAAGCGAGGGAAATAATGTTAAATATTGAAGATAATATCCAACTATTGAATAGTCCCAGGCCCACGGTGGAAGTCCATCTACCCGATGGAATTGTTCTGGAAGGTCCGCGCAGTACTTCGGTGGAGTTTTTCCTGAGAAAATTACCTGTCTGGAACCAGATACCTGTCGTTGGTGCGATTGTTAATGGCGAACTTCGTGAATTAACCTATAAAATTGACATGGATTCAAAAGCAACCCCGGTATGCATGTCTGATGCAGATGGTGTATTGATATACCGGCGATCCTTAACTTTTCTGCTCGAGAAAGCATTTGAAGATCTGTATTCCACCAACGAACTTGTTGTAGATCATGCAATTTCGTCAGGGGGATTTTACTGCCATGTAATTGGATGGAACACTGTTCCTAACAAAGTAATACGCGAATTAGAAGATCATATGCGGAGTCTGGTTGCAGATGACCTGCCCTTTGTCCGTGAAAGAGTTACTCTCGCACAAGCGATCCGGTATTTTGATGAAAATGGATATCTTGATAAGCTGCGACTCCTGAAATATCGAACCAAAGATTATCTTATCCTTTATCAACTGGGGGAGCATAGAGACTACCACCACGGATATATGGTCCCTTCAACAGGGTATTTGAGATGGTTTAAATTATCCAGGATGGGAAAAGGGTTTATCCTGCGGTTTCCCCGAAGGAATATGCCTACAAAAATATTGCCTATGCCCAGGAGCTTAAGACTGCTGGAGACATTCACCCAATATGGTGATTGGTTGACAAGATTGGAAATTGACAGTGTTGGGGCGCTCAATGACGCAATTGCAGCCAATCGAATACAAGAGGTTATTCTTGTATCTGAAGCCCTTCATGAGCAAAAAATTGCTGATATAGCTAAAGACATTGTTACACGGACCCCAAAAAAGAGAATTGTTCTAATTGCAGGACCTTCCTGCTCGGGAAAGACCACCTTTTCAAAAAGACTGGCAATCCAATTGCTGGCTCAGGGTATTTCTCCAATCCCAATTGAGATGGATAATTATTTTGTAGATCGTGAAAATTCACCATTGGATGAAAATGGACAATATAATTTTGAGACGATTGAAGCGGTAAATATCCCATTAATGGGAAAAAATCTGCTGGATTTAATCCAAGGCAAGGAAGTGCAGATCCCCCACTACAATTTCAGGACTGGTCATAGCGAATCTGGAGATGTATTAAAACTAAATCAAGATCAATTAATAATTTTAGAAGGCATCCATGGATTAAATCCGGGATTATTGCCGGTTGTTCCTGCGGGGGCAACTTATCGGCTATATATTTCCCTCCTGACCCAATTAAACCTGGACCATCAGAACCGCATATCCACAACAGACAGCAGATTAATTCGCCGGATTGTGCGTGATGCAAGGGAGCGGGGTTATAATGCCCAGCAAACCATCGCTCGCTGGGCCTCAGTACGAATTGGCGAAAAAAAATATATTTTTCCATACCAGGAGAATGCAGATGCAATGTTTAATTCCGCCCTGGCATATGAACTTTCGTCACTTAAACTTCATGCTGAACCGTTATTAAGGCAGGTTCCGCATGGAACAGCAGAATATATTGAAGCAAAGCGCCTGCTTACCCTGCTGGAATGGTTTTTGCCGACAGATGTTGAATTAATACCTGATAATTCGATTTTGCGGGAGTTTTTAGGCAGATCGAATCTGAAAGATTTCAAGCTCTGGAAAAAAAATTAAGGAGTACCATACAAAAAGCGGTGCAAATTTATTGAGGTTGCACCGCTTTTTTTAGTTAACGATAACGATTTTCTACTACATATGGGTGCGGATTACTTTTGATAAACGGGAAATGCCTTCCTGGATTTTTTGAGGCGTAGCATTTGAAAAGTTGAGGCGCATCGAATTTATCCCACCCCCGTTCGGGTAGAAGGATTCGCCAGGGACGAATGCCACTTTTTCTTTAACTGCATCCAGGAAGATTTTTTTTGTATCCATATGATCCGGCAGAGTTACCCAAAGGAATAGACCTCCCTGGGGCTTTGTCCATCTGACTCCATCGGGCATTGATTCCTGGAGGGACTCCAACATGATATCTCTGCGATGCCTATAGACTTCCCGAATCGTCAGGACGTGACGGTCAAAAAAACCACCTCGACCAACTTCATGGGCTACCATTTGATTAAATGTTGAAGTATGAAGATCGGTGCCTTGTTTTGCCTGAACAAGTTTACGGATTACCTCCTTTGGAGCAATCACCCATGCCAGGCGCAGACCAGGAGCCAATATCTTAGAAAAAGTGCTCAGGTAGATTACATTCCCGGAGTAACTGTCCCCGTCATTTTCATTCATCTGGCAATCAATCACTTCAATGGATGGAAGATTTTCCCCTTCAAACCTCAGTTGACCGTATGGATCGTCTTCAATGATGGGGATTCCATGCTGGTTAGAAATATTCACCAGATGTTTCCTTCTTTCCATGGACAGGGTTACCCCTGATGGATTCTGGAAATTGGGCAAGACATAGATAAATTTAATTCCCGATCGTAATTTTTCTTCCAGTTGGTCGGTGATCATGCCATCATTATCCATCCCAATAGTGAGATATCTGGCTCCATAAGGAGCCCATGCCTGAAGCGCACCCAGGTATGTCGGAGCTTCAACCAACAGCGTATCGCCCCGGTTTATAAAAATCTTCCCGATTAAATCAAGCGCTTGCTGGGATCCGGAAGTGATCATGATATTTTCAGTTGTAACCTTGATTCCATAGCGGGCTGTATGGCGAGAAATCATTTCAAGAAGCGGGGTATACCCTTCCGTAGCGCCGTATTGCAAGGCAATACTCCCTTTTTCCCTTAGAACTGTCTCACAGGCTGCGCGAAATTCATCCAATGGAAAAACCTCAGGAGCGGGTAGCCCGCCTGCGAATGAGATGATTTCCGGTTGCTGAGTCAGTTTTAGCAGCTCTCTTATAACGGAATCCTGCATTGCGCCTGTCCGATGCGCGTACCTGTCCTCCCAGAGTGTATGCATTCATTTCTCCTTTATTTGTGTAGACCTGATTACCCGACTGATATATATAACTAGAACCTGCTTAAGATCGTAGCCAGGGTTGGAATAACTGTCCGGTCACCCATCTCCAAATTTGCCGGCGCTTTCCCTGAGACAGTAGGAGCACTTTGGTAAATTAATATCGGGGTGCCTTCATCCTGATATTTCAAATCCAGAAAAGCCTGCCCGGTGAGGAAACCCTCTCTATCTATAGCACAGCTGGTTACAGCCCCAATTACTCTTCCTTTACGATCGATTACGGGATCCCCATAATGTGCCATGCGAACGCCCTTTTCATTAAACCTGAAGCGTACCACTTCAGCCTTTCGTTCTGATTCTCTTTTTATAAAAGCATCTCGCCCAATAAACCAGGGTTTATACGGTTTTACATAACTTCCAAAACCTGCCTCTGCTACACCCAGATTGAGTTCTCCTCCCATCTCATGTCCATATAGTGGTAGTCCAGCTTCCGTGCGCAGGGAATCTCTTGCACCCAGACCGCACGGTTTTAATCCTTTTGGTTCACCGGCTTTACTAATGGCTCCCCATAACTCAGCTGCCTTATCTGGGTGAACAAACAACTCGTATGACCATTTTTCTCCGGTATATCCAGTGCGTGAAATAATCAGGTCAAAATTTCCAAGAGAGACTTCACACAGATGTGTGCGTTTTAAGTTCATGATTTTCTTACGGGTTTCGGTATCTGCACCTAATGAAAGAAGAATTTCTCTTGATTTCGGTCCCTGTAAAGCAATATCCACACGCATGTCGGCACCTTCTCTGGGATCACGTAAATTTCTCAATATGCAGTTTCTCCCGTAGACAACTGCCGAAGGATGATGCGTATCTACCAGGACCTCTCCGTTCTTTACTGCGTTTAACCATGCCCAGTTCTTATCGTCATTGGAAGCATTGACAACAACCAGATATACATTTTTATCCCGTCTGTAAACTAGAAGGTCATCCAGAACATTGGCATGGGGATCAAGGAAATGTGTGTATGTGGAGTCTCCTAATTCGATAGTTCCGATATCATTTGCACACACACTGTCCAGGAATGGCAGGGCACCATAACCTTCCACCTGGTAAACACCCATATGGGAAACATCAAATAATCCTGCAGCTGTACGCGTTGCCAGGTGTTCTTCGGCAACTGATGTATACCAGACAGGCATTTCCCAGCCTGCAAACGGGATGATTTTTGCACCTGAATCTCTGTGAATCTGGAAAAGAGGTGTTCGTCTTGTTACACCTGATTCAACCGGTTCCCATTTGAATTCTGGCAGAGCAGCCCCATTTTCTACCCTGTTCCCGATAAAATAGGGTTTGGTTGAAGAATCTTTGGCATGAAGGATATTTTCCGGCATTGAGGATTCAGCCTCAACAACTGAAATCGGTCCTGGCATACGCCTGACCAAATCCTGGTCAAATGATATATAACCATCCGAAAGCGCCCGCAGCCAGGCGGCTGCGAATGCGGATTTTGCGGATTCAACACCAAAAAGAACCAGGCCCGGACGGATATGACTTAAGATACCCTCTACAGTTCCGTTAGTGGTATTCAGTCTGGTTTTCTGACTATCCCCAACATTGATTTCCCCGATGTCAGTAGAAAATGCATAATTTAAAAAATTATACAGATTCTCACCTTCCATTGCGTACCAAATCCAATCCTTTGATGACAGTGGTTTGTCATCCAGGTAATAATGGTGTGGGTATCCACTTGTTGTCCTGGGGAAGTCTATAACGGCTTTTTCGGCAATTTTTCGGGATCGGATTTTTACATCTTCCAATACATCAAAATTGATTTTTGCTCTGAGAACATCCCCTTTGCGAGTATCAATCGAATAGGGTTGGGTAGCAAATAGAATATCAGCCATCAGGTTGGCAACTTCTATCATATCGGGTTCAACCATACCCCGCTGGGTTACCCAGGGTGTTCCATAACGGACGCCAGAAGCAGAGAGCGCAGATTTGTCTCCAGGGATCGTGTTACGGTTGGTGACGATCCCGGCAATATCTAGGATTCGAGCTGCTAAATCTCCTGATAATGGTGATCCATCCTGACCTTTAATTGTGTTGCTATCTAAATTTCCAAGGTGTGTATCTGTCCCACCATAGGGGATACGCACCCCTCTGGATTGCAGCTGGTTTGTAAGTGCAATTGCGTTTCGGATAATTTGTTTTTGCAGGGATTGAAATCTTTCCGTTTGAGCTAGCTTGAAGGAGACAGCCATAGCCGCAATGGAGTGCATATGGGGTCCACCCTGTTCACCTGGGAAAACAGACCGGTCAATTTTTTTGTACATCAAGGGATCGCTGGTAATGATGCAAGCTCCCCGAGGTCCAATCATCGTTTTGTGGGTGGTGAATGTAATAATATGGGCGTGCCCCACAGGGGAAGGAATGGCTTTGCCTGCTATTAAACCGGCAATATGGGAGACATCTGCGAGCAGGTAAGCTCCTACTGAGTCGGCAATTTTCCTGAAACGTTCCCAATCCGGCACCCAGGGATAGGAGGAATACCCGGCGATAATAATCTTTGGATGGTTTTCCCTGGCGAGTTGCTCTACCTGGTCATAGTCAATTTTTTCTGTCTCAGGATCGACAGTATAATGCAACGCTTTATAGAGTTTTCCAGACCGATTTACCGAAGATCCATGGCTGAGGTGACCGCCATGGAGTAAATTCATCCCGAGTATTGTATCCCCCGGTTGAATCAAGGCGCCATAGACAGCATTGTTGGCCGGTGCTCCTGAGAGCGGTTGAACATTGACAAATAAATCATCGGCTGTAATTTGATTGGCGGCAAAAGTCTCTGCACAGCGCCGCCGTGCCAGAGATTCAATGATATCGGCATATTCAACGCCTTTATAGTACCGGGGGTCGGAATATCTGCGGTAATAGGACAACCTGGCAGGAAAATTTAATATCTCACTTTCATTCATCCAACGCATTTCATCGTCTGGATAACCCTCTGCGTAAATGTTCTGGAAAGGACGATCCCAATGCTTCCCGAATTGAAAGTGGAGACGTGCTCTCGCTTGGTATTAAAATGATTTTTCGATATTGCCTTTCACTCTCTAGACGAGATTAAATGTTTTACATCAGGATCAATTTCTGAAAGTGGTCCTTGGAAAAGAAAATCTGCCATTGCGTTTGCTCCTTAAGAGGTGGTAAAAATTTTTAGATATTTCCAAAAAACAATAAATTTTATTTTATCCTCAGCGTTATCCGGTAATTTCCAAAAATACTATCAACTCTTTAATAATTCTAGTCCCCCAATAAAGCAGGGTCAAGCAGAGGAAAAATAACTGAAGGTCTACGGGTGATTTGTAATCCATTGAGCAAGATAGTCGTAAACATCTTCTTTCGCTGGCTCATTATGGATTTCATGATAGTACCCCATCCATTCTTTATAGGTAATATTTCCATTTTGATTCATGATTAATCTCCGGACTGCAAGTGGATCAACAATCATGTCAGCGCTGCCCTGCATAATTAGGGTTTGAATACCAGGTGGGATAGTTTGGGATTGCAGCCACTCACCATAACGCAGGAAGTCAATCCCCAGCCGGGCGGAGATTCTATCATGTACAAGGGGGTCATTTTTATATGCATTAACGATTTTGATATCTCGTGATAATTTAGTCGCATCAAGCCCTGAAGCCATGGTGAATTCAGGAAACCAATTGTAAAGTAGATCTCCAACGAATTTCTTAAATAAACCAGGTCCTTCTGGAAGAGCCAATAATGGAGCGGAAATAATTGCTCTAGTCACCGATTGTCTTTTATTAAGGTAATTCAGGACAAGGTTTCCACCAAGACTATGCCCCATCAGAAACACGGGTACTCCGGGAAATTCGTGGTTTATGAGCTGCAGAAAGGAATGAATATCGTCCATGAGTACGTCATAGGAGGGTGCATGTCCCCTGATTCCTTTTGACATTCCATGTCCACGCAAATCAAGCCCGGCAACGGAAATATTTTTATGATTGAGGAACGTAGCAAGGTCATTGTACCGGCCAGAATGTTCCCCCAATCCATGAATTATTGCAACTATAGCTTTTGCAGGTGGGGTTATATCCCAGATTTGGGAATACAAGGCCAGACCATCCTCTGTATTTATGGTATATTCTTTCACGCTGTACCTTTGCTCCATTCTTTCAATATTTTTTGCGTGGGTTATAATCTGATTGGTCAACGTATTTATTATCCGGAATTATCTAATTACGATCTTTCTACAGGTATGGATTGATATTTGATAATGGGAATTGAGATGAATTCAAAAAAAAATCGATCCATTGGCTGCGGATCAACCTTGATGATTGTAGTTGTGGCCATCTGGATCATAAGCACTTCAATTGTAACCCAAATTACGACATGGTTCATGGAACAAGCGATATTTGAAGGCTCGATTTCCGGGCAAGATTATCGGTGGGTTGTCATCCTTGCGTTCGGATTATCCCAATTATTTCCCGCGCTATTTGCATATTTCATGATTAAGAACGAACAGATGAAAAACCTGGGATTAACCTGGGGGTTGGCAGGCTTTTTTGTCATGCTTACTTCCCCATTCCGGCTCATCCCGATTACAGAATCATTGATATTACTCACTGCTCAACTCATCCTATTAAGTGGATTCTTATTATTATTAGGATTTGTAAGAAAATCCTTGCCCGGATCAGGTTTTCTAATGAATAACTTCCGAGAGGACAAAGGGTGGAGATTAACATTTACACTTGTCGGACTGGCAGGTATTCCGTGGGTTCTCTATGGTGCTTTAGGGTCCCCTGTTGACACCATCATGGGACTTATTATTGGAGTGTTATTAGGATGGCTTTCCAGTTATCTCGTTTTGGTTTTAGCAATTCCCTATCAGGATCAAAGTGCAATTTCCTCCGGCTATCTTCTTCCCGCATTGGTTACTTTCCTTTTGTCCCTCATTATGGTTACTGGCATCAGTCAGAATGGAAATCAATGGTTATTATCCTTTACTGTTCCCATTTTCTCGATAATTTATGTTTTTCTCTCTCGATTTGGAACTCCTGCGAATTCTCCTTATAACCGGATCTCCCCGGCTCTTTTCATGGGTGTAATAACTGCATGGACATTGGTCTGGTTCGATGCCGATGAACTGATGCTGGTAATTGCCTCATCTCCAGGTGAATTGTTTACCTGGGCATCACGCGCTGTCGGGTGGACAGCATTAATTGCACTGGTTTTGTCTGTCCTCCTCCTTATTTTCCGGTCAAAGATCGAACTTTTATCCACTTTTAAAAATCCCATCAGATGGGCCTCAATCCTCACCTGGATTGGTCTTGCTGCCATTTACTTTTTTGGGAATCAGGTTGGTTTTCATGGGGAGCGGCTTTTTGTGATTTTTAAGGAACAGGCTGATTTAAAGAAGGCGTACCAGATCGAAAATTATGAGGAAAGACGCCGATATGTTTATAACGAATTAATCCAAACAGCAAATCAGTCCCAGGCAGAAATAACCAGTCAACTTGATCGTTTCAGGATTTCTTATACTGCTTATTACCTCGTAAACTCGATGGAGGTAAATGGGGGACCGTTGATCAGGCTTTGGCTGAATACCAGGCCGGATGTTGAACGTGTTTTGGCAAGTCCGGTTCTCAGACCACTACCTGAAATGATTCCCGCTGTATCCGGTAATGCCAGCAAGCCTGATGGGCTATTATGGAACCTCGAGCTAATTGGAGCTGATGAGGTATGGGAACAAGGATACCGTGGTCAGGGTATTGTTATTGGTCACTCCGACAGTGGTGTTGAGGTGGAACATCCCGAGTTGGCATACTCCTACCGGGGAAGCAATGGCGATAATAATTATAATTGGTATGATCCATGGTATTCTTCTGTCTCCCCGGTAGATATCGGCGGCCATGGTACACACACCCTGGGCACGATCGTGGGCAAAGACGTAGGGATTGCCCCTGAGGCAAAATGGATTGGGTGTGTCAATCTCGCCCGGAATTTGGGAAACCCAGCTTTTTATCTTGACTGCATGCAGTTCATGCTTGCACCATTCCCGGTTGGTGGGAATCCATTTATGGATGGGAAACCTGAGCTTGGAGCACATATCCTGAACAATTCTTGGGGATGCCCGGAAACAGAAGGCTGCGAACCAGATTCTTTGTTTGATGCTGTTGAGGCACTACGTTCAGCAGGAATTTTTGTAGTTGCTTCGGCCGGGAACTCCGGAAATGGGACTTGCGCCACGGTAAAAGATCCACTAGCATTATATGATGCTGTTTATTCTGTTGGCGCAATTACCCAGGGAGGTGATTTAGCCCCATTTTCAAGCATCGGGCCAGTCCTAGTAGATGCGAGCAATCGAACCAAACCAGATATTGTTGGCCCAGGCGTTGACATCCTGTCTGCATATCCAAATAATACTTACCAAACTGCCAGTGGTACTTCTATGGCAGGTCCGCATGTCGCCGGAGCAGTAGCCTTGCTTTGGTCTGCCAAACCAGATTTAATCGGAGATATTAATAAAACCGAGGAGATCCTTAACCAATCAGCCTCACAATACAGCGGCACATACCCCGGATGTGTTGACAGTCAACAGGTTCCGAATAACGCCGTCGGTTATGGAGTAATTAATGCCATAGAAGCAGTGAATTTCGCACTCCAAGAAAGTAAATGATTCAAGGACATAGTCATTGAACGATATTTCGGATGATCTTGCACTATCGATGGCTAAAAACGGCGACAAAGATGCTTTTGGCATTCTTTATGAACGTTATGTTGGTAGGATTTATAACTATATTTATTACCGCACAGGCAATCCCAAAGAAGCGGAAGATTTAACAGCCCGTGTTTTTTATCGAGCTATAAATCATATAGGCAGTTACAAAAATTTAGGTGTTCCTTTCTCTGCATGGCTCTATCGGATTGCGCATAACCTTGTTGCCAACTGGCACAGGGATAGGAGCCGCAGAAAAGAGGTACCGCTTGAAGAGCATATAGAATTACGTTCAAAATCCGACATTCCTGAAACAGCCTTAGAGATAAGCCAGGAGAAAGAGAAACTCTTATTGGCAATCCGGAATTTGCCGGCGGATCGTCAGGAAGTGATACTGCTAAAATTCCTGGATAGAATGTCAAATGCCGAGATCGCAGCTGTTACGGGAAGAAGTGAGGGGGCGATAAAAAGTTTGTACCATCGCACATTACTTGCCTTGCGGGATAATTTAGAGATCTCAGCATAAAAGTCTCCGGAGAAAAAATGGCGAGGATTAAAAAAGAAATACCAACACAGGTGGATCCGTTACTGGAAATTGAAGAACAGTTAAGTCACCAGCTGAATCCAGTCCAGCCAGACCCTGAATTTGTCAGGCGTATCCACTCCAAATTAACGAATCCACCCAGCGTTTTATTGGAAACCCGGGCAGATTTTAGAGGGATCTTCCCAGTCCTTGTGGTAATTGCATCAGGAATAATATTCCTTTGGATTATTAACCGGATTCGGGTATGGCTTTTTTAGATAGGGGGAACCAATCATTAAATGGTTAATAATATTGGCTTATTTTTTTTATTTTTTGCATGCGGTCCCGCTGTGGAATGTTAATCCTGGAACCATTTTTATTTTCCGGGCCAATCAAAGACAATCCCCGTTATGGAAATCTCATTGCATTGGAAGAAGAAATTATCACGGCTGCGAAAATTACCGGAGTGCATAATTTTATAATTCAGATGCTGCAGGATTATGGAACTTGGTTGGAGAACGGGGTAAAAGCCTAAGTCTCGGATAACGACAGCTTATTGCAATTGGCCGGGCAGTTCTAGCATAATCCAGATATATTGATACCGGATGAGGTAACCGCCAGCATCGATTCTCAGGCTGAATTGTAAATCCAAAACTCCCTTGAAAAATAGATGAAAAATCGAACCAGTTTCGTCATTGCCCTCCGGCTTTCAACAATTCGAAATGCTTTCCAGAGCCTTGTAATCTCTGATAGGAGAATTTTTGAAAGGGGATCCCACGATATATTTATCGCATTTGAAGGTGTATATGCGGATTGACATAACCACCAGCGTGCTGAATCCGGATGAAAAAATTAGGAGCGGATATCCTCAAAACCCGGTTAGATTCGTTGTGATAGGTAACTAAATCCAGCCCTGGTTTTTTACAAAGTTTGTAATGACCGGGATTTCAAATACCTCGCCTTGGTAGGCTTTGATACCAAGGAAAATAAATAGCCCCAGCGTTAGAATTGATGTACAAATACCAATCAGTACAACACCCAGTACCAGATTAATGACCATTCCAGCAATTCCAAGTACAAGGGCGTGGATATTGTGATATTTTATGAATGGCCTTTCTTTTTTACTCTCAATAAACAGAAGAATAATCGGGATAATTGGGGTGAAAAGATAGGCCAGCAATGCCCATAAGCGGTCATCACTTGTGCTCTCAATTGGCTGGATGGCTGGTTGTCCTTCGTTCATAGGAACCTCCGATGTAGTGTGATTATTATTATCTACAATATTTTATATTTTACCTCATTCCCTTACCTGTTTCATATGTTTATCCTGGAAGACAATAGTTTTCTGTTAATGTACCAATCAAAAATATTCGTGTTAAAATCACGCTATGTTTCCAAAAATTGTTTTTATGGGTTCTCCGGATTTTGCAGTACCGACATTATCAGCGCTTATTAATAAATATGATATTGTTGGCGTAGTAACCCAGCCTGACCAGCCTGCGGGAAGGGGGCGCACAATAACCCCTCCGCCGGTTAAGGTTCTAGCCCAATCTATTCAACTTCCAATCATTCAGCCTGTTAATTTTAAAGACGAGAATGCCATCAAACAACTGATTGGATGGGAACCTGACCTGATTATTGTAGTTGCTTTCGGGCAAATATTACGGAAGAATGTGTTGGATCTGCCGCCTATGGGATGTATCAATGTCCATGCATCCTTGCTTCCCCGCTGGAGGGGTGCAGCACCCGTGCAGGCGGCAATCCTGGCGGGGGATCCAGAAACCGGGGTTACTATTATGAAATTGGACAGGGGAGTGGATACCGGGCCAATTCTGACAAAGAAAATGGTGCCAATTCTCCCGGATGACACCTACCAGCTGCTGGGTTTGCGTCTGTCAAATATCGGGGCTGATTTATTAATGGATACACTGCCTGGATATATTGAGGGCAAAATTCAACCTGCTGCGCAGGATGAGGACTCATCTACCTACGCGCCAATGATAAAAAAAGAGCATGGGGAATTGGATTTCAGCCAACCAATAGAGTATCTTGAAAGGCAGGTCAGGGCATATTATCCATGGCCCGGCACATACATGAAATATAAAGCAAATATCCTGAAGATCCTTAAAGCACATATGCTTCTGGATGAGAATTCTAAAATTGGGGAAAGGGGAATTATTGACGGGTATCCGGTTGTTGGGGGCAAGCATGGATGGTTGGTTTTAGAAATTGTCCAGCCGGCAGGCAAGAAAGCATTACCAGGGGATCAGTTTTTACTTGGAGCAAGGGAATGGTAAAATTATTACCAGATCAACGAATATTTAGATCCCCGGTTTATGATAACTAAAAAAAATTGTAATTTGCGGTTCTTAATTATTGGCACGGGTGCTATTGGTACCTATATAGGTGGCAGTCTACTCGTCTCAGGGCAGGATGTTGTGTTTATTGAACAACCAGCCCTGGTTCCCGAAATTAAACGATCAGGGGATGCAGTTGACTTTATCAGGTGAAACGCATCTCCTGGAAAATATTAAAATAGTCCCATCCATTAATGAAGCCTTATCCTACGGACCTTTTGATATTGCAATTGTAGCGGTAAAGTCATTTGATACAAAAAATTTACTGGAAGGATTAATCCCTTACCGGGCTGCGCTGCCACCAATTCTGAGCCTGCAAAATGGAGTTGAGAATGAGGTAGTGCTGGCTAGTGGACTTGGAGATGATAAAGTAATATTCGGAACCCTCACAAGTGCAATAGGTAAAATTGGTCCTGGAAAAGTTGTTCTCGAAAAACTAAGGGGCATAGGAATTTCAGCAACCAACTTATTAGTTCCATCCCTTGTGTCCGTTTTTAATTCGGCGGGACTTAATGCAAAGTTGTATACGAATCCTGCGGCTATGAAATGGTCAAAGATGGTGACAAACCTTCTGGCTAATGCCTCATCTGCTATATTGGATATGACCCCGCTGGAAGTATATTCCAATCCTGAATTATGTAAGCTGGAAATCAGGCAGGTTCGGGAAACATTAGCTGTTATGTCGTCATTAAAAATTCCTGTTGTTAATTTGCCAGGCACCCCGGTAAGAGCCCTATCCTGGGGGATCAACAGCCTTCCATTTATTATCTTACAACCCATCTTGAAGAAAGTGGTAGGAGCTGGCCGCGGTGGAAAAATGCCATCCTTCCATATAGATCTGATGAGCAGGCGAGGATTGTCTGAAGTAGACTATCTAAACGGCGCCGTAGTCCGGTATGGAAGCAAGGTAGGAGTTGATACTCCGGTCAATTTGGTTTTAACAGAAACGTTGCTGGCTCTCACCAGAGGAGAACTGGATATTAATGATTTCAGGCACCAACCCGAAAAGTTGATTGCAAGAATTAATTATCCTTAGGTAAAACCTTTCAATATCAAATACCGATTCTTGCTGAAAAGGTGCGATTATTAATGGATTTTAGAAAATACAGTTTGGATTTGAATAATGGGCAGTTTTCTGATTGATGAAAATTAAATCGTTAGAAACCGGTAATAAGTCATTGTAAAACCAAGAAATTAAATCCAACAATCCGGTTTAGGGTTTGCCAGAAAAACGTGCTTTAAGTCAGAATTCTTGCTGGATGATTCCATAAATAATAAGTGGTATTAAATTTAGGATATCTATATCCATCAAGGATTTTCAACGGCATCTAATGCAAGACACCTTCTTGACGATGGATATTTTAAGGTTTAAGCTACAATAATTGTGAAAAGATAGACGACTGGTTTAATTACTAACCTCATAATAAGGTTAGCCATGGCAAAAATAATTTCCTATCTTCTACGAATCCTTTTAGTAATAACTATTGTTGCCGGGATTTTTTATTATCCGGTGGAGAAATTGTTATTTACCAAGGAATTTTATGTAAGCATATATGAGGAGGAAAATACCTACCAGAAAATGGCCACCTTTGGCCTTGGTTTATTAATGGATAAGATTGGTGATTTAAGTATGCTATTTGGGACAATGGGACCAGGCCTGGAATCAACATTCGACCAAACCGCTATCCAGGAATTTTTACAATCATTGATCAGCGAGGAGTGGGTGAAAGAACAAGTGGATTCAGCCACAGGGGTAATTATCGATTATTTTAATGATCAAAGTAAGGAAATAAACATTATTGTTGATTTAACCGAAATGAAGCACTCGATTACCGGAGAATTTGGCAAATCGTTTATTGAAGAGTCAATAAACAACCTCCAGGACTGCAAATTATCAGATCTAATTCAGTTTGGTACACAGATGTTTTCAGGTAGCTCTCCAAAACTACCATTGTGCAAGCCTCCAGAGCAGCTTATGTCAATTGTATACAGCCTGATGGATGGAATCATGGGGCAGTTTATTAATCCTATTCCAAATACGATTGATCTTGCAGAGTATATTCGTACGGATGATCTCCCATTAAACCAGGGTTTGTGGTCTCAGGTCTATTATTATGTACGCTGGTTTATTGTAAACTCATTGATTATTCTGCCGGTACTATTGGTTATTTTGGTTCTGTTCCATTGGAAAGAAAAACCTGAAATTCTTTCTGTGATTGGTTTACCAACTTTGATTGCAGGGTGCATTGGTGGTGGAATCGCCCTGTGGATTTACTTATTTTCAGGATCAATGGCTGAAAATTTCCTGCGTGATATTATTCCGGTGGCAATATTTGAAGAATTATTATTTCTCGTCGACGTGATCACCCGGGCGCTAAAAGAATTCAGCGCCTCAGCACTGATCTTTTCTGGCATAGCTATAGCAACAGGTGTCCTGCTCCTTGTAATCCATAACTTGATAAAAGGGCGAAAAGTACCCTCAACCGTTGTGGAAATTACTTAACCGGCTTGATTTTTTTCTCAACAAATTTGTTTTGCCATTCAAACAATTTGTTAATTGCTTCTATTGGACTGAAATTGTTAAGATCGAGGGATTTTAATTCTTCTATCAACGGATTGGTTTCTGGAAATAAAATCATCTGCTGGGCGGAGCCGGGGTTTATGTCCAGTGCTTTACCGGAGCTGATTTGCAACTGCATGAGGATCTCATACGATCGGTGGATGACAGGGGCAGGAAGCCCGGCTATCTGGGCAACATGAATTCCATAAGACCGATCAGCTCCTCCGGGCACAATTTTATGAAGGAAGACCACTTTCTCCCCGTCTTCTGTGACTGCCACGTTATAATTCCGGACACCTGGCAATAATTCCCCCAGCTGGGTTAATTCATGATAATGGGTAGCAAATAAGGTTCTGGCTCTTAATTTGGGATGGTTGTGAATATATTCAACCACTGCCCAGGCGATGGATACCCCGTCATATGTACTTGTACCGCGTCCAATTTCGTCAAGAATGATTAAACTGCGATTACTGGCATGATTAAGGATATTTGCAGTCTCGATCATTTCAACCATAAAAGTTGACTGCCCGGCATGTATTTCGTCTTGTGCTCCGATTCGTGTAAAAATACGGTCAACAAGGCCGATCCTGGCTTTACCGGCAGGTACATAACTGCCAATCTGTGCCATTAGTACGATGAGAGCTACCTGCCTGAGGAATGTGCTTTTTCCACTCATATTTGGACCGGTGAGTATCCGGATTATCTCACCTGGTTCAAAAACGGAATCATTGGGAACAAACCGTTCACCCCGCAGATAATGTTCTACAACGGGATGCCTTCCGTCCTGAATTTCCAGGACAGTATCCTCATAAATTTCTGGCCTTACATAATTATCCTGAACAGCAACTTCTGCGAGGGATGATACAACATCCAAAAATGCTACCTTTCGGGAACTGGTAAGCAGCATTTCCGAACTTCCAGCAATGGTCGATACGATTTCCTGGAAAATCCTGGCTTCAATTTCTTTAATTCTGTCTTCTGCGTTCAGTACCAGCGTCTCATATTCTTTAAGTTCAGGGGTAATATACCGTTCGGCATTGACCAGTGTTTGTTTGCGGATGTATTCATCAGGGACATGATCGGTATTGCTGCGGGTAACTTCAATGTAATATCCGTAAACTTTGTTGTATCCAACTTTCAGGTTCTTGATTCCTGTCCTCTTCCGCTCTTCATTTTCCAGATTTTTAATCCATTCCCGGGCATGTTTCGTTGAATTGAGAATATTATCTAACTCTGAAGAAAAACCGGATTTGATCACACCGCTTGTTTGGAGGGTTGCCGGGGGCTCCTCGGGTATTGCAGACTCGATTAATTCAAGCTCCGAGTGACAGCTGGTTAAACCTGAGGTAATCGATTGGAATACTACGTGCGAATCTTCAAATAACTTAATTAGGGATGGCATTTTCCGTAGAAAACCACGAATGGAGACTAAATCTCGAGGAATGGCAGATCCAGAGATTAATCGATTGGTTAATCGCTCCAGGTCCGGCAGCCCTTTAAGGGCAGCTCTTAACTCAGTTCTCAGCAAGCCGTGATTTATGAACGCACCGACTGCATCCTGACGGCTTTGGATCTCGGCGATTATTAATAATGGTTTGGTAATCCATTGATAAAACATCCGGTGCCCCATCGGGGTGATGGTCTGGTCAAGGATTCCGACCAGGGAACCCTTATTATCCGACCGGCGGATTGTCTCAGTGAGTTCGAGATTTCGCCTGGTTTCTGCATCTAAAACCATAAATTCGGATGTGCTGTAGGTAGAAATCTTGTTTAATAATCGTAAGGCATCCGGTTGGGTTTCCAGCAAATATTGGACAATTGCTCCGGCTGCCCGGATAGCGGACGGTTTGTTATTTAGACCGAATCCATCCAAAGTAGTGACTCCAAATTGCCGCAGGAGTGCTTCCTTGGACCGGTTGAATTCAAAACGATACCTGGGTAAATTTGTTATGTGGCCGGGAATGGTCCTGTGGAAATGAATATTCTCCGGTAGGACTACTTCGGCAGGCTTCAGGCGAACAAGTTCAGCGAAAACCAGGGATGAGATATCCTTACCGGAAATTTCAGTTACAGCAAATTCACCGGTGGTAACGTCAACAATGGCAATCCCGGCTTTCTCATCTTCGATAACGAATGTCACCAGGTAATTGTTAATCGGGCTTTGCAGAAGGCCAGGTTCCATAACAGTACCAGGGGTTACCACCCGCACAACCTGGCGGGGTACAAGGCCATTTACTGGTTGATCACCAATTTGTTCACAAATGGCGACATGGTATCCCTTGTCGATGAGACGTGCCAGATAATTATCAACTGCGTGGTATGGTATGCCCGCCATAGGTATACGGTTATTCTTCGCCACATTTCGAGAGGTTAAAACAATATCGAGTTCCCTGGATGTAATTTCAGCGTCTTGATCGAAGGTTTCATAAAAGTCACCCAGGCGGAAAAAAACTATTGCTTCCGGATAACGCCGTTTTATTTCCAGGTATTGTTGGCGAATAGGAGTTAATTCATCAGACATATTTACTCACAACAATTACGGGATGTGGAGCGAATCTTTTCACAATACTATCATTAAGAAATAATTTACACCAGAATTCAACTATAATCATAATTCGTTGTTGTCTGCGATATTTGCAGAATTCATTGGTTGATTTTACTCTTAGAAAATTATCATGAAACAAGAAAAGATGCTCAATCCGCTTTTTGAAAATATACAAATTGGAATAGGTACCTGGCAATGGGGTGATCGTATTTATTGGGGGTATGGTAACGAATATCATGAAGAGGATATTTTGCTTGCGATAAAGGCCTGCTTCCAACATGGGCTGCGATTCTTTGATACTGCCGAGGTTTATGGTATGGGTAGATCAGAGACATTATTGGGGAGTGGTTTGCTGCAAACAAACGAATCGGTAATAGTTGCGTCAAAATATATGCCTTTCCCCTGGAGATTAAAACGTTCTAATTTGTTAAACGCGGTGAAGAATAGTATTCGCCGGTTAAATCTCGATTGTATCGATTTGTACCAGATCCATTATCCTTTTCCGCCAATAAATATTGAAACCTGGATGGAAGGGATGGTTGAGGCTCATCAAGCAGGATTAATCCGGGAAATCGGTGTATCCAATTTCAATCGGGAACAATTGCAACGTGCGTTTGATATTCTGGTTCATCATGGTATCCGTCTGGCTTCTATTCAAATTGAGTATAACCTTCTAAATCGATCAGGTGAGAAATCGGGTTTATTGCGCTTATGTGATCAATTGGGTATTGTGTGCATTGCGTATAGTCCCCTGGCGCAGGGAATCCTTACCGGTAAATACCACCCAGATCGAATTCCCCAGGGAATCAGGGGAAGGCGATACAATCAAGATCTGATTAATAAAACCCAAGGGTTGATCAATGCGATGAAAAAAATTGGCTCGGACCATTCTGGAAAGAACTGTACCCAGGTAGCCATAAATTGGGCTGTAAATAAAGGGACGATACCAATACCAGGAGTCAAGAATGCGTTTCAAGTTGAGGATATTTCTGGGGCATTAGGTTGGGATTTAGATGGAGATGAAATGCAGTTGTTGGACCATTTATCTGATCAATATATTTCCGGGAAATAACCCTGATTTTCATAGAAACGAAATTCACAAAAATCCGTATTCTTCTTTAAAATGACAGGAATTAATTAACAGGAGAGTCCGATGGAGAAATATAGCAATCCATTAAGGAGATCTAAGAGGAATCGGGTTGTTGCAGGTGTTTGTGGCGGCTTCGGAGATTTTTTTGGGATCAGCCCAATCTGGTTTCGGCTGGCTTTTTTCATTGCAGCATTGCCGGGTGGATTTCCAGGTATCCTGGTTTATGTATTGTTGTGGGTGATCATTCCCCAGGGGAAATAGACCTACGCTAGATTTTGTACTAAAACCCCATTTTAATCCTGGAATTCCACTTCAATTTCCTGATTTTCATCCCATTTTTCAAACGGCTCAAGCCTGATATCTCCAAATAAGGTGTCCTGTTGAGCAAGCAAAATATTTTGTTTTATCAATTCCAGCATCGCCAGGAACGATACGACTATTTCGGTCCTGGTCTTATTTCTCGGAATATTATTGAATAATAGTTGTTGGGTTCCATGTAATAAAAAAATTATGGTTTGGATTCGGTCTCGTATGGTAATTTTTGGTAACGACACGACCGTGTCAATGCTTTGTAAGCCCGAGTTTTTTGAAAATATGGATCTGGCAACCTCTAGCAGGTCTTCAAGTGTGATGTTGGTGATATCAATCTTTGATTCATACTTATATGGAATCGGAGCGAGACGCAGGTAACTATGCAGTCCAGCATCCTGCCGCATATCCAACCATTTAGCCTTCTCTTTAAATTTCCTGTAGATTATTAACTGTCGCGCCAAAGCATCTCCGGGATCTTCTTCTTCCGAAGATGGAAAAACATCTGTCACATTATGCGGTAAAAGCGCGGATGATTTGATCTGGAGAAGCTTGGTCGCAACGACTAAAAAGGAAGATACCTCCTCCGGTTCCCTGTCCTGAATTTGGTTTAAATAATTTAGGAACTGGTTTGTAACTTGCGCCAGGGCAAGGCGGGATATATCCAGTTCGGCCTTTTCAATTAATTCTAAAAGCAGATCAAGGGGACCTTCGTATACATTGGTATTTACTTTGTAACCACCCGAATCCGGATTCATCGTACTTGCCATCATAGAACAAATTATATCAGAGGGAAAATAATATCAATTTGGAGTGTAACAATAATTAATGGTTATAATTCAGAAGTGAAGAATTTATTTTCCCATATCGATGCTGCCGGTAATGCCCAGATGGTTAATGTAGGTGATAAACCAGATACTTTCAGGACAGCCATCGCTGCAGGAGAATTCCAAGTGACGCGTTCTACCTACCTGTTAATCCGGGATGGACTGATCCAAAAAGGGGACGTTCTTACAGTGGCTAAAATTGCCGGTATTAGTGCCGCTAAAAAAACAGCCGACTTAATTCCGTTGTGTCATAATATTCCATTAAGTTATATAGATGTGCAGTTAACACTTTCTGAAATCCTGCCTGGAGTAGAAATTTTGGCGGAAGTCAGGTCTTCCGGCAAGACAGGCGCTGAGATGGAGGCTTTAACAGCTGTATCGATCAGTGCATTGACTCTCTATGACATGGTAAAAGCAGTGGAAAAAACTGCCAAAATCCAAAATATCCGCCTGGTGAGAAAAACAGGAGGTATGAGTGGGGATGTGAATAACGAATGAGGATTCCTGTCAAATTCTTTGCATCCTATAAAGAATTGGTTAAAACAAGCAAGATGGAAATGGAAATTCCATCCCCTGCTACTGTTTTGCAATTTAAGCAACTCCTTATTCAAGAATTTCCGGCTTTAGAATCATCAATGGTCAGCGCAATTGTCTCGGTAAATCATAAATTTTCATTTGATGATGATTTAATTGTTGAAGGAAGTGAGATTGCGTTATTTCCCCCGGTGAGTGGTGGAGCAATGAATCAAACACACCTTGATATTTCAGAAAATCCTTTTGATATAAATCAATTAGTCCAGAAAATTACCTTTCAGACCACGGGGGCGATATGTGCATTTACAGGTATTGTAAGAGAGCTAAACGAGACGGAAAACCTTGAAAAAACAATTGCCTTAGAATATGAAGCATATTTACCCATGGCACTGGAAAAAATGGAACAAATTGCAGATGAAATTCGCAGCCGTTGGGGAAGGATAGAAGGTATTGTTATTGTTCAAAGGATTGGTTATTTACCGAAGGGTACCCAGACGATTTTTATCGCTTGTTCAGCCAGTCACAGGGATGACGGGATTTTTGATGCTGCCCACTTTGGTATTGACCGGCTTAAAGAAATTGTCCCCATCTGGAAGAAAGAAATTCATTTGAAGGGGGAACATTGGAAAGAAGGCAGCTACCATCCAACAAGGGATGATTAATCACTTTCTCCTTTTACATCATACTGCGAAACAATACCCACAGCGGTGTTACCAAAGTTACAATTCTTTATTATTAATGGATAATGCACTAAAATACGAATGAGTGAAGGATAAACGGTGAAAAGCGAATCATCTTTACGATGTAGAGATGTTTGGCCTTCCATCGTTTCCTGGAGGATGATATTGGATAGTGAATATATAATACAAGACATTGAATCGCCAAAAGAATTAGCACAAAGACTCAATCTCCAATTTAAGGATCATTTATTACTAACCCGGGCGTTAACCCACCGATCGTTTTTCAACGAACACCCAGATGCTATTGAAGACAACGAGCGACTGGAATTCCTTGGAGACGCCGTCCTTGATTTTATGGTGGCAGCCTGGTTATACCATAAATTTCCAGAGATGCCCGAAGGGGACTTAACCAGGATGCGTTCAGCGCTTGTTCACACTGAACAATTGGCAAATTTTGGAAGGAAAATTCATTTATCTCAAGCGATGCGCCTTGGGAAGGGTGAAATGTACGCAGGTGGAAAGGACCGACCAGCATTACTTTGTGATACTTTCGAAGCGCTTGTTGGTGCGCTGTACCTGGATGGCGGTATTGAACAGGTGAGAATATTCATTTTCCCATTTTTAGAAGAAGCAACTACAGATATAATCTCCAACCGCAAAATAGATGATCCAAAAAGCCAGCTGCAGGAGTGGGCCCAGGGACAGGGTTATCCTCCCCCACAATATATAACCCGCAATGAACGCGGGCCAGACCATTTAAAGGAATTTGATGTGGAAGTAATTATTAACGGAATATCTTATGGTTTGGGCATTGGCCACAGTAAACAAATTGCTGCAAAATCCGCGGCTCAACAGGCTTTGAAGACCCTTGGATTAATTGTTTCGTAATACCCGGGAATTACACACAGGATGATTCATAGATGATACCTCAGCTCAAATCCCTTGAACTACAGGGGTATAAAACTTTTGCCAGCAAGACCTTGTTTGAATTTCCGGTTCGTATCACAGCAATTGTAGGTCCCAATGGTGCCGGGAAATCTAATATTGCTGATTCGTTGCGTTGGGTACTTGGTGAGCAAACCTATTCCCTACTGCGTGGAAAGAAAACGGTAGACATGATTTTTGCAGGTTCCGAGCAAAAATCCCGCTCCAGTATGGCTGCTTGCAAGGTGACATTTGATAATTCAAGCGGATGGCTCCCAATTGATTATGGGGAAGTAGCCATAACACGCAGGGCTTACCGTGACGGTCAGAACGAATACCTTTTAAATGGTCAGAGAGTCCGGTTGAAAGAGATTTCGGAGCTGTTAGCAAACGCCGGTCTGGCCGAAAGAACCTATACGATTATTGGCCAGGGGTTGGTTGACTCTGCACTCTCGTTAAGACCTGAAGAACGGAGGAAGTTCTTTGAAGAAGCATCCGGGATCGGGTTATATCACAGCAGGCGGGAGGAATCTATTGCCAGGCTGGAAAAAACCCGCAGGAATTTGGAAAGAGTCCACGATATTCTCGGGGAATTGGAGCCAAGATTAAAAAGCCTTGAAAAGCAGGCTCAGAAAGCAAAGGAATTTGAACGCATACAAGCCGATTTAAAAGTTCTGCTACGGGAATGGTATGGATATCACTGGCATAGGTCCCAGAATGAACTCGCTCTCTCCTATACTGCCCTGAAAGATCAAGAGAAGGAACTTGAGACTGCCAGGGAGGAACTTTCCAAAATCAATTCACATATGGATTCTGGAAAAAGCATTGTATTAGAAAAAAGAAATACTCTCAACCAAATGCGTGTTAAGCTTACGGAATTTTATCAAAACAGGGAAAATATTAATCGTTCCCTTGCCGTTTTAGAAGAGCGGAGTCGTTCTCTCAATGAACAATTATTGAGAATTGAAAACGACCTGGTCCGCAATCAAGAAGAAAATGAAACAACTATCGGCCGAATTACAAGCCTGGCGGAGGATTTAGACAGATTTACCTCTGAAAAAAAGGAAGCGGAAGCGAAGTTTCTCGAAGCCAGAAAATTGTTTTCTGCCCGCCAAATTGCCAGGCGGGATTTCGAAAACCAACTCAATGAAAAAAAGAATGAAGTTATCACGGCTGAGACAGATAGAATACGAACAGGATTACGCTTGCAGGAGCTTGAGAACCAGATTACCAGAAATGCCAGATCTATAGATACGATAAATGAAAAAGTAATTAATGAGAAGACCCTTCGCGACAAACGCCAGATGGAGCTCAATGATCTTGCCAGTATTCTTACCCAATTGGAAGCATTAATTCAATTCAATCGTGAAGAAATTCACCGTCAGGAAGACACGCTCATAGATCTCCAAAAGGATCTATCTTCACTCCATGACAAACTTTCTTCACTCGAGAGGGGACACACAAAACTAAAAGCTCAAATCGATGTCATTGAACAGGCAGAGAAGAAATTTACGGGTTTCAATAAAGGAACCCGAACTATCATGAATTTGAAACGAGAAGGAAAACTCAAGGGAGAATTTGCTGTCCTGGGTGATTTAATAGAAGTCGATTCAAATTATGAAAAGGCGATCAGTGCACTGCTTGGTGATTATTTTGACGCAATTTTCTTGAAAGGGCAGACTGATCCGGATCAGGTATTAATGGTCCTGGAGAAGGAAGAGGGCAGTCAGACTTATTTAATCCCAACAACTAATGATTTTACCGAATCCAGACTACCCGCAATTGAATATCCCCATCTTTTAGGAAGAGCAGCCGATTTTATTAAGATTGATCCAGAGTTTAATAATGCAATCCTCAGCTTGATTGGCCATTCATTTATTGTTAGAGACAGACAAAGTGCCAGGCAAGCAGCCGGTTTTCTCAAAGAGAATGCCCGGTTTGTGACATTAACAGGCGAAGTTTTCTTTTCAAATGGAATTATCCTTTCTGCTCATACAGGCCGGGAAACCTTAATCGCCAGACCACGGGAAAAACGCGAATTATTTGAAAAAATGGTCACATTTGAAGCAGAAATTATGGGATTAAATGGCCAAGTTGCTGATATTCAGAACCAAATTGAAATAAAACGCAGCCAAAAAGTTCTTACTGAGAAGGATAATCGAAAATCCCAAATAGATCTCGATCTATTCCGAAAGAAATATCAAGACATTCTGCTGAATGTAGATATGCTTTCAAAAAGCTGTGATTTTTATATGCAGCAGCTTCAGGACCGGGAATTGTCTTTAAGAACATCCGGTGAAACAAAAAATGAACTGCTTAATAAACAACTTGATATTGAAAAACGGATTGAAACGGCAGGTAAGGAATTAGCGGTACTGGAGTGCGAATTATCCGAACTGCCATTAGATGATCTCCAATCTGAAATGGTACACTGGGAAACAAATATCGCTGTGCTCAACCGTGCATTAATGGATCTTGATCTTCGCAAAGCAGATTTAACTAAGGATGATAATCTAAACAGGTCTCAAAAACAACAATTCGAAATACTTCTGGTGCAAACACAAAATTCAATACGATCGCTTGCAGAGCAGAAGCAAAAGTTAGAAAATGACCTTATAGAAAATGGCAATGCAATCGAAAACCTGCATATGAAAATTGAACCAGAAGAATTGGACCTAGAAAATTATCAAAAAACGGATCAAAAACTCCAAAACCAATATAACCTTACCTTGCAAACCTCTATCCCTTGCTGAACGCCATGTTATTCAGGCTCAGATGGATATGGGCCGAAAAAAAGACAAAATAGAGGCATTAAGAAAGAAAATAGAGGAGGATTTTGGCCTGGTAGAGTTCGAATATGCAGGCACCATGGATGGTCCAAAACCGCTGCCCTACAAAGACCTTGTTTCACAACTGCCCATGGTTCCAAAAATTCAGGAGGGTATTGAAGACAGTATTAATTTCCAGCGGGTCCAACTCAGGCGGTTAGGATCGATTAATCCAGAGGCACAAAAAGAATTCGAAGAAGTAAATGAGCGATTCAGTTTTCTAAATAGCCAGGTAAACGACCTAAGGGAAGCAGACACCAATTTGCAAACTGTAATTTCCGAGCTGGATGAGCTGATGAGGAATAAATTTCAGCAAACATTTACCTCAGTTGCTGAAGAATTTAAAGACATGTTCACCCGTTTGTTTGGTGGCGGCAGTGCTTCCTTGGTACTGGTTGACGAGGAAAATCTGGCGGAAACCGGGATCGAAATCATTGCCAGGCTTCCAGGAAGAAGGGAACAAGGGTTATCACTGCTTTCCGGGGGGGAGCGGAGTCTTACCGCTGTTGCACTCATTTTTGCCCTCTTGCGGGTATCTCCTACTCCTTTCTGTGTTCTGGATGAAGTAGACGCTATGCTCGATGAAGCAAATGTCGGCCGATTTTGTGAATTATTGGTTGAACTGAGCCAAAAGACCCAATTTGTTGTGATTACCCACAACCGGAATACGGTGCAGAATGCGGATATTATTTATGGAGTAACAATGGGACGTGATTCTGCCAGCCAGGTCATCAGCCTGAAATTAGAAGATGTCGATGCAGTAATTGAAAAATAAAAAAGCGTGGCTAGAGACGATTGAAGCCACGCTTTTTGGTTAAATCCGTTGTTACTTACTCGGTTGGGATGGAAACAATTAATTCCGGGGGAATATTTGGTTCACCAGGAATGTTGCTTAACCAGATGTCATTTTTATCGATAGTGCTTTGATCTTTTTGATCCTGAAGCCATTCAGTAAATTTGGTATTTTTCAAATTATCCAATTGTGTTTGGGTAATCGGCCTTTCTTCTTTTCCAAGCAGCTGGATGATATGCCATCCAAAATCTGTTTTAATTGGTTCGCTTATCTCGCCGATTTCTAAGGCGAAAGCAGCATCCTCAAACGGGGCGACCATGCTGCCTTTTCCAAACCATCCAAGATCTCCACCAACATCCTTGTTGCTTGTATCTAAAGAACTTTCTGCAGCGAGTTTGTACCAATCCTCACCGTTTTTCAACTGTTCGACCATAACTTTTGCCACAATTTCATCTTCCAACAGGATATGCCGCGCCCAAACCTGTTCCTCAACAGGTTGAAGGTCAGCTGTAACCGTATCCATTACCTTTTGTGCTAACAAAGAATTAACTACAATGCTTCTTAGCTCATCCTCCGAGAAATTTATCTCGTTTTTCAGGGTTGAAAGATAGTCCTTTAATGCAATCTGATAGCCTTCCAGTGTATATGGAGTGGCTGAAGGAATGGGGGTGGATGTCTGTATACGGTTTGTTGGGACAATGGTTGGTGATGCTTCGATTATGGATTCGGTTGGTGTAGTGGAGGGAATAGCGGCGGCGGTTGGACCAGCTGTTGGAGTTGCAGTGAATTTAATTAAAGCCAATTGTTCCGGCGATAATGTGGATGTGCTAATAATTTGTTGGGTTGGCATTGGTTCAGGGGTTGGGGTTCCATCAGGAAAATAGCCGAAGGCTTCCTTTAATGCAGAATCAACCTCCTCATCACTGACAGTGATCCCCAGGTCCCTTGCTTTCTGGGATATGAGTTTGGTTTCTATCATCTGGTCTAATACAGATTCACCCAGAACGGTAGTATTCGTTGCGCTGAGCTGCTGCAGGATCTGTTGGAGATTGCTGGCAAAGGATGTCCCTACCCCTGGGCTGCTGCTTTCCAGCATTTGATAGATTTCAAAGTTGCTGATGTACTGCTGAACAAGTTGCCAGCGGGTATATCTCACGCGGTTCTGAAAATCCTTTACAGAAATTTTCTCACCATTAACGGTTGCGACGGGTTTTTGTTCTTTTAATACATATTCATTTAAGAGTCCGTAGCCAATCGTGAGAACAACCAGTATAAAGACTGCAGCCGCACCCCAAAGGATAAATTTCCTCAGGGTTCTTTCATTTCTGGCTCTAGCCTGGTGTTTCCTGGTGAGTGATTTTGCTCCTGGTTCGTTTGGCATTGTCTTCCTTTTGTGTTAGATGGGCTGAAATACCCAAGCCTTGAATTCAACCTGCTTAAATGGATTCCTCCATTGGAGGAGCAACAAATGGAACAAGGGCAATTTGGCGGGCTCTTTTTACAGCCTCGGCAAGCCCTCTTTGATGCCTGGCACAGGTTCCAGTTTGCCGCCTTGGTCTGATTTTCCCGTCCTCTGTTAGGAAACGGCGCAATAAATCGACATTTTTATAATCAATTTGAACAGATTTGTCTGAACAGAAAAGGCATACTTTTGGGCGGTTGAAAAATCGCCTCCGATCATATCCGGGTGTTCTTGAATCATTTTGATCACTCATTTTATAACTCCTTATAGGACAGAATCATCCATCTCGAAATCATTGGTACCAGAAGAAATCCCTTCATCCGTATTCTGGATATTATTTTCACGCCGGTTACCAAGCATCATCATTTCATATGCGACAATTTCGATGGTCGTATGTTTTGTCCCTTCTGTATCTTCCCATTTTCGGGTTTGTAATCGTCCTTCAATATAGACCTGCTGACCTTTGGATAAATGTTGGCTACAAATCTCGGCTAAATTGCCCCAAGTAACGATGTTGAACCACTCTGTTTCGGTGTGTTTTTCTCCATCTGATGTGTTCCAGGTCCGCACAGTTCCCACAGAAAAAGTGGTAACTGATTTTCCGGAGGGTGTATGCCTCATTTCCGGATCGCGAGCCAGATGGCCGATTATCATTACTTTATTTAATCCCCTAGTCATTTGATCCTCCTGATACTTTTGATCAGGTTCTAATCCTTCTTAATTACCATGTAACGAATAATTGGTTCGAGTATTTGCATGTTTCTTTCCAATTCATGGCAAAATGATGGGTCCATTTCGGCGTGAAGCAAGAAATAAGTCCCTTCTTTGTGCTTTCGAATTGAATAGGCCAGTTTTCGTTTTCCCCAGCGTTCAACTTTTTCAATTATTCCGCCAGAATTGGTTATCCAGCCCTGGACTTTGTCCAATAGTTCTTCCAAACCATTCTCTTCCAGGTCTGGCTGGACGATAAAAGTAACCTCATACTGATTCATTTTGGATTCCTCCTTTCCATGGGTTTGCTCGCGCCCTTCACCGTTGGTGATGCGGGAACGGAAAGGCAACAACTATTAGGATGTTGCTTTAACGGTGGTAAGTTTAACACAATTATTGAATATTACAAGGGCGAATGTGAACCAGTGTGAACCATATTGTGAACCGTTATATTGTGAACCGTTCTATTGACCAGTTCGGTTTGAAATGGATTAAGTACCCAATTGATTTCCTGTTTTTATACCGGTTTCCTGGTTATCCATAGTACCCAACCAGAGGTTCTGGTTTGCAGTCAGGGTATACCTGCGATACGCCCTGGTCTCATTCAGAAGGTCATTCAATTTCTTTGTGATGTGCGGGAGTAGAATTTTGTCCTTGGTCCCATCCCGATCTATACAGACTGTCTCTCCCATGTAGTCTTTTGCCTGAATAGTGCCATTGGCAATGAGCCATTGGATCCCTGTCTGTACTGACTTCTCGGTATGGCATAATTTTGCGGCAAGTTCCTTATATAATAACCAGCCGCCACGATGATTGATAGTGTATAGGACCAACCCGGAAAGCTGCTGCAGAAAAATTTGTATTTGATCATTTTCAGAATCGAATTTTAACAAATAAATGTTCCTTGGTCTTGTAATTGTCAGTATCTCTTTTAATACCTGGAAGGAAGGTGGGATGGATGCAATCACCAGGTTGTTTGTGGGTTTTAGATAAAGCCGGTTTACACAAGGGAATTGAAATTGGGTAATCCCTTCAGCCCATATTAAAGGATCAAAATCCTTAACCAAAGATTGGATAATTTCTTCCTGGGAACTGCTGCTGCGCAAATCAATTATCTGTACCTCTGGTCTGCTGGTTGTTGGTGTCAAACTGGCAGGTTCAATCTGGCGAAAATCCACCCATTGAATTTGAATTTCTTCCTTTCCGCGGTAATTTGATTTGCGCATCGAGTAAGCCAGGTCAAAACGTCCCTCTGGAATAGGAAGAGCCGAGCTTTGCCACCAGATCACCTTATGATGCCCACCCATATTGTCTTCCAGGATTAGTTGTGTATGATCTTCAGATTTTCCAATTGCCATACTGCTCTTAATGAACAAATCCTTGCTCACCAGCACCGGGAGCGGATTTCCCGGGCCGTAAGGAGCCAGTAGTTCGAGTGCATCTATTACTGTTGAAGATATTTCAGAGAGTTCGAGATAGGAGTGAATTTGAAGCTGTGGTGTGAGATCCATTCCGGTGGTCATCTTAACAATGCTTGCCCCAAGACCCCTGCGAAAATCCGGTATATTTTCCGCTTTTAGCGACAGTCCAGCTGCCATCGGGTGCCCGCCATACGACTCCAGAATGGCAGCCTGTTCACCAATTGCCTGGGTAATATTTATTCCTTCAATAGACCGTGCAGATCCCCTAGCCAAACCCTCATCATCTATGGTCAGTAGAATGGTTGGTAGATGGTACAACTCCACCAGGCGGCTGGCAGCAATTCCGATGATTCCGCCTGGCCATTTCCGGTTTTCTAAAATCAGAAAAGGACCCTTAATCAGTTCGGGGTGATTTTCAATCTGATCGAGTGCAGCAAGGATAACCTGGTCTACGATCAACCGGCGGTGAATATTCAAACCCTCAAGGTGCGATGCCATCACACGTATTTCCTGGAGATCATTAGAACTGAAAAAATTCACAATGGGATTGGCATCTCCCAGCCTACCAATGGAATTCAACCTGGGCGCAAGGGCAAAGCTGACATGTTCCTCCGAAATGGAATCCATCATGATGTTAGCAGCTTCCATCATCGCTTTTAATGCCGGACGTTTTGACGATCGCAGTTCGTTTAATCCCTTTTGAACAAGGTACCTGTTATCACCCCGTAAATCTGCCAGGTCGGCAATAGTTCCAAGAGCTACCAGGTCCAGGAACGTATTGAGTTCAGATTCCCGGTTTGTTGATTGGAACAATGCTTCAATCAACTTATAAGCAGTACCAACCCCGCATAAACCAGCGAGGGGGTGGGTTTCTGGTAGACGGCGAGGATTTATATTGGCATCGGATCGGGGTAAAACATCGGGAAGGGAATGATGGTCAGTAATGATCACCTTTACTCCGCGGGATTTCGCATAGTCTACAGCCTGGTGGGAGGTTATGCCTGTATCGCAGGAAAGTAAAAGATCAACTTTATTTCCGAGAAAATGTTCAAGGATTTTTATATTCATACCATGGGACTCTAAACCCCGAACCGGTATGTGATGGATTACCCTTGCCCCCAATTTGCAAAGCCCATCCACGAGTACGGATGTGCTGGTCTGGCCGTCAACATCAAAGTCTCCCCACACACCAATCACATCTCCACGGCGAATTGCCCTCAATAGGATTTCCACAGCAATTTCCATATCCGCAAGATCATAAGGCGATGACGGCGTATAATTCGCCGGTTCCAGGAAGCGACTGGCATCGGCTGCTGATTGAATGCCCCGCAGAATTAATTCTCCAGCGAGGAATTTATTCCCACCTGAATATTGGAGAATTTCGGCCGGAATATTTAAAACCTGTGGTTCAAGCCATATTGCCTTGTTCCTGATCAATATTCAATCTCCGGTGTAAGATCCAGGTCAATTTCGATGGATGCATCCGTATCTAGGTTGGCGGATTCCTCATTTTGATTCCAATCCCCGCTGGTTACCCCGCGGTCGCAAAGAGACCGGTATTGGCAGAATAAACAACGCTTTTCTTCTGGGGTCATGAGAAAGTTCCCGGGGCCAGTTCCCGCTATTTGATTGAGGAGAGATTTGAAAAATTCCTTATCTTCCTGAAATTGATAATTTGAATAATTTAGGAGTATCGTGTTTTCCGGATAGTCTGGAAACCAGTAAACCATTTCAATTTCATCCGGATTGCAGGAATACTTGCTCAAGATTTCTTGACCGGTTAAGCAAACAAGTAATGGGTACAAGCGGCTTGGTATTCCTCTTCGCATTGCATGCATGTTTGGTTTACTGGATGTTGTTTTCCAGTCATAAATGATGAAATGATTTTCTGGTGTCCGGACTAATAAATCAAATTGTCCGGTTAGGATGAATCCTTCAAAAGGAACTACGACCTTGAACTCCGGCATCTGCTGTCCATCGACCAGGAGTTGTGATTGGTGTGATATAAAACTGCGCCACCATCTTGAAAGATTGTTCCCTTTAATAAAGGGGGTTAATTTCTCTGCCGGGATACCGCAGAGAAACTGGTAAATAATGTGGTGAAAGGCTTTCCCATCCTCGATAAAGTGTTCCCGCTCCAGAACTGGTTCACTCTGGATGGCTGGCCATTCCAGGAACATAAGATAACGTAATTCAAACCTCCGTGGACAGTCCAGATAATCCTTGAGGTTGGAGGCACTAAATTTAAAATTTTCCGGAATGTTCATGTGCAGATTGCTCCATTTCATTGAGGAGCGCTACAAAAGGAAGTGCTTTACGGGCCCCCGATTTCCCGGTATTCCAGGTAATAATCAGTTCTTTTTTAGCGCGGGTTATTCCAACATAAAAGAGCCGCAGTCTCTCAGCGGCAACATCCAATCTTGCTTTTAAGCTGGCTGATCCCTCCTGCGGGTTGGTTTGGTCATCCCCGGAAAGCATAGATCTCAGGTCGGCAATGCACTCTGCCGGTAAATTTAAATGATCCCGGACAAACCATTTCTCACTGAAAAATCCATCGTCATCCATGGCTGATGGGAAATCATAATTATTAAGCGAAGTCAGGTAAACCCTATCCCATTCTAACCCCTTGGCTTTGTGATAGGTGGCAACGACAACTTTACCCTTATGTTGGTCAGGATTAAAATCAATGTCTTCCTCATAAAAACCAGAAAACTTGCGACGGTTTTTTGCAATGCTGTTCAATTCATCGATAAACTGAGGCAGCATAAAGTGCGGATTTGACCGCGCAATATTTTCCAGGTAAAGAGCGAGCTTGTGTCCAAGGGCAAGGTCGGCAGGTTCCTGGAAAATATCCAGGGAAATTGTCAGAATTACCTGATCAATAGGCAGGAGAACCGCCTGATGCCAGCGGACAATTAATTCCCTGAACCAGGATAATTCTGAAATTACATGAACATCCTCTATCTTACTGGTTGGCCATTCCTGTTGATCTGACTGGTATAAATAATTTTCCACCTGTTTGAAACTTTTAATAATCCTTTCAGTTTTAAGAAGAATATTTTTATCCATTTCTGATTTCTCGGCATACTGGCGAATTAAACGATAGGTTTCTGCCAATTTAATAAATGAAGCCGGTTCGACAAGAGTGGATAATATCTGCCGCAGCAAATCTGCTGTCTTCCTGGTTGGCTGGCTGCTTTGAAGCAGCTCAACATAATCCAGGTTTTTTTCCTTTAATTGTTCAACAAGTTTTGCACCGCGCTCATTACTCAGGGATAAAACGGCTACCGTATCGTTTGGATGGTCTGGAAGCCATTTTGTCAGGGAGCGGACGATGGTACTCAACTCATCATTTGATGTAAAGGGATTTGATACCAGGATAATCCCATCAGGATTATCCACCGGATTGGGGTTGGGGTCATCCAGTGCAGCGGGAGATATTTTTTGGTCTATGAGAGAATTCCTGAGTTCCGGGACAGGGTGTTTGGTGCACACCCAGGTAACCAGGTCGTTTGCTAATTGGATGATGGAGAGGCTCGAGCGGCTTGATTCTCCCAGCGATTCCGCAATAACGCCGGTCTCCAGGCAAAAATCCCGTAAAAACTTCGGATTGGCTGTGGTGAATGATTCATAAATGGCCTGGTTAGGATCACCTACCCGAACCCAGCTGCCGTTCTCACCCACCAGAGCCCGCAGGATTTTTTCCTGGAGCATACTGCTGTCTTGTGCTTCATCCTCCAAAATGTAAGGCCAGCGCTTTTGAAGTCTTTCAAGCAGACCGGCATCTGTCTGCAAGGCTTGCAATGCAAAGCGAATCAGATCATCAAAATCCACGGAGCCCCGATAATTTAACGACTCCTGATAAGTAGAGTAAATTTCCAAACCCATTTTCAGCAAAGGACTTGGGTCTGGAACACGGGTTATTTTTTTCTGAATAACCGCCGGAGATACCTGGAAATCTTTGGCCAGCCGTATGAAAGCCAGGGAGGCATCGTAAATCAATCCCTGCCAACTTTTAATTGACCTGGGATCTTTAAATGGATCGGCTTCATCTTTAGAATAGGAGCGCAAGACTTCCGGGTTTGACCGCATCCAGGATTGGCAGGCAGATTCAAGTATCTGGCGGGTGTCATGTTCATCAGCAATTTGAAATAGATCACTCAGCCCAACAAGTGATGGTCTTTCCCTGACAATATCATGAGCCAGACCATGCAGTGTGCGCACCCGGTAGTTAAATCCTGGTAATAATCCCAACTGGGAGATAAATTTTTCAATCCGCAGAGAAAAATTCTTGACTGCTGAATTCGCAAGAGTGACGATGAGAATCTCCTGGTCATCCTCCAGACAACCATTGGAGATAAGAGTAGCTGCCAGCATGGAAAGCGTATAGGTCTTTCCGCTTCCTGGAACTGCGGTTATCCCCATCCTGCCCTTGCGGTAGGATAATATTCTTTCCTGGGATTTGCGCGGCAAAAACATTAACCTGCTCCTGCGTCAGGGTGAATCATTGCCATATTTATGCGCTGGATTGCCTGTAGAAGAGGACCTCGTTCCTCATCTCCACTTTGATTTATCCCACTGGCACAAAGAAATAATTTATCCGTACATCGCAAAAGCAGCCCGCTGACCACCTGTTGTAAGGTAGTTTGATTAAAGGAATATTCATCTGCATCCGTCCATGGAACCCCGGAAATCCAGTTTCTGCTTAGAACGACGGGATGTGTCAAGGGCTGGTTAATCCTTTTCCACCACCCCATACTGGATATATCAAGCCAGAACTGGATACGAACTGGTCGATTCAACATTAAAAAGGTATAGGCAGGTGCAATGAATACTGCATTTTGATTTGATTCATTTTCCCGAATGAGATATTGGCTTCCAATTATTCCTTCATGGAACAAGTTGATGAATTCCCGGAAGTCAGCGTCCTGGTTTGTTCCTCCACCTGCGGTAGGGAGTTTGCGAAAATTGGCTGCGGATGCAATTAATCTGGCAGCCACACCTGCATTCCGGTAATTTCGATGAAAACCAAACCCAGGTTGGGAGAGGATTTCCCCGAATAATCTGCTGAGGAAAACATCCATTTCAAGGGATTGGTTCTCATGGTATTTTTCCAACCAGAGGCGCAGCTTTTCATATTTCTGTCCAATTCTGAATGTAATCCGTTCCTGCATCGGTGGATTGATTCTTTCAAACGAATTTAGGGAAAATCCTTCTTTGTTATGGGAATAGATAATTTGTGACATTAAATCCGCTCTTAACAGGTCGAGTTCAGCGATGGACTGCAGCAAAGCATTGCGGATTTCAAAGCGGGTAGGGATTTGCTTCCAATTGGGATGGGCTAACTGCGCCAGGGTTAACATGCACAACGTTGGAGGTTCTGCACTAAGACTTCGGGATGGCCTGTATGATTGAAGCGGGATGGATTTGTTTTCCAGGGCCTGGATTAAGGAAAACCGCATAGAATCCGATAAATATGGTGCAAGGATTACGATATCCCGAGGAGAAACTGATTCCCTGTATATCAGGTATTCCACTTTTTCACTTACCCAGCGCACCATTTCGGGAAGGTAGGGCTGGTTGGAAAACTCCATTTTTCCTTTAATTATTTCAGGAACCGGAAAACCTTTTTTTCGATTGATCGCATCCGTGAAGACGTTTGCCAGCATTGCCATACTTCCGTCTCCATAATAGGATTCCTGGGCGTCAAAGCAGCATCCGGCAAGCTGCTTAAACCTCCGTGCAGACATCGGGTCTGCACCCAGAAACCTGCGGTATCCACCGCCGTTGTCCATGATCAAAAGTGATGATTCCAGATTTGGAAGCCAATTTTCGATTAAGTCATGGGATGATGGTGTATCTTCCTCGATGTTGTCATAGATGATGTGCTTATACCGGGAGTTTAAGTAAGCCTGGCACTCCGGTATTTTCCAGGCAATATCGCAAAAAATCTTAATGTTCAAGGAATAATCGATGAGATTATTCTCCAGGCAAAACTCGCGGAATAGGCTGGCGGCAGTTTGACAGTCTTTGTAAATGTGACTTTGGGTAGGGTCTCCAACCCAGGCAGCGTTTAATCGTTCTGAAATTTCAGTTTCTGGAAATCCAACAATCGCAGATTTGTTGAGGTTGTCCAGTATCTGGCTGAGAAGCCGGTTATGGTCAAGAATAACCGATTCAAAAAATCCGCGCTCAATGAGTGGTCGTACGATTTTATGCATGTAATATTGCGCAGATTCGATTGATAAAAAGTGAGGGGGTTGATCATTTTTCTTAAACCCGGCATCAGACGCAATCAGCGACCAGAATACATTGGCGATCTCCTGCCCCAAACCAGCAAGGGTAGTAATTTTTGGCTGGCATCCCGGGGGTAATAAAGATCGGTCGAGGGCGCTTTGGTACGGGTATGCCAGTGTCCTCTGAGGTACAAGGATAAGGATGTTTGCAGGATCTACACCGTTTGATACGATATTTTGAATACGGTAAATCGCACTTGTGGTTTTCCCGGTACCGAACGGACCTTCCAGGAAAATCTTTTTATTTTTGGCGGAATTAATAACTTTTTGTTGAAGCTCATTAAGCGATAAGGAATTCATAATGGAATATGGCAGCAATCCCGCAAAAATTTTTGAGTGAAAATTACCGCATTCTGTAAATTCTTAGATAGGTTGGAACCGGAAAAATACTGAGCTAGTCCTGACCGCAAATCCATTCTCATGGGTTTGCTTTAGCCATATAGTGCAGTAATTCCCTTGCCAATAGTGAATCATCCTTGGCTCGATGTGTATTCGAGAGTGGTATCCTGCACTGCCGGCCGGCATCTTCAAGGGAATAAAATCGATAAGATCGATATTGAGGATTCCAATCGCCGCGAAACATTGCATACAATTTCATTATGCAGGATGTCTGAAACTGATTTATCCAGGAGAGGTTGTAATGTTTCAGCGAGGAGCGCATTACACGCAAATCGTAATCTGCATTATAAATCGCAGAGTGATTTTCTGTGAGAATCGATCTTATTTCCGGCCAGATGGTTGGCCAGAGTGGTGCTTTTTTAACCATATCATCGGTTATTCTATGAATGCGAATTGCATCTGGCGGAATAGATTGTGTCGGCCGGACATAGGATTCGAAAATTGCATTGCCCTCATCATCGATGATAGCAATTTCAACAATTTCTGCGGTTTCGTGTAGACCAGTAGTCTCGGTATCGAGATAAACCGGCTTTTTTGCTAAAATCTGATTTGCCTTTTCGATAGCATGTTTTCTCTCAATAGTATGCTGCATGAATTATCCTGAGTCTACGGTCTATCCCAATATGATATGGAGTCAACCTCCACAGTAAAGCCCATTGTTTCTTCTCCGGCAATGAAAACCCCGAAGTGGCCACCACCAGTAAAGCTGCTGTCTTTTAATTCATCTACTTTATGGTCATTAATATAAATGGTGATATTGTCATCCTGGGCATAAACACCGATCAAATTGTTTTGGTAACCCCCGCTGATTAAAATATCGGTAGATGTCCAGTCTTTTATTGTTGCCGTGCCGCTGTCAGTCCATTTGGTTAGTTTGTAGAAACCATCACAAGAGACTGCCAGGTAATAGCCTTTTCCGCTTGTATAATCTTCAGCGCGAAAAACCAGCCCATATTGATCCTTGCCAGAACATTGTAAAGTCTGGAATATACCTTCCAGATAGAAGTCTTCCGGTGTGGGGGACGTCAATCTCCAGCCGCGGTAACCATTCGTATTCTGGCTGCTCATCACCAGTTTCCCGTTCGTTACTGTAAAACTGGTAATTCCATCATTATACGGTTCTTCCAATCCGAAGGCAGCACCATCGTTGAATTGGTAAATTCTCGTCGGATCTCCAAGAGTGGATTTAAGATTTTGGGGTTCAAGCGTTGCTGTTGGTGTATCCGTAAATATTTCAGTTGGTGTATTGGTGAATTCAGGTGTTATGGTTTCTGTAATCAGGACTGGGACGGTATCAGTTTGAAGTGGTGTAATCACGATTGGTTGGCTGGTCGAGGTGTTTGCCACTGTTGTTTCAACAAAATTTCCTTGTGGTGTGGGAGGGCGGCTTGGTAGATTGCATGCAGAAAGTGTGAATAAAACGATCACGAAAATGAAGGCTGAGAAAATCTTCATGATGGCATCCTTTGAATGAGGTCGGGGAAACATCTCATTCCTATATTATAGTTTAACTGATCCATCAATAAAAATATATTCTGCCATGAGATTCATTAAATGTATCATGTATAATCTGAGGCAACTATGGCTGACTGGGTGATTATTCATCTTGAAATAAATGATGATCTGGGTTCGATTTGTGAGAAAATCACAAACACCCGTTCCTTAAAAATCATCCTAAATATTCCCCGCCAAAAAATATTTTTAGAAAATCGTTTGGACATGGAATTATTGAGCCGGCATGCCCGTCATATGGGATACCAACTTGCTCTGGTGAGCAGGTCACCTGAAATTATCAAGAATGCAAATCTTTGCGGAATACCAGTATTTCCAACGATAGAGAAGGCAAGAATAACCCGAATTAGAAGCTCCAAAAAGTCGAAGTTTCGATTGCTTCCCAAACACCCCGAACGTAGACAGCTATTTCTATATTTTTCAGATAACCAATCACGGGGTCAAGGTCCGAACAAGGTTTGGCGGATATCTGCATTTATTACAGGATTACTATCTGTGGTTTTAATTTCCATAATTTTTCTTCCTCAGGCACAAATTTCGCTAAAACCGGCATTACAAAAACACGATGTTCGAATTCCATTTCAAGGAATCCCAGAAATCGCCTCTGCCAGTATATTTGGTGAGATACCTGTAAAATTGGATAGCATTACATTAAGAGGGCGGGGTCAAAGGCTGGTATCCGGAAATATAGCTATCCCGTTAAAAAAAGCTACAGGAATTATTGATGTGCGAAATCTCTCTGGAAAATCGATAGTATTACCGGCTGGGACCATTGTCCGTACACAAGGGAGTTCACCGGTTAGGTTTAAGACAACCCATCCGTTACAAGTACAAACTAACCTGACAAATCCGGAGTTTGTCCGCATCGAGGCGTTAGAGCCAGGAGACTCCGGTAATGTTCCAAGTAATTCTATTCAAACCCTTGAGGGAGATATCGGTCTATATTTATCCATCAATAATCCAAGCGCTACAACGGGCGGAGAGGATATCAATGAGAATGCACCATCAACTGAAGATATCACAGGTCTTCAGGATGAAATCACCAATCAATTAATCCAAAAAGCGCTTGAAAGCTTTGGGATGGCGCAAAAAGACAGGGTTTATCTCGAGGATTCAATAAAAGTCAAAGAAATATCTGATATTGTTATCAATCCAGAGGAGGGTATTCCGTCTGATAACATTGCGATAGAATTAACTGCTGCCATTGATATCTGGTATTACCGGAAGAATGATATGGAGAGAATAGTGCAGATGGCGATCCAAACAAGTCTACCAGAAGGCATGCTCCCAATGGAAAATTCCATGTCTATTGTCAATGTTGGCGATGTAGAGATTATTGATGATGGATTTAAATGGCAGGTAGATGCCAGTGTACTTGCCTATCGTGGGTGGAAAACTGAAAGAATATTGCCATTAATCCTTGGTAAAAAGTTAAACCGGGCTTCCCAAGTGTTAGAAGACCAACTAGATTTACAAGAAGCACCTTCAATAATCATCTGGCCAAAATTTTGGAAACACGTTCCTTTGTTACCATTTAGAATAAAAATTAATAATGACCAGAATATTAGCAGTTGATCCGGGTACAAAACGGTTGGGAATTGCCCTGAGCGATCCAACCGGAACAATTGCAAATCCTCATTCATTACTTCCGCATCGTTCGCGTGGACAGGATGCACAAAGGATTGCAGAGATAGCAAATCAATTTGAGGTTGGTTGTATTGTCGTTGGGCAGGCATTGTCAAGTGATGGATCAGTGGGTCCATCCGGACGAAGTAGCCAACGCCTGGCGGATGCCATTAACGAAATATCGGATATCCAGGTAATCCTTTGGGACGAGTCTGGTTCTACTCAAACTGCCCGGGAGACTGTCATTAAACTGGGCAACCGGCAAAAACGTCGTATAGGACACCACGATATGATTGCAGCAGTAATTATCCTGCAGGATTATCTGGATAACAGGAACATTGCATGAGGGAATTGTAATAATTCATACGCGGTAAATTATGTCAGAAGATCCAGATAAACACAAAAATAGAAGTAATCACCGGAAATCTTTTCCAAGCATGCTTTTGATTTCATTCTTTGCAATTTTATGCACCCTGTGTGCGATTTCCTTATTCGGGTTTCACCTCATCACTAATTATGTCGAATCCGAATTTGGGCCTCCAAATCCAGCCCTTCCAAGATTTCAAAACTCTCTATATACATTGCAAATCTTTTTATCAAGAAATAAACTGACCGTCCCTTTAAGAAAAGATGGATTACCGATCACTTTTAGTATTAATGTGGATGAATCCCTGCAATCAATTGCAGGACGCCTGGAGAAGGATGACGTGATTCCCGATGCGGGAATATTCATTACTTACCTTGCTTATTCTGGTATGGATTCTACTGTCCAAGCCGGGCAGTATGAATTCAGCCCAGGATTGAGTCCCCGAGAAATTGCGATTCTGTTGCAGGATGCAACTCCGGGAGAAATTCCTTTCACCTTACTGGCAGGCTGGAGGGTAGAAGAGGTTGCTGAAGCGCTGGTCGTTTATGGATTGTTGGATGACAAGGATGAATTTCTGGACCTTGCGTATAATCCAGATGAATTTTCTCTGCCTGACAACTGGCCGGACGACCAGGGGGTAGAGGGGTTGCTATTCCCTGGAACATATCCGATACCAAGGGACTCATCACCCAGGGATATACTCGGCATCTTTCTGGAACGGTTTTTTGATGAGGTGGATCAAAACCTGATCGAAAAATTTGAAAAACTGGATCTATCCTTGTATGAAGCCGTTACTCTGGCCTCAATTGTGGAGAAGGAAGCTGTTCACTCAGAAGAACAACCCATCATTTCATCCGTTTTTTTTAACCGATTGGCAATTGATCAAAAATTGGAAAGTGACCCTACAATCCAATATGCTCTTGGTTTTAATCAAGACCAGCAAACCTGGTGGAAAAATCCTTTGACTACGGTGGATTTGATGGTTAATTCACCCTATAACACCTATCTGGTGAATGGCTTACCGCCAGCTCCTATTAGCAACCCTGGTTTGAAAGCTATGCAGGCTGTTGGATCTCCCCCATCAAGCAAGTATTATTTCTTCAGGGCGAAATGTGATGGGTCAGGATACCATAATTTTTCGCAGACCTTTTCTGAACACCTGGAATTCGCCTGCGAGTAAGGATTTCCTACCCATTACCTTCCAGGGAAACCTACAAAATCCCCCCCTCTGTCATCTTCCTGAATTGATTAAGTGCCTGGTCAATTTCCTCAATAGTCACAGGTATGCCGCTGTGTATGTGCTTGATTTTTCCTTCCTGGAGAAATTGCACAACAGCCTCCCGGATGGTAATACGAGATTTATCGGCATAATTGACCAGGTCGCTGCCCGATTTATACCCAATGATTGGAGTAATGGCGGTTATGATGATAGGGTTATTTTCCAACCAGTGGTAAGCCATTTCAGGGTTTGCCCGGATACCCCGTACACACTTTTCGGTAAATACCCTGATGGAATTGATTGAAATCTCCACCATTTCAAAAAGATTGTGAGCAATTACCGGCATCATTACATTTAATTCCAACTGCCCGCTCTGGGAAGCCAGGGCAATTGTATGATCATTCCCCATGACATGGAACATGGCCATATTAAGCATTTCTGCCATTACAGGGTTTACTTTTCCGGGCATGATGCTGGAACCGGGTTGAACAGCTGGTAGGGTAATCTCTGCCAGTCCGGTTTTTGGACCCGACGAAAGCAGGCGGATGTCATTGGCTATTCTTGTCAGGGTGATGGCAAGGGTTCTAAGGGAGGCAGAGAAATCTGTCATGTCTGCCATCGATTGCATACTTTCAAATAAATTATCCGATTGAAAGAGTTCCAGACCTGTAATAGAAGAAAGTTGAGCAACCATCTGTTCATGATAAAGCGGATGGGCATTTAACCCTGTGCCGGCGGCAGTTCCGCCAATTCCTAAACGCCGTAGCGTGTGCGAAGCCCTGATTATCCTCTCCCGATCCCGCTCGACAGCACAGGCATAAGCACCAAACTCTTGCCCAAGGCGAATGGGTACTGCATCCTGGAGGTGGGTCCGGCCTGATTTGAGTATGTCATCAAATTCAACAGCCTTTGTTCTTAAAGCATCTGACAATCCGTCTACTGCCAAAACCAATGGTTCTAATCTACCAAGGACTCCTATCCGGATGGCTGTTGGGATAGTATCGTTTGTCGATTGCGACATATTGACATGGTTATTAGGATCCACGAAATAATGTCCCAGTCCACCACCCAGTTTCCGGGTTGCACAATTGGCGATGACTTCATTAATATTCATATTATGGCTGGTACCTGCGCCAGCCTGAAAAGGATCTACCACAAATTGATCCTGCCATTTGCCTTGTAGAATTTCGTCACAGGTTTGTACTATTGCGTCTGTAATATCCGTCCGGAGCAAGCCCAGCCGATGATTAATTATTGCGGCAGAATGTTTAATCAACACCATGGACTTAACGAATTGAGTGGATGGTTTTAATCCTGAGATAGGGAAATTTTCGATAGCTCGTTGCGTTTGAGCTCCATACAACGCAAATTCCGGCACCAGAACATCCCCCAGGGAATCCGTTTCAAGGCGATATTTATTTGAACTCTCCATCATTGCACCTGCCTTTACACCTACACCAATTGATAAATAAAAGAGGAAGTCAGAAGACTTCCTCCATTATCATTATCCCTTGTAGACAATTATTGATTTAATGCGTCGTAACCGGGACCGGATTTGAAGAAATCTGCATTGGTTTGTATATCTCCAGAGAGGTCGATGACATCGCCGGTTGATAATTTGCGGGTTGCTTCCAAATGTACAGGTTCTCCATCATGGCTGGTGCCGTCGAATATCTCGGCATACCCTGGTGTCCCGACCGGCATAGATTGATATTCTCCACCATTTGCCTTGTATGCAGATGGCACTTCATCATCAGTAAAAATGGCTCCGTAAGGGCATTCTGCTACACATGCTCCACAATCAATACAGGTATCCGCATCAATATAATACCATGGCCAATTATCCACCGGTTTGCCTGGTACGATGCATTCAACCGGGCATACTGTTGCACACCCACCATCTCTCAAACACAAACTGGTTATTACGTGTGGCATAATTTCCTCCATTGTCAGGTTTATTTTTCCAAAATATAAAGTAATTATAACCAAAATTCTGAATTGAAAATATTCGTATTCCGAATAAGGCTGATATAATCATTGACTGCTCAGAATTGTCCAACTTTGTTTTTTGGAATGAGGATTATTTATTGGCGGCACAACAACCTTCCCACAATAATCTCTCTCGGAAAGTTCCTATTGGTCCCCAGGCAGCCATTTTTTTGGGAGTGCTGGCTATTTCAACCGGATCAATTTTTGCACGGCTTGCTCAACAGGAAGCCCCATCCCTGGTTGTTTCCACCTATCGCATGGTCCTGGCAACCCTGTTTTTCTTCCCATGGGCGATAACAAAATATAGACATGTCATCCTGGGCTATACCAAAAAACAGGTTCTTCTCATCCTTTTATCTGGAGTCTTTCTTGCGCTCCATTTTGCATGTTGGATTACATCACTTGAATATACGACTGTTGCCAGCTCAGTAGTCCTGGTATCCACGGTGCCATTATGGGTAGCAATCATATCGGCGGTTTTTCTAAAGGAAAAACCAGGATCTCTTTAATGATAGGTCTTTTCATCGCATTGATTGGAGGTGCTGTTGTTGGTCTTGGTATGTCGTGTTTCATTATGGATGGAACAATAAATTGTTCTGGTTTTTCGGAATTTTTTCATGGCAGATACTATTATGGTAATTTGCTTGCACTGGCTGGTGCCTGGGCAGCCAGCGGGTACATGGTAATTGGCAGGAAAGTTCGTGCAACAGTAGATGTAATCCCTTACGCCTTTACTGTCTATGGATTCTCAGCCATTATCCTTCTGGTAACATCCATTGTACTTGGTCTAAACTTAACTGGGTATTCTAATGAAACTTATTTATGGTTGGCTGCCCTTGCTTTTTTTCCACAGGTGATTGGGCATTCAACTTATAACTGGGCTCTTGGTTATCTACCGGTTACGTATGTGGCTGTAGTACTTCTGGGTGAACCAATCGGTGCATCCATATTAGCATTGATATTTCTTGGTGAAATTCCATCCTTCTTCGAGGTTTTTGGGGGTGTCTTAATCTTGTTAGGAATATACCTAGCTTCATTGACACAAAACACCAAGGATTGTAAAGAAAGTCAATAAGATGAGACACAAATTCTTATTTGTTTAAGCGGGCATACGTATAGTTGATCTCCCTGATTTTCTTTGCCAGATCCTGATTAATATCCTTCGGATCCACACGCCAATCCCAATTCCCATCACTTCTACCGGGAAAATTCATCCTGGCTTCATTTCCAAGTGAAAGAAAATCCTGCAAAGGGGCAATTGAAATGGCTGCTGCAGATGCCCAGATTGCTCGTATCATATCCCAAGCTATGTCCTGCCCATCGCTATGCAGGTACCTCAGGCAGTTTTGCCTCGCTTCTGGTGAAGTGCTTTCCAGCCATCCTACTGCGGTATCGTTATCATGAGTGCCGGTGTAGGCAACAAAATTCTTGTCATAATTATGGGGAAAGAAACTGTCATCGGGGGATCCGTAAAATGCGAAGTGGAGGACTTTCATGCCCGGCAGGTTGAATAAATCACGCAGAACAAATACGTCCTGTGTGATTTCCCCAAGATCTTCGGCAATGATTGGTAAATCCCCTAAAGCCTTTTGGATCGCAAGCAGAAATTTTATTCCCGGTCCATCTTTCCACACACCATTCTATAGCAGTTGGTTCGCCGGCAGGAACATCCCAGAATCCGCCGATATCCTCGGAAATGGTCGAGACGGGCATAATCAATGTTCTTTAGACATCGATTTAATTCGTTCAATCCACCACCGGTAACCGGTTTTGTTGTGAATTTCCCATCTATATATTGGATTACCCCAAAGTTGTCCGGTATTTGAAAAAAGATCCGGAGGTGTACCACCTACAGATGTTGGCAGGCGATTTTCGTCGAACATAAACAACTCTGGATGTGACCAGCAATCTGCACTATCATAAGAGACATAAATTGGGATATCGCCAATAATTTGAATTCCTTTTTCATTGGCAAATCGCCGCAAATTGCCCCATTGCTGAGAAAAAATAAACTGTTCAAAAATATGACGTTTAATTTCATATTGATGCTCAGAAATGAATCGTTTGAGGGCTTGCTCCTGATGAAATCTCAACGGGTCTGGCCATAAATTCCAGGGTTGGTTTTGGTAATTCTCTTTAATGGTCATGAAGACGGCGTAATCCTGCAGCCAGAATTCCTCATCCTGGATAAACCGGGCAATCTGGATGTCCAGGTCCGGGAAAGAACCATTAATATATCTTTCATATGCTATTTTAAGCATCGATAACTTCCATTGAATAACCCTGCCGTACTCAACCTTGCTATGGGAAAAATCTGGGAGATCGGAAATATCCTGGCGCGATAAGATATTGATACCGAAAAGTGGTTCAGGGTTGATGAGATATGGATTTCCGGCAAATGCAGAAAAGCATTGATAGGGAGAGTCCCCGTACCCGGTGGGACCCAATGGCAGAATTTGCCAGTATCTGCATCCTGCAGTTTGAAGAAAATTAACCCATTCGAATGCCTGACCCCCTAAATCCCCGATACCATAAGGCCCCGGGAGGCTGGTTGGGTGCAGTAAAACGCCTGATGCTCGATTATTTAGCATAATGTCTCTGTTCTCCCTCGTTTGAAAGACCTGATGGTAATAAACTGAGATTATTTATCCTTCCCCACCATGTCAAGATAAAGGTCTGCATAAGCCAGGGCAGATTTTTGCCAGGAAAAGTCTTGCTCCATGGCATTATTTTGAATATTTTTCCATGAATTTTGATCAGAGTAAACCATTAATCCGCGCTGCAAGCAAAATCCCATGGCTGCCGAGGATGGTTCCTCAAATAAGAAACCTGTACTTTTTGTGATTTGTGGATCATCTACAATGGTATCTTTCAGACCGCCCGTAGCCCTGGCTAGTGGTATGCATCCATAACGCATTGCAATCATCTGGGACAATCCACAAGGCTCATAGCGGGAAGGCATTAAGAATAGATCGCCGCTTGCGTAAATTTTTCTGGCAAGGGAAGGATCATATTTGATGATCGCTTTTACCCGGGTTGGAAATGCTTCCTCTAGTTTTTGGCATTCAGCCTCTATGGCTGGATTTCCAGTGCCCATGATGACAGCTTTCCAGGGCAGACTGCCGGATTCCGCGAGAGTCTGAACAGTTAGATCCAATCCTTTTTGGTTATCCATTCTTCCGATACTTACCAGCAGTGGAATATTAATATCCATATTCAATCCAAGATCATTCAGCAGGTTTTCCTTGTTTTTCTTTTTGGCTCCAAGCGTCTCCCTGCTAAAATTTTGCGTTATACAGGGATCGATCTCTGGATTCCAACGTTCCTTATCCAAACCATTTAGAATACCAAAAATAGATTTTCTTCTGGTTTTCAGGTATTCTTCCAAACCCCTGCCAAATTCACTGGTGAGAATTTCCTGCGAATAGGTAGGGGACACAGTTGTGATTATGTCCGCTTTTGCCAGGCCTAAGGGGAAGACAAACTTGCTTGCCCATTCTGGTAGTCCGGGTTCAGGATAAATGTTTATACCAAAATTTGGATAGTGCGCAGTGACATTTCCACCAAAGAATGGTAAGTTGTGGATGGTCAAAATGGATTTTGTGTCTTTAAAAAATGGATCGCTGGTCCTTTTTTGTGATAATGCGTACACGGCTGGGGCGCTGTGCCAGTCATGAGCGTGGAGGATATCCGGCTTCCATCGTTCCAGTTTACATATTTCCAGAGCCGCCAGGCTGAAGTAGATGAATTTCTCCATGTCCTTTTCTGAATCATAGTTATATATTGTTTTGACGCTTTCAATTGGGGGCCCGGATATAAGAAATATGGGAATATCTTGTAAAGAAGACTGGTATGCCCACCCTGACAGGCTTTCTCCCCGGTATGGTATAGAAAAGGTAATGAGGGGTTCGTCCTTTATGTATTTATCAGGAAGGGTAGGATAGAGGGGGATGGCAATTCTGACATCCAGCTCGTAGCCATTTAATTCTCCTGCTGGAAGATTTGCAAGGTAATGCGGCAAGGCGCCCACCACATCACCAAGTCCGCCAACTTTTATGATTGGTTCGGCTTCAGAAGCTATAAACAATATCCGGAGGGTTCTGGGTTGCTGCTTTGCATTTTTCTTCGCCATTTACACCAATCCTAATTTATTGCCGCAGTTCGACCATATGGATATAATCATCCGTTAATGGTTCCCCAGGCGAGCTTCCCAGAAGCTCGATTAGTTCGGAAACCAATTTCGATTTATTTTTGGCATCTTTGAGGGTCCAGGTTCTGCTCTTAACTTCCAGGAAATTTCCCATTGAGGGATTATGCACATCATCCAGATTGATATAAAATTCTGACCCTTTGTATTCCACCATGAATCGCAATCTGTCTTTATCAATTTCAAATTCCTGATATGGCTTGAAGTACTCCTTGTAAAATCGCAAAGTCTCATTAGCGGGAGCATAATAACGACTCCTCGATAGCAATACTTTTGATGGGAATGTACGCTCACTTCTAATTCCAATATGGGTTAAACGATTACGTACTTTTAATATATTTCCTTTGTCATCGACGAAGTGATCTTCCCGGAAGCGCAGTTTTCCTTGTTCAAGATCTTCAAAACTAAAATAGGTATCATATTCACGATAATGACGCTGGTAAAGGATCTGGATTTCCGGAGATTTCAAAGCCTGCAAAACAGAATCTCTGGATGGGATTTGAACTTTTGCTTGTACCTCAAAACTTTCCTCCTCGATCGCTCCACCAATTGCAATCAGTTTGGACAAGATTGATTCTTCCCGCTTAATCAGGAAGATATCAATTTTTTTGGCATATTCCTGGCTTTGTTGAATGAGGTGTTCCAGATTCAAACCGATCAGTTCTCGATCCCTCATTTTCCAAATCCCATTAATCATTACATCACGCACGTCGGTAGATTTGGAGGCATATACAATTTGGGCATATATATTTTGTGGTTCCCTTTGAAATCGTGGAATGTTATGCAGAGGTTTGATATCAAGGAGAATAATGTCTGCACATTTACCCAATTCAATGGATCCTGTTTGATCGCTGATATGCATTGCCTGGGCACCCATACGGGTTGCCATTAATAACGACTGCTGCGCAGGAACAGTTCTGGGGTCACCTGTACTCGCTTTTGCTATAAAATTAGCCAGACGGATTTCCTCGAACATATCCAGGTCATTATTCGACGCTGGACCATCCGTGCCTATACCGACGTTCAACCCCAATTCAAGCATTTTACTTACCGGGGCAATCCCTGAAGCAAGTTTTAGGTTGGAAGAAGGATTGTGAGCAATTCCTGCCCCATGGTGCAGCATGGTACGCATTTCCCCTTCGTCAATATGAACACAATGGGCAGCGAGAACTTTTGCATCGAAAAGATTTTGTTTTCTGACATAGGGTATCACGGGCATGCCGGTGTTCTTGCGCATGTTATCCACTTCCAAGGCAGTTTCTGCCAGGTGGGTATGTAATGGGACGTCATACTCAACTGCCAGGGCGGCTGTAGCTTGCAGGATCTCAGCAGTACACGTATATGGTGCATGCGGGGCGACAGACGGTGTAATCAAGGGATGCCCTTTCCAATGAGTGATGAAATCCCGGGCTGCAGCCAGGGACTCTTCAAAGGAGATTGCATCTGGAGTTGGAAATTTGAGAACGGTTTGAGAACATACAGCTCTCATTCCTGCATCGGCAGTCGCCTTGGCTACATCCTCTTCAAAATAATACATATCCGCAAAACTGGTAATACCATTCTGAATCATTTCGGCACAGGCTAATAAGGTGCCAAGCCTGACAAAATCTGGCGAAACAAATTCACGCTCAACCGGCATCATATAACCCATTAACCAAACATCCAACCTTAGATCATCGGCTAATCCCCTTAATAATGTCATCGGAACATGGGTATGTGCATTGACAAGCCCCGGCATAAGCACCTTGCCGCCGCAGTCAACTATATTTTTTGCCTTCAATTCTTCTTTTATATCACCCTGAAATCCAACCGCAGTAATTTTCCCCTGATTGACGGCAACATATCCTGGCTCGTAGAGGTTATAGTTTTTGTCCATCGTAAGGACGATTGCATTTGTAAATAGCGTGTCTATTTCTTGCATTTTTCCTCTCAAGGATTCGATTTATTAGCGGGATCAATATTCCTTCGAAGATAATCCATTGCGGAATTTACAGCCCATTGTTCTCCCATTTGGGGTGGACCTCCGTAGAACATGGACTTTACCAGAAATTCACCATCTGATTTTGAAAGGGATATATTTAATTCTTTGCGGTCATCTCTGTCCATTAATTGTGCAAAAAAAAGGAATTGGTGCTGAGAATGTGCTGTCTTCCGACCGTTTTCGGTCATTTCCATTTCGGGCACCGGGTGAACATTACAAGGGATTTCATTTCTAAACCTGGCGAGAATATTTGGAGAAATATTTGAATTGACCAACCCCACGGTTAATTGGTTCAAGTTCAGGATATGCTGAATTTTTCCTTCAAGTGTGTCCAAATCGTATCCATAAATGTGACTGCCCAACCTATCACCAATCATTTCGACGAATTCTTCAATCATCCGGTTGGCTGATTCTAAAGATTCGGCTTTGGCGGTAATGCGTATATCACATTGCCCTGCATGTGCAGAGAGCCCGACGGTCGGATTTTGCTTGTTTTCAAGATCACTTATTAGCTGATCTATTAAGGATTCCCCGATCCCTGCGGTATGGATAACTTTAACCTGGATGACAGACCTCAGTTGGTATTTTTCTTTAAGGTATGGAAGTACAAAATGAATAGTCAGATACTCCATTTCTTTCGGAACACCCGGCAGACTAATTATGGTGCGGTCATCCTTTTCGATATAAAAACCCGGGGCAGTTCCAACTGGGTTTTCAATTCCCATTGATCCATAGGGAATATAGGCTTGCCGTCGGTTATTTTCAGAGGGAATTCGGTTATAACTCCGATATTTACGCTGAATTTGCTCCCAAAGCACTTCATTGAATTCGGTTTCAACCCCGAACGCAAGGGCAACAGCCTGACGGGTTGGATCATCTATTGTAGGACCGAGTCCACCGGTTGTGATAATAATCTGCGCTCTCGAACTCGCTTCTTGAATACACTGAGCAATCCTGGCGGGATTATCACCAATAATCGTTGCCCTGAACATATCAATACCGCTTTCCCGTAATTTCCTGGCAAGGTAGTGGGTATTCGTGTCCTGGGTTTCACCTAACAATAATTCGGTACCTATGGCGATGATTTCCGCAACTGGCATTTTTGTTTAAAATTATCCTTTTGGTATATTGGTGGATGAATTAAATTGCCCGGGGATACCTGGTTCATCAATTGTCTAATCAATTTATGTTTTAGTAGTCTATCATTAAAAGAATAAAAGGAAAAGAATTTTGATTTAGAATTGAGTTGATGATAAAAATGGGAAATAAATCGCTCGGAAAATGGGGTGAGGAACTGGCACTGCAGTGGCTGATTGATCTGGGGCTCGAGTATTTAACCCGGTCCTACCGTACCCCTTATGGGGAAATTGACCTGATTATGAAAGACCAGGGTCAAACCGTATTTATTGAAGTAAAAACCAGAACGAACACTAGTCTTGGCTTCCCGGAAGATGCAATCAATTTCAAGAAGTTCAGCCACATTGTAGATTCTGCATCTTATTATTTCCAACAAAATCCCGGCCTGGTGGAGGATTGGCGCGTTGATGCGGTTGCGATTATCGGTACACCAAACACAAAAACCCCCGATATCCATTGGTTTAAGAATGTCCATCCCTGATGTTTCCAACCCAGTACTGATGATTGTCGGTCCCACCGGGGTAGGGAAGACCGCAATTTCGATTCCGCTCGCCAAAAAATTTATGGGCGAAATTGTCTCTGCTGATTCGCGCCTGTTATATACCGGGATGGATATTGGGACTGCCAAACCTGATGCTCATGAAATACATGGAGTACCTCACCATTTAATTGATGTCTCGAGACCGGATGAGCAGTGGAGCCTGGCGCATTACCAACACGAAGCAGTCATGGTAATTGATGCCATTCACTCGCGTAACAGACTTCCAATTATTGTTGGAGGAACCGGGCAATATATCACGGCGTTGTTGGAGGGATGGGTACCACCCGGAAGGAAACCGGATGAAATTCTTAGACATGCATTGGAATTATGGACAAAGGAAATTGGTGGGGATGGATTGCATAAACGCCTTTTTTTTCTCGATTCTGATGCTGCGCGATCTATTGATAAGCGGAATATTAGGCGCACCATGCGCGCTGTGGAAGTGATATTTTCAACCGGAGAAAAGTTTTCTTCGCAAAAACAAAAAACTGGATCCCGCTATAGCATATTAATAATTGGCTTAAAAAGACCCCGGGAGGAACTCTATCAATTAATTGATCAGAGGATCGATGAAATGATAGAAAAGGGGCTTGTTGCTGAAGTTGATTCACTGATAAAAGCCGGTTTCCAGGAAGATATCCCTGCATTTTCAGCGATTGGTTACCAACAAATAATCTATTATTTAAAAGGGTGGACCACACTGGAAGAGTCTGTCAGGCTCATGAAACGATTGACCCACCAGTTCGTTCGCAGACAAAGCAACTGGTTTAAGCCAGACGATCCGCGTATTCATTGGCTGGATGTAAGGGAGGGGATATTGGATGAGATCGGTGAACTCATTGGCCAAAAAGAAAACTGGATACTTCCTGGAAAATAAAAAGGGGATGGGTTTCCCATCCCCTTTTTCGGAATTTATTGATTATTTGTCAGGATAGGAGTCCCACTTACTTTTGGTACGGGCGGGGGGAAGATTGCCTCAAATTCCTCTCTCGAAATTGTCTCTTGTTCGAGGAGTTTCTCAGCCACCTTGTCCAACATTTCCTGGTATTCCTTCAGGATAGATCTTGCCCTATTGTAGGAGTCACTTACCAGTGTTCGAACTTCCTGATCGATCTTCTCTGCCACCGATTCGGAGTAATCACGTTGTTCTGATATTTCCCTTCCGAGAAATATTAATTCTTCTTTCTGCCCGTAAACCATTGGCCCCATTGATTCACTCATACCCAGACGGGTAACCATCATCCTTGCCAACTGGGTTACTCTTTCTATATCATTGGATGCTCCGGAGGTAATATCATCAAAGACCAACTCTTCGGCGGCACGTCCCCCGAGTAAACCGACCATGTCAGCGATTAATTTTTTCTTTGGCATAAGAGTCCGGTCATCCTCAGGAAGTGCAAGCGTATAACCGCCAGCCATGCCGCGAGATATGATAGACACTTTATGAACAGGATTGGCTTCAGGAATTGCATTCATTACAACGGCGTGTCCAGCCTCATGGTAGGCAACAATGCGTTTCTCTTCTTTACTGATCAAACGGCTTTTTCTCTCGGGACCGGCGATTACTCTTTCGATTGATTCCTCAAATTCTGGCTGGCTGATTGTCTGCCTATTGCGTCGGGCTGCTAAAATGGCGGCTTCATTTACCAGGTTCTCAAGATCTGCTCCAACAAAACCCGGGGTTGACCGTGCGATTATCGATAGATTCACATCCGCATCAAGGGGTTTTCCTTTGACGTGCACTCTTAAAATCGCCTCCCTGCCGCGTACGTCAGGTCGATCAAGGACTACTCTACGGTCAAACCGTCCAGGGCGAAGCAAGGCAGGATCCAGAATATCAGGACGGTTTGTTGCTGCCATGATTATTACGTTTGTATCTGTATCGAAACCATCCATTTCAACAAGCATCTGGTTCAGGGTTTGTTCACGTTCATCATGGCTGCCACCAAGCCCGGCTCCACGTTGTCGCCCAACAGCATCGATTTCATCAACAAACACAATACATGGAGATTGGCGTTTTGCTTGATCGAAAAGGTCCCGAACCCGGCTTGCGCCGACACCTACGAACATTTCTACAAATTCAGAGCCTGAGATGGAAAAAAATGGAACCCCGGCCTCTCCAGATACTGCTTTCGCGAGTAACGTTTTTCCTGTTCCAGGCGGACCAACGAGCAAGACACCCTTTGGAATGCGTGCCCCCAGTGCAATGAATTTTTGTGGTTCCCGCAAGAATTCAACCACTTCTTCCAGTTCTTTTTTAGACTCCTCCACACCAGCAACATCTTCAAAGGTAACAGTAGGATGATCCCCACTGAACATTCTTGCCCTTGATTTTCCAAAGGACATGGCGGCGTTATTACTGCCCTGGGCTTGTCTGAAAATAAAGTAAAACACTGCCCCAAAAACAAGAAATGGCAGTATATACCCAACTGCAGTCAGAACCCCAAACCATGCGCTGGGTTGCTTTATTTCAATCTTAATCTTATCCTCGGCTAAGTTTTCAGTCTGCACACCCAGATGAAGGAGTTGTTCAACGAGTGTAGCATCCGGTTCTTTATTCGATGAAGAAATACCCCCGTCTTTAAATGTAATTTGAAGTTTGTTCTCTTCCTCTACTAATTTGGCAATATTTCCCTTATTTATCTCTGCTGCTACTTCGTTGATCGTCTTTGTATTTTGACCACTGGTTTGCGAATTGAAGTTATAAACCAACATGGATATGATGGCAATAAATAACAGCAGGTAAATCACATACGATTGATTCCTTGAATTCACCTAATCCTCCTGATCTCCACTATTTAATACAATAGGGAATATCGAACTCAATTATACCAACCTATGCAAATAGTTTGTGGATTATTATAGGTCTGTATAAAGTCTGGCTTGTCCAGCTCACGCAATATTTGGAGTGAAAGCAATGATCACCTATATGATCAATTGCTTAATTTGACGGATATGCTCCTGATCATGCGATGCTATTATCCCGCATAATCCAATAAGCGTCGGATTCCCGCAATCCCCGGATTCTGTGGATCGTTTCCATTCGTGATCTGGAATTTTCTCAAGGGTTTGGATCAATTCGCCTCTAGCCTCCAGGTATTCATGAAAAATGGAAATCTCATCCGATGGAAAATTCTGACTCGCAGATATCCCTTGATCCGTCTTTGTTTCCGGAAACATTAGATTTTTAATAGATAGAAATTTCTGAATGCTGGGTAAATGAACATCCTTTTCTTCATTACCCAGATGCCCTACAATCTCATTAAGGGACCATCCCTCGATTTGGGATGTAGAGGTAAATGGGTGATTTGGTAATTCCTTGATGATTGTATGAATTACTGCAGGGGTGGACTTGATAATCGAAAGGAAGCTCTCTTTATTTTGGTAAACATAACCTAAATTTTTCAATGACGCCTGATTGATCCAGTGTGATAATGAAGAAATATTTCCATACCCGCTTCCAGATCCAAGTTTTTTCCCCAATTCTGGTCCAAGATCATCCAATAAATAGGTTGGCACATTGAGCAATTCTGCAGGTTGGATATCCATGTCAAAATCATTGCCTATCATAACAACCGGGCCGACCGGCCAGCCCAACCGGGCTAAAAGCTCAGCATAAAAAACCGGGGAAGGTTTGGCAAAGTGGAATGTTTCATAGGTCGATATGATTGAGAATGGATATTCTTCGGGGGGGAGTCCTGCCCAATAAAGCCTTTGGTGGATTGCTGTGCGGGGAAAAATGGGATTTGTTGCTATGGTTACCTGGGCCCCTCGTTCGAAGGAGTTCTTAATAAACTCAATTACGCCGGGTTTTTGGGAGGTATATTGCCTCAATTTAGGATATACATCTCTATAAAAAGAATCGATTTTTTCCTGAAGCTCAAGCTTATTCGTCCCTATTGCAGGATAAAAATGTCTATCGAATATGTTTTCCAATGTGTCTGCCGGGGATTGGTTTTCCAACATCTTCCTTGTGGCAAACATAATTTCCTGAATGATCAGTTGAGGCGGAACTGGATGGAGATGCCTGGAAAGTGCCTCCAGGTATACCGGGATAAAATGATCTATGTTGTTTATTAACAATGTTCCATCGAGGTCAATCAGAATTGTCAGGTTCATGATTGGTCCCAAGATGAAAAGATGGCAGCAAATGACATTGACCGCATCCGATTTGTGGTTCTTTTACAACCTGATGGTTTTTGCTGCAGGAGGCTGTGATAACCACTTTTCGCCATCTTTTTAGAATGCTGCTATTCACCACTGCTTTATATTGCAAATTCGGACAGGAATTGGCTTGAATATATTTTGGGATTGGACAGGTTTTACATAAATCCGGTGTGTAGTTATTTGGCGGAGGGATGCTTCCAATAAGCCGGCATTCCTCTATCTCTTTTCCCCGATGATAGTTGCCGTAGAAATAAGGGCATTCAATTCCAGCTGGTGTGCGCATATTAAATGAAATTAAGTCGCTGAATCAAATGGATTACTATTCACTAACCCGGGTAACATATGATCCTGTCCTGGTGTCGATTCGGATCAAATCCCCGTCATTAACAAAATTTGGTACGTCGACTTCATATCCGGTTTCTAGCTCTACTTTTTTTGTAACACCGGTAGCTGTATCCCCGCGTACTGAAACCTCGGCTCTGACAATCCGGAGGTCCACAGTGGTGGGAAGTTCGATATCAATCGGTCTGCCGTCGTAGAATGTTACTTTAGCCTGCAGACCTTCCGTTAAGAATTGAGCTGCTTCACCAACCATAACTGCATCAATACCGGGTTGCTCGTACGTTTCAGTATCCATGAAGTAGTAAATATCAACGTCATGATACAGGTACTGAAGGTTCCGATATTCCAGTCTGACATCCTGGACCCGATCCCCGGAATTGAAAGTTTTTTCAAGTGTTGCTCCGGTTAACAAATTTCTTGCTTTTATCCGGATGGTGGCCTTTCCACGACCTGGTTTGTTATGGCTGTAATCCAATACCTTAAACAGGTTTCCGTCCGCTTCAAAGGTGACACCTTTCCGTAAATCATTTACATCAATCATCTTATTCCTCAATCCAATTTGAATTCGTGCGGAATTATAGTATGTTGCTGTCCAATGCGCAAGTTATCCCTTAAAAAATAGTCCGGTATCATCTACCGGACAGTGAGAGATATTATATACCTGTTGACTGGTTCATCCTAATAACGGTTCGATTAATCCGAAGGTCCCATCTCGCCGTTTATAGAGGACTTTAATTGAATTTGTATTTCCGTCAAAAAAGATAAAAAAGTTTTCATGACCCAGCAATTTCATTTGTTCGATGGCTTCCAACTCGTCCATGGGAGTAAGAATAAATTGTTTTCTCCTGGCAATTTCTGGCTCTATCTCCATATCCTCCATACCCAGGGGTTCTATATCAGGAATTAACCCGGAAGCAGGTGTACCGTCACCCCTGCCTTTGGACCTTTTCCCTTTATATCTTTCTATTTGTCTTTGAATCTTCTCCATAACTGCATCGATAGCGGTAAAGATATCAATGGCACGCTCTTCTCCACGAAGGATATATCCTTTTCCCCGGATGGTAATCTGGGCAACGTGGCGATCTGATGCACTTCTGGCGGACTTAATATATGCCAGGTCGACGTGGGTATCATCAATATCGTTTAAAAAACGGTCTAATTTTGTAACCTTTTTTGTTACGTAGTCGCTTATTTGTTCCGTCAATTCCATGTTGCGAGTGATTATTTCCATATTGACCGCCATAATTTTAAACCTCCTGAATTTAGAGTATTATTGTTGCCGGGTAAAATACTTCGGCATTATTACAACGCATATGACACTGTCAGTGCACGAACGCTTAGCGCTCCTGCATCTTTCATGGATTTTGCACAGGCATTAATGGTAGCGCCTGTTGTAGATATATCATCGATCAATAATACATTTTTTCCGTTGATAATATTCTTGTTTGTTTTAAAGGCTCCATTTACATTTTGCCATCGTTCTTCAGGGGAAAGATCAAATTGTGGATTAGTCTCCTTGATCCGATACAGTGCTTTGAAGGATATCGGTTTTTTTATACCAAGAGAAACTGGTAAAGCAATATAGGCTGATTGGTTATAACCTCGTTCATTAAACCGTTTCTTGCTTAATGGAACCGGTACAACAATATCAACTGGCCATTTATACTCATTATACAGTTGGATCAGAAATATGGCGAATGTATCTCCAAGGGCAATGTCCCGCTCATATTTAAGCCGATGCATCGCATTCCGTAATGGTCCCTGGTAGACCCCCCATGATCGCAGCATGTCAAAGTCCGGTCGGTTGTTATTACAAAATTGGCATATCCTTTCACCATGAACTGGCCTGTTGCATATGTGGCAAAGGGATATTCTTTCAAACAGTATGGTATGGTTATGACATTCTTTGCACCAGCGGGTACCTCCCTTCCCACAACCAGCGCAGAAGGGGGGATATAACCAGTCAATCAGACACCAGAAAGCCTTGGCGGTGAAAAATGCCGGATGGGTTAGGAAAGTGCCAGGAAATTGTCGTTGATTCATTAATAACAATGTGAGTGGGAAACTATTTATTAATGAGTATACCTGCCTGTGGGTGATTTTAAGACATCTCTGCAATGAAACCGGAGAAATGATAGTGGGCAGCTCCGCTGGCCCGATTATTAATATTTTATTGAACAGACTCTAGAAATCCGTCTATGATGTTTCCGATAGCTGGTCCAAGTAATGCAAGGATAACAATAATCACGACGGCCATTAAAACAAGGATTAATGCATATTCAACCAACCCTTGACCTTTTTCTCTTGGTGAGAATGACATTTCAGCAACCTCCTGGATCTTTATTTCGTATTAATTATAACTAGAAAGTGGAATAAAGGTACATAATGTCTCTAATATAATATTTTTCAGTAGATAATTTCCTGGACCCCAAAATTGTTATTTGCATTATTAAATAAAGCTATAATAATATTAAATAAACCGAAAAAATTACCAAATTAAGAAGTCCTGTAAAGGGAGGCCCCATGAGTGATATTTATGGCAGTATTGAGCAATCCCAAAATGTAATAAAGAAGATTTTGGGAAAATTACCCGGATTTAATGGTTATGTTGAACGAAGCAATAGGCGGGCATCGGATAAAATCCTCCGCGAGACAATTGCCGAAGGTTATGAAGAACAGCTCCAGGCAATTTCAAGGCTTGAAAGGGATTTAATAAGTTTCGGTTCCATCGAATATCTGGATGACCTTGATGCAGCCAGACTGAAAGTTCTTCGATTTGCTGCCAAAATTAAGACTGCATCTTATGGTTATTCACCCTTCTTCGATGCTGTCCAGGTAAATGAGGATGAACTGGCGAAAGTGTACCAGTATGATCTTGCACTATTGGAATCCACCGATGCCCTTAAAAGAGCTGTAGAAAATGTGGGTAGTTCTATTGGGACGGATGGTTTGCCTGCAGCGATCCGTAACCTTATATCCGTGGCTGAGGACAGCAATGCGGCTTTGGAACTCCGGGATAATGTTCTCCGTGGAACTGCAGACCAAGGTGGATGAAAATTTTTGATAAATCTTATTCTAATAAATTGGAGAGGTAATTATGGCCAGGGTTTTTGATGTTATCGAATATCCAAGCGAAATGCCGGATGAAATTGTCCACCGCTTTCCGGAGACCGGAGTAGCCGATCTGCGAATCGGTTCCCAGGTCATCGTACGTGAATCTCAAAGAGCTGTATTCTTCCGGGATGGGAAAGCTTTAGATAGTTTTGGTCCCGGTAGACATACAATCGTCACTGCCAACATACCATTACTGGTAAATTTGATTGGCAAAGTATTTAATGAACGAACGCCTTTCACTGCTGAAATTTATTATGTATCAATGAAAGAGTTTGTAGACCGGAAATGGGGTACTCCTCAGCCTATCATTGTACGTAATCCCGGAATGGGGCTCGGTGTTGCCCTCTTACAAGGATTTGGTACATATAGTTTCCAAATTAATGACCCCCAGATGTTTATTACACAGGTTGTCGGTGCCCAAGGATCTTACCGGACCAGTGAGATTGAAAACCGGTTGCGAACGATGCTTCTTTCAAAATTAGCGGATTTGCTTGGTGAGACCACTAAAGCAAAAAGTGTGGTGGATCTAATTGGTCTGACTGAAGAAATCGGCGCCGGTGTAAATGCAAAAGCCCAGGATGATTTCCTGGCATTAGGGATATTCCTTCGTTCATTCTATATTGCAAGCCTGAAACCATCTGAAAAATCCGCTGAGGAACTTCGGCAAATGGGTATGTTGGATATGCAAACCTATACACAGCTTCAGGCTGCTGATGCTTTGCGGGAAGCAGCTCAAAACCCAAGCGGTGGAGCAGGATTGACTGCAGGAATTGGAGCCGGGATCGGTGTTGGAAATATCATTAACCAATCCCTTCAAGGAATGACTGGAGCATCTGGAGGACAGCCTTCGGGCGGTGGATCAACCCCTTCGGGTAGTGGACCAACCCCAACGGTTCCTCCGGTGATGACACCAGGCGAGGCTGCGACCTATCTCCGGGTTTCTGAAGAAGATGTAGTTGCGGCAATTAGTTCAGGTTCTTTAAAAGCCAAGAAGATAGGTAATGCCTACCGCATTAGCAAAGAATCTTTGGATGAATTTCTGAAAAGTTGAGTAGTATTTAATCTTGATTGAGCAGTCTGGTGAATCATTTTGCCAGACTGCTATTAATTTTGGAGAAAAAAACTACATGGTATAATTTTTCCACAAAATCCAGCAGAATAGATAAGGAATCGAATGAGATTACATGAGTATCAGTCAAAGAGAATCTTTGGTAAATATGGCATCCCGATTCCTAAAGCAAAAACCATCTCCTCCGCCAGCCAGATAAAGCAAATTACAGAAGAGCTAGGAACACCGGTCATCTTGAAATCCCAGGTAAGAGTGAGTGGGAGAGGGAAAGCCGGTGGCATAAGGTTGGCCAGGGATGTAAAAGAAGCCGAAGAAATTGCCGCCCACCTGCTTGGTATGATTATTAAAGGACAACCGGTTCATAAACTGCTTGTTGAACAGGTGGCAAATTTCCAAAATGAGTACTATCTGGCAATTTCAACGGATCGTTCAATGGGCTGTCCAGTTTTAATAGCTTCCATGCCTGGAGATGTTTCTATTGATGAAGTAGCATCTAATCACCCTGAACAGGTCATAAAAATTGCAATAGATCCCACCATTGGGCTTAGCAATTACCAGGTCAGGGAGGCAGCCTTTGGAATGAATTTACCCAAAAAATATTGGACCTCCTTCTCAGAGATTTCTTTTGGTTTATGGCGGGTATTTTGTGAGACTGATGCTGAGTCTGCAGAGATTAATCCCCTGGTTATTGATCCTGATAAGGGATTTCTGGCTCTGGATGGGAAATTGTTCCTGGACGAAAATGCACTCTTCAGGCATATCGAACTTTATGATACACAGGAAATAAATGGGGAAGATCCCCTTGTGATTGAGGCAAGAAAATTTGGACTAAATTATGTTAAACTGGATGGTTATATCGGCTGCCTGGTGAATGGTGCAGGCCTTGCAATGGCGACAATGGATATCATCCATTTGTTTGGTGGCAAACCAGCAAATTTTCTCGATATCGGTGGAGGCGCTGATTTAGATAAAGTGAAAACCGGACTCCGCATTGTTATAAGTGACAGGCGGGTTCGCTCCATATTAATCAATATATTCGGTGGAATTACCCATTGTGATATTGTTGCCAGGGGGATATTACAGATAATTGTTGAGGATCAACCTTCTGTACCAATTATCGTAAGACTGGTTGGGACAAATTCTGATGAGGCTCGCAAGATGCTGCGAGGGCAGGGATTGATTACTTTGTCTGACACAATGGATCTTGCAGCCCAAACAGCGATATCTGTTTCCGGGGAGACAGTCATAATAAAATGAGTATTCTAATCGATCAAAATTCGAAAGTCCTGGTGCAGGGGATCACAGGAAATGCCGGGTTGTTCCATTCATCCCAGATGTTAAAATATGGGACAAATATTGTTGCCGGGGTTACCCCTGGTAAAGGGGGTGAGTGGGTTTTGGATGGGAAAATTCCCGTTTTTGACCTTGTGGCCACAGCAATTGAAATGACCGGTGCTGATGTAAGCATTTTATTTGTTCCTGCCAGAAATGCAATGGATGCAATTTATGAAGCTGCTGAAGCAAAAATTCCGTTATTAATTTGCATAACTTCTGGGATTCCTGTCCAGGATATGATGCGCGTTAAAGCATATTTGTCCAATAAAAATATCCGGTTAATCGGTCCAAGCTCACCGGGATTGGTTACTCCTATGGAGGCCAATATTGGGATTATTCCAGGTGACATAGCATTTAGTGGAAATGTCGGTGTAGTATCCCGAGCTGGTACTTTAACCTATGAGGTGCTCTATAATTTACAGAAAAACGGAATTGGGATAAGTACTTGCGTCGGGATTGGCAGCGATCCGGTCCTTGGAACCGGTCTGGTTGAAATATTGCGAATGTTTGAGGCAGACCTGCACACAGATCATGTGGTGATAATTGGGGAGATTGGGGGTAACGAAGAAGAAAAAGCGGCAGATTTTATTTTGGGAAATATGAGCAAACCTGTTGTGGCGTTTATTGCCGGCAAGACAGCCCCGGAGGGCACACAAATGGGTCATGCTGGCGCAATCGTGGCCGGTGAATCGGGTAATGCAGTTAATAAAATTAAATTATTTGAATCAATCGGGGTACGTGTAGCCAGGTTTCCAGGAGAAATCCCAATTTTACTTAGTATTTAGCTAAACGGAAAACCGGGATGAAAGCCTGGTCCGGATTTTTGCCAGACCAGGCTAAACAAATGGTTAATTGTTTATATTTTCAATAAATGTAACCACATCCGCTACCGTCTTGATTTCTCTTGCATCTTCATCAGCAATATTGATTTCGAATTTCTCACAAAAACCGTCGATCAGAAAAAACTGATCCATTGAATCGGCTTTCAGGTCCTCTATGAACCTTGTTTCGGGATGAATCTCGCTGGCATCCACCTTCATCACATCCACGATTACTTCTTTGACCTTATCCATTACATCGCTCATGCGCCATACCTCCAAATTAGTTTTATAACATTATTCTGAATGAGAATTGTATTCATCCTAAACAATCTGTCAAGAGATGATGTTTAATTGGTCGGTCACCCTGGACGCAGACCTATTATTAATCCCGGCAGATTTTATGTAGCCGGGCTTGATTAATAATAATGAAAAAATGGGATGCAGTAAAGGTATTGTTATCCAAGGAAAAAAATGTTTGGTATACTGAATCAAGATCAAATTCTCTTGATTTATTTTGCAAGGAAAATATGCCCGGAGAAAAATCACTGATCAGTTCTCGGAAAGCGGATCACATCCAAATTAACCTGGAAGAAGACGTTGAATCTGGAATTACAACAGGTTTAGAATTCTACCGGTTTAACCATAACGCACTACCAGAAATAAATCTCAGGGATATAGACACCACCCAGGTATGTTTTGGAAAACGCATGGATGTACCCTTACTAATATCATCCATGACCGGAGGGACTGAAAAGGCAGCATTAATTAATCGGCATTTAGCCGAAGCTGCCCAACAGACTGGGATAGCTATGGGATTAGGTTCTCAAAGATCGGCAATTGAGGATTCTAGCCTTGCACACACCTTTCAAGTCAGACAATATGCTCCGGATATTTTACTTTTCGCAAATATCGGTGCTGTGCAGTTAAACTACTGGCTTTAATAACGACCAACTCCGCCGATTAATCGAAATGATAGAGGCTGATGCGCTTGTATTGCATCTAAATGCACTCCAGGAAGCCCTTCAACCAGGAGGGGATACAAATTTTCTGGGTCTGCTAAAAAAGATTGAAGGATTGTGCCGTGAAATTGACATTCCAGTTATTGTTAAAGAAGTGGGGTGGGGAATCTCTGGAGATACTGCAAAGCGCTTGATTAATTCTGGCGTTTCTGCGATTGATGTTGCCGGGGCCGGTGGAACTTCGTGGTCCCAGGTTGAGATGTATCGAATGAAGGATGAAAACCTGGCGAATGTGGCTGGTGCTTTCCGCAATTGGGGGATACCAACGGCTGACGCGATAATCCAAGTACATAAGACTGTTCCTGGTGTAATGATCATCGCTTCCGGTGGATTAAGGAATGGTGTCGATATTGCCAAGTGTATTGCTCTTGGTGCGCAGTTTGGTGGAATGGCTCGCCCATTCTTGATGGCAGCCAACCAATCAACACAAACAGTGGTAAACCTTATTGAACAGGTAGCCACTGAAATCAGAATATGCATGTTCTTAAACGCGGCAAAGACAATTTCCAGTCTGCAGCATGTCCCATTATCAAAAATTGGTGTATAGGATCAATGATGGAATTTGAAAAATTTTCTTCAATGGCATTGCCAGAAATTGAAGCAAATTTACAACAAACCCTCAAACAATATGTCCCGCATGATTTTCCTGAACTCAGAGAAATGTTGGCATATCATATGGGGTGGGAATCCCTTGAGGACGTTACCAATAGGGGGGGCAAAAGGATCCGCCCATTATTGGTTCTTTTATGTGCCAATGCCGCCGGGGGAGATTGGCGGAAGGCTTTACCCGCGGCAAGTGCTGTTGAATATATTCACAACTTCTCGCTGATCCATGATGATATTCAGGACAAAAGTGAGTTAAGGCGGGGGAGGAAGACTGTCTGGGTCAAGTGGGGAATTGCGCAGGCGATCAATACTGGAGATTTAATGTTCACAATCGGGCACCTTTCAATGCTTAACCTCGATTCTGAACAAAATCCGGTAATTGTAATGAAGGCATCGGAACTTTTACTACAAAGTTGTGTTTTCTTAACCAGAGGACAATACAATGATATTTCCTACGAAAATCGAGTTGGTGTGAATTTAGATGATTATTGGAAAATGATTGGTGGAAAAACCGCTGCTTTATTAAGTTGTTCTGCTGAACTTGGGGCCCTGATTGGAAAAGCCGACAAAAACCTGTGTAATAATTTCCATTCTTATGGTTATTCTTTGGGTTTGGCATTTCAAATCCAGGATGACTGGCTTGGCATTTGGGGAGACTCAGCCTTGACCGGCAAAGCCATTGATAGTGACCTGGCTGCTGGTAAAAAAACACTGCCTATCCTGTATGGATTGAGCAAAAATGGTGATTTTGCAAGGCAGTGGAAAAAAGGACCTATACCTGCAGATGAAACACACTGGTTGGCTGAATTGTTGGAAAAAGAGGGTGCGAGGCAATATACAGAAGAAATGGTCAAACAAGAAACCGAGAAAGCGAAAGAATTCCTTGATAAAGCAGTTGGGAACCTGGAGGCAGGAAAACCTTTATGGGAATTAACCCAACTGTTATTGGAAAGGAAGAAATGACCGATATTGAATTTCTGATAAGATAGATTCTCCTATTATTTTTATGTTCGTCACAAGTTACCCCGATCTTAAGATCATGGATAATCGTAATAATTGAGAAAAGATCCATCCATAGCATTATTGGCAAATTATTATTGAAGGAAATAGCATGGATATATTTGAGAAATGTGGGCAATATACGACCGCAAGAGAGGCAATTAAAGAAGGATATTATCCATATTTTATTCCGCTTACCGAGAATGAAGGAACAGAAGTAAATTACGGAGGACGGCGGCTTATCATGTGCGGTTCAAATAATTACCTTGGACTGACCACACATCCAAAAGTTCGACAGGCAGCCATTGAAGCCATTGAAAGATTTGGGACGAGTTGTACAGGATCCCGGTTCTTAAATGGCACCCTTGAGCTTCATGAACAATTAGAGGAGGAGTTGGCCGAATGGGTGGGCAAGGAAGCGGCATTGATTTTTTCTACGGGTATGCAAACCAACCTGGGAACGGTAAGCTCGCTTGTGGGCAGTAATGATTATGTTATCCTTGATAAGGATGACCATGCCAGTATCGTTGACGGAGCCAGGCTGAGTTATGGGAAAATTCAACGTTTCCGTCACAATGACATGGACCACCTTGCCAAAGTGTGTAGATCTTTACCGGAAAAATCTGGAAAGCTCATCATAGTAGATGGATTATTCAGTATGGAAGGAGACCTGGCAAATCTTCCGGAGATTACAAAAATTGCCGGCATGTATGGCGCACGGGTGATGGTAGATGATGCCCATGGAATGGGAGTTACTGGAAAAGGACGCGGTACGTCCGCTCATTTTGGACTTACAGATAAAGTTGATTTAATCATGTCCACTTTCAGTAAAGCATTTGCCTCATTAGGAGGATTTATCGCAGGTGATGACCAGGTGATCCATTATGTTAAACATCATGCCAGAAGCTTAATTTTTAGTGCAAGCATTACCCCCTCCAATACCATGGCAGCTTTGACAGCATTAAAGATCATGCGTGAGGAACCTGAAAGAATTGAACAGGTAAATAGAAATGCAGAAAAAATGCGCAACGGCTTCCACTCCTTGGGTTTTGATACGGGTAAATCAGTTACCCCGGTTGTGCCAATAATCATAGGTGATGACGCAAGGACATTCCTGACCTGGAAATTGCTTTTTGAAAATGGGGTTTTTGTGAACGCGGTGATTTCTCCGGCGGTAGCAACAGGCCGCCAGCTTCTTCGGACAAGTTACATGTCAACCCATACAGATTCACAATTGAATCAAGTGCTTGATACCTTTGCCAAGGTGGGTAAGGAAGCAGGATTGATCTGAGATTGAGAAATATCCTGGATTTAAACCCGCTTAAGCGGCGGGTTTTTTTAATTAATCCAATATAGATAAAAATATGGCATTTGATTGGATATATTTCAATTTTCCGGGATTGCGGATTGGATCTGGTTATTTTGATATGCGCTGGCTGTGGGTCAAACTAGATAAATATGATGATAAATAGTAAAATAATCGTCGGCAATATTTATAAATTTGTAATTGGGCAACCAATAAAAACCCATGCTTTTGCTGATCCTTTGCCTTCGGTAATATCACGGTTTTTAAGTTAGGAAGACGTTTACCAAAAATGATGAAAACAGACCAAAAACCAATATTCCCTCTCTTTGAAGCCCGTCCCGGAAGATTACTGCGGGTGATGAATTTTTCTGGTGGTTCAGGAATTGAACATAAACTCCGCCAGCTTGGGGTAAAGCCCGGTGATTGTATCGAGTTATTGCGGCGGGCACCTTTTGATGGTCCTTTGCTTATCAGGGTTCGCAAAAGGGAAATAGCATTGGGTATTGGTGTTGCTGCAAATATTCTTGTAGAGGCTGCGGAATGCGATTTGCCTTAATAGGCCAACCAAATTGTGGAAAAAGCACTCTCTTCAACCAGGTAGCGGGATATAAGGCTGAAACCGGAAATTTTTCGGGTACAACCATTACCTATACAGAAACAAAAGTCAGGTTGTTAGGGGAGGTCATCCAACTTGTCGATTTACCAGGCACTTACTCTTTAGCAGGAACGAATCCGGTGGAGAGGGAGGTCTTCAACTTCCTTGTATCACATCCGGTTGATGTAATTATTAATGTTCTTGATGCCTCTCGTGTAAGCCATGGTTTGGAGCTCTCCCTTGAACTTATTGAACTTCAACGTCCAATAATAATTGCATTGAACATGATGGATGAGGCAAGAAGGATGGGGATTATTGTTGATATCCAAAGTCTGAGCAAAGAGCTTGGTGTACCTGTTTTACCCGTTGTCGCCAGCCGTGGAATGGGTGTGCGTGACCTGTTTATGTCAGCGTTACTACTAACACGAAAATCTCAAGGTCCTGGAAGAATTGAATTCAGTAGAGATATTGAAGATATAATCCAAAAAATTAGTGATGAAATCCATTCGGACGTGGGTTTATTACCCAAAACCACCATAGCCATTAAACTACTTGAAGATGATCCTACTGTTATCCGATCCCTTCAGTTCAGTCAACCCGAATTAGCAGCAGAGGTATCCGTACTGCAGGCTGAAATATTGGATAAACGAGGTCAACAGGCAGTCTGGGTGATCAGCGGAGAACGCCATGCCATCTCAACTCGTTTGGGGAAAAATGTGGTGCAGGAAGGTGTCCGAAAAATTACTTTCCGTGACAAATTGGATGATGTCTTCCTGCACCCGGTATTTGGTTATTTTTTCCTTATCCTGGTTTTATTGGTTTTTTTCCAATTTGTTTATATGTTTGGCAGTCTATTAGAAATTCCTCTGCTCAATTTATTTTAATTTGTTAGAAGAAATTCTACTAGCCCCCCTTGTTGAAGGAAATTTGTTTTATGAAATTTTGCATGGATTAATCCAGGGTATCTCTGGCGGATTGGCAATAGTACTGCCTTACCTGATGCCATTTTTGTTCGGGCTCGGATTGTTGGAAGATATCGGATATTTACCACGCGTCGCATTTTTAATGGATGCCCTTATGCACCGATTGGGACTACATGGGAAAGCAATTGTCCCATTTATTCTTGGATATGGCTGTAATGTGCCAGCAATCATGTCAACGCGCATAATGGAAGATCGTAGAGACAGGTTCCTTGCAGCCACATTGGCGACAATGGTTCCATGTGCTGCTCGCCTGGCAGTTGTATTTGGACTGGTGGCGTATTATCTGGGACCAAATTATGCTTTAATCATTTACATATTTAATCTTTTCGTAATTGCAGTAACAGCAAAATTATTATCCAGAATGCTGCCCGAGGATAGTCCCGGACTGATCCTGGAAATGCCAATCTACCGTCTTCCAACATGGCGTAACGTGATTCACAAAACCTGGTTTAGACTGCGGGAGTTCATTGTTGAAGCGTGGCCGGCATTAATTATTGGGAGCATTTTGTTATCAATATTGACTTTCCTGGATTGGTCATATTATTTAAATCTTCTGGTTCGCCCGATTTCGTGGCTTTTAGGATTACCGAGCGAGGTTGGCGTTCCATTAATTTTTGGAATTCTTCGCAAGGAATTATCTATGGTGATGCTCCGCCAGGCATTGGGAGCTGAAGATTTATCAACAGTGATCACATCGGTCCAAATGATCACCTTTTCAGTTTTTGTTGTTTTTTATATCCCCTGTCTGGCCACCTTAATGGTTATCAAGAAAGAGCTGGGCACACAAGCTGTATTGATAATATCCGGGTTAACCGTCCTAATTGCCACAATATCCGCATTGATTGCCCGATTCTCTGCAAGTATATTTATGATAATATAACAGCCAATGGGAAAAATTGACCATTTCAAATTTCTTGCCCCTTATTACGACTCTATATTTGGTGCTGAGCTGGACCATGATAGGTTATGTTATTTTGATATACAGCCAGGTTTCCGGTTATTAGATGCTGGTGGTGGCACAGGCAGAATTTCCGCGAAACTAGAGTGCCAGGATTGTGATTTCATCATTTTAGATGAATCGATTAACATGCTTCAGCAGGCGGCAGGAAAAAAGAGTCTTCGTCCGGTTAAATCGGTCATTGAAAATCTCCCGTTCCCTAATTGCAGTTTCGATCGTGTTGTTATGGTTGATGTTCTTCACCATGTGATGGACCAGCAACGATGTGCCGGGGAGATGTGGAGGATCATTAAACCGGGGGGAAAATTATCATTGAAGAACCAAATATCCAACTTTTTCCAGTAAAGCTCCTTGCCCTGGCCGAAAAAGCATTATTGATGCGAAGCCACTTTTTACCAGATATTGCGATTCAAAAACTATTTCCTGACACAACCTGCGCCATTCATGTTTATAAACGGAATGGAAATATTTGGGTTATCATTCAAAAATAAAACCCTGGGGTTATGACCAGGGTTTTGTGATGTCTTGCATCGAAAATAGTATCAGTACAACCCCCAATCGCCTCCTAATCCTTCCTCCATCATAGAAAAATCCCACATCTCCAATCCCATTTCAATTTTGGTTGGCCTGTCCAAGATCTTTTCAGCCTTTTTGCGGGTATTTTCCAGCATCGCTGGTCCATACGGGCAGTATGGAGTGGTCAATATCATATTAATTTTCGCTTCGTTTTCATCAATCTCAACGTTGCGGACCAATCCAAGCTGAATAATATTTAATCCCAGTTCGGGATCGGTCACTTCTCGCAGACCGACCAGAAGCTGCTCAGCTAGCTCCGGATGCGTACTCTCTGCCAGCCAGTTAGGCCGGTTTAATGCTTGTTTTTCGCTCATATGTTAAGTCCTTCTGAAAGGGCGGCTTTTTGAATGATAAAAGTACATTGGGTATCCCCATTTACCATACAGCGGGTTTTTGTTATAGAGGTAGCCAGGATCGTAGAGATCAATCGCTGCCCGATTGTACAAATCTCCGGGTGAGATTGAACGATTTGTAAATATGGGCAGGAAATCTCGTGAATCAAATACTCATCCCCGATTTTTTCCCACACCATTGAAAATCCTTCTTTGGCAAGAAGCTCCTTGGCCACATCCAGTTTCTGTTCAAATGACATGTATTCCACTTTTTCAAGTATGTCACCCGCTGTATTATCTGCTATTTGATTCAAGATTGCGCTGTAAGTTTTTTCAGGGAGCGATTTTTTGATTTGGTCAAGCAGCCGGTTGGTAAACCGGAAATACCTTGTTGGGAATTGTTCAATCCCTCGCTCCGAGAGCAGGTACACAAGACGAGGGCGTCCTACTCCATGCCTCTCTTCTTCGGAAATGACCAGGCCTTCCGCCTGAAGACTGGTCAGGTGATGCCTTACGGAAATGGCATTAATTCCCACTTCTTTGGCCAGCTCATTAATCGTTGATTTAGGGTAAGTGAGCAGGTTTTGCAAAATTTTTTCACGCGTTGTTTTCATATTATTTTTCGACTAATCTTCATTCCATCCAATAAAATTGAATTAACTACAGCCAGTATACTAACAGGGTATAAAATTGTCAATATATTAGATATTTATGTTAAAAATAACAAAACCTAACTTGTCGATAAGTAGTAGACCTATTAATAATATTTTATATATAATATTATTAAATATAGACACGGGAAATCCGCTATGGTATAATTATTCAGTGCATGAAAATATTAGATTAATTATATAAAAAACAAAAATATACACCAGATTAAATACTGGGAATAATCACAGGAGTAATGTGTAAATGGCTAATTTAGAGATTATTAATTTACATGTTCAAATTGCAGGCAAGGAGATACTGAAAGGATTAAACCTTACGGTAAAACAGGGAGAAGTCCATGCCATAATGGGCCCCAATGGGACCGGTAAATCCACTCTTGCTTACACGGTTATGGGACATCCACTTTATGAAGTAACCGAAGGGGAAGTGATGTTTGACGGAAAAAACCTCCTGGAACTGGAACCGGATGAAAGGTCCAGAGCCGGCATTTTCCTTGCATTCCAGTATCCAGTAGCCATTCCCGGTGTGACTCTTGCCAATTTCCTTAGATCTGCAATTAATGCCAGGCGCAAAGCACAAAACCATGATGATAAGGGTATAGCTATTCCGGAATTCAGGAAGATGCTCAAGGAAAAAATGAATTTGTTAAAGATGGACCATTCATTTGCAGGCCGTTATTTGAACGAGGGCTTTTCCGGGGGTGAGAAGAAAAGGGCTGAAATCCTGCAAATGGCAGCACTGGAACCAAAAATTGCCTTGCTGGACGAGACGGATTCCGGTCTGGATATCGATGCATTAAAAATTGTCTCTGAGGGCGTCAATGCTTTAAGCGGAAAAGATCTCGGCGTGATGATCATTACGCATTATCAACGTATTTTGAACTATATAAAACCGGATTTTGTGCATGTCATGTTAGGTGGAATAATAGTGGAATCAGGGGGAGCTGATCTGGCGATGCACCTGGAAGAGCATGGTTACGATTGGATCAGGGAAAAATTTGAAAGTGGCCCTTTGCTTGCTTAATCATTCTTAATGGTTGTATTGGTTTTTGGAGGTACGCATGTCTGATCAATCGCAATCTGAAATGTTACATAATTTTGGAGAATACCAGTACGGATTCAGTGATCCTGAAACGTATGTATTTAAATCGCGGAAAGGGTTGGATGAGGGAATCGTTCGCAAGATCTCGGCATTGAAAGGAGAGCCGGAATGGATGCTGGAATTCCGACTTAAAGCCCTCCGTCATTTTCAACAGCGCCCTATGCCAACATGGGGTGGGGATCTGAGTGGACTGAATTTAGATGAGATCTTTTTTTATGTCAAACCATCAGATGGTGAGGGAAAAACATGGGATGACATCCCCGATACAATCAAAAACACCTTTGACAGGCTAGGAATCCCAGAAGCAGAACAAAAATTCCTGGCGGGCGTGGGTGCCCAGTATGAATCCGAGATGGTTTATCACAACCTCCAGGAACACCTTAAATCAAAAGGTGTGATTTTTGTTAGTATCGAAGACGGGCTAAAGCACCATCCTGACCTCTTCCGAAAGTACTTTAGTACTGTTATTCCTATTGAGGATAATAAATTTGCTGCCCTGAACAGCGCAGTCTGGTCTGGCGGTTCTTTTGTTTATGTGCCGCCGGGGGTTAAAGTGGATTTGCCACTGCAAGCATATTTTAGATTAAATGTTGCCAACATTGGACAGTTTGAACGAACCATTATCATTGCAGATGAGGGTGCTCAATTGCATTATGTGGAAGGGTGTACTGCTCCACAGTACACTACCGACTCGCTTCACAGCGGTGTCATTGAAATTATTGTCAAGAAAGATGCCAGAGTCCGCTACACCACTATCCAAAATTGGAGCCATAATGTTTATAACCTGGTCACACAGCGGGCAATTGTGCATGAAAATGGCGTCATGGAATGGGTGGATGCCAATATGGGTTCCAAGCTGACTATGAAGTACCCATCCTGTTACCTGGTGGGAGATGGGGCAAGGGGGGAGATCTTATCCATGGCATTTGCCGGCCCAGGACAGCACCAGGATACAGGCGGTAAGGTGCTTCATTTTGCACCTAATACCAGCAGTAAAATTACATCTAAATCAATTAGCAAGGGAAGCGGAAGAGCATCCTATCGTGGGTTATTGAAAGTGCAGAAAGGGGCGACCAATTCCAAATCCAATGTTGTTTGTGACGCCTTGCTGCTAGAACCAACCTCTAGATCAGATACTTATCCTTATATTGAAATCGATGAAGAAGATGTCACCATCGGGCATGAGGCATCTGTATCTAAAGTAGGAGAGGAACAGCTATTCTACCTGAAAAGCAGAGGCTTGTCTGAAGATGAAGCGCATACGATGGTTGTTTCCGGTTTCATTGAGCCCCTGGTACGGGAACTGCCAATGGAATATGCCATTGAAATGAACCGGCTGATCCAGTTACAAATGGAAGGGTCTGTTGGATAGGGAATGGCTTCTGGATTCTATAATTAATGAGGTCGCAGAATATAAAATGGAACAACCGAAAATTGTAACCAGCTCAAAAAGAAGGTTGACAGAGAAGCGGGATTTTAATTTTCCGCAAGATTTTGTGCGTGATACGGATGTAAGTGATGGTATCAGTTCTTATCGAAAAAAAGCCTTGGAAGCATATTTGAATTTTGGAATCCCAACCCAAGATCTGGAGGCATGGCGCCGCACAGATTTGCGTGATCTGAGAAGTAACTCTTTTGAATTCGCTAAACCCGGTGCGTATCACATGCTGCCATCCGTTCCACAGATATATTTGCAACCTCTGGTTGATGATGCTCATGGTGGACAGATCATTCTATTACCCGGGTATACGAATATTGATCTGGATCCGGAATTAGTAGAAAAAGGAGTAATTTTCACTGATCTAATCACCGCTGAACAAAAATATTCCCATTTGCTTGAGAAGATACTGGGGAAATTCGTCAAGCCTGAAGATGGGAAATTCGCCTCCCTTGCTGGAGCATTTGCACAAAATGGAATTTTCCTCTACATTCCCAAAAACACCCAAATAGAACAGCCACTGCATAGTTTAATCTGGGGGCCCGGGGTGGGATTGGCTCACATTTCACATGTGCTGGTTTATATTGATGACGGCGCAAGTGTCACCTATGTTCACGAATCAGCCTCTCCAACCGAAGCAGGTGGCCAGACTTTGCATGCGTGTAACGTTGAGGTTTATGTCGGTAAAGCTGCTAATCTACGGTTTGTTGAATTTCAGTCTCTGGGACAAAATGTCTGGAACTTTACCCACGAAAGTATTCATGTCGACCAGGATGCAAACCTGGATTGGATTTTTGGTGCTTTAGGCAGCCATGTGACAAAAAATTTCTCCGACCTGGTATTAAGTGGTTCTGGAAGCACAGGCAGGATGTCCGGTTTTTATTTTACTGAAAACGACCAGCATATGGACCATGATACACAGCAATTTCACCTTGCTCCTAACACAACCAGCGATTTATTGTTTAAAGGGGCATTAAACGGGAGGAGCCGTTCTGTCTGGCAGGGAATGATTTATGTCGCACCGGGTGCATTCAAAACCGATGGCTATCAGGCAAATCGCAACCTGATTTTAAGTCCACATGCCAGGGCAGACTCCATCCCTGGACTAGAAATCCTGGCGGATGATGTCCGCTGCACACACGGTGCAACCGTTGGAAGGATTGACGAAGGGGAAATCTTTTATTTGATGAGCCGCGGAATACCCCGCAATGCAGCAAAAAGAATTATCACAGAAGGTTTTTTTGATCCAATTATGCAAAGAATCCCGTTTGAGGGAGTTCGTGATCGGTTATTTGCAGAAATTCTCAAGAAAATGGGATCAGACCTGTAATCCTTAATGCTAAGACGTGCTATAGTATTAGAAATATTCCGGAAAACTATATTGGAAAGGGAATAGAAAACTCAATGGGATCAATTCCATATATGAAACCACCAAAATCAGAATTTAAATACGAAGTGGGGGATAAGGTAGAAGGATTCTGTGACCACGAAAAAGAAAAAGAAAGAATACGGGGCTGGTTACAGGGAATTGTTGTTCAGGTCGATGCTAAAATGGTCGCTGTTCAATTTCGGACAAACGTATTTTTAACAGATGGTTGGATGGTACCGGATCACATTTTATGGTATCCGGTCGATTCCCCCCATATTCGTTTTCCAGAGAGAAAATCAGCAAAGATCGATCTCCCCCATGCAGAATGATGGATCTGTATTTCTCCTGATTTCCTATAATTTATGTAAATAATGGAAAAATCAATGACTGATAAGCTTGAAATTAAGCAGATTAAGGATGAATTCCCAATCCTTCAAAGAGAAATCCGTCCTGGGATTCCGATAATCTATCTGGATTCAACGGCAACCTCTCAGAAACCGTATGCAGTAATGCAGGCAATGGATGAATATTATAAAAAATCGAATGCAAATATTCACCGGGGCATCCATTTCCTGGCAGAAGAATCGACTGCTTTGTATGAAAAAGCAAGGGAAAAAATTTCCTCCTTCATCCATGCAAAATCTCCAAGGGAGGTTATTTTTACCCGCAATACCACGGAATCAATAAACCTGGTTGCATACTCATGGGGCAGGAAAAATCTAAACCCAGGAGATCGCATTATCCTCACAGAAATGGAACATCATTCCAACCTGGTCCCCTGGCACATCCTGGCTGAGGAAAAAGGAGTGATCCTTGAGTTTATTCCAGTGACCGATGATGGTCTCCTGGACATGATGGTTTATGAGCAATTGTTACGCCATTCCCCAAAGCTGGTATCCTTTTCCCAAATGTCTAATGTCTTGGGTACGATAAGCCCAGCTAAATGGATGATTGAAATGGCTCACCAATCAGGAGCACTGGTATTGGTGGATGCTGCCCAATCTGTCCCCCATTTTTCCGTGGATGTGCAGGACCTGGATGCTGATTTCCTGGCATTTTCCGGGCATAAGATGTTAGGCCCCACCGGTATTGGTGTGCTTTATGGAAAATCAAAAATACTGGAAGCCATGCCGCCTTTTTTGGGCGGCGGGGATATGATCAAAAAAGTATATTTAAGTTCTTTTACCCCGAATGAAATTCCTTATAAATTTGAAGCCGGTACGCCTGCCATCGCTGAAGTGATTGGATTGGGAGCTGCGGTCGATTTCCTTAATAGGATTGGCATGGATGAGGTTGCTGCCCATGAATTTTCTTTGACTGAATATGCCATGCAAAAAATGATAGGATTGAAAGGAATTCAAATCCTGGGACCCACTGACCTGGAACTCAAAGGCGGGGTGGTTTCATTCGCATTGGATTATGTCCACCCTCATGATGTGGCTCAAATTCTGGATATGGATGGTATTGCAGTGCGGGCAGGACACCATTGTGCCATGCCACTTCACCAGAGGTTTAATTTACCGGCGACTACACGCGCCAGTTTTTATATATATAATGAAAAAGATGATATTGACCGACTGGTTTTGGGGTTGGCTAAGGTTGAAAAGATGTTTGGTTAGAATGCTCCCCCTTGGGCATCCTAATTAAGGATATGAGAATGGATGATTTATACCGTGAATTGATTGTTGAACGATACAAGAATCCGTATTACCGTGGAAATCTTGATCCACATGATTTCTCCTTTGAAGATGAAAATCCACTCTGTGGAGACCAATTAAGGATAGATGTCCGTTTGGATGATCAAAATCGAATCGTTGATGCCCGGTTTAGTGGCCATGGTTGCGCTATTTCGCAAGCTTCGGCAGACCTTTTACTTGAATCAGTTATTGGAAAAGATTTGGATGAAGTAAAAAAAATAGGTAAAGAGGATATTTTGGAACTCCTTGGTATTGAGCTTGGACCTGTAAGGCTGAAATGTGCTTTGCTTGGATTAAAAGTTCTGAAGGCTGGCGCTTATGGTTTGGGTGAATCAAGGGATGAATGGGTTGAAGACTCAGATGGAATAAATGGATAACCCGGATAACTTAGCCCGCTATAATTTTTTTGCTGTAACATCTTTGGAGGGTCTTCCATCCGGAGAACGGCTTTTCCTGGAAATTGGGGATCTGCCGATTGTTATTTTTAATATTGACGGAAATCTATCTGCAATTGGGGATATCTGTACCCATGACAACGGGCCTCTTGGAGATGGGGAACTAGAAGACCATTTTGTGACTTGCCCCAGGCATGGAGCCCGTTTTGATATCTATTCAGGGGCGGCATTGACATTACCTGCTACAAAGGCAACCCCAAGCTACCCGGTCCGAATAATAAATGGATTTATTGAGATAGGAATTCCAGGAGAATAAACCCAAAAATAAGCCCGGCAGAGATTAACCTGCCGGGCTTTTTTCACTAAACACACCCAAAACGGCTGATAATTCTCAGGATATCAAATCCTTCTGCATAAGGCCGTTCCGCAAGGGCACCATGACGGACAAGGGTTGCCCGGGTAATTTCGGGGTCAAAGTAATACTTTGTGTCATAGGTTTTGTATTCAGCCAGAGCTCGAATTTTAGCCTGGACATCCTTTTCATCCACTTCCACCAGAAAGTTGGGGAAAAATCCATAACTGCTGCGTAAAACATCAAATCCAAGTACAGTTGTGCCGCGGAAGGCGCGCAACGCTTCCTGTGTAACAGTGACATGATCTTGATGGATATCTGCTGTAGTGTGAACAAATACTACATCGGGTTCAAATTGGCGATTCAGTTGAAACAGGTACTCCAGGATTTCCTGACGTTCCTGAGGAAATCGCCTGGTTTCAAAAGTGCCGACGATGATGTGATCCTTTGGAATTCCCAGGACAGCCATGCTATTAAAATGTTCGCCAACCACGCTCCTCAATGTGGAATTTTTCTGATTATCGGAGAGTGTTACACATAAGATCTCGGTTTGCCCAATGATGTGAGCTATAAACGCCCCGCAGCCCAACTCGATATCATCGGGATGTGCCCCAATGAAGCATAATTTTTTTCCGGAAAAGATCATGTCTTTGTTCATGTTTTTCACTTTGTGGCGATGAATCCGCCAACGACTTTGGTCATCACCAATTTGCCGTCATTTTTTAGACGTTTCTCGGCAACATCGGTAATTCTGGAGATAATGTTTTCAAAATCCTCTTTCTCCGAAAAGAAACTTGACCACAATTTCCTGTCTTCGGAGAGAGAAGCACGCGTGTAGTCAATAAATGGTTCAACCGTTTCAAAAGTTAGAGGGTTTTCGAAAATGGCTACTTCCACCCTGGAAAATGTTTCCTGCATGGCTTTTAGAATCTCCGATCCATATCTGGAGCTACCCGGCATCGGGGGAATTATTTTTTGTGTGGCTTCACTGATGATTTCATAAAACAGTTTTTTATTCTCCGGCATGGGACCAGTTGAAAATACCCGGCCACCCGGTACGATTATTCGGTGCATTTCCCTGATGGTAAAGGGGATATCAAGGGCATAATAAATTGCAAAACAGCAGGAAATCAAGTCAAAGGTATATTCTTCGAAAGGGAAGGATTTATTGAAATTTAATTCCATAAATTTTATGGCATTCCCATATTTTAAATTTTCGGTGCGAGCCTGCTCTAACAATTCCTGTGAAACATCTCCGCCGGTAATATCACAATCCCCCTCAAGCGTCTGGTAAAAGGAGAAGCATTGCTTCCCGGCACCGCAGCCAACATCGAGGATCTTGGTCCCTTTCTTGAGGTTAAGCAAATCGATCATCCATTCATCGATATTTCTGCTTCCATATTTGCTGTGAATGTCGATTCTTTTAAGTAAGTCACTGGTTGTCTCTTTATAGTTAATTTTCATCATCAATCACCTTGTAACTAATTTTTTGTAAGTATATATTGGAAAAGGACGCTGTCAAGAGCAAGAGACCATGATTTCCCCGCCAAGAAAACAAAAGAACCGTCTAGCAGATTCTGGGAAGCATCTCACCGGAAATCATATCAAGGATGCGTGATCCAGAAGTTGGAATCTGGAGCAGGACTTTGCGGCGAGGCTCCGGTTCTACAACACCAATGCGCATAGCATTATTCCCAAGCGGATGAGCGTGTAAGGCTTGTAATGCATCCTCAGATTGAGCGGGGGGGACTATTGCGATAAGTTTGCCTTCATTGGCTATGTAGAGTGGATCAAAGCCAAGCAGCTCGCATACCGCCCTGACACTCGGATGGACCGGTATATTTTCTTCATATAGGCGGATGCAGACATCGCTCTGACAGGCAATTTCATTCAATGTTGTAGCCAGGCCGCCTCGGGTTGGATCCCGCAGGACATGAGTATCGGGGGCAGCTGCCAACAGATCAACAATCATGCTGTTCAATGGCGCAACATCGGATTGGATGAGGGTTTCCAGACCAAGATCTCCCCGGGCAGAAAGCACGGCTATGCCATGATCACCGAGAGTGCCAGAAACCAGAACAATATCTCCCGGCCGGGCATAATCGCCGCCGATATTCACCCCACCCGGAATCCAGCCGAACCCGGTGGTGGAAATGAAACATCCATCTGCCTTCCCTTTTTCCACGACTTTTGTATCTCCGGCAATGATTTTTATTCCAGCTTCTCTGGCAGAATTCTCCATGGATATGACAATTTGTTCAAGAGAGTCAATAGATAAACCTTCTTCCAGGATGAAACTGGCTGTCAGATACAGCGGGATTGCACCAGACATGGCCACATCGTTTACTGTCCCGCAGACTGCCAATTTGCCGATATCCCCTCCCGGGAAAAAAAGTGGTGAGACGATATGTGCATCGGTGGACACAGCCAATCGACCACCCTCAGACGATGAAGGGATACGGGCAAAATCATTCCCTTCATCCAGGTGAGGATTTGAGAAATGAGGCAAAAAAATTCTCTCAATCAGATCGTGTGTGAGCCGTCCACCGCTGCCGTGACCCAGGAGGATTTTGCCTTCATGAACGTGCGGAACCGGACAATATGCCCCTTCAAAATTTAAAGACGTTGGTTTATCCATACTTATTTACGTGATTTCTCTCCAGGGAATTTATCTCTTGCATAGCGGAAATAGGCTGCACAGGCACCCTCCGACGATACCATGGTCGCTCCCAATGGATTGTCCGGGGTACATAGGTTTCCAAATGCCGGACAGTCAACAGGTTTTTTTATCCCCTGTAAAACCTGTCCAGAAATGCATAAATCTGATTCTCTCGTTTGGATATTCTGGACATTGAATTTCTTTTCAGCGTCAAATCGGGAGTATTCTTCCCGTAATTTCCACCCGCTCATCGGAATTAATCCGATGCCACGCCAAAGACGGTCGCAGGGTTGGAAGACTTTTTCAATCATTTGCTGTGCCGGTAGATTGCCGTCCCTGGTTACAACCCTTGAATATGCGTTTTGGACTATATTTTGATTATTTTCCAGGTCATTGATACACATCAAAATCCCGTTCAGGAGATCAACCGGTTCAAAACCTGTCACGACAATAGGGATGTTGTATTTTTTCGCAATGGCTTCATATTCCCAGTAGCCCATCACAGCACAAACATGCCCGGCAGCTAAAAAACCCTGGACTCGGTTGAATGGGGAGCTTAAAATAGCTTCGATTGCGGGAGGGACACGAACCTGAGAGACAAGTACGGTAAAATTCTTCAAATTAAGCAAGTCTGCCTGAATTACACCGGCGATATTGGGAGGGGCAGTAGTTTCAAACCCTATGGCAAAAAATACAACTTCTTTTTGCGGATTTTCCTGGGCGATCCGGACAGCGTCCAGGGGTGAATAGACTACCCTGATCGAATGGCCGCTGGCACGTACTGAGAACAGGTCTTCCCTGGAACCTGGCACACGCAGCATATCCCCGTAAGATGTGAAGATCACATCCGGCATTTTTGCAATTTCAATGGCTTTATCGATTAGTTCGAGCGAAGTAACACAAACAGGACAACCAGGCCCGTGTACCAGTTCGATTTGAGGAGGTAGGAGCTGATCCAAACCATAACGCATAATGGAATGGGTTTGTCCACCACAGATTTCCATAATGACCCATGGTTTTGTCACAGTTTTTGCGATCTTATCTGCCAGGATATGCACCAATTTTACATCCCGGTATTCGTCAATATAGCGCATCAGCTACTTCATGCTCCCGGAATTCCACTCCTGGTCAAATTGATCTTCTGCAATGGATAATTCTCTGAGGGCTGCCAGTGTCTCCATGGCTTCCTCCTCACTCAGCAAACTCAGGGCGAATCCAGCATGAACGATGGTGTAATCGCCGATTTTTGCCTCAGGAATTGTCTCGATACATACCTGGCGGATGACCCCACCAAAATCAACCTTGCACATACGCAGCCCCGGACTCACTACAAATTCAACAATTTTTCCTGGTATACCCAAACACATTTTTCAACCTAACCTTTATACAGGATATTTTTTCATCCAATGAGCGGCTATCATCAGCTGTCCCAGGGCGATGCCGCCATCATTAGCAGGGACGTTCTTATGTATCAAAACATCAAAACCATTCTGGCTGAGCAGCCGGATGGTTTTCTCCAGGAGGAAAACGTTTTGCCAAACACCACCGCTTAGGGCGACTGTTTGGATCCGTTGCGATAACTGGATCTCCTTACAGACCCGAAGGCTTAATTGGACAACACTGTTATGAAATTTGGCAGAGATTGTGGAAATGGGGATACCATCTGTAACATCCCGGACAATATTTTTCCACAATGGGGATGGGTCAATCTCACCCTCAAATAGTGAGAATTCATAAAATTCCTGGATATCCGGATTTGCCAAGGCTTCCAATTCTATTGCTGCCTGGCCTTCATAATTTACCTGCGGGCGAATTCCCAGAAATGCCGAAACAGCATCGAACAAGCGGCCCATGCTGGAGGTATATGGGCTATTAATACCTTTTTCGATCTGGGTTCGAATGATATTCATTTCATAGTCTGGTATATTTCTAAAGATTGGAAAATCAGGATCCCAACCAATATTGGCATGCCAGAGATGGGATAGTGCCATTCGAGAGGGGTTTTTCACAGCAAGATCTCCCCCCGGCATGCGGACGTATTTCAGATTATAAGATCTCTTATAAGATTGATAATCTCCAACCAGGATTTCTCCGCCCCAGATTGTGTGGTCAGGTCCATAACCGCTCCCATCGAAGATCAACCCGATCACCGGTTCATCATTTTGATATTGATTATCAGCCAGGCAGGCAGCCAGGTGGGCATGATGGTGCTGCACTTCCAGGAGAGCAACCTGTTCCTTTTGGACCCTTTCCCTGGCATAACGGGTAGCCAAATAATCCGGGTGCATGTCGCAAACGATTGTTTCCGGTTTTATCCTGAATAAATTCTCAAAATGCCGGATTCCTTCCGAAAAACTGAGGTATGTCTCGTAATTTTCCAAATCGCCGATGTGATGGCTGATGAAAGCATAATTTTTCTTTGAGAGACAAAATGTGTTTTTCAATTCGGCACCAGTGGCAAGAATTTCCGGGACCTCATCGCTTAACCGGATTGGAGTCGGTGCATAACCACGGGATCTCCGAAGCAGGTATGGACTTTTGTTGATACTTCTCACCACAGAATCATCCATACGCATGTGTATAGGACGGTTATGCACCAGAAATGCATCGGCGACGCGGGAAAGTTTGATAAAAGCTTCATCATCCCGATATGCGATTGGTTCTTCGCTTAAGTTGCCACTGGTCATAACCAACGCTTCCGGATAACCAATTTTCGGTTCCAATAGCAAGAGATGGAGTGGTGTATAGGCAAGCATGAATCCAAGCGTTTTTTGATATGGGGATACAAGGTCAGCAAAAGGTGTGTTATCCCTTGGCCTGAGGATCACAATCGGGCAGGCTGGAGATTCAAGCAGGGCAGCTTCGTCTTTCGTAACAACACAATGTTTTTTAATTCTCTGCAGATCAAATGCCATCAAAGCCAGAGGTTTATCACTGCGGTATTTTCGGGAACGTAAAACATTGATCGATTCAGGATTAGTTGCATCGCAAGCCAGGTGGTATCCACCCAACCCTTTTATTGCCAGTATTTTTCCATTCTGAAGCAATCCCCTGGATATTTGAATGGCTTCATCCCCAATACTTATAACCTTGCCTTCGGGAGTTGCCAGTGATACCTGTGGACCACACTTTGGGCATGCTATTGGCTGGGCGTGAAACCTGCGGTCTGATGGATTTTGGTACTCTTCCCGGCAGGCATCACACATGTCGAAATGAGCCATGGTTGTAAATGGGCGGTCGTATGGTATGTTCTGGATAATCGAAAATCTTGGGCCGCAGTTCGTGCAATTGATGAATGGATAACGGTAACGGCGATCTACAGGGTTAAATAATTCCTCCCTGCAATCGGAACAAATAGAAATATCAGCCGAGATAGGAATAAAATCCCCTGATGATGACTGACTGGAGATGATTTCAAACTGCAGGAATCCATTTACCGGGCAGTCCTTCACATTAAATGAATCGATTATTGCTAAAGGAGGGGGAAAGTATTGTAATTTCTTGAGAAACGTTTCAATTCCAGGTGGGGGTCCATTTACTTCGATATCAACCCCACTGGAAGTATTGCGTACCCAGCCGGTAAGATTATTCTGTATGGCAAGCCCGTACACGTACGGACGAAATCCAACCCCCTGGACAATTCCGTTTACATGAATTCGCTTACCTATTATTAAATCAGCCATTCCTGTTTGTTCTTACTTTTTTTACCAGCCAATCCACCCAGGCATCCATTCCCTCACCTGTTTTACAGGAAACCGGGAAGGTAATCAGCCCGGGATTCAGCAATTCCACGCCCTGGCGAAAATATTCCATATCAAAATCAATATAAGGCATTAGATCTGTCTTATTGATGATCAAAACATCAAGACCGCGATAGATGTTTGGATATTTATAAGGTTTATCATCGCCTTCCGGGATACTGGCGATTAAAATGTTGGCATGCGTACCGAGGTTGAAGGCTGCCGGGCAAATCAGGTTGCCCACATTCTCAACGATTAAAAGTTCGATACTGTTGAGGGGCACCTCATCCAATCCTCTGCTCATCATGACTGCATCCAGGTGGCAGTCTCCTCCAGTATTGATCTGGACAGCCGGCACGCCAATTTGCATGATTTTTTCTGCATCAATGGTTACAGGTGCAGTATCACCCTCAATCACTGCGGACCGGATATCTGGAGGTAATTTCAATAAGGTTTGCAGGATCAGGCTGGTTTTACCGGAACCTGGTGAGGCCATGATATTAATACCGAATATTCCAGCCTGGTCCAGCCTAAACTGAATCCCTTTTGCCAGCTGGTCGTTTGCTTCCATTATTTTCTCAACAATGGGAATCCTAATGGTCGGCATATATTTCTGCTCCTCTATGTTTCAATTTCAATGCTTTCCAACCAGAATTCTTCACCGGCAACAACGTTTACCCGCACACCGCCGCAGTTAGGACAAGGGCTAAGGCCGCTTTGAATCGCATAGGTGAAATTACAATCAAGGCAAAGTAATTCAGCCGGCACCCGTTTAAAATGTAAGTTTGCACCCTCACAAATTGTCTCTTTTGTGAGGATATCCCAGTAAAACTGGACTGAGTCATCAATGATGCTTGACAGTGTTCCAATAACAAGATGGATATCAGTAACCCTGATTGCCTTAGACTGGTTGGCATGTTTGCTGGCAATATTTAAGATATTTTCCGTTACCGATAATTCGTGCATTTCTATATTATACTAACTTTATGATAATTATACGGATATGTTTTCTTTATAGTTGGTGCATGGCGATTGACAAAAAATCTCCAGCACTCCAGATTACGCCTCATTTTTAGATTCCAGCCAGCCCATGATTTGGGTGACTGCCTCTTGTGCGAGGAGCTCTGTTTTCCTGGAGAGGGTGTGACTGAATTCAAATTCATAACCCCGCACGGAAACTAAAATTGCCTCCGGATTTACGCGATAAATATGTTCCACAAGGTATATACAGGTAGCTGGTGTCATGTGATGGGTGAAGGGGGATTGCGTATAATTTGCAGGAACAAGCTCGATGTGGAGATCCTCTTTAATATTTCCGGTATGGGCGTCCACAAAACAAACCCTGTCATATCCGGCAATGATTTCAGCTGTTTCCGGGGTAAGCTGCAAAGAGAAGAGAAAATCCGGGTTATCGCCCATTGGCCAAAGACCCTCCTCAAAGCTTTCCGGTACAGGTCTTCCAAGTTGGCGATGAACTCCTATCAGGATGTGCCAGGCCACCCCATCGTCCTGGCGGTCAGGATTTCCATAGCCAATAATTAAATCTCGTGTCAAAATATTACCTCCAAAAAATTCGAGGATTTGGAGCCGTTTTATCTCCAAATCCTCGAATTTATCATCGTTTGGATTGGATTATCTTCGCAAGGTCTGGGTGAGTTCACCCTTCGAATTATAAATTTCAATTTCTACAGGCATTTGACCAACTGCATGGGTAGAACAGGATAAACAGGGATCATGCGCCCGGATGGCTGCTTCCACGCGGTTCAACAGCCCTTCATGAATCTTTTGACCATTAATGTATGTTTTAGCCACGCTGTCGACAGCGGATGTCATTGCCCAATTGTTATGACCGGTGGAGACAATCAGGTTTACCCGGGTTATTTTTCCACTGCTGTCGGTTGAGTAATCGTGAATCAAGGTTCCGCGCGGGGCTTCAATAACACCTACACCTTCCCCAACGAACTCCTGCTTGGTGTTCATAATATCGTTGCTGAGGATATCCGGGTCGTCCAGTAAAACGGCAACCCTTTCAGCTGCAAACAGGGTTTCAATCAAGCGTGCATAATGGTAGTAAAGCGTGTTCTCCAGGGGTTTCCCGTTGTTGATGGAGCGGTAAATCTTGAATTCTTCATTTGCAAGGGGAGTGTCAATTTTTTCAATTATATTAAGCCGTCCAAGAGGACCAACACGGTAGACTCCACCAGGATAACCCATTTTCTTGTAATAGGGGAATTTAAGATATGACCAGGGTTCCACATGCTCTGAAATATAATCCAGATAGTTGCTGATATCAAAGCGCTCCAACTGTTTGCCTTCCCTGTCGATTAGGCGTACATCGCCCTCATAGAGTTCAAGGCCGTTTTCAGGTGTGATGAGACCAAGGTAGCCGGACTGGAGGACGGCAAATTTTTCCACATCCTCACGGTTTTTATCCACCCAATCTTTTATAATGCTCAAACCAAGTTGGGTTGTTTTGATGGTCTCATCCAGTCCGGAAAGAATTTCATCTCTCATCCTGGTGGAAAGACATTTATTCACCCCGCCTGGAACTGCAAATACCGGGTGAATTTTTCTTCCTCCCAGAGTTTGGATAATTTCCTGGCCGTATTTGCGCAGCATAACCGCTTTGACAGCCACTTCTGGGTTTGCCCCGACTAAACCAACTACATTACGAATTTCCGGATCAGCATCAAAACCCAGCAGTAAATCTGGTCCAGCAAGCTCAAAGAAATGCATGCCGTGGCTCTGGATGATCTGTCCCATGTGCATCAGCTCGCGCAGCAGTGAGGCAGGCCTGGGTGGGGGGCTTCCGACAACCTTATCGCCGGCTTTAGCAGAGGCAAGGTGATGGCTTACCGGGCAGATCCCGCAAATCCTGGGGGTAATATACGGCATTTCAAAAACCATCCGCCCTTCGCAGAATTTCTCAAATCCACGGAACTCATTTACATGCATGTATGCATGTTCAACGGTGCCGTCATCATTCATCAATATTGTAATTTTTGCATGACCTTCGATACGGGTTACTGGTTCAATAGTAATTTTTTCTGGCATCTTTCCCTCCAACTATGATTTTGTGCTGGTTCCCCATGAGAGCATATCACCAGTTAAGTCTGGTATACGACCCTGGGCTAACTCGGCAAGGGCATAAAAAATGATATCCGCATCTGGCGGACAGCCCGGGATAAAGATATCTACAGGGACTAATTCATGCACTGCACGAACCAGGGTAGGCTCCATGATATCTGGATGAGAAGGGATCTGCCCTTCAGAATCTGTACTTTCGGTTTCAATATATGCCCTGCGTAATGCCTCTTCCAGGGTGAAATAATTGCGCATAGCTGGAACACCACCGAATACTGCACAATCTCCCAGTGAAACCAGGATTTTACAACGGCTTCTCATCAATTTTGCCTGGTGTTCATTTGCCGTGTTATTAATTCCACCTTCCAATACACCCACATCGACACCACACTCATCAGGTACTTTTAAATCTGTAATGGGGCTGGAGCGCAGGTCTACCAATTCAATCAATTTTAAAATCCTTTCGTCAATATCCAGCAAGGACATATGACATCCTGCACAGCCGCACATCCAATCAGTGGCAACTTTGGGTTTTGGCATTCTCTGCTCCTTATTATTATTATCTTTAATTTTTTGCCATCAAAACTTATTTTATTTCATACGATATTGGAGTCCGTTTGGTTAATTCCACTTCCCAGTTTTCAGCCAAATTCAACCCGACGCGGTCTGCCAGCTGCTTGAAAACTTCCACGTTTGATTTGATATTTTCTTCTACCTGAAGGGATTTATTGGCTTTCTGAAGCCTTCCTTCTAGGTTCATGTAGTGCCCTTCAGATTCCAGCCAGTTTTCCACAGGGAAAACAATGTCTGCCTTGGCGGTCAGTTTTGAAATATAGCTGGATTGGACAATCGTGAAAGGTGATTTTTCCACTTTTTCGATCAACCGTTCAGATGGTTCATCATCGCCTATGGCGATAAATGCCACTTTATGACCATTCATCTCAAAGGTTTTATCCAGGGATAAACGGCTTGCTGCGACACTGTTGGCCTGGCCTTTGACGCTGAGAACATTCCTGGAACCATCCTGATTTGTAGAGGCTGCCAGATCGAGGAGTGCTTTCAACGCCCGGTTGTCGTTGTTCCGGGTAATGCCTTTTCCATAAACAAAATAGGCGTTTTTAGATTGACCAATGGTAGCAGCTGCAGCAAGGATGTCTTTTTCGGATATCCCGGTGGCGATGACAGCCTTGGCTAGGATTTTCTCTACATCAAATGGAGCTGCTCCCTCAACGAAATTCTTTTTGTATAGGGCAGCGTGTAATCCTTCTATGAGATCCAGGTCCGATCCCTTCCTGCCCTTTAAAACATGATCAGACAGGACATCCATAGGGTTCGAGGAAGGGTCAATGGTGACCAGTTTTGTGCCTTCGGCATGAATTCTTTTAACAAAGAAACCTGGGACTTCATGGCTGTCAATTAAATTTATGCCTAATGCCACGACGCAATCTGATCCAAGTAAACCTTCAAGGTCGCCTTCAAAGGAGGTTTTCAATTCATCTGCCAGTTGGGCGGTTATTGCAGTTGGAGCTCCCTCTTCAATGCTGGTAACCATGTTGCTGTGGAATCCATCTGCAAAGATCTGTTTGAAAGCGCTGAGAGCCTCGGCTGATAATCGTGTAGACGCCAGTGCGGCAACACCGCTGTTGGCCTGCCCCACCATCGGTTTTAAAGTATGGGCAGCAGCATCCAACGCTTCATCCCAGGTGGCTGCCTTTAAGGCGCCATTCTTGCGGATCATGGGAGTCAAAATTCGCTGGCGATCCTCTTTCATTGGGTGGAAACGTCCTACTTTACAGATAACCCCATGATTAACCGGTCCATCCCAGTTACCTTCAATCCTCAGCAGGTTATTGTCCTTGGTGAATACTTCAATCCCACAGCCAACACTACAACCAAGGCAGATTGTTGAGGTTTTGTCGATATTCTCAACATTACCGCGGTAAGCACTCCAGCGGTCAATGATGGCTCCTGTCGGACAAATCTGGACGCAGGTACCACAAGAAATACAACTGCTTTCCCCGAGAGGTGTCCCAAGATCTGCAATCAGGCTGCTTCGTGAACCACGTTCTTCAAAGCCCAGGGTAAAATTACCAACCAGTTCACCGCAAGCACGCACACAGCGCCGGCAAAGGATGCAGCGGTTGTGTTCCAGCACCATAAATTCATGGGAAGAATCCACCCCGTATTTTTGCCAGGTTGGCTGGATAGGCCAATGGGTCATCCCTTCCGCGTATGCTGAGTTCTGAAGTTCGCAGTCTCCACCGCTGACCACGCAGAAGGAACAGAGATGGTTCCTTTCGCTGAAGAGCAGGGTTAAGATAAATTTCCGAGCAGCCTTTGTTTTTTCAGTATTTGTGCGAACAACCATGTTGTTGCCTACCGGAAGTGTGCAGGAAGGCTGTAAAGTACGCATCCCGTCCACTTCAACGACGCATAACCGGCAGCCACCATATGGTGTTAGGGAAGGGTGATCGCATAGGGTAGGGATATCTATGCCTGCCTCCTGGGCTGCATTGAGAACCGTTGATCCTTCTTTTACCTCGTATTGTTTACCGTCAATCGTGATATTGACCATAATACCTTCTCCATAATATTTAATCTTGTTGGCATTGTTAATCAAGCGTACCGCTCATGCTGCATACACCGGCAGGACATAATTTTAATTGGACATGGGCATCAAGCTCTGCCCGGAAGTGTTTTATGACATCTGTCAGGGGTGAACCGGCAGTTTGTCCAAGTCCACAGTTGGAAAGTTGATAGAGATTATCGCTGATCAATTTCAGGTCATCAATATCTTTGTTGGTTCCAAGGCCGCAGGTAATTTTTGTTAATATTTGAAATGCCCGTTGGTTACCTATCCGGCAGGGATTACATTTCCCGCAGCTTTCCTCACGGAAGAAATTTACCAGCACTTTCGCTAAATCCACAACGCAAACTTCATCATTGCAAACCAGTAGAGCACCGGACCCAAGAGATACTCCGGCTTTATTAAAGCCATCGAAGTCCATCGGGGTATCCTGGAGCGCAGCTGGAATCATGGATCCACTTGAGCCCCCTGTTTGGGCAAGTTTGAAGGGTTTATTATCTTTCATTCCCTGGGCGTAAATGGAGATGACCTCGCGCAAGGTGATACCCATTGGAACCTCAATCAGGCCTGTGTTATTGACATTTCCAAGGATCGTGTAAACCTTGGTACCCGGACTGCCTGGAGCGCCAATGCTGCGATACCAGTCGGCACCGTTTAGTATGATGGGCGGAATATTACCCAGGGTTTCGACGTTGTTCACCAGGGTGGGTTTCTCCCAAAGCCCGTGAGTAGTTGGATATGGGGGACGTGTGCGGGGTTCTCCCCGTTTCCCTTCCAGGGATTCTATTAGCGCAGTCTCTTCCCCACAAATGTAGGCCCCTGCCCCTGAATGAACATGAATGTCAAAGGAAAAATTCATCCCGAGGATGTTCTTGCCCAATATCCCATAACGACGAGCCTGGTCAATGGCGTTTCTCAACCTCTCTTGAGCCAGCTTATACTCCCCGCGGACGTAGATATAGCCTTCGTCTGCACCGACGGCATAGGCGGCAATCGCCATAGCTTCTATCAAATTGTGGGGATCGCCTTCCAATAATAAACGGTCTTTGAATGTACCCGGTTCGCTTTCATCGGCATTACAAATGACATATTTTTTATCGCTGGCCGTTCTTGATACGAATTTCCATTTGAGTCCGGTTGGAAAACCAGCTCCTCCACGACCGCGCAGTCCCGATTTTTCAATCACAGAGATAACCTCGGCAGGTGTCATCTCTCCAAGGACTTTTCCAAGTGCTGTATAACCATCATGGACGATAAATTCGTCAATATCCCCAGGATCAATAATTCCAACCCTGCGCAGAACGACCCTGTTTTCTGCGGGCAGGCTGCCTTTGCGTGAGGATACCCATGCAATTTTTCCGGTTAATTCTTTGGCAGGTGCCTGGTATTTAGTGGCTATCCTGCCTTTATAAAGGTGCTCTTCTACAATATAAGGGACATCATCCACAGAGAGCGGTCCATAAACGACAGCTTCCGGATATACAATTACCAGAGGAGAAACATCCTTTCTGCCAATATCTCCAACCATTGAAAGGGTGATCTCATCATCTATATTAAAGGCCTTCATTTCTGCCTGGAAACGGTCATAAATTTCTTGAGATCCTTTTGAAATGCTTCCAGGATCGCTTGAAACGAGAACCATTGATCGAATGGCTTTCATTGAATTCTCCTTCTACCGGTATCTGTCTAGAATTTCAGGAATTTTATTTGGCTCAAGATTTCCAAATATCTCGTCATCAATGATGATGACTGGACCTACCCCGCAAACCCCCAAACAACTGGTTGTTACGAGGGAAAAATTACCATCCAGGGTAGTTTCCCCGGATTTTATCCCCAGGGATTCCTGAAGTGCCTTCCAGACATCACGACCGCCAGCTACATGGCAGGGTGCACTTTCACAAAACTGAACAATATGTTTGCCGCGTGGTTTGGTTATCAGCATGTTGTAGAAGGTGGCCACTGAAAATACACGGCTCTTTGGAACATTTAGCTGTTTGCTGACTTCTTCCAAGGCTTCTTCTGGAAGGTATCCCAGCTTATCATTCACCTGGCTGAGAATAGGGATCAACTCAGACCGTGAATTTCCAATACATTCAACTGCTTCCTGCACCGTCTCCAGGATCAATGCTTGATCTATGGTTTTAACTGTCATACGCCTCTCAATGCTCCTTCTCCTTTTGTGATTAGCAATGCTCTAATGAAACACAAAAAAGTTACGAGACTTCAATGGCATTAAAATTACACACCTGAGCACAAATGCCGCAGCGTATGCACAGGTCTGAATCGATTACATGAGGCTGCCGTCTTTCCCCGCTGATGCATGAAACCGGGCAGTTGCGAGCGCAAACTGTACATCCCGTACAGATATCCGGAAGGATTGTGTAGCGGATTAAGGCTTTACAGACCTTGGCTGGGCATTTCTTATCGTATATATGAGTTTCAAATTCTTGGCGGAAATTCCTTAGATTTGTCAAGACCGGATTTGGTGCACCCTGGCCTAAACCACACAAACTGGTTTCCTTGATTTCCATACTCAGCAGTTCGAGCATGTCCAGGTCTTGAGGAACCCCTTTACCATCACAAATCCGTTTCAGAATATCCAGGAGTTGCTTGGTACCCACCCTGCAGGGAGTACACTTTCCACAGCTTTCATCCTGGGTAAATTCCATGAAGAAGCGGGCAATATCCACCATGCACGTTTCCTCATCCATCACGATCATACCGCCTGAGCCCATGATTGATCCGGCTTTGGTTAATGTTTCATAATCTACAGCGAGATCCAGGCTGGCTTCTGAGAGACACCCACCAGCCGGGCCGCCGGTTTGGATAGCTTTAAACTTTTTCCCGTTCTTTATACCCTGGCCGACATCATAAACAATTTCACGCAGGGTAATTCCAAAAGGAACCTCTATTAATCCGGTGTTGTTTACGTCTCCAGCGAGGGCAAATGTCTTGGTACCTTTGCAGTTTTCGGTACCGACGGATGAAAACCAGGCAGCACCGTTCAGGATGATTTGGGGTACATTCGCATAGGTTTCAACATTATTAATATTGGTTGGTTTTCCCCAGAGTCCACTGTTGGCGGGAAAAGGAGGGCGCGGCCTGGGTTCACCGCGGTAGCCTTCAATTGAGGCCATGAGTGCGGTTTCCTCGCCGCAGACAAACGCACCGGCTCCCATCCGCACCTCAAGGTCAAACGAAAAATCAGAACCCAGGATATTGTTGCCCAGGAGCCCCATATTACGGGCCTGCCCGATGGCTATATTCAATGTTTTAATTGCGATCGGGTACTCAGCACGGCAGTAAATATATCCCTGTTTGCAGCCTATGGCGTAAGCGGCGATGATCATGCCTTCAATGACGGAATGCGGATCGCTTTCCAATACATGCCGGTTCATAAATGCACCCGGGTCGCCTTCGTCCGCATTGCAGATAAGAAACTTTACATCATTTTTGCTGGCTCTGGCGAAACCCCATTTCTTGCCTGTTGGGAATCCTGCCCCGCCACGACCGCGCAGTCCTGAATTTAGAATTTCCTGGATAACATCATCCGGGCTCATCTCAGATAAAACTTTACCAAGAGCTAGATAACCATTTTCTGCGATGTAATCCTCGATATTTTCGGGATTAATTACTCCGCAATTCCTGAGGACATTTCGAACCTCTTTGGCGGTAGGGGCGCGCAATTCTGCCTCGACAGGTTTTTCTGCCCTGGCAGTGAATTTAGGAACAACTCTACCCTTTAGAAAATGCTCCGTTACCAGGTAGGGGATATCATTGAGGGTAAGGTTAACATAATGAATACCCTCCGGATAGACCATGATATCTGGCGCATCCTCGTTTTCCCCGATCCGGGAGGTTTCCAGGACCTGGATTTCATCGATCAATCCCTGGCCAACCAATTCATCCTGGAGACGATCCAAAATTTCGTAAGCTCCTTTTTCCACACACACAGGATCAACGCTTACTAAAATATGCGAACGATAATATTTCATAAATGATTTCCTTTACAGAAACATTTGATTATTATTCAATTGGTTCTGTGAGGTTTATTATGCTGAAATGTGAAATTCTTCCACAATTTTTCCATTGACAATATGCTCTTCCATGATGCGGACAGCAGCTTCAGGTGTTACATTTCCATATGTTACCTTGGGAGCCTCACCGATTTCAACCTGTACAGTTGGTTCCTTGGCATCCAGGCCAAGACCACCGGTCTGGGTGACAACCACACCTGTCAGGTTGTGTTTCTCCACATAATCCAGAATCGCTTTCATGGTCTGGCGTGCTCCGGCAGCGATTCCGGAAGTTCCCATGCCCACGATTACTTTCTTCTCACCAGAAGCTCTCTGGACCTGCCGTTTTTCCAACGCCGCCTCACGCAGCTTTTTTAATTCATCTAAACTTTTGACAGTTGACATGATAATCTCCTGAAATCAAGAATTTCAATTAATTAAAGCCGGATACTGTTTACACCTTCATCCAAATATTCGCGAATAAAACCAAGGATGCCGGGGTCTGAGAGGGGGATTCCTTCCAACTCTTTTTTAATTGGTTGATCGTCAAAATAAAATACCTCTCCATTGACTATATATTCGAACACCCAGTGTATTTGAGGATAAGCAATCACCAGGCAATATATGGTATCAGTTATATCTCCCAGGGGCATCCGGTCAATATGGCTGTGTTGAAACCTTGCCTCAACAGTGGTACCCAGGCCCACCTCGGATTGAATTTGAAATGATCCGTTACAAGCCTCGCAGGCTTCCTTTAATAAAGGGATTCCTAACCCAACCTTCCTGGTTGTACGGGTTGTTGTAAATGGGTTAACCACATTCGCCAAAAATTCGGCATCCATGCCTTTCCCATCATCCACGATCTTCATCATAAGGTAATCCTTGTAGGTGTTTTCCTCGACGGTGATCGCAATGTTTTTTGCTTTTCCACCAACGCTGTTTTCAGCTATATCCATTACATGCAAGGCGAGTTCTCTCAATGGATTTCTACTTCATTCCTGGATGCCCTTTAGAAGTTGAGGGAACTTGTTGGGTTTTAGGCGTCCGTGAATTTCCTCGTCAATAACAACTACTGGTGCCTGGCTGCAGGCTCCCACGCAGCGGCAAATCTCCAGCGTCACTAATCCATCCGGGGTAGTTTGCCCCGGTTCGACATTTAATAACTGCTTGGCTTTCTCGATGAGCTGTTCCATACCGCCCACATAACAGGCTGTTCCCATGCAGAATTTGATGGTATGTTTTCCTCGCGGCTTGTCAGTGAAAAATGAGTAAAAAGTGACAATCCCGTGCACTACGCTTAGAGGAACGTTCATTTCCCCGGCAACATAAGCTTCCATCTCTTTGCTGATAAAGCCGAGTCTTTCCTGGATGGAATTAAGTACAACCATTGTTGAACCCGGAATGTCCAGATTCTTTTCAATGATCTCATCCATGATTGCCTTCTGGTCAGCAGAAAGTAATGCTTCAGTTTCCTTTGTTTGAATTGACATCTTCGGACCTACTCCAGATAATTTGGATAATATTTGTGATGTTTTTCACAAAGCGTTGAGAATAGTTTACCATTTACCTAAATATGGGTCAACAAACAAATGTCATGATTTCTTCCGAAGAGTGTCAATTAAGATAAATAAGAGTATCTATGACGAAATAGATACCCGGCGTCCGTTGATTCCCTGGAGTGCCATCCTGATCTCATTGATCGTTGGTAGTTCTATTAAGAATTGAGTTGATCCCAAAAAATCCTCAAGCCGGTGGACGTCACCAGTTTGAATAAGCGGGTAACCGGTTGTTTGTGGAAATTTCTCGTGGACTTTTTCAACAGATATATGACGGGAGATATCTAAAGCCTCGATTTTCGTGTCCACTGGAATCAAACCCAGGTTGTAGAATAATCCAAAGGTCTGCCTGTTCACGTGGGCGGGAATAAATAACCCGCCTAAATGGGTGACCGCTTGCCATGCCTGGTGAAAGGTTAATTTTGTTGAAGTGAGCAGCAGCTGATCTTCAAATCCAAGGAACTCACCGGTTTTATCTACAATATACTGCTCTCCAAAATACTCGGCGTTGTTCTTGATATCCGGCAGGGAATCATCCACAATTTTCTGAAAGGAGGAAACCTGTTCTAATGTATCAAACAGGCAGATTATATGAACCTCTTCCAGGGTTTGAAGTTCCATCCCGGGCAAAACAGTTAGAAGAGTGTTTTCCGCTGCCTGTTTTACAGCGGAAATGTTTTTTGATGAATTGTGGTCGGTAATTGCAATCAGGTTGATGCCTCTATCCAGGGCTTCCTGGACAATCAGAGGCGGGATCATCTCAACTTCAGCACAGGGTGAGAGAACAGTGTGAATTTGAAGTTCCGCTCGATAGACTCTCACATTTAACCTGTCTTATTGGATATGCAACTAATTTCTTATACCCAGTTCCCAGAGTTTGCCAACAATCGTGAAGGTGTTCTCTGAAGAAAGCAGCAGGTTAATATTTTCATCATTGGCCCTGGCTATGGTTGCTTCATCTGGCATGGCACCTTCGGTGATAATCACCCCTGATAATTCAAGTAATTGTGCAACGGCAATAACATTCATATGGCATTGCAGGGTGACCCAGATACCATGATGGGGAGCGCCGGCCATGACACAACTCAGAAGATCTGAAGCATAACCACCCTCCGGGTATATTTGGGAGAAATCCTTTTCGTTTGTCAGCCTTTTGAGTTGTAGTTGAGTAACGATCTCTTCGAGATTCATTTTTATGATCCTTTATTTTTTAGTTGCATCCGAGTTGATACCCTGATCCCCATCATCTAAATTTATTTTCATTTTCAGACGGGTGCCAATTTCGGGGCTTGACTCAAGCTTCATACTGTCCACGCATCTTGATATATTAACCAACCCCATGCCGGCACCAAAACCCATTTCACGGATCTCATCGGTAGCAGTAGACCAACCTGGTTTGAGTGCCAATTCAACATCTTCAATTCCTGGTCCATCATCAAATGCATCAATGGAAATGATGTGAGGTTCAATCTCAACCCTGATGGTGCCACCATTTGTGGTATGGATGACTAAATTCATTTCCGCTTCATAGATTGCTATGGAAACTTTGCGGGTTATTTGAGGGGTGCCTCCCAATCTTTGCAGGGCTTTCTTGATATTGCTTGAGGCTGTACCGCCATGAACAAAATCCCTGGGTTTAATAATGTAACGTAAAATCACACTCGTGCGGTCCGATTCTATATCTTCAAACAAATGACTCGCCCGGTACCGGCGGAGTTCCTCGGTTTTGTAATCACGCTGCAATGCTTTTAAAACACCCCGGGTGATGTCACCCTTGGTAATAATACCAACCAACTTGTTGTCTTCTATAACGGGAAGTCTGCCTACTTTTGTATTCACAAATAATTTAAGGGCTTCCACAACCGGATCGCTTGCCCTGGCAAAAAGGATGTTTGAACTCATATATTTGCTGACTTCAGATTCAAGATCCTGGTCTACCAGGCATTGGATTAGATTTTCCGTGCTGACGATCCCAACCACCCTATCTTGATCCATGACAGGTGCACCGGAAATCTTTTGGGTTCTCATCAATTCAAGCACGTCAGCCATCTTTGTATCTAACCGGATGGTATGTGCTTGAGTTGTCATGACCTCGCGTATTTTTAACTCATAGGCGAGTTCTTCAATTCTTGTGATATCTTCTGCGGCCGCATCACTGATAATTGCCTTAACGGAAGTTTTATCATCCATAAATTATTGAAAAATCCTAATCGGCATCATCACAACAGTCCCCGCTGGAAAAACCTACCATGGATCCCTCCAAACTTGGCAATCCGGCTTTATATAAACGACCGCATAATTCAAACATCCCTAAGGGAGAGGAGATGATCGCTATTTCTTCCTGTTCTGCAAGGTCAATGGTTGCAACTGGAGGGCGTTTGCCACGGATAAAAACAATTGCAACCACATCCGCCATTTGGGCTGTTCGGATTACCTGTGGATTGCATAAACCTGTGAGCAGTACTGCTTCTGGTTTTATGGATGCCAGCACATCACTCATTAAATCTGCTCCGCAGGCGCCTTTAATTTCACGGTTGAGATCGGTAGTATTGCTTAATAATTTGCCATTTGCGTGTTGAATCAACTCATTTACATTCATGATGAACTACTTTCGGTAGATATTTATTGCTGTAATTGTACCTGATTTCACAAATGACAGGGTGTTCTATTCGGTTTAATGGTGGTGGGATTGTGTTAAAATTTGGGAACATATTTTTATATAAGAATGGTCGCTATTATGAAAAACACAATTCAATCCGTAAAGGGTACCCGTGATTTTTATCCGGAAGACATGGCATTTCGCACCTGGTTATATGGAAAAATTCGCCAGGTGTCTGAATCTTTTGGTTACCAGGAATATGAGGCTCCTATCCTTGAAAAAGTTGATCTTTATGCTGCAAAATCGGGTGAGGAACTGGTTAAGGAACAGGCGTTTGTATTTCCTGATAGAGGTGGAGAATTAATCACTTTGCGCCCTGAACTGACCCCTTCGCTCGCTCGAATGGTAGCGCAGCGGACGAACCAGCTGATCTTTCCGCTGCGGTGGTGGTCTTTTGGTCCATTCTGGCGTTATGAAAAGCCCCAGAAAGGGCGTGCACGTGAGTTTTTTCAATGGAATATCGATCTATTCGGGGTAAATTCACCGGAAGCTGATGCAGAGCTGCTGGCGATATGTGCAAGTTTATTCAAAGCTGTTGGCCTCACACCGGACCAGGTTAAACTCCTGGTTAATGACCGCCGGCTGGTAGATAGAACTCTTTCCTCCCTTAATATCCCTCCGTTGAAACGGATTGAAGTGTACCGTTTGATAGACCGGCGCGAGAAAATGACACCACCAGAGTGGTTTTCTTATGCACAGGAAATTGGCCTTACCGCTGAACAGGTGAAAGGTATTGACAATTTTATGGAAGAAGGTGACGCCTGGGAAACATCACCGGAATTATCCCGGGCGTTTGCTTTATTAGGTGCTATGGGCTTCCGCGATTATGTCACTTTTTCTCCCAGGATTATTCGCGGATTGGATTACTACACCGGTGTGGTCTTTGAGGCGAAAGATATGGATGGCGGGCGTTCCATTTTAGGGGGCGGGCGTTATGATAACCTGGTGAGTGACGTTGGCGGGGAGCCTGTACCTGGTGTTGGCTTTGCCATGGGGGATGTCATGGCAGGTATCGTGCTAAAGAAATACGGGTGTGTTCCGGAATTATCTACCCAGCCTGCACAGATTATGGTCACCATCTTTGATGATGCATCCTTCTTTGACTCTCAAAAGCTGGCGGCTGAGCTGCGCACTTCAGGGATCAATGTGATCTGCTACCCCGAAACAACCAAACTGCAAAAACAATTTAAATTCGCTGACCGGATGACCATTCCGCTGGTGATTGTGATTGGGCCGGATGAAATATCACAGGGGACGGTCACAGTCAAAGATCTTCACGGCCAAAAACAGCAAATCATTGAACGCAGCGAACTGGTTGGTCGTCTTAAGGATTTGCTTGCACAGTCCTAACCGCTGTGATAAAATCCGTTTACTTCATGGTGGCTGTAGCTCAATGGCAGAGCACTTGACTGTGGATCAAGGGGTTGCGGGTTCAACCCCCGTCAGCCACCCCAATAAATTTCTCCTGGTATAAATTTCAATTTAGAACTTTTTTCAGGGTATCCTGGATACCCTTTTTTTATTTTGGAATTCCGGTAATTCCTGGGAAAAACCCCTTTAATTAATAATTACTGGAATTATTTACCTATTCCCAGATATCGGCGTTTCACCAGCGGCAGACTTGTCTCCACTTCTCAAAGCCAAAATGGACAAAATATACCAATACGAAAACCCGGAAATAACGGAAGAACAACCTTTCAGACCAAGAACTGCGCAAAATTCCGTACGTAGTAGTGTTTTCCTTTCTTCATGATCGGATAACCTTCAGATTCAAGCAAGGATTTGTGTGCTTCGATCCCGCCTGGATACTTTGGGTTGAGGGATCCATCTGCCTTTATGGTGCGCCAGTAGGGGACGTAAATATCAACACCCTCCTGCTGCATCTCCACAACTGCGTTGGCGATGGTCATGATGAAGATGCCCGAAGTGAGGGAACAGCAGCCCTTGACGTTGTGCCTGGCGGCGATGGCTTTGCATATTTCCGTGATGGTGCTCAATTTTCCAGGCGGGACAGCCTGCATATATGGCAGAATCTCTGACGGGTTCACCAGGATGACCGGGTCGCCTTCTTCAGCGCCCATTTTATGGACGGCATTGTAGCATGGGAACCCTCTCTCCAGCAGCAGTATTTTGGGTAAATTAGGCTTGTCAGCCATTTTTTCCTGCCAGCTTTTTTTCATTAATATTCCTCCAGGTACTTTATCACGGAACATCCATTTTCAATTTTGATGTGACTTCACGGGAGAAGGGAAAAATCTATATAAAGGTTCTATTGTATAGCTAATAACCAATAAAATTTGCATACAAAAATGGCATATACGGGGAATTAAGTGATTTTTTGTGAGTTTGATTGAGGGAGATTGAAGGATGGATTAAATAAATAGAGCGGGTGATGGGATTCGGACCCACGAATGTCAACTTGGGAAGCTGATGCCTTACCACTTGGCTACACCCGCAAAATTGCTATATTATAATGGAAAGGTATCTTTCAGTAAATTTCCCTAAGCAATTGGTCCCCGGAAAAATCCTGATTCCTGACAAACCTGAGACACTCCAATACAAATCTCAATTTTTCACGCGTATTATACCTTAATACAAGAATTATTGATATTTGTGACATTTTCTCTGAGTTTACCTGAGTTGAATCCCAGGAACAAGGAGGGACAAAGTCTTGGTATTGGTAGGATCAGCGGTATCAGCTGATTAGGAGATGAACCGGTTTATCACAAAATAGTAACATACCAGCACATATTTGAGGATGGGTCTGCTAACCTTGAGAAGTTAATGGAGTGGCTGCTGCCGGATTTCCATTAGGATCATATTCAAACACTAGTTTATCAGCCATAATTATAATTTTCAAATAATACCGGCTCGGTTTAGGCCTCTTTGAATCCGGGTATTAAGCTGGTAACATGGAACACACTTTTAATTTTGGAAATCTATTCCGGGGGATCATTGGGAATTAAAACTGGTCCATTTTTTTTAGAATTGTGTGACCGCGTCAGGAAGCCTCCTGCTGGGTCCTTCTGGATTGATGGTAGAATTTATTATTAGATTAGAAATAAATCCTCTAATTGGGGGATTTCTTTCATTAATTGGTCTTACGCGGTATCGCAGCTACCAGTCGAGCATCATTGGCAGATGAGTATTTGAAAACAAATCATCTAAAAACTTACGCGTTATTCCTCACTTTATTTGTATCGCTGGTACTGTTTATTCCGGCTTTGGCACAGAGCAGCGATCCTCCTGATCAGCAGCCAGTCATCCTAACAGCAGACACCAATGAATACCAGTTGGGATCCTATATGCAGATCCTCGAGGATTCCACTGGACAGCTTTCTTATGAACAGGTTTCCTCCCTTGCTTTTGATGACCAATTCATCCCAAGCACTTCTGCAGCCCCTAATTATGGCTTTACCACATCTATATATTGGGTGCGTTTCCCTGTTCGAAATGCGTTTCAAAATGTCAACACCTGGCTGATCGAGGTTGGATTTTCGAACATGCATTTTGTTGACCTGTATTATCCCTCCAATGATGGTGGGGAAGGTTTCATCCACAAACAATCTGGAGTGATGCGTCCGGTCAGTGAGCGTGAAATCGCATACAACCACATGGTTTTTACTATCCCGTTGGAATATGGAAAAGAGTCTGTTATCTATTTGCGCTTCCAGAACGGGGCACCAATGATACTACCGCTTACGCTCTGGTCGCCAGATGGGTTTACCAACCATCATATCGTGGAGTCTCTTATCCTCGGGATTTTCTACGGCGCACTATTGATCTTGCTGCTCTATAACCTGATCCTGGTCTTCAATTTAAAGGATAGGAATTACACCTATTTCGTCCTGTTTATTGGCAGCCTAATACTCTATTATGCTGCTTCTGACGGTCTAATTGAATTGTACTTGTGGCCGTCATTGAACACCTATAAGAAAATTATGGTGGCCTGGCCGCTCTATACCATGTTCATCTTTACCATTTTATTTGCAGACTCATTCTTAGATATGCGCCGAGAGCTGCCGCGATTTGGTAAGATTTTCAAATATCTATTAATTGTGATGGCTGTTCAAATCCCATTGGTTATTTTTCTTAAATACCAAACTGCCGGGGTTTTGGTTATTATTAGCGGAGCAATTATCTTATATGTGCTGCTTGTAAACAGCATATTGTTATTGAGGAAGGGTACTAGTCAATCCGGTTATTATGTATTCTCATGGATAATATTTTTTCTCAGCACCATTATCCTCATGTTAGTTCGAATGGGGATTTTGAGGAGTACATTTATAACGGATCAAGCCATGCGGGTTGGATCGGTATGGGTGGTGGCGTTCTGGGCTGTTGCCCTGGCAGACCGCATTAACCTGCACAAGGCAGAAACAGAATCAGCCAACCGTGAACTGCACAAAAACCAGCGCCAATTGGCCCAAATCCTGGACGGAATGCCGGTTGCGGTTATGGTGTATGGTCAGGACCATAGACTGACCTATATAAACCCGAAAGCGTTAGAAATTCTGAATCATCCATGTTGGAGGTCATCAGGCCAAACCTGACTGTCGGCGCTACATATGAGCAGACATCTGAATATTTATCCTTAAGTATTAGTGGTACCGATCAAGAGTATCCCTTAGAGGGATTGCCAGTCTCCCAAGCCTTTGCAGGAAAATCTTATTCAGTCGATGACATTGATGCCGATCTGGGTGACAGGCATGTAACACTGGAGGTTTGGGCTAACCCGGTAAAGGATGATGAAGGGCAAATCGAATCGGTTGTTGTAGGCTTCCAGGATATTTCACAGCGAATAAAGGATGAAGTCGAGCTGGATGAATACCGCCATCAGCTTGAAAGTCTGGTAGCAGATCGAACCTCGCAATTGGATTTGATCAATGAACAGTTGATTGCAGAAAATAAAGTACGGCAGAGCCTGGAAAAAGAATTGGAATTGCGTCTGGAGTGGCTGGTGACTGCTAATCAAGTGTATGAGACCGTGATCCGCCGGTCGGACCTATCGCAAATCTATCAAACGATAACCGTGCCTATTAAGAAATTGTTTGAGGCAGATTTTGTTTTCATCGCCGAAATGGACCTTGACAAATCCGGGGAAAAACCCAGGGTGAGGAATAAAGCCCAACAGGAGTTCATCCTCCGCTCCCAACCTGTTGCAGGGGATAGTTCTGCAGGTTTGGGAGGACCGGTAATTACAGTACCTGCTTGCCTTCTATCCCGCCTTTCATCGCCACAAGAACGGCATTTGATTCTCACACGCCAGGAATTTAATACATTAGGGGGTCTGCTGGACAACAACCTACCCGGTTGAAGAAAACCAGTCCATATTGCTATCCTTCCTGCAATTCACAAGCGGAAATATTGGCCTGTTGGGATTACTATATAGCCAGCCGGAACACTCCTTCACGGAAAGTGATTTTGCGTTGTTAGAAAAAATAAGTATTGATATCACACAAATTAATGAGAAAGCCTGGCAGTATGAGCAAAACCAGGCCATTATCGCCGCTGAAGAGCGCAACCGCCTGGCGCGTGATTTGCATGACTCGGTGACCCAGCTGCTCTTTGCAGCCAGCCTGGTTGCCGAAGTTCTGCCGAAGATATGGAGGCGCGACCAAAAACTGGGCCTTTCCGGTCTTGAGGAACTGCGCCGCCTGACGCGTGCCGCGCTGGCTGAAATGCGCACCATGCTCCTCGAGCTGCGCCCTTCTGCAGTGATCAAAACGCCCCTGGCTGATCTGCTGGCTCAGTTCACCGAAGCGGTTACCAGCCGCAGCAGCCTGGCGTATAAATTATTTATCGAACAAATTCCCTCCTTACCCGAAGAAGTGCATATTTGTTTTTACCGGGTTGCCCAGGAGAGCTTAAATAATGTCATAAAGCATGCCCATGCCAGCCATTTGGAGGTACACTTAAGCGCCAGCCCTGTAATAACTGATTCGCATGGATCAACAGAGAACCGAAGTGAAACTGGTGGTACGAGATGATGGTATCGGACTGGTTGTTAAAGAAAGCGGTCCTTCAAAATTGGGGTTGGGAATCATGAGGGAACGAGCCGCTGCCATCCACGGAAACTTATCCCTGGAAAGCGAGGCTGGAAAGGGAACAACCGTAACCTTAACCTGGTTAACTGACACAGGAGAAACGATTTGATTGAAGAACAGCCTGTACGTGTCCTGATTGTAGACGACCATGCCATGGTACGCAGCGGGCTTCGAAATTTCATCTATGCCTATGATTGGATGGAGCCAGTTGGTGAGGCTGCGGATGGCAGTGAGGCCATAGCATTCTGTACCAGCCATGGGGTGGACATCGTCCTGATGGATCTGGTAATGCCGGGAATGGATGGACTTGACGCCATCCGGGGTATTATGGCATTGTCAAAGCCAATTAAAATTATCGTACTGACAAGCTTTAATGAACAGGACAGCATTGAGCAGGCGTTAAAAGCCGGGGCCATAAGCTACCTGCTGAAAAATGTAGCTGCTGAGGAACTTGCCCAGACCATCCGGGCAGCCCAGGCCGGGCACTCTACCCTGTCACCGGAAGTCACCGATGGATTAATTGCCGCTGCACGTCAAAAACCATCCCCGGGACATGATTTGACCGCACGGGAGAAGGAAGTATTGGCATTGCTGGTTAAAGGCTTATCGAACTCTGATATTGCTGCCCAACTCGCTATCAGTTTGGCGACGACAAAGTACCATCTATCGAATATATTCTCCAAATTAGGAGCAAAAAGCCGGGTTGAGGCAGTAACCATTGCATTGGACCGAAACCTTGTCGGGAAGAGTAACTCTTCGCCTTCCCATCCATTTGGCGAGGATGTTACCCGGTCAAACAGCTAGGTTAAAAACCAACCTCATTAGCCCCCTGAATGGCTGTTGTCCAACGGGGGTCTTTTGTTTATTGTTAATATAGGTGTGTCTGTGTATATGCACCATCACCAAAATTATTAATATTCATACTTTTTATGTCAAAACTGGATCAGGGCAGTTCCTATGCGTGTAATTCTGGCTGACAATAATCAAGTATCCCTGTGGGCGCTGAAGACGCTGCTTCAGGAGACACCGGAAATTGAAGTGGTTGGTGATGCCAATGATACAGATAGTCTGATCAGCCTGGTTGCAGTTAATGTCCCTGCATTAATCCTGGTCGATATGGAACTGCCGGGAGATGCCATAGAGGACTTAATTACCAATCTCCATTCGTACAACCCCAAACCAATTGTGCTGGTGATGAGTGCCAAACAAGAAAACGCACGCTATGTCCTGCATGCCGGTGCAGATGCCTTTGTGAGCAAAAGCGACAATCCAGATTGGCTGCTGGCAACCTTATTGATGTACCAAAAACGCTTAAGTAAAACCCGTGTCGCATAGAGTAATGAATATGATGGCCAATGTGCAGAGAACCCAGGTATTCCATGAAGCAGGCTTCACAAGAATGATTTCCCGGCGTTCATTGGTGAAGGCATTTTGGATGGCTATCCAGTGTGGTCTCCATTCAAACCTCAACGGTGCTAATCCCGATTTATACCAATTTTCATACTATTCAAAAAGATCTTGATTTTAAGTTATACTGCAAAAGTAAAAATTTCTAAATATCAATAAAGGAGAACAACATGAGTGATGTACCAGTTCAATTAATAGTTGCAGCCTTCCAGGATGAGAAGTCTGCTTCGCAGGTTCTGAAAAACCTCAAGCAGGCCAAAAAAGAAAAATTGATTGGCATTCAAAATGCCGCCGTACTGCGTAAAGATGCAAAAGGTAAACTGCATATCCAGGAAACCGCTGATTTCAGCGGTGGTAAAGGTGCCGCCCTGGGTGGCGTAACCGGTGCAGTGATCGGCTTGATTGCCGGACCAGTCCTGCTGGTGCCGGCGGCAGTTGGCGCCCTGGTGGGAGGCCTGACGGCCAAGCTGCGTGACAGCGGCTTTTCCGACAAGCGCCTGGAGACTCTCGGCGCAAGCCTGAAGCCCGGTTCATCGGCCATTGTTGCAGTTGTTGAGCACAAGTGGGTTGCCGAGGTGGAAAGGGCCATGCAAGAAGCCGGAGCGGATGCCATGACTGCCAGCCTGGGGGCGGATATTGCTGCCCAGCTTGAGGCTGGAAACCAGGTGGCTTACACCGCCATTTCCTCAGAGCAAGGCTACAGCGCGGCGCGGGTAGCTAGCGGTAAAGACTCGCTGGATGCCAGCAAGGTTGTGGTCGATGACAGCGGAGTATACGGCAGCCATTTCTATGCCACACCGGAGGGCTTTGTGGTTGAAAGTATGGCTTCTGACGATGAAGGCACGCAATACATTGCTGCTGCAGGCACTTTTGAAAAAGAGACGGGCGGCGAAGATGCTCCCAAAATAGAAGAGCCAAAAGTATAGGTAAGCTAATAGCTGGGCTGGATTTATGAAACCTGCCCAGCTTTATGGATTTTAGCTGGCAAAAGAATTAAAAAACACAAATTCAATTAAAAGGATAAGAATCAGAAAGAGGAAAAAAATGACAAAAAATCCCAGATTAAAAAAGAATATCACGATGGTTGGCCTGTTAGTGCTGGTGGCAGTCTTGATTTTAAGCGCCTGTGCTCCGGCTCCGACCGCAGCACCAACCGTACCCCCGGTTCCTACTACGGACCCGGCGGTTATCCAGACCCAGGCAGTTGAGACTGCTGTGGCAGATATGACTGCTGCGGCACCCCCTCCTGCCACGGAGGTTCCACCCCCGCCTGCCGGCCCAACCCCGGACCCCAACCTGCCGGTGGCAGTTATCCCTACCCCAGCAGCCGGTGAACCAGGCGCCATTGCAGACTATAACACAGCCATTATGAGCGGACCTGGAACGAACTATGTGGTCTATAGTGCAATGAATGGCGGCGTAACAGCCAAGGTTGTTGGCAAAAGTGAAGACAGCCTGTGGTGGGCAGTCAGTGTACCGGTAGCGCCTAACGGGAACGGCTGGGTAAGTGACGGCTTATGTGACCGTGAGCAATGCAGACGGCGTGTCTGTTCTCCCTACTCCCCCTGTTCCCCCGACAGTTGAACTTGTTCCACCAGAGGCAACTGACCCGCAAGCCACGACCATTGCGAATGTGTACGTGCGCAGCGGACCGGGCGGGAATTACCCGGCCTATGGTATTGCTCCGACCGGAATGACAGGCCGGGTGATTGGCAAGAGTGAAGACAACCAGTGGTGGGTTGTGCGGTTAGATCCTTCCATGGTTGGTCTTGGTTATGGCTGGGTTGAGATGGCATATACCCAGGCTATCAATGTGGAGAATGTCCAGACAATTGAAACACCCCCATCTGCAGAGACAGCTCCGCCTCCGCCTCCGCCCGCCGGTGTTCCCACGGTTACAGCCCTTGATTATGTCAATGTGCGCAGCGGTCCTGGAGATACTTACCCGGTGCTGTTTGTAGCTCCTACCGGGGCAACTGGCGAAGTGACCGGCAAGAGCTCCGACGCACAGTGGTGGCAGGTGAAGATCTCCACAGATTACTCAGCGGACGGTTTGGGATGGGTATCGGCATACTATGTATATCCTCAAAATGTTGACAGCGTCCCGGTTGTTGACGCCCCGGCACCCCCACCGACAGTAGAAGCAACCCCGCCTCCGCCCAGCACGGTCGGATGTTTACTGGCGCAGCAGACCCCGGCAGACGGAACCGCGGTGAATATTTCGGAACCGTTTGATACAACCTGGGTCATCCAGAATACAGGCAGTGAAGCCTGGGATCAAGATGGGGTTGATATTGGCTTCGTCGGCGCATATAATAATGTATATCTCCACACCGGGGCAGATGTATATGATCTGACCAACACGGTGGAACCCGGTTGGACGTATAATGTAACTGTACCGATGATGGGCCCCTTTGGCCCGGGCGATTTTGGCGAGATGTGGCAGGTACAAAAAAGCGGTGAGGTAATTTGCCAGTTCTATGTGTATGTTGTGGTGAATTAACTTGCACAAATCGGCTAAATAAGTAAAATATTAAGAAAATCAGGAGATCCATGGCGACATTAACAGTACTCAAGTTTAACAACCCGCAAGGTGCAGAGCAAGTTCTTGAAAAATTGCAGATGCTGCAAAATGATGGGTATATAAAAATTGAGGATGCCGCCATGGTCTCCTGGCCGGTGGGCAGGGATAAACCCATAACCAGGCAATTGGTTGACCTGGTTGGCAAGAGTGCCCTTAAAAATGCTTTCTGGGGCCTGCTCTTCGGGATCATTTTCGTTGTACCGATCCTGGGTATGGCGATTGGGGCTGCCGTGGGCGCCATGGCCGGCAAGATGGATGATTACGGCATCAGTGATGAGTTTATCGAGGAGACGCGCTCCCAGGTAACCGAGGGCACCTCCGCCCTGTTCCTGCTGACCAGCGACGCAGTAAAAGATAAGGTCGTTGAAGAGCTGAAGGGCGAGCATTTCGAGCTCATTGCTTCAAACCTTAACAAAGTACAGGAAGAACAATTGATGGCTGCATTTACAGCCGAATAGATTCATGACAGAACCAGGGAGCTGTCTTTCAGAAAGATTTACTCACTCCTTGAAGGGAAAATCCTGTTGGATAAATGAATTCCTCAGGTGAGTTTACAAAAACATTATTGATCCGGTACTTTTTAAGGGAGGTGACTGCAAGATAATATTAGCGAAAACTCAAGATATTTTTTCCATGACTCTTTCATAACCAGTACATTAAATAACGTTGTTCTATCTTTATAGAAGAAAATCGCTATCAATCCAGAGCCTGTGAACCTTGCTGGTGAGTAAGCCCTGGAATTAAAATTTTTTTTGGAGGATTATTCTATGTGTTGCTTTTTTGCCACTTTATTAGTTTTTGGCCCACGCCTGGCATTCTTGATCTACTGGCTCATCGCACCCGTGCGGGTGAATGCTGCTGTAGCTAATTTTAATTTCCCCTGGCTGGTGAGCATTCTTGGCCTGATCTTCGCCCCGTGGACCATACTGATGTACGTTCTGATATTCCCGTTGAATGGTTTCGACTGGATATGGCTTGGTTTTGGGATCATGGCAGATATTGCCTCCTACATGGGCGCCTATAAAAACCGCCAATCCGTTCCTTATTATCCGGAAAACGATCCACTTCCTACCCTTTAATTTCCCGGTGGAGCCAGGCGGGCAGCATTGATTTATTATGGAACTGCTCCTGCCCGCTCTGGCTTCACTGCTGACGGATTGGATTGAATCGCAGCCTATCCGGGCTGTTTTATCCAGCATGACCCGGCCCGGGTTAAAAATAACTATATTTTTCAGGAGGATTATACGATGTGTTGCTTTTTTACGACTTTATTAGTATTTGGACCACGCCTGGCATTTCTGATCTACTGGCTGATTGCACCCGTGCGGGTAAACCTGTCTTTTGCCGGGTTTAACTTCCCCTGGCTGGTGGGTATTCTCGGCCTGATCTTCCTTCCATGGACAACGCTGATGTACGTCATTATTTTCCCGTTGAATGGATACGATTGGATCTGGCTTGGTCTTGGCGTTGCCGCGGATGTTGCCCAATACATGGCCGCTTATAAGAATCGCCAGTCGGTTCCTTATTATCCGGAAAACGATCCATTACCAAGTCTCTAATATCTGATGCGGAGCAGGTCAGGTGACGAAGCGTCTTATTGTGTTCAACCTGCCTGCTCACCATCGTCCTAGACGTATTGGATTAACTACCTGATGCATGCAAGATATCCAGGCTGGAGTCTGCTAGAGAAAACAGCCTGGATAGTTTGCTTAAATGACAGGGGCTATTTTTTCGGGATAGTAACCTCGCTGATTAAATACACCCCGATTATTTTCGAGCACGATTAAATTTCGCATTTATCCTGCTAAGATCTGCTGGATCTAATGGGGTTTAAGTTTTTTTACCTTGTGAGGACCATTTTGATCCATTATGAGATAGTGGTTAATTTGGAGCATAATGTTCCGTATGAACCGGGAGAAGCGGGAAATAAGCTGTTCGTTTAAATACAGGTGCATTCTGGCTAAAGGAGAATGTCCTCCAGCCCCAAAAGACCGGGAACCACAAATCGTTGCACACTCTGGATGGACAAGAATCTACAACCGAACTACAAGGTAACAAGCAAGCTGGAAGTCAATGGATGCTGTGTTTTAACGGATGGGCTGTCATTGAGACGTTTTTTATTGTTTTTTTAAAGATCAAAATAGAGTGAATCTATGACTGAGACACGTAGTTAATTTAACCAGATTGAAGCTCCGTACACCGCGCGCCGCAGCAATTGCAGGAATCCTGTTTGCCCTGCTCTACGGTACAGCCCTGGTGCTGATTCGCATTGCCATCCCAACTGATATGGCAGCAAACCCTGTCTGGCTGGACAAATATTCAAAATTAGTTTCCCTAGGGCTGAACCTGGTGCCTTATGCCGGGATTGCCTTTCTCTGGTTCATCGGGGTGATTCGGGATCATCTTGGTGACCAGGAGGACCGCCTCTTTTCGACCGTGTTCCTGGGCAGCGGCATCTTATTCCTTGCATTAATCTTTATTGGGGCAGCCTTGACGGGCGGGATTTTGAGCACCTACCTGGTTGAAAAAGAGCAAATAATCGGAACCGGTCTCTATACCTACAACCGGGCAGTGATCTATAACATCATCAACATCTATGCCATCCGCATGGCCGGGGTATTCATGATCTCCATAGCTACCATCTGGATTCGTACCGGTTCCATGCATCGCGGCTGGTCATTTCTAACCTATGCACTGGCGCTGATGCTGTTGCTGAGTATTCAAAATTTTCAATGGATCAGCCTGGTCTTTCCGGTATGGGTATTTGCAGTAAGTGTATACATTCTTGATCCAGAACCTGCACCATCAACCTTTAACAGTTCTTGGTGATAATTAATCCTTACTCTGTTCCATGTTTTATGAGGAAGCCTCATTACAGGTATCATATGAGAAAAGACAAAAAAAAGAGGAGAGCCACCGCCCGCTATACCTTGGACCGCCTTAAAGTGAGTTTCTGGTTTACCCCGCTGGTAATGTCGTTAGCATCGCAATAATGCTTGTGGGGATTATGGTCAGGATCGATAATAGGATCCCCAATGAATTCCTGGAGAATAGCCGGCTCGTCCTTTCGGGTACTTCTGGTGAAATTCGTTCCATGCTGGTAGGCATGGCCGGTACCATCCTTTCCACCGCCGGGGTAGTTTTCACGCTGCTTACCTTACCGCTCTCGACCGTAGCTGCCCAATACGGATCGCGCTTGCTGCGGCTTTTCCTCGGAGACCGCACCACGCAGTATGTCCTGGGTATGTTCGTGGCCACATTTGTGTACTGCATCACGGCTGCCACTTCCATTCCGCCGGAGGAAGTTCAGCCTGAAGCCCCCCAACTACTTGGTACCATGGGATTGGTGTTGATGATGGCATCCTTTGCCACGCTGATCCTACTGATCCAACATATCAGCACCATGCTGCAGGCTCCGAAAATTGCTGCGGCGGCAGGCGCTGAACTGATGGATGTGGTCCGCTCCGAGATCCCGGTGACGGTCAAGAGCGGAGACGGTGATCCTGGTTACAAGCTCAAATCAGCCAGGAGGCGTCGGATATTCTGCCGGATAAGCAGAACATGATAAGGAAAAACAATCCCATCATGGAGACTGATGGTTATCCGGTTCGTATCAAGGAGGCAGGATATATCCAGTATATCGATCCCGAGGAAGTTCTGCCCTTGTCCGTTGAAAAAGACCTGGTCATCGGCCTGCAGCGCAAGCCCGGAGATTTTGTATGGGTCGGTGCGGTTGTTGCGCTGGTTTGGCCAGCCGGCGGGTTGATGAGGAGCTTGAAAGTGAAATCCGCCACGCTTTTCAGATGGGGAATAACCGCACACCCACGCAGGATATTGCCTATGCGGTCAACCAGCTGGTCGAAATGGCGGTGCGTGCCATGTCTCCGGCGATCAATGACCCATTCACCGCCATGACCTGCCTGGATTATTTGGGGGATGGCCTGGCGCTGTTCTACCGGCATGGGGAGCAAGGCGCCTATATCTATGACCAGGAGGGCAAGCTTCGCCTGCTTCTGAAACCGGTTACCTTCGAAGAACTGCTAAATGGCGCATTCGATATGCTCCGTCACAGCAGCTGCGACAACGCCAGTGTCCTGCTGCACATGCTGGAGGTGATCGATGCCATTGGCCAGGAAGCAAAATCGCCGGAAGCGCGCCAGGACCTCCTCCGCCATGTCAGCCTGATCCAGGCAGAAAGCCAGGCGGGTGCCCTGGTTGAACAGGACATGACGATCATCCATGAATTGGGTGAATCGCTGAAGTTGAAATGGATAACGGTATTTTGAGTCCGATATCATTGATTTCTATCCTGGACGATGAGACCGGGTAAAAGCTCATGATTATTTTCAGTGGTCGACGTCCTTGAATGGGAAGGTTTTTTGCCTAGAAATGTACCTGCATCCAGTATGATCCCTATGGCAAAAAACCTTGTCATTTAAGTTACCAGCTGAGCAACTCTGGCTTGCGCCGAAAATTGATTGTAAACATACTACAAATCGACATAGGCTGTGAATCAGTCTAAACAAGGGTTGGAAGTAAAACTATAAAATATAAATTTAAGAAAGGCAAGGATCAAATTATCATGAAAACAACAAATCGGATTCTCTCCGTTACAATTGCTGTCGGGGTAATTGCCGTTGTTCTGATCCCTGGTATTAAGCACTGCAGTGCCGGCTTTCTCAGCCTCATTTTCGGCACTGCTGGCAGCCACCAGCACTCCGCCCCCCGGGGACCCCATCCCCCTCAAACCGATCACCGATCTCACCTCGCTCAATGCCACGGTTAATCTTGAGGTGGATGGACTGATCAATGGCAAACGCGCCCAGGGCGACCTTGAGGCGGTACTGACGACCAATGACCAGGGGGAAAGCCAGATCACCCTGACAGGCGGCCTGCTGGGTGATATTGCTGCGCAGGTAGGCGGGTCCCTGGTGGGGCTGTTTACACCGTCGAGTGTGGACATCTACAAGGTTCCAGAAGGTACCTACGTGGTGGTCAACAGCTTTGTTCCTATTTGCGTCAAACCCGCTGACTCCAAAGCGACGGCAGCACTGGACGAGATGAGTCCGGAAAGCCTGCTGAGTATGTTAACCAACAGCGATGTTGCAAATGGGAAGCTTGTCGGCGAGGAGACGCTCAACGGGGCAGCCGTTAAGCACTATGTACTGGACGGAGATGCATTCCTTGCTGCAGCGCAAAAGAGCAGCGATCCGAAATTAAAAGCCTTTGGCGAGGCGTTATGGTCAGCAGAAGACGCCGACCTGTATGTTGACGCAAAGGGCGGCTATCCGGTGGCTTTTAGCGGCGGCTTCAGCGGCTCCTATGAACCGCTCAAGTTCCAGGGCGACTTTAACGTGGATATTGAATTAACCGATGTCAATAAAAATACACCAGTGACCTTGCCTGCAAAGTGCAATAATCCTATCACTCCATAGGGAAAATCAATGCAGCTGCCGGGGCAGGGCAGTATATCTCGGAAAGTATCTTTGTCAGCTTGTTTGTTTGCTCATTTTGAGTGAGGGAAAATTGGGGTCCTCCAAAGTTTGCCGCTGACATTGCTGGTGTTGGCTATTCTTGAAAATTTCGAAGGTACGTAATTCCTTACCAGGTTCATGCGGTTCCCTGGTGAGGAAAATATGGAAGAATCGAAGGAAATGCTTGAGAATCTGAAGGACGTGTGGGAAAAAGCCAGGGGGACCATCGCTTTCAGGGATCAGCGTTCCCAGGAAAAATAACTATGCTGAAAAAATTCGTAATTGAGATCTATCATATCTGGATCATTGAGAGGCCGAGCCAACTGGCAGCAGCGCTGGCTTATTATGGCATGTTTTCATTTGCCCCTTTGATTTTTATTGCCTTCAGCGTGGCAGGGATATTTGTGGATGAAGTGGCTGCCACCGGCCAGTTTTATCAGCGCCTGGAAAGCATTTTAGGTGAAGATGTCGCCATTCTGGTCCAGGATTCGATCAATGCCTTATCGACCCCTTCCTCAACAGAGTCCACCTTAATTTCAATCATCAGCCTAATGGCGCTGCTTTATGCAGCTTCCGGTGTTTTTTTCCAACTGCAGTATGTATTAAATTCTATCTGGCATGTCCCGCTGCCAGAAAAAGGTAAAACGTTCAGCTTTATCCGGAAACGATTGTTTTCTTTTTTAATGGTTATTGGCATAGGGTTGTTAGGTATTTTTGCAGTGTTTACCAACCTGCTCCTGGCAAGTTTCAGTTCCGTCCTGGAAAGCCTGTTGGGAATAAATGCCAGCATGTCCGTTGCTACTGGAGTCGCCGCTTTGCTCCTGGTTATATTTTCGTTTGCTTTATTTTACAAAGTCCTGCCGGAAACAAAAATTGCCTGGAAGGACGTCTGGCTTGGGGCAAGTATAGCTGCGCTGCTTACCATGGCAGCCGTCTTCCTGGCTGGACTTTTCTTCCAGTACAGCTCATTCAGTTCTGCTTTACAGGCTGCTGGCAGTGTCAGCGTGCTGCTGATGGGGTTTTATTATATCTCCCAGATTTTTTTGTTAGGCGCAATACTATGCCGGATATATGCGAACCGGTTTGGATCGCGGCGTGTAACCGCTTTGGATGATCAAGCGAATGGATGAGGCAGTCCAACAACCCGTAAAACCAAACCAGTTATCACCTGGATTTCCACTCCCCAGATCCAAAGGTATTAACCGGTTAAGAATTATTCGATTTGGGTAATAAATCGAATATAATTAGAAGAAATTCATGATCTTTATCATTTATAACGGTAATATTCATTCTTTTCAATCAGTATGCTCGGTTAGATTAAAAATTTACAGGAGAAGAAAAATATGAAAAACACTGGCATCCGGTTTTTTCAGGCAGTTGTCATTATTATTGTTCACGCCATCACCCTTATCGTTATTGCGACATGGATCCCTGGAATCCAAATTGATTCCTTAAGGGCTGCCATCGGTGCATCGATTGCTTATACACTTGCTCAAGTGGCTTTCTGGTTTGTATTTATCAAATTTTTAAGCTGGCTGCCGGCTATCCTTTACCCCATCCTCACCTTTGTATTGGGTGGATTCGCAGTCATGATCTTAGCCAATGTGCTTCCGGGATTCGAAATCGACAGCTGGGTAACCGGTTTAAGGATCACATTCTGGATAACGGTTGTCAATGGATTTTTATCCACATTTTTATCTATCGATGAGGATGCCATTGTTGACCGGGTGGTGACCAGGAGGATGGTAAAAAAGCATGGCAAGATTGAAACAACCACGGTACCCGGCTTTGTTTTCCTTGAGGTCGATGGTCTCGGGGAAGGCCAGCTGCGCAAGGCAATCGATGGAGGCTTTATGCCGAATCTCAAGGGCTGGCTGGATCGTGGCTCCCATGTCATCACCGGGTGGGAGACGGATTACAGTGCCCAAACCGGTGCCATGCAGTCCGGTATCCTTTTGGGAAATAATAACAATGTCCCCGCCTACCGCTGGTGGGATCGCACCGAACAGCGCATTGTTATATCTGGAGATCCGCGTGATGCCATAAAAATTGAAAAAAACCTTTCAACCGGGCGGGGCCTGCTTTCAGATGGCGGCGCTTCACGCGGAAACATGTTCTCCGGGGATGCAGGAGAGAGCATCCTTACTATGGCCACGGTATTAAATAAAAGCGCGGGCGTGGCCCGGGTTTCTATTTCTACCTGTTCAGCCCATCCATCCTGCTTCGCCTGATTGCCCGCTTTGCGGCCGAATGTGTCATTGAATGGAAGGATGCCTGGCTGCAAAAAAGGCGCAAGGATCCATACCGGATCAGTGCCCGTAAATGGAGTTATGCCTTCCTGCGTGCCTTTATGGGTCCATTCATGCAGGACCTGTCAACCTACATGGTTGTGAGCGACATGCTGCGGGGGTTACCAGCCATCTATGCCCTATATCCTGCCTATGATGATCTGAGCCATTTTGCCGGAATGCACTCTCCGGAGGCGTTTAAATCGTTGCATGAGACGGACCGCTATTTTGCCCGCATCGAGAAAGCGCTAAAATTTGCCCCACGGCCCTATCATATCGTGTCCTTTCAGATCATGGCCAGACCCTGGGTATCACCTTTGAAAATGCTTTCGATGTAACCCTGGAAAAACTGGTGCAATCGCTGCTCACGGGAGAGGGTGAAGTCTATGCCGCCCAGAAGACCCATGAAACCTGGGATAAACTGGGTGCTGTTCTGGATGAATCCATCCAGGATGATACCCGCACAGCCAAATTGATCGATAATATGCTCAAAAATAAAAAAGAGGGGGATATGGTAGTCGTTGGACCACAGGCGGAGGATGAGAAAGCCAGGAAGAGCAAGGTGGTAATTTTTGGCTCTGGCGGGGCAGGTTTGATCTACTTCACCAACAGCCCTGAAAGAATGACATTTGAGGAAATCCAGCAGGAAAGCCCCGATTTAATGATTGGCTTATATTCCCATCCCGGGGTTGATTTTGTGATGGTGAAATCGGCAGAAAATGGCAACATGGTGATTGGCAAAGGCGGCATTTACTACCTGGATGATGACAAGGTTGAAGGATTTAGAAATCCATTGGGACATTATGGCTCCCAACGCAGCCCGCCACTTGAGGAGAGAAGCCAGTTTTTCCAACTGCCCGGATCTATTGGTCAATTCTGTTTATGATCCGGAAAAAGAGGAAATGTACAACTTCGAGAGCCAGGTCAGCCACCATGGGGCTCTGGGCGGCCCGCAGAATTTTGGATTTGTGGCTCCATCCTGCCAGCCTGCATGCCGGAGATGAACCCATCGTGACAGCTGAAGGCCTTTATAAAGTGATGCGCGGCTGGCGCGACCAGGCAGCAGGATAGGCGGGGCGGGTATCTCTATTAAATACAGCACGCTGAAAACGATAAAAACGACTCAACCATCAACGCTCCTCCTGATTTTCAGGAGGAGCGGGTTGAGTATAGCCATCCAATCTGGACAGCCGTCCAAACTAAGGGAGGTCAAAATTCTGAAAGGGATTGCGGTTAATCACACGGTTGACAAACGGGAAGTTCAGTCAACCCACATGGATTTGTCCCGTCTAATTGCTGAAAAACATAGACTTGTTGAAGGATTGTCGAAATTGCATCGAAGAGGAGCGATAGGCTGAGGGAAAAAAAACCGGGTAATACACATATCATAGCTTGGTATAGTATTTTGGAAAATTATCCTGGCTGGTTAGTGAAGACCTTACTTTAATAATAATTATGGAGTAATGATGAGTACGGAGTGGATCAACTTTGCGGTTTCATTTTTCATTCTTTATATAATAATGCTACTGGCAGCCTGGCTGCTGGAGGTTGTGCTGATAAGGATTGCCCGCAAAGTTCCTTCTGAATACTCCGAGATTTACTTGCGTTCCATCAGATCGCAAATTCGCCTGATTCTATTATTTATTAGTTTAAAGTTCGCAGTCACACGATTAACCTCTCCTCCCGTCAATGTAAAACTGGCGCTTGACCAGTTGTTTTTTGCACTAATCATCCTGCTCATTGTAATTATCCTGTGGAAACTGATTGATGTTGTAGTATTGTGGTACAAGGATTTATCCGGAAAATCCGGCAAAGATGAACATAATGAAGCGGCCCTGCTGCTTGCAGAGCGATCAGCCAAGATTCTGATGGTTTCTATTTCCATAATCCTGGTACTGGACAATTATGGTGTACAGGTCTCTGCCCTTGTTACCACCCTGGGGATCGGCGGGCTGGCAGTATCACTGGCTGCCCAGGACACACTCTCGAATATGGTCAGCGGGATCATCCTGGTAATAGACAAGCCCTTCCGCATCGGGGACCGTGTCGAGGTCCAGGGTGTAGGTTTGGACGTACATGGTGAAGTGGTTGACATTGGTTTAAGGAGCACCCGCATCCGGACCTATGATAACCAGATGGTGATTGTCCCCAATTCGAGCATCAGTAAAAACCAGGTGATCAATCATACCTTTCCAGACCCCCGTTCCCGGGTGCAGATCGAAATCGGAGTTATCCAGGCTTCAGACTTGGAGATCGTGCGGGATGTCATTATCATGGCGGTTAGGAATGTGGAAGGCGTGCTTGCTGAAGAGCCAGTAGATGTTATCATTGTGGATTTTAAAGATAATAAAATGAGCTTAAGAATCCGCTGGTGGATAGAGTCTTCTGACGCTTCGAGACTGGAAAATGAAAAAATCTACGAAAGTGTTTATTTGGCTTTAAAAAATGCCAAAATCGAAATGGCTTAGTCCTCGATGTTAAGAAAAATCAATGAACTTCAAAAAATCGCGGAAAAAATGAAGCAGTTACAGTCATGGATTGCAATTGATATTTTGAAACTTGGGAAATCCTGATGGGAGAGTTTTCTCTGCTTTCTCTTAACACATTTGGCATACCTTTCTTCCTTAGCCTGGGAAGGCTCAAGCGCCTGGCAAAGGAGCTGGATCAGCTGCCTGTGGAGACTATCTGCTTGCAGGAAGTCCAGCAGAATGAATATGCACCCTTGATAAAAAATGGACTGGCTACCTTCCCGAATCATTGTTATCAAAAACATACGTACGCACCGGAGGGTGGTTTAGCTGTTTTTTCGAGAATTCCGGTAGTTCATTCCAACTTTGAAGTCTACCAGGATCGTGGCAGAATGTTCAGCATCGGTTTTGCCGATTGGGCGCTTTATAAAGGAATTTTATCGGTAACATTTGATGTGGAAGGAATGCCAGTCATTGTAATGAATACCCACATGAATGCTAACTATTCCGGTGTATGGCATCCTGCCAACCCATTGGCCCGGGTAGAACTGAGCCAGGTGCGGCAGTTGGGCCGGGCGATTGGCTCACTGCCGGAAACGTCCCTGGTTATCGTATGCGGTGATTTCAATTTTCCCAGGGCTTCCTTCTTGTATGAGGAATTGGTAAAGGAAAACAACCTCCTTGATCCTCTGGTTGAAGATTTACGCCCTACCTACCGGCCATTTCCTTTGGTTCCTGTGAAATGGAAGGTTCCACTGGATTTTGTACTCATTCGCCAGCCAGCTGGAAAGAAAATAAGGGTTGAAGCAGAAATAATCGAAATGGAGGATAAAGCAAAAAAACACCCGGTTCAACGTTTTCTGTCAGACCATAATGCATTAATGGTGAAAGTCAATTGGGAGTGAGAATTCTGCTGAGATAGGTTTCGAATAAATTAACTCATATTTATTAGAAGCTGTCCATGTTGTACATAATTTATTATTTTAGACAAGGAGGAGCAATGAATACAAAAAAGAAGTTCCGCGTTTTTCTAACAGTGATGTTAGTATTTTCATTTGTTTGGACAATTGGCGGAGCACAGGTTGTTGAAGCCTACAGCTCGATCCCGGATGGCACACTGGCCAGCGGGGAGGTGATCGACAATGATGTTTTTACGACCGGGCAAAATGTCACGATAGATGGCACAATCAATGGGGATGCATTTCTTGTAGGAAACCAGGTTCTTGTCAATGGCACAGTGAATGGAAGTTTGTTCATCATTGGCCAGGAAGTTGTTGTAAAGGGCCAGGTAGCCGGTACCACTTACTCTGGCGCTGTTCAATTTGATCTTGTCCAAGAATCGGTTTTACAGAGAAACCTGTACTTTATCGGTGTTTCATTATCAACATTGCCCGGGTCGACGATACAGCGGGATTTAATAGCACTCTGTCTGGGTGCTGATCTCAAAGGAACTATAACGGGAAATACACAGGCAACGATTGGAATTCTGGAAGTAATTAAATTAATTGTTAATAGTCTGGGGGGAGAGTTAACAGGGCCGCTATCCAATCTCCTCTCGAAAGGGCCGGGTTCTATTGGGGCTGGAATTAACCTGCTGGATATTCCAATCATTTTCTTGATGCAAGATCCGCCACCTGCAGGCGGTGTTGATGCTGCCAGTCTGACTGCCTGGCTGGTGGATGTAGCGCGTGATTTCGGCCTGCTGCTAATACTTGGTGCGGTTGTATACTGGCTCTTTCGCAAACCTCTTGACCGTACAACCCGGGCACTCCGAGCACGTCCATTGGCTGGATTGGGTTATGGTTTGATTGCGCTGTTGATCGCCTCCAATATCTTCCTGGTAGGTATCCTTGTTGCGAGCTTGATCTTCGTTGTTGGGTTTTGGCTCGGCACCCTGGGTCTTTGGAGCTTTGCACTTGCCTTTTGGGCACTGTCATTCTCGGCATTGGTCTTTTTTCTGGCGGCCTTGTGGTTTCTTGTTGCATATGGAACAATATTGATCGTGGGTTACCTGGCCGGTACCTGGCTATTTGAGAAATTCTTGCCTAATGCCTCGATTCCGGGTTATGTCCCCCTGGCAACAGGAATATTGATATATACCTTACTGTGTTCTATCCCGATGCTTGGATGGGTATTGAGTGTACTTGTCACCGCCTGGGGACTGGGTGCGGTATGGATGGCTTACCGCAATCGTGAAGTAGTAACAGACTTAGCTTCAGAATCTACAAATCTTACTTAAGGAGTTCCATCTAAATGGCAAAGAAAAAGACAAAAACAAGTCCGAAAACAACCCCGAAAACAGGCCCAAATACAAGTAACAGCCAGGCGCAATCAAAAAAGAAACAAGTCGTGAAAAAGGAGCGGGGCGCTCTACTTACAACTGTTTTGGTGGTCATCGCAGTCCAAGGAATTTTCGCTGCTTACCTTTATTACACCCAGAACAACGCCGTCGAAGCGCAAAGACCCTGGATATTAAGCGCAATGGTGTTGCATTCCCTTGCAAACATTGCTGCTGCGATTGGGTTATTCTACTGGAAAAAGTGGGGCCTTTATGTTTATGCAGCCTCTGCTCTAGTCGCCGTTGTGGCAGGCTTATTATCAGGTGTTCCCGGGGCATTGTGGTACCAGATACTCCCGGTATTCATCCTGGGCTGGATAATCCGTGAAAAAAGGCAGTACTTTATTTAGTATGATCATGCTTGATAAAGTCATAAAAAATATAAATAATCTTTTGTAAATCTATTTACTCTTGATAATGGGTCAGCATTTTGGCTGGCCCATTATTTAGGTTATGCGGCGGGAGTTATTGTTTTACCATTTATCGTTCTCACCGTCGATTATCGATTGATGCATGATGAAAAGGTTTTGAATATTTGGATACAGGAATCTGCCTACACCCAAAGATGATGACGCCTTTGTTCTATTGCCCCAGGGTTACTCCGGTCAAATAAGCAGTAATGATTAATTTAGATATATTGGATTGGAATTGAAATAGATATAAAGGAAATTTATGACACGATGCCTTACCGGTTGGAACATTCCAGATATCAATCTCGTCTTATGAGCAGTGGACTTGATCTGTGAGGAGCAAGTTGGCAATAATTTCTAGTCTTATGGAGAGAGCAAGATGAATGCACATAAATATATTTTCGCAATAGGCATGGTATTCAGCATGGTTCTGGCAGCATGCAGTCCCAATAGTACTTCAACCAATCCATTGGAAGACACAAGCTGGATATTGACAAAGTTGAACGGTCAACCGGTGAATTCTGATCCCCAGATAACGATTAACTTCACTAAGGACAAGATCGATGGCACGGATGGCTGCAACAATTACAGCGGCTCTTATGAAGTCAAAGGAAACAAAATCAGCATTAATGAAGATATGGTCTCAACGATGATGGCTTGCGAGGAGGCTGTCATGCAGCAAGCAGCAGCGTATATTTCGGCATTGATACAGGCTGAAACATATCAAATCGAAGGGCAGCAGTTGACCTTATTGGATAAAAACGGCAAGGATCTGGCTGTTTTCACCGCCCAAGCGACCGGACTGGGTGGAACCTCATGGGTTGTAACAGGTTATAACAACGGCAAAGAAGCCGTCGTAAGCGTAATTCTTGGTTCGGAACTTACAGCCAACTTTACTGAAGACGGTAAACTCAGCGGATTTGCCGGATGCAATAACTTCACCGCCGGGTATGAGGTAACCGGAAAGGACATCAAGATTGGTCCGGCGGCATCCACCCGAAAAATGTGCGCCGATCCGGAGGGGGTAATGGATCAGGAAATGCAGTATTTACAGGCATTAGAAACAGCTGCGATTTATAACCGTGATGGCGAAAAGCTGGAACTGCGCACTGCAGATGGCGCACTGGCTGTATCGTTGGTTAGTTCTGGAGTAGTTAATACGGCTCAGGAACAGGTTTCGCAGGCAGGCGCATCGTTCCTGCAGGCATTACCCAATTCCGAATATCCTCTCGAGGATATTGGTTCGGGGATGGTCCTTCTGCAAAACGGAACGTTCGAAGAGCCGGCTGCTCCGGGATCTGCTGCAACAACCAGGGTTCAACTTGGTGATGTGCAGGCGGTTGGAGACATGAATGGGGATGAAGTTGATGATGCGGCAGTATTATTGGTGGTAGACCCGGGTGGTTCCGGCACATTTACCTATCTCGGGTTGGTTATCAATGAAAATGGAAATGCCAAACCCATCGGCTCTGTTTTCCTGGGAGACCGAATTGTCATAAAAACATTGGCAATAGATTCTGGCAATGTAGTGGTAAATATGCTCGATCGTAAGCCTGATGAACCAATGAGCGCAGAACCAACACAAGAAGTAATCCGGACATTTAAATTGCTTGGCAACAATTTCGTGGAAGTGGAATGAAATAGAAGCATAGGCCTACAGGCGATCGTTATTTCCCCTTCGGGGAGGCAGGTCTTTGAGCTGCATCTGAAAATGCAGAACTGGCAGTAAGGATGGCAGCAAGGGGTCAGAGACCATCAAAAAGCGGATTAGAACATGGTAAACGCTGGTTAGAATGATCCAGTGATATCTCTGCACCAGTGGATACAGTTGTTTTAGGATGCATTACAATAATCAATAAGAGTTGGTAGATTAGCAAATCTGGGAAAAATCATGAATTGAGGACCTTATTATTTTTCAGTAATAGATGTCAATTCTTTCTATCCAATTCTAAAAATCCTAGTGGTTTGATTTTAAATAATCCGTAAACCCGACAACATCTCCATTAAATTTATGGTATGTTATAATTTTCTGATGACTGGTTTAAAAAACCAGGGATGTATATTTTTAAATTAAGGAGCTGCTATTGGCATTCAATCCCTTTAATTGGTTGATGGGATTGCTTTCCCTGGATATTGGAATTGACCTTGGCACAGCCAATACACTGGTTTATGTGCGTGGTAAAGGAATTGTGATCAATGAGCCCTCGTGGGTTGCTGTTGAAAAAAGAACCAGGAAACCTCTGGCAATTGGGACTCAAGCCAGGGAAATGGTCGGGAGGACTCCCGCAAATATTGTTGCCGTGCGGCCTCTCAAAGATGGTGTAATCTCTGAATTTGAGATTACTCAGGCGATGCTTGGATACTTCATCGGGAAAGCCCACCAACAAACGATTGTCCCTATGCCTCGTCCCAGGGTTGTGGTTGGTATTCCCTCCGGAGCTACGGAGGTTGAGAAGAGAGCTGTTTATGACGCAGCCATGACGGCAGGTGCAAGAGAGACTTTTCTTATTGAAGAACCTTTAGCAGCCGCTTTAGGTGCCGGCTTGCCATTTTCCGATGTGGTTGGAACCATGATTGTTGATATCGGTGGAGGTACAACCGAACTGGCAGTTTTATCAATGGGTGGGATTATTGTGTCTCGTTCCTTGAGGGTTGCCGGTGATGAATTAGATCAGGATATTAAGAACTATATACGCAACAAGTACAATCTATTCATAGGGGACCGGATGGCAGAAAAAGTGAAGATAGCCATTGGGTCTGCTTACCCAATGCAGGTTGAAAAGACTTACCTTGCGCGCGGGAGAAATCTGGTAACGGGATTACCAGAATCCATCGAATTATCTTCCGTAGAAATCCGGGAAGCAATATCCGGATCGGTTCAGGTTATCATTGATACTGTAAAAGATGCCCTTGACGAGGTCCCTCCGGACACCGGAGCCGACTTATTAGACAGCGGCATATGTCTCACCGGCGGGACTTCCCTCCTGCAAGGTCTTGTGGCAAGGTTGTCGGACACTGTGAATTTGCGTGTATGGCTGGCTGATGACCCTCTTACCTGTGTTGCCCGGGGAGCAGGAATGGTTCTGGAGGACCTGGATAAATATAGATCCAGCCTTGTTGGTCTTGAAAGAATCGGAACGCGTTGATTTGCGTGGGAAGTATCTGCTGAAGATCCAGAAGCTTTTTTCGGTAATTAAATGAATACCCCTTCATCCAATACATGGCTGCTTGTTATCCTCTTTCTAATTACTGTGGGATTGATGGTTCTTGCGTTAAGTGGATATTTGAATCCAGTTATCAGTGCCGGGTTAAATCCTATTCTTTCCGTACAGGGATGGCTTTCTACCCGTTACACCACGCTCTATGAATTTGTAACAATTCCGCGTGATTCCAATACACTGCGAGTGCGAAATGATGAATTGGAAAACCAGGTTGCATCTCTGCAATCGCAGGTCATACAATTACAACAACAGCTCAGGGAGGCTGAAACATTATATTCATTGCTGAATTTTGCCAGGCGGGCGCCGCAAAACCAATATGTCGCAGCATCTGTGATCGGTCGGGATCCAAGCCCTTTCTTGCATTACCTGATAATTGATCATGGATCAGATGATGGTTTGAGGCATGGAATGCCAGTAGTTACTCAACAAGGATTGGTTGGAAGGGTGGCTGCTGTAACTGCCAATGCAGCTCGGGTTCAAATGATCACAGATCCAGGTTCAGCTGTCAATGTATATTTGCAATCAAATGAGACAAACCTGATTTTACGTGGTTCCCTGACAGGGGAGCTTGAGCTCAATTTGATTCCACAGGATTTGGAAATACCTCAAGGTGACATCGTCCTCACTTCGGGATTAGGAGGGAATTTTCCTCCCGATATTTTGATTGGTCAGGTAGTCAGCTTGCTTACCCAGGAGACCGATCTTTTTCAAACAGCAACGGTGCAACCGGCAATCGATTATTCAACCTTGCAGGCAGTGCTTGTGATCGTGAACTATCGACCAATCGATATCGAACCCCTCATTCCAACCATAGTTCCTTGATTTCTGATGGCAAACCTGATCGCATTTCCTATATTAATTGGCTTGATGATTCTCCAATCGTCAGTGATTAGCCGGATCCAATTACTAAATGGAAACGCAGATATCATGTTGGTTGCAGTAATCACCTGGGGATTTCAGGATAGAGTAGAAAACCAGTGGTTGTGGGCAGTAATAGCCGGGTTGTTAGTAAGTCTTACATCTGCGGTTCCATTTCTTATCCCATTAATCACGTACCTATTGGTTACCTGGATGGTTGGAATTCTAAAAGGGAGAATCTGGCAGCTGCCGATTATATCCTTATTGTTGATCACGATTATTGGCACGATAATCCTGCACATCCTATCCCTGGCTGCTCTGCAATTTTCAGGTATAGATCTGGTGTTCGGCGAGGTAATCCAGGTAATATTATTACCCAGTATATTTCTCAACCTGATTTTTGTAATCCCATTCTATTGGTTTATGAAAGATTTTTCCAAATGGGTATATCCCTTAAAGGTAGATAATGAATAAACAGGACATCCTAAAAGAAAGTTTGCAACACAAACGAATCATATTTTTCTATGCAGCGATAGCCATCATTTTTGGCTATATCATCTTCCGCTTGTTTATGATCCAGATTGTTCAAGGAGATGAATATCTCGAAAGGGCCGAGGATAACCGCACAACAACCATTAGTATACCGACCTTGCGCGGAAATATCTATGATAGAAACGGTGAGGTGCTTGCCAGCAACGCTTCATCCTTTAATGTAACCATCACTCCTGCATTATTACCCGCAGATGCTGGGGCAATAGAAGGAATATATAGGGAGTTAAGTCAAATTGTGGGTGTCCCGGTTAATAATGGCGAAACTGACGAAGAGACAGTGAGGGTATTTAAACCCTGCGAAACTGATCTCGGAATAAACCAAATTGTATTTATTGCCGATACAAATGCCCCATTTTCTCCGGTTAGTATCAAATGCGACGTTTCTCAAGAGACGGCAATGATAATTCAGGAAAAAGCAGCGGATTGGCCCGGTGTTGATATTGAGGTCCAGGCAGTGCGGGATTATCCAACAGGGGAAATGACATCGGAAATAATTGGTTTTTTGGGACCAATTCCAGCAACCCTTGAAGAGGAATACCGGGCACAAGGCTTTATTCCTGATCGTGACAAGGTTGGTTATGCTGGAGTGGAATTTACCGAGCAGGAAATATTAAGTGGATTCAATGGTGAACGCACAATTGAAGTTGATGTGGCTGGCCAGGAAATCCGAGATTTGGTTTCCCCAAAAGAACCGGTTTTGGGAAATGATATTTACCTGACAGTTGATACAAGACTGCAATCAGCTGCAAAGGCGGCACTTTCAACTACAATGAGTGGCTGGAATGCGTATTTCAATGAAATACGAATGAATACCGGGGTAGTAATTGCTTTGAATCCCAAAACAGGTGAAATCCTTGCGTTGGTTTCTTACCCAACTTATGAAAATAATCGTATGGCACGCGTGATTCCGGGATATTATTATACCCAGCTGGCTGAGGACCCGACGCGCCCATTATTCAACCATGCAATTTCCGCTGAAGTTCCACCAGGGTCTGTATATAAAATGGCAGCAGCGATTGGATTTCTCAATGAGGGTGTAGTAACCCCTGAGCAAACCATTTTTGATCCTGGTAAGATTACCATTTTGCAAAAATTTACCCCTAACGATCCTGGTGTCCCTCAGGATTATGTCTGCTATGACGAATTCGGGCACGGCGATGTAGATTGGCTGCATGCGGTTCAACTTTCCTGCGATGTGTATTTTTATAAAGTGAGCGGCGGCTATGGTACCGAAGTTCCTCAGGGATTAGGGGTGTGGTATATGGCAGAGTATGCCCGAGCCTTGGGGTATGGGCAGAGTACCGGGATAGAACTTCCCGGTGAAGCGACTGGTCTTGTCCCGGACCCGAACTGGAAAAGGCGAAATCAGGGTGAGAACTGGGCAACTGGTGATACCTATATTGCCTCCATGGGACAGGGATTTGTTCTTTCCACACCATTACAGGTACTTGTATCGATCAGTATTCTGGCCAATGATGGAAAATATATGCAGCCTACCTTAATCCATCATGTTACCGATGCAGATGGCAACATGATTAGTGAATTTGAGCCAAAACAAAAATGGGATATCACGAAAGATGCGTTGATAACAGATTATGATGAGAACCAGCTCCCAACCGGAGAAATGCGGATCGTAGAACCATGGGTTGTGGAAATGGCTCAACAGGGAATGCGTATGGTGGTTGAACCTGGTGGTACTGCCGAAACGCCGTTCGAGGGAATGGAAATTCCATCGGCAGGCAAAACAGGCACCGCCGAATATTGCGATAATGTTGCGCAAGCGAACAACCGCTGCCAGCCGGGAAACTGGCCAACTCACTCGTGGTATGTAGGATATGCACCTTATGATGATCCGGAAATTGCAGTGTTGGCATTCGTATATAACGGGGGTGAAGGTGCCAGCGTCGCTGCTCCGATTGTACGCAGTGTTATGGATGCATATTTTGAATTGAAAGAAATAGATTCTACAACGACCAACCAGTAAGTTTTGCCGGCAAGAAGGGCTGTTATAATTAATAAGAGGGCATCTCCCCGCAGCTTGCTGCGAGATTGTCTTACAAAATCCGTCCCGTAGGGCGAAATCCCTCAATGTCCCGTAGCTTGCTGCGAGGATAAGGATTTCATGGATTTTTATTTATTGTGAACGTTATTACTGGTGTAAATGAGAAATATGGATGGATATAAAAACTGAAAGCAAGATAAGAATTAAAGGTTATCAGGATGGATTGATCATCACTTCAAACCATCAGGAATGGAAGGATTGCCAGGAAGAGATAATAAGCCAGATTTGTGAGAAAGAAAATTTCTTCCGCGGGGGAAAAATCACCCTTGATCTAGGTAATTTAACCGTCCATGCTGCTGAAATGGGTTCTATGCGGGATAAACTTTCCGATAAAGGTGTCACCCTTTGGTCGGTTATCAGCAATTCACCAACAACGATAAAAACAGCCCAAATGTTAGGTCTTGATACGCCCATACACCCCGGGAAATCGAATCTGCGTGATAGGCAACCATCTGTATCGGCAATTGGAGATTCCGCCTTGTTGATCCAGCGAACATTAAGATCTGGTATAAGTATCCAATCTGAGGACAGCATTATTGTCCTGGGCGATGTAAATCCCGGAGCTGAGCTTTTATCTGGCAAGAGTATTCTGGTATGGGGGCGGTTACGGGGAGCTGTTCAAGCGGGACTTTCTGGAGAAACGGAGAGTGTCATATGTGCCATGGTATTCACCCCAACTTTGCTTCGTATAGGTGAAGCGGTTGCGGATATACCGGCGAAAATGAAGAAATCAAAACCCTATAAAGCTATGTTAAAAGACGGGGTTATCCATTTTGAACCCTGGGACTGAGGAGATCAATGACGGGTATCGTTGCGACAATATCCTCCGGTAAAGGGGGAGTGGGCAAATCCACTACAACGGCGAATCTTGGGATTGCCCTGGCTTCGCTTGGAAAAAAAGTTGTATGTATAGATAGTGATATTGGACTCAGAAATCTGGATGTTGTCTTGGGTCTTGAAAATCGGATTGTTTACGATCTTGTGGATGTCATCGAGGGTAGGTGCAGGCTTCAACAGGCGATGATCCGGGACAAAAGGCAGCCTGAGTTGTCCCTCATCCCCGCTGCACAAACCAGGGATAAATCTGCAGTCTCACCTGCTGATATGATCCGGATTTGTGATCAACTTAAAGAAGAAATGGATTGGATTTTGATCGATTCTCCAGCAGGTATTGAACGTGGATTCCGGAACGCATTAGCTCCTGCAGATTTAATTCTTGTTGTTACTAATCCTGAAGTTTCTGCAGTTCGTGATGCAGATAGGGTAATCGGCCTGGTGGAGTCGGAACAAAAAGGACCGGCCAAACTGATAATAAATCGCCTTAACAGCGCGCTGGTTAAAAGGGGTGATATGCTCAATGCAGAAGACGTGCAAGACTTGCTGGCGATTGAGCTAATTGGAATAGTACCGGAGGATGAATTGGTGCTTATCAGCACAAACCGGGGCCAACCGGTTGTTCTAGATCAAAAATCCGATGCCGGTTTAGCCTTCATGAATATTGCCCGCCGGTTGAATGGTGAGGAGGTACCTTTTATGCGGCTGAATGGTAAGAAGGATCTATTTTCTTCGATTACGAATCTTCTCCGTTTCGGAGGAAAATAATATGTTCTCATTCCTCGAGAGGGTTTCTTCCAATAAAAAATCCAGCAAAGATTTAGCTAAAGAACGGTTGAAATTGGTCTTGATACATGACCGAATTGATATGCCAAGGGAGAAACTGGAGGATTTGAAAAACGAATTATTATCGGTGATTTCCCGCTATGTGGATATTGAAACTTCCATGGTTAAAATTGATATCGCCCGGGATGAACGGCAGCAAAGATTAATCGCAGATATTCCTCTAAAAACTGCAACCAGTAATAAAATCAGGAAATAGACTCACCATGCAAAAAGAATTCTGGCGGCATTTTGATTTCTGGTTGTTCGGAAGTGTAGTAGTCCTGTCTCTATTTGGGATTGTGATGATACGCTCTGCAATTGCTGGAAATGTAGTATTGGCAGAACAGGTCAATCGCCAGGTAATCTATGTCATCGTTGGTATAGTACTCATTATCCTTGTTGCAATGATTGATTATCATTACTGGGCATCGCTGACTAGATTAATGTATGTTTTTTCTGTGTTGTTCCTGGTAGTTATTTTCATTATTGGCGAAGCACGATTTGGTTCAGCACGCTGGCTGGATACAGGACTCATTTTAATCCAACCCTCAGAACTGGCAAAAATTGTGATGATCCTTGTTTTAGCAGATTATTTTTCACGTACTGCAAATCAAAAAAAGGATTTAACCTGGATTTTCCGTTCATTCCTGCTCACAATGGGAGTTGTAGTTTGGATTTTGCTCCAACCTAATTTGAGCACATCAATTGTTATACTGGTAATCTGGTTTTCTTTGCTGTGGATAAGTGGCTTACCCGCAAAATACCTGGCGATTTTCGTCCTTTTAGGAGTTATTGCATCGATCTCTGCCTTCCCATTCCTTGAGGATTATCAGCAGGAACGTGTCCTTACCTTCCTTTTCCCGGATGCGGAAGCGCGTTACGGAAATACGTATAATGTGGACCAGGCACTCATTACCATTGGATCCGGTGGTCTTTTTGGACAGGGATATGGGAACAGCACTCAGGTCCAATTGAGATTCTTGAAGGTGCGCCACACTGATTTTATTTTCTCGGCAATGGCGGCTGAGTTTGGATTTGTCGGAACTGTGATTATACTGGCTTTATTGATATTTATTATTTTTCGCTGTTTACGAGCCGCCCGACTGGCAAGCGATACATTTGGGTCATTAATAGCGTATGGATTTACCACCCTGATATTTTTTCAAACGGTCGTCAATATATCTGTAAATCTCCGTTTAATCCCTGTAACTGGTTTGCCTTTGCCTTTTATCAGTTATGGTGGCAGCTCGTTGATGTCCTTGGTACTTGGAATTGGTTTAATACAAAGTGTGATTACAAGACAAAAACTAAAGGAAATTCATTACTAATATGGAGAGAAACCCATTGGCACCGGTCCGTGTACGTTTTGCCCCGTCACCTACAGGCCATCTACACCTGGGTGGAGCCAGAACAGCTCTTTTTTGTTATCTGCTCGCCCATCAAACAAAAGGACAATTCATTCTCAGGATAGAAGACACAGATCGAAATCGCATTGTCCCGGGAGCTGAGGAGGAGATTAAATCCATGCTTGGGTGGCTTGGACTGGAATATGATGAAGGTCCAGGAAAACCCGGACCAAATGACCCCTACCGTCAATCTGAAAGAAAAAGTATGTATTTGGAGAAGGCGGACGAACTAATTCGTGAGAGGAAAGCTTATTATTGCTTTTGTACAGCGGAGAGGCTGCAAGCATTACGACAGGAACAACAAAATAACAAACAAAATCCCCATTATGATGGGCACTGCCGGGATATTTCCCTGGAAGAAGCCAGTCGAAGGGTAGATAGGTGGGGAAAGGCATGTTATTCGGTTTAAAACCCCCAAGGATGGAAGGACTATTGTTCACGATCTTATCAGGGGCGAGATTATCGTTGAAAATAATACGCTTGATGACTATATCCTGGTGAAATCAGATGGTTGGGCTTTATATCACCTGGCTTCAGTCGTTGATGATTACCTGATGAATATAACCCATGTAATCCGCGGTTCGGAATGGCTTCCGACTTTTCCGATTCACGCCCTCATCTATCGGGCATTTGGTTGGGTTGAACCCAGGTTTGTTCACCTCTCGGTATTTTTAAAACCGAGCGGAAAGGGTAAAATGAGCAAAAGAGAGGCAGCCGATCTTAAAAATAGCGGTCACTCGATATTCATTAAGGATCTAGGAGAATTAGGTTATATCCCCGAGGGAGTGATAAATTGGATTGCATTAATGGGATGGAGTTATAATGACCGGGAAGAATTTTTCTCATTGGAAGACCTGATCCAGAAATTTAACCTGGAACATCTGAATCCTTCTCCAGCAGCGATAAATTTCTCGAAATTGGACCATTTTAATGGATTACATATACGTGCACTTCATGATGATGATCTTGCAGCCCGGGTGACGCCGTTCTATCAGAATGCAGGCTTATTTGTTGATGCGGTAAAACTTTCCAAAATGATACCGCTTATACGCGAACGATTGATTACCCTGGATGATGCAGTGGAAATCTCGGGTTTTTTCTTTATGGAGGACATCCATCCTGATCCAAACGAACTTCTCGGAAAAAAATTCACCAAAGGGGATTCGATTTCCGTCATCAAACGAATTCTTCCAATATTACATGGTATGAACCAATTTGAGAAAAATACCCTGGAATACCAAATGAGATGTTTCGTTGAGGAAAATGAATTGGATCTTGGCTCGGTTTTTGGCTTAATTCGGGTAGCGGTAACTGGACAGCGAGTAAGTCCCCCGTTATTTGAGAGTATGGAGATAATTGGAAAAGAAAAAGTAATTCTGAGGCTGGAAGCAGCCGTATCATTATTAGATAATCTGCCCTGATTTTTTGAATTGTCCTTGATGGTGGTATATTATGATGGTAAAATAAATTCTCATTGGGGGTTCGTCTAACGGCAAGACGACAGACTCTGGATTTGTATATGGAGGTTCGAATCCTTCACCCCCAGCTAAACAAAAAGTCCCTGGCAGCGCCAGGGACTTTTTCTGATATGATCTCGGCGGCTAATACTTATCTTCTTCCTCATCCCACAAATCTTCTTCGTCCTCTTCATCTTCAAGTTCATCCCACTCTTCCAACTCATCCTCGTCGTCCCAATCTTCATTGGCGGCACCGTTGGTTGATGGAGAATAGGTTATGCAGCCTGTATCCGGATCCAATTCGATGGCTGCTGCACTGCAATAACTATCATCCAGAAAAACACAATCGATGTAATGACAACGTATTCGGGGCATTCAGACCTCCTAAATTAATATACAAAACAAATTTAGATAATACGGAAAATTTCCAATAATAATATGAATTTTGCCTTCTTGCACGATTAATCATGTATAAGCCAGGCATCCACATCTGTTCCTGCAGAAAGCGATTTTACACCAGATGGAATGATCAGTAAAGCATCTGATTGTACCAATGACAATAAATTCGCAGATCCTTGATGGCTGGAATAATTAGCGTAGTAAATCCCGTTTATTTTCCTTAGCTTGACCCTTAAATAACTCTCTCTGCCATCGGATTGGACAGGATGTTCAAGTACCGCTTTAATGCAATTCTTTTCTAAAGGGGGCAGGCAAAGAGATTTCCGGATGGCTGGCAGAGTGAACACCAAAAATGAGATATATGAAGATACTGGATTGCCAGGGAGTCCAAAAAATGGTATCCCCTGATAATTGCCAAATAAGAGTGGTTTTCCTGGCTTTATATTGACCTTCCAAAACTCAACATTTCCTCCTTCCAGGATGACCTGGCGAACAACATCGTGGGTGCCAACACTTACGCCACCCGAGGAGAGGATCATATCCACCTTCATTTCAATAAATTGATCCAGGACATTTTTAATCTCTGACGCATCATCACTTGCTTTTCCCATCCTTAGCGGATGAGCACCAAATTTTTCCGACAATGCTGCAAGCATAAATGAGTTTGATTCATATATTTTTCCCGGCTGCAAGGCTTTTCCTGGCACTTCCAATTCATCTCCAGTTGAAAATATGCCGATTCTGGGTCTTGAGAATACGTTAACAGATTGATGTCCCATCATTGCCAGAATGCCAATATCCTGTGGTCTCAATTTGTGATTTTTGCTAAAAAGCAGAGTCTCTTTATTAATATCCTCCCCTCTTACCCGGACATTTGCACCTATTGAAATTTCCGAATTGACAACAATATGATTTGGAGGGTTTAAATCATTTAGATTATCCATTCCAGAAATTTGCTCAAATGGAATAACAGTATCCCCTCCAATTGGCAACTCTGCCCCGGTCATTATTCTGGCTGCCTGACCTGGATGGATTTTTTTCCCAGACCTTTTACCTGCTGGAATATCATCGATTACTTTTAAGGTTACTGGTGTTTCTTTTCCTGCATTTCGAATATCCGTATTACGAACGGCGAATCCATCCATGCTGGATAAATCTGAAGAAGGAATATCCATGCTTGATCGGATGTTATCAGCAAGAATCCGGTTTAGTGAATTCTCAATTAACTCCATTTCGCTGCTGACGGCATTAATGGTAGATAATATTCTGGTTTGGGCTTCCTGAACAGATATTAGATTCTGCATATTTATTCCCACCTCCCCCAAAAATTTCTGAACTTCACTTATCCGGGTCTATAACGTTTTGCTTCAACCACATTTGGCAAATTTTCAATTCTGGTAAGAATACGGCTGAGTTGACTAATATCATTTACTTCAAATACAAGATTAATTGTTGCAAGGTTATTGGTTACTTTGAGATTAATATCTCTCAGGTTGATGCCCTCATTGCTGATTACTGATGATATATCACTTAATAATCCCTGCCGGTCATAACCTTTAATAATTACGGAAACAGGATACGTATAATGCGGTTCTCCCCAGGTTACCTTGATTACCCTGTGTTTGTCAGGCAGCCGGATGATATTGGGGCAATCGCTGCGATGAACGCTGACTCCTCTACCCCTGGTAATATATCCAACAATTGAATCACCTGGAGCCGGATTACAGCAGCGTGCGATGCTTGTTAATATTCCCCGTAATCCTACCACTGTGATGGCGTTACCATTATCCCGGGGCTCTTTTATTGGTTGTGGCTGAAAAAGCGGATCATGTGCTTTATCCGCTTCACTGAGTCGATTTATGATACGTCCCAGTGAAATATCTCCACAACCCAACCCTTCATATAAATCATCCGGGGATTTTACATCAAACGCATCGACAAGTTTATCCAGATCGACATCAGATACACCCAGGCGTTTGAGTTCTTTATCAAAGATCATTTTCCCTTGAGTGATATTTTGCTCATAATCTTGCTTTTTAAACCACTGCCTGATTTTTGACCGTGCCCGTTGTGTTTTAACGAGTCCAATATTTGGATTCAACCAATCCCGGCTTGGACCCCCTTGTTTGGCTGTAAGTATATTTACCTGATCACCGGTTTTAAGGACGTAATCTAGTGAGACCAATTTTCCGTTTATTTTGGCACCCCGGCAGCGGTTACCAATTTCTGTATGTACATGATAGGCAAAATCGATTGGAGTTGATCCTGTGGGCAAATCTATGATGTCACCGCGCGGGGTAAATACATAAACCCTGTCTTCAAAAACATCCGATTTCATCCCATCGACAAATTCCTGGGGATCTTGAACCTCTTGCCTCCAGTCCATTAACCTTCTCAGCCAATTGATACGTTCTTCATATGCCTCATCCCGTTTCCCCTTCTCCTTATAACGCCAATGGGCTGCAATACCATACTCTGCACTCTCATGCATTTCCTTTGTACGAATTTGCACCTCTAATGATTTGCCATCATCAAAGAGAACTGCGGTGTGGAGAGATTGGTAAAAGTTATCTTTGGGTGCAGCGATATAATCATCAAACTCACGCGGAATCGGCCTCCAATTATTGTGGATTACACCCAAAGCAGCGTAACAGGATTGTAAATCCTCAACAATTAACCGGATACCTCGTAAATCCATAAGCATATCGATGTTTTTTTCTTTTTCGACCATTTTTCGATAAATGGAATAGATGTGCTTTGGGCGACCGGTAATTTCAGCTTTAATTCCAGCCTGTTCAATAACAGCCTTCACTTTGGTGATAATATCAGTGATTGCCTGCTCACGATCCTGGTTGCCTACCTTTATCTGATTTGCTATTTCTTTATACCTTTCAGGGTCGATATATCGAAAAGCAAGGTTCTCAAGTTCCCATTTAATATTCCAGATCCCCAGGCGATTAGCCAGAGGAGCAAAGATGTCCATGGTTTCCTGGGCAATTGCCCTGCGCTTACTCTCAGGCATATAGCTGAGAGTCCTCATATTATGTAATCTGTCTGCCAGCTTGATTAAAACCACACGTACATCATCCCCCATGGCAAGGAAGGTTTTCCGCAGGGTTTCGTTCTTTAAGTCTTTCTTGCGATCTCGTTTGCTGGATTCGGATTCATCACGGTAAATCCTTTCTGTTGGGAAATCGGATTGCCCGGGTGTTCGTTCTTCCCCTGTGTTATGCTGATCCGCCCGCGAAACTCTTGGCAGATTGGTGAGCTTGGTTACCCCATCAACAAGGTGGGCAACCTCATAACCAAATTCCCTCTCAATTTCCTCAAGGGTAACGTCGGTATCTTCTACTGTGTCATGTAATATTCCAGCAATCACAACAGCCGGTGGTACCCGAAGCTCTGCAAGTATCCCGGCAACTGCCACGCAGTGGCTGATATATGGTTCTCCTGAGGCACGTTTTTGTCCTTCATGGGCTTTTTCCGCGAAATGGTAAGCGCGTTGAATTAATTCCCTATCGACGACATTATAATTTTCCGGCAAAATGCTTAATAAATCGTCAAATTTCATAAATCCCAGAATACGCCAAAAACCTATCTTGAAACAAGAGATTCCATACAGTATAACTCTTTGATATCGCTTAATTCAACAAAATTGATTCTTATTTTTAAAATAAGTACAAATTTTATCCAATACTTTAAAACGGAAATTCATAATCGGTTAAATTTAAATCATTTTGAATGAGTTTCAATTCTTTTTGAAGGTTAGGAATTATCGGGATTCCTGTTTCTCTGATATTTTTTTCGCTTTCAAATTCCTTTTCTCCGGCAAAGTATATATGATCATGCCCAGGGGCTTTTTTGGAATTTTGCAGATCCCTCAGTATATTACCGGTTGTCTGCTTAAACAGCTCGATGTCCGTAAAAAAACCTATATTAATCGCCAAGAAAAAATGACCTACATTAAACGTGCGATCATGTCCATGATCATCCAACCCGCTCAAGGCATGCAGGAAACTTCCATTCTGAAATGAAGCGCAAAGAATTTCAACCATAGTAGCAAGATCATAACCTTTATATCCACCGAAGATTTCTCCTTCACCGCCCAATGGCAGGAAAGCAGCTCGCTTCTTCCCCAATTCTGACAAGATAAAATCCGGATCGGTCATAAATTGGTTGTTTTGGTCGACTACGTACCCTGGTTGGAGATTTTTTTCCTCACGGGAATGCACTTCTACCTTTCCTCTCTGGATAATGGATGTTGCTGCATCAAATAAAAATGGGCATTCGCCGTCTGTTGGTGCTCCAAAAGCAATTGGATTGGTCCCAAGCATAGGTTCTACTCCGAAAGTTGGCGCAATAGAAGGTCTGGCATTCGTAAAACTTAGACCGACCATGTTTTCTTTCACCGCCATAAGAGCATAATACCCATCGATGCCAAAATGGGTGGAATTTCGAACTGCAACTGCACCCAATCCAACTGTTTTTGCTTTTTCAATCGCTTTGCTCATGGCATGAGTACCAATTATCATCCCCATTCCATGGTTGCCGTCAAGGACAGCTGTTGAAGGTGTTTCCTTTATGACTGTGATATTGGTTATGACCTGGTGTTGACCGCTTTTTATCCGGTCATAATAATATTTCAACCGGCCAATACCATGGGATTCGATCCCTCTCAGATCAGAAGTGATTAACACCTCTGCACATATTCTGGCATCGTCAGTGGGAACCCCCAATCTTATAAAGGTATCGTTAATAAAATCCTGTAGATAGGGTAACAGGTAAATAAAAGGTAGGGTTTGACATGGTTTTATCCTCTTTATTCAAATTAAATTACAATATCTAGCTGATATAATCAAAACTTGCATATTTAATAGCCTTATAATACACGCATATTCAGTAATTATCCATCATTAAAAAATATTAGCAGGAATAGAAATTGAAGGAGATACTTTGAACAAAATAGCTGTGCTTACTAGTGGAGGGGATGCCCCCGGAATGAATGCAGCGATCAGAGCGGTTGTCCGTACCGGGAGTGCAAAAGGATGGACTGTTTTTGGAGTATATAATGGATTTTTCGGATTAATAAATGGGGAATTTCAACACCTCAGTGTTCGGGATGTCGGGGGAATTATCCAGATCGGGGGCACTATGCTGGGGAGCTCCCGATGCCCGGAGTTTAAAACAGAGGAAGGGCAATTAAAAGCAATCGATCAACTTCAAAGGCGCAGGAATTGAAGGATTGGTTGTTATAGGTGGAAATGGATCCCAGCAGGGGTCCTATGCACTACACCGGCATTCTTTCCCGGTTGTAGGGGTAGCGTCAACAATTGATAATGATCTGTATGGTTCGGATATGACCATCGGGGTAGATACTGCTCTAAATATAGTATTGGAGGCAATTGACCGGCTAAAAATTACAGCCTCTTCCCATCGCCGGGGTTTCCTTGTGGAAACAATGGGCAGGGATCACGGATACCTTGCATTAATGGCTGGTTTAGCGGGGGGCGCTGAAAAAATCGTCCTGCCAGAGTACAAAACAGATCCGGAACAAGTTGCTCAAGTGATACAGAAAGCCTATGAAAAGGGTAAACGGCATGCAATCGTCGTTGTTGCAGAAGGTGCCGAATATAATGCCAAGCGGCTCAGTGAATATTTCGAATTAAATTCTGATCGACTTGGTTTTAAATTGAGGGTTACTATTCTTGGTCATGTGCAAAGGGGCGGCAATCCTGGTGCTTACGACCGCATTCTCGGTAGTCGATTGGGTGCATTTGCCACACAACAACTTGAAATTAACAATTATGGTGTATTAGCGGGAATAATAGACAACCAGTTTAACAGCAACCCCATTGTCTGAGGTTATTTCAAATAAAAAGTTGCTTAATCCTGAATTAGTAAAACTTTGTGAAACACTGGATTAATATATTTATTAATTGACTTTAGAAGATTTGAGATATGCTTCAATAAATTCATCCAGATTCCCATCCAGTACGGATTGGGTATTACCGACTTCGTGTTCGGTACGGTGATCTTTTACCATTTGATATGGATGAAGAACATATGAGCGGATCTGACTTCCCCATTCTGCCTTGGTATATTCTCCGCGCAAATCTGCCAATTCTTTATTTTGCTTCTCATAATGAATTTCTAATAACCTGGATCTTAATACGCGCATTGCATTTTCTTTATTCTGCAGCTGGGAACGCTCATTCTGGCAGGAGACAACTAATCCAGTGGGGATATGGGTAATCCGTACCGCAGTTGCATTTTTTTGTACATTCTGTCCCCCGGCTCCTGAGGATTTGTATGTATCCATGCGGATATCTTCCGGATTGATTTGAATATCCGGATCTTCGCGTCCAACATCGGGTAACACCTCGACAAGGGCAAAGGATGTATGCCTCCTGTGTGCTGAATCAAACGGGGAGAGACGGACTAGACGGTGGACACCTTTTTCAGGTCGAAGATATCCGTAGGCAAATTTGCCATTGACAGCAATCGTAACGCTTTTAATCCCAGCTTCCTCACCGGGTGTTTCATCTAAAATTTCTGTCTTGTAACCACGCCGATCTGCCCATCGTAAGTACATTCGCTCAAGCATCTGGGCCCAATCCTGAGAATCGGTTCCCCCGGCTCCGGCGTGAATTGCCAGGATAGCGTTGCCTTTATCATAAGGGTTTGAGAGATAGGCGCTTAATTCCCTTACAGCCAATTCGGATTCTATGGCTGCAACTTCTGCCTCCAGGTCAGGACGCAGGCTTTCATCCCCTGTATAAGCCAGTTCGAGAGTGTCTTCGATTTGATTTTTTAGAGATCTCCAACTCTCAACCTCCTCCTTGAGGTCAGAGATTTTTTTCATCAAAATTTGTGCCGATTCCGGATTAGACCATAAATCCTTGTCCTGGGATTGCTTTTCTAGACCTGATAATTTAATTTCCAGTTGTTCAAAGTCAAAGATGCACCAGTAATTTAGAGATTGTTTCTTGATCCTTCTGTAACCTGTTAATCAAATCTTGCATGATATCTCCTTAATTCTCTTCTAAAACACCTTCAACAAAAGCTTCCCGGTCAAAAGGAACCAGATCTTCGGATGTTTCACCAAGACCAGCGAATAATATGGGCAGCCCAAGTTCCTCCTGGATGGCAAATACCATACCCCCCTTAGCCGAAGAATCCAGTTTGGCAAGGATAATACCTGTAACATTTACCGCGTCTTTAAAGGCTTTTGCCTGTTGAAGCGCATTTTGACCGGTTGTGGCATCCAATACAAGCCAGGTGGCATGTGGCGCGCCGGGCAGTGCTTTTCCTGCAACCCGGTGTACCTTGCGTAATTCTTCCATCAGGTTGTAACGGGTATGAAGCCTGCCAGCAGTATCTACAAGAACAAAATCCATTTTCCTGGAAATTCCGGATTGAACTGCGTCAAAAGTAATAGCGCCAGGATCACCCCCCGGTTGACCGGCAATCACAGGAGTGTTTATACGTTGTCCCCAAGTCTGTAACTGCTCTACGGCAGCTGCACGGTATGTATCCCCTGCTGCCAGAAGGACTTTTTTCCCTCTATCCGAAAGCTTTTTTCCAAATTTCGCAATGGTTGTGGTTTTACCGGATCCGTTCACGCCAACAAAAAGAATTACCGCCGGTGAATATTCTGAAAAATCAATTCCTGGGTTTTCATCCAGCCTGGAAATTAGTTCTGATCGCAGAAGGGATCTTAATTCACTTCGCTGAGTGATACCCTCGTCGTTGACAACCTTTTCCATGGATTTCATTATTGATTGGGTTGTATCTATACCTAAATCTGCCTGGATCAGGAGGGCTTCCAATTCTTCCCATGTACTGGAATTTATCTCTGTTGCATTAAATAAAGTTGCCAACCGGCCAAATGCAACTTTACGAGTTCGTCCCAACCCTTGCTTCCATTTTGAAAATAGATCTGTCATAGCTTGGAATTATATCATGGGCGTATTTTTTTTCTGGATTCAGCCCTTGTAGCCAGCTGACCGCACCCTGCCTGGATATCGATGCCCCTTCTCAAACGAATTGTACAGGGAATATTTTTGCGCGCCAAGATCGAGGAAAATGTTTGGGCGCGCTGTTGGGTTGAGGCTTTGCCACCATATTTACTTGTAGGGTTAAGCAGGATTAGATTCACATGACAGGGCAGGCCATGAATTAGTTCCACCAGGCGGTTGGCTTGTTCTGGAGAATCATTGACATTCTGGATGAGAGCCCATTCAAAAGATACTCTGCGATGTGTAAGATTGAAATAATCCCGGCAGGCTTTCATTAATTCTGGCAAAGGATATTTACGATTAATTGGAATGATCTTTGTTCGTAATTCATCATCAGCTGCGTGTAGGCTTATGGCAAGATTTATCTGCCTTTTTTCCGCGGCAAATTGCCTGATTTTTGGTACCAAACCCACGGTGGAAATAGTGAATCTGCGTTCGCCAAAGTTAAAACCTGCAGGGTCGTTGAGGATATCAATGGCTTTTATTGTATTATCGTAATTATGGAAAGGTTCTCCCATTCCCATAACCACAATATTGGTTAATTTACCACCTTCGCCTTTCAATTCCCGTGCGAAATACATAACCTGTTCAATTATTTCTCCCGCTGAAAGATTTCTGGAAAAGCCCATCTGCCCAGTGGCACAAAAAACACATCCCATGGCGCAGCCAACCTGGGTAGATATGCAAAGGGTATTGCGTTGTTCATAACGCATCAATACAGTTTCTGTATATAATTTATCCGGATGTTCAAAAAGAGTTTTACTGGTTTCATGATCACCTGAATGGACGACCTTGATTGGAGCGAGGGACCTAAAAACGAAATTGTTTTGTAATTGTTCCTTAAGTTTCACGGGGATATTGGTGAACTGAGTTGGATTTTCCCACAATTGGTTGTATATCCCTGACCATATTTGCTGTGCACGGTATTTAGGCTCATCCCAGCTTTGCAATATGTCTGAGAGCTCAATAAAGCTCAGGTCGTAGATAAGTTTGGGGATTACCTCCCCACCGGTATTTAACATCATTTCATCCATTTGATCAATTCTTCTAAGTTATTGAAAATAAAATCCGGTTTGATTATGGAATTATTTAGATCTTCCACTTTGCTAACACCAGAGAGCATCAGTGCTGTAAAACATCCAGCCTGCTTCCCTGCAAGGATATCGGTATCAATCCGGTCCCCAACCACAAGGCACTCCGTTTGGTTTGTGGATAATCTATCCATGGCCATCCGTATGATAGAAGGAAAGGGTTTACCGATGATAATCGGGGTGACACTGCTTGCAGTTTGTATAGCAGCAACTATCGAACCAGCACCCGGGGCCAGCCCTTCAGGGGTTGGGTAGGTAGAATCTGGATTTGTACCAACGAATAAGGCACCATTGCGAATTAATTTGCTTGCTTTAAATAATTTCTCGTAATTGATTGTGCGGTCCATACCAACAATAACGGCAATGACATCTTCTTCAGCATGGATAAACCCGAAGTCTGCCATGGTATCCACCAGGCCCTTTTCACCCACAACGAAAACATAACCACCAGATGGAAATTTTTCTTTAAGGAATGCGCCAGTGGCAAGGGATGAGGATACAATTTGCCATGGATTTATGGTGAGTCCGAAACGAATAAATTTCTGCATATACTGTTCGACACTGAGGCTGGCATTATTTGTGGCAAATGCAACCCTGATTCCCAACTTGTCAATATCATGGAACAATTCCGGTAAATTCCCGATTGGTTCACTACTGCGCCAAAGGACGCCGTCCATATCGAGGACCATGGATTTTATATTTTTTAGTATGCTTCGATTTTGCATCTTTAGTCCTAATAACCAGCCGGATGGCAAGATTGCTATCCGGCTGTATTTGGGTGAGTTATTAAAAAAATCGTTACCAGATTATTGTTTATGGTCCGGGGGAATAAGTACCTTATCTACCAATCCATAATCTACTGCCTTATCGGCATCGAGGTAGAAGTCCCTTTCCGTATCCCGTTCAATTATTTCAAGAGGCTGGCCGGTTGATACAGCAAGAATATTATTAAGCCGGGACTTTAATCGCAAAATCTCTCTGGCTTGAATTTCTATGTCAGAAGCCTGACCCTGGGCACCGCCAAGTGGCTGGTGCATATGAATTGTGGCATGGGGCAATGCGTAACGCTGACCTTTTGTTCCAGCAGCCAGCAGTACAGTTCCAAATGAAGCGGTGACTCCAACGGCAACAGTACTGATTTTATTTGGGATCATTCGCATTGTGTCGTATATCGCCAGACCGGCATATATTTGGCCACCTGGAGAATTAATATACATTTGAACTTCCTTATCAGGATCCTCCCTGCTGAGAAAAAGAAGCTGTGCAACTACCAGGTTGGCAACCTGGTCATTAATTGGAGTACCTACAAATATAATACGTTCCTTTAACAGCAAGGAATAGATGTCATAAGCACGCTCGCCGCGTCCTGATGATTCTATTACCATGGGAATCACGTCATAAAAATCGTCCATGTTTATATTCTCCTCATTATTCAATACCATTTGCAATAAGCTAACAATTTCTTGAAACCACCACAAATTGGAGGGGTTTTATTTTAATACTGACCAATAAAAACCCCGCATCCATTAATATAGATGCAGCAATGGGCGATCTCTTACTCATCGCTTTCCGAAGGTGAGGGAATCGGATCGCTCACCTTTTCCTGCTCTGCTGAATCAGGAACACTGTCCATATCATCAGGAGGTATTGGTTCGTCTTCATTATCCAACTTCCCGGAAGCGATGTCTTTCAATCTCTCCATGATGTGCTGGCTGAAAAGCCGATGATATGCATCAAATGCAACAGCATCTGCGACCCTGTTCATAGCGGTCCGGTTAGAATATTTTTCAAATCCGGGGGTTTTTTGAAACTGCTGCAAGGATTGGGTGATGATCGGCTCCAATTCTGTTTTTTCTACTTTAATATTTTCTTCAACCCCAATTTTTTCCAGTGACAAGTGACTGTTCAAGACGTTTAATGGCGGCAGGTTTGACTTCATTTTCGATGAATGCTTCCCGCTCCAGATTCCTGGTTTTCAGGTATGCAGGCAGGTCTAGATTTTCCTTGGTTAAGTCATCTTCAAGGGAGTGTAGAACCTGCTCGACCTGATTTTCAAGTACATTTGGCGGGTATTTGATGGTTGAATTGCTGACTATTTCATCAATTACCTGACCGATATATTTCTGGTCATATTCTTGCTGTTTTTGTTTTTCAAGATTGGTTTTGACAGAATCATGTAATTCCGGGAAGCTCTCGAATTCTTCCAGGGATTTTGCAAATTCATCATCCAGATTAGGTATTTTAATTTCCTTTACACCATCAACAGTGACTGTAAATTCTATCGTTTTACCGCTTATCCTTTTATTGTCATCATCATCTGGAAATTTATGCTCAATGGTTTTTACTTCTGTTTCATTCATTCCAATCAGATTTTTTGAAAAACCGTCAAAGGGCCATTTATCCGGACCAAAATCGCTATCTCCAATAATAATCTGGGTGGAAGTGTTAAAAATCGGATCAGGTTGTTGTTCGCTTTCGATCGGGTTTATTCCAACCAGTTTAATTGCAACAAGATCACCTTCCTGCACAGGACGGTCAACTGGCTCTGCTGAAGCGTAATTTCTTTGCAAATTCTTCAGAAACTCATCCACTTCTGCTTCATTTACAGAAGGAAGTTCGTACGGCTTACGGATGGCTTTATAGTCACACAGTTCTACCTCTGGGGAGAGGGGAATAATAAAGGATAGGATGGGAGGGCTGACCTGGATTATCTCATCGAGTGAGCCTGGTCCGGATGGGTTAATTTCCGCCTCATCTATTACCTTTGGGTACTCTTTATCCAGCATCATTTCTATGGCATGTTGTTCAATGTGATCTTCACCAAACATGCTTGAAACGATCCGATAAGGTGCTTTTCCAGGTCTGAAACCAGGAATTTTATGATCCTTTGATAATTTCCGGGCAGAACGCTGCTTGTATTGATCAAATGTCGTTTGATCAAATTCGGCTATAATTTTAATTTGCTGGTTGTCGAGGTACTGTTTTTCGATTTTCAAGAGTTTTATCCTTAAGATTTTTTCATTTATTGTGGGGAAGGAGGGACTTGAACCCTCACGCCTTTCGGCACGTGATCCTAAGTCACGCCTGTCTGCCAGTTCCAGCACTTCCCCGCAGGCTGAAATTATAAGCGGAAGCCAGATGTGCGTCAATTGCATAATCGGACATTGCATAATCGGATATAATCTTCACGGCGTACGATTCGTCGAACATGGCAATGGAGGCGTAGTTGGGACGGGTAATCAATCCAGATGCTCCTGGAAAATCAAGAAACACTCAGGTAAAAATCATTCTATTTGCGATTAGAGAATTGATGCAGCAGACCAAACCAGACGATACCAGTAAAGACCTTGCGGCTTTTATTGGCCTTACTCTCATGGACATTTATAGTTCGGTTGACCAATCTGTTGTAGCTTGGGAGAAAAGGGGATACTGGCTAAAGGCTGACAGGTTTAGAATGGAATGGGAATGGACCAATCCGGTTGGTAAGGAACTCTGTGATGCTGTAAAAAATCAGGATTGGGGTACTATCGCAAGTCGGACAGCCTTCGTGGCACAAAAATTTTCGAATACAATCATCCCAAAGACAAATAAAATGGGTCCCGTTTGGAAGGGATCTTATGAACGACTGACGCATTTAAACTGATCATTTGGGAGAATATTTTTTTGAATCATGAATTCAAGGGAAAAAGGCCATCAATGGATGAAAGACGATTAAAAAAACTGCTCGATGATTACAAATACGATAATTTGGAGTTTGATCAAGTAATTAGGGAATTGAGGAAACTCCCATACGAGAATATTGATGGATTTGCCCGGTTAGATCATCACCGCCAGCTGCGCCGTGGTGTCCCCGAAGTGATTTTTGGAGAGGGCAAAAAACCGGAACACCTTGTTCGTATTTTTAATGGATTAGCGGAACAGTCTGATGTAGTCATGGCTACCCGTGTTTCTGAAGGAACTTTTTCCCTCATCAAAAAGGACTTACCCCCCGATGTTAACTTTGATACCAATGCAAGAATCATGTTTGTTGACCGCAGGCAAAGCGTTTCCAGGTATAAAGGCATTGTCATTCTTTCAGCCGGTACTTCCGATATGAATGTCTCGGAAGAGGCAGCATTAACCGCCGAGCTGCTTGGGAACGAGGTTACCCGGATTTACGATATTGGGGTTTCCGGTTTACACCGGCTATTAGATCAAATGGCGCTATTTAAGGAAGCCAGAGTGATTGTTGTCGTGGCCGGGATGGAAGGTGCCTTACCGAGCGTGGTGGCAGGCCTTGTGGAAATACCGGTAATCGCTGTACCGACCAGCATTGGTTATGGAGCCAGTTTCCACGGAATAACTGCCTTGCTGGCAATGCTAAATAGCTGTGCTACGGGTATATCGGTAGTCAATATTGATAATGGCTTTGGTGCAGGATATCTTGCCAGTAATATCAACCAGTTAGAAATAATCCGGCCGATTAATCATCAGGTAGATAGTCAAATCAAATGACGGATCAAGAGAAACAGCCTATATTTTTGGATCTTGAGCTATCGGAAAAATGGCAGTGTTTACTCACCCTTTTACAGGGGATGAAAAAGGTCGCTGTGGCTTATTCTGGTGGGGTGGACAGCAGCCTGCTGAGCTATGCAGCCTACGCAGCACTCAAAGATCAAATGACAGCCTATACGATTCATTCGCCGGTCGATTCACCCGGAGAGTTGGAAAATGCAATTTTATTTTCACAGAAGGCGGGATTTTCCCATGAGATCCTGGTATACGACGATCTTGTCAATGATTCATTTGTCTCGAACCCAGCTGATAGATGCTATTTTTGTAAGCGAAATCGATTTTCTTACATCCTCAAACGCCTTGGGACTGATAGCGGTGTAGTTATTGTCGAAGGCTCTAACGTGGATGATCAGCGTGATTACCGGCCGGGGTTTAAAGCTGTCCAGCAGCTGGGTGTGAGAAGCCCGCTTCTTGAAGTAGGGCTTAAAAAAGATGAAATCAGAAGACTTGCTCGAGGATTCGATCTGCCTATGTGGAATCATCCCAGCACACCTTGTCTGGCAACCAGGTTTCCATATCAAACCAAAATAACCTCCGAGGGATTAACCAAGGTTTCTCAGGCGGAAGGATATTTATTAACATTGGGTTTCAATCCAGTCCGGGTTCGTTATTATGGCGATTTGGCAAAAATTGAAATTAATCAGGATCAATTTCCCGGATTTATCGACCAAAAGGACGAGATTATTACTCATTTGTTGCAAATTGGGTTTCGATTTATTTCTCTTGATTTAGAGGGATTCCAATCTGGACGTTTGAATAGGATGCTTTCATGAAAATACTATATTGCGATTGTTTTTCCGGAATTAGCGGTGATATGTTCCTTTCAGCAATGCTGGATGCAGGACTTCCAATTGAAAACCTGAGAACTTCTTTAGAAAAAATTTTCCCGGCTGCAGATGTTGGTGTCAGTTGGAGCAAAGTACAAAAAGGCGCTGTTGTTGCAGGTCATTTAGATATTGAAGTCATCAAAAAAGAATTAGAGCACCACCACCGCCACTTTACAGATATTGCAGAAATGATCCAGAATAGTCAACTAAGTGAGGCGGTAAAAAAGGCAAGCCTCATGATATTTACGGTTTTGGCTGAGGCAGAAGCAAAAGTTCATGGGACAACTATTGATCATGTCCATTTTCATGAAGTGGGTGCAGTTGACTCAATCATTGATATTGTTGGTGCGGCTATTGCCTTGGATTATTTTAAAATCGAACAATTTTATTCCTCTCCATTACCCCTTGGAAGCGGGAGTGTAAAAACCGATCACGGCATATTGCCTTTACCGGCTCCAGCTACAGCAGAATTGCTGCGCATAGGTAAGGCATCCGTGGTTCCGTCTGAAGCACAGGTAGAATTGGTAACCCCAACCGGTGCTGCCATTCTCGCTGCATATGCGAAATTTGAGAGACCCACAATGAAAATCCACTATGTTGGCGTTGGTTCAGGGACGAAGGATCTGCCTTGGCCAAATATTCTTCGGATATTTATCGGAGAAAATGGCATCAATAGGGAGGACAAGAAGGTTCTAATTGAGACCAATATTGATGATATGAATTCCCAGGTGCTTGGATATCTCATGCAAAAATTGTTCAAGCAAGGGGCATTGGATGTGTTTTTTACGCCAATCTATATGAAGAAAAACAGGCCAGCTACCCAGGTCAGTGTAATCGCTGCCAGTGAAGACGAAGAAAAATTTTCCAGAATGCTATTAAGGGAAACCAGCACAATGGGTGTGAGGGTGCAGCCAATGAACAGGCATGAGGCTGATCGGGAGATGGTGAATGTACAAACCATTTACGGAAGTATTCCTGTGAAAATCAAATACATGGAACAGGAGATTATCCAGATTTCGCCTGAATATGAAGATTGCATGAAAATTGCCAGTCAGTATGATATCCCTCTACAGGATGTGTTTGAGATGGTTAAAGATTCTTACAACCATCAATATCCCCGGACAATTAATTTTTTTCGAGGGTAGCTTATGGAATTAATCCAAATGCTGCTTAATCGAATATCGGATGGTCGGATTGTTGATATTCGCATAGGTTTGCACTGGACGGCTGTGGCAGTAGATGTTGGCGGGATGATTCGTTGTGGATTGGCATCAACTGTAAGTAATAGTCATACTCACCAGCACACAGAACCGGATATTCCCCAGGCTGGATTACTCTTGACGTTATCCGGCAAGGAACTGGCAGGTTTTGCCGCATCAAGCAGCAATCTTGCCTCCAGTATCGGTATGGCAGCAATAAATGCATTATTGCCACGGCCAGAACCCGGCCAAATCCGTACAATTAATGCTGAGATTGTTCTTGCTGAACATGGTAAGGGGAAAAATGTTGCGATAATTGGCAGGTTTCCTTTTATTTCGAGATTGAGAAATGAAGTAAAAAACCTCTATATTTTGGAAATGGATCCCCAACCAGGGGAATACGGCCCGGAAGCAGCCCGGGAAATTCTGCAACGGGCAGATGTTATCGCAATTACAGCGATGTCGCTGATTAATAAAACCTTCGATGATGTTATCCATTTTTGTCCAGCAGATGCAATAAAAGTGATGTTAGGTCCCAGTACGCCCCTATCCCCGGTGATGTATGAATTTGGATTGGATTTGTTATCGGGTGCCATTGTTGAGAAGGTTGATGATGTATTAAACTCAATAAGCCAGGGAGCGAGTTTCAAGCAAATTCATATGGCGGGGGTACGGTTGGTGACCATGGCAGGACCTGGATTTCTGGAAAATAAGGCCTGAATCCGCTAATTATTCAGATCCAATTGCCCGTATAGATAGAATTACTAATACCAGCCTTTGATAGACCTGAACGGATAACCTTCCATGACAGTCAATAATCCGGTGGCGGAATTCACTCTACCTCAAAAATATATTACAAATCGAAATAGCCCGGTTTTCTGGGTATGGTCACATATTTCTCGTTACTGGTGGTTTCTGCTATCCGGAATTCTTGGTGCACTGGCCAATGCCCTACTTGCGGCTGCTATTCCAATCATCACCGGGATGGCTTTCACAGTTGTTTTGAATCCCCCGGTTGATATTAAATGGTTGGGTCAATTAGCATTAGTCCTGGCAAGCACCGAATTGCTCCGTGGTTTTATGCAATTGGTGCGCGGGTACAGCTTTGAATTAATTGCCCAGAGAATTGAGCGAAATGTTCGGGAGGAATTATTCACCAGCCTCCTCGGTAAATCGATGACTTTCCACAGCCTCCAATCCGTAGGGGATACTATGGCTCGGGCTAGCAACGATGTGCGTGAGATTAATTTACTGGTCAGCCCAGGTCTAAATCTAATATTTGGATCCATATCCTTTTTATTTATGCCCATTATTATTGGGTACAAATTCCATCCTTCCCTTATTATCACCCCGGTTCTTTACCTGATTTTTTATATCATTGCCATCTGGAAATATCTTGGCAATTTAAAACCGGTAACGGACGAAGTGCGCATAGCTTTTGGGATGATGAACAGCCGTCTTGCTGAAGCACTTGATGGGATTGAAACCGTCAAAGGTATGGCGATGGAAAAAGAAGAGGTGGAACGGTTTGGAATCAACGCCAGGCGGTATCGAGATGCCATTGTTCATCAAGGAGAAATCGAAGCCAGGTTCATTCCGTTGTTAATTCTTAGCATTGCCTATGCCACCGGTCTTTTCCATGCCCTGTATTTATATCAGAACGGCATCCTGGTTGCAGGACAGGTGATTTCATATTTTGGATTATTACTATTTCTCGAGTTTCCCACATACATTTCCCTGTTTGCCTATTCGAGAATTTCCCTTGGCCTGGCCGGCGCCCGCCGCATTCTGGAACTGATCAACAAGGAAAATTTACTGGACCAGAATATTACAGGTTATTCAGAACCAATGATTGGAGAAATTGAATTTCGGGGTGTGTCTTCCTCTTATGATCAACCGCATGGGTTGGTTTTAGACAATATATCGTTCAAAATTAAACCGGGACAGTTGGTTGCTGTTGTTGGTGAGACAGGATCCGGGAAAACTACGTTGGCGAAACTGATCAACCGGACTTACGATGTGGCACAAGGGATGGTTTTGGTTGATGGGGTGGATGTGAGAGACTGGAATTTAGAGACCCTCAGAAAAAACATATCCATTATTGAGCAAGATATTTTCTTATTTTCTCGATCGATTGCAGATAATATATCTTTCGGCAAGCCTGGGGCATCTCAGGAAGAAATTATCCATGCAGCCAGGTCTGCCCAAGCGTATGATTTTATTTCTGCCTCCAAGGAAGGCTTTGATTCAATAACAGGTGATCGTGGGGTGACCTTATCGGGAGGTCAACGCCAGAGAATTGCACTTGCCCGTGCATTCTTAACAGATCCCCGAATATTAATCCTGGATGATTCAACAAGTTCAATCGATAGCGCCACAGAAGATAAGATTCAGAAAGCCATCTTCTCCGCTGCAAGAGGTAGGACAACCCTAATCATTACCCACCGGCTTTCACAAATCCGCTGGGCAGATCAAATCATTCTCCTTCGTAAAGGGAGAATTGCTGCGATCGGCAGCCATGACGAATTGATGAAAACCTCACCAATATATACACGGATCTTTCAAAGAGATTAGATTTAAAAGTCAGGGAAACGAACATTGGGATTCTTTTCGGGATTAAACACGGAAAAATATGATCGGCAATACAGTGATAAATATCTTCTTAGCCGGATCCTGATCTATTTCCGTCCATATAAAAAACGGTTGTTTATGATCTCCGCTTTGATACTGGCAGTATCACTGGCGAATGCTTGCTTACCCATACTTGTATCGAAGAGTATGGATTGGCTCCAAACAGATAATAATACCGATAACCTTGTTTCCCTTTGTGTTGCGATTCTAGCGGTTGGAGTAATTGCCTGGTTATTTAATTGGATGCGCCGGCGTTTCACCGTGCAAACAATTGCCGATGTTGTATTGCAGCTATCGACCGATGCATTTAAATGCTCGGCAGAGCATGATTTATCTTTTTATGATGAGTTCTCCTCGGGGAGGGTTTTGTCCAGAATTACCTCTGACACAAGAGATTTTGGTGAATTAGTTAGTGTAGTCACCGATTTTATCTCACAGGTCGTTGAGGCGTTGGTCTTAACCATTGTATTGATAAGTATAAGTCCGCTGCTAACTGCCTACCTGTTGATTATTCTTCCAATTATATTTATTTTCGCATCTTTCTACCGCCGACTCGCCCGTGTGGTTACCCGCAAGGGAATGCAGGCGATGGCAGAGGTAAATGCGGCAATAAAAGAGACAATCAGCGGCATAAGCGTGGCAAAGAATTTTCGGCAGGAAGCAGGTATATATTCGGATTTTAATGAAGCAAATAAACTATCCTTTCGGGTAAATATTAAGCGGGCATTTGTCCTTTCGATTGTATTTCCCACGCTAAATGTTCTGGGAGGATTTGCCACTGCAATCCTTCTATATTTTGGCGGAGTCAGTGCTGCCCTGGGAGCAATCACAATTGGTGCATGGTATTTATTTATCCTCAGCCTGGATAGATTCTTGTTTCCGGTGATGAACTTGTCCTCACTTTGGACTCAAATTCAAAATGGTTTTTCGGCGGCGGAACGGGTTTTTGCATTAATTGATGCAAATCCGGAGGTTGTTCAAAATGATCAAAGACCTGTAACTACTTTATCCGGTGGAATAGTCTTCAAGGATGTATGCTTCCAGTATCGAACTGGAAATGATCCGGTTATAGAAAATTTCAATCTGGAAATTCGACCTGGAGAAAATGTAGCCCTGGTCGGGCACACCGGATCTGGAAAATCCACTCTTGCCAAATTAATTGCCCGCTTTTATGAATTTCAAAGCGGGGAAATTCTTATCGATGGAAAGGATATCCGTAGTTTTAACCTCTCAGATTATCGCAAACACCTCGGAATTGTGTCCCAGGTACCTTTCTTATTCTCAGGGACAGTATTGGAAAATATTCGCTTTGCTAAGCCGGATGTAACTGAACCACAAGTTATTGAGATCGCCAATAAAATTGGCAATGGAGAATGGGTAACTACCTTAAACGATGGTTTGGATACCCAGGTGGGAGAAAGAGGAGCCTTGCTGTCAATGGGGCAGCGTCAAATTGTCTCTCTTGTCCGTGTGCTGATTCAACGTCCGGAAATATTTATTTTAGATGAAGCCACCGCAAATATTGATCCATTTACTGAATGGCAAATCCAGCAGGCTTTAAATTTGATACTTGAATTCAGCACGAGCATCATGATTGCTCACCGGTTGTCAACAATTAAGTCAGTGGACAGAATTATCGTCCTGGATCAGGGCAGAATCATTGAAGAAGGAACCCATGGTAATTTAATCACCGGGAATGGACATTATGCAGAACTGTATAATACTTACTTCCGGCATCAAAGTCTGGACTACATCGAAAAAGCCAGGGAATTTGTGAATGGATAAGAAGAACGAAAAACCATATTCCGGAAGTTGTTTCCTGGTGCCTGCAAAAGAAACCAGGATAGAACAGGTTGTGATCAATTCAAGATTTATCGCAGTTATTGCTCCGGCTTTCAGTGTTGAAGAAGCACGCCAGTTTATTAAAAAAATTCAAATGGAATTTCCAGATGCCAGTCATCATGTCCCCGCTTTCCGAATCGGCCATGGCGCCAGTATAATCTCCCATTGCAGTGATGCAGGGGAGCCATCCGGTACTGCCGGCAGGCCAGTTCTTGCTGTTTTAACCGGAAGCGGCCTCGGGGATGCAGTAGTAGTAATAACGAGGTATTTTGGCGGTACCAAACTGGGCACAGGGGGATTGGTCCGGGCTTATAGTGCTGCAGCAAAAGATGTATTGGAGGCTGTTCCTCGAGCAATGAAAATTCCAGCTCACAAGGTATTGATCACTATCAATTACAAGGATTACGAAATGGTGAAAAAAAACATCTTGCTGCTGAAAGCCACTATTTTAGAGCAGAGTTTTTTATCAAAAATCACGATTACGGCGCTTCTGCCGGTAGAAAAAAATACTGAACTGAATACCTCAATACAAAATATTACCAACGATTTTGCACGGATTGAAACAATAGAAACCAAGCTCAATATGCTGGTCCCATGTGAATAAATTGCCTGGGGCGCCCGATACCAATTCCGAAATAAATTCTCTTTATAGTATTTATAATTAATATCAATCCGGATTAAATACACCGAAATTTATGAATTATAGACTTGCTATTAATATTCTACTGGTGTATTATTTTTATAGATCTTGGAAAACAATTTCAATTCATGTGTAAAAAATTATCAAAAAGGAGAAGAAAATGCATCAAAAAAACCGTTTCATATTTTTGTTTTCAACCCTGATTCTTGTATTATCTATGTTGCTGGCAGCCTGCCAGCCGGCTGCAGCCCCGACAGAGGCCCCCGCCGAGGAGAAACCAGCTGAAGTCGCCACCGAAGCCCCTGCGCCAGAGATGAAGAAGATCGTTGTGGGCGTCAACAGTGAAAACCCGCCGTGGATCTACATGGAAGGCGACAAGATGACCGGTTTTGAAGCCGAGCTCGTCGAGGAATTTGCCAAGCGCGCCGGCTATGAGGTCGAGTACAAATCCGCCCCGTTCGCCACGGTGCTCACCGGTGTGCAGTCCGGGCAGTGGGACGTAGCCATGTCCTCGATCTGGGTCAAACCGGAACGCGCCGAAGTGATGGACTTCGCCGATCCCTACTATGATGCCCAGATTGGCATGATGACCCCCACCGAAGGCGGGATCACCTCCTTCGACCAGATGAAAGGCAAAGTATTCGGAGCCGACACTGGATCCGCCAACGAAGCCTGGCTGCAGGAAGCCCAGGCCAAGTACGGCCCCTATGAGATCAAGAGCTATGATTACTGGGCCGATGGTGTCATGGACCTGAAAGCCGGACGCCTGGATGGTGTGGTAGTGGATGCCCCCATCGCCCTGTACTACATCAAGCAGAACCCGGATTCCGGGCTTTCGATGCCTTTGTACATTGATGACTACAAATTTGCCCAGTCGCTGGCCTTCGCCAAGGGCTCCCCGTTCCTCGAGGAGTTCAACGCCATCCAGGATGAGATGAAGAAAGACGGCACCCTGGCAGCCATCCACAAGAAGTGGTTTGTCTCGGATCCCCCTGCGGATTCCTGTGCCATCAACGAATGCGATCCCTACATGCCCAATGAGAAACCCGCCATTGAGGGCGTGACCCCGGTATCCACTCTGGGAACAGTTGAGAATCCAATTAAGGTGCTTTTTGTCCCTTCTGTTGATGCAAATGTAATTGTAACCGGCGGGGAAATTATGGCAGATGCATTGAAAGAAGCCACCGGCTATGAGTTTGAAGTCAGCGTGCCGACTTCCTATGCAGCAACGGTTGAAGAAATGTGCGCTTCACCGGAAGATACCATGGGATTTTTACCCCCGCAGCCCTATGTATTCGCCAATGAACTCTGTGGAGTAGATGTATCTTCCAAAGCCGTTCGCCGTGGATATTCTACTTATTGGACCCAATTTTTAGTCCCACGGGACAGTGAGATAAAAACAATGGAAGATTTAGCCGGTAAGAGCTGGGGATTCCCAGATCCAGGATCCACTTCTGGATATTTGTTCCCGGCAGCAATGTTCAAGGATATGGGCATTGAGGTGGGCGAAAAAGTAGAAACAGGAGGCCATCCTCAATCTGTAAAAGCTGTCTACAATGGCGAAGTAGATTTTGCTACGTCCTATTTCAGCCCCTACGCTAAACCGGAAGGTGAACCAAAATGGGTGGAAGGGGATGCCCCGGATATTCCGGATGAACTGGTCCCAGAATGCAAAGTAGTTGATGATGCATTAATGTGTGGTGATTACACAGTATTGGATGCCCGCCAGACAGTACGAGCGGAAGCCCCGGATGTTGTGCAGAAAGTGCGCATCCTGGGGTTGACCCCTGCAATTCCGAATGATACGCTGTCATTTGGACCTGATTTTCCGGCTGATGTCCGTGCCAAAGTTGAAGAAGCTCTGTTAGCATTTTCGAAGACCCCCGCCTGGGCTGACTCTCTTGGCAATGAAGACTTTTATGGCTGGACTGGCCTAGACCCTGCAACAGATGCTGATTATGATTTTGTCCGTCTCATGATTGAATCAGCTGGTATAAAAGTCGAGGACCTTGATAAATAATCTTAAATAGATCAGAAATAGTCCCGGTCGGGAGTTCCTGCCCGGGACTTTCTGTATTCTATTGATAATTTTGAACCGTCAATTAGATTCAGGATATCCATGCTTGAAATTAAGAACCTCACCAAAATTTATGATGGTAAAGTCCTTGCTCTGGATAAAGTATCCTTTACGGTACCTGATGGCCAATTCCTGGCGGTTATTGGTTTAAGTGGTTCAGGAAAGTCCACCTTGCTGCGATGTATCAATCGCCTTGTAGACCCAACGGAAGGTGAAATAATCTGGAATGGGGAGGACATCACCAAGGCAGGAGAAGATGAATTAAGGCATTTCCGCAGGAAAATTGGCATGGTTTTCCAGCATTTCAATCTTGTTCACCGCTCCTCGGTTCTTACCAATGTCCTTGCCGGGAGATTGGGCTATGTCAATCCGGTTTGGAGCTTAATTAATCGCTTCCCGAAGGAGGATATTGATAAAGGGATGAAACAGCTAGAGAGGGTCTCCATTGCTAACAAGGCATCCAACCGGGCCGATGAATTGAGCGGTGGTCAGCAGCAGAGGGTAGGCATCGCCAGGGCGATGATGCAGGATCCGGAAATGATCCTTGCGGATGAACCGGTTGCCAGCCTCGATCCTGTTTTAGCTCACAGCATCATGCAATATCTTGAAACAATAAATAAGGAAGATGGTGTTACAGTACTTTGCAGTCTTCACTTTCTTGACCTTGTTCATCGCTATGCTGACCGGGCAATAGCATTGAATGAAGGGCGCCTGGTTTTCGACGGAGCCCCCCAGGAAATTGATGATAAGAGATTTAAAGAAATCTACGGAAAAGATGCAGAACGTGTTGGCTAAGGAAGTCAGTCAGTGAAAAAATTTCCCCCGATTGTCAGATATCTTGCTATAGGCCTTGTAATATTTTTAGCGGTGGTCATCTATGCCTATGGATTCAAGGTGACAAAGGTAAACCTGGAGGAAACCAAGTCTGAGCGCAGGCAAACCCAGCTCATCAGGATTATCCGTGCCCTGGCAAAACCAGAAATTTTTGAGTACGAAAAACAGGAATTTTTCGTCACGGTGCCTTTTTTTGTGCCCTGTCAAGACGAAAGTGCACAACCTGCTGCCCCAGACAAGTTTAAAGCCTACATGATTATCAACCCAACATGTGCGGACCCAAAATCTGAAGTGACCATCGAGGGATTTAATTTCGAGCCAAATTCGGAAGGTCCGATATTCTTTAATCCTCCCAGTGGGGCGAACCTAAGAATTGCCGATGTCGTAGCTAGATTCTCAAGGACATTTTAAAACAGTTGCCACCATACCGAACCGGCCGGACGATGAAGAGCAAACCATAAAAGCTGTAACCCGTATCAGGATCGGAAACCCACATTTTACAAGAACTACCTACGATACACTGGAAAAAATAATCGAGACGGTTTTCCTGGCTTTACTGGCAACCACATTTGGTACGATTGTGGCTATACCGCTCAGTTTTCTTGCCTCCAGAAACCTGATGGAAGATGTGAAAAGCCCGTTGGTCAGTATATCATTGAGCTTGATTACGATACCGGTTGGTTTTATGCTCGGGGCGCAGGTTGGGAGTTGGGCTCAACAGATCAGCCAGTTGCTTTCGGACAGCTTATTAATGAATCTTATCGGAATTTTGGTTACGCTGGCAATTGCAGTAGTTGGCTTCCGCTGGGCATTTCCACAAGAAGAAATCGAAACACCAAAAACAGAAACACGCATTCTTAGAATTATTGTGGCATTCATTTCAGTCATGTCATTTTTTGTCAGCCTATTTATATTGGCTAATCTAGCTATTATGACGGGATCATACCTTTCAACCAGGTTGGGAGCATTCGGATTTTTGGGGTCCTTCTTAGCAAACTGCGGCGAAATATTAAACATGATAATGATTCTGATTACTGCCCTATCCGGAGCATGGGTACTAAGCAGTATCGGAAGCCGGATCAGCAAATTTATAACAACAAAAGCTCCAGATCGTTTGGCAAAAATTTTATCCATCATTCTTTCTACGATAGCATGGGCGTTGTTATTTTTCATAATTACGGCGGGTCTTAATTGGTTGTACCAGTTCTATAATGAATGGATTACCATTGTATTACCTGTCGGCCTTGGCGCAATAATAGGACTTGTACTTGGCATATCCATAAAAGCAAAAGCCTTGCTGCCTGTTGGAATAAATATCTATTTTATTTTCCGGACAATTTTTAATGCCTTGAGGTCCATAGAATCACTGATCATGGTCATCGTATTTGTTGTCTGGGTTGGAATTGGACCATTCGCCGGTGTACTTGCATTGGGTGTACACACCATAGCCGGACTGGCAAAATTGTTTTCGGAGCAGGTGGAGTCGATACTGGAAGGACCAGTTGAAGCAGTAAAAGCTACCGGGGCAAACCGCATACAAACCATAGTCTACGGAGTGATTCCTCAAATCATCCCGCCGTACATATCCTATACCATGTACCGCTGGGATATCAATGTGCGTATGTCTACAATTATCGGATTCGCTGGCGGGGGTGGAATTGGATTCTTACTGATTCAGAATATCAACTTATTAAACTACCGGGCTGCCAGTGTACAGATGATAGCCATAGCGCTTGTAGTAGCTTCCATGGATTATCTTAGCTCAAAAATGCGTGAGAAAGTCGTCTGATTTATTAAATAATCAAAAACAATAGCAGAGTGATCTTTGTATGCAGAATATCAGCTTGATCACCCTGTTTTCTCCTTGATTGTTTAGTAGGATTTTTTGAATCTAATATACAAATTCGCGAATGTCATAACGGCTAATATGGGGTGTTTCTTCTGCATTCTTAAAGACCAGGTTTCTTTCTATTTCATCAGCCTGTATGGATTTATGGTGATCATCCAGAATCCCTAACCTGTGTTGGAAGGCATCACGGGTGTATTGCAAATCTTCGCCGATAATCAATTCCGAAAAATAGAGGATATCCTCCATATCCAGCTGCATTTCATTGATGACATTAATGGTATCGTCTACATGTTTACGATTAAAATATTCTCCACCAGCACCTAATAAGACAATAATCCCAACAGAGATGCCACCGGATTTAAGTGCTTTGACCGCATCAACTACATCCTCCGGCACTCCCGGCTTGTGTAAAAAACGAAGTAGTTCAGCATTTCCAGATTCCATTCCGATGTAAACTCTACGTAATCCAAGACTGGCGAGGATGGCATAATCTTGGGCCGATTTTTTTTCGCCGGAAAAACCATCCAGAAAGGAATAAATTCCACCGAGATTTTCTACATCAAAATTTTCTTGAACAATTCCAATGATTGGAACAAGTTTTTCCATCGGAATTACCAGGGCATTGGCGTCCCCCAGGAATACTGTCCTGCGCAAGGATAATCCCTCTCCCAGGAAATGATGGACATTAAGGCAATGCTCATTAAATTCTGCTGCCGTTTTAATATGAAAGGGGCGGTCATGGAAAAAATCACAAAAGGTGCATGTATTAAAAGAACAGCCTTCCGTGGCTTGCAGGACTACAGAGAAATATTGATCAGGGGGGAGTATTCCCACGGGTTTATAGATTTGATGGTACTGCTGAATATCTGCTGACGACCTATTATTTGGGTATTGGCTGGCTTTTTCAAGTACCCTTTTAGCATCAGACGGTAGATTCCCGGATAATTTAATTTTCTTTTGCTCAAGTTCCTGCAGGAAGCCTAAAGCCTTTGATGCGGCTTGCACCTCGGTACGAGATGCTTCTGATTTCGTCAACCATCGCCGGGATCGAAGTTGATTCTGGTCAATCCATTTGGTTATGATCTTTCCATCCAACCCTCTGCGATAGGATACATTTTCGATCATTGCTGTCCATAAACGGCCTTCGTAATCAAAGGATATAACATAATCCTCCCTATTTCCGGAAAGGCTTAATGTTATGCAGCTGGCCTTGATGCTTAATGTTATGGATTGGTTTCCCCATTTTCCAAGTAGAACCGTCATTTTTTATCGCAGAGGTTCTTAATATTTTCTTGTAAAATTGGAATACTCGGTGATTCTTTGGATCAACATGGCAATTCATTACTCCAAAAATATTTTTTCATGCCTTGAGCAATTTCTTGAGGAAGTAATTGGCTATCTGAACAGCGCCATTATCCTTCCTTTCAGTATTTTGGTCAACATCGAATAACGGGGTGATCACATCAACCCAATTTTCCCGGTATAAATCACTTTCAGGTATTTTAATACTTTTCATTTCCTCCCTGATAAATTGCTCCAATATTGGTGATTCCCGGAAAGTGCTTCGCGGAATATATCCAAAAGGTTTAGAGGCGTGATATACCTCAGCCAGAGTACTGTATCCCACTTTCCCAATCACGATATCACACGCATTGATCAAATCCGGATGATAAAAATCAGAGTGGTGAGGAAGCGTAATAACATTATCAGCTAAACCATTATTTGCTTCCATACCGGGAACCACAAAAAACATATGCCTGGCAGGCAATATGTTATTTAAGAATGAAAAATCGGTACGGATTCCCCCCATTGTTACTAAAACCATACGATCTGCCTCCGTGATCCCCAGTCTTTTGCGTATTTGCTTTCTGCTTTGCCTTGGTTCCCGTGAAACCGGATCAGAGATTAATGCCGGTTGAATAGTAGGGTTGCACAAGGGTTGTGTCTGGATATGATAATCCGGCAGTCGGAATATTTGAGAATAATAGCGAATGGGTTCAACGAAGCCCCGCTCAATTTCGCTGTATTCCTGGTATATCCAATCCCAGGTGAAATTCTCGATTAATATGGAAGGAATCTGCAGCTGATCTGCCAGGTAGATCCCTAGCGGAGAGATGTCAGAAAAAATCCATTTAGTCTGGTTACCTTTCAACCGGTCGATCAAATCCCGCGATTTGGCAGGCGTAAAGGGGATAAACTGGTTCAGCTGCGTGATCGTTTGAGGTAAATTAATTAATAGGGGAGATTGTTGGATAAGTCCAACATCAACTGTAAACGGGTTATAGGTAAAACTATCATGCTCTAAAGAGGCTTGAAAAAACCATTCCGGAATGGTAGTGAAAATATCAAAATTGATGCGATTTTCAATCCGTTGGATGGCACTCATGACCGCACAAGCCCTGGATGCATGACCGAAACCATGCGGTGTGACAAAGTAAGCAATTTTCAATGGTTGATTTCCAAATGATTTTATTCAAATCTTATCAGGTCGCATGCGATTTTGCCAGAACAAAAAATTGGGTAATTTGCATCGGGGATTGATAACAACTGTTTGATTAATAACAAAGAAGAAAATGGGTATATCAAATATGATTAGGATACAGAAAACTTCCAGAATCAATGGATTATTTTTCTAGATTATTAGATGACCGAGGGATGAAGTGATGAGTGAATTGATCAACAACCGACAGAATCGTATAGATATCATGAAAACCCTAATCCGGCAGCTGCATGAAGGTGCCGGTGAGGACTATATAAAGAAGCAATTAGAAACTTTATTGGATGAAGCTGATTATCAAGACGTCTTCCTGATGGAAGTACAGTTAATTAAGGAGGGACTTCCAGCAGAAGCAGTTCAGGATTTATGCGATACACATACCAGGGTATTGAAACGTCATCTTGATCTTCAGGAAACCCCTGAAACGATTCCAGGTCACCCGGTGCATACCTTTATTTTGGAAAATCGAGAAATGACTCGGACGACTACCCAAATCCGTTTTTTGATGCAGCAGGTTAATAAGCTCCCTGGAGATGTAGATGCCACTACCCAAATGGCAATGATCCATCCGTTACTGAATCAGCTTATGGATGTGGAAAAACACTATAAACGGAAGGAAAACCTTCTCTTTCCATACTTCGAAAAGCATGATTTGCCCGGTCCGCCCATGGTCATGTGGGGTAAACATGACGAGGTCCGGAAGTTATTAAAAGGGACATTGGGGGGTTTCCAGGAAGTGGAACGATTCTCAGCCGCAGAGGCATCAGCTTTTAATCAATTTGCAGTATCAGCGATTGTTGATGCAATTGATGAAATGATATACAAAGAAGAAAAAATTCTATTCCCAACCGCACTAAATTTGCTGGATGAAAAAGACTGGTATGACATATACCTGCAAAGCGATGAGTATGGATATTGCCTATATGCGCCGCAGTTTGAATGGACACCCGAAGGTGATTTTATAAATGAAATCACCAAACCCACCATTACAAATGGTCGGATACAAATGCCGACCGGCAGTTTCCAGCTGGATGAATTGATTCAAACCTTTTCCACACTTCCATTTGATGTAACATTTGTGGATAAGGATGATACAGTCCGGTATTTCAGTCCTGGAAAAGAAAGAATTTTTGAGCGGTCTCGCGCAATCCTTGGACGGAAGGTTCAATATTGCCACCCACCGAAGAGTGTCCATATTGTTAATCAAATCATAAAGGATTTTAAAGCTGGAAAAGAGGATCGGGCTCGATTTTGGATCACGATGCTGGGGAAGTTTATTTACATCGTGTATTATGCAGTTCGCAATGATAACGGTGAATATTTGGGGACGATAGAAGTAACCCAGGATTTAACCGACCTGCGCCAGTTAACAGGGGAAAGGCGTCTGCTGGCATACGATGAAACACCTGAAACACTATAAACAATCATACGGATAAGGATTCTCTGAACATGGAAATTTCGGGAAAGACTAAATTGATGGATTTATTAAATGAATACCCCCAACTTGAGGATAAAATTATTCAAGCTGCTCCGGCTTTTAAGAACCTTAAGAACCCCATATTACGGAGAACAGTTGGCCAGTTGGCAACCGTAGAAAAAGTGGCACAAATTGGAAATCTGGATGAATTTACATTTGTAAATTTATTGAGACGCGAAGCAGGCCAGGCAGAGTTCAGCAAAAGGGATAATCCAGACCCTGTAAATGAAATTTCTGTCACCGGAAATGCTCCTGAATGGATTAAAGGTGATCCGCAGTTCGTGGTAAATGGTACAGAAATGCTGGCAAAAGGAGATGTTCCGTTGAATCGGGTAACTGAACTGCTCCAACAATTGACACAAGGGAGGTATCTGCTATTATTATCCAACTTTGAACCCCAGCCGATGATCGAAGCTCTGGGAAAACAATCCCGAGCAGTTTATCATAAATTAGATCCACAAAATTCCGGCCAGCATTTAACATATATTAAATAACAGGTTCTATTTAGATATAAAAAGGACACAGTAACTCCTTTGTATCTGTGTCCTTTTTTTACAATTCGTTTTCCAATTATTTTACAAAGGTAACCTTGAATAGACCTTGCCTTAATTCATCCTGTATGGAGAAAAACATTATTCTGGATATCGGTTATTATTTTACTAATTTCCAGTTGTAATAGGATATCCGGCATTTAGCCAGGCCTCAAAACCACCAAGGACGGGTTGCACATTAGTAAAACCTTTTTGCTGTAAAATGAATGCCGCACCGGCACTTGAATTTTCGGCTGGTCAGGTACAATAGGTAATGATCCACTGGTTAGGATCAAGTTGGTCTATGGACTCTTCGAGTTTATCGGCCGGAATATTTTTTGCTCCCTGGATATGGCTGGTTTCATACGAACCTTCACTGCGTACATCCAGGAATAATGCCGATTGGGCATCATATGCGGTTTTTGCATCGAGAAGGGAAACCCGGTTTATCTCTGGGTATGGAATACTAGCATCCGATGCTGTTTGTGTATTGGAAGGAGCCGGTGTTCCAGAGACCGCGAAATAAATCAAAACAGCCAGGACGAGAACAACTCCCAAACCTATGATAATAATCGGTGCGTTAGATGTCATTGTGTTGTTTAGTGTGGTTTTCTTGCTTACCTGTTTTCTTGGCATAGATATATAGATCCTTATAACTAGAGTATTACAGTAATTATTTATCCCTATTATTTTAATGGATATTGGCATATTATACAATTGATATCTAATTAAAATATTCGGTTATAATGCAAATCATAAGAAGGAGGTAGATCTATCGAACGATAAACAACTGGGATGAATTAGCGCATGATTTCTGAAGCTGGGGGGTCTATTGCATCAGGAATGACGAGGAGAAGGGTTCTTCACTTCAACGTGAAGTTAACCGTGTGGGTTATTAAATAAACCACCAAACGGGAAAATCGAGAGATCAGCGGATGCCCTTTAGATATAACATATCTGATTCTATCCTAAATAATACATCGATATTGACATGGATTGGCAGGCAGAAGACCGGGTTTGTCGTAACAATTTAAGGTTTTTTTGTCGGCAATGAATACTATTTTAAATTGGAGGTTTGATCAATGTGCGGGATTGTAGGATATATTGGAAACCGGAATGCTACCCCAATTATTCTGAATGGATTAAAAAGGTTGGAATACCGGGGTTATGATTCGGCAGGGATGGCTGTTATTGACAATGATCATATTGAAATTCGCCGGGATGCCGGGAAACTCCGGAACCTTGAAGAATTGGTTTGCCAGCAGCCGATTAAGGGCAATATGGGGATTGGCCACACCCGCTGGGCGACTCATGGTGAACCAAGTGCGAAAAATGCCCATCCCCACCTGGGTGCAACCGGTAATGTCGTTGTTGTCCATAATGGGATTGTTGAAAATTTTATCGAACTCAAGGACGAACTTGTATCTGAAGGTGTGGAATTTAAATCGGAAACAGATACGGAGACAATTGTTCATTTGATTGAAAAATTCCTAAATATTGGGAATTCCCTGGAAGAAGCAGTGCAAAAAACCTTAACCCTATTAAAAGGTGCTCATGGAATTGTGGTGATGTCTACGCTGGAAATGGACAAGATAATTGCTGCCAGAATAGGAAATGCAGGTGGGGTGGTGGTTGGTTTCGGGGAAGGTGAAATGTTTATTGCCTCGGATATCCCGGCTATTTTGGAACATACTCAAAAAATGGCCTTCTTGGAGTCCCGGCAAATGGCAATTGTCACAAAAGGAGGGCTTCAGGTAAAGACCCTGGAAGGAAAACCTGTAAACTATCGGATACATACCATTTCTTGGGATCCTGTATCAGCGGAAAAAGGGGAATACCGCCATTTTATGCAAAAAGAAATTCACGAACAGGTGCGATCTCTAACAGATACTCTTGCCGGACGAGTAGATTTTGAAAACGGGCGCGTCCGCTTACCCCAATTAAATCTTACACCAGAGCTTGCCAGACGGATTAATCGGATATATATCACTGCTTGTGGAAGTGCAGCTTATGTAAGCATGGTAGGCAAATTTTATATCGAAAAGATAGCCCGCATTCCGGTCGAAGTGGATATTGCTTCAGAATTTCGATATCGCAATCCAATTGTGGATAAGAACACTGTGGTTTTAGCGATCAGCCAATCCGGAGAAACTGCAGATACGCTCGCTGCCATGGAAGAAGGGCGCAATAAAGGAGCTGTACTTTGGTCCATAGTGAATGTAATTGGTTCCCAGGCAATGCGCCTGGCAGATGGCTATATCTCCATGCAGACCGGGCCAGAAATTGGAGTCGCAACGACAAAGGCATTTACCGCCCCGCTTGTAGATTTATATATGCTTGCGATTCTTCTGGCGGATTTGCGTGGTAATTTATCGGAGCAGGAAAGGTATTCACTTGTCGCGGATTTGCGGTTGATCCCCAATCTGGCCGGGATCTGCCTGGAGCGGGAAAATGCCGTTTTGGAGGTGGCACATCAACTGAAAGATTCACGGAATGCGCTTTACCTTGGACGCGGGATTAATATGCCGATAGCCTATGAGGGTGCCCTGAAATTAAAGGAGATTTCATATATCCATGCAGAGGCTTATCCGGCAGGGGAAATGAAACATGGGCCTATTTCACTCGTAGATGAGGATATGCCGGTAATTGCGATTGCTACCAAAGATCTCTGGTATGACAAAATGATCAGCCAGATTGAACAGGCAAAAGCCCGCGGCGGGAAGGTGGTTGTGGTTGCCACGGATGGTGATACGAAGATTGCAGAGCTGGCAGACAATGTATTATGGGTTCCAGAGTCACCCTGGCTGTTTAGTCCTGTAACAACAACAATACCACTACAGATGCTGGCATATCATATTGCGTCATTGCGCGGTCTGGATGTTGATCAACCCAGGAACCTTGCAAAGAGCGTAACTGTCGAATAAACCCCTACAGGTATGATTTTTAAGCGAAAACTTCCTGAAATAAGGGGGGGAAATTCTTTCAGGAAGTACCTTAGAAAGATTAAAAATGAGCGTTAACGAGGATTCTGTTCAATTTCCTACTGCCATTTTGAAATCGGGCTCGTACTTGGGCGGTTAAGGTCAGAAAAGCCAAGCTGATTATTTCACTGCCAATGTTCGGGTTTTCTCAAGTACAAATACACATTCTGACGGTGACTTTAATGAGGAGTCAATTATTCCTATCTGCTTTGCAGAACAATTTAGGTAATTACTTAAAATCATTGTGTCCAAAAAACATAATTCGGGGTGTTTCTCAATTAATGACAGGTATGGACAACCTGAAAACATAATAACCGGACCGTTTTTATGGGCTTCCCAACGGGCTAAGTACGCCCGTTTGTTCAGTTCGACCATGAGGTAAGTTTAACGTCCTGGTAAAATTTGCGACCGGATAAGGGGCAGGGATCATCATTTTTGCCAGGTTCATGAGAAGTGCTTCTTTTTTGGATGCTTGCATAGAGAGACTGAGCAGGAGGTCACAAAGTTCAGAATAATTGCTTGCTGTTCTTTTGGCGGAAAGTTTGTACTTTAATTCCGGTCTGCCGCGATATCTGACAGATGGAATGTCTCCCTTGATTATTTCAATTACCTCGCTTTTCAGCATTTTTTGTAAATGGTAATGGATATCCGGTTTTGTCCTTCCGATGGTATGGGAGAGGCCATTCACGGTCACAATACGGAATTTTATCAAGCTGGCATAGATTAAATTCTCCGTGGATTCTTTCATGGAATTAATTATATCAATTAAATAAATAATTATTTAATTAAATATTCTGCTTGACAAGCAAAATCGAGATGATACAATGAATATTGTATATCTTATATTGTCGGAATGTACCTTTTCAAAAATCTGTGTATTATTCCCGGAAAGAGAGATCGGCAATGAGTTATGAGGAATTAAATTCCCCCGGCAAAAATATTCCCCCAGAATTGGAAAATGCAGTTGCCCTTACTACACTTGACCGGATTTACAATTGGAGCAGGCGCAATTCACTCTGGCCAATGACATTTGGATTGGCTTGTTGTGCATTTGAAATGATAGCCACAGCTGCAGCCAGGTTTGACTTTTCTCGTTTTGGCATGGAAGTCATGCGGCCTAGCCCCCGGCAAGCGGATGTAATGATTGTTGCTGGCACCGTTACGAAAAAAATGGTCCCTTTGATTGTCCGTCTCTATAACCAGATGCCGGAGCATAAATATGTGGTCGCAATGGGCTCTTGCGCTTCCGGTGGTGGTCCATTTAAAGAAGGGTACAATGTGGTTTCCGGTATTGATAAATTCATCCCGGTAGATGTGTATATACCAGGCTGCCCGCCAACTCCCCAATCACTGCTGAACGGTTTAATTGCCCTGCAAAAAAAAGTGGACAAGGAGTCATTGAAAGAAGTCCGCTGGTATAAAAAGGGCCCCACTCAACCAATCCCGATTCCAGTTTTAGGGCCAGATTTAATGGATCCAAGAGACTTTGCCTTGATAAAAGAGGCAACTCATCGCATTGAAGGAGAAGACAGTTCTGGAGAACATGAAAACCAGGAAGGAGTACAGTCTTGACCGAGCAAATTACCCAAAATACTGATGAGAATATCGTTCAAAAATATCCCCAGTGGTTCCTTCCAGATGAACGGTTAGGCTATGAAGGTTTCCTGGTAGAGCGGGAACAACTTTTAGAAGTAGCTCAAGTCCTTCGAGATGAGTATGGCTATGATTATTTAACTTCTGTTACCGGTGTAGACTATCTTGCTCAGGAGAAAATGGAAGTTGTTTATCATTTTTTCAAATCGATCGGCGGCTCCGCATTTGAATTAAAAGTACAAAGCCCAAGGGATGATGCAGTTGTTCCATCTCTCACATCCCTCTATCCCGGGACAGAGTTCCAGGAAAGGGAAGCCTGGGATCTGCTGGGGATAAAATTTTCCGGCCACCCTGATTTGCGGCGTATCATGCTTTGGGAGGGTTTTGTTGGGCATCCACTTCGAAAAGACTGGAAGGAAACCTACTATGAGGACCAGGTAAAACCTTTTAAGAGCAGGTGGCCGGAGGGAAAAGCCGTCCGGTCAGAGACCAACAATCCTTACCATGCAAATGTGCAGTACCCAAAAAATTTTGACCCGGATATTTATGCACCGGATAATGATGAATCTGTATATCAACTTTTACGCAAGGTTCAGGAAAAATATGATCCAGATATCCAGACTGACCAGGTAATCATCAATTTTGGACCGCAGCATCCCTCAACCCATGGCGTTTTTCGAATGGTCACGCTTCTTGAGGGGGAGACAATCATTGATATCAAGCCGGTTCTAGGATATCTGCACCGCAACCATGAAAAAATTGGAGAAAGAAACACTTTTATCCAGAATATTCCATTCACAGACCGCCTGGACTATATTACTTCGATGAGCAACAATTTTGGTTATGTCCTTACAATCGAAAAATTAATGGGCATAAAACCCCCTGAACGTGCTATGTATATTCGCACGATGATGGCTGAACTGACCAGAATAGCATCCCACATCGTATCTGTCGGTTTTTTGCTAAATGATCTCGGTGCATTTTTTACTCCCATGCTATATGCCATGGAGGAGAGGGAATTAATCCTGGATATTTTTGAGGCAGTATCTGGTTCCCGTATGATGTGTAACTATTACAGATTTGGTGGGGTTGCCAGGGATCTTCCTGAAGGGGTATTTGAAAAAATTAGAACGCTTGTTAACGACCGTCTTCCAAGGAAAATTGATGAGATAGACCGCTATCTGACCAAGAATGAAGTCATCCGTCTACGATGTGAAGGAGTGGGAATACTTACGCCGGAGGATGCGATTAATAATGCTGCCTCAGGCCCTGTTTTACGGGGATCGGGTGTACCCTATGATATTCGCAGAGCTGATCCCTATGAAATATATGATCGTTTCGAATTTGATGTGGCTTACGGGACGCATGGGGATCTTTATGACCGCTATCTTGTTCGTCTTGAAGAAATGAGACAAAGCCTGCGGATTTTACAGCAAATAATTAGAGATATACCGGATGGTGAAATTCAAACCGGGAAACCTGCCTACCAGGTCAGGGTACCGGCAGGTGAAGCCTACGGTCGTATAGAATCTCCAAAAGGGGAATTGGGATTTTATGTGGTCTCGGATGGAAAACCGAATCCATACCGTTATCATATCCGGTCGGGATCCTTTGTAAATTTGACCAGTCTGGCGCCCATGGCGCGGGGATCAAAAATTGCAGATGCTGTGACAATTTTGGGTTCCATCGATATTGTATTGGGCGAAGTAGACCGGTAGAAAACGCACAAGGAGTGAAGATGAATGGTTCTGGTATGATTCGTGGTCTGTGGGTCACATTTAGCCGCTTTTTACAAACTTATATTACAGATATTAAGTATCCAGGAAAACGATATTACACCAGGGAAGGTATCGAGCATAGAATGAGCAGCGGCACCAGCGGGATCTTTACAATTCAATATCCCGAGGAAAAAATGATTCCCCCGGAGGAATTCCGCAATATCCCTTTCCTTGTATACGAAGAAGCGGATGGCATTAGAAAAGTGCGCTGCACATCCTGTGGCATCTGTTCCAAGGTTTGTCCTCCGCAGTGTATCTGGATAACACGTAAGATTGATTCTCAGACTGGGAAACCCGTGCAAGAACCGGCAGAATTTTACATTGACGTGGATATCTGCATGAATTGCGGGTTCTGTGCGGAATTTTGCCCCTTTGACGCAATCCGGATGGATCATGATTATGAAATTGCTTCCTATAACCGGCTGGAAAACCACATCTATGGATTAGAAAAGCTGCTAAAACCGGTTTCATATTATGCTAAAATTCGTCCCACCAATTACGCCCGGGAGGAAGCTGTCCGTGCGGAAAAAGAAGCGGCAAAAGCCGCCAGAAAATCTGTCTAGCGGACAATAATAGATTATGTATAATCCCGATACAGAAATGATATTTCCAATCAGGGTAATCCAGGAATTACAATCCTTGCGTGGGAAAACCTGGCAATCCCTGGTATCAAGTATAACTGAACATCCATCGGTTGAACTTGAGCAGCTCTCGTTTGTTCTGTTTATGGTGAGGACGGCAGGGTGCATCACCTGCAATTCGGATGCCTTTCGGGCAATGAAAGGTTGTACCCAATGTGCCATGCAGTCCATCCGCAGATACCGTGGTGAGGATGCGGAATTGATCCAGCAGTATTTGCTGGCAAAAGAAGAAGTCCAGAGTTATTTGATCAAGAAAGAAATTACATTCTAGGAGCTTATTAATTGGTCCAAATTTTGTGGGAAATAACCAGGCAAGCCTGAATGAGTGCAGCATGCTTGCTGTACGAAAATTTCTGGATGAACGATTAATAATTGGAGTCAATTATCCTGAATTAAAAAATGCGGCAATTATTTTATAAAGAACTGGTATGATTGCTTTACGATTTATTGGAAGAGTAATTACCAGATCATAGGAATCATGTGACTACACAAATAGATGCAATAAAAGTTGTGGGGATTCGGTTCTCCAGGGTTGGTAAGGTCTATCATTTTAATAGTACGATAGAGGACCTTAAGCAAGGAGATTATGTTGTTGTTGAAACCAGCCGGGGGTGGCAGCTTGGAAAAGTTATCCAACCCATGATTGATATCAAGAACCCGGAAGAAACCAACCTAAAACAAATTGACCGGAAGGCAACCCCAGAGGATATGAAAAAGCGGCAAGACCTGCTGCAAAAAGAGGCAGAGGTAATTGCGCTTTGCAGGGAAAAATCAGCGGAATTAAAGTTCGAGGGAACTAAATTCGTAGAAGCTGAATTTAGTTTCGATAGCAGCCGTTTAACCATCTTGCTCAACCAGGAAGCAGATGAGAAACTTGATATGAAACCTCTGCGCAGGATCCTGCAAAAGAGTTATCCTTCCACACAGATTGAGCTCCGGCAGATCGGCCCGAGAGATGTGGCGAAAAGTCTGTGCGGTATTGGTGCATGTGGATTGGAAAAACGCTGCTGCTGCAGTTTTCTTACAGAATTTAGCTCAATTTCCATTCGTATGGCCAAAGAGCAGGGGATTTCCTTAACCCCATCGGAAATCACCGGTATGTGTGGAAGATTACGGTGCTGTCTGATTTATGAGTTTGAGAATTATGTGGAGGCTCGAAAAGAACTCCCCAAGAAAAATCAGATAATCAAAACCCCACAGGGTGAAGGGAAAGTAATCGACGCCTTTCCGTTAAAACGATCTGTTTTGGTAGAGATACCCGAGACCGGAATAAGGGAATTTAAGATGGATGAACTCCAATCTCTGGATTCAAATAACCAACCGGTTGTTTCGGAAACTCCACCCACTGAGATTATAGAACACTACTAAATCTGTTCAAGTTGATAAAAAGAAAAGCCGCCGGAAAAGACGGCGCCGATCCTGATAAGGTAAAAGTCAGGCATGATATCTGGATTCAACCAGCGCGGTCGTTTCCCAGGTTTTGCCATTTCTCCCAATTTCCGGAAATTTATAGAAACATACTTGCAATCCGCAAAAAACTTGCTATAGTATTAATATATATTATGATTAATCAGATTAATCAGATAATTGGTTTTTTTGGATTTTTGCGGGGATAACCTCATTGGCCAGCAATGAACTATTAATTACTTTGTACAGTTATCTTTGCCAGCACGCAAAGGAAAATGGAAAAATCCCGTCAATCACCGAGATGAGTGATGAATTAGGCATAAGCGTTGCCACTTTGCGAGAGCAGCTGGAAGTGACTCGTGCCCTTGGGATCATTGAATCGCGCCCCGGAAAGGAATTCGTTTACTGCCGTATTCATTTAAACCTGCAGTTGTCCAATCTGTAACCTATGCAGTCGCACTGGATGATTCCAATTTTCAGTCTTATTCTGATTTGCGAATCCAAATAGAAAATGCATACTGGTATCGATCCGTCTGCTTGCTTGAGGAGCAAGATCACCAGGTTTTATTGGAAATTCTCGAAAAGGCGAGTCATAAATTAAACGGAAACCCCGTTCAAATTCCCCACCTGGAACACCGTAATCTTCATTTAACGATTTATAAGAAATTGGACAATCCATTTGTGACGGGCATTCTCGAGGCGTATTGGGACCTTTACGAGAGTATTGGTTTAGCAGTTTATACTGACCTGGATTATTTATCCAGGGTTTGGTCATACCATCGCAGGATGGTGGATTCTATCATTTCCGGGGAATACTGGCTGGGGCAGAAAGTACTCATGGAACACATGGACTTACTTTATAAAAGAATTGAATCAAAACCAATCCATCTGTTCGAGTAAATTTTGATCGATTACAGAAAAATCCGAGGAGAATAGGGGTGATAAATGACAAATTTATTAATGGAGAATTTTATACCCGCCAAAAGACAAGCAATTATTAATGATTTTGCGATCACTTTGAGCACGATAAACGGTTCTGGAAGTGCCACTGCAAATATGACGCTTGTCAGGGCTTTGTTTTTAATGGGAATACCAGTTTCTGCGAAAAATATCTTCCCTTCCAATATTCAAGGATTACCAACCTGGTTTACCATTCGTTGTAGTCCCTCCGGATTTTTAGGCAGGGTGGAGATGGATGATATTGTCGTTACCATGAATCCAGCAACGTTCCAGGATGAATTAAAACAAGTAATTTCTGGGGGTGTGATTCTCTATGCAGATGATCTCAAAAAACCGGAAGGTCGGGACGATGTTATCCTCTACCCTATGCCGGTAAAAAAGATAGTTCAAGAAACCGATATCTCCCAGCAATTAAAAGGGTATATAGCCAATATGGTGTATGTTGGTGTGCTGGCAGAATTGTTAAGCATCGATTTAAACATGATTTTCCAAGCACTCGAATATCACTTCAATAATAACCAGAAGGCAATCAATTCGAATTTTCAAGTAATACAATCCGCGGCAATGTGGACGAAAGCAAACCTGGAAAAAAAAGACCCCTATTCTGTCGTACCGATGAATAAAAATGTCAACAAAATCATGACAAATGGGAACACTGCTGCTGCTTTGGGCTCAATATATGGCGGAGTTCAATTTGTTTCCTGGTATCCGATCACACCTGCCTCCAGTATTCCAGAGGAAATGAATATATATTTACCGAAATTAAGGAAGGACCCACTCACCGGAAAAGAAACCTACGTAGTTGTCCAGGCAGAGGATGAATTATCAGCAATCGGCATGGTGACCGGTGCAGGCTGGGCAGGTTTACGTTCAATGACAGCTACATCCGGCCCTGGATTAAGTTTAATGGCGGAATATCTCGGTTTGGCATATTTTGCCGAAGTCCCGCTTGTTATCTGGGATGTTCAGAGGGTGGGGCCGAGTACAGGCTTACCAACGCGGACCTCCCAAGGTGACCTGTCCTCAGCCCAATATATCAGCCATGGAGATACCGAATTTATCCTCCTTCTCCCCGGGAATATGGAAGAGTGTTTTGAATTTGGCTGGCGGTCGTTTGATATTGCCGAAAGACTGCAGACCCCAGTAATTGTATTAAGCGATCTTGATCTTGGTATGAATCACTGGATTTCTGAGCCATTTAAATATCCGGAAAAACCAATTGACCGTGGAAAGATCCTCTGGGAGAAGGATCTGGATGAGTGGTTGTTATCAAAAAAACACGAATGGGGCAGGTTTATGGATGTAGATGGAGATGGGATAACTTACCGGACCGTTCCTGGGAATCTCCACCCGAAAGCTGCATATTTTATGCGTGGTACAGGCCATAATGAATATGGGGGATACAGCGAAGACCCTCAAGAGTGGGAAAAACTCCTGGCCAGACTTAAACAAAAATTCATAACAGCTAAGTCGCTTGGTTTATTACCTGACCCGGAGATCGAAGTTAATCAGAATGCCGAAATTGGCTTCATCCTGTGGGGATCAACTGAATTGGCGATTAAAGAAGCACGCGCAATACTGATGGCGCAAGGGATAAACACCGATAGCTGCAGGGTTCGCAGTCTGCCTTTAGATGATTCAATTGGTGATTTCCTTAATAAACACAGGCTGAATTATGTAGTGGAACTAAACCGGGATGGGCAGCTTCACCAGTTGCTAAAAATAAGATTTCCGGAAACCACAACACAGCTTGTTTCACTCGCTCATGTTGATGGATTGCCAGTAACGGCGAAATGGATAATGCGGGAATTGCGTATAGCAGAGGAGAAAATATTATGACTGCCAATATGCCAATTAACCAAATTGGTCTGGAGAAAAACTACTATCGTGGTGCAGTCTCAACTTTATGTAAGGGTTGTGGCCATAATTCCGTTGCAAATCAGATTATGTTAGCCTGTTATGAACACAATATTCCTCCTGAGAAAATTGTCAAATTTTCTGGAATTGGATGTTCAAGTAAAAGCATAAATTATTTCCTCAATCGTTCGTTTGGTTTTAATGGATTGCACGGGAGAATGCCATCATTGGCTCTGGGAGCCTTATTTGCCGATACAACATTAAAAGGGCTTGGAGTAAGTGGAGATGGTGATACAGCCAGTATTGGTATGGGACAATTCAAGCATCTTGTCCGCCGGAATATCCCGATGGTTTATATTGTTGAAAACAATGGGGTCTATGGATTGACGAAAGGACAATTTTCGGCTACATCAGAAAAGGACTTGAAAATTAAGCGACAGGGTGTCAATCCGTATTTACCTATTGATATATGTATGGAGGCATTGGCTGCCTATGGAACCTTTGTAGCGCGCTCTTTTGCTGGAGATCCACAGCAGGTAAAAAGCCTGGTAAAAGCTGCCTTGAGCCATGATGGGATTGCTGTCATCGATATTATCAGTCCATGTGTGTCATTTCATAACCTGGAAAATTCAATCCATTCTTACACCTGGGGGAAAGATCATGAATCCCCGCTGCACGAACTGACATTTGTCCCTCCAAGGGAAGAAATCACGGTCGAAGATTTTGAAAAGGGGGGTATGCGTGAAGTTGTCATGCACGATGGATCTATGATCGTCCTAAAAAAACTTGGAACTGATTATGATCCAACAGATAGGAGCTCGGCTTTCTGTATGCTGGCTGAAGCAGAGAAAAATAACTGGCTGGTAACCGGACTGATATACGTGGACCCGAAATCCCCCTCACTTATTCATAACTTTGATCTACCAGAAACACCACTCAACCGGCTCAGTTCGGATCGGATAAGGCCTGCTCCAGAGACGTTAGACTTGATAAATAAGTCCCTTCTATAGGCAAAATATCAACATGTGCTGATCGGATGCTCTGAAATTCTGATCCACTCACTCCAGGAACCAGGATAGAGTTTTGCACCGCATAATCCTGCATATTCCATGGCGAGGATATTCAGACAGGAAGTCACACCCGATCCACAATAAACCACAACTTTCTCAGGAGAGACTTCCTGTAGGAGCTGTTTAAATTCGTGGTGGAGTTGGTTTTTTGGTTTAATTGTCAGATCTGGATTAAGGTTTTCACCATGGAATCTGTTTATTGCTCCCGGGATATGACCGGCGATTGCATCAATCGGTTCAACTTTTCCGCAGTATCGTTCATAGCTGCGTGCATCCATTAAAACATATTTATCCGTTTGTAAATTTTCTATTACCTCATCGGTTGTGAGAAGCAAACTCTTTGTTCCCTGAGAATATATTTCGTATTGGGAAGCGAAATTTTGCTGGGAACCAGAGGTCATTGGATGGTTTTCGCTTTCCCACTTCGTATAGCCTCCACTTAATACAGCAACACTTATATGACCAAAATAGCGCAGCATCCACCACAACCTGGCCGCAAAGGCACCTCCTGAAGTATCATATGCAACAATTTGGCTGGATGGGTTCACACCTAACCGGCGCAGTGTCTGGTTGAATCCATCAGCATCTGGAAGCGGATGCCTTCCAGTTTTCGGTGTGACTGTGGAAGACAGGTCATGATCCAGGTGGGCATAAACAGCTCCTGGAATATGGCTAGTAAGGTAAGACTTGTATCCCCAATCTGTATCTTTTAGATCAAACCGGCAGTCAATAAGTACCAGGTTAGGATCCTCCAGATGGTTTAATAAATCATTAATATTAATAAAATGGTCAAATCCCTGGCTCATCGTAAATTAACCTTTCTATTTTTTCCCTAACAAACTACTGTTGGTTTTTAGCTGGGTAAATCCAGGCAGGTAAAATTGTCTATTCAGATGATCTACCTGTAATTACACCAGGTCTTCTTCATATCAAAATTGTTCAGATGAATATCATTGGTGTAATTTCCTTAAATTACCGATCCGGCTTTACAAGGATCCCAGGAAATTGATACGTGCTCCATAACGGCAAAAACGACAATTGTCTTAATCCAAAACGCTACGTTATATTGGTTGAGAAGTTGATTATTCTTTATAGCGGTGATTCATTTCATTAAGGTACTGGATGATTCAACTGCCTAAAATTCTTTGCAAATGATTTTGTCAGGAGAAAATACGTATTGTTTCAGATAAATTCCATCCTGGTGATAATTGGATCTGCCACCTAATCATTTCCTATATTATTCGCGGAGAGTGATTGAGAAAATTGGGGACTGCTGGTAGAATCACGGATGTTAATGCCTTGCTCATATCCCTATCTTCAACAGGCTTCAAATATCTTATGTTCGAAAATATCGGAACGGCACCGGTAATTACCTGAGAGCAGGATCCCCTTATTCAATTAATCGTGTGTAATAGGGCAAAATTTGGTGGAGTGCTCGTACCAACTGGAAACCCGGAAATCACCAATACTTGATCTCCTGATTTTACATAGCTCGTTGTAAACAATGCATCCTCGACCAGCCCCAATAGTTTCTCAACGGTATCTGCAAAAGGTATCAGGAAGGGAATAACATTCCAGTACAATCCCAGCCGGTGATAGGTTCTGGGATTGGGGGTAAACGCAAAGATTGGAACGCGAACCCTTTCTTTGGAGGTTAATCTGGCTGTTCTGCCTGAAACGGTAAAAACTGCAATAATCGCAACGTTTTTATCCTCTGCAAGTTGGCGGGCTGCTTCGGTGATGGTTACAACATCTTCTTCTTTTTTCAACACTGGATAACTATTTCCGCTTCCCCATTCGTAAAAATGATGTTCGGCTTCCCTGACGATGGAGTCCATCATTCGTATGGATTCTAGTGGGTAGGACCCCACCGATGTTTCCCCGGAGAGCATGACTGCATCTGTCCCATCCAGGATAGCATTGGCGACATCAGAAGCTTCTGCACGCGTAGGGCGGGGGTTATTAATCATGGAATCAAGCATCTGAGTCGCTGTGATCACAATCTTTGCATTACGGTTTGCTTCCTGAATAATCATTTTTTGAGCGATGGGAACTGCGGCCGGTGATGTTTCTATTGCCAGATCACCCCGGGCAACCATTACCCCGTCTGCGGCTTGAAGGATCTCCAGTAAGTTGGCTAATGCCTGTGGTCTCTCTAATTTCCCAATAATTGGAATATCAGCGCATTCAGGATTTATTTCTAATACTGCCTTTCGTACCGCCTGAATATCTTTGGCTGACGACACAAAGGAAATTGCAACAGCATCCACCTGATTCAATAAGCCGAATTCAAGATCCCTGCGGTCCTTATCTGTGAATCCAGGGATATTTAATTCTGATTGAGGGAGATTGATACCCTTGTTTGATTTCAGTGTTCCCCCCAGGACCACCCTTGCTCTCACCACTTCTCCGGTTATCGAGGTCACGATAAGCTCCAGGCGGCCATCATCAAAGAGGATGGGATTTCCTGTTTTCACTATCTTTTCAAAGTCCGGGACATGCACGGGTATGCAAGGCAGACTGCCAATCCTGGCTGGTTGGATCTCATCAGGATTTGCGAGGATGACTTCCTGGCCAATGACCAGGTTGATAACGCCATCAGGAAGAAGACCAACCCTTAATCGCGGTCCTTGCAAGTCCTGGAGTATTGGAATCGGTTTATCGAGTTTCTTGGAAACCTTCCTGAGGATCCGAATCTGATGCTCGTGTTCAGCATAAGTCCCATGTGAGAAATTTATCCTGGCTATATCCATTCCAGCCAGGATGAATTGCTCTACTGCTTCTTCAGATTTACTGTTAGGTCCAAGGGTAACGACTATCTTTGCTTTGCGATTCATTGGCATAAAATTCTTCCTCGGGGTGAACAAGAAAGCATTTAGGGTTAATGGTATTGATTAATCCATCATCAGTACACGACGGATCCGGTCAACTGCCCAATCAATTGTATCTTTTTCGATAATAAGGGGAGGAGCAAATCGGATGATATTTTGGTGAGTCTCTTTGGCCAGGATTTTTACTTCCTGTAACGCCTCACAAAACCGGCGAGCTCCACCCGATTCAGGTGTAAGCTCCACACCAATTAATAAACCTTTTCCACGGACTTCCTTAATGTGCTTGCTGTTGATCTCTGCAAGATGGTCCAGGAAATATTCACCCATTTTTGCAGAATTTTCAACCAAGTTTTCTTCAATAATAACTCTGATCGCTTCCCTGGAAACAGCCGCGGCGATTGGATTTCCGCCAAAAGTAGACCCATGCTGTCCTGGTTGGATCGTATCCATGATTGCGGAATCTGCTAATACAGCTGATACTGGATAAAAACCGCCTGCCAATGCTTTTCCAATGATGATCATATCCGGGCGGACATTTTCATGATCACAGGCAAAGAGTTTCCCGGTGCGTCCTAACCCTGTTTGAATCTCATCTGCAATTAAAAGGACATTGTTTTTCCGGCAAATTTCACTCACCTGCCTTAAATAACCTTCTGGAGGAATGATAACCCCTCCCTCACCTTGAATTGGTTCAATCATTACCGCTGCTGTATTTTCACCAATACTTTTTTCTAAAGCGGATGCATCCCCGTAAGGAACAGTCTTGAATCCTGGAGTGAATGGTCCAAAATCATCTTTATACAAAGGTTCAGTTGAATGGGAAATTATCGTTACAGTACGTCCATGAAAATTGCCTTGTGCTGTAATAATTTCCGCGTGATTTTTAGGGATACCCTTTACCAGGTATCCCCATTTACGTGCAATTTTAATAGCCGTCTCAACCGCCTCACTGCCGGAATTCATTGGGAGAACTTTTTCGTATCCAGTGAGATTGCAAATCTCTTTGTAGAAAAGCGGCAGCTGGTCATTTCGAAAGGCTCGTGAAGTCAGAGTCAATTTTCCAGCTTGTTTTATGAACACATCCAGTATCCTTGGATGAACATGGCCTTGATTGAGGGCTGAGTAAGCACTCAGACAATCCAGGTAGCGATTCCCATCGATATCAAAGACCCAGACCCCTTTTCCTTCTGTTAATATCACATCAAGCGGATGGTAATTATTTGCTCCAAATTGATTCTCAAGCTCAATATAATCATGCGAAGAAAGCATCAAATTCACCTCGTGAAATTATTGGATGAAAAAAGCAATAGTATGTGCTGCATGTTATGCGACTGTGAGAAGAGTTCAAAATTGAGGCTTAACACGAATCAAATAGATGAAAGAAATAGGGTATCCCCTTCAAGGAGGTCCATTACCAAATCATAAAATGCCTTTGTACCTGAACCGATTTAATGGAAAATCATCTCAAACACCTGCGCCATTCGTAGGGAAATAGTATCACCCGAACTACATTCCTTAAACCAGGCGTCTTGAAAAATCCAAAAACCAGAGAATTTCCAGGAGGGAATAATTTTAAACAGAAATAAAAACCTCTTTTTTGGTTCTCCCTTCATTGCACTCTTACCGATGATCCCAAGTATATCATAATGGGTTGGGCCGTATATTATCAGAGAAACAATGTAGAGTATGATTGTATTTGATGGATGATATAAAGTGATATAATTATAATATTATAGATAAAAATAATATACATTACATGGAACAATCATTATCAGGAGGAAATACCCGCAATGAAAAGAGGGATTGATCTTTTTATGAAAAGCCTTGTCGACCGGAACGTTAATTATATTTTCGGAAACCCCGGTTCAACAGAATCACCCATGATGGACAGCCTTAAAGACTATCCTATTGAATATATTCTCAGTCTGCATGAGGGAGTTGCTGTGGGGATGGCGACCACCTACGCGTTGGGCAGCAATAATGTGAGCGTAGTGAATTTACATGTAGCTGCTGGACTTGGAAATGGTCTTGGGATGCTTTACAATGCCTTTGCTAGAAATGCCCCTGTTTTAATTACTGCTGGTCAAATTGATAACCGCATTCGTTTACGAAAACCGCTTCTTGGGCATAACCTGGTTGCGATGGCAGAACCGCTCGTAAAATGGAGTGTGGAAGCTCAAAGAGCAGATGAACTCCCATTAATTATGCACAGAGCATTCAAAATTGCACTCTCACCTCCCCGTGGACCGGTATTTCTTTCGCTTCCAATGAATGTTTTAGCAGAAGAAACCGAGGCGAATGTCCTTTCACCCACCTCGTTTTACTGGGAGACTCGACCAGATTCCCTTGCGATTAAACAGGCTGCAGAAATCATATTAAAAGCCAAAAAACCTGTCATTATCTGCGGTGAAGAGGTTGGATTGACAAAAGCTAACCTTGAATTAGTCAGGACTGCCGAATTGATCGGTGCGGCAGTCTGGGATACGATGATCCCATCGGCAGTAAGTTTTCCGAGAAATCACCCTCAATTTAGAGGTGATCTCCCTGATAACCACGAAGACGCCCGCAAAGTAATTGGGGATACTGACCTGGTGCTGTTGGTAGGAGGAGATTTCTTACAAGAAATCTTCTTTACCGGAATACATCCATGGCCGGAGGATGCCAGGGTTATTGAAATTCAATCCTCGGAAGAATTTTTAGCCAGGAATTTTGCGGTTGAATTAGGGATTTTATCCGCAATAAATCCTGCCCTGCATGAATTGAATCTGGCCTTATCCGAATTGATATCCCAGAAGTTCCAATTGGAGCGGGATAGACGTAATGAAGAACTTGCACTGCTAAAAACAATAGACCTGGAGGAACAGGCTAAGAGGGCACAGGTTTGTATTGAATGCCAGGAAATGACCCCGGCGCGTTTATTTATTGAATTAAAAGAAGTACTACCTACTGATGCCATTCTTGTGGAAGAAACCAACACTGCCCGCGGCGACTTCTTGCGCACTTTTCTGGCAGAAACCCCCGGTGATTATTTCGGATCCCTGGGGGGAGGAATTGGGCAGGGATTGCCAGGCGCTGTCGGTTATAAACTGGCATATCCTGACCGCCCAGTTATTGTTGTATCCGGAGATGGATCAGCCATGTTCAGCGTTCAAACCTTATGGTCTGCAGTTCATCATCATATTCCGGTTGTATTTATCATATTAGCCAACCGGGCATATAAAATCTTAAAGGTCAACATGGACCGTTATAGAAAGTACTTTGAAATAGAGGAACAAGACCATTATCCGCATATGGATCTCACTAATCCTGATATTGATTACGTGATGGTTGCTAAAGGATTAGGGATGGATGCTGAGAAAGTATATGAGCCCGAGGAAGTAGCTCCTGCCCTTCAACGGGCTTTAGCCAGTGGAAAACCCTATCTGCTCGAGGTTTTTGTGGAAGGAACATATCCGGGAGTTTAATTTACCCCCATAAACTGGGTAAAAGAAGATCTTCATCATGATTTATTGCTGAGAGAAATCGAGAAAATTGAGGATTGGGATTAAATTTCCAATCCTCTTACAATTCTCAATAATGACATGGTATTGCTAAATTTTGTTCATTCCCCTTATCTATTCCAGAAATTTCCTGTAGAGATTTCAGTTTTTCGATAGACTTTTTCGCTGTTCCACTTTTTTCATAGAACGGGCTAACATTAAATCCATCACCGGATAAACAAGACTTCCCAAAATTGAAACCAAATAATATATAGCTGTTCCTTCCATGCCCGGGGTAATGATATATCGGTTCTTCTGGATTCCTTTAAATATAATTTTTGCAACCGTATCAGCGGACAATCGACCAGTATTTCCTACCAATTCTTTTGTCACTTCAGGTTTATATTGTTCTTCATATTCAAGTTGGGGGGTTTCGGTATCAGTAGGTATAACAAGTGAGACATTTATTCCAAAGGGCTTCATTTCCGCGCGCAGGACATCACTGAATCCACGGACAGCGTATTTGGATGGGGAATATGCGCCATAACCGACTATCCCAAGAAATCCGGCCATAGAAGAAATATTAACGATATGTCCAAAACCCCTCTCTTTCATCCCGGGAATCACCGCTTTGCAGACATTTACGGTACCGAAATAGTTTACGTTCATCATCCAGTGGAAAATATTTATTCCTAATTCATCAAAATCTCCGGGATGGCAGACCCCTGCAGAATTAATGACAATATCCGGGAATTGATCTTTACGCTGAATGAATTCAACGGCTTTATGCATACTGTTCAAATTGGTCACATCTGCGACAATTCTTCGGATAACCTGATCAGGGGAAATGGTAATTTGATTTAGTTCGGTTATAACCCTTTTATTTTGATCAGCTCTGCGTGCCAGGATCCAGACGTTAGCGTTATTCTGGGTAAACAGCCTGGCGAGCGCTAACCCTATTCCGCTTGAACCACCGGTTATTAATACAGTCCTGCCATTAAAATCTTTCATCCTGACCTCATTTACCTATAATAAAAAGCCAGGATAAACAAACAATCCTGACTTTCTCAATTGTTAATAGATTTTTCGCAATCAATGACGACATGAACTGCATGATCTGCCACTGCAACTGCCACACCCGTTGTTACCAGCAGAAATTGACCGTCCTTCACTCTGTGAATAGCAAACTGAGATCATGCGACGAGTTTGATAACCGTGGCAGTTATCGCATTCAGCCGGTGCATCGGCTTTGCTCATGGTCCTCAGCATATCAAATTTCTCACCGCAATCATCACAAATATATTCGTAGATTGGCATTACTAATAACTCCTTTTTTACCATGATCAGCTATTCAATATAGGGGTGCTGACACCATGGCGGCTTTCCGCAATTTTGTACATTTGCTGCAGCTTATACCATTTCTATATTTTAACACCCCTGTACGCATTAGGATATGGTGTGTGGCATAGTGGGTTAAATCGGGAAAGGGGTATCCGAAAACAACTCCATAATAATTAGGAGCCGCATGGTCCGGGAGATGAAAATGCTTGGTAATAACTGTGAGTAAAATAAATCGAAAATAGTGGAGAGAATTACTAAGTACTGGCGGTATTACCGGCCTGGATATATATATTGGTTAGGTACGATGCGCATAGATGAATATTAAGGCGTTATAATGAAAAACCATGATTGATGGATTTTTCCGCACGAATAATGGTTATTATTCCGAAAACCTTTTTGAAAAATGTAATATGGGTAAAATTTGCCTGCGAAAATAAACTGGCGAGTTTATCCGCCTGATAAAAACCTATCGTACTTTTTGAAAGGTATTGATAGGCATGAAAATCCCCTGCGAAGAGGTATCCCAGGATCGGCAGTATTACAACCAAATAAATGTAAAAAACCGGGAAAAACAATGACTTCTGGGGAGGTGTTGTTTCCATTGCTACAATTCGGCCATTTTTTCGTATGATACGATATTGTTCCGCTAAACAAGCCTTAATATCCGGAACATTCCTTAATAAATATGCAGATATGGCTTTTTCAAAACTCTCATTCCCGAACGGAAGGGCTAATGCGTCTGCAATAATCCAGTTGACTTTTTTTTGCACATCTTTATTCCTGGCAATCCGGATCATCTCCGGGGTGATATCTACACCGATCACTAAATTATCCTGAAAATTTTCTTTTATCCATAATGCCAGGTCCCCGCTTCCCGTGGCGGTATCTAAAATTCTTTCGTATGGGTGGATATTAAGTTCCTGGATGGCATCCAAACGCCAGGACATTGCTCCACCAAATGAGATGATCCGATTCATCCTGTCATATTTAGCAGCAATCCCGGAAAATAATTCCTGGATGGTTCGATTGTTATTATCGGGGTTATCCATTCCCATTACTTTATGTTATCAACAATCTTGGGATTCGAAACATTGACAAGGGGCAGCGGGAAAATTCGCCGGCTAAATTTGTGTTCCCACTGGATTAGAACCATTTTAGTACGCCAGAAAGCCACTGCCGCTAATCCGTGAGCGCAGACAGCGAACAAAGGCGGAGTTGCCATTGTGTAATACATCCAGCACAGGCGCGTGGTTCCCCATTTTTCCAGGAAATATCCGAGGCTGACACCTGCGACGAATGTTAGGCTTGCAGTACGGGTGTTGGTTGGAGTCAATACAAGAAAAACTGTGAGAAAGACAGCAATCCAGGTTAAGGGCTTATCAAAGGTTGGATAAACATAATAAATCATCAAGAAAACAAATGAAATAAAAATTATCCAGTAAAAGAATCTAAAAAACCTTGGGTTTTCACCGATTTTTATTAGATTTAGGATGGATACTAACCGGTCAATGGATAGACTGGCAATTGGCCAAGCCGGGATGATCCACAGGGGTGGTCTTTCATGGGTGTAATAAGTCCAAATATTGGTTTGTGTTCCCCATGCTTCAATCATTAATCCTCCCCCTAAACCAACCAGTATGATCCAAATATCTTTCTTGAAATCAGCACCTGCCATGATCAGTAGTGACATTACCATAAAAATACCGATAAGCAACCAGTCCAGTTGATAAATGATGGGATAGTTTGGATCAAAATAGGACAGGTATTCTTCAGCCAGAGGCCACCAGACAATTAGAATCAGCAAAATGACCATGATAAAGACGCTCATCAAGTAATAGCTGGATTTTGTCCAGCCAAGGCTGTGCTTTGTCCCGGAAGATTTAATAAATATCAATAAATCTTTCATGAGTTCCAGAATTGACAATTGCTGTCTAGTTAAAATGGCAATTAATTAAATGAGAATAAATACACTCACAATTTAAATTTTACAACGATTATCAATTTAATCTTCACCAGGTTGGGACATGCACGGATTTTTTGCTGAATTAAGGATATGAGATAATGTAGCAAGATAAATTATAAGGTGTGGGTCTGAGATCCACCAACAAGAGTCCTGTTCAGCGATGACGTATTATTAAGCATGGATGTTGAAATTTATAGAGGAAGGTATATGGATTACAAAATCTCCCCCAGCAGTGCAAGTCATAAGCATTTGGCTGCAAAAAAAGGTCCAGTAAGGATTGCTGTTGTTACTGTCAGCGACAGCAGAACTCCCGAAACAGATACAAATGGCCAGTATTTATCCCGGGAAATCCAAAACTCGGGGAATATTCTGGCTAACATATGTCATTATTAAGGATGACCCTGGCCAAATAGATGAAGTAATGGATAAATTGGGTGATGAGGAAATCCAAATAATCCTTTTTAATGGCGGAACAGGTATTGCCAGGCGTGATACTACTTTTGATGTAATTACCCACCGCTACGAGAAAACACTTCCAGGGTTTGGTGAATTATTTCGTTGGTTGAGCTATGAACAGGTTGGGTCGTCAGCGATGTTAACCAGGGCATCAGCAGGAGTTTTCCGGGGGATGGTGATCTTTTCAACACCAGGCTCGCATGCTGCTGTGCAGCTTGCCTGGGAAAAACTGATTGCACCGGAAATTCAGCATCTTGCCTGGGAACTTCAAAGATAATCTGAATTTGGAAGAATAGAACAAAACGGTATTTTTATGGAACTTTCCTGGTGATTGCTGGAAAGCCATATTTGGTATTGATATTGCAACCATACTATCAAGATGATCAGGATCAAAAAGAAGGATGGTTGAAATGAAAAAGCAGATGATTTTGCCGTTGTTGCTGGTAGTGTCATTAATTCTACTGGCCGGCTGCAAAGTAAAAGAAGAAGTACTCGCAGAACCCATCGATGTTGTGGAAGAAATAATCGATTATGGTGAGTGGGAATACATGTCCGTGGTCAGTGAATGTGAAGTTGACAACGAGTCATCGCAGTTGATTTGCCTGGACGAGGGCAACAGTGACTATCAGCAAATCGATTCTTTCCTGGATTCCTATGGTTCAGAGGGATGGGAGCTGGTCGATCTCATTTCCGGAGAGGGATCGAGAGTAATAATGGTGATGAAAAGAACCAATTAGGCAGGCATCTGCAAACGCTAATAAAAAAATGACATGACCAGTTGGAATCCTCAAAAGGTCATTAATCTCATGTGCTGCGTAAAGGTCAGGATCAATGCAGCACATGAGCAGTGTTAATTAATTACAACCTGGATTATCCATCAATCACCGAGGTTGGTGCCTACCAGTCTGGCACTTTCAATCCAGACGTGATCCAGGGGGACAATCTTTCTTCTGCCAACAACTTTTTCCAGTTGTACAGGTTCAACACCTTCTCCCCGCGAAGCAATCATTACGCCGGAGATACCCTTATTGATATACGAAGCACAGGCAGTCCCTAATTTTGTTGCGAGAAGCCTGTCTGCAGCAGAAGGTGTGCCTCCCCTTTGTAAATGTCCCAAAATGGTAAGCCGGGATTCTAATCCAGTGAGGGATTCCAATTGGTTAGCCAACCTTAAGGTATTACCGAGGTGCTGAGCATTAAATTCCTCAATCTTTTGTTTTGCCTCAATCTTCACGTCACCGGATTCTGCTTTTTCCACCTTTTCTTCTGCCTTTTTCAGGATTTCCGCATCATTAATTGACATTGCACCCTCAGCAACAGCAACGATACTGAAATGCTTCCCATCCCTGCTGCGTTTCAGGATTGCATCGGCAATTTTTTGCTCATCATAAGGTATTTCCGGTATCAGGATTACATCAGCCCCTCCTGCAATCCCTGCCCCTAAGGCAAGCCAACCGGCATTGTGGCCCATAATTTCGACGACAATAATGCGGTGGTGACTGTGTGCAGTACTGTGTAACCTGTCGATTGCCTCTGTTGCAATTCCTAATGCTGTATCAAAGCCGAAGGTTACATCAGTCATATAGATATCATTGTCAATCGTTTTTGGAAGCGTGATGATGTTCATCCCCAACTGGCTAAGTTTGTAAGCGCTTTTAATAGTTCCTCCGCCCCCGATACACACCAGGACATCCAGATGGTGTTTTTTATACGTATCAAAAATCGCTTCGGTCATATCTAGAACCTGACCCCCAACCGGCATTTTGTTGGGTCTATCACGGCTTGTCCCCAGGATTGTTCCCCCTACGGTTAAGATCCCGGATAATGCAGATCCATCCAATTGGACTGTGCGATCCTGCATTACACCCCTGAAACCATCCCTGAAACCAATTACCTGGAATTTATAGACATCCAGGGCTGCTTTTCCGATCCCTCGGATTGCTGCATTTAATCCGGGACTGTCTCCACCTGCAGTAAGTACACCAAGTAGTTTATTCAATTTTTTCTCCTTCAATAATTATCGTTGCTTAATAATACCTTTACGGTCAGAAAGATTCCCTTCAGGAGAGCACCATTCTGGCATCCAGTGCATAAGCGCCCTTCCCGTCATCCAATAACATCAGTGGATTTATTTCAATTTCCTGGATAATAGGAAAATCAAGTGCCATCTGTCCCAGGGAAATCATTATTTCTGCCAATTTTTGGACATCAGCAGGTTGGCTTCCCCGGAAACCATACAGGATTGATCCGGTATTAAGTTCGGAAATCATTTCTAAGACTGTATCCATTCTAAGCGGGGCAATTCGAAAGGATACATCCCTGGTGAGTTCTACCATCGTGCCACCCATGCCTAACATCATTAGCGGACCAAAAGTTGGATCGCGTTTCATCCCGATGATTACTTCATGGCCCCGGGATGCCATTTTTTCAATTAAAACGACCAAAGGGGAATGGTCCAGATTATTGTTCTGGTATCTCTTTTTAAGGTCATTAAAGGCTGTAATTACATCGGTCCCATTCTCCAGGTTGAGGATGACACCACCAATCTCCGATTTATGAAATACATCTTCTGCTGCAATTTTCATAACCACCGGGAATCCAATATCTTCCGCAATAATTAAGGATTGTTGAGCAGATGCAGCAGTTCCGCCTGGAATTACAGGAATATGATATGCCTCCAATAACGGACGTGTCCCGGCTTCACCGATGATCCTTTTCGAACGAAGAAGCTGGATAATGCTCCCTGCACCTGCCTGATCCCTTTGAATTACTTTATCTTCATGGATTTGTTTTTTTTCCAGCCGGGACCGGTGTTCAAGCATTGCTCCTAATACCCTTCCAGGCTGATCAGGGAAAATATACATCGGGATGTTATTTTTATGCAAAAAACGTCTTGCATCCGGAATGCTGGTCCCGCCAACAAAACAGGAGATGATGGTTTTTTCACGGTTTTTGGTAGAAAGGAGTATCGCCTCGGCAATCTCCAATGGGTTCACCAGGGCCTGGGGGGTAAGAATTATGACGGCATTATGGATATCTTTCTCTGCCATGATCCCCTGGATGGCGGCGGAATATTCCTGTTGATCTGCACCTCCGAGCATATCAATCGGGTTCATCACCTGTGAATTTGGCGGAAGTACCTTCGCTAAATTCTGCTGAACTTGAGGTTGTAAAACAGGCAGCGCAAGGTCATTTACCTCCAGAGTGTCAGCTGCCAATGCAGCCGGACCTCCCGAATTGGTAATAATGACAGTATTTTTGCCGCCAGGAAGGGGCTGAAGGGAAAATCCCAGACTGACGTCGATTAATTCCTGGAGAGTGTTTACGACAGTAACCCCACTCTGTTTGAAGGCTGCCAGATAGGCATCATAAGATCCAGCAATCGACCCTGTATGCGAGGAAACTGCCTGGGCACCGGCGCCAGAACGCCCTGCCTTGAGCAATACAATCGGTTTATCCCTGGTTACTTTACTGGCAATTTCTATGAACCGGCCTCCGTCATGGATCGATTCGACATAAGCGCAGATTACTCTGGTGTTTTCCTCCTTCCAGAGATATTCGATGATATCCGTTTCATTAACATCCATTTCATTTCCCAGGCTTGCCATGGATGAAAAACCAATTCCCAGATCTTGCACAATATCAACTACCGCGCCGCATACAGCCCCGGATTGGGAGACAAAACCAATATGCCCTTTTTCTGGGATACCTTTAATGAAGGTTGTATTTAATCCTGAATATAAATCAAGCGTACCAACACAATTGGGACCAATCAATCGCATGGAATATCGTTTACCAATTGCGGCACATTGCTGTTCCAGTATCGCTCCCGATGGGCCAATTTCCTTAAATCCACCGGAAATTATAATTGCAGCCCTGACCCCTTTTTCACCACAGGATATCAATGCTTCGGGGATCAAATTAGCCGGCAGTACAATTACTGCCAGGTCAACATCCTTTGGTACATTTTCAATGGTTTTATAGGACGTCATTCCAAGAATTTCACTACTGCCTGGATTGATCGGAAAAATATCTCCAGAGTAGGAACCTTGGACAAGATTTCGAATTATTCCGTGACTCAATTTACCCGGGTTGGACGAAGCGCCGATAATTGCTACCGATTTTGGCTTATAGAAGGAGTTTAATGTTTGGGTCATTGGGCACCTAATTTATTATTACTCCGTAGGTAATTGAGTTTGTTTGAAATTTTTTATAATAATCAATGCGGAGAAAAGAGCCATCAGTCCAAAAATATCAAAATAGAGAAACCGGCAGACCATATTTTTTGTTTGTTCAACATGTTGAGGCAGGGAATTCATGATCCAGCCTTCCCCCAGGATTCCGATGGATTGCATGATAATGGCTTCGTACAGCGATATGATAAATCGTATTGGATTGATGAAGGCGAACAGATAAGGCACGTTCCACATGATAAACAATATCCCATAACCACGAATGACTGCTGTTCCATTTTCTTCCAATATCCCAAAACTACCGAGATACGTTAGTGGAAATAATAAAAACTGGATCGCACAGGTGAGATTAAAAAAAAGGACCAGGCCAATTAAGGTTCGGATTATAAAATGCGTCAGATGTGGTCTTCTACTCATCTCGTAATCAATCCTCCAAAAAATATCTAACCACAGATTGATTATATAATAATTGGAATAACATCACCCCGAAATGTTTTTTCTGGACGACACGTCCTGAAATTCATTCCAGATTGGACAATAAATTCTCAATGGATAATCATGATCATTCGGTTAGGGCTGGAAAATCAGGTATGAAAAAATCCTTTGGATCTCGCACGGATCTATTTATTGAATCGGTAATCCGTGAAATGACCAGGCTGGGCGAGAAAACCGGTGCAATCAATCTCTCCCAGGGACTGCCAGAGTTAGGCACACCTCCTTCGGTAATTCAGGCCGCTTCAGCGGCGATCCTGGATGGCGAGAATCAATATACCTTCCCTTTTGGCTCTCCAGAATTCCGTAACGCAATTGCACAGAACTATCTCCTCCGTTGGAACTCAATGGTGGATCCGGAAACAGAGATCACGGTGACTTGTGGAGTTAGCGAGGCTGTCATGTCTGCCATCCTTGCGCTGACTGAACCCGGGGATGAAGTGATCATTTTTGAACCATGTTATGAAAATTATGTACCGGATTGCTGGATGGCTGGGGTGAAGCCTGTTTTTGTCCAACTCGAGGGAGGTACATACACCCTGGACCCACAAAAAATATTCTCAGCCTTTAATTCAAAAACAAGATTGCTTATCCTTAATTCACCCCATAATCCAACCGGAAAAGTTTTTACAGAGCAAGAATTAATCATTATTGGAGAATTGTGTAATCAATTCGGTGTCATCGCAGTGGCGGATGAAATTTATGAACATATCCTTTATGATGGCATTCGACATGTAAGCATTGCCACCCTGCCGGGCATGGAGGATAAAACCGTAACGATCAGCGGGCTGGGAAAAACGTATGCAGTGACTGGCTGGCGGGTGGGTTGGGCTGTGGCAGATAAAGAAATTTCCAGGCGGATTCGCAAAGTTCACGATTTCCTTACCGTTTGCGCCCCGGCGCCGTTCCAAAAAGCGGGAATTGTTGCCCTCAATTTACCAACAGTTTATTATGATAATATAAGGCATGAATATACACAAAGAAAAAATATCCTGCTAAATGCTCTGGATGTCTCTGGCATGAGCTATTTTTCTCCGCAGGGGGCCTATTACGTTTTAGCTGATTTTTCCCGAATTGAATGGGATGACCAAAAATATTGGAAACCGGATTGGACGATGGATCGCAGCTTTGCTGAGTATATCGCCAGGGATATTGGTGTGGCAGTTGTACCTGGATCCAGCTTTTATTTTGATGGAAAAAAGATGGGGGAAAATAAAATCCGGTTTAATTTTGCCAAAACAATACCCACCATGAATGCAGCCGCTGAAAGGTTGTTGAAATTATCGGCTAAATACTAGAAGGTTACAAATTGCGCATAGATTATTTGTTGTGCCTGGAGAATTTAATTATCCAGCTCATCTTCATGGCTGTACTGGCCCAACCTCATTAATGAGCAAGCGGTTTGTCTGGGCATCGGAGATGATGCCATAGATATATTCATCTTCCGCAACACCGCCGTCTTTTAGAAAATATTTCAACTTGATGCGGATCTCCAGGGGATTCTGGTCGGGTTGAATGACCTGTCCGGAGACAATCTCAACCCTTTGGACTTTTTCCCACCAGGCTTTATAGATTTCAAATGGCTGGATTAATCCCTCATTACAACAATTTTGGTGAAAATATTCAGACAACAGGGACCAGGCTTGATCATAATCCCGGTTATTAATGAAGCCATAGTAGGAAAACAATAGATTTTCTGCAGATGGAAAGCGGTCCCTCGGCCATGGTGTGAATGTGACCATTGGGGATGGGGTGGTTTCTTGCGAAGGATTTGTTAGTGGTAGCGGTTCAGTTGACTCGAACAGTTGGGTACGATCGAGATATATCGTTTGGCTTGGTAGGGGGGATTCTGTCAGACCGGCGTGGATTGTCTCAGCTCCGATGGTTAATAACCTGGGCCGGCTGAGATTGTTGTCCATGGATGCTTTGGTCTTAAGGAATAAAGCAGATCCTGCAAATAAGGAAATCATCAAGAGGAATACCAGGAGACCAATCCAGATTTTTTTTCTTGGCAGGATTGGAATCAATTCCCAGTTATTAATGACAAAGTACTGCCCGGGAATTACTTGCTGACCTGCATTGCTGGTAACAAGTAGAATCTGGTTGATAGGATGAAATTTCTTCGTCCAGTATTGGGGTGGAGGCGATGAGACACGTACCGTATGCTGACTTAGCTCGCTGCTTAGCAGTTTGAATGATGATGGAGCAACATTGATCCATTTAACCTGGGGAATGATCTCGCCAGCCAGTACCCCTCCACCAGAATTCTTTATCAATATAGTTAGGGGTGGGATGTCAACCATGATTTTTGGATTAATTTGAGCGAAATCCAAACTGTCCGGTTGCACGGATAAGACCGGTTTATTGGCTTGAGTTTCCATCTGTTTATTCTGAGGGTAACCTCAACCCGATATTAAAGCGAAAAAATTATGCATGAGGGATTATAGCACGCCTAATTTGCCATTGATTTTTAAGAAAATGTAAACCTGGATAATCAGGATTATTCTAATGGTGTGTACCATAAGCCGGATTAATAATTCCGATATAATTTTATCCCGGTAATATGTTATTTGAATATTTCTGATTTCTCCCTATGGTTAGGCGCTTAAATTCCATCACTTGCCATTTAATAATCCAACAATGGGGACATCTCAGAGAATGTTGAAAGTCTTGTCAGTAATCTGGCGAATATTGGGGGGTAGCCATCCGTACGAAAAGTACACAACCCGACTGTTCAGTATTAGCTGGAAGGCATCAAATTTCTGATAGGTCCATGAAATGCCGCATGTCCAACCGATACAGGGTGCCTGGTTTCAATATGGACGAGGATGAATTGATTTTAACCATATTGCCCGTCATTATTCGAAAAAAATCGTTATTCCCGCTAAGTAGAAATAATGTTCTACACCCTTTTACACCCTTCTGGTGGTATCCCTGTATAATAAAAAAAAGTAATATTATATGTATGAATCGAATAAGAAATGAGGGCATTTTTGCATTCGATTGCCAGGCCGTCTACCGCATACGAGGTGGAGGGCAGCCTTGCAGGGAATTGGTCCGACCGGTTGGGAGGCATGATCATTTCCCATGGAATCTCGGATTCTGGGCATCCAATCAGTTCCCTGACAGGCGAACTTAGGGATCAAGCCTCGCTTATCGGGATTCTCAATACACTCTACGATTTACACTATCCCTTGTTTCTGGTTGAGCGCTTATAGGCAGGGGTAAACCCGTTCAGCGAATCCGCAAGATAGATGATCGACAAATTGAAAGGAGAAAAACCATGGCAAATCAAGAAAAAACTAAGAAAAAATTTACTTTTCCAACCGCATTTACAATATTATTTCTTTTACTAATTTTGATAGCCCTTGCCACCTGGCTGGTACCGGCCGGCTCGTATGACTACGATGCGGAAGGTGCACCGATTCCAGGTACCTATCACCCGGTGGAACCCAATCCGCAAAAGCTGCTCGCCAGCGCAATCAACGGACCCATCGCCGGTATGTACGGCATTGAGGATGAAACCGGTAATGTAGATGTCTGGAACAGTGGTGAACTGTTCGGTGCCATCGATGTAGCCATGTTCGTGCTTATTATCGGCGGATTCCTGGGCGTGACGATGAAGACCGGCGCCATCAACAGCGGAATTGCCTCGGTGGTGACCAAACTCAAGGGTAAAGAGAAATGGATGTTCCCCATATTGATGACAATCTTCGCCGCCGGTGGAACATTCTATGGCATGGCTGAAGAGTCGCTGGCTTTCTATGCGCTGATTATCACGGTCATGCTTGCCGCCGGCTACGATGCGCTCAGCGCCGCGGCGTTGATCATGCTGGGGTGCGGGATAGGCACATTGGGATCCACAGTTAACCCCTTTGCTACAGGTATTGCTTCAGGTTTTGCCGGCACCACCATCTCCGAAGGGCTGGCGGGACGGTTGGTCCTGTTGATCGTTGGCACAATCATAGGCATTTTCTTTGTAATGCGCTATGCCGAGAAGGTGAAGAAAGATCCAACCAAATCGCTGATCTTATGATGTGAAAGCCGAAAACGAGAAGCAGTTCCTGTCTGAAAGCGCTGAGGGAACTGGGTTTGCGGAATTCACTACCCGGCACAAGGTGATCCTGCTGTTCTTCGGCCTGGCTTTTGTGGTGATGATATACGGCGTGATCCCCTGGGAAGACCTGGGCATTGCCATACCCACCTGGTGGTGGTGGTTCCCGGAGATGACGGCCTGTTTCCTGTTCTTCGGCATCCTGATTGGCCTGATCGGCCGGCTGGGGGAGAAGGAACTGGTGGATACCTTTGTTGATGGAGCGCGTGATATGCTGGGTGTGGCGCTGATCATCGGCGTGGCCCGCGGCATCACCGTGGTCATGAACAACGGCCTGATCACGGATACGGTACTTTATTGGATGGAACAGGCTACCTCCGGGCTGAGCTCCGTCGGCTTCATCCTGGCCACCTATATCCTCTACCTGCCCTTGTCGTTCCTGATTCCTTCCAGTTCTGGCCTGGCGACTGTTTCGATGCCGATCATGGCTCCGCTGGCAACATTCGCTGGTGTACCCAGCTACCTGGTTGTTACGGCTTACCAGGCTGCCAGCGGCCTTGTCAACCTGGTCACCCCCACGTCGGCGGTGGTGATGGGCGGTCTGGCCATCGCCAGGGTCGGCTATGGCGTCTGGTTGAAATTTGTAGCGGTCCTGCTGGCCTTACTATTCGTCCTCACCGTCGTGGTACTGACCGCCGGAGTGCTGATGGGCGGATGATGATCGAGATCCTGCCTAACTCGCCCATAGGCTGCCTGGTGGTGCATTTCAACGGAAAAGTAACCGGCCAGGAGTACCAGCAGTTCCTAGACGCGCTTGCGATTGCAGAACTCTTAAAAGCCAAAGGTCATCAGGTCAGCCTGGTGGTGGATTTATCCGGCTTTGAGTTTTACGGAGACCTGGAAGCTGCCAGGAAGGACCTTAAGTTCAGCCTTGGAGAATATAAAAAGATTCACCGGGCAGCGTTCGTGGGCAGCCAGAAATGGATCGAATGGTTCACACGCCTGGTTGGACCATTCACACAAACTGAGGAAAAGCACTTTCCGGAAGGCCAGCTCGAGGCAGCCTGTGAATGGGCTCGCACAGAGGACTAATCATTGAGTGAGGCTGTGGATGCATGGGAGGCGTGTATGAATAAAACGGAAAGCAATACATTTTTACTGCCATCCAGTCAACGCATGGAAATGGGGCGGGCGCTGCGCGAGCAAGTGCCGCGCCAGGCCCATGCTGATTTTCACCTGACGACTCCCGGGCGGGATGCGGTTTCCATCCTGGAGGAATCCAACCAGGGCCGGATGGCAAATCTGGTGCCAATCCGCTACGGGCGCATGCTGGCAGATCCCTTTGCCTTCCTGCGGGGATCGGCAGCCCTGATGGCCTACGACCTGGCAGCAACGCCTGTCAGCGGGATCCGTGTTCAGGCATGCGGTGACTGCCACCTGGCCAACCTGGGTCTTTTTGCCACTCCAGAGCGCAACCTGGTCTTCGACCTCAATGACTTTGATGAAACCCTGCCGGCGCCCTGGGAATGGGATATCAAGCGCCTGGCGGCCAGCTTTGTGGTTGCCGGGAGGGTACAGGGGATTCCTGATCGCTCCAACGAGACCGCTGTCCATGAATTGTCGCTGTCTTACCGTACGCACCTGCGTGAGTATGCGGACATGCATGTGCTGGATGTCTGGTATTCGCGCCTTGATGACAAGACTCTGATAGATGCTGCACCCAACGCGGAAGTGCGCCAGTACCGTGAGCATATCGCTGCCAAAGCGCACGCCTCTGTAGGCGAATACCTTTTTCCCAAAATCACCGGTCTGGTGGACGGCCACCGGCGAATTGTTGACCAGCCGCCGCTTGTCTTTCACTTTCCCGAACCCCAATACACCAATACTGGTGTACCAAAACTGCTTTCGGACTATTGTAAAACGCTCCCCCCCATATGATCAAGCTGCTTGAGCGCTACCATTTTGAGGATTTTGCTTTTAAAGTGGTGGGGGTTGGCAGTGTGGGCACGTGCTGCTTCATCATTTTGCTGCTGGCTGGCAGCGATGATCCGTTGCTGCTGCAGGTCAAAGAAGCACGTCCATCGGTTCTGGCAGCCTTATGCCGGAAAGAGTGAATTCAACCACAATGGTCAGCGTATCGTTGTAGGGCAGCGCCTGATGCAGTCGGCCAGTGATATGTTCCTGGGTTGGATGACCAGTAATAATGGTACTCAATATTATGTCCGCCAACTGCGCGACATGAAGTTCTCCATCCCGCTTGAAGGTATGAAGCCGGATTTTCAAGCCCGTTATGCGGCTATCTGCGGGTGGGTATTGGCACGCGCCCATGCCAAGGCGGGCGATGCCGCCATGATTACCGGCTACCTGGGCAGGAAAGATCTTTTTGACCTGGCGCTCGGTAAATTTGCCCTGGCGTATGCCGACCAGACTGAACGTGATCATGACAGCCTGGCAAAAGCCGTGAAATCCGGGAGAGTGCAGGCCAATCTTGGATGATTAAGATTTTACCATGAGATCCAGGTACTGAGCTATACGGATGAAATGCCAGATTTTCATAAATCCGATCACATCATAAAAAAGGAGATTTACAAATGGCATTCAATTTACGCAACCGCAATTTCTTAAGGAGCTCGACTTTACCCCCGACGAGCTCAAGTTCCTGCTCAAGCTGTCCGCTGATCTGAAAGCAGCAAAGTATGGCGGGTATGAGCAGCCCAGGCTGAAGAACAAGAACATCGCCCTGATTTTTGAAAAGACCTCTACCCGCACGCGCTGCGCTTTTGAGGTGGCTGCTTATGACCAGGGCGCCCGCGTCACCTATTTGGGGCCAAGCGGTTCGCAGATCGGTCACAAGGAATCCATGAAAGATACCGCCCGGGTGCTGGGGCGCATGTACGATGGGATCGAATACCGCGGCTTCGGCCAGGAGTTGGTGGAAATCCTGGGTGAGTTTGCCGGGGTGCCGGTGTGGAACGGCCTTACCGATGAGTTCCATCCCACCCAGATGATCTGTGACATCCTGACCATGATGGAGCACTCGGACAAGCACCTGCAGGAAATTTCCTACTGCTACCTGGGCGACGCCCGCAACAACATGGGCAACTCACTGATGGTCACAGGCTGCAAGCTGGGCATGGATGTACGCCTGTGCTCCCCCAAGGCGCTGTGGCCGGCCGAAGACCTGGTTAAGACCTGCCGGCAAATTGCTGCCGAAACCGGCGCCCGCCTGACACTGACCGAGAGTGTGGAAGAGGGCGTCAAGGGTGTGGACTACCTGTACACCGACGTGTGGGTTTCCATGGGCGAAGCCAAAGAAGTGTGGGATGAGCGCATCAAGATGCTCAAGCCCTACCAGGTTAACATGGATGTGGTCAAAAAGACCGGCAATCCCAAGGTTAAATTTATGCACTGCCTGCCGGCCTTCCACAACCGCCAGACCAAGGTCGGTGAGGATATCTATCAGAAAACCGGCATGGAAAGCCTGGAGGTAACCGAAGAAGCTGTTCGAGTCCGAACGATCGATCGTCTTTGCGCAGGCCGAGAACCGCATGCACACCATCAAAGCCATCATGGTCGCCACGCTGGGAGACTGATAACAAATACGTGGGGGTGCAGGCAGGTCCCCTGCCTGCACCCCAAATTTTAGAAAGGAGAATAATCCATGCGTGCATCCCTGGCACCATATATTAAAGACCAACGCGAGCCGATGAAGGCTGCCCTAAAAGAATTGGTAAGCATCCCCAGTGTATGCGAGGAAGGGGGCGGTGGATTCCCGTTTGGTGAGGCCGTTGATCAGGCATTGCGCAAAGCCTTGCAGATCGCCGGTGACCTGGGATTTCGTACCAAGTATGACGAAGACGGGTATTACGGTTATGCCGAGATCGGCGAGGGAGAAGAACTTGTCGGTATCCTGGGACACCTCGATGTTGTGCCTCCTGGAAAACTGCAGGATTGGGAACGTGGTCCCTTTGAGCCGGTGGAACTCGATGGCATGTTGTACGGACGCGGCACCCAGGACGATAAAGGGCCGATTTGCGCCTCCCTATTTGCCGTGAAAGCCCTGATGGATGCAGGGGTCAAGTTTAATAAGCGCCTGCGCTTCATTTTCGGTACGGATGAGGAGACTTTATGGCGCTGCATCAACCGCTATAAGGAAATAGAGGAGCTGCCGGACATGGGTTTCTCACCCGACTCCAGGTTTCCGCTGACATACGCCGAGAAAGGACTGCTCCAGCTTCAATTGGAAGGCACAAACGAGGAAGGTTTGCGTATAGCTGGTGGTTCCGCTTTCAACGCTGTGCCTGATACCATGTTCTACGACGGGGAGCGCCAGGATGACCTGGCGGATAAACTGGACCGGTTGGGTTTCGAATACGAGTGGAATGAGGATGGGATTGAAATCATGGGAAAAGCCGCCCATGCCATGGTTCCCGAGGAAGGCATCAATGCCATTGCCCGGCTGTGCATTGCGCTGGATGCCATAGGGGTGGATTCGAAAGCCATCCGTTTTATCGCCCGGGAAATTGGTGAAGATCCCAATGCAACCCGTCCATCTTTGGCAATTGCGCTGATGAGCCTTCCGGTAAGCTCAAGTTTAATGTGGGTAAGATCGAAATGGGTGCTATGGAACAGATCTCCATTGATGCCCGAATTCCGGTCACCGCATCCAAGGAAGAGGTTGTCTCCAAGCTCAGTGCAGCAGCATCTCGATATGGGCTAACCTACAAGGAGTTTGACTGGCTGGCTCCCATTTACCTTCCCCTGGATCATTTTATGATCAAGAAGCTGATGCAGGTTTACCGTGAGGTCAGCGGCGATTTGGTCTCCCAGCCCGTTTCTTCGGGCGGCGCTACCTATGCCCGGGCAATTGACAACTGCGTGGCATTTGGAGCACTTATCCGGGATGAACCGATAACAGAACACCAGCCCAATGAGCGTGTGGTGCTGGAGAATTTATTCCAGGCCATGGAAATCTATGCCCATGCCATATATGAACTGACCAGGTGATTTTCTGTTGAATATAGTTTTAGAGGATGCGTATAGCAATTGTTTTCTTTACGATTCGATTTTAATAACTCATTATATGTGTTTCAAAGAGGTCGTAGCCAGGCAAAGCCAAAACTAAGATATGATCAACCAGTTATTAATAAGGAATTATCCTTGGGAGATATTATGGAAAAGAATTCTCTACCAGCAGAACAAGAATCGAAAAATGGAAAAATCTCCTTAAGGGGAGCAGTTTTTATCGGGATCGGATCCATGGTTGGGGCCGGTATTTTTGCCTTATTTGGGGAAGCCGGGACGATCGCTGGCGCAGCGGTCTGGATTTCTTTTCTTATTGCCGGAATCATCGCTTTACTGCAGGGCTATTCCTTCGCCAAGCTGGGCGCTCGCTATCCCTCCGCAGGCGGGATGATCGATTGGATCGTGCGCGGTTATGGCAAAGGGTTCTTCACTGGCGGGATTGTCATGTTGGGCTATTTCTCGGTGCTTATTGTAACTGCCATGGTTGCTGTCTCCTTCGGCAATTATGCGACCAGTCTTTTTCTGGGAGAAAGCGCCGATCCTGTCTGGGTTAAAGCTCTTTGCGGCTGCCATTGTCATCCTTCTGACTTTTCTGAATTCGATTGGGGCAGAGGCGGTCACCAGGGCACAAACGGCAATTGTCTCTATCGTCCTGGTGGTCTTAAGCGGATTTGCCATTGCCATGCTGATGAACATGGATGTATCCTTATTAGCTCCTGCCTTGTACCCTCCTATGTCTTATATCCTGGCCAGTGTTTCCCTAACCTTCTTTGCTTACCTGGGTTTTGGTGTAATCTCATTTTCCGGTGGAGATATCGAGAATCCAAAAGTTAAATATGCCCCGGGCAATGTACATTGCCCTCGGCTTCACCGTTGTACTTCTATGTCGCGTTGTCCATTGGAGTCTTTGGAACGCTGACTGTTGAGGAGGTTATTGCCAATGCGGACACCGCCCTAGCGGTTGCAGCCCTGCCTATCTTTGGAGCGTTCGGCTATACCATGATCTCCATTGCTGCTGTATTCGCCACAACCGGAGCCATCAACTCGCAGCTTTATGCCTCGATAGGCGCCACCTATGCCATGGCTAAAGATGGAACACTGCCTCCGAGATTTGGCCTGAAACGCAAGCGGCGTGAGGGAGGGACACAAGGCCTGGTGATATCGGCCATATTGATCCTTGCCCTGGCTTTGCTGTTTGATGTTTCTGCCATCGCCTCCATTGGCAGCGCCGTGGCACTGGCTATCTTCGTCCTGGTTACAATTGCCCATTTGCGCATGAGCAAAGAGACCGGAGCTTCCAGGATAGTCCTTGTCCTGGCGCTGCTGCTGACTATCCTGGCCATCCTCCTCTTTGCCTGGTATACCCTGCTCACTGCTCCGCAAACCTTTGTCATCCTGGTGGCGACGATTATCCTGGCCTGGGTGGTTGAGGGCATCTGGAGAGTATATAGTAAGCGTGAGTTGAAACAAACCGAGATTGTAGAAAAGGAAAATTGAGTGCTTTGTTTCTAGAAATGTGATGCTCGAGTGGTTTAGAGTTTACCTAAATTAAAAGAAGGATGCCCAGATGGAAAATCAAGAAAATGCTATTCGCGAACCATCCTTACTGGATGCACTGATCCCGCTGCTCTTTATGATCGTGCTGCTCACCATGTCGATCTTCCTATTCGGCATTGATGCATCGCTTGGCCCCTTACAGGTTGCTTTATTTATGAGCGCCGTTGTGGCAGCCATTGTTGCCCACAAAAATGGCCATTCCTGGGAGAGACTGGGCGAGGAAATAGTAAAAGGCATCTCCATGGCCATGAGCGCCATTTTGATCCTGCTCATGGTCGGGGCGCTGATTGGTACCTGGAACATGTCGGGCACAATCGCTACAGTCGTCTACTACGGCATCAAGTATATCGACCCGAGCTGGTTCTACCTGGCTGCCGCCCTGCTAACCGGGGTTATCGGAATTGTCACGGGCAGTTCCTGGACGACGGCCGCCACGGTGGGGGTAGCCTTCGTTGGCATTGCCCAGGCTCTCGGCATGTCCCCGGAAATTACCGCCGGTGCAGTCATCTCCGGGGCTTATTTTGGCGACAAGATGACCCCGCTTTCGGAGACAACCATCCTGACACCGAACATTGTGGGCAGCGATGTATACACCCACATACGCAGCATGGCTAAAGCTACGATCCCGGCCTACCTGATCTCGCTGGTGATCTTTTTCATCATAGGGCTGCGCGCTGAGGTCAGTTCTACAGCAGTGGATACGACGGTGGCTCTGGATGCCCTCTCCAACACGTATCAAATCACTTTGTGGAATATCCTGCCGATTGTTGTGCTGCTGCTGCTGGGAATCAAGAAATTTCCGGCATTCCTCTCCATCCTGATCGGTACACTGGTGGGAGCCCTGGTGGCTGTTGTGCTGCAGCCCCAGGTTGTAACAGCCTTTGCTGCTGATCCAGCCTGTCCTACCCTATGGCTGCTCTGAAAGCAGTGTGGGTAGCCATGGGCAATGGATTTACCCTTTCGAGCGGGGTTGCTGAGGTTGACAAGCTGTTCTCTGGCGGGGGTATGGACAGCATGCTTACCACCGTCTGGCTAATCCTCGGGGCAATGTCTTTTGGAGCCATGATGGATTATGGAGGTTTTAATAGCAGGCTGATCACCCCAATCATCAGCAAGGTCAAATCAATCGGCGGTACGATTGCCACCGTCATGGTCACTTCGCTTGGGTTGAACATCATCGGCGGCGACCAGTATATCGCCATCGTCCTGCCGGCACGCATGTTCCTGCTGGAGTTCCGCCACCGCGGCATTCATCCGGAAACGCTGGCCACGGCAGTGGAGAACTCGGGGACAGTTACCTCCCCCATGATCCCCTGGAATTCGTGCGGTGCCTATATGACAGCCACCCTGGGAGTGTCTACATTTCTTTACTTTCCGTATTGTTTCTTCAACATCCTCAATTTCGCTCTGGGGATGATCTATGGATTCATGGGCATCAATATCATGCGCCTGGATCCGGATAAACAACCGCCCTTGGAATCCTTGAAGCAGGCGCCGCTGGTTGACCTGTCCAAGTAGCAAGAAGCGGATTATTGCAACCATAGCATGATACTAGGATTGACTGGATAAATAATGAGTTTTGATGGTTCGAATAATACACATGCCCGGGCTCTTACCAATGAGCCGGAGCTGCTTGAATGCCTGCGAAAAATCGGCAAAGGCCTGATTGCAGCTGGCACATCAGTTGGGGTAGTGGAAAATACGCTGACCGAGATTGCCCATGTTTATGACGTGGACTGCGAAATTGTGGCATTTCCGAACATCCTCATGATCAAGGTAGGCCAGTCAGTACAGGGATTGATGGACTTTTCCGTTCAACGTCCAACCACTCTGCAGCTCAACCAAATATCGGCGTTGATCGAGTTGATTGACCGGGTGAAGAAGAAACACACACTGCCAGGTGAAGCCTCAAGCCAGGTGGATCACATTCTTGCCAAACCGCCGCGTTTTAATTCAGCGGCAGTTATCTTTGGATATTTCCTTTCCATCGTGGGGCTGACGATGCTCTTTCGGGTAGATACTGAAGCATTAATCATTACCGGCGCTACTGGCATACTGGTGGGGATGTTAGTCCTGTTTTCCAAGAATTGGCCGCGCTTCAACCTGCTTCTCCCTGTAATTGCAGCAACGTTGGTTTCAACAATCATCTTCCAATTGACCCGTCTTGGCATAGTTTATGGTCCAGCCAACCTGCTCATACCCCCCCTGATTATGTTCCTGCCTGGAGCTGTCCTGACCACTGCCATGATCGAACTGGCCTCCATGAACATCCTGTCAGGCTCTGCGCGGTTAATATATGGAGGTACAGCGCTTTTCTTACTGTTCATTGGTATTGCTATCGGCTTGAATATTGCCAATCTGCCATCTGTTATGGTCACCACGTATGAGGCAAGTGTATTCCCCTGGTGGGCGCCTGTCCTGGGGACGTTGTTCTTCGGCATTGGTACCTTTGTGCGGCTTTCTGGCTCCAACCGGGATCTGTTTTGGATGCTGCTGGTATTGTATATCGCCATGTTGGGACAATCACTAGGTGAAAAGTATGTCAATCCCTACTTTGGAGTTCTTCTAGCTGCCACACTCATGGCGCTCAGTTCGGAGTTGATTGCGCGCTCACCCCGGCGCACACCGGCATTGGCCTCTCAAGCGCTTGCCTTCTGGTTCCTGGTGCCCGGCGCAAGGGGCTTGTTGAGTGTCACAAGCCTTCTTAGTGAAGACTACCAGAGTGCCTTGATTGGTCTGGGTGAGATGCTTGGTCCTCATCACCTTAATTGCGTTGGGCGTGCTGTTGGGGACCTTGATCGTCTCCCCGCAAAAGTTTGTACCGGTTACCTGAACGCCATCCATCAGCTAGAGGATTGGAGAATCTAATAAGCATGCTAGCTACATTTCTTGTACTTCGTCCTGGCGATTCTGGTCATAACCACCGTATATGTTGTCGTCAAGACAATCCTCTTCCAGCGCTCGCATGGCTCCATCGAAACAATTGAGGGCATCCCGGTTGATGAACAACTGGTTGCCGAACACCTGGCAGCCTCCATACGCTGCAAGACGGTCCCGCTTGATGAGCAAGGCACTCCGGATCCAAAAGCGTTTCGCCAGCTCCATAAAATGCTGGAGGAGACTTACCCCCTGGTGCATCAGAAGCTGAAACGCGAGGTTGTCAATGGCTACAGCCTGCTGTACACATGGCAGGGAAGCCGGTCGGATTTGGAGCCGGTCTTTTTAATGGCACACCAGGATGTCGTTTCCGCCGACCCAAGTGAGTGGACCTACCCGCCCTTTGAAGGAAAAATTGCCGATGGCTTAATCTGGGGTCGCGGCACACTGGATATAAAAAACCAGTTAATTGGCATCATGGAAGCGGCTGAAGAGCTGCTAAGGCAGGGTTTCCGTCCCCAGCGCACCATTCTGTTTGGCCTTGGCCATGATGAAGAGACCGGGGGGGTGAACGGCAGCAAAGTATTGGGGCAGCTGTTCAAAGACCGCGGCGTACGCCTGGCCGGGATTGTAGATGAAGGCGGAGGGATCAGCGCCGGTCTTGCCCCCGGAGTGCGCGGCATGATTGGATTAATCGGTGTGAGCGAAAAGGGCTACCTGACCGTGGAATTCACCGTAAACAGCCAGCCGGGGCATTCCTCCACGCCGCCACCACAGACAGCGATTGGCATCCTGGCGCGTGCTTTATCCAGCCTGGAGGCACACCCCATGCAGACCCACCTGCGCCGGCTGCGCCCCCTTTACCACGGAATTGGCAAGGCAGCACCGATTTATATTCAGGCGGCATTTGCCAATGTCTGGTTGTTCAGCCCGTGGCTTAAGCGCTGGTTGGTGCCCAACCCGGAGATGAATGCCAGTATCCGCACCACGACTGCATTGACAATTATTAATGGCGGGGTGGAGGATAACACCATTCCGGCTGAAGCAAAAGCAATTGTCAACTTCCGCCTGCTTCCGGGCGATTCGATTGCCGACGTGTTATGGCATGCCAAAAAAGTGATCAATGATGAGCGGGTCAAGTTTAAACCCGTGGAAGGCAAGTACAATGAAGCCTTACCAATCTCTCCGCGAAACACCCCGGCATATAAAGGATTAAAAAAAGTGATCTGCCAGGTATTCGACAATCCGCCCGTTGCTCCTTTTATTATGCTGGGCGGAACAGACTGCCAGCACTTTGTACCGGTATGTGACAACATCTATAGATTTACCTCGCTGGTGATGGATGAGAGTTTCCGCGGGTTGGAACATGGCATCGACGAGCGCATCCCTGTGGCAGGGATGGCGAAGATGGTCAAGTTTTATGCACAGCTGATGCAAGTCTGGGGTACCAAGGAAATGGACTTGCCAGCATAAAGTAATTTATTAATGGAGGTATATGATGAGAATTGTTGTAGCTTTGGGTGGGAATGCCTTGCTTAAGCGTGGTGAGCCCATGACGCATGATGTGCAGCGAACCAATATCCGGGTGGCAGCGCAGGCTCTGGCTCCTGTCGCCCAACAGCACCAGCTGGTGCTGGCGCACGGCAACGGTCCCCAGGTGGGTCTGCTGGCGCTTCAATCTTCAGCCTACAAAGAGGTTGAGGCTTATCCTCTCGATGTGCTGGGGGCCCAGACGGAGGGCATGATCGGATACATGATCGAGCAGGAACTGGGAAACCTTCTGCCAATGGAGGTGCCATTTGCCACCATTCTGACCATGGTCGAAGTCGACCCCGGTGATCCAGCCTTCCTCAATCCGACCAAGTTTGTCGGACCGGTGTATGAAAAAGTGGAGGCGGACCGGCTTATTGGGGAGAAAGGCTGGGTATTCAAACAAGATGGAGCCAAGTGGCGCCGGGTGGTTCCCTCACCGCTGCCCAAGCGTATTTTTGAGATAAGACCAGTGCAGTGGCTGCTGGAAAAAGGCACCATCGTCATCTGCGCCGGTGGCGGGGGAATCCCCACCATGTACGATCCAACCAAAGAACGCTGGCTGACCGGGATCGAAGCCGTCATCGACAAGGACCTGGCCAGCGAACTGCTGGCACGCCAGGTGGAAGCTGACCTGCTTGTCATCGCTACGGATGTGAATGGTGTGTACCTGGATTGGGGCAAGCCCGAGCAGCGCATGATCGGACGGATTACGGTTGAGGAGTTGAAGACCTATCCCTTCCCGGCCGGATCGATGGGGCCAAAAGTGGCGGCTGCCATCCAGTTTGTTGAAAAGACAGGCAAGCGTGCTGCAATCGGTTCGTTGGCAGATATTGGCGCCATTGTGGCTGGTGAAGCTGGGACCAATGTAGTAGCAAAATAATCACTGATAATAGATAGATAGGAGGAATTAATATGAAAAAGGAATTGGGGTGGTTAATCGGCATAATCGTTGGTTTGATCATCATCGGTTTCCTGGTCGTAGGGCGATCGGACCGCCAGGCCTACCGGACAGCCCGGGGAGTTGTAAATGCACGTGTGGAGACTGCCCAGGATCGCATTGATGCCCAGGTTGAGATGGCAACGGCAGCGGTGGACCTGGCCTTGGAGAAGGCAGGCAGCCTGCCCTCCCAGGAAGCTGCAGCAGACCTGATCAAGCAGGATATTGAGGAGATCGGGAACAGGTTAAATGATGCAGCGGAAGCGACAGGTGATGCAGCCATGGAGAAGCTGAATGCATCCATTGACCAGTTTAACCAGACCCTGGAGAATATAGACGACGCTTCCAAGGAGGCAACCAACCCCGAAGTGAAATCTACATTGGACAGGATCTATGGAATACTGAATGCCGCCCAGGAGCAGCTTGTTCAAACGGTACTGAATAAGGAGTAAACACCCTATTTATCATCCATAGTCTTACCTGGCAGAATAGCATTGTTGAAATTCAAGGGTGATCCTGAGTGTTCGCCCAACCGAAAATCATGATTAATTAAACGATTTTAAGGAGATTATTAAATGACCGAAGATATTTCTACTGCTGTACCAAGCCGAAAGCGGCCTTTCGGCGTCACCATCCTGGTTGGCCTGGCTGGAATCCTGGCTGCCATAGCTGGAATTCATACCCTGCAATCGCTGGGCATCCTGCCATTTGCAATCGGACCCTTCTCTTTTCGAGCCTTCAGTTTCTTCAACGCCGTGATGTGGGCTTGATGGTTTGGGTTTATGTCTGGCTGATCCAGATGCTGTGGAATATGGATAATGCCGCCTGGCTTTTTCTGGCGGTGATCACGATCTTCAACCTGGTCCTTGATTTTATGATGATGCTGGGAAGTAACAGCTGGACCGACGTCAGCGTCAGTTTTGTGATCAACGGATTAATTTTGATCTATATCATGCTTCCGGGTGTCCGCAAGGCTTTTAATCAATAGGGTTTTTGCCTCCCTGGAATGCTCCGTAATATAGGTAGGGCGACCAGGACAGTGTCGCTCCGTGTGAACAAATTATAAGACTCAACCCTTTAAAGGAGGTAATAAGATGTTAGGTGTTAATTCGGAAGTTGGTAAACTGCGAAAGGTGATCGTGCACCGGCCAGGCCTTGAACTCAAGCGCCTGACGCCTACAAATCACGATGAGCTGTTGTTCGACGATGTGCTGTGGGTGGAACGCGCCCAATGGGAGCACGACCAATTTGTTAAGGCCATGCGTGATCGTGGCATTGAAGTGTTTTACCACGTGGAACTGCTGGGTGAAGCCCTGGCTGCCTCTGAGGAAGCCCGTAAGACGGTTATCAACCTGGTTGCATCAGAATATACAGTCGGCTGGTCGATAGCGGATGAGGTTCGCGAAGTCCTGGGAAAGATGAAAGCCGATGTACTTGCCAGGCACCTTGTTGGAGGTTTAACTGCCGGGGAGCTGGAATCATTTGGCTTTGATATGGCAAAATTTAAGCAGATCTCCCTGGGTGTGGCAGCCCTGGATGATCCGGGCTTTTTTATTCTGCCTCCGGTTCCGAATACGCTCTTTCAACGTGATCCTTCGTGCTGGATTTACAACGGGGTCACGGTTAACCCGATGTTCTGGCCAGCCCGCAGGCGGGAAGCGATTAACATGGCAACCATCTACCGCTACCACCCCATGTTCAAGGATGCAGGCTTCCATTTCTGGTATCCCGAACAGGGCGATCACGGTAAATTCAACATTCAAGACTTTGGTAAGGCCTCGCTGGAAGGCGGCGATGTAATGCCCATTGGCAAAGGCACAGTGTTGATCGGGGTGAGCGAGCGCTCCTCGGCGCGTATGGTCGAGCTGGTGGCTAAAGCGCTCTTTGAAAACGGTTCTGCTGAGCGTGTTATCGCCGCGGTTATGACCAAGGACCGGGCCCACATGCACCTGGATACCGTTTTCACCCTGTCTGGACCGTGATGTAGCGACCGCCTTCCCCAAGGTGGTGAATAATATTCGCGCCATCAGCCTGCGTCCGGGCAAGAAAGCCGGAGATTTCCATATAACGGAAGAAAAGAGCTTCGTTTCTGCTGTGGCTGATGCGCTCCAGGTCAAAACAGCTCAGAATCGTTGAAACCGGCGGGGACGAGTACCAGATGCAGCGTGAGCAGTGGGATGATGCCAACAACACCGTGGCATTGGAACCCGGTGTGGTTGTTTCCTATGAGCGCAATACCTATACGATTTCTGCCATGCGTCAGGCTGGTATTGAAGTTGTCGCTATTGCCGGATTCGAACTGGGTAAAGGCCGCGGCGGCGGTCACTGCATGACCTGTCCGTTTGAACGGGACGGAATTTAGGATGAGATAGCTGCCATAAGGAGGCTGAATCCACCTATTGACCAGTTAATACAATACTCTGCAGATGGTGGAAGAAGCCTCCCTGGAAGCTGCTGACAGCTGGTAAAATCGTGCTGACTGCATCGATACGGTGCTGTTGGTCAGCAGAGGTGACAACATCGGCAAATCATATTAGAGAAGGAGGAAAAATTTGCTGACAGCCTTTTTGTGGGGTGGAGCTGCCGCTGCCTCGTTACTGGTAGGGTATGCCCTGGCCGGGCGTGGCTTATCCAACCGCACGATCGGGATCATCATGGGTATTGGTTCCGGGGCGCTCATCAGCGCCATCGCCTATGAACTGGTACCTGAATCGGTATTGGGGGCGGCTTCCGGCATGGGGGTGGCCTTTATGCTGGGTGCGGCTGTCTTCTTTATAGGAGATTGGTTAATTGATCGGCGCGGCGGCGCAGACCGCAAGGATATCGCCGGTGACCAGCCGGGCGGATCGGGAGCAGCAATTTTTGTCGGCACGCTGCTCGACAATATACCCGAGTCGATCATCCTGGGTATGAGCGTTGCCCTGGGAGGTGCGATCAACGTTGCCTTCCTGGCGGCCGTGTTCGTCTCGAACCTGCCCGAAGGTGTGGCAGGATCGCTTAATCTTGAAGCATCTGGACGCTCGCGCCGGAACATCTTCTGGTTGTGGATGATGGTCGTGCTCATTTCCGCCGCAAGCGCAGCCTTGGGTTATGCCGTGGTATTCCGCCTTCCCAGTGCGCATGGACTTTATGCCCAGGCCTTTGCCGCCGGCGCAATGTTAACCATGCTGGCCGATGCGATGATGCCGGAAGCATTCGAACATGGCGGCAATACAGTGGGTCTTTTTACTGTAGTAGGATTTTTACTGGCTGCGGTTTTGTCGTTTGTAGGGTAGCTGTAGATACGGGACAGGATTCCATGACGTTGAAAACTCCCCGAAGAGCAGAATTGCCTGTAATCGAAACCTAAGCATATCCTTAATGGATAATTTATAGTATATCCATAAGGCAAGATAAAGGCAGAAAGGAGAAAAAAGATAAAATGAAGGATAAGAATAAAGATAAAGGAAAGAATAAAGGAAAGGATAAGGGTAAGGATATCGTAGAAAGCACCCCCGAGGTTTCTTCAGAACCCAAACCAATGATGGGCAAAAAAGAGTTTGAGGCAGAGCTGGGGAAGCTGCAGGTTGAGCTGGTCAAGATGCAGGAATGGGTCAAGGTCAGCGGAACGAAAATCTGTGTGCTGTTTGAGGGGCGCGACGCAGCCGGCAAAGGAGGGATCATCAAGCGCCTCACCGAACGCACCAGCCCGCGCGTCTTTCGTGTGGTGGCATTGGCATCTCCCACCGATCGGGAAAAATCGCAGATGTACTTCCAGCGCTACATGCCCCATCTGCCTGCCGCCGGTGAGGTGGTGCTCTTTGACCGAAGCTGGTACAACCGGGCCGGTGTCGAGCGGGTGATGGGATTTACCCCTGAGGAGCAGGTTAAGTCCTTCCTGAGGTGGGTTCCACCTATTGAAAATGCAATCATCGCCTCGGGCATCATCCTGGTGAAGTACTGGCTGGAGGAAACCATGGAGGACCAGACAGAGCGCTTTACGGAACGCATCAACGACTACCGCAAGATCTGGAAGCTCAGCCCCATGGATCTGGAGAGCCACCGCCGCTGGTACGATTACTCGCGCGCCCGGGATGCCATGTTCGAAGCTACCGACACCCCGCAAAGCCCCTGGTGGGTGGTGGACTCCCACGACCAGCGCCGCGGGCGGTTGAACTGCATTACACATTTATTGAGCTTGATCCCGTATACGGAAGTTCCCCATGAAAAGGTGACGCTGCCCAAGCGCCAACCCAAGGGAGATTACGTGGAATCCAAGCATCCATTCCGGCATATCCCAGAGAAGTTTTGAAAGGCAGGTGAATGATTATGACAGAAAAACCAGTAAGTAAAAATATATGGTACACCCTGACGGCTGAGGAAGCGGCACAGCAGCTTCAGGTCGACCTGGGCAAGGGGTTGAGCACAGATGAAGTACAGAAGCGGCTGCAGAAATATGGGCCAAATGTATTAGCAGAGAAGAAGAAAAAATCGGGACTGCAGGCGTTTCTAGGACAGTATCAGGACCTCATGCAATTTGTCCTGCTGGGTGCGGCAATCGTCAACCAGGTCTTTACCGGTGATATTGGAACGACACTGGTGCTGGTTGGCCTGACCGTCTTCAATGCCGTCCTGGGCCTGCGTGGAGAGGCCAAAGCGGAGGCCAGCCTGTCGGCCCTGGCGAGTACGATGAAGAGTATTGCCCGCGTGCGCCGGAACGGCCAGGCAGTCGAGGTGAATGCCGAGGAGCTGGTACCGGGCGATATTGTGCTGATGGAGGCGGGCAATCGCGTTCCGGCGGATGGACGCCTGTTTGTAACGGCCACCCTCGAGATTGAGGAGGCCGCCCTCACCGGTGAGAGTGTGGCTTCGCCCAAGGACACCGAAACCATCTCCAAAGCGGATGCCCCCCTGGGAGACCGCCACTGCATGGCTTATATGAACACTTCAGTCACACGCGGGCGCGCCGAGATGCTTGTCACGACCACCGGAATGGGCACGGAGATGGGTAACATCGCCGACCTGCTCAATAAGACCGAATCTGACAAGACTCCGCTGCAAAAGCAGCTTGACCGGCTGACTGTGATCATTGCCTCACTGGCCGGGCTGGCATTCATTCTCATGGTGATCATGGGGATTCGCAATGGGCAGCCCATGGAAACCATCTTCATTGCCGGCATCGCCCTGGCCATATCTGCCATCCCAACCGGTCTGCCCGCCGTGGTTACCACCATGTATTCCATGGGCACACGTGCCCTGGCTGCCCAGAACGCAATCGTCAAGCGCCTGCCGTCCGTTGAGACCCTGGGTTCGGTTTCGGCGATCTGCTCGGATAAGACCGGCACCCTGACCCTTAACAAGATGACAGCGCGTGAGTTCACCATCCCCGGCCAGAACCGCTTCACCGTCACCGGGGAAGGCTATGGGACGCAAGGGACTTATGAACTGGCCAGCGGAGTTGCTGGATTGCAGCCCTGGCAGAAAAATACTGTAACCTACAGCACCGAAGGAAAGTTCCTCAGTTCTGGCGGCGCCAAGGTCGATTTCGACGAGATCATGCTTCCGATGGCACTGTGCGCCGACGCCCGCCTGGACAATGGCACCTTGATTGGTGACCCCACCGAGGGCGCCCTGATCGTGCTGGCTGAAAAAGGCGGCATCAGTGTGGATGGCGCCCGGGAGATGTATCCCCGTATCGCCGAGGTACCCTTCGACTCAGATTACAAGTTCATGGCTACCTTCCATAATATGACCAACGCCAAGGGGCAGCCGGTGGTGCGCAGCTTTATCAAGGGCGCACCGGATGTGTTAATTGCCCGCAGCGGTTCATATTGGCTCCCGGACGGCGAAATGATGCCAGTCACAGACGAGAACCGCTCCCTGGCACTGGAAGAAAACGAGCGCATTGCTGCAAACGGCGAACGGGTCATGGTAATTGCACGCAAAGATTTTGACCCGCAGACCTTCGATCCCAAGGGCAAACTGTTCGAGCTGATGAATGACCTTACCCTCCTGGCCATGGTCGGCATTGTCGATCCGCCGCGGGCAGAAGCCAAAGCTGCCATCGCCAAATGCCACAGCGCCGGCATCCAGGTGCGCATGATCACCGGCGACCATGCCGTGACTGCAGCCGCCATAGGCAAAGAACTGGGCATCACCGGAACAGCGCTCACCGGCGCTCAATTTAAAGCCATGAGCGATGAAGAGCTGAAATCAAAACTGCCCGATATCGGCGTGGTGGCGCGTGTTGCACCCGAGGACAAGATCCGCCTGGTGACGATGCTCCAGCAGCTGGATAATATCGTGGCCATGACCGGCGATGGTGTCAACGATGCACCAGCCCTCAAGAAGGCTGATATCGGCGTTGCCATGGGTATCACAGGCACGGAAGTCTCGAAAGGGGCGGCAGTGATGATCCTGACCGACGATAACTTCGCCACCATCGTCAAGGCAGTAGAGTTCGGGCGGGCAATTTATAACAACCTGTTCAACTTTGTTCGCTTCCAGATGGAATCGCTGATTGCCTTCATCGTTTCATATCTGCTGGCTGCCTTCTTTGTGATACTTGGAGGGTCACCGTTCACACCGTTTGTAGTCCTGTGGGTGAACTTCCTTGTTCAGATACCGGTAGCCATAGCGCTGGGATTCGATGATCCGGCACCGGATTTGATGGAGCACAAACCCCGCCCATTAAAGCAGCCCATCCTTTCCCGCATTCAATGGGTACGCATCGTCATCATTGGTTTTCTGATGGCGATCGGTACGATCTTACTCGAAGGATATTATCAGGCAGATCCCGCACTTGCTGCATCGATGGGATTTGTCGTCTTCTCCTTAATGATTGTGGCGCTTGCCCTCAGCGCACGCAGTGAAACTGCCAGTGCATTCAACCGCGATATCATGAAGAATAAACAGCAGCTTCAACTCTATGGATTGTCGCTGTTGATGATCCTTCTACCGCTTCAACTGGATTTTCTGCAGCGCTTCCTGGGTTTTGTACCGCTGGATGTCAATAAATGGCTGCAGTGTATTGTCTTGACCTTAATCCTGCTGCTCGTTGACGAAGTGATTAAGTTCTTCATGCGCCAGAGACGTAAAAAGCAATCTGCTTAGTTTTTTTCAAAAGGTGCGCCGCTTTGAAGAAGGGCGCACCTTTTATCATCATTCACATTTCGTTACTGCAGAATGCCTGGGGAATCCATCCCGGAGTCGCAGTGATATAAACACATATTTTCGAACAATATTGAATATTGCGGTATTGGCACCATCCTACGCTGAAACCGATGTAAAATATTGTTTTGGTGCAATGACTGTTACAAGACCAAATTGTTTTCGTCAGCCTGGATTTCTGTTGAATGCGGAGCAGGAAAATTAATGTTTTATAATTTCGGTCATTATAGATTGAATTTATTTCGTTAGAAGGAGTTATCACCATGCGCCCTCCCATCTTTATCCTGCTTATAATGATATTTTTGCTGTTCGCCCTTCCAATCGCTGCACAGGCACAGACTGGTCCCTCCGTCCAGGAAATTAACGACTCTCTGGCACCCGGCCAAAGCGATTTATTCCGACTGGATGGGTTAAAACGGGGCCAGGTTCTCTATGCCTATATGGAAAACACATCCGGGAACCTGGACCCAATCCTTTCCATCCTCCCCGCCGATGATAATTTTTCTGCCACGATGGCAGAATTTAAAAATGCTTTAGCGGAACTGGTGGCCACTTCAGACAACCCGATGCTGGATCTGCCGGCTTTGAGGGACGAATATACCCTGGCCTGGGATGACGACAGCGGTCCAGGTTATGCTGCTGCTTTGCAGTTTCGAAGTGCCTGAGGATGGCGACTATTTTCTGTTGGCTGGCAGCTCGCTATCAGCCGCTGGGCGGCAGACGGCCGGGAATTACCGGCTGCTGATTGGCCTGGGAGCTCCGGAGATCCTGATGGGTACCGCATTACCTGCTGGAGAGATCATAGCCGTACCAGAACCAACTGCCATGGCATCCTATCTCATCCAGGAATATTCCGGAAGCCTGAACCAGAACAAACCTTCCGTTTCTGTTCGGCTGAATGACTTGAACCCCGGTGATACGCTGTATGTGAACCTGGAGGCGGTCAGCGGAGATCTCAAGCCTATCCTCCTCCTGCGGGATTTTGGAAATAAACCTGTGCAGGTGGCCAACCTGAATGGAATGGCAAGCAGCGCCTCTTTTGAAATGCCTTTACCGGAGGGAGGCGCCAACTACTTCCTGGACATTCAGCCGGCCTCGGTAGACGGCCAGATTAACCAGTGGAGATTACCGGCTGCTGGTGGGGATCAATGCTCCCGAAGTGCTGGAAGGCCAGGGACAACCCAACAGCGATGCCTTGCTGAAGCTGCCCATTCCGGTCAAGGTTGGAATAAAGCTGCAGCAGATTGTCAACATCGATCAGCCGAACGAAATCATGAACGATGTCGGCACACTCAAGCTGGAATGGACCGATCCGGCGCTGGCGTTCAATCCGGATGAATGCAACTGCAATTACCGGCTCTATACCGAGACCAGTTTTAACGATTTCCTTGAAGATGTAAAAGGACAATGGCCGGATTTTACCTTCTTCAACCAGCAGGGCAACCGCTGGGCGATCAACCGCCTGATCAAGGTTGATTCCAGCGGGCATGTGGTTTACCTGGAACGCTTCTCGACCAACTTCCAGGTGGATTTTGATTGGACGGCGTTCCCCTTTGACACGCAGGATTTTTTCATCAAGCTGGATCTGCTCCTCCCGGAGGAGTATTATGAATTTGTCCCCATGGATGGTTTTAGTGAAATTGATCCCATGCATGGTGAGGATGAGTTCATCCTTACTGACTTTGATACCCAGATCAGCACCGAAATCTCCAGCCTGCTGCAGCCCACCTCACGATTCACCTTCCATTTCTCGGCTCCGCGCCACCTGGATTACTACATTTTCCGCATTTTCGTACCCATCCTGCTGATCATCAGCGTTTCGTATGTCACCTTTTTCCTGAAGGATTACATGCGGCGTATCGAGGTTGCCACTGGCAACCTGCTGCTGTTCATTGCCTTCAGCTTCAGCATGGGAGATAACTACCCGCGCATGGGATACCTGACCTTTGTGGATGCCATCATGGCAGTCACGTTTTTTATCAACACCCTGGTCGTTTTATTGAATGTGTACTTTAAGTACCTGGAGAATCAAGGGGAACGGGAAAAAGCGGATCGTCTGGATAAGCCCTTTAATTATATATATCCCCTTGCCTACCTGGTATCCTTCGGTGTCCTCTGCCTGATGTTCTTGAGGTAATCCAAGGTTCCTGGCTGGTTACCAATAGGATATTAGATATCTTAACGTGGAAAGGGTGATGGGTGATGCTCATGGGTGGGTATAAAAATCCAGATCGGCTGAGTACGGATTTTATTCAGGATTGGTTGGTGCTGTCCGGACAATGATATTCCACGATTAAATTGATTGAATATTCACCCATTCCGCTTTTACGAACATTGCCAATCGTATTAAGCTGGTAGGCTGTGGTCAACTCGCAGGTATTATGCCAAGTTGGATGGCTTTGTTCACTGCATCCCAGCGTGACTGTACACCGAGTTTCGCATAGATATTGATGGTATGTCGTTTAACGGTCGTGTAGGAGATATTGAGATCGCCAGCGATTTCCCTGGGGGACTTTGGCTCACGCAGCATTGTGAGGACCTCAAGTTCGCGGGCAGTCAAGGGTTCAATGAGAACCGGAATTTTGGTCGTTGAATGGCCCCTGCTCCCAGGCGGTGGATTTTTGTTATTCAGTTGCCTTTTCGGAATGGGAATCTGGAAAAGCTGCCAGAATTCGGTTGATATAATGCTTATTGGAGCTTTGTTCAGCAAGCTGGTTCAGCAAACCCTGCATGCGCGGACCCAGGTCGATATATACCCGCAGGAAGCCGCCGGCCTGGGATAGTGCGACTGCCTCGTGAAGGGCAATCATGGAGCTCTTACGCTGCCCCTGGGCATCCAGCGCCAGGGCACGCAACGCCATGATATGGATTTTTGAGTAGATGTTATGGGTTCGTTCAGCAATTTCGAGCAGTTCATCCAGGATTTGCAGCGCTAATTGATTATCGTCGTTTCCATTCCTTTCCAACAGAATACGTGCCCTGGTAATATGCGGCACCTCTAACCAGAACAGGGGTTGATCTGGAACCGGCATGGTGAAATGCGTCCGCCCATTGAAATGCCCTATCCCGGTTGCCCTGCCCAAGCATCAACCTGGCGCGCAGGGAGTGCACCTCGATCAATTCCTGCCCGATTTGCTCCAGCTGAAAACTGCCAAGGCTGTCCACATCTTTCCAGGCCTGGGAATCCTCGCTTCTTGCCTGGTGAACCAACGCCAGGCCTGCAAAACAAAGGTGCACACAGAGCGATTGGCCCAGGTAACGTTGCTTGATGACCTCTCCAAAGTGAAAACATGCACCATCCAGGTCGTTCCAATGGTAGGACACCAATCCCAGAAAAAAGTGAGCCCAACATTGGGATATGGCCTTTCCACCGCGGACAGCCTGTTGTAAGAATGTGTTGGCAGTTTGCCAGGCCTGCTCAAGGTTTCCAGCGTTAATGGCATTGAAACACAAAGATTGTAAGAAACGCAGGGCGTAACCCGTGGTTTTATCATCAAGTGACTCGTATTCGTCGAGCAATAATTGCTCTATCTCTTTTTCTTTCCCTAAGGCTCCCATACCCAGGCTCCAGTAGAGAATTGATCCACCGCGAACGTATGTCCAGGCTGAGGGCATGAGTTCCTTTACCTTTTCGCAGTTCACCACGCAGAGAGAAGGCCGGTTGCCAAGCCAGGCTTCCTGGGCTCTAAGCAGTAAGATTTGCCCATGTCATACCCGTATCGCTTCCGCAGTCAATGTGAAACCGCCGTCTTTTTCAATTAATGCTTCCACTTCAGATAAAATCCCCGGTATTCTGCCAGGCTGCCAGGAGAACTGCAAAGACCAGGCTTTCATCATCAGGAGGAAATGGCCGCCGCTGGATAAGTTCTGCTGGCAGCATGCTCAGGTAATGATCCAGCATTGTCCGGTCTTCGGAGTTGAGTATGCCGCAAAGTGCGTCTTCGATCAGAGATGCGGTCAAATCAAGATCCCCGCTTTCCAATGCGTGCCGAATGGCTTCACGCAGGAGTCCTTGTTGTATGAACCACTTCGCCGATTTGCGATTTAAATCGGTTACCACCTCATCCCCGTACTTTACCCGCAGTCTTTCCTTGAGAAAGTCGCGCACCAGTGAATGATAGGCATACCATTTCCTGTGGTCAGTTTTGGTCACGATGAAGAGATCGGCACGTTCAAGCCAGTCAATACATGCACGAACACTCCAGGCAGGGTCAGTCTGCACGACTAATGCTTCGCACAATTCAAGTACAGAAATGGTCCGGGACCGAGGTCTGCAGCAGGAATGTCTGGATTGCGGGTACCTGCTGTTCAAGGATCTCCTCCTGGAGATAGTCGGATATGCTTCTTCCAGCCAGCGCCATGATCGGGGGAATCTTTTCGACATTGATCGTGTCCCGCAAAGGCAGGGTGGCCAGCCGCAAAGCCGCAATCCACCCCTCTGTTTGCTGCTCCAGCATCATACGGTTCGTATCTCCGAGCGGCATCTCCAGCGCCTGGTCCAGGTATGCTGCTATCTCCTCTGTGTTGAAGCGCAATTCGTCTATGCGGATCTCAGAGAGTTTGTCCTTTGCGCGCATACTTGCCAATGGAAATGGGGGATCGTAACGGGAAATCAATACCAGATGTAATGGCCGAGGCCAATGGTGTATGAGATTTGCAACTAACTCGTGAACATCCTGACCGCCCAGGAGATGGTAATCGTCAAGTACCAATATACATTTTCCTGGGAGGGCTTCTAAATCATTATTGAGCGTGTTATACAGCTTTTTTTTTGGCAATTTATGCGGCCCGAACAGCAGCGTCAGGGTCTCTGAACATGCATCGGGGAAGATTTTACGCAGCGCGGCAATCAGGTAGGACAGGAAAATAACAAGGTCGCTGTCATGTTCATCTAAAGATAACCATGCTGTAATTGGGGATGCAGGGTTCTCCTCATTCGCAATTGCCAAACTTTCAAGCCAGGAGCTGATCAGGGTAGTCTTGCCAAAGCCAGCCGGAGCAGAAACCAGGGTCATCCGCCGTTCAAGACCTCTGTTGAGCAGGTCTATGAGCCGTGCCGGATTATCAGATCTTGAGTAACTCTCGGCTGATATAACTTAGCCTTGAGGAGATCGGTGGATTTGAACTTAACCGCCTTTGAGTCCGACAAATGTTAACCTATAACTAAGGATGTTTTTATAATGGATGCTGTAAAAGATTGTATAGCAAAATTTAAATAATCGCAACAACCTGGTTGAGGTACGTTCTAAAAGGCGGTTGCTAATTTCCTGGAGTACCAATTTCCGCCTGGTCATACTCAGCGCTAGATTGGACTTAGTGCTGCCTTGGCCCGATAACAGAAGAGTCCAGGAATTAAATGTATGCATTTTACGAACATTGATTTCAATATCATATATATACTTGCTATCAAGCCAGTGAGCTTCCCCAGAAATATACCTGACCAATGGATGGGTGTACAGGTAACATACCCACAATATAATATCGTGTAATTATGTTAAAATAAATATTGAAGTTGTATGGATATCGGGTTGATGGTTTTGAGAATATATCCATTAATAATCAGTTATTAAGGAGAGTGAAATATGGTAGGTAGACGAGATGAACGGCGTGACGACCGGCAGATGGGGCGTCCGGGCAGCGGGGCCAACCACTACCAGATGCGCCAGAAGATGGTGGCCATTGGTGATGATTTCTGGATCGAGAATGACCAGGGCCAGAAAGTGTTCAAGGTGGACGGCAAGGCGCTGCGCGTGCGCCAGACCCTGATCATTGAGGACGCCCACGGCAACGAACTGGCCAAGATCCAGGAGCGCATGCTGCGCGTCAAAGACAGCATGGAGATTGAAGGGCCGCACGGCGAAAAGATTGCCATGGTCAAGAAAGCCCTGATCACCCCGGTGCGCGAGCGCTGGGTCGTGAAAGTAAAGAATGGACCCGATTTAGAGGTGCAGGGCAATATCCTGGATCACGAATACAGCATCGGTGAAGGGCGTGATAAGATAGCGGAGGTGTCCAAGAAGTGGTTCCGCCTGCGCGACAGCTATGGTGTTGCCATCGATCCCGGGCAGGATGACGCAATCATCCTGGCAGTGGCGGTGTGCATAGATGAGATGGCTCACGAAGGCCGCTAGGCTTTCGGGTGAACAATATATCAAACACTCATAGGAGGTAAAGACAGATGATTAAACATGGACCAGTAGATGTACTTGTTCTGGCTGCCGGGGAACCGCGCTTTGACGGCAGCGTTCTGGCAGAGCTGCAAAAGCAGGTTGCCACGGGGATCATCCGGGTGCTGGACGCAATGATTCTGATAAAAGATGATGAAGGGCATTGCATGTCGCTTGACCTGGAAGATCTGCCGGCAGAAGATGCGGCAACACTGGGATTTATTGAAACCGGGACACGGGGTTTATTCGACTCCGAGGATGCCGACACATTGTACGAAGGCATGGTACCGGGATCGGCCGTGGTAGCCCTGGCGATTGAGCACGTCTGGGCGGTTGCCCTGGTGAATGCCATTGTAGATTCCGGTGTTGAAATGGCGATGCATTTCCGGGTACCGGCGCCAATCGTAGACGAGGCATTTGCCTCATTAAACGCATAATAAGATAGGAGGATAAAATGCCAGGATTAGTAAGAGGGATGGCCAGGACTGCTGCCGTAGTTGGCACAGCCACAGCCACACGAAATGCTGTAAACCGCCGCCAGGCAGACAAAAACGCCGTAGCCTATACAGAGGCGATGAACACCGCTGCTGCTCAAACAGCCCCACCACCACAGGAGTATGTTGCTCCGCCACCGACCACCGCCTGCCCCTGAGGAGGACGTGATCACTAAGATTGAGCGTCTTGGGGCATTGTACGCCCAAGGACTCCTTACTGAAGAAGAATTCGCTGCCGAAAAGCAAAAACTACTGGCGGGCTAAGTATAAAAGATACAAAATCACATTTATCATCGCAATACCAGCTACAGCAAGGTATTGCGATAGGGATTAAATGGGTGAGCCGGCGCCTTCCGGCTCACCAACCCTATTTAGAGCGGAATAAAATTTTGTGAAATAAAGGGGTGGCGATTTGATAGGTTGTATCTTCCCTACAAGGGTGTCACTCCAGTTTGCTGCACACATCCGCAGCCAGGAATTTATTTAAGAAATAACCATGGCAGCGTGTATTTTTACATAACAAAATCCAAGAAATAAATAAATAATGATTGGTAATGGATCGGGCAGTCGTCCAAAAACGCTCCATCTCCCAATAAACCTTGCCTGCGTACCGGCACGGTATTTTGTGAAACAGGACTTAATTGGATGCATCCTATTGAGCCGGTAATTGCCATCCAGGAATGAACAGGTGTACCTGTTGGAAGATCAGAATGGCTGCCCCTGGTTTTATGCAATAGGTCTGAGATGTGTAAATTCCATCCTTGGGATAAGCAAACCAAACCTGGAGTTTGACTATGAAGCCAGGATACTAAATTTACCAATCCTTTCATTCATTTCCCGCGCCCAACTGGATTTAGAGGCTGGATCCCAGCGTTAAATGTTCTGCAAACCTATAAAAGGCCCTGGCTTGCACAAGACCTCACCGCAGGAATCGCGCTTACGGCGATTCTTGTCCCGGTCGGAATGGCCTATGCTGAAGCTGCTGGCCTTCCGGCAATCAACGGCTTGTATGCCACCATCGTCCCGCTTATCGTCTATGCCATTTTCGGGCCAAGCCGCATTCTAATCCTTGGCCCTGATTCATCGCTGGCTGCCATCATTGCCGCCACAATAATGCCGCTTGCTGCAGGTGATCCCGATAGACTGGCAGCGCTGGCTGGGATGCTCGCTATTCTAACGGGAGGTCTGTGCATCCTCGCTGGGCTGGCACATTTTGGTTTTATCACCGATCTGCTCTCCAAGCCTATCCGTTTGGGCTACCTGAACGGTATCGCCCTCACTGTCATGGTTAGTCAGCTGCCCAAGTTACTGGGCTTCCCTGCGAGCGGTGAAGGTCTTGTTCAGGAAGTGATCAGCCTTTTGCATGGAATTTCACAAGGTATGGTTAATTGGACAACCTTTTCTATCGGCATCACATGTCTGGCTATCATCTTGATCTTCAAGCGCCGGTTTCCAAAGATCCCTGGTGTGCTCATCGCCGTGTTAGGGGCAACAATTGTAGTTGGCGTCTATGATCTTTCAGCAACAGCCGGCGTTTCTGTGGTTGGGCCACTGCCGCAAGGGTTGCCAACTTTCCATGTTCCGATTGTTACACTGGCTGATCTTACAGCATTGGCAGCCGGCGCTGTGGCGATCGCCCTTGTATCTTTTGCCGATACGAGCGTCCTTTCGCGCACCTTTGCCTTACGCGGTGGTTATGCCGTCGATCAAAACCATGAAATCATTGCCCTTGGCACAGCAAATGTTTTTGCGGGATTTTTTCAGGGCTTCTCAATCAGCTCCAGTTCATCACGAACCCCTGTTGCAGAATCGGCAGGCGCCAAAACACAGTTAACTGGTGTAGTGGGGGCACTTTGCATCATACTATTACTGGTATTTGCCCCTTCCCTGCTGCAGAACTTGCCAAACGCAGCGCTGGGTGCGGTTGTGATCTCAGCCTGTTTATCACTGGTGAATATCAATGGTGTTATTCGCCTGTATCATCTGCGTCCCAGTGAGTTTGCCCTTTCAATTGTCGGTTTTCTGGGAGTGGCTCTGTTAGGTGTTATCCAGGGAATTTTCATTGCCATCACCCTGGCGCTCCTGGGTTTCATCTGGCGGGCCTGGCGGCCTTACGACGCAGTGTTGGGACGTGTTGATGGATTGAAAGGCTACCACGATATCACCCGTTATCCTGAGGCGCGCCGCATTCCAGGTTTGGTTCTTTTCCGTTGGGATGCGCCACTTTTCTTTGCAAATGCTGAGGTCTTCCGTGAGCATGTTCTGCAAGCAATTGCAGATGCGCCTACACCGACAAAGTGGATCGTGGTTGCTGCAGAACCAGTAACGGATATTGATATCACCGCTGCGGATATGCTTTCAGCACTTGATGATGATCTGGATAGGGTTGGCATTGAACTCTGCTTTGCGGAGATGAAAGACCCTGCCAAAGAACGGTTAAGGCGATATGGGTTGTTTACCAAGCTTGGATCCAATCTTTTCTTCCCTACAATCGGGAAGGCGGTGGATCTCTACCTGGAAACAAATCCGGTGGAATGGCATGATTGGGAAGAATCATCACCACTTGATTAGCCAGTTTATTACCTCTAAATTGCCTTGGAGCCGCCGGTCTGGTTGGATGACCCAGGGGTGTCATTATCCCGAGGTATGGATTATCTTCTTGGCGTAAGGAAGCCATTGCTTCGCTAAAGCGCCAATGGTCTATTTCACCAATCAAAATCCAGGCATGTTTCATTCTGTAATGTTCGCATAACAGGATGGCACCAATCAACAAAGACCAACTGGATGGTGAAGTACACAACGGAATAATATTAGGATATCTGCTAATGTATCCACCGGTAGATATATATCTAAACAGTTATCCCCTGATCGAACACACCGGAAAAACGTTTAATAAATTTGAAATTCATTAAATCAATGGGGAGAAAAAAACCGCTGCAGTCTCGGATCGCAGCGGTTTTCTTTTGGGATATGCTTTTCCGGCTATTCAATTCAAGGAATCGTTATTCCATTTATGAACGGACGGATGAGCGGGAGCGACGGGATTCGAACCCGCGGTCTCGGCCTTGACAGGGCCGCATGTTCAACCACTACACCACGCCCCCAATTGAGCGAACAAAAGTTTATCATGGATAACCGGGATCGTCAAGAAAAATCGAACCGCAATTGAGAATCGCAATCTTACTAATTCGTTTCAAAAATCCACATGTCTGAATGGCGATCCCACGTGGTTAATTCTTCCGAATTAAACCAGAGAGAAATTTCCTGTCGTGCTGTTTCAGGTGAATCAGAAGCATGGGTCAGGTTTCTTCCAACCGTCAGACCAAAATCATGGCGAACGGTTCCGGGTGCAGCTTCAAGAGGACGGGTGGCACCCATCGTCTGTCTGACGGCTGCGATGGCATTGGGACCCTCCCAAACCATCGCCATTACCGGGGAAGAAGTGATATATAGGATCAGGCCCGTATAAAAAGATTTCCCTTTATGAATTGCATAATGTTTTTCTGCCAGGTCTGTTTTAACCTGGATAAATTTTGCTCCAATTAGTTTCAAGCCCCTTTTTTCCAGCCTGGATGTAATTTCTCCAATTAATCCCCGTTCTACTCCATCTGGTTTAATTAATACCAATGTTCTTTCCATGAAAATCTCCAATGTCCCGCTGGATTTTGTTTTGCATTATTGTAATAGTTCTTCAGCCTTTGTGTAAATATCCAACGCATCCTGAAGGCGACCAGAACGAACATAAGCGTCACCCAGGGTTTGGAAAAGACAGATTTCCCCGGGATAATTTTGAATAGCTTCTTCCAAAGAAGCGATTACTCTTAATAAATTATTACTGTTTTTCATCAATTTATGGTAACGATCCGCAGCCTTACCGAAGTTTTGCTGATCAAGATCCGCCTTCACCCTATCGAACTCCTCCGAGAATTTCGGGTGTTCCAGATCCGACAGGGAAGTCTCCAGGTCCGGTTGGAAGGTTTCCAGGTTATTGAGCTGGTCTTTTTCTTCTATATCCTCATCGATATCCTCCTCGCTGATATTTTCTAATTCGATAGATTCAGTTTCCACCTCCGGCTCCACTGTCTGATCCGATTCTTTCAGGGGTTCTATCATTTGCGGGGTATCTATTCCAGTAATTTCTGCCGGAGGGGGTTGTTCTAATAAATCGCTCATTTCCGGTACCTGGATATGGTCAGTGGGTTTGCCGCTTTGCAGCCATCTTGGGAGAATTTGTTCATTAATTTCTTCCTGGACGGTGCTTTTTACTGAATGCAACCATGCTAAAAACCCTGCTTTCTTTTCGAACGAATCTGACTCGGGTTCCATCGGGGGGGCAGTCTCAGCACCATCAGGGGTTTCAATTTCGGCATCGGTTCCTGCAATGAGAATCTCTTCATGGATGGGATTTTCTTCCTCAAGATTTATCCGGTCCAGAGGCGGTTTGGGTCCTAATCTGGCAGGATATACAGGTTGAGTGATTTCCTCCTCGGAACCAGCCTCAGAGATGACTTCATCACCTGGCAGGATTTTTTGCAAGGCAGGGGACTCTTGAATTGGACTTTGATTCGAGGTTTCAAAATCATCTGTATCAGAAGATTCTGATGTGTCAATTGGTATCCATCCACCATTGGATGTATCAACACCACCTATGGGTTCTACCGCTTCGTGAATTGGTTCGCTATGGAATTTCCTCCCCTGTTATTTCTTGGTCCTTAATTTCCGAATCAGAAAATCCTATTTCAAAGGGAATGTCATTAACAGGATACATTTCTTCGAACCCATCCTCCACGGATTGCCGGGCATTTAATTGGTCTAATTCCCGGTCACTATCAAGTTCATCGTGATGTTCTGGACCCCATCCCACAGTTTCCTCATTGGAAAAGGGAATTGGCGGTTCCGAATGATCCCCAAAATCTTCATCATCGAATTCTTTAGCAATTACTGCCATTGGAATAACTGGTAATTCCGGGGTTATTTGTGATACATCATTCATGGAAGGAGTTGGATGAGGAATACTATCATACAGATTATTTTGCTCGGCAGGAGGGTGTTGCGGGAGGTTGTGATCTATTGGAAATGCGGATTTTGTCTTATCGTTGATTGAATCTCCCGCCGGTTCAGTAACCTGAAGAGGTATTTCACTGTCAACTGATGGAGACTGGATTGCTTGGGATCCGATAATCTTGGCTGCGGCAATTTCCTCACCCAGATGATTGCTGTGCGATTTATGGTAGTTTTCAATATTCATCAACCATTCCCCAGCGCCGTCCTTTGGAATTGCCGCACTATTTACCTGTAATGGGATTAATCCATATTTATTAATCTCCGTCTCGCTCGAGGTAAGTTCCAGTTTTTCCAATGAAACTGGCTGGTCGTCAACCTTGTTCGAAACTGGAGTGCCTGCTGATGAATTGGGAGAGCATGGATCCAGTTCGGCCAGTCTCCGGGAGAATTCCACCGCCTCATTTTCCCTCGAGAACCTGGGTAATGAATCGGCTAGAATCTGGTTAGCCACCAGGCAGTAAGGGACCTTTTCTACAAGGGTTTCACATGTTGTTATGGATTTCTCCAATAAATTGGAGGAATAGTATAAATTCGCAAGGATGGCTTGTAAATCCAGACGTTCGGGTTCTTCGGATAATGCAGCCTCCGCCTTTGCCACAGCCTGGGGAAGCAGGTTCCCCCGGGTATACATCCGGATAAGCGCTCCCTTTGTCATGCGAATTTTTACTGGTTCGGCGCCATCCCTGATCATGTATAGTCGGCGGAGTTCATCCTGGACGGGGCGATTAACCGGCTGTTGTTCAAAAGCGCGTTCCATGTGCCAGATAGCCGCTTCCAGATTATTTTCATCCTCCCGAACAATACTCATCCCGATATGTGCAACAAAATCATTGGGTATCACGGAAAGGACTCTTAAAAACGCATCCTCAGCCTCAGAATACTGTTTCATTTCAAGGTAAGCCTTGGCTAAATGACGGTAGGAATTGAAATATTTTGGGAAAATTTGGAGGATGTGTAAACAATGCAAGATCACATCTTTAAATTTTTCCTGCTCAAGCAATTTCATAATTTCAGAATTGTATGAGGTGAGAGATATTGTATCCATAGCTTCTCCTTACAAAAACAAGTATGCTATAGTTCTCCGAAAGATGCAATATGATCGTGTGATTTTCTTTAAATAAATAACGTGCGGCTTTCAGGGAAGAAGCCGCACGTTGAATTTCTCACTATTTTACTGGATTATTCCCCTAAATAATCCCTTAATTTCCTGCGAGTTGTTGGATGGCGCAATCGGCTGAGTGCCTGGGCTTCAATTTGCCTCACCCGTTCGCGGGTTACCCCCATTTTTCGGCCAACTTCTTCCAGTGTGTATGCCTGACCATCCAGCAAACCATAGCGCAGCTGCAAAATCCGCACTTCCCTGGGAGGCAATTCCTCAAGTACATCACTCAAATGTTCCCTTAATAAATTATAAGTGGCGGTTTCATCCGGAGGTGGGGCATCCTCATCTTCAATAAAATCTCCAAGCACAGAATCTTCCTCATCATCGGTTGGGGTTTCCAGGGAAAGCGGCCGGCGGGCAACCTGGATCATATTTTCAACCTTTTTGGGAATGACATCCAGAGATTCTGCTAATTCTTCAACCGAAGGTTCGCGCCCAAGTCTTTGGGTAAGCTGGTGTTGGATGCGCAGCAGCTTATTAATTTGATCCCCCATATGTACCGGGACCCGAATTGTACGGCCCTGATCTGCGATTGCCCGCGTGACTGCCTGGCGAATCCACCAGGTTGCATAGGTACTAAACTTGTGACCTCGCCGGTAATCAAATTTTTTGGTAGCCCGGATCAGCCCGATATTGCCTTCTTGTATCAGGTCTAAAAAAGGTACTCCTCTTCCCATATACTTTTTCGCCACACTGATAACGAGGCGGGAATTGGCGGTGATAAGGTGTTCGCGGGCTGACCAGCCATCTTCAATTAGAGCCCTAAGCTCCTGGCGCCGGCGTAGACTGACATGTCCTTTTGCAAGTTCCTCACGAGCCATTCGTCCGCGTTCGATTCGTTGCGCTAATTCAACTTCCTCTTCGGCGGTTAATAACGGGACCCGGCTTACTTCTTTAAGGTATAAACCGATAGTGTCGTCTGTATCAATATTTGCCAGGTCATCCAGGCGGATACCCCGCGTTAAACCCTCATCCTCTTCTTTGGTTTCATCCTCCAGGTCTTCATCTGAAGGTTCTTCAGTGGGGACATCCTCCAGGTAAGGAACTCCGGCGCTCATTAATGCTGCAAACGCCTCCTCCAGTTGTTCCATATCCTGCTCGGCCTCTGGGAAGAAATGCAAAACATCATCGATCGTTACGAATTTTTTTTGTCTGCCAAATTCAATTAATCTAGCAATTGCGGAGTATTCCTCGTCATCATCCACAACGCTAAACTTTAAAATATTTTTGTTCATATATTTGGTTCACATCCTTGATAAATATTAATCAATTTTTTGTATGCATATTTGCTAGGTATGATTTTTTGTCAAAAAGGAGCCAATTTTTCAAAAGAAAACTGTACCCCTCAAATTATTGGAATGGTAGAAATATCCTTATCTAAATTAAGTGTAGTCTAATTCATAAAAAATATTATTAAAATCACCCAAAAAAATTATTAATGGTTAATAATCCCTTTATCCACCTAAAGAAATTATTGTTATTATGCTAAACGTTCTTTAATTATTGTATTGATATTCTTTGAAAATTACAAGCATAATAAAAGCGGAACATTGTTCCGCTCGTAGACCAGATAAATGTAAAAAAATATGGTACCTTTAGATAATTACTATACACAAATGTTATGCCAATGTCAATAAGATACGAAAATTCTAATGTAATACTTATAAAATGTTAAATTATATGAAAATCACAGTGAAATGGGGATTGTGAAATTCTGATGTGCGGAATATTATGAAATATCTCTAATATCTCCATTTCAATTGAAAAAAATGATGGCTTGATGTAAAATAGCGTGGTTAGCAGAAATCGGGGGGATTCCATCTGGTAACGAAATAATCCTGATAGTGGAGGCGATTATGGATTTGTTAGGGTTAGCAAGCCATGGATTAAATGATTTTGAACAAATTGCAATTGTGGGGGTTGTGATTACCGCCTTTATCAGTCTGATTTATGCCTGGCTGCTGCGCGGGAATGTGCTCAAAAAAGACAAGGGTACACAAAAAATGCAGGAAGTTTGGAATGCAATCCGGATTGGTGCAGACAGCTACCTGAACAGCCAGTTGAAAACCATCCTGCCAGCGATTGGCCTGCTTACAATTGCATTATTCCTGAGTGTTTATATCGTTCCTCCAACCCAGGAAGCCATGGAAGAATTTCCTGAGAATACAACGATTATTATTGCATTTGGAAGGACGGCTGCATTTATTATGGGAGCGTCCTTTTCTATGCTGGTTGGACAGCTCGGGATGCGCATGGCTATTCAGGCTAATGTCAGGGCAGCATCAGCAGCCAGAAGAAGCTTTAATGAGTCATTAACCATTGCCTATTACGCCGGAACTATCACCGGAATGCTCACAGATGGCCTTGGTTTATTCGGGGGTACAGTAATTTTTATTATTTTCGGTACTGCTGCCCCGGATGTGCTCCTTGGTTTTGGATTTGGGGGCACGCTTATTGCTCTGTTTATGCGTGTAGGCGGTGGAATTTATACCAAGGCTGCCGATGTCGGGGCTGATCTAGTCGGGAAAGTGGAGGAAGATATCCCGGAAGATGATCCACGAAATGCGGCGGTAATTGCAGACCTGGTTGGGGACAACGTTGGTGATTGTGCAGGCATGGCAGCCGATATATTTGAATCCTATGAAGTCACTATTGTCTCGGCATTAATTTTGGGTCTGGCTCTTGTCTCTATCGATCCGACTGGCAGTCTTAAATGGATTGTCTACCCGCTTATTATTCGGGCTATCGGGGTGATCAGTTCGATTATAGGGACATTCACCGTCCCGATATGGGAAAATTTCCCCATTAAATTCCTGCGTGCCCATGATGCCGAAGAATCTATGTTCCGGTCTTATGAGGTTTCCAGTGTCAACACAGTAATTTGGGCATTTGTACTTGCGTTTACCTATGCCAACGATTGGAGACTGGGTTTATTAACTGCCATAGGTGTTGGGCTTGCGGTTGCATTCAACCCCCTGACATCCTACTTCACTTCCACTAAGAACGCCCCGGTAAAAGAAATCGTAAAATCTACAAAAACCGGATCTGCTACCACCATACTTTCCGGTCTTGCCTTAGGTATGGAATCGGCTGTTTGGGCCCTGGTTGCTATTGCCATATCTTTCGTCTTTGCAATCTTGTTGTACGGGAATGAACCTGATGCGACGTATGTCCTTTACGCGGTGGCGATGATTGGTATTGGTATGTTGAGCCATACTGGGAATAACGTGGCGATGGACTCTTATGGACCAATATCCGATAATGCCAACGGTATTGGTGAAATGAGCTGGCAGGGTATGGAAGATCCAATCACAATAAAAGCCCGCCAGATTATGGCAGACCTGGATGCTGTTGGAAATACTACCAAAGCGATTACAAAAGGAATTGCCATTGCATCAGCAGTCATCGCTGCAGTATCACTATTTGCTTCCTTTATTACCGATGTTGGCAAGGTACAGACGCAGATGGGAGTTGAGCCGCTGGATGCTATCCGGATTTCTGATACAACGGTATTTGTAGGATTTCTCCTGGGTGGTGCCTTACCCTGGCTTTTCAGCTCATTATCCATCCGGGCAGTAACCCGGGCAGCCAGCCAGATTGTCGAAGAGGTGCGGCGTCAATTCCGAATCCCTGGCATCCGTGAAGGCCTGGTTCTACCGGATTATGCCCAAGTGGTTGGAATATCTACCCGTTCCTCGCAAAAAGAATTAATCCCGCTGGCATTAATTTCCGTGGTCATGCCGGTCCTGATAGGTATGGTTTTGGGTGTGGAAGCACTGGGAGGTTTCCTGGCTGGGGTGATCCTGAGCGGTCAATTGCTGGCAGTATTTATGGCCAACAGCGGTGGCGCATGGGATAACGCCAAAAAGACGATTGAAGATGAGCCGCGTGATGTGGCAGCTAATACAGGCAAAGGTTCAGAGCGCCATAAAGCTGGTGTGGTTGGGGATACGGTTGGTGATCCCTTGAAGGATACCGCAGGACCAGCCCTCAATCCGATGATCAAGGTTGTCAACCTGGTAAGTCTGATTGTTGCTCCAATCATTGTGAAATATGAAGACCTTGGCGTGATAGGCTGGATTGTGGTTCTGGTGTTATTTGCGGCAACGATCTGGGCGATATTAACGAGCAAAAAACCGGTAGCAGACATAATGGATAAGCCTGCTCCAGGTGAATATATCGGCTGATAAATATTCAAACGGGACTGGTCGAGATACTGGTCCCGTTTGTTATTTAATGAACATGCGCATAGGTATATTAGATGAGATATGAGGCACAAAAATGAATTTTGAATTTTTTGGCAGCACACAAATTGTTTTTGGGTGTGGGGCATTATCCCAATTGGGGGGGATGGCAAAAAGTTGTGGGAAAAATGCAATAGTTGTAACTGGCTCAGGAAGTATCAATGCCCTGCAGCTAACGGATTTATTGGCCGATCAAGGATTATCCTTTACCCAATTTAAAGTTGTAGGAGAACCATCCATCCTGGTGGCAAAGCAGGCTGCTTCCCTTGCCAAAGAGGCAAATGCTGATTTCGTTATTGGTTTTGGGGGAGGGAGTGTTATAGATTGTGCAAAAGCTGTCTCGGCGATGATAACCAATCCTGGTACCTTATTAGATTATCTGGAGGTTGTTGGTAAAAATCAACCCTTAATCCGGCCGGGTGCACCGGTGATAGCAATCCCGACCACGGCTGGCACGGGCAGCGAGGTTACCAGAAATTCAGTTCTCTCAGTCCCCGGGGAAAAAGTAAAAGTGAGCCTTCGAAGTGTAAATATCCTACCGAGGATAGCCCTTGTCGACCCATACCTGACGGTTACAATGCCACCATCTGTGACTGCCAGTTCCGGAATGGATGCCTTTACTCAGTTATTGGAGTCTTATTTAACCCCACGCGCCACCATAATTACAGACCAGTTAGCCATTGTTGGGCTTGAGCATATAGCACGATCAATACTGCAGGCCTACCAGGATGGACAGGATATCAAAGCAAGAGAAGATATGTCTTTAGGAAGTCTTCTTTCCGGGATGACGCTGACAAATGCGGGGTTGGGTGTTGTTCACGGATTTGCCGGACCAATTGGCGGATTGTATAATGCCCCCCATGGAACCATCTGTGCCAGTTTACTGGCTTCATCGATGAAAATTAACCTTAGCATACTCCAGAAATTGGATCCTCATCATCCTGCGCTGTCCCGTTTTATTGAGGTATCCAGGATTCTTACCGGGAACAAACAGGCAAAAGTAGAAGATGGTCTGGTGTGGATTACTTCAATCTCCAAAAAACTGGATATTCCCCGATTATCATCCCTGGGAATAAAGAAGAGTGATTTTGACCTTATCATTGAAAAATCTTCTCGTTCCAGCAGCATGAAAGGAAATCCAGTCCAGCTATCACGAGAAGATCTTTACCAAATTTTAGAGGATGCGCTATAACCCAGGGATTAATTCTCCTTGAAGAAACTCACTCCTAAAACACCGGGTCCTGAATGAGTTAAAATAGCTGGCGGAAGATCGTAAATTTCAATCGTTGAAAGCCGCATTTCATTTTTTAGTTCTTCTGCTAATCGTGCCGCTTCCAGATAAGCGTCCCCATGCATCAATGACAGGCGAGCCTCCGGCGTCGCCGGGCATTCAGTAAGAACCAGTTCTTTTATTCTGGCGATTCCTCGGCGTTTTGTACGTTGTGATTCAAATGAATCAACCTTCCCGTTATTAATCCAAAGAATTGGTTTAATTTGCAGGATACTGCCAAATAACTCCTGAGCCCCGCCAATTCGTCCACCTTTGTGGAGGTATTCCAGGGTATCTACAAGGAAATAAGTCGTATCTCTACTGGCAAGTTCTTTAGCTTTTTCAATGATTAACTTCGGATCTAATCCCAGTTGGGCCCAATTTCTTGCTTCAAGGACAAGATTGGCCAGGCCGGAGGCAATTAATCGCGAATCCAGAATATGAATATCTGCTCCTGGAATCTCTTGCGCAGCATTGGTTGCACTGCGAAAGGTACCGCTCAATTCTCCTGAAGGACAAATAACGACCACAGAATTGCCATCATCAATGGCTTTCTGAAATATTGGCTGGTATAAGGCTGGAGATGGCGCAGCAGTTTTTGGCAAAATTTGAGATGTCCTTAATTTCTTCAGGAATCTCTCGGAGTTAATTTCTGTATCATCTCGAAAGGATTCTTCTCCAAAAATAATGATTTGTGGGAGATAGGGGATTCCGAGCTGCCCGGCTTTCCCAACAGGGATTCCTGAAGTAGTATCAGCGACAATAATAGTACCCATAAGTTATTACCTTTCTTTATGATTAGGGAATACAAGGAATAATAGAAAAAAGAAGAGGTTGTTTATTAAAACGATTAATGATTTATATTCTTTAATGAGGAATATGATTCCAGATCACCAATTTTCTCTGCAGATGTGGCGGCATTAAGTATTGCCTGGGTAACCGCTTCAACAGATAAAGCCCCAATAATATTAATGTCCGCCTTTTTTTTATGGGTTGCCATACAAAATATCGTATCACCATCAAACATCGTATGCGCTGGTTGAATTGTTTTAGCAATTCCGTTGTGAGCCATCTGGGCAACCTTATTACAGGAAACATTATCCAACTTCGCATTGGTTATCACAACACCAATCACTGTATTTTGAATGGATGCCATTTTCAGGATGACTCTACCAATCCGGCTGTTCATCGTTTTTAAGGTATCTGCAAAAACAGGTCCGCAGCCCATTTTCGCTGGACCTGCTTGAAAGCACCGGGCTCCAGCAATAATATTTCCATTCGATGGATTGATTACATCTCCGAAGGCATTTACCGCTACAACCGCACCAACCAGCACACCATTTCCAGCATCAATGCAAGCATGCCCAATTCCTGCCTTCATTGCATGCTGCATGCCAAATATTTTCCCGATTGTTGCCCCTGTCCCAGCACCGATGTTTCCCTGGGCTGGCGGTTGTTTTGATGCATTTTTACAGGCATCATACCCCATCTGGCTATCTGGACGGATATGCTTATCACCAATTCCCAGATCAAATAAAATTGCTGAGGCTACAATCGGGACTTTTACATCCCCTGCGTTATAACCGATATCCTTTTCTTCCAGATATTTCATTACGCCAGATGCCGCATCCAGTCCAAAAGCAGATCCCCCTGATAAAATTACTGCATGAATTCGATTTACAAGGTGCATTGGCCGGATTGCATCGGTTTCCCTGGTTCCGGGAGCTCCTCCTCTTTGGTCTACACCTCCAGTGGCTCCACCCTCACATAAAACGACCGTACATCCAGTTAAGGCAGCCATGTCCTGGGCATGACCAATAGAAATACCTGAGATATCGGTTATGAGAGCCAATTATTACCCCTTACAATAAATCTATTTAATTGTTGTGTTGCTGGTTGTAACCGGACTCCCGCAATTTGGGCAAGTAATTTCGTCTGTATCAAGTATGAAACCGCAGTTCCTGCATGTGACAGGTTGGTTTTCACCCATTGGAGCCCCACATGCAACACAGCTGGGCGAACCCACGATATTTGCCGTCATGCAATACGAACACACCGATCTTCTTAATCTCTCGGATAATTCAAACCCGGCACCCATCGATTTTGCGGTTTGATCAATAACATTCCACACCTTCTCAACCAACTGCAGGGATTCAATATCCTGGGCGATGTCATCTAACCTTTCAAGTAATTTGAAAGGGCTGCGTATAGCTGAAAATGCAGTGTAGCCAAGGCTTGCAGCCACCCCGAGCCAGCCCTGTTGTCCCATTGATACAGACACACCATCTTCAAAGTTTTGCAGATAAATGCTTAAGGCTGTTTGCCCGCCGGATCGGGAAAAATCACTTGTGGCAATTTGTACAGCTATTTTGTCGCCCGACCCAATTTGTTGAACCCGGTAATTCCCCCTGTGAAATTGGGATATTAAATTTTCCGCCAGGTTCTGAGAATTAATTTTTCCGTGGTATATTCTTTGTTCCATAAATATGATTATAATCAATAATTCTTGTCGAAGATACCTGGAGTTTCTTTAATGAAATTGAAATATGTGGCTTTATTATTTACCTGTACGCTGATACTAGGATTTCTTGGTTTTATACGACCAAATCCTGTAATTGCACAAGGTTTGAAGCAAATTCCCACAGGAGTGATCCCCACGGTGACAAGTACCCCAAGCGGGGTAATAATAACTGTCAGGCTTGATCAGGATCAAATAAATGTACGTTCTGGACCTGGTACTTCCTACGAAAAAGTAGGAGTCCTTATTGCAGGACAGCAGGCTCCTGCCAAGGGTCGTTCGGTCGCTGGTGAATGGTTGTTAATTGAATATCCAGGAATACCGGGTGGACTTGGATGGGTATATGCCCCTTTGGTTGGCATTACTCCCGGAAACCTCCCAATTATTGAACCCCCCGCTACACCAACACCTTTGTACACAACGACAATTGATCCAACCCTGGCAGCACAATTTATTGTGACCTCAGCACCAACCAGGCTGCCTACCTATACGGAGGCTGCACCAATAACTATTCCTACTTTTGTTGATAAAAGCCGGGCACAATTTATTCCGGGTGGAGTCCCTCTGGGTCTGATTATTCTATCCCTGGCGTCTGTTGGGGTCTTCATCGGATTGTTCACGATTGCGCAGGGAAGATGATAAGTCGTTTGAAGTTTGCCTTTGATGATATTTTTTTAGGAATAAATCCAAAGCCAGAAATACCAGATAGATTGCCCCCAGGGGCAGCAAACCGGAAAGCATGCAGGTAACTCCAGTCAACATAGCCTGCTGACCATAAATAATATAAATCATGAGATTACCGATAATAAAAATAAATAAAATCCCCCAGATGACCATCCGTTTTATTGTTTGTTGGCTGTATTTCCGCAGATCTTGTTTCATAAAAATTAATTGACAAACCTAAATAAATTTGGGTTAGAATTAATGGGAATACCTTGGGGGAACGGTTCTTTTCTTGATTGTAGTACATTACTCTTAACATAACCAGATCTCGTCATGATACAAAACCGCCTGCATTACGCATTTTTCCAAATTCGCAATATTATCAAACCGCCTCAATACATACCTGAAGAGCATAAAAGAAATTTTTCCCATTTCTACCTTGATTACGCATACTTCGGGATATTAAATGGAACACTCCTGGCTTTCCTTACTGTCTATATGGCAAGGATAGGCGCCACAGGTGTGGAAATTGGCTTAATTTCAGCACTGCCTGCCGTAGTATCCCTCGTTTTTGCAATTCCAGCGGGCAGATGGCTCACCAGGCAGCCCATTCAACGCGGCGTCTTTTTTTCTGCACTGTTGTCGCGCATCTTTTACTTAACCCTGATCTTTGTTCCTTTCATCGTAACCGATAGTATTCAAATCCGGATAATTATTCTTATCACCTTAATGATGAGTATTCCCGCAACCGGACTGGCGATTGGGGCAAATGCGATTTTTGCAGAAGCGGTACCCATCCACTGGCGTGGATATGTATCCGGAGTCAGGAATTTTTTATACGCATTAATGACCATGTTATCCACGTTTATTGGCGGACAAATTCTCGTCAAGGTCCCATTTCCAGTTGGATATCAAATAGTGTTTTTCATCGGTGCAATCGGGGCGGTATTGAGCACCTATCATTTGGGAAAAATTAAACCAATTTCTACCGGTCCAGTATTTATTACGGAAGGTCAGGTTTTACCCGAAGGTGAAAAAGTTCCATCTGGTACTTTTCAAGCAAATATTATTGAACGAATTCGGAATATGACCCTTTCACTAAACCTTGATATCCTTGGTGGAAAATTTGGTCGAACATTATTCCTCTTACTTTTATTTCACCTGTTTCAATTTCTGGCTATCCCTGTCATGACTTTTTTCCAGGTTAATAGTCTTCAGATGACGGATCGGGTGATCAGTATTGGGAATGTTGCATTTTTCTTAACCATGTTAATCACTTCGACCCAGCTTTCAAAAATGACGAATCTTATAGGCAGCCAAAAAAATACTGGTTTGGGTGTAATGATATTGAGCATTTACCCGGCGGGTATCGTATTCAGTCAAAACGAATATATTTTTTACCTTGTATCTGCCATTGGTGGTATAGGCTATGGATTGACGATAGGTTCTTTGTATAATTATTTGCTGGAAAATGTCCCGGTTAAAAATAAACCGCCTTACCTGGCCTGGTATAACATCATTTTAAGTTTTTCGATTTTAGTAGGATCGATAACTGGACCTTTGATTGCAGAAAATATTGGATTGGAAATTGCATTATTGATTTTTGCAGCGGGGAGGGTGTTGGCAGGTTGGCTCATCTTCCGCGAAGGTTAGAGACAATCTGTGCTAGAATACGCATCTATGGGAATAAAAATTGTTGCTCGAAACAGAAAAGCAAATTTTGAATACTTCCTGCTTGAACGATATGAAGCCGGAATAGAATTAAGAGGCAGTGAAATTAAATCCCTCCGGGCAGGCAAGGTAAGCATTAATGAAGCTTATGTATCTATTGAGGGTTTCCAGGCCTGGTTAATGGAAGCACATATTGCCCCATATGAGTCAGCCAGTCATTACAACCATGAACCAAAACGTATCCGGCGTTTATTGCTGCACAAAAAGGAGATACTCGAGATCTGGAATACAATCAGGCTAAAAGGGGTAACCGTTATACCGACCCAGGTATATCTGAAAGAAGGACGGGCAAAGATAGAAATTGCGGTTGCAAAAGGTAAGAAACTCTATGACAAACGTCAGTCTATTGCAGATAAAGATCAGGAAAGGGAGCTTGGAAGATCTCAAAAGCAGGGTAGGGACTCCTATGACTGAAACTGTCTGCTGATAAGAAAATTATATTTCGTATGTTTCAAGCGGGATAATTTCTTCTGGAAAGAAAATTAACTGGTCAAATGGTGATTTATCGGATTTTTCATAAATAATAATCCCATCAATTCAGGTAAAAAAATACCGGTAGGCATTCCAAATGATTGATTTATTGTTAAATAAATTCCTTTTACTATTCCCAGTACTAAGGATAATATTCCCTTCGGAAACTATAAGTCGTATCCGGTTATAATAAGCCGTTCCAATCCGAATTTATTATCGGATATGTTTAGTATAATTTACAGGACTATTTATCGGGAGAAATTAAGGTAATCCGCAATGTTGACTCGCAGAGATTTTATTCAAAAAAGTATGGTCGGAATCGGAGCTTTAGCTATTCCGGCTGTTCCAAAAATCCAGACCTATCAAACCGGGGAATGGCCCCAGGGTCAGAAATTGGGTCGCAACTGTACTGGTGGATGGGTAACTTTACGATCAAAACCCTCAACAGATGGACAGGATCTTGGGCGGCTTTATGAAGATGATGTATTTGTATGGATTCGCGAAGTAGTTGGTGATTATGCATCCGTAAGCAGGCGCTGGGTTGAGACTCCAAACGGATATGTCTATGCCCCGAATGTACAACCTGTGATGAATATCCCGAATCAACCGGTCATGAATCTACCCCAATATGGTGATACAAAGGGGATGTGGGTTGAAGTCACTGTTCCTTATGTAGATTTTGTGCTGGATAATCCCCCGCCCAGATCCCCATGGTTGAAAGAGGTTGCTAATCCGCGTTTATATTACAGCCAGATATTATGGGCTGATGATGTGCGTACGGATGCCCAGGGGAAAGTAATCTATCGATTAATTGAATTACACGGCACATATGGAGATGTCTTTCTGGCTCCAGCGGAGGCATTCCGGCAGATTACTGAGGATGAAATTGCCCCAATAAATCCCGAAGTTGAGGATAAGCGAATTGTTGTTAATCTAGATTATCAGACATTATCCTGCTATGAAGGTAATCGTGAAGTCTATTTTTGCTTAATATCCTCCGGTTCAAAATTCAATTCGGAAGGCGAATTGGTAGAGAAATGGTCAACCCCGCCGGGAACACACACTCCCTGGAGAAAAACTCTTTCGATCCACATGTCAGGAGGTGCAACCGGCGCAGGTTGGGATACACCGGGAATTGGCTGGTCATTCCTTTTCGATCCGGATGGCGCTTCAATTCACTCAACCTTCTGGCATAATGATTTTGGCGTTGCACGATCTCATGGATGTGTGAACACCGCTCCAGAGGATGCAAAATGGATTTTCCGTTGGACTCAACCGCAGGTTCCTTATTATCCAGGTGATGTCCAGATTTCTGGACCCGGGGCAACCATTATTGATGTTATCCAAGTCTGATTCTGGCGGAGGATTCGCTTAACTTGGAAATTACTTTCGGTTTAGCTTTCCTGGCTGGATTAGCTTCCTTTTTATCTCCCTGTGTATTCTCACTGGTACCCGCATATATCGGTTATCTGGGTGCCCGGGCGGTTGCAATTGGAGATGATTCAGCCTTGACCAACCGGATGAATACTTTTATGCACGGAATTGCATTTGTGGCCGGTTTCAGCCTGATTTTTATTGCACTTGGTGTTGCGGTTTCAGTTCTTGGGGGAATATTGTATGATCTGCGTCCATATATTGCGAAATTTGGAGGTGTAATAATTATTTTGTTTGGTCTGCATATGACCGGGATATTAAGAATTTCCTACCTGGATTATGAGCTTCGCCCAAATTCCAGAATGGACGAACGCCGCACCATGTTTGCATCGTTTATGATGGGCATATTTTTCTCTGCGGGATGGTCTCCGTGTGTCGGTCCGGTTTTGGGGGCTATTTTGACAATTGCACTGAACCAGGGTTCCATAACGCGCGGTTTTTTCCTGCTTTCAAGCTACTCCCTTGGGATGGCCATTCCATTTTTGCTGGCAGCTCTGGGAATTGGCTGGGTCACCCACATTCTTCGAAAACATAAAACAGCGATCCACAGCATACAAATTGGTATGGGTGTGCTGCTGATTATCGTAGGAGGAATGCTCTTTTTAGGGATTTTCGAGCAGCTTGCCCGATTTGGTTTATTTGTTGATTTTGGATTGTAAACTATAAATGTTAATCCTCCAATATAAATTTATTGGATTTGTTCCAGCGCAAGATCCTGGATGTTTTTTACTTATTTGTGATTTCTCATGATCCGAATTTTTGTCGAGATTGGAAAAATATTTGTGAATAACCTCAATACGCAACAGGATGAGGATAAACGAAAGGATAATGTTGGTCTTGCATTGCAAGATAAGCCTGCCACGGGTTCAGACAGGTTTACACTCTGGATCAGCCAGAATTACATGCTTGTTTTTATTCTGATTATTTTGCTTTATGTGGGAGCTCCATTTATTGCACCAGTTTTGATGAAAGCCGGAATGCAGACTCCGGCAAGAATAATTTATATGTTATATAGTCCTCTCTGTCACCAGCTTGCGTTTCGTTCCTGGTTTCTTTTCGGAGAGCAACCGGTCTATCCTCTGGAAATTGCCCATGTAGACGACCTTTTGCCGTATGAGGAATATACAAATCAAGCCAAAATTGACCTCCTGGGTGCTCGCAATTTTATCGGCAATGAAACCATGGGATATAAAGTTGCTTTATGTGAGAGAGACGTCGCAATTTACGTTGCATTACTCCTATTTGCAATTGTATTTGCGCTTTCCGGGAGAAGAATTAGGGGTCTTCCCTGGTATCTCTGGATTGCTGTAGGTTTAATACCAATAGGATTGGATGGAATTTCCCAATTGCCCAGCCTGGCTTCCGGTTTAATTCCATTTTTACCAATCATTCGTGAGAGCACCCCAATCCTCAGGACGATAACTGGAGTGTTATTTGGTTTTTGTACAGGATGGTATATGTTCCCTCTTATAGAAGAGAGTATGAATGAGACTTCACAGATCGTAAAGAACAAATATTCAGCCGGATCCCCAAAAAGGGAAATTCAGGACTGATTCAGGGTACTAATGAAATGAGTTTTTCCAATTCTCACAAACTGCGGTTTTACAAATTTGATTCCTTTCCGGTAAATCAAATAAAACAGGGAGTGTTTACAAGGCACGGGGGTGTAAGCCCGCATCCATGGAAGTCGCTTAATCTTGGCGGCACCGTAGGTGACGATCGCAAAAATATTATAGAAAATAGGAGGTTGCTATTCGATTCAATCAACTTGCGGGTTGATTCACTTTTTGATGTCTGGCAGGTGCATAGTGACATCGTAATTACAGTTGAAAAAGCCCGTGGTCTGGAAAATGACCCTGTCAAAGCAGATGCGATCATTACCAATAATCCCCAGGTAACATTATTCATGCGTTTTGCAGATTGTGTGCCGGTTTTTTTATATGATCCGGTAAGGCGAGTTGTGGGAATGGTCCATGCTGGGTGGGAAGGAACAGTTAAAAAAATTGCTTCCATCACTGTACAGGCAATGGAGGAGCAATTTGGATGCAATCCTCAAGATATCCTCGCAGGGATTGGACCGTCTATCTGTGTAAGGCATTACGAAATCAAACAGGATGTTGCTAATCAGGTCAAGATGGCATTTGGCAGCGAATCCTCATCAATCCTGAAAGAGAATTCTAATAAATTGTATTTTGATCTGTGGAGTGCTAATGAGTTGGTCCTGCAAAATGCTGGCGTGAAACAAATTGAGGTCGCGGGCATTTGTACAGCGTGTAATTTGGACGATTGGTATTCTCACAGGGAAGAAAATGGAATAACCGGCAGATTCGGGGCTATTCTTGCATTATTGAATTGAAATCATTTGGAGGCATATAGTCTTATGGAGATATTAATTTCATTTGTATCAATCCTGGCAAATATACTGATATTTTTGGTTGTAATGAAGGTGGTACTTTCGTATTTCATGGATATTTATCACCCTGTGAGGCAACGCATAGATCAAGTTGTGGATCCAATGCTGAAACCGATCCGGAAATATCTCCCCCCGGTTGGTATGATGGATTTCAGCCCGGTCGTGTTAATTCTCATCATCCAGGTAATAAAATCTTTGTTGATTAATTTCCTGTATAAATTATTTTAAAAATTATTCCTTAACAAACACAATTCATGTCAAGATTTATTTTCTCGGATTGTTCACTTTTATTCAGAAAAGATGATTCTTCCGCAAGTAGAGCAAAATGTCAGGCTGTTAGAAGACCGGGTGGTTTGAATTTCTGAGGGTCTGAGAATCGACCCGCATGCTGAACAGGATGTATCTTCATTTTTTGCAACCGCAACCCCCCTTTTTTTGAGCCTTAAAGCGTCATATATTAATAAATTTTCCTGGCTGATAGATCCGGATACAGCCTGTCTCTCAATAAACAGGTTATCCAAATTTTTCTTTAGCTGGTCCGCTTCACCTCGCAAGCGGGCTTTCTGCTCGGAATTTTCTGCAATAGAGATTTTATGATTTTTTTCCTTTATATCCCTTTCCGTGCTATACCCTTCTACGAGCATCATGCAATCCAACTGAAGATCTTCTAATGTGGAAATGCGATGTTTTAGTGAGATCAATTCACTTTGCAAATCCTGCAGCTCCTTGGGATTCTTAACCGATCCGCTGTAGAGAGAAGAAGTGCTTTGCTCAATTTTTATTTGCAAGGTTTTAACTTTGTCTTCAATCTCAAGCAGGGATTTATTGGCTGTTAGAAGTTGGCTTTCAGCCAATTCGAGTTCGATTTTTGCATTTTGAACAAGTTGATCCTCATTGATTAAAGTTTCAATTTGTTTTAACTTTTGGGAGATTGACGCTATTCGTGTATCCAATAATTGGAGATTATACAGCAAGGCGGCTTGGTTCATAGTTTTTCCGGATATTTATATTGGTAGAAGGGAATCAACAAGTTTAATTATTTACTGATATATATCATATCATACCCCGGAAATAATCCTTTTTTTAACTCGAGCATCTTTCATGAGATTTTTTCCAACAAGGACATATGCGTTACAATTAATTCTGGAAACTATTAATTAGAGGAAAATATGACGAATTTTATGACACCAATTGAGGAATTTTCGCAAAAAATAATCCAGAATTTAGAGCGTGTCATCATTGGAAAAAGAACAACAATTGAACAGGTAGTGATCGCCCTCCTGTGCCAGGGGCATATTCTTATTGAAGATGTTCCAGGCGTTGGTAAAACCATGCTTGCCAGGAGTCTGGCAAAATCCTTGGGTTGCACATTCAGTAGAATTCAATTTACCCCCGATATGTTGCCAAGCGATATCACCGGAGTTTCCATTTATAACCAGAAGACCATGCAATTTGAGTTCCGGCCAGGACCAATTATGGCCCAAATTATCCTGGTTGATGAGATCAACCGGGCTACACCAAAAACACAATCTGCCTTGCTGGAGGCTATGGAGGAAAGGCAAATAAGCGTGGATGGCAAAACCCATTTTCTGCCCTCCCCATTTCTGGTAATTGGCACACAAAACCCTATCGAATATGAAGGGACATTTCCATTGCCAGAAGCGCAATTAGACCGGTTCCTTCTGCGCATAAAACTGGGATACCCTGAAAAGAACGAAGAAATCAAGATTCTCGAGATTCAGAGGCTAAATCATCCAATTACTGCACTTAATACAATTGTAGGTGAGGAGGAAGTATTGAAGGCTCAAAGGATGATTAAAGATGTATATGTGTCTGATAGGGTTATGCGCTATATCGTTGATCTCACACACGCTACCCGAAGCAGCGCAGATGTGTTCCTGGGTTCCAGCCCGAGGGGCAGCCTGGCGTTATACCGGGCCGGGCAGGCACGGGCAGCGATTAATGGGCGGGACTTTGTCCTACCGGATGATATCAAAATTCTGGCAATTCCGATCCTCTCTCATCGGATTGTCCTTGATCCTTCTGCCAGATTGAAGAATATCAGCTCTTACCAAATCATTGAGGAGGTTCTAAATTCCTTGCCGGTTCCAGGAGGCGACTTTAACGTTCGCTGATGGCTTATGATTTTACGAAAACCATTTTTTGTCACCCTATTCCTGTATTCATTAATTTTAATAGGTTTATTGATCACCAGAGGCGGAATAAATGATTTATTCCGCCTGCTTTATTTATTTCCCCTAGTCCTGGTTTTCGGCGGTTTTTGGGCTTTCTTTTCAGTGAGAGGGATCTCTATCAACCGCTTCGTCCGTGAAGAACGTAAACAACTTGGCCAGGTTCTGGAACAACGATTTGAGATAATCAACCATTATAAATTCATCCGTCCATGGTTGGAGGTTTTGGACTATTCGCAATTGGAGGGTGTAGGTGGTTCAAAGGTATTAGCCTGGATTACTCCAAAAGAACAACGATTCTATTCCGTATATTCGGTATTAAAATCTCGTGGTCAGTTTATGCTTGGTCCAACCGTGATTCAATCAGGTGATCCGTTTGGTCTTTATTCCTTCCGGAAAGTAATACCCAACCATCAAAACTTACTGGTACTTCCTTACCTGGTGAATATTCGCAGTTTTCCTTATCAAAGAGGGTATTCTGCCCGGCGGAAAATCGAAAAGGGTTCGAACTGCGGAGGTGACACCCCATGCATCAGGAGTGAGAGAGTATTTTCCCGGAGATCCACTAAATAGAATCCATTGGCCGCTTACTGCAAAAAAGAACATTTATATGGTCAAAGAATTTGACCAGGAACCGATGGCCGATGTATGGATCTTCCTGGATGGAGAAAAAAAGGAACACCAGGCGGGTTATTCAAAGGAGGCTGCTGCAGATGTAGTAGACCAGTTCTGGATCTGGAAAAACAGATTTGATTATTCTTTGCCAAGATCTACCTTTGAATATTGCGTCAGCGCCGCTGCTTCTATTGCAAGCTATTATATCAAGAGCGGACAGACACTCGGTTTTGGATGTATTGCTCAAAAGCCAATTATCCTCCCTGCTGAAAAAGGCGATAGGCAGCTTGGAAAAATCCTGGAAACTCTCGCCCTGTTAATGCCGCAAGGAATGAGTCCTTTACACGGCCTGGTGATGGCGCAGGCAGGTAATCTGCCGAAAGGCAGTACAGTTGTTTTGGTTACCTCCACAACCAGTCCATCACTGGTTATCTCCCTGGATACCCTCATCAAAAGAGATGTAAAACCGATTGTTGTCTATATCAATCCAAAAGGTTTTTGTGACCCACCCTTTCCCTCTGCAGACAATCTTCAACTGGCACTCAATTATAAAATACCTTACCTGGAAATTAATTATGGGGATTCATTAACCCAGGCTTTAGAACATGACTAAAATGTTCTATAACCAACGAATGGAGCATATCTACGGTTAGAAGGCGTTGTCAAGCACTTCATCAATTGTATCCACCAGGACAAAATTTAATGATTTTTGAATTTCTTCAGGAATTTCTTCAATGTCAATCTGGTTTTGCCTGGGCAGAATCACCTTGGTTAATTTTGCCCTGTGGGCTGCCAGAATCTTTTCCTTAATTCCCCCAACTGGGAGAACCTGACCTTTTAATGAAATTTCCCCTGTCATGGCAACATTGGAAGCGATCTTCTTGTCCATAAGCAGCGATACCAGGGCGGTAACAATAGTCACTCCTGCAGATGGCCCATCCTTGGGTTGAGCTCCAGCGGGAATGTGTAAATGAAGGTCTGACTTATCGTAAAAATTTGGATCAATGCCCAGCTTTTCTGCACGGGACCGCACCAGTGATAATGCGGTTTGTGCCGATTCCTGCATTACTTTACCGATTGAACCAGTTATTTGGAATCCTTTGTTACCCTGCATCCTGGTGGCTTCGATGAAAAGGATATCGCCGCCGACAGGTGTCCAGGCTAATCCCGTGGCTACTCCCGGTACTGCTGTTCGAATGGCAACCTCATCATTTTCCAGAATAATTGGTTTCCCGAGACTTTTCTTCACATTATCGGATGTGATCTGGTATTTATCCTGTTTTTCTTCAGCCACCCTGGTAACAATCTTTCTCAGAACAGATCCAATTTTTCGCTCCAGATTGCGGACACCGGCTTCGCGTGTATAACTCCGAATAATGGTGTTGATGGCTTCCTCGGAAAAATCAACTTCACCTGTCAGCAGGCCATTTTCTGCAAGCTGCCTGGGAATTAAATATCGTTGGGCGATTTTCAACTTTTCATTTTCTGTGTATCCAGCGATATGAATTACTTCCATTCTGTCCAACAGGGGAGCAGGAATTGTTTCCTGTTGGTTTGCTGTTGTTACAAAAATTACCTGGGAAAGGTCAAAGGCAACTTCAAGGTAATTGTCACGGAATTCTGAATTTTGTTCAGGGTCTAAAACCTCGAGGAGGGCTGAGGCAGGATCCCCGTGAAAGTCAAAACTCAATTTGTCAATTTCATCAAGCATGAAGACTGGATTGAGGGATTCAACGCGCCGCATTGCCTGTAAAATCCTGCCAGGCATTGCACCTATATAGGTTCTCCTGTGCCCGCGTATTTCAGCCTCATCACGCACACCCCCCAGGGAAATTCGGGTAAATTTACGGCCTAAAGCCCGGCTTATGGATTTTCCCAGCGAAGTTTTACCGACCCCGGGTGGACCAATAAAACAAAGGATTACACCTTCTCGGGGCAGACGAATGAGATCTTTATTGCTGTCTCCGGCCAGGCTCTCTTTTCTTTCCTGGCGAAGTTTCCGAACGGCCAGGTATTCCAGGATACGCTCTTTGACATCCTCCAATCCATAATGATCCTGGTCGAGGACTTCCCGGGCATTTCCTATCTCTAAATTATCCACGGTTAATTTTGACCATGGTAAAGATACCAACCATTCCAGGTATGTCCTGATTACACCGTATTCTGCTGCTGCAGTTGGCAAGCGGGACAACCGATCCAATTCCCGGCGGGATTGCTTATCTGCCTCCTCTGGCAACTTTGCTTCTTCAATTTTTCGTCGAAATTCCTCAACATCGGCGGTCTGTTCATCCCCTTCGCCAAGCTCTTTTTGAATGGCTTTTAATTGTTCACGTAAGAAATATTCTCTTTGAACATCTTCAATTTCCGATTTGGCTTCATTTTGAATTTTTTGCCCCAGTTCAAGAACCTCGCGCTCTCTTGTGAGAATGCTTACAAGTTTCCGGAGCTTTTCATTGGTTGAGTCCAGCTCAAGGATATTCTGGGCGTCGGTTAAATCCATCCTCTGCAAATTTGCGACAGTATAGGTCGCCTGAAGGGTATCCTCAATAGATAGGATTGAATCTACTAGTTCTCTTGGAATGGAAGGAATCATACCTGCAATTTGGGAGAATTGGTCTTTTACATTGCGTGCCAGTGCTTCAATCTCAATCCCGGTTTCAATTGTTTCGGGTAAATACTCCACACTCGCTTTCAGATAGGGTTCTGAAGCGGTAAATTCCTTGATTCTAATCCGGGAAATCCCCTGGATTAGCAGGCGGATTGTATTGTCCTGGGCACGGAACATCCTTACGATCGTTCCAACTGTCCCGACGGAATACAGATCTTCAATATCAGGAATTTCCTTATCCGGATTTCTGGATGCAACCAGGCCGATTAGGCGTTCCCCGTTGGATGCTTCATCAACAAGACGGATTGAGCGGGATTGACCGATAGTCAAAGGCACCGCTGTCTGGGGATAAATTACCAGCCCGCGCAGGGGTAGAATAGGGAGTTCCTGTGGAAGTAATGGATTATCCTCCTCCATAGTATCCGCAGGCTGATTATCGGAACGATTAGGTTTTTCTCCGAGGTCAGGATTCAAGAGACGTATAAGAGTCTCCCTCTCGAACTCCTGTTCTTCAGGGCTGAGCCGTTCAAAATTTTCAAATAACCGGTTGAAATCAGGCATAACGTTTTGGATTAATCCTCTTGTATAGAGATTTGTCTTGGAAGGGTTTTGGGTAATGTGACTTTGAGAAACCCATTTTTGTATTCAGCACTAACCTTTTCTATGTCAACAGGAGTATTAATGGCTACCTGAATGTAGAAATCGCCAAAATGAATCTCCATTTGATGGAAAGAGCGGCGATATTCTCTCTCAACCTCGTCAGCCCGGGTTCCCTGGATCGATATTCGGTTTTGATCGATGTATATTTGAAATAGATCTTCGCGCATACCGGGTATTTCGGCTCTAATTACCAGTGCCAACTCTGTTTCATATATATCTGTAGGGGGGTGCCAATGGTGCTGCCGCATGTTTAATCTCCAAAAATTCCGGGTTTTCTTCTGGTCAAAGGATACCATTATAGGATATGTCAAATCCGGACTAATTTTACAACAAGATCGCTCCAAAAAAATAAATTTTACGAGATATCCAGCTTAGAATAAATTATTGATAATCCCTAAAATTACATCAGCCAAATATCAATAAATCATTGATTAAGATAACGCCAACCTGGATACTCTTACCATTAAATGAAAATGATCAAAGTTTGAGTTATTATTCGCATACAATCCGGATTATTTTATAATCACAAAGCGACAATATCATAAATCAGATAGGGGAAAATTGATGAAAAAACTAATCGCGATAATCATGGTCATATCTTTAATAACTGCTTGCCAACCAGGTAAAGTAGAACCAACACAAGATATTCATGCACTTGAAACAGAGGCTTTTAAGAAAGCATGGGATGCATTGACGCCACAAACTCCGGAGATAGTGCCTTCAATAGTGACTACAATAGAGCCTGGAATAGGGCTAACCCAGGCACCTGACGTAACAAATGAGCCAATGGGGGAAGGTAGTGGGGAACAATACGCCTGGAACTATTTGGCAAGCCAGGAGAGCGGTGGCATAACGGTAGATATTGCTCGGGTAGTCTATGCCAATAAAGAGGACATTCAAGAGGACTTTATTGTAATCTCAGCATTTGACGATAAGCCCGTTATAGGAGAGATAATTTTTAAAGTCACAAACAACTCACCACAAGTATTAAAGGTTAATCCGGATCAAGGAACAGTTGTTATCGGGTCTGAACAAATACCACTAACGGAGTGGATGACGCTGGCTACTTTCGGGGAAAGTGTCGGTGGTGACATTGATCCTGGCATGACAAAAATCGGTGGTTTGTGGTTTGGACTAAAAAGTACCCCGCTGGAAGAGATCAAAAATATGACAATCTCGTTTTCAGGTCCATCTACTCAAAGTAATGACAAAACAGGCCCGGACTTCAACTTTGCCCTGGATCTCTCAAACAGACAAAACCAGGAGGTGCCTGAGGAGTTGAAGTAATTTTTGTTCACCTGGGTAAGGCACCCAGAATACCCCATGGCCTTCGGAGAAGCAGCTGCATCAGTTCTCACGAGGTCAAGGGGTTGTATAAGTCATTTATTACTGCTGGTTTTCACATACACAAGGGCATCAAATTGTTTTTTGCAAATCAGTGGGTCTTGCTGTGTTATTAAAAAGCAACTTTCTATAACCCTAAATACTGGCTAAGAAAGATCTAATATTCATTCTACTGCTGTATGTGCGCCCCTGGGGGGATTCGAACCCACAACCATCGGATTAGAAGTCCGGTGCTCTATCCATTGAGCTACAGGGGCTGACAGGATGGCTCAGCCATCCAGGATTTGAATTTTACCATATAGCGGATTTCGCACTAAAGATTATTCTGGCATATTTTCCAGGACAGGCCGGATTCCTTTGTAAACCACATGACCAGACAGGGTCCTCAGGATAGTCGTATCCGTTTTTCCAAGGATCTCGGCGAGTTCTCTTGGAGTGGTTGGGGAGTTTCCATTTGCGAGCAGGGTGCGAAAAACTGCGTCCACAAGTGCCGTATTCGGCGTGATAAATTCAGGCAGTTGAGCACAGTGATTCATCAATGTATGCTGCAGGCCATCCACAGACTGGACTTCAGCAGTTTGCGGATCGACAATATCAATTGTCGAGCTGTTATCCGTATTTACGAATACTTTTTGATGCGCATCACAAAGGCAGCTGTGCAGTAAGATGCGCCAGTTGTTGTCATATTGTTTCCACCATTCGAAATTAATTTGGAACGGGGTATCCACGGTTGGCTTGATCAGGGAAAATCGCCTATTATTATCCACTTGTATTTTCCTCGGCATCGGTCTCTTGCAGGCGGAAATAGAGGTCACCAATTGGGGTCACCCATGGTTTTTCAAGAAGCATACAAAAAATCGGACCCGGGGGATACCTTTGGGATACGTTCAAGGCTGCGTAGATTTCCAGGGCATGAACATGCCCCTGCGGATTAAGCCTGGATAAATCCCGCATTGTTTCTTTTATCTTTTTTTCAAGGCTAACTTTTTTACCTTTATTGCCAACCCACACTTTTTCAAGAGCATCCTGATCTGATATAAAAACTGCCATTCTCTCATCGATTGCTGTGGAAATGGGCTGTTTAAGCATGGCAAAAACAATACCACCATCTGCTCCGATTAAAGCAGTCCGAATCCAATCTTTTGTGGAGCGTTTTTGTTCTACCCTGATGATGACCTCTCCGGGGATTTTTCCTTGTTGTAGGTTAAGGAGACTGCCTGGAATTACATTATTCTTCTGGTACCACTCTTTAAACCACCAATGTAATGACTGCTGCGAACCACCCAGCCTGAAAATCTTTGTTGGGAATTTCCATCGACAAATGTGAATCTTACCCTCGGTGATTGGATTGCAGTTGGAAAAATCTTCTTCATCCTCGCTGTCAGGGGAAGGGTGCCGGATTGAATATGGGGGTATATCAGAGAAATCTGAATCTTTTCCGGGGTTTCCGCCGGGGTGATTTCCGGTTCAAGTTCATCATTGATTGAAGAAATAAATGAATTCAGGGAAGGCTGGATCGATTCCAAATTATATTCTACCGGCTGGTAGGCCAGATAGCGGGGCAATTCCCTGACATAATCAGGTTCTAATCGATTTAGGCACCAGAGGATTTCTCCTGCCGGGCCAACCTCATCAAACCTTTCATCATCCTGAAGTGCATAGTTCAGGGAAAATTCAGTTAATTTCTTATTAACATCGGTTGGGAGGTCAATTTGATCTAATATTTTTCCCGTGGGAAGGGGGATACCGCCTTCCATTTCAATTAAGGCTTCTGCCAGGTTCAGATAGCCGACATTAACATTAACCAGTAAAGCCTTAGGAAACCATGTAAAACCAATCCGTACCAGGTCAGGATTGGATTCCAGCTCTGCAATAAGGATTTCTTTAATCAAAGTCCCATAAGTCTCGATGACGGAATTGACATCAACATCCGGTTGATTTTCATCCATTATCTCTGGTTGGTTTAATATATGGTTTTCTAAACTCGCAGCAAAATATTTCTTTTCACCTGTAGGAAAGGACACTTCCAATACTTTAAATTCATCAATGTCGGGGTTGAATCCTTTCCGAATATTTATTACTTCAGCAGTTTTCATATCTAAAGCTGGGAAGAACAATGTCTGCCCGACTTGATAGTCATCTTTCGGAATGTAGACACTGCCAATATTTTTTTGTTGTTGTTCCAGGCGGAGTTTTTCTTGTTTTAACCGATAGGAGATCAGCGAGTATAAAATTTCGTCTATTGTTTGGGGAATTTCAGTTTCAAGGAGAAGACTATAGATGAAATCCAGATCATCTTCTTCTACTTTGAAATTATCCCAATATTCTTTTTTTATGGTGATTCCGATCATACTTCTCTTTCCTGACTCCTATTACATTTCCATCGTTATTAAGATTAGTATTAAAACGCAAAAAATATTATACCTTAGGTTCAAATTTTGACCAACTATTACGGGTAATTATTCTCAATCCAATCGAGCGCATTTACCAGAACGCCATTAACCCATAAATCCCAATGAAGGTGCGGTCCAGTAGATCGGCCGGTCGAACCAATTTGTCCAATTAATTGACCGGTTTCAACAAAATCTCCCTCCTGAACCTGGATTTGATTCTGGTGAGCAAATCCACTTAAAATACCCCATCCATGATCAATCAATGTGTAATTGCCTCGAATATTTGTTGGTCCTGCAAATACTACCTTCCCTGGGGCTGGAGCGTAGATGTTTAAATTGCTGGTATTAACCCCAAAATCCGTTCCAGTGTGGTAATAAATGTAAGAGCCGTTGTAGACCCTCTCCTGGCCATAACGGGCGTTAATCCAGGGTTCATCAACAGGATAGATAAATTTTTCCTGCCAGTATTTTTGCGTAGAAGGGACACTGGTATACTGACGAATTAATTTATCATCTTGTTCTATTGACGCCTGGTCGATTGTCTCTGGAGCTACTGTAAGCAGCATCAGTTCTCCAAAATTTATGTCTTCGTTCAGGATGAACTGCGAGAAATCTAATATTCTGCCTTCTTCCGAATCCCCTGTAATTGAAAAATTTACCAAACCTGGTTCCTGGACAGCCGATAGTCCCTGGAAAGCAACATATTTGTTTTCACCAATTGGCTGAAAATGAAGCGTAAATCCTGCCATTTCTCCTTCTAATTGGAGAGGAACATTGGTTTCAACTTTAATCTCAACTGTTGAACCCTGTTCCAGGGGCAGAGGATCGATGGTTAATTCTTCGATGGCAGGAGATATGGGATTGATTTCCATGTTTTCGGTATTGCTGTCTTTGAGGGTAAAAACCTTGTCTCCGGGAACTAACATCCAGCTGTGCTCTTTTTGATTTATATTAAGCATTGACCAGGGATTGATCCCCTGTAAAATGGCCATTTCCAGCCATGTGTTACCCTCTTCAACACCGAGAACCGGGATGAGTTCATTTGCATCATCTGCTGTTGGAATAATCAATCGTGAGCCGGAAAATATTTCGGATGGGATTGTGATGTGGTTTAGTGTGACCAGGGTCTCTTTTGAGAGATTATTCTTAATCAATAACGAGTCCAGGTTTTCACCAAGTGGAATTGTGGTTACTTCAAGGGTTCCGGTAATTCCATCCAATCCGGGAATACTCAAATCGGTACCAACGGCTAATGCATTCGCATTATCAATATTATTCCTTGAAATGATTTCATTAACAGATACACCAAATAAGCCGGCAATATAACTCAGCGTATCTCCACTTTGAACAGTATAAACCGGATCTTCAGGCTCCTGAATGAATGACAGAATATCTAACTGCTGGGGGAAAATAAAACTAATTGATATGCAATTGAACAAGAAATAGTTAATAAATTTGTTCAAAACGTATCCTGTCTCCGATGGCGAATGTAGAAATTTTTGCTGGATGAATTTCCAGAATATATTTTGCCGGTGCGGACGGGAACAATATCGAGGACCATCTATGTGCAAATTCAACCTGGGTAACGTTTAATTGGTCATTAATCCAGATAATCCCAAGGTTAAAATTAATAAATGCCATGTGAATGGATGCTTGTATCCGGGAAGATTTATTTAATGCCAACAATAAACCCTCATTCTCCGTGATAGATGGATAAAACATTAATCCTCTAAGTCTTTCAAGAAAAGTACTTCCCATTCGAGCAATAATTGGGGTACCAGGTAATTTTGAATCATTGATTATATAGAAATAGGCCGGATTTGACATCTGCTGGTCGATTTACATCAATAAATTGCTTATTCCATCATACGGCTTTAAAGTTCATTTTGCTTATTTTGAAGCCGGTGACCCATTTATTATTGAAAACTCCAAATCATACATCAGAAATTAATAAGCCAAGTTTACCATAAGACAGATATATATAATTATTGAATTCAACAGCTATGGAGCACTTACGAGTATACAGTTCCGGCCAAGCTGCCCCCATTTTTTCCTAAAGGTAGTTTCTTTTATCCAGTGAATGGCAGGATTTGGAAACGCTGAATCAATAAACCCCATTCCTATTTTCTCATCATAGGCAACCAATATGAGATAATGCGCATGCATTTTGAACAAATCACTGATGATTACAATTTGAAGCATGTTTGTCGGTATCCTTGAAATCAGCAAATCCCAATTGCAGAATACCTCCCAGTGTGCATTGATATGATATTGCTTAAATACCATCACTAATCCCCATGGGAAAGTGGCATTACCCCGAATTCTCCCTGGAAAAAATCGAAGATTTTTTGACGCCAGTCTATTGAAGTGATTGGCTAAAAATTCTCCGGAGATGCCTTCAAATCCAAAAAGGGGTAAAATTGTCGCAATTGCATATGGTCCGCAATTATTTGTTTGAGCCTGATATTGGTGTGATTTCTGCAAAAACGTAATTGAATTTGAAATTAACATATATAATTAAGGTGTTATTTGTAATATTTGATTCTTGAATGATTTTTATATTCTAATATATTTATCCTGTGAGTAAGAAATTCAAAGGAAATCTGTTGATGACAAAACAAAGGATATTATTGGTTGATGATCATGAAGTCGTCAGGTTGGGTTTAAAAGCATTGGTAGAACATCATCCAAATTTTGAGGTAGTGGGTGAGGCGGGTACCGCTAAGGAAGCACTTGAGCAGGTAGATCGTCACCATCCCGACATTGTAATAATGGATATTCGTCTGCCTGGATCCTCTGGAATTGATGCATGCGAAATTATAACTAAGAAATACGCCGATGTGCGTGTAGTTATGTTAACCTCCTATGCCGAAGATGAAATGTTGTTTTCTGCCATCCGGGCAGGCGCTTCCGGATATGTCCTGAAACAAATTGGGGGGGATGATCTTATTCGTGCTTTAGAGTCCGTGGCAAAGGGTGAGGCATTATTAGACCCGGCTGTGACCCAAAGAGTATTCCAGGAGGTCCGGCGTGCGGTTAAAGAAGAAGAGGCGTCTGCTTTTGCGAATTTGAGTCAACAAGAGAAACATGTTCTGATTCTTGTCTCGGAGGGCAAGACCAACCGCGAAATTGCAAAAACGCTTTTTCTGGGGGAAGGCACCGTTCGTAATTATGTAAGCAGCATCTTATCAAAACTGGGGGTTAGCAACCGTGCGGAGGCTGCAGCATATGCTGTTGAACACAGCCTTAAGGAATATCTTTAGTCCGAACCGCCCCTGATTATTTTAGATATTTTCAAAGATCTGCCTTAAGTAAATAGCATCATCCTCCATTAATGGGCTTTCGCATAGTATCCGGCCAGAACAGTTCATATTTTTCAAAGCTTTGAAAAAGGATTCAACGCAAAAATCGGATTCGCGGATTGGCAGGTGCCTGATCTCTCCACGGGCAGCGTATTCAATCCCTGGGATCTGGATGTGTAAACAATGCAGGGAAGGCTCAACGAGAACCTTAGAATTTTCTATCAATAAATTTTCCCAGGCACGTTGATTACTGAGTGAACCATCGCCGGCACGTGCAAGAAGATGTGCAACATCCAAACACGGTTGTAAATTTCCGACCTCTCCACATAGATAGATAACCTCAGAAAACGATCCCAATAATCCCGGTTTACCCATTGTTTCTGGGCGTAAATTAATATTATTTTTTTATAATTCATTGACACAGTCTGAGATTCTGGAAATTGCCCGGGATAAACCAATTTCAGTAGATTGATTATGATATCTTCCAGGGTGGAAAACGATATCTGTTGCTCCGGATATTTTCCCATAGTATGATGTCTTCATCAGGCGTTGCCGGCTATTTTCCCATTCCTTTTCAGTCGCATTCAGATTGATGAAGTAAGGGGCATGCACATTCAGGGCAATATTATGACTTTGGGCATGCTGGTGAATTTTCTCGCATGTGGTTTCTTTTACATTTGCTGAGCGGCCCCATCCTATCTCAAGGCAATCCAGCCCCAGATTTGCCGATTGAATGATGCCACTAACCGTTCCACCTGGTTTTCCTGGCGAGGAGAGCGGGAATCCTACTGTACCAAATCGGAAAAAAGGCACTATTGGATTAGAGGTACGGAATAAAGATAATTAATCCTACGAGAACTGCCATGAATGCTGAAACGAGAACCGCAGCTGCAGCAACGTCTTTGGCTAATTTGGCGGAGGAATTTTTTTCAATCGTGATTAAATCAACAATTTTTTCAAGGGATGTATTTATTAATTCTGCCATCCATACCAGCGCAGTGGATATTACAATAATAATCCATTCAATCCTTGAAATATTAAAATAAAAGCCTGCCAGAATCACAATTACCGTTACAAACAAATGAATCCAGGAATTCTTTTCATTCCGCAGAGTAAAAAACAATCCATTAAATGCATGAGCAAATGAGTTGATCCGTGATCTTTAAGAAATTTCCCATGTTACGATTCTTTTTGCCTGATCATTTCAAGCGCTTGATCCTGGATATCCCACATCCTGGCTTTCTCCTCAGAATTATTGTGGTCATAACCGATCAAGTGTAAGACACCATGAATCACCAGTAGTTCCAACTCAGCCATTAATGGGTGATTACCATCCTTAGATTGTTGGAGGGCGTCGGGGTAAGAAATTATCACATCTCCCAGGTAAAGCCTTCCAGTATCAGGATCAATTTCCTCAGCCGGGAAAGAAAGCACATCGGTTGGTTTATCAATCCCCAGAAATTTTGAATTGAGTTCACGGATGAAATCTTGATCATTAATTACAAGACTTAGATCACCATCTCCCGCCACACTTCCCAAATTTATAGCTGCTTGGGCGGCTAATATAAGCCTGTTTTCATCGAATTTCCCCTCAAATTGTGGGGAGGTTTGGATAAATATTAAATTATCCATGGATTAAAATTTTGATTTTTCAGGAAGAGGGATTGTTGGTGAGGTTTCAATGTTCTTTGCCGCCTTTGGTAAGACCTTTATCTCCGGGTATTTGATTCTTAGGTGATGTGTGTTGATTAATGTCCGGACAAAAGCCTCTGCTGCAATCGTCAAATCCCTCAAGGTGAACTCTGTATAATCTAACTGACCCTCTTTCAAATAAAAATCAAAAACTTTTTGGATGAGTTCCCTTAATTCTCCTTCGTTATGTGGCAACTCTACCCGGACTATCGCTTCACATCCATCGGCAAGCATCAGCAAGGCAGTTTCTCTGGATTGTGGTTTGGGACCGGGATAGCGAAAATCCTCAATATTCACCTCATCGCCATTTCCGCCCACAGCATCTAACGCTTTTGCGTATTGATAACGGGTGTACATGGTCCCATGATGTTCCAATATAAAATCACGTATTCGGGGTGGAAGCCGGTATTTCTTGGCAAGCTCTACACCCTCACGAACATGAGATATGATCCATTTTGCACTGGTATGAGGATCCAATTCATCATGAGGATTTACAGAGCCAGTGACCTGGTTCTCGATAAAGTAGCTTGAGTTAATAGATTTTCCCACATCATGATAAATTGCCCCACTTCTTACAAGAAGGGTATCCGCCCCGATTGCCCTTGCTGCCTGTTCAGCCAGATTTGCCACCTGCAGACTATGTTGATAACTCCCGGGGGCATTTCTAAGAAAAAATTGAAGGAGTGGATGGTCCGGCCTGGAGATCTCCAACAGCTGGAGAGCAGTAGTAATGCCTAACATCTGAGCAATAATCTCATGGAGGATTAAGGCTATACTGGAGGAAGCAAACCCATAAATTAAGGCTGCTCCAATAAGGGTGGCAATTCCAATCCAATCTGTGAACGGGGAAGCAATTCGATAGGAAAATAGAAGTGCTCCACCTGTCAGACCAATGATGGCGCCTGCCCAGAAAAATATAGAAACCCTTCTGCCCCTTCCAAGTACTACTGCACCAAGCACACTGGTTAGAAAATAATACAGGGATAATTCCATGCTGATCGGTAGATCATACGCTGCCAGTATAGAAAGAATAAATGAAAGAATAATACTAATTTCGATACCAAACAGACTCGAGATAATCAGTGCAAACGCCGGAATCGGATATAAGTAAGGAATGACAGCTCGATTGGGTATAATATATCGGGCACCCAATAAGAATAAAATGAAAAGGATACCTATTGTGATAATTGCACGCCAATTATGGATAACCGGAAAATTGTGGCGATTGACAACTGCCAACAAAATTGTGGCCAAAATCACGACCAGCATCCCGGAAGCAATCACCTTGCGTGCATCAAATTGATTTTGGATTAGACCGTATTGTTCTAAGGACTCAATTTGGGCTTCGGTAATTATTTGCCCTCTATCTACAAGTGTCTGACCTGTGACAAAATTCCGGACAACTGGCTGAATGCTTACCCTTGCCTCGTTTTTTAAGGTTTGAGTCTGTTCATCACTGAAAAGGCTGTTTGGAATAACAAATGGAGATACTAATTCAGTGACAATGCTGGCTTGTTCTTTGGTTAGTGCAAAACTTATCAAAGAGGGGATATTCCTGGTAACGTCTCTAAGCTGATATTCCCGGATGGAGGATCTCATAACCTGTTCCAGCACCTGGAGTGCCTCCACTTTGATGATTTGCCAGCGGGTGTCAGGCATCAAGATAATTTTTTCAGATACTCCTTCAGCAAGTTGGACATCTGCCATCGCTTTAAGGTCATTAATCTTTTGGTCAGAGGCGGCAAATTTATCTGCCCTGACAATGTCAATATAATTCAGTGATAATCGCAGGCGTTCAATCTGGTTTCTGGTAATGGAAGGATCCGGTGGCAGGAAAACAGGTGCTACAGAATTTTCTGCTTCCTTGCGGGTCTTCTCCGTGAGTATTTCACTGACATAAGTGATATCACTGGGTGCCTGGATATCCTGATTGGCAACTTCTCCAATGGTAAGTGAATACGATGATGGTCGTGTAGCTTGTGGTAATATCAGCGCGGTAAACGCAATAATGCTGATCAATGCAATAAAAAGTATTTGCAGGGCATTTCGATTAAATAGGGGGATTTGTTTTCTCACCTGGAAATACCATCACCTTTAAACGAGCAGATCCCGAATAACCTGGGAAACCAATCCATTAGGGGCTCTTCCTTGAACTCTGGGGAGAATTGCTTTCATTATTTTCCCCATATCATTAATATTATGGGCATCGACTTCTACTATTACTTGTTGTGCAAGGGCTTTAATTTCTTCAACATCCATTTGTTCGGGAAGATAACTGCGGATGACTTCCATTTCTAATTGGTTCGCTTGAACAAGATCTGGACGGTTTGCATGATAGGCATCTTCAATAGCTTCTTGCCGGAGTTTTAATTCCTTCTGAAGGATATTTTGGATTTCGCTTTCTGTGGCAGGCTGTCCTTTTTCAATTTGGAGCAGCTTTATATTGGAAAGAATCATCCGGATAGTCTGTTTACGGACATCATCTTTATTTCTTGTGGCTATTAATAAATCGTTCTCTAGTGTCTCTTTGAGTCCCATAATAATAATTATACCTTTCAAAAATACCAGTTATTTGATCTTACTCGGTAGTAATTAATCCTTCAATGTCTTCAAACAATTTCGCTCCAATGCCTGGAACCAATAGGATATCCTCAATGTTACGAAAATTTCCATATTGCTGACGATAAGCAATAATCTCCTTGGCTTTTTCCGGGCCTATTCCTGGCAGGGTATCCAGATCATCAATAGTAGCAGAATTGATATTAATTCTCCCTGTTTGTAGAGATTTGTCGGCTGCTGAAGGATCACACCCATCATTGATGGTTATAACTTCTGACCGATCGGTTGAGAAAACGCTCTCTCCTATTATTGGGATGTAAACCTTTGTGCCATCTTCTAATCGATCTGCCATGTTTACACCTGCATCATTTGCATTTTTAGTTAATCCTTCCGCTATGCTTATGGCATCAATAATCCTGCTGTCCACTGGGAGTTCATATACCCCCGGTTTGTTGACCGCGCCGGTGATATAAATAATGATTCGACTTGGAGTAACAACTGGCATCAATTCAATTGCATTACCCCGAGGGGGAGAAGCAATAATGGTAATCAAACCCCCTATGATTAATCCAATAACAACTGCAATAGATAACTCTACAGCTCTATGCATCGGTTTGTTTTCAGCTGGATCCCACTCTGCTTATTCGAATATGAAGATTGGTTCCTGGAAATTTTCCTCGATAATCTGCTTGTATATTGGATTAAACAGTAATGCCTTCGGCTAAGGCTTGACTCTTAAATTTAGGATTAATTTCCATTTCCAACTCATACATACTTTTGAAGGCTGAAATTGCTACCTCTAAAATTTCATTGCTTGGTTCTCGAGTGGTTAACTTTTGCATAGCCATGCTCGGTTTTGAAAGAATACGCACCACTGGATTATTTATATTTTTGCTGGTCCACCGGATGTATTCGTAGGCAATTCCGGCAATTATGGGAATCAGAATGATCCTGCTCAATAAACGCATCCCGAGCGGAAGCGGGCCAATAAGGGCAAAACCGACCAGGGAAAATACCACGACGATAAGGATGAAACTTGTACCGCAACGTGGATGTTCTAAAGAATATCGTTTAACTGTTTTTGGATCCAACTCTGCACCCGCTTCAAATGCGTTGATTGTTTTATGTTCAGCCCCGTGATATGTAAAAACGCGTTTAATATCCGGAATTTGGCCAATTCCCCAAATGTAAAGAATAATCAAAATTAAACGAACCATACCCTCCAAAAGGTTGCCGGTCCACGGATCAATTCCGAGGGGGTTTTGCAGCCAATGGATTGCAGCTGCGGGAACGAGAAAGAAAATGACAATACTAAGCGCCAATGAAAAACCAAGGGTTGCGTATAAGGAAAAACCCTCCAATTTCTCATCTTCGCCAGTTTGAACGTTAGCAGAAATGGTCAGGTACTTTACACCCAAGCCCAGCGCATCCCAGAGAATCAACAAGCCTCTTAAGAAAGGGATTTTTTTTATGCTGCTGGTGTAAACACCAGTCAGCTTTTCTTTTTGAATCGTAATATTTCCGTCGGGAGCACGCATACATGCAGCAATGGCATACTCACCGCGCATGAGTACTCCTTCTATAATTGCCTGTCCTCCGTAGGAGGGTAGTTTTAGTTCATCCATACGTCCACCTTTAAATTCAATCTTTTAACGATTATATGTGATAATTTAGTATTTGAGAGGATGTATATATAAACCATTTTTGGGAATGTAAAGGTTAAAAACCAATTGACCCACGCTGTAATACCGAATGTGCATGCTGTTAAATTAAATGCTAAAATCATCATGCACTAGAAAGGGAAATATCCAAAGAGGTTATTATGTTGATAATTAATGGTCATCTCATAACATGGGAGACACCAAACCGAATTCTTAAGGATCATGCCCTTTATATTAATAATGGGACGATTGTTGAGATTGGTCCAACTTCTTCCATGAAAGTAAAATACCCCTCTGAAAAGGTATTAGATGCCAATAAACAATACGTGATGCCTGGAAATATTTGTGCTCATACGCATTTTTATGGGGCATACGCGCGGGGATTGAGTGTTGGTGGTGGCAACCCCAAAGACTTCCCGGAAATATTGAGAAATCTCTGGTGGGCTTTAGATAAATCCTTAGCTCTAGAGGATGTTAAACTCTCCACCCAGGTATGCCTGCTGGATGCAGTCCGTCACGGCACAACCACCCTGGTTGATCATCATGCATCCCCAAACGCCATTGAAGGATCCCTGGATGTCATCGCCGACGCAGTTCAACAGTCTGGTCTGAGAGCGTCCCTGTGTTACGAAGTGACCGATAGGGATGGTAACCAAAAAGCTAAAGCAGGGATTGCAGAAAATTTACGCTTCATAAAAAGGGTTCAATCAGAACCAGGGCTGTATGGGAAAATCTCGGCGACATTTGGATTACACGCCAGTCTCACTTTGTCCGAAAACACTTTGGATATTTGCCGCCAGGAAATCCCCGACGGATTTGGGATTCATATTCATGTAGGCGAACATCCCGTTGATCAGTATGACAGCATGGATCAATATGGAACCAGGGTAATAGATCGCTTACAGCGTCATCAATTGTTGGGTGGAGATTCAATTATTGTTCATGGAGTACATATTGACGCCGAGGAAATCCGAATTCTCAAAGAATACCAATGTTGGGTTACTCACCAACCTCGTTCTAACATGAATAATGCTGTCGGATTACCAGAGGTTCAATCCATGCTGCGAGCCGGTATTAAAGTGTGTTTAGGCAATGATGGATTTTCAAACCAGATGTGGGAAGAATGGAAAGCTGCCTACCTGGCACATAAATTGTGGCATCTTGATCCGCGGTGGATGCCGGCCAACGACATTGCTCAAATGGCGGTTTACCATAATTCTCAGTTAGCAACCAGGCTGTTTAATTGCGGTCAAATTGGAATCATGACCCCGGGAGCTAAAGCAGATTTAATATTTGTGGATTACCAGCCATTTACAGAATTAAATACCATGAATTTGCCCTGGCATATTGTATTTGGTTTCCATGAATCAATGATTACTACAACGATCGTTGATGGAATTATATTGATGCTGGACAGAAAATTACAGACCATGGATGAGGAACAAATTATTGGAGATGCCAGAAAATCCTCTGCGTTAGTCTGGGAGAGATACAGGCAGCAATTTTAATCGATATATTTAGTTGAGAGGGATCATGGATGAATACTCAATAAAATCTATTGGGATCATTGGGGGTACTGGTAAAGAAGGTAAGGGATTAGCCTTTAGATGGGCAAAGGCTGGTTATACAATCCTGATCGGTTCCCGAAATCTTGAGAAAGCATTTACTGCATCCCAAGAGATTATCGATACACTCGGTGGAAAAGGAAATATTACCGGTATGGTTAATTCCGAGGCTGCAAAAACAGCGGATATTGTGGTATTGACGGTACCGTATGCAGCTCACCAATCCACACTGGCTGAAATGAAACCATACCTCGCGGGAAAAATATTAATTGATGTCACTGTGCCCCTCGTTCCGCCAAATGTAAGCCGGGTGCAGATGCCTGCCGCTGGAAGTGCAGCGGCGGAGGCACAGAACGTGCTTGGAGAGGACGTGACGGTTGTGTCTGCATTTCAAAACATCTCTTTCGAAAATTTACTCGGTGGGGGTGAGGTTGATTGTGACATCCTTGTGTGCGGAAATGATTCCGAATCTAAAACAGTCGTTTTAGAGCTGGTTCAGGCAGCGGGTTTGACTGGCTGGGATGCCGGACCGCTGGATAACTCCATGGTCGTAGAGGGGCTGACTTCAATCCTGATTGGTATTAATAAAAGACACAAAGTCCGTTCTTCTGGAATTAAAATAACCGGTGTCCATTAAGGCACCAGCAATAATATGACCCTTACACTTACACCCATCCTGGGATTACCCATTTTTAAAGAGGGAGATTGCCTTTCAACTGTAATTTCTACTCTATTACCAGAAAATGACATCTGTTTACAGGATGGTGATATCCTGGTAATCGCTCAAAAAATTGTTTCCAAAGTTGAGGGACGTTTTGTAAACCTGAACTATGTTCAACCATCCAGTCTGGCACTTGCATACCAGCCAATAGTACAAAAAGATCCCCGGCTAATTGAATTAATATTACAGGAATCCAGTTCTATTCTGCGTGTTAGACCTGGTGTCATTATAGTTGAACATAATTTGGGATTTATCTGTGCAAATGCTGGTATAGACCATTCGAATGTAGCCAGTCCAGATGATGGCGGAGAATATGTCTTATTACTGCCTGAAAATCCAGATATCTCTGCACAGCGTATTAGAAAAGAAATTTATGAAAACTGTGCAAAGTCAATCGGAATATTAATTATTGATTCCCATGGGCGACCCTGGAGAAATGGAACGGTCGGGGTGGCTATTGGTATTTCTGGACTGCCGGCGTTGACGGATTTGCGTGGTACAAAGGATTTATTCGGTCGTGTTTTGCAAATTACCCAGGTGGCAACTGCTGATGAATTGGCAGCTGCTGCTTCACTGATGATGGGTCAAGCCAGCGAGGGTACCCCGGTTATTCATATCAGGGGTTTCCCTTACCCGTTGAGAGAATCTGGTCTTACAGAGTTAATAAGGCCAAAATCTCAAGATTTGTTTCGATAAGGAAAATTCGATGAAAATCTTGGCGTTGGCAGGAGGTGTTGGAGGTGCGAAATTTGCATATGGTCTTTATCATTGTATGGATCCAAACGATTTAACAATTGTTGTTAATACAGCAGATGATTTTTACCACTTTGGACTATATATTTCACCAGATGTTGACACGGTATGTTATACAATCTCCAATCAAGCCAATAACGACACCGGATGGGGTCTGTCTGGTGAATCCTGGGTGGTAATGGAGAATCTTAGAAGGCTGGATAGCCCTGACTGGTTCAATCTCGGCGACCGCGATCTTGCGACCCATTTGGAACGTACCCGCAGGCTGCAGCTTGGTGAGAGTCTATCCAGAATAACGTCTGATTTTTGTAAGTATTGGGGAATAAAATCAAATATAATTCCAATGAGTGACAATCCGGTGCAAACCATTGTCTCGACCGTTGAATTTGGAGATATTCCTTTTCAAGAATATTTTGTAAAACATCACCAAACTCCGATAACGAAAGGATTTGCCTTTAAAGGAATCGATCAGGCAAAACCAAATCCTGAATTCGTTCAGGCGGTTAATGATGCAGACTGGGTGATTATTTGCCCATCCAATCCGTTTGTAAGTATTCAACCAATGCTGTCCCTGGTTGGGATAAGAGAACTGCTAATTGAAAAAAGAGTTATCGCCATTTCTCCAATAGTTGGAGGAAAGGCATTGAAAGGGCCAGCAGCCAAAATGTTTATCGATCAGGGGATTGAACCCTCAGCAGCTGCCGTTGCGAAATACTATAACAATATTCTTAATGCTATTGCTATCGATGTTCAGGATCGGGATCAGAAATTTTCGATCGATCAAACAGGTATAATATGTTTAATTGCTAATATCATCATGAATAATCCGGGTGATCGCATACGTTTGGCAGAGGAAGTTTGCCGATTTTGTGAAAATCTAATTTAATAGGTCGTCCTTAAAATATGAGTTTATGGGCCATTGTTCCAGTAAAACCGTTACGACGGGGAAAATCACGTCTGAGGGAAGTGTTATCGGAAGAAAAACGGGCTCTTTTAAATTATTCGATGCTGGATAAAACATTATTGACCCTGTCTGGAGTTCCAGAGATTGACAAAATACTGGTAGTAAGCCGGGATCCAGCTGCGTTAGCTTTAGCAAGGGAGAGGGGAGCACGTACATTAATGGAAGATGGCAGCCCAGAGTTGAACCTTGCATTGAGACGAGCCTCTACGGTTGCAAAGACATATAATGCCCATGCCATAATGATTATCCCCGCCGACTTGCCATTACTAACTCTTGATGATTTATATTTATTTCTCCAACATTCAGGAAATCCACCTGAAATGATTATCTCTCCTGACCGCAGGTGGGATGGAACGAATGCATTATATTTGAATCCAATCGGTTCAATCGAGTATGCTTACGGTGAAGGTTCACTTTACAAACATATAAACCAGGCTAGAGTAAACAATTTGCACGTGGAAGTTATTCCTTTGGAAACGATAGGATTTGATCTTGATTTACCTGAAGATTTAGAGATGCTTTTGCGAATTGAGAAGGATCAGCTTAGTCTGGTATTTAAATAAAACATTTCCCTTTGGCGAGGTATAAATGAAAGAGAGAGTGGCTCTATATCTTCAGGATGCTCATGACCTGCGGGATGGTTTAGAATTCGCCCGGCAAGCTGAAAGGCGAGGATTTGAAGCTGTCTGGCAGGCAGAGAGCCGGTTGGTGCGTGATGCAATTGTTCCCATGGCTGCCTATGCGGCTGTAACCAAAACAATAAAAATCGGATCTGCAGTTATTAATAATTGGACCCGGAATATTGGACTTTTAGCCTCCACATTTCTCACCCTGGATGACCTGGCACCTAATCGGATTATTTGCGGGATTGGTGCCTGGTGGGATCCCCTGGCAAAAAACGTAGGCATAGACCGGAAAAAACCATTGCTTGCCATGGAAGAAACCGTCTTTGTCCTCAGAAAATTGTTAAATATGGAGTCGGTCACGTTCCACGGAGAATTTCATCAGGTAGATGGGATTACCCTGGATGTTGTTCATGGGAGGCAAGAGCCAAGAAATGTCCCCATTTATATTGGCGCTACCGGAGAAAAAATGCTTGAATTATCAAGCCGGATAGGGGATGGGGTTGTCTTAAATTACTGTGTCCCTCCAAATTACAATGACCAGGCCTTGGAAGCACTCGAACGCGGCGCAAAAATGGTTGGAAAAACCCTTGATGATATTGACCGTCCGCAATTAATCGTTTGTTCAGTTGACCATGATCATGATGCGGCAATTGAATCAACAAGAGAACTCCTGACCCAATACCTTGCACAGCAGCCCCATATCGCCAAGGCTTCAGGTGTTTCCATGGCGATTGTTGAGGACATACAAAAAATTCTGGGGTGGCCAGCAACCCATGAACAAATACAGCGAGCCAAACATCTTGTTCCGGAGGATCTGATTCTCAAGATCACTGCCTCAGGAACTCCAGAGGAAGCTAAAGCGAAGGTAAGCGAGTACTGCAATCACGGATGTACTTGTCCTATCCTCTATTCCGTGGGTGGTGATATCAATTTGTTATTAGACACATTTGGAAATGTTGATTAATCAAAGGAGTATCGGTAATCCTAAAGCACCTTCCTGCAAGTAAAGAATCTCAAATAACCGAACCGATCCAACTCATTGATTTCCATACTTTGTTTCTATCGTGATCTGTACCGATTTAATAAATGGAGTTTGTAAAGAATGGATTGATATGTTCTGCAAATTTGTTGAATATCGGGTAATTTAACCTGAGGAAAAACACATGATTATTAATTATTTAAGACCTAAAAGTATAAAAGAAGCCTATCAATTATTGCAGGATAGTGGTGGAAAAGGTTTCATAGTTGGTGGAGGGACATATATAAGTACACACCAAACTTCAAATGGTATCGCAATTGATCTTCAGGAGGTAGGTAATTTAAACACGCTCGAGAAGTCAAATGACAAATTCCAGATTGGCAGTAGGGTTACCCTTCAAGAGTTGGCTGATTGTGATGACCTTGACCCTGTGCTTAAAGAAGTTATAAAAAATGAAGTTGGCCGTAATATACGCCAGGCAGCGACAATTGCCGGGCACCTGGTCAAATCTGATGGAAGATCCCCATTGACAACCTGTTTACTCGGATTGGACGCAAATCTAGGGATATATCCGATCAATAAGACCGTATCTATGGGAGATTGGCTGCCACTTCGTAATTCTGATGACTTTCAAGGGATTATTACAGAAATAACCTTTGGAGCACTACCAAATCTTCGTTTCGATTATGTAGCCAGAACTCCGAAAGATCGTCCTGTGGTGTGTGCTGCGGTAGTAATATGGCCTGGAGGAAGGACCCGGGTTGCTCTTGGCGGATTTGGTCCCTCACCAATAATGATTTTCGATGGTCCAGATTCCTCCGGAGCGGGTATGGCAGCCTTGGATGCGTATAGTATTGCGGAGGATTGCTGGGCAAGCGCAGATTACCGGATGGATACAGCACAGAAATTGGTCAATCGTTTGCTCGTATCGGGTAAGGAAATTCCCGGATAGGATATTATGATGAATATTGTTTGTACCATAAACCAAAAACAATACAGTTGGGAAATAAACCCGGCAGACACGCTATTAAAAGTACTCAGAAGCCATGGATTTTTTGGGGCAAAATTTGGAGGGTGCAGGGAAGGGGAATGTGGGGCTTGCACTGTGCTCCTTGACGGAAAGACAATTAATCCATGCTCCATTCTGGCTGCCCAGGTGGATGGACATTCATTGGTAACCATTGAAAGCTTAGGGGAAAACCCGGAGTCGGGCTGGAAAGAATCAAGGGGCTTATTACCGATTCAAAAATCATTTACGGAAATAGGAGCTATTCAATGCGGGTATTGTACACCGGCAATGGTGCTTGCAGCCAAATCATTATTGGATATAAATCCTCAACCAGATGAGCCGGAAATTCGCGATGCATTGTCCGGTATTCTTTGCCGCTGCACAGGTTACATCAAACCAGTTCAGGCTATTAAGAAGATGTCTGGTAGAGATTGCAGGACAAACGATAAGGAGGAAATACAAATTTTTGATGGCGACATAAACCTGAACGATAATTTGTACCCTGGAGATAATCTCACCGGTACCAGAGGTACTGCTCTTGAAACAAAAATAAAACCCATTATAAAAATAAGTCCTTCAACACAAAAAACATTGAAGCAAATCGGTAAGTCTGAAGTAAAAGTTGATGCCAATAAATTGGTTCAGGGTAAAGCAGCTTTTACAGATGATTACGAAATCCGAGGAATGCTTTACGCCAAGGTTCTAAGGAGTCCATATGCTCATGCGCGAATAAAAGCTATCGACACAACAGACGCATTAAAAATACCTGGTGTAATATGTGTTTTAACCTGGAAGGACATACCAAGAGTGGTATATTCCACTGCTGGGCAATCCGACCCGATACCGGGTCCCCTGGATACGTTCTCTTTGGATAATAAAGTGCGGTTTGTGGGTGACAGGGTGGCCTTTGTAGCTGGGGAGAGTGAAGAGGTCGCTGAACAGGCTGTCAATGCAATCAGGGTGGATTATGATATTTTGCCTCCCATTCTTGATCCTTCAAAATCATCACTGCCTGGATCCGTAATCATCCATGATGAGCCAGAATATGTCAATTTTGATGCCTCGGATCCAAAATACAATGTAGCCGGAAAAATTCGCATTGATATAGGGGATGTTGAAAAAGGATTTCAGGAGGCCGATAAGATTTTTGAATCACATTATGAGGTGCAAAAGGTTCAGCAGGCGCATATCGAACCCCACGTGGTAATCACTTATTGGGATGAAGATGGTCGTTTGGTCATCCGAACCAGCACCCAGGTACCATTTCATGTAAGGAGGATATTAGCACCTGTGCTTCACCTCCCTGTAAAGCGAATCCGGGTGATTAAACCGCGTATCGGAGGGGGGTTTGGGGGAAAACAGGAAGTGTTAATTGAAGATGTTGCTGCCCATTTAACGATTGCAACGGGCCGTCCTGTTCGTTTCGAGTATTCAAGGGAGGAAGAGTTTATTGCTGCCCGGTCCCGGCATCCGATGCGGATCAGGCTGAAGACCGGTGTAAAAATAGATGGAACTATCACAGCCAATGAAATGCAGTGTCTAAGTGATACAGGTGCATACGGCTGTCATGCTTTGACGGTCGCAGGGAATACCGGACATAAATCAATGGCTCTTTATGTTGGGGATGGAAAATACAGGGAAAATCCAAATATCCGCTTTTACTCAGATATTGTGTATACTAATTTGCCTCCATCGGGTGCATTCCGGGGTTATGGAGTTCCTCAGGGATACTGGCCTGTCGAGAGGCACATGGAAAAAATTTCCCGTGCTTTAAACCTTGATCCCATTGAATTTCGACTAAAAAATGCCATCCGCTCCGGGGAAGTACATCCTTTCAGCACTTCCTGGAGTGAAGGCAGGGAACCAAAACCTGAAGTAATACGAACTGTCGGATTGGAACAATGCATCATACAAGGTAAAGCATCGATAAATTGGGACTATAAATTTCACTCAAGTGATTGGCATCGGGTGGAGGGCAAACCTTATCTTCGACGGGGTATTGGAATTGCCACGGTTATGCAAGGTACAGCAATTCCATATCTAGACATGGGCGGAGCCAGTATCAAAATGAATGACGATGGTTCCTTTAACCTATTGGTTGGAGCGACTGATCTCGGTACTGGATCGGATACGGTCCTTGCTCAAATGGCCGCAGAAGTTCTTGGTACCAGTGTGAGTGATATCCTTGTTTATTCATCTGATACGGATTTCACCCCATTTGATAAAGGTGCTTATGCATCCAGTACATCTTATGTATCCGGTACTGCAGTAATTAAAGCGGCCGAATTGGTCGCAGGAAAAATTTGTGTTCGAGCCTCAAAATTAATAAATAGGCAAATAGGCAGGGAAGAATTTAGTCCTGATGATATTTTTCTGGATAATGGCAGGGCATACTCCCCTGATGGTTCGTATGTTACTCTCGCACAGGTTGGGCATGATTCGCTGCATCACGAAGATCAGGAACAAATTATGGCAGTGGCGTCATATGTTTCCCCCGTTTCGCCCCCGCCTTTTGCGGCTCAATTTGCGGAGGTCATTGTAGATATTCAAACTGGCATGGTACGGGTTGAAAAATTATTAATGGCTGTAGATTCCGGGATAATAATAAATCCTGCGACTGCATCCGGCCAGATAGAGGGTGGTATGGCTCAAGCCCTGGGTTATGCAGTTTGCGAGGAGATGCAATACGATGCGTATGGAAAAGCCAGAGAAACAGATTTGATTAATTATCATATCTTCCATGCTGACGAAATGCCCGAATTAGGGGTGATATTTGTTGAAACATTTGAACCTTCCCATCCATTTGGTATTAAATCGGTTGCCGAAATACCAATGGATGGTGTTGCACCTGCAGTTGGAAATGCCATACTGGATGCGTGCGGAATTCAGATGGATTCACTGCCAATTACACCGGAGAAAATTTGGCGTGAATTGCAGCTAAACCTCCAGCCATCGATTTAGAGGTGTGTGCATGGGAACCAACAAAAAATCACACAGCCTATTTCAAGAAGTGGCAATCCTGGAGCGGAACCGCAAGTCTTGTGCTTTCTGTATCATCGTCCAAAGCCGCGGATCAACACCCCGCAAGCAGGGGAGTAAAATGATTGTTTATGCGGATGGAAATTTTACCGGCACGGTCGGGGGTGGGGAGTTAGAACAACGTGTTCTCACGGAGGCGCTCGAAGCAATTCAGACAGGAAAACCGAGATTCTTGCAATATAGTATGGTCGATCCAAAAAAAGGTGATCCTGGTGTATGTGGAGGGGAATTAGAAGTGTATATTGAGCCTATTGTTCCAGAAAATACTGTTCTCATAATTGGCGGCGGACATGTTGGCAAGGCTGTTGCCCATCTTGCTTCCTGGTTGGGAAATCATGTTATTGTTTCGGATGACCGTGCTGAACTGTGTAACTCAGGGATTCATCCAGATGCAGATGAATTCTTGCCAGTCCCGATTTCAGAGATTCTCGATCATATTAAGATTGATGGTGATTTTTATCTTGTGCTTACGACGAGAAGTTTGGACATCGATGTGCAGGGTTTGCCGGTGCTTCTTACTACAGATGCTGCCTATATTGGTGTTATTGGATCACGAAGACGCTGGGAACAAACAAAAAACATATTATTGGAAAATGGAATATCTGCAGACAGGATACAAAAGGTTCGTTCTCCTATGGGGGTAGACATTCAAGCAGAAACACCAGAGGAGATAGCCATCAGCATTATGGCTGAAATAATAACAATTCAAAAGAGTAAATTCGGGAATTAATAACCGTTCGATGTGAGGGATTATGTGGAATGAGTATCACACAGTTAATAATGTTGCCGATGCCTTAGTGTTGTTAAAAGATAACAGTGAAAGAGCCAAGATTATTGCTGGAGGAACTGATCTGATGCTTGAATTGGAGAGGGGGCTCCACCCAGGCCGGGATTTGCTGATTGATATTTCCAGAATTCCCGGATTAGATAGGATATCGAAAGATGATTTTGGAAATATTCATATTGGACCACTGGTAACCCACAATCAAATCGTTGCCTCATCGATCATCAGAGAAAATGCCCTACCCCTTGCAGAGGCATCCTGGCAGGTAGGATCCCCGCAAATTCGGAACCGTGGTACAGTAGCTGGCAATCTTGTTACGGCTTCACCAGCTAATGATACGATTTCCCCTTTAATAGCCCTTGGGGCTTTGCTGGAATTACGTTCGCAAGGTAACAGGCGAACTGTACCATTGAGCAAATTTTTCACTGGTGTTAGAAAAACTGTCCTCCAGCAGGATGAAATGGTTGTAGATATTATCCTCAGTCAAGCATCCAGGGATTGCAGGGGAGCCTATTATAAATTTGCGCTCCGTAATGCCCAGGCAATATCGGTTGTAAATGGAACTGTTTGGATAACTGAGAGCAATGGACTGATTGATGATGCCAAAATTACCCTTGGAGCTGTCGCTCCGACAATTATTTTTGCAGAAGAAGCCCAGAGATATCTTATTGGGAAAGGTTTGTCTAAAACGGTAATTAATAAGGTCTCGGATCTGGCGGCTTTGGCTGGATCTCCCATTGATGATATACGCAGCTCTTCCATCTATCGCCGGGGTATGGTGCGTGTAGTAATAAATAGATGTTTGAATGCTATCAGGCAAGACCATCATCAACTTCCAGATTATCCGGCAGCATTTGGAACAATAGGCAATGGAGAAGGACAATTATTTGAACCCAGGTCATTTCATAATCGGGTGGTACCAATTGTCACTGAAATAAATGGGAAGAGATATGAGTTACAGACAGGCCAAAATAAATCTTTGCTGGGATTAATCGGGAGGAAGCAGGGCTGATTGGTACCAAAGAAGGGTGTGGTGAAGGTGAGTGCGGTGCATGCACGGTGCTGCTGGATGGCAAAGCAGTGATGAGCTGTCTTGTACCTGCGCCACGAGCAGACAGGGCGAAAATTTCAACAATTGAAGGGATTTCAACCAACGAATTATTACATCCGGTGCAAACAGCATTTATTGAGAGCGGAGCAGTGCAATGCGGCTATTGTACCCCGGGTTTTATCATGTCAGCTGTCGCCTTGCTAAATGAGAACCCCTATCCAACCCGGCTTGAGATCATGGATGCGTTTACCGGTAATTTATGCCGGTGTACTGGATACTATAAAATAATTGAAGCCGTAGAATTGGCAGCAAGTAGGATGCATTAGATAAGAAATTGTTTTGTGTGAAATTTCTTGTCTTGAAGAAAATTTTGTCACTCTGATGGAATTCTGATTTTGTTTAATAAAATGGAAAACGAAGAATATATTGGAGGGATGCAATGGGATATTTGGGAAAATCAATCCCAAGATTTGATGCAATAAGCAAAGTAACCGGAGAGGCACTTTATCCTGGTGATTTTAATTTTCCCAACCAGGTGTATCTCAAAATTCTTTTTTCTCCAATTGTGCACGGAATAATTAAGAATATTAATAAGGCCGAAGCTGAAAAAATTCCCGGGGTTATTAAAATTTTTACAGCAAAGGATGTTCCGGTAAATGAATATGGACTCATTAATCGGGATCAACCTGTCCTGTGCGGTCCTGATCCAAGATACCCATTTGCCAACCGGGTGAGATTTATTGGTGACCAGATTGCACTTGTTGTAGCTGAAAGCGAAGAAATTGCATCACAGGCAAGGGATAAAATCCGGCTTGAATATGAAGAGCTGCCGCTTGTCCTTGATCCACGAGAGGCGATGAGGGATGATTCTGTTAAGGTCCATCCGGAAAAGGGGACGAATGTAATTTCTCATTTTCAGATACGTCATGGTGATATTGATAGGGGTTTCAATGAAGCGGATTTAATCATTGAAAGCGAATATCAAACACCTGTTCAGGAACATGCATTTCTCCAACCAGAAGCCGGTGTCAGTTATTTGGATGAAAATGGAAGGATCACTGTTGTGGTTGCCGGGCAATGGATTCATGAAGACCAGGAACAAATCGCACATGCATTAGGTTTACCCCTTGACCAAATCCGGGTGATCTATCCGGCAATTGGAGGTGCTTTCGGGGGACGGGAAGACATGTCTGTTCAGATTGTTCTGGCACTTGCAACTTATCGACTCTCCCAGATTGGTATTAATCGTCCTGTAAAAACCGTATGGAGCCGCCAGGAATCAATCATCGGCCATCATAAACGTCACGCGTATATTATTCGCACAAAATGGGGTGCAAAACGGGATGGAAAGGTTACCGCGGTTAAGAATGAAATTATTTCAGATGGAGGAGCCTATATTTATACATCCAACAAGGTCCTTGCAAATGCGACATTAATGAGTTCTGGCCCATATGAAATCCCTAATGTATGGGTAGATTCCACGGTTGTTTATACCAATCATATCCCTGGTGGAGCATTCCGGGGATTCGGAGGTCCCCAGGCGGCTTTTGCTGCCGAGATGCAGATGAATAAACTGGCGGAAGCATTGCAAATGGATCCAGTGCAATTACGGATGAGAAATCTTCTCAAGGATGGAAGTATCCTGCCTGTAGGTTCAACCATGCCTGAAGGTGTCTCCATTGTAAAGGTTGTTGAAGAGTGTGCCCTGCGTGCTGGCTGGAAAATGACTCATAATGGGTGGGCATATTCAAAAAGAAATAAAGGTGAGAAAAGATTCCCGGAAGTTAAAAAGGGGATTGGTTTTGCCTGCGGATACAAAAATGTGGGTTTTTCATTTGGAGCTCCTGAAAAATGCCATGCAACGATTGAGTTATATGGAACTGAGAAGATTGATAAGGTAATACTCCGCCATGCTGGTGCAGACGTTGGTCAAGGAGCTCATTCAGCTTTTTTACAGATTGCGGCGGAAGCTCTTGATGTACCCATAGATATTATTGAGCTGGATAAATCCGATACAGCTTCAAGCTTGGATTCAGGAAGTGCCTCGGCCTCAAGGATGACGTTTATGGCAGGTAATTCTATTATTGGAGCATCCAGGGAAGCGTTATCAAAATGGAGAGATGAAGAAAGACCTGCAATCGCTACATATTGCTACGTGCCTCCAAAAACAACGCCAATGGATCCCGTAACAGGATCCTCAGATCCAAATTTTTCCTACGGATATGTTGCTGAAGCTGTAGAGCTGGAGGTTGATACCGAAACAGGACAGGTACAGATTCTTAAAAGTTATTTGTTCAGATGACGTTGGGAAGGCAATAAATCCTCAACAAGTTGAGGGGCAAATTGAAGGTGCAATTGTTCAAGCCGCTGGATATTCACTGCTTGAAAATTTCATTCAAAAAGACGGCGTCGTTCTTACCGATCAACTATCAACCTATTTAATTCCTACAATTTTGGATATCCCGGCAAAGATCGAATCAATAATTGTCGAAACACCAGATCCCAATGGCCCCTCTGGTGGCAGAGGAATGGCTGAAATGCCATTTATTCCTTTGGCACCTGCAATTGGAGCAGCTTTGCATGATGCTACCGGAAAATGGTTTGACAAATTACCATATACCTCGGAGAGAGTGTATCGGAGTCTTAACCATCGGGACACCCCGGAATGAATAAAAGAGTGCTTATCCGGGGAGGGGGAGACCTTGCCAGCGGGGTAGCACTCCGTCTTATCAAAACAGGAATGGATGTTTATATTGCTGAACTGCCACAACCTTTGGTTATCCGGAGGACAGTATCGTTTGCAGAAGCGGTGTACGAAGGATCCTGGGATGTGGAAGGGGTCACCGCAGTTCATGCAAGGGATGTGCCTGAAGCACATTGCTTTGCAAAAAAAGGAAATATCCCGGTTCTTGTTGACCCGAATTTAGAAATAATAAACGAGATCAATCCTGATGTTTTAGTAGATGCGAGAATGTTAAAGCTTCCAGTCCAGTACAACTTAAATCTGGTTGGTTTAATCATTGGATTAGGTCCAGGGTTCCAGGCGGGGAAAAATTGCCATGCTTTTGTTGAGACCAAACGCGGACATTTTTTAGGGCGGGTCTTTTGGAGTGGTGGAGCGGAGGAAAACAGCGGAATCCCCGGTTCGGTAATGGGTATCCAGGAGCAAAGGGTATTGCGATCACCAGAAGATGGTGTTTTTAATTCTTTTGTGAGTATCTGCGATATGATTGATATGGGCAAACCAATCGGGCAGGTAGATAATAAAGTCATTGAAGCACCATTTTCCGGATTGATTCGTGGATTAATCCATGACGGCTTGATTGTTGAGAAGAACATGAAAATTGGGGATATTGATCCACGCACTGATAGAAAATATTGCACGTATATCTCGGAAAAAGCTCTGGCAATTGGGGGTGGTGTGCTTGAAGCGATCCTGACAGTTGAACATATACCAAGAAAATGAAATTATTCCAGGCTTTGCGTTCCGGGATGGAATCCTGCATCGCATTTGTTGGTGCAGGCGGAAAATCATCTGCAATGTTCTTGCTTGCGAGAGAGTATCCCTGTCCGGTCATCCTTTCTGCCAGCACACATTTATCATCTGAGCAAGTCAATCAATTTTCACCACATTATATTGTTGAGAATCTGGATCAGCTTAAAAAAATTTTTGATAAACCAATTTATAGGACAACCTTAATCACCGGGGCTCATACAGAGGATCAGCGTACTTATGGATTAAACTACACACTTCTTGAAACTATATTTAATCATGCCAGGCAAAACCATCTGCCTTTCATTATGGAGGCAGACGGTTCAAGGAAATTTCCATTAAAAGCCCCAGCTGACCATGAGCCTGCAATTCCTCCTTGGGTCGGTCAGGTGGTGGTTATGGCTGGAATGGCGTCTTTGGGGAAACCCATTGATCATAACCATGTGCATCGGCCAGAAATATTGAACCGGATAACGGATTCAAAACAGGGTGATCCAGTCGATGTCAATATCCTGGAAAAATTATTGAAAGATCCCTGCGGGGGATTAAAAATATACCTGAAAGTGCTGACCGAAAATTGCTCCTAAACCAGGTATCCAACAAGAAACGAATGGCAACTGCAATTAAGCTGGCCAAGAGACTTGAAGGCGTATATTCTTCCGTACTTATTGGTGACATACCGCATTGGGAGAGAAACCGTGACAAGTACACGGAATCGAATCCCATTCTTGAAAGGAGAGAGCAGATCGGTGGGCTGATTCTGGCAGCCGGTATGAGCCAAAGATTTGGCGGTCCAAAAATATTATTGGATTGGGGAGGTATCCCGGTAATAAGGAGGATTGCCTTAACTGCAATACAATCCGGATTATCTCCTGTGGTCCTTGTATTGGGGGCTTATACGAGTGAGGTATATCCTTATTTACAGGATCTTCCTTTGACGATTATTGAAAATTCAGAATGGCGTAATGGTCAATCTACATCGTTCATTAAAGGTATTAACTTGTTTTCGGGTGGGGTGGGGGGTGTTGTTGTCCTTTTAGCAGACCAACCGCACATCTCGCCGGATACAATTAAAAAAATTATCAGAACACATCAGACGCTATCTTTTCCAATTATTATTCCCACCGTTACAGGCCGAAGAGCAAATCCGGTTTTGTTTGATAGGTTAACATTCCCGGAAATAAATAAAATCAGTGGGGATGTTGGGGGACGGATTTTGTTCTCTAAATTCCCTGTAATGGAGTTGTCATTTCAGGATGAGGGGTTAATTCTGGATATAGATACCCCTGAAGATTATCAAAAATTGAAGAATCGATATCTGGCTTGAAATTTGAATTAATCGAGGTTAACAGGTTTTTTTAAATGTCCTCTTGTATTGACCCTTCAGGGTTATTCGAAGCATCGAATTTACCATTCTCCATGTCATCTAATAATTTATTTGCCATGTCGAATTGTTCCGCAAGCACATATATTTTAACGGTACCCAGAGGGCCAACGGTCAGTCCCAGAGTCTGACCAGCACTCTCCTGAGCGATGATAACATCCATACCTTCTGATTCCAGAAACATCTTAATCTGTTCGGCATCCAATAATCCATATGCATCATAGATATGTTTATATTTTTCCACTTTGTCAATCCTTCTTTTTGGCGTTAATTTTACTCTGAATCCTGGCAATTCTCCGAATTAGATCGTGATTAATCCCTGCGCCACTCACCTTTTCAGGTGATTGTGACAAATAATTCATTCCACGCTGTGCAGAGTCCAAAGCTTTTTCAAGGTCGATATTCCGGTGTTCATAAACCTTGGAGATTTCTATACATGCTTCAACCGAGCCGATAGCTGCCGCCTTTGACCAGTATTCGATTGCATGATCCCATCCATCAATTCGATTATGTAGTTTGGCTGCCCGCATTAACAATTCAACCTCCTGATCGCTTGATAAATCGAACCGTGTACAATAATTGTAAATTTGCTGGGCTGTCGAATTTATACTGAGGTCTTCAAATAATTTTCCGAGGGAAAATAGATCATTTTGGTATTTATCATTGTATGGATCCCCAAGCATGAGAGATAACTCGTTTATCAGCGCCGCCATACTAACGACGTCGTTCTGGTTGTGGTAGAACACCCCGGCTAACGGACGTGCATCACCACTAAAGAGATAATCATGGTAGATTTGCGGAACAAGCCAACCTGGGATCTCTTCCTCCGAGCGCTTAAATTGCAGGATCTCTTTCTCAAGATCCGCTAATCTGCAGCTTGACAGCCGGTTTTTCCAGATCCGCCGGGCAAGATGTAATAGATCGATGTGATTATATGGATCGAACGGATTTGGATTTTGGTACATAAAATACCTGTTCCTTAAAACCGGTATATCAAATGATTTGCCATTGAAAGTTACTAATGTATCAAATCCCGCCGCCAATTCTTCCAGGACATATAAAAATGCGGGTTCCTTATCCGGATCTTCAAGGAATATCTGGACTACCTTAAAGGTGTCTTTTGAAAAATAGCCAAGCCCGATCATAAATGCAAAGGTTCCTGCACCTCCTGCCAGGCTGCTTGTTTCCGTATCCAGGAATAAAATACGTTCAATATTTGGAGAAGTATCCAAAGGGGCTTTAGCCCACTTGAAGATCAAATCCAAATCATAGGTATAGAGTATGTTTACATTTCCATGATAACTGCCTTTAGGATAATTTATTTCTCTTATAAATGCCGATCCAAATGGTGATGTTTTCTCATACCCTTCAATTACATCCTGAATTGCAAATATTTTCTTGATTTCCCTGGGAGGGGAAATCAACTCAGTTCCAATTTGAACTCCAAGGCCTTTGAGCTTTTCGAGAAATGAATTACTTATTTTTTTATCCATTTGAAAATATTAGCTATTCCTGTCTATACTGTTCAATAATTCACGTATCAATGTTAGCGTCTCAATTTTTCCACCAATTCCAAATTCTCCAGCCGACCCAACACAGGATGGGCAACCTTCCTCGCAACTGCATTGGTCAATAAGGAGGTGGGTGTTCTTAAAAAGCTCCGGGTATATTTCAAATAGAGTTTGGCTCAAACCGATTCCTCCTGGTATCTGATCGTATATTAATATCATGGGACTGTTTTCACCGTCTATAGACTTAAGTTCAGCCACAGATCCAATATCACTCTGGTCACACATCAGCATAAATGCTGCCATGTTGTGTAATGCGTATCTTAATCCAGCCATCCCGCTCCTGATTCTCAGTACAGATTCAGCTCTTTTATGACACTCCTGGCAGAGGGTGATCAAGTTTTGAAGGTCATTTGCCATATTGTAATCTTCAAATTGCCTGAATGGTATTTTGTGGTGCACATGTAAAGGTTGGTTTTGATCAGATTTGCCACAGTTCTGACAGCTATAAAAATCCCTTTTAAGTGCCGCTAATCTTTGATGATTCCAATTTGGTCCATATTCAATAGGTGATGAAGTCCACAATTTTTGATTCTTCAATTTTTCAATAACAATATTGTTGATTGAAAACCAGAATGCGGTAGTTATGATTTTTGATTCAGGCATATCCAATGGAATGGTCTGCAATATCTGATTTGTTTGCCAATTAATTTTTTGAAAACCACTTACTTTCGAAATTATTTCTACCTCTCCGTAGTTAATATTTAGTGCATCGCAGGAATATTCCTGCAAGGTTTGGATGAGTGTTATATTGGTCTCGTTTTGTGGGTCAGTATAATAATCGGTTTCAACCAATCTTAATTTGACCTCAAGGGTATCAAAATTTAGTTCTTCAACAAGATATGTAATTCCATCATGTATATAAATTGCGTCTGGGTGGACCATCCATTTAGCGCTTGCACCATCAATGCTTCCAATCGATCTTAAACTACCCCGTTCATTTAAGAGGAGTCGGAATATATTAGAGTCAATATTTCTCAGGGAGACCATGCTTGCTGGATAATTTTCTCCTATCCAGCGGTGGGTATTTCCCGAATGATAAATTTCCCCGGTCATTTCTAAATGTGTAAGAAAATTTAATAATAATTCTTGATCCAAAGAGCCGAATGAGGCTTGAGAGTCAAATGGAATTTCAAAGGCAGAGCAGCGAATATGGTGCAGCAGTAAAAGGAAATTATTAGGATTAATCATCGCCCGCTCAGCGTTTTTTTCAAAAAAGTACTGCGGATTACGCATCAGGAATTGGTCGATTGGGGACATTGAAGCTACTAAAATGACAAGAGATAACTCATGTTTTCTGCCTGCCCGGCCTGCCTGCTGCCTTGCCGAAGCAATTGTTCCGGGATAACCAACCAGTATAACCGCTTCGATTCCTCCAATATCCATCCCAAGCTCTAATGCATTTGTGCTGACAAGCGTTATAACTTTGCCATCCCGGAAATCCGATTCAATCCTTCTACGATCCTTTGCAAGGTAGCCGCTGCGGTAACCATGAATTTTATTTTTCTCCAGGTCTCCCTGGGCATGCAACTTCCGGATTATTAATTCAACCGATCTGCGAGTGCGGGAAAACAATAAGGTCTGAATTTTGTAATTATGCAGATCTTTGGTGATTGGAATGATTTCCGAGATTGCACTCTGACGAATTCCTAAAGCACGGTTAATTATGGGAGGGTTATAAAAAATGGTCTGGCGTGAGCCTCTGGGGGACCCATCGTTATCAATTACTTCAACATCTGCTTCAATAAGGTTTTCGGCGTGCTGCCGAGGATTTTCTATGGTAGCAGATGTGAGGATAAATTGCGGGAATGAACCGTAATAATTGGCAATACGTTTTAATCTTCTGATTACATTCGCTAAATGGGATCCAAATAATCCACGGTAGTAGTGGATTTCATCAATGATAACAAAACGCAAATTTTGGAAAAAACGTACCCATAATGGGTGATGGGGAAGAACTGCCAGGTGAAGCATATCAGGATTAGTGATTAATAAGCGTACATGTTTCCGTATAGTATTCCGGTTTGCTGATGCGGTATCTCCATCAAATACTGCCACAGGAATGTTACGTAAGGGAGAATCTAGTGGTTCTGCTATATTTGTCAATAAGGATAGTTTCTTTTCTTGATCTTCTGATAGTGCCTTCGTCGGAAATACGTATAGTGCAGTGCTGTCCCCATCCATTATCATTTGTTGGAGAACAGGAAGGTTATAGCACAATGATTTCCCACTGGCAGTGCCGGTGACTATGACAAGATTTCCACCCCTGCTAATAACTTTTAAGGACTCAAGCTGGTGGGTGTACAAATTCTCAATACCCATATTCCTTAAGGCATTTATCAAATCTGGATGGATATATGTGGGGAATCCTGAATACTTTGCTTCATGTGCAGGTTCACTGTTCCAGACAGCAATATTACCTAAAAACCCTGGATTATTTTTCCAGATATTCAATAAATCAGCAAGTTTTGAGGCCATGAATAACCTTATTTCCCCATATTAAATGATCGAATAGATAAAACAACCAGACGAAGAGTCATAAAACCAATTAAACAAAATAATCCCGATACCTTTAATGTTACAGATGGTCCTAATTGTTGAACCAACCATCCAATGAAAAGGGCGCCGAATGGTGTTGTGGATTGATTTACCCTTATATATACATTGAGAACTCTTCCCCTTGTTGAATCTGGGGCAGATACCTGAATCATGCTATTGGTGATTGTAGGCTGCTTTACAAAACCACTTCCATGAATGATCATCAATCAGGACACGCTGCTCCATATTTTTTGAAAATTCCAAACTGAGTAATGCCATTCAATAACATATTTGAACAATAATTAATATTGATCCGTTTCAATTATTGGATCTATTTACCGGAAGAAGGATTCCGGTTAATAGGGCTCCAACTCTCATAAATGCGATGAGAGTATTATTCCTGACGGCTCCAATATCAGGTATATCACTAAAATCTCTAAGTGGTTCCCGGGCAACAACCGGAATAAATTGTATAACTCGAGGACTGAAATAACCAGAGAAGGCTGTCATGTGTATAAGGGAAAGCATAACCGGCGTTTGAAGAATATGTTTTAGGCACCGGCAGGAAGGTCAGGAAGCCTAATACCACGCAGGCTGGACCCGAATATATTTGCCACGGGTTTTATCAAGAATATGCTAATAAGAACAAAAATATTACTGATGGCATTTGTCAGAAATGCATACATCTCTCTATTGTTGATAATTAAAACAAATGGTACAGCCAGTGAAGGTCCTATTACTCTTGATCCATTAAACGCTGTAGAATTTAAAGCAATTGCATTGGGAAGAAAATCTATTCCGACGGAATTGAAATAAAATGATTGGCGTGTGGTAATTCCAAGTGAATTTGCGAGTCCTAAAAGGCATTCCAGGAAAAAAATATGCGTGATCGTTATCTGGTTGGTTAATGTCAAATGGGATAAAGTTAGAGTTTGATAGAGCATCACAATTTGGAGAAAAATGAGCATTCTCTTCTTATTTGTCCATGAAACAATAACTCTACCAGGGATTGCAGAGAGAAGACCGGGTATTGTTGCTGAAAAACCGACATACCCAAGATAAATGGATTGATCTTTTTTCCGGTAAGCCAGACAAGGCTGTACCGTGGCTTGCATAAAACTGCCAATCAGGGAGGGGAATTGATCACACCAAAAGATAAGATAATTACGATTGGATTTTGCCGGGAAATACCCATTTGTCATTGCTGCGGTCTCAAATTCATCAAGGCCAAAAAACCATAACGGTAATAATCAGGTTCTTTACAGATGGTAACTCAACTCTTTTCAACAATGTCCCAACTATTACTTGGTTTTATCTCAGGATTCCTGGTAAATCACCTGGCTGACTGTCTGCCTTTGCATAAAACCATTTGGTCCCCTGTTTGTGTTAATTGTGAAAAAAGGCAAGCTCTGGGTCCTTATCTGTTAGGTAAAAAATGCATGGAATGCCAGCAACCGAAAAGCATCCGTTTCCGGCTGGTCATGTATCTTACACCAATTTTATTCCTGTTTTCACCGATTGCAAATTATTCATGGTTTGAATTTTGGATTGAGTCCGCCCTCATAACCTATTTTATCCTTATTCTGGTAATAGATATTGAACACAGGTTAATTTTGACCCCATTAATTCTTTGTGGCATATTTTTAGGCCTGCTTTTTGGATTTAACTCGATTGGACTCGCAAAATCTATATTGGGGGGAATCGCAGCATTCCTGATTTTTATATTTATTTATTACTCGGGAAAGAAATTGATCGGTTTATTCGATAATAAATTAAAAATCACCGAAATTGATGATCCGATTGGCTTTGGAGATATTTATCTGGCTGCAATTACCGGATTGATTTTGGGGTGGCCTGCTGTTTTAATAGGATTGTTTGGGGCTGTAGTTAGCGCAGGAATATACAGCGCAGTTTATATTCTGCTTATGCTTCTCCGGGGGAATTACCGGCCATTTAAGACAATTCCATATGGGCCTTTCATAATCCTGGGAATGGTATTGGCCCTGGGATATTGATGCAGAAAGGAGATTATTGCCTCCAGCGTGGGTATATATACCACAAAACGTCAGCTGCTGGTTTTCCATGGATTGATGTTGAAGGGTCATGCAATGCAGCTGGTGGATAATAGCCTCTTGAAACAACACCGTCAATCCAGTCCCGATTGTTAATTGCAAGCAGGGCGCCATTATAAATTTCCATTTGTTCTACAAGATCTACCTTTGCGTCCGTGTATGGATTAAGGTATAGGGAATAATCCTCGTATTTTTGACAATAACCAAGGGTTGGTATACAACCTTCGGCAGCGTCATCAGTTGACGGGTATTCAAGTCCGATTATGATTGGCTTTCCTATTTCTTGTTTGAATGGAAGAATATCTTCGTCCAAAATTTTGCCAAAGGATTCAGCATATTCTGCAGGTGTTCGATTACCTTGCCCGTTAACTGGTGCAGTAAATGTTATATAGATTTGGTCAAATTCGGGTAAAAATTCTGGTTTTTGTTCAATTCCATGTTGGATAATTCAATGCCCAGATCAGGGGTCCATTGTAAATCTTCCTCACCTGATCAATCAGGCTTCGCCAATACTCATTTGCATTTCCCGGTACTTTTGAGGACGACCCATCGGCTAGTACACCTTTAGGAAGGGCGGGGAATATTCCGGGTTCACCCAGGATAAGCGCTCCCGCATTTGTACGTGATGCTAGATCCGCATGATGAAGGATAAAAGTCCTGTACTGGGTGAACCAGTTTTGCCACCAATCCTCATCGAGTTTTGCTTTTGACCACCAATCTGCACTCTCCTTGGAATTATTGAATGTAAATGGAAAAATTGCTGTTTTTAATGCGCTCTGAGATGCCCATTCTATAGATTGGCTCAGGTCATAATACATTGCATCGTTTCCGGGGATCTGTTCCAGGATTGGGGGGTTATTAGCTGTATAGCTCCAGGTAGGGGCAATAAATACCCATCCAGACCCAATTTCCTGGAGATCCTTAAAGGACCGACCGAGTTGGGATTGCCAGGAAGGATGATAGCCAGGAATAAATTCCACTCCTGTCACAAATGATTTGCCACGTGGAAGAATTTCAGAAGCAAGGACAGAGGTGGGTTCCAGGGCTGGTGTCCACCAGGCCCAGTCTTCAACGGTATCATTGAATGCATCGGGAGAACTACTAGAATTAAAAGTATTTTTCCTGGTATCTGCACCGACAGTAACCAGATCATCGGCGATTCCACATTGGTCATTTCGGCAGTACCGGTAACCAATTTCGCCGAGGATATCCAAAGGACTGTAAAGAATATAAACCCACTCGTTGTTTCCAAGCGGCCACATGGAAACAGGTTCTGTCCATTCCGATGGATTGAATTGAATAGATACTGTATCATTTATATCTGTTATTGGAGGAACGGATACATGGAATGTTACTGGTGCAGGTGTGCCAGAATTCCATGTATCAATCGTGTCATAAACATGTAAATCGCTTTGGGGAACCAATAGGTCCCTCACATTGAAATTTTCCACCAGAAGAATGCTCTGCATTCCAAAAACCATCACCAATCGTATATTTGTAACGAAGATTATAACCGGCAGGCAATGCGAGAGTTATTTGGTAGGTGCCATCTGATTTACTCGACAATAACGGAGCCCGGGAAGGAATAATATTGGCACCTCCTTTGAGTTCGGTAAAAACATTGCCCAGTTGAAAAAGATCGCCAATTATGCGTATAGGTGTATTCTGGATGTTCTCAGGCGGAGGTTTTACATGGAATGTGACGTTTACCTGCTTTGCTTCTGCCAGAAAAATATTTGCCGGTGTGGATAAATTACTGGCTATTACTGCTTCCTGGTGGAAGGGGATATTTGATCCATCGAGGCTGAAGGCAGAAAGGAGATGTTTTCCCGGGACTATATTTTCTATCACATAGGAACCATCTGAGGCTGTAAGAGTTGTATATCCAGCGGCACATACCATTATATTGACCAATGGTTGGTTTTTCGTATTTTTAATTACCCCCTGGATTCTTCCTGCAGGTTCCGTGGAGGGGATGGGTTCCCATGCAGCAACACGGTCGTTAATAAAGTTAGAACCAGTAACTGGGAAGGCTCGAAATTGAACTTGTTTACCGGATAATGTATATTCTATTGATGAGGGATTTGTTCCTTGGACATAACGGTATTTTATAATGCTGCCAATTGTTTCGTTTATACTAATTTTTTGATGCGTATCGTCAACTCTTTCAAGGGTATAAAATTGTGAATTAACCGACGATCCAGTCACATAATCAAGGACTTCCAGTAAAACAGGGATATTTTTATTTAACCCATTAGCGGGAATTTCAACCAGGAATGTTATTTTTGCCTGGTTTATCGGGTTGGAGGAATTGGATGATAAATCTGTGGGGGAATATTTGGATTGTGGATTTGAATATGTTTGCTCGCATCCTGAGAGGAATAAAATTACTGGAATAATTAATAATAGGAATATCCCCGCATTAATAAAAAACCTGCTATTACCGAACATGAGTAGGTTTCCTTATGCATTACTGATTAGGATAAGAAATGGAAATTACCTAGACGAAGGTTGTTTCAATAAAATCCTTGCTTGCTGACTTCAAATTATTAATTGATTGCTTTATCTCGTTTTGCCGGCTGGCTAAACTACCCAAAACGCCATTAACAAACCGGGGGGTACTATCTGACCCGTAAATTTTTGCAAGCTCAATAGCCTCATTTATGGCTACTTTGATTGGGGAGCATTCAGCTACGGCAAATTCCCACAAGGAAATCCGAATGATATTTCGATCAATTATTGCCACCTGGTCCAACGGCCATTCCGGGGCATGTTGCGCAATGAAGTTATCCAGTATCTCAAATATTGGGGCTACTCCCAAAACGATACTTCTGGCAAAATCAGCCAATCCCTCATCGGTAAAATGGTCTTCTTCCAACCTGCGCTCTAAAACAAGCAACGGGACATGATTTGTCAAATCTACCTCGTATAGGACCTGTAATGCTATACCCCGAGCTTTTGTCCGAGATTTCATAAGTATTAATTTTCCGGATGGACTTTATAATTAATATCCTCAACGTGGATATTAATTTTTCCGGGTTCCATGCCGACCATTTCTAAAATTGCCCTTGCCACATGGCTTTGCACCTCACGGCTAACTTCTCTCACATGAAAACCCTCCTTTATGATTATATGGAGGTCGGCATATACAATTCCATTTTCAACATTGATATGGATACCTTCTTCAACACCTCGCTTAAGAAAAGCATCCACTTTTCCAGGTACAGGTGCAAACCGATCTACCCCATCCACATCCAGTGCTGGTTAATCTAATAATAGTCAATAAAACTTCCGGGGCAATCGTAGTTTTTCCAACAGATTTTGTTCCTTCAGTCATAATATCTCCTATTATGATTCTAATTTTATTCCTTATCTCATTTTATTATAAATTCATTTTGCATGATAATTAAATATCGGGGATAGTATGTGTGGCACTTGGCAGGATTGCTACTCTCAACCCGACCCTTTTATAGATACCCGTTTGGTGTAATGCTTGTTCAATTGTTGGGGATGTATTTAGCAAAAAAGTCGGGATATCCGGGTTAATTTCGGAAATCAGGATTATTTCCATCCTTTGTTTAATTTTTGCAATTTGTAAGGCTTTGTGCGGACCAATTTCAAATGGACGCTGTAAGAAAATTCTGAAAAATCATCTCTCTATTTGTTACTGACCGAATAAAGCTCTCAAATAATAAGTTCCCAAAGCCTTCAGAACAAGCTGCTGCCAGGATAATTACCCCGCCATCCCTTACAAAATATGAGGAATGTGTCATGGCTTTTTGTGCCTGGTACAAATTAATATCTTTAGGATATCCTCCAGCTGATGCAATAACAATATCGTAAAGAGCAGGCAGTTTTGTCATCATCAGATTTCGGATTTTCTCTGTACCGATTTTCATCACATTCTTTGGAGTCCCTGCAAATACTTCGAGAATTTGTTTTTCCTCATTAAGAATGACATTGATAGCCAGCTGGATACCTATCATTTCCCCAATTTCTTCGATATCCATACGCATTGGATTGGTGTCGTAATTCCCTGCTTTTGCTTCAGGCAGCAGAAGCATTTTGTGATTTTGGGTAATCGTGTCGCGACCGGCAAGACCAATTGATGCTGTTTTTACGCCTCCAGAAAATCCCATGAAGTGATGGGGTTCAATATTACCGATAACGATCTTAATGTCAGAATTGTAATATTTGCGATTAATCCACACCGGCGTATCCAAGCGGGTTTTACCAAGGAAAAGCAGATCTTCCCTGATGTCACAATTATGGGACAATACAGCATAATTATTCGCGATATTGTCAGGGAGGAGGTGATTAATCTCTTCACGAGAAAGGGCTTTGTGTGTACCGGATGCAACATAAAAGGTAATATCTGATGATGAAATTCCTAATTCAAACAACCAATCCATTAGGGGAGGGAGCAGGTGGTGGTAAGGCACCGGGCGAGTATTGTCATTGATTGCAATGGCAACAGAGTTCTTATGAATATTCCCGAACTTACCTGGAGCAACATTTTGGAATTGTTTTAATTGGTCTTTAATGGATTGGGCTGGGTTGCTGATCGCTGGGATTGTTTTTGGCGTGTAAATATCGGGGATTATATTTTTTGGTAGTTCAAAACATAGTTTTGACCGATTGTAAGGCAAACAGTAGCTATTCATGGGATAACGAAAGTTGAAGGTTCGAATTTGTTGATGGTTTATTTTATCAGGGTTTGGATATTCAAAAGGTAGTAGTTATCCTTTCGAAAAGCAAAACCAGAATCCCGGTTCAATGGCAATTTATTATAAATGAAACCGGGCGAGGGGAGGAATATATCCGCCGGTATTTAGTAATATATTTAATGCTTTCGATAAGTACTATTATCGCAAACATGATATAATAAGTGAAAATATATACCAATGGATGATAATATTCAAATAATCAATAAACCATAAAATATTTTTCCTTATGAATATAAGGTGGAACACTTGGATAAAATAATTCTGGATTCAGTAGATGAATTTATTAAAACGGTCAGCATGAGCCGTAGTAAAAACACGGCCAGTACTTATCATAATGGAATGGCTGTATATCTGGATATCCTGAAAAAGAATGGGATCGATCCTGAAAACGAATTTGTTAGGAACCTCAAAGAGGATACAATCATACCCTTTATTGAGAATTTACATAGCTATTCTCCTGCAACAGAACAGCTCTACCTGCAGGCGGTAACGAACTATTTTGAATATCTTTCAGCTGGCAGTTGGGCTGATATCAACCTGGTACGGGTTCGATTGCTGATTAGGCAGCGGGCTAGAAAGCCTGGATTAAGGCTGCCACAATTCCCTCGTGATGCACTGGATACAATACTGGAATCTCTCGAATCATTATCCCAAAAACCGGTTGAGGATGATCAGGTGAAATTAAGAAATTTGCGGGATGTCGCCTTTATTTTTACCCTCGCCGATACGGGACTGCGTGTACATGAAGCTTGTAAATTGCAGCGAGGAGACCTGGATATTCATGAGGGCAAGGCAGTTGTTATTGGAAAAGGAAATCAGCAGGCTGTAGTTCGTTTTTCAAATAGATCGATACTAGCTATACGCAATTACTTGTCTGCCCGATCTAAAATGGATGGCAATACCGGGCGCCCGCTGCGATCTCTGCCTATCTTTTCCCGCCATGATCGAGGAACCGGCACAAAAATTAAGCCAATTACTACCACGACAGGTAGAAATATCATTAATCAAAGGGTTGAAGAGTTTCTGGGTATAGAATACGTCGGCCGGATTACCCCCCACTCGTTCCGTCATTATTTTGTCACGAGAGTTCTGCAGTCTTCGTCTAATCTCAAGCTTGCGCAGGAATTAGCCAGGCATAAAAATATTGCTGTGACACAGCGGTATGCCCACCTTGCTGATGATGAGTTGGATCGCAGCTATTCTGAGATATTTGACAGCAGTTAATCTTCTTCTCTCTGGAATCCTCCATATAGATAATCAACACGTAGGATGGTTTGCTTCCAAAGACAGTCTAAACACGAAATCCTTGGTAGATTTCAACTATGCTGTTTAGCAGCCACTTAATTTGAAAATCGGGTAACAATTTTTAAATATTTAGATAATACTATACGAAATTAAATGCCTGTCCCCTGCCCTACTACATAATTTCAAACGATGGTTGAATTTTGGTTAATTGTTAACATTATTATGACCGGTATCCTTTGAACATTTATCGCAGGGATTAATTGTAGAACAATACTATTTTTTTAGAAAAAATTCGCGGCTTGAAATAATAATTGTTATGTGATGAAAGACAAAATGCAATTTCTCCCTTTCTTGGGTAAAATATTTACTATTCTTCTGGAAAATCTGGTGAGCAGTTGATATATAATCGGATTGTTATTAAATTGGGGACCTCGACATTGACAGATGGGACAAACAGCCTTTCGATGCCCCAAATTATCGAGCTGGTTCGACAAATATCCCTTCTTCACGATAAGGGTGTACAAATCATCCTGGTTACGTCAGCTGCCATGGCAGCCGGACGCCAGGAACTTAATTATCCAGAGCTTCCTAAGTACCTTCCTGCCAAGCAAATGCTTGCTGCAATTGGACAGCCAAGGTTAATGGAGATGTATTCCCAATTGTTTCGTATCTATGGGAAGATTGTTGCCCAGATATTGGTAACCCGTGATGATCTGTCAGACCGGCGGCGTTATATTAATGCCAGGAATACGCTTGAGGCGATTTTGGGTCAAGGCGTTATTCCTATTATTAATGAAAATGATACCGTCGCAACAGAAGAAATCAGGGTTGGGGATAATGATAATTTATCTGCACTGGTTGTAAACCTGATTGAAGCCGATCTTTTATTGATTCTAACTGATCAAAAAGGTTTGTATTCAAAAGATCCACGTAAAGACAGTGATGCAGTGCTTATTAAAGAGATCAAAGATCATGGAATTCCCGAGGTTCTCTGGAATATGGCTGGTGGTTCCGGAACCAAATTGGGTACGGGAGGGATGAACACCAAACTTGAGGCAGCTGACCTGGCACGCAGGTCTGGAGCTGCGGTCATTATTGCCTGGGGAAAGGATCCCAATGTAATTTTTCGATCAGTTAATGGAGAGAATACCGGCACATTTTTTCATCCTGTTACTTCTAAACTAGAAAGCCGCAAGCGCTACATGCTGACAGGTATGCGGGACTCAAGCAGGCTGATCATTGATAATGGAGCCAGGACCGCCCTTCTTACTGGTGGGAGTTTGCTCCCTGTTGGAATTATTGATTTGAAAGGAAAATTTGGTCGGGGTGACACTGTTCAGATTTGCTTAAAAGAAGGGGAAGTTTTTTCTATAGGTCTGGTAAATTACTCTGCTATGGATCTCAAGAAGATAATCGGGCATCATACCGATGAGATTGAGGCGATTTTGGGTTATACATTTGGTGAGGAAGTAGTCCACCATAATGATATGGTTGTACTATAAGGCAGGTCAAATCATGTTAGAAGCCATGGGAATAAGAGCTAAAGATGCAGCCAGGAAGCTGGCATTAATCCATGAAGAAGAAAAAAACAATGCTTTGGCTTTCATTGCAGATCAATTATGGACCTGCCGGGATAAAATCCTGAAGGCAAATAAGGAGGATGTTGAAAAAGGTCATAATTCAGGGTTAAATGACGCATTAATCGATCGTTTGATGCTTGATGAAAACAGGTTAAAGGATATAGTCCAGGATTTACGAAATGTGATATCGCTCAATGACCCTGTTGGTGAGATTTTCGATGAGCGAACATTTGATAATGGATTGGAAGTATATAAAATCAGGGTTCCAATCGGAGTAATTGGGGTAATTTATGAATCCAGGCCGAATGTGACCGTGGATGTCTTCGGCTTGGCGTTAAAATCGGGAAACAGTGTCATTCTGCGGGGAGGCAGCGAAACGATCAATTCAAACCGGGAAATTGTCCGCATTATTCAGGAAGCCCTATCGACCAGTGCAATCCCAAACGATGCGATTCAGTTTATTGATACAACTGACCGAAAGGCTGTTGAAGAAATGCTCAAACTCCACCAATATATTGATATTCTGATCCCGCGCGGTTCCCAGAAATTGCACCAGTATTGCCGTACAAACAGCCAAATACCGGTGATGACTGGCGGAATTGGTATCTGCCACTTATATGTTGATGAAAGTGCTAATTTGGAGGATTCTCTGGCAGTAATCCGGAACGCTAAAATACAGAGGCCGTCGGTATGTAATGCACTGGACACTTTGCTGGTACAACAAGCAATCGCAGCCAAATTTATCCCGAAGGTAATTCAAGAACTCAGGAAGGATAGTGTCACATTTTGCCTTCCCGACCAGGATTTACCATACATTCGAGAAAATGACATGGATGTAGTATTCTCATGCGTCGGAGGAAGACTTTGACCGAGAATGGTTGTCTCTAGTTCTCGGTATAAAGGTTGTTGAAGGTCTTCATGAGGCAATTTCTCATATCACAGTGCACAGCACCGGTCATTCGGATGGGATTCTCACCGATGATATGGAAAAAGCACAAATATTTATCAACTCAATTGATTCCGCAGTGGTATATGTCAATGCCAGCACCCGCTTTACCGATGGTTCGCAGTTAGGATTAGGTGCCGAAGTAGCCATATCCACCCAAAAATTGCATGCCAGAGGTCCAATGGCATTAAAAGAATTGACAACCTATAAATGGGTGGTCAAAGGCAATTATCACGTTCGCAAATAAAGAATCGGAAATCCGGATTGATATCTATGCGCAAAATGAAAGGTTAGTAGATTTCCGGAACGAATGTCTGATCCGTAATTGGTGGGCGAACATAACCGGATGTATCCTGTCGTGGGGGTAAAACCATCGGTTCTGGTGTTATATCCTGGTAGGAAATCGTACTCAATAAGTGGCTGATACAATTTAGTCTAGCCTTTGGTTTATTATCTGCATTGACCACAAACCATGGTGCCTGTTTGATATCTGTATGGCAGAACATTTCATCTTTGGCTTTGGAATATTCAACCCAGCGGGCGCGAGATTCCAAGTCCATTGGGCTTAATTTCCAACGTTTTGTCGGGTCTTTTAAACGTGATTGAAATCTTTTCTCCTGTTCCTCATCGCTAACAGAGAACCAGTACTTAATAAGCTGTATTCCTGATCTGACTAACATCCTTTCAAATTCCGGACAGGACCTAAAAAATTCCTGGACCTCCGCTTCTGTACAGTAACCCATTACTCTCTCTACGCCGGCACGGTTATACCAGCTGCGGTCGAAAATCACCATCTCACCTGCAGCAGGCAAATGGGGAACATAACGTTGAAAATACCACTGAGTTTTTTCACGTTCCGTTGGAATACCCAAAGCTACCACCTTTGTTATCCGGGGGTTTAGCTTCTGGGTGATGCTGGTAATTACGCCCCCTTTTCCTGCAGCATCCCTGCCTTCAAATAAAACGACCACCCTGAGACCTTTATATTTTATCCATTCATGCATTTTTACCAATTCAATTTGCAGTCTGGCCAACTCCTTCTCGTAAAAGGATTTTGTAAGTTCGACTTTTTTTGGCAAGGCTGTTTTCAGATTTTGATCAGGAGTAGTCTTTGCATTTTTGTTTTCAACATTTTTTTTGGCCATTAACCCACCTCGTATCACGTCCGGATTATTCTCTTGTTCCTTTTATTAATTATGCGCCTATTTTTATAGTAACGGTTCAATTTCGCCTGTAAATGGTAAATTTTAAAATATTCAAGTTGGATATTCAGATTATAAAATATTCCCGATTATTATAAATATAATTATTTATACAATATATCAAATCAAATATAAACCATGAGTATATAATTGTTTATAATAATTGCATCAAAAAATAATTCATAGGCAACCGTGAATTTTAAAGGAGTCCTTATTCCTAATTACTAATTATATCCTTCACCTCCCCTGATAAAAAAATATAATGAGAATTAATTATGTGCGCGAATTTATACAATATAGTGTATAATAAATATATAGAGGTGTTCTATGAGAAGTCCCCTTCCCCAGCGTAAAGAAGGTAGAGTTTTAGCTGATTGGATTGTTGCAAGTTTGCGAGAGGCAATTCTGCAGGGATACTTTGAATCCGGTGAGAAACTGGATCAAGGTCGTATAGCTGAAGACCTTGAAGTCAGTCGTACCCCTGTTAGGGAAGCCTTAAAGCAATTGGAAGCGGAAGGTTTTATTGAAATTAGGTCACACCGGGGAGCATATATCACAAAAGTTACGCCGGAAGATGTACATGATGTGTTCGAGATTCGACAGATCATTGAATCAGAGGTGATCCGCCAGGTTACACCGGTCATTCCAGAAAAGGTCCTGGATGAGCTTGAAGAAAAAGCCAGGATGGAAGCAATTATTGACTCAGCCGCTGAACCGATAAAACATTACGAATTTGATACCTATTTCCATGATTCAATTCTTGGTTTCACAAAGAACAAACTCTTTAAGGAAACCCTTATTACGCTAAACAATCGAATTATCCGGGTTAGATATTTCGCATTAGTCCAGCCAGGTTCCCACCTGACGCTTTCCGAAGATGAACATATCAAAATTGTCAATGCCATGAGAACCAGGGATCCGGAAGCAGCATCGAACGCAATGAAACTTCATTTACAGAATTCCGCCAAAAGAATCCAAGAATTCCTGGTATAAAAGTCATTCCATAATACATCATGCCAAAGCAGATATTTGAAAAACACCCGGGTTTCCCATTTTCCAAAGTAATCGTTTTCAATCCATATGTATTTCTGTCTGGCATGGTGGCGCCAAAATCAGTAATTTCCAAACCTGGTTCCGAAGAAATTAAAACAACAGACCAGTTGGTTAATATATGCAGTCGAAAACCAATTAGTCAAAGCAGGTTCGGCAATGAAAAATATCCATTATCTAAGGATATTCTTATTGGATTTAAATAACGCCGGTTATGTAAATCAAATGTTAATGGATTATTTTGCTGAAGATCTCCCGGCAATGTAGTTATATCCAGGCATCTGCACTGCCCTCACCTTCCGCACTTATTGAAGTAGAAGCAATTGCCTCCTTGAAAGAAATTGGTTTAATAAAAGTGTCCGCCCAATGAAAATCAGAGTTGTTTATATTGACGCATTCACCCACCTTTCTTTTACCGGGAATCCCTGTGCTGTAATCCCATATGCGGATGGGTTGAATGACCGGCAAATGCAGAATATTGCCCGGGAAACAAATTTATCTGAAACATCATATGTCTTTCCTGGAGACGGAGCAGACTTTAGGGTGCGGTATTTTACCCCACGCATGGAGCTTCCCTTTGCAGGACATCCGACTATTGCGACGGCATTCCTCCTCGCTGAGCAGCAACGCGTAATTAAAAATAATGAGAAAGCCGAAATCATTCTTGAATTTAATATTGGCAAGCTGCCGGTGGAAATTTATTACAGCAATGACAAACCAAATAAAGTTGTCATGACGCAAAAACCTGCTCAATTTGGAATGAAATTTTCACCTGAAGATATAGCTCCCTGTTTCACAATTAATTCCTCCGATATTCTTCGAGGTTTTGAACCGCAGGTAGTATCCACTGGCGTCGGTTTTTTAGTCGTGCCAGTCAAGAATCTTGATATATTGTCAACCATAAATATGGATCGGGAAATGTTAGCCCGATTATGCGATCAAGCTGAAGTGAATGCCGCCTATGTTTTCACAATGGGGGGATTTGATCCTGCTTCTGATACTCATGCAAGGCTGTTTGATCCCCGGGGAACAATGGAAGATCCTTATACAGGATCAGCTGCTGGAACCATGGGCGCTTACATAAAAAAATATGGATTAACCAGTAAGTCTTCGTTAAAGGCGGAACAGGGTCATATTATTGGTAGACCGGGGCTGGGTATATTAGAAATCCCCGATAATCCGGAAATAATCCCAATCCGGCTTGGCGGGGAAGCAGTTAAAGTAATGGAAGGAGATTTTTTCATTTAGAAAATACTGAATGGCTTAGTTGCATGCAGAGAACGGATGCATTTGTTTAGAGTGATTTAATATATTTTGTGAGGTGAATTAAATGAAAGTATTAATGTCTGGAAATGAAGCGATTGCCCGTGGTGCTTATGAATATGGGGTTAAAGTCGCCACTGGCTACCCTGGGACTCCCAGTTCCGAAATATTGGAGAATGTTGCCAAATATAAGGAAATCTATTCAGAGTGGTCTATCAATGAGAAGGTTGCGGTAGATGCAGCGATTGGCGCATCCTATGCCGGAAAGCGTGCGATATCAACGATGAAGCAAGTTGGTATGAATGTGGCATCGGACGCATTTTTCTATGCTGTTTATACCGGAATTCGCGGTGGACTTGTAATCATTGTTGCCGACGATCCGGGTATGTTCAGTTCTCAGAACGAACAAGACAATAGAAACTACGCTCGCTTTGCAAAAATGCCGCTCCTGGAACCGTCTGACAGCCAGGAAGCCAAAGATTATCTGGGTTATGGACTGGATTTATCTGAGGAATGGGATACCCCCGTTTTGTTCAGGACAGTTATGCGGGTATCACATTCCGCCACGCCTGTTGAATTAGGTGAACGGACAATTGATGACTCCACTCCTACATCAAAATTCCTGCGTGATCCTCATAAGCTGGTCTCAACAGCCATGTGGGCAAGACAAAGACGCCCTATTATTGAAGAAAGAATTGTAAAACTGGTAGAAATATCCGAAAACTCTCCGCTAAACCGGCTTGAATGGGGAGATCGCAAGCTGGGAATTATTGCAGCAGGCCCGGTATACCACTATGCTCGTGAGGTATTCCCGAATGCATCATTCCTAAAGCTGGGCCTTAGTTACCCACTTCCAAAGAGATTGATTCAGGAACTTGCCAATGGAGTTGATGAGTTATTAATTATAGAAGAATTAGATCCTTTTATCGAGGATCAGGTAAAAGCAATGGGTATTAAATGCAGGGGTAAGGATATTTTTCCTCCATATGGCGAACTTTTGACCGCGGATATTGAACATCATGTTGTTGAGGCAGGATTCTTACCAAAAGAATCGATCACCCCAAAACGTAATGTTGTTCCTGCAGGAATTCCGGGCCGTTCACCGGTGCTCTGCCCGGGATGCCCTCACAGAAGTTCTTTCTTTATCCTAAATAAAATGAAGACTGTTGTGGCTGGGGATATTGGTTGTTACAATCTTGGAGCATTGGAACCTTTTAACGCTACGGAAACCATGGGCTCGATGGGATCCAGTGTTGGTGTAGCTCATGGCTTTGACATCGCTGGAATACCGGATAAATTCATGGGAGTAATCGGGGATGGTACGTTCTTTCATGCAGGGATTGCCCCATTATTGAACATTGTCCATAATGGCGGAAACAGTACAATCCTTATCCTCGACAACCACACAACCGCTATGACTGGCCATCAAGACCACCCGGGTATCTCTGCCAAGCTTGGAGGCGAAGGTGTAAGGGTAGATATTGAAGGATTGGTTAAGGCTTGTGGCGTAAAACATATCCAAAAAGTGGATGCCTTTGACATTAAGGCTATAGAAAAATCATTTAAAGAGGCTTTGGCTTTCGAAGGTCCTTCGGTGGTAATCGCAGATGGTCCATGTTTCTTTACTGGACCTGGGTCCGCCGGTATTTACGAAGTAGATCCCGCCAGATGCAATGGCTGCACATTGTGTTTCCGTCTTGGATGTCCGGCTATTACCCGCTCTGACGAATTGGATGAGAAAACTCAGAGAAATAAGGCATGGATTGATCCCGTTTTATGTGTTGGATGTGATATGTGCGCACAGGTTTGTCCAAGAGAAGCCATTTATAAAGTGGAAGAACAGAACTGATAGGAGCGGTAATTTAATGGAAACTGTAAATTTCTTAATCACAGGTGTAGGCGGTCAGGGCACAGTCCTGGCCAGCGAATTAATCGCCGCTGTTGGTCTGGCAGCAGGTTATGATGTAAAAAAATCGGATTTACTCGGTCTATCTGTGCGTGGTGGTGGTGTTATCGGACATTGCCGTTGGGGTGAGAAAATTCACTCTCCCATTGTCCCGGAAGGACGTGTAGATTTTCTAATTGCTTTTGAGATTCTGGAAGGTTTACGATGGCTCAACCAACTAAAACCTGACGGGACAGTCCTGATGAACCAGCAGGAAATTCATCCAGTAACTGTTACCAGCGGCATTGCTAAATATCCTACCCGGGAGATTGTCGATGCCGCACTTGAGAAAGCGGCAAAGAATATCTACCGTGTTCCAGCGGTTGACATGGCTGTCGATCTTGGAAACTCGAGGGTCCTCAATGTTGTTTTACTTGGTGTTCTCTCAGGTTTGCTGGATATTGACATGAATGTTTGGGAAAGTGTACTAAAGGAACGTGTTCCATCCAAATATGTAAACCTGAATATTAAGGCACTCCATACAGGCCGATCCTGGGTAAAAGAAGTAAAAGAAAGGGTATAAGTTCATGAAAATCTTTGTAATCAATCCCAATACAACAGAAAGTGTCACAGACCATATTCGCCGGGAATTAGAAATAATAAAAAGACCGGATACTGAATTAACTGTTGAAAATCCAAAACACGGTCCAGTTTCGATTGAATCTGCCTATGATGAAACGCTTGCATCCTATCACATGCTGGATTTGGTAAGAAAAGCGAATGATGAAGGTTATGATGCAATTGTGCTGGCATGCTTCTCCGATCCAGGCTTGGATGCTGCCAAAGAAATATCAGATATCCCAGTGGTTGGCATTGAAGAGGCTACTTTGCATATGGCTGCGATTTTGGGCCATAAATTTTCAATTATGACAGGGATGCGCCGCAGAATTCCAACTCGTGAATGGCACACTCTATTAAGAGGTGTATCACAATTTTATGCTTCTTCCCCTGCACTCGAAATGTCTGTATTGGAAATGGATGCAAACCCTGATAAAGCAAAAGCGAGGATACTTGAGCTTGCGGGCAAAGCAGTTAAGGAAGATGGGGCTGAGGTAATCATTCTTGGGTGTGCAGGCTTAGCCGGATATTCAAAGGATATTGAGAAGGCACTTGGAGCAGTAGTTTTGGATCCTACATCCGTAGCCTTCAAAATTGCCGAGGCAATTGCGGACTTGGGCTTAAAACATAGTAAGGCGGGGAGATTTTCTTATCCACCCAAAAAAGAGATTAAATAAGGCAAAAACCGGAGGGAATCAGATAACATGACCACATTACAGACCGAAAAAATTATTAATTTAACACGGGGGGTACCCCCGGCGGAGGCATTTCCAACAGAGGACTTAATTGCCTGTGAAGAGGCAGCATTAAGAAAATACGGTAACATCTTACTTCAATATGCCCAGGCTCCGGGATTTGTTCCAATGCGGGAATGGCTGGCTAATCATTATGATCTCAAACCCGGAAATATTTTTATGGGAAACAGCTCCCTGGAAATATTGAATTTCATAACACAATTGGTAATAAAACCTGGTGATACTGTATTTGCAGAATCACCAACCTATGACCGTACAAATACATTATTGAAGAGAGCATCTGCAAAGATTGTTGATATCCCGATGGAAAAAGACGGGATGGATATGGAAATCTTTGAAAAAGAATTGAAGAAAAATCCGCCTGTGATGTTATATATAGTGGCAGATTTTCAAAATCCAATGGGTTCCAGCACCAGTGCAGTGAAAAGGCATCAGCTGGCAAAATGGGCGGAACAGTATGATTTCTGGATTGTAGAAGATGCCCCCTATCGCCCGCTTCGCTATATGGGCAAGGATGAACCAACCATCATGTCGTTAAGTCCTGATAAGGTTCTTCATTTGTCGTCCTTCTCGAAGTTATTGGCACCCGGGATACGATTTGGGTACATGGTTGGTCCTGATTCTTTTGTGAAAAAGGTTACCGCTTGGGCTGTAGATACCTATATTGGCCCTGTAATGCCGACACAGGGCATGGTTTATGAATATTGCACAAGGGATCTTCTTGGAAAAAATATTGAAAAATTAAAAAGTCTTTATAAACCCCGTTTAGAGGCGTTGCTTCAAGCATTGGAAAAATATCTGCCACGCGCAGATTGGACGAAACCAGAAGGCGGTTTCTTTGTCTCGGTATTTCTACCCGATGGCAATGATATGGATACACTCATTCCAAAGGCTGACCGTGCAGGCTTGAAATTAACCGATGGTCGCGGTTTCTTTATTAACCCTGGTGATGGTGAACGATTCTTAAGGATCCCATTTTGCAGCCTGAATCCCCAAGAGTTGGATAATGCCATCGAACGGCTGGCTCCATTAAGAAATTAACTGTTATATGCAAGATTATCAACACCTGATTTCCCCTGATGGTTTAACGGATGGGGAAATCAGGTATTTTGGAAAATTTCCTCCAAGGAGCAAATTTACTCGATGGATACATCATTTAGAGACCTATCCCCACTCCTGAATCCTAGAGGTATTGCAGTAATCGGAGCTACGGAACGTCCTGGAAGTGCAGGCCGTTTGGTTCTGGAAAACTTAAGTAATTTGAATTTTCCTGGTAAAGTATTCGCAGTTCATCCAAAGTATAGTCAAGTTCTTGGATTTCCATGTTACCCGGATATCGATTCGCTGCCAGAACCGGTGGATATGGTTGCTGTGTTATTGGGAGCAGACAAAGTTCTTTCATTGTTGGATACGGCTCACAAAAAAGGCACAAAAGCCGCCTGGATATTAGCGAGTGGTTTTTCCGAATCTGGTCCTGATGGGGAAATTCGCCAGCGGGAATTAATAGAGTTTGCTCAAAGAACCGGTATGCTAATCAATGGCCCGAATTGTATCGGCGTTGTCAATATGATTGATCGATTTGCCTCTTATAGCGTGGCTATAGGACCAAATACAAAACCAGGCAATGTTTCCGCTATACTGCAAAGTGGAGCTATTTGCCTTGGGTTAGCCAATTCCGCACGGTTTGGGTTCAGGTATTTAATTTCAAGCGGAAATGAGGCTGTACTCGACAGTTCTGATTATATTGGTCACCTTGTTAATGATGAAAAAACCAAAGTAATAATTGCATTCCTCGAAGGGATAAGGAAACCTGATCAATTCATTAAGGCTGCAAAAGCTGCAATGGAAGCAGGAAAACCCGTCCTGGTAGTGAAGGTTGGCCGCTCAGATGCAGCCAGACGTGCTGTTCAGGCTCATACCGGCAGTCTGGCAGGATCTGATATTGTACTGGACGCGGTATTTAAGCGTTATGGCATTGTCCGCCTGGGAGATTTGGATGAATTGGTAGAAGCCACCGAGCTTTTTATGACCTGTCCTCTCCCGGAAACCGAAGGTGTAGGCTTATTAAGTCTCTCCGGAGGGCAAATCGGATTGATATCTGATCTTGCAGAAAACCTTGGGCTTGTATTTCCTGCTTTCACTGGGGAAGGAAAACAGGCTCTTACACAAATACTCCCACCATTTGTCAATATTACCAACCCGTTAGATGCCTGGGGAAGTGGGGACCTTGAAAAAACATATCCGGCATGTATGGATGTCGTAGCACGCGAACCACATATCAGCCTTCTTGCTATTGCCCGAGATACTCCACCCGATATTGCCAATCGGGAAATTGAACAATCGATTAAAGTCACTGAAGCTGCTGTGAAGGCTCGCCGGGAAACAGGTAAACCCTGTCTTATTTTTTCTAATATCGCTTCTGGTATCCATGCAGGTGTGGCACAAATAGCAAAAGATGGAGGTGTTGCTTACCTCCAGGGTACCCGTGAAACACTTTGTGCCATACAGGCGTTTGAGGATTATTCGAGTTTTCGGAGAAATCGCAAAAAGGAAATGGATGAAGAGATTCCATCGCCTGCCAATTTGAAGGAATGGATACAGAAATTAAAGGAACAAAAAGGTACATTGTCCGAAGTTGAAGGGAGAAAACTGCTCTCGGTTTATGGGATTAAGGGACCAAAAGAGTTTGTGGCCAGGACTCTTGATGAGGCAGTAAATTCTGCAAATGAGATAGGATACCCGGTTGTTTTGAAAATATTATCACCGGATATTCAGCACAAGACTGAAATCGGTGGCGTTCGAGTCGGATTGGGTAGTTCAGAAGAAGTCATACTCGCTTACAACCAGGTTATGCAGTCTGCAAGGCAGCATTTTCCAGGTGCTTATCTTGAAGGAGTAATCATACAAGAAATGATTTCATCCGATTCTGTTGAGGTAATTCTCGGTATTGTAAAAGACAAGGATTTTGGACCAGTAGTGATATTCGGTACGGGTGGCATACTTGTCGAACTGATCAAGGATTCTGCACTGAGTTTGCCTCCCCTCACCCGGCATCAGGCTGAACAGATGATCCAAAGTACAAGGGGTTATAAACTACTTCAAGGCTTTCGTGGTAAACCTAAAGCAGATATGAATGCGCTTGTCGATGCTATGGTCGGATTATCAAAATTAGCATCTGACTTGGGAGAATACATCGCTGCCCTCGATATCAATCCATTAATGGTCCTTCCTGAAGGAAGAGGAGTGAGGGCTGTGGATGCTTTAATTGAGTTAGCGAATTAATACTGTTGAAGAAAGGATTTAAAATTATGGATCAAGGCATGGATTTCATATTCAAAAATGGGCTTGTAGTAACATCCGCTGGAATTGAAAAACGGGATATTGCAGTTAAAGGCGAAAAGATTATAAAAGTCGCAGCGGATTTAAATCCTGAAGGGGCTAATCGGATTATTGATGCATCCGGCAAATATCTATTACCCGGGATCATCGATGTTCATTGCCATCCGGTATATGTAGATGACGAAGGAGGTTTATCACTCACAGCCGCATTTGGCGGAGTAACCAGCGTAATTCATTATGCTTATGTTAAGCCAGGCATGGAAGTAATGCCCACCTTACGCCAGTTTAAGGAAAATGGTATATCAAAATCATACTTGGATTTTGGATTGCACTTAGGTTTATTTGATGTTAAGAATCAAATAAAGGATCTGCCTGAGGCCTTTAATTTTGGCGCAACTTCCTTTAAAGTTTTCATGTCTTATGCGAAATTGAAATGGATGACTGATGACTATTGGATGACTGCGGTTATGGATGTTGCAGCTCAAGAGAAAGGCCTGGTGATGATTCATGCTGAAAATGGTTTGGCTACAGATTACCTGGAAGATAAATTTTTACGAGAAGGCCGTTCTCCGATTGAATCATTTGCTGCGATGCGCCCATCCCTTTTAGAAGCAGAAGCCATCAACAGGGCGATGATGATTTCCCAGGTAATGGGATCGGTTCTGTACGTAGTTCACAACAGTGCAGCTGAATGTCTTGAGCCCATCTCACGTGCCCAGGAAAATGGATGGAAAGTAATTGGGGAAACCTGTCCCCAGTATCTCACCCTAACCGAAAAGACAACTCTGACCAGAAAAGCCCAGGCAAAAATTGGTCCACCCCTCCGAACATTTGAAGATAATGAAGCTTTATGGTATGGCCTTGCCAATGGAATTCTGGATACAGTCGGTAGTGATCATGCACCAAAACCGAAGAAGGTAGATGATGATTTCTTCGATGCCCCTTATGGATCTCCTCAAACCGAAACTATGCTGACAGTGATGTATCACCATGGAGTGAATGGCGGGCGAATTACATTGCCGCGATTGGTAGAGGTGATGAGTGAAAACAATGCCAAAACCTTTGGTTGGTTCCCGCAAAAAGGGATCATCGCCGAAGGTTCTGACGCTGATATTGTATTATTCGACCCCACAATTCCGCATGTGATTTCAAAAGAAACCCAGCACTCCAATGTAGGCTTCACAAATTATGAAGGGATGGAGGTCTTGGGGAAACCAATTATGACTATGTCGCGCGGAAATATTGTTGTAGAAAATGGTTTGCTTGTTGGAAAACCGGGTGTCGGAAGATTTTTGCCTACCAGCACTTCGCATCTTTATGATTAATAATATATATAAAAAAACATAGAAAGGATATAGAAATGACCACATCATTATTTGGGAGAGATGTAATTCGAATCCAGGATCTCTCTTTAAACGAAGTAAACCATGTCATGCAGACTGCTCTGAAGTATAGTTCCGCATTGGAGGCTGGTGATTTGCTCGATGTTATGAAGGGGAAAATATTGGCTACACTTTTTTATGAACCTTCCACCAGGACTCGTCTATCCTTTGAAACAGCTATGCTACGACTTGGCGGTCTTGTGGTATCGGTGGCGGAAGCTAAATCGTCCAGCTCGGCTGCAAAAGGAGAGACACTTTTCGATACGGGAAAAATGATTGAAGGATATTCGGATGTTGCAGTCATCCGCCACCCTGTGGTTGGAAGTGCCAAAGAATTGGCGGATGGTTCTGGAGCCCCTGTGATCAATGGCGGTGATGGCGCTGGGCAGCATCCGACACAGGCTTTACTGGACCTCTATACAATCCTGAAAGAAAAGGGCAAAGTAGATGGATTGACCGTTACATTAGCTGGGGACCTGAAGAATGGACGGACGGTACATTCTCTTTCCAACTTGCTTTCTAATTACAAGGTCAAATTAAATTTTGCATCACCAAAAGAACTTGCAATGCCTGCAGAAATAACAGAGCCATTGAAAGCCAAAGGAGCGCATATTTCTGAAATTGAAAGCCTTGCTGAAGCCCTGAATGACAGCGATGTTGTTTATATGACGCGAATTCAGAAGGAACGGTTTGCCGACCCGGAGGAATATGAGCGATTGAAGGGTTCATATATATTGGACAGGGCAATGGTTGATGCTGCTAAAATTGGTCTCACAATCATGCATCCCTTGCCACGTGTAAATGAAATTACAACCGATGTGGATGATTATGCAGGAGCAGCATACTTCCGTCAGGCAGCCAATGGTGTTCCTGTTCGCATGGCCTTGCTCGCATTAGTGACTGGAATGGCATAACAATTACCGGTCAACGGTACTTACATATTATTAAATATTGGCATGTCTGATCACTTCGATTACGGATAAGGAGCATAAGAGATGATCGATTCAGGTTTCCAGGTTCAAGAAAAAAATCTTGAGATGCACGGAATCACGAATGTAAAAAAAATCTATTGGAATTTATCCCCTGCACAGTTAATCGAACAATCGGTAATCCGTGGAGAGGGAAAACTTGCAGATTTGGGCCCCCTGGTAGTACTTACCGGAAAACATACAGGGAGATCTCCTAAAGATAAATACGTTGTGCGCGAACCATCCAGTATGGATCATGTTTGGTGGGGTAATGTAAATCAACCTTACGAAGAAGAAAAATTTACTAAACTCCTTGATAAATATCTGGGTTACTTACAACAGCGGGAGCTTTTTGTTCAGGATCTATTTGCAGGAGCCGATTCAAATCACCGCATTGCAATCAGGGTGATTACAGACACGGCATGGCAAAATTTATTTGCTCAAAATATGTTCCTGCGTCCTGCTAAGGAAGAATTACTAAATTATCAACCTGAATGGACCATAATGGGTATCCCAAGTTTCCATACCAACCCAGCTCTTGATGGTGTTCGCTCTGAGGTAAGTATCATGTTGCATCCAGGCAAGAAATTGGTGCTTATTGCTGGAAGTGAATACGGCGGAGAAATTAAGAAATCGGTGTTTACGATTCTTAATTATGTTATGCCTTTGAGGAATGTTCTCTCGATGCATTGCTCTGCAAATATTGGGAAGAATGGAGATAGTGCATTATTCTTCGGTTTGAGCGGAACAGGTAAGACCACATTATCCGCTGACCCCAATCGTGGGTTAATTGGTGATGACCAGCATGGTTGGAGCGATGATGGAATTTTCAATTTTGAGGGTGGATGCTACGCAAAGGTGATTCATTTATCACCAGAGGCTGAACCAGATATTTATCAAACAACCAGACGGTTTGGGACGCTTCTTGAGAATGTGGTTATGGATCCGGACACCCGGATTGTCGATTTGGACGATGGTTCGATCACTGAAAATACACGTGCTTCCTACCCGCTGACTCAGATAGCCAATTTTGTAGCCTCTGGTAAAGGGGATCATCCAAAAAATATTGTTTTTCTAACAGCCGATGCTTTTGGTGTCATGCCACCCATATCAAGATTAACGCCTGCTCAAGCTATGTACCATTTCTTATTAGGATATACAGCCAAAGTGGCAGGGACAGAAAAAGGAATTACTGAACCACAAGCAACCTTCAGTACCTGTTTTGGAGCCCCATTTATGGTCCATCATCCAACTGTTTATGCAAAGATGCTTGGTGAAAAAATTGCCAGGCATAATGTAAAGATTTGGCTTGTGAATACTGGATGGACCGGCGGTCCATACGGCGTCGGTAGCAGGATGAAAATTGTCTATACCCGCAAGATGTTAAGTGCAGTATTGACCGGTCAGTTAGATAATGTGGTTTATGAGCAAGATCCGGTATTTGGACTGCATATCCCCACAACCTGTCCGGATGTGCCACCGGATGTATTAATACCACGAAATACATGGACAGATAAACTTGCTTATGATGATCAGGCCAAAAAATTAGCTGGGATGTTTAAGAAGAGTTTCAAAACATTTGAAGAAGATGCTTCTGATGAAATTAGAGCAGCTGGGCCAATCACATAGATTTTTTACAAATAACCAATACAATTACTTCACCTACCCCGTCTTTATCAATAAAGGCGAGGTAGGTTTTTTTATATTCAATTTAGGGTGTTAATAGAGAAATTTTATTGTGGTATAATGTCTATACGCATTGCGATAGGTGATTTGTGGTAAAATTAAACTGTTCGAATATTTTGGATGAGGGTATTTTTGAAATATTTTTTTATCTTCCTGGTAATTATTGCATCCATTTTTGGGTTATGGCTTGATCAAACAATCCCTTCAAAACAGGATATTGGGAGCAAAAATGGTAGTGCTTTGACCCGAATTCCTCCAATTGATTCACAAACTTACATACATGTGAAAACTGCCACCTTTTCAATGGGCTGATTTTGGGGTCCTGATTCCCTGTACGGGAGTCTTCCAGGTGTAATTCGTACAAGGGTTGGCTATAGTGGCGGATCCACAATTACTCCTACTTACAATAACATTGGTGACCACAACGAAACAATACAAATAGACTACGATCCAGGTACGATCAGTTATGAGGATCTTCTTTATGTCTTCTGGAATAATCATCACCCGGAATATCCATCTGGCTCGCCTCAGTATATGTCAAAAATATATTATCATGATGAAGAGCAAAAACAACTTGCACAGGAAAGTAAAACTGCCAGGCAAGACCTTATTGGGAAACCCCTCACTACGGAGATCGTTCAATTTGATCAGTTTTTCATGGCAGAAGCCTATCACCAAAAATATTACCTGAAATTAAATGACAACCTGTTTTTAGAACTTCGCACCATATATCCAAATCCTGACGATCTGACCAATTCAACAGCGGCTGCAAAAATAAATGGATTCTTGGGTGATTTTGGGGATCCGGAATTGTTTTTTAGGATTCAAGACGATTTGGGATTATCTAACGAATCCCAAGCCATATTAGAGTCCCGCTTACATTAAATAATTTGGACGAACTATTGGGCCAAACCCATGACTTCTAAATATTTCAGAAAAAGGTAATCAATCTACTATGAGATTAAAAAAAATTGGCCTGGCTCTTGGTGGTGGAGGTGCAAGAGGGTTTGCTCATATTGGAGTCTTAAAAGTATTGGAACGCAGCAATATATCTCTGGATTACATCTCTGGCACAAGCATAGGTGGTCTTCTTGCAGCTCTCTATAGCAGCGGATATTCCGCTGAGCAGCTTGAAGAAGAGGCGATAAAATTTTCGAATATACGTGAATTGTTGAAGTTGGTTGAGTTAGCTCCACCCAGACGCGGTTTTATCGATTATAAGAAAATTAAGCAGTATTTTACTGAATTATTGGGAGATGTCACTACATTTTCGCAGTGTAAAATCCCATTGGGTTTATGCGCTGTTGATATGAAAAGTGCACAAGAGATTCACCTTACCTCAGGCGAATTAATTCCAGCCATCCTATCGACGATTTGTTTTCCCGGAATATTCCCGCCTGTTGAGGTGGAAGGCCGAAAACTAATTGACGGTGGCATATTAAATAATGTGCCGGTTAATATCGTAAATGATTTCGGCGCCGAATATATCATCGCTGTAGATGTTGAGCCGACACGCTACTTACAAACAGATTTTGGAAATATCAACCAAAAATTTTTTTGGGGATTTCCTACCCCTGGAGCATTCCTGGATTTTTACTATTCAGAGTTATTGATGATTTCAAGAATTACAGAGATAAACTTACAGCAATGTAAACCAGACTGCCTCATCCATCCACTGATTCCCCTGGATATCACCGAACTATTTGGATTTTTTCGTGCCGGTGAAACCATCAGAATTGGAGAACAGGCAGCCCAGGAAGCAATCCCTAAAATTATTGAAGAAATAGCAATCAGTTCCTGACTCAACAGTGTCATTTCATAGATCATACAGAATCAAATAATTGCTTGACTTTATTCCCTGCACAATATAAAATTTATTTGTAAACTTATTTGTGTATAGTGGATAAAAGGGAAGAGACCAGGATTATTTTGGCACCGAAGGGGCAAACAGGATTTTTGGCATAGTCCTGTGAAACTCTCAGGTAAAAGGACCCTGCTATCAATTTTTCCTCTGGAAAGTTAGCTGTCACCGAAGGGGCAAACCATATACATGGTGAATCTCTCAGGTTATATACAGAGGCACACGCCAGTATTTTTGCGTGTGCGTTTTTAATATTAATATCAATATTTCTAATAGGAGAGCAATTGCATGAAAACACCAGACGGGTTTAAATATAGCAAGACCGACGAGTGGGTAAAAGTCGATGGAAATATCGCCACCATAGGCATTACCGATTATGCCCAGGATTCATTATCTGACATCGTTTTTGTAGAAATTCTGGCAAATATAGATGATGTTCTACAAAAAGACGATAACGTCGCTACGCTTGAATCAGTAAAAGCAGCTGCAGATGTTCATCTTCCGGTTGCAGGTAAAGTAATTGCGACCAACGATAACCTGGCAGACTCACCCGAGAAGGTTAATACTTCACCGTATGAAGATGCCTGGATGGTTAGAATAGAAATGAATCATGTTGCTGACCTGGACCAGCTGATGGATGCCCCTGCTTATATCCAATTCTGTGAGGAACGGGGTCATTAATGTATATACCACATACAAAAAACGAAACCGAGGCGATGCTCAAAGGAATTGGAGTAAAGACCATTGAGGATTTATTCCTGGATATTCCTGAGAAATTCCGATTTCCGGAGTTGGATTTACCGGAACGGTTAACTGAAATTGAAGCCAAGACACAGGCGACCGGTTTATCGCTCGCGAATGAGACTACCCAGGATCTCATCTGCTTTCTAGGCGCAGGTGCCTATAACCACTATTCGCCTGCCGTCGTGGACAGCCTTATTCAGCGTGGTGAGTTTCTCACAGCCTATACCCCCTACCAACCGGAAGTATCCCAGGGTACCCTGCAATCCATTTTTGAATATCAAAGCCTGATTTCCGCCCTTACCGGAATGGATGTAAGTAATGCCTCCCATTATGATGGCGCAACAGCTACTGCAGAGGCAGCAGTTTTGGCTTATCACCATTTCAGGGGGAAAAGGAAGAAGGTATTGGTATCCCCATCAGTTCATCCTCACTATCGCGAGACACTGATGACCTACATGTCAGGGATCGAAGGCATGATTATTGATGGTCCTGACTATTTGACCAATCCTTTTTCAGGTCCTTCAGATTTAGAATCATTTCTTGACCTGGACACAGCCATTGTGATTGTTCAATATCCTGACTTTTTCGGAAGGATAAATGGACTTTAAAACCCTATCAAATGCTGTTCATGCGGTAGGCGCAATTATGACCGTTGCCGTGAATCCAATTTCACTCGGATTGCTTAAACCACCGGGAGAGTTCGGCGCAGATATAGTTGTTGGTGAAGGTCAATCTCTTGGGATTCCCCTCTCTTTTGGCGGTCCATATCTGGGAATATTTGCAACCAAAGAAGCATTCATGCGGAAGTTGGCTGGTCGCCTTGTTGGAGAAACCGTAGATGGAAAGAACAATCGTGGTTACGTACTGACATTAACAGCCCGGGAACAACATATTCGAAGAGAAAAATCCACCTCAAATATTTGTACAAACCAGGCATTGATGGCGTTGGCGTCAACAATATATTTGAGTGTTCTCGGAAAATCGGGGCTCGAACAGGTCGCCAAACTTTGTTACCATAAGGCTCATTACGCAGCTCAAAAAATTAGCGGGGTCCCGGGTTACAAAATGGTTTATAAAGATCCATTTTTTAATGAATTTACAATTGAATGTCCCATTGCCGGTGGATACAATTAATAGCCATTTGCTTGACCACGGTATCCTGGGAGGGTATGACCTTTCCATTGACTACCCTTCCCTGCAAAATCATATGCTTATTGCAGTCACTGAAATGAACACCAAAGAGGATATCGACTCCTTGGTTGATGTACTTGAGGAGGTGAAAAATGTCTGAGCCTACCATCTTTGAATTATCCTCAGCAGGCCGGAAAGGTGTTGAATTTCCACAACCCGATGTCCCTCTTGCAGAATTACCCGTTTCATATTTAAGAAATGATTTACCCCTACCAGAATTATCCGAATTGGATGTTGTCAGACATTTTACCCGTCTTTCGAAATTAAATTATTGCATTGATGAAGGAATGTATCCCCTGGGTTCCTGTACGATGAAATACAATCCAAAAATCAATGAGCTTGTCTCCCGATTACCAGGATTTTCGGCAACACATCCTCTCCAGCCAATTGAAACCATACAAGGCAATCTTTACCTCATGTATTTGCTTCAAGCATTCTTATGCGAAATAGCAGGCTTCTCAGCAATTACCTTACAACCTGCAGCCGGAGCTCAGGGTGAGTTTGTAGGTGTGATGATTATCCGGGCTTATCACAAATCCCGCGGGGACCACAAACGCACCAGGATCCTGATTCCTGATTCTGCCCATGGTACCAATCCGGCAAGTTCTGCGATGAGCGGTTTTGATATTGTGCCAATTCCTACAGATGAATATGGGAATACCAATCTTGAAGCGCTTAAAAATGCTTGTGATGACCATGTGGCAGGATTGATGCTTACTAATCCAAACACCCTTGGATTATTTGATCAAAATATCATGGAAGTTATCCAAATAATCCATGATTGCGGTGGCCTAATTTATGGGGATGGTGCAAATATGAATGCGTTGCTGGGGATAACCCGGCCAGGTGATCTTGGGATTGATGTAATGCATTTCAATCTTCATAAAACATTTTCAACTCCACATGGAGGCGGGGGACCTGGTTCCGGTCCAGTTGGTGTTGCTTCTCATCTGGCTGAATTCTTACCATATCCAGTGGTGGATATTATTGAAGAAGAATCCGAAGACGATCCTCCGCTCTACGGTTTCAAGATACCAAAAAAATCTATTGGCCGTATGAAATCATTCCATGGACAATTTGGAATGCTTGTTAGGGCATTTACATATATCAGTATGCACGGGCCTGATGGTTTGCGAAAAATCTCTGAGACAGCTGTATTAAATGCCAATTATTTGTTAGCCAATCTAAAAGATTATTACAAAGTCCCATACAACCGTACCTGTATGCACGAATTAGTAGTAGAAGGACAGTGGGAAGATGCGCCAAACATCCATGCTCTTGACATAGCCAAACGATTAATGGATTTCAATTTCCATCCGCCAACCAATTATTTCCCATTAATTGTCCATGAAGCTCTGATGATCGAACCAACTGAGTCAGAAAATAAGCAGACATTGGATAAATTTATTGAAACAATGATAAAAATTTCAGAGGAAGCGCATCAGGATCCTGATATATTAAAAACCGCTCCGCACAATACACCTGTAGGGAGATTGGATGAAGTTAAAGCTGCCCGAGATTTGGTCCTATGTTGTTGGCGTCCAGACGAAGAAGATTAAAGGCAAATGAGCGAAAATGATGAAATGAGATAATTTCTCCATAACATCTTCCAGTAAAACCCACAAAGCCTGGCGGGAATTTCCCGCCAGGCTTTGTGTATTAATGTAATCAATCAATCATGTTTTTATGATCGGTTAATCATTTCTCGAATAACATTATTGGCACTGGAAAGGGCTATTTCGAGTCCGTCAGGATTCTTGCCGCCTGCTTGGGCAAAGTCCGGTCGCCCCCCACCGTTTCCATCTATATATTTCGAAATTTCTTTTACAACCTTTCCAGCATTTAAACCCCTCAACACAAGATCATCAGTAATTGCAGCTACAATAATGGGTTTATTCTCAAATATGCTGCCAAGAACTACCACACCGGTATGAATCTTTTGTTTGAAATAATCGGTCATTTCTCTCAAGGTCGTAATATCAGAATAATGTATAGCTTTACTCAGAACTGGGACAGAAGAGCTCATATCGAATGAATTCACTGCTTGCTCAAACTGTGAAAAAGCAATTCGGAAACGCAACTGCTGAATTTCATTTCGCATTTGATTTTTTTCATCAAGAATCGTTTTGATTTTTTCTGGCAAATCCTGAGAGCTGGTTTCCAATAATGCTGATCCAGCTTTCAATAATTCAAACCGTTGTTTTACAAGTTCATATGCACCTATTCCAGTTACTGCTTCGATACGCCGGATACCAGCCGCTACACTTCCTTCAGATGTTATCAGAAACAATCCAATTTGGTTCGTATGATCAACATGTGTGCCCCCGCATAATTCATACGATAATAATTCTTCGTCACCTATCTGAATTGTGCGGACATTTTCTCCATATTTCTCCCCAAACAACGCAGTGGCACCTTCTGATAAAGCTTCGCTAAGCGACATATTTCGAACATGCAGCCCGAAGTCATCATAGATTAATCGGTTTACGTTATCCTGAATTTCCAATAACTGCTCCATTGTCAAAGGTCCCGGATTAGAAAAATCAAATCTTAGCTTCTCGGATGTAACGAGGGATCCCGCTTGTCTGGCATGATCTCCTAACACCGCCTGAAGTTCTCTGTGCAGCAAGTGTGAAGCGGTATGGTTACGCATAATATCTCGTCTTCTACGTTGATCCACTTGAATTAATGCAGAATCCTCAACTCTCGGATTCCCCTCCAAAACAACACCAAGATGAGTGATGAGACCGGCAGATGGTTTTCGAATATCATTGATTTGAATTTTCCAACCCGGGCGATCAAGTCCTTCTATCCATCCCGTATCCGATACTTGCCCGCCGGATTCTAAATAAAAACATGTTTTTGGCACAATAATTTCAATTTGATCCCCCGGATTGGCTCTATCAACTAATTTTCCATCTCTTATCATCGCAATTATCCGGCCATCGATTGCAAGTTTAGAATATGGATTTGCTTCAACCCCCGATACTGGCAATAAACCAGTTCGCATAAGATCAGAAAATAGATTTTGATAAAAATCAAATGGGTCTAATTTGTCTGCTTCGAATGCTTTTCCAGCGCCGGATTTTATTCTATGGTCTTCCATTGCTACTGCAAACCCTTCTTCGTCAACTCTTAAGCCATGTTCTTTGGCAATATCCTTGGTTATCTCAACCGGCAGTCCGTGGGTTGCATAGAGTTCGAAAGCAGCCTTCCCATCGATAATAGTTAAGGATTGATTTTTGGTTAGGGTAATAATCTCATTTAATTGCACCAGGCCATTCTCAACTGTACTGATAAATCTCTCTTCTTCCCTCCTGATATGATCAAGGATGGTAGATTTATGCTTCTTTAGTTCAGGATAAAAATCCCCATAAAGTTCAATGACTTTGCCTGACACATGATATAAAAATGGTTGTTTGATACCCAGCTTACCGCCAAACAAAAAGGCTCTCCTGATAATCATCCTGCAAATATAGTTCCGTCCGATATTTCCCGGGATAACCCCATCTGCAATCAGGAATGCCGCAGCCCTGCAATGGTCGGTGATTACCCTGTATGGGGTAAAATTTTGATCCCTTTGGGATGCTGAGTGACCAGTGATGCCCCTGATGGTTTCAATGATAGGAAATAATAAATCTGTACGGTAATTAGATGAAACACCCTGCAAAACAGATACTATTCTATCTAAACCCATCCCTGTATCGACATGTTTTGCCGATAATGGTTCTAAGCGATCCTGGTTTACCCGGTTGTACTGGATAAAGACTAAATTCCACAATTCAACATAACGACTGCAATTTCCATTTACCGAACATACGTGGCCCGGCTCTTCTTTTCGGTTACACGCATTTTCTCCTCTATCAATGTGAATTTCACTGCAAGGGCCACAAGGTCCCGTATCAGCCATTTCCCAAAAATTTTCTTTTCTCCCGAAATAATGAATATGGGTTGGATCGATTCCAGGCTGCTCCCTCCATGCACCAGCAGCCTCTAAATCCGTTTCGATTTCACCTTTTTCATCCTTGAAACATGTTACATATAATATCGAAGGCTCCAACCCCCAAACACCAGTTAATAGCTCCCATGCCCAATTAATCGCCTCAGTTTTGTAATAATCCCCAAACGACCAATTACCTAACATTTCAAAAAACGTGTGATGCGTATCGTCCCTGCCCACATCATCCAGGTCGTTGTGTTTCCCAGCTACGCGCATACACTTTTGCGAGTTCACAGCTCTGGAGTAATCCCGCCGATCCGCACCTAGAAATACATCTTTAAACTGAACCATTCCGGCATTAGTGAATAGAAGTGTTTGATCTCCACCAGGAACCAATGATGAGGAGGGAACAAATTTGTGCCCCCGTTCTACAAAGAAATCAACAAAGGTTTGGCGAATTTGGGGACCGGATAGTTTATTCTGCATGCTTCTCTCCGAGGTTTTTTTAGATAAAATTCGGTTTTATGGGGGGTATTATACGTGAATAGGAAGTAACCATCAATGAATCAAAAAAAACGAAGCCGAGATATTGTTGTCAGCTTCATATTTTTTGATCAAATATCGCAATATTATCTTGAAATAGCGAGTTTGATCATTTTGCCGGTCGAGTCTATGGTTGCCTTTGCATAATGTACATGATTTTGTTGTAAAGATTTTATATTCTTTTTAAAAGACACCACAACTTTACCGGTCGGTTCCCTTTGAGTTGATTTGATTTCAAATTGGGTTCCATTTTCATTCATGATCATTTCTGATTTTTTATATTTATGTTGATTAACGGCCTTAATTTCCGCTTCATCTAATCCTGGCAGGTACATTTCTACAATTTGTTTTAGTTCTGAAAGTATGTCCTTAGAAATATTTGGGGGATCAACCTGCAGGCTGTTTTCTTCACATACAATATTTATTGTATCTTCAGTAAAACTCCTTGGTATAAATTTAGCAATTTGTCCTTCGTCGAGCCTAGCAAGTGGATCACCAAAAAGTATGAAAGATAGCAATGTTTTTTGATCCTCACTGTCGAGAAAACCTTGACGCTTTTGCATTTCTCTTACCAGATCAATCCTGGCCTTTAGCAATGCTTCACCTGCAGAGTAACCTGATTCCAGATGATACCAGAAAAGGTATGCTAAGAAATCAGCTCCAATCAGGGGAGTGGATACAGACCCATATGAAATGCCAGTAGAACCAATGAATACTTGAGTCCCAATTGAAAGGAATTTTAAAGCAATCGAATCATTTTCTTTCTTATCTATAATATGCCCGCCATAACAAGCCTCACTAAAAACCACCTTTGGTGCTTTTCCGTTTTGTGCAAGGTCGTTCGGTGTAAGAGCTATAGGATAATCTGGTCCTGGAATTGGATCCGCAAGGTCTCTTTGCCCATACCAGCTTGATGTGTCTTCCAAGCCATGCAGATTGTAATATCCCAGGTGAGCGGACGTGCTTTCAGGTTTTATATTCCCGGATACTTCAGGCGGAGAAATGCTGATTTTTTTAGCATCCCCAATCGTTCGAAAAACAGCAATAGAAGATTCTTTCCAGGTGGATGCAGTATAACCAAAACTTCTAGAATTGGCCCCTTTGCTGTTTATATTTAAATTGCCCCGTAGTGAACCAAAAAGTTGTCCAAAGCTGCTGGGCAATTCAATCTTGTTCCACCAGGATACCCTCCTTTTTTGGTTTTTGTGATATTGGATAGAATTCCGTAGTTGCTCAAGCAGTAACCCGGGATCTACCCCGTTTTCTCCGGTAATTCTACCCAATGGCCAATTCTGAAGATAATAATTTGTATCCAGGGTAGCATATGGATTATCGGATGAAATAAAATCATCTGAATCATCTGTTGGATTAGGCAATTTATGATATGGAATTATGTCGGGACCACCGATGATTATTAAAGCCCCTATTTTCTCACCTTTTTTTGAAAGAGCTCTATCAAGATCAATCAATGCCAATTTTATTTTCCATGGATCGATTTGTTCAATTGTAATAACTCCGAGTCTTTTGTTACTTTCGAAATCATCTGGAAAATAGATTGCGGCACCCCATCCATTTCTTTTCCTTATCTGGTCTGTAAGGAGGCGCATTTCCTGTTCAATCACCGAAAATGTATGTTCTCCGTATTTCCTTTTTAGTCCGGTTTTTGAAGAGATCAGGATACATAACGGGAACCGATTGTCAGTTTTTCCAATTTCCGGTTGATTTAATTTCTTTGCTAATCGCGTAAAAACCAGTTCAACACTTTTTAGGCTATCTTTTGCCGAACGATCATATTTTGATTTATCAATAGTGTCGCTAATTTCATTATCATGGTTTAATGGAATATGGGTATCCTGATCCAGTACCGAAGAATCATTCTCCATACCCTTCTCAATATCTGTTGGGGTTATGCTTCCCGTTTGGTCTTGAATTAGGTAACTAATATTTCCAACAGCTGATTGGTCGTCATGTATTAATGAATTATCAGAATCAGAAAGTATACTTTTTGACCGTAATAGCTCATCCTCAAGATCAAATATAAAATTCTTTGTTTCCTGGGATCCACCCTGAATATTACTATCAGAGAGAGATGCGATCGTATTCCAACCCAAACCGGAACTCACTATGCCTGGAATTGGCAGTTGGAAATCTATAGATAAATTTTCAGGCCAAACTGAAATGAATTGATGGTTATTGCCCCATAATCTTTTTGGAACCTGTCCTGTTATATCGCTGATAACACATTCATTTAATAGCTTTATTGCCCCCTTTTCATCTTGAAGCCCCATTAAAATATTTGCCAAAAACAGCTTGAAGTGAAGACATTCCGGCCATCGTTCATTATAAATTTTTGATAAATTTAAGGTAGTCGTGTCATCTTTGCGCCCATTAACTATGCGCATATGTATTACAGATGGTAGTGGTAATATTGGTGAGGTTCCAATCACCTTAATGATTGTTTCTTCAGCTTCGTCTAGCCTTCCAAGTTTGAAGTCTTCTATTGATTGTGATAATAATAGCGACCATTCAGGCATTTTTATATCTGCAGAAATATTGACATCAAGACTTCGCACACATGAGAGACTTTCTTTGTATAAAACCGGATCTACATTTTTCGCCGCAAAGGCTAACAATTCATAGGCATCAATAAATTCTGGATCTTTGGCTAATATTCCGTTTAGAATATTAATTGCATTATTAACCTGACCATCTCCTAAATTTGCTTTTGCTAACAAAGATTCTATAAATAAATCGTTGGGGTATCTTTCCAGCCATTTTTGGGAAGCTTGCCTTGCGAAATGATAAGCATTAACATTAATTGCTGTATTAATGAGCATTATCATAGATTTTCTGGATAATAATCTTTGCGAACCGGCTGATTTAGAGGTCATTTATATAATTTGCCTCCTGTGAATTGTGAACAAAATTGAGTGCCGTAATCGCAGCCAATTCTCTCCGAATCTGAATATTATCATTTGCCAATTCAACCGCTTTCGTGAGCATCTTCTCTGCAGCATAATAATCTTTGAATTCCTTAAATGTTAAGGCAATTTGATAATATGGCGAATATTCATCTGGATATGAATCCATAGCTTTCTGGTAAATTTTTATTGACTGGCTGAACTCTTTCTTCTGGTAAAGGATTTTCCCTAATTCCAAGTAAGAATCCAGGCATTGTTTCGGATTATTTTTGATTTCTTCTCCCAGGAAATATTCAACCTTGTCGGGGTGTTCATGTTTTCTATGAATATCAGCTAACAGTTTATTTATCCCTGGCAAATAAGGATTTAAATTTTAAAGCCTCATAGGCATATAGTTCAGCTTGTTGGATAAATCCACCTTCAAAGTGATATTTAGAATATGCACCAAGAAATTCTGGTTTCGTACTAAATTGATCTTTCTTTTTCCCTAAAACATCCATCGCTTGAAGTGGCCCTTCCATTCGATAGACTAACTCGCCACATTTTAGCACTATTTCAATAGGAATATATTCAAATCTTGTCATTGCATCATGTAAAACTCTTACTGCCAATTCGGGACTATCCAATTTCTCTTGAAGTTTACAATATGCCAATATTATTTCAATATCATCGGGGTGCTGGGTGTACATTCGTTCTGCGAGGTCTCTAGCTTCCAATAAATGCCCGCTATCATATGCCATTGTTGCCCCAACCCATAAAGGCTCGGAATAATTTGGAGCCATTTCAATTGATTTTTTAATATACATATTCGCTCGACCGTAATTTCCTAATAGAGCGTATGCTTTCGCAAATCCTAAATTAAGTTGGTAATTATCTGTTATCTCATTACTGCACTTTTCAAATACCTCGATAGCTAACGCTGGTTGGTTGTTTTCAAGGTAGGCCTGACCAAGATTTAGATAAATGGTTGCATTATCTGGAAGATAATTTAGAGATTTTTGGTAATGATAGATGGATTCTTCATTTCGGTTTAATTTTTCAGCCAACCGAGCAGCATTGAAATGCCAATTCGGTTCTTCAGGATAATAAATTAGTGCCATTTTAATGCTTTCATACGCTTCTTTAAAACTACCCAACTCTTCACATATTTTTGAAAAAACTGCCTGTCCAAATGGATTATCCGGATCAATATTAATGCATACCTTAGCTAATTGATATCCTGATTCTAGATTCGTCCTGGATAACCCAAACGCTGCATTAATTAATACATCCACCTGTGTTTCTTGATAATTGACCAATCTACTTAAAGCATCATAAATCCCCAATTTCCGGTAAATAGATGATAAGAGGATATCTTCATTAATAATTTCCAGGCATTTATTAGAGTCACCAATTTCACCGGTTGATTTATTCAGGAGCACCAACACTAACCTCAAAGTCTCAAGTAAATTTCCAGGCATTTTTGAATTGTTCTCGATAAAAGCAAGTGATGTATTTGCTTTCTCCATACAATTTTCCAGAAGTTTTTCAAGAGATCCCATCAGGTTTTTACATTGCAGATCACTACATAATGCCAGTTTTTCCAAAGAATGAGCAATTACTTTTAGTATGAAAAAATGCCGCAGTGGAGAACTCGGGGATGAATCCAAATCTAAGTTTGCCAGTTGATAGGCGATGTCCCAATGATATAACTCAAGTGCGGTATCTATCAATGAATGAATCTGAGAATTAATCCTGTATTGTTCAAAATTGTTACCAATTATTTGGTTTTCCCGAAGGTAATATTCGACACTTTGGTTATCATCAATAATTTTTTGTAATTCTTGATTTGCCTTAATTCTTTCTCCATCTCTAATTTTGAATCGAACGATTAATGATCGAATACGAGGATCTGTTTGGTCAATAGAAATCAATTGATTTAACCGGTGTTCTGCTATTGTAAATTGTCCCGATGATAATTCGTATTCACACAAGAAAATATAAATTCCAACCAGGGCTTCTAGATATTCGCCAAGATCTTCGTGACTATTATCAATAATCTCTGGTTCCCGATATTCATCTACATAGGAGGCCCATTCTAAAGCTTGTTGAAAATCTAATAATTCAAAAGCCAATTCAACAGCCCGGTATCGGGTTGGTAAGTGATTGGGAATAAGTTCAACACTTTCTTTGGCTAAATCGAAGGCATTTTCAAGATTGCCAAGTTTCCGATTTAGGAAAATGATCCTCATAAAGATCTCTGAAATGTTTTCCAGAGATTTATTCCATGCCGGAGTTAAATATTTAAAATGAAAATCATCTGAAAAACCTGCTCCTCTACTTTTTCGTTTCAAAAGGAGGTTTAATGCAGTAGTAATATTATCGATCGCACCAGAGAGGTCACCTGATTCAGCCAGTAAATCACTCTTCAAAGTTATTGCATAAATTTCTTCCGGTCTTATTTCAATTATTTCATCAAGATATTTGAGCGCTTCTAAATAATTTCCCTGGTTTATCAATATTCCAACAGCATCTGACAATAATTCCAGATTGTTATTTGATTTTTTTCGAATTCCCGTGTTGATAAATTGCCATCCATAATCCAATTTATCAAGTTTGTAAAACAGAAATGCTGCATTTTGTAATTGAGGTATGGTTAATTCATCTTGATTGAGATAATTAACCAAAACATATTCTGCCTCGTCCACTAAATTATTCTGTAAATGCATACTTGCCAGTGATACATAAATATCAGGATTCGTCCGAACAAGTTTTAATGCCTTATCAATGTAATTTGCTCCCATCCTTTTATCTGGTATTTCTTTGATTATTCCAAAATACCAATCAAATACTTTGGGATCATCACCATTCCTTTCAATAAATTCCAGCCCAAGCTCAAGTGCGTTTTCATCTAAAGAAGCCTTTATATATGCTTCGGCAAGAATCCTGGTTGTATCGAAGTAATCAGGCTTTTCAGTAACCGCTTCTATTAAGATTGCTATGGCGGCCTCTGTATTTAAACAATCCAGTTCGGCTTTACCATAACCAGCTTTCATTCTCCATAGTTCTTCACCACTAAATTGATATTGGGACTTATTAATATTCCGGTAGATATCCAGGGCTTCTTCAGTCCGAGATTTTATAAGCAGAATTTCAGCCATTAATAAATTGAACAATGGATCGTCAGGCCTACTTATTAATATTCTTTCACAGGTTGGGTGAATCTTTTCTGTTAACGATAATCCCGACTCGGACTGATTAAATACATAACCAATTAGGCTGGCATGAATATCTCCCATCTGGGATTTCAGGTAGAGAATCCAGGTATCTAAGTCATTTGGGTTGCTCGTAAGGAAATCATTAAGAATTGTCTCGGCTTCCACATAATTATTCTGTTCCATCAGCAATTTACCCAGTCTTAATGGGAAATCGGTTATTAAAGGCCAGCGATGAAAACCATCCATGTAAACTTCTTTCGACTCTTTTAGGTCTCCTGTTTCTTCATATAACTTGCCTAACTCTAATACCGTAGAAGGACCTGTTGTTTTCAATCTCCTCGCATCACCCAATAATTTATGTCCTTCTTCAATATTCTCATTGTCGATATAATATTGGGCTTGTGATAATTTTAGCGAACAGGAATCCGGGATCAACCTTGTTGCATTATTTATCGTTTTATATAAGAGCTGCTGGTTATTTGTAAATCGATATGCATTTATCAGCGACTTCCATGGTCTCTCATCATTTTCAAGGAGTAAAGTAGCACGGTTCAGGTATGATATTGCTAGATCAAAATCGCCTTTATAACTTAATGCTTCACCCACCAGCCAATAAGATATTCCATTGTTAGGAAAAATTTCGAAAACATATTTACCTGTTCCAATAACAACGTCATATTTGTTATTGGCTAATGCTGAATGCGCCAGCGCAAGGAAATCATCAATGGAAGAATGGATATCATTTTCAACAATGAAATTCCGTTCCAAATAGGAATATTCCCATAATCCTTTTGATTCATAAAATTCTGCCAGATACCTGTTCCCCATAAAACTTCCGGGATTGCAATAAGCTCCCAAAATTGCATATGAAAGAGATAACTCTTGCATATTCAATAAATCAAATATTTTACTGGCTTCAAACAATAATTCTTGATTGTTTGGAAATATTTCAACTAAATAATTGGCAAGAAGACTGGCTTCTTCGATCATATCAAGATTGATTAAACAGTCCAGTGGTTTTATTAAATCCAATTCATATATTGAATCATCAATTTCTTCAAAAAATAGTTCACTGGATTGATTAATAATTCTTTCCACGGTTTTTTTTGCTAATGATTGGACATCACTAGAATTACTAGCTTTCCAATGTTTTTCCGCTTCAAAAATCTTTCGAAAAGGAATGATGGGATTTTCAAAATTCATTTCTTTGTGGAAACTTGATAGTATTTTGGAATTATCGGTTGCTAATATTTCTCGTTCCGGCGTATCACAATCCGGGGAGATGCTCACTGGCACAGAATGCAATTCTCTTTCAATCGGGTTTTCATAAAATAATTTTGGGCTAAATATTTCATTTTTTTCTGAGTATTCATTGATATCACTAATATCCTGTAATTTATCGAACAAATCATTATTACCTAATACTCCACAGATTAATTCGATAAGATTGGCTTTTTGCAGGCCATAATTATCTAAATTCTCTACACCATTGGATTTGTAAAAACATACATTCGGATCAATTAAAATAATATTATTGGCAGCAATCCTGGAAAGGATATATGCTGATTCTTTATATCCCATTAAGGATAATTGCCGTATCGTTCTATACTGATCAATAATAGATAATTCTTTGATGTAACTTTTTATGAAACTACAGGCGGATATTTCGGTAACCTGATTGCATAAATAGGTTTTGTGGATGAGTATCAATGTAGCGGAGAATGGGAAATGGTCGAACAGGATGTTGCTTATTGGTAAAAAATCATCCACCATTCCGTATAAACAAATGATAACGGGACCCCATATCTTTATAAATGAATTTTCTGAATAGGTTGACGCAGAAAACACACTCTTAAATGCAGACTGCCAGGAAGATGTTTGTTTGTATTTTTGAACCAATCCTATCGAATAATATGCAACATCCAAGAAGTTTTCTGGTACTTTAGGATCTTGAAGTTGGTTTTCGAAAAAATTCTGCACCATTCCAGAATTGTTTTCAATGATCTCATTTAATGATGTTGCTTTGTTTGATGCAATTCCATCCCCCATTGTGGTTCTTATTATCGCAAGATTGGACGGATTCCAGAAATCGATCTGGTCACTTCCATCCCAATTTATTAATGTGTCTGCGAATTCCTCATTTCCCAATGCCTCCCAAAGGATGCTATTCTGTCTTAATCCGTTGAGTACTTTAGATATGTCCTTTCGAGGCAAAACGCTCGCAAGAACTTCAATAAAATTTCTAGTACTCATAAATTACCTTATTGACTCAAAATAACTTTTATATACTAATTTGGAGAACGAGATAATATGCTGCAAGTAATAAAATGAAACCAATAAGGATAAGGAAAATCCCTACCCCTGAAGTGGTCCTCACCAGTTCATTCAATGCGTTGACCAGCTCTGATGCATTTCCTACTAGTCCGGATACATCCTCAGCCATCCCTTTTTTTGCAAGTTGGGCAGTTTGATTAGAAATAGTTCTTAAATCATCTCCCATAACCCTGGCTATCAAGATAAATACACCTGCACCAATAGCAACTACACCTAAACCAAAAAGGCATACTGCCATCGTTAATATCATATTGTTTACTGTCATCGGAATCATAAAAGCCTCCTGATAATATCTCTCAAGAGGCTTGGTGCAATTACTGTGCCATCTTTTTATACACGCCTGATGCTAGGCATTAATTACATCGTATGGAAGGTGCTGGATATCAATTGTTTCACCATCGCAAAACAACATCGCCCGTTCAATTGCATTGCTAAGTTCTCGAATATTTCCAGGCCAGTCATATTTTATTATCGATTCCATTGCATTCGGAGTTATTTCCGTCACATTCATTCCATTTCTTATATTCAAACTCCTGATAAGAAACGCCACAAGTTCCGGTATATCTCCCTTCCTTTGACGTAACGGAGGTAGATCCAAGTCAACGACTTTGAGACGGTAGTAGAGATCTTCACGAAATTGCCCATTTGAGATCATATTCTTTAAATCTCTATTCGATGCTGCAATTATTTGGACATCGACGGTGGTTAATTTAGTTCCACCAACTCTTCGAAACGCCCGTTCTTCAATAGCCCGCAGCAGTTTTGCCTGTATATCAACAGGCATTGAAGCAATTTCATCTAGGAACAATACTCCCCCATCGGCTACTTCCATTAATCCTAATTTCTTTTTATCTGCACCTGTAAATGCTCCTGATTCGTATCCAAATAATTCTGATTCCAGCATCGTATTTTGAATTGCTGCACAGTTTATCGCAATGAATGGCTTGTTTGAACGGGGGCTAATCTGGTGAATATATTGGGCTAGTACCTCTTTCCCCGTCCCCGTTTCACCGGTTATTAATACCGACACGGATGCAGAGGCTGCTTTTTGAGCCTGAAGTAATAATAATTTTATGTGGCTGTTGTTCCCCACAACAAATTTAGCAGCCTGTTGCTGGGATGCCCTGAAGTGAGCTAGCTCCCTCCGCATGGCGATAATTTCCTCTGCGCGCTTTACAGATTTTTTGAGTTGAGTAAGTTCGATCGGTTTTGTGAGGAAATCATGAGCACCTTTCTTCATGGCTTCTACAGCCATTTCGATATCACCATAAGCAGTGATGATAATGATTAATGGTTTATTAAAAAGTGACGATACTTCATCCAACAAATGCGGTCCATAACCATCAGGCAGCTGAACATCCAGCAAGATAATATCGCAATCGCCTTGAGATATTTTTTCCCTTGCATCCTTCAAAGTTCCGGCATTAAGCGTATCGTATCCTTCCTTCGCTAAAAATTCACTTATAAAGAGTCTTGCATTTTCTTCATCATCAACAACTAAAACCGTGACACTCATGAGAATTAATCTCCCTCAGCTGCTAAGAGATGGATTTGAAATACGGTTCCACCGGGGAAGGAGCTTAAATTAATGCTCCCCCGATGTGCGGTAATTATACTTTTCGTAATTGCTAATCCAAGTCCTGTACCTCTTGGGCTTGTTGTTACAAATGGTTCAAAAATATGATCTTTTAATTCATCCGGAATTCCATGCCCGTTATCAGATATTGCAATTTCAATCCAGGTTTTCTTTGTGTTTTTGGCTACACGCTGTAAACGTATTCCAAGTGTACCACCTGTTCCTCCCATTGCATCCACGGCATTGGATATCAAATTTGTAAATACCTGTTCAAGTGATCTCACATCTCCGAGAACAGGGGGTAAATTCTCGTCAGAGTTAAAAAAGAGCTCAATCCCTAAACGGACAAGCCTTGGATGCCACCGGTCCAGAATTTTATTAAGTAAAAATCCTAAATTCACTTTTTCAAATTTGGTTTCCATCGGCCTTGAAAAGGCTAATACCGATTCCATTAACTGGTTCAACCGGACACAATCCGCCTGAATTCTATTGACGAGATCTTGATTTGCATCATCTGTTCCTAATTTGGTTGATAATAATTGTAAGCCAGTTGATATATTGTTAATTGGATTTCTAACTTCGTGAGCGAAAACTGCTGTGAATACCCCTAAAAGTGCCCGATGTTCTAATTGTTGTGTCCTGATTCGATATTGTTCATGTTCGCTGATATCACGAATAAAAACAATAATATTGGATAATACCTGATTCGTAAGGATTGGAATGATCTGCACCATAGCGGTGAAAGACTGACCATTTCTCCGGTGCAAATTAACATTACCAAGATTGTGAGTTGGGACCCCCTTTAATGCATCCTGAAGTGCCTTCCATAAACCTTCCGGACCAATTAATATATTCTCAGCTTCCTTATCTCTAATTTCCCAACCGGAATATCCAAGCATCATTTCAGCAGCAGGATTAATTTCCGAAATTGTCATTGAAGGGGATAAAATAATTATCCCATCAGGGGAACTCTCGACAATTTGGTTGATAAAATGTATGTTTTTTTGAATCTGGTAATTTTCCTCCTGAAGATTATTTATTAGAATATTATGCTGCAGGGCTGTGCTAATGAATGTTCCCAGAATTGATAATATGCTAGATAGTTTATCAATAGGTTGTTTTTCATTATCTCCAACTACAAGAAATCCAATTTTTGCAGCATCAGTACCAAGAGTTGTAGTAGCAACATAGGCGAAATTTGATCGTTTGCCAGCTCGATGAATTTCAGAAAATACTCTTTTTCCGGGATACCAGGTTGTCGTACCGTCGAGACGGATTAATTCAGTTATCGAAATTGAAGCTGGAAATACATCGTCATCAATACTTGCAGCCACCTTTGTTAAATCTAGGAAAACCGCTTTCGACCTGATAAATACAAATATATCTTGTCTCTAATAATTTAGAGGTAATATCAATTACTTTTTCAAAAATTGATTGGATTTCCGTTTCATTGAACAACGATATTAGGTTTTCCAACCCGGTGAGCAACTTTTTTTCTACTTCATCAATATCTTCAAAACGGTCTTCTAATTGGAATATCAATACATGTTTTGGATTAGCCCCATAAAACTTAATTGGTTTTATCCGGACTGGGAGAGATTCTTTCCTAAAACGATTTAATAGAAGATTGTTCCCTGACCCATAAAGAATGTCCTCCAGGTTTGGTTTATTAAATATATCCCCTAAATACCGGCCTATTAAATCAGATTCCGAATAATTTGATATTTGAAAGAATTTGGAATTCGCAACGATAACCACACCCTCTGAATCAATTAATAACCCAGCGTTTGGTAATAAATTTAATAAAATCCCCAAATCATAATTTATGGTTTCATCATTTGATGAGAAAGGGGATTTTGAAATGTTGGATTGAACTTGAGACATTTTTTAAGGAGAAAAATTTCTAAGATGCGCTGGGAGAATACCTTCCATTGCTCGATATTTTGCAACCGTCCTTCTTGCTACATTATATCCTTCTTTCGATAGGGAATTGACCAGTTCAGCATCGCTCATTGGTTTATCCTCTTTCCCTATAATTTCACGTAAAACTGACCTTACATTTAAACTTCGATCAAAGAAAGAGGACAATGGAATAATTCGTCTATTTGGCAATTGTACCGTCTTATTAGAAACAGCCCTGGATATAGTCGATTCATGAACTTCGAGTTCTCTGGATATTTGGACCCTTGTAACTGGTTTGAGATATTTTTCACCTTTCGTAATGAATGGACGTTGTAAAACCACAACTTTTTGAACTAAACGCTCAATTGTATGATTTCGTTGCTGCAGACACTTTATAAATAGGGATGCTTTTTCGAGATCATTCTGCCATTCTTCTTTTTTATCCTCATCGGCTTCTTTCAGGGCAGTCTTAAATAGTGGGTTAATTCTTAGGGTACCTTTCAAGGGGATAACAATCTCTACAACCAAGGGATTCTCTGGTTTATCATTTAAATAATTAATGATGATATCAGGTTGATGGTAGACCTGGGTTGAGTTTTCCCCCGGATGCCTGATATCACCCCAATGAGACCTTGCTGGGAATGGGTTCAGATTTTCTGAAATATATTTTACACAGTTTTGGATGCGCCTTATTGATACATTGAATTTATGTGCAAGCTCGTTATATTGCCTGTGGGTAAGTAAATCCATTTCATCTTCAATTATCTTCCTGATAAGCTCTGGAACATCCTGTGTTTCGGATAAGATATCTATTTGGACTAATAATGCTTCTTTAGGATTCACAGATCCGACACCTAGCGGGTCTGCTTTTTGAATTACTCTTCTGACCCCTTCGACTGTGGACAGAGGTACATGAAAATATTGTGCAACTTCTAATGAATTGACTGTTATAAACCCGTCTTCGTCTAAATTTGTCAATAAATATGCAGCAATAATTCTTTCTTTTGGATTGAGATCCGGACCAATTTGCCTTAATACATAACTTGGAAGATCTTCTTCGTTGACAGAATAATCATCCTCCCGGTCATAATCCTCCTGGTTCTCAGATGATGTATAAAAATCTTCCCTTGGTGATATAAAAACCACCGGGTCCATGCTTAATCCAGCATTCTGTGGTGCACTGCAAATAGGACAAGGACCTTTTTCCGTTAATAAGCGGTGACATGTAGGACATCTGCGCTCATCTACTAATTCCAGTGCGGGGTTTGAGGCAAGTACCGTGTCAATTTCTTGTTGCAATTCCTCAACAGTTAAACTCATCAGCGTCATCGTTTGTGCAAGATGGGCTGTTGTCATTGGTCTGATCGATTGAATCAATATTTGTTGCATTTTGCACCTATATAATAAGTATAATATTTTCATAGACATGTTGCAAGTTATATGCCATGGTTTTTCCATATTATTCAATGGATAAATATGGGTAAGTTCATCCTGACCAAATTATTAAAATTAAATAGTATACTTATGCTGGAGACTAATTGACATCATTAAAGAAATTTATCGGTTTTCCAGTATTTATAGTAGTCCTGCTTGCTGGTGTTCTCATCACCTATAACAACGAATCCAATTCGAAAGCAATTATTCAACCGACTAATCCCATTGAATTTGGAATTTTCGATGGTGAACGGGCCTTGAAGGATCTTGAATTTCAAGTATCTCTCTCCCCTCGTACGCCAGGAAGTAAATCCCATGAAACGGTGAGGAAATGGATTATCGAACAATTAAAACTAAATGGTTGGTCAACAAAAATACAATCTGATACATACAACAATGAGCATATCTATAATCTCATTGGAAACTACAGCGAAGACACACCTTATATCCTGATTGGTGCACATTATGATTCACGGTACTACTCTGATCAGGACCCCGATCCATCTTTACGGAATAAGCCAGTCCCCGGTGCAAATGATGGCGCTTCTGGTGTTTCCGTATTATTGGAACTTGCCAGGACAATTCCTGAAGCGTCAAGAAAAAATGTTTGGCTCGTTTTTTTTGATGCGGAAGATCAAGGCAGGATAAATGGCTGGGACTGGATAATAGGATCCCAATCTTTTGTAAACCAAATCCCTGTTCTACCTCAAAAAGTTATAATTGTAGATATGGTTGGAGACAACGATCTCCAGCTTTTTTATGAATCAAATTCAGATGCTGATCTACAACAAGAAATATGGAATATTGCAGCCGAATCAGGACATCAAAATATATTCCATCAACAATTTAAGCACACGATCCTTGATGACCATATCCCCTTTGCAAAACTTGGAATCCCATCTATAGATATTATTGATATTGATTATCCTTATTGGCATACAACACAGGATCTAACTGATAAAGTATCTGCAAAAAGCCTCTACGCTGTTGGCTCTACCATATTAAAATGGATTTCCGAACAATGAATAGATAGGAAAAGAATAGTGTTTGGTATCAAAAATTTGATAATCCGTTGGAACTAAAAAATTTATAAAAACGAATATTAGATGTCAAAAAAAATCCCAGAACCAACAGCATTACCCATTGAACGGGCATTTTTAGTAGGTGTTCAGATCTACGATGACCCACATTTATTATCCCTTGAAGATTCACTACAAGAATTGGAGCAACTAGCAGAGACTGCTGGATTAATTCCTGTCGGATATACAACCCAAAAATTGTCTAAACCAAATCAAGAAACCTATATCGGTTCCGGAAAAGTCGATGAAATAAAGGCCTTAATCGAGGAATTATTTGTTGACGTTGTGGTGTTTGATAACGAACTTAACCCTCGCAACCTGCGTGAACTTGAAAATAAATTAGGTCCAAAAGCTCGGATCATTGACCGAACTGCTTTAATACTCGATATATTCGCCCAGCATGCAAATACCAGGGAAGGAATTCTTCAGGTTGAACTTGCCCAGTATGAATACCGTTTACCCCGCCTGACTCGTGCCTGGACTCATCTTGCCAGGCAGGCTGGAGGAGGTGCTGGTAGAACTGGCAGTATCGGAGGCGTAGGATTGCGGGGACCTGGTGAAACTCAACTTGAGGTTGACCGGCGGGAAATTCAAAATAAGATAAATCACTTGAAAAATGAATTGGAAAAGGTCCGCGCTCATAGGAGCAGATATCGTGCACAACGTCGCAAATCCAATATCCCAACGGTCGCTCTGGTGGGTTATACTAATGCCGGAAAATCAACTTTGTTAAACAGACTATCCAATTCGGATATATATGTTGCAGATAAACTCTTTGCAACCCTTGACCCGACAACCCGGCAAATACACTTTCCGTCCGGACAAAAAGTCCTTCTCACTGATACAGTCGGCTTTATTCAGAAACTACCCACACAACTTATAGCAGCATTCCGCGCAACTCTGGAAGAAATATCTGAAGCGAACCTGCTTATTCATGTAGTGGACATTTCTCATCCAAATGCATTTGCCCATTGGAAATCTGTGGAACAAACACTCACCGAGATTGGTGCTGGGGAGATACCAACAATTTCCGCCTTGAATAAAATAGATACAATACCGGATCCGGAGATTGTAAAACAAATCACTCAAGATTTCACAAATTCTGTGGCAATCTCAGCCCTGAACGGAAATGGGCTTAATGACTTGCTTGAAATCGTCCAGTTAAATCTTGTCACAAATTACATAAATGTCTCTTTAGAGATCCCGTACCAGCAGGGTCACCTGATATCGATACTTCATGAAAAAGCAGATATCGAATCCATTCTCCATCAAAAAAATTCGATCATGGTAAGGGCCAATATTCCAAGATCATTGATTAAACAATTTGAGCCATATACAAAATTGACCCGATCCAAGGAAAACAGATATTTAGAGAATTGAACATATTTTTATATCCAAAAAGTGTATCTATAGTCCTTATATTTCTGGTTATTAAATGAAAAGCAAGTGCATAATGCGCATTATGCACTTGCTTTTCATGCTTAATTCACACTATTTTTTGGTTTCTTTTTCTACAGAAAACACTTCCCGACCTCGAAAATGACCGCAACTTGGGCAAACTCGGTGTGGTAAACGCATTTCCCCACAGTTACTGCATTGCACAATATTCGGTACTTCAAGAAAGTCATGTGCTCTTCGGCGGTCTCTACGACCCTTTGACAATTTTCTCTTTGGAAGAGGTGCCATTTGTAATAATCCTCCGTGTAATTTCACACAGCAATGTTACGCTGTAATTTTCAATTTTTTATAAGAGATTCAAAATTTTACCACATTTTTAATTATCATGCGATTATCTTTTCATTTAAATGGATTGTTTAGATTTATTTAGGGTGTTTCTCTCCCTACACAGTAAATATATTACGGTGTATAATTTTTTGTCGCCGACATTAGAAAGTCGGCATTTGCTTGATTTGGAGGCATTTCACGAATGAATCAACGCTTAATTAATTTAATAATCATTTTTATCATACTTGCTTTATCTATTTGGATCATAATACCCGATAATCCCGGCATAAAAATCGGCGATTTTGAAAGGAACCTGGATACTATCCTTGGATTAGACCTCCAGGGCGGATTGCAGGTACTCCTTGAGACCGATTTGCCAGAAGATTCGAATTTTGATCCCCAGTCCTTAATGGATGCCAAACTAATTCTTGAGAATAGAAGTAATGCGCTTGGCGTTAGTGAGGTCTTATTTCAGGTGGCGGGAAATAACCGTATTGTTGGCGAGTTTCCTGGGTTAACGAATACCGAAGAGGTGATTAAGGTATTAAAACAGACCGGGCAGCTTGAATTTGTTGACTTTGGGGATGTTATCCTGGAACCGGGGACAAAGATTAATACCGATATTGGATTGGATAAAACTGAGACAACACCAGTAGAGACAACCAGTGAAGGGGAATCCCAACCCGCAGAAGATAAAATATGGCCAACGGTAATGACAGGCAATCATATTAAATCTGTTGGCGTCACCACCAATGAACTTGGTCAATTCATCATCCAGTTTGAATTGGATGATGAAGGAGCAGGTATTTTTAAAGAATACACAACTAACAATGTCGGAAAAATTCTTGCGATAGTTCTGGATAAAATGGTAATTTCTACACCCCGAATCGAGGATGCCATTACGGATGGATCTGGAATAATCACTGGTAACTTTACATACGATTCCGCAAACAGCCTGGCCGTACAATTAAGATATGGCTCATTACCGATCCCTCTAAAAGTAGCGGAAAGTCGGGTTATTGGTCCTACTCTTGGTCAGGATTCATTGCAAAAAAGCCTGCTTGCTGGTGTGATTGGATTGATCATAGTTGCTCTATTTATGATTGTCTATTATCGGGTTCCTGGTATTGTTGCCGTAATCTCCATTATCATATACGGTTTGGTTACCTTTGCTTTATTCAAATTTATTCCTGTAACGATGACCCTGCCGGCAATAGCCGGTTTCCTGCTAAGCACCGGTGGTGCGTTGGATGCAAATATCCTGATTATAGAAAGATTGAAGGAAGAACTTCGCAGCGGAAAAAGTGTGAAGAATTCTGTATTCCTTGGATGGAAGAGAGCCTGGCCATCAATACGCGATTCCAACGCCGCAACGATCATTACCAGTGCGATATTATTCTGGTTTGCCTCTGCGTATGGAGCAAGCATCGTTAAGGGATTTGCCGTCACCCTGGCAATAGGAGTTATCATCAGCCTTTTATCAGCTACCTTGGTTTCCCGAACTTTTCTCGGTATTGTGATGGATTGGATAAAACCATCCGACGTAGATAAAATGGTCGGATTATAGAGGATCGAATGCTAAATATTTTAGGTAAACGTTATTTCTTTTTCGGATTATCCCTGTTATTAATCTTACCGGGGATGTTAATACTTCTTTTTTCTGGTATCCCCCTGGCTATTGATTTTACTGGAGGTAGTTTTTTAGATCTGAAATTTTCAGACTCAACAGTACCTCAGCCAGCACGGGTTATCACCCTGTTAAATGGTCTCGGTCTCACCGATGTCCAGGTATCTTCCACTACAGATAATACTCTCATTATCCGAACAACCTTCCTAAATGAGGAAAAAAGGAGCGAGGTCTTAAACACATTAAAGGACCAAATCGATCCTGATTTGGTAGTTCAACGTTTCGACAGTGTCGGTCCTACCATTGGTGCAGAAGTTGCTCAGAGGGCTGCTTTGGCCGTCGGTCTTGCTGCATTGGGTGTTGTTTTATATATTTTCTTTGCCTTCCGCGGTGTTGCTCATTCTCTCCGTTATGGAATATGCGCCATTCTTGCCGAGCTTCATGATGTCCTTGTAATTATAAGTATCATCGCAATCGGGGCGAAGTTTTTTGGCTGGCAAGTAGATTCACTATTTCTAACTGCGCTTCTAACCATCATTGGTTTTTCTGTACAGGATACCATCGTTGTCTTTGACCGCATCCGGGAAAACAGCAATATATATAAAAAACTGGACTTTGAAACCCTGGTCAATCACTCGATTGTTCAAACTCTAATGCGATCAATAAACACCCAATTAATGACCTCCGAGTTCTTGCTGTTGTCATTGGTCCTGATTGGGGGCGTTACGCTGAGAGAATTTTCTTTTATATTACTGATTGGATTATTAATGGGGACCTACTCCTCAATTTTCATCGCTGCTCCAATTCTTGTTGTATGGGAGAATAAAGAGTGGAAATATTGGTTCAGGGGTAAACGGCAAACTATAGCATAAATATCCATAAAAAAAGGTTCAGAAACAAGTTTCTGAACCTTTTTTATCATAAATATAGAATTAACCCAATAGTTGGTACTATTATCAAAAAGACGGAGAAAAGACCTTGCCAATGAATGAAGAATTTATTCTAATAACCGGTGCAAATGGTGAAATGGGACATAGTCTGATCCAGCACTTCTCCGAGAAGACAGATCAAAAAGTAGTTGCCCTTGATATCCATCCGCTTGATCCTGAGCTGCTGCCCCGTTGTGAAAAATTTATCCAGGGCGACATTTTAGATTCGTTGCTCTTCGGAAGACTAATTGCTGAATATAATTTCAGCACGGTTTACCATCTTGCATCCATTTTATCCACAAAAGCCGAACATAATCCGGAAAGTGCCCATCGTGTAAATGTTGAAGGGACAATAAACCTGTTGAGATTTTCTGTAGAACAATCTCAAAAGCAGGGAAAGACCATAAAATTTCTTTACCCGAGTTCGATAGCGGTATATGGATTACCAGATCTAAGGATAAAGTGTATTTCCGGAAAAATCAAAGAAGAACAATGGCTCCAGCCAAGAACGATGTATGGCTGTAATAAGCTCTATTGTGAACACCTGGGGAGATATTACAGTTCATTTTATAAACAACTTGCAGTAAACCGATTCCCCCACCCGGTTGATTTTCGTGCAATTCGATACCCCGGATTAATTAGTGCAACCACTATCCCAACTGGTGGTACGAGCGATTATGGTCCCGAGATGTTCCATTATGCAGCCAGAGGTTTGCTTTATAGGGCATTTGTCAGAGAAGACACATGTCTACCCTTTATGGTTATGCCGGATGCTATTAAAGCAATTCTAATGCTTGAAGCAGCACCAGCCGAATCCTTGACTCAAAATGTATATAATGTGAATAGTTTTAGTCTCACCGCCAGGGATATTTATAAGATTGTTATCGATGCATTTCCTGATTCACAGGTAACTTTTGAACCTCACGCCAGCCGTCAAAATATTGTTGACAGTTGGCCTGCTGATGTCGATGATAACGCCGCCCGTAAGGATTGGAATTGGCAACCGGATTTTAATTTGGATTTAGCCTTTAAAAACTATCTTATCCCTTCGATTAAACAGCGTTACCTATAAAAAATATAAAAGGCCAATATTATTTATTAAAGGATAAATTACCGTGGATATGAGTACTTTTGTTTTTATAAATTTGAGTAAAATAAAAACAAATACTTTTTTTATATGGGCATGATAATCCCAATAGCGGAGGATAAAGATGGATTTTAAAGTACTTGATCGGATTTTTAAACCAAAATCAATAGCAGTGGTTGGTGCATCAAGTCAACCAGGAAAAATTGGATATACCGTACTCGAAAACCTGCTTAAAAGTGGATTTAAAGGGATGATCTACCCCATTAATCCACAAGCCGATGAAATTTTGGGGCTTAAGGTTTATCCGTCCGTGCTTGATGTCCCTGGTACTATTGATGCTGCCGTGATGACAATCCCTGCGAAGTTTGTATTACAGGCCGTTGAAGAATGCGGTAAAAAAGGAATTCAGGGGATACTTCTGATTACTTCAGGCTTTAGCGAGGTAGGCAATCCTGAACTTGAGTTAGCGGTTGTCGAATCTGCGAATAGCTATGGCATGCGAATCCTTGGGCCAAATATTGTTGGTTACCTCTCAAATTCCGATTCCCTCAACGCATCCTTTGCGCCATTTTTGCCTTTCAAGGGTAAATCCACATTGATTTCTCAAAGTGGGGCTTTGCTTATAGCAATTGATGCAGCTACCTATACGAAAGGAGTTGGTTTTGAAAAACTGATCTCGATTGGAAATATGTCCGACCTTGATTTTGCGGATCTAATTGCCTGGTTGGATGAAGATGAAAATACAACCTGCATAACACTTTATATTGAGGGGATTAAATATGGCAGAGAATTTATTAATGTAAGCCGTAAAGCAAAAAAACCGATTATTGCTCTAAAAGCAGGGGTATCAGCACATGGCGCAGCGGCTGCTGCTTCTCACACAGGCTCACTGGCTGGGGCAGCAAAAGTATATGGGGCTGCCTTCCAACAGGCTGGGGTTGTTGAAGCCAAGCATCTTGATGATTTATTTGATCGGACCCTTGCACTTTCTTTACAACCACCAATGCAAGGGGATAATTTATTGATTATCACCAACGGTGGTGGGGTTGGTGTGTTAGCAACCGATGCAGCAGAGAAATATGGTATCCCCCTCAAGTTTTCTCCCAAAGAACTGCAAGATGAACTAAAAAAACATATGCCCGATTTTGGTTCAGCAAAAAATCCTGTAGATATGACCGGTATGGCAGGTACTGAATGGTATTATAAAACAGTTAATTATTCAATAAGCGATCCCTGGGTGGACGGATTAGCCGTTTTATACTGCGAAACTGCGATGACAGATCCAATGGAGATTGCCAAAGGCATAAAAAACGCTATTCAAGACGCAAAAGCAGATCACAAACCGATTGTTGTTTCATTTGTAGGTGGAGAAAAATCAAACAAAGCGATGGCCTGGCTTGTTGAGCAGGGAATCCCAGCATATGATGCACCCGATGTAGCCATTAATGCCATGGCAGCGCTGCACGAATATTCTCAACTGCGAAAGACGAAAGCAGAACCAGATGAAAAAATCCACGATGTAGATAAAGCCAGCGCTCTAAAAATCATTCAAGGAGCCAGGGACGATGGTCGTGATGCTTTAACTGAGATTGAGGCAAAACAGGTCTTTGAATATTACAGACTTCCGGTAACCAAAACATCCTTAGCCAGGACTGAGGAAGAAGCTGTAAGGTTGGCGCAGAAAATTGGATATCCCATTGTCATGAAGATAGTTTCTCCTGACATTCTCCATAAATCAGATGCCGGAGGAGTCAAGGTTAACATCAAGGACGATAACGGCGTTCGTATTGCATATAATGAAATCCTCAAAAATGCCAAAAATTACAAATCGGATGCCAACATCCACGGCATTGCAATTCAGGAAATGGCCCCGTGGGGAACTGAGGTGATTTTGGGCTCCGTCAATGATCCAACTTTCGGCCCAACAATGATGTTTGGTCTGGGAGGTATTTTTGTTGAGGTTCTTAAAGATGTGACCTTCCGGGTTGCTCCAGTATCTACCAACCAGGCTCGCAGAATGCTGGATGAAATTCGCGGCGCACCAATCCTGGCTGGGGTCCGGGGAGAAAAACCCCGTGATCATAAAGTATTGGCTGATACGATTAGCCGTTATTCCTCTATGATTATTGATTTATCCGATGAAATCAGCGAATCGGATGCCAATCCGGTGCTTGTTTATGAAACCGGAAAAGGTGTTAAGGTAGTAGATGCTCGTATTATTCTAAAAAAGCGCCAGTAGGTGGTTTCTGATTAATAATGGAGGCTGTCCCAAAAGTATGGTTTATTCTTATTGGACAGTCAAAAACGGAAAAATACCTATTATTAATGCCATTTTCTTAGGCGAACAAGCGCTCTAGATAGCAAAACAAGGCATTAAGTGGGAAATCGATAAGGGGCTGTCTGCTTTTCGGACAGCCCCTTATATTACTCATTGAAAACATCTTCCATATATTTATTTATTTCTGGTATTGATATTAGTTTCTCATAGTAGAAATTATTTATTAATCCTATCAGGTTAGCTCTAGCCCGTTCTACTTCATCAGACTGATATTTTTCCCTTCGTGAAATACTGTCACGCAAATACAACAGAGAACGAATGATTTCACTCTCTTTTTCTCCCTCTAATACATCCACCACATCCATAATTAATTCATCTGCCTGTTTTAATATTGCATCCGTAGTTATTTGAGAATCAGGCGTGGAAGCCTCTTCCAAAGTGCGCACCAGAGACCACACTTGATACAGGACAGTAGCCGGTTCATCAAACAACTCCCTTATGTATGCAGCCTCTCCATATCTACCGGTTAATCGAAAAATGTTGTACATACGTTTTGCCACTTTCCCATAATTTGGTTCTCCGGATAAATACTTTTTTACTTCCTTTCTAAGTTGTTCAACATAATGATCAAGAGCATCAGGCGATACTTGTTTAACCAGTTTTGAGAATAAGGGGATAGACATGGCATCCAGGTACACTTCTTGAAAGTATGGATCGAGATATCCATCTAATGGAGTGATACTTCCATCGGGTGCTTCCCAGGTAACATCCAACATATTACTGGCATTGGCAACTTTTCCCCGCACAGGATCAGCCACAACCCAGTCTAATTTACACCAACCGGGGTCATTAGCCACTTCATCCCATCTGATCAAAATTTCATTGCCATCGGACGAAAATGCCTTTATGCACCCTTCTTTTACATTCTCCGGTTTCCAGGTGATGGGTGTTCCACTTTTGCGAGGTTTCCCATCCACAATGACATCCTTTGGGTAATTCCCAAATTTTGCTTCAATAAACCGGAATGTAGGGCCTTGGAATGATGATAAGACTTTTTCCCTCATAATTTTTGAGAGAATTTCACATGCAGCAGCCTTTGTATTTGCAATAATATTGACCCTTTCAAAATAATCGCAATCTCCAGGGTAAGTCTGAATTTTTGACTGGGCAGCCGACCCAGATAAGGATAATGCGGTTTCTACCATCCCTTCCACGTCATTAAATTCGACTATTCGGCCAATTTGACGAAAATATTCCAGGTCTGCTTGATCAAAATCAATCATGGAGATTCGATGCCCAAAAATCCCCGAATTTTCATCCACTTTAAATTGGTTTGTTGATTTAGATACAGCCATCGCTGTTAACCACTGCATAGCTTCGGATTCATCCATTTCAATTCCAAGACGCTTTGCAGATTCAATAATATTGGTAATATCATTTTCAAATTCAACTGTATTTTCCATTTAACCTCCATATGATAGATCAAATAAGTTTCTAATACGGTTTCCCATCTACGCCATATTACCATTCTAAATTATTAATGAGCATATATATTTGAAGGTGATAAAACTCATGGTAAAATTTTTTTGATATGGATTCTGTATGATCTAATATTAATACATTAATTTTCCCCAGGTATTTTAGGAATATTTATGTCTAGAGAAAATAATTTCTTCTGTTCTGTTGTAATTCCGGTTTACAATAGCGAACCCATTCTGCAAGATCTTGTAATCCGCCTCCAGGCAGCATTAGTAGAGAATTGCTCCCAATTTGAATTATTACTCGTTAATGACGGTAGTTTTGATAAAAGCTGGGAAAAAATCCAGAATTTATCCACTCAATATCACTTTATCAAAGGCATTAACTTAATGAGGAATTACGGACAGCATAATGCCCTCCTTTGTGGAATTAGGGAAGCACAAGGGGATGTGATAATTACCATGGATGATGATTTGCAGCATCCACCTGAGGAAATTTCAAAATTGCTACAAAAATGGGTGGAGGGCTATGATGTTGTTTATGGTTATCCTGCTAAATTACCGCATAGCTTTTGGAGGAATTTATTCTCCAGATTGACCAAAAAAACCCTTGCGGTTGTCATGGGTATAAAATCCGTTAACGAAATCAGTGCATTTAGAGCCTTCTCAACCGATTTACGAAAAGCCTTCTCTTCCTATCAAAGCCCAAATGTCATTATTGACGTTCTCCTATCATGGGGAACCCGTAATTTTATCAGTGTTAAAGCTTAATGAAAATCCAAGAGTTATTGGTAAATCTAATTATGATTTCTTTAAGTTGGCAAGCCAGGCATTTCTGATCTTGACTGGTTTCAGTACCATTCCCCTAAGGCTTGCCAGTTGGCTGGGGTTCATCGTTATGATTTTCGGGAGTATTGTATTCCTGTTTGTACTTATTTCTTATTTTTCTATGGGAAGTATCCCAGGCTTCCCATTTCTTGCATCTATAATATCCCTTTTCAGCGGAACCCAATTATTTGCAATTGGAATCATCGGGGAATATCTGGCCAGGATATTCGACCGTTCTATGGAACGTCCCACTTATGTGATTGCAAAAACCACTGAAATTCCATAAACATACAGGTTCATAAGAGTATAAATCACAATGCACCCGATAAAAATTGACTTCAATAAACCACAACTGATTGGAAAAGAATTTGATTATATTACTGACGCAATCGACCGGTCGCATATCTCGGGTGATGGTTTTTATACAAAACAATGCCAGGTCTTATTAGAAAAAGAACTACACGCAAGTAAGGTTATACTGACCACCTCCTGCACTCATGCGCTTGAAATGAGCGCAATTCTTTCAAATATCGGTACCGAAGATGAGGTGATCATCCCGTCGTTTACATTTGTTTCAACGGTTAATGCCTTTGTATTGCGGGGCGCAAAACCCGTCTTTGTTGATATCCGTGCAGACACACTAAATATAGATGAAAATCTACTCCGAGATAAGATTAACCAAAGAACAAAAGCCATCGTTCCAGTACATTACGCCGGGGTTGGTTGTGAGATGGATAGCATCCTCGCTACTGCCAGAGAATATGATTTAACTATCATCGAAGATAATGCTCATGGGCTATTTGGCAAATACAAAGGCAAACATCTCGGCACTTTCGGATCGATGGCAACCCAAAGCTTTCACGAGACAAAAAATATTACCTGCGGCGAAGGCGGAGCAATCATTCTGAATGACACGAATTTAATTGAGCGGGCAGAGATAATTCGCGAAAAAGGGACAAACAGGTCAAAATTTTTCAGGGGCATGATCGATAAATATACTTGGGTGGACATAGGCTCAAGCTACCTTCCGTCAGACATCCTTGCAGCCTTCCTCTATGCACAGTTGGAATCCAGAGAATTGATCCAAAATAAAAGAAGGCAGATTTGGGAATATTATGACCAAAATCTAAACCAGGTTGCAATAAATAAAGGCATTGGGCTGCCCCACATTCCCAACCACTGCCAGCAAGCTTACCATATGTATTATTTACTCCTCCCGGATTTAGAAACCCGTCAGCGTTTGATTGCGCACCTCAAGGAGAGCGGTATCATCAGTGTTTTCCACTATTTACCGCTCCACCTTTCTGACATGGGTAAAAAATTTGGGGGAAAATTGGGGGATTGTCCAATTACAGAAAGTATCAGCGATCGCATTCTGCGTCTTCCCTTTTACAATACCCTATCCCATGAACAACAAGACCATGTGATCAATGCAATTTCCAATTTTTCAATGTAACCATAACAACCAACAATCATCAGAAAAGCTTGATTAATCAATTTTTCCCGGGTTTTTTCTTAACCAAATCCCCTGCGGGTTTACCCCATTTCATACCCAATTAATCAACCCCAGGGGGATTGTCCTCAGGATAGAGAATTGATAACGTATAAGCATGGAAATTTTGCCAGCACCCCAAACAAAGGGGACTCACTTATTCATCGCGCCGAGAGCTTTCCTAAAGCAAACAATTCCGGGATTGATCACCCATCTGGCAATCACAACACCTCTGAAAATTCTGGATGGGGGTAATTCAATTAACGTACACCAGCTTTCCCGTCAAATCCGGCGCCGTACCGGGCAGGTTTTTCAAGTACTGGACCGCGTCCACCTGGCACGTGCTTTCACCTGTTACCAGATGCTGGCAATGCTGCGCGAAGCGCCTTCAGGGCCTTTCCCGATTATGGTGCTTGAACTTCTGGCCACCTTTTATGATGAAAATGTCTCACTAATGGAAAGAACGCGGCTTTTAAAGCACAGCCTTTTTGAAATTGAGCGGCTGTGTCAGTCAGCCCCGGTATTAATTACAACCAGTGACACACCCCTGCTGGAAAGTGAAAACTGGCTGACCGTATTAGAAAAAAATGCCGACCAGGTCTGGCGTCTGGAAAAGCAGCAAACACCATCAACACCTCGCATGTTCTAAGAGGGATTATGGGACGCACTCTGGCATCTATAACGCAGGTCTTCTTACAAGAGCAGGAGGCTTTTTCTCGTTTCCGGCGTGCATTACGGCGCAGCGATCAGGAAGCTATGGATGACTTATTCATAGCAGCCAGAAAACATCTCAGCGCTGCGGCCTATGCCGCCCATGCCCTGCCTTTCGAAGTGTTTTTGCTGGCAATGCTGTTGGAAGAACACAAAGAGGTTATCCGCCTGCGCAAAATAATCGAAGAAAAGCAAGATGATTAAATATACAGGGTGGCTGCTGGATCTCTACCCGGCAGCCTCAACAGGGATTGCACTCTGGTTTTTGCTGGAAAATGGTGCCCGTCAGCGATTCCTGCAGCCTTTCCCGGTAACTTTTCATGCATTTGCACCCCAACCGCAGCTGCGCATGCTGTGGAATTACCTGCAAAAACAGCCCATCCCTGTTAAACTTGCCTATACGCAAAAAACGGAGCTGTTTGAAGATAAACCAATAACGGTCCTTTCCATCACTGCACCCGATCCTTATTCACAGGATAAATTATTCAGGCGGCTTTCTTTCAAATTTCCTGAGATTACCTATTACGATGCAGACCTGCACATTGCTCTCAGACATGCGGCGCTGTTCGGGACTTTTCCCCTTTGCCGCTGCGAATTCACCCTGGATAATAACACCGGGCAAATTATCCAGATCACCTCGCTCGATTCTCCCTGGAACCTGCAATCCATCAGACCTCCTTTGCGTATTATGCAAATTGAACCTGATGAGGATCCGCGGCATTCACAGCCCGGCGCACTAAAAATCTCCACCGAAAAGGACACCCACCTGCTCTCCTTGCGTTACCCCCGCCCGCTCATGTTGAATCTCAAAGCATTACTACAGCGCTACGATCCAGATCTTCTGCTTACTGCCTGGGGAGATCGCTGGCTGCTTCCCTATCTGCTTGAACTTACTGAGAATTTAAACATCCGCTTGCCCCTCAACCGTGATTCTGAATGTGAACTTAGCTGGCGTCCAGAACGCTCCTATTTTTCTTACGGACAGGTGATCCACAGAGACCAGCAAATACACCTGGCAGGGCGCTGGCACATTGATATCCACAATGCCATGCTTTATCACGACTACAAAATGGAAGGGATATATGAGTTAAGCAGAGTCACCAGCCTGCCGCTACAAACAACAGCCCGGGTTTCCCCCGGAAGTGGCATTTCTGCAATGCAAATGGTCACTGCCCTGAGACAGGATATTCTTGTCCCTTGGCACAAACAACAAGTAGAGGCGCCAAAAACTGCCTGGGAGTTGCTCTTATCAGACCAGGGCGGACTGGTTTACCAGCCTGTTACCGGTTTACACCGGCATGTTGCTGAACTGGATTTCATCTCCATGTATCCGAGCATCATGGTCCATTACAACATTTCACCGGAAACTATCCGGGGGCCTGTAAATTTGAATGAACGTCTGGCTGCCCCCCTGATAAACCCCCCGGGTTAATACCACAGACTTTAAAGCCGCTGCTGGACAAACGTATGGCGATCAAGCACCGCTTGTTGACATTACAAGCCAGTGACCCGGGTTATGAAAGTTTAAAGGCCAAGGCATCCGCCCATAAATGGCTCCTGGTAACTTGTTTTGGTTATCTCGGTTATAAGAACGCCCGCTTTGGCCGCATTGAAGCACATGAAGCTGTAACAGCTTATGGACGCGAAGCGTTGCTGCGCGCCAAGGAAGCCGCAGAGGATCTGGGCTTTTCAGTACTGCATTTATACGTGGATGGCATGTGGGTACAACAAGAAAATGCTGATAAAGTTAGCGATTATGAGGCATTGCTGAGAGAGATCGCATCGCGTACCGGGCTTCCGATATCGCTGGAAGGTATCTACAATTGGATCGCTTTCCTCCCCTCCAGGCAGGATGCCCGTATTCCTGTTGCCAACCGTTATTTTGGCGCTTACCAGGATAGTTCGCTTAAGGTACGCGGTATTGAACTGCGCAGGCGAGATACACCATTGTGGATAGCAGAAAAACAACAGGCAATATTACAACAGCTCGCCCGGATAAAAGACCCCGAATCCGAAATGATGTCTAACACCCTTTCAAAAATCAAAAATGATGTCAGGAAATCTATCGCCGGACTGACCATGGGCCATATTGCACCTGAAAAGCTGATCATTACCCAAAAGCTTTCCCGCACCCTGGAAGAATACCGCTCCTCATCCCCGGCAGCCCGGGCAGCCAGCCAGCTTGCAGAAATCGGGAAAGTTCTCCGCCCGGGTCAGATGGTGCGGTTTATCTACATGCTTGGCTCTCCGGGTGTCCAGGCCTGGGACTTGCCGCAACCAATCCAGTTGGATAAGATTGATATCGACCGTTATGCAAGGTTGATGCTGAGGGCTGTAAATACGATCTTAATGCCATTTACAGGGGAGAAATTCTCTTTGAATGATAAATTCCGGTAATCTTCCAGTTTTATTGCCTACCCGTACTACAGGTACTCCCCCTCTTTTAAAATTGATGAAATCCAACCTGATTAACCAGAAAATAGTATCCCCTAAAAATGAACTTAATCTTCTACCTGTTTTTTATCCAGAAAATAAAGACTTGCAGCAAGTGTAATCCATGCAATCAACTGAACTGGTCTTATTCCTGAGAAGATTGGTGTAATATCACCTCGAAATGCCGAGAATAGTATTATCCCCAAAGAATTTGCGGAAACAAAGAGTAGGAATGTAACTCCTGGTTGATATGTGATTTGTTTCCATCGCAATGGACTGGTTGCAGTGGGCCAGACTGTCCAGGTTACGATACAGGCAAGGACCACCTGGTAAATCTGTGTCGGATGCCTGCTTTCTCCCCATAGTTCAATGGCCCAAGGAACTGTAGTTGGAATGCCGTATGCATCTCCTGAAGCCAGGTTTGCCAGTCCAAATCCGATCATCATCACACAAAGGCCTGGAGTTAATGCATCCAGTGTTTGCCAGGGATTCATGTTTTTTTTCTGGGTATAGATCAGACCAGCTATGAAACCGCATAAAAGACCCCCGGAAAGATTAAGTGTTTCAGGTGAAAGAGAGAAAATACCCAATAAATTACCGGTGAAAGCATCCCTATAAACAAGCACATATGCAAGTCGAGCACCTAATAGTCCAGCAACCAGTCCCAATAGAACCAGGTTGGTGATTAAATTCGCCTGAGTATTATATTTTGAGGCATGCTTCTCAATTTGGTTTAAACCAATCCATAAACTAATTAATAGTATTAATGGAACTGTTTGAATTGTCAGAGGACCAAGTTGTAATACAGGCATCATTAGGATCCATCCTGCAGCATTTTTTCGATTTTTGACTGAATGAGTGATTCCGTCATAGGTCCCCCGATGATAATATCGGAGATAATGCCATATTTATTAATAAAAAAAGTGGTCGGAAGCGCCTTTACTCGATATGTATTTGCTGTATCCCCCAGGTAATCAAAAAGAACTGGAAATGTCAAACCATTTGATTGAATAAATTTTTCGATAGACTGCTTATTGTCCTGATCCGTCAAATTTACGGCTAGAATATGCAGGTTTTGATCTTTATATTCCTCGTATACCCTTTGCAGCGCAGGCATTTCTGCACGGCACGGTGGACACCAGCTTGCCCAAAAATTGATTACAATCGGGTATCCTCGTAATTTTTCTAATTGTATTTTGCTCCCATCACCAGAATCTAATTCAAAATTTGGTGCAATAAATCCCTCTTTTGGAGCAGAAATATTCACTTGTGAAGGTAACGTTATAAAATAAGATGAATAGGCTATCCATCCTGCAGCAGCTATCAGGATGATCAGGCTTCTTTTAGAAAATTTATGCATTTTTAATTAATCTCGATAAGTTCCAGAAATATTTTATCAATTGTAATGTGTATTAAGAAGGGGTTTAGTCTGGCGTACCCAAAATCAAAAAAAGATCAGCATGGTAAAATGGATATTATTCCAACCAGGAGATAGATATGATACCAGTAAACGATTTTGAAAATAAAGCCATTAACACAATCCGGTTCTTATCTGTGGATGCCGTTCAAACGGCCAATTCCGGCCATCCCGGTCTTCCAATGGGCGTTGCTGCCATTGCTTATACTTTATGGACAAAACATCTACGCCATAATCCAGTTAATCCAAGTTGGGCAAACCGGGATAGATTTATCCTCTCTGGTGGTCATGGTGCTACGCTGCTTTATAGTTTGTTGTACCTGACTGGATATGATCTACCAATTGAACAGCTTAAACAATTCAGGCAATGGGGAAGTATGACACAGGGCCACCCCGAGTATGGAAAAGCACCGGGTATTGAGATTACCACAGGTCCATTAGGAGCAGGTTTTGCAACTGGGGTAGGTATGGCTGTTGCTGAAACACACCTGGCGGCTAAATTCAATAAACCTGGATTTCCAATTGTTGATCACTATACCTATGCGGTGGTTACCGACGGGGACTTAATGGAGGGGGTTGCCTCAGAGGCGGCTTCTTTAGCCGGTCATCTCAAACTTGGGAAATTAATTTACTTTTATGATGACAACCGGTTTTCTATTGATGGTCCTACTGATATTGCCTTTACCGAGGACCGGGGCAAACGGTTTGAAGCATATGATTGGCAGGTTCTCTATGTAAATGATGGCAACAATGTCGAGGAGATTGATAGGGCAATTGAATCTGCAAAAAGTGACCCAAGACCATCCCTGATAGTTTGCCGTACAATAATTGGTTATGGTCTTCCCAATCTACAAAATACTGCAAAAGCGCATGGGGCACCTCCTGGAGATAAAGAATTGGACCTTGCCAAACAAAACATGGGCTGGCCCCTGGCTCCACGTTTTTTTGTTCCAGATGACGTGGAGCAGTTTTTTCGCCAGGCTGTACAAAAAGGGCAAACAAGCGAGTCTGATTGGAATAATTCTTTTTCGGCTTACAAAGCGAACTATCCCGATCTTGCTGCAGATTTTAATCGCCGGATGAAAAGTCATTTACCTCAAGATTGGGAAAATTCCTTACCGATATTTCCAACTGATCCCAAAGGAAAAGGCACCCGCATATCTTCTGGAATAGTTCTAAATGCGCTTGCAAAGGTTTTGCCTGAGCTTATTAGTGGTTCGGCTGATCTTACCCCGTCTAACAATACCTATATTGAAGATTCCGGCGATTATCAAGCCGAATCGAGATCCGGTAGAAATATACATTACGGCGTTCGCGAACATGCAATGGGATCGATAATTAATGGCATCAATCTACACAAGGGTTTAATTGCTACCGGCGGCACATTTTTTATATTCTCAGATTATATGCGCCCTGCCATACGTTTGTCGGCTCTTTCAGAAATTCAATCCATATGGATATTAACCCATGACAGCATTGGTTTGGGTGAAGATGGAGCCACACACCAGCCAGTGGAACACCTCGCTTCTTTGCGGGCAATTCCAAATTTAGTTGTTTTACGTCCAGCTGATGCCAATGAAGTAGCTCACTCCTGGAAAGTGGCCATAAAACGACAGCATGGACCAACAGCGTTGGTCCTATCCCGTCAAAATCTTCCAACAATCGATAGAACCATCTATCAACCGGCTTCAGGGCTGACAAATGGTGCCTATATTTTGGCGGACATAGGACCTGGCAAGCCAGAAATCATCTTGATGGCTTCGGGATCTGAGGTAAGCCTCATTATAGAAGCAGGTAATTTGCTGTCAACAGAAGGATATTCAGTACGCCTGGTTTCTTTTCCAAGCTGGGAACTATTCGATGCACAAGACCAATCCTATCGAGATAGTGTTCTCCCTCCTGAAATAACCGCACGAATCGCCGTTGAGGCAGGGAGATCTCTTGGGTGGCACAAATGGGTTGGACTGCAGGGGAAAATTATCAGCATGGAAACCTTTGGCACATCAGCACCAGCCGATACCCTCTTCGAGAAGTTTGGCTTCACAGTCGATAACGTATTCAAGCAATCAAAAAAGTTGTTGGCCTGATTACTGGAAAGAAAGGACAAAAAATAATGATTGTCGCTTTTGCATGTGACCATGGCGGATTTCCGCTAAAATCGGCTGTAATTGAAACGATCCAGGAGATGGGTCACGAGGTAATGGATTTTGGGATATATCAACTGGAGTCTGTTGATTACCCAGATTATGCCGAAAAAGCAGGCAGGGCGTTGCAAAAAAAAGAGGCTCACCGTGCAATAGTTATCTGTGGATCTGGTGTTGGAGCCTGCATTACTGGAAATAAAATCAAGGGGGTTTATGCCTGCATGTGCCACGATACATATTCTGGTAAACAAGGCGTCGAGCATGACAATATGAATATGTTGTGTCTTGGGGCTAGGATCATTGGAGATGAACTGGCAAGAGAAATTGTGAGGGCTTTTCTTAATGCAAAATTTTCGAAAGAAGAAAGGCATCTCAGACGGGTTGGAAAAATAATCAAGCTGGAACAATCTTTTGATAATTAATCATGATTATTTAGAATGAGGAGTGATTTAAAGTGACAAAAAATCCAATTCAAACTCTATACGAATTAAAACAGTCGTTATGGTATGACAATATTAATCGTGGTTTATTAGAAAACGGCGAAATTGCCAGGATGATAAACGCTGGTGAAATTCAAGGTATGACATCTAACCCAACTATTTTTGAAAAAGCAATAGCCCAATCCAATAGTTATGACAAAGCCTTAATCCCATTAATTAAATCGGGAGATTCTCTGGAAGATATATTCTACAGGCTTGCAGTCGAGGATATACAAAATGCTGCTGATTTGTTTTTTCCGTTATATGAACAGACAAATCACTATGATGGTTATGTTAGTCTTGAGGTTAGTCCTTTTATCGCCAATGACACACAGAAAACTTGTGAAGATGCTGAAAGGTTATGGGCTTTGGTAGACCGTCCAAATGTATTAATTAAAAATTCCAGGGACTCTGGAGGGGATAGAAGCAGTTCGAAAGACTATCGCAAAAGGGATCAATGTCAATATCACCCTTATTTTCTCGAGATCCAGATATGAAAAAGTGATTGATGCATTCATGCAGGGCTTAGAAGAAAGGGTTAATGCTGGTTTACCAGTTGAATCAATTGCTTCAATAGCTTCATTCTTCGTTTCAAGGGTTGACGCGAAAGTGGAGAAATTGCTATCAGAAATTACTACGCCAAATATTGCACAGTCTGAATTGGCTGCAAGTGTCCTTGGAAAAGTTGCAATTGCAAACTGCCAGCTTGCATACCTGATCTACAAGGATAATTTTGAATCTACCCGTTGGATGAAACTAAAGGAGGCAGGTGCCCACGAGCAAAGACCTTTGTGGGCTTCCACAGGTACTAAGAATCCCGCCTTCAGGGATGTCATGTATGTTGAAAATTTAATATTTCCAAATACAGTAAACACAGTTCCGCATGAAACTCTGGTTGCATTTAAAGATCATGGTAATCCAATGCTTAGTGAGATCAATCGTGAGAAATCTCTGCAAATATTATCGAATCTGGATCAATTAGGGATATCGTTGGATAGAATTGCCTTGGAACTTGAAATGGAAGGGGTAAAATCATTTTCTAGTTCTTTCACATCTTTGCTCAAAACGATCGGAGAGAAAAAATCTCTGAAGAATTATTAATCGAGTATGAATCAGATTAACTCTCGAGCAATTCGGGCACAAAGACAATTTGGTCGCATAAAGGAAAGATTATATAGGAGTGGTTTGAATCTATTAGTGTTTTTTCCACCTATTTGTTCTATTGTTTAGAAAATCAACTGCTTATGTATGCTCCATCTGTTGTAGACCCTTCAATACCCTTAGTTGATTTACATCGACATCTTGAAGGTTCTATTCGAATTTCGACAATTATCGACCTGGTAAATAAATTCAATATACCTTATCCTGCCAGGGATTATTCTGGAATCAAACCATACGTCCAGGTCATGAAAACCCAGCCAGGCGTTATGGCATTTATCTCAAAGATAGAATTGGCAACCAAAGTACTGGCTAATCTTGAGGCTTGCCGCCGAGTGGCATATGAGTGCGTTGAAGATGCAGCTGATGAAGAGATTGATTATCTTGAAGTCCGATTCAGCCCGGTCTTTATGGCACAACCCCATTCTCTTGCACCTGATGGTATTGTAGAAGCTGTTGTTGATGGAATTCAAGCAGGAGAGGAAGATTTCGGGGTCAGAACGAATATTATTGGAATTATCAGCCGAACTTATGGTCCAGATCTTGCGAGATTGGAACTGGATGCGCTGCTCACCCAAAAATCATCTATAAAAGCTGTTGATCTGGCAGGCGACGAGCAAAATTTTCCGGGAGAATTATTTGTTGAACATTTCAATCGGGTTGTTTCGGCTGGATTACAGGTCACAATACATGCCGGTGAATCAGTCGGATCAAGATCGATTTGGCAAGCTCTCAACCAGCTCCATGCACAGCGAATTGGCCATGCAGTCCGTGCAATAGAAGACCCTTCCCTTATGGATTATATGCAAATCCATCAGATTGCAATTGAATCAAACATCACCAGCAACATACAAACAGGAACAGTAAATAATTATTCAGAACACCCCCTAAAAGCATTTTTAGAAAAGGGGTTGCTGGCAACAATAAATTCTGATGATCCTGGTACCAGCGGGATTACTCTGCGTCATGAGTATGAGCAGGGGTCAATATTAGCTGGCCTAAATGCCGATATGGTTTTACAGGTTCAAAAGAATGGATTGGAAGCGGCATTCCTGCCAGAATCTGAAAAAAAAGCGATACAGACTAATAAACGACTTGTTTATCAAAAATAGGTTTACAAAATACCCATGGATTCAAAACAATATGTCATTCAGTGTTTACGTCCAAATTGTAGATTTCGATACCTAACCTCAATTGCAGACAAAAAAACACAACAATGTATAAAATGTGGTTCAACAACCAGTATCATCCCTTTTTTCCCGGAAAATCGCCCAAATAACACCGGCATTTTACCTTATAAGCACCATCTTGAAATATTATGTGACAATATCCGTAGTGCTTATAACATAGGCGCAATTTTCAGAACTGCAGATGGCGTTGGTATCAAACACATCCATTTATGTGGAATCACTCCCGCCCCGGATCATCCAAACGTGCAAAAAACTGCTCTTGGAGCGGAAAAATATGTCCCTTGGACTCAATCCTGGAATGCATGTGAGACTGCCCTTCAATTAAAAAATGGTAACCATTATTCTGTGTTCGCTCTGGAAAACAGCAAAAATTCCATTTCAATTTTTGATATTCATTCGGAGCCATCAGGACCACTTTTACTAATAATCGGGAATGAAATTTCCGGAATAGATCCGGAATTACTTACAATGAGTGATATTCATATTCACATACCGATGGTTGGATCTAAAAACTCCCTTAATGTCTCTGTTGCACTTGGAATTGCTGCATACACTTTGATATTCAGGTAGGATAATCTCAAAAAACATGGTTTTTGATGGATGGTAGTCATAATTCCAGTGATTTATAGACCCAGCATTTCATACCGAACCAGGATTCCATGTTAAGGGGATATCACTATTTGTGAGTATCAAGGAGTAAACAAATTCGCAAAATGACCTGACCTGCCATGTCAGGCTGGTTAACAAAAAATAATAAATATTTTTTGTTAACCACTAGACGATACAGTTGGGTCCATGACCAAAAGATATTGGATATAGGATAGGAAGAATAGAATGCCTAAATATTTGATTGCAATAGATCAGGGAACAACCAGTACCCGTAGTATTCTATTTAACACCCAGGGCAAGATTGTTGCCTTGGACCAGGTCGAGCATGCACAAATATATCCACAACCAGGATGGGTGGAACATGATCCATTAGAAATTATAAATAAGACAAAACTAACTCTTGAAAGGGTTGTTGAAATTTCATCTGTACCAATTTCCGATATCCTTGGAATTGGGATTACAAATCAGCGGGAAACCACCGTACTATGGGATAAAGATACGGGAATCCCTGTTTCGAATGCAGTTGTCTGGCAGGATACCAGGACGGCAAAGATATGCCAGGACCTGATTTCTGAAATCGGGAATGAATTTGTAAGAGAACGTACCGGTCTTCCAATTTCCACCTATTTTTCTGCCCCAAAAATTAAATATCTCATGGAACATAATCCCGAAATTAAGGATAAGGTTTTAAGAAATAAAATCCTTTTTGGAACGATTGATACCTGGCTAATATGGAATCTGACTGGTGGTCCTTCAGGTGGTCTCCATATTACCGATGTCACCAATGCTTCACGAACAATGTTGTTCAATATTAATAGACTGGAATGGGACCAGGAATTATTGGATCTTCTAGGGATTCCAAACGAGATGATGCCAAAAGTTAATTCCTCTTCGGGACATGTTGGCTATGCCCATCTTCCTTTCGGTACCCTTCCAATTGCCGGAATACTTGGCGACCAGCAGGCAGCTCTTTTTGGGCAAAATTGTCTTCAGGTTGGTCAGGCAAAAAACACATATGGCACAGGCTGTTTTATCCTCATGAATACCGGCCATAAGCCAGTACCCAGTAAATATGGATTGATTACGACAATTGCCTACCAATTGCAAAATCAACCAGCACAGTATTGTTTAGAAGGCTCTATCGCCATCACAGGTGCCCTTGTGCAGTGGCTGCGCGATAATTTGCAGATAATTAAAAACTCCTCTGAGGTTGAGTCCCTGGCAATGAAAGTCCAGGATAACGGCGGTGTCTATTTTGTTCCTGCATTCTCCGGTTTATTTGCTCCCCATTGGAGACCTGATGCCAGAGGAATAATAACCGGACTGAGCCATCACACAACCTCAGCTCATATTGCCCGTGCAGCTTTGGAAGCTACAGCATATCAAACCCTGGACGTGGTTTCTGCAATGGAATTAGACAGCGGCATAAATTTGAATTTATTAAAGGTTGATGGTGGAATGTCCCAAAACAACTTGTTGATGCAGTTCCAATCTGACATACTCGGAATAAAACTTGTCAGGCCTAAAATCACAGAAACTACAGCACTAGGAGCAGCATTCGTTGCTGGAATAGCACTTGGTGTATGGAACAATATTCATGATCTACAAGAAATATGGCAAGAGGATAAATCATATCTGCCGGAGATGGCAGAGGATAAACGTGCAACCCTAACTGAGAAATGGAGAAATTCCGTATCAAGAACCTTAAATTGGATTTGATTATTAAATTGCACCAGGATTCGCTCTTTTTCCAACAATGGAATATTGAATTAAATATCAATAGGCAAAACATGGGAAATTATGAATATTGCATGGACTAAAGTGGACCCCATTGTCAATACAGTAAACGACTGATCTTTAGGATAAATTTTCCTCCTATGAGATAAAATCGGCATGTATTAGGTTCCGCCTACCACCCGTATAACCAGCCAGATGCAGCACTAACAGAGATAAAACCACATGCCTCAAAAGATTCTTACAGCATTGTGAAGTCTTACTCACTCCTGTTCGTAGGTTCGAATCCCATTACATATACGACGTTTTTCACTTCTATTAATTCTGCATAGCCCATAACAGAATTCAAATCTTACTATATTGAAGATGCACAAAGCCATTTTCAAATTTTCGCACATCCACCAGCTTAAGCTTGCTTTTAACATCTTTCGGTAACCAGTAATTGCCACTGCCTATTATTTGGGGAACAATGATTTGATGATACTCGTCGACAATACCGGCCTTTATTGCTTCAGCCGCTAAATGCGGGCCGCCAATATCAAAATCTTTATCTGACTCTTTCACTAATTTTTGTATGGTGCTTGGGTCAAAAGACCGCTCAATCGTCGCATTAGCTATTGTGACATCAGAAAGCGAGGTGGAATAGACTATCTTCTTTGCTGCCCGCCAAATTTTAGCGTAGTCATTCATAGCTTCACTTGGCCCGTCCATAGGTCCACTTGTACCTTCTGTTGGAATAGCATCCCATATCTTCATAGTCTCATACATGTTGCGTCCAAGCAGAGACGTACCTACATTCCGTACAATGTCATTTACGAAAGCATGTACTTCTTCACTTGGCATAGCCCATTCAAAATTACCATTTTTATCAGCCACAAAGCCATCCAGCGATGTCATTATTAAGTATATTAATTTGCCCATTTTTATATTAAACCTAAAGTTGACCCCATTGTCAAATACAGTAAACGACTGATCTAAGCAGAGGTCAGCATACTTATGCGTATCGCTTGACTTATTCACCTAAGAAGGATAATATTTAGGGTCAATTAATCATATCTCACAGAGCGAGGGTAACCTGATTTGGGTGAGAGGCGCTCAAAGGATGGAATGCAATGAGTGAAGTAATCTTAAATGCAGTAAAAAGGGAAATAATTGGTAAACAAGTAAGTTCTTTGCGTCGCGAAGGCAAATTGCCGGCAGTATTATACGGTCACACAATTAAAGCCACTCCAATAACTTTAGACGCAAAAGAAGCCGCCACGGTATTGGCATCATTGTCCTCTTCAAGCCTTGTAACAATTGATCTGGAAGGCGAAAAACATTCAGCCATTGTCCGCGATAAAGACCGAAATTTTATCAAAGGACATTTGCTCCATGTTGATTTTCAGGTAGTTTCATTAACCGAAAAAATCCGGGCTGATGTGAGGATTGAGCAAATTGGTGTGTCACCGGCAGTAAAAGATTATAGTGGTGTGGTTGTCACCGAGCTGTTTTCAGTGGAAGTGGAGAGTTTTCCTGGTGACCTCCCTGAAAAAATTGTGATTGATTTAACAACCTTAAAGCATATTGGAGATTCAATTTTCGTAAGAGATTTGGATGTCCCGGTAAATGTTCATATCCAGCAAGATCCGGATGAAGTTGTCGTACTGATTGCTTCAGGACAAATCGAGCCGGAATCAGTGGTAGAACCTGGGATTGAAGCAGATCTGGGTAAAGAACCGGAAATAATTGCAAAAGTCCGTAAAGAAGAATTTGAGGACTGATAAATACAGGCTTTTTAAGAATAATATTTAGTCAAAATCAAAATAAGAAAGGGTAAATTATCCTTTCTTATTTTGTTAATCCAATTACAGTTAAAAAATCAACCGTTATCTGGGCTGTTATTCCCCAAACCACCTCTTCTTCATATGGTTGATAAAAAATTACCTGTGCAATATCACCCCCTTTTCTTTGATACGGTTTTATCTGGCGGTTGTCTGGAGATGCCAGCCATTTCAAGGGAATTGTAAATATCTTTTGAACTTCGTCGGGGGAAGGTATAAGTTCTAATGGCCATTGAATAAAACCGATAACCGGTGTAATTTTATAACCGGTAACTGAATTCAGTGGTTGAAGGCATCCAAGAATTTTTACATATTCTGGATTTAGTGATATTTCTTCAAAGGATTCCCGTAAAGCGGTTGTCTGCGGATCTGTATCCCCAGGGTCTGCACCCCCTCCAGGAAATGCAACCTGTCCTTTATGAAATTGGAGTGTATCCGTACGTCTGGTAAATAAAAGGTTCCATTCGTTCCTGTCCCATAATAGAGGAACAAGTACGGACGCTTTTAACTGATTCTCCCCCATCGGTATTTCCATAGGTTGATCATACCCATTGGCTTGTATCGCATTAATGATCCCCTCTAATGTCAAGTCTTCAATGGTATGGATGATATTTTTCACGCATCTCCGGACTTTGTATTCTTGACAGAATATATTCACTCATGGTTTATGATTACCGGCCTGGCAAATATCAAGAACCCGGTATGGGCAACCATTCTGTCTACTGGACGGAATCGTTCCGGGTCATCTTTATAATGACGTAAAAGAATTTCTGCTACGTCAATGAAAGCAAAATCATGTGTTTTGAGGACAGCTAATAATTTGCATACCTGGTTTGCGGATGGTAATATACATCCAAAATGTCCGCCTGTTTTTAATGATTCCCGGACTTTTTCAATATAATCAAACGGATTTGGAAGATCTAAAAATATCGCGTCTACATCGGTTTCATCGAAACCATCAGCAATGTCTTTTGTTTTCAACAAAACCCTGCCCAATAAATTAAAGCGGGACAAATTTTTTCTGGCATTGGCTTGCATTTGTGTTCGCATTTCATAACTATATATTTCCCCATTACATCCAATAAAGTAAGCAAGTGCGGTATGTAAATGCCCCGGATCCAGTGCCTGCTTCAATTACACGGGTACCGGGTCCAATACCCATTTTCATCAATATATATCCAATATCTTTCGGGTAGAGTATCTGGGTACTTCTTGGTAAATTCTTTAGAATATTTTCCAGTGAGGGTTGCAATATAAAAAATGGACTTCCATTGTGAGAAAATACCTGGGAACCCCATTTTATATCGATCAGGTCGTTATGATAAATTATTCCCCGGTGTGTATGAAGAATTTGTTCGTTTTCAAGTATAAATATATGGTTTTTATGGGTCATCCCCACTAATTCCACCAAATCACCAACACTAGTTTTCCTTTCGGTGATATTAAATACCTGGTTGCTCGCCATCATTCCTATGATTCCCTTAATATTTGTGACGAACCCAGCCAATGACCCAAAAGCAAAACCATGATGCTGCCAAATATTGCTGATCCCATATAATAAGGTCCAACAACCCAAATTTCCCAATCCATTTGTTGTCCCAGGAAATTCCCGGCAAAGAATCCAATCCAGCTTAGTAAAATGTTAATTATTATCTTAAAGAATCCACCGTTTTTCCATAGATGAAATCCCAAACCAATAAAAGTAGCCACGACAAATCCAAAGAAAACCGACGGGATGGTCAACTTATTCACTCCTCTCTGATTTCATCACATGCCCTGATAATTTTCCCTGCCCCAAGAACCTTGTCACCATCATATAATACGGCGATTTGCCCAGGAGTTATGTCCGGTAAAGGATGGTCTAAATTTATTAGCAGGGTATCATCTCCAGTAAATTTGATATCAGACCAGATCGGTTCGGCTTTATATCTGATTTTTACCTGGGCGCGAAGCAAATTTTCTGTAGGAATATCTTCAATCCAATTAAGATTATTAGCGATAAACCCTGTAAATATCCCGTCATTTTTATTCCCCACAATTATTGTATTTAACGCTGTATCTTTTCTAAGAACATAAAGGGGCTTTGTTGATGAGATTCCCAATTTTTTGCGCTGACCAATTGTGTAAAACGCCAATCCTTCATGTATTCCGATAATCCTGCCATTTGTATCCAGTATGTTTCCAGGAATATTCAATCCAATCACCCTCTTGCGCAAAAAACCTTGGATACTTCCATTCTTCAGAAAGCACAAATCCTGACTCTCAGTCCTTTCATGATTTGGTAAATCGTTGACCATCGCTAATTTTCGAACTTCAGATTTACTCATTCCCCCTAATGGAAATAGCGTGTGGGATAGATCTTCTTGGGTCAGGTAGCTAAGGAAGTATGACTGATCTTTTTGCTTGTCTACTCCCTTGAGAAGAGTATACCGCCCGTCATTACCCTGAGTAATTCTTGCATAATGTCCAGTTGACAAATAATTAAATCCAAGTTCTTTTGCCTGGCTATAGAGAAATCCCCATTTGATGGCTTTATTGCATTGAATACAAGGATTTGGAATATTAGCGGACGAATATTCATCGATCATTCCCTGAATCACTATTGAGTTAAATACTTTTACGCAGTCTATTACATGAAGGGTAATATTTAGTTTTTGTGCAATTATTTTTGCAGAGTTAAGTGAGTCTATATCGCCGGTAATATTTAATATAAACCCATCAACATCAAATCCCTGCTGGATTAATATCATCGCAGCCACAGATGAATCTACTCCACCACTCATTGCCACTGCGATTTTCTTAGAGGACATCCTTGATTCTCTCTCAAACTTTCGAGTGTGATTATAGCATGCCTCCGATTAGGATGCTGGCATTTAATTACTGATATAATTAGGAATATTTTTGGTTGAGTCCAGGAAGGTGTTATGTCATACAAAATCGCATTCGGTACAGATGGCTGGAGAGGGACAATTGCCGAACAATTCACCTTTGATAATGTGAGAAGATGTACCCAGGGATTTGCAAATTATCTTCTACAACTTGAAAATCCCAGCAGAATTGTAATTGTAGGCTATGACCGGCGTTTTCTCTCAGATAAATTTGCTTTATCGGCTGCAGAAGTTCTGGCCGGAAATGGGTTTATTGTCCATCTTACCCAGGAACCTACCCCGACACCAACCATTTCATATTCAATCGTAAAAAGACAGGCTCTTGCAGGATTAAATATTACCGCATCCCATAATCCACCCCAGGATAATGGATATAAAGTTCGTGATTGCCATGGTGGAGCGATTGCCCCCCATGGTTTAAACGAGATAGAAAATAGAATCCCGGAATCATTAGACCAGGTAAAAATTCTCCCTGGTACGGCAGCATTTTCTTCGGGCAAGATTATTACATTTGATCCTGCCCCTGATTATATTCTCCATTTACAAGACTTGATTGATGTTACTCCTATAAAAGATGCAGGGCTAAAGGTTGTTGTGGATCCGATGTGGGGAAATGGAGCAGGTTGGTTCGACAAAATTCTCGCCGGGGGAAAAACACAGATTATTGAGATTAATAAAGAACACAATCCCCTTTTTCCAGGGATGGGACGTCCAGAACCAATTCCACCAAATATTAATCATGGGCTGAAAAAAACTGTCCAGGAAAAAGCCGATGTACTGATTATCACAGATGGGGATGCTGATAGGTTGGGTGTTGGCGACGAAAATGGGGTTTTTGTGAATCAACTCCAGGTATTTGCATTACTTGTATATTATCTTTTGGAAGTTCGTCAATTAAGGGGTCCAATAGTCAGGACGTTATCAACAACCGGGATGTTAGATAAACTGGGAAGGTTATATAATGTCCCTGTTTTTGAGACAGGTGTTGGTTTTAAGTATGTTGCCCCAAAAATGTTGGAGACCGATGCATTGATAGGGGGAGAAGAATCCGGTGGATTTGCGTTTCGAGGAAATGTTCCCGAGAGGGATGGTTTATTAGCAGGATTATATATATTGGATATGATGGTTCAATTAAACTTTAAACCATCGGAATTATTGAATTTGCTTTTTTCTGTGGTTGGTGCTCATTATTATGATAGGATCGACACAAAATTTACTGGCGATAGGGCAAAGCGCGAACAATTAATTAAAAACTCCTACCCTGATTATCTTGCCGGTCTAAAGGTCGTGAATATTTATTCACAGGATGGATATAAATTCCTGCTCGAAGATGGTGGGTGGTTATTAATCAGATTCTCAGGCACAGAGCCAATAATCAGGGTTTATTGTGAAACAACCTATCAAGATAAGGTAAAACATCTCCTACATGATGGATTAAAAATTGCTGGTATAGAGTAAGAAATTGCTTGTTGATACTCATTGTCATCTATATTTACCCCACTTTAATCATGATATTGATGGAGTATACAACAATGCCCGGGATAATGACGTATTAAATCTAATTGTTCCAGGAATTGATCTGGAAACCAGCATAGCGGCAATTCAGCTTTCAGAGACTTATGCAGGGATATTTGCTGCTGTAGGATTTCACCCAAATAGTGCCGATTTATGGGAAGATTGCCACTTTACATCCTTGTTAGCATTAGCCAGGCACCCTAAGGTTGTTGCCATTGGAGAGATCGGTTTGGATTATTATCGAACGGCTGCATCCAGAGAAACCCAACAAAGGATTCTAAATAAACAATTGGATTTAGCAATGACTGTTTCAAAACCGATAATATTGCATTGCAGAGATGCCTTTGAAGATTTATGGCGGATTCTTTTGGATTCCGGATTTGAAAAGGCTTGGAATTTTGGTAAAAGCAAAGGTGTCTTTCATTCATTCAGCGAATCGCTTATTAATGCACAAAAAATTATCGAGAGGAGCTACAAAATCGGTATTTGCGGCCCTGTTACATACAAATCCGGGATATCTATTCAGCAAATCGTTTCTTCTATCCCACTTGAACACATTCTGGTTGAAACAGATTCTCCCTATTTACCGCCTCACCCCTACAGAGGTGAACGCAATGAACCAGCCTATTTACCAGAAATTATTAAAAAGATCGCTTTACAAAAAAACTTGCCTTTTGACCAAATTGCATACCAAACAACCCTGAATGCCCAGGGGTTGTTTGGTTTGGGAGCATTGCATTGATAGCAGACTACTCATTTTTTCCACTTCTCCAGTCAAATATTATTGAGATGGAAATGCTAATTAAGCAGCAAGCGCAAGGATATCATCAGGATATTAATTCAGCCTTGGAGATATTAATGAAATCCGGAGGAAAAAGAATCCGACCGATGATAACGCTATTGGTTGGACATATGCTGAATGCCCCCGCCTCTCGATTAATCAATCTTGCTGCTTCAATTGAGTTATTACATACTGCTACTCTAGTTCATGATGATCTCATTGACGGAGCGATGCTCAGAAGAGGAACCCCAACCCTCAATTCAAAATGGTCGACCAGCGCAACTGTTTTAACTGGTGATTTCCTCTTTGCCAGTGCAGCCAAATTAGCTGCGGATACCAATTCCATCTCCGTAATGAAATTGTTTGCAAAAACACTAATGATTATCGTCAATGGAGAAATTACCCAACAGTTATCCGGCAAATGGGAATTTGATAGGGCTAATTATTACAAGAGAATCTATTCTAAAACAGCATCCCTATTTGAGACTGCTGCAGCATCTGCAGCATTATTAAGCCCCTATGAAAAAAATTATCTGGAAGAGATGAATTTGTTTGGTCAAGAAATTGGGATTGCATTTCAAATAATTGATGATATTTTAGATTTTACCGGTGAAACTATTACACTTGGAAAACCAGTAGGAAGCGATTTGCGCCAGGGTTTGGTTACCTTACCGGCAATTTATTATTCAGAAATGAACCCTGACGATTTGGTGATTGACTCATTAAAAGAGCAGGCAGTTTCCAGAGGTCGGGTTTCAAATTGATAATCTCATCAACGCTATACGAAATAGCGACGCAGTTGAAAAAAGCAAGTTGGAAGCCAAGCACTACCTTCAATCGGGAATCAATAAATTACATAAACTCCCTTCAACAGATTTCCGGGAAGCATTGGAAGAAGTTGCCCAGACTATCGTCGACCGGAATTTGTAAAAAAACGTCATTCGTTATCAAATGACGTTTTTTATGCGCTGGGGGGGACTTGAACCCCCACGCCTTTCGGCACATGGCCCTCAACCATGCCTGTCTGCCAATTCCAGCACCAGCGCTAAAATCTAGGAAATTATAACCATCAATGAGAAGATGTCAAGTAAATTGTGATAATATAAATTTTTATCGACCTGTGTAATAAGTTGGTAGAGGAGGAGTGATGCGAATCGTTATAGATGCAATGGGTAGTGATCAACATCCAACCCCTGAAATTCTTGCAGCTCATCAATTGATTAATCTGGATGGTAAGGATATATTGTTAGCAGGAAAACACGAGATAATCTCACAAAAAATGAAAGAACTCGGTGTTACCTTACCCTCCACAAATATCCTGGATGCCCCTGACGTCGTAGAAATGAGCGATAAACCGGTTGAAAGTGCCAGGAAAAAACCAAGGAATTCTATGGCAGTTGGTATTGAACAGGTAAAAAACGGTAATGCAATTGCATTTATCACTGCCGGGAATACCGGCGCAGCCATGTTCAATGGCTTAAGGATACTTGGTAGGATTAATGGCGTTTTGCGCCCGGCCATGCCTGCCATCTTCCCGGTGAGTAATGGATATTGTGTCGTTCTCGATATTGGCGCAAATGTGGATTGCCGTCCAGAATTCTTGGAGCAGTTTGGAATTATGGGGTCAATTTATGCAGAAAAAGTCCTGGGAAAAGTCAACCCGAGGGTCGGTTTGCTATCGAACGGAGAGGAGCCAGGCAAAGGGAATCAACTGATAAAGGATTCATACCCATTGTTGGAGAAAGCCAACATTAATTTTGTTGGGAATGTTGAGGCAAAAGAGGTGTTCCAAGGGGTGGTAGATGTTGCTGTCACAGATGGTTTCACGGGAAATATATTCCTGAAAGGTAGTGAAGCAGTAGCAAAAATGCTCTTTGATATACTGAAAAATGAATTAACTGCAGGTTTTCGGACCTCTCTGGGTGCCTTTCTTGCAAAACCTGCTTTTACAAAAATAAAAAAAATGATGGATCCTAGAGAAGTCGGGGCTGCACCCTTACTGGGAATTGATGGACTTGTTTTTGTAGGCCATGGACGGTCGGATCAAAAAGCGATTATCAATGCTGTCAGGATTGTCGAACAAGCAGTTACGAAAGATATTCAATCTGCACTGTCGGATTCATTTCAAAATAGAATATAATACTAAATTAAATTTAGAGGTGGATTTCTGATGAAGATTATTACAAATCATTCTTTAATAAATCGAAATAAAAAAATTGGACAATTTTCAACAATAATAAGTATCCTTGTTTTAGGCGCCGGTCTCTATACATCCTTCCAAAATGAATTCCAAAATTTAACCTTTATAGCATTAATTGTAGGATTTTTACTCTCTCAGGTTGGTATTTATTACATCACGCGTTGGGGGCGCTCTCCCCGACCGGATGAACAGATCAATCTGGCTTTAAAGGGATTGGATGACAAGTACTCAATTTATCATTATCAAACACCTGCATCCCATCTCTTAGTTGGTCCATCTGGTTTAATAGCAATAACTCCTGCACACCAGGGAGGAACAATCACATTTGATGAAAAAAGCGGGAGGTGGAAGCAAAAGGGTGGAAATCTCTATATGAAAATATTCGCCCAGGAAAGCCTTGGCAGACCAGATGTAGAAATCAAGTCAACGCAGGAGAAATTAATAAAGTATCTAAAAAACCACTTTGAGAATTTAGAAATCCCAGAACCACAATCCATATTATTCTTTATGAGTGAAAAAGCAACGGTTCAAGCCAATAATGCACCCATTCCTACCCTGCAGCAGGAGAAATTAAAAGATTGTATTCGAAGGAAAGCAAAGGAAAATCCTGTTCAACCAGTAGTATTTGAAAAAATTCGAGAAGGTCTTCCACAAGCAGATTAAATTTTTTCGCTATCTCTATTGCCATGAATATAATGTTTTAAGGATTCCAACTCTGGAGAGGATAAATATCTCCACTCTTTTGGCATTAATCCCTCTAATTCAAGTGTCCCTATACGAACTCTAATTAGTTCAACCAGTTCCAATCCAACACATGAACACATTTCCCGGATTTGTCTTTTCCTCCCTTCCTGCAGGATTATCGTTAACCAGGTATTTGTTCCATCATGATGATTTATTGATATATTAGCCGGTCTGGTTTTATATCCATCATTTAATACAACGCCGTTTTGAAGAACATTCAATTGTTTTTCGTCCGGTTTGCCTTTGATCAATACGTGGTATTCTTTCTCGTGTCCAAATGAAGGGTGCGTTAACCTATAAGCAAGATCCCCATCACTTGTTAATAAGATTAGTCCTTGGCTGTTGTAATCAAGACGTCCAACCGCAAATAAATGTGTGTGGATTGGGACAAGGTCAAAAACTGATAACCGTGGATCATTGGAATTATGATCGGACAAAACCCCCTTGGGCTTGTTCAAGACAATATAAATGTTTGGTGTATTTTGCGGATTAATTTTTTTTCCATTTACAATAATTTTGTCATTTTCTGGATTTACCTTGCAACCAAGCCTGGCAACCTTCCCATTTACATTTACCTGACCCGATTCAATTAGTTTCTCACAGGTTCTTCGTGATCCGAATCCTGCTTTTGATAATACTTTCTGTAATCTCTCCTCCATAATTAATCTTTTAATATTTGCATCCCATTTTGAGTACCGTTGGCCATTTGTTCATCACGAATGTATGGAGGTAAATCATCAACTGACCTTAAGCCAAAATGTAAAAGAAAATCTTCAGTAGTTCCAAATAAAATTGGTCTACCTGGTGTATGTGCTCGGTCAAGCTCTGTAATTAATCCTTTACTCAAAAGGCTTTTTATGACTCCATCACTATTAACCCCTCTTATGGCATCTATAGCAGGTCTTGTTATTGGTTGTCTATACGCAATTATCGCAAGAGTCTCTAATCCTGCCCGGCTTAATTTTGAGGTTGTATCTAATCCTAAAAATTTTTCGATTATCACCGACATTTCTGGCTTTGTCGTCAATTCCACTCTCCCAGAATGCCAAATCAATCTTAATCCACGATCCTGTTTATAAAAAGTCTCCAGTTGTTGTAAGCCAATTTCGATTTCACTGGTTTTAACATCCAATGTTTCTGCCAATTGCGAAATTGATGTTGGCCCTGGAGCAATAAATAATAAAGCTTCTATTTGGGATACCAGGGAAAATTGTGTGCCGTTTGGATAATTTTCAACCATGCTATAATATTTTCGCTTTCAAATCTTGGATAAAGAAGGAATGTATGAGTTTTTACTTTAGATCTATTTTACTAATATCCGTATTAATTTCAACAAGTATTGCCTGCAGTATCCCCCTTCGCGGGATGGTTCCTGCTGAAACAGAATCCCCTGCTGTTGCGGACCTGCCCCTGACCTTCGAAGAGTTTATTGATGAAAAAGGACAAATTAATCCCGATAACGGTACGATTACTGTTATATTGACACAGGATGACCTTACCGCATATCTGAATTCATATCTGGCGTCTCAGTCAGAAATGAACTTCCAGGATCCCAAAATAATATTATCAAAAGATAGAATGGATGTATATGGAAATTTGCAGGAAAGCATCCTTTCCGCCAACATAAAAATATCACTCAATGCTGTGGTAAATGAGTCAGGCGAGATTGACATAAATATCATGGAGGCAGATTTTGGACCAATACCTTTTCCAGAAAACTTACTTGATACATTTGTATCCCGTATCAAAGAATCATTGACCAATTCCATATCAACTGTCAGCAATGGCGCAAAAATCAATCAAATATCCATTAATGATGGCTCAATGACTATCACTGGTTCTTATCAATAAACCTCCTATAAACTATAATTCGTCTGTGCCAAAGATAAATAACCAACTACCTATTTCGTTTATTTCCTGGTTATTTTGGTTAATATCCCTGGTGTTAATACTATTACTGGTAAATGGATGTTCAAGTCTTTTTACTCCCACGCAGACGATAGAAACAAAAATACTGGTTGATAACCAGATAATAATTGTTGATGTCCAATATGGCGAAAAAGTCGCCGATGTTTTAAATCGAAAAAATGTGATCCTCAATAATTTAGACAGAGTCGAACCTCAAGGTAACTCTGAAATCAAAACTGAAATGGAAATTAAAAGTAGTTCGTGTGACCGAGGAATTTGAAGTAGAAGAAATAACTGTTCCTTTTTCCCAGCAAACGGTAAAAAACGAATCCTTGCCAGAAGGGCAAACATTAATAATTCAACCCGGAAAAAATGGAAAAAAAGAAATCACGCATCGTTTACTATTTGAAAATGGTGAGCAAGTTTCCAGGACTATTGCCAGAGAGACAGTAATGGATGATGCCCAGGCTGAAATTATTATGGTTGGTGTGCAATCCCCCTTTTCGCCTGTAACGATTCCTGGAAAATTAGCATACCTATCCGCTGGAAATGCATGGGTCATAGAAGGCAACACAGGTGAAAGAAGACCGGTAGTGACAACAGGTGATTTGGATGGAAGGATTTTCAATCTATCCCCTGAAAGTGATTGGCTTCTTTTCACAAGAAAATCCGAACTGGAAAATGAAATAAATTCTCTCTGGCTTGTAAATTTACTTGATACTTCCTCAAAACCAATCTCTTTGCAAGTAAAAAATGTAGTCCATTTTGCAGATTGGGTTCCAAATGAGGTAAATACAATCGCTTATTCGACAGTGGAACCAAGGTCCACCCCCCCCGGGTGGCAAGCAAATAACGATCTCGTTCTGGTAGAGATTAATGAATCTGGTTATCCTGTAGGTGAAGAAGTTCTCATTGATGCAAACTCCGGTGGGATATACGGTTGGTGGGGCACAACGTATACATGGTCTAATAGCGGTAATATGATCATTTATGCCCGACCCGATAGTATAGGGCAGGTTAACACTGACTCAAAAGAATTGGTCCCATTATTCAATTTAATTCCAGTCGAAACAGGTAGCGATTGGGCCTGGATTCCTGGAATTGGCTTCAGCAGTGATGACTCCACTGTATTTTTGACAAACCACGCCCCCGCATCTGGTTTAACCAGGGATGAAGATTCCCCACGGTTTGATCTGGTTGCATGGGTAATTGAAGATGACTACACTGTGCCTTTAGTACCTGAAACTGGAATGTTCTCTTATCCGGAACCAGCCCCTTATCCTGATGAAAATTTTCTTGTTGCATACCTCCAGGCAGCCTTTCCAGAAAAGAGCGATACCAGCCGTTATCGGTTGGTTGTGATGGACCGGGATGGATCAAATAAAATTACAGTTTTTCCTTCAGAAGGATCAACAGGTATCGAACCTCAAAAAATCGCATGGAGTCCATGGAATACTGATAAAATGGAGCGTTGGATAGGGTTAATAAATCAAGGAAATTTATGGCTAATAAATGTTGATCTTGACCAGGAACAACAAATCAGCGGTGATGGATCAATCATTAGAATTGATTGGAAATAAGTTAGAAAGGAGTAACATCAGGTTTTTATGAGAATATTAATAACAGGAGCAGCAGGATTTCTTGGTTCCCACCTCTGTGACCTTTTAATTAATGAAGGTCACTATGTAATAGGGATGGATAATTTTGTCACCGGTAACACCGCTAATCTTGCCCACTTATCAGGCAATCCCAGGTTTGAGTTTATCCGGCATGATGTAGCCAATTTTATTTTCGTTCCCGGAAAAATTGACGCAGTGATGCACTTTGCGTCTCCTGCAAGCCCAAACCCTGCATCACCATTTGGATATCCAAATCTGCCTATCCAAACCATGAAAGCAGGCGCCCTTGGAACTCATAACACTCTAGGTGTTGCTAGGGTTCATCAAGCCAGGTATTTGCTCGCATCCACCAGTGAAATTTATGGTGATCCACAAGAGCACCCGCAAAGTGAGTCTTACTGGGGTCATGTTGATCCCATTGGTTTGCGTTCCGTCTACGATGAGGCAAAACGCTTTGCTGAAGCACTGACAATGGCATACCATCGTTATCATGACATCAATACAAGAATTGTTCGTATTTTTAATACATACGGACCTCGAATGAGATTGGATGATGGCAGGGTTGTTCCGAATTTTATGCAGCAAGCACTCCGTCACAATCCTCTCACAATTTACGGAGATGGGAGTCAAACACGAAGCTTCTGTTATGTGGATGATTTAGTGGATGGTATTTACCGCCTTCTCCTATCAGAGGAACACATGCCAGTAAATATAGGTAATCCTTCTGAAATCACAATTCTTGATTTCGCTCATACAATCAACCGATTAGTTGGCAACCCTTCCGGCATCGATATTAATTTGGATATGAAACTGGGAGATGATCCCAAGAAAAGGCAGCCAGATATTACGAGAGCCAGGGAGATCCTTGGTTGGCAGCCAAAATACTCATTGGAAGAAGGAATTTTACGAACTGTAACTTATTTTAAAAATGAGCTTGGGCTCCAATGATTACTAAAAACCCAAAGGAAAGAACTCGTTTTTTCTTAAATTTGCAACGGTTGGTGCCATTGGGGCTGTCATTGATTTTGGGATTTTTAATTTACTCACCTTGTTTACCCTTATTTCCCCGGTTGTAGCCAGCGTGATTTCTTTCATCGTTGCTGTTTTTAGTAATTTCATGGGAAACCGGTATTGGACTTATCCTGATTCAAGGACAAAATCAATCCGGAGACAGGGAACCCAATTCCTCCTCGTCAGCTTCGTTGGATTGATTATTCGCACACCACTTTTTGCATTCTTGGAGATTGTCTTCATAAATCTTGGAAAGAGAATAATTCCACCAAATACAATATCCCCAATATTTATTGGTCATAATTTAGCATTGGCTTCGGCAATTATTGTTGTCATGCTCTGGAATTTCTTAGCAAATCGTTTATGGACATATAGTGATGTTAATTAATTTATCGTTTAATTGAGAGATGATGGAATGGTTCCACCCACATTAGTGTAGAATAATTACAAGAATTGCTGAAACCGGGAGGTAATAGCATGGCTGAAAAATCTGCAAATAAATTAACCCATCCAAGCGAGTTGAAAGCCGAATCTAAAACGGAGTATATTAATCGTGGATGGCTTTACTATCACGTAAATGATTTCTCCAACTCGATATCCGATTTCAAAGTTGCCCTTGAAATGGATCCCGAGGATATTAACACAATGTATGCTCTTGGATTAGCTCTAAAAGCCGGTGGTCAGAGTGAGGAAGCCAAGACAATATTTACCCAGGTGATCGACCATAGTCATGTTATCGATAGATCCGATCGAGCACAAATCTTAAAAAGCTTGGCAACCGGGCATTACAACCAGATTGAAAAAGGTACCTGGTAATTGAAACCCGAATTTTTCCTTAGTCACCGTGAGAGGATGGAAAAAACAATCTCGGGAGAGACACCCGATCGTGCTCCTGTGGCTTTATGGCGACACTTCCCCGTTGATGATCAGTCTGCTGATGGACTTGCAAAAGCATCTAGTATTTTTCAAAAACAATATGATTTTGATTTTATCAAAATCACTCCATCATCCTCTTTTTGTGTTTCTGATTGGGGGATACAGGATACGTGGAATGGAAATACAGAAGGTACACGGGATTATAAAAATCAGATTATTAATGTGCCTGAAGATTGGTACAAATTAAAATCCCTTGATCCAACACTCGGATCACTTGGAAGACAAATCGATTGTGCCAAAATGCTGGTAAAAGAATTTAGTCCTGAGACTCCTCTAATCCAAACGATATTCAGTCCGCTCTCCCAGGCAAAGAACCTTGTTGGCAAGAATAATTTACCGATTCATGTCAGAAAATATCCGGAAGCGGTTGCTTATGGACTAGATATCATAGTAGAAACCACTCTTCGGTTTATCGATGAGATCAAGAAAATTAATCTGGATGGGATATTTTTCGCTGTGCAACAGGCACAATATAATATTTTTTCAGCAGATGAATTTATTAAATTTGGGAAATATTACGATTTGAAGATTTGCTCAAATCTCAGCGGCTTCTGGTTGAATGTTCTCCATCTCCACGGAACAGAAGTCATGTTTGATCATGTCCTTGATTATCCTGTGCAAATAATCAACTGGCATGATCGTCAAACGAAACCAAATATTGCCGACGCAATTTTACGTTACGATGGGGTGGTTTGTGGTGGTTTAAGTCAGTGGGAGACAATGGTCAAAGGTTCTCCCGACCAAGTCTTCAGCGAAGCAAGGGAAATTCTTGAGATAACGAATCATAAGAAAATTGTACTCGGAACTGGCTGTGTTGTCCCTATTATTGCTCCCCACGGAAACCTGCAGGCAGCTCGTCAATCCGTGGAAAAATAAATCCTAATTTATTGAAATGAAAAATTGAGCAACCCTAGAATCATATCAGGAATAGCAAAGGGACTCAGGCTTAAATCCGTTCCTGGAGATAATACTAGACCAATTACAGATCGTGCAAAAGAGTCTCTATTTAATATAATTGGACCGGATATCCAAGGGGCAAGTTTTTTAGACTTGTTTGGCGGCACTGGCAGTGTTGGGATAGAAGCACTTAGCCGCGAAGCGGATTATCTGCGCATTCTCGATAATAACCATTTAGCCATTACAACAATACAAAGTAATTTATCCTCAACCAGATTATCCCACAAGGCTGAGGTAATTTTTTCAGATGCGATCTCTTACATCAATCGACCTGCCGACCGGAGTTTTGACTATATTTATGTAGCCCCCCCACAATATAAAAAAATATGGATCAAATCACTTTTTTCCTTGAACCATAACCCCTCCTGGATGAATGAAACCACTTGGATTGTTGTTCAAATCCACCCGGTTGAGTATCAAAGGCTTGAGCTTACTAACTTTCAAGAATTTGATACTCGTAAGTATGGCAGTACCTTGCTGGTTTTTTATGAAAAAGTGAATTAAATCCAATCAAGGCTCGTTTTGAAATGAAATAACAAGGTTGTCCGACTTATTATAATAATATCGCCCAGAAAATATTGGATCGGTAACCTTATGTGCATAAACCCTTGGAAGTAGATCCCTTAAATCCTCAACTAAATTATCTGCTGGCAATTTGTTAATATTCATCCAAAATAGTTGTCCTTCATCTGCATTTCTGATTTCCCCTCCGCCATACAGACCTTTCAGGATGAAAAGCAAAATTCCTGTTTCTCGCATCATTTGTATCTATTAATATATTCCCGGAAATCCATAAAGATTGGTTAACAATATTGGTTTCTTCAAATAATTCGCGTTTTGCTGATTGAATTACATTTTCTCCACGCTCAATATGTCCTCCTATCCCATTTAACTTATTTGCCCAAATATTCTTGTTTGAAGCACCCATAATGAGTAGGACATTTTCTCTATCAAACAAAAAAATCAATGTTCTCGGAATTACTGCATATCGATTTCTATCGGCTACCTGTATATGTTTGGCCATAGTGAAAACCGTATTAAAACAATCTTGATCCTGCATAACTCATTATGCAGGATCAGAGTGATTTTGCTGAAAATCAAATTTTATTTGATTAATATCTTCCGGACATTATCTAATTGTCCGGCACTTCCGAGGTAATTATTCTTTTCCGCAATAAATATTGCATATTCTTTTATGAACAGTTCTCCCGGTTTTCTCAGATCAAAATTTTCTGGATGATTAAGAAAATGCTCACGGTGGACTCGTGTCCAAACCAGGCGACCATCCGTATCTATATTTACTTTCGTCACACCTAACTCAGCAGCTTTGCGGAATTGAGTCGGGTCAACTCCCTTGGCGCCCTTTATATTTCCGCCGGCTTTATTAATTCTTTCCACTTCTTCCTGAGGAACCGAACTGCTGCCATGCATAACCAGGGGGAAACCCGGTAGACGACCTTGGATTTCTTTTAAAACATCAAAATGCAATGACTGGGATCCGGAAAACTTAAATGCACCATGGGATGTTCCAATTGCGCAGGCCAAAGAATCGCATCCTGTTCTTTCTACAAATTCCATTGCCTGGTCAGGATCGGTTAATTTCGCATCAGCTTCGCTAACTTTTACATGCTCCTCCACCCCGCCCAGTTTTCCTAACTCAGCCTCAACAACAATTCCTTTGGCATGAGCAGCATCAACTACCCTTTTCGTAATTGCAATATTAGTTTCAAAATCTTCATGGCTCGCATCAATCATTACAGAGCTATAAAAACCACTATCGATACAATCGTAACAGGTAGGCTCGTCCCCATGATCCAGATGGACAGCAAAAATAGCCTCAGGATATACCTCATCGGCGGACCTGATCAATCCTTCCAACATGATTTTATGTGTGTAAGTTCGAGCCCCTTTACTAATTTGGATAATAAATGGTGCCTGGCTATCAAGACAGCCGCGGAATAAACCAGCAGTTTGTTCAAGGTTGTTGATATTGTATGCCCCAATTGCATATTTGCCATAAGCAGCTTCAAACAGCTTTTTTGTTGTGACTATCATTTTAATCTCCTATTCCCTTTACCTTAAATAAATTAATTGGTTAACCGAAAAACATCGGAACACCCATAAAATTTTGAACTTTTGGTCGATAATTCTCAACATCATAAAACCCAGCTACGTCTACTCGTTTTTTTCCAGCCATAACCATGCCTATGGGTACTGTTGTATATTTGCCACCATTTAAGGCCACCATTTTACCAGTTTCCCCACGTTGTATGAGCTGCAACGCCAGGTTGCCAAAGGAATTGGCTACCATACGATCCAGTGAATCGGGAGGTCCCGACCGGACTATATAGCCAAGTTGCTGGTACATAATATCTTCGCCGGTAAGGCGCTTAATTTCTTCGGCAGTTATGACTCCAATTCCGCCTAATTTTTTGTGTCCATAAGCATCCGCTTCACCAGAAACGATCATATCACCGCCGATTATGGATGCGCCCTCCGAAATTGTCATTAAGGAGTAATTTGATGGATTTTCCTTCTTATCTTTTTTCAAAAAATACGCCAATCTTTCAATCTCAAACGGTACCTCTGATATGATGCAGCGATCACAATATGCAAGGTAGCCAGTTATGAGACTTGTCTCTCCACTGTACCGGCCAAATAATTCAATTATTCCAATACGTTCATGTGAACCAATAGAAGTGCGCATATTAGTAATAACATCAACACTCCGTGAAATGGATGTTGAAAACCCAATACAATAATCTGTTCCAAATACATCATTATCCATAGTTTTCGGAATGCCAACTATGCGAAAATCTTCTTTGTCCAGCCTTGCAGAAAAGCTTAAGGTATCATCTCCACCAATGCTGATTAGAACATCAATTCCAAGAATGTCGAGAACCCTTAATATATGATCGGTGAAATCCATTGTTCCATCTTCATCAATTTTCTTTCCATAACGAGAATTAACCAGAAAATCAGGAACATTTTTTGCTTTCACTTTTTGTGGATTTGTTCTAGAACTATGCAAGAATGTTCCACCTGTTCTATCAACGGTCCTAACATCCTCCCTACCCAAATCCCGCACAAGTTTTTGATGTGTGTCAGCATCATCAGGATTAAATTCCATTAATCCTCCCCAACCTCTGCGAATACCCTTTATAGAATATCCCGATTCGAGAGCTCCGAGGACAACAGATTTCATACAGGTATTCAAACCAGGGACGTCTCCACCGCCAGTCAGTATTCCAATTACCAGATTGCTCATAATTATTTCTCCTCAAGATGTATTACATATGCAGTGAACTGATAATTCCAAAATAATCATACCTTAATCTTAGCAAATTTATCCACCCCAAAATAATAACCATCGTAATTTTGATGCTTTTAGAGAATAACACGCTGGAAAATGTGATGGACTATTAATACTCATATACCTCGCCTATATCTTAAAAGCAATAATAGTTTTTTCAATATATTCCGGTACTCTTCTGGTTGAAAAATCCACCATCTCACCCAATATAATCCAAGGAATGTAACTACTGGGATAGGGAAAACGAATGCTGGATGTAAAGCGTAATTTGTTTGATAAAATTCGATCGTATTCAAATAGATAAGCCATATTCCAAGAAAGATGAAACCTACCGCAATGGCAGAATTTACAATTGCCTTATTTCCCCATCTCCCTGCCATATTTGAGATGATTAGAGCTAATCCTAGATAGATTAGTATGTAATTACTTGGTTCACTTGGAATCCCAATCCACTGCGAACTCAGGATACTCAGACAAGCCAGCCATAAAAATATCCGAAACGACTGGGTTCCAGCATTTCTCCACTCATATAAGAGTATTACTGCAAGAAATCCGGATATTATCCATCCGATCCGTACACCAAATAAGGGAAACCACAACTCAGCCAACGCTCTGCCCGGTGTGGAAAAAGGAGCATACGCCGGAAATTGAATAGCAAGCCGTAAATATTCGATTATCCATGAATTGATGAATAATAAAGAACTTGCCGATAACAAAACTATTGTAATTAGAAACCAGAGTGCTATATTCCACCTGTGATTTCGGATTACCCAATAGAGTATAAAGATATAAAAAATGATTAATGATTGACCTTTTATTGTGGTGAATGCCAATATTACCCCAGCGATTTCATCTTCACCATTTTTGATCATTAATAAACTGGCAATAACCAATAATCCGATCAAAACGATAACATCCCCATTAATTAATGGGAAGATGCTGTGAAATCCGAAAGCAAATAAAATCAAAAACAGGATAATTAAGTAATAATTTTGCTTTACATCAAATAGATTTAGGAAAAGCCAAATATACCCGAGTATTGATAACTCCAAAACAGTCAACCAGATTGCCCTCGCAATTAAATAATCCGGTATTAATGCAAATGGAAAAAACATAATGATGGAATAGAGCGGGTAATGAAACCGTAAGTCATCTTCATGCGCAGATATACCTTGAATGTCTGCAGTTTGTTTGATGGCGATATGGGATTCTTCGATGTAGGGACTGATCTCATTGACGATCAGCATTTTTGTCCCGACCCATTGCACCAAAAAATCATTCCCTCCTGGGTTAGCTTTAACAAATAGGAAATTCAAATAAGTAATGAACACAATTCCAAACACGACAATTATTGGAATTACAATTCTTGACCTGCTGGTTGCACGATGATAAATCAAATGACGCCTTTCTTATAATGGAATTTCACATCCAGCTTTGTAACGGTAAATTATAATTCAAGGATCATGACAATTAAAATATCCCTTGCACAGACGAATATTGCCATTGGTAATCCTGAGAAAAACCTAAAAAAGGGCTTGTTACTAATTGATCAGGCTTCTAATGAGGGTTGTGACTTAATCCTATTACCTGAGTTGTGGACAACAGGATACGATCTTACCAACATCAATTCTTACTCTCAAACCAATGATTCAATACTCAACGAGCTAAAATTTGTAGCAAAAAATAAACAGATATCCATTGGTGGTTCCTATATTTTTCGGATTGAGAATCGATTTTATAATTCATTCATAATAATTAATGCAGAAGGTGAAATCTGCCCCATATATAATAAACTACATCTAATCAAACTCTTTAGCGAAGATTTATACTTTACAGCTGGTGACCAAATTCAAGCCAATACTTTCCAGTGGGGTAATGCCGGATTGGCAATATGTTATGACCTGAGGTTCCCGGAAATGTTCCGACTTATGGCTCTCAAACCGGTAGAAATTTTTCTCCTTGTCGCTGAATGGCCCGCAAAGAGGATAGAACACTGGCGAATATTATTACAGGCCAGAGCAATTGAAAACCAGGTCTTTATGGCCGCTGTCAATTGTGTCGGTTCCCAAAGGGGTGAACCCTTTGGTGGGTCCAGTTGCCTGATATCCCCTACGGGTCAGATTTTGGCTCAGGCGGATCAAAATCAGGAAAAGTTACTTATTTCCGAAATCGACTTTGATACAATAAATGAATCCCGAAAATCCATGGACCTATTAAAAGATCGCAGGTTTGATATTTATTAAATTGTCCGCTATATACCTCTGATTTATTTTTCGGTTTCCAGCAAACAAGAGTACATATTACGCCTGGTTATGCATATAGAACAAGGTTTTTTGTTGATTATTAGGGGTTTTAAGACAAAAATATTTGATGAATGATAATTTTACAAGCCGGGGGATATTATTTCAACCAATCCCCCTTACATGGAAATGATTATATATACACAAATTTTCACTACGCCCAGGCTTGTTCCGTCATTTATGGAATTCTTGGAACCTTCATTTAACTACTAAATTGGTTTTTCTTTTTTAAAATTTAAATGGTCTTGTGGTATACCCGGTGATTTTTTATTGTGACCGCTCCAAATTTCTCCATATCCTTTCGTACTTGAACAGCTGTCTCAGCCATTTGGGTTAATTCTATATCCTCAAAACCCCAATCTTTGACAGTCTTAACCATCTCTGAATAAAGTAATGCGTTTCCACCCCTTCCAAGAAGCTCTGGAACAATACCTAAACCGTTTAATATAACTCGCTTTGTTTTCTTTGTTTCCCTGAGTAAATCAAGAATACCCCAGGGTGTAATACCCCCACCATGTCGTTGCATTGCAGCAGATAAATCGGGGAATGCAACTAAAAAACCAACCAGCTCTTCTTTGTATTGAATCAACTTAATTAATTGGGGATCTAATATCATCATAAGATCTTTCATCACATAATCAATTTCATGATCAGATAATGGATAATATTCCCAATTTTTTACAAAAGTCTTATTATATGCTTGGCCGATTCTGCGTCCCCAGGATTTCAATTCCTTTTTAGATTTAAATCTTTTTACCTTAAATGATCCCTTTTCTAACACTTTAGTAGCGATCTCTTCGACTCTGTCTGGTAGGAATAAATCTTCAATTTTAATTCTTGTACACACAAAGTCAACCAATTTTGAAAAGCCAGCTTGTTCAACAAGACCGGGATAATATTCATAATTATAAGACATCATATTCATTACCTGCCGGTATTGAAACCCTTCAATCAGCATGCCATACCCATCAAAAGGACCGAATCCCTTTGGTCCAATTATCTCATCCAGATTCTTTTCCTTCGCCCACTCGAAAGCCTTTTCAAACAAACTGTTTGCAACTTCTTGATTGTTAATTGAATCGAATAATGTAAAACCAGCCAGTTTTTTCCCGTGATAGGTATTGTATGGGATATTTTCAAAAACAATCAACCGGCCAACGGTATGATCATTTTCTTTCGCAATAAAAAAGGCGGCTTGGCTATGATCATAAAATGGATGCTTTTCGGGATTTAACATATTACGTACGTCTGATTTAAAGGGCGGCACCCATTGCGGGCATTTTGCATATAGATCATAATGAAATTGAATAAATTCATTGACCTGCTTCTTATTCCTGGGATCAACTTGTTGAATAGTAATCAAATTTACCTCTTATTCATTCTCAATAATTTGATTGAATTCCCTAAATCTGGGAACAACATAATAATATCAATGGATAACATTATTAGAATTATACGATACTCAATCGAATATTTACACGATTATCAACATTATCATTTTAATAAATTCATAATTGGGAGAATTCAATGCCAAATCATCTGATCCATGAAACATCCCCGTATCTACTGCAGCATGCAAATAATCCGGTAGATTGGTATCCTTGGGGTGAAGATGCATTACGAAAATCAAAGGAGGAAGGAAAGCCTATCTTCTTGAGTATTGGGTACTCTGCCTGCCACTGGTGCCACGTAATGGAAAAAGAATCGTTCGAAAATGATGAGACAGCAAAAATACTAAATGAAAAATATATAAATATCAAGGTCGATCGTGAACAACGTCCCGATCTTGACAATATTTATATGGATGCAGTAATTGCAATCACTGGACAAGGTGGATGGCCACTTTCAGTATTCCTAACACCAGAATTAATGCCATTTTATGGGGGCACTTACTACCCACCTAAACCCCGCTTTGGATTGCCATCATTCAATGAAGTATTATTCCAAATATCAAAAATTTGGGAGAATGATAACCGGGAAATTATTCGTACGTCAGAGAGACTGTTTCGTCATCTTTCTAATAAAATTGAAGTAGAAACTTATTCCGGACAATTCATGGATCCTTCATTGGTTTCCAGGTCTGCCAAAGCTCTTCTAAATCATTATGATTACGAAAATGGTGGTTGGGGTAATGCCCCAAAATTTCCTCTACCGATAAATATTTTGTTTCTCACGGATCAAGCCTTCAAGGGGGATGACAGTTGTAAAGGAGTAGTCAAGCATGCATTAATGATGATGTGCCGTGGAGGGATGTATGATATCCTGGGCGGCGGTTTTCATCGTTACAGTACCGATGAACTCTGGTTAATTCCTCATTTTGAAAAAATGCTCTACGATAATGCCCAATTGTCATTGGCATATCTGCGTGGTTACTTGCTCACTGGAGAAGATGAATTTAAGAACACCTGCGAAGGAATTTTAAATTTTATGGCCATTGAATTACGGGATCCTGCAGGAGGTTTCTATAGCAGTATAGATGCAGATTCGGAAGGAATAGAAGGTAATTTTTACACCTGGTCCTTTGAGGAACTTCGATCCAATCTATCACTTGATGAATTTCATTTTCTTACTAAAGTTTGTAATATTTCGGAGAAAGGAAATTTTGAGGGTAAAGTCATTTTACAGCACCAAAAATCTCATCGCGAAACGATTCTCGAAATGGGATTAGAAAACGATGTTTTTTATTCAAAATTGGAAAATATTCGCTTAAAACTGTTTCAACTAAGATCTAAGCGAATTCATCCCGCATTAGACGATAAAATCTTAACCTCCTGGAACGCATTGACATTGCTCTCATTTGCAGAGGCGGCCAGATACTTAAATCGCCCTGATTACCTTATCGTTGCAAAGGGAATTGGGGAGTTTTTGCTACGCGAAATGTTAAAAGATGGAAATTTATTTCGCTGCTGGCGTCAAGGAAAAGCAAGTATTAATGCGTACCTGGAAGATTATTCCGCATTAATCCTGGCCCTTTATGCACTCTACCAGGCTGATTTCAATCCGGTTTGGTTGAATAAAATTGATTTATTGATTCAAGATTTGATCAGCTTATTTTATGATCCCGATCTCACAAGTTTTTTCGACACATCTAACCACCATAAAGAATTGATCTATAGACCTAAAAACCTTCGCGATAATGTAACCCCTTGCGGAAGTGCAATGGCTGTTTATGCTTTAATACTGCATGCAGCATTTACCGGAAATGATAATTATCGGAACCTTGCAGAAAAAACTCTTTCAGGTGTACAGGACTTGATTAAAAGTGATCCATATGGGTTTCCATTCTGGTTACAAGCAATGGATTTAGCCCATGCAGATATTAAACAAGTGGCACTGGTTTGGCCGAAACATAAACAAAAAGATCCTCGTTTTTTCGACATTATAAATTCGATGTATCGTCCGAATTTAATAACAGCGGCTGGTCCATTTTCTTCCAGTTTAAAATTACCGGAATTACTCCAAGGTCATTCACCGATTGATAATCTGATGACTGCCTATGTTTGCCACGGATTTACCTGTAAACAACCTGTTACAACGATAGAGGAATTTTCCAGGATGATTGATGATATATAATTACACAAAACCCTCGCGGTAAACAAAATCCTAATATATCTACTAAGAAATTGGGACTTTCCCAATGAAATGACAATTTTTTGATTTTTGAGGATAAATTTGCTGCTACATAGTTTATTAATCGGGAGTGATCATGGAGAAATTCATTATTGAAGGGGGACACCCCCTCCACGGAGAAGTATTTCCATCGGGAAATAAAAATGCTGCTCTGCCGATGTTGGCAGCCTGTTTATTGACGAATGAACCGGTAATATTGCACAATGTTCCTGATATTAAAGATGTAACCACGATGAGAGCATTAATCGAGTCTCTTGGTGTAAGCATTTCAACCATCGATCATCACACCTGGGAAATCCATTCAAAAGAGGTTCGTCCGGCTGACTTGGACCCGGAACTCTGCCGAAAAATTCGTGCTTCTATTCTATTAGCTGGACCGATGCTTGCCAGATCTGGTGAACTTCACCTGCCCCCTCCAGGCGGGGATGTTATCGGAAGGAGAAGAGTAGATACACATCTACTTGCTCTAAGAAGTCTTGGAACCGATGTTATCTATGATAGAAATTTTTACCTTAAAACAAACAAATTAATAGGAGCAAACATTCTGCTTGATGAAGCCAGTGTCACTGCAACCGAAAATGCGATAATGGCTTGTGTATTGGCTGAAGGCGAGTCGATAATTCGTAATGCTGCTTCTGAACCTCATGTTCAGGAACTTTGTAAATTATTAAATCTTATGGGGGCAAATATTGTACATATCGGATCAAATACCCTGCGAATTTCTGGTGTAAATGAACTCCACGGGACAGAATTTAATATCGGTCCAGATTATCTTGAAGTTGTCAGTTTTATTGGCGCCTCAGTAGTTACCAACGGTTCCATATGGATTCGAAATGCTGGACCGGAGTACCTGGATATGATCCGTCTTGTTTTCAATCGGTTGGGTGTGGATTGGGAAACCCACGGCAAAGACATATATATTCCTCCGGATCAAGAATTAATCATTGAGTCAGATCTTGGAGGAGCTATCCCGGAAATAAGTGTGATGCCCTGGCCGGCATTTCCCACAGACTTAATGAGTATCGCCATAGTAATTGCTACTCAATCACGGGGTACAATTTTGTTCCACGATTGGATGTACCCAAGCAGGATGTTCTTCATTGATAAACTCGTCTCCATGGGCGCACATATTGTTTTATGCGATCCACATAGATGCATTGTTCAAGGACCTGCTCGCCTTCAGAATGAAAAAATGGAGAGTCCGGATATCAGAGCTGGTATGGCATTGGTAATTGCAGCACTATCTGCAGAAGGGGTTTCTACTATCCGCAATATTGGGCAAATTGATCGGGGTTATGAATCAGTAGATCATAAACTTCGGAATCTTGGTGCAAGGATTCGAAGAGAAATCGATTAATTGTTTATTACGTATCCTTAAAACAAAAAAGAAGGGTGAACAGCCTTCTTTTTTTGTATTATTACATTGGAGTTTGAGATTCTTTGACCACTTCAAGAAACTGGTCAATTACTTCACGCAGCATACCTTCCGGTAAAGCGCCAGTTTGACGATGGACTATCTTACCATTTGCCACAAATAACATTGTTGGAATCCCCTGAATACCAAATTTTTGTGCCCACTCTGAATATTCATCAGTATTTACTTTGGCAACAATTAATTTACCTGCATAATCCTTGGAAATTTTTTCAAGCGCTGGAGCTACCATTTTACAAGGTCCACACCAGGGCGCCCAGAAATCCACAACGACAGGAATAGGAGAATTCAAGACAGCTTTTTCGAATGCTGCATCTGTTACATGAATGGGTTCATCATACATTTAATAAAGCCTCTTTCTTTTTCATTTCAAAATCAATCTCAATAATTATAGTCACTTATTTATTTAATGGGGTAAATTCTAATAATTTACTTTCCTCTTAAATTAATATTGTAATTTTTTATTAATTTCAATATATATTTCCAACACCATAGATGTCAGAATTGGTGGATATCTTACTTGTTCATACGTTCATTTTCGATGAAAATCCACAAACCGATAACCAATCCCCCTCTCTGTCAGGATATATTTAGGATTGGATGGATCTTCTTCAAGTTTTTGACGTAAATAATTAACATAGAGGCGAACATAATGTGACTCATCCCGATACTCGTATCCCCAGACTTTCGATAGGATCTGGTCATATGTTAACACCCATCCGGCGTTCTGGACCAGATGGTAAAGTAATCGGTATTCGGTGGGTCGTAGTTTAACGATCTCGTTTTCAACCCATACTTCCCTTCGGCTAAAATCAATTCTCAAGCGGTCATCGATTTCAATAATTGGCTGGGAACCAACCCCACCAGCAGCCTCAGTTCTCCTTAATACCGCCTTAACCCGGGAAACGAGTTCCCTGGGACTGAATGGTTTGGTTACATAATCGTCAGCACCCAGTTCTAACCCTTTTATCCTGTCCTCTTCTTCTCCTTTGGCAGTCAACATAATCACCGGTACCGTGTTTACCTCACGGATCAATCTTAATACTTCAAACCCATCCAGGTCAGGAAGCATAATATCCAACAGGATTAAATCTGGAATTGAATCTCGCATAGAATTTATTGCACCTACTCCGTTATTGGCCTCTAATACATAAAACCCATCATGTTCAAGATTTAGCCGAATAAACCGGACCATGCGCTCTTCATCGTCAACAACGAGAATTTTTCTATTACGAAATTGGTCATCTGCCATAAAAAATCACTCCTGAATCTTATCTAAGTACTGAAAGGTATCAACCGCTATATTGCTTTTGTTTGTTATTATATGTTCAATTTGAACATAAGAAATCGTATCCACTCTCTTTTGTTGGTTCTCCCACTATTCATACAAGATTGTTCAGATTTCTTGTTATATTTTTCCACTTTAATTTTAAAAATGAAAATTTTATTGATCTGGAACAATCAGCATTAAATATTTCGATGCTGCCCAACCACTACGATTTTCATCGTATGGTGAGACCAAATGCCACCAGACATAGCCATCCGCCTCTTCAGGTCCAGCTGATATATTATACAATTCCGAATCTAATGCCACAAACTTCACCCCCGGTTGAGTTCCAGGACCTTCCCTGAGCCTTAATCCATCTCCATTGGTATTGTAGATCTGTACAACGGATCCAACATGAATTCCGTCAATGCCAATAGTAGAGTTATCGATCGCTGGGGTAGGACTGCTAATTATCAGATAGTCCATTTGTGGTGTCATAACCGGAGCGGAAACTACTGTGATTAGATAAGGATAATTTTGATTTCCAGGAGGACCAGGTGTATACAAAAACAGGAAGATCGCCCACAATGAAAGCGATAACAGAAAGACGCCCAGTGCTATCAAGATAACCCAACGATTAATATTCGAAAATAGCCAATGCATAATATCAATTGTTTATAGAAAATAAGAAAAAATCCAGATGAAAAAACTTATTAGACGATATGATACCACCAGTTATTAATATAAAAAAATATCCTCAGTTACTTTTTTTCCGAATATTTCAATAATTTTTAGTATATTTCAAAATATATGTAGCTGCAAATTTGATCCAAACCACAAAAAATTGGCTGACAGGTGCATATGATATAATTTTTCTTAGCTATGGAAAATCCCATTTCAAAATCCCCATTACTCGGAAATCGCTACCAGCTCCAGCACTCTGTTGGTACTGGCGGGATGGCAATTGTTTATCAAGCATATGATTTAATGTTAGAACGGCCTGTAGCTATAAAAGTATTAAAACAAAACTATTCGCAGGATACATCTTTCCGGGAAAGGTTCAGGCAGGAAGCAAAATCTGCTGCGAATCTTAGCCACCCCAATATCGTTACTGTCCACGATTTCGGATTAGATACGGATAGGTTATATATTGTTATGGAATATGTCCCCGGTACAGATTTAAAAACCATGATAAAGCAAACAAAGGTTTTCTCGATCGATGAAGCAATTCCCTTAATTGTCCAGGCCTGTGCAGGTGTTGGTTATGCTCACAGGGCTGGACTTGTTCATTGTGATATAAAACCTCATAATATGCTGGTCACCCCTGAAGTAAAACTAAAAGTGACCGATTTTGGTATCGCTCGAGCATTATCATCAATTAATCCTAACGAGAAATATGATATTGTCTGGGGTTCACCACAATATTTTTCGCCTGAACAAGCATCCGGCAATCCCCCTTCTCCAGCGAGCGATGTTTATTCGCTTGGTGTTATCCTATACGAAATGTTAACAGGCAAATTACCATTCGAATCTACCGATCCTTCAGTCCTTGCAAAAATGCACCGGGATTCGAAACCTATCCCAGCAAGGCAGCTCAATCCGAATATCCCTCCGGCGCTTGATCAAATTCTGCTAAAAGTGCTTTCTAAAGAGCCGTCAGCTCGCTATCGAACAGCCGATCAATTGGGAAGGGTATTATTGACTTTCAGCCAGCTTGCACGTCCATATGAAGCAGATATCCCGCCCCTCCCAACTAATTACATAAATAACCAGCCAATGATGCCTGACCCGGTGATTCCAACTTCTCAACCCCGGTTGAATCGCAGTGCTGCAAAAAATATCCGCCAAGACTCAATGGATTTTGGAACAATAAGCCTTGCGCTCCTGGCGATTCTTGCAGTTGCTGGATTAATCCCATTTTGGCTGTATATCTGGTTTTTATTACAATCTTGAGGATAAATGGGAAAAATATTAATTGCCCCTTCAATTTTATCCGCAGATTTTTCCAGTCTTGGAAATGAGATAAAACAGATCGAAGCAGCTGGTGCAGATTGGATTCATATTGATGTGATGGATGGTCAGTTTGTCCCAAATATTTCCATGGGGGCATTTATCGTAGAAACTTGCCATCGAATTTCTGCGTTACCAATTGATGTTCATTTGATGATTGAACGACCTGAAAACCACATAAAGTCGTTTATAAATGCAGGTGCAAGTTCACTAAGCATTCACATAGAGGGTAATCCTAATATTCACAGAACTTTTCAGGAAATCCACGAATTAGGATGTAAAGCCGGTGTAGCAATTAATCCCGGGACGCCAGCATCCGCACTTATGGAAATATTAGGTTTTATTGACATGGTTTTAGTGATGAGTGTTAATCCCGGATTTTCTGGACAGTCATTTATTCCACAGGTATGTAAAAAAATTGATGAAATCAACAATTCCATTTCCAGGAATAATTATAGAGCGATCATTCAAGTAGACGGCGGAATCTCAAAGGAAACCTTGCCTGAAGCATATAAAGCAGGGGCGACTTGTTTTGTTGCCGCTACTTCCATTTTTCGACATCCGGCAGGTATCCATCAAGCAATAAAGGAATTGAGAGCCTCTTTAGAATAAAAAAATCCACAAATGACAGGCAATTGTGGATGATTCAAAACGATTCTTTTGTGATTATTTACTTTTCGCCATGGTTTTTATACATTTTGCACACATGATTTTGCGAATTTTTTTACCATTTTCAAAAACTGTAATTGCCTGTAAATTGGGTTTGAATTGCCTATTTGTAGCACGCATTGAAAAACTTCTATTATGACCAAACGTTGTGGTTTTTCCACATGAATCACACTTTGCCATTGTAAAACATCCTTTCTAACAATCACGCGATAAAATATGTCGCAGGTATTGTACTTTGGTTATATTTTGAACTATCATTTTAACACAATGGATCACATTATTCAAGTAAAATTGAACTTTCTGTAAATTTCAAATAAGGAAAATGATAATGAGCGAAGGAATAAATCCTCTTGGTAATATCTATATCTCACATCGAGCCATTGCATCAATAGCCTTCCAATGTACCCAAGAAACATACGGTGTTGTCGGACTGGCTGCCAAGAATTTAGCAACAGGTCTTGCAAATGTCCTGGTGAAGGATCCTACTTTGGGGGTTGATGTTCATTATGATGGAAATATACTGGCGATCAACTTATTTATTGTAATTGAATATGGAACGCGGATTAAGTCCGTGACAGCCACAGTTGCAGACACTGTAAAATACCGGGTTGAGAAAATTGTTGGAATCCCTGTCGATGTCGTGAATGTTCATGTTCGGAGTTTAAGAGTTAGCGAATAAGCATTTATTAAAAATATCAACCCTTATTTATTGGAGATTTATGAATACAACTCATTCCGATTCTGCTTTGATCGTCTTGAAAAATAAAGATCAAATTAATGGTCAGGACTTCAAAGCATTAATCGAGGCAGCTTTAATTTGGCTCCGTACAAATCAGCAAATAGTAAATTCTCTCAATGTTTTCCCTGTTCCTGATGGTGATACCGGAACGAATATGTCGCTTACCATGCAATCAGCATACAGCGAGATAGAAGATTCAGGGGACATAAATATTGGCCACATTGCCCATAAAGTTGCCCAGGAAGCATTAATAGGCGCACGTGGTAACTCAGGAGTTATTCTTTCCCAGCTCTGGCGGGGTTTCTCCAAAGCGCTTGACTCAACAGAAACAATGGATGCCAAACTATTAGTAAAGGCATTAGCCGTCGCACGGGATACCGGTTATAAGGGTGTCGTCAGACCGGTGGAAGGAACAATTCTTACCGTGGCAAAGGATATTTCTTTTGCAGCCGAAGCAGCCATATCTGAATCGGAATCCTTGTTTGACCTTTTTGTAAAAATTGTTAAATCGGCAGATGATTCTGTTATCAATACCCCCGAGTTATTGCCAGTATTAAAACAAGCCGGTGTCGTAGATTCAGGTGGAAAAGGACTGTTTTTCATCCTCGAAGGGATGTTGAAATTTATTAAAAATGAATCCCTGGAATCACCGGAATTATCCTTAGAACCACTATCTCAGATAAATCAAGAACATATCATGGCCAGTATTGAACCCGGTCAGGATTATGAAATTATTTTAGATTTTTCGCCATTTCAGCCATTAATCATAGAGGATTATTACGAAAATCTGTCACAAATGGGAACATCAATCCAGGTAGGTGAAGGAGAGGGTATATATCGGATGCATATTCATGTGCCTACAGAAAATCGGTATAAACCCATTGACTACACGATGCAGCTTGGAACCATTAAAAAAATAAATATTGAAAATTTAATAGAACAAACTACCGTGGCAAATCAAAGAAATAAAGCACCTATAAAGCTTACGACAATTGAACCAAAACAAATAGCGGTTGTCACCATATCCCCCGGATCTGGAATTTCAAGAATATTTGCCAGTCTGGGTGTAAATGCCATCGTTGAAGGTGGACAAACGATGAATCCAAGCACGGAGGATATTCTTAAATCATTTGAAGATCTCCCAACTGACAAAATTATTATCCTGCCTAATAATAAGAATATAATTTTAGCAGCCCAGGCAGCTGCGACAATGACCGTGAAAAATGTGACTGTTATTCCCAGCATATCAATACCTCAGGGGCTAAGCGCTATTTTGCATTATCTCCCTGATGGAGAATTTGATGAAGTTGTTGATAACATGAAAAAAGCATTGTCAGATGTAATTACTGGTGAAATCACCAAAGCCACGAGATCGGTCAAAATTAATAATGTAAAGATAAAAGAAGGTGAGATTATTTCCATACTGAATGGAAAAATTGTCCATTCATCTTCCTCTGTACTGGATGCGTGTCTTAACCTTTTAGATAAGGCCGATACTTCAAATATGGAAAGAATTACTTTTTTCTATGGAGAAAATTTACCAGAGGTTGAAGTCAACCGCATCGTTGATGATGTTCGAAAGGTCTACCCTTTCCATGAAATTGAAATCCATGAAGGTGGTCAACCTCACTATTATTTCTTGATAGCAATCGAGTAAATATGGTATCTGCATGCGTTGTTACAGATAGCTCTGCTCAGTTTACCAACCTTACTTCAGATCTTCAAAAATTAACGACAATTATTCCGCTGCCAATTAGTATCAATGGCAAAGTCATCAATTTCAATGAGCCAATAAAACCCGGAAAATTACCAAAATTTGCCAGTATTGGTAAATTAAATTCGGTTATTGATGCTCCCAGTCAGGATTCAATCTATGACTTGTTCCTAAATTTGGGAAAATCACATGAAACAATTTTTGGAATTTTTCTTTCATCTCAATTGAATCCTCTTGTAAATATTGCCGAAGAGGCAGCTAATAATCTTAGAGGTAGTATAGATATTCAAATAATAGATTCAAGAACGACTTCAATCGGTCTAGGATTTTTAGTTCAGAAGGTTGCAGAACAAATTCAGAATGGAAACCCTTCACATGAAATTAATAAGTATCTTCGGTTAATGATCCCGAAGGTTTACTCCATTCTATGCATACCAGGCCTTTCATACCTTTACAATAATCATTTTTTGGATTTTGGCCAGGCAATAATAGGAGAGTTGTTGGGTATTTTTCCTCTATATTCTATTGAAGAAGGAAAGCTGAGTCCATTTGGAAAAGCAAGAAATCTCAGGAACACTGTAGACTATTTTGTTGAATTTGTAGAAGAATTTGAAAAAATAACTGAGATTACCCTTCTTCAAACCGCCCCACCCAATTCATTGTTATCTCAAATGCTCAGGGAGCAAATTGTTGCAATAGACCCGAAACTTGTATTGTCTGAGATTACCATAAATTTAACTCTGGCATCGTTATTTGGACCAAAAACTTCCGGAGTGTTTGTTTTAGACAGTATTAATTAATGCGATTTTACCGAATTATTGGATTCATTTGGCTAATACTTCCCTATGGCACCAAAAAAGTCATTAGAAAAATTAATTAACATTACAAATACTGAAATTAAAGAAAATTTTCAAAATAAGGCCGTTTTGGGAGGTCTTGAAAAATTTCCTTCTCAATGGGAAAAAGAGGCTCTATCAGATCAAATATCCGACCTTTGTATTCAAAAAATCTCAGAATTATTAAGAAATTACAACAAGCCAGACCCTGAATTTCGAGAAAATTCAATTTATGAGATCAGGCATATAATCAATCAGATCTATTCAGTACCTGGATATAAGTGCTCGAATTCAAATCCAGTTAATCCTCAGGAAGATAAAGTCATTCCCGAAATCATTCATATGCAAATTAAGAGGGATGATATACCCGCGAAGAATCATTTGTCGAGAACCACCCCAATAGATTCTAATATTGAAAAAGCCTTAAGTTCCCCAATTACGGTAATGAAAGGAATTGGCCCTGTAAATTCAAAAAATTTTGAGGCGCTTGGTATTCGAACTATAAACGACCTGCTTTATTATTTTCCCCGCCGCTATGATGATTTCAGTCAATTAAAAACCATTAATCGCCTTGCATTAAATGAAGATGTAACTGTAATTGCAAAAGTCTACAAGGCTGAATTTGTTCCTCCTTTAGGTAAGAAGAAAGGCAGAATTGAGGCTCTTGTTACAGATGGTACGGGTTTCTTACGTGTAAATTGGTATCCCGGAAAATACGCAAATTTCTTTTTAAAGAAACTTAGAATAAATATGTCGATTGTTCTATCTGGAAAAATCGAAACCTTTCTTGGAAGATTGGTCATGAACAGTCCGGAATGGGAACCATTGGATAAAGACCATCTCAATACCAATCGGATTGTTCCGGTTTACCCATTAACTGCAGGTATATCCCAACGAATTATTAGGGATTTAACATTTCAGTCGGTAAGATATTGGGCTCCAAGATTAATGGATTTTCTTCCAGAGAGTGTAAAAAGTGAAACGAAATTAATCGATCTTGGGATAGCAATTCAACAGGTACACTTTCCTGAAACAGAAGATTCATTAAAGCAAGCACAATTCAGGTTGGCGTTTGATGAAATTTTCTTACTTCAACTGGGAGTTCTTAAACAAAGAAGTCAATGGAAATCAAAACCGGCAGAAATAATTCAATCTTCGGATGAATGGCTTAATAATATTATCGATCATCTCCCTTTCACCCTAACAAATGCCCAAATAAGGGTATTGGAGGATGTACGTTTGGATTTACTTTCTGGAAAGCCAATGAATAGGTTAATCCAGGGTGATGTCGGGTCTGGTAAAACGATAATAGCAGCCATAACAGCCTTGATGGTGAACAATTACGGTGGGCAATGTGCCATTATGGCTCCAACAAGTATTCTGGCAGAACAGCATTACAGGACATTTAAAAATCTATTTATTGGAAAAATCAATTCAGGTGAAAATCCTTATACTGAAAAGGAGATCCGGTTAATAATTGGTGCCACAAATGAAACTGAGAAAGAAGAGATCAGGGCAGGATTACTGAAATGGATCAATTAAAATTATCATCGGTACCCATGCCTTGATTGAGGATCCTGTCCAGTTTAATAACTTGCAATTCATAGTAATTGATGAGCAGCACCGTTTTGGTGTATCGCAACGGTCAGGATTAAGATTAAAAGGTACCAATCCACACTTGATGGTGATGACTGCAACACCAATCCCGCGTTCCCTGGCATTAACCCTGTATGGGGATTTAGATTTATCTATCATGGATGAAATGCCGTCGGGTAGACAGCCTGTTGAGACACGTATCATCCATCCAACGCATCGATATGAGGCTTACCAGCTTATCCGGGAAGAAATCAACAGGGGGCATCAGGCATTTATCATATTCCCTTTAGTTGAACTCGGCGACAGGGATGAGGGAAAAGCTGCTGTAGAAGAACATGATAGGCTCCAAAAACAAATTTTCACCCAATACAAAGTGGGATTGCTGCATGGTCGAATGAAATCTGAGGATAAAGAAAAAGTAATGGCCGATTTTCACCATGTGAAATATGATATTCTGGTATCAACGTCTGTTGTTGAGGTAGGCGTAGATGTTCCCAATGCCACCGTAATGATGATCGAAGGTGCAAATCGTTTTGGTCTGGCTCAACTTCACCAATTCAGGGGGAGGGTTGGCCGAGGAAGAGCCAATTCTTATTGTCTCCTGATACCCGAAAATGAGGACGCCCTGGAAAATGAACGGCTCAAAGTGATGGTTGAAACCAATGATGGATTTATTCTTGCTGAAAAAGACCTGGAACAACGTGGTCCTGGTGAATTTCTTGGTAGCCGCCAGTCAGGTTTTGTTGAATTAAAAATGGCAAAATTAACCGATTTAAAAATCATCGAAATTGCACGCCACCAGGGAATAAAATTGTTTAATACAGATCCGAATTTATCATTACCGGAAAATCGCCAACTTAATGTACAATTGAATAAATTCTGGGCAGCAAGTAAAGGGGAGGTCAGTTAAATATGGTACGTGCCGTTTTTCCGGGGACATTTGACCCGATTCATTTTGGTCATATTGATATTGCCACCAGAGCATCAAAACTTTTTGATGAATTGATAGTGGCTGTTTATGACAAACCGATCAAGAATTTATTGTTTTCTCCGGAAGAACGGATATACCTTACAAAGCGCGCATTTCAAGGAATTGAGAAAATAAAAGTACTAGGATATCGTGGATTAACCGTAGATTTCAGTAATAAGATTGGTGCTCAAGTTATTGTGCGGGGGTTGCGGGTATTTTCGGACTTTGAATATGAATTTAGAATGGCTCTCGCCAACCATCGCTTGTCCACTGAAATTGAAGTAATCGCCCTTATCACCAGCGAGGACCATACTTTCCTTTCTTCTTCAACAGTGAAAGAAATTGCTTCGCTGGATGGGGATGTATCCTCGATGGTCCCGGACTTTGTAAAAGAAGCCCTGGCCAACAAAGTAATCAAAATGTCTGATGATAATAATCAGAATCCAATTAATGGTTTAAGAGATTGATTTTGAATATAATATTAATATTGGCCAAATTACAAACCCCAAAATCCAGAAATTATTTCGGAGGATGACATGGATATTCTCCATCTTGTCGATCGCTTAGAAGAATTATTCAATGAAAGCCGTTCCATCCCATTCACACAAAGCGTGATTGTCGATGAAGACCGAATGCTGGATATCATAGACCAAATGCGGGTTTCGATTCCAGAGGAAATTAAGAAGGCTCAACAGATTCTTGCGCAGAGAGATAGAATCCTTGCCCAATCGCAGGAAGAAGCCAACCGTACCATTGCACTTGCACGCGAGAAATCAGATCAGGCGATTGAACAAAATAACGTTGTTCAAGCTGCCCAGTCCCGTGCGGAACAAATCCTACTCCAGGCACGTGCTGATGTAGAAGCGACAAAAATGGAGGCCGATGAGTATGTTTTGGAAACTCTTACAAGGCTTGAAATGGAATTGGACCGTTCGATAAACCAGGTCCGTAATGGAATCCGGGCGATCACAAGTGAAAAACAAAACCGACAACCCCAACCTCCGAAACCTGGCGTTACCTAATAACTGGGACACAAGATTATAAAATAAATGAAACAAAAAACCGCCTTATGCAGCGGTTTTTGTTTTTTGTGGTATATATTATTCTTGTTCGGGCAATATAGTTTCTTTCTTCTTTTTATTTCTTGAATGATTTTCCTTAATCTCCCTGGGAACCGTCAGACTATCTGCATCGGTATATAGCGCCACCTTAATCACATCATCCATATGCTGAACTTTGATAATATTGATATCATTTTTTATTTTTCTTGGAACATCAATTAAATCCTTATCATTTTTTTCAGGAATGATAATTTTCTTGATCCCTGCTCTATAAGACGCCAGGATCTTTTCTCGGATGCCACCGACTGGTAATATTTTGCCCCTTAAAGTAATTTCCCCCGTCATGGCTACATCCTTATATACCCTTCTCCCTGTAAGTGCCGATGCTAACGCAACGGCAATTGTAATTCCTGCACTCGGACCATCCTTCGGGATTGCTCCTTCGGGGATATGAATATGAATATCCAAGCCTTCAAAAATCTCAGGATTAATTTCAAACAACTTTGATCGCGATTTGATATAGGATAACGCAGCCTGGGCAGATTCTTGCATTACTTCCCCAATTTGACCTGTAATTTGTAAATTGCCCTTGCCATCCATTACCAATACTTCCACAGGCATAATTTCTCCACCGCTTTCAGTCCATGCCATTGCTGTAGAGACACCGATCTCATCAACTTTTTCAGCTTCAGTTTGAAAAAATTGGGGTGGTCCCAACAATTTCTCGACAGCACTAAATCCTAACCTGGACGGGTATTTCTTATGCTCTGATTTTAATCTTGCAATCTTACGAGTAATTCTCCCAATTTCTCGTTCAAGGTTTCTAACTCCAGCCTCGTATGTATAATCCCGGATAATTTTAGAGACGGCACTGTCCTGAAAGGAAATTTCATTTTCTTCCAAACCTGATTCTTCCATTTGTCTGGGAATCAGGAACTGTCGCGCTATTTCGATTTTTTCTTCTTCAATATAACCAGGAAACTCAATCACCTCCATCCGATCCAATAGTGCCGGTGGTACGGTACCCAATTGATTAGCTGTTGTGATAAATAGCACCCTTGATAAATCAAACGGTACCTCCAGATAATGATCAGAGAAGGCGACATTTTGTTCCGGATCCAATACCTCAAGTAATGCTGCCGATGGATCTCCCCGGAAATCTGCTCCAACCTTATCAATTTCATCAAGCATAAATAAGGGATTGATAGAACCAGCTCTACGCATGGTTTGAATGATTCTCCCCGGAAGGGCTCCAATATATGTTCTTCTATGCCCCCGAATTTCTGCCTCATCTCTTACACCACCAAGAGAAACACGCACAAAATTCTTATCTAAAGCCTCCGCAATGGATTTTCCAAGTGAGGTTTTACCAGTTCCCGGTGGCCCTACAAAACAGAGAATCGGTTGTCGCAATTTCTTTGGTTTCAAGCTTCTAACAGCAATATATTCAAGTATCCTGTCTTTTGCCTTTTCCAGACCATAATGGTTGTGATTCAGGATTTTCCCGGCGTTGGCTACATCCAGATTATCTACAGTCTCCTTTGTCCAGGGTAAATCAATAATCCAATCCAGGTATGTGCGAATAATTCCTACTTCAGGAGCCATGGAGGGCATTTGAGTGAGTCGTTCAATTTCTTTCATGGCTACCTTCATCACGTCTTCAGGCAGTCCAATCTGGTCAATTTTTGCCCGAATTTCTGAGATTTCCCGTGTCCAGACATCCCCTTCCCCAAGTTCATTCTGAATGGCTTTCATTTGCTCACGCAGATAAAATTCCCGTTGACTCCGATCTACTTCGCTTTGAACCCGGGTTTGAATTTCATCTTCCAGTTGCAATACATCTAATTCTTGTGCTAAAAGCCAGTTAATTCTTTTCAGGCGTTTTAAGGGATCGATAACAGTCAGCAAATCTTGTCGTTCCGTGAATGGCATTGAAATCGCTGTCGCCACCATATCTGCGAGCCAACCTGGTTCATTGATGTTAATTGCGAACAAATGGGCTTCTTCTGGCAAACTTCGATCCAGGTTAACGCATTTTTCAAATAAATCACGAGTTGTTCGCATTAGGGCGTCAACATGTCGATCAATTTTGGATGCTTTTTCTATTGGCTTGACCTTAACCCTGAAAAATGGTTCATCCTGAGTGTATTCAATCACATCCACCCTTTTTCGACCTTGAACCAATACAGAATTATTTCCATCCGGCATATTGAGAAGTTTTCCAACTGCAATTTCTACCCCGATGGGAAGAAAATCATCAGGTTCAGGTTCCTCTTGCTTGGGGTTTCGCTGTACCAATGCAATCATGGTCTGACCAAGATTTTGAGCATTAATAATTGCAGTTAGATTTTCACCGGGAGTAATAAATATTGGAGACACCATTCGTGGATAGATAACAATATCGCGAAGAACCAGGACTGGACGCTCAAGGGTCCCCTCTTCATCCACAATCCCATCAGGAATACGATAAAGTTCTTCAGTCCGCTGATGCAATGCAGAAGGAAGCTCTTCCATTTCTTCGTTGTCCGGAAACCACTCATCCATTCTCATATATAATCCCTATGTTTCCTGTACTATTATCAATATCTTCATATTGAAGTTGAATTTCTCCAAACTTCCCTTGCAGCAGCAGCAACAAAAAGACTACCAGTAACTACAACGGCATATTCCATACCTGCCATCTTTAATGCGGCTTCAAATGCCTCTTCTAACGGGGTAATTACTTCAGCAGGTGTTCCAAATGGATGAGCTAGTTCTAAAATATATTGAGCCTCCATGGCTCTAGGATGCTTGGATTCTGTTGCAATTAATTTACTTACCCTTGGCAGCAAATCCTTAAACATCCCGCCAACATCCTTGTCTTCAGATGCTCCGAAAACCAGGAGAACAGGATACCCTGGAATATAATCATCAATCGCCAGGCGAAGTTTTAACGCAGAATCTTGATTCTGCGCACCATCAATAATTACCGGTGGCTTTTTTCGAAGAATTTCAAACCTGGCAGGCCAATATACGTTATTAAAACCATCCAGAATATCTCTTAAGCGGATATTAAAACCATTTATTATTAATTGTTCAATCACCGCATAAGCAGTCGCAGCATTTTCGACTTGGTGATATCCCAATAATGGGATGGATATGCGCAGGGGTTTCCAGTCTTGCATCCCCCCTGAATTAATAAATCGATTCACCATCTCTTGTTCATCAGAATTCCATAATAATATGGATTGTCCTTCAAGAGAGTGCACCCAAGGTGCGAATAAAACATCCTTTCCAACAATGGTAATCGGGGCATTTCGTTTCCTGGCAATGTCTTCAAATACTTGCCTGGCTTCCCGGTTCTGGGGTGCTGTAACAACCGGTTTACCTGGCTTAATAATTCCGGCTTTTTCAAAAGCGATTTGTGTGAGAGTGTCTCCTAAAATATGCGTATGGTCATATGAGATGGATGTAATCACAGAAATTAATGGATTAACCAAATTAGTGGCATCTAACCTGCCGCCCATTCCTACTTCAATTACTGCAATATCCACACTTTGTCTCGCAAAATAAAGGAATCCTATGGCTGTTGTAAGCTCAAATGTTGTTAATTCTGCAATGGAATCAACATAGGGCTTAATTTCTTCAACAAGATTGGCGAGTTCATCCTTTGGAATATTCTCCCTGTTTACTTGTATCCTCTCACAAAAATCCTCCAGGTGGGGGGATATATAAAGTCCCACTTTATATCCCGCCTGGATTAATATGCTGACAATCATGGCAGAAGTTGAACCTTTTCCCCTTGTTCCAGCCACATGAACTACCGGATATTTCTGGTGTGGATTACCTATACTCTCTAATAATTTCTCCATCCTCATCAGATCAAATTTTTCAGGGGAATACCGAAATTTTTTCGTCAGGCTGTAATCTATAAAACTATATAAATAATCTAATGCTTTCTGGTACAGTTCGTTGCTTGTTTCCATTTTATTTTCCTGATAAATAGAATTGAATTGTAAACGTCGGCATTAAGAATTGCAAGCGAATGGAAATATTGCCAACTTTCGTTTATCATTTGCAGAAACCTGGTTGGAGATAGTTTGAAGATGAACCTTGGAGTCATGCAGCTCCACTTAAAAATCCCTGGATGCAGGTCACTCAAAGAAAAAAGGAGTCACTTGAAACCTTATCTAGCCAGGATTCATCATCAATTTAATGTTTCCGTCGCAGAGGTCGGATTAAATGATCTTTGGCAGGAATCTTTAGTCGCAGTTGCCCTTGTAAGTAATGACCAGGATTATACAAACCACATCCTGGATAAATTGATTGATTATACAGAAAAACATTTTTATGACATTGAAATAATCGACCAAAAAATTGAGTTATTATAAACACTAAAGGAACATGCCTATGAATTTGGAACTTGATGGGAAAGTGGCTTTGGTTACTGGTGCCAGCCGGGGTTTGGGTTTTGCGACTGCATTGAAGCTCGCACAGGAAGGAGCCAATGTGGCGATCAACAGCCGTTCTGTTGATCATTTATTGAACTCAAAAAAGACGATTTATCAACAAACCGGCAAAAAAGTATTTACATTTGCTGGAGATATTACCAACCCGGAGATCCCAAAATTATTGGTGGAAGCAGTAATCGCAGAATTTCAACAACTGGATATCCTGGTTACAAATGCAGGTGGTCCTCCAACTGGAAAATTTGAGGATTTTGATAATGCATCCTGGCAGAATGCAGTTGAGTTATCTTTCCTCAGTCATGTACGCCTGATTCGTGAAGCACTTCCTTACCTCAGAAAGTCCAATTGGGCCAGTGTCCTGAGTATTACTTCAATTTCAGTAAAACAACCGATGGAAGGCCTTATTTTATCCAACAGCATTCGCCTGGCAACTATTGGTCTGGTAAAATCACTGGCATTGGAATTGGGAAAAGATGGTATCCGCTTTAATTCCATCCTGCCATCCTCAACTGACACGGAAAGAATTAAAGAACTTACCCTAAACCGGGCTAAAACCAATTTATCCTCAATTGAGGAAGAATATCAAAAACTTGCCCGGAGTAGTGTTTTTGGCCGTATAGCACGATCTGAAGAATTTGCCAACGTGGCTGTATTCCTGGTTTCACCAGCAGCCTCGTTTCTTACCGGAGTAATGATGCCTGTTGATGGAGGCAGTTACAAAGGTACGCTCTAAATAATATAGTTAAATAGGTCAATTTTTTTATTGGTTGTCCGGGAGTCCATATTGATTTCTTCGTTAGATATAAAACAACAACTTGAACGCGTACTCTTAAATGTTCAAAAGCCAGGACGGTATGTAGGGGGAGAGTTAAACCAGGTTATAAAGGATTGGAAAGCAGTAAAAACCCATATCGCACTTGTGTTCCCGGATATTTATGATATTGGTTTACCCAACCTGGGGTTAGCGATATTTTATGATATTTTAAACAAACGCCATGATGTCTTGGCTGAAAGATCCTTTGCTCCTTGGTTAGATATGGAAATAATGATGAGGAAGCGGGAAATCCCTCTTTATTCATTGGAGAGTAAGACACCTCTCATGAATTTTGATATTGTCGCATTTTCAATTCCATATGAGTCTTTATATACCAATGTATTAAACATTATGGATCTGGCCAAAATCCCCATTTTTACTGCAGATAGGAACCTTGATCATCCATTAATCATTGCCGGCGGACATGCCATGTTTAATCCTGAACCAATGGCTCCTTTTTTAGACGCCATATTCATTGGGGAGGGCGATGAGGCAATTGAAGAAATTGTGGATGTTTACCAATTATGGAAAAAGAAAAATGCTCCACGTGGGCAATTATTACGGGATCTTGCGGCAATTCCTGGAATGTATATTCCATCATTCTATAATGTGGAATATCAGATGGATGGGACGATCAAGGATATTAACCCGATAGATCCCGACCTTCCCGGAATAATAAAGAAAAGAGTAGTTGCCAATCTGCCTCTCCCGCCAACTCATTTCATTGTCCCATCAATAGATGTGATACATAACAGGGTTCCAATTGAAATTATGCGAGGGTGTACCCGTGGATGCCGCTTTTGCCATGCAGGCATGATAAACCGTCCAGTCCGGGAGCGTCCCGTTCATGAGATTGTTAATTCTATCCGGGATTCCCTGCAAAATACCGGCTATGAAGAAGTAGCCTTATTATCTTTATCATCCTCTGATTACAGTCAAATCGTTGATCTTGTTGACCAGATAAAAAATGAATTTATTGACCAAAATTTATTTGTTTCGCTGCCGTCCTTGCGGATCGAGTCCCTCTCCGTAGATATTCTAGATAAATTTAAAGATCAACGTCAAAACAGCTTCACGTTAGCCCCGGAAGCTGCAACAGAACATATTCGCAACATAATAAATAAGCCTATCTCTACAGACACGGTAATGGCTACTATTAAGACCATATATCAGCGGGGTTGGGCAAACATTAAGCTGTATTTCATGATCGGTCAGCCCGGGGAAACAATTGAGGATGTACGTGCAATTATTGAATTGAGCAAATCGATTCTCGCAGAAGGCAAACGCATTGTTGGTAATAGAGTAAGATTAAATATTGGAATTGGAACATTCGTTCCAAAACCCCATACGCCATTTCAATGGGTATCCCTGGATACCAGGGATATTATCCTCGAAAAACAATCACTACTAAAGCATGAGCTTCGTAAATTGGGTATAAAGGTATCCTGGGCTGATTATGAAAATACCATGTTAGAAGCATTTTTATCAAGAGGAGATCGAAACCTGGCAGATGTAATATTTACTGCCTGGAAAAATGGTGCGAAATTTGATGCGTGGAATGATGAGTTTAAATTTGATATTTGGTTAGACGCATTAGGCCAGCACAAAATTGATCCACATTTTTATACAGACCGCCAGCGTAGCCTTGAGGAGATATTCCCATGGGAGCATATTAGCATTCTCGTAAAAAAAATCCATCTCAAGCAAGAATATCAGAAAAGCCTTCTCGGGGAAACAACAGAAGACTGCCGTACTGGTTGTTACGCTTGTGGTGTGCTGCCAGAATTGTCCAGCCTTCGAAAGCAAAATTCTCAGAAGCCTTGGAATTGTCCCGATTAATACGAATTTATATAATTTCCCCTTGAAATTTACCTAAACTATGGACAGAATACGGATTATTTATAAAAAAGGCGAAGCACTTCGATACACAGGTCATCTTGATCTTCAGAAAATTTGGGAAAGGTTCCTGAGGCGGGCTGGACTTTCACTCGCTTACTCCCAGGGGTTTCATCCACAACCAAGAATCAGTCAGGCATTACCTTTGCCGCTCGGTATAACCAGCCTGGCTGAAATTATTGAAATTTGGTTAGAAAATAATGAGGATTTGGACCATATTGAAAAGAAACTTAAAAATACAGATCAACCGGGAATTGAAATTTATCACCTTGAGCTAATTGATCCGTCTCTACCCAAAATACAGAATTTGGTTATCGGGGCAGAATACCAGGTTGCTCTTTTAGATCCGATCGCAGCAGAAGTTTTAAAGAATAACATCGATAAGTTATTATTAAATGAGACAGCATTTAGAGAAAAAAGAGGAAAAACTTACAATCTGCGTCCACTCATCAAAGAACTTTATCTAATCCAAGATGAGAAATCCATTTCATTCTCTGGTGATATTTTTATGAGTTTGCTTGCCTTACCGGGGGCTACCGGCCGACCTGACGAAGTACTCTACGAGTTAGGAATTGATCCAAATAATGCAAGGATTACAAGGACAAAATTATTATTTCAACCTTCATAACGCCATTTTCTGCACTCCGATTCTCGGAGAGATCAACTCGATCGGGGAACGGTAATCTCCAACTTCGCAACAGGTTCTACTCATGGTAAAATCTGATTCGCTTTAAGAAAGTCCCTGTAGCTCAGTGGATAGAGCGCTGGCCTCCGGAGCCAGAAGCGGGAGTTCGAGTCTCCCCAGGGACGCTGGAATTTTTATTAAATCGATCACATAAAGTGGATAAATAAAATCGCAGTTTTGAAAAACCATCGTTGTTTTACATCTCTCCATATTTCTTCATTCAGGTCATACAAATAATAAATCATGATAAATTGTTTAGACAATATTAATAATTGTTTGATATGATTATTAATGACATAAATAATTTTCGGTTCACAATATTTCGTGAGGGTTAATAATGTATCCAATGGTTGGTGGTTATGGGTTATTTCTTCTCTTCAGTTTGCCTGCATTATTATTAGGACTATGGGCACAGTCAAAAGTCCGCTCTGCATTTAATAAGTATTCCCGCATTCGGGTTTATACCGGAATGAGAGGGGCGGATATCGCTCGAAGAATCCTTGATCGAAATGGTCTGACACATGTTAAAGTTGAACAAACCAAGGGAATGCTCAGCGATCATTATGATCCGCGTACAAAAACACTGCGGTTGAGCCCGGAAGTATTCAATGGGAATTCAATAGCTGCTGCCGGAGTTGCTGCTCATGAAGTCGGTCATGCGCTGCAGGATAAAAAGGGTTATTTCCCCTTGCAAGTACGCTCCGCCATGGTTCCTACTGTACAAATTGGCAGTTGGCTCGGTCCAATTATCTTTATGGTTGGGTTATTAATGTCCTCCTCAACGGGAACACAAATAGCATGGATAGGATTAATTCTTTTTGGATTGACAGCACTTTTCTCATTAGTGACCTTGCCGGTGGAATTTGATGCAACAAAGCAAGCCCAGGAGTGGTTGGTGTCAACTGGTTCAATCCAGGTAAGTGAGATGCCAGGTGTAAAACAAGTCCTTGATGCAGCAGCACTTACCTATGTTGCAGCCGCAATTCAAGCAATTACCACCGTTTTATACTATGGTTTTTTATTAATGGGAAGAAATCGAGATTAATCGCCTATTCCCCTTCATATCCTTCTAAAGCCTCCCAAGGAACATGAAGTTTGGGGGGTTTTCTGTTATGAAATGAATAATGGCAACTCTTCAGACTATCGATTCTAATCATATTTTCTATAATCATAACCTCCTGTACTCCGTTTTGGAGAACAACTCAGAAAGCAATATTCCTAGAGTTATGGCTATACGCAGATGTAAGGCGGCTGGATGGGGTTGACGCCCCGTCACCTGAATCTGATTTACTGGCAGGATATTCGCGATTTTCCGGAACCGACCTGCAAATTCGCTTGGATTTTCTAGACCTCAATCAACCTGACAGTCCTCTCATTGATATTTATCTAAATTCTAAGGCCGGTGGGATTTCATTAGAAAATTCTCCTTCCTCTATATTGTGGGATTGGAAAATAGAAATTGGTGCAGATAACCAAGCCAGAATAATAGATACAAACACTGGAAATATTTTTGACGGTGAATTACGAATTAGAAACATAAAGCACCAAGATTATCTTGAAATTATCATTCCTCTGGAATATCTCGATTCAAAAGAAAATAATATTGACATTTTCGTTTCTGTTCAGGATCAAGCAGCAGAAAGCGTCCTGGATGTATTGGGACCATTTTCCACCAGGGAGCATTCCTCACCCAACCCTGCTCCACTATTAATTTCATTTTGGGATGTATTTAAAAGTGATACTCCCGCCCAGGCATTGCGCTCCTGGAATGGAGCACATACAGGTCCGTATGGCACCAGGCATGGGTTGTTCCACTTGCTATCTGCCGTTGAAGAATATTCAATACCCGTTGTCCTCTTAGATCTAAAAGAACCGGGGCATTTGTCAGCACTGGAATATATGGATTCTATGGATGACATCCGGAAATTGGAATCAGGAGGAGTCTTGATTCTGCCGGAAGTAGCATTTGGACAGGATCTGGCATTGGATGAAGTCCTTGAAATTAGTTCAAATTATTCAAAAAAATACGGAGTAAAAAACCAATCAGTTATTTACGGAACCTATAAACTGGATGCCTTGCCCCCTGGTTCCATGGCTTTTTCAGCAACCGCATCTTCACGTAACCTTTCGGATATAGGAAATGGCACAAGACTAATACCTTTACCATCCTCATACATGGACAATTCAACCCCAATCACCAACCAGATCGAGACATCCCCCAGCGCATTCCCAATGGAATTGAAGCAGGAACTGATTGAGGCAGCACTTTCACCGAATAATGATGATCTGGTATCAATTGGGGAATCATTCCTGGAGAGTGCTCTCGGTGATCCATCAATTACGGCTGGTTTTTTCTCATATATCCAAAACCATCCCTGGATAAAACCTCTCTCCCAAAAGGATTTGCTCAATTTTCCCGCACATTTTTCTTCTAATCCGCTGATGACCGGTTGCGGAAATATATTATGTAATCCAGAGGCACCCAATATTTTGCCTTTTACAGTCCTGGGTGATGAAATACCAGCTGACTTGACTTACCCCATCCTTAAGGATCAGGTTACTTCTGATATATTAAACCTTCCAAATAATGAGATAAAAGAAAGTGCCCTATTATCCTATCAGCAATATTTTAATCCACGATCAAATATCGAATTTCAAAGATTGCAGGCAAATTATATTAGCCAGATCGGTCACTTGATCCAAGCGGCTGAGTGGCTTGAGTCCCCTGAGAATATCCAGGAATGTAATGACTTTGACTGGGATGGTCTGCCTGAATGCATTTTAGCGAACAAGAATATTTTTTCTTCGATTGAAATAGAAGGAGGCCGCCTTTTGTATCTATTCATGAGAAATGAGTGCGGTGTAATTGCAGTTATTTCTCCATTTTCTCAATATACGGTCGGACTCTCGGATACCACCCTCTGGAATAATAAGAATGGGTATTTGAGCGACCCTCAAGAAGTCTCCGGATTCCTTGCAGATCAACTTGATCAAGTCGGAAATTACTATGTTGAATTAGCCGATGGGAAATTAATCCTCTCTGACCCTGTCAAAAAGATAGAAAAATCATTTGTTTTGTCTGAAAATGAATTATCTGTAAATGTTAGCTATCCAAATCCTGCAAGATTATCAATTCCTGTTCCAGCCTTATTGAATTCGGGACTATCCCCGGAGAGTGAATCGATCATCATCCGGAAGAACAACAGCAATGGGACTCTTCGCAATTTCGATAAATTATTCGCCGATAGGTCTTGTGTAAGAATTCTTATCTCCGGGCGTGATGTCCAAGTTAATTCGCCTCTAGAATCTTTTGACTTATTAAAATTTCCCGAAAATCCAGATACGCCTTACAAACCGGGTCATTACGTTCCTTTTCCATATAATTTATTCCAATTTGATATGGATGGGTTCCAAACCGTAAATTTTATTTCTGAAAATTAGTTTAAAATTACCTGTAGATCATAATCTAACGGCTAAAACTTTATATATATATTTAATAATTTCCGGGATATAAGTCATGGAACAAACAATTATTCCAGATATCATTGTTGGTCGATTGCCTGTTTACCTTAATATGTTACAGCACCTGTCAGCCGAAAATGTCCAGGTTACCTCATCGAAAGAGCTTGGAGATCTCATGGGCATTTCTGCTGCGCAGATTCGCAAGGATTTATCCCAGTTTGGGGAATTTGGAAAGCAAGGCCGGGGATACTCTGTTGTTTATTTGATCTCAGAGCTTCAAAATATCCTTAATTTAAATCAGATATGGGAATTGGCAATTGTTGGAGCAGGTTCTCTTGGTAGAGCCATCGCAAATTACCCGGGTTTTAAACATAATTGTTTCAAGGTTTCAATGCTATTTGATAACGACCCTAAAATAATTGGATCAAGAATTGGGGAATTCGTTGTAAAAAATTCTGAAACCATGGATTTTGAGATCAGGAATTCAGGAATAAAAATTGCGATGTTGACTTTACCTGCTTCAGTAGCTCAGGAAACGGCTGAAAAACTGGTAAACGCCGGAATTATTGCGATATTAAATTATGCTCCAATATCCTTAAAGCTGCCCAATGGCATTCATGTGCAATATTTGAATCCTGTGCAGAATCTTCAGCACATGACTTATTACCTGAAATGATTGGTTATTAATTAATTCAAATCTTAATGGAATATAATTATCCAGCATTTACAAGGCTGCGCCGCAGAATATCGCGCATTCCTAGTGCACGGGCCGCTCCAACAGCCGTACAAGTGGTTGGGTGGTCGACAAGATAAGCGGGGATACCTAACGATTTGGTAAGGAATTTATCTATATCCTTTAACATAGCCCCGCCACCGCATAATGCAACTCCGCGATCAATTACATCAGATATTAATTCTGGTGGAGTTCTCTCCAAGACTCTCTGAGCAGTCCTGACAATCTGGTCCAATGGTTCCTGTAACGCATCAACAATCTCCTCGGATGAAACTGAAAGCGGTTTTGGTAAACCGGAAATTTGATCTTGAGCCTGGACATCCATAATCTTCTGGGTATCCTGTTGAATGGCTGCACCGACCCGAATTTTCATCTGCTCTGCGGTTGGATACCCAATGATTAAACCATACTTTTTCCGGATATAACTTATTATGGCTTCGTCAAAATCCAGTCCTCCAAAGCGGGCAGATTCAGCTGTAATAATTACATTCATTGCCATGACGGCCGCCTGAGTTGTTCCACCTCCAATTGTAATTATCATGTTACCGGATGGGGTAGATATCGGTAAATCGACACCAAGCGCAGCGGCTAAGGGTTGCTCTATCAAATATACATCCCGGCTGCCCGCACCCAGTCCTGCTTCATGAACAGCACGGCTCTCTACACTCGTAATTCCATATGGTACGGTTATCATTAATCGGGGCCGGAAGAGAAGCATCGGACCAGTTATCTTCCTCAGGAGGTAGCCTAATAAATTTTCAGTTATCTCATATTCGCCAATAACACCATTTTTTAATGGACGGATGACTTCAATTGAATCTGGAACCCTCCCGTACATGTCTTTAGCCGCCTGTCCCCACTCTACAAGTTTTTGTTCCTCCACAACAAGCGCAACCACTGTCGGTTCCTGCAAAAGGATCTGATTTCCTTCTGCAATTACAGTATTCATTGTCCCCAGGTCTATACCAAACTCTCTTGTAAAACCAGGCATTTTTATCTTTCTGTCTGTTATGAGTGTAATTTCAGACGACTGCGATAACGTTTAACAGCATTTATCCGGAGCATGGAACGTCTAAGCATGGATTGGAATTTCAAGTAATCATCACCGATGGATTCAATATCTTCCGTCAGAAGATGTTCAGCCCGCTTCCTTGCTTCTTCGGCTCGGGATATATCAATTTCAGCAACATTTTCCGCCGCATCAGCCAGTATTGTAACCTTATTAGGTTGTACTTCTGCGATTCCTCCTGCCACGGTGAAATATTCTTCTTCCTTTCCCTTTCTTGTAGCAATGACACCATAATTTACGATGGTTAATAAAGGAGAATGGTTGGGTAAAATACCAAGTTCCCCTTCCACCCCGGGAATCAATACAATATCAACCTCTCCCTGATAAACAATACGATCCTGTGAAACAATTTCACACATAATCGGCATGAGATTTCCTCGTATATACCCGTAAGGTTATACATCCCTGGTATTAGCCACAGCTTCATCGATTGATCCGACCATATAAAATGCTTGTTCAGGTAAGTCATCATGGTCTCCATTTAGGATTTCTCTGAATCCCCTGACTGTTTCCCGCAAGGTGACATATTTACCAGGAATACCGGTAAATTGTTCTGCAACAAACATTGGTTGAGAGAAAAACCTTTCGATCTTTCTGGCACGCCCAACCAGCAATTTGTCATCTTCGCTTAATTCATCGATACCTAAAATCGCAATAATATCTTGCATATCCTTATATCGCTGCAGGACTGATTGAACGTCTCTTGCCGTTCGATAATGTTCTTCTCCCACAATGTTTGGATCCAAAATGCGTGAGGTGGATGCTAATGGATCAACAGCAGGATAAATTGCCTTCTCTGCAATTGAGCGTTCCAATGCAATTGTGGCATCCAGATGTGTAAATGTTGCCACCGGTGCAGGATCGGAATAATCATCTGCAGGCACATATACGGCTTGCATGGAGGTTATAGATCCTGTTCGGGTAGAGGTTATCCTTTCCTGAAGTTCACCCATTTCCGTTGATAGGGTGGGTTGGTAACCAACCGCCGATGGCATTCTACCCAATAACGCCGAAACCTCTGCACCTGACATCGTGAACCGGAAGATGTTATCGATGAAGAGGAGCACATCCATACCCTGGTCACGAAAATATTCTGCCATGGATAAAGCAGATAATGCTACCCGCAATCTAACTCCTGGGGGTTCATTCATCTGTCCAAAAACCATCACAGTGTCCTTCATTACTCCGGATTCAAGCATTTCCCTGTACAGTTGTGTACCCTCTCGCGTACGTTCCCCAACCCCTGCGAATACAGATTTGCCCTGATGGACCGTAGCAATTGAACGGATCAATTCCATTATGATTACCGTTTTCCCAACTCCCGCACCGCCAAAAATCCCGGTCTTGCCGCCTTTTGTAAATGGAGCGATAAGATCAACTACTTTTAATCCGGTTTCGAATACTTCTACCTTGGTAGACTGTTCCTCAAAGGTAGGAGCCGGACGGTGGATTGGGTAGGTTATTTTGGATGTCACGGGGCCCTTCCCATCAATCGGATGACCCAATACATCAAAAATACGGCCAAGGGTTATATCGCCTACAGGAACTCGTATTGGACTGTAAGTTCTCCTTACAGGAATTCCACGTGCCATCCCATCCGTGACATTCATGGCTACGCATCTCACCCAGTTATTTCCCAGGTGTTTTTCAACCTCTAGAGTAATATCTCCTTCAGTTTTTGATGTGATAAGAGCCTCATACAATTCTGGTAAATCGCCCTCTGGAAATTCAACATCAACAACTCCCCCTTGAATTTGAATCACTCTTCCACTGAATTGTTCCATCTATTCCTCCAAAGCCAAGAATAGTATTGTTAAAAAATTATTTCGCCATCCGAACAGGATGAGCCATTGCCTCAACACCACCAACAATATCAAGCATATCATTCGTGATCGCTTGCTGGCGGATTTTATTATATTCCATCTGCAGAATGGACATCAGTTCTTTTGCATTATCGGTCGCATTACCCATGGCAATCATTCTGGCTGCATGTTCACTCGCCTGGGCTGACAAAATTGCCTGATAGATTTGAATCGAAATAAACCTTGGTACAATTTCCGACAATAACTCCCCAGGCTCGGGTTCATAAGTAAAAACTGCCTTTGGGTGGTTGTTCCGGTTTCTTTCTAAAATTACTTCATTGGTTTTCCCGGTTTTACGTCCTTCAATTGCTTGGATGTCTAATGGCAGTAATTTATAGACCACAGGATCTTGCCGGACCATATTAACAAATTCTGTAAATGACACATAAACCTCATCAAATTCACCGGATAAAAATCCGTCTACAGCAATACGTCCTATCGGTGAGATATCCAGGAAACTTGGGGGTGAGGGGATATTACTGAATTCAGCAATCAGTTGTTTCCTCCTCCTCCTGAGGAAATCTCTCCCTTTCTTTCCAATTGTGAGATATTGTATTTGATTTGGGAAATCCTTAAAATATTGAAGCGTATTTCTCACAATGTTCATGTTATACGCCCCGGAAAGTCCACGATCACTGGTTATCATTACGACAAGAATGTTATCTATTTCATTGTTATCACTTAATAGCGGGTGTAATTTTTCACCAGTGGTTTGCTCGGCAAGGTGAACAAGAACTTCCCAGGCTTTTTCAGAATAAGTCTTTGTTGATGAATACACCTGGATAGCTTTACGGACTTTTGATGCACTTACCGTCTCCAGCGCTTTAGTAACCTGGGCGATATTCTTAATGCTTTTTATACGTACACGCATTTCTCGTGATGAACCCATTGTTGTTGTCCCTGCTTATAGAATTAACTCAAGCGGTTATTAGCCAGGTGGAATTAAGTTCCTTAAGTACATCATTAAACTTTTCTTCGATCTCTAAAGTAATTTGTTTATTTATGGCAATATTCTCTGGTATTTCTGGATAATTTTGATCGATATATTTTAATAATGCCGCAATCCACTTTTGAACTTGGTCCAGGGGAATTTGATCAGAAAAACCCCTTGTACCTGCGAACAGCAGCATGACTTGATTCTCCATAGCCATAGGTTCGTACTGTGGTTGTTTGAGAATCTCTTGCAATCGCTGCCCTCTCCGCAATTGTGCTTGAGTTGATTTGTCTAGATCAGAACCAAATTGAGCAAATGCTGCCAAATCACGGTATGCCGCCATATCCAGTTTTAAACGGGATGCCACCTGGCGGAATGCTTTAGTTTGCGCCGCTCCTCCAACTCTTGATACGGAAATTCCCACATTTATTGCTGGTCGGATACCAGCATTAAATAAGCTCGATTCAAGATAAATTTGACCATCAGTGATGGAGATAACATTGGTAGGAATATATGCAGAAACATCTCCAAGTAGAGTCTCAATAATCGGGAGGGCTGTTAATGATCCACCGCTCCCTTTTACTTTGACAATTTTTCGTTTCTCATTATCCTCCATGCTGGCATGAGCCGTTTCCGCATCATGCTTAGAACGGGGACCCTGGTATACAATTCCATCGACCCCATCCTCTGGCAGCGCTGATTTGTTTGGGAAATCCTTATCCACAATTACATATTTATTTGCTAACCTGGCAGCACGCTCCAATAAACGAGAATGTAGAAAAAAAACATCTCCTGGATACGCTTCCCGGCCTGGGGGTCTTCTTAACAACAACGAAACCTGACGATAAGACCAGGCATGTTTGGAGAGATCGTCATAAACGATCAGCGCATCCTGACCATTTTCCATAAATTCTTCACCAATTGCACAACCCGCATATGGGGCAATGTATTGCATTGCCGCTGGTTCATCTGCTGCGGAAAGGACGACTACCGTGTAATCCATCGCCCCATTTTTTTCCAATGTCGCAATTGTCCTGGCAACGGAGGATTTCTTCTGTCCGATTGCCACATAAATGCAGATTAAATTTTGACCTTTCTGGTTGATGATGGTATCAATTGCAATTGCCGTTTTTCCAGTCTGTCGGTCACCGATAATTAATTCTCGTTGACCTCTTCCAATTGGAATCATTGCATCGATTGCCCTTATACCAGTTTGTACCGGTGTATCAACATCCTGCCTTTCAATAACACCCGCAGCTACCCTTTCCAATGGACGGTAGGATTTAAATTCAATAGGACCTCGACCATCAATCGGGTCCCCAAGCGCATTAACTATTCTACCGATAAGTCCATCCCCAACCGGGATGGAAGAAATTCGTCCAAGTGATCGTGCGGTCATGCCTTCGATAACAGAGATATAATCCCCCAGGATAATGACACCTACTGAATTTTCCTCCAGGCTGAAGGCTACTCCATTTACACCATTTTCAAATTCTACCAACTCCTGGGACTGAACTCCTGATAAACCTTTTATCCTGGCAATTCCATCACCAGCCTCAACAACCGTCCCAATATCTTGAATGTCATATTGCGGTTTAAATAAGTCGATTTTTTCCTTGAGACTCCCGGTTAGGTTTTGGATTGTTTCCTCTGACATCGATCCTCCGACTCCGTTAAAGATCATTAGGATTACTGGTAAAACTTGAAACCACACCCGCATCCAACTTCATAATTAAAGATGCTATTAAATCAACTGCCCTGTCATAGTCATCGCGATGGATCATTGAACTATGCGAATGAATGTGTCTTGCAGGCACCCCAATTATAACCGTTGGTACTCCAAATTTATGAAGGTGAATGGCTGCCCCGTCTGTTGTCCCACCCTCCAGCATTGATGTTTGCACTGGTATATTATTTTCCGCGGCGACTTCCAAAACCAAATTTCGCAATTTTAAGTTGGGAATCATCCTTGCATCAAAAAACACAATGGATGGTCCTCCTCCGAGTTTTATTGAGGATTCTTCCGGTTTAACTCCAGGTACATCACCGGCAATATCAACTTCCAAAATAATTGCGGCATCCGGATTTACTTTTTCCACACTGGTGGTCGCACCACGGATACCTACTTCTTCCTGTACAGTCGCAGTTAAGAATAGAGAATTTGGGTGTGCTTTTCCTTTAAGCTTTTCTGCAACAGAAATTAATAAAGCCACACCAATCCGGTTATCGAACGCTTTGGATAGGTAAGTTTTACCATTATGAAGAACAACAAAATCAGCTCTCGGAATTACTGGATCGCCAACCTTTATACCGGCTTCTTTCACTTCTTCGATACTGCTGGCGCCAATATCGATGTACATATCTTTCCGATTTACCACCTTTTCTCTATCTTCCTTGGATAAGAGATGGGGTGGTTTTACGCCAATAACCCCCACAACCTCTCCGGTTGAGGTTAATATCGTAACTCGTTGTCCGAGAAGAACCTGGTCAAACCAACCGCCTAGAGGTATGAAATGGATAAATCCTTCATTTGTTATATGCCTGACAATGAATCCAATCTCATCCATATGTCCTGCAAGCATTATTCGGGGGGAACCTGTTTTTCCATCAATTCTACAAATTAGGCTGCCGATATTATCTGATTCGATTTCACCATAAGGCTGTAAATATTTGTCAATTAATTTTCGAACAGGTCCTTCATACCCGGGAATACCAGGGGTTTCGGTTAATTCTTTTAGCAGTTTCTGGATGTTGTCCATTTTTATTCCTTATTTAAGAAAATGTTACGGTCTTTAAAACATTTTCCCGATCGAATTAGAAACATCCTCAAATATTACCAGATATGATTTCAAATGTCTAAAATCGGGAAATATTGATGCAATAAGGTCAGAGAGTCTGGCAAAGTTCTATTAATACTCCATAAGCATCTTTGGGGTGAATAAATGCAATTTTTCTGTTATCCAATAAAATTGGGGTTTCATTAATAAGCCTTATACCTTTTGATTTCAATCCGGAAAGTGTGTCCTCAATATTTGTTACCTCAAAACATAAATGATGTAATCCCGGACCATGGCTCTTGAGATATTTTGCAAGTCCTGATTCATTATCGGTCGGCTCTACCAGTTCCACCTCAACCTCGCCCAACGGGAAAAAAGCCACATTTGAATTTTGATTTGGAACATTTTCAATATGGTCTAGAGTTAACCCTAATGCATCTTGCCAGAAAGAAATTGCTTGCTGCAAATCTGGAACAACAATTGCCACATGACTCATTTTATTAATTGAAGGAATTAATTGCATTCTTTCTCCGCTTTTGTAGCTAAGAATTATCAAGTCCAATCAGGAGAATGGTATTCACCCCAAACGCTTCGTAAGACATTGCAAATTTCACCCAGGGTTGCCCGGTTTTCAACACATTCTATCAAGATTGGCATAAGATTTTCCCCACCCTTTGCTTCTTTTTCAAGAATCCTAAGTAAACCTGATACCATTTCTTGATTTCTAGCCTCTCGATTCCTTTTAAGCCTTTCGAGTTGTTCTTTCTCCACAGATTCATTTACTTTTAGGTTTTCCAGTTTATATTCCTCGGGAATCGTATAGGAATTGACTCCAACAACCAGTTGATCGCCGTTTTCGATTGCTTTTTGTGATAAATATGAAGCCTCCTGGATTTCTTTTTGCATGTATCCATATTGAATTGCCTTTAAAGCACCACCTAACTTATCAATTTTTTCAATATAGTTGCCGGCTTCCGCTTCTATCCGATTGGTAAAGTGCTCCACCAGGTAAGATCCCCCAAGCGGATCAACGCTGTCTGCAACACCTGTTTCAAACGCAATGATTTGCTGGGTTTTTAGAGCAATACGGACGGCATTTTCTGTTGGCAACCATAAAGCCTCATCCATACTATTTGTATGCAGTGACTGAGTTCCTCCCAGGACTGCTGCCAGTGCTTGGAATGCAACACGAACAATATTATTTTCTGGCTGTTGGGCAGTTAAGGTCGAACCGGCGGTTTGCGTATGAAATCTTAGCATGCAGGATTTTGGATCCTGAGCGCCGAAACGTTCCTTCATAATTTTTGCCCATAAGCGTCTTGCAGCTCTATATTTTGCCACTTCTTCAAAAAAGTTATTATGAGCATTAAAAAAGAAAGACATTTGGGAGGCAAATTGGTCAATTTTTAACCCTGTCTTTAATGCAGCCTCAATATATGCAATTGCATTGGCAAATGTAAATGCAACCTCCTGAACCGCCGTTGATCCGGCTTCACGGATATGATAGCCGGATATGCTGATAGTATTCCAATTGGGAAGATTTTCCTGGCAATAAGCAAAGATATCGGTGATCAATCTCATCGAAGGATTGGGAGGAAAAATATACGTTCCTCTGGCAATATATTCCTTTAGAATATCATTCTGGATGGTTCCTCTGAGTTTTTTCGGATCAACACCTCTACGACGGGCAATTGCAATATACATTGCCAACAAGATGGCTGCCGGTGCATTGATCGTCATGCTTACAGACACCTTGTCTAATGGTATATCTTCAAATAATTGCTCCATATCTTCTATGGTGTTCACTGAAACACCAACTTTACCGACTTCTCCTGTCGAAATGGGATCATCCGCATCGTATCCAATCTGGGTTGGAAGATCAAAAGCAACAGATAAACCAGTTTGTCCCTGATCAAGCAGATAACGATAGCGCTGGTTGGATTCTTTCGCCGATGCATAGCCTGCGTACTGCCGCATGGTCCATAATCTGCCGCGATACATGGTTGGTTGTATCCCACGGGTATATGGATATAATCCGGGAAAACCAATCTCATCAAAATTAATCAAATCAGTAGGAATCGCAGCTCTCGGAATTTCAATATTCGATCCTGTGGCAAATATCTCTTTCCTTTCTGGAAAGCGATTTAGGGTAGGCAAAAGGATTTCTTTATTCCATTTTTCAAAATATTCCTGAAAATTCATATTCCTCCTTTGATCTGTATTTAGTATACACGATCAAAATCCTCATATCATACGATCTGGTGAATAAAATTGTTAAAATATTACAGGATAACAGATGGGATTTCAACAAACCAAACACCCGCAATCTTGCAGTACTTTCCGGTTATATGCTCATACAGGCTCAAACCGTATGGATACTTGAGAAATATACCTCATCCCTTTAAACCAGATTTGCGTTGACGAAGATCAACTAGTTTGGTAAAATGCCTCTCTACACGATGTTGTACCCTTCATCGTGAAACAAAATTTTTAATATGAAAGGGCTTGAAAAGTGAAAGTATTATTGCTGAAGGATATCTATAAATTAGGACATGCAGGAGATGTAAAAAAAGTTGCAAATGGTTATGGGAGGAATTATCTGCTCCCTCAAGGTCTTGCCCTGTTAGCGACCCCATCGGCACTCAAACAGGCAGAGTATATCCGTGGTAAAGGCTCAAAAGAAAGAACCCAGCTAAATGACGAAATGAGAACAATAGCGGAAAAAATTTCCGGAACTGTTCTAACATTTATTGCCCGTGCAGGGGATACCGGAAAATTATATGGATCAATAACCACTCAGAGTATCGCTGAAAAACTTAGTGAGAAATTGGGGATGGAAATCAGCCGCCGTCAGGTTGAGGCACAACCAATTCGTAACCTGGGTGAACATAAAGCCGAAGTTCGGCTTACTGTGGATTTGGTTCCTGAAATTAAAATCATTGTGTATAGGGAGGGTGAGGCTCCGGTTGAGGATACAGCCACCCATCAAGAAACTCCTGCGAACCAAGAGTCAACAGCAGAAATCATTGATGAGGGAAATGCCTCAGACGATTAATCAAAATTCCTCCACTATGATAATATAAGATTTTCACCGGTCAGATAAGGGCATTTTACCAGACCGGTTTTTTTTTGGTTATAACGATGACAACAACTATTGGCGAAATTCTGAGATCAAAACGAATAGAAAGGGGGCTTTCCCTCGAAAAAATATCGGAAGATATTTTTATTAAAATACACTATCTCCAAGCGTTAGAAAATAACCAGCACGAATTACTTCCCTCGGATGTCCAGGGAAAAGGATTCTTGAGGATGTATGCCAATTATCTGGATTTACCAGCAGACCTGCTCCTAAATTACTGGCAAATCAAGGAAGTTCCAGATTTACAAACCCAATCTGATAGTTTTGAAAATCTTTCTGATGAGGAAACAAAACCGGATCAATCAAATTTCTTCCAGGATGGGAGGATTTCGCCGCCTGAGGATGAAGGTGAATATTTACACCACCCGGAATTTGATACGAATCTACCGGAATCACAACGAATATTCATAGAAATTGGGAAAGAGCTGAAAGACCAGCGGGAAAAACTTAGCATTTCATTAGGTGATGTAGAAAAATACATTCGTATAAAACCTGGTCATATTGCCGCCCTTGAAAATGGAAGAATCGAACAATTAACCTCCCCTGTTCAGGCAAAAGGAATGCTAAAAATATATGCGGCTTTCCTTCAGGTTGACCCTGAAAAAGTATTACTTCGCTTTGCGGATGGTTTGCAGGCTCAATTGTCGGAGAAAAAACAATCTGGGAGTCCCAACACGATGCTGCAGACCGGACAACCGGAAAGAACCATATCCTCCTGGAGAAGATTGATCACTTTGGATATAGTAGTTGGCAGCTCAATCATCTTATTTTTACTGGTATTTTCAATTTGGGGGTTAACCCAAATTACGTCATCAGGAAATCAGAGTATGGACATCTCAGCGCCGGGTATTGTCGAAATCCTCCAGAAATCCCCCGATATAAATCCCGGGGAAATTAAGAATGGGACACCTCCCGATGAGACCACCCTGCCAAAAGAATTATCCCTGACAGAAACTGAGACAAACAGCCTGGATGATGCACAAATTGTTGAGATAACATCAACAATTCCGGCATCCGATAATGCATTAATTCAACTTTATATTGTTGGTTTACAGAGAGCTTACCTGAAAGTTATTGCAGATGGTGAAGTAGAATTTGAAGGCCGCATCATTCCTGGAAATGTTTACCAATTTTCGGGAAATCAGGTTATTGAAATGACAACAGGTAATGCCGCAGCTTTGGATGTATATTTCAACCAGAATAGCATTGGTACCCTTGGTGATGTCGGGCAGGTTGTAAAATTACAGTTTACAACTTCTGGAATCATCACTCCCACGCCAATGTTCACTTCCACAGCTACCCCAACCCCGGTAAAAACTATCACTTTACAACCAACTCCAACAGAGATGTCCCCAACTCCATCCCTGACGCCGATATTACCATGACGGCTATATTATGAAACGCACTTTCTTTATTGAATCCCTGGGATGCTCAAAAAATAGCGTCGATTCCGAATCTATCAAAATGTTGCTAATCAAAGCAGGTTTCCACCCTGCTCATTCAGCAGTGAGAGCAGATATCATTCTTGTGAATACGTGCGGATTTATTGATTCAGCGCGGCAGGAATCCATCGAAATTTTAAAAGAATTTGCGATTAGGAAAAGGGATAACCAGGTCCTCGTTGCAACCGGGTGTATGGCACAACATAATCCGGATATCCTGCAGGAACAGGTTCCGCAAATTGATGGGTTGTTAAGCACACGCAGGTGGATGGACATCGAAAAATTTATCAAGATGATAGATTCCGCATCTACTAAATTACCCGTCCTCCATGGTCATAATGAAATAAAAATAGGCCAGGAGCAGAACGATATTCCACGGTCTGCCGTCCAAGGAGCAAGCGCTTATATAAAGATAGCCGATGGCTGCAGGCGGCCTTGTGCATTTTGTGCGATACCCAAAATTAAAGGCACGGTGGTTAGCAGGGAGATTGCAGCCGTGGTTGATGAAGCCAGGATGCTTGAAAAACAGGGGGTAAAAGAAATTATATTAATTGCCCAGGATACAACCGATTATGGCAAAGACCTGGGATATAAGAACGGCCTTGAAAAACTCCTTGAAGCACTTATCTCCCAGGTACCCGGGATTCCTTGGTTCAGATTAATGTATACGTATCCCGGAAATATTAGTGATGGTCTCATCAACCTGTTTTCTACTTCCAAACAGCTCCTCCCATATCTGGACCTTCCACTTCAACATGCACACCCGGATGTATTAAAAAGGATGAGAAGGCCTTCTAATATAGATTGGACCAGGGATACAATCCATCGATTAAGAATGAGCATACCCGATCTTGCTATTCGCACAACTTTTATTGTTGGTTTTCCTGGCGAAAATGAGGTTGAATTCCAAACTATTCTGGAATTTATTGAGGAGCTTGAGTTTGATCACGTAGGTGCTTTTATGTATTCCCACGAGGAAAAAACATCGATCTATCCCATGGGAGATACAGTTCCCGACGATATAAAACTGGAGCGGTACAATCAGCTAATGCTGACACAACAGGAAATTTCAGCGCGTAAAAACCGGAATTTTGTCGGGAAAAAGCTTGATGTATTGATTGAAGGTGTGGATAACGGGATTTCCATCGGCAGATCCTACCGGGATGCGCCTGAGATTGATGGAATGGTGATTGTTAAGGATAGTTGCCCAGTTGGTGAAATTATTGAGGTTGAAATAACAGACAGCCTCGCCCACGATTTAATTGGTACCAGAGCATCTTCATATCAGGTAGTATATTTTTCTTTAGCTGAAATTATAAATTCTTGCGAAAAGTCTGGTCGCCTGGTACAAATCGAAAAGACTGACTACCCATAATCAAACCATCCAAATACAAACATATTCTTAACTACACGAATAAATCCTCTTGTTTATAGTTAAATAAAAATAATGGTTTTTTACATCTACAAGGAATTACGGAAATGGAGTCTGTGTTGGTTCAACAGTCACACCAACTTGTGGTTCTTCCGTCGCTGTTGGTTGGTTTTCCTCCTGGGTGGGTTCCTCTGCAGGTTGCGTCTCTTCAACTTTTGGAACATTTTCGGTGGGTTGGGGAATTTCTGTTGGCGGTGAACACTCGTAGGCTACCCGTGTTGCGTTTGGGCTTAAGGTATCATCCGGGGCAACCTGCAATGCATTCCAGTAAGAATCTCTGGCACCGCACCAATCTTCATCCGCCGCTAATTTGTCACCATATCCTATGGAAGCCAGCCGGTATCTTTCACTGGCGGTTAACCCGGATGCATCCCTAAGACCTGGCATTGCAAGGTACATTTGGCTGAAATACTCCAAAACTTTACCCCAGTCAACTTCCCAAAAACTGGCTCCAGTATTGTAAAGACGGGCTGAATTGTAGTAACCAGCGGCTTCTTTATCAATCGGTCCAAATGTCATAGCCATCCTTAAATCATAAATACCTAATTCCAGGCTGCCTTCGCGAAGTATTTTATCGATCCCCCTATTCCTTAAGGCAATATAATACGCGCCATCAACATCAACAGCCCGATATCCCGAATTTTTTTTGCGTATTGCCTCAATACTGACAATCGCAGCATCCCACTCACTGGCCCGTAAATGCTGCTGGATCTGGTTAAACATTTCCTCCTCACCCCGTAAGTCAGGTGTGGGTGATACGGTTGGAGTAGGAACCTCGGTTGGTTGGTTCTTTATTGCCAATTCGACCAAAACCTGGGTTAATTTTTCGGAAGCACCCGGGAAATTAGGATCGACCTGGATGACATATTCCAGCCTGCGTTGGGCGGTTTGTAGGTTTCCATCTTGTATATCTTTTTCAGCCATGGCGAATTGCGTTGCCGCGGCCATAGCAATATTGCCTTCCTCTAGCTGTATTCGTAAACTTACACCCTGGGAATATCCAAACCAGCCACCTACAGCCCCAAAGAGTAGAACAAGTAATATTCCTCCTAGAATTACAGGCAGATACCTTCTTTTTCTCTTCTTTTTAGCATCAGGAAGGTGATCCGTATTAGCCGCTACCTGGATGGTATTATCGGTTGGAATAGGGATTGTTTCGGAATAGTCCCCCTCGGAATAGGCTTCTCCTCCGGTGGGATTATCCTGTCTATTATCATCGAATGGACCGATGGTGTTGGGCTGAGTATCTTCAGGTTCAAAAATCGACATTTTTATTTTTTCCCAATTTTTCATTATAACTTCAAAATTATCTTTACTTCAGGCCAGATAAATGGCAGCATCACTGCCCCACCAATCATCATTCCAATTGTACCAAAAACCAGGGGATAATAAGTATCACTCCCTGAATATGAAAATATGATGAAAGTAATTATCGTGCCAATGATTGCAGCGAAGGTGGTTCTTATTATGGTTGATCTAAGATTCAGCGTAATTCTCCATCTCCGATCTAAAAGGAAAATCAGGAATATTGCCTGGCTGGTAAATGCAATCGAGTCAGTAAGGCTGATACCTGCAGCTCCGAGGTATTTGTATAGTTGGCTCCCCACCAGAATGTAAAGAGTTAAATTTAATAGTGCCCCAATAAGCGGTGGAATTGCATCCTGCTCTGCATAGAAGACCCTCGCAGCTAACTCCAGCATACAATGACCTGTCAAGCCGACTAAATACGCCCGGGTAACCCAGAGGAGTAAATCAGTACCGGATTCACCAAAATTAAAGGCAGTGGCCAAAAACGGCCGCAGTCCAATCATTAAAAGAACTGCTATTGGAACAGTAAGACCGATAAGTACTCTCATTGCTCTTTCAACCGTATTTTTTAGATTCTCCCGGTCCTTTTTTGTGACAAATTCAGATAACGTCGGTAAAAGTGCAGTGCCAATTGCGGTACCGATTATTGTTTCCGGAACTTGTTGGATCATCCATCCGTATGCTAATGAAGAAACAGCGCCTTCTGCCAATCTGGATGCCAGGTTATCACGGATAATAAAAATCATTTGGATGATTAAAATTGTTAACAAACGGGGACCTAATAATTTCAAAACCTTATGAACATACCGGTCGTTTAATCCAAAACCCGGTGACCAGGTGAACTTATATTTAATCAATCCAGGGATTTGAATCGCCAGGTGCAGGCAAGCGCCAAAGATAACACCATAAACAAGCCCATAGATTCCCAAACCAAACGCCGGCAGCCTTACACCGCCAATAACCAATCCTGTTTCTGGTGCAAATACAAGTGCCCCAATAATTTGTCCAAAATTATAAAATATTGGCGCTAAAGCAGGTAAAAGGAAATGTTGGTTCGCCTGCAATGCAGCCATTACCAGACCGCTGAAGGAAAATATTATGGTAGCGATCAAATTCAGACGCATTAATTCAACCACTAAATCCTGCTGGCTGTTATTAAATCCGGGTGCGATTCCCAGTTCCCACCCAACCAGGGATTCAGCAAAGATTGCAGTCAATACTGCCAGTAAAAATGTTACAAAAAGAGCCTGGTTCGCTATCCTGGAAAACAGGGTCCAGGCGGCTTTTCGCCCCTCCAGGGTAAGGGATTCAGATAGAACAGGAATAAACGCCACTGCAATAGCCCCACCGGAAATCAACGCAAAAAGAAGGTCTGGCAGGTTATTTGCCACATTAAAGACATCCAAGGTGGATGATAAGCCGAATTGCCTGGCGATTAAAATCTGGCGTATTACTGCAAGGACTTTATCAACGGCAAAAAATGCCGCCAACATGAGGGAAGTTCTTGTTAATCGAGACATGGTTTTATTCAGACCCGTTTTTATAGCTTGGATCAATATAACACAATCCAAATCGTTTGACCATTTACAATAATTCAAATAATAGGGGATAATTTATATTAAATATTAGAAAACCATCCTGAAAGAATCACTTACATCTATTATGAAAACTATCATTGGTCATTGCTATCTTGTTGCAACACCTATCGGAAACTTTCGCGACATCACCCTGCGTGCCGTCGATATCCTGGCTAGCGCGGATATTATCGTGTGTGAGGATTACCGCATAGGGACAACCTTGTTGAAAAAAATTGGTGTCCATGCTAAAGAAATTATTGAATTAAATGAGCACAACGAACAAGACAACGCCATGGAGGTTGTAAACCGGATTCTTCAGAATCAAAATGTTGCTGTCATATCTGATCATGGCACTCCCGGTTTTGAAGATCCAGGTCATTACTTAATTGAATTGTGCGTGGAAATGGGAATTCGTATCGTTCCAATTCCCGGACCTTCCTCTTTAATGGCGGCACTTTCCATTGCAAACAGAAAAATTGACAGTTTCATTTATGGTGGATTTTTACCACGGGAAAAGAGCCAACGTAAAAATCAGCTCCTTCGCCTGAAGGCTGCAAATCTACCGATAATTTTACTGGATACCCCTTATCGGCTATACGACACTCTTGATCTTGTGGGTGATACATTTGGTCAAAGGCATAATGTAACCCTTGCATGTAATTTGACCCAACCAGACGAGAGTATTTACCAGGGTGACCTGGAAATTGTGCGCAGGGATTTACGCCAAAAAAAAGCTGAATTTGTGCTGATAATATATTGATCCCCTCCTAACCCCCAAAAAAAATCGCCCATTTCTGGGCGATCAGATATGCCCCCAGAGAGATTCGAACTCTCGTCTTAGCCTTGAAAGGGCTACGTCCTGGTCCCCTAGACGATGGGGGCAAACTGTTGAAAATTTTACCATTATCAAGATCGTTGGTCAAGAAAAAATGGACACAATATTCAAAATCTAAGGATCTAGTTCCCTCCCAGCAAGTAGATGGATGTTCCAGGTTTATCGTGACAAATCTGATTATTCGATTACTCGCAGTGAGAGAATATCGAATATTACTATTGGATAAATCGATATATTACTTGATGCAGTGAGGAAGTAACTTATCCGGAAATTGGGTCTATCAACCCAGGGTGATCATTGCTGGGAGAGTTGACGAGACGAGAAACCGGTTGAACAATCATTTTGTCAGCTTTAAATGGTTGCATGATTATTCTTAAATCATCCGGATTATTCATTTCCAACCAACTCCAGCAATTATTATCATCCAAAATAACAGGCATCCGGTTATGGATGGGGGAAACCAACTCATTGGCTTCACATGTGATAATTGAGCAGCTGTTTATTTTTTCATTTGCAGGCGAGGTCCAACTTTCCCACAATCCGGCAAACATAAATGGTCTATGACCGATAAGAGAAAAATAATATGGAATCGATGGATTCTTTTTTGGATTTTCTTCTTTTTTCCATTCATAAAATCCGTCAGCCAGGATCAAACATCTTTTATTGCGAAAAGCATTTCGAAAAGAGGGTTTTTCATGGATGGTTTCGCTGCGCGCATTTATCAAGGAATAACCTATATTGATATCTTTTGCCCATGGAGGAATCAACCCCCAGCGCATAATATCTATTTTTCTATTTTTATAATCCGTCACAACTGGAACCGGTTGGCTTGGGGAGATATTATATCGTGGATTAAATTCCGCAGAGAACTCCCCCAGATTGAGGATACGTTGTAATTCTGATATTTCGATGGTTAATGTAAACCTGCCACACATAGCTGTTTCCTCATCTCCTAAAAAAAATATATGTGTTGCCAGCAAACCATTATTTTTTTTATCTGTTTTCTCTCTTTGGGTAGATTATAATACTGCTTGAAATTCACGAAGGAATGCTGGGGAAATTAACATGGTTGATCAAGTTGTTGAATGTGTTCCAAATTTTTCCGAGGGCAGAAGATCGGATGTCATCCAGTCGATATGCGATCAAGTAACCTCTGTTCAGGATGTATATTTGATTAATCGCCACTCCGATAAAGATCACAACCGGACTGTTTTAACCTTCTTTGGTACATGCAGATCTGTTTCGGAAGCAGCTTTCAATGCTATTAAAGAAGCCGCAAATTTAATTGATATGAATCAACATACTGGAGAGCATCCCCGGATTGGCTCAACAGATGTTGTCCCATTCATCCCAATAAAAAATGTGGATATGCAGGTTTGTATAAATTTGGCAAGGGAATTGGGAAGAAGGGTAGCCAATGAATTAGGAATACCGGTGTATCTTTATGAAGAAGCCGCCATCAGGCCAGAAAGACGCAATTTAGAAACCATCCGAAAAGGTCAATTTGAAGGATTAAGACGAGAAATTTCCGAAAATCCGGATAGGGAACCTGATTATGGCCCCAAAGTAATTGGTTCTGCTGGAGCGACCGTTATTGGAGCAAGATATCCATTAATAGCCTTCAACGTGTTTTTAAATTCAAGCGAAGTGGATACAGCGCATCATATAGCCAGGGTAATCCGCCATTCTACAGGTGGTTTGCGTTTTGTCAAGGCAATGGGAATGTTTGTTGAAGGCCGCGCCCAGGTATCGATGAACCTGACAAATTACAAACGGACTTCTATTGCCAGGGTGGTTGAAATGGTCCGCTCCGAAGCCGGCAGGCTGGGAACCAGCATTCATCATTGCGAACTGGTTGGAATGATCCCTCAAGATGCATTAATAGATGCGGGACTATGGTATTTACAACTTAATGATTTTAATCCGGATCAAATTCTAGAAAAAAAATTATCGGACATCCATCCGAAATCATAAATGGCGAAAAGAATTTATTTTAATATGATAACAACCAACGAAGGCGTGATGGTTAAAGCATGAACGATCGATGGAAAAAAGTTGCCTCCTTGATCCTTTGGTGCCTATTTTTTTTCTTTGTCGTTTTTATCACAACCAGGGTCATCTCATCAAATTCTAATATTATTCAACCCTCACCTTCACCCTCAATAAGCCCTACTGAAATTATCCCTCAGCAAAAATTAAATTTCCCGACAATAACACCTGAAGTTTACTCTCCTTCAAATCCGGTCAATTTATGGCTCTCACCATTACTGCCCGGAGATATTTCTGGTAATTTCTCTCAGTTAAAGGATATCCGCAAAACGAATAACCAGGAAGATGCCGATATTTCCATCGAATTAGGTGATCATAATATTATCAGCAAGTGGGTATACGCACTGGTCGCTCCGTTTCCAACAACCACAGATAATGTAACTTCAGATGAATTGATGGGATTATGGATAAATGGATCCTCAAAAGATATTGGACAAATTATCCTTACCAGTTCAACTCACTCCGTATTAACCAATTTGTGGGGACCCTCATCCCAAAAAATCAAGGTAGTTCCCGAAACAAGCCTTCTGTCTACTGCCTGGGAAACGCCTCGTACCTGGGCAATCATTTCTTTCGAGGAATTGGAACCTCAGTGGAAAGTAATTTCGATTGATGGACAATCGCCTATCTCAAAATCTTTCGATGAATTTGAATACCCGCTGGTTGTTCCTGTGTCCCTTTCCGGCCAGGATCATGCTGCAAAATGGTTTTCTGAACATTATCTTGAACAAACAGACAATCCAATCATACAAAAAACGAATAGGGATCCTTCCTTGCTAACGACGGTATTATTAACTGGCGTGACAGCACTGGTTCGCGGTACAGCCGACATGATGGAACTTAAGGGAATGACTTACCCAGCAGAAGAAATTCGGGATTTCCTGATTGACGCAGATATCTTGCATATAAATAACGAAGTACCATTTTCACCAAAATGTCCACCCTCCGCCCAGCGTATTAGCAATCAACTCCTGGTTTTTTGCAGTAAACCAGAATATAGTGACCTTCTTGAAGATATTGGAACAGATATCATAGAGCTCAGCGGAGATCATCTTCAGGATTGGGGTCCAGATGCTGTTTATTACACGATCTCACTTTATGAAGACCATGGCTGGGAATATTACGGTGGAGGCATGGATATTGAGGATGCAAAAAAACCCTTACTAATTGAACACAATGGAAACAAATTAGCATTTTTGGGATGCAATGCAAAGGACAAAGGTTATGCAGGCGCTTCAGCGACCAATCCAGGGGCAGTCAGTTGCGATTTTGATTACTTAGATAAAGAAATCAAACAGGTAATCCAGCGTGGATACATCCCAATTGTTACATTCCAGCACGAGGAGATCTGGAGTACAGATCCACCACAGAGTGTAAAGGAGGATTTCTATAAAGTAGCCCTATCTGGAGCAGTGATTGCCAGTGGAAGCCAATCCCACCAACCTCAAACCATGGAATTTTATCAAAATAGTTTTCTTCACTTTGGCCTGGGAAATTTATTCTTTGATCAAATTTTTGAAGGGGATCAAAATAAACAGGCATTTTTGGATCAACACGTTTTTTATAATGGAAAATATATCAGTACAGAACTGCTGACAACCATGTTTGTTGATTTAGCAAAAAGCCGGCCGATGACTATGGAAGAGAGAGAAAAGCTCCTGGGAGAGATTTTCTCTGCAAGCGATTTTTTGAATACTAAAAAATAAGGAGCGAAAATGGGACTAAAACCTGACCATTGGATACGAAAGATGGCATTGGAAGAGAGGATGATCGAACCTTTTGCGGATCAACAAATCCGGCCAGGAAAGATATCTTTTGGGGTTTCCTCTTACGGATACGATATCCGCGTAGCAGATGAGTTTAAAATTTTTACCAATGTATATTCTGCCATAGTGGATCCCAAATCTTTCGATATCCGGTCAATGGTGGACTTTAAGGGTGATATTTGTATCATCCCGCCAAATTCTTTTGCGCTCGCCAGGACAGAAGAATATTTTCGAATCCCACGCAGTGTCCTGACAATATGTGTCGGCAAGAGCACTTATGCACGTTGTGGGATCATTGTCAATGTAACCCCTTTTGAACCAGAATGGGAAGGTTATGTAACACTGGAAATTTCTAACACAACACCGTTACCAGCCAAAATATATGCGCATGAAGGCATCGCTCAGGTACTTTTCTTTGAAGCAGATGAATTATGCGAGGTGTCTTATGCAGATAAAAAAGGGAAATATCAGAAACAGCAAAACATTGAACTACCGAAAATATAATAAACCATCATAAGCTTGCGGGAGAATCTGCTGCAAGCTTATGATAATTATATTTTCAAACCATTAGTCAATTGCAATCATGACATTGGAAGCTTTTACAACTGCATAAACCTCTTTACCAACCTCTAATTCCATAATTTGCGCAGATTCGCGGGTGATAATGGCAACAATTTCTTCTCCCCCGCTTGTTTGGAGGATAACCTCTGAGTTTACAGCTCCATGTGTCACTTTCATAATCCTTGATTTTAATACGTTCCTTGCACTAATTTTCATTTATAACCTCCCGTTTACCAAGAAAATCGCCATAATGTGTACGATTTAAGTATAATTCAACCATTATTGACTATTTTATATCATTCAATCGTGTAAGGTAAAATGCACAAGGAATTTTACTACGAACAAATCGCAGAGTATCTCAGGATAAATATCCTTGAAGGTCGCTTTAAGCCCGGTGAAAAACTGCCAACCATCAGGGAAATGAGGCAAATCTGGAATTGTACAAGTGGAACTATTCAGCGTGCTTACCTTGAACTGGCAAGTCAGGGCTTAATCATCAGCCAACCTGGACGGGGCACTCATGTCGCCGATTTGAATAAAACCGATCCGTTTGCATTACGCCGGTCTGGTTTACTTCACCGTGTTGAAAATTTTCTCGATGAAAGCCTCAATTTGGGATATTTACCTGCTGAAATTGAACAGGCAGTCTCAATTGGTATACAGAAGTTTAAACCTGATAAAGCAGACTTAGGGAATGCCAGTGGAAAAATCCTCCGGTTTATCGGGAGTCATGATCTGGCCTTGGAATGGATGGCATACTCATTTTAATGAAATAATCCCGGATATTTTCTTTTCCGTAAAATATAAAGGAAGCCTGGGGGGCCTTTTTGCCTTGGCCGACGGCAGCGCAGATCTGACAGGCTGCCATCTCTGGGATGATAAGAGTGATACATATAATATTCCTTACATTCAGAAAATATTTCCTGGAGAGATGATTGCTTTATTGACTCTCAGCCATCGGCGTTTAGGATTAATACTCCAGCCTGGTAATCCTTTAAAAATCTATGATCTTCCTGACCTCACCAAGCCTGGAGTTGTTTTTGTCAATCGACAATTAGGTTCAGGAACCAGAGTATGGTTGGATGCCAGGCTTACTGAATTTGGGATTGAACCAGCAAAGATAAATGGATATAACAATGAAAAAAATACCCATATGGATATTGCCCAGACAATAGTTTCTGGAAGGGGCTTTGTTGGTTTAGGTCTTGAAGCAGCTGCATTGAATTATGGATTGGCATTTATTCCCCTCACACTCGAAAGATACGACCTTGTATTCAGGACAAAAAAGTTCGATGGCAGTATCCTGCTCACCTTACAAAATTGGCTGATGCAGGAATCCACCCGGAATATTATTAATGAACTTGGCGGATATGAGACGAATGAGACCGGCAGAATCACCTGGATTAATGCTTAAGTCATTTAATTACAAAAATGCCATAAACTGACAACGTGTAAAAAAACAAGCCTTCTACAAAAATATATATTTCCAGTATTTCCACCTGTTTTTATTCTATGTTATCAATATATCCTAGGAAATATATTAATAGTTATCCTGGGCAGTAATTTGATCCCATTGGTGATGTCGTTACCATGACTCTCGTTGCAGTAAATAAAAAAGATATATTAAATTGGTTTGTCATAACCCGGAGTTATCCATTAAAATGTCTTTTGTTTTATCTCAATCATTAAAGAGGATTATCCAGTGAATCAATTCTATGTACCAAAAAGAATCATGGCAATCGCAGCTCATCCCGATGATATAGAATTTAGTGCCGCCGGTGCTATTGCTAAATGGATCTTAAACGGATCAACGGCATCATACATTCTATGTACAAGCGGAGAAGTTGGAATTGCAGAAAACGGGGTGACATTAGAAAAAGCAAGAAGTATCAGGGAACAAGAATCATTAAAAGCAGCCAAAATTATTGGTGTAGATGAAGTTATATTTTTACGGGAGCCTGATGGACTTCTGGAAGCAAATTTACAGTTGAGGAAAAAATTAGTTAGGGAAATTAGACGATTTAAACCGGAACTTGTAATTTGCACAGATCCAACAGTTTACTTTACGAAACATAATACGATTAATCATCCTGATCATAGAGCCGCTGGATTAGCAGCTATTGATGCCTGTTTCCCCGCTGCTGGACAACCTCATCTTTTTCAGGAATTGGAAAAGGAAGGTTTTTATTCTCATAAGCCTCGCAAAGTCTATGTGACAGGATGGCATCAACAGGAATTATCTGTAGACATTGAGGATACGATTGACTTAAAAATTAAAGCACTTCAGGCACATGAGAGTCAGACCAGACACTTCAACACAGAAGAGTATATCAAAACCAGGTCAGCAGAAGCTGCTGCTGGTAAAGAAATGAAATATGCCGAACCTTACAGGGTAATAACATTAATGGATGATGAGAAGTGGGAATCATACCAGGCGGCAAATGGTTATTGATTATCAGACATAGCCTTTTGATGAACGATAATCCCCCAATGCAGCAGAAAAAAATATTTGGGATTATTCCTTCATTTGACCGGTTCAATCAAAAAATAATATGGATGGCCGGTGCTGAGAGAACAGGTCAGGTGGATCGGTTTTTTTTCTCCCGAATCCGCAACAATCCTAAATTTCTTGGGCGAGCCAAAGTCCTTTGCTACATACTGATTGGTAAATTATTACAAATCTATACGAAAAATAAAACCCGGGTGGCAACTTTGAAAGTTAATCCATCCGGGTTTTTTGAACTACATTATTGATTTATTTGATTTTACCCCTTCGAACAGCATCCAAAACCCGTTCTGGAGTTAGCGGCAGCTGATAAACCCTGGCACCCACTGCATCTGCAACAGCATTTGCAAGGGCTGGAGCTGCCGGTGTAAGGGATGGCTCCCCGATTCCCTTTGCTCCAAAAGGACCTACCCCCGTTCCAGATTCCAAAATGATGGGAATTGTCGTTGGCACATCTCGGGAGGTTGGTATTAGATATTCAGAGAAGTTCCTGGTTTTTATCACGCCTTCTTTGATAATTACATCTTCCATCAAGCCGTATCCCAAACCCTGGGCACTACCGCCTTGGATTTGTCCCTCGACAGCAATTGGATTGATAGCCCTGCCAACATCATGGCATCCGGCACTTTTCAGGATAGTCACTTCTCCGGTTTCGGTATCAACTGCAACTTCTACAGCATGTGCACCGAAGGTGAAATCTGGATAAATATCCCCTTGTCCAGTCTCAGGATCTGGCGGCTCAGTAAAAGGAGCCTTAAATTCTGCGAGGTTATTTAAGGGTAATCCCTCACTGGCACATAATTTTGCCAGGTCGGAAATGGGCATACCCTGGGAGGGATTGCTTTTTACAAATACCTTTCCCCCGCCGAGATCCAAATTAGATATTTCCTCCTCAAATATTTTCTGTGCCCTTTCTAATAGTACCTGCCTGATAGCGCTCGAAGCCTGAAAAACAGCATTCCCGGACATATAAAGCTGCCTGGTTGCGGTAGAGGTTCCAGCCAGTGGTGTGAGAGCAGAATCTGTATAATAAATCGTTGTATCGTTCAAAGATACGCCCAGTACTTCACCGGCAATTGTACACAGACTGTTTATCTGTCCTGCCCCTAAATCGGGTACTCCGCACCGGACCACAACCGTACCATCCAGTTCAAGACCTACCCAAGCCCGCGATGTATCGTGGAACATGGTAATCCGGCCATAGCTTTGCATGTAGGAGGCAAAGCCGCGGCCAATTTTCAGTGATCCTGAATCCGCTGTCTTTTCACCCATTGCTTCCAATACCCGGGATGCTGTTTCTTCAAGCCATACTGCACTTTTAATCACCTGTCCTGTGGCATTCTTATCCCCGGTTTTTATATAATTGATTTTCCGGAATTCCAATGGGTCCATATCTAATTTTTTCGCAATTTCATCCATTTGTTGTTCATAAGCGACACAAGCCTGGGCAGCTCCGAAACCTCTGAATGCCGATGCAAAAATATTGTTCGTAGCGACACTCGTACTATCAACCCGCAAATTGTCAATTTTATAAGGACCGGTAGAAGCCACAGTAGCATATAAGAGTACATACGGGCTTAAATACGGGTATGCTCCGGAATCGGAAATCATCTCAATCTCTGCGGCAGTTATTAATCCATTATTTTTAACCCCGGTTTTGTGTTTCATGATAAATGGGTGGCGTTTTGAGTGGGCAAGGATAGATTCATCCCGTGTATAAACCAATCTCACTGCTTTTCGGGTAGCTTTTACGAGCAAGGCCAGGAAAATTTCTACAGTAACATCTTCCTTTCCCCCAAATCCGCCTCCAATAAGTGTCCCAATAATATGGAGTTTATTTTGAGGAACACCAACCGCCCTGGCAATATTCCTGAAGTGTTCCACCACTTGCGTTGCTACCCGTATATTGATTACATCCTGGTCGTCGATCCAGGCAACACCAGCTTCCGGTTCAAGGTAGGCATGGTCAATGAAAGGCACACGAAATGTATTTTCGACAATAACATCAGCTGCTTCCATCCCTTTTTTGGCGTCACCCTTGCGAATTTTCCACCTGGCTACAATGTTGTCCGGTTCAAACACAACTGGTGCACCCGGTTTCATTGCTTCAAGCGGGTCATAGACTCCCGGAAGGCTTTCATATTCGACCTCAATCAGTTTCATTGCAGCCTCTGCAATAGCGAGCGTTTCTGCTGCAATGAGTGCTAATGGCTCTCCTCTAAACCGGACAACCTCAGAAGCCAGCACTGGAGCATCCGAACCTGCCCGTTTTTCACGTCCGGTTTGACCTGGAAAATCAGTAACCAATGTCGCACCCTGTAAATCCTGTGCTGTGAGTACGCATTCAACACCAGGTAATGATTTTGCCCGGCTGACATCCAGTTTTATAATCCTGGCTGAAGGCTGATCACTTCGAAATACTTTGGCATACAACATGTTTGGTACATAATAATCCCCGGCATATACCGTTGCACCTACAGATTTTCCAAGGGCATCAACCCGGCGCAAAGGTTTACCCACGATTTTCAATTCCGGCAGATCTACTTTTGGGATTTCCTTGGCTTTATATTTCATATAGCACCTCCGGCGGCTATTTTCTCCGCCGCATCCTGTACAGCTTTGATAATATGCCCATAACCGGTACAACGACATAGATTACCGGAGATTGCTTCCCTAATTTCATCCTCAGTTGGATGGGGTTTTTCATCTAAAAGTGCTTTTGCAGAAATGATCATCCCTGGTGTGCAGTATCCGCATTGAGCGGCACCTGCATCTGCAAACGCTTCCTGAATTGGGTGGGGCTTTTCCATATTCCCCAGACCTGCGTTAGTAATAATTTCTGAGCCATCCGCCTGCCAGATCAGTACCATGCAGCTGTTTACTGCCTTACCGTTTAATATTACACCGCAAGCACCGCAATCCCCTTGTTCACAGCCATTCTTTACATCCGTATATCCGAGTTTTCTTAAGGCTTGTAACAAGGTAATGTTAGGATAAAATGCAACCTGGTGTTTTCTCTTATTGACAATTAAGTTGATTATTTTTTGTTCCATTTCGATTGCTCCTACCCAGCCAGATTACTGGCAATCCTTTTTAGTAATCGTCGAACAAGCACATCTGACATTTTTCTGCGATAATCGGCGGATCCCCGGATATCATCAATGGGTCTTGAGGATTCTGAGGCAAGCCTTCCAGCCTCCATTATCACTGCTTCAGTCAATATTTTCCCTATTAGGTAATCCTCAGCCTGATAAGAACGGATTGGTCTTGGAGCAACAGCACCAAGGGCAATCCTGCTACAACTTACTTTTTGTAGATCATCAATCTCAACCAGGATGGATGTACTTATTATTGAGCAAACCATTCCTTTTCGCAAACCGATTTTTTCAAATCCACCGGCACTCTTTTTTGAAGGAATTTGCCAACGAATCGATATAAGAAGTTCATCCGGCTGGCGTACGGTCTTATTCACACCTATAAAGAATTCATCTATAGGAACAAAACGGGTCTGCGTAATAGAGCGTAGTTCCATCACAGCGCCTAATGCCAGTAAAGGTGGAGCGGTATCAGCAGCGGGGGATGCATCCACAAGATTTCCACCAGCGGTTGCAAGATTACGGATCATCGGCGTGGCGAATTTCGCTGCTGCCTCATGAAGCGGCACACCAAACCGGGCAACCAATTCGTCTTTCAAAACATCAGCAAGCTTGGTGGCTCCCCCAAGAATTATCATGTCCCCTTCTCGTTTTATGCCGGTAAGTTCCTTTAGCATCCCCAGTTCTACTAATAATTCCTTATCGCTCCCGTTTTGTAATTCGAGCACGATATTGGTTCCCCCGGCCAGAGGCTGAGCTTTATCTTTCTTTTCTGAAAGGATATGCAAAGCTTCATCCACACTTTTTGGCACCACCATATCAATTTCCTTCAGCATGTTTACCTCCTAAAAAAAATAAAACTGGAAATTTCTGTCATATACATCATTAATTATATGGATCATTCATTCATCGGAATTTATCTAACCAGTCAGGATCTACTTCAACTCCAAACCCCGATTTATCATTAATTAATAGGCACCCCTCAGAAAAAGAATCCTCTAATGCAGTACCTTTTAAAATATCATAATGCTCCGGAATTAGATAATTGAAACATTCTAAAAATGCAAAATTGGGAATACACGCTGCAAGATGGGCGGATACAGCCGTTAGGTAGGGACTGGCGCAGTTATGAAACGCTATCCGGATTCCAAAAGGTTCAGCAAATGCAGCTATCTTTTTTGCTTCCAGTACCCCCCCACAATTCCCGAGATCCGGCTGGATAAAATTAATAGACTCACTCAATATTGTGTCCTTAAATCCATAACGGGTATAAAGCCTTTCACCTGTAGCCAATGGAATAGATAAATGGGTGGAAATCTGCCTTAGACCACTGATATTAAACGGTTCTGCAGGTTCCTCAATCCAAAATATATCAAGTCCCTCAATTTGCTTACCGAAATGAATGACTGCATCTGGGGTCAACACTGTACTTAAATCAATCATTAATTCAATATCCGGTCCAACTGCTTTCCTGACTGCCTTTATTCGCTCAACCGCCAGCTTTTCGGATTCTCTCGATGCTGAACGAAGTTGTGGTATTTCAAAAAGGTTCAGCTTTCTGTCACCAACAGGGGTGGTAAATGGATACATTTTGAGCGCCTTATGTCCATCGTTGACAGCCATTTCCGCCCGCTTGGCGTATTCATCCGGCGAATTGGCATCCAAAGACCATCCATTGGAATAAACCTTGATCTTCTCCCTGAGTTTCCCGCCTATCAATTGAAAAACCGGTACACCCAAAGTTTTGCCCTGAATATCCCACATAGCTTGTTCAATTGCGCTGATTGCTGAATAAATAATTGCTCCCCCGCCTTTTGTCCAAAACCCCAGGTCATATGTCCTGGCTAAAAATGCCTCAATATCACTGGCTTCTTTCCCGACAAGGTACTTGTCTGCCAATTCTTTGATCATCGCACAAACCGAGGCTGCTCCAATCCCGTAAGCAATCCCAGCCTCGCCCATCCCGCTGATGCCTTCGGAGGTATCAATTTTTACAAATACAGGATGCCGGCCACCCAATTGAGTAGGATAAACCGTTACTTTATTTATGGTTTGATTCATAGAGGTTATTATTATTGGAATATTTTGTGAAACAGCCTCGCTTGTAAGCGAGGCTGTAAATATTTATTCAATGAGTAGGCTAAACTTGACTATCTCCGCACCTTTCATGGATATGCGGGAGCCAATTTTATCGAGTTCTTCAAGGTTTTCATTAATTTTTCCAAAAACATTGATTGGCTGTTGATAATCAATTGCGTAACCGCGCGAAACAAAAAAATCGCCTGTGGTTATATAGATTTCATCGGGGATATTGTAAATTTCCTCTTTCACGAGGAAACATAAAGAACCGGGGTAGATTGCCACCGTTCTCTGGTTTTCTTTTGGAACGGTTAAATCCCGGGGCAAAGTAACGATTGCTTCGCCCGATGTTGAACTGTGATGAAATTCATATTCAAAAGGTAATTTATCGGCAATAATTTTGCAGGTTTTTGGAGCTTTCTTTTCATCGAGCTCGGCGGTGAAGACCCCACCCTTTTCAAATTCAATTTTTATACGCATTAATTGCTTCCTTTCAAAAAAATCAAGACGGTGGCGGTAATTCTGAATACCGCCACCTGTTATTAATTTGAAGATTATTTAGGCGTTACATAAACATTATGCATGCCAAGGTGATAGTAGGGTACACGGGAATAGCCAAGTTCATTGACCGATAGTCCCTTTACCCAGGGCTTCCACATTTGGGCATGACCCCAATGGTACAGGAAAAGCGCACCAACTTCTTTGCTCAGCAGTTCGTTGGCATCCTCGTACATTTTGGTGCGTTCCTCAGGATTATCCCAACCGGCTGCCTTCTCTGTCAGTTCATTGTATTCCGCATTGTTCCAATCCTTATGACGTCCGAGATTCGGATTGAAGATGTTCAGGAAGTTGGAAGGATCCACGTAATCATACTCCCAGTTATCGATACCAAAATCAATCTTGCCTTCTCCCCTTTCAACATTATAAATATCTGCATCCAGCGGCCGCAATTTAATATCAATCCCAAGGTTTTCCTTGAACATTGCCTGGACCATTTCTGCAGTTCTTACTTTTGTTTCGTCGTCAGTCTTGACTGCCAGCTCAATTTCCGGGAAACCTGCCCCGCCCGGATAACCAGCTTCGGCAAGTAAAGATTTTGCCAGTTCAACATCCAATTCCTGGTATTTGTTGAGGGCATCCGGAACATAGGACGGGAATCCTACTGGCAGTAATCCATAGGAGGGATCCCCAAGGCCGTCATAAATAACCTGGATTAATGCATCACGATCGATGGCATGGGCTAGAGCCTGCCGTACTTTGATATCATCAAATGGTTTGACGGTAGGATCAACATAAATATAACGTGAGGCAAAATACGGGAACGCATACAGTTCTCTTCGCAGATTTGGATCTTCCTTTACATATCGGTAGGTTACCGGGGTTACAGGGGTTATATCCTGGTCAGCAAATAAACCATCCACTTCACCTGCCTGGTAAGCCGGGAAGTCATTTTTACCATCGCTTGGTTTGAAGATGAATTTTTGGATGTAAGGTGCATGTTCACCAACATAGAATTCATTCGGCTCAAGCACAATCTCTCTGCCTGGTTCGTATTTTGTCATCTTCCAGGGACCGTTTGAAAGTGCAGTTGCTGGATCCATGGACCAATTGGCTCCCACTTCCTCTACAACTTTCTTTGGTACTGGAGCACTTGTCGGGAATGCCATGATCTCAGGAAGGTAAAGGGTTTTCGCCTCAGTTGTAATTTCCAGGGTGTAATCATCCACAGCCTTTACGCCCAGTTCTTCGGGGTCTACTTCCCCATTTACCACTTTATTGGCATTCTTGATATCACTGTAGAACCAAGTGAAGCTGCCGCCCGTCGCCGGGGTCAATTGGCGCTTTAGAGAATATTCAAAATCCCCAGCGGTTACCGGTGATCCATCGCTCCACTTTGCATCCTTGCGTAAATTGAAAGTCCAGGTTAGTCCATCTTCCGAGAGACTCCAGTCAGTAGCAACACCAGGAACAGGTTTATTATTGACATCCATCATAACCAGGCGTTCCCAAAGGAAAACCGCTCCGCAGGATTTGCTGGTTTCATAGAAACTGGCAGCAATGTCCATGTGTTTCCCTTCCACACATGGAAGCGTTAATACCTGTTCTTCCGGCGGGGCAGCATCCACTGGCATGGCTTTCCCCCAGATATTTGTTACAGGACCTTTTTCCACTTCGACTACTTTTTCAACTTCGACTTCTACTTCCTTGATTACTTCTACGGTTTCCTGGACAGTAACCACCTGCGGTGCTGCAGGTGCACAGGATGTAAGAAGCAACACTGTGACGATCAATAAACCAAAAAGCTGATACCACTTTGTTTTCATCGTAATCCCTTCTCCTAATAAGATATTGTTTTAATTTATTTTGTTTACTTTAAATATCTGTCAGTTTTTTTTTCTTCACCTCCTGATGAAAAAATTATCTATCAACTCCTCTTGGTGAAAGCGCATCCTGTATTCCATCACCAACAAAAGTAAAAGCCAGGATGGCAAAACCCAATGTTAGTGCAGGAAATACAGGCAAATGCCAGTATGCCTGGATTGCCAGGTAATACTCCCCTACCATTTGACCCCAGCTGGGTGTCGGGGGAACAACGCCGATACCAAGAAAACTTAATCCTGCTTCGCGAAAAATAGCTGCAGGTATCCCTACCGTAACTGCCACAATCACCGGTGCAATGGAATTGGGCAGAATGTGATTAAATATTTCTCTCCTGTTGGATACGCCGATGGAACGGGATGCCAGCACATAATCCCGCTGACGCAGGGTAAGGAATTGACCGCGTACCAGCCTGCAGATGGGCGGCCAGGCTACGATCGCCATGGCAATAAATACATTGGAATACCCGGGTCCAAGGGCAACCATGATGAGTATTGCCAGCATTAAACTTGGAAATGCCATGAAGAAATCAACCAACCTGGTTACAGCCAGATCTACGTAACCACCATAGTATCCTGCCACCGCACCAAGGGGCAATCCGATTACTAACGCAGACGCCTGGACAAGCAATCCAATACTGATGGAAACCAAACCGCCGTAAAGAATCCTGCTCAGCATATCTCTCCCAAGCAAATCGGTACCCATCGGGTGCTTGAAAGATGGTCCTTCACCTATGGCTGAATAATCCTGCTTCTCAAATGGATATGGTGCAATAACCGGGGAAAGTATTGTTACAAAAATCAAAATAAATGAGGATATGAGACCAAAAACGGCCATCTTATTTTTAGAAAACCGATAGATGGCATCCTGCCAGAATCCTCGTTTTTTAAGGGCTGCCCGAAACTTTTTTTGTGTAAGCATTAATCCCTTCCTAATTCCCGTATTGAATCCGAGGATCGATGTATGCATAAAGTATATCCGTGATCAAATTGACCACGCTGAGCAGCATTGCCAGAAGTATGGTGGTTCCCATGATCATGGTGTAGTCCCTGTTGAAAATGCTGGAAGTGAAGAATGACCCCAGTCCGGGAATCCGGAAAATCGTCTCAATATAAAAGGATCCGGTAATCACATCCGCAAAAATTGGTCCAAGAATTGTAATAATTGGGATCAAGGCATTTTTTAAACAGTGCCGGATTACAACACTCCTTCCGCTCAATCCTTTAGCATGAGCAGTTCTGACGTAATCTTCCCCAAGCACTTCAATCATGGATGATCGTGTATAGCGGGCGATCTGGCTCATTGGCAAGAGTGAAAATGCAATTACTGGCATGATCCAATATTTTGGCCCCTCCCAACCGCTGGTTGGAAGCCATTTAAGTAAAACCCCAAAGATAACAACGAGTACAACAGCAACCACAAAGTTTGGGAACACTGTTCCTCCTACTGCCATGGAAGTGGTTACATAGTCAATTGGGGTATTTTGGTTTAGGGCAGCATAGATACCCAACAAAAGTCCTACTATAAGAGCAAGTGTGAAAACGACCATTCCTAATTTAAAGGATTCAAGCCAGGTTCGTCCAATCAATTGAATGACGGTTTCATTCGGCCTGGCAAAGGATTGTCCAAAATCAAGATGCATTGCTTTCCAAACGTAATTAATGTATTGAATGGGGACAGGTTTGTCCAATCCAGCTTGTTTGAGGATCTCTTTCCTAACTGCTTCGGGCATAGGCATTCCCCTTTCCCCACCTTCCAGATCAAAAGGTCCCCCTGGAATGGAATGCATCATTAAAAACACTGCCAGCGTCAGAAAAAATAGTGTAAAAAACAATCCTATGACGCGTATGAAGATAAATCGTGACATTTTCTCCTCAGATGCTTGCTATTGGAATGTATGGTTCTCGCCAATCCTTGTACCATCCAACCGTCCTGCAGCCGGATTCCGTAATAACTATCGTATCCTTCATCCAAAAATATGTGCCATCGTTTGCTTTAATGATCGGGCAAACTACCAGGATCATATTGGGTAACAATATCGTCTCATCACTATCTGAAATGAATGGCGGTTCTTCGGGTGTCACGCCAACACCATGACCAAAAGGAATATCCGATAACAAGGGTATCCCTGCATCATCGGCGTTTTTCAAGGCACTTTTATAAATTTTGTTAATTGCGAGACCAGGCCGTAATCCTTCAGCAATCCAATTCCTCACGGTCGTCCACTGCTGGTAAATCTCATTCTGCGCTGATGTTGGTTCTCCAGCAGTCATGATGCGGGTCGCATCCGACCAATACCCGTTACGGCATGCTTGCATTCGCATCCTTACCAGGTCTCCTTCTTTAAATGCACGGGTGCGCGAATATCCAAAAACTGGCGGCATTGGCCAGATCCTTTTTGTGTCGTTCCCGGCCGCCACATGGGAAGTCGCATGGTACCCTACCAGATCCAACTCCCTTTCTGTAGTATGGACCCGAATTTCCTCAGCCAACGTCAATGCTGTTTGATACCGGTCGATGGTTACATGATGAATCGCTCCATTAATACCATGATCGGTGTCCAGGGCAATTTTCTCCAAATGCTCCAATTCGTGTACCGTTTTAACCATCCGCAAAAGATTAATCCACTCATCACAAGAATCCCAATCCGCAGGTTTTATTGTTTCCTCCAAAATGGAAAAGAGGTTATGGGATATTTTTTCTTTATCAATCCCAATTTTTGGAACCTTTGCCGTGAGATTGTTTATCTCCCCTTTCAGTAAATGTACAATTCCTTCCATCCGGTCACTGCTAGCATTGTATGGCAGAATTTGATTGATCCAGGTGGAATTCCGGATTGATGATTCCCATTCAGCCGGACAGATCAATACCGGATCATCCTCTTTTGGCCAGAAAATAATTATTTTCTGGCCCCGTCGGGAATTTGAAAATGGGAGAAAAATCCCGCTCAGAAACTGTATATTATCTGGTCCATTGATAACAATTGCGTCAAAATCGGAATTATTTATTCCTTCAAGTATTTTTTCTTTAATTCCAAGATATTTCATGCTCTACCTATCCTATTTTTAGCCATGACGTGCAGAATTCCCAATTAGGGTATACAGTTGATCCCAATTTTTATACCAGCTCAACAGTCTGGGAGAATGAGCGGTAATTTCAAATGCATCTTTTGAACAAATCAATTCTCCACTTTCGGTTTTTAAGTAGATTTCCAGAACAACAACCATTCCAGGCTGCAGGACTGTTTGATCATCCTGGCTCAAATATGGAGCCTCTCTTTCACTTACTCCAATTCCATGCCCAAAACCGGATTCTTTAAATATGTTTATTCCTTCTTGAGCGGATAATTCTTCGATATGACCATAAACCTCACTGCACATTCTTCCAGCGCAAAGCCATTCTATAGCAGAATTTTTCAGGGAAATATATTCCTCATAGATTTTGACCTGTTCTTTTGATGGATGTCCAACAACAAAAACCCGGCCTCCACTTGACCAGTATCCACGATGGTGATTCGTTATTTCACACCGAATCCACTCACCTTCTTCAAAAATTCCTGACGGCGGTTTGTAAAGGAGGCTCATTTCATCTCCCTGCAATGTAACCAAATTACCCGTACCAGAGCCGCCAAACTCGCCTACATGGACACGGATACGTTCCGTAAATTCCCAAAGATCGTAGCCTAAAGGATCGTGAACGTTTCCTTCGGAGTGGTTTAAAGCACTGATAATCGCACGATCTGTTTGCCGGCATGCCTCCTCTAAAAGCCGTAATTCCGCCTTTGTTTTAATCATGCGCACATCATTTACATGCTTGGTGATAGGGATCAACTGGTATCTATGAGGAGTATTGATGGTGTCAACTAATTTTTGGGGCCACAGGTCATCATCCACACCAATTCTTGCATTCGGTTGCAGATAATTATCCAAATATTCATTCAACTTTTCAATAAGGGTAAGGTAAGAGCCATTTTTCTGAAAAGTGAAGGGCTTTACCATTCCTTCCCAACCCTGGTCTTTTACCAGGTCTACCCAATCCGGTTCACAAAAAACAGCATGCTTCTTCTCATCCCGGCTAATCACAGCCATCACCAATTTGTGCGGATAGTTTTCCGCATATGGTAAGTCCACCCCGGTTGCATAGGTGAAATTATCAGGATCAGAGAGGATTAGTATATCCAGATCATTTTCCATAATGATGGAATTCAATTTTGCAAAAATTTCTTCCCTTTCAGCCTTTGAAAATGTAAACAGGCTGGTAACAAGGGAATCCCCTTTGGATTCAACTGCACGCGTGGACCTTTCCAAATGGATTGTACGATTTTCTTGTGGTGCTGTATCCTTCATCGATTAAAACTCCTCATCATCAGGTTTTTGTCTGGAGGGATTACCTATAAAATGGGTTCCTTAAAATTATTAATAAAAAAATACTAATTCTTGTCTCATAATTGGGACAACTTTTTATACTTAATTGGATTTGTTGCTTGTTGAGTTAGTTTTGGATCTTTGGCAATAATCCCGGCAAGAATCTCTTGATGGATTTGATAGGTATAAGCCATCCCATCAGGTTTTTCATTGGATTTATGGATCATCTCTTTAATTATATTGAGGATTAAATAATACATTTTTTCAAGGACTTCATTCTTTGAGGCTTTGGCAACAGCCAGGTGGAAACGGATATCTGCTTTGGAGAATTTATCAACATCCCCTTGTACCTGAGCACTTCCCATCTCCATTAGGATACCCTGGAGTTCTTGAATTTCTTCCTGGGTTGCTCGCTGTAAAGTCATCTCCGTCAGGGCTGTCTCAACCACTCCCCTTGCTTCATAGAATACCTCAGGATCTACATCAGAAAAATTGGAGCGAAAAGCTTTTTCACTGGAGAGAATTTTCATTGCATCAGGAAGGATGATTGTACCTCTCCCTGGAGTAACTTCAACCATGCCGACATGTGAGAGAGCTTTTAATTGCTTCCCGGATTGTTGAAAGTCCAACTCCAAATTTTTCGGCTAGCTCTCTCTGTGGTGGTAATAATCCGCCTGGGACAATTTCACCGGACCAGATCATTTTTTGTATCCGGTCAATGACTCGATCAGTCAGATCATCTCTAACCAGGTTGTCTTTTTCCACTTTTTCTGCCTATTTGTTAAAAAAATGATATATATTTAGATCCTTGCCAGGTACTTTTCATAAATATCCAAAGGCCTGCAAAAGTTTTTTCCCGGGTTTGTGCAGGTCTTGTTTTCTTAGTCTCAAGTATATACCAGAACATCAGTTATTAAGATGATAATAACAATTTGATATTTCGTTGTCAAGTTAATTAGTATTTTTACCAATAATATCCAATACGCTTGTTTTTTCTAATCTTTTATCCCGGCATTTGAGTCAATGCCCAATGTAATTCATTACTTTTACCGTTGTATAATACAAACAATGGAAAAATATAAGGAGAAATTGGATGACAGATTCTAATTTTCTTGAACAAATTAATGAAGGAAATATCTTAATCGCGGATGGGGCAACTGGTACTAACCTGCAAAAGCGCGGTCTAACACCGGGTGTACCACCAGAGTTATGGGTATTGGAAAAACCACAGGAAATTCTTAACCTGCATGCAGAATTCATCAATGCTGGATCGGATATCATCCTCACCTGTACATTTGGAGGATCCAGGTTACGGCTGGAACAGCATAACCTTGGCGATAAAACAGCCATAATCAACCAGAAAGCCGTGGAAATCGCCCGGAAAGCCTCGGTGGGGAAACCAGTATTTATTGCTGGTTCCATGGGACCAACCGGTAAGTTAATTCAACCATTAGGTCCCTTAGAAGAAGGCCAGGTTACCCAAAACTTTTACGAACAGGCAAAAATTCTTGCAACAAATGGAGTGGATTTTTTACTGATAGAAACGCAGTATGATCTTGCCGAAGCGGCTGCTGCGGTTCACGGAGCAAAATCTGCAACATCTTTACCGGTTATTGTCTCATTCAGTTATGATCGCGGTGCCAGGACGATGATGGGTATTAAGCCTGAACAAATGGCCGAAAAATTTTCATCCATGGGAGTTCAGGTTTTAGGAATAAATTGCGGCAAAAGTCTTGTTGATAATGAAACCAACCTCCAAAAATTACGAATGTCTACCAGTCTGCCAATCTGGTTTAAACCAAATGCGGGAATGCCCATAGTAAATGATGCGGGCGAATCTTATTATGATTTGGAGCCGGAGATTATGGGGGACCATGCACCAGGTTGGATTGAAGCAGGAGCAAGTATTATTGGGGGTTGCTGCGGATCAAGTCCAGATCATATAAAGCACATTGCATCTTCGATTAAACGCACTTGATTAAACCAAAAATGGATAACCCATTTCGAATATTAAATGACTGGGCACCTGCCCTGGATATCACCCCTGAAATGGTCATTCATGGTCAGGGTGCAGATCCGGAAATCATACGCCGGAGGAATCCACTGCTATACGAAACCGCTGTACAGGCAGTGCAGGTTGGTGTACCCCTGCTGCAACCATTTGTTTGGATCAGGTCAAGTTCGGTATCCGCTTCGGATAACCATCGCATTTTACTGGCGGATGGTTCCTCCCTCAATGGGGAGGGGATTGTCTTGGCTCTTAATCAAGCCGAGATCATCATCCTTGGCATTTTTTCAATTGGTAATCAACTCGAAATTTATGGAAGAGGTTTATGGGAGAGCGATCCTTTGCTTTCTCTTGCATTGGACGGACTGGGCACCATTGCTGTCGATCAACTTTCTGCCAGATCCTGCAACCGGGTCCAGGAACACTATTCACAAAACCGTGATCATGGGTTTTTCCATACCAGCCCTGGCGGAATAAATTGGCCATTAGAAACCGGTCAAGAGGATGTATTTAACTCTTTAAAACCACCAACAGATAAAATACGTATTCTGCAAGGCGGGCAAATGGTCCCCAGGAAATCCATTTCGATGGCAATAGGTATCGGTAAAAACATCAAATCCAAAGGCAGGACCTGTGATTCTTGTTCGATGAGAGATCACTGCCGGTACCAATCCCGAAAGTCTTTGATCCATGGGTAATACAATCTCCAAGAAATCCATAGCACCCGCGAAAGTCCGGATTACTTTTCTGCCTGATGGAAAGGCTTATGATACTGCCGTTGAACAGACAGTATTGACTGCTTCCCGGTTGGCTGGTGTGGATCTTATTGCCGCATGTGGAGGTTTGGGATCTTGCGGCACCTGTCTTGTGAAAATAATTGAAGGTGATACCAATCCAGTTACATCCAATGAACTTGAAAACCTCTCCGCTGATCAAGTTCAAGATGGTTTGCGGCTTGCATGCCAGGTTACCCCGCTCACAAATACCGTTGTTTCACTCCAAAAATCATCTGCCTACCTCACCCATCAGTTCGTTGTAAACGGGGAAGCAGTTGATTTCACCCTATCCCCCTCAATTACTGCAATTGATATCCATCTGGAATCCCCGACCTTACAAGATCCGTCTTCCGATTTCACGCGAATCAACCAGTACGTACAAAACCTTGGTTTTCCCCCACTTGAAACATCCCCGGATGGAATGCACTTGTTACCAACAATTCTCCGTGAAAACCAATGGGAGGCCAGGTTAGCAGTGCGAAAAGACCCACTGCGTACTACATTAATCACAGCCTACCCCAAAAAAACACCATTGCTTGGTCTCGCAATTGATCTCGGGTCTACAAAACTGGCGTTTTACCTGGTTGATCTTGAAACAGGGATTACCCTTGTCCAGGATGGTATATTGAATCCGCAAACCCCTTTTGGGGATGACGTTATCAGCCGGATTGCATTTGTTAATATGAACGACTTTGGGGGTGAATTGCTTCACCAGAAATTAATTGACGCTATCAACCAGACACTTGTGAGACTATGTAAAACCGTCGGGCAAAATCCGGAGCAAGTGGTTGAAATAGTTGCTGTTGGTAATCCAACAATGCACCATTTCTTTGCCGGTTTACCGGTAAATCCGTTAGGCACATCTCCATATGTTCCAGCCATTATCGACGGGATGCAGTTCAAAGCCTCCGAGATTGGAATTAATATATCCCCGGGGGGACTGGTTTATTTGCCTCCCTTACTTGCTGGTTTTATTGGTAGTGATCACATTTCGGCTTTTACTGCGGCTATTGGAGAGTTTAACTCGCAAATTTCTATGTTGATCGATATTGGGACAAACACAGAAATTAGTCTGGTTATGGACAACAGAATATTATCCTGTTCAACTGCGTCCGGGCCTGCATTTGAAGGAGCTCAAATCCAGAATGGTATTCGCGCATCTGCAGGCGCAGTTGAACAGATTATCATCAAGGATCAGAGTGTCATTTTGAAAACAATCGGAAACCTGCCCCCTACTGGATTGTGCGGAACAGGATTATTAAATTCCATATCTGCACTTTTGTCAGCGGGAATCCTGAATCGTAACGGCACTTTTGATAAGAAACATCCCATGGTAATTCAAAATAAGGGGTATAGAGCCTTTCCAATTGCCATCAGGGACGGGGTAAACGTAATGCAAGATATCCTTATCACCAGTAAAGATGTCCGCCAGGTGCAGCTTGCAAAAGGAGCAATCCGTACTGGAATTGAAATTCTTCTTAAAAAAAGTGGAATTAGTGCTGAAATGGTGGATGCATGGTATATCGCAGGGGGATTTGGAACATACCTTGATCTATCCAGTGCCCTTCAAATCGGATTATTGCCTAAGATCGACAAATCAAAAGTCCATCAGGTAGGTAATGCAGCTGGAATGGGGGCAAAAGCGATGCTCCTTTCTAAAGATATACGCAAGTTGTCCAACCAGATAAAAAGCCATGCTGACTGTATCGATTTAACTACCTATCCTGGTTTTTCCGATCTCTTTGTTGAATCCTTGAATTTTCCGGATCTATAGAATATCGATCACCCAATCCGATCGATCATATCATTTAATTTTCGGCGGTAATAGATAAAAGATTCCCAGGAAATATCCGAAGGGATGAGATGGTCAACCGATGGAATGAAACCGCCTTTGGCAATAATTGGTTTTACCTTTTGCTCAAGTTCCAGGTCGATTTCCTGTTTGCCTTTTGCTAATTTCATCTTATCAATCCCCCCCATCATTTGAAGGGTTGGATAAGCCTCCCTCACTTCGGCCACATTCATATTGGCAGCTGCTTCAAAGGGATAAAATCCGGTTACTCCTCCCTCCAAAAACAAAGGGATTAATTTCCAGAAATTTCCATCTGTATCAACCCATATAATTTTTACATTATGGTCCCGGAATAAGCCGGTTAAATTTTTTGTAAAAAGGAAGAAGGAATTTTTTGAACATTGCTGGAGAAATTAATGGTCCATTTTTATAACTCATATCCTCCCAGATTAATCCCAGATCTACACTGGTTTGCTGCAGGATTTGGTCATAAAGATCAATCCATAAATTACAAAGATGATTGTTGATATCCAGGATAAGCTCAGGATCATCATAGAATGTTGTTAAAATTTTTTCATCACCAAGTAAATAACGTGGGGAGCCATAAAATCCTTGGCTGCCACCCAAAATCAGCGGTGACTGTCTATTTTTATAGGATTGAACGATATCCTTCCAATTTTCGGGTAGACGATGAGTCAAATCAGGCTGCAACCGCTCTTTTATATCTTCCCAATCCGCTCTTGATTGTACAGGTCCCTGGATAAATGAGTTTGGTGTATCCTTGGATTTAATCTCCCTCACAATTATCCCCCACTTGTCTTTCTTCAAGACCCAGTCTCCATGATCCTCTAAAATCACTTCTGCATATTCTGGTGAGAGAAAATTATTGATTGGAACCCTTAAAAATCCTTCTTCCATCCCAAATAATTTATGGATATCTTTTTCAATAAAACCCCCCGGTTTTTGTCCCATCCCTTCGCCACGAACGGAGTCTCCATGTCCTAGCGAAGCGGGGATTTCAAATTCATGTCCCAATCCTTCTTGATACCAACGCCGGAGGGTACCAGCCCAATAACCAAATTCCCACTTCAGGCTTTCAGCCCCCGGTTGAAAGGACATATTGGCAAGAAATTTATCTCTGGAATTCAACTTATCCTCCTGAAATGTTTAACTTAGCGAAGAAATGATTCACAATTATTCAGTATAACATGGCGATATCTGCACTCACAACCGGTTATCATTACCATGTCTGGAAATTTTTCTTTCAAATAGTTAATCGGGAATACGATACAAAATAGGGTTACTGGATAATACAAAAACCACCCGCTAAGGGTGGTAATTGAAAAGTCGGGGCGGGCGGATTTGAACCGCCGACCTCACGGTCCCGAACCGTGCACTCTATCCGGGCTGAGCCACGCCCCGAACTTTTCAAAATTATATCCTACCGACCCTATATATGGCAAGGAAAAATGGATTTACATTCCAATATGCTTCCCAAATAACTTTGAATTCCTGAAATTTTCAACAATTTCTGATAAAATTGGTTGAAATTAATAAACGCCGATGAATATGATCCTTATCCCGAAAAACAAAAAATTGAGTCAGAATTAATTTTCGGAGGGGTGAATGATATCATTGGAAAAAACATCCAAGCTAATTAGGCGCATTTGGTTTTTCTAATAACAATAATAATTTAGGAGCTGACGTTATGAGCGATCAAAAGAAAATTCGGGTAGCAATTATCGGTGTCGGTAATTGTGCATCATCACTTGTCCAGGGTGTAACCTTCTATAAGGATGCCAAAGATGATGATCAAGTCCCTGGACTTATGCATGTCAATTTGGGCGGATACCGCATCCGGGATATTGAATTTACAGCCGCTTTTGATGTTGTGGATACAAAAGTTGGCAAAGATTTATCCGAAGCTATCTTTTCCTATCCTAACAATACCGTCAAATTTGCTGATGTCCCTTATATGGATATCCCCGTCTCTAGAGGCATGACCCACGACGGATTAGGGAAATATTTATCCCAAATCTTAAAGAAAGCACCCGGTCCGACCTCAGATATCATAAAAATCCTGAAGGAAACAAAAACTGATGTTGTAGTCAGTTATCTCCCGGTCGGGTCTGAGATGGCGACTAAATGGTATGTAGAACAAATACTGGAAGCCGGCTGTGCGTTTGTTAATGCCATACCGGTTTTTATTTCGAGTTCCGAATATTGGGCTGACAGATTTCGTCAGCGCAACCTGCCCATTATCGGAGATGACATCAAAAGCCAGGTCGGGGCCACAATTGTCCATCGCGTATTGACAAGTCTCTTTGTGGATCGTGGAGTTAAATTAGACCACACTTACCAGCTGAACTTTGGCGGGAACACCGATTTCCTCAATATGTTGGAGAGGGAAAGATTGGAATCCAAAAAAATATCCAAGACCGGTGCTGTAACAAGTATGCTCCCCTATAAAATGGACCCGGACGATGTCCATGTTGGGCCAAGCGATCACGTGCCGTGGCTAACAGATAGAAAATGGTGCTATATCCGAATGGAAGGTACAACTTTTGGGAATGTTCCATTAAATGTCGAAGTAAAACTGGAAGTATGGGATTCACCAAACTCTGCCGGGGTAATGATAGATGCTATACGTTGTGCAAAAATAGCCCTGGACAGAGGGCTTTCCGGTCCAATTCTTGAACCTTCCAGTTACTTCATGAAAACTCCACCTGTACAATACAAGGATGAGATTGCCAGGGAAAAAACAGAAGCGTTTATTCGTGGGGATGCATAATCCATTTAATACTTACTTTTTACTGGTAGAAATTTATTATGATGAAAACTAAATTAATAATTTCACTGATGGTGGTTTGCAGTATTTTTGCAGCCACCATCAGTGCATGTTCCTCTAAAAGCGAAGCGGCTGTTGAAAATCTCCAGAATCCAGATCTACTTAAGACCAGTGCTTTTGAAGGGGCTCTGTTAACAGCAACATATGCTTTCGGCAAGGAAAACGAGACTCCCACTCAAACCTCGCTTCCAACATCCCAGCCGGTTGCAGTAACGGAAACGCCCCAACCGGAAGATACCCCGACCACCCCGGTGCTTGTTCCCACATATTCAGGAGAACGCCCATCCCTGGATATGTTCAACACGAATATCCTCGATCCAGGAGAAGAATCTGTCCAATATTTTGATGACAACTGCCAATATTTGGAGATGCGTTGGAATAAAGACAACAGTTTACCTGGGACTGTTGTAGTCCCGGTCATGTTCCATTCCATCAAGTCCAATGGAAATGAAGCCGCTGAAAATATGGATATTACGGAGGCGGATTTTATCAGCCTGATGGATACCGTCCATGCCTACGATTTTGAGGTCATTACCCTGGACCAGATGCTGGATTTCGTCTATAACAACGGCAAAATTCCGGCCAGGTCTCTGCTCATTATCGTTGATGACCGGAAATTCGCAGAATATTTCCGTGATCATTTCAAACCCTATTACGACCAGTTCGGATGGACGGTTGTCAATGCATTCATAAGTATGCCTGAAAATACCCAGGAATTATGGGATGAAAACGCGGACCTGGAATTTGAGGGTTGGGTGGATCACCAGGCTCATGGCGTCATCCACAATACTCCATTTGACGAATCCTTTGATACCTACAATATTAATGGACTGGGCGTCCTTTCCGCCGAAGAATACATCATTAAATGAGATGGAAGGGTCCATAAAAGCATTTGAGGAGCATTTCAACAAAAAACCGGTTGCCTATATCTGGGCTGGGGGTGGTTATACCAGTCAGGCAATTGAAATTGGCCGGGAACTCGGTTATCAAATAGGATTTACAGCCAAAGAAATTGGACCGGTGATGTTCAACTGGGTTACAGCTGATGAGCAAGCCAAAAGCATGGGAGATCCCCTGATGGTTATCCCCAGGTATTGGAGCAGATGGGTAAGTTACCGGCTGGTTGATGAAGTCATCGAAATCCAGAACCAGGCAATATCCTATGCAGAACAGAATAAACAGCTTGAATATGAATGGTATCAAACTTATTGTGCAGGTTACCCTCCCCTGCCTTAGGCCGGTATACGGTCAATCCCCATGGAAGACTGCATTTTTTGTAAAATATTCCTGCGTAAAGCCAAAGCAAATATAATTTACGAGGATCACCAGGCGTTTGCATTTTGGGATCAACACCCGGCAGCGCCTGTTCATATATTGATCGTGCCAATTAAACATATAGAATCCATCAATGATCTCGACCGGGAAAACGAAGGCTTGGCTGGTCATCTAATATGGGTCGCCAGGCAGCTCGCAAGACAATATAATATCGCTGGAAGTGGATACCGGCTGGTCATCAATAATGGCAAAGATGCACACCAATCCGTCTTCCATTTACATGTCCATCTCTTAGGTGGAATAGATTTGCCGGCAGAAAATGATTTAATTTCACCTGGAGCAAGGAAATGAAACGCCATCGCATACCCATGCCAATACTTTTCCTTGTAATTATTTCCTTTGTAATTGCCTCATGTATTTTTTTGATCGTGATTATTTACCCACAAAATTCCATATTTGATAGAAAACACATCCCGGAGGGTAATGCGGTCACATCCCCAACCTTACAATTAACGATCAGGCAAACCCCAACACCAGACCCTCCCCGCATACTGCAGGCAATTCGTTCTGAACCAGAGGATTACATCGTCCAACCTGGCGATACTCTGGGAAAAATTGCTAAACGTTTCTTGGTTCCGGTTGGGATGATTATCGATGAAAATCAAATTGCCAACCCTGACCTTATAGAGGTTGGTCAGGTTTTTACTATACCTGCTGCAGAACCGGGTCTTTATGCACCAGAATATAAAATCATTCCCGATTCAGAACTGATCAATGGACCTTCCGTTGTTCTATTTGACATTAAGGAGTTCATCCAATTGCAGGATGGATACCTCAGTTCTTATGAAGAAGAATACAAAGGTAATATTTACTCTGGCGCGGAAATTATTGAAAAAATATCTAATGAATATTCGGTTAACCCCAGGATATTGATTGCAATACTTGAGTTTAGGAGTAATTGGGTTACAGCTACCAAAATCAGTGAGGAATTTCAAAAAGACCCCTTTTTGATATTAGATCCAAATATGGGGGGGTTATATAAACAATTGTCATGGGCTGCTAATGAACTCAATCGGGGATATTATTTGTGGAAAATCAACGCTTTACCCGCCCTGGTTACGAAGGATGAAATGCTCATCCCGATGGATCCTACGGTAAATGCTGGTACAGCTGCAGTTCAGTACTTTTTAAGTCAGATTCTAGATTCTGATGATTGGATGAAGGCAGTTCAGCAGGATGGTATTATTCGGACCTATGAAGAACTTTTTGGATATCCATTCAACCTCGGGGTAGAACCCGCTATTCCTGACAATCTTACTCAGCCAGTATTCCAACTTCCATTTGAATTGGGAAAAGAATGGTCCTTCACGGGCGGCCCACATGCAGGTTGGGGGGATGGATCCGCTTGGGCGGCTTTAGATTTTGCCCCGCCCGCAGATGGTTTGGGGTGCATAACAAATGACGAATGGGTTGTTGCAATTGCTGACGGATTGATTATCTATTCTGAGGATGGGATGGTGATCCAGGATTTAGACTCGGATGGCTGGTATCAGACCGGATGGTCAATATTGTATATGCATATCGAATCCAGGGATCGAGTAGAAGTTGGCACACATCTTGAAGCAGGAGATAATATTGGCCATTCATCCTGTGAAGGAGGAGTCTCCTCAGGGACACACCTCCATATTGCCCGGCGATATAATGGAGAATGGATTTCAGCTGATCAAGGTCTTCCATTCGTGATGGATAATTGGGTTTCAAAAGGAGAGGGGACAGAATATGATGGATTTTTAATTCGTGAAAATGCCGTTGTGGAAGCGATTAATGGAAAAGAGACAGAGAATCAAATTAAACGATAAAAGATTTATTATTTTCCTGGGTTCCTTTCTGCTTTGTTTTCTTACCGGATGCGAACAAAGTCTATTTTATCTTGCAGAACCAACTCCTACATTATGGGTGGTTAAGGCAGAAGCAAATTCAACCCAGCCTGCTGAGATTATCCAAATTCATTCTACCGAATCTACAACCAAGCCCACATCATTTGTAGGTAATACCATTTCAACAAATACCCAGCTCAGATGATAAAACACCATCTGTTGTCACTATCACCCAAAATCAACCAGTGGATACCACTGAAAATCCGGAAACAGGATCACAAAAGGATTCTGATAACCAACCAATATTATACTATACGCAAGCAGGAGATACATTAGCTACCGTTGCGATTCGATTTGGAGTCTGGCCGGAGGAAATTCAATCTTCAAGTCCAATAATCCAGGACGAATTTATCCCGCCTCAACAACTGCTCGTCATTCCTGATGAACTTACCGATACTGGACCCAACACATTCCTTCTTCCGGATAGTGAGATTGTCAACTCACCCTCAGCAATTGATTTCAATGTTTCCGATTTTGTAAATGAAGCAGGCGGATTTCTCTCTACGTATAAACAAAGCATTTCAGATGGTACATATACCGGGGCAGAAATTGTAGAACGCGTTGCCTTTGAGAATTCCATAAATCCAAGGTTATTACTTGCAATTTTAGAATTCCAGAGTAATTGGGTATATGGTTGGCCTGAAAATGCTGAAGAAAATATTTACCCCATTGGTTTGGAGGCGTTTAATCACCGCGGGCTTTATCGTCAATTAAGCTGGGCAGTACAGCATCTTTCGGTTGGATATTATGGGTGGAGAGCTGGTTTACTGACTGGAATAGAATTCCAGGACGGCAGCACTCTACGAATGGCTCCTGAACTTAACGCTGGTTCAGTCGCGCTTCAAAACATGTTCGCAAAACTTTACACAGAGCCGGAATGGGAAGCAGCTCTGTATTCTAATGGCAGTTTGGTTGCCTTATATGAAGAAATGTTTGGAAATCCCTGGTTCCGTGCCCAGACAGTGGAACCATTATATCCCCCCAATATTCAACAACCAGAGCTTGTATTGCCATTCCGCCCGGGTTATATGTGGAGTTTAACAGGAGGGCCTCATTCCGCATGGGGTCCTAACGGTGCATTAGCCGCAATTGATTTTGCACCGTCCGCTACCGAACACGGATGTGCCAAAACCGATGAATATGTCACAGCTGTGGCGTCCGGTCTGGTTGTCCGCTCTGGAAATGGGGTTGTCCTGGTTGACCTTGACGGTGATGGTCATGAACAAACTGGCTGGTCAATCCTATATATGCACATCGCCAAGGATAAAAGGGTCCCGGTCGGTACGTGGGTTAATATAGATGATAAAATCGGTAACCCTTCCTGTGAAGGAGGGACTGCAACCGGAACCCATCTTCATTTTGCCCGAAAATATAATGGTGAATGGATGTTGGCGGACAGTCCGGTCCCAATGGTTCTAAGTGGTTGGACAGCAAAAAATGGTTATAAACCATATCAAGGCAGTCTTGTCAAAGAGGATCAAATAGTAATTTCCAGTGATATGGGAGAATTTAAATCCAGGATCATCCGTTAGATTTATTATCTTGATCTAATATATATCTGATATCATTTCCAATATGTTATCCAAATTACCTTCTTCAAAAAATATTCTATCGAAATATATAACAGTTAGTTTGGTTATTGCTGTGATTATCACTGGCTGTTCTCCGAGGCAACCTAGTGGAATTTCAATTCCACTATCCCCAACAACCATTAGCGAAAACATGGAAGGAGTTATCTCGCCACTCCCTACCAGACCATTGTATACCCCTGGTGAGGAAGTGGATTATACCGTTCAGCCGGGAGATAATTTGCCCGCTCTGGCAAGCCATTTTAATACAACAATTGAAGAAATCAGGAAATCAAATCCTTTCCTCCCTGAGGTTTTAACAACGCTGCCTCCAGGAATGCCAATGAAAATCCCTATCTACTATGAGGCATTATGGGGATCAAAATATCAAATTATTCCGGATAGCCTTTTCGTGAATGGACCAGCCCAGACAAATTTTGATTCAGAAAAATTCGTCAGGGATCATCCTGGTTGGTTGAAAGATTTTACCCATTACTCGGGTTCCAAAACACGATCCGGCGGAGAATTGGTTGAATACATTGCTACCAATTTTTCTATCAGTCCCCGTTTGCTTCTAGCAATGCTCGAATATCAAACCGGTGCGCTATCCAACCCCACCCCACCGGATTCCGATAATCCCTACTTGCTCGGATATCGGAATCCAGGTTACAAAGGATTGAATTCCCAGCTGGTTTGGGCAGCAAACACCCTGAATAATGCCTACTATGACTGGAGGATGGGTCAGCTGGAATCGTATGACTTGCTGGATGGGCAAATGGAGATTCCAGACCCCTGGCAAAACGCTGGGACTGTTGCCCTGCATTTTTACTATTCACGGATACTAAACCCACACGAATACAAAAATGCAATTAGTGAATCCGGATTAATGAAGACCTACTCCGATCTGTTTGGTGATCCCTGGACAAATGTTCAGGACCATATACCGGGGAGCCTGATCCAGCCTGAATTCAGGCTGCCATTTGAACCCGGTAAAGTCTGGGCATATACCGGAGGACCTCACTCAGGTTGGGGAGTTGGAGAACCATTTGCCGCCCTTGATTTTGCCGCCTCCAATGTTGCCAGCGGATGTGCTCCGTCAGATGAATGGGTAACCGCTGTGGCAGATGGTATTCTGGTCCGTACAGATACTGCGACTGCTGTGCTCGACCTGGACAACGATGGTGACGAACGAACCGGTTGGGTAATTTTTTACCTTCACTTAAAAACTGATACAATACCCCGTTTGGGATCTTATCTAAAAGCCGGACAGCCAATAGGCAACCCTTCCTGTGAAGGAGGATCATCCACCGGAACACACGTACACATTGCCAGGAAATATAATGGGGAGTGGATCCCTGCTTATGGTCCATTAAGTTTCAATTTGGAAGGTTGGATATCAGATAAAGGGGACCAGGCCTATGAAGGAACATTGTCCCGCTATAACCATGTCGTGAGGGCATGCGTTTGTTCAGATCAAAGGAGTAATATCCAATCTCAGGTTGTTAGGGTCGAATGAATCAGAGTGCTGGTACCCACAGATATTTAATAATATTAGAAAATCATGGGAATTGAATTTAATTTTTCCGGTAATTCAGAATATTTAAAGGATATTGTTAACTGGATTGGTATATCTCTTTAATTTTTTGTAACAGCATTTCCTCTGAGGCAGCTCCGACAACCGACCCAATTCCACCATTGATGACCGTATGGGGAACACCTGAAACCCCAAATTTTCCCGACAAATCGGGAAATTCGGTGGCTTCTATCATCTCTGCATTTACCAGCGGGCTTTCGTAAGCCATCTGATGGGCTAAAATTACTGTTTGAGGACAATAAGGACAGGTTGGTGTTACAAATACCTGTAAAAGCAATGGTTGGTCCATGCTCACCAAATATTCTCTGGTTATCTCGTTTAAGCCTGAATCACGCCTGGAAATCATCAATATGCCATATATCAATGAAGAGAATTCATGTCCCCCAGGAAATCCCACAAACCGGATACCATGATCAATTATTTGATTATTATTTTTTTCAGTTAATATCGTGGTGGGAACGTTTTCGATTCGATAATTATTTATGGGATTATCCAGAACCCTGTTATTGAAAATCTCCAATTCAAGTTTGTCTGAGATCGCTGAAACCTCTTTGAGCAGTTGTTCTGTTTGCTGGCAGTACTCACACTCAAAATCTGGTCCTCTAAATAAAAGGATCTTGACAGGTTCTCTCAATTCAAAAAATATATCCCGCACTTGGGATTGAAGAAGTTTATTGAGCATTTCCTTCATAATTATCTTCTAGGACTTTTTTGATTGATGGTAAAAACGATACCTACATATAAAAATAATAGCCCCCTTACGTAGGATGCAATTCCGAAAATAATTGATAAGCCAATGGATGTCATTTCTTCAGACTAAGGGCCAATTAGGTAAAACATCCATATCAAGAGTATCTTTGTATCCCTTGATAAAGCGAAAATAACCGGCAGCCCCAATCATTGCAGCATTATCTGTACAGTAATTTAGTGGAGGAATATTCACCGGTATGGATGACCTGCTCTTCATCGTAACCCTAAGATGCTGATTTGCAGACACACCTCCCGCAATGAGAATTTGTTTGGCCCGGTATTCCTTTGCGGCCGCTATGGTTTTTTCCACCAATATATCCACAACCGCAAATTGAAAACTGGCTGCCATATCCTCAACGGAATATTCTTCTTCTTTCTGTTCAAATTTTTTAATTTCGCGCAAAACAGCTGTCTTTATTCCTGAGAAGGAGAAATTCCAGGTTCCTTCAAGTTTTGCACGTGGAAAATTAAATTTACCTGGGTCACCGCTCGCAGCTGCTTTTTGGATGGATGGTCCCCCTGGATATGGAAGGGAAAGCAGACGGGCAACTTTATCAAACGCTTCGCCGGCAGCATCGTCTAAGGTTTTACCAAGCCTTTTATAAATTAAATGGTCTTCAATAAGAATCAATTCTGTATGTCCCCCGGAGACGATCAATGCCAGTAATGGAAATTTCGGAGAGCTGGCCGGTGCGTTTGCAGGATCCTCATACAACCAGGAAGAATAAATATGCCCTTCCAGATGGTTAATTCCGATTATTGGCAATCCGCTTACTAGAGAAATTCCTTTAGCCATATTCATACCTACAACCAAAGACCCGGCCAGTCCAGGACCGCGTGTAACCGCCAGAGCATCCACATCCAACAGGCTTAAATGAGCATTCTGCAACGCTGCTTCAACTACTGGATATATCCATTGAATATGCTGGCGCGAGGCCAACTCTGGAAAAACTCCGCCATATTCGGCATGCAGATCAACCTGTGAGGCAACAATATTGGCGTGAATAAACCTGCCGTTCTCTACGATTGCTGCTGCTGTTTCATCGCAAGAACTTTCTATGGCTAATAAGCGGGCATCCGGGAACTCCTTACTTCTTTTCAAGCTCACCATCCAATGTCACAATAGATTAACTTTTTATCGGTAGGATTAACTCTTTTGGATACTCTGCCAAAACATTAAAATCTCCTTGGTCATCGATCCAATATGTATCCTCCAGACGAACCCCAATATTTTTACTCGGATAATATAATCCTGGTTCCAGGGTGAAAACCATGCCAGGTTGGAGAATATCCGGTTTTTGAGAGAGCATGCTGGAAAACGGTTTTTCATGAACATTCAATCCAACACCATGGCCAATTCCATGGATATATCCTTCTTCAATATCTCCGGAATTTAATATTGTATTGTGTCCTTTTTCCTCGAATAATTCACAGGTCATTTTTTGATAACTTGAAAATGGTACATTTACTCTGAATTGTGAGCGAACAGATTCATAAGTATTTAAGACTTGCTGATAAATATCCAGAACACCATCAGGAGCATACCCAAGGCACCAGGTTCTTGTGAAGTCATAGAAATAACCACCTCCTCCTTCACATGGGAAGATGTCGAAAACAATTGGTAAACCCAATTCTATCTCTTGCCAGGTTTCACCGCTTGTATGAGGCACACCCGCATCTCTTCCAATTGAAAAGATTGTCCCTTGAGGATTTTCCGCACCACGTTCTGAAAGCCAATAATTGATTCTATTTTTCACATCTCCGATCGTTAATGGATTCCCGTCGGTTTTAATCAGAATATTATTCCTGGCCTTATGACCAGTGAGGAAATCGGCTACCAGGTTTACTACTTCTACAGTAACTTCACCCATTTTTTTTATACGGTTTATCTCTCTGGCATCCTTGGTCGACCTTGCTTCAGTTAATACATCGGCTTCTTCGGTTGAAACCAATTCGTATCCATTTTTTTCCCGAACTAACTCGGTGAAAATTTCAATCGCCTGGCTTATTCGAACTTTTCCATAGATAGATATTCGTCCAGATTTCAAACCAAGATCCGAAAGCATGTGCTTATACCGCAGCACCTGTGCTTTTAGTTGGCTGTTATTGCATTCGGCTAATAAATCTTTCTCGGGATACCGTGAATAACTGATAGACTGTAGTCCGGTTTTTTCTGCGTTATCCTTTTCGATTGGATGGTGAAAAATTACAGGATCCCTTCCTGCAATTTTGATAATATCAGCATGAGTCAGATGAACACCGCCAGTAAAATAAAACAGGTCTGGATTATGATCCCCGGCTCCGGTGATTATCAGGCAGTCAATATTTTTTTTGATCATCAATTCGTCTAGGTCGATTTTCATTAAGTATCTCGTTATGGACCTGTTTTAGTATTTGGATGCATTCGATGAATTGCCATTCTCAAACCATTCAGGAAAGCCTCTTCCTGATCAATTAATACAGTGCGCGGATCAAATAGTACCCGATTTCCTTCAATCCTGGCAATAATTGGAGGGGTTTGGTTTCGCAATATTTTCAAAAACTTATCCGGTTTAGGAACACCAATAGATAAATTGAAGGTTGGGATCTTCTCCCCTGGTAAACTCCCTCCCCCAATTGTTGAAAAGGTTTCAACTACATCCCCTCCGCCTACACTGTTCTGCCAGGTGGTGGCGATGTCTTTGGTTTGCTCTTTGGTCCTTGCAATCATCTGCCAGATTGGGATATTCTCGATATAAGAATCCTTGAGGTAGTGTAGCAGTGTAGCTGTAAGCGCAGCGAGGCATGTTTTATCGGCACGTACAGCCCTGGCTAAAGCATGGTTTTTTATTTTATTTATTAACTCTAACTTCCCGACAATGATACCGGCTTGCGGTCCGCCTAAAAGTTTGTCTCCGGAAAAGCACACAATATCAGAGCCGGCTTGCAAAGACTCCTGGACGGTAGGTTCATGGGTTAATCCAAATTGTTGTGTATTTACTAAAGCGCCAGATCCCTGGTCATCCATTAAAAGAACGTTGTATTCTTTTGCCACGGACGATAACTCGGCGATGGTTGGTTCATTTGTAAAACCGACCAATTGGAAATTCGAGTGATGAGCATGTAAGATCATTGCTGCCGGCTTCTCAAGGGCTTCCCGGTAATCTCGCAAATGTACTCGGTTGGTAGTTCCAATCTCAATTAGTTTTGCACCGGATTGTTTCATAACATCAGGTACTCGAAATCCACCGCCAATCTCAATAAGTTGCGTCCTGGAAATGACAACAGAGCGTCTCTTTGCCAACGCTGAGAGACATAATAATACAGCTGCGGCATTATTATTGACTACAAGGGCAGCCTCTGCACCGGTTAATTGGGTTAAAGGCTCTCAGCATGCCCGGTGCGGGAACCTCGTTTTCCTGTGGTGAGATCAAATTCTAAATTTGTATAACCATGGGAGAGTTGCACGATAGCTTGTGATGCTGATTTAGCCAATGGAGCACGCCCAAGATTCGTGTGAATGATTACTCCTGTGGCATTAATTACTTCAACTAAAGAATATTGCAAATTTCGCCTGATTTTTTCAATAGCCTGCTCAAGGATAGCGCCCTCCTCGGGTAGGAGTTCTCCAGGCTTATAGGATTCGCGGATTTCCTCAAGGGTTACCCGAATGGCTTCTATCGTCTGCGGGCGGCCATAATCCCCAATTGCTGCATTGCCCAGACTGGTTTTCAATAATTTATCTACAGATGGTAAAAGCCTGAGTTCATTCAACTTCACTCCCGGGTTCCCATTTGCTTTTTTCACTTATTTGAATCAAATATTCAATGAATCCAATCCCGATTGCTATAATAACTGCCAGGGAAAATGACAAAATTCTGCCAAGCTGCAGCCAGGCCAGGATATCCCCAAAAACACCTACCCAGATTGCTTGCCGTGCAATCAATTCCCCTGTCACCTTTGATCGATCGGAAAATCGGTAATTTAGGAGATAAGCTACTGGCAATGCAACCCCACTCAGCGCCAGGGTCAATAAAAAGAAGAATAACCATCGTGGACCAAGGGTAGGAAGCTCATATTGAATGAGATAATACAATCCACCCCAACCCACAATTGCTAAACACACTCCGGAAAAGAAAAAAATTCGAAAAGGAGGCAAATTATCCTCGCAATCAACAATATCTTTGCTCATTATATCTTATTGATTATAAATAGGGATTTTTTTGGATAAGGGGCTCTAATGAGGATTTTTCGATTGTTCTAATATTGTTGTTATTGACCGGAAAATTTGGATATGATAGAATTTTTTTAATAGTTTTGGGTTTTAATTGATAGCTCATCCAGAGAGGTGGAGGGAACGGCCCTGAGAAGCCTCGGCAACCAATGATAATTGTAGGTGCCAAATCCGGCATTTATTACCGCATGGTAATATAGGAAGATGAGGATTGTTTATTCGAACAAAATGCCTCTCAAATCCAGAGAGGCATTTAATTAATAATAGAAAAAATTCGGAGTTTTCTAGATGGAACGCAAATATACCAATCGGCGGTACCTTGATGCATTACAAAAAAAAGTATTGGTTTTCGATGGTGCCATGGGAACAAGTTTGCAAGAGAAAGGGCTCACTGCGCAGCATTATGGCGGAGAAAAATACAACGGATGTATTGATTACCTGGTTCTCTCATACCCTCAGGTAGTTGAAGATGTGCACCGTTCATTTTTGGAAGTTGGAGTCGATGTTATTGAAACAAACTCATTCCGCGCCAACAGGATTACCCTGAATGATTATGATTTAGCACAAAAATCTGAGGAGATTAATTACCAGGCTGCCAGGCTTGCCAGGATAATTGCAGATGAATACAGCCAATCCGGAATCATGAGGTATGTCGCCGGATCAATGGGTCCTTCGGGAAAACTACCCTCTATGAATGATCCGGAACTTTCCAATATTTCTTTCGACGAACTAGCCGACGTATTTCGAGAACAGGCTATTGGGCTCCTGCAGGGTGGCGTTGATTTAATATTAATAGAAACATCGCAGGATATTCTTGAAATTAAAGCCCAGCTTGATGGCATTCAAGCTGCATTTTTGGAAAGTGATATCTATGTACCGATTCAGGTTCAGGTATCACTAGATACATCCGGAAAAATGTTATTAGGAACAGATATTAGTGCAGTTCTTTCTACCCTGGAAGACTTCCCCATTGATGTGATTGGATTGAATTGTTCTACTGGACCGGAACATATGCGTAATCCGATTCAATTCCTTGGAGAGTATTCTACCCTGCCGGTGTCGTGCATACCCAATGCAGGACTCCCACTTAATATCGATGGCAAAGCAGTCTACCCGCTTGAACCCCAATTATTTGCCAGTCAGATGTCAGAATTTGTTGAAAAATTCCATGTCAATGTGGTTGGTGGCTGCTGTGGGACAACTCCAGATCATTTACGTTTACTCGTGAACCAGATTGCAAATAAGCAAGCAGCTCCAAGAATATTACAACCAGAACCAAGGTTATCCTCCGGGATTCAAGCCATGTCTATGGTTCAGGAACCTGCCCCATTTTTAATAGGCGAACGGTTAAATACACAGGGAAGCCGTAAATTTAAACGCTTGATCATGGATGAAGATTTTGATTCGATTTTGGTATTTGCCCAGGAACAGGTGGACAGCGGCGCACATGGATTGGATATTTGCACTGCACTCACTGAGCGTCCAGACGAGGGTGAGCTGATGCGGCGATTAATCAAAATCCTTGCACCAACCATCTCTGTACCCCTTGTTATTGATTCAACCGAGCCTGATGTCATTGAAATTGGTCTCAAGACTTCCCCCGGGCGCTGCCTTATTAATTCAACCAACCTGGAATCTGGAAGACAGAAAGCCGATAAAATATTCAACCTGGCTAAAAGATACAATGCTGCGATTATTGTCCTAACCATTGATGAATCGGGTATGGCAAAGACCGCACAGCGGAAGATGGAAATTGCTGCCAGAATATTTGATATCGCAATCAAAGAACACGGTCTTAAACCTAAAGATCTGGTCTACGATGCATTAACCTTCACTTTGGGAACCGGTGATGCAGAATTTTCCGACTCTGCAATCGAAACCCTGGAGGGAATCAAAAAAATCAAACAACACCTTCCTGGTGTCCTAACCTCCCTGGGTGTAAGTAATGTATCCTTTGGGCTTGCGCCTGCTGCGAGACCAATTCTGAATAGCGTAATGCTTTACCATGCTGTCAAGGCAGGTTTGGATATGGCTATTGTCAATCCAGCGCATATTAAACCATATGCAGAGATTTCTCAGGTAGAAATCAAAATTGCTGAAGATTTAATTTTTAACAAGCATCCACAGGCTCTCCAGGAATTGATTTCATATTTCGAAAATTCTGTAGCGGTTGAGGACGGAGAGGCAAATAATTTGCAATCTCAATTGGATCTGATGGCACCGGGGGAACGCATTTACTGGAAAATATTACATCGGAAAAAGGAAGGTATCGAACAGGATATTGATGGAATAATTCTTGAATCCACAAAGGCATCAAAACATTCGGCCGCCGTGGAAATTCTTAACTCCTTCATGCTGCCTGCGATGAAGGAGGTTGGAGACCGGTTTGGCCGCGGTGAATTAATCCTCCCTTTTGTTTTGCAATCAGCAGAGGTCATGAAAAAATCCGTAAATCACCTTGAAAAATATCTCGAAAAAATTGAGGGAGTTAGTAAAGGTTTGATCGTATTGGCAACTGTCTATGGAGATGTTCACGACATCGGAAAAAACCTTGTCAAAACGATCCTTGTAAATAATGGTTACGAAGTCATCGATTTAGGAAAACAGGTTCCCGCAGGAACAATTATCGATAAAGCCATTGAGGTTCATGCAGATGCGATCGGTTTGAGCGCATTGTTGGTAAGCACTAGCAAGCAAATGCCGCTGATAATTAATGAATTATCTAGGCAGAATCTTAAATTCCCGGTCCTCATTGGGGGTGCCGCAATAAATCGAAAATTTGGGCGAAGGATTAGTTTTACTGAGGATGGAACGTATTATTCGCCGGGTGTTTTTTATTGTAAGGATGCATTCGAAGGACTTTCAACAATGGATAATATCCGGGATTTGGATAAAAGCGATCCTTTCCTGGAGAAAATCCGTACAGAAGCCGAGCGTGAAATAAACCAGGTTGTATCTCCCAGCAGTCGCACACAAGTCAGGGGATCCTCTGATGTAACTTATTCCAGCAGTATCCCTGTTCCACCAGGCTGGGGTGTCAGGGTTGTGCAATCTATGCCGCTGGATGAAGTATTTCAGCATCTTTCCAAAAACGAGCTTTTCCGACTCTCCTGGGGTGCAAAGAATACTCATGGCGAGGAATGGGAACGTTTACAGGCTGAATTTGAGAAACGGTTGGAACAAATGCGTCGGGAAGCCATACAGAATCCCTGGCTTTTTCCAAAAGGGATATATGGATATTGGCCGGCTCAATCCTGTGACCAGGACTTGATTCTTTATGATCCAAAATCGATCCTTTCAAGCGCACCAGAGGAAATTATGCGTTTCAGTTTTCCACGTCAATCCATGGGAGATTTTTTATGTTTGGCAGATTACTTTGCCCCTCAGGATTCTGATATCATGGACGTAGTTGCTTTCCAAATTGTTACGGTTGGTAATGCTGCAACGGAACGATTTGATGAATTGCAATTAAAGGGTAATTACAGCGAAGCATATTTTCATCATGGACTGGCTGTCCAAACCGCAGAAGCAACGGCAGATTTCCTTCATAACCATATTCGTAAGGAATTAAATCTTGAGAAAGAACAGGGCAAAAGGTATTCCTGGGGATATCCAGCTATACCGGACCTTGGAGATCATGAGAAGGTTTTTAAATTACTCCCTGCAGAAAATGAACTTATGATGAAACTGACACCTGCTTTTCAATTGGTTCCTGAGCAATCGACCGCAGCTATCATCATCCACCATCCGGATGCAAAATATTATTCGATTGGAGAAAACCGGATTGATCAATTGATGAAGTAACAAAAGCCCATCGGTATTCCATAAAAGAGGCTGGTCCAAAACTGGGCCAGTCTCTTTTTATTTGAAATCACAGGGACTTACCTGGCACAATTGTTGCAACAATAACTATTACCTCGGTTATTATTACATATATGCAGACATGAACCTATTTAAATTACTTAACATTGTAGCCATTTTTATTTTAGTTTGCCTTGGATTTGCCATATCCACCAGGGTAGAGGAGTTAGATACCCCATTTTTATCTATTCCAAGGGTTGCATTTGAAACCTCAGTTCCAACACTTGATCCTAACCGGCAAAATAGAATTTATAATCCGAATTCCTTTCCAATATCCGTTATTGATGGGACAAAAACCGGGATATTGACAACCAAATTACTCGATTTGATAATCCCGAATATTTCTACGGAATTTAATAATATTGTTTTATTCTTGACCGATTCATTTAAACATCCGGTTGCAAAAATAGTTTTCACTATCGACCGGTCTAACTCTCATATATCTATTAATATTGAAAATTCCTCCAAAAAGAGGAACAATCCTGTAGCAGCTTATGACACACACCCATCACCGGATAACAAGCTTAGTGACCAGGTAGTTCCAGTATTGCAAGTAACGCCTGATCCTGTTGTTCAGCAAAATAATTCTGATCCAGGCCAACCAGTTGACATACCGGTTGACCCACCGGTGATTAATGAAAATGAATCAAATATTCTTCTCCAAAGCGAAATCATTCTAGAATCCCCCTCCCCGGTTCAGGATGAGGTTGCCATTGCGGATACACAGAATGATTCAATCAATGCTCAACCGGAAACAGATGATCCGCAGCAAGATGCAGCCAATACCGAATTAGAAAACTCCCATCCAATAACATCTCTTCCTGCTTATGGATACGGGTCCTGGTCTTTAGGAAATAATCCTCTCACCGGATTAATGCCAATTGAAGAGGGAAAATTAGATCGCCGGCCAATGATGGTGAAAATTTCTAATTTTCCCCGAAACGGTCGTCCTCATGCCGGATTATCTTTCGCAGACATTGTTTTCGAATATTACATTGGGGAAGAAATGAATCGTTTTCTGGCTCTTTATTACGGAAACGATTCTCCACAGGTTGGACCGATCCGCTCCGGTTCGCCAGTTGATGCGCAGCTCACCTCGCTTTACCAGGGGATTGTGAATTACGGAAATGAAGATCCTCAAGTGGATGGTATGTTGATTAAAGCGCTTGAAGGGCGGGCATTACCTGTCTGGAAGTGCCCAAGTCCTCCAATTTCCGGGGCAGATTCAGATTCCGTTGTAGGAGTTTTTGGCAACACGGAGGAGCTTTCTTTATTTGCAGATAAATTAAATGTCAATAATACCCGTCCACCCCTGGCTGGTATGGTCTTTGATGGTAATGCTCCTATAAGTTCCAGGCAGGTAAATAAATTGGGGATTGAATATAGTGAGAGAAATCGCGGTGAATGGTACTACGATCCTCAAACCGGATTGTACAATCGATGGATCGAAAATTTCAAGGATGGGGATTATTTTATGGAACCCCTGGTTGACCGTGTCAACAACCAGCAATTGAAATTCGCCAATGTAATCATAATTTTTTCAAAGTACACCGAAACGAATCCTACTCGTTATAAAATTGACTTGTGGAACAACCGCGATGGACAAAGAGCAATAATCTTCAGGGATGGATTAGTCAATGAAGGTATCTGGAAGGTTGAAAGCCCAGATCAGCCAATTCAATTTCAGGACGAAAATGGTACCCCGATTCCCCTTAAACCCGGGAATTCCTGGATTGTTATCGCAAATGAGGATTCAAGCTTTGAAGAAGTAGCCCCTGGTGAGTGGGATATGCTGTTTTCCCTTCCTTAAGCATTAGAATTATTATTCGAAGTATTAAATTTCACTAATAAACTAACTCCAAAGGCTGTCTAGACTTTGGATATTTTTTTATCTAGGGGTAGAATTAACGATATAAACCCATATGGATATAAACAATGCTATTAACAATAGATATTGGGAATACAAACCTGACCCTCGGCCTTTTTAAAGGTGCCGATACAATCTCCCATTGGCGTTTGGCAACAGACCATGATCGTATGCCGGATGAATATGGCTTGCAAATCCTTGGACTTATCAGCCATACCGGGTGCTCACCGCAGGATTTAGAAGGGATTATCCTGGCATCTGTCGTTCCCCCATTAACCGGAAGAATTATCCAGGCTTGCCGGAATTATCTGAATATTGATCCTTTAATCTTAAATCACACTCTTAACACTGGAATAAAAATTCTTTACGAAGATCCCAAATCAGTAGGTGCTGATCGTATCGCTGATGCTGTGGCTGTATCTCATCTCTACAAAGGTCCTGCCTGCATTATTGATTTTGGCACAGCCACTACTTTTAATGCGATTACTGCAGATGCAGAATATTTAGGGGGTGCAATTTCTCCGGGTGTTGGGATAGCACTGGAAGCATTATTTAATCGCACTGCTCAGTTGCCCCGGATTGATCTCAAACGTCCCCCTTCCGTGATCGGTCGAAATACTGTCCATGCAATGCAATCTGGCATCATCTTCGGCTTTGTGTGTCTGGTTGAGGGCATGGTAGATAGATTTCGCCAATATCTAGGGGAGAACATGAAAGTCATTGCGACCGGTGGATTGGCTGAAATTATTGCTGATGAGACGGACATTATTGATATCGTTGATCCTTTCCTGACATTGGAAGGCATGCGAATTGTATGGGAAATGAACAGGGAAAATAATGACTAATCCATTAATTGGTAAAAAAATTATTTTGGGTGTAACTGGATCAATCGCCGCTTACAAAGCAGCAGATCTGGCATCAAAATTCTACCAGGCTGGTGCTCTAGTAGATGTTGTCTTAACCCAAAGTGCACAGCACTTCATTACACCACTCTCATTTCAATCCGTAACTTCCAGAAAAGCGTATATCGACCAGGATTTATGGGGGGGTGAAGGTCATGTGACCCATATTGCTATTGGACACTCAGCAGATCTAATTGTTATCGCACCTGCAAGTGCAAATACCATCGCAAAGTTATCAGCAGGGATAGCCGATAATTTGCTATGTCTCACGGTACTTGCCGGAAAATGCCCGGTATTAATCGCGCCAGCCATGGACGGTGGGATGTACTCCAATTTAATTACAGGCGAAAACATTGAGACTCTTAAAAAAAGAGGTATATATTTCATTGGACCTGCTGAGGGACATCTTGCTTCTGGTCTATATGGGTTAGGCCGTATGGTCGAACCGATTGCAATCCTCGGAGAAACACGTTATATCATGGGAAAATCCGGAAGAATGACCGGAAAAAAAGTAGTAGTCACTGCTGGAGGAACACAAGAACCCATTGACCCTGTCCGGGTTGTAACAAACCGCTCTTCCGGGCGGCAGGGATATGCAATTGCGCAGGCTGCCCTTGATGAAGGAGCGGATACTACCCTTATCACTACGCCTGTTTTTCTCACCCCCCCGGCAGGTTGTAAAATCATCCAGGTAAAAACCGCCGATGACATGCTTGAGGCTGTCCTGAATGAAACCAAGGATTGTGATGTTCTCATCATGGCTGCTGCAGTAGCAGATTATAAACCTGATTCATCGGCACAAAAAATCAAGAAGTCAGTTGACGGAATTGTGCTTGAATTGAAACCTACCAGGGATATCCTTAAAGAGGTTGCAAAATTCAAAGAAAAAAACAAATACCCCCGTTGGGTAATTGGATTCGCTGCAGAGAGCCAGGACCTTATTATTAATGCCACCCAAAAGTTACATAATAAGAATTTGGATTTGATTATCGCCAATGATATTAGTTCCAGCACCTCGGGTTTTTCCGTGGAAACCAACCAGGTAGCTCTTATTTATCCGGATGGACGGGTAGACCAAACTCCCCTCCTTACCAAGGAGGAGATTGCAGAAATCATTCTCGATAAGGTAGCCTCTTGGTGATGATCCAGCCCGGATCAATTGTCCCACGCAATTCAATCAGATTACCTGCTTGTCATTCCTGATATTCCCCTAACTCTCACTCATTAATCATTATCTATACGCAATTTATATCCAGATTCCGGATAATTTACCAAAGGTTTTTTTGGATTCATATTCTTTCCTGAGGAAACTGGATTTATAATTTTGTATGAAATTGACTACAAAATTATCCATTATGGTGTTTTGGGCATTTTATTCCATAGGGAATGGATTTAGTTGATTGATGATGCGAAAGAATCTGTATACGCAATAAATACAGTATGATAATGGGTGTTCACATATCCAAATAATTTATATAATTAACGGTTAGGAGCAATGATGGTTGTAATCAATAATTCATCGATAAAGTCATGTGTAATATTACTTGTTTTCACTGGAGTCCTTTTTACCTCATGCACATCCAATGTCCCGGTTTCTGAGCCTGAAGTAATTCCATCCATTCAACTCAACATTAACACCAACAGCTACGGCTACGAACGAACCTTCCCTGACTCCAACCCAAATTCCATCAGCCACTATCACCCCAATGGCTACCCAAACTCCGTATATATTTGGACCAGGCGGATTCCCGCCTGATATTAATCCACTCACTGGTCTCAAGGTGGATGACCCGCAAATTTTTCAGCGCAGGCCTGTCACAATCAAGGTGTCAAATTTTCCCCGGGAAGGTCGACCTCATGCCGGGTTGTCAGCCGCTGACATTGTTTTTGATTATTCCATCGGTGAAGGGACCAATCGCTTCCTTGCAATTTATTATAGTCAGGATGCCCCCCTTGTTGGGCCAATTCGATCCGGGAGATTGGTAGATGCACAACTTGTACGCTTATATGCTGGAATTCTTGGATACGCTGGTGCTGATCCGACCCTGGTTGATCCTACTCTCCAGGATTCATTGGGCATTCGCGCCATCCCAAAATCGGATGCCACTTGTCCAGGGCTTTGTGACCACGGCTTCCCTTCTGTATTTAGTGTGTTTGCCGATACAAAACAATTTAGTGATTACGCCATCAATGTAGTTGGTACAGGAAACACCCAGTACAATCTTGATGGCATGGTGTTCAACCCACAATTGCCTGATGGTGGTAATCCGGGAGATCAAATCTCCGTCCTGTTTAATTATTACAATCGAGCCGGTTGGCAGTATGACCAGAATACAGGTACCTATTTACGATGGATCGAAGAAGTGGACGCGGATAACAACATAAAAATGATCCCATTGGTGGATAGAAATAATAACCAGCAGCTTGGATTCAACAATTTGGTCATTCTTTTTGCCAATTATAATGAATATGCACCCACCCTCCACTCGATTGATATATGGAATAATCCGGATGGCAAACCCGCCATTCTATTTAGAGATGGGAAAAAATTTGATATATTCTGGAAAACTCCGGATACAGACTTGCCGATCCAATTTTTTCAACCTGATGGATCACCAATCCCATTCAAGCCTGGCAACAGCTGGATTGTGATAGTCGGAGATTCCTCTAGCGTAATAGAGGGTGATACGGGTCAATGGAATGTAACATTCTCGATTCCATGACAGAAAATCATGAAAATCCTCGTCCTGTCTGACATCCACGCCAATATTTCCGCACTCAACTCCGTACTGGAGGATGCCTCGGATTTCGATGAAACCTGGTGCCTTGGGGATATTGTAGGGTATGGTCCTGATCCAAATGAGTGCATTGAGAGAATCCAGGCTTTACCGAATCTTTCTTGCATAATTGGAAATCACGATGCTGCCGCTATTGGAACCATTTCTGTGGAGAGTTTTAATCTGGAAGCAAAATTATCAATTTTGTGGCTAAAATCACAGCTTTCACCATCCAACCGGGCATTTCTTGAATCGCTGCAAACCCAGAAAAAGATAAATAATGTACTCCTTGTCCATGGAAGTCCGAGATCTCCAATGTGGGAATACATGATTGACCGCTATATTGCTCTTGAGAATTTTGAGTATTTTGATTTAAGTTTATGTTTTGTTGGACACACTCACATGCCCTGTGTCTTCGAAAAATTGGATTCCAATGGTAATGTTTCGTTCAATGTCCTCAGACCGGATGAAATATTTCAAATCACAACAAAAACTATCCTCAATCCAGGTTCAGTAGGACAGCCGCGGGATCACGACCGCCGGGCATCTTATGTATTTTTTGATACAGAAAATAATACCTGGCAACTGAAACGAATCGAATATGATTTCTCAAGTGTCCAGAAAAGAATAAAGACTGCTGGTTTACCAATCCACCACGCCGTACGTTTGTCTTATGGCTGGTAACTGCGGAACTTATTGATTGATATTTACGTTAATAGTTTAAATTCACAATAGGTTTTCTTATGGATTGAGAGGTTCAAATGGACAAAAAAATTATTGTACTAATGACCATATTTACCATCTTACTGGTTTCTTGTGCGTCTGCAAATCTTCCCGCAATGAGTTCTTCTGAAGAACCTGTTTACGGAGAAGCAGCACCAGTCTCGCCACTCCCACCGGGCGATATGGCAGTAAAAAATATGGAAATGGATTTAATGGCACGTCAATCCCTGTCGGAAGATGAAGCTTCTGATCGAATTGTAATTAAGAACGCAAGCCTGGCAATTGTTGTTGAGGATCCTTCTGCCACAATGGAAAAAATCAGCCAGATGGCAGAGGAAACTGGTGGATTTGTAGTAAGTTCTAACATATACAAGGTTGCAAAAGAGGGTGGTATTGAGGTACCGGAAGGAAATATCACCATCCGTATTCCCGCTGAAATTCTCGATCAGACCCTTACAGAAATCAAATCCCTGGTCGCCAATCCTGATGAAGATATTCTTTCTGAAAATGTTTCCGGAGAGGATGTTACCAGGGAATACACGGACCTCGAATCCAGGCTGCGCAATTTGGAGGATACGGAAGCGCAATTAAAAGAAATCCTCGACCAGGCAAGAACCACTGAAGATGTCATGACGGTTTTTAATCAGCTAACCAGTGTCAGGGAGCAAATTGAAATAATCAAAGGGCAAATGCAGTATTACGAAGAATCAGCCCGATTATCAGCCATATCCATCAGTATCCTTGCTTCTGAAGGAATCCAGCCACTGACAATTGGTAAGTGGCAGCCTTTTGGGATCGCACTGGAAGCTCTTCAGGCATTGATTAAAGCCCTTAAATTTCTTGTAAATTCACTGATCTGGATAATCCTATTTTTCCTGCCAATTGCATTGCTGATAATCCTGCCCGTATGGCTGGTATGGATAGCAGCTCGTTCAATCTATCGGAAGAGGAAAAACCGGAAGGCAACCCCTCCAGTATTGGAATCCACGGAAAAAACCGGGGAGGAAGGATAAATTTTCAAGGAATCCATTTATTAAACAGGCGGATTAGGTCCCGCCTGTTTTTCATATATATCTCGGATGGTATAATCACTGCGTGTCTCGCATTGTCTCCATAGATATTGAAACAACCGGGTTGGACCCCGACCACGATTCCATCATTGAGATTGGTGCTATTTTATTTAATGAGCGGAGGGTTGAAGCCGAATGGTCTACGCTGGTCAATCCTCAACAGCCCATCCCATCTCCGATTACAGCCCTTACCGGTATCACGAATGATATGGTTCGTAACGCACCTTCAATTGATGATGTAATCGATAACCTGGTGAAATTTGTTGGCACCTACCCCATCCTCGGACATAACATTCAGTTTGACCTTTCTTTTTTAAGAAAACAAAATATTTTGATATTTAACGATTCAATCGATACTTATGAGATGGCTTCCGTACTACTCCCAAAAGTCCCTCGTTACAACCTGAAATCGCTTGGTCAAGAACTGGGAATCCTTTTTCCCGCTACCCACAGAGCACTCGATGATGCCAGGGTAACTCATGGTGTGTTTATGAAATTATGGGAGAAAGCCAAAGGTATTCCCTTGGAATTGGTTCAAGAACTTGTCCAATTTAGCGAATCATTTGACTGGGGAGGCTCCTGGATTTTTTTTGAAATGCTTGAAAATACACCCCAACCTCGGGTCGGAAATTCCTCAAGATTAAGGATCGATTACGCACAATTCCAAAAATGTACGAATCCGCGAGAGGCCCCCCCCCTCAATCCGGGAGAGACGCTAGAAAAATTAGATCCTGAAGAAGTGGCTGGTTACCTTGATTATGGGGGTAAATTCGCGCAATATTTTGAAGGATACGAACACCGTCCGGAGCAAATTGAAATGGTACGGGCAGTTACTGCTGCTTTATCAGAAAGCCAGCACCTGTTAATAGAGGCCGGGACGGGAGTTGGAAAATCATTTGCATATCTTGTACCCGCTGCTCTATGGTCAATAAAAAACCAACACAGGGTTGTTATTTCAACGAATACAATCAATTTGCAAGAACAATTGATCAGGAAGGATATACCTGATCTTTCCAGAGCACTTGATCTCAACTTAAATGCAGCCATCCTTAAAGGACGCGCCAATTATATATGCCCAAGACGCCTCGATATTCTAAGGCAGCGTGGTCCTGAATCCATCGAGCAGCTCCGTGTTCTGGGGAAAATTCTTGTTTGGTTATACGAAGGAGGATGCGGAGACCGCAACGAGATCAACCTTAATGGTCCGGTTGAGCGGGAAGTTTGGTCCCGAATCTCTGCAGCCGATGATACATGCCAGGCTGAGAATTGTATTGAACGTACAAACGGTAATTGTCCATTTTATTTAAGCCGTCAATCCGCACAAAATGCACACTTAATCATTGTCAACCATGCTCTTTTACTGGCTGATGTCGCCACTGGAAACCGGGTTCTGCCAGATTACAATTATCTGATCGTAGATGAAGGCCATCACATGGAAGCAGCTACGACCGGCGCACTGACCTTCAGAATCACGCAGGGCGAGATCAACAGGCTCTTACATGACCTTGGGGGAACATCCAGCGGTCTACTTGGTTTCTTTCTGGTAAATTTACGGAGGATATTAAATCCTGCTGAGCATGCCAATTTATATAAACAGGTAAATGGCATTTCCGAACTGGTCTTCCGTCTGGAACATGGCATGAAGGATTTTTTCCTTATCCTGGAAGAATTTCTCGCAGAACAGCGCGAACATCGTCCAGTAAATGTATACGGGCAGCAAGAGAGGATAACGGCCGCAACATTAACCTTGCCGGTATGGTCAAAAGTGGAAATTTCCTGGGATGAGAACAGAATTATCCTGGAACAGTTATCGATAGCTGTAAATCAGCTTCACCAATCTGCGATTAATATCGTTGAGAGAAGTGATGATATGTTTGACCTTATCGACCAGTTAGGGGGTATTAAACAGAGATTGCAGGAGATGGATGACCGGCTTTCATCCTTCGTTTCAGGACCAAAATCCGATCATATTTACTGGTTGGATTTAAGCGCACAAACCAGGACAATCGGTATCAATATTGCCCCCCTGCAAATTGGTCCATTAATGGAAAAATATTTGTGGCACGAAAAAGAAAGCGTCATATTAACCAGTGCTACATTGACTACCAATGAAGGATTTGACTATATCATCAACAGTCTGTTTGCATCCGATGCGGCGACCGTGGCATTAGGATCACCATTTGATTATGAGACATCCGCTCTTTTATATATAGCAAATGATATTCCTGAACCAAATCATGGCCCAGATTATCAGAGATCAGTGGATCAGACAATCATCCGGCTTGCGAAATCGGTTGGCGGCCGGATGATGGTTCTCTTCACTTCTTATGCCCAGCTAAAAAAAACCTCACAGAATATTGGTCCAGCCCTTTTGGATTTGGATATTACCGTTTATGAACAGGGGTTGGGGACATCACCTAACATTCTGCTTGAAAGCTTTCGGTCATCGGATAAAGCCATCCTTCTAGGAACAAAATCATTTTGGGAAGGTGTTGATATTCCTGGGGAAGCTCTTTCTGTCCTGGTTATTGTAAAACTACCATTCGACGTACCGAGTGATCCAATTATCGCCGCCCGTTCGGAGCTATTTGACGATCCATTTAATGAATACAACCTGCCTGAAGCCATTCTTCGGTTCAGACAGGGATTTGGTCGATTAATTCGGACGAAATCGGATCGTGGAATTGTCGTGATACTGGATAGACGTATCTTAACAAAGCGCTATGGCCGGTCCTTTATTGATTCATTGCCGGAATGTAAAACCCTTATTGGCTCTCTTAGAGATCTTCCTGGTATTGCTGCCAGGTGGTTAAATATCTGATCAAATCCCTTTCCCGGATTTTAAGGATGCCAGATGATATTCTCTGGGGAAATCACTTGGGTCATAAGAAGCGACTATGAAAACAGCTTGTGTTTCAATTCCCCCGGTATTGTTCCAACTATGAACCAGGTTCGCATCAAAGAGGATTGTGTCCCCGGGCTCTAAAGTGAATTGCTGATGATCAATCTCAACCTCGAGGAAACCACTGAGGCAAATCACGAATTCACTTCCAGAATGAATCAATCCGTGCAGTCCGCTGGTGGCTCCATTTTCCAGTGTGAGTGCAAATGCATCCATCCGGCCATCGAAGAATTCTCCACCCAACCCCTCCCAAAGTCCTTGTACAAAAGGAATGCGGGATCTCTCTTGGGCTTTGCGATAAACAATGGGATGTCGATCTTTCTGCTCCCTGAAAAACGCCGTGATCGGGACTCCAAGTGCGGTTGATAATTTGGACAAAGTGCTTACGGAAGGTGAAGTAAGCCCTCGTTCGATCATGCTCAAAGCATTGGCTGAAAGACCGCTTTGACGCGCCAATGCCCGCATCGAAACACCTCTTTCATCCCTTAGTTTTCTTAATCGTCCCCCGACATCCACGTATTGTGCATCATTAACCGGCAACACCATAATATTTACTCCTTGTGAACCAGGGGGATAGGATCAACATATGATCTGGACAAATTATAACCAGTAAATAATTTCTCTTTCGAAAAATATTGGGCAGAATTGTATATCATATCCTTTCCTAATCGGGATGCCATTCCTTACTGGAATATTCCTTGTTGGTTATTGGCTGATTATCAGTAATTAAAACAACCCCATTCCTCTAATTGAGTGGTGGAGTTGTTTAATTTGTTGTGATTTAGTGTTAAAACAAACCCATTACTCTGCCGGTCTCCAGGTCAATATCAACATCGAAAAATGACGGTCGGGTAGGTAAACCTGGCATTGTGCTCATTTCACCCAGCAGGGGATATAAAAATCCTGCCCCGGTTGATGCACGGATGTCCTTAATTGGCACCCGAAAGCCCTTTGGAACACCCTTGAGGGTTGGATCATGGCTCAAACTTAAATGAGTTTTTGCCATGCAGACAGGCAAATTACCAAACCCAAGGCGGGAATATTCATTAATTCGCTCTTGTGCCTGGGGCGAGAAATCCACACCATCCGCTCCGTATACTTCTTTTGCGATTATCTCGATTTTTTCCTCTATAGAAAGCTCCAGCGGATAAAGAAATTTAAAATTTGATGGTTTATTCGCGGCTTTTACCACTGCCTTTGCTAAATCAACTGCTCCTTCGCCACCAAGTGCCCAGTTATCACAAACCACAACATCCTCTGCGCCGCCCTCTTCAATAGCATATTTTTGGATCAAGCGATGTTCCGCATCTGTATCTGGCGAAAACTTGTTAATGGCTACTACAGCAGGTATGCCAAATTTTTTTGTTATCCCGATGTGATGAAGTAAATTGGGTAGACCATTCCGTAACAATTCCAGGTTTTCCTGGACATACTCATATGCAAGAGGCGCTCCTGCAACGACTTTCGGTCCTCCACCATGCATTTTAAGGGCACGAACCGTGGCAACAATCACAACAGCATTCGGGATTAAACCTGAATATCGGCATTTTATATCAAAAAATTTTTCCATCCCCATATCCGACCCAAAGCCCGATTCTGTAACCACATAATCAGCAACCTTCAATCCAATCATATCTGCCAGAATTGAGCTGTTTCCATGGGCAATATTGGCAAATGGACCGGCATGAACAAAAACGGGTGTCCCTTCCAGGGTCTGCATCAGTGTTGGTTTGATAGCGTCGCGCATTAATACGGTTAATGCACCCGCAACTCCCAGGTCTTCAGCTGTAATTGCCTCACCCCGCTTGCTGACACCAATAACAATCCTCCCTAAACGCTGGCGCATGTCAGCCAGGCTTGTTGTCAAGGCAAGGATTGCCATAATCTCGCTGGCTACAGTAATATCAAAACCAGTCAATCTTTCAATGGATTTCCCTTTTTCCTGATCACCCTGCCCAATGATAATTCCACGCAGCATACGGTCGCTGGTATCTATTACCCGCCGCCAGGTAATCGTGGCTGGATCAATATCCAACCTGACCAAATTGCGCCGTTCCTCAACCGTTAGATCATTTGGATCCTGCTTGGTGATCTCCTAATTTTTTTACCCGGGCTTTCATACCAACTGGAAACACCCGGTTCCCCTGCTTGTCTTTTGGCAGCAGCCGGTCAAACAACTGTTCATCCGTTTGGGTTTTTTCGTGGAACATACGGATATCAATTGCAGCAGCCATTAAATTATTGGCAGCAGTAATCGCATGATTATCACCGGTGAGATGCAGGTTAAAATCTTCCATTGGGATAACCTGGCTGTAGCCACCCCCGGCAGCACCGCCTTTAATTCCAAAAGTTGGACCCTGGCTTGGTTGGCGGATGGCTGTTACCACACGGTACCCTAGGTGGGCTCCCAGGGCCTGGCTTAATCCCACTGTCGTGGTCGTCTTTCCTTCACCCAGCGGTGTGGGAGTAATCGCCGTCACGTCAATATATTTTCCATTAGAGGCATTTTTCAGCCGTTCTAGGACGCTTAACCTCACCTTTCCCATATGAGAGCCATAAGGATCGATTTCTTCGGGTAAAAGCCCCATTTCTGCCGCTACCTGGATGATTGGTTTTAATTCTGCTGCCTGGGCAATTTCAATATCCGAGGGTACAGGATTCTTTCGGTTAATTTTATCGGCGATAATATTTGTTTCTGGACAGGTTGATTCTCAATACTCATGGCTGTTCCTTTCATTTTGTACAAATATATTTTGTTTGCTAAAGATCACGAACAGTGTAGTTCAATTCCAATATTTATAGATAAAAATCCTGGAATTTAAATAAGGTTATCATTGTCATCAGCTGTAAGGAGATAAAGAAGTATATTCCGCTCTTCTTGTAATTGAATATTTCCATAAGCTCGTATCCGCTACACAATACAAATGCTGGAGTTAACCCCAGCCAGATTCTACCAACTTCTGATTGAGTCCCACCAAATAAATTTAGAGCCAGATAAGTTATGAAAAATGCAATAGTAAACAGGTCAATTAGCTTTGTACTGTTATGGTATCCATCATAGATGGCTCTGATAACTCGGGAGATGAACAGTAAAGCTATCGGGAAACCTATCCAACTAAAAAAATCTAAATTATTTAATCGCAAGGACTGCACTATTTGAATTAAATTAGGATAAAAGGAATCATCTATTGGTGTGGTTTGATTTTGAATTCGGATTACAAAATCATAATATCGATGATAATCCATTGCGGCTTCGTAACGCGAAAAGAAATCGTAGTTTAGGAATTCTTGGAATGCAAAAAAAGCAATCAGTAATCCTAGCGAAATTCCGCCATAAACTTTCAAAATATCTTTCAGGGAGTAGGTGCTTTTGTAGAATAAATAATAGATCCCTGTCAGGATAATCCCGAAAGGGATTATCGGTAATAATGCAAATGAAAAGTAAAGGGCAGCATAATAATATATACCTGTAATCAAAGCCAGCCACAAAGATTTTCGCAGGATTGAATTCAGTGTCAACAAAACCGCAAGAGAAAATAAAAGGGGATACAAAACCTGGTAAAGCGTTAAAGGCATCAGGATAATATTAGGCAGGAATACAAACAGGATTGCCGGTGAATACGCCAGAAGGTTTTTTTCTACCGAAAATATTCGTCGTGATAAGTAATAAATAACAAATAAAACCAAAAAAGATATTAGTGGAAAAATCCTGGCAGCAAAATCCATCAACCGCAGCAGTCTGCCATCATATGTATTGACCGGATCAATCATATTGGAAATTTTTTGGGTGACAAGATAAAAAAGCATCACACCCGGCGGCTTGGTGGTTAAATAAGTATCATCCAGATAATATACGTCATAATTTAACAATGTGTCTAATATATCCGGTTCGTCGCAGGCATAAGCCGCATATCTTCTATGCCCTCCACCGGCATCTTTGTCACGGATGGTATCATATCCACCCCCATCAACAAACCCAAATCCAACCTGCAGAAAATATCCCAATAAAACAAGCAAGACCAAATTCCTGATAACCTTGCCTGGATTTTTAAGGACAAACCAGACAATCAGGAACGCCAGGAAAATCAGCGGAATAAATAGCAAATCTGTAGAAGCAAATTGTTTATTCCGGAAATACCAAAACCACCCGGGTATAGAGGTAAAAATTGGAAGACGGAAAGCAAGAATTACCCAATGGAGGATGGAACTTCCCAACAGGGCACATATCATGGTTGTTTTCCAGAATATTCCTTCATATGTTATTAATCTCGAGATTTTCACCCGTCTCAGCACATTAATTAGTATTAGAAACTGGGCAGCAATTGCGGCAAACCACAACACGGTTGATTTTGCGCGCTGGAAAATCGTATATGGGGTACCCAATAAATGTGCATTACCGGTTTCGAAAATAACCACTAGGAACAATAAGAAGAAGAACAGGAAAAATAATACTGCGAAAAGGGTTATGAAAACATCATCCCTGTCCAGCCAGATTTCAAATTTCTTTTGGAGTTTCTTCCAGTCTTCACTATTGCGCAGGGACAAAAATAGAAGGACTCCGACCAGGATTAAAATACAAGTAAGCAGACCAGCTAATCCAATTCTGGCGGATGAAAAGCCCATGATAAGGGCATTCTCTTCTTCAGAAGGGATTTGAAACAAGGTAAAAAGGGAAATTAGACCTTCAAGAAATGTCACTGCCAGGAAAACGCGGATATAGTTGGTCTTCATTTCCTGATTGATCCTTTGCTATACGAATAACAACTGGAATTCGTCAGGAATTATAACCCGAAAACTGATGACCGAAAGGCTTGAGAATTGGGTAGAATGAAGATTCCTGCGAGAATAATTTCGGAGAGTCGTCAAAAAATCACTAATAATGTTCATGAAACTTCAACCAAAAATATTCCTGGGAAATCCTCATATAAAGAGCGTAAGCATACGGATATCCCAGGATCTATGGGCAGATAGATACCCTGTTCCTGACATATGTGGAATTGTTTCTCAAGAAGTACTTTGAATCGTCTCTATAGTCCTTGGACGATAAATCAGTGTTATTAAAACCAAAAGGGTTATGATATGACGATCAGTTTATTAAAGGCATTCTCATTCACTAGTCCTGAATCAACTGTTGTTCATTTCAAGCTTTTCCAGAACCAAGTGATTTTTTGGATTAAAAAACATATAGTACAAATTGGAAATTCCGCTTGATCCTTTGGATTTTATTCCAAGGTGCAGGGTTTCTCCAGGTTCCAGCAGAAACGTTTTTCGGGGACTTTCGGAAAATTCCTCCTTTACAAAAAAAACGTGCTCTCCTGGTTCAATATCCAATTCAAGCGTTTTTAATATGACCACCTCTCCAACTTTATGGCCGTCCATATAAACCCCCAGTTTTTCAACCAAACCTGAAGATACATCGGTCCATGTGACAATCATATGAGCCTTTGGGGAAGATATTTCTTTCCCGCAATAACCGCATATTATCGCATCCTCTGGATTTTCTGCTGTGCAGTACGGACATTTTTTCATCAGCCATTCCTTTTGTAATGTATAAGAATAAATCCTGAAAATTTAACGGATGATACAAAGCAATCCATAAGTTATGATTTATCTTATGAACCTCAGTTTGAGTGAATGTTTTAAAAGATCAAAAAGATTGTACATTAAAAAGACAATCATGGAAGCCAACTTACAATCATACTTTACCCCCTCAAAAAAAAAGCACACTCCAATTTGTGTGCCTTATGCTAAATAGCTTAGAGTTATCCTCGTAAACGCCATGAATAAATTGTAATTGTTATGGGGCGAGAGGGGGTCGAACCCTCACAGTGTCACCACCGACGGATTTTAAGTCCGTTGCGTCTGCCTATTCCGCCATCGCCCCGCAAAAATAATTTTATCCTATCTGTTTGGCACGTCAAGGGCAATCATTTATTGTACTTTTTCCTTGAATTTTCCTCACCAGTTTCGCATAGGTCGTAAAAAAATGTACTCCGGGGGAGGATAACTTCACTTCCAGTTTTCCCTCTGAAATGACGAGTCTTAATTCGTCTGCATCCGTGAAGGCTGGCAGAATCATTCTTCCATGACCAACCTCAAAAGAAAAATGTGCGTCAGATCCAACCGTTCCGTTCAGCGAATTCTCCAAAGCAAACTTTTGGGCCTTTTTATTATCCTCATCATAGATACAGCGCGAATTGAATATTTCAATTGCATCTACATAAGGGATGATTTCCATTAAATCAGGGAGTTGCCAACCTCGGTACCGGTCGAACGGATGGGATACGCTGATGAATGCACCCTGGTCTTTTAATAATTTGAGGGTCTCCTTCGGGGTAAGATCACCCGGCACAAGCTCTTTTACAAATGCGGCCAGGAATTCACCACAAGTTGTTTTTACCTCTTCACCAACGATGACTAATTCCGGATCAAGCTGCTGCGCAATTAGAGCACCCTGGATATCATTGTGGTCTGTTATCACGATCCGGTCCAACCCCTGCTTCCTGGCCAGCTGAATAAGCTTCTCTGGTTTTTGCATACTGTCGTGGGAATAGCATGTATGATTATGAAAATCTGTATTAAGGTGAGTTTGCATGATCGCCTTTCAATCCAAAAAATTTTGGGGATACAGCCCATAAGGCAAGGCCTAACCCTACTCCAAACCACAAGCTCGCAAGTCTTATAAGGACTGTAGCACTCGATGCAGTTGCCGGGTTCAACCTGGCAAAAAATACCAGCATCCCGGCAATGGTTAATTCTGCTGCCCCTGAACCGCCTGGGAGTGCTGACATCGCCCTAATAATTGTTGAAAATGATAGCACAAAAACAGCCATGGACAAAGGTTCAAATTCTGCTGGAAGACCCAATCCAACAAGAATTTAATAAAAACCAATGCCTTCCCCAAACCACGAGACTATCCCTAAACCCACTCCTGTAAGTGTAGACCTTGGTTTAAAAAGTGAAAAACTCCCCTCATAAAATTCCCTAATTCCACCAGTAAATTTAATAATCAGGGGAAGTTTCTTCACAATGGAAACAATATTTCTAGTATTGACATAATTTTAATGTACAATATATCTCAGGATTCAATAACCTTCGGCTACATAATTCATCCTCAATTCTGCTGTTCCTTATTCATATTTCTTTTATCCAATACAAAGTGGAAGTAGGCATTCTAATGAGTAGTTTAGATTACTTTATCGATGCAAAGAAATCTGTTTTAGTAATAGGCGCTGCTGGAATGGATATTATTGCCAATATGGTCATGAGCCCTGCCAATGGCACCTCCATGCCTGCATCTATCAGGAGTTCTTTCGGTGGCGTAGCACGCAATATTGCTGAAAACCTCTCCCGCCTGGGTTTAGATGTGTTCTTAATGACAATTGTTGGAGATGATTTTTACGGCAAGGCATTATTAGACAAAATCGAAGAGGTTGGAGTGGATACTCGCGCTTGTTTTATCCTTGACAAACAGCGCACTGGCATCTACCTGGCAGCCCTGGATCATGAAAGAAATGTCCGGTTAGCCATGGGAGATATGCAAATCCTTAAATATCTTAGTTCTAAGAAAATTCAACAGTTTTCCGATTTATTCAGCAAGGTTGGGTTGGTTTATCTGGATGCCAATATCCCGCCAAAAACGATCCGGACAATTTTTGATCTTGCTTTCCAGGAAAAAGTTCCCGTTTGTGTGGATCCAACCTCAACATTGCTGGCAACTCGTTTTCTCCCTTACCTTGATCAAGTTATGATGGTTAATCCAAATATCTATGAGGCAGCAATATTATGTAACCACGGGATATATACCAATGAACCCGATAGCGGCCTACAGGCTGCACGCTGTCTTGTAAACAGGGGGGTTCGTATTGCTATTGTTTCACTGGCTGAATCCGGGGTTTGTTACGCTACAGCGGAAACAAGTGGATATATCCCAGCCATTAATACCAAAATTATTGACCCGATAGGCGTTGGGGATGCATTAAGTGCCGCTACAATTTTTGGATTATTGAACCAGATGCCGTTAGATGAATCCATACGTCTTGGGGTTTCTGCTGCAACCCTAACCTTACGAAATATTGGCACGGTCTATCCAGGTTTAACTCTCGACAGACTATATAGTGAGCTCGTGATTTAACAGCATGGTCCGTTTTAATAGATTGTTTTTTGTTAGGTAAGCTTTTTTCAGATACTCTGGGAAAAGATCACCCATTATGTTTTTTACTCTTCGGTAGTTATTCTTCTACAGCTTCTACAGGCGGTTGAGTAAATCCATAAGTAGGTGTTAATGAAGGTGTCATTGTAGGCCAACGCGTCTCAGTAATCTTAGGGGTTGAAGTTGGAATCATTGTTGATGTTGGTTGTCTGGTTTTGGTTACCGTGCCGGTAGGAAGTGGTGTGGATGTGCTGCTAGGTCCCGGTGTTTTTGTTGGGGTGATAGATGAAGTAAGTGTCTGGCTTGGCCTGGGTGTTGGCGGAACTCCGGTAACAACAAACCTGCCTGATCGCTTCCAATCCAATCCTACATACATTTGAACCTCATATTCACCGCCAAACCATTGCCCGCCTTCCGGCCGGCATTCTGTAAAAGCGTATCCACCAGTGCTGCCCTGCCAGGGCTGTGACTCTAAACAAATGGGGGTTTCCTCTCCAACAAGATACCATATCGAAGTCCATTGAGAACCAACGATCATATTATTGTACGAAAAAGTACCGTAAACAACTTCTATTGGATTTGTAAATTCATTGGCGGGATTAATGGCTTGAAAATCTTCGTCAATTTCTAAGGAGAAATTAATAAAGCTAAATACAGATTCTGGATTCGGGGTAATGATGGACTCGATTTTTCCCGCAATTTCTGACGGAATCACAGGTGTGTTCGTGAATTGAGGTGTCAAGGTTTGAGTTGGAGTAAGTGTAATCGTTGGGGTGAGAGTAATGGTGGGAGTCAAGGTTATAGTAGGAGTGGTAGTAACGGTGGGTGACGGCTTAAAAAACACATATGCAGTGGGTTCAGCATAGCTGTTAAGGAAAAATGCTACACAGATAAGTATGAAAGAAATAAAAATAAACCGCCATCCACGGACTATTAAATCATGGCGCTTTCGGTAAAACATCAATTTCCGTCCGCTGCGGATAGATCGAATTCCGAAAATTAGAGTTATGAGTATTCCAATTATCGCAAGGTAAAAACCGGTTTGTACAGCAGTTCGTATATCAAGATTCATGGATTCATTTTACCAATATCGGTTGATAAAAAAATTATAGCATGTTTGTAATCGCATCCCTGACAACCATATATCATTGTAAAAATAATCCCTGTTGTGTACAATCAAAAATGAACTGGAAAAATTAATGTCACAAGGGCCTGGAGTTTTATTAAATAACCGATACAGGATTGAATCCATTCTCGGACAGGGGGGAATGGGCGCAGTATATCGGGCCATGGATGAGCACCTTGATATTCCAGTCGCAATTAAAGAGAACCTGTTCCTATCAGAGGAATATGTCCGGCAATTTTATCGGGAAGCTACCATTCTGGCAAAGCTTCGTAACGAAAACCTCCCCAGTGTCCGTGATTATTTTTTTATCAAAGGACAGGGGCAGTATCTTATCATGGATTACATTGCTGGGGAGGATTTAAGACAAAGAATCGAACGTATTGGACTGCTTCCAGAAATGGATGTCGCTATCATGGGTGTGGAAATTTGTAATGCGTTGAATTATTTGCACACCCTGAATCCTCCCATAATTCACAGGGATATTAAACCGGGGAATATCAAAATTACACCCCATGGGGAGATTGTCCTTGTGGACTTCGGTCTTGCGAAGTTTTTTTTGGATGATCAAGCCACTACAACTGGTGCAAGGGCGATGACACCAGGTTTCTCCCCACCAGAACAATACGGAACAGCTCGTACAGATGAAAGATCCGATATTTACTCTCTGGGTGCAACTTTATACGCGGCACTGACAGGAAAAATTCCGGAAGATGGTCTTTCCAGGGCTACCAACAAGGCAGGGTTATCACCTCTTAAAACAATCAGGCCAAAATTAGAATCAAGGCTGGCCCAGGCAATCGAGAGAGCCCTATCAATTGAACCTGAAGACCGCTTCCAGAGTGCTGAAGAATTCAAGACAGCATTAATTGAAGCTATGGATTTATCTGAATTACTTCGAACGAGTGCAAGGATCCTGCCCTCTCCGGAAGATTTAGTCCCTCAAAAAATATTACTCATTGAAAAAGAACAAATTCCGGATTTTCCAGCTTCCTTCCCATCAACTGGTCAAGACAATTTTGAACAAAAAAAATCGGATAAAAGACCCATAATATGGACAATCACAGGGTTATTTTTGGTCTTAATTCTTATGAGTCTGATATTCTTCTTGCCAGCCATGTTAGAAAGCAGTTCGGAAGGAATCCCTCAAGCCCCTGTGGCTACATCTATGTCTCTGGGTCAGAGGAATCCAACGGAAATCAATGTAAAGAATCCGGTAGTCATGACAATTGTTCCCCAAGAGTCTCCCCCTTCTGCCCAGGATCCGGGTCTTGCTGTATCCATGCAACCCCCTGCTCCAACTATTGAGAATCCTATCCAACAATTAGTTGGAGGTGGGTCAGGTAAGTTAGCATTCGTTTCCAAACGGACTGGAACATTCCAGATTTGGTCAATGGATGTAGATGGAAATTCACAGGTGCAGATTTCCTCGATGGAAAAAGGCTCCTGCCAGCCTGATTGGTCCCCCGATGGTAGTAAACTGGTTGTAATTTCTCCTTGTGAATCAGTTACAAGCTATACATATACAAATTCTTTGATATATATTATGAATTCGGATGGTAGCAACCCAACTGTGTTACCAGTTAGCCAGATTGGCGATTTTGATCCGGCATGGTCTCCCGATGGCACTCGGATTGCCTTTTCTTCATTACGCAGCGGAGTTGCCCATGTATTTATCTATAATTTCGAGGACGATTCCTTATTGGAAGTATCCGATACCCGTTATCCGGATATCCAACCATCATGGAATCCTTCTGGAAAACAGCTTGCCGTATCTAGAAATATTGATTATTTCCATATCTGGTTGATTTCAGATTCCGGTCAAAGTCAGTGGCAATTCAGTGCACCTGGAGAATTACTGGATTTTGCTCCCGATTGGTCACCAGACGGACAGTTTTTATTATTCACCAGGTCCAGCACCAATACCCTGATACCCCGAATAGTAAAATTAACCTATGAAAACCGGGGATTACCAATGGATAATCCGTTACCCCCGTGGAATGAAGGTGGAGAACTCCCCGCTGCAAAACCTAATATATCACCTGATGGCAAGTGGGTACTTTTCGAAAGCTGGCCTGATGGCATTAATCACGATATTTACTTAATGGATATTGATGGCAGAAATCGTCTGAGACTTACCACAGATCCCGGTCTTGATTCCGATCCCGTCTGGACTCCTAAAACCCAATAAATTACTAATTTTAATATTAAATCCCCCAAGCTCCCGAAAAATAGGAATTAAACCAACCAGATCATCGATTGCATGGGAAATTGTAGAACAATCGTGGTATTTTTTTTCAAATAGAATCTCGTTCAGAGGATCTACCTCAATCCGATAGAGTGATATTCACGGATGTTCTCGGCGGAGGTTTTCCCTTCGTTTAAACCGCATGATATCCAATAATTTTGGTACAGACCCTGTATATAATTTATAGAGTAATGGGTTCGTTGGATAATCCCAGGCGCCGATGGTCCTGACGATATCGCCTGAAAACCCATCCTTAAATTTAAATACACCCCACATCGGATCTGTTTCAGTAAAATTATTCGGAGCGCCCCAGAAATCATAGCGTGTACACCCAGCCGCCTTGGCAGACCGAATTGCCTGCCATTGGAGAAGATGGTTGGGCATCATTTCCCGGTGATCCTCTGTAGACATCCCATAAAAATACCAGGCGATGTTTCCAAACATGAACAGGATTAATCCACCTATTGGTTGATTATTGTATTCAGCTATGAGAAATATCGCCTTTTTACTTTCATAAAGTGTTTTCCAGACCAAGCGGTAATAATCACTTGTCCTGATGATAAAATTGTCACGGATTGCCGTTTTGCTGTAAAGGTCATAAAGGAGATCCAAATCTTCCAGAGTACCTTCCCGAATATTAATTCCTTTTCTTTCTGCCAGGCGAATATTGTAGCGTGTTTTCGGCTTCATTTTCATCAGGAGATATATCTTCCGGCTGGGTTAGATCCAGCCAGATGGTATTTTTATACTGGACTTGATCGGCGGAAAAAATCCATCCCATTTTCTCTAGGTATTCTATTAATTCTCTGATCGATGGATCATCATGTGATTTGTCTTCCCCGGGTATGCCCATTCCAATTGGCAGGTCGGGATCCATTTTTAGGAAAATCGATCTTTCCTCTCTGGAATATTTCTGCAGATCATAAATTACTCTTTTACGCAATTCTGAATTGTGCCAGTCCAACAAGGGACCCCGTGGTATGTAGATCATGCTTGCATGATTATGGAGAAAAGGTAACCTGACTGTCCTTTTTAGTATTAAGGCAGCTGCTTCAATTTTTCCCTCGGGATCTTCCCATACCTTGTAAATTGGTAGCCAACCATATGATTGTTTAACTTTCCCCCACTCCCAGGTATTTAAAATGTGCCGACCTGGCAGCAGTTCTACAATTTGATTCCATTGGTTTTGCTCCTTGATTTGTATTGATTTCATTGGAAGGAATTTATCCAATTGCATTTCGGAAATTTCTCAAATATATGTTGTAAAGCCTGTAAAATGCAGGATGATAGATTCGGTCAAATGCATCCACCGACCGCACAATTTTTCCCCCGAAACCCCGTTTGAAACGATAAACCCCCCAAAGTTCTCCAACTTCTTTAGAAAATGATTTTTCCAACTCGATTTCATCATAATCGGGAATCCCCCACAAGTCGTATATTTCACACTTTTTTGATCCCGCCCATCGCATCGCTTCCCACTGTAACAGGTAATTAGGCATACGGTTTCTCTCCAGATCGTTTGAAGCACCGTAAAGATACCAGGCGCGCTTATGGTGCGAAAAAACCATCAATCCCCCTAGGACATCATCACCATACCTTGCTTCCAATAAGGCACATTTCCCAACAGCGGCGAAAAGTTCATAAACTTTCTTAAAATAGGCATAGTTATGTACCGCAAATTTATCCCTATTCCCGGTAATGACCATTAATTGATGAAATGTAGCTACGTCGGTTGTTTCAACTACCGTAATACCCTTCTTTTGAGCTAAATGAATGTTATAACGGGTTTTCTGCTTCATTCGCAGCAGCCAATCTTCTTCTTTTCCATTTAAATCAATTAATATTGTGCGCCGGGGTTGGATTGGTTTTGACGATATACCAAAATGCCTCAATTGGCTTAAGTACTCTGGAGAGAGTGGTTCGAATAAATCTGGTTCGATTTTCAAAAAAACAGCATGATATTTACGCGAAAGGGTATCAATTTCCACAAGCAGCTCATACCAATTATTTCCAACCGGCCCTTTTGGTACATACGCTATACATTTTCCAAACGGAAGTCTTCGAAAGAGAATCTGGACGCCATTTTCACCATTTCCGAGTCTTTCTGACTGCCATCCAAATTCTGACTTTAAATCCGCCCAATAAGACGTCTGCATGATATGGCTGTCTGGTTGGCCATTTATAAAATCATCCCATTCTATCCTATTAACAAGTGGCATAATGGTGGCTATTGTATTGCGGTTATTTCCAATGGAGGTGTAATCAGTACAGCCGATCCGGGGATTATGGAATCCATCAGGGACATAACTTCATTGGAATCTCCTGCCTCAGCCAGACGGATTATTTCTTGAACGGATTGTGATAATTTCAAACCCATTAAGGGTTGGGTTTCATCAAGCCGTGATACATCCGGATGTTTAGTCTGTTGAAGTAGTTCACCGGCATCCCACAAATCCTCACTCAACTTTTCTCCCGGTCGAATTCCGGTGAAGACAATTTCGATATCCTTGCCAGGCTCTAAGCCAGAGAGTCTGATCAAATCTTCCGCCAGGTCGAGGATGCGTACCTGTTCTCCCATATTCAATACAAATGTTTCCCCGCTTATACCCATGGATGCTGCTTGAAGAACAAGGTAAACTGCCTCTGGTATCGTCATAAAAAACCGCTTCATTTCGGGGTGTGTTATGGTAACCGGACCACCTTGTGCAATTTGACGTTTAAAAAGAGGTACAACACTCCCGCGGCTGCCAAGAACATTGCCAAACCTTACAACGGAAAAAGCCTTGCCGGACTTATTGGCAGCATCTAATACGATCATCTCTGCAATCCGTTTTGTGGCACCCATCACACTGGTCGGCTGTATAGCCTTATCGGTTGAGATCATAACCAACCTCTCAATATTTTCCATCAGGCAGGCATCCACAACATTCTTTGTTCCCAGAATATTATTAGTAACCGCATCTTCGATATTCAATTCCATCAAAGGGACATGCTTGTGTGCAGCTGCGTGAAATACCAGTTCGGGTTTTAGATGTTTAAATATCGATTGCATCCGGTTGAGATCACGCACATCTGCTATGACTGGATGTAATTTAAGGGAAGGAGCATTCTCTTGAATTTCCAACAATGTTTCAAAAATACTATTTTCCCCATGTCCTAAAAGGATCAATTCAGATGGCTCCCAACGGGAAACTTGACTGCACAGTTCTCTGCCAATAGAACCACCTGCTCCGGTTATCATCACAATTTTTCCGCCAACGGTTTCACCAACACGATTGTCTTCAAGATGAGTAGGTTCCCGGCGAAGCAAGTCCGTAATATCCACTTCACGCAGACGGCTGACACTGACTTTTCCACCAATTAACTCATAAATTCCCGGCATTGTCCTGAATGGTATGCTGTATTTACGGCAGATATCCGCTACCAATCTCACGACCCGTCCGGGTGCACTTGGAATAGCAATGATTACCTCATCAACCCTTTTTGATTCCGCTATTTTTCCAAGATTTGTAACGGGGCCAATGACAGGAACACCATAAATCTGTTGTTTTTGTTTAGCCGGATTATCATCAAGAAATCCAATTGGAGATAAGTTCAACTGCGGATTTTTTTGTAGCTCTCTCACAACTAGGGCTCCAGCATCTCCGGCTCCAATGATTAGAACACGTTTATTCCTTATATTTCCATCGGAAGAAACGGATGCCAGGATTCGTCTTTCTGCTAACAACCTGAAGGAATAACGTATACCTCCAACAAATAGGACAGAGAGTAACCAATCAATTACTAATACGGACCTTGGAAAACCCACAAAAATACCAGCATAAAACAAACTTATCATCACCAGGGAAACAACGATAGAGGCAGCCGTTACAGCTATAGCGATTAATCTCAGTTCTTGCATGCTGGCATAAAGCCATAAACGGCGATACAGCCCAATACGATTGTAAATAATGGGTTTAATAATAAGAGAAGTGGCAGTCATCCAATATGCTGAAGGTAAATAAAGCAAAAATGCAGCACCCAGCTCCAACCGCAGCACATAACTGCCAAGAACCGAGATGACAATTAAAATAAGATCGCCCAGTAGTAAATATCGGTTGCGGATATGAGGTTGTGCTTTCAATCTATTGTCCTCTTAATCCGAATACCTGTCCGACAGTCCGGACCATGATGGTAATATCCATAATAATATTTCGATGTTTAATGTAATATAGATCATATTCAAGTTTTATAGCCGTATCTCCAATGGTAGCAGCATAGCCAAAATTTATTTGAGCCCAACCAGTTAGACCCGGTTTTGCTAAAAGCCTGGCCCTATAAAATGGCACATTATTTTGCAGCTGCTCAACCAGTTCCGATCGTTCCGCTCTTGGTCCGACGATACTCATATCACCTTTTAAAATGTTCAGAAATTGGGGAAACTCGTCTAAATGACTTTTCCGGAGCACATTTCCAACTCGAGTGATCCGTTCATCATTCTTTTCCGCTGGACGCGCCTTTCCATCCTTTTCAGCATCCTGTTTCATTGTGCGAAATTTTAATATTTTATACATACGCCCATTTTTTCCAAGCCGGTTCTGCGTATAAAATAATGGAAATCCGGTATCCACAATGATTGCAATAGATATTATGGGAAATAATAGGATTAAGATGCCTAAACCAATCAGGCTTCCACATAAATCAATTAACCTTTTTACCAGTTCATAAAACTGGCTGGCGTGAGCATAATCCACAAATGATCGCAAGACCCAATCAGAATCCAGTAGAGTAATTGGCACGCGTCCTAATAATTCCTCATACATGATTGGCATTGTAGTTACTTCTATCCCACGTTCTTCAGCAAAAAATATCTCTTGAAATGATTCGGGTTCCATAGTCCCTGAAATCGCCAGAATGATATTGGATATATTCTCTTTTTCGCTTATCTTAATTAATTCCGAGCATCTACCCAGGACAGGGACCATTGAAATTGACCGGCCAACTTTACTTATATCATCATCCACATAACCAACCAGAATAAATGGCGGGGGTTTTATCTCTTGAACAACACTTGCAAGCGTTGATCCTGATCGGCCAGCACCTACTATTAATACTCGGCGCATAAACCAGGGTGCATTAAAAATTCTGATATATAACAGCCGCCAAACCAAAGTTAATAAAGATGTACCAATTATATAGACCGCAACGCTGAACCTTGGCAGGGAGTTTGGTGGGGAGCTGAAATAGATAAAAAGATAAAAAACCGTGCTGATGGCACCCGCTACTGCAATCCCGATAATTGTATCTTTACGACGGCTCGCCCTGCGAATATCATACAATTCGATTAGCAAGAGAACCCATAAGATCGGGAGGGAGTAGTACCAAACAGGTGGGCGGTATTGTAAAAACTCTGTTGAGAAATTAAACCAGTCCCGGTTACCCCAGAGCAGCAGGGCAATAATTAATGCCACAAAAGCGGCTATCAGGTCCCCGATAACTAAAATGATACGGCGTTCTCCGTCCTTCAAACGCCAAAAAACTGGGTTGTTCACCGTATTGATTGTAGCCATAATCTAATGAATCATTTTCCAACCACTGATTTTATCAAACTATTCCAAAAACCTGATCCCCAGAAAACATGCATGATCGCTGTAGCTAATGGTACACCAACCAGTAATGAAAATTTTTTCTGTCTGAATGCAGATGGTAAGGATCCAATCAACAACAATAGACTATAAATGGATAATATAAATAGGAGTAAGATCCAGGCCATACTAAAAAAAATACCAGTAAGGGCAAGAAAAATTATCCCTGCCACAAAGAGTGGGGGTAATGCTTGACGCCATCGGATCGTTTTTGGGTATCGCCTTAGCATTCTTAATTTCCAGAATCCATACCGCCAGTATTGTTTTGCCAGTGATGGAAAATTTGCTCTTGCAAAATATTTGGATTTAATTCGCGGATTAAACCAGATCTTTCCACCAGAAAGTCGTATTCGGGTATTAAACTCATAATCCTCATTGGTTAAAAGTGTTTCATCGAAGTATCCGATTTCATCGAATAGCTCTCGCGGATAGGATCCAAATGGAACCGTATCTACATAACCTGCCTGTTTACCGTAACGGTAACGTGCATCCCCCACTGCAAATGGATGGGATGCAGCCGTAGCAATAGAATTTGCCACCCAACCCTCACATCCTGGAATTATTTCCCACACTCCACCTACATTCTGACCTTTGTTATCCACTAAATCGTTGATGCATAACTCAATATAATCTTCAGCTGGTACACTATGCGCATCTAACCGGACTATGAAGTCACCGGTAGATGCTCTCAAGGCGCTATTAAGCCCTGCCGGAATACTCTGTAATTTATTCTCAACTACTAGGATTTCAATATTCTTGTGCAATTCTTGAAAATTGTGAATTTGTTCAAGAGTTCGATCGGTGGAACCCCCATCGGCAATAATAATTTCCAAATCATCCAATGGAAATGTTTGCTTATAAATTGCACCCAACAATAAATGGATTGTGTTTTGCTCGTTATAACACGGGATAATGACAGATACCTTCGTCATTTAACACCAGCAATTATTCCCTAATATTCTATTGATAAATCCCCTGAAAAATGTGTCCCTAACGCGATTATGGAGCAAACGATGATCCGATGGTTTCAATATATTATCCTGATAAGTATTGAATTGATTTGATGAACTTACAAGTGCTGGATTTATCGACGCACAATTCAGGAGTTACGACTGAATTTTGATGATTTCCAGGTTCAAAAACACAATTTTGGTAATAACCAACATTTCGTCCAGTTACGATAGGTTTTATAGACCACAAAATTTTATATCGATCTAATATTCCAATTTTCGAGTGTTCTCTGAAACTCTATTCCTAAATATCCAGTATGACCATCCTTGATAGGCAAGGACAAGCGGTAAGAATATGAGTGCTATCAAGCTCATGGCCGCCAAAGTATTTGGACCAGAAGCGCTGTTCGCTATCGTCAATGAATACAGTGGATTGAGGCTGGATACCATTAATCTCGGATAGAGCAAAAGGAACATGGCTGCAAAATAAGCGGCAATTGTACCTGATGTGAATACAAAAGCTCTGCCCATTTTATTTGCTTTGATTTGCCAACCTGCATATAACAAAAATAGGATAGAAACGATGAATATCAATTCTGGAAGATACCCTGTTTTAGATAGGATATCGGTTACAAAAAACGAGGCAATTGAAAAAACCAGCAATAAGATCACATTCGGAATCCATAGTTTTCTTGCAACGGATTTGCTATTTTCCATAAGATTTCCATCTGTCTTTAATGATAAAAAAATTGCCCCATGAATCGTGAAGGAAGTCAATGTTAATAATCCACCTGAGATTGCATAAAGATTGATTAAATTCCAGAACCCTCCCACATACTGCATATTTTCGTCAATAGGGACACCTTTAATAATATTTGAAAAGGCTACCCCCCAGAGGAAAGAGGCGATTAACACTGCCAATAAAAATTGCCCAATCCCAGGAATTTCTCCAAAGAGGATTTTCATCCTTGCTTCGAAATTCAAAAGCTATCCCCCTTAAAATTAAAGCCACCAGGATGAGTAACAAAGGCAGATAAAAACCGCTGAACAATGTAGCGTACCAATCCGGAAAAGCTGCAAAGGTAGCTCCACCAGCTGTAATCAGCCAGACCTCATTCCCATCCCAATGGGGACCAATAGTATTTATAAGGATTCTTCTTTGGTGGTCTGTCTTTCCAAGATATGGTAATAGAATCCCAACTCCGAAATCAAATCCTTCAAGGATAAAATAACCTATAAAAAGAATAGCGATAAGAATAAACCAGAGAGATCCCAAATCCATTTAAGTTCTCCTTTTTATCTATGCAGCAGATATCAGGATGTATTGAGTTATGTCGGATTGTGTTGAGACATTCCTGGCATATTTTGCCAGGAGATAAATATCCGCTGCGATTAAAATCCCATAGAGTGTTGTAAATAATATCAATGAAGTCAGGACCATTCCTACGGTAATATTCGGAGATACTGCATCAGATGTTTTTAGTAAGCCAAAAACTACCCATGGTTGGCGGCCGATTTCTGTAAGAATCCATCCTGAAGAATTGGCTAAATATGGGATCGCAATAACAATTGGGGTATATTTGGCAAACTTGAATGCTGCCGGCTCTTTTTTTCGGAAGATTCTATAGATTAAAAATCCTGCAATTAGTGACCATTAAAAATCCACTGCCAACCATTATCCGGAAACTCCAATAACTGATGGCAACTGGAGGGGAGTAATCGCCCGGACCATACATTCTAGAATATTCTTCCTGCAAATCAGCAATACCTTTGACCTCCCCGGTAAATTTGTCGTATGCCAGCAAGGAAAGTAAATTTGGAATGCGGATCGAAATAATATCGCGCATTTCCTCTTCATCTGCAATGGTTATCAAAGATAAGGAGGCCGGATTTTCCGTTATCCAAAGGGCTTCTGCTGCGGCAATTTTCATTGGTTGGGTTTCTATCATGTGCTGTGCCTGGCGATGACCTACAAGAATAACCAGAATCACAGAGATTAAACCAAACACACTGGCAATCCGAAGCGAGCGGGTGAACATTCTATTTCATTCTTTCGTACAAGATGAAACAGGCTGATTCCCATTACAAAAAAGGAGCCTGTTACAAATCCAGATAATATTGTATGGGGAAACTGGTACCAGAGATTCGGATTTGAAAGCAAAGAAAAAAAGTTCGTCATTAATTGCCTGATCGTCTACGATTACATAACCCACCGGCTGCTGCATAAATGAGTTGGCAACCAAAATCCATAATGCTGAGATATCGACCCCGACTGCCACTAGCCAAATTGAGGCAAGATGCATTCCTTTTGGAAGTATTGTCCCATCCAAAAATCCAGATCCCTAGAAAATACAGATTCAAAAAAAATGCGAGTAGTGCTCCGATAGCCAGCGGAGCCCCGAATATATTCCCAACGAAGCGTGAAAATTCTGACCAGTTCATGCCAAACTGGAACTCCATGACCAGACCGGTTACTACACCCATCGCAAAATTAATCAGGAAGAGTTTCCCCCAAAATTTTGTCATTCTTTTATAGACCTCTTTCCCGGTAACCACGTACTAAGGTCTCGAAAAACGCAACCAGGAGGGATAATCCAAGTGTTAGGGGTACAAAGAAGAAATGATATACCGAAGTGATCCCAAATTGCCATTGGGATAGAATAGTTGTGTCCATTTGATCTCCTCAGAGAATAAAACTGATTATAATTATAACTTCGATAAGAGATATTGTGCCTTTTATAATGATAAGAATCTAGATGAAAGAATAAATTGAGGTTTGTGTTCGTATGTTGGATAAATTAAAAGCCATTGAAAATCGATTCCAGGAAATCAACCAACAACTTGAAGAAAGTGGTGAGGATTATATGCGCGCCATGGAATTATCCAAAGAACGCGCCGAACTGGAACCTGTCATTCAAAAAGCAACGGAATATCACCATGTTCTCGAAAGGATAGAAGAAACCAGATCACTCGAGAATTCCCAGGATGAGGAAATGCAAGCATTAGCCCTGGTTGAGTTGGAAGATTTAAAACCAGAGGCAGAACGATTAGAGAAAGAAATCAAAGGTTTGCTTATTCCACGTGATCCTCGAGATCAGAAGAATGTCATCATGGAAATCCGGGCAGGAACTGGTGGGGATGAAGCCGGTCTATTTGCTGCTGACCTGTTCAGAATGTATAACAGGTACAGCGAAAGGAAAGGATGGTCCCTTGAAATACTCTCCGCTAATGAAACCGGAGTCAAGGGATTGAAAGAAATTGTCCTTTTAATAAAAGGTCGGGGTGCTTATTCAAAACTGAAATTTGAATCCGGCGTCCATAGGGTTCAGCGCATTCCTGTTACAGAATCTTCCGGCAGGATCCATACATCCACCATTACAGTTGCAGTATTGGCAGAGGTGGATGATGTTGGAATTGATATTCCAGATAATGACATCAAAGTGGATGTTTTCAAGTCTGCTGGAGCAGGCGGACAAAATGTACAGAAAAATTCTACTGCTATACGCATCACACACTTTCCAACTGGTATTGTGATAGCCTGTCAGGATGAACGCTCCCAGCTTCAAAACAAATTAAGAGCTATGAGCATCCTGAGGGCCAGGCTTTTCGATATGGAAGTTGAAAAAAGACAGAAGGAGGTTGCCGATAATCGCCGGTCCCAAATTGGGACGGGAGAAAGAGCGGAGAAAATACGCACTTATAATTTTCCACAGTCTCGGGTGACCGACCACCGAATCAACCTTTCTTCTTTTAATTTGCCAGGTGTCCTTGATGGGGATCTGGATGAGTTCATTGAGGAGTTATCCATGAAGGAAGAATCCGATCGTCTTGCCATGATTGGTATGGAGGTATAAGAATATTAACATCCAAACCTGGCTGATCTCAGCCGCTCAGGTACTGGATGGAAAATCCCAATTTCCCCGGTTGGAAGCCCAGGTCATTCTGGCTCATTATATGGATACATCGAAAACCTGGATCATTGCCCATCCGGAGGAGAAGATTCCAGATCCTATTCTCGGACTCCTTGATCAAGCAATAATCAGGCTGTTTAATGGTGAACCGCTTGCCTATATCACCGGCACAAGGGAATTTTATTGCCAACCATTTTTTGTATCTCCGGCAACCCTGATTCCTCGCCCTGAAACAGAGCTCATGGTTGAGAATGCTATCCAATGGCTACAATTTAATCCGGAAGCAAAATTAGGGGCCGATATCGGAACTGGCTGTGGCTGCATTGCTGTTAGCATTGCAAAATCAATTCCGGGCATAAATTTCCTGGCTGTTGATATTTCTTACAATGCCCTGCAGATCGCCAGGAGAAATATCCTTCAGCATGAACTTAAAAATCGAATCCATCTCATCCAGGGGAATTGTTTAAATTTCCTTGGCGGGAAAGTGGACTTAATCTGTGCCAACCTGCCCTACATCCCAACACGAAAATTAAAATATATTGGAAACTACGAGATACGAGCCTAAGATTGCCCTTGATGGTGGTATTGATGGATTGGTTTTAATCCGGGAATTACTAGAAAAATCAAAACTTTGGCTTCAAAATCCGGGTTTATTACTTATCGAATTCGAATCTGGGCAGGAAGACAGGTTGTTTATAATCGCAAGCGGGTATTTCCCATCATCGTTGATAACCATACACCAAGATCTAGCCGGAAAACCTCGCCTGCTGAGTATCACCACACCTGCATGCAGAAATCAGCCATAAGGGATTAAATGACAATTATCATTTCCATGACTGATCCAATGTGCATTCCAACAGCATCCAGGTTGCTGGGGGATGATGAAATTATTGCTTTTCCAACGGATACAGTATATGGGATTGGTGGAAATTTATATTCATATCAGGCAATTAAGAAGTTGTATCAGGTCAAAACCCGCAGCCATCAAAAAGCAATTGCGGTATTAATTGGGAATTTTGATCAACTCTCCCTGGTCATTACTAAGTTATCGCCCATCGCCGCAAACCTGGCTGCCAAATACTGGCCAGGTGCACTGACTCTGATTGTTCCAAAATTAGAAGGGTTGCCTGATAATTTATCCCCCTTTCCAACTGTAGGTATCCGAATGCCAGATCATTGGTTTGCCTTGGAATTAATAAATTCTGTTGGTCCCCTGGCAGCAACATCTGCAAATATATCCGGGCAAAAAGATCTGGTTACATGCAGAGAGGTTATCAACCAGCTGGGTGAAAAAATAAAATTAATAATTGATGGGGGAAAAACTCGCGGTGGTATTCCATCCACGGTAGTTGATTGCACCCAACCATACCCTGTTATCCTCCGTGAGGGAGGCATTTCAAAAATTGAAATAATGAGTCAAATAAAGAACGGGATGGATTAATCCTCACTCTCCCCATGATAAATTAACAGCCTATTTTGAATATTCCACATTTGGAAATATGCACCTTCCTTTTCGATTAAATCTTTATGGATTCCCCGTTCAATAATTGACCCATTTGATAGAAACAAGATTTCGTCCATGTCTTCCATATGAACCAGTCGGTGGGTTATCCAAAGAACAGAATAGTTTTTTAAGACCGGTTTTATATCAGACCATAAACGGTTTTCGGAAATTGCATCCATATTTGCAGTGGGTTCATCAAAAATCATCACCGGTGAATTCCTGAGGAGCATCCTTGCTAAGAGAATCCGCTGTCTTTGTCCAGCGCTGATTTGCCATCCATTTTCACCAATCCAGGTGTTTAACTGGTCTGGAAGGCTCATTGCCCAATGATACATATTCACTAATTTTAGGGCAGAATTAATCTCATCCAGGGTTGCTGATGGATTTGCAATGGACAAATTGGCAGAGAGAGTATTTGCAAAGATGTAAGACGAATTTGACATGACTGAAAATTGATTCCTAACATCTGCCGGTTGATACTTGTGGATTTCTATGCCATCCAGGGAAATCCCCCATTCATTAATATCCCAAAAACGCAGCAGAAGGTTAACAATAGTGCTTTTCCCTGAACCGGTAGGTCCGACCAGTGCGGTTAATTTTCCTGGTACCAGGGAAAAATCAATGCCATTCAGGACACTATTAATTTCTCCGGGATATTGAAAACTTAGATTCTCAACCTTAATTTCACCGGTAAATTCTGTTGGGACCAGGTTTCCAGCATCAATTATTACGTGATTTGTGGAATTCAACAACATGAGGCGCTCTGCAGATTGATTAATTTTCGAGAGAACTTCTCCCGCAGAACCCAGGGGAATTATTGCCTCAAAACATGCAATGGTTACGAGTGTTAATACCGCCAGGGTTATTCCATCTATCTGATGGTTATCAACCAATTCCAACCCAAGCCATAGAATTCCCAATAAAGTAGCTCCCGGGATGAAAATTGATAAGAAAGTTGTTGTACCTCTTTGTAGTGCCGAATCCTTTTCTAACGAATAATATCCATCATTTACTATGCTGAACTCATTTATTTTTTTTTGCCAGGTCCCGGAAGTATGTACATCCTCATTTCCATCTAAAATATCTTTCAACATCCGGCTGAATTCTCCACGTAGTTTTATCATTTTCGCGCCGGATTTCTCTGTTACAGAAGCCGCCACAAAGAACATCAATAATCCCCCCATCATCATGCCCATCAGGATTATTGGGGTGAGCTGTGGATTAATCCTTCCCATGAAAAGGGCAACAAACACAGTAATTAAGATTGCGGTTATCGGAGGTGAGATTATCCGGATATATAAATCCTCCAGGGTATCAATATCAGCAGTAATCCTTGCAAATAAATCTCCTTTTTGAAAGTTAATTTGTTGGGATGGCAGGAGTTGTTCAAGAACATAATAAAACCAGAGGCGAATATCAGCCAAAAATTTCAAATTTATCGAGTGAGACGACAATCTTTCCAGGTACCGAAATACACCACGGCTGATGCCAAAGAATCTGACCCCTACAATTCCGAGCTGCAGCGCAGAAAATGGAGGTTTTAATGCTGCCTGAGCAATTATGAATGCCGATGTGCCTAGTAAACCGATGCTGGCTGCTATGGCTGCAAAGGATAATGAAGTCGATAAAAGAATCCATTTTGAATATGGAATAAGGAATCTGCATAATCGAATGGTCGCCCTCAAGCAACACCACCGTAATGCTTTACCATTTCAAAATATTCGCCCTGCTGAGCCAGGAGGTTTGAATGGCTTCCTCGCTCAAGCAGACTGCCATTTTTCATCACAAGAATGATGTCTGCCTGATACACGGTCGCGAGACGGTGGGCAATGGTCAAGACTGTTTTTCCCTCGGCAAGCAGCCGGTGAGAATTTTGTAGGAACATCTCTGTCTCAGGATCAACTGCTGAAGTAGGCTCATCCATTACCATGATTGGCGCATCCTTAAAAAAGATCTTGCCAACACAAGCCTTTGGGACTGGCCGGTGCTCAATCTAAACCCATCTTCACCCACTTGCGTAAGGATGCCATGCTCCAGGGATTGAACCCATTTATCTAACTGCGAACGGTGTAGGGCTTTCCATATCCTATCCTCATCCACCAATCCATTTTCCATTGCTACATTCATTGCAATTGTTCCCGAGAAGACATAAGGTCTTTGGGAGACATAAGCAATGTGAGATAGCCATTGATTGACATTAATATCCTTAATCGGCAGTCCATTAATGCAAATTTCGCCTGAGCCAGGATTAATAAACTTTAGAAATAAATTCACGAGGGTAGTTTTACCGGATGCAGTTTCCCCAACAATGGCAACATGCTGGCCTTTATTGAACTCAAAAGATAGGTCAGCAACAGCAGGAACATTCCGCTCTGGATACTGGTATGAAACCTGGTTGAACCTGATTACAAATGAATTATCCAGGATGTCCTTCAGGTTTTCTGCTTTGTCACGATCTCCCTCAAGGGACGCACCATCAACATTGCCCCATTCCTCAATCCCTAGAAATTCAGACAACCGTTGGAATGCCGCCACCCCTTTATTGCTTGCGTGAAATTTGAGACTCAATTGACGCAGAGGACTATAGTACTCAGGTACGATTAGTAATATAACAAAAGCTGTCTGAAAGGAAAAAGTGCCATATAAGAGCCGCAGTCCAATTTCGACAGCAATTATTGCTATGCTGATAGTAGCGATTATCTCCAGTACAAAAGCTGATAAAAAGGTGACCCTTAAAACCTTTAATGTGTCCAGTCGGTATTCATCATTTATTTTCTCCAGGGTTCTTGCGTAATGTTTACTTTGGCTCAAAATTTTCAAGGTAACCAGGCCGCGTAATGTGTCCAGGTAATGACCACCCAACCTGCTAAAGTTATCCCATTGATCCTGGGTTAATTTCTCCGCCCGGTTACCAATCAAGACCATAAATACAGGGATTAGAGGTGCAGTAACGAAGAGTATGATCCCGGATAATGCATCCCTGGGGAACACAAACAACAGATAGAAAACAGGGATACTCAACGCAAATATGATTTGTGGTAAATATTCACTAAAATATCTATCAAGATCATCAATACCGCTGAGAAATAAGGTTATTAATTCCCCGCTTTGCGTATTCTTTAGTCGAACCGGGTTTATTCTTGTAATTTTTCCGAAAAAGGCTTTCCTTAAATCATTTTTTATGCGGGCCGCCATAATTTTCGCAAATCCATCACTGCAATAGGATGAGAAACCTCTTAAATGTAAAAACCAGTATCAAGGACAACAGGAGCGGAACAAGTTCAGATCTTGTTCTTTGATCAATGAAACTACCACTTACGATCTGGCTGAGTATATTCGCCTGGATGAGGAACAGTCCTGCAGATATTAATCCAAAACCTATGCATAAATAAAATAATATTTTTTGCTGTTTTACCAATCCTGAAAGTTGCTTATTCCAAATTCGCATTTAATGACATCCGGAGCGGAAAGAAATCAATCAATTTATAAATTATTGTCAGATAGATTATCGCACAATTGAATTTTGATTCATTGATGAATTTTTTGTGATTACCCAGGCAAATTTACATCATTTCTTGAAACCTTGAGTTGTTATTTCTCGTATTTGTTATAAGGTTAGAAAATTTTTACGGAATGATTGTAAGTTGAAATTAATATAGGAGATAGAATGAGTCTATTGGGTAATATTATCTGGTTAATATTTGGTGGATTTTTCAGCGGGATGGCATACATTCTTGGTGGAATTTTCACTTGCTTTACAATAATCGGGATCCCATTCGGAATTCAATCTATAAAATTAGGAGCAGCGACTCTTACCCCATTTGGCAAGAAAATTCAAACCCGTAAAGATTCCGGGGGAATTTTGGAAACAATATTCAATATTGTTTGGGCAATCCTTTTTGGTTGGGAAATTGCAATTGCACACCTGACATCCGCAATAATCCTTGCCATCACAATTGTTGGTTTACCATTTTCCAAACAACACATTAAATTAATTCCCCTGGCTTTATTACCATTTGGTAAGGAATTTAAGTAATATCAGCATGATCCCCAGATAATACTAAAATACTAAAATTTAAGCAAAAAAATCCCGGAGAATTATTTTTTACTCCTGGGATTTTTTTGCTATAAGAAAATTCTCTACATTACGATATTCACAAGCCGGCCAGGAACATAAATGATATTCTTGGGCTTTTTGCCTTCCAGGAATCTTTGTATTCCATCTGACTGAAGTGCTAAACTCTTTGCCTCTTCTCCGGTAATATCCGCAGAAACCATAATTCGATCCCGAACCTTGCCATTTACCTGTAACACAAGGTGAATTTGTTCAAATTGGATGGCTTCCAAATCCACATCTGGCCATTTTTGTTGATGAATTGAATAAGGTTTACCAAGGATATGCCAGATTTCCTCTGAAATGTGTGGACAAACGGGCGCCAACATTCGCAGGTAAGTATCTACAACTTCATGCCAGACCCCATTTCTATTAGCACCTACTTGTTTGGCTTTACCAATTTCGTTAAGTAATTCCATTAAGGATGAGATGATTGTATTAAATTCAAACTGCTCATAATCACGGGTAATAGATTTTAACTTGAGATGCAGAATTCTGCGAAGATTTTTTACATCCTGCTCGGAAAAATGATGATCAGTAATTGAACCATCGTCCAGTAGAATGGACCAAACCCGCTTCAGCCAACGATATACGCCATCAATTCCGTTCCTGTTCCAGGGTGCACCCAGCTCCCAGCGTGCGAAAAACATCAGAAATGCCCGTACTGCGTCGGCGCCGTATGCTTGCACCAATTCATCTGGTGCAATTACATTTCCCCGGCTCTTAGACATCTTTTCCGAATCTTCACCCACAACAATACCCTGATTCCTTAGTTTGATCATCGGCTCCATTCCTTCAGTGATTCCCATATCACGTAGAGCTTTATGAAAGAACCGCGTGTAGATCAAATGCATTGTCGCATGCTCAATGCCGCCTGTATAAGTATCTACCGGCATCCAGTAGCCGTATTCCTCTGGATCGAAAGGACCACCATCAAAATCAGGACTTAGATACCTTAAGTGGTACCAGGAAGAACACATGAATGTATCCATAGTATCCGTCTCACGCCTGGCTTTCTGGTGGCATTTTGGACAGGTAGTTATTGACCAGGTGGGATGGAGTTTAAGCGGGCTTTCACCGGTCGGCAGCCATTCCACATCATCAGGGAGCAGGACAGGAAGTTCATCTTCTGGAACCGGTATAATTCCACAGTTATCACAAAAGATCATCGGGATCGGGGCTCCCCAGTACCTTTGTCTTGATATTAGCCAATCCCGCAAGCGATAGTTCACTTCGTGATGACCCGTCCCTTGATGCTCTAATAATTCGATGCTGTTCCCGAAGGATTTATCTCCAGGAGTGCCGGATAAGCGTCCGGAATTTATCATTCGTCCAGATGCCGGTACAGCTTCCGTCATTTCGGCAGGATTTAATTCGGCAATCCCATCCGGCTGAATAACCACCCGAATTTCTAAGTTAAATTTCTTGGCAAACTCAAAGTCTCTCTGGTCATGCGCCGGAACAGCCATGATGGCACCGGTTCCATAAGTCATAAGCACATAATCAGCAATCCATATGGGAATTTTTTCCTGGTTTACTGGATTGATGGCATATCCTCCTGTAAATATACCGGTTTTCTCCTTATCAGTGGATTCCCTCTGGATATCTGTCTGGCGGACCGCTTGTGTAATGTATTCCTGGACCAATTGATATTGTCCTTTGGTTGTGATTTTCTCCACCAGCGGATGTTCAGGTGCGAGTACCATAAAGGTGGCCCCCCACAGCGTATCCGGCCGAGTGGTGAAGATTTCAAGCGAATCTCCTTGTTCAGTTTTAAAACTGACCAGAGCTCCTTCTGATCTCCCTATCCAGTTTGTCTGCAGTAAGCGGACACGTTCCGGCCAATCGCAGTAGCTGAAATCCAAGAGTTCATCCGCATAGTTTGTGATCTTAAAAAACCATTGTTCCAAATTCTTCTTAATAACCGGTGTTTCACATCTTTCACAGTGCCGGTCGTCCCCCCAGACCTGTTCTCTTGCCAGGGTGGTATTGCATTTTGGACACCAATCAACTGGAGATTTCTTCCGGTATGCCAACCCGTTTTCGTAGAGCTTTAAGAAGAACCATTGCGTCCATTTATAGTATTTTGGATCCGAGCTGATGGCCTCCCGACGCCAGTCAAACATGGCACCCATGCTTTTCAATTGGTCTCGCATATGGCCAATGTTCTGATAGGTCCATTTTTTGGGATGAATGTTATGGCGAATGGCAGCATTTTCGGCAGGCAATCCAAACGCATCAAATCCCATTGGAAATAGGACATTGTAGCCTTTCATACGTAGGTACCTGGCCCTGGCATCAGCAGGGGTCATCGCATACCAGTGACCGATATGAAGTTCGCCGGATGGGTATGGAAGCATTGTCAATGCATAGTATTTCGGCCGGTTGGGATCAATATTGGAATGATAAAGCTCATCGTCGCTCCATTTTTTCTGCCATTTTGCTTCAATTTGTCCCGGATCATAAAAAGGATATTCAATTTTTTGCATTTTCTTCTCCATAATCCATTAAAAAAAACCTTCTCCTGATAGGGACGAAGGTTATTCTCCGCGGTACCACCCAAATTGTCTGAAGTCACCAGACCGCTCAACATGTGATATCGGACATATCCGGCACCGGCTAATTGTTTCACCAGTACAACCTGCCATTAATATGGCTTTTCAGGCGAGTTCAACCTGCTGCACTCCATCGGTGCCTGCCAGACTTTCACCATTCTCCGGCTCGCTGCTGGATGATTTACTACTCCTGAAGGTCGAATATTTATTTTTTCCAAAAATACAAACACCCAGAGCATTTAACTGACCTGAGTGTTATTCATCAAAGTGGACCCAGAGGGACTCGAACCCTCGACCTTCTCAATGCCATTGAGACGCGCTCCCAAACTGCGCTATGGGCCCATAAATTTATAGGGCTGTGATCAGTTATTCCATACCCAGTGGACCTGGAGGGATTCGAACCCTCGGCCTCTTCAGTGCGATTGAAGCGCGCTCCCAACTGCGCTACAGGCCCATTATCAGGGTAGAAGGATTTTACTCGATGGGATTATGGATGTCAAGTTTTTGTTGGTTTCTGGTATTACAGGGGCAAGTGTATACCGAGACAGGATTTATGAGACATTTATCTTGTTTCTAACCGAAAAAAGGTTATATCCAGATTAGTTGTACCAAAAGTGTATAATTATCAGGATCAAAATTCACTTATTGATGCTCATTGCGAAAGGAATATTTTTTATGGTTCATGATCAGCGCATGCAAAGCCTTTTATCACTAATGGCTCAGAATCACCTGGATGGAATTGCCCTCAATCCTGGGCCAACATTAAAGTACCTTACCGACTTAAATTTCCATTTGATGGAAAGACCTTTTCTGCTAATTATCAGCCGGAATGGAAACGCAGTACTTGTTCATCCCGAATTGGAATCATCAAAGCTGCACGATTCGAAAATTCATTTGAAAGGGTATGCTTATGGTGAGAATCCGGAAAAATGGGATCAGGTTTTTTCAACTGCCATACATGACCTTAATATTAACGGGAAAAAGATAGGAATCGAACCTACACATATCCGTTTCCTGGAACTGCAATTCTTATCCCACGCTGCCCCGGACTCGAAAATCATTGCTGCAAATATTGTTTTGGATAATCTGCGAATTAAAAAAGATCCATCGGAGAAACAAAATATTAGGCAGGCAGCCATAATCGCCCAGAATGCGATGGAAGCAACCATTCCTTATATGAAACCTGGCGTCACCGAGATAGAAATTGCGATGGAATTATCCATCCAGCTACTGCGTGCGGGTTCCGAACCCGGATTTGCATTTTCTCCAGCAGTTGTCGCAGGACCGAATAGTGCCAAAAATCACACCGGTCCGGGAGACCGTCCATTACAAAAAGGTGATCTCATTATGATTGACTGGGGTGCAAAATATAAAGGCTATAACTCCGATCTCACCCGCACATTTGCCATCGGCGAGCTTGATCTGGAACTGGTAAAGATTTATGAAACAGTCCAGGCAGCCAACGATCAGGGGAAAAAGACTGCAAGGCCTGGCTTACCTGCAGGTGAGGTAGATAAGGCGACGCGGAAAATTATTGAATCCGAAGGATTTGGCAAATACTTCACCCACAGAACCGGTCACGGCCTTGGCATGGAAGTACACGAACCCCCCTATATTTATGCGGAAAACCAAAATAGCCTCGAAGAAGGCATGGTATTCACCGTGGAACCCGGTATATACCTCGAAGGTATAGGGGGTGTACGAATTGAGGATGATGTAATTATTACCGGTTCTGGTTGTGAATCGCTATCTGATTTTCCACACGATTTAAGGATTCTGGATTAGGATAATCCCGGGTAAATTGTGGCATTAATCATCCGGAAGTTCGTTCTGCAGCCTTTTTTCAACAATACATACCTGGTTGTTGATGCTAATTCTAATCAGGCAGCTGTCATTGACCCTGCATCGGGATCGAATATTATATCCGAGGTTGTAAATGAAAATGGATACCAGATAAATGGTATCTGGCTTACACATGCACATTTTGATCATTATTGCGGGGTCAGCGAAATTACATAATGGCAACGGAATCATCCCGCCAGTAGCTCTCCATCCACATGATCTGGAGCTCTGGCAAAGGTGGGGTGATGCACAGGAATTTGATTATATTTTCGACCGGGGACCTGAACCTTCCATACTGCTTGAAGATAACCAGATCTTACAACTAGGTGAAACCAAAATTCAAGTAATCCACACTCCTGGCCACTGTAAGGGTCATGTTGTTTATTATTCTGCCTCTGATAATGCTATATTTTGCGGAGATTTATTATTCAAGGGGGGGATAGGGCGCACTGACCTCCAGGACGGGAGCTTGACCCAGATTTTGGACAGTATTTATAACAAAATCCTGATTCTCCCAGATGATACTAGGCTTCTTCCTGGTCACGGCCCGGAGACATCCATTCGGGAAGCAAAAACACTGGATATATAATCAAAAACCTGGTGGAGAAGTCCACCAGGTTTTTGAATGGTTTATTTGGCATAATCTATGGCCCGGGTTTCCCGGATCACGGTTACTTTTATCTGTCCCGGATACTGCATCGTTTCCTCAATTTTCTTAGCGATATCCCTCGCCAGCCTTGTTGCATCGAGATCATCAATATCACCAGGTCTTACTAGAATCCGGACTTCTCGTCCTGCTTGAATTGCATAACTTTGTTCAACACCTTTATATGAGTTTGCAACTTCCTCAAGAGATCGAAGGCGTTTGATATAATGTTCAAGGTCTTCCCGTCTGGCACCCGGTCTTGCTCCAGAAATTGCGTCCGCTGCTTCAACGATAATTGATTCAACACTTTCCTGGTCAATTTCATGGTGATGCGAAGCGATGGCGTTGACAACCCTTGCATTTACTCCATATCTTTTAGCAAAATCCGCTCCGATTGTAGCATGGGTTCCCTCTGTATTGTGGTCCAGGGCTTTTCCAAGGTCATGTAAAAGTCCCGCTGTACGGGCAACCTCAACATCAGCATTTACCTCTGCTGCAATCGCTGCAGCAAGGTGGGAGGTTTCCACTGCATGGGCTAGCTGGTTTTGTCCATAGGATGTGCGGAATTTCAACCTTCCAAGTACTTTTAATATTTCAGGGTGTAGTCCGGCAATACCGGTATCAAATGCAGCCTGCTCACCAGCTTCAGCGATTACTTTTTCAACCTCCACTTCCTTTTCGTGCAAAACCTTCTCAATATAAGCGGGGTGAATGCGTCCATCCAGGATAAGCTTTTCAAGTGAACGCCTGGCAATTTCTCTTCGGACCGGGTCAAAGCAGGAAATTGTTACCGCCTCCGGTGTGTCATCTACAATTACATCCACTCCGGCTGCCTGTTCAAATGACCGTATATTGCGTCCGTTTCTGCCAACGATGCGCCCTTTCATTTCTTCATTCGGCAGTGGAACAAGCGACGTGGTAATTTCGCTGACATGATCAGACGCAATTCTTTGAATTGCACTTGTAATAATCATGCGTGCCTTTTTCTCGCCTTCATCACGCGCTTCTGCCTCAATTCCGCGGATAATCCTGGCCATGTCATTTCGTGCCTCTTTTTCTGCCAGATTTAGAAGCTCCTGTCTGGCATCTTCAATTGACATCTCAGCAACCTTTTGCAAGTCCTCTATACCCTTTTCATACATTTTGTCAATTTCATTTGCTCGTTTATCTATCGTGCTCTGCCGTTTGTTTAGAGCTGTTTCACGCTGTTCCAACCGGTCCATTCGTTGATCTAAGTCTACTCTGCGCTTTTGCAATCGATCTTCTTCGCGTGATATATCATTTCTTTTGCGGGTTACCTCCGCATCAGCCTCTTCAAGCACCTTTAATGCATTATCCCGAGCCTCAAGTTCAACCACTTTTGCTTTTTCGGTTGCCGTCTGAATTACATTATCAGCCTTAATATTTTGTTCCTTTTGGTAACGGCCTACAAAAATTTTTGTAAAGATCACTGTAAGACCGGCAGTCAACCCGATTATCACCAACACCGTTATTATTATTCCGAATTCATTCATTCCTGTATCCTTATCCTGAATCTATCTGGTTGCGATATGATTCAATTCAGCAGAAAAAGATTCCCATAAAGCGGGCAGTACATTTCCAATTGTTTCTAAAGTAAAGCCTTTACGTGCTAAATACCCCCCCATTCGTTGTTTAAATAAATACCTATCCATCGGTTCCATGCGGTGCAGGTATTTTAAACCTGCGTTTAGAGCAATATCATCTTCACTCTTAATCTCTTGAATCACGTTTTCAATAATTTCGTCTTCAACACCTTTTTGACGTAATTCCTGTCTCAATGCTCTTCGGCTTTTAGGACGGAAAGCCAACCTGTTCTCTACCCAAAATTCTGCAAATTGATGGTCGTCTAATAGATTTTTTTCGCTTAATTGCTCAATCACGATATTAATGGTATCTGGAGGGATACTACTATTTTCAAGACGCTTTCTGACTTCATTGGTGGTTCGCGGTCGGTAAGAAATATATTTTAGTGATTTCTGATATGCTGTTTCAACCATATCGGCTGCTTGTAACGTGCCAATTTTTTCTGTACTGAGGGATGTTCCAACTTCCAGCCAGGCAGCAACGATTCGGGCAAGAGAAAATGCGTATTCTCCATCCAGGAAAACATTCAGCCGATTTGGATTATTTTTTTGCACATCCAGCGAACTAATTTTTTTTTCCATAATTAATTAACAAAAGCCGATGATCCACCATGGAGTGGTCACGGCTGTATAATCAGGGTTCTCAAATTCTGGATGCTATTCCAACACGAAACATCTTAATTATCTGATGTTTCAGGGTTTGCTGACATTTAGGTATTTATTTTGGTAAACTCATAATGATCTGATGGACTATCTAAATTACTTCTATAAAGTTATGCTCCTAAACTTGTTTCCCCAATCAGATTCCATTAATAACTGTTTCCACCTACCAGATAAATATCTCAACATCCAGATTTCTTTATTATTGCCAGTCAAAGATAGGATACCTTGGATATAAATGGCAATATCTAGATCCTACAATTATCAGTCCATAACCATCCATTTTCTATATTAGAAAATTTTTTGGTTCAAAGTTTCTTATATATATTGTAAATATTATACTTTATTTTATGTTATCTGGATATCAAAATAACCACCATTCTCAACCAATATTCAACAAGCACATTTCCTCGACTCGGGGTTGCTGAAAAAGCAGAAAGTGATAATATAGTATTTTGGGCACCAAATATCCCAGGTCTCTAATCTATTTAATAAATATATCAATAATGAAAATCGGATCTTTCAAACAAATTTCAATCCCCCTTGCACTTCTCTCGCTTTGCTTTTTAAGTTATGGTTTGTTGATACCCTGGTTAGGGTTCTACTGGGATGATTGGGTTTACACCTGGTTTGGATATGTCCTTGGTCCTGGCGGATTTCAAAAGGCTTTCGCAAACGACCGGCCTTTCTTGAGCTTTATTTACATGCTAACAACGTCCATACTGGGTCAGAATCCAATTGCCTGGCAGATAACCGGGCTGCTGACAAAGTGGGGTACAGCGTTATTATTTTGGTTTTTCCTGAAGTTGGTATGGCCTCAAAAACAATATTCTTTCCCAATATTAATGGCGAGTTTTTTCCATGCAATTTATCCTGGCTTTAGCCAGCATTCCATCTCTGTAATTTATAGCCAGGCATATATTCTTTATAGCTTTTTTTTATTTTCAATGGTCTGCATGGTTCTTGCAGTCCGGTCTGAAAAACATTCTGTTGGATTTACCATTATTGCAATTATTAGTGCGATGATCTGTCACTTGTCTACCGAATATTTTTTTGGTCTGGAATTTTTGCGGCCTTTCTTTCTCTGGTTACTTACAACCAACCAGAGTCAATCTACGCTCGATCGACTCAAAATCACATTTAAAAACTGGGGTATCTACCTAATCGTTTCTGTCTTGTATATACTCTTTCGTTATTTACAAACCCAATCACCTGATTACCAGGGTTATGAATTCTCAATTATTGATAGTACTTCACGAAGTTTCACATGGATGTCAATAGGATTTATTCAGGAAATATTATCCACTATCCAAAAAGCCGGGATATCCGCTTGGTCACAAACCTCACGAATATTCTCATTTCCCATAGAGGCTTCTTCTACCTGGTTATACCTCTTCGTAATGGGTATTACTTTCGCCCTTATAGTTATTTTTGGATTCCGCTTCCAAGCAGAACATCATTCATCCAAAGAATATGACGACCAGTGGGGAATTTTCGCAATAGTGACAGGTCTCGCCGGAATAATGCTGGGAAGATTACCTTCCTGGATTGCTGGTTTGCCTATTGGATTGGAATTTCCTTACGACCGGTTTATGTTATCAACCGGATTTGGTGCAAGTCTGCTCTTATCAGGGCTGATTATATTTCTAGCAAAATCTGGAAAACGCAGGGTAGTTATCATGGCAGCTATCCTCGCCATGACGGTTGGATGGAACTTTTATACAAGCAATACATTCCGTAGAGATTGGCAGAATCAAACAGAATTCTTTAAACAATTATCATGGAGAATTCCTGCACTAGCCCCCGGTACAATTCTGATGACCCACGAACTCCCATTAAAGTATTACTCAGATAATTCGCTCACAGCCCCATTAAATTGGATCTACAATAAAAACATATCTGTGAATGATAATAAAATGCCATACATCCTGATTTATACAAAGATACGACTTGGCCAATCCCTGGAAAACATCCTACCAGATCAGCCAGTTCATTTTAATTTCCGGGCTTTTGAGTTTTATGGCTCTACAAGTGACACGATCTCCATCTACTATCCCGTTGGAGAATGTATTCGCATCCTGGACAAAGAATTCACAGACGAGAATATCCTCCTTGGGGTTCCTGGAGTATATGAAGAACTTATGCCATTAACAGACCTGGAGCGGATTATTACAAATCCACTGGAACCTGCATCCCTGCCAACTGAAATTTTCCAGAATACAACCCAGCGTGATTGGTGTTATTACTTTGAAAAAGCCGAGTTGGCACGCCAGGAGGGAGATTATAAACAGGTTGTCGATCTGGCTAATGAAGCCGAAAGCAAGGGTTTATCACCAAAATCACCTTCGGAATTATTTGTTTTCATTGAGGGATATGCTTTCCAGGGATTATGGGATGAAGCTGAAGAACGCTCAATGGCAGTATTAGAATCAAATTCGGAGTTTTCTGCAGGTGTTTGCCAGACCTGGAGACGAGTTCAAATGGACAGGAATTCTGATGTTGAAGATGATTTAGAAATATCAGGAATTCTGACAAAATTAAATTGCATTGAAAAATAAATAATGATCCTTGAAATTCTTCCCCAACCAATCCTATCTGCCGAAAAATTATGAAATGTGTCATTTTACAACCGTCTTACATTCCATGGCGCGGATATTTCCATCAGATTCTCCAGGCGGATTTATTCATTTTTTATGATGACGTCAAATTTGATAAAAATGGATGGAGAAACCGCAACCGAATCAAGACCCCTCAGGGATTAAACTGGTTAACCATTCCGGTTCATCAAAAAGGAATTGAGAGTAACCAGACACCCATCAATCAAGTCGAGATAAATTGGGACAGGGACTGGATTACCTCCCATTGGAATACCATTGAAATGTCTTATCATAGAGCTCCATTTTTTAATCATTTTTCTAGTGAACTATTCCCCTTCTACCAACAAAAACCATTACAACTGGCCAATTTTACAATTGACCTTACCATCAAGATTGCCGAACTGCTTGGACTGCACTCGGTTAAGTTTATGTGTTCGTCAGATATGGAAGAAATCCACGGTGAAAAAACCGAAAGATTAATCCATATTTTGGAACATGTGGGAGCAAATCATTATCTTTCCGGACCTTCAGCAAGAAATTATATGGATGATGATATGTTCAAAAAAGCCGGGATCCATCTTGAATACATGGTCTATGATTATCCAGAATATCCGCAGTTCTATCCCCCATTTGAGACACACGTATCCATCCTTGACCTGATGTTTATGGTTGGCCGCGATGCGCTGAATTATATCCAAAACGGGATTGGGCAATCATAATTCCTGAGAAGAGGGTAATAATGTCTGATGTAAATATAAACTTGAATGATATACGCAACTATTTTGATGATAAATTAAAGAAATTTGGAACAACACATCTGGGAGTTGATTACAACTCACCGCATTCCCAGGAACACCGTTTTGCTCAGCTCATTAAAATCATAAAACCCGATAAACCATATTCATTATTGGATTTTGGTTCCGGTTATGGATCCCTTTACGGATACTTAAGTCGTCTTGGGCACGATCTAACGTATTATGGATACGATATTCTGGAAACAATGGTTGAGGAAGGAAAAAATATATATAAGGATAATCCACATTGTTTTTTCTCATCCTTATTAGGGAACATCCCCCGGGTCAATTATGCGGTTGCCAGCGGTACATTTAATATGAAAATGGATCATGAGACTCGGGAATGGCAGGATTTTGTGCTTAAGAACATCCATATTATGGACGAATATTCAACCACGGGATTCTCATTCAACCTCTTAACATCCTTTTCGGATCCAGATTATATGCGCGGGGATTTATATTATGCAGATCCTTGTTTTTATTTTGATTATTGCAAAAAACATTTTTCTAAAAACATTGCCTTACTCCATGATTATGGGCTCTATGACTTTACAATATTGGTCCGTAAGGATGTTTAATTCATTCCGATTTTGAAGAAATATTCCGATTATTGATATATACGTGATTTTAGGTTCACCAATTATCAGAGATCATGAGAACCCATTTGAAAAAGAAGAGGCGCTCGCTTACCACCGGTTGAATAACAAAACCAGAAACATGAGGTTGTTACTACAAAATCTTTGGGGTATTTGTAGAAGAATCCTATGCTGTCGCAAAAACCGCAGTGGAAAAAAACCAGGCGGGGGTCTCATTAGAATTAAATTCATACCGGCAATCTTTAATGGTCATTGTGAAAAAGAAAAATCCAGAATTGTATAAGGCGAAATTCCAATAAAATCCATGCTAAAATAATGTAAATGAAAATTAACCTCGATATAGATTATAAGCAAGACCCTTTTTTCAAATCTCACAGAAATCAAATTAACTGGCAGGTGGGACTCCCGCTTGCGATTGCATGTATCATCGTTATTGGAATTGCCATCATTCTGATTATTGGTACAAGCAGTGGATCAGCAATCAGGGATTTATCATATTGGGCAAGCATATCGATAATTATTTTACTAATTCCCTGCATGATAGGGTGCATTTTTTTGATGGGTCTCTTATTTGGATCGATTTTTGGTTTATCGAAAGGGTTAAGTGTTCTCCCTGTATATTTAAAAATTGGGGATATTTATATAAACCAACTATTCACCTTGATTACAAACTTCGCTGATAAATCGATTAATCCCATTATCCAAATTAAAATTCGTTATGCAGTTATGAGAAGTATATTTCCACCGAAATCTAGGATTAAATCAATTGGAGCCGGAGATCAAAATGGACCAAATGGATAGTAGAAAACTAATCATTTTAGGAGCTGCTATTGGAGCCGCAACTGGAATTTTGGCTGCATATTTATTGATAAAAAGAGCCAAAGACGAAAATTCAACACAATTAATGACTCCTGGCGAGGGAGTGAAATTAGGTCTGGGAATCCTTGGCATGTTGAAATTGATTTCCGAGTAAGCATTACGGAATCTTCAGAAGGTTTGGGGACTCCACAATAATATTTCTTTATCCAAATTGAATACATAAGATCCATTTTTTTTACAAAGGATCTTATGTATTTTTATGGCAATGTTATAATCCTGAACGTGTCCCCAAGCTCATTTATCAGGTCAATCATTGCCGGGCAATTATTCCGTGAATTTAATATCAGTGCGGATGGAAAGGCACGGCTTGATATTCCGGGGGGCAATCTCCTCTATTCATCGATTGGCTATAGAATTTGGGAAACGGACGCAGGGTTAATCAGCCGGGTGGGCGAGAACTATCCCCATGATTGGCTGACTGAAATTGAATCATGTGGATTTGACATTCGCGGCATTAAAATCCTTCCCATGGCAATTGACCACCGCTTGTTTACCGCCCATCAAAATCTCATTTCAGGAATCCATGATAATCCGGTCACATACTTTATTCATTATGGCTATACATTTCCAACAGCACTCCTTGGATATACGAACCCATTTGCTCCCGACAAGAACATCCAGAACGTACATAAAACCACATTGATGCCTGGTGATTTCCCATCGGATTATTTGGAGGCTTCTGCAATTCTTATTGGTTCACTCGATTCAATAAGCCAGACGACACTTCTATCCATATCCAGGAATAATAAGATTACCAGTATTTTATTGGAATCGTCTGCAGGGATAATGGATTCCATTTTTTTGGATGAATTACCAAGTATTATTAATGGACTGACTGTTTTCATAACAGATGAAATAAAAATCAGGAAGTTATTCTCAACCCGATTAAATGATTTATGGGAAATGGCTGAAAAAATTTCTGACCTTGGCTGCGAAATTGTTTTAATAAAATCTCAATCAGGCAGCCAGTTAATTTATGACCATAAAGGGAATAAAAAATGGCAGGTGCCACTTTATCCAACCAGAATAATTAATGGTACTGGCGTTGGGGATGCCATTTCAGGTGGATTTCTGGCAGGTTTCAGGAGAAACTATGATCCATTGGAGGCAGCGTTATTTGGTAGTATTTCTGGCTCTCTGGTGGGTGAAGGGAATACTCCATTTTATGCATTAAATTGTCTAAAAGGTCTCCCTGAGGCTCGTTTAAGTCGGATTCGTGATCTCGTACAGAAGCTATAATCATTGACCGTGAAAAAAAACCTGGGATTTATCCTTCATCTCGCAGCTCAAATCCAGCAAATTCCATCACCAACGGGTAATGAGCAAAAACGTGGCCTGTTTATAGCTGACCAATTTACAAAATTCGGGCTCAATGATGTCCAAATTGATCGGATTGGGAATGTTTGGGGTTTTTTACCGGGCGGATCAGCAAAACCATTGATAATCAGCGCCCACATCGATACTGTCCATGAGCTGGACTATCCCATGCCATTGAAAACAATAGGCACAAGGATGATTGGGCCTGGAATCGGCGATAATGCATTGGCAGCAGCGGTGATGATTGGATTATTAAAGCACCTTGTAAAATATAAAACAATATTACCTGGGGGAATCTGGTTCATTGCCAATGTTGGTGAAGAGGGCTTGGGCAATCTCAGAGGTATGGTTGAGATTGTCGAAAAAATGGAGGATCAAGCACTTGCCTACATCATCCTGGAAGGATTGGGATTAGGCCGTATTTACCACGCCGGTCTTGGGGTTAAGCGGTACCGCATAACATTTCGCACACCTGGAGGACACTCGTGGGAAAACTATGGGACGCCTTCAGCAATACACGAGATTGCCCGGTTGATTACATCCCTAAATGATTTACCGTTACTTGAAAAATCCGCGGTTTCACTAAATGTTGGCACTATCCGTGGAGGGACAACAGTAAACTCAATTGCATCTATCGCTATTATTGAGGTTGATTTGCGGTCGGTGACTCAAGAATCCCTTAGGGATACGGATGAATTAATTACTTCTCTTACCAAATCACATCAAAGTGATCTCATAAAAACCGAAATTATCAGCATCGGTGATAGACCTTCCGGTTCAATTCCCGAATCACATCCTCTCGTCCGGCTTGCCGCGGATTCTTTGGAAAGACTTGGAGAACTTCCTATCCTGGGAATTGCATCAACAGATGCGAACATTCCCCTGAGTAGAGGATTACCCGCAATCTGCATCGGATTGACTCATGGTGGAAGAATGCATACCGTCGATGAGTATATAGAAACTGGATCTATTATGATTGGTTTTCAACAGTTATTAGCTATTGTTGGCGGTGTTTGGGATTGCTAAAAAAGAAATCCTGGCGGGGATATATTACACACCTGCTTCCGGCTAACCCCGTAGATTATCATTTTTTTAGAAGTTTCCGGAACCAGGCATTAACCAGGAACCGTGACAATATTTGGTAAGCTTCATACGCCCTGGTTGAATCCTCATCGGATTGACTGTACAACTTTTTTTGATATTCTTCTAACAAAACTTCACTTTGTAATGAAATAGATGGATATACTGATGAAAGCGCTGCAATCCTCTCGGCAGGTGACCAACCTTCTTTTAGTTGGACCTTGAGTAGTTTTTCCAACCATAGTATTTTTAGATAGTATTGCTCAACGGGGGTTATCTGGGTCATTACTGCAAGATAATCCAGCCAATCTGGTACATGTAATCCGAGATTTGTTATAGATTTTCGAATCATAATAAATGGCAGGGATGGTGATTTCTGAATCCTTTTATATAGGAATATCCCAAGACCCACTATAACCATAAAAATGACAAAAAGGATAAATACTTGAACCGGATTTATTTGATTGGAAGGCGCTTCATCCAGCATGAAAAATTCCTCTTCTTCTTGGTCCAACCGCCCTAACCCAATACTATCCGACGATAGGTCTGAGGAATTGATATTTGGATTTGGATTTTCATCCAGGGAAAAATCACCGGATGGGTAATTGAGCGGGGGTTGAGCAGCCGTTGGTTCAAATTCAATCCACCCATAATCAGGGAAGAATACTTCAGGCCACGCATGGCTATCATTCTTTAATACTTGGTAGGAATCGCCTCCTTTTTGCTCTGTCCCTTCTGCATACCCTACTGCAAGTCTTGCCGGAATACCGATTGAACGCAGCATCAAGACTTCCAGGGAAGCATAATAATTACAGAATCCTTCTTTATGGTCAAATATGATCCATTCCAGCACATCTCTTCCCGCAGGTTTTGGCGGCAGTGAATCCGAATATTGGATATTGGATCTCAAGTAACTGGTGATTGCATTTGTTTTATCGTAAGCATTTTTTTCACCTTTTGTTATCTCTGCTGCTAGGCGAATAATGTTCTTAGAGAAATTTTCTGGAAGCTGTAAATAACGGTCCCGAATATCTTTCGGATAATTCTCCCCGCTGGTTCTTAATTCTCGTTCCGTTGGTGTACTAATTAAGGATACAGTCCTGTATTTTTCTCCGCGGTGTAACGCAGGATTTGCCAGAACAGCTATTAGATTAATATTTTCGAGAAATCTCTTATCAAGAACGATTTCGCTTGGTTGATCGATATAAATTATTCGATCGGGGGAATAAAACGTAAACAGCAGTGGAGAATCAACGGAAAATTCGAAATCAACCTCATGGCGGTTTTTCCAATCGGTTGTCTCTACTGGCCAATCTGAAGGAACACTCATTGCTTTTGTATCATGCAAATTGACCCATCTGCCGTCCAAGTAAGTATCATAGCTATATCCATGCCAATAATAGCGCATTTTATTTATTCCATCTGAGTCCACCTTTACTTCGAATACTGGTTGTGCGCTGGTCACAGTCCTTGACCCCAGGGATAAACCACTTCGGTAAAAGTCACTTGCAGTTAGGTCAGGGTAATTTAAGCCTACAAAAGCATTTGAAAACCTCTCCCTAATATTCTCCCATCCCCGTACCATGGATTCCTGAACCGGGGAGTTTGTTGAAAAAAGTTGAATAACAAAGGGTATATTCCAAACTGTAACAACCAGTATTATTGCAGTTACCAGTGTCGTCCTTAAAGTGTCCATACCCTGTTTCATATTCAACTTTTATGCCTTTCTGTTTCCAAAATTCGCGGCTGTCAATAAAGAATAATCTTCCCCAAAGTATGAGGATAAAAAAGATAAGCAGAAACGTATAGAAATTTCTGTATTCCAGAGTTGAATCATAATGGTTAATTACCAAATAGATAAAACTGGAGATACTTACTGGAATCCAGGGATTGGCTCTGCGGACTAATTCATAACCTGCAAGAAAACTTACAGTCCAGTACAAAATCGACATCACAAATATGAATAATAATGTGTCACTGACTGGACGGTTGTTTAAAAAATCTGTTAAAGCAATCTCCAAGCGGTTGATTAGGATAATTACTTTTTCTAAATAATCCGGATTACTGCTCAGAATTTGTCCGAGCAGCCATGGAAGCAGGATTATCCCTAAACTCAAACCGAGTAATACGGCAAACCAGGAAATTACTCTAGATTTTCCTAGGAAGACACCAAGTATGTACCCTGTTAAAACTAAATAACCTATTAAATAAAGTGATTCTGCCCAGTCGGTTATTTCCAGCCTGTATGATGAAATGGAGAGCACGCCGAATAATAAAACAAGGGATAAAACATCCCAATAACGGTTATTGTAAGTCTTCATTTTGTTCAGCAAATCATATAATTCTATTCAACGACCCGACAGGGTTTTACTTAAGGCTATTTCATAATACACTAATTCTGATATTTTAAATCTAATTTAATTTAACTTGTACCGCTGTTTAAGCTAATTTTAAATTGAGAATTATTTTAATGCAGCCTTTCCCTCATGGTTATTATCCACTAATCCATCAAGATATACCTATACGCAAATCATCCGATTTCTGATTCTTGATTCCATTTTTGGATATTCGACCGCGGGTTGTATCGCAGGTACTTATGGAATTAAACGGTTACGTTTAGCACTTGATCATACAATATGAATAATTCATAAGAGTCAAAAATCCGAAATTTCCTTAAAACTGGAATTTTTTATATAATATATTTTAGAAATCTATTAGGAGGATTAGAATGAGAACAGCATCTTATCTCTTGAGCGGTATCATACTTGGTGGATTAACAGGAGCAGTACTTGTATTATTATTTACCCCTGCAAGTGGCGAAAATATCCGCTCCCAACTTAGAGGTTCAATGGAAAATTTTCAAAGCAACCTTGAATCTGTTGCGCAGGAGCGCAGGCAGGAATTGGAGGACGAATTAAAGAGATTGAGAAGCGGGGCAAAATAATATATTTATTGATGGTTACTGATACTACCCATCCCTGGGGATGGGTAGTCATGTTAAATTCAGGGGGAAATCATTAATTCCTTGTTTAATAATTATTCAACGCGAAAGTAATATGTTGCCGGTGTTCTTGTATGCCGTGTGGTTCCGCTAACAGCCAGGATAATATTTTTAATATCCCCCCCAAATGTCAGCGGGATTTCTAATTGTTCCCCTGCAGCCATCTGGTACCGGGTAACTTCGGTTTGATCACCCTCATATATAACAGAAATGATGAAAGACTGGGGGATGCGGTTATAAATATTTACAAATCCTTCCGCCTGCCACTCACCATCCCCATTTTCAAAATTTTCCGTGTATCCAATCTCTGGAATTTCAATATCATTCAGATAGAATCCTTCGCCATTAACCGCAGCATCGGTAATATACTCATACCGGATATATAACTTCTTGCCTGCAAAGCGGGATAGATCAATCTCCTCAGTAATCCATCCGCCGCTTTCTCCGTTGTATCCCCAGCCGAAGCTATTCCCGGAAGGATCTTCTGGAGTACCCGATGGGGTAGTTAGTATTGTCCAATCCTCCCCATTTTCAGACACAAGCAGGTAAAGATAATCATAATCTTTCTCCAGGTCATACCAGGTTTTATATCTATAAGTGATCGGACCATCGACATTTGAAAAATCGAACATCTTGGTCAATGTCATATCGGATTCATCCCCCTTATTCGACCAAAAACCGTAATCTCCGGCTTGGCTATCTTCCGGTAAAACCTTCACCTCCGGATTTCCTTTAAGTTTAAGGGTAAAATCACCATTACAGTCAAACTGTAGATAATCTACTCCATACTGGTTTACGGTTCTTTCCTGCCAATCAACAGGACATTTATTGATTTTTTCAGTTGGAGACGCACGGGGTGCATCGGGATAATTATTATAGGTATACCGGCCGTCCCCAATGGATTCATCTTTCAAATATGAAGCCACAACCCAGTCGGCAAAAACATCATTGGCGGTGATTTTCTCGTTGGATATCTGATCAACAATTTCAAGATCATTTAAGACAATATCTACACTATCCATTCCATTTTCATCATTCGAAACCAGAGCTTGTGTCGCTTCATCACCAAATCGATTTAGAAAATAATTTAAAAATAAGAACGAAGCACCATAATGGGGAGTAGTTTTATATTGGTCATTTGGCCAATCAGTCAACTGAATATCGGGATCATTAATAAAATAATAGTCAAAGCCGCCTAAATAGTAAGAATTTAAGAAGGCAGCCAGTTCGGAAAATCCTTCATTTAACCAGGATTCTTCATTCCTGTCACCATTCCAATGAATCATATGTTGATATTCATGGGCTAATACGCCATACGTAAATGCCTCATCTAGTTCGGTGTTATCGGCGCTGAGCATAAACATTTCATGGGCATTGGAATATTCGTGTGCGAGCGGATGAATCGAGTCGGTGGATGAAAAATACCCTGCAATACTGTTTCCAAGCCCTTTGGCATAAAGAATAAAAAGATGTTCATCATTATCTACTCCCGGAGTCCATTCGGTGCCAAAAAATTGACGGTTTTTTGGAATAATTTGGCTTTCAAATGTGTCCACCAGATTCTTGATAGACGCCTTATCATCTACGGATAACCTAATATTTTGATCCACCCAGAAATAGACACTCTCCGTTTTGTACTCAAGAACGGCATTTACTGTAGAGCTCAGATTTGTATCTGTATTGGTAACCCAGAAATCCTCTGCCATCCCAATATCATATTGAACCGGATTGGTTTCCAATGTCCTTGGGATATTATTTTTCCCTAGAAGCCGGGATGCCAGCTCCAGCGGATCATTTTCGGGGACAGTCATAAGACTTAATGTCTCTTCTGTCTCATATGCCTTCGGATTTATTACATCCGTATTGGATGGTAGTTCTATATCTACAATCGGATTAATGGGTGTTTGATCAGCTTCTCCTATGTTGAACAAACCAATCCCCCCGATCAGTGTGACTAAAATAAAAATGCTGCAGCAGCAGATTAACAGCATTACCAATATGGCTAATATCCATTTCATATTTATTCGTATTCCTTATTCAATGGTTAAAACCCAGGAAGAACAGGCGGTTACTATTCCAAGAGATATCCATAAGTAGGGCATGGCAAATGAATCCAAGGAGAATCCTTCAGCGATTAATGCAATCATGGTGAATTGGCCTGCCAATCCTATGGATTCCTGAAGCGGAAAACGCTGTTTTACCAGGAATCTGCTTGCCTGCCAGAGAACATAGAGCCATGACAAGAATAAAATAAACCCCGTTATACCACATTCAGCAAGAATTCGTACCCATATACTCTTGAGATTCGGTAGTATATCTAATCTAAAAATAAATTCCCGTACTTCCATTAATTTCCAGCCATAACTGGGAATATTCTCGGGGAAATAAAAACCGGTATTGCCCAATCCAACCCCAATGAATGGAAATTTATTGAAGACCCGCCAACCTGCTTCCCAATAGATGATTCGCGATCCAAAATCCAAATTTTCTGCATATTTAAGAAATGCATTCTCCTGGAAAGGGGAAAATTGAAAGATTTGTGCCATGCGCCTATCCACTTGACTCAATCCATAACCAACAACAAAAAGAATCATGGCAATCACAATGATGAATATTGTCGAAATGAGAACCAGGGATAATATCCGGTTGATATTCCCATGATTCGGATCATTTGGTTTGTCTCGCATAAATATTTGATTTCCCCAGGCGAACACCTTCATCCCCAATATTCCGAGTAGATAGACCAACATAAGGAAAAAAGCAATCATTCCTACCCGGGACAGAGTAAGTGTCAAGATAATTACCCCGCCAAATAACAGCAGATTCTCTAATGAGATTTTTCTTATTCTCCAATTATGGGACGAATACCCTTTTATTGTTGCAGCAAGCCAGTATGGCAGGTATAACATATTCAATTGATTGGCAAGCCAGGATGGTTCATAACTCATTCCTGTCGGACGTTGGCGAAACAACGGTCCTACGGAGTAAATGTTATGAAAATCTCTCAGCCATTCTGGGTATCCACCGAGTGTATACCAGGATAAGGCCTGGATTCCAGCAATGACCAGCAGGACTAACCCACCCCAGTTGAGATACCGTAATGTTTTACTTAATCCAGATTGATCTTTTATCCAGGTAGAAGTGATCAGATAAAATGCAATACCGATAAATAATGTGATAAGGCTGGATATTTCATTATTAACTGAACTAAATTCCTTGTAAAGCGGTACCGGGGAAAATGATGCAATCAGTGTAGAGATAATTGCTGCAATGGTGAATACCAATAGAGGCATGAATTGCCTGGAAATTTTTCCACCATTAAATAAATTTGGTATAAACCAAATGACGAGCAGGATGAACAACAAAATGCCCGATAACGCTCCAACCGTATTCGAGCCTGCTATCCGGACAATTATCGGCATACTGGTAATTGGTAATAACAGTACTAAAAGAGCCCAGGAATAATCCAGAACCTGTTTATAAATCTTCTGGTTCACCCTTTACTCCTTGTTGGTATTTAAGGGAATTAAAAATTCAATTATAAGAATGCCGAAAATAAACCCCAGGATTGCACCGGAAAAAACCATCAGATTTAGGTCAAAACGAACCGGTTGGTCCGGAATGGATGCGTTCTCACTCATTGCCAACTGTGTGGCCGGTGTAATTCCTCTGGCCTTCAACATTTCAACCTTTAATTGATCCGCTGCAATCTCTAATTCGGTTTGTAGCGCATCCAGGTCATCCATACTGCACAAACCATGAACAGGTTCTCCACCTACTAGATATTGAAGACAGGTTTCCAAGGAGAGGATATACCTGCCTATCCCTTCAGCTATTATCGAATGTTCATACGAGTCTTCCAAGGCGTCCATACTAATTTGAGCCCAAAGGTTGGATAATTTTGCGGCTGTTTGGGGATCATTGTGCTGGGCACGGGTCGCCCAGCGGAATCCCCATCGCTCAAGTTGCAAGTAGTCTCTTACAGATTCATCGCTATCTATTAGATTTTCATTTCTGGCAATCGTTTCAACTGAATTGATCACATCAGTCGATGTTATTACATCCCCGACCATGCCAATCATCTGGTCTTCTTCAATATCAGTCAAATATCCGGTTTGGGTGAAGTCAATCCCTACTGAAATTATGGCTCTTGATTCGTAGAGCGGGGGTTTTAATTGAAAAATAAGGAAGCCAACAGCACTACCTGCAAAGGAGATAAGCGCAAGCAACCACCAATACCTTAAGGAATGCAGAAAAACATCCCTGGGGGCAATGGTGTCCACCTTCTCCTTCATTTTTATTACCACCCTTGAAATCCCATAATTTGTCAGTATTCTCCAATTGAGGGAAATTATACTGTATCCACCAAATAAAAAAAGGCGTTCAACAGTGAGCCCATCAGAACGCCTGACTAATTATCCAATCAGATGTCTATTTTTCTATGAAATTAATCAGCAGGAGATTTTTTTCGCAATCTTCATAGGTTGTAAGCATGAACTGGTTGCTCAATTGATTCCCGTTTAGATCAAACAAAGAAATTGATAATACATCCTCACTCTCGAATACCTCATCACTGATGATAATTTCGTATCCGCCGGGTCCATAATCTTTTGCCATACCAGTCATCCCAATTAATTCATAATAAACACCATCGTATTCCTCTTCCACAAGCACTACCATATTATTTAAAGGGTCTCCAGAAGAATTAAAAACCTGTCCGGCAACTCCAAGCCAATCGCATCCTTCATCAGGGTTTGTGAAATTTTGTAAATAAACCGGCGAATCCGGTTGAATTTGAAACTGCCAGTTTACATTTGTTGGTGAAGGGGTAGGGGTTTTCGTGCTGGTTGAGGTGGGTGACGGAATAATTGTTTTTGTAGATGTTTTCGTAGGAGTAGCGCTGGGAACCGTGGTTAATGTTAAAGTAGGGGTTGAACTGGGTTTTACTGTATTGGTAGGTTCTAAAGACGGCTGGGGATCTTCTTTAACTGGCGTGGGCGTGGATTCTGTAACTTCTGGTTGTTTTGTTGGTTCCTTGACGGGTGTCTCATCTTTATGAATGTCGGTTGTAGGAGTAAATGTATTGGCTGGAATGAAAGTAATTACAATTTCAACAGGTAATCCTTCACAGGAAGACAAAGAGAAAACACAAATAAAAATAAGTGCGATTATTCTACGCATTGATTGGCTCCTGTTCTGATTTAATAATATATCCTGCAGGAAGATTACGTTGCAGGATATATACCAGCCCAAGAATTTATTTTTAGGGGAAAATAAATTTTACGTTCTGTTTAGGTGTTTATAAATGCTTACCAAAATACACGGAATCGATTTTAATTTTGGATAGACTTTTTTGGGTAATATACCCAATTACCTATTCTGGGCGGTGTTCAAATTTTTCTCCCGCTATTGTAATATACGCCCCTGGTGTCCCAGGATAGGCTGATGCTTTGATTCTCCTTTTAATTTCATCTTCTGTCATGGAGAGATCGAGCATTTTTAAATCATTCAATTCCTTGCGTTGATAAGCCGGTCTTGTCCAGGTTTCGGTGCATATTTGAAGCGGTTCGCCGTTAAGGATGCGTGTCAAAATTTCGTAAAATTGAATTAACATATACGCATAACATCGCTGAGTCAGGGAATATACCGTGTCGTCCTTAAGGATATCAAACCTTTTTACATCAATAATCCTCCCCGAGTCTACTACAGGTGCCATATAGTGGCAGGTAACCCCATAAACAGATTCTTGATTATAGATGGCGAAGTTAGTACAACCCGTTCCAGGGTAGCTTGGAGGTCCAGGGTGAAAATTTATTGCACCCATTTTGGCTTGATTCAACAACTGTTCCGGCAGTGGCCAAGGGCAAAGATAAGAAAGCAAATAATCACCTTCCCATTCATTTAAAGAATCAGGAAACGGTTCACCCGGTTTTGCCAGACGATATGAAAAATCCATCAAATGTAATTTCAGGAAATCAATCACTCTTTGGAAATAAAAATCTTCCCGATCTTTCCCTAGCAAAAGTACTTCCATAATTACCCCTTTTTTATCAATTAACGAATATTCTTGTGTAAAAAAGAAGTGATCATTTATTATTCACTTAATCAAAAAAATTATAACACGTGCCTCTGAGTGTAATATAATGATAAACCATGATCAAATGATTACAATTTTCCACGTGGAAGTGAAAGGCAGCTCTCAGCCAATGAAACAATTAGTGCAAAATATGAGGAACGGAATCACCGATATTATTGAGGTCCCTATCCCAAATGTCAGGCCGGGTACTGCGCTCGTAAAAACAGTTGTATCTTTGGTTTCATCCGGAACTGAACGGATGATTGCTGAATTTGCTGAAAAAAACCTCCTGGAGAAAGCCCGCTCCCGGCCGGATTTGGTTAAGCAAGTTGTGGAAAAATCACGCAGAGATGGGATTATACAGACAGCTGAAACGGTTTTAAATCGTCTTGATCAATCCTTGTACCTTGGTTATTCATCGGCAGGTACGATTCTTGAGTTGGGCGAGGATATGGCCGATTTCAGAATTGGTGATCGTGTGTCATGTGCCGGCAGCGGTCACGCTGTTCACGCCGAGTATGCTGTTATCCCTAAAAATTTACTCACGAAAATACCAGACTCAGTTGATTTTGAATCAGCTGCTTTTACAACGGTAGGAGCAATTGCTTTGCATGGTTTCCGATTAGCCGAACCACAAATTGGTGATCGTGTTGCCGTAATTGGTCTCGGATTGTTAGGAATGCTTTCTGTGCAAATTGCAAGGGTCGCAGGATGTAAGGTATTTGGCATCGACCTCGATCCCGAAAGGGTGGATATGTGCAAAAATATAGGGATTGAAGCATCCACCCGTGGGGATTCGCCGTCAGTTGGGCTTGCCTATACCAATGGGAACGGCTTTGATATTATCCTTATCTGTGCTGATTCTCGTTCTAATGATCCTATAGAGTTGGCAGGTAATCTTGCACGTTCACGCGCCAGGATCATTGCCGTTGGAGCGGTAGGACTGGAAATTCCCCGCAAGTTGTATTATGAAAAAGAGCTAACCCTCTTGGTTTCCAGATCTTATGGCCCCGGCAGGTATGATCAGAATTATGAAGAAAAGGGAATCGATTATCCACCAGGCTATGTCCGGTGGACTGAGGGTAGGAATTTCTCTGCGTTCCTTGATCTGATAGCTGATCAAAAAATAACCTTGCACCCTCTAATTACCCATCGATATCCTATTCAGAATGGGGCTGAAGCATACCAGCTCATTAAAAACAAATCTGATTCAAATTATCTGGGTGTCATCTTAACCTACGATTCCAATGATCAGGGCAGCCAGTCAAATAGAAGGGTACGACTTAACCATAAAAAATCTCTATCTGTTAGTACCAGCAAACTGAGAATCGGCGTTTTAGGTGCAGGTAACTATGCTAATGCCGTATTTCTTCCAGCCATTAAGAATGATCCCCATACAGAACTCGTGGCAATTGCATCAGCAAATGGATTGAGTGCCCGGCAAACTGGATCAAAATTTAAATTTCAATATGCAGCCAGCGATGAAAATGAGATATACAAAGATCCAGATATTGACGCAGTTGTGATATTGACCCGCCACAATATGCACAGCACCCAGGTTGTTAATGCATTAGGGAATGGTAAACATGTTTTTTGCGAGAAACCAATCGTGATTTCTGAACAAGAATTAGATGAAGTCTCCAGTGTTTATCAAGATTCCGAATCCCGACAATTAACCGTTGGTTATAACCGTAGATTTTCTCCATTTATCAGTACTATAAAGAATAAATTCCTTAATCGATCCGAACCAATTTTTATTAATTATCGTATTAATGCCGGTTATCTGCCAAAAGATCACTGGCTGCACGATCCCCTCCAGGGTGGGGGCAGGCTGGTTGGGGAAGTTTGTCATTTTATTGATTTATGCGTTTTTTTGGTTGGGTTGGTACCGGTCAGCACAACTGCAAGTGCAATGGCGGATTCCAATAAATACTACCAGGACAATCTTGCAATTACCCTGGAATTTGGTGATGGTTCTATAGCAGTAATAGAATACGTGGCCAATGGGAGCAAAATCCAATCAAAGGAGCAAATCGAAATTTTCTATTGCGGTAAGTCATCAATTATCGATGATTTCCGCTCTCTTATCCTTTTTGAGGATAATAAGAAAAGTGAGAACCGTTCATATCTTCGCCAGGAAAAAGGTCATAAAGAGATTTGGAGTTCTTTCGTAAATGGTATTTTAGAATCAAAAGATCCGATAATCCCGTATGATCAAATCTGGGGAGTAAGCAAATCAACATTCCGGATTCTGGAGACTTTGCGTACCAGGCAACGGACTTCAATCCCCCCTTATTAATTGGCATAATTTTTTTTGTAGACCTAATTCCCATAAGATGTCAACCAGCCTTTATAAGAAATTGCTGATCGGACAAAAAGCCCTGGTGGAGCTTGGATTCTATAAATTAGCCAATTTTTCCCTATATCAGGTCCTCCTGAAATTGAATTATTTTCGTATTCGGTGCCCTGCTAATAATGCCAATCATCCGCCCATTAAGTTGTTCAATCAACTTTCTCCATCTTTGGACCTGTTCCCATTCTCACTTCCTACAAAAAATGCATTACAAACCTGCCTTGAAAGTCATGAAATTCAACTGATCCAGTCTGCAGAAGAGATTGTGGCCGGCAGCTGGAGATTTTTTGGCGGGGAACTTCGGAAATTGGACTTTTCCCGGATGCAGAATGACAAACACTGGAGTGATTATCATGACCAGCCTGAATCGGATGTGGATCTGAAATATATTTGGGAATCCTCCCGGTTTTGCTGGGTTTATCCCCTTGGTAGTGCATTCATCCTCACCGGGGATGAAAGATATCCACAAGCTTTTTTTCTTAACTTTGCGAATTTTTTAGAAAATAACCCACCCAACTTAGGACCTAACTGGATTTCTGCTCAGGAAGTTGCCCTTCGGATAATTGCCCTCTGTTTTGCATATCAGGTTTTTCAGGCTTCACCCGGATTTATGGATCATCACAAAGCAAATATTCTAAGGTCCATTTACCAGCATGCCGCACGCATCCCGGCCACCCTATCTTACGCCAAAGCACAGAATAACAACCATCTTCTGAGTGAGGCTGTTGGCTTGATATTAGCCGGTTCGGTGCTCAAAGGGATGGCTGAATCAAATCGTTATTTAAAACTCGGTTGGAAACTCTTTGTTGAAGGTATTGAGAAGCAAATATTCAGCGATGGAAGTTACATCCAGCAATCTACAAATTACCACCGCATGATGCTGCATTTATCCATATTAGCTGTTCAAGCAGGTAAGAAAGCGGGCTTATCGGTACCAGAATCGGTGACAAAGAAACTGGAACTTGCCACGCAATGGTTGTTTGGTATGATAGATGAAATATCCGGGTATACCCCAAACCTTGGGCATAATGATGGCTCAAATATTTTTCCGCTGGCACCTGTAGTCTACCAGGATTACAGGCCTACCCTTCAATGCGCTAGCTTGTGTTTCTTTGACCAGCCTGCACTGGACCCGGGTGTATGGGATGTACTTGGTCTTTGGTTCGGTTTTTCTCAGGACTATAATCACAAGCCTGGTACCAATAATATTTCTTTGCACCAATTTAAATTACCACCTTCCAGGATGAGTAATAGGAATGGTTGGGGAATAATACGGGCAGTAAAATTCCACGATCGCCCGGCTCATGCTGACCAGCTGAATGTTGATCTATGGTGGCGTGGTAGGAATATCTCACTTGATCCAGGAACCTATAGTTACACTGCCCCTACTCCATGGAATAACTCACTTTCAGATACTGCCGTCCATAACACGGTAACTATCAATGAAAACAATCAAATGTTAAAGGCTGGACGATTTTTATGGCTGGATTGGGCACAGGCAACAATTATCCAAAAAGACCCTTCGCTTGGAGAAATCATTGCCGAACATGACGGGTATAAAAAAGTTGGCGTCAATCATAAAAGGCGATTATCCATGGTTGATGATTCAACCTGGGAAATCAGGGATGAATTGACACCATATCATCCTATGAGCGAGGCTTTTCAGATAACCCTGCAATGGCTGCTGCCTGATGGGGTATGGCATTTGGACTCATCCACACTTACTATTGATACGGATATATTCAGGCTTGAATTATTTATTGAAACCGAAACCAGATTTAACGAAAAGAATTTTCATCCCGGATTCAATATTCAAATAATCCGGGGTGGGGAAATCTTATGCGGGAAAAATCAATCCCTTCCAAATTTTGGTTGGTTTTCCCCCACATATGGACAAAAAATTCCTGCTATTTCTATCCGATATATTTTAAGTTCGAAATCAGCGATTTCAATTATGAGCAGATGGCATATCCAGTCAATTGTTCAAGATCATAGCCGGATGGTGTAAAATCTGGCCATGCATATCCTATTAATCCATCAAGCCTTTGCTGCGTTGGATGAGGCTGGAGGCACCCGGCATTATGAATTATCTCAGTATCTGGCCAGCAAAGGGCACATGGTCACGATTATTGCCAGCCCTGTAAGTTATATCACCGGAAAATCTAAAAACAACAGGATCAAATGGCTTGAAAAGTCATACCCTGAAACTGGGATAACCATTCTAAGGACGTATACCTATCCGGCTCTCCACCGTAGTTTTGTTCACCGGATTATCAGCTTCTTCAGTTTCATGATTTCCTCATTCCTCGTTGGATTAAATGTCCGTCATATTGACCTGGTTTGGGGAACATCGCCGCCGATATTTCAAGGATTCAGCGCTTGGTTGATTTCTGCCTTAAAACGTCGGCCATTTCTATTCGAAGTACGTGATCTATGGCCTGCATTTGCTATCGGTGTGGGTGTACTTAAGAATCCAATCCTCATTAAAGCTTCTTTATGGCTGGAGGAATTTCTCTATCAAAAAGCAGATCGAACCATAGTTAATTCCCCGGGTTATATCCAGCACGTTACCGAAAAAGGTGCAAAAAATGTGGAATTAATTCCCAACGGAGCAGATCTTGATATGTTCCAATATTCAGATCCTAATGAAGCTTTAATCCGAACATATGACCTGGACGGTAAATTCATCGTTTTATACGCTGGAGCCCACGGACTTTCTAACGACCTGGATGTGGTTTTGAATGCTGCAAATTTACTCCAGCAAATTAATGAGATCGTCTTTCTTTTCGTTGGGGATGGCAAGGAAAAAGAACATCTCCAACAAAGGGTGATATCCATGCAATTGGGAAATGTACTATTCGTACCAGCTGTGTCAAAAATGGAGATGCCGGGAGTTCTCCAGGCAGCAAATGTTTGTATAGCAATTCTAAAACCATTGGATTTATATAAGACAACCTACCCAAATAAAGTTTTTGATTATATGGCAGCTTCCCGCCCAATTGTACTTGCCATAGATGGCGAAATTCGTAAAGTTGTAGAGGACGCCGGGGCAGGAATTTTTGTGTCTCCTGGAAACCATCATGAAATGGCTGAGGCAATAATGGTTCTTTTCAACGACCGGGAATTATGTTTAAGAATGGGTTATTCTGGCAGGCAATATATTGAGACATATTTTGATCGCAGAAAACTTGCTGAACAGCTTGTCTCATTGATCGAAAAAATGGTCAATAAATAAATATTGGCAGCACAATTTTTTCGATTCTTCAAAAATTTTTGTTTGTGATTTTCCTTTTTATCTCTATCTCATATTTTATAAAGCGGGAAAATTCCTGCAAGAAATACCATTCTTGATTACCCAATCTATTCGGTAATTATTAGACAATAACTAATCACAAATTCTTTCTGAGGAATATTATTCTTTTCCAGATACCATAACTTATTATTAATTGACGCCCTCCGGCTAAACATCCTGAGCATCAACATCAAAGGTAACTTGCCAGGAACATAGAAGTAAAAAACTAAGATCCTGTTTTCCCTGACAGGCAAATATTATCATCAAAAGAATATAGTAAAATCAGTAAATCAGATATCACTAGTAATAATTACCGTAAGTTGGGACATAATTAACATTGGGGTTTTTCGATGCAAGAAATTAGTCTAAGGGAAGGGCGGAAAAGTCGTCAATTAGAGGTTAAATTATTCACCCACATTGGTGAGGAGAGTAAATTAATCCTGGATGAACTCCCTTCAAAGCTGGAAGTAGAGCAGCTTAACGTTTACTATGGAAATTTTCACGCCATCCAGGATGTAAGCTTTCCAATAAAAGAGAAGAAAGTTACAGCAATTATTGGTCCATCCGGGTGTGGCAAATCAACATTAATCCGATGTTTCAATCGGATGAATGACCTGATAGGTTCATCAAGGGTAGAAGGAAAAATAAAAATTGATGGGGAAGATATTTATCAACAGGGAATTGACGTGGTAGATATTCGACGCAGGGTTGGGATGGTATTTCAACGTCCAAATCCATTTCCAAAGACAATTTTTGAAAATATTGCATATGGTCCAAAATTATATGGAATACATGACAAATTTCAAATAAGCGGGATAGTAGAAAAAAGTTTGCGTCAGGCAGCTTTGTGGGATGAAGTAAAAGATATACTGAAGAGTGCTGCCTATTCCCTTTCCGGCGGTCAGCAGCAAAGACTATGTATCGCCAGAGCATTGGCAATTTCACCAGAAATTTTGCTAATGGATGAACCAGCCTCAGCCCTTGATCCAATTGCCACATATAAAATTGAAGAACTGATTCGTAGTTTATCAGAAGCCGTCACAATTATTATCGTTACCCATAATATGCAGCAAGCAGCCAGAGTCTCGGACTTTACGGCTTTTATGAATACCGATGAAAGTCGAACCGGTTATTTAGCCGAGTTTGGAATCACAAAACAAATTTTTACAAATCCGACCAATAAAGAAACTGAAGATTATATTAGTGGCCGTTTTGGATAAATCTATACTGATAAGTGAGGATAATTATGCCACGTGAGACATTGGATCATCAAATCCATCAATTACAGGATGAAATCCTACTTATTGGAAGTATGGTAGAACAGGCCATGATAGATTCAATTGATGCCCTTCGACGCAGGGATATTAATGATTCTAAAAAGGTTTACCATACTGATTATCTCATCAATGAAAAACGATTCGCCATTGAGAATGGCATCCTCATCCTGATTGCAACACAGCAGCCCATCGCCCATGATTTGCGTCTATTAACCGCCATGCTGGAGGTTACAACTGAATTGGAACGTATGGGTGATTATGCCAAAGGCATCGCGAAAATCAATATCAAACTGGCTGGCTCGGATATCAACCTGCCCATGGCAGAAATTGACCGCATGGCCGAGTTGGGCATCAGCATGCTTCATCGCTCATTAACTGCATTTATTGATGAAAATCCCAACCAGGCGAGCCTGATCCCGCTTGAGGATGATGAGGTTGATTCGCTTTATGTGCAGATCTACAACAAGGTAGTCAAGGATATGATTGCCAATCCTCAGGAAATTGATAGCAGCAACCTGATTTTGTGGATTGCCCATAACCTTGAACGTATGGCGGACCGGGTCACTAACATTTGTGAAAGAACCGTATTCATCGCTACCGGGGAATTGCTTGAGTTGGATAGCTCTGATGATGAGGATTCAGAATAAATTCTGGCTCGAATCTAATTTGAATGGTATCACTGGTAATGCATATACCTGCAGATTAATCCATTCAGGCATTAATCCGATTGGTTTCCCGGATATTTATTCTTCAGATAATTGGAACTGATAATTAATAATCAATAGTTATTATCATAGCCGGAAAAATATATCAGTTTATTTGGTTCCCTTTTATAAGATATCAGTATCGGAAAATGAGTATTCTCGAAATATAAAATAAATTGATGCAAATTTGGAATTTTGCTTAATTGGACTAGGTTATCAAGCGAATTGAATCTAAAGGATGGCGATAATTAGATTCGCCAAAATTTGTGTAATTATCCACACCATCTTTCCCCTTAGATAGATCTGGAGCAAGTCAATGAAAAACAATCCTGATGACTGCACCTGCCAATACGGGGCTGCAATCATCCTTCAAAATCTAGATTCCCTATTAATCGAGGTTGAGGGAGTATTACTTGGTGAGGACATTGAATATATTCATCGAATGCGGGTGTCATCCCGCCGTCTGAGAGCAGCTATCCCTGTTTTTAAGGATTGTTTTCCACCAAAAAATGTCCGCCTCTGGCAAAAAAATATACGGAATATTACCAGGGCGCTTGGTGAAGCACGTGACCGGGACGTTCAACTTGATCTATTAAATGGTTATCTGCAAAAAGATATCGATCCAAAAATAAAATTTGGCATTCGAAGATTGTCCCTGCGTTTGTCGCAACATCGAAAGGCTTTGCAAAATGATGTCAACCAATCAATCCTTGATTTTAATGAATCCGGAGTCGCTGAGAATATCAAGAAAATAATAATTCCTCTGGCAGAGTTGAATGGCACCAATTATCCGTATACTTTCGCCTTGTACAAAATCGCAGCCGATACAATTAGGGAAGCATTGGATCAATTAATTAGTCATGAGGCGTATATTTTCGATCCAGCTAATATCCTGGAACTTCACCAGATGCGCATTTCAGCAAAGAAATTGCGCTATTCCCTGGAAATCTTTTCCAGCCTCTATGCAGATCAACTTAAACCGTATATCCAGAACACAAAGAAATGCCAGGACCAATTGGGAGAAATTCATGATTGCGATGTCTGGTTAGATTTCATTCCTGCGTTTATTGAAGAAGAGAGAGAACGGATAATTGCATATTTTGGTAACGAAGGGCCATTTAACCGGGTCCTTCTGGGAATAAATTATTTTCACGACGATAGATCTAACAACCCGGGATACTCTTTACTGGTCGTTTATAAATGAATGGAAGGAAATTACTGCTTTGGGAATTTGGCCTAAATTAAGAGATACATTTGAAAGGCCTGTTCAATCTTTCGGCGAATTCTATCCTCCAACATGGGATTATTTTTCTGGGCGGTCCTTATCGGAGACAAATCTGAATTTAAATCAGCTCGATGAATAATCTCCACATCGGCCTTATAAGCGATATTCACGCCAACCTGCACGCCCTCCAGGCAGTTTTAGCCCACGCCCGCCAACATAATGTATCCCAATTCTGGAATTGTGGAGATTCTGTTGGATATGGCGCTTATCCAAATGAAGTATTAAATCTGGTGAAATCAGAGGATTTTGTAAATATTCGCGGAAATTATGACACAAAGGTACTGAAAGTTCCCAAAAAGAAATCCAACTGGAAGAATTCGAAGTCACCAGTAAAATGGTTTGCCATCAATTGGGCTTATGAAAACCTATCTGAGGAAAACCGGATATTTCTAGCACAATTGCCTGAAGAGGTCAAGCTTGAGATATTCAATAGGAAGGTTCTAATCCAACACGGTAGTCCAGCTTCAACCGAAGAACCTCTTCAGCCTTCCACTTCTAATCAGAGATTTGAATTTCTTGCAGGTATGGTAAATGATGACATAATTATTTGCGGTCATTCTCACCAGGCTTTCAAAAAACAAATCGGAGATAAAATTTATCTCAATCCGGGAAGCGTGGGAAGACAGGACGATGGAGATCCCCGCGCCTCGTATGCAATTCTCACATTCCTGGGGAATTCAATCAACTTTGTACCCTATCGTATCCCCTATGATTATTTGGAAGCTGCCGGTTCAATCCGAAGGTATAATCTACCTGAGCAATTTGCAGAAATCATTATGACCGGAGAAGGTTTCCGAGAATTGTGAGGTTGATTTTTAGGGGATTTCCATAATCGTCCAATATCCTGATCCAAAAATCCATAATCATACAAGGAATTCCACTTGATCGAAACAATATGCAATCGCATTATTAATAATATTCAACAAACAATTGTTGGTATGGACCAAACCATTAAATTACTTTTGACTGCGGTTTTATGCGAAGGTCATGTATTATTAGAAGATGTACCAGGTACGGGAAAAACCACCCTGGCAAAAGCCCTTTCGCTATCCCTTGGGGCCACTTTCAAACGTATTCAGTTTACGCCAGATCTGCTGCCCTCGGATGTCACCGGGATAAATTGGTTTAATCAGAAACAACAGGCATTTGAATATCGTGAAGGGCCAATATTCAGTAATATCGTTTTAGCAGATGAAATCAATCGGGCTACTCCCCGCACCCAGTCTGCATTGCTGGAAGCGATGCAAGAAAGACAGGTGACAATCGATGGGGAAACCAGGATGCTCCGGTTACCATTTTTCGTTGTTGCCACCCAAAACCCTATCGAATTACAGGGAACATTCCCCCTGCCTGAAGCTCAATTAGATCGGTTCATATTGCGTGCTCCTGTAGGATATCCAACTCAAGAGGATGAGAACGAAATCCTCGAAAGGTTTAAGGTGGGAAATATTCTGACCAATCTTAAACCAGTTACTACCGCGGATGAGATCATTCGATTGCAAATTGAGCGACAGAATATTAAAGTTGAAGCCAGCGTCCGTGACTATGCTGTCCGGATAGCAAGAACAACCAGGGAAAATCCGGAAATACAATTGGGGGCCAGTCCGCGGGCTACCATGGCACTCTACCAGGCATCCCAGGCATGGGCAGCTATCCACGGACGAGATTACGTTATTCCTGATGATATAAAATTTTTAGCACCTTTTGTACTTTGCCATAGGATGTTGATCTCCGCCCAGGCTCAATTGAGAGGCCGAACACCAGAACGGCTTGTGGAAGACATTGTTTCCAGTGTCGCTGTACCGGTGGAAATTTGAAATCCAGGAGTGACAGCCTTCCAATCATCCTGATCATCCTGCTTATCCTTGGGATAATCATCAATAAACCCTGGTTAATCTTATTTTCCATTGCAATCCTTGTTGTCCAATATTCGGCAACATTATGGCGTGATTTTTCCCTCCAGGGTGTTACATATAGGAGAAAATGGCATTATAAAAAAGGATTCCCAGGTGAGAAAACCCATTTTTTCGTTGAGGTGGAAAATAGAAAAAAAATACCGATTTCATGGCTGCATACTATTGACCCCTGGCCGGCTCAGGTGGATCTCGATGAAAAAAATCATGTCATTAATCTACAATCACATGAAATAAACAAGTTTGTAAATATATTTAGTATGCGGCCCTGGGAAAAAATCACCCGAAAATTTAATATTACCTTCCAGAAAAGAGGGGTTTATCCAGTTGGACCATTGCGATTAGAATCTGGTGATATTTTTGGTTATTACCAGAAGAGTGTGGAGGAATCCTCCTGGGATTACCTCACTGTTTACCCGGTTATTCTCCCTGACGTAAACCTTGAGATTCCTGCAGAAGATCCCACTGGAATCCGGCAAACATCCCACTCGCTATTTCAGGATATCAACCAGCCTATTGGCGTACGTCCTTATCAACGGGAAGATTCCTTCCGGACAATTCATTGGAATGCAACCGCTAGAACAGGCGAACTGCAGTCAAAAATATTCCAGCCTGTCCTCTCAAAAGTGATGGTGATAGCCCTAAATATTTCAACAACAGCAAAACCCTGGTTGGGGACCTCCCACGAATTAATTGAAAAGCTTATTCAGGTGGCGGCAACTATAGCCTATCAAAACTTCCAGAGAGGTTATTCGGTTGGGATATTCTCGAATGGATGTCTTGCGCATGCGGACCATCCATTTATGATCATGCCAGGAAAATCAAGGGAACATCTTGGATTGATCTTAGAATCACTGGCTGCAGTGACACCTTATATTACAACACCCTTTGAGCAATACTTTAGTCAATCGATACCCCGAATTCCGTATGGATCTACGATTGTTATCGAAACAGGATTGATCACCCCGTTACTTCTGGAGACAATTGTCAGGTTGAAGTCCTACAGAAATCAAATAGCGCTGGTATCTCTGGAATCGGAAAAACCTCCCGCAATACCCGGGGTTTATACCCTTCACCTTCCATTTCTAGAGTAAGAATAATTTATGATGAAAATTTCCCAAACTACTTACTCCTTGAGATACAAAATCTCTCAAATCAATGTATGGCAGGAGTTTGGTTACCTGGCCCTATTAATCATGGATTCGCTCTGGTTGGGTCTTGCTTATCATCAGCTGGCTAATCCTGTCACCTCTTATTGGATAGTCTTATCAATAACAGGAATTGGAATTCTTATCAGTTACTATTTGAGTCGTTATTTAAATTCTCGGAATATCAATATTAGCCACCACAGGGTAATTTACCTGGGATGGCTTGGCTTCTACCTTTTGCTCTGCCAATGGATTCTTAACTCCATGAATTTCTGGATAGATCCAACTCCCTGGATGTTATTGTTCGGGATGGATACCTTTGGGGACGTACACTTAGTCCACTTTTTTCGATTACTCATTCCAACATTGGTCATCTATCGCGGGTTATATATTGCAAGGCATTACATTGATCCGGCATTTTTCCAGGGAAACTTTAAGCTTGGACTGGCGGCAGTTGGATTACTGGGTATGTACTATACTGGTTCGCCGATGATCTGGTTAGTAATCACATTCGCACTATTTTTAATAATTGGCTTAATCGGATCAACCATTTCTCGGATTATTAATTTAAATGACCAGCGTGGTGGGAAAATTCCCCCACCGGGTTGGAGTAGATCAGGAGATGTTGTCAAAGCGGTATTATTAATTGTCTGTGCCGGTATTTTTATAGGGTGGGCGGTTGGTTATCCTTTCGGAGTAGTGTCGCACAGAATTATTATTTCAACTTTTTCGATTGTATTTATACTCATTGGAATTCTCTTATCACCAATTTTATTAGCGTCCCTTGTTCTATTCGAACAGCTGGCAAAACTTCTTCCATCTCAGATTGCCTTGCCATCCGGTCTGGAGATGGGTAATGAATTGATGAATGATTACCTTAATCGGATCGATGCCACAATCCCGGGAACATCAAATGTTTTTGACATTTTAATGGTTTCGATTCTTGGGATTGTCCTGCTTGGAATTGTTGCTCTTATTATGTTTATGCTGCGGTGGCAAAATCCGACATCCAACATTAAGGTGGAAGAGAATATTCGTTTAATTGATAACAATGGGCATGGACTTAAGAAGAAACATAGAGGTGGGTGGTTGGATAATCGAATGTTTGCGAGAAATATTCGCAAACATTACTATGCCAACAGAATCAGGGCAATATATTCCAGTTTCCTTTCCCTATGCGCAATAATCGGCGTCCCACGCAGTCCCGCAAAGACTCCCAATGAATTTCTTGGCGAGGTTGTACCAGTTTTCACTGGTTGTGGAAACGAAATTAAATTGATTACCTCCAGCTATAACCGCATTCGCTATGGAGAGCTACCAGAGACAGAAGAAGAATATAGAACTGTAGAGGATGCCTGGCAGGTTATCAAGAAGTATGGGAATAAAATGAAAAAAGAAAAGCGTAAAAAGGAATAATATCTATTCTCTTCATTTATTAAATGGATATTTTCAATGAGGGGTTGAATTATTTTGGCTGAATTAGTATGAAAAGTTGATTGAACATATCACCCCCATAAGCAAAAATAAGCATTTTTAATATCTTGCCAAACATGCACCAAATTAAAAAATATTTGACAGGCATTTTTAATGCCCCGGCAACAATTCCTGCAATGTCAAATGCCGGATTTGGAACCAAAGCCAAAACAAGGATAGTAAGCCCGCCATATTTATTCATCCAGTTAATCATTCGGTCATTGGTAATATTTTTTTGTAAAACTGTCCTGCCTGTAAATCCTGCAAGATAGCCCGATAGTTCACCTATTGCTGCCCCCATGCCTGCTGCAATCGCCACCCAAAATGGATTAAGCATTGATCCTAAGACAGAGGTCATTAAAACGCTCGGGATCGGTATGATTATTGTTGCATTGGATAGCATGGAAAAAAGGAAAATTCCAGGATACCCATAGACTCCAAGTTTTTCAATCCGGGATCCGTATATCACCAAAAATATCGTTGCTCCAATAACTGCAAGCAACGCCATTACACGCAAATAAGGGAACTTTTTAATGGATTCCATGTTGGTTGCTATTCAGGATGGAGCAATTCGACAATCCGAGCTACTACCATATCGAGGGCAACCTCATTCAATCCCCCTTCGGGGATGATGATGTCAGCGTACCTTTTGGATGGCTCAACAAACTCAAGATGCATCGGCCGCACAGTACTGAGATACTGGCGGATTACAGATTCAGTAGTTCGTCCTCGATCAGAAATATCCCTTTCTAAGCGCCGTATAAAACGAATATCGGCATCTGTATCAACATATATCTTTACATCGAACAGTTTTCGCAGCTCTGGTTCTGTAAATATTAAGATACCTTCAACAAGAATAACCCTGGAAGTTTCAATATGAATTGTTTTGATCGTACGGGAATAATTCGTAAAGTCGTAGACTGGCATTTCAATTGGTTGCCATTTTTTTAGTTTCTTAACATGCTCTATCAACAGCGCAGTATCTAACGAATTGGGGTGGTCAAAATTGATTTTTACCCGCTCATCGAGGGTAAGATGACTTAAATCCTGATAATACGCATCATGGGATAGAACGGCTATACGATGTGCACCTACCCTTCCCAGGATCACATTCGCAACCGTCGTCTTGCCCGATCCAGTGCCTCCCGCAATTCCGATTACCAGTGGTTGATTTTTCGCCATAATTGTGTGATTATACTTCAGGGAGATCGCAATTGGACTGGTATCATGAATATTTGGCCGAGCGAACCTTCACTATTTAGTTTTGCTATAGAAAATGGACTAACTCGGAATGAAATGTCCGAAATTATGAATTGAATAAATGTCGGGATTATTTGTGTTTTATTAAAAGACCTGGGGGTGGGAAAGTATTTACATAATCGGGTACAAATAGGACACAAAGGTATTTACCAATTGATCGTATAGGATTGGATTCCAGAAAAAATTTTATCAATGAGGCCTCCAATTCAAAAGATATAAGATTAAAATAACGAATACGATTAATAAAGCCACCGAAGGGAATTGAACCCTTGACCGGACGATTACGAATCGTCTGCTCTACCAGCTGAGCTACGGTGGCATACGGCCTATTATAACAGGAGCAAATTCGTAAAGACAAGCAATTACACGTTGCAGAATGGATAATATTCTTGGGTCTTTCAATGAATCCAAACGAAATCTGATGGATAATCAAATATTTTTTCGCAGACATTAATTGGGTAAAATTCAGTAAATTGGAGCTGCATTAATATGTTAAGAATTGCCATGATTTCATATCACACCTGCCCCCTGGCGACACTCGGGGGTAAAAGCACTGGTGGGATGAATGTTTATGTTCGGGAGCTTACCCGGTTCCTTGGGAAGTTAGGGGTACATGTCGATGTATTCACAAGGTCGCAGGACGAACATGTGCCGCATGTTCTTCATGACCTTGGGTATGGAAATCGCATTGTGCATATCCCGGCTGGTCCAGAAATAAATTTATCCAAAGAAGAAATGTCTAATTACATCCCCGACTTTGTTGAAGGGATCATTGAATTCGCCGACAGGAAAGGGCTGAAGTATGACCTGATCCACAGCCATTACTGGATGTCCGGATTAGCCGCCAAAGACCTGAAAGCAGCATGGGATATTCCTGTAATCCATATGTTTCATACACTTGGTTTGATGAAAAACCGGATCGCCCGGGATGCCAGTGAAATTGAAGGTTCATACCGGGTCAACGGGGAAAAACAGGTTCTTGAAATTGCAGATCGTATCGTAATCGCCACTCCCGCAGAAAAGTTGCAGTTAGAATCCCTTTACCATGCCAACACGAATAATCTGGTGGTTATCCCCCCTGGAGTAGATGTCAGCCACTTTTATCCAATTCAGGAGGATGAAGCCAAAGAAGTCGTGGGAATTCCTGAAAATGACCGGATGATTCTATTCGTAGGACGAATTGACCCGTTAAAGGGGATCGATACTCTAATCCGGGCAATCTATCATATTGAAGATAATGCAATTATCGGAAAATGTCCTCATTACCTGACCGTGATCGGTGGTGACCCGGATGAGAATGAAGATGACATGAACGGCGAAATGGTACGGTTGCAAAAATTAAGAGAAGAACTGGGATTGGATGATCTGGTTGTTTTCATTGGAAAACGCGATCAGGATGCCTTGCCTTATTATTATTCAGCTGCAGAGGTTGTTGTAGTTCCTTCTCAATATGAATCATTTGGTATGGTTGCCCTTGAATCCATGGCTTGTGGAACGCCTGTGATCGCTTCCCAGGTCGGGGGTCTGGCATTCCTTGTTCAAGATGGTGTGACGGGGTATTTTGTTCCCAACAATAATCCAATAGCACTGGGGGAAAAAATCACAGAAATGTTATGTGATGTGAAATTGCGGGAAAGTATGGGAAAAAATGCCGTCCAATTAGCCTATAGCTATCGGTGGGAGAAAATTTCCCAAATGATGATTGACCTCTATAAAAATACGATACGATCAGAGAAAAAAGCTCGAAATTTGAACGACTTAAAATCTTACTACCCCTTGATACAATTTTCTTTCCAAATCGCGAACGTAACTCATCCAGGGCAAGTAGAAGACGTCTTTCTTTTTCGTCCGGGGTTTCCCATAAAGTAAGCTGCTGGAAACTCCTTTGCAATCCGCTTACTCCCACACCCAACAACCTCACCTTCTGATCAGGTTCCCAATTATTCATGAATAGCTTGTGCACAGACCTAAAAATAACATCATCCTGGTCAGTCGCATCTCCTAAGGTTACCTGGCGGGTTATCGTTCTGAAATCTGGCCAGCGAAGTTTCAACCTGATCGTATATCCACAAAATCCACTTTTCCGCAAACGTAAACCTACTTGTTCGCTCATATCTCTGAGAATACTTTCTAAGTAAGGAATATCTGAACAATCCCTGGAAAAGGTAATTTCCTGGCTAATTGATTTTATTTCATGCTCAAACAAAACCGGACGATTATCAATCCCCTGCGCATGGGATAATAATTCGTGTCCATTGATCCCAAACACTTTTTCCAGGTGAATTATCGGGGTTTTTGCTAAATCTCCAATCGTTTTTATCCCCAGTCCTTCCAATTTTTCAGCCGATTTTGGACCAATTCCCCATAAAGAGATTACCGGTAGGGGTGCCAGAAACTCAGCCTCTTTACCTGGTTGGACAACTGTAACAGCCATGGGAGGCTTGTTATCTTTGTGTTTTTGTTTACCATAATCATTCGCAATTTTTGCAACCAGCATATTACTTGCAACTCCTATCGAACTGGGTAATCCAGTTTTTATAAGTATGCTTTGCTGGAGTGATTGGGCAATTTCCAAACCGCTTTGAGGCAAATCGCTTACATCCAGAAACGCCTCATCGATGGAGATTTGCTCAATGAGTGGGGTAACCTCACTAAGGATTGACATTACTTGCTGGGATGCTTCCTGGTACCTGGAATAGCTTGAGGAAACCAGTACTAATTCTGGGCATAACAACTTCGCTTTTCCGGTCGGCATTGCCGAATGAATCCCGAACATCCTGGCGGCATAGGAACAAGAAGAAATCACTCCTCGATTTTCAGCGCTACCGCCAACAGCAAACGCTTTTCCCTTCAATTCTGGATGGAATAATTCCTCAACTGAACAGAAAAAAGCGTCCAGATCGATGTGTAAAATCTTCCTGTAAGTCAATTTGATAAATTACCGGTTATTTATTGGGCATTTCTTCAAAGATTCCGTTTTGCTCATTCCCTATTAATCTTCAAGGATCAACTCTCCCCACGTAGTGGGGTTGAGTAGTCTGCGGCCGCTTACAGAGGATGTCATGGACTGTTGGATATTCTCATCGGAATCGTCATTATCGGATAGGGAAAAAGCAAAACCAAACCTGTCCCCTGTATCTGGGTCTATCCCGAACACACTCCACGGGATGGCCGCTTCTACGTTGTAACCCTCAGAATTACCTGAAGAAGCGATATCCACCTGGCTTTTTCCGCCTGAATTGTCCCTTGGAAACCATAAGAAAGCTTCTTTTTCTCCATCCACACTTTCAAAGCCGGGAGATATCCCCAACTGGTAATCGTCACCGCTGCGATCTGTAGAATTGAAATCCCCAAGGAGATTTTCGTCCAGATTGATTTCCAGGCTATCCCCCAGGTAAATATCGTATCCAGATGCGTTTTGTACATAATTGTCATCACTTACCTTGACCGCCACATACAGGTAATCCTCGTCCCAACCGAACCTGACTGATCCGGAAAGATCGTCATTGCCTTCCCATTCATCCGATCCATAAACAAGGCTGGATACACTATAGGTGTCGGAGCTATATTCATCCCATTCCCCATCAAGGTCGGGGGGACTCATATATTGTGCGATATGATGCAGCCCTGGGCGGCTCTGGCTTGCATTCTCCGTGGGAGTGCGTGTTTGCGTCCTAGTTGGTGTAATTGTGGGAGTGCGTGTTTGTGTTCGAGTTGGTGTATTGGTGGGGGTGCGAGTCTGAGTCCGTGTATACGTCATTGTGGGGGTACGTGTGAGAGTGCGGGTTGGTGCAACTGTGGGTGTGCGGGTTAAAGTCTTTGTTGCTGTAAGGGTAAATATGATTGGTTTCACAGTGCTTGTAAAGATGATAGGTTTTACTGTACTGGTAAAAGTGATTGCAGCGATAGTATTGGTTGGAGTGAGTGGCATAGGTGTGTTTGTAAGGGTTCCAGACTGACCATGTGAATCTAATGTGGCTGTGATCCCGATTGGCAGGCTGGTTGGAAAGAATACAGGGCACGATAATGGGGTTTTTGTATATATTGGAGTCACTGTATAATCATATGACGGTGGCTGAGAAATAGTTGGGAAATTGCAGGCTAAAAAAATTATCATTGTCAAGATAATGCCTGCATAGAGCTGGATTCTTTTTTTCATTTGCATCCTCCTGACAAGTGGGCATACATTATTAAAAAGAGAATTAATCTCCAATATCTTAGACACTATTATAGATAAAATTGTTAAAAAAATCTATCAATCTAACGTCAAAAAAAATGTCAAGAAACACCCGGGTCTTCTTAACCCAGGGATGCAATTATTGAACCACCTCCCTGTATTTTACATTCTGGACAAAAATTTGATTGTCAGGGATACACTGGATATTTACATTTGGAAATAATCCCGGTTCAGGTTTATAGGGATCTTTTAATAACCTGTATCCTATGTTCTGACCTCTGCTCATCAAAGTGATATTTGCAACTTCCTTTTTTTAAATTTTTAGATAGAATATTAAAGATATTAACTTCTGGTTTTCAATAATTTATTTTCACAACCGCATAAATAGCAATAAGATTTATCATTACCTGTGTTCATAAATTCATCTGCTTCTAAGTTGAAAATTTGGAGTTATCAATGAGAAGGATATTATTATTTTTCACCTGCCTGGCATTAACAATTACATTTTTCGGATTTGGCCTTGACCCCATTAATGCCAGCGCAAAACCCACCTATCAAATAGATAAGACGATTCCCAGCGGCGCTGCCCTATATGACAACTGGTTTGCTTATTTGGGACAAAATCCACCGCCTGGTGATCACCCCATCTGGTCAAAACAAACAACCAATACCCGTAGTGGATCAGATACATGGCGTTGTGTCACCTGCCATGGATGGGATTATCTGGGTGAGGATGGGGCATACGGAAGGGGATCAAATTATACGGGTTTTCCAAACATTTATAACGCTGTAGAAAAACTGGATGAGCAATCGATTATCCAGATTCTATCTGGTGCAAACGACCCGGACCACGATTTTTCAGTATATCTAAAAGAACAGCAGCTCAAGGATTTAGCAAATTTCTTAAAAAATGGATTAATCCTTGACAGCGAATATATTGACCCTGTTACCTTCGAGGTTTTAGGCGGGGATTTCGAACAAGGGAAGTTGTCCTATGATGAAGTATGTGCATCCTGCCATGGTATGGACGGGACATCCATTTCTTTCAGGTTTGAGGGACAGGATGCCTCACTTGGTACACTGGCTGATTTGGATCCATGGAGATACTTGCACAAAACCCGTTTTGGAACCCCTGGTACAGAAATGCCGATTGGTTATTCCTTGGGTTGGACACCAGCTCACGGGAGGGATGTACTCCTATATTCCCAATCAATGCCTAGCGGATTAGAACCAGCAGAAAATGAATTAACAATGGCCGGTGAAACAGGTACAGAAGCTGAACTGGTTGGTGGTCCTGCCCAAAACACTTTTACCGGGATTCTTACGGTTTTTGGTGCACTGGCAACCTCCCTTGGTTTTGTAATCATTATTGGTGCAGTTCTGATTGCGGTAATCTTATTGATTGTCTGGGTTCTGCGTGGACAATCAAATCAATAAGGAATAACGGCAAGGAGAAGCAATTTATGACAAATCCACAAGCTCTATGGCAGAACCCGGGAGTGAAGATCGGTTTGGCACTTATTTTATTTATTTTCATTGGTGCGAGTATTGGGGGAATATATCTTACACAAAACACTCCTGAACAACCCATTCAATTTCCGCACAGCCTGCATATTGGTCTCGGTGCTCAATGCACTTTTTGTCATTCATCAGCTCCCTATGGACCTTCAGCAGGATTACCGTCTACCGATAAATGCTGGGGCTGCCACCAGCAAATTACAAAAAAATCGGAACAATTAGATAAACTCACCCAATATGCCTTGAATAACGAATCAATTCCGTGGGTACCGGTAGCCATCCAGCCAGATCATGTGCATTTCAACCACCAGGCGCATCTATCGATCGGCATTACATGTGAAACCTGCCATGGGGAGGTCTCAGAGATGATTGTTGCCGAACCGCAAAAACGGATGAATATGGGGTGGTGCCTGGGCTGCCACAAAAAGCTGTCACCCGGTCAATTTGAACGGCTTTCAGACTGTACGCTTTGTCATTATTGAATCATGATCTAGAATAGGGTAAATGTATGACTAAAACAATTTCACGCAGGGATTTCATAAAATATTCTGGGCTTGGTACCGCAGCATCAGCAGTGCTCACAGGGTGTGGTCCTGTTTCAAGGTACGTCGTCCGTCAGCAGTATGCAGAAATGCCAGAATTTAATCAAACTGGTGTCAGTACATATTATGCAACCTCCTGTAGAGAATGCCCGGCTGGATGCGGAGTGATCGTCCGCACCCGAGAAGGAAGGGCTATCGGGGTCCAGGGAAATCCTGACCATCCAATAAACTATGGAAAGCTTTGTTCAAGAGGATTGACTACCCTGCAAGGATTATACAATCCGGACCGGTTGACTAACCCTATTCAACTTAATCGTAAAGGGGATCAATCCTATACTGAAATAAATTGGGATCTGGCTGTAACCACGATTACCGCTATCCTTCAGGATACTCCGCCGGATGAAATCGTGTTTTTACTGGGTATGGCCCCAGATCATTTATATGACCTGGTTTATGAGATGACGCAAGCCCTTGGAACCCGTTCCCCTTACAGGTTTGGTGCGCTTGGTATGTTTGATGCTCAAGGAACCCTCGTAGAAGCCGTAAATCAGATATTCAACCAGAAATCCTTTCCGTATTTTGATTTCGGGAAGTCCGATTTGGTATTTTCATTTGGTGCAAATTTCCTGGAAACCTGGTTATCTCCATTAACCTACAGCAGGGCATATGCTGAGTTGCGCCAGGGTAACCAAAACCAGCGAGGATATTATGTTTCCTTCGAACCTCGCATGTCATTAACCTCCGGAAGTGCAGATGAATGGATACCTATAATTCCCGGATCGGAAAATATAGTAGCAAGGGCCTTGGGAAATCTCGTTCAAGAAATGAAGATGCAAACTGGAGTTCCCTACTTCCATGGTGTGGATATCCAGGAGGCTGTGTCTTTATCCGGGGTTTCTCTCGAAACCCTGGAACATCTTGCAAATCTTTTTGTCCAGGCCAGCAATCCGATTTGCATCCCGGGAGGTACTGCCCTTTCCCACAAGGAAGGTTTGACGGTTGCAAAGTCCATCCTGTCATTAAATATATTGGGTAATAATATCGGGAAACCGGGTGGTATTTACCTGGCTCCAACCAGCCCAACTACGAATCCCTTTTCTGATATACAAAGACTTACAGAAGAAATGCAGCAGGGAAATATCAAATCGGTATTTATCCATGGTTGGAATCCGGTATTTGAGCTGCCAGGAGCCCTTGATTTCCCCAATGCCTTGATGAAAGTTGCTAACGTGATTTCTTTTGCTACCTTTTTCGATGAAACATCCCATTTGAGCGATTATGTCTTACCGGACCACTCACCGCTTGAATCGTGGGGATACCAGAGAAATTTACCCGGTGCAGATCGTCCTATATTTACTTCGTTTCAACCGGTTGTTTCTCCCCTGTACAATACTCGCTCAACCACCGACCTACTGCTCGCTGCTGTCGGCCAAATGGATGAAGAAATCAAGTCTCAAATTCCCTATACAGATGAAGTAGACTTCCTCCAGCAAAAGCTTCAACCCTTGCTGGATAGCAGGAAAGGATTTTATCAGGCAGATGTGATGCCAGCATTCTGGTCATTATGGCTCCAATATGGCGGTTGGTGGCACAACGAACCCGAATTAATGTCACCCTCCACGATTAACCAACCAGCGCTCTCTGAACAAATCTCCCCGGATCAAACATCCGGTGGTAGTGACTATCATTTGGTTGTGTATTCCACACAGAAAGGTGATGGCAGTCAGGCAAATCGACCCTGGATCCAGGAAACACCTGATCCGATGACCACGGTCATCTGGAACTCATGGGTAGAAATCCACCCAAAAACTGCTGAAAAACTTGGAATTCATAATGATGATATTGTCGAAATCACTTCTGAAGTTGGAAAAATTGAAGCCGTTGCATATCTTTATCCAGCTATCCGCCCGGACACAATTGCAATCCCGTTCGGGCAGGGTCATACTTCATTCAGCCGGTACGCAGATCAGCGTGGAAGCAATCCTGCCGTCCTATTTGAGCTGATTCTCGACCAGGCAGGAGGATTAGCTTTCGGGGATACAAGGGTTAGTCTGAAACCCACCGGTAAACGCTACCCACTGGCAAGAATTGAGGATCAGCATGGTATCTATGGGGATGAGCAAGGACAGCAATGATAAAAATGGATAGGAGAGTTCTTTATGTCTGAAGAAACCAGTAAAAAATGGGGAATGGTGATCGATCTCGATCTATGTACAGGCTGCCAGACATGTAATACTGCTTGCTCCATGGAAAATAACATCCCATTTGTCGGGGAAGAGGAGGCGGCCTACGGACGGGAATTGAATTGGATTCGAATCCAGCGCTATTGGACAGGTGAATATCCTGGAATTAAACCGGATTTCACCCCAATGATGTGCCAACAATGTGGAAATGCACCCTGTGAACCGGTTTGCCCGGTTTTTGCTTCGGTACATAGTAACAGCGAAGGTATTAATTTACAGGTTTACCAACGCTGTGTTGGTACACGATATTGTGGAAACAACTGTCCTTACCTTTCAAGGACATTTAATTGGTTTGATTATGAATATCCTGTCCCAATGAACAGCTACCTGAATCCGGATGTAACAGTCAGGCGCAGGGGAGTCATGGAAAAATGCACATTTTGTATTCAAAGGATACATAGAATTCAATTCAAAGCTAAGAATGAGGGTAGACAGGTGATGGATGGGGAAATCCAACCAGCCTGTGCACAGGTATGTCCAACCAGTGCGATTGTATTTGGCAATCTCACCGATCCTGATTCCCAGGTCAGTAGGCTGGCCCGCAGCCAGCGCAGGATACGCATTCTCGAAGAACTTGGCACAGAATCCAGGGTTTATTACTTATTGGGAGGTAATACTTATGGCAGCTGAAGCAAAACCCATCCTGAAAACGCCAGTTCTTGAACAGGACATTGTTGATCATAGCGAACACCTCATGCTGGACCCTCGCCCGCGTGAGGAGATGAATCAAATGGTCATGGAAGCAATGCGGACAACCACCAGGAAGTTTTGGATCTGGACTATCAGCCTCGGAATTTTGGTTGCCGTCCTCTTGGTTGGGTTCTGGGGATATATGATAGCCACCGGAATGGGCGTGGCTGGCATCCGGCGGCCGAATATGTGGGGTATCCTCATCATAACCTTTGTGTTTTGGATAGGTATCAGCCATGCCGGTACATTCGTTTCTGCAATTTTAAGGGTTTTCAAAGCGGAATTCCGGCGCCCATTTACCCGTGCGGCTGAATTAATGACCACATTCGCATTAGCCGCCGGTGCAATATTTACTCTCGCACATTTGGGCAGGCCCTGGGTGATTTACTGGATTATCCCATACCCAAATGCCCGATGGTTGTGGCCAAATGTACATTCTCCGCTTGTCTGGGACTTTCTTGCAATCAACACCTATCTCCTGGGAAGTACAATTTATTTGTACCTGCCATTATTGCCTGACCTTGCAATGGCACGAGACAGGACAACAGGCTGGCGCCATACACTTTATAAATTATTAGCCTTAGGTTGGAGGGGAACCGAAGCGGAATGGTTCCGCATCCGCAAGGGAATCAACATTTTTGCGTATGCCATCATTCCAGTCATGTTTTCAGTCCATACCGTAGTGTCCTGGGATTTTGCGATGTCGATGGTTCCCGGATGGCATTCAACAATTTTTGGCCCATATTTTATTGTAGGGGCTATCCTTTCAGGTGTTTCAGCTGTAATCAGCATATTGTTCATCTTGCGTGAGACCATGGTGAACATGAAATATTTCATCCGTTTGGAACATTTTGATGCCCTTGGCAAACTGGTTCTATTATTTTCTATGACGTGGGCTTATTTCTTTTTCAATGAGTATATTCTTCAATGGTACGGCGGTGAGGAGGTGATCAAAAATTTACTCACCTTCCATGCAACCGGTCCCGATGCATGGATTTGGTATGTCATGTTGATTTGTAATGTTCTGATCCCATGGCTAACCTTGTGGAGCCGAAAAATTCGCCGGACGCCATGGTTGATTTTTATCATCTCACTATTAATCAACATTGGAATGTATGCGGAAAGGTATACAATTATTCCCCTTACAATGGGACACCAGCGGTTCCCATTTGATTGGGGTTCCTACAGCCCGAGGTTTACAGAGGTGGCAATTGCTCTTGGATCTCTAGCATTATTCCTCTTACTCTATACATTGGCTTCGAGAGTTATACCAATAATTCCGGTCTGGGAAGTGCAGGAAGGTCAAATGGCGCATAGACTTCGCAAAGTGGGCAAAGCAGAAATCCCATCTGTTAGCGAATTGGACTAGGATTCCAGGGAGATATCTATGGAAGAAGACAAGATTGTACACTTAGCTTTATTCAAGGAAGAGGAAATTGATCAGGTAGCTGAAGCATTATCCAGACTGCATGAATTACAAATCCCGGACAAGGAAATCTCTGTTTTATCCGGTATACCCCTGTCCGAAAAAATTTTAGGAAGGCCGATGTCCTGGTCTCGAGTGGCAACTTTTGGTCTTGCGGGTGCACTGGTTGGCTTCCTTGCCGCCATGGCATTGAATATCGTCCCCATCGTGCAATATCCCCTTGTTGTGGGCGGACAACCTATGTTTGCAATTCCGATTGCCATAATCATTGTTTTCGAATTATCCATGTTGGGTTTGCTCATCAGCACATTTTTGGGTGTATTTATAGAGATGATCTCACCCAGTTACGGACCAAAAGGATATCATCCAAAAATTAGTGATGGTCATATAGGAGTCCTGGTCAATTGTCCTGGCGGTGCAGACCGAATCCTGCATGAATCATTGGCTGCATTGGGGGCAGAGATGGTTTATCACATAGAGGATAAGAAATTATGGCCATAATAACACGTCTACTTATCATCCTGATCATCGTATCCAGCCCGTTAATCATTGGACTGCTTTTTACCTATGATATTATCAAACTCGAATGGGTCAGTCTAATGGAAATTCAGCCCTCCTATCGTGCCATGGAAGATGCATTACCATTGCCAGTAGGTTCTGTTCCTATACAGGGAGAGTCGATCATACCTGAACTGGGAGCACCTGTGAATCCAGTTGCCTCAAATCCCGATTCAATTGAAAAGGGTCAAGATTTGTTCACCACCCACTGTTCCATTTGTCATGGACCCAAACTTGATGGTAATGGCACTTTTTCTGCCTTTTTACAAAATAAACCCAGTAATTTATTAACCGGGAATTCCCTTTCAGCCAGCGATGGGTATATCTTCGTCGTCATCACCAATGGATTGGAGGGTAAAATGCCGTCTCTGGCTCAAAACCTTCCCGAAGTTGAAAGTCGGTGGGATGTTGTCAATTACATCCGCTCTGTTCAAAACATCCAATGATTCAAAAGAGGCTGTCCCTGAAGTACGATTTTTTCTTATTGGACAGCCAATAATAGGAAAATGCCTTTAATAAATGCCATTTTACAGCGCAAACAGGCACTCTAGAGAGCATAACAAGGGATTAAGTGGTTAATCAATTAGGGGCTGTCCGAAAAGCAGACAGCCCCTTTTTTTGGCGGAGAGGGCGGGATTCGAACCCGCGGTACCTTGCGGTACACGCGCTTTCCAGGCGCGCGCGTTAGGCCAACTACGCTACCTCTCCAAATATTCCGTAATTTTTCTCCCCAAGAGCAGGGAAGATTATATCATATTACAACCGGTTCCTCCGCCCATCACATTGTAAAAAATTCCGGGTGAGGATTTTTTCCGGTGAAATACTGTGATGGCAGAAAAAATTTTCATAAATATTTGGACACCAACCCGAAAGGGATGATCGGAAGAAATGACCCTGAATATAATTTTTTGAGGAAGATTCAGTCATAATTAAAACTATTTGATGCTCATGATTGGTATAATCATTAGGAAAGATAGAGTCGTTGAATAATTCCTTTTCAAAGAAAAAACTGATTATCGAGAATCCAATTATGCCCACTCCCTTCTTGAAAAAAGCTCTTATTATTTATCTGACTTCCATGTTAATAATGGTAGGATGCAGTTCTCTTAACCCGGACCGGGAAATCCCCCTCGTGGTTAGTCCATCTCCGTCAAGGATCATCCCCCCTACCTCAACGGTACAGCCAATTCCCCAGGTCACTGCCACAAGTACCCCAACTGAGTCCCCGACTCCCAGGGTTATGCCAAGCTTAACTGAAACTGAAGAACCCACACCTACAAAAACATTTGAAAATAATGAGCTGGAAGGAGCCGAGTTTTACAATTACGGATTTCTTGAAGATTGGCGGTTTTTCGTTTCTATACGCACACCGAAACCCGTCGTGGGGCAGTATTATGCCCTGATTGGTGAGAAATACCGGCTCAAAGAATATAAATGTGAAGTTTTCCCCGCAAATCTTAACCGCTTGGTTTGTTCTGGCGAACTTACTCGCATTGATGATTGGATTGAATATGCCATTTACCCGGTCGGTTCAGATCAACCCGCTTTCCAGGGCAGGGTATCTGTTCCTTTACCATACGACATATATCCCATGTCAAAACCAGAATAAAATATGGCAATCCCAGAAAACATCAGTGAAAACCTGAGCAAATCGGCCCAGGATTTTCAAACATTTTTACGGCAAATGGGATATAACAATCGGGTTGTTGAGTTCAGTCAGGGTACGCGCACTGCCCAGCAGGCAGCAGACGCAATCGGGGTGGATATTTCTCAAATTGTTAAATCTCTATTATTCAAAACAGAAGTCGGCAGTGTGGCGGTTATGGTTCTAATTAGCGGTCGCAATCGGGTAGATGAAGAGAAACTAAGCATATTATTAGGCGAGCGTGTTATCAAAGCAGATGCAGAGTTTGTGCGGGAAAAAACCGGATTCTCCATTGGTGGGGTCCCACCAATCGGCCATTTATTCCCAATCCAGATATTTATTGATCAGGACTTGAACAATCAAGATCAAATTTGGGCTGCTGCCGGTTCTCCATTTGCAGTTTTTTCACTTACCCCCGGCGAATTGCAAAATTTATCAAATGGAAAATGGGTTTCCATTAAAACTGGATAATCCTTGGAGCCATTGCAGATATTAAAAAACGTGTGTATAATTTGTCATCTCGGGCGGTTAGCTCAGTTGGTTAGAGCATTGCGTTGACATCGCAAAGGTCGTAGGTTCGAGTCCTATACCGCCCACTTAATTTGTATACAAAGAATATACTGCCAATAAGGACATGTGGCAGTATTTTTTATTACCAATATCTCATCAAAGCAATACCAACCAGTCTTCCTTGGAAAAGAATAATTGGATATCCATTCCTATGTCAGAAAACCAAATTATTTGCAAGTAATAGTATCCAATATGTTGACTGTCTTCCCCTTGCTGGATTGAGTTTGATAGGAGCATTTTATTCTATCTATTGATTTTTAATCGATTATGAAGATTTCCTTGTCAGGGCATCACAAAAATATTATAATGATGATATATAATTCTCATAATATAACGCAATGACCAGAACGAGTAATTGAGAACAACCCACAGAGAGAAAGCCAGGAAGGCTGAAATGGCTTTCGGACAAAGACTCAACCAAAACCATCTGCGAGCGAAACCCTGAAAGTGGCGGATTTCACCACAATTAAGGGAAACGTCAGACAACGTTATCCGTCAACCAGAGATCGTCGTAAATTCGGCGAATTTGGGTGGAACCGCGAGGAAAATATCCCGCCCCAATGTGGGTGGGTTTTTTTGTTTATTATTCAATAAAGTAGTTTCAGGAGGTAATCTGATGAATAAAAATAATGATCAATATGAAGAATCCCAATTGTATCGTATCCGTCATTCAACAGCTCATGTGATGGCACAGGCGGTTCTGGAAAAATTTCCGGATGCAAAAATTGCCATTGGACCAGCAATCGAAGATGGTTTTTATTATGATTTTGACCTGCCTCGCAGCCTAAATCCGGAGGACCTTGAAGATATCGAAAAAAGGATGCGCCGCATCATTCAGGGAAAACATGATTTCACCCGTCAGGTTATCTCGGCTGAAGAAGCGCAGCAGATCTTCAAAGACCAGCCCTATAAGCGTGAATTGATTGAAGACCTTGAAAATGGAAGTATGGACGAACACGGACTACCTGTTATTGAAAAACCCGTATTAACAATTTACCGGCACGATAATTTTGTCGACTTATGCCGTGGTCCTCATGTTGATTCGACTTCCCAAATTAATCCTCAGGCCATAAAACTGACAAGTGTGGCTGGCGCATACTGGCGCGGTGATGAACATCGCCCTATGCTGCAGCGTATTTATGGAACAGTCTGGAATTCGAAAGCAGAACTGGATGACTACATAAAAAAAATTGAGGAAGCCAAGCAGCGGGACCATCGAAAACTTGGCAAGGAGCTTGACCTGTATAGTACGGTTGAGGAAGTAGGGGCAGGATTGATCCTCTGGCATCCAAAAGGTGGAAAGATTCGCCACACTATAGAGCGCTTCTGGGAAGATGAACATGAAAGATCTGGTTACGATTTCGTTTATACCCCGCATATTGGCAAAGCATCTCTATGGGAAACCAGCGGACACCTGGGATTTTACAAAGAAAATATGTATTCCCCTATTGATATTGAAGGGCAGGAATATTACATAAAACCAATGAACTGCCCATTCCATGTACATATTTATAAAAGCAAAACCAGATCATACCGGGACCTGCCATTGCGTTTTGCTGAAAAAGGGACGGTCTATCGTTATGAACGCAGCGGGGTTTTACATGGTTTATTAAGGGTGCGAGGTTTTACCCAGGACGATGCCCATCACTTTACTATCCCCGAACAAATGCCGGATGAAATAGATTTTGTACTCAAATTCAGCCTGCATATTCTGCGTTCATTTGGATTTAAAGAAATTCAGGCATTTCTGAGTACACGTCCGGAAAAATCGGTTGGTGATAACCATCTTTGGGATGAGGCAGAAAAGGCTCTGCAGGCAGTGTTGGAAAAAGAAAAACTCCCCTACCAGGTAGATCGTGGCGGAGGTGCATTTTATGGTCCAAAAATCGATTTAAAGGTAAAAGACGCCATTGGCAGAGAGTGGCAGCTCACCACTATCCAATTTGATTTCAATTTTCCTGATCGCTTTGATTTGAATTACATTGGTGAGGACGGCCAGCAGCACCGGCCTTATATGATTCACAGGGCTTTACTGGGAAGTATGGAACGCTTCTTTGGTGTACTGATCGAGCATTATGCCGGGGCATTCCCGGTCTGGTTGGCGCCGGTCCAGGCTGTGCTGATACCAATTGCGGACAGGCATGTACCCTATGCCCATCAAACCGCCGGGGATTTAAGAAATGCAGGGCTTAGTGTTGAGGTGGATGATTCGTCCGACCGGATGAATGCGAAAATTCGTAATGCCCAGAAAGAGAAAGTTCCCTATATGCTCGTTATCGGAGACAGGGAAGTTGAAAACCAGCAAATTGCCCTTCGATTAAGATCTGGTGAAAACCCCGGCGCAATGTCTTTCCAACAATTTCTAGACATAGCTATGAAAGATATTGCAGACCACAATTAATCCGGCATTTATGATAGAAATACCATAAACCATACCTTTATTTGGATAAAATATAATTAAAACAAACTTAAACAGGCAAATTGTTGTAAAATAATATATTATGTGAGAAATAGAATATTAGGCAAAACAATGGTCATATTTTCATTTTATAAGAATCAATAAAGTCAATAATTAATAATCGTTTTATAAGATAAGAGGAGATAAAAAATAAGCACAACAGAATATCGTGTAAACGAAACCATAAAGGAAAAAGTAGTTCGCGTAATTGATCCAAAAGGTGAAAATCTCGGAGATATTCCCATCGCTGAGGCTTTAAGAATAGCCCAGGAAGCGGACCTTGATTTGGTAGAAGTTGCCCCTAATGCTAGCCCTCCGGTTTGCCGGGTAATGGATTATGGTAAATTTCTCTACGAACGTACCAAGAAAGATCGAGAAGCACGCAAAGCACAAACTAAAATCGAAATAAAAACAATTCGGCTTCGTCCAAAAACGAATGACCACCACCGTGGTTTTAAAATACGAGATGCACGGCGCTGGCTGGAAGATGGGATGAAAGTGAAAGTTGACATTCGATTTAGAGGTAGGGAGATTTCCTACCCGGAAATTGCCATGCAGGATATGAGAGAAATTGCTGCTGAGCTTCAAGATGTATCGACTGTTGAACAACCGCCAAGCTTGGAAGGCAAGGTCATGGTAATGGTTCTTGCTCCTAACAAAGTTGGCAAGAAAAAATGAGCCTCGTTTGAAGTTTTAATGCAATAGCATATATTCCTTTTATTGATAATTCTTTCAATAATTCACTAACCATAAATTTTAATATGGTAGTATAATGTGCTGTCGCATTTATAAACTGAATATCTAGTAAAAAGGAGTTATCAGCCGTGACCCAAAAGAAGACATCCGGCAAATTTAAATTAAAAACCCATAAAGCAACATCGAAAAGGTTTCGAGTAACGGGTTCAGGCAAATTGATGCGTACCAAAGGTGGTAAAAGCCACCTGCGTCGGCGCACCCCAAAACGGACGAAGAGATTATTCGATCAGACCGTTCCTGTTGTGGGAGACGGTATTCAAGACACTGTTCTCAGATTAGCCCCATATTTGAAAAAAAAGGGATGATCTGAAACTGTCAATTAATTCTGCAGTCTTTGGATGTAAACAACTGGATTTAGTATCCGACGTCCCTCGACATGCAAAGGAGTGAACCATGACCCGCATTAAAGGTGGACCGTATTCCCACCGAAAACATAAAAAAGTTTTAAAGATTACAAAAGGCCAATACGGATCAAAGAGTACTTTATTCCGACGGGCAAATGAAGCCATGCTGAAAAGCCTCTGGTATTCGTACCGGGACAGGCGAGTGCGTAAACGCACGCTGCGCAGATTGTGGATCAGCCGTATTAATGCAGCTTCCCGTCTCAATGGCATGTCCTACAGCAGATTGATCGACGCTTTACGAAAGGCAGAGGTCAATCTAAATCGAAAAATGCTGGCAGATTTGGCAGTAAGAGATCCACAGGCATTTACGGCAGTGGTGGATAAGGTAAGATCGGTGTAATCCTGCAAATAAAAAGATTGGCAGTTCTGATTGAACTGCCAATCTTTTTTTATTTAATCACCTGGGATTCCAAATGAATAGATCTATCGATACCAATATAGTTTCCCGGGCAAATGAAATCACTACGCCGATAATCCAGGGATATTCCTGCTAATAGTGTGGATGGTACATAAATACTGCCGGTATATTTCACCCGCATGGAAGGAATATATCCGCCATGATTTCCCAAGGATTGGTAAATCCATCCCTGGGGAAAGCTCTGCCTGGGTTAAAATCCAGGTGCGGGTACCTCAAAACCAGATGTGACCGCCTTAGGATCATTGCCTGCCCGAAATTGCAGCCATCCTGTCTGATCCAAGCTGACGTGAAGGGGAAGAGAAAAACCAACCGGATTCGGTTTCCTGGGAAGTACAAAAACGGAGGATAGGTTACCATGAAAATAAATCGTTTTCCCGGCAATATCAACCGTTATTTATTCCAAAGTAGTTGCCGCCAGGATATTTAGATTAGAATCCGGGAATGCAACAAATACTTCACTGGATCACACCACTGAACATAAGATTTTTTCGATATAAAGCAAAATGCTGGAAAATTATTGGGAAATATAGATATAGATATATAGAGTGGAGACCAATTGGAATGATAACTTCACCCCAAAATGAAAATATTCGCCATGTCCGGTCATTACTTACAAGTAGAAAGGCGAGAAAAAAATCCGGTCAGTTTATCCTTGAGGGAATCCGTCTGATTGAAGAAGCTGTTGGGTCAGGTTTAATACCCGAAAAAGTTCTCTTCAGTGAAGATCTCAATCAGAGAGGGATAAGCCTCATCGGTCATCTCCCAATCCCCAAGGAGAACATCCTGGAAGTAAAAAGCACTCTGCTGGCAGATCTATCTGATACCGAAACATCCCAGGGCATATTAATGATTATTAAAGACATACCACCGTTGCTGCCACATTCTCTCGATTTTGTCCTGATATTGGATGAGGTCAAGGATCCAGGAAACCTTGGGACGTTGCTGCGAACTGGGGATGCCGCCGGGGTTCAGGCAATTTTCCTGACACCAGGCACAACCGATCCGTTCTCACCGAAAGTCCTCCGTTCCGGGATGGGAGCGCATTTTCACCTCCCAATATTGGCTATGGATTGGGACAGCATCTTATCCATATTGGGTAGAAATATCCCAAAACCGTTTGAATTAATTCTTGCTGATTCAAAGCAGGGAGTTTCTTTATGGGATCTGGATTTACGTCAACCGGCTGCAATCATCATTGGAAGCGAGGCATTTGGAGCAGGTATTTCTGCCGGGAAATATGCCACCAAGAAGTGTAACATCCCCATGTCTGGCCGCAGTGAATCCCTCAATGCGGCCATCGCGGGGGGAATTCTCCTATTCGAGGTCGTCCGGCAGAGAGAAAAAATCGGAGACTAATCAATCCGGGCTCGGCAGGATATCTTCGTACGACATGATAAAAATAATACCAAAATCAGGGGAGGGTTATTACAATTTCAGCCTCTTCTCTTTGTTCAGTAATCCAGGAATCGATATAGCTTTGTAATAATATTCGCCTGGCATCACCGGATAAAGGACGGTCATCCTGCTTTTCCATAATTTGAATAATATGAAACCCGATCCCGGATTCAATTATTTCACTGTATTGCCCTTGTGATAATTCAAATGCTGCCTGCTCCACTACCGGTTGAGTCATATACCCTTTTGGAAACCAGCCCAATTCTCCTCCGGTCAAAGGATCATACAATTTCGCCAGCTCATTAAAATCCGTTCCAGCCTGGAGGCGTGTATACACATCCTGGGCAGTCTCTAAATCGTATAGAAGAATTTGTTTGGCATGAACCTGGGGAGCCGTATCTGGAAACTGATCGATCAATTGGTCCCTTTGCCAGTGCTGCGGCTAACTGCCGTTTTAAGGTTAGTATAATACTTTCATCCTGATAACCATTTTCCCTCATCCAATTTTGATATACTTCCTCCCCGCCTGCGCTTTGGATAATTCCGTTTAGGTAGGAATCCAATTCTTCCTCGGTAAGATTAAAACCGTTCTGGTAGGCAGTCTGCGCCATCAGAGTCTGTCCGATTAATTCATCTAATACCCTGTTTTCCAGTTCATCATCAGGCAATGGCTGGGAAACTCCCTCATTTTCTTTTCTTAATCGGGACAGGTCACTTTCATATTCTGAGAGCAGGATTCCCTCCCCATTTACCGTAAGTGCTAATGGAAGTACGGTTGCAGTCACGGTTGGAGACACTGCAACCGTTGGCGTGCTGGTCATTATTGATGGTTGGTTCAATTGTTTCGATTTTTGGAGAACATCCGGAGGTTAGAACAAAAACGGAAAGAATGATTTTCTGAAATATTTTGGGTTGAATGATCATCATAGCTCGGATTATACCCTTGCCATGCTGAATTGGGATATGAAGTCAAATATCGTGGTTTATTAAAATATACAATTCTTTAAGGTATTTAAGGTCACAAGTCCTTGAATCCCTTATCCCTCTATGCTAAAATGTTACTATAATACCTAAATATGGTACCTACATCGTAGCTACCCCCCATATGCGGGGGGTTCTTTGTCTAAGTCTGGATAAGCACCAGATAAGGGGTATTTTCTATAAGGAGGTTATTTGTGCGTTGCCCATATTGCAAACATGAACATACAAATGTAATTGATACAACCCACGATAACCGCAGTGGTGTAAGGAGAAGGAGAGAGTGCGGGCACTGTCATCAGCGATTCAGCACGTATGAAAGACCCATCCTGGCAACCCCGATGGTGATTAAACAGGATGGTACCCGTGAAGAATTTGACCGGGAAAAACTTTTACGCGGCATTAGAATAGCGTGTGCAAAAAGACCAGTTTCTGCTGCAGATATTGAACACTTGGTCGGGGAAATTGAATCATCACTTCAAAAACTAGGTAGGTCAGAGGTATCATCGCGGGTTATTGGCGACCGGGTAATTGCAGGATTAAAAGGGATGGATCAGATCGCATATATACGCTATGCGATCGTCTATTTACGCCTGGATGACTTATTGGAAATTCGCAAGGAAATTGACCGATTACTTGTTTAACGATAAATATAACTATTTATGGGGTAGAGAATGGATCAATCAACTATCAGCGCTAAACATAGTGTTTTACCAACACCTCCCATACCGGAGGACCTGCCAGAAGTCGAATTTTCTGAAAATGCACATTCTGTTTTTATCCGCCGGTATGTTCGGCGAGGTGATGACGGTGATCCGGCAGAAACGCCGGAACAAACATTTTGGCGTGTTGCTTACCATGTTGCCAAGGTAGAAGAAAATTGGAATCAAGATATTTTAAGTCATGCAAAAAACTTCTACGAACTCCTGGCATCAAAGAGGTTTTTCCCTAATTCTCCCACTTTTACAGGGGCTGGAACCCCGCTTGGCCAGCTGGCTGCTTGTTTTGTATTACCAATCAGTGATGATATGGGGCGCGATCAATCCGGAATTTTTCAGACCTTGCGTAACGCCGCTTTAATTCAACAAACCGGTGGTGGAAATGGATTTGGTTTTTCTCGTATTCGTCCAAAAGGATCCCGGGTGAAATCATCGGCCGGGCAGGCAACCGGACCGGTGGGGTTTCTCAGTGTATATGACCACGCATTTGGCGAGGTTGCCCAGGGTGGGTCCCGGCGCGGTGCCAATATGGCTGTTTTGCGGATTGATCATCCGGATATTGAATCATTTATTACTTGCAAGACAAACGAAAATGCCATCACAAACTTTAATATCTCTGTTGGGGTTACAGATAAATTCATGCTCGCAGTAAAAAATGATGAAATGTGGGACCTTCGCTTTCCTGATGTTTTATCTCCCCAATACCGAAAATTTAACGGTTCAATTGAACATGCTGAGAAGTTAGGAATTCCTGTCTATACCCACAAGAAATTACCAGCCAGGAACCTTTTCAACCAAATTGTTCATCAGGCTCATCATAACGGCGAACCGGGGATGCTCTTCCTGGATGCAGCTAACCGAACTAATCCCGTACCCCACCTATATGAATTGGAAGCAACCAATCCTTGTGGTGAACAATGGCTGGGGCCGTATGAGAATTGTTGTTTAGGATCGATTAACCTTGCCCAGCATTTTGCGGTCAATCATCAGGTCGATTGGGATAAGTTAAGACAATCCACCATATTGGCGACCCGGTTTTTAGATGATGTTGTTAATGCCAACAAGTATGTACCAGCCGTACCTGAATTAGAAAAAGCTGCCCTTCAAGCAAGGCGCATCGGATTAGGGATTATGGGTCTGGCTGACCTGATGTACTATGTTGGTGTCAGGTATGGTTCACTTGAAGGCCAAGAATTTGCTTCTCAGGTCATGGAATATGTCCGGTATTATTCCATGTTAACAAGTATCGAACTAGCAAAAGAACGCGGCATGTTCCCTGTTATTGAAGGAAGTATTTATGATCCGAATAATTTAACCTGGCAGCCTCCCCAACCTATTGTTGCACATGTACATGATTGGGCCCGTCCGGTTCTGGACTGGCAGATAATTATCGATGGCATCCGCCAATATGGCATTCGCAACGCCGCCCAAACGACAATCGCTCCCACAGGCACTATAGCCACGGTGGCTGGCATTGAAGGATATGGCTGCGAACCTGTATTTGCTCTGGCTTATATCCGTCATGTCAACGACGATGGAAAAGATCTGCAGCTAACCTATACCAGTCCTCTGTTTGAAATGGCCTTGGGTGAAACCGGGATAACCAACGCTGAAAAGGAAGAAATTATTCAACAAGTATTAGAGCATGGGAATTGCCAGGGAATAACCGATATTCCTATATCTATACGCAATATTTTCGTTGTCTCCTCGGATATATCTGCAGAAGAACATGTCCGGATGCAAGCTGTCATGCAAGCCTTCGTAGATAACAGCCTCTCTAAAACCATTAATTTCCCTGCCAACGCTACCGAAAATGATGTGGCAACTGCTTATATGCTTGCCTGGGAACTGGGATGCAAAGGGATAACTGTGTATGTAACCGGGTCAAGGGAGAAAGTTGTCCTTGAAACACGCGCCACTGCAGATAAGAAAAAGCTGTTGGAAAGGGAATCATCTCAAGAGTCCTGGGATTTCCAGGATAAGGAAACGCCAGACCAGATGTACATTTGGAATGAAGCAAAGAAGCCACGACCGAAAAACTTGCCAGGATACACCTATTCGATTGAAACACCCCTTGGCAAGGCATTTATCACAATTAATGAAAATGGCGACAATCAGCCATTTGAAGTATTCATCAACACTGCCAAGGCAGGGTCAGATACTGCGGCTGTCTCAGAGGCAATTGGGCGTATGATCTCATATAATTTAAGGCTCAGTTCCAGGGTTGAACCAAGCCTCCGTCTCAGGGAAGTAATACGCCAGCTATCCGGTATCGGTGGTGGCAGACCGCTTGGTTTTGGTCCAAACAGGGTTCGTTCCCTTCCGGATGGTGTTGCCCAGGTGTTGTTGGAATACCTGGAGCATCGCATCAATCGGCGAATGGATCTCAAATCCCCCGATAATATTCACATTCAACAGCAGCCAAACCTGAATTGGGAAGAGTCTTCATTATACGAGACCGGGGAGGTCGGTCAATTAATCATTGGAGATTTGTGCCCGGAATGTGGTCAGGCGGCACTGGTTAATGAGGAAGGGTGCAAGAAATGCCATGCCTGCGGATACAGTGAATGTTGATTGCTTATCAATCCCAGTAATCGCAAATATTTTGCTTTTTTATAAATTGGAGAATTCAAGATAGTTGGTCCTGAGAAACCAACTATCATCCTTATTAATAGAAAATATTAACCCTGAGAGATTCATTTTTGGTTTAAATCCATATAATAATTAATGATGATGTGTATTATTTTTTCACCCATTATAGAATGATATTTGGATCAGCTACCTGGGGTAATGGACTGAAAAATCCTATTTGAATGGGTTGTAAGTGTTATTAATGCCTACAAATCAGAAAATTCCAATCATTAAGATATATATTATTTCAGGAGGTATTGGGGCCAGCGGTGAGCAGCTGGTAAATACAGTTTTAGCTCAATTTCCAGGACAGAATGTAATAATTGAAAATAAGAAACATGTACAAAGGACATTGCAAATTCAATATATCCTATTACAGGCACAAAAAGAACAAGCCTTCCTTGTCCATACCTTGGTGGACAAAGGATTGCGATGCTACTTGATCCAAGAGGCAAAAAAGAGGAATATTCCCGAAGTGGATATGATGGGGGATTTGATTGAATGGCTTTCTGTACATCTCAATCAGGAACCCTTGCAAGAGCCCGGGCGGTACCGCAAACTGCAGCGTGAATATTTTGACCGGATCGATGCCATTCATTATGCGATTGCCCAGGATGATGGTAAAAATCCGACCGGCTGGCCGCAAGCTGATATCGTTCTTCTGGGAGTATCACGCTCTGGAAAAACTCCCCTAAGTATGTACCTGGCGGTCTTGGGATGGAAGGTCGCCAACATCCCTCTAATTCCGCAATTGCCTTTCCCGAAATCAATTTTTGAACTGGACGCAAGGCGGGCAATAGGCTTGACCATAGACCCGGCACAACTTTATATTTATCGTTCCCATCGGCTGGCACGCATGGGTATACCTTATAAATCCGATTATAACGATTTTGAAAAAATCACCGAAGAAATAAATTTTGCAAAGGGGATATTTCAAAAAGGCGGGTTTAAGGTTATTGATGTAACCGATAAAACCATTGAATTGTGTGCCGATGAAATAATTAAACACCTAACCAGTTTTAGGCTGGCTTAATGATGTTTTTCTTCTCGTAGAACAACCGCTATTAATATCCGTTATACAATTGCCTGGAAACAAACAATCCATCTTCGGTGGGAAATAGGATTTTTTTCGCTCTTACCATAATTCTATTTGGAAGAACCGCCAGGAGCAAGCCTCTTTAATACAAACAACCGCTCACCCTATCAACTAATTACGACGTCCTGGTTTGCGGGGGTTGTTCTTCGCAGGAATATATCCGGCTTTCTCCAAGTACTTCGTGGATATAACTCATCCAATCGCTGATGGGTATCCGTTGAGGGCATTTATCTTCACAATCATGGCAGTGCTGGCAGGCGGATGCGCGTTCAGCCGCATCCAGTTCCCCATATTTATATTTCATGGATTTTATATCATCCAGCATTATCCCGCGGTTAAAAACATCAAAATTGAGGGGAATATTTACCCCATGCGGGCAAGGCATACAATACTGGCAGTTAGTACAGGGAATGGGGCAGATTTGGTAAAACGCATCCTGTACTCTACGGATGACTTCTCCCTCCAGCTTCGAGAAACTGCCAACCTTGGACCGGTCTGCACACTCAAGGTTTTCCTTGACTTGCAAGGTTGATGTCATTCCACTTAAAATGACACTAACTTCCGGTTGGTCCCAAATCCACTGCAGTGCCCAATCTACTGGTGAACGAAGCCTGTCAGCCGAATTAAAAATAGATTGAATTGCAGGCGGCGGCACTGCCAATTTTCCACCCAGAAGTGGTTCCATGACGATAACCGCCAACCCCCTGGCAGATGCGTATTTTAATCCTGATAAGCCTGCCTGTTCTTCAATATCCAGGTAATTGTATTGAATCTGGCAAAAATCCCAGTACTCAAATTCATCAATTATTCTTTTGAATATTGGGAATTCGTCGTGGAAGGAAAATCCTATGGCTCCAATAAATCCTTTGTCTTTCTTTCTCTGCAGCCAATCCAGGACACCCAACCGGAGTAAATTTTCCCAATAGGCAAGGTTTAATGTATGCACCAAATAGAAATCGATCCGTTCTGTTTTCAGCCTGCCTAGTTGTTCCTCGAAGTACAGGTCGAAATCACCTTTTTCTTTAATCAGCCAGCTCGGCATCTTTGTTGCCAATTTAACTTTTCGACGGTGATCAGCTGTTAAAATACCACCAACAAACTTCTCACTCTCACCATCGTGATAGGTATAGGCTGTATCTAAATAATTGATCCCACCTTCAATCCCCGAATGGATCATGCGGGTTGCAGTAGGGATGTCAATACAATTTCTTTTTCCATCGAGCACCGGTAGTCGCATACAGCCAAATCCAAGTGCCGATACCTGCCAATCGAGTTTTCCAAATTTTCTGTATTGCATCATTTCCCTCGTCATAATATAAGAACTGGAACAAGTATAGCATCCAGATCATATCATTTTACCCTGAGATTTTGGACCTCCTAAATTTTGTTATAACAATTTCAGAAATTGCCAGATTATCTAAATGCCCATGAATTCCACGGATAAGGAACGAATTATGATATGATTATCAGTCGTTTTTATATCGACGGATCAACCGGTATTTTATAAATAATAAAGGTTTTTAATAAATGTTAAAAGCAAGAAATGATATTAGAAATATAGCAATCATCGCTCATGTTGACCATGGAAAAACAACACTTGTTGATGGCTTATTAAAGCAAGCCAGGGTATTCAGGGAAAATCAGCAGGTTCAGGAACGTATTATGGATTCCAATGCCCTGGAACGAGAACGCGGAATCACCATTCTTGCCAAAAATACAGCTATCCTTATTCCTGACCCAAAAAGCGGCGAGATGGTCAAAATCAACATCGTGGACACACCAGGACATGCTGACTTTGGGGGTGAAGTTGAGCGAATCATGAATATGGTAGATGGTGTGCTTCTGCTTGTGGATGCTGCAGAAGGACCAATGCCCCAGACCCGCTTTGTACTTAAGCAGGCACTTGAAAGGGGGATCAAAGCAATCCTGGTGATAAACAAAATTGATCGGAAGGATGCCGATCCACTTCGCGCCCTCAACCAGACATTTGACTTGTTCATCGAGCTTGGCGCTTCAGAAGAACAGGCTGAATTTCCAATCGTTTATGCCAATTCGGTCAGTGGACAGGCAGGTATGACCCCCGAATTAAGTCCAAACCTGCAGCCTCTCTTTGAAGCGATTCTCGAGCAGATACCTTGTCCTATGGTAGATATGGATGCTCCGTTGCAAATACTGGTGACGAATTTGGGCTACGATGAATACCAGGGAACCTATGCGATTGGTAGAATCCATGCAGGCAAAATTAGCCTAAACCAAAACTTAGCACGTATAACATTGGATGGATCCATCCTGCCTGAGCGGGCAAGATATTTGTATATTCACCAGGGATTGGACCGGGTGGAAGTTGATAATGCAAGCGCCGGAGAAATTATTGCTATAGCTGGTCTGGAAAATATTGCTATTGGTGAAACGCTTGCTGACGCCCTGAATCCAATCCCGCTCCCGCCCATAGAGGTTGAGGCTCCTACAGTTAGAATGACTTTCGGAATAAATACATCACCGTTTACCGGTCGCGAAGGAAAATGGTCAACTTCACGAAAGTTGCGCGAACGCCTGTTCAACGAACTTCGCAACAATGTTGCCCTTCAGGTTATAGAAACCGATAGTGCAGACACATTTATTGTAGCAGGGCGCGGTGAACTTCACCTGGCAATTCTCATCGAAACCATGCGCCGTGAAGGGTATGAATTTCAAGTCACCAGAGCCAAAGCGATATTCCAGGAAAATGAGCTGGGTGAAATTCTTGAACCTTATGAAGATGTATTTATAGACACCAGTCCCGATACTGTCGGGGTGGTTGTTGAAATGCTTGGTACACGGCGCGGGAAAATGTTGAATATGATAAATAATCCGGATGGTTCCGTCCATCTGAAATACCTGGTTCCAACCCGCGGGCTGTTGGGATTCCGTTATCAACTGCTTACTCAAACCAGGGGAATGGGTATTATGAACACATTTTTCCATGGTTATGGTCCTTTGGCTGGCTCGATTGAATCGCGGGCTACCGGTTCTGTTGTCGCCTGGGAGGCTGGGATCACAACAACCTATGGCCTTAAGAATGCTGAGGAACGCGGTATCCTATTTATTGGTGCGGGAGTGGATATTTATGAGGGTATGGTTGTCGGAGAAACCCAGCGGTCTGAAGATATTGTCGTCAATGTTTGCAAGAAAAAGCACCTGACCAATATGCGTTCTTCGAATAAAGATATTGAGTATCGCTTATCTCCGCCGCGAGATTTATCACTCGACCAGGCACTTGAATACCTTGCCGAGGATGAGCTTCTTGAAGTAACTCCATTAAATTTCCGTATACGAAAGCAGATTCTGAATACTGAAGAGCGTGGCAAGACGCAAAAAAAGGAAAAAGAAATTCTGCGTGAGTCGTCCCTGCCATAGCATATTCAGGTGTATTTCGCCGTATCACAGGATAGTGTAATCAATCAAATATTTGTAAATCATTAATAACAATTTCCGGAATATATTGGGTTTTTATTAAAATTCTCGGCAGTAATTCGATATAATCATAACGGTGAAATCATCAATTATTTATATCCTGATTGGTATTCTGGTACTTACCTGTTCTGGGTGCTCCAACCGGGCGAATGAACAGACCGGTGCGTCCTCAGAAGTCCATACCATAAAAAACAAGGGCTCTGATACCATGGTAAATTTAGCCCTTGCCTGGGCAGAACAGTACCAGATGCTAAATTCGGATGTTAATATCTCTGTCAGCGGAGGCGGGTCTGGGACAGGGATCACTTCGCTTATTAATGGAACCACCGATTTAGCAAATGCCTCCCGGGAATTAAAACCCATCGAATATGAAGAAGCCGTAAAAAATGGGGTTTTACCTGAAGAGATAGTTGTCGCAAGGGATGCGATTGCTGTAATAGTAAATCCCTCCAATCCAGTTGGTGAATTAACTTTACAGCAAATATCAGGTATTTATAAGGGAGAAATCAACAACTGGAAAGAAGTCGGTGGGGACGACCTCCCAATTGTCCGCCTATCCAGAGAGACCAATTCAGGCACGCATGTGTATTTCCTGGAAACAGTAATACGCCTGGGTGATTCTGAAGACAAATCAATTTTCTCACCAACGACATTACTACTGCCATCATCCGAAGGGATAATTTCCGAGGTTCGGGATAACCCCCATGCCATCGGTTACGACGGATTAGGCTATATCACGGATGAAGTAAAAATGGTTGCCGTAGCTAAAGACCCAAAATCTCCCTATATCATACCCAGCGTTAATACCGTAAATAATAACCAATATCCCATCTCCAGAGACTTATATATCTACACCAACAAAAATTCTGAGGTATATATAAATAAATATATTAATTGGATTTTATCTTCAGAAGCCCAAGATATCGTTTTAGAACTTGGTTTTGTCCCAATTATTGCAGGTGATTAATGGACACATCCTTCACGCAGGTGAGAAAGAAATCCAAAACTGAATTCATCATTACCCGTATCATTCAGTTCTCCGGTTATCTAAGTATCCTTTATGTGAGTCTCATCAGCCTTTTCCTGATTAAAGAGGGATTCCCGGCAATCTATAGTGTCCCATTTGACAGTGTTTTTGGGAAATACTGGTACCCGATTGAATCTTATTTCAGCATCTGGCCATTAATCCTGGGATCGATTACAGTCATGATTGGTGCGACTCTGGTCGCAGTACCCCTGGGTATAGGAACAGGTATCTATATTTCTGAAATTGCCCCGCAATGGGCAAAAGAATTCCTGAAACCCCTGGTTGAGATTCTCGCAGGGGTTCCTTCGGTTGTCCTGGGATTTATTGGCATCCAGGTGATCGTTCCTTTCATCCGGGAGTCCTTTAATCTGCCTACTGGGTTGACAGCTTTTACTGGATCCATCCTTTTAGGTTGGGCTGCAATTCCGACAATCGTTTCTATCACAGAAGATTCCCTGAATACAGTACCTGGATCATACCGGCAGGCTTCACTCGCACTTGGAGCCACACCGTGGCAAACCATCTGGGGGGCAACCCTTCCCGCTGCCAGGTCGGGGGTAATTACAGCGGTAATGTTGGGAATTGGAAGGGTAATTGGGGAAACGATGACTGTCATGATGGTCACGGGCAACGCTCCGGTTGTGCCGCAAGGCTTCCAGGCAATCTTCGCACCGGTTCGAACAATGACCGCAACCATTGCATCGGAAATGGGTGAAGTTGCCACGGGAAGTGTCCATTATCAAATGCTTTTCCTGATCGGTATCATACTTTTCTTATTCTCATTGATTATCAACATTGTTGCATATTTAGTCAGTTTCCGAATCGTAAAACGCTCTGAAAGATTGCTATCCTAGAAAACAAATGAACCAAAAACCTACCTCCAATAGAATTACCCAACAAAAGATCGGTTATTCTGCTTTATCCCTGCTGGCATTAATCACCGTCGTACCAATTATTGCCCTGGGTATATATATCCTTGTCCAGGGACTTTCAGTGATCAGCCTTGAATTTCTCACAGGATTTCCAAGTGATGGGATGAAAGCCGGCGGCATCTTCCCAGCCATATTGGGTACTATCTATCTTACTTTGGGGACCGCATTATTTTCTGTCCCTCCGGGAGTTGCAGCAGCCATCTATTTATCGGAATATGCCCCTGATAATCGTCTGACCCAATTGATCCGCGTATCGATGATTAATCTGGCTGGTATTCCATCCGTCGTTTTTGGTCTTTTTGGACTCGGCTTGTTTGTGATATTCTTGAATATCGGCAGTAGTATTCTGGCTGCCTCGTTAACCCTCTCAATTATGACTTTGCCGGTAATTATTACGGCATCGGAGGAAGCTCTTCGTTCAGTACCGACAGAGTTCCGTGTGGTAAGTGTATCTCTCGGCACCACCAAGTGGGAGACCATCCGCCGCATCGTACTTCCCCAGGGGATTCCTGGAATAATTACAGGGGTCATCCTGGGATTGGAACGTGCAGCTGGAGAAACCGCCCCCATACTATTCACAGGAGCAGCATTCTTCCTGCCAATGTTGCCAAGCTCACCGCTTGATGAGACCATGGCACTTCCTTACCACTTATTTGTCATTTCCACCCAGGTCCCCGGAATGTCCATTGAGATCCAGTATGGGACAGCCCTCGTTTTACTCACATTTGTGCTTGGGATGAATATAATTGCCACAGTTATCCGCTCAAGAGCCAGGGCTAGGAGGCAGTGGTAATAAGAATGGATAAAGTCATTGTTGAAAATCTCTCCCTGGCTTATGGTGATGGGGCGGAAAGTCTCAAGAATATCAACCTGAAAATCCCGTCCAATGCGGTTACCGTATTATTTGGCCCATCGGGTGGCGGAAAATCTACTTTCTTTAAGGGTGATCAACAGGCTGAATGACCTTGCTGATGTAAAGACCGTTACTGGTAAGGTAACCATCAATGGAGTAAATATCCTTGATCCCAGGTTGGATGTGATCCAATTAAGAAGGAAGATTGGTATGGTTTTTTCCCGGCCGGTGCCTTTGCCATTAACCATCTACAAAAATGTCAGTTATGGATTAGAGGTTGGTGGTGAAAGGAAAAAATCGGTTTTGGATTCTGCAGTTGAAAAAGCACTCCGCCAGGTTGCTCTCTGGGAGGAGGTCTATGACCGATTGCAAGATCCTGCCAATACCCTTTCAGGTGGCCAGCAGCAGCGCCTTTGTATCGCTCGGGTGCTTGTATTGAATCCTGAAATTATTCTTCTGGATGAGCCAACTTCTGCCCTTGACCCTATTTCGACAAAAAAAATCGAATCCCTGCTAAATGAACTCTCCAATACAATTACAATAATTCTCGCCCCACATAATTCTCAACAATCTGCCCGCATGGCTGATTATGCGGCATTTTTCTTACAAGGGGAGGTTATTGAGTTTGGTAAGGGTGAGGAATTATTTCTAAATCCGGCTAACCAGAAGACACAGGATTACCTGGCAGGACGATTTGGCTGATTCTTCGTCTAAACAATCCTTCCCATTCCTGGTCGTTTAAATCATCAGTATATTAGCTGGAAAAATCATACCACCAACGGAGAAACAAACCCATTTCACACCATTCCAGATCCAGAGCCGATGCTAGTATATACTTAAATCAAACATTTTAATCACATCCTGAGGATAATTTATGGCAAAAAGACTTATTCTTGTTGCTGGTAATATTGGATCGGGAAAAACCTCTCTCACCCAAAGGATAGGCGAGCGGCTTGGATGGCGAACCGCTTACGAGTCTGTCTCGGACAATCCGTATCTTCCAAATTTTTATGCAGACATGAAAACCTGGTCGTTTCATTTGCAAATCTTCTTTTTAGGACATCGCGCAGAACAACAAATTGATTTATGGAATGATCCTCATTCCGCCATCATCGATCGCAGTATATATGAGGATGCATTCATTTTTGCCAGAGCACTCCATCAACTGAATAATCTTTCAGATCTGGATTACGAAGCCTATCTGCGTGTTTTTAATCTTGTCGTTCAGGGATTACCATCCCCATCCCTGCTGATATACCTTAAGGCACCCGTGGGTGTGCTCTTAGAACGGATCCACCAAAGGGGCAGGGATATGGAGACGGGAATTGATGCGGCATACCTGGAACTCCTGGATGGTTTTTATGACGATTGGATCAATACCTTTGAAAGTTGCCCCGTGCTCACCATAAAATCGGATGATCTGGACTTTGTACACAAATCCCATCACCTGGACATCGTCGTCAACCACATCCTTGAGAAATTAGAAGGTAAGGATGAGTTTAATTTTTTCATGATGTTATTTAATTTATTAAGGCCAGGCAGCGGATTTCCCGGTAGCCTGGCCTTAATTAAATTAAACACCCTGATGACCAAAATATGCGGTACTAAATTCCGAGGTAATGTTTCCTGATATGCTCACTTGTTCGTAGTTCTTCTGCCATACCGTGCATTTTAATCTGACCATTTTCAAGGACGTAAGCTCGGGTTGCCAGTTCCAGAGCATAACTTGTGTTTTGTTCAACTAATAGGACTGTCAAGCCAAATTCTTCCCTTAAAACCTTGATTTTTTCGTAAATTTCATCAACTAATTTGGGTGCCAACCCCAGGGAAGGCTCGTCAAGCATGATTATCTTCGGTCTTGAAATTAATCCTCTTGCCAGGCAAAGCATCTGCCTTTCTCCGCCGCTTAATGTACGTGCATATTGGTCCTGGCGTTTTTTTAATATGGGGAATATTTCATACATTTCCTCAATCACAGGGCTTTTGAGAATCTCACGGTTTCCGTAAGCTCCCATAACCAAATTATCATATATGGACATATTTGGAAATGGACGCCCACCTTCAGGTACCAGGCTAATACCCTTTTTTGTTATGAGGTCCGTAGATAGGTGGGAGATATCCGTTCCTTCAAATAATATTTTTCCCGCGGTCGCCTTCACTAATCCCATGAGTGTTTTCAACAATGTACTTTTGCCGGCTCCATTGGGACCAATAACCGCCACGGTTTCACGCTCTGCAATCTCAATTTCTAAATCCCTGATAACTGGGACCTTTGAATACCCTGAATGCAATCCCTCAACTTTAAGGATCATAATCCTTCTCGCTTTCCCAGGTATGCTTCAATTACCCTGTTGTTACTACCAATCTCCTCAGGGGTCCCTGATGCAATTAATTCCCCGGAGTCGAGTACAAAAATCCGCTGGCAAATCCCCATAACCATTTGCATGATATGTTCAACAACACACAGGGTGACTCCCCGGTCTGTGTTGATTTTGTGCAAAAGAGTCATGAATTCATCCAACTCAGAGGCATTCAATCCTGCTCCGGTCTCATCAAGCAGGAGCATTTTTGGGTCTGTTGCCAAAGCCCTTGCCAGTTCTATCCTTCTCAGCGTTGCCAGACCCAGATCAGCACATTTTTTTTCAGCCTGATTTTTAAGCCCGGTAAATTCAAGGATTTCATTCACCTTGCTATCCACAAATTTTTCAGCAGTCCGGTTATACGCACCCACCCGGATTGCTTCCCTGATGGTCATGTCTTTAAATGCACGGATTACCTGGAAGGTACGTGACATCCCCATCTTACAAATCACATGGGGAAGTACTCCGACTATCTTTTGTCCTTCAAAGAACACGTTGCCAGAATGCGGACTTACTAACCCGGTAATGGCATTAAAACAGGTAGTCTTTCCTGCCCCATTTGGTCCTATCAAACCAACAATTTCCCCTTTTTCAACCTCAAATGATACATGATTCACAGCCGCAAGGTTGCCAAATTTAACAGTCAGGGAGTCTACCTTAAGCATCGGATAATCTGCCATTGTTTTCCTCCGAAATTTTCGGTTTAATCCGGTTATATATACTCTCCAATATCCCGGCAATTCCATCCGGCCGGAAAATGGCGATCAGGATTAATACAACCGCATATATCACCATGTAAAGCCCTTCCATCCCTCCACCCAGTTGGGCGCGTAACAATTCACGTATGCTTACCATGAATAAAGCCGCTAATAAGGGTCCGTGGGTAATCCCTATACCTCCAACAATCCCCAAAATGGCAACTTCTGTACTTTGTACTGCATTAAAGGAACTGGCATGCAGATTTCCTTTGATGCAGACGTCCACACCTCCAACCAGGCCGACAATAAATGCATAGGTCATGAGAGCTTTAATTTTCGACAATCGTACATTTACTCCCAGTACGGCAGCGGCATCTTCTTCTTCAGATAACGCCAGCAGGGAATAACCCAATCTCGTCTTTCTGATACGGACATTAACAAGATATGCAAAGATCAACATTGCCAGCAGGATATAGTAATAGGGTACATAGGATGAAAAACGCATATGGGTGAACTTTGAAAAATCATCGTAGTACATGGGCAGAAACCGCTCGGTAGCTCCTCCCACTTCCTCCCACATAATGAAGAGAACCCTGAGCACTTCCACCAGAGCAGCAGAAGCAAGCGCGTACCAAACTTCCCGTACCTTGAACCGGAATAAAGGAAGACCAACCATCAGGGATAAACCAACAGCAATTAATGCACCCAGGAACATCGTAATCCAGGGACTGAATCCAAACCTGATCAATAATGTCCCGACAACAAAAGAGCCGATTCCCAAGTAAGCACCTGCAGACAGGTCAAATTGGCCGCCCATACCGCCAATGATATTCCAGGCTGTTCCAAGGGTTGCATACAACAATACATTGGTCGCCAGGAGAGTGGTATATTGGTTTTTGCCAAAGAAAAGCGGCAAAATCAATGCCAGCAAGAGACCAACCGTAAGAAATATTGTTTTTGGAGTCAATTGATATCTCATCTCACTATTTCCTCCCAAACAATCCTCTGGGTTTTATCCAGAGTACCAGGATGAAAAGCATATATACAACCAGAAGGCGGGCGCGGGGATCCCAATATGCAATTGCGAGTGACTCAGCCACACCAACGATTAATCCAGAAATTAATACTCCGGAAGTGGAGCCGAGTCCAGCCATTGCCAGGACCACCCAACTCAATAAGCCAAAACTCATCCCCATTAATGGTCCTACTTGCTGAAACGTCATTAATAGTCCCCCGGCAACTGCGGTCAAGCCGGTTCCAAGGCCGAATGTGATCGCATAGGTACGATGATAATTCACGCCTACAAGCGAAGCCACATCCAGATCATCCGAGGCAGCCCGGATGGCTTTACCGGCCCAGGATTTTGATAGGAAAATATATACTGCCAGGATAACCAGCAGACTGACAGCAAATGAGATGAGCCTGGAGGATAGTATGGTCAAGCCCCCTATTTCTATATTCCCCTGGATAATGGAAAAATTTAATGCTCTCGGGGAGGCTTTAAATGCAATTTGAGTGAGAGCTCTGAATAGATACTGTAATCCAACGGTTACAGCGATCTGCATTACATATTTTTCACGGAGGGTTGGTTGGATGAGGATATAATATGTGATGACTCCAACAAGAAACATGACGGGAAAGGTTATCAGCGGAGTAGCTATTGCGTCCCAGTTCAACCAGGTTGCAACCAGGAATGTCCCATACATGGATAACATGACGAAATCGCCGTGGGCGAAATTAACAACATTCATCACCCCGAAAATGATGGAAAGGCCTAGTACTATCAAGGCGTAGATCCCTCCCATCATCAATCCATTGATGATATTCTGAGCAAGATTTTCCATAATTGTCAAATCCATTTCCTGGACATAATATGCGTGTGTACCTGGCTTCTATCCATAAGGTTGAAGCCAGGTACACATTTTAGACTTGCCAAAATTTTCTTGGTTGGTTCCTCAATGTGAAAGTAAAATCATTTTGCCTGTTAGTAGGTTGAATCCAGCCTTGGGAATATTGCTTCTGCTTCTGCAACATCAAACGGCCAGACCACCTTTATTTCTCCATCCTGAACCTGGTAGATGACTGCAATTGCATCAGGATTGTCCCCAGCCTCGGTGAAGGCAATGCGGGTTCCGGGGAATGTATCAACCGCCGGACCACTGGTCAAATCCAATGCAAGCATTGCAGAGCGCAGATTCTCTGGGTTCAAGGGATCATCCGGGAACATTGTTCCGGAAAGCTCCAGGGCTTCCTTAAATGTCCAGACATCGTAATAGTTCATGCCTGCCCCTTCAGTGGGGATGTATCCCATCTGGGCTTTGAAATCTTCTACAAATTTTTTGTTTTGTTCGGTATCTTTAGCGGGGTTATAGCTGTAGGTGTTCGTATAAATATTGGCCTTATCACCCAATTGCTCGATGGATTGCGGATCGGTGTACCCGCAGGCACCCATTCCGGCAATAAACTTGGGGATTTTGTTCGATTCGCTGAAGCCATTGGCAAACACGATCGCGTCGTTGAAATAGGGGCAGTGAACAATAAAATCGGCACCGGAATTTTCAATGTCGTTGATGATCGTGGTCGCATCTGTAATGTCATAGGGGTATTCCTTCTGGTACACAGTCGTTAAACCCCAGTTGATCGCTTCATCCAGGGCACCCATTGTATTGGCACGCCCGAATGCCGAGTCTTCATTGATAATGGCTACCTTGGTGAATGTCAGGCCTTGTTTCTCCGCCATTTCCATAACAAACCGCACTGCGGACATACCATGCTGGCTGGCTTTTGGTCCTGGTCGGAAGAGATAGCGGCGTCCCATCTGGGTGATGCTGTCTACAAGCGCATCGGCAATCAGGAAAACTTGCTCGCGGTCTGTTACTTCCGAAGCAGCAGCGGTCATGCGGGAGATGTAAGTCCCAAATATCGCTACGGGATGGTGCTTGCTGATAATGCTTTCAGCGCCCAGACGTGCCGAATCAGCATTCTCACCAGCATCCTCAACAACCAGTTCTAATGGGATCCCACCCATGGATTTGATTCCACCTGCTTCATTGATATGCTTTACAGCAAGCTCAATACCAATTTTTGCTTCGGATCCGAATGGGGCATGGCTGCCGGTCAAAGGCTGTAGCGCGCCAACAATAATCTTTTCTGGTAATTCTGCTGGCTTTTCTTCCTCGACTGGAGCTGGTGTTGCAGTAATAACCACAGTCTGGACTTCCCCTTCAACTATTTTTGTAACTTCAACAACTTGCGGCGTTGGTGCTGGTCCACACCCATTCAGGAGCAGCATGAATATGGTAATGAATACCAACAGGGTTTTTATATACTTCTTATTCATTTATCCTCCTAACTATGATTGTAAATATGGATATTAAAACATCAGGTAGATTGTAAATACACCAGATGTCCGACACGAAATTAGTTTTCAACTATGTCCGCTAATGTATCTACCATTAATAACTGAATAATTTGAGCCTGGATGGAAATTGGAACGATAAAGACATCAGAATACGAGCTGTTATATATCAACCATAAAACCATTATACTTAATTGTCCATATTCACATCAAAGCAAGGCATGCGCCTTGGTACGTTTTTACGTTATGCTTTTTACATTCTTTATGATCATTATAGAGAGAATAATTAAAAAGTCAAATTCAATTCTTGATCGCTTTATCGCTTTTCAGGGATTTCTTTATTTTCTATCACATGCACAAAAATACTAACTATTGACTCACTTCCACCAGTAACCCATAAATTTGAAACTTGCTTGCATGCTGCTTCGTATATTAGATGAAAAGAAAATTCAGGAGTATCCGGTGACCAATCTAGATGCAGATCTGCTCAAGCAGATCAAGCAGGGAGACGACCTTGCTTTCACTACCCTGTTGGAACGCTTCCAGACACCGGTATTCAACCTCTGTTTTCGTATGCTTGGCAACAGGCAGGAAGCCGAGGACGCAGCTCAGGAGACCTTTTGGCGTGCCTATCAAGGGATAAACAAATATGATCCAAACCGTTCATTCTCGACCTGGCTTTTATCCATTGCAGCCCATTTTTGTATTGACCTGCTTCGTCACCGGAGTTTACCAAGTTTCTCAATGGATGTTTTACCGGAAGGGAACATACCGGATCCTCTACCGAATCCCGAAAAATCTGTAATGGATGCTATGAAACAGGAACAGGTGCAGCAGGTGATCTCATTATTAAAACCGGAGGACAGAGCCATGATAATTTTGTTCTACTGGTACGATTTTTCAGAGAAGGAAATTGGCAAATCGCTTTCCCTTTCAGTAAGTGCTGTAAAAAGTCGTTTGCACCGAATTCGGAAACAACTGGCTACCCTCTGGTTGCTATCCGAAAAACAATTTTCACCTGTTACGGAGGGGACATGACCATTCATCGGCATTTTGAGGACTTGATTTTCTCAGGAACATCGATATCTTCAGCAGAAAAAAAATACCTGATTGAACATCTCAAGGCTTGCCCGGAATGCGAAACCCTATTTAATTCCTGGCAGGCTGTATGCAAGCAAATTCAATCTGTTCAAATGGTAAAACCGTCACCCAATTTTGTCGAAAAGTGGTATATGGAGCTTGACAACCGCAAATTGCTTGCCAGAACCATGCAGGCCAGAAAAATGCTCCTGATTTCATCTACCGGGACAGTCCTTGCTTTGTTGATTGCCTTTGGACTGACAATGGTATTGGCTTCTCCTGCCGGCCTCATCATTGGCGTGATCAACTCAATAAATAATTTAGTCATGGTCATTAATCTGCTGCATATGTTCTCTACCACGGTATTTAATGTTATTCCCCCAATCATTCCTTTCTATTACACACTAGTGTTTTCTTCCACTTTCTGCCTGTTGACGGTTCTATGGATTTATTCAATTTGGCGGATTTCCCTTCAAGGAGTCAGGACAAAATGAGAATTCAAAAAATCTCCTGTTTCCTAAAATTATTGTTCGTTTTTATCGTACTGGCGGTACCATCTCCAGTATATGCCCAGGGTCCAGATGGGGACAAAATAGTATTGGGTGGAAATTATGAGTTACGTGACAAAGAAGTGCTTAATGGCGATCTCGTAATTTTTGGGGGAAGTGCTAAACTGCAGGAAGGATCCTTGGTAAATGGTCAAGTTGTTCTGGTTGGTGGATCCCTGGATGCAAATGGGACGATACAAGGCAGCATCACCGCCATCGGCGGTTCTGTAAGCCTCGGGGATACTTCCGTTGTAAATGGTGATTTAAATACAGTTGGCACTTCTCTTAAGCAGGCAGATGGAGCGATTATTCGGGGCAATTCCTCTTTTCAGCTACCTGGTAGAATTAATATTCCTGAAATTATGCCTTTTATCTCCGGGGCATCACCCAAAGGTAACCAGGGAACTCCTGTCATAAATGGGATTCTCACACCAATTCGGGACCTTTCCTGGGGATTATTTCAGGCTCTCGCTTTGGCAGCGTTGGCTGCATTTTCAGCCCTTTTCTTTGAAAAACCAATCACCAGAATGGGTAATGTGATTTCCAGGCAGCCATTAATATCCGCAAGTCTGGGATTGCTTACTGCGATTGTTGCTCCCGGAATATTAATTATTCTCATGATAACTATTATTTTGATACCTTTAGGTTTATTGGGGATTATTATTTTGGGCATCGCTTATATCGCCGGTTGGATTGCAATGGGTTACGAGGTAGGCAGCCGCCTATCATCCAGCATTCATCAGAGCTGGGCTGCCCCGGTGTGCGCAGGGTTAGGAACCTTGCTGCTTACCCTTGTGGTACGTGGAATTGGATGGATTCCCTGCGTCGGTTGGATTCCGGGAGTGCTAATAGGCTTTCTGGGGTTGGGGGGTGTAATCCTAAGCCGTTTTGGTTTGTTTGCCCCACAATCAGAAGGGCTTGGCAATCAATAGCGAAACCGATAATGATAAAAAACGGGGATTAGAAATAATATATGGTTGCATAGTGGAGAGTATAAATGAAAAAAAACACCATTATCATTCTCTTGCTTCTGGCGGCTTTATCCCTCTCTTGCACGATTACAATCCCGATAAAGGAAACCGTGACCCGGGAAGTACAGACATTTGAAATACACGAAGACCTTGAGGATGTTGCCACTCCCATCGAGTTGGAAATAAATATGGGCGCTGGTGAATTGATCATCAGTAAAACAACAGGAAAAATTCTTACCGGGACAATTGATTATAACTTTCAAACACTAAAGCCGTCTCTGACTCTTTTGGAAAATGAAATTCAGATAAGTCAAACCGAGGATGTATCTGCATCTTTACCTGTTGGAAAACTGGTAAATGAATGGGATTTGCAAATTGGTGATGTTGCCACAGATTTAACTCTCAATGCCGGGGCTTACAATGGAATTTGCGATCTAACTGGCATTCCCTTGACTTCCATAATCATCAATGATGGAGCAAGTCATAATGAAATCATATTCCAGGAATTAAACCCGGCCGACATGGAGGAACTATCCTACACTACCGGCGCCTCCAATGTCACCATGAAAGGACTTGCCAACGCAAATTTCAGACATATGTCCTTTAGAGGCGGAGCCGGTTCTTATCTTCTTGATTTTGGGGGATCTTTAAAACGGGGGGCAGAAGTAGAAGTTGACCTGGGAGTAGGTTCTATGACAATAATCATACCGGACGGAATCTCTGCTAATATTCGCGTCAATGGAGAACTAAAAAATGTGGAATTTGAGGGTGTCTGGGATATTGAAGGGGGGAATTACAATACAAATGGGCAAGGACCTGTCCTGGATTTTGTAATTGACATTAACCTTGGAAAATTATTATTAATTCACCAGGATTAATATAATCCCGTAAAATTTACTCTTGATAATACCCGGAGTTTAAGATCATGCTGTAGACTTCCGGAAGAAGATAATATTGAAAGGGTCTCCCTTGGGAGATCCTTTCCCTAATTTGCGAGGAGGAAATCTCCAGTAAGGGGGCATCAATAAAGGTCACTCTTGCGGTTATACCAGGAATCTTTTCTTCTAATTCCTCAAGATCGATTCTATCACCAGGACGTCGCATTACCCCCAACCCATCACAGGACCAGATAAAATCAATGGGTTCATTCCACTTTGGCAGATTTCGCAAAGAATCTCCACCCATTAGATAATAAATCTCATCATTGAGGAATTTTTCCTTTAAAAGGCGGATTGTGTCAATTACATAATGGGGTCCTGGGCGGTCGAGCTCAACTGTTGATAGTGTAAAATTTGGATTTTTTTCAATCGTCTTTTTCACCAGTTTCAATCGTTGATCCGTTGGACTGATACTCTGACCCAATTTATGGGGAGGAGCTGGGGTAAGTACCCACAACAGTAAATCAATCCCAAGTTGATAACGAGCCTCATCTGCTAAAATAAGATGCCCCATATGAGGGGGATCGAAGGTACCGCCAAAAACACCTATACGCATATCAATCCTGCCATTCCAGTTCATACGGTCCGATGTGCACCGTATCTCCCGATTTGATTCCGGCTTTCCTCAGTGCATCCTCCAGACCAATTGTCCCAATCAGCCTTTGAAAACGGCGGATTGAACCATCATGTTCCCAGTATGTCATAGCAGCCGAACGTTCAATTCGTTCTCCACTAACCCGCCAGCCATCTTCAGTTTTTTCAATCTGGTAATCCCTGATATCTTTCTTCGTTCGATAAACAGGCATTTCGGATACTTGTTCCACCGGGGGAATCTTTTCAAGCTGTTCCATGGTCTTTTTAAGAAGCACATCCAAATTGTCTCTTGAGAAAGCAGATATTGCAAAGGCAGAATGGCCCAATTTAGCCAATTTTTCTTTGATATCCGGCCATTTTTGCTGGACCTCCGGGAGATCAATTTTATTAACTGCAACAATTTGGTACTTTTCCTGTAGGTCCGGATCAAATAATGCCATTTCATTATTGGTTTGAGAAAAATCGGCAATTGGATCCTGTGAAAGTCCATCTAATAGGTGGATGATTATCCGCGTGCGCTGTATATGACGCAGAAAACTATCTCCCAATCCTACACCAGCATGAGCTCCTTCTAATAAACCGGGGATATCGGCTACAACGAATGAATTATCCAGGTCCATTTCAACCACACCCAGGTTTGGCTCAATAGTAGTGAACGGATAATCACCAATTTTAGGTGTTGCCCTGGTTATGGCTGCCAGCAAACTCGATTTTCCGGCATTTGGCACACCTACTATCCCAACATCAGCGATTAACTTCAATTCAAGTTTTAACAATCGCTCCTGTCCCGGTTCGCCCCTTTCTGCAATCCGGGGAGCTTGATCCCTTGAATTTGCAAACCTGGCATTCCCTCTCCCGCCTCGCCCACCGGTAGCAATTACCAACTGCTGACCTGCACTGGTTAAATCCCCCAGGATCTCACCAGAAACCGAGTCATACAGAATTGTTCCGGGAGGTACATTTACAATAAGAGCTTCTGCAGAACGACCGGTTTTCTTGGAAGTTCCGCCATTTTTCCCGTCTTCGGCAATATATTTCTTTTTATAATGGAAGTGTGAAAGGGTATTGAGGGTAATTGATACTTCCATGATTACATTCCCACCCCGGCCGCCATCCCCGCCATCAGGCCCCCCCCTGGGAACATATTTCTCCCTGCGGAAATGAACCATCCCATCTCCACCCTTTCCAGATCTGACAGTAATTTGGGCTTCATCAATAAACATAATCGTAAAATTCTTTAACTTTCCAGTTTTCGCAATATTTAGTCAATAAAAATCTATAATGTTCGCTCAAATTTTCTTGTGAGAACATCCTTCAAGGTCGGAAAACCAATCTCCTGAAGTTCATAGCGTACCCGCTGGAGTGGTTTGTTAATTTTTAATATGCGGGTTAGGTCAATAGGTGTTGCAGAGATAACCAGGTCAACCGGGGTTGCATTGATTGTCTCCTCCAGGTCAGCCACCATCTTATCTCCATATCCCATGGCCGGCAAAATTGCTCCCGTAGTCGGATACTTGTTATATGTATCGATTATCGAACGAACCGCATAAGGGCGCGGATCTACAATCTCTTTCGCTCCATAGCGGCGGGCTGCTACCCAGCCTGCCCCATACGCCATTTCGCCGTGGGTGAGAGTGGGGCCATCCTCAATTACAAGGACACGTTTTCCCAGGATTGCTGCTGGATCGTCTAAAAATAGAGGCGACGCCGCTTCAATAACAACTGCATCCGGATTCATCTTACGAATATTGTTCCGAACCTCTATCACTTTCTCTGGATTGGCTGTATCGATTTTATTGATAACAAAAACGTCTGCCAAAAGCACGTTTGTCTCACCAGGATGGTAGGAATTTTCGTGTCCTGCACGATGGGGATCAACCACTACAATCGATAAATCGGATTTATAAAAAGAAAAATCGTTATTTCCTCCATCCCATAGGATGATATCCGCTTCATCCTGAGCCTGCTCAAGAATGGCGCCATAATCCACACCGGCGTAAACGATCATGCCGTTATCGATATGGGGTTCATATTCTTCCCGTTCTTCAATCGTACACTCATGTTTAACCAAATCACTGTAATCGGAATATCGTTGTACCTTTTGTTTTACTAAATCCCCATAAGGCATAGGATGCCGGATGACTGCTACTTTGTACCCCATATCCCTCAATATTAGTGAGACTCTGCGGGTTGTTTGGCTTTTTCCAGACCCGGTCCTCACAGCACATATGGATACCACCGGTTTTGTAGATTTCAACTGGGATGAATTCGTTCCCATAAGCCGGAAATCAGCTCCGGATGCTAAAACGATTGATGCTTTATCCATTACATAATTGTGGGGCACATCACTATACGCAAAAATCACCTGTTGAATATTTTTTTCCCGAATGATCTTGCTCAGGTCGCTTTCAGAATAAATGGGTATCCCTTCCGGATATAAATCCCCCGCTAATGCGGCTGGATATTTTCGGTTATCAATATTGGGGATCTGGGTTGCAGTAAAAGCAATGACGTCATAAGCAGGATTTCCACGGAAAAACACATTGAAATTATGAAAATCACGCCCGGCAGCACCCATGATTAATGTACGAATTTTTTCCATATTTTTTCTCCTAAACAATTTTTATAAAATATTGATGGTTACATGACATCTGGAGCCTCTATTCCTAAAAGGAAAAGAATATTTTTTATCGTTTGTCTTGCTGCAGCTACCATTCGTAAACGGAAAATTTTCACGTGGTCTTCCGCTTGGAGCACAGGACATTGGTTATAGAAATCATTAAAAGCACGTGCTATTTCATAACCCAGGTTAGAAAGGTATAACGGTCGAAATTCGTATGATGCTTTTTCCACTTCGTCCGGGAGCCGTGATATTAAATCAATTAATTGAATTTCCGGCTCGCTCAATTCATATTCCAGATGGGTGGTACCTGGTAACTTGATCCCACTTTTTTTCAAAATACTGTTAGCCCTGACAAAAGCATACTGGATATATGGAGCTGCCTGGCCATTTAAATCCAGTGCGGTATTCCAATCAAATGTTACGGTTTTTGTGTTTTCCCTGGAAAGCATTGGGTATTTTATTGCTCCCATAGCAACAGCCGCTGCTATCTTCCCCTGGGATTCTTGGGGTAAATCCGGATTTTTTGCCTTTACTATTTCAAGGGCACGTTCAGTTGCTTCCTGAATTAGATCCTCTAGCAGGACAACCGTACCATCTCTGGAAGACATGGTTACGTTGCCAGGTAAATTAACAATTTCATATGCTAGGTGGAAACAGTTTTTGGCCCAGAGGTATCCCATTAATTCCAACGTTTTGAAGATTTGCTGCATATATAGCGACTGCCGGACATCAATGATGTAGACTGATCTGGATAGTTTAAACTCGTCAAATTTCTTTTTTGCGAGTGGTAGATCCTTTGTTGAATAAAGAGAAGTCCCATCAGACCGCAAGACAACCAGGACACGATATTTTTCTTTTTCCCCGAGAATCTCATCCAGCGGGACAATCACTGCTCCCTCAGGTCTTTCATCTCTGGCAATTTTTTTCGTGATTAGCTCCTGGACAAAGCCCTTTCCAATTTCTTCAACTTCGCTTTCAAAATACACCCGATCAAAATGAACATCCAATTGATTATAGATCTGCTCAAATCCATCCAGTGACCACTGCCGGGTTTGTCTCCATAATTCCACCACACCCTCATCCCGCTGATCCCATTTTGCAAATAATTGGCGGACGTCTGTTTTTACCTGGTCAGATTCTTCATACTTTTGGTCGGCTTCGGAATAAATTTCACCCATCCAGCGTGTTTTATCCTCGCCGGGAACCTCTCCGAAATGGTTAGATTGATAGTTCCACAGCCACTTGATAACGTGTAACCCGATATCGCCAATATAATTAGCCCGCACAACATCATACCCGGCAAAATCCAGCAATCGGCAGATGGATTCACCCAGGATTACATTTCTTAAGTGCCCGACATGAAATGCCTTATGAGTATTTGGTTGAGAAAACTCAACCATTATTTTCTCTGCTTTGGAGCTGCCCCTGCCAAATTGTGCCTCTTCCTGGAGGACCCGGTCAATCACGCGCCTGGAATATTCTCCGGTATCGAAGTAGAGATTTAAGTAACCGTTTTTTGCCTCAATACGAGCGAAGCCTTCTATATCAGCGAGATCTGATGCCACCAACTCAGCCAATTCCTGCGCTCTTTGATTCACAACGATGTTCTTTCCGGTTCGAGCTTCCCGGGCAGCCAGTTGAAAAAAGGAAGTGGAAATGCCCCAATGGCCTGAAAACGGAATCCACTTCCATTGAATATTCGTTTCAGGAAGGTTGTTCTGGATACAATATTTATATATTCTCTGGGTTACGTTTTGTTGTTCATTATCAAACATTATGGACCCTGGCGCATCAATTTGCCATATCTTTTGAAGTATACATCACTTTTGGTAGCTTATTTGTAATTAATAACAAGATTAAAGCGGGAGTGGGTACCTCCCGCTTTAATAAACTTTAAATAAAATTGAGATGAATGGAATTAAATTGGAATTTTCTGAACCAGACTAATCAGCCAACTTTGCATTCATTTTCTTCATTAATCTACTTTTTCGTCTGGCGGCGTTATTTTTATGGATGATCCCTTTATTCGCTGCTTTGTCTAAAGCAATCACCGCCTTTTTTACGCTTTCTTCGGATTGCACCTTATCGGTGCCTTCAATCGCCAGCTCTGCTTTACGAACCATTGAACGAGCCGTCCCACGATAAATTCGATTTCTTGTTCGCCGTTTCGCATTTTGCTTATTGCGTTTTATTTGCGATCTAATATTTGCCAAAACCAACCTCCATTAACATCTCTATCCATAATTTGCAGTGCTAGATTTTACCCGAATGAACCCAATTTGTCCAGCGGAATTTAGCATTGATAGTTATTAATAAAGAATATACATTGGATTTAACTGGATTCATCATATATCCTATGACATTAATGTGTCTATTTATCCATTAGGGCAGCCAAACCCGGGAGCTCTTTTCCTTCCAACATTTCCAGGGATGCCCCTCCGCCTGTTGATATGTGTGTAATTTGATCTTCTAAACCAAATTGGTTGATTGCCGCCACAGATTCACCCCCCCCTACAATGCTTACAGCTTTGCTGTCTGCTACTGCTTTTGCAATACCTAATGTCCCTGTGGCAAATTTTTCGAATTCAAAGACTCCCATGGGACCATTCCATACAATTGTCTTTGAAGTCATTAAGGATTTCTCCATAATACGCAACGGTTTTTTCACCAATATCAAGGATACGCCAGCCATCGGGAACTGGACCAACAGGTATCATTTTTGACTGAGCATCTGCGTCAAATTTATCTGCAATCACAAGATCTACAGGGAGTTTCAACTTATCCCCGCTCGATTGCAGCAGCTCTTTTGCCAGGTCGATCACTTCATCCTCTACCAGGGAATCCCCTACAGAAAGTCCCTGTGCTTTAAGGAACGTGTTCGCCATTCCTCCACCGATCAGAATCTGGTCAGATTTCTTGAGTAAATTGCGGATAACTTCAATTTTATCGCTTACCTTTGCTCCCCCAAGTATGGCAGTGAAGGGACGTTCTGGATTTTGGATCGCCTGTCCAAGGTATTGAATTTCCTTTTCCATTAAGAAACCTGCAACTGCTGGGATAAATTTCGCAACCCCTTCAGTGGAGGCATGTGCCCGGTGTGCTGATCCAAATGCATCATTTACATAAATCTCTGCCAGTGAAGCCAATTGTTTGGACATTCCTGGATCGTTATTTGTTTCTTCTTCATGAAATCGTGTATTCTCAAGTAATAAGACTTCTCCACCTTTTAGATTATCAGCTACCATTTGGACATTTGGACCAATGCAATCATCCACAAATTTGACAGGCAAATTCATTAATTTGCCCAGGTAATCAGCCACAGGTTTTAGGGTATATTTTGGATCCGGGCTTCCTTTTGGCCGTCCAAAATGCGAACAAAGGATCACGGCCGCACCCTTATCAAGCAAGTATTGGATGGTTGGTAATGCTGCCCGTATTCGGGTATCATCCCCCACAACACCATCCTTGACCGGGACGTTAAAGTCCACCCGCACCAATACCTTCTTACCGGTCACATCAATATCTCTAATTGTTTTTTTTGCGTTCATAACTGCCTCCCGTAGTATATAAAAGGGATGCGTAACACCGTTTTTACCAGCGGTTCGTCCGATACGCATCCCTTCAGTTTCCAAAATGAAGAGTTTAAAATCTGTCTGCCATGAAAGCAGCCAGGTCTGCCGTCCGGCAGGAATATCCCCATTCATTATCATACCAGGTGACTACCTTAATCATTGTTCCATTCATCACCATGGTCGATTGACCATCGATGATGGAGGATCTGGAATCGCCCTTGAAGTCCATGGATACCAGTGGTTCATCAGTGTATCCCAGGATACCTGCCAAAGGTCCGGCCTCAGCCTCTTTGAAGGCTGCATTTACTTCTTCGACGGAAGTCGATTTTTCAAGATTTGCTACAAAGTCTACAATTGAAACCGTAGGCGTGGGTACGCGTAATGAAAAACCATCAAATTTACCTTTCAGATCCGGTATGACCAATGCTAAGGCTTTAGCTGCGCCGGTAGTTGTTGGGATGATATTCATCGCCGCTGCACGCGCCCGTCTTAAATCAGAGTGTGCCAGGTCAAGGATACGCTGATCATTGGTATAGGAATGAATGGTTGTCATCAAGCCCCGTTGGATAATCCAGCGGTCATGCACTACTTTTGCAGCCGGTGCAAGGCAGTTTGTGGTGCAGGAGGCATTTGAAACTACATGATGCAGCCCATTGTCATATTTATCTTCGTTCACCCCTAACACAATGGTAAGGTCTTCATTCTTCGCTGGGGCAGTGATAATCACTTTTTTAGCACCACCTTTTTCAATATGAACTATCACACCCGGTTTACCTTTTGCAGGATTGCCTATCTTATCTCGAAAAACCCCAGTGGCTTCAATAACGATATCAACCCCGAGATCCCCCCAGGGCAGCATACCGGGATCCTTCTCAGCAAAAACCTTTATCTTTTTTCCATCAACGACCAGGTCAGTTCCATCAACACCCACTGTTCCAGGATATATTCCGTAATTGGAGTCATATTTGAATAAATGAGCGTTTACATTTGCATCAAATAAATCGTTGACAGCTACTACTTCTAATTTTTCACCTTGTCTCTCATTAATAGCTTTTAATACCTGGCGGCCTATCCGCCCAAATCCGTTGATACCCACTTTGATTGTCATGTAATTCTCCTTATTGATTTGATATTAAATGATTATTTGTGGTATTGAATGGCTTGGTAATTTGTTGATCATCTTTTGCCATTAAGGGACCAGTTCGTTCGTAAAATAAATCAATAACCACCCTGGCAAGTTTTTTATCATCATGGCGCCAGGGATTGTCTTTATCTGCCAGATCCGCAAAATAACATGAGTAGTTCTCTTCAAAATCATTTTCTGGTTTTACCCATTCGGGGCCATACGGAAGCTCTAATTCGAAATTTTTATTACAAATAATAACGTCAAAAATCGTTTCACCAAGTTGCTTCTCAATAGCCCTCACGTGATCACCACAGGAGTATTTTTCAGTTTCTCCAACCTGTGTTGCTACGTTGCATACATAAAATTTGCTCGCACGGCTAACCCGGATGGCGTCTGCCAGATTTGGTACAAGAAGGTTCGGCAGAATGCTGGTATACAGGCTCCCCGGTCCTATCACGATGAGATCCGCCGACAAAATTGCTTGTATGGCTGGGGGAAACGCCAGCGGATTGGTAGGTTCCAGCCACACCTTCCGGACACTACCATTTGTTTTTGCAATATTGCTCTCACCATTAATTTGGATTCCATCAGGAGATTGCGGATTTGAAACCTCAGCAATTAATGTAACATCATGCAGCGTGGAAGGCAATACCTTTCCCTGTACAGCCAGGACCCTTCCAGATTCTGCTACTGCCTCTTCAAAACTCCCGGTAATCCCAGTAAGAGCTGTGATGAACAAATTTCCAAGGGAGTGTCCATCTAAACCCAGTTCCTCTGAAAAACGGTATTGAAAAATTTGGGTAAGCAACGCCTCATCATTTGACAAGGCGGCCAGGCAGTTGCGGATATCTCCAGGCGGTAAAATTCCAATCTTTTCTCTGAGCTTTCCAGAGGAACCCCCATCATCTGCCACGGTTACGACTGCGGTTAAATTGTGGGTATAGGCTTTTAAACCGCGTAATAGGGATGACAAACCATTTCCGCCGCCTATTACAACAATTTTTAACCCCTTTTCCTTCAGACGATAGGTGGATACAGCATCAAGAATATTTTTTCCTGGGTGAAGAAACGGTCTTAATAAGGACTGGTTAATCCCCATATACCCAGAATTAAGAAACCAAATCCGATTCCTCCAAATATTATTGCTCTTAATGTACGATCCAGGAACCGGAGGGATAGAGTAGAAAGGATTGGGAGCCACCAAGTTTCAGGTGCAGTTCGATAAATATCCAATATCAATACAGCTATCCCTATTCCAAGCAGGGTCGTGCCAATTAAGATCAACCCCACCCATCGCTTCACATGGATCCCAGGTACAAACCATCTTAATTTTGACCGGAGATTATTCAATATCCGCTGGAAACGATTTTTCTTTTGAATACTCATCCCCATATAATAGCAGTCTTCCTTATTGCAGTCAATTCCTTATACAGGCGAATTAGCATTCGCCGAATTATTATTTGGGGAATAGTTACTGGTTACTGAAAAACCAGGGATCCAGGTTAATTGGGTATTCCTGCCGTTATGATTATTTTCCCCATAATAATCAGTTACAATATTTATACCGATTAAGTGTATTAAAGGATTTATATGATGCTGCCGGATTACCGAGTTCGCCAAAGAGATTACCTCCTTGAAATTACCCGGGCTCTAACGGAGGAATTGGATCTTGATAAACTGCTGGGGAGGATTTTACATATATCCATAGAAATGCTGACCGGTCAATCTGGTTTGATTGCCCTCCGGACAGATGAAGGCCATTGGCGTGTAAGGGTTTCGCACGGTTTATCACAAGCGTTTCTACAATATCTTGAACCTTATTTGGAAAAAATCCCTCCACAAACAGAAGAATCTGAGATTTCCGAAATCCCGGAAATCAATCGTTTACTCAAAAAACTTACCTTCGCAGCTTCGATGGGTTTGCTTACCGGGGTGGGATTGGCACTAAAAGCAAGGAGGAAAGTTGTTGGAGTAATCTTTATTTTTCGGAGTTATCCAGAAATTTTTTCCAAAAATGACCGCCAGCTGCTCAATAGTTTTGCGGACCAGGCAGCCATTGCTGTCCAAAATGCCCAGTTATACCGGCAGATAAAATATGAGAAACAACGCATGGATGCTTTATTGGATTCGGCAGCGGATGGGCTCCTGATTCTTACTCCTGATAACATGATCGAGAGGTGTAACCAGGCATTCTCCAGACATTACGGATTACCAGAGAGCGAAATTCAAAACAAACCTCATGAGCTAATCATCTCATGGCAAAACCGGACAAATGGTTTGACTTTGGAAGAAGCCGTCGCTGGAGGATGGCCTCTGACTCCTCATGCCCACTTATATATAGAAGGTGACCTCAACCGTCCAAATCAACTCCCCTTGCCGGTAGGAATAACGTATGCTCCCCTTCTGACTGTGGATAGTGTTTTGGTAAATATTATAGCCAGCGTCAGGGACATTACCCGTTTTCGCCAGGCGGAAGAACTAAAAAGTACCTTTATTTCGATTGTAAGCCACGAACTAAAAACCCCGGTTGCCTTGATAAAAGGCTACGTAAGTACCCTTCGAAGGGAGGACGCCCATTGGGATGCTGCTATTATCCAGGACAGCCTTGCAGTTATCGAAGAAGAATCGGATCATTTGAATATGATGATCGAAAACCTTCTGGACGCATCCCGGCTACAAGCCGGTGGCCTCAATATTAATCGGGCGGACGTAAACATTCCAGAAATAGTAAAAAAATTGGTTGATCGATTTAAAACGCAAACCAATCATCATGAAATTAAGATGGAATTTGCTGAAGAATTCCCTATAATTCTTGCCGACGAGAGTCGTATAAATCAAGTTCTTTCTAATCTGCTTGGAAATTCCATCAAGTATGCCAAAGAAGGATTGATCACAATCAAGGGACAGGTTAGGACTGATTGCATCCTGATCTGTATTATGGATGAGGGACCAGGCATTCCTCCTGAAGACATACCCCATGTTTTTGACAGGTTCTATCGCGCCCCGGACCTCGCCCGTACCACTAAAGGAGCTGGACTGGGTTTATACCTATCTAAAGCCATCATCGAAGCCCACGGGGGACGTATCTGGGTGGATCCGGTGTCCGGTCAAGGAGTGAGAATCTGTTTCTCGCTGCCACGCTCCCCGGTGGACGATGAATAGAATCTAAAAAGATTTGATCCAACTATCGAAGCAAGAAATCAATAAAACTACAATCGTGGTTTCCTGAAAATGGTATAATTTTGAAAATATTTTTTCAGGAAGTTGAGAATTATGCCCAATACAACAACGAATTGCCCAAGGTGTAAATCACCTGTTATAGCTGATATCCAGCAGTTATTTGACGTATATAATGACCCTGCTGCCAAGGAAAGAATTCTAAGTGGGGCAATAAATATCGTCCGTTGTAGTGTATGCAGGTATGAAGGCCCGGTTAGTTTACCAATCGTATACCACGATCCGGAGAAAGAATTACTTCTTACCTTCTTCCCTCCCGATCTGGGTGTACCAATCAACGAGCAGGAAAGACGTATTGGACCAATGCTCAAACGCGTTATGGATAATTTGCCGCCTGAAAAACGCAAAGGATACCTATTGCGCCCTCAAACCATGCTTACAATGCAAACCATGGTTGACAAGATTTTAGAAGCGGATGGTATCTCAAAGGAGATGATTCTGGCACAGCAAGAACGTCTCAAATTGTTACAGCGCATGTTCGAGAAGGATCCTGGGGCTCGCTCTGAAATCATTAAACAAAATGATGACTTAATAGACCAGGACTTTTTTGCAATCCTTTCAAGAATAATGGAGACAACGGCAGCACAGGGGGATCAGGCATCCAGTCAACGGCTCGCAGAGCTGCAGCAGCAGTTGATCCTTGAATCAAAGTTCGGGCAGGTTATTAAAAACCAGATCTCAGAAACAGAAGAAGCGATCAAATCGCTCCAGGCTGCCAGTAAGGATGGATTAACCCATGAGAAATTATTGGATCTACTCCTCAATGCGCCATCCGAAATCCGTTTAAGGACTCTGGTCAATTATGCACGAGCAGGATTAGATTACACTTTCTTCCAGATTCTCTCGGAAAGGATTGATAAATCCCAGGGATCAGACAAACAGGTTTTATTGGATCTGCGCGAGAAATTGTTGAATATGACCAAAGAAATTGATGAACGGATGCAGGCACAGGTAAACCACACTCATGAAGTACTTGAGAGGATTATCAAGAGTCCAGAGCTAGAAAAATCAGTTCAAGAGAACATTGGTGAAATCAATGACCTGTTTGTAGAAATTCTTAAGATGGAAATTGAAAAAGCCAAACAAAAAAATCACATCGATAGATTAAAAAAACTGGAAGAAATAATTGTAATTTTGCAAAAAATGAGCCCTCCTCCAAAGGAATTGCTTTTTATCGAAGAGCTCCTGGAAATTGGGAATGATTCAGAGATAAATAAGAAGTTGGCAGATAATCAGGAACAGATTACACCTGAATTCCTCCAGATGATGAATAATCTGATTGTTCAAAGTGAGTCCCAGGGCCAATCAGACCAGGTGCTTAATCGCTTAAAATTTATTTACCGCAGTGCATTAAAACAGTCAATGAAAAATCAAATGAAGGCTTGATTTTCCAGGTAAAAATAAATAATTACTTGGGATTATCCAGTCTGAGTCCGTGTCCACGGATTGTTGCAATGTAGTTATGATCGGGATCAATTGATGCTATTCGCTCTCGAAGTCGGCGGATCAGGGCATCCAGAGCCTGATCTGTTATACCTTCGGCTTCCTCATCCTCCCAGACAATATGAATGATTTCTTGTCGTGGAATAACCCGCCCTTGCTGCTGGTATAGCGCATCCAGTAGCCTGAACTGGGGGGCAGATAGGTGGGGAATCACTTCTTGATCTAAAATCCACACCCGTCTCGATTTTGGATCGATATATAACCGTCCTTTAAGTGTAATGTTCGCAGAACTTTCTAAATCCATTGGTAAAGTCGCATCTGAATTCAGGAACACAATTTTTTGTATCAGTGCAATTTGTACAAGATCACCATCCAGTAAGAATGCTGGCTCTTGCACAACCCTACCATTCAAGAATGTGCCGTTTTTGCTTCCGAGGTCTTCTACCTGTACTCCTTCTTTTGTAATCGTAATCCTGGCATGGTATCTGGAGACCTGCCGGTCTGGAATAACCACATCACATTCTGGGTCTCTACCTATGAGAAGTGTGTCTTTGAGATTCCATTTTTGACCGTTATTCGGACCGGTTTGTCCAATCAATACTGGGAACTCTGGAAAATCTTGTGGGGCCATCCAATAACCTCAAGTATTGCAGTATTTCTTTAATTGCATACGGGAACCTCTAACTCTTCCAGTATAATATAAATGGATGGAGAAGGTAAACAGAACAACCCCCGAAAATGAGTATATCCTGTATAAAATAACGGGGGTAAGAAAAATCGGGAAAATAGGAAGAGAATCGCCAGATGCCGGTACCACTTAAAGCCGGAGAAATTTTACGCGGCCGCTACCAGATACGCCGCATCATTGGACAGGGTGGAGTCGGCAGTATTTACCTGTCAGACGACCTGCGTCTTGAAGGAAGGAAATGCGCCCTGAAGGAAGTGGAGCATGATCGCTCCGTCCAACCGGATTTGCTGAAAGAAGCGAGAGACCAGTTCTTGCGGGAAGCCACCATACTGGCTCGCCTTGATCATCCAAATTTACCAAAAGTCTCTGATTTTTTTTCCATTGGCAACAGGGAATACCTGGTAATGGATTATATACCAGGCAAAGATTTACGTAATTTAATGTTAGAAGCTCATCACGCAGGGATTTTTCTACCTGAAAGTACAGTATTGGATTGGGCAAATCAATTGTCGGATGCATTGATTTATATGCATAAACAGGACCCCCCAATACTTCACCGTGATATTAAACCGAGCAATCTTAAACTCACACCAAATGGAATCGTAAAGCTGGTTGACTTTGGCCTTGTAAAATTAATGGCTCCTGGTGAGGTTACGATAACAATTATTCAGGGGCAGGGTACTGCAATCTATACCCCGCTAGAGCAATATGGCGGCGACATGGGTCATACCGATGTTCGCAGTGATGTTTTTTCTTTCGGGGCAACCCTTTATCACTTATTAACCAATACTCCCCCGCCCGATGCCAGATTAAGGTTTTTATCCCCTGAATCATTGCTCCCACCACGCCAGATCAATCGGGATATCAGTCTTCATACAGAAGAAGCAATCCTATACGCGATGATGCTTCATCCGGATGAAAGACCATCTTCGATTGAAGAGTTCATAAAATTTTAACCGGGAATCGGCGGGATTTCCCCCGTTCAATAACCCGCCCATTAACACCTCGAGAAATCATAATGAATCCGCCCGAGAATGTTTTATGGTGGATTGCCATCAGTCTGACCATATTAAGTTTTTTAACTACCCTATTAAATTAGCATTCTAAGACGGGCGCCGGTAATGCCATCTGTACCATATCCAACCGCATAATAATCCCAGCGTTACTCCCAGCAGAATATAAATAAGGTTTCCCCCGCTCCCTGAATTATCAAGAATATCGGATTGATTTGGAGTTAATATTCCGATCAATAAATAGGCAATAATCCCCCCAAGAGCAGATAATAAGGACAAACGAACTCCCCAGCGTGAAGAAACCTTTTTCCGCGCCAAAACAAAAATACACCCGGCAGCTCCCCAAGTCAGGAAATTTGATAAAAACCAGAATCCCAACGAAGCTGAAGAACTTTGGGTCTTCTGGGGTACTTCCGTAGCTGTAATGACAATCGGAACTGTTACAGTTAGCGTTGGTTCTGGAGTCGCTGTCACCGGTGGTGGTGGTGGCAATTCTGTAAGGCTCACTACCTCGCCTGATGAAATGTTCAATTGTATTAACTCGGAAATTATGGCAGGATCACTTATTGCCTTGATTTCAAGCAAACCATACGGGCGAATCTCATAGCTTATTTTGGCAGCCCCATTCACAGTTATTGCGTCCAGGCTTTGATTTTCAACTTCTTCACCAAGATACGAGAATAAAAATCTGACAACCGTTCCATCTGGAACCGGATTGTTATTATGGTCATAAATGGTCCCAGTACTGACTTGGATCATTTCACCAGCGCTGAGTGTTGGGATTTGTATTGGTTCTTCTGTCGGGATCTCCATTGGCCCCACTTCGGAGACAATTCCCCCCGATGGAAGCTCCACGGATAATGGGATCACTTGATCAGGGTTCGGAGAAGTGGCAGTTATTAAATCATATCCGACACCAGCTACATTAACCGGTAAAGCTCCGCTTGCCCCAAACTCTTGAAAAAGCAGCCTGGCTGCAACATCAACAAATTCCCCACCCTGGCTGTATAAACAATAATATGCAGTAAATTTTGAAATATCAGTCGCATCAAAGAAATATGGTGCATTGAAAGCAAATGCTATTATTTGTTTGTTTAATAATAGGTCAGGGCGTTCATTCAAAAATCTCTTAAACGCTTGGGATTCCGGGCGGTCATTAGTAATGCTCCGTATTCCAAATACAAGCCAGCCTGGTGAAGATAGATCCGCTGCAATGGTTGATGGCATTTCTGAGCTGCTGTTCAAATATGCAAGTAAATCCTTAGCCGAATAGGAGGAGAGCTTGTAATTCACAACCTGACCTCCCGAGGTTGGTCCATATAAACGAAAGACAGCCTGTTCCAATCCATCTACCGGTAGGATTTCCTGTAAAGTGCATTGTGAACATTGCCTTGCAGATAGTTCATCTGTGATAAAGATAATCTGGTCTTTAATCGCCGGTGGTACTGGAATATTGGTACGTAGCTCTTCATGGTCCGGACTGATTAAAGTAACTGCATCCTGTGCAACTTCCTGGATATTAAAACCAGATTGACCAATTTGTAATAATGATTCCTCATCCTGGACTACCTTATTAAGATCAAATTCGGGATACAGGGTATATTTCAATGTGAGGATTCTTTCGACCGATTTATCAACCTTTTTAGAAAAAACCGGGTCTTCACGATATTTTTGAGTGAAGAAATCAAGCGTCCTCAGGATGGTTGTGTAAGCGTCAGGATCCCCTGTTTCAACAAAATCATTTAAATAAAGTAAGTCATTCCCGGCAAGATAAGCATCCCGAGCAACTTGCCGTCCATTAAATGACATCCCGGTTGGATCATAAAATCTTCGTACGGCAAGACTTCCAAGGTCATCACTTACCAGGACACCTGTCTCCTGGTACCAGCTTTGCAAAGGGGGCTGGCTCGTTAACAAATCGAGTGCAGATTGATCGAAGCTAACGGGTCGCGTGGTCGCACGGATATTTCCTTGAAAACCCTGGTAGCGTGTGTGGGAAATCAACAACCCATCGGTCATGGTTTTTAGATATTCTGCTTTTCCGGTTACGGCAAAGAATGGAGCAAGTTCAATTTGCTTTAATTGTTCCAGCGATTTGCGAACTGTGGCAACTTCTTCATCTGGTTGGCGGTCTGATCCACCCCTGCCCGGAAAATGCTTGGCGATTACAGCTACCCGGTTTTCACTTCCAGTATGAATTCCTTCTATATATGACTTTCCCATCAGACCAACCCAGTATGGGTCTCCCCCGAATGTTCGAGTACCTAAAGCTTCTGAATTCTCCGAACCGGCAATATCCAGAACATCCAGGGATGGTCCAAGCAGCAGGTTAAACCCAATTGCTTCCAGTTCATCCCCTAAAATCGATCCTACCGATTTACTGATCTCTGGATTCCAGGTGGCACCTATGGTCATCAGGTTGGGAAGGGGTGTCATTCCATTGATTATTTGATCGTATGGATAACTGTCACCTTCCTGGGAGATGCCGATAAAGAGGGGTATATATTTTGGGGTGGGTGTGCTTTGATCAGAAGCGTTTTCTGATTTATTCGGTATACCGGAAAACTCGATATTCTGGAGTCCATCGATCAGTTGGTGACTCTCCGTTATCGTATTATCTGGCCCAATAAAATTATCATTATCTGCCCTTAAGACGATTCCGCTGATATGGTGATTTACGATCAAATCATATATCTGGGTATTGGGAGAAATATCCCTTCCATCAAGAGAAATGAGCATTAATTGACCAACACGCTCTTCCGGGGTCATCTGGGCAAGGAGATCAATTGCCTTCTGCTTGGGGTTCACTTCTTCCTGCATGGCATTGACAAGTGATACACCATTTGGAATCATTAATGCAATCAATTGAAGGCACACCAGAAAATAGACATACCGTGAATGATCCCATCTTAACATACTCCATCCCATCAATATCATCCTTCGCGTAGAAATCGGAAATATTTGCTATGTTGTATTATTAAATCATAAAAATAATCATATCAGGGAGTATTGATCGAAGCGAATTTTTCATCAGGATAGTTAAGGCTTCTGGCAATATCCGGATAATCCGTAATAATCCCATCCACCCTTAAAGCAATCAAGGCGCGCATATCCTCAATTTTGTTTACTGTCCAGGGGTGGATGCGTGCATACCTTTTTCGAAATCCTTCCGGGATTCCCGGAAATAGGGTAGAAAAATGGGGATGGATGGAATTTATCGAAAATCTTCCCCCGAAAACGGCACTAATTATTCTTGACCGCGATTCAGGACCAACTAACAACGCCAATTCGACTGCAGGCATGTATTGGTGAAAACGGATTAGATTAAATACGTTGAAAGAAGAAATGAGTACCTCCCCTTGCATATCATATTCTGAAACTATCTCTGCTACTTTTATTGGAAGTGCATCCAGGAGAGTCCAATAATTTGTCAATTCGATATTTACCAGGAGTTTGCCTTTTAGTGTCTCACAAATTTCCCGTAAACTGGGAATTTTCTCACCAGAATAACTTGATGCAAATTTACTCCCCGCATCCAGCATTCTTATATCCTTGAATGTCCAACACTTAACATCACCACTACCGTTTGTTGTCCGGTCTACTCTCCTATCATGGATAATGATTACTTCTTTATCGATAGTCAGTTTTACATCCAATTCAACTGCATCAGCCCCCATATTCACAGCAGCATTAAATGCCGCAAGGGTATTCTCCGGAGCTACTGCAGAGGCACCACGGTGTGCCATGATGATTGGATGACGAGAATTGTTTAGATTGGACATTGTTGATAATATAGGATTTTCCTGGTTCAAATCTAAGGGGCGATCAATAAATATCATCACCATGATGGTGCCAACCTGATAATCCAATCCAGATAAACAGGTCACCGTCATTCCCCCCTTCCGAATGAATCCGGAATTGGAGCCGAATCATGAGTTCGACAAATTATAGCACGGGAAAACCGGTCAAATAATTCTTGCCAAAAAGACCGCACACTCATATAATTCCTTTCGTGAAACTTTCAGTAATCATCCCAGTTTATAACGAAGTAAAAACAATTCGAGAGATCGTCCATCGGGTGCAGAAGACCGGACTTGCCTCGGAGATTCTCATCATTGATGATGGTTCAAAGGATGGTACAAGAGATGTTCTTAAGGAATTATCCACCGGGGACGAAATCCGGGTAATCCTGCATGAAAAAAATAAGGGTAAAGGCGCTGCCCTAAGTAGCGGGTTTAATCTCGTATCTGGTGACGTTGTATTAATCCAGGACGCTGATTTGGAATATGATCCGCGTGAATATCCAAACCTGCTAAGGCCAATCGAAGAAGATATAGCAGATGTTGTTTATGGTTCCAGGTTCCTGGGTGCTCCCAGGAGACCTATTTTATTCTGGAATATGGTGGCAAACAAAATATTAACCCTCATTACCAATATTCTCTATAACAATATTCTTAGTGATATGGAAACTGGCTATAAAGTATTCAAGCGAACGGCAATTGAAGGTATCAAAATAAAATCGGAACGGTTTAACTTTGAACCTGAATTTACAGCAAAAATATTAAAGAAGAAAATCCGTATATACGAAGTGCCAATCGCATTTAATCCCAGGGATTATTCGGAAGGGAAAAAAATCAAGTTAAAGGATGCATTCGAAGCATTGTGGGCGCTCATTAAATACCGGTTTGTTGATTGATTTATCAGTATTCATAGAATTATTAATCATTCTCTACCATTCCCTCTCACAAGAAACCTAGGGTTCAATAAATAATCCTGTGGAGGAAATTTTGAAAATACCAGAAAACTACCAAACTGTCCCTTCTAACATTGAAGGGATTATTGTATATGCTCCAGCTCCGGAAGCGCCAGAACAAGCAGAACCCCAAACGTATCTTTGTCCAAATTGTGGAGCATCTGTGGCTTATGATGTAACCGCCAGGGGCGTTGCCTGCGAATACTGCGGATATACCAGGTCGGAATTAGGCTTACCGGTAGGCCAGGACGCTCCCGAGCAGGAGTTTAAATTAGACACCTGGAACGAGGCAGAAAAAGGGTGGGGGATTATCCGTAAAGAATTATTCTGCTCCCAATGCGGTGCGGTGATCTCCATCCCGGATGTTGCCATAACCAGTACCTGTCCTTTTTGTGCCTCCAACCAGGTTAATATCCGCACATCCACCCAGGCCGACCTCAGACCGAAATTTCTCATGCCTTTTCAAATTAATCCTGAAAATGCTAAGAATCTATCAAAATCCTGGCTGGGAAAAGGATGGTACCACCCCAAAGAATTATCAACCCGCGCTTTCATCGACCGAATTGTTGGGATTTACCTGCCTTTTTGGACATTTGATTCAAATATCCATGCATCCTGGAAAGCTGAAGTTGGTTATGAGCGTCAAAAGAAGTATTTTGATAGCGGTAGCAGGGAATGGAAAACAAGGGTAGAAATTGATTGGCGTTGGGAAAGTAACCGGACAGAATTATCCGTTGATGATTTAACCATTATTGGCAGCAGCCATACCAATAAAAAGATACTGGAAAAATTACTTCCATTTGATATGAAGAACCTGGTAAATTACGATACAGATTATCTGGCAGGCTGGCAGGCTCATTCCTTTGATATTGTTTTACCAGATGCCTGGAACGATGCCAAGAATAGTATGAGAGCATCCGCCAAAGAGGCTTGCTATGCCCAAATTAAATCCCCCAGGGTGCGAAATTTTTCAATGGTGGCCGATTTTTCTGAAGAGAAATGGAGATATGTCCTGTTGCCGGTTTTTATGTCTTCATATCGATACGAGGAAAAGATTTACCAGTTGATGGTAAACGGAATTTCCGGCACGGTTTCTGGACATAAACCAGTCGATTGGCCAAAGGTTTGGATGGTAATCGCCCTTCTGTTTATTCCAGGGCTGCTGATTGGATTAGCCGGAATTCCCTTGACCCTGCTTGGTGGAATAGGAGTATTTCCAATTCTTCTGGGTTTTTCTCTTATGATTATTGCGGCTGTTATTGGTTTTGGTATATATCAACAGGCAGCAGAATCGGAGCCAGAGTCGTGAAAATCACTGATCCTGAAGAGTTAGTTATCGTTAGTGCATCAAGTAATAAATGGTATGGAGAGCTAATCCCTGCTTTCTGCTCCCATTGTAACCAGTCCTTCTTTATGAAACCGGGACTTCTCGACCAGTCCTGCCCTTTTTGTTTTGAAAAAGGGTTTGAATTCCATCCTATTTTAACTTTTTTAGAAAAACCGGAATTAATTCTGCCATTTCGAATTAATCTTGAAAAAGTTGAGGGTATTTTTAATCAATTTCCGGTAAATTTTTGGATTAATCCAAAAGACCTGAACCCCGCCAACCTTATGTCTCGGGCATCCTTTAATTATTGGATAATGTGGCTCATGGATGCCCAGGTTGATGGATTTTGGAAGGCAGAGATGGGGTTCGATTATAAGGTTAAAAGCAGTGTTGAATCCTTCAGAAATCAGACATGGGATTCCATAGATGAAATCGATATAAAAACCCGCTGGGAATCACGCATGGGTGAGGTTCACCGTTTGTATCAAAACATTAATCTGCCAGCGTTGGACCAACACGGAAAACTTATACAGATGATCGGAGATTTTGATCTAAAATATGCTGCGCCAATATCAGATGTTGACCTACAGGAAATGGTTGTCGCCCCTGATTTAAATCCGCAAAAAGTCTGGGATCAAGCTAATAGCACAGTTGGATAAAGCAGTTGAAAATGAATGTGAACGCGCCAGCGACGCACAGCATATTCGTGGTTTTTCTATTTCTGCAGAATACTCCAACCAAAATTGGACATTGCTTCTACTCCCATACATTGCATCCTATTATCTCAATGACACGGGGGAAAAGATACCGGTTTATATAAACGGGCAGACCGGGCAGATCCATGGATCAAGATTTGCCTCAACCCGCAAAGCACTCATCCTGGCTGGGATAGGCGGCATATTTGCTTTCCTTATGTTTATTTCGGGTATTCTAGCAATAACCTTTGGGAGCATCCTTCCCCCTCTCCCAATTATCGGAGTTCTATTGATAGCAATCTCATTGATTACTGGGATAATAAGTGTGCTTCCCATCATCTGGAGCATGATTCATAATCAACAGGAAAAAGAAACGGCGATCTATTTAAGCAGAAAAAGATAGCCAGGACTTCCGGTTTATCCAGAACTTGCCGGTTTCATGTCTAAAATATTTAATTGCAGGGTAGTCCTGTCCTGGAAATTATTTCTTTCAAATTTATAAACAACGTCCACATAATCTGGTAGTGTATCAATCATGTATGCCAGATTAAATGCGATGGCATCATAGGTGATAGTGCCGTCTGATAGCGTCATTCTAAGATGGTTCTTTTCAGACCCAACCATCTTGGAATGCCTTATTTTCAAGTTTCGGCTGACATAAATTGCTTCCGGATTATCCATGCCTGTTGGTTCTAGCTGATCCTGTTGGTTTAATATCTCTGGTCGTAAATCTTTTAGAGCAATTTCCAAATCTATATGAATCACAGGATTCAGGTCAATAGTTTGGAGTTCATTCGCTGCTATCTTAAGCATACGAGCCTTTAATTCTGCTAGACATTCTTTCTTAACGGTAAATCCAGCGGCCATGGCATGCCCTCCATGCTTTATGAGCAGGTCAGCACATTTATCGAGGGCTTTTGTAATATGAAATTCAGGTATACTTCGGCATGATGCCCGGACAACATCTTTATCATTACATGCAATAATGGAAGGCCTGTAATAGGATTCAGTAACCCTTGAGGCAACCAGACCGAGGATCCCAATTTTTGATTTTGAATCTGTTTCAGAATTTATCCCATCATCCATCATCGCAAAATGTAAATTTGCACCGTCATCCTCTGCAATCTGGGAGAGTGCCTTTTCAACCAAATCGCGTGTTTGTTTCTGCCGTTCCTTGTTAAAGTCATCTAATTTCTGTGCTCTTTCGCCCGCCTCCAGCACATCCGTTGCCATCAATAATTGATAAGATTCTTGTGCTGTTTCCAGGCGTCCGGCTGCATTTAATCGTGGACCAAGAATAAAACCTATGTTTCTCGCAGTGATCGCTTCAATGGTCAGCCCGCACGCTCGAGCCAAAGAGAACACACCTTGTCTGGGCTTATGCCGAATATGTTCCAAACCATCCCGGACAAGTGTCCGGTTTTCACCAGTTAAAGGTACCAAATCTGCTACTGTACCAATTGCTACCAGATCAAGAAAGTCCTCAACGTTTAGGTGGGGAAGAGTTCTCTCTTTCATTGTAGCCTGTGCAATTTTATACGCCAATCCCACACCGGCTAAATTTTTTTCCGGATACTCACTCCCAATCATTCTCGGGCTGATTACCGCAGCTTCATCAGGAAGATTTTTATCAGGTTCATGATGATCACTGATGATCACTTGAATCCCTAGTTCAAGGGCAAGGGACACTTCTTCCGGGGAACGTATACCACAATCAACGGTAAGGATCAGATCAACTCCGGATTTTCCCAGGGAAATTATCGCCTCTTTATTGAGACCATATCCTTCCTCAAATCGATCTGGAATATAGTGGCGTACATCACCCCCATACCCCCGGATCAGACTGACCATTAATGCGCATGAGGCTACTCCGTCAACATCATAATCTCCATAAACCACAATTTTTTTATGTTGGTCAATGGCACTTAATAATCGATCTACCGCAACATTCATGCTGTTTAATTGATAAGGATCATGAATGTATTGTATTTTCCCCAGGTATAGATTCGCTCTCGCCGCATCTGTAATATTTCGGTTGAACAGCAATTGGCGTAGAATGGGTGGATACTCTTTGAGAGACTCGTCGACATCGGCAGGGATCAGTGGTGCAATTTCCCATTTTTTCTGAATAGGCATTGGAGTTAAATTAATTCCTTTAGAGTATAAAATTATTGGCTGTAAAATCTGGGGATTCGGCGGGCTAACCCGCAAATTACTTCGTAATTAATCGTCCCCCATGAATGCGCAAGCTCCTCGGCGGTAATTTCCTCATTTCCTTGAGACCCAATCAGTATCACCTCATCTTTAATTTTTGCCTCAGGGACACAATCCATTTGCAGCATACATTGATCCATACAAACATTTCCTATTACCGGAACGCGCTTGCCGTGGACCAGTACATAATTATTTTCTATCCTTCGGTATCCATCGGCATAGCCAACCGGAATCACCCCAATATGTTCATTTTTTGTTGTGATATATCGGTATCCATAACTTACACCGTGCCCTGGAGGTAGATCCTTTAGAGAAATCAGGCGCGTTTTCCAGGAAAGGGCACGTTTGAAGGAGTCCGGTAAAAGTGCCTTGGGGGAAGGATGTAAGCCAAAAATTGCTATCCCTGGACGGATAAGATCATATCTCGATTCCGGGAAATAGAGAGCACCAGCCGAGTTAGCAGCATGGACATATTTAGGTCGGATCCCGCCGTCTTTCAAGCCGTCTATAAGTAGATTGAACTCTTTGATTTGATTAAGGGTCGTGTCTTTTTCCGGTTCATCGGCACAGGCAAAATGGGTAAAAACCCCTTCTACATTAATACCTTTTTGCAGGCTTAACCAGCGGACAAATTCGATTCCATCCTTCGGGGATAATCCCAACCTGCCCATGCCTGTATCAAATTTAACATGAACCCTTAAGCGAGATCCGTTGGCATGTGACTGCTCTGAAAATTGTTGTGCCATTTCAGGATTATGCAATGTCAGGCTGACATGATTTGCAACTGCCTCACCAACACGAAGATAGTCTGTATACCCGAGAACCAGGATATTGGTCCGGATTCCTTCTTTGCGAAGCTTAACGGCTTCTTCCAGTCTGGCAACCCCGCACCAGGTTGCCCCGGACTCCTCAATTGCCCTGGCTACACCGATTAATCCATGCCCGTAAGCATTAGCCTTTATTATTGGCATCACCTGGGTTTCGGAAATGCGCTGTAACTCACGGATATTATGTTTTACAGCCCCAAGGTCTATTTCCAACCAGGTCGAACTTTGATCTTTTTCCATTGGAAATTAGTATATCCCCTCTACGCCCATCCTTCAAGGATTATTTCAAATTCTTTTCTCTTTTCCTGTATAGGAAGGCATCCGAATTTCAAACAATTTTAAAGAGTGGGTATAATTCTACAAATCCATGAATATTCCAGCCCTTCTGACACTTATAATCACGATCATCGCCGCCATACTGCTCATCAGCGAGAAATTACGTCCCGATCTTGTTGCCTTGATGGTGATGGTTGCCCTTGGTCTCACCGGGCTCGTCTCGGCGGAGCAAGCTTTTAGCGGATTCAGCGGTTCACCTGTCATCACGATCCTTGGAATTTCTATCATTTCCGCCAGCCTTTACCAGACTGGAACCGCTAATCGAATGGGAATGATTATTCAAAAGATTGGCAGAAAAAGTGAACGGCGGATTTCGTTTTGGGTAATGATCTTCTCCGCTGCATTGTCCCTTTTTATGAACAACATAGCCGCCGTAGGCGTTTTGCTCCCTGCAGTTATGACCCTTTCTCGAAAAACTCATATACGCCCCTCTAAATTGATGATGCCTCTCGCCTTCGGGTCAATTTTGGGTGGTATGGCAACCCTGTTAACCACATCCAATATCATTATGAGCAGTTCTTTGGTAAATGCCGGGTTTAAACCATACGGTCTTCTGGATTTTCTGCCAATCGGTATTCCTATCATCTTGGCAGGAGTAATCTACATGGTTACAGTTGGGAAGTCATATTTAGACTCACGACCACCCATTTCCATGCAAGAGAATCAGATTAAGGATAGTCTCGAACTATTTTCAATCTATAAATTGGACACAAACCTGTTTGAGATTGAAATTTTGGAGGATAGCCCTTTAGTAACAAAATCAGTCGGAGACTGCAATTGGCGTCAGATAGTGGGTGTCAATATTCTCGCAATAAAACGCAATAAAGAGTTGATCTCAGAAGTAAGCGGAGACCTCGTACTGCAGGCGGGAGACCGTTTATTCGTCCATGGCGAGTATGACGTGGAAACATTTGATTTCTATCACATTTCAATTATTCCACAGGAAACGGACCTTGGTTATACGGGAAGCCTCAATACAGGTATTGCTGAAGTAGTAATTGGTCCGCACTCTGGTTTCATTGGAAAAACACTTAGGGAGATAAAATTTCGGGATAAATTTCAATTAAACGTCCTGGCAATTTGGAGAGGTAGTGACGCAATAAAATCAGATCTCTCTGATTTACCGCTTCAAGGTGGTGATGCGCTCCTGATCCAGGGAAAAGCAAAACAGATTCGCCTGATCAGAAACGTACCAGATTTGGTCTTGCTTGAAGAGGATCCAGATGCAGTTCTCAATCCTCAAAAACAAAAAATCGCAATTTTGATCACCGTCATCTCCCTTTTTATTGCGGCCTTAGGCTACTTGCCAATTGCCCTGGTAGTCATGACTGGAGCCATTCTTTTATTGCTAACGGGATGCCTCTCCATGAATGATGTATTTGAGAAAATGGAATGGAAGGCAATTTTTCTAATTGCCGGAATGTGGCCTCTCAGCATTGCTATACGCACTTCGGGATTGTCGGATCTTATCGTTCAGCAATTATTTATCTTGTTTAATACTTCCGCACCGCTAATTTTTGCCGGAGTGCTCATCATCCTTACTTTCATCATGACACAAGCGATGAGCGGGCAGGTATCCGCTCTTGTGCTGGCGCCAATTGCCCTTTCTGCCGCTCAAACCATGGGAGTTGATCCTCGCAGCATGGGGATGGCTGTAGCCCTGGGTTGCAGCCTTGCATTTCCTACTCCTTTTGGACACCCTGTGAATGTCATGGTTATGAGCCCGGGTGGTTATACTGTCAGGGATTATTTAGTATTGGGGATCCCTCTGACAATAATTATTTTCCTGGTCATTATGATTGGGTTGAGATTATTTTGGGGACTTTAAACTTGAGTAAATATTTCGCAGGTCAAAATTCTTTCACTTTCGAATTAATCCACCAGGATAAACAAGCCCGGGCAGGTATTGTTCGTACTCCACATGGAATATTCGAAACGCCAATATTTGCACCAGTCGGGACCCAGGCCTGCGTTAAATCATTAACGCCAAACCAGGTGACTGAATTAGGAGCCAAAATGATTTTGGCTAATACCTATCACCTATTTTTGCGGCCTGGTGCAGATGTGATTGCTGATATGGGGGGATTACATCAATTTGCTTCCTGGGATTCATCGATCCTAACGGATTCGGGGGGATTCCAGGTTTACTCTCTGGCAAAAATTAGAAAAGTGGATCAGGATGGGGTAACCTTTCGGAGCCATATAGATGGATCATTGAAGCGTTTAACACCAGAGTCTTCCATCCAGATTCAAGAAAAGCTGGGTGCTGACATTATCATGGCATTTGATGAGTGCGCTGATCCATATCAACGCAGCTATATTGAAACTGCTATGGAGAGGACCCATTCCTGGGCTGAAAGATGCTTAAAAGTAAAGAGCAGAAATGACCAGGCGATTTTTGGAATTACCCAGGGTGGTATTTTTCCTGATTTAAGAATCCAATCAACCCAATTTATTTCATCTCTTCCTTTTGATGGAATAGCTATTGGTGGATTATCTGTAGGAGAAACCAAACAGGAAATGCTGGAAATGTTGAACATTTCCATGCCAATCCTGCCGGTCCATAAACCACGATACTTGATGGGAGTAGGAACACAAAGGGATATAATCGAAGGAATATTGCGCGGGATTGACATTTTTGATTGTGTTCTGCCAACCAGGTTGGCACGCCATCATTCAGCAATGACGCTTACAGGAAGAATCAACATGATGAATGCTGTCCATACCAGGGATTCTTCCCCAATTGATAGAGAATGCGGTTGTTATACATGTACAAATTTCAGCCGCTCCTACATCCGGCATTTAATTACAGCCCGGGAATTACTGGCGGGTACACTATTATCGATTCACAATTTGTACACGCTCCAAAAAATTACAGGTCTCTGTCGACTGGCAATTATCGAAAACCGATTTTCTGATTATGCAAAATCATTTTCTGAAAACATGATTGACAAATAAAACAATAGCTTCGATTTTAGAAAGGCGATTATGACCATATTCCAGTCAATTATTCTTGGAATTATCCAGGGAATCACGGAATTTTTACCCATTTCTAGTTCTGCTCACCTCGTATTGACTCCATATTTATTGGGTTGGTCCATTCCTGAAGAGCTAATTTTCCCATTTGATGTATTGGTTCAAATGGGCACTTTGGTATCCGTCATCATTTATTTCTGGGATGATCTCTTACAGATTGTGGTTGAGTTTCTTGGGCAATTGAAATCCCGGAAAATCGGAGAAACCGCTAACCAACGCCTGGGATGGTGGATCATTCTCGCCACAATTCCTGCCGGGATTTTTGGCATCTTGTTTAGCGATATCATCGAAGATGCTTTCCACAGCCCGGTAGTCACAGCATTATTTTTATTAGTAACAGCCGCCTTGCTGATTACCTCCGAAAGAATTGGGAAGAAAAACCGGGATCTGGATTCCTTTACTTGGAAAGACGCTTTATGGATAGGCTGCGCACAGGCATTGGCTGTTTTCCCGGGTATTTCACGCTCTGGATCCACCATTTCAGCCGGAATATTTCGCAATGTTAATCGTCCTGATTCAGCCAGGTTTTCCTTTTTAATCTCTGTTCCAATATTTATTGCTGCCGGTATTTTCGGACTATTTGACTTGTTCGAAATTCCAGACTTTCAAGATTTCTTGCCGGTGCTCCTTGTTGGATTTTTCACCTCAGCAATCGTCGGATATTTGGTTATCCGCTGGCTTTTGAAGTATTTGTCGCATCGTTCCTTGATTCCATTTGGAATTTACTGCATCATCCTTAGTTTCACGGTGATCATCTTCAGCTATGCTTCGTAATCCATCCATTTTGGTATTGGTGCTTGTTTTGCTTACAGCATGCACCCATCCGGGTTCCCCTCCAATTACAACCTCCGAGATATGGCAGATCCAATTTTCTCCGGCAACTGCTCACTTTGGGCCATTTTTGAATCGCTGTACAAACACATTGGATTCGGTTGCTTTGCTTTCATTTGAAATCCCCGCCCAGGCCCTATCCTTGCAGGAAGCTGATTTTGTGCTGCGATGGGGTCCGCCTCCCCTTAAAAACAGCGCCGCCTCAGTGATAAAAGAAGACAGTCTTGTTATGGTTGTTCACCCGGATAATCCAATTCAAAAACTAGATCACAACCAGCTGATGAACTTATACATTAATAATACGTCGAAGAAGACTGATATGGATTCTTCCGGGGAAATTCAGCCATGGGCATATCCTGATGGCAGTGATGTTGGCACGGTATTCCTTACTTATTTATCCACCCAGCGCCTCACGAATCCTTCCATCAAGATCGCTCCTGACCCGGCTGCTCTTGCACAAATCATCTCTCAACAACCCCGTGCCATTGGTCCAATTCCTCTGAGTTTGGTAACTGATGCAGTTCGCATTATTCCAATTCTCGGTTTACCTGATAATGTTGATAGGGTCCCCGTCCTGTTGATGACAAATCCACCAATGTCTGATACTCAGTTGAAGTGGATTAAGTGTTTACAGGAAAGTCTTAACAGGTAAAACAGCCATGAAAGGCAATTAAAGTCCAGGGCAGTGGTGAATGTAAATGGTAAAATCAATTTTATTGGTTTGAAAATAACGGATTCTAAGGAAAAAATAAGTTGCAGATCAGGATTGTCCTGTATTCTTTATTAAGGTATAAACTGGCGAAGGAAACTAAAGGTAGATTAACCCTGGATATGCCAGAAAACAGTTCTATACAGGATGTATTGGACTACCTGATGATCGATCCCCCTATCAATGTCTCAATAAATAACCAGATTATTGAAAATTATGACAATCCTCTTGCAGAAGATTGCGAGATTCACCTTTTCCGTCCAACCGGAGGCGGTTAAACATACTCATAATAATATTTAAAAGGAATAGAAAATGAAGCTTGTTAGCTATAAGAAGAATGAATCCAATCACATCGGTTGTCTGGTCGGTATCGATTCCAGATCATTTATCCTCGATTTTAACCTTCAAAACCCGAACCTCCCAACAGATATGAAGGTGTTCCTGCAGTTAGGGGAAACCGGAATGGCTCTGGCAAAGATGGCAGTTGAGTCCTATGAACCGGGTTCATTGATTCCATTAGAGGATGTCACCTTATCAGCTCCTATCGTTGATCCTGGAAAAATCCTTTGCCTTGGTTTAAATTACAGGGATCACGCAGCAGAAACCAATAAACCGCTTCCCGATTACCCAACCATCTTTCCAAAGTATGCAAATTGTATAATCGGACCGTTTGAGCCGATTCGCATCCCAAGAGTAAGCCAGGCTATCGATTATGAGGTGGAACTGGCTGTTGTTATTGGTAAAAAGACAAGACATGTGACCGAATCCGAAGCGATAAAATGTATTGCTGGTTACACCGCTTTGAACGATGTTAGCGCTCGAGACTATCAGAGCCGGACTACCCAATGGACAAGTGGGAAAATTTTTGATACTTTTGCACCTATGGGACCTGCCTTGGTGACCACAGACGAAATTACCAATCCAGGGAATTTGAATATAACATTATCCCTTAATGGTCAGATTATGCAGAACTCAAACACAAAAAATTTGATCTTCTCAATTCCTTTCCTGGTTTCATATCTTAGCCAAATCCTCACCCTGGAACCTGGTGATATCATATCAACCGGCACGCCTGCAGGGGTTGGTCATGTACGCAAACCGCCAGTTTTTCTGAAAACTGGTGATCTGGTAAAAATCTCAATTGAGAATATTGGGGATTTAATCAATCCTGTCTTAAATGAGGCTTAATTTCAGACCGGTTCGAATTTCAACCTGCAATTCTGACATATCCCCGGAATTGTCATATTGTCCAGGAGGATATCAAACTGGTAATCTGTCCGTACCTTTTGGATTGCCCCTGTAAAAGGTTCTAATTCCACCCCGATGATTTCCCCGCAGGATTTGCAGGTCAGATGGACATGTGGTTTGTGGATACCAACATATTCATAAAAGATCTGCCGCTCACCCTTATCCAAAGCCATGACCAGCCCGAATTCCTGCAGTAAATCCAATGTACGGTACACAGTGGAAATATCGAGGGAGCTGCTTCTCTCCTGAACCTTCTGAAAGATCTCTTCAACTGTGGCCGGCCTATCCATGTGGTGCATAACAGCCAGAACAATTTCCCGCTGAGGGGTTAACCTGTACCCCCTTGCCCGAAGCTCTTTTAAAAAAATCTCTTCACAGGACAAAATGTCTTCCTCTCGATCACAATTGGTCTAAACAAGCATCAGACCACAGCCATCATTATTGTTATATGGCTCTAACACAAGAATAATCCTCAATCATCCACAAGAATATCAATACCTATCGGACAGTGGTCAGAACCCATCAGTTCATTCATAATAAACGCATCAACCAGTCGATCTTTATATTCCTCGTTAATATAAAAATAATCAATCCGCCAGCCAACGTTCCTTTCCCTTGCCCGGGTTACTTGATCCCACCAGGTATATATTTCCTCATCCGGGTATAAATAACGGAATGTATCCACATATCCATGGTTTACAAATTTATCCATCCAGGACCTCTCTATTGGAAGAAATCCGGAGACTTTAGCATTCTCTTTTGGCCGGGCGATATCTATCTCCTGGTGTGCAGTATTGACATCCCCACAAATTATGATGGGTTTTCCCTCTTTTTTAAGTGTCTCAACATATTCCAGGAAGGCTTCATAAAAATCCATTTTGTACTGGAGACGTTCTGCAGATGCTTTTCCATTTGGATAATAGATATTCAGCAGATGGAATGCACCGTAATCAGCCATGATGATTCGACCCTCATTATCAAAAATGTCGATCCCGAATCCCTTCTTGATGGAATTTGGCGCATTTCTGGAATAAATTGCTACTCCGCTGTAGCCCTTCTTATCGGCATAAGAAAAATAGGAATTGTAGCCATTTATCGTTGATATTTCCTCCGTGAGGGTTTCTGCATTAATTTTTGTTTCTTGTAAACAATAAATATCTGCATTCAGATCAAAAAGCTCCTTTAAGGAACCCTTTCTCTGCACTGCACGGATGCCATTAACATTCCAGGATATTAATCTTAGTGGTTTCATAATCCTGTCTTCCCTGTATCTTGGTAATTAAGAATAATCAATGTCCATTTTCGCCAGTAACTGGATATTTTTTGGGGGTTTATGGTTTCGGTAGGTTTCCTCTGCAGAATCCATCATGGACCAGGAACCGTTTAAACCCTGGCTATGGACGGCATGGAGGATATTTGCCATTGCAATCCCTCCGTCAAAAAAGCAGTACTCTTCGTGCAAACCCAATCCATATTTCAGATTATTTCGTGTGATATACAGAAACAGGGATTTCCCATCGAATAAAAACCGCCAGGGCTGGGCATTTACAGCAGAAGGAGAGAATCTGCCAGCCTCAATGATGGGTAACAGCCATTTCGGCGGTATCCCTGGTTGATTAAAATCATCGGTGAAGTAAATCGAATCCACAGATTTCCTTTTTTTTCCCCCCGCCGTCTTGCGGATAAAGTGGTTGGTATTCTCTTCGGAGCCTTTATGAGGTGGATTGCCAAACACAATCAGTGAGCCTATCCGGGATCCTTCGGGTAGGTGAAATTGTTTAATTAATTTTTTTTCACGCCCAAGGGCGCCCACATAACAGCTTGCAATCTCGTTTTCTTGCAGCCATAAAACTACCTGTTCCAGGCGGAAACCTAGATCAGTAAGTTGATGTTTGTCCCCGATGATGGTTGGAAGGATAAAATGGGGAGGATTAAGAATGACCCCATAACCGCCCATGATCCCCATTGGGGAGAACTTGCCATTAAAATGATGCACCTGAAAATGAAATATATTTTCTGGGACCAGGCTATTTAATTCATCCTGAATGGATTCAAGCCTATTAATATCCTCCGTACTTAGTGGATTTTTATCATATCGCCGGGTTGAGGAACGATTTATGATCGACGAATATTGAATTTCTAACATAATTTATTTTGATTTCCCATTTCCTGTTGAATTTGCTTCAAAGAGCATTACAGGCAGTTGTATTTTATCGTCTTTTGATTGGATTATGGAAAAACTGAAACCGGCTTCTCCGGCCAATTCGGAAAACAATTGTTCTGCCTGTTTATCGGATTCTCCAAATAAAAATCGGAATAACCGGTTAATTATTCCATCATCCCTCTGGAAAATAGCTCCGCATACAACCACCCGGCCGGGAAATTGACCCCTTTTATCGTCCTCTTGTGATAAGATCCGCTTAAATTCAAGGAATGTATTCAAATCACAAATAAATTCAGCGGGAAATGTGGAGATGATGCAATCAAACGAGTTGGTCGAAAATGGCAGGCTTTGTGTTCGACCAAGAACCGTTTTACACGTAATGTCCCGCTGATTAAATTTCCTTTTTGTAATCCTGTGCATCGGAATGGAGCAGTCCACTCCGGTTACAAAATAATTCTCCCCGCTCAGTTTCAGGAGGATCTCCCCTGTGCCAAATCCAATTTCCAGAATGCGGGACCCCTGAATATAATCCAGAACCTGGCTTCGGTAAGCTTCCCATTTACCAAAGCTGACCAGCCAGCTGACCCAATCATATGCCCAGGCGAATTCATCATATAACCGGTTGGCAGCCCAGTAGTATACCCTTGCAAATAGGGTTGGTCTCATCATTGAATTTTATACTATGCCAGCCTAAACAGTGCGGCTGGCATTCATCTAAACAACCAGATTCGATTCCTTTATCTAAATGGCTATGCGAATAGGTTTTTCAATTGCGACTTTCTGAATCTGCTTAACCATTACATAGTCACCCCAATCCAACACCTGCAATTGGATTCTCGCAAAACCGGCACTTTCCATTCCGGACATTGTTTTCAACAATCCAGTAACCTTGCCTGCGGATGACAGGCTTTTTGCAGATAGGACAAAATGTATTCGTCTCCTCTCCAACGTTGCCCATGTAAACATTTTCCAACCCCTGGGCAAGACCGGTCTCCCTGGCAGATTGCAGTAATTGGACATCTGTAGGAGGGGTATCCTGCATCTGGTAGTTTGGGAAAAACCGGCTGATATGCCAGGGGGTTTCCTTACCAAGCTCATTCAGGATAAAGCTGGCTATGCCCTTCATTTCTTCCATTTTGTCGTTTACACCAGGAATAACCAGGGTAGTTACTTCGATCCATACCCCCTGTTTTTTTAAATGGACCAGGTTGTCCAAAACCGGCTGGAGTTTAGCCCCAATATAACGGTGATAAACATCTTCACTCATAGATTTTAAATCCACATTGATAGCATCCAGGTATGGATGAAAAAAATCAAGCAATTCGTGTGTCATATACCCGTTAGAGACAAACACGTTCTTCAGTCCTTTCCCTTTTGCCAGGCGGGCAATATCATTGGCGTATTCAAAAAAGATGGTTGGTTCCGTATAGGTGTAGGAAATACTCTGGCTGCGGCTCTGAATGGCATCGTTGACCACTTCGTCTGCAGAGGTAATCCCGGGGCTGAATGTATTTGTCATTCTGGGTAACTGTGAAATTTCAAAATTCTGGCACCACCTGCATTGAAAATTACATCCCGGTGTGGCAATCGAGTAGGAACTGGAGCCGGGATAAAAGTGGTAGAGCGGTTTTTTTTCAATCGGATCGGCGTGAGCAGCTATTAATTTGCCATATACGAGGGTGTTTAGAATGCCTCCCCGGTTTTCCCGCACCCGGCAAATACCCTTTTTTCCCTCAGGAATTATGCATCGGTGAGCACATAGATTACAGCGAACAACCTTATCGGGTAAGGTTATGTAAAATAAGGCTTCTTTCATTTTTCCCTCGTTGATAAGGAAATCAGATACCCTGAATTATTTGCAGGGCATTCATTTAGAAAGATGATACCACCCATTTTGTTCACAATTAAACTTACCACGATGTTCAAAATCATATGATCTAATTTATCTAAATGGTGTGTAATCCTGACAATTATTCAGAATAGGTTATAAAGTCTTGGGTTACCCTAAGATGATTTTGCGCCTTGTAAATGGAAGCATGATCAATCGAACATTGGGCCCAGTCAAATATTTCCACCCCATATTCTATTTGGATTGCGAAAGTTCTTTTCAAATCTTGAGGAGAAAAATCAAAACACAACTACTTGCAGAATTCATTTGCAACATCCTTTACCGCCTGGAGGGTCACCGGGTCACCATTTCTCTTCGGGAATGAAGATTAAAAGTCTTTAGGAAAATCAATATCCTAACGTGCTGCTGGGATTGCATATCTATAGGGTATAAAAAGGAAAGCACATAAAGGTTTAGAGAAATATTTTTAGATGATTGAATTAGATATTTCTTTTCTTCTGCAAAGTGTCCATTAATTCACCGACATCCTGGAAGTTTACTGCCTCTGACAGAGAAAATTCAACATTGAAATGTTGCTCAATCGCAGCGATCAGGTTCATGTGAGAGAAGGAATCCCAACCCACAATATCACTGGCTATCGTTTTCTCATCAATTACAATTTTAGGATTATCAAAAACCATGCGAAAAACCGAGGTTAACTCTTCCCACAAATCAGCCATTTTCAATCTCCAATGTTGAAATATCCCCAAAATCCAATTGCAAATACTGATTTTTCAATAACCGGCGCATAATTTTTCCGCTTTTTGTTTTTGGAATGCTGGTAGTAGTTCTTATTTCTCTAGGACTGGCTGTTGAAGAAATTTTCTGTGCAATATATAGCTTTATCTTTAAGTTTAAGGTTGAGGTCATTTTTATGTCACCACGAAGTACGATATATGCAACAACTTTTTCATACAGAAGATCGTCAGGGACACCCACAACCCCAGCATCGGCGATTTCCGGAATTTCTAATAAAGCCGACTCAACTTCAAAGGGACTGATTAAATGCCCGGCTGTATTAATTACGTCGTCATTTCGACCAACAAACCAGAAATAACCATCATCATCTTTGTAGGCAATATCCCCTGATGAGTAATACTCTCCCAAAAATTTATTCTGATAGATGTCCGGATGATTAATATAAGTAGTAAACATGGATGGCCAGGTTTTCTTTATGCAAAGCAGCCCTTTTTGGTTATTGATAATAACCTGTCCATTATCATCCAGGATTTGTGCAGTAACATTACTTAATGGCTTTCCCATGGAGCCATATCGTATCTCCAGTCCAGGTCTCATGGCAATCATTATGCTGCCGGTTTCTGTTTGGAACCAGGTATCAAAAATCTCCTTCCCAAAAATCCTTTTCCCCCACTCGATAATCACTGGATTTAATGGCTCGCCGACACAATAAATTCGTTTTAAATTTGTGAGATTGTATGGAGAAAAAAAAGAATCTTCATACTGCATCAATATACGAAATACCGTTGGGGCGGAATATAAGATATTGACATTGAAATTTTCAATGATTTGCATCCATTTGGAACTATTGAAGTTTCCGGAAAATTGGATCTGGGTAAGCCCATAAAGACAGGGTGCAATAATTCCGTATGATACGCCGGTTACCCACCCCGGATCAGCTGTGCACCAATAAACCTCATCCTCCGAAGGTTGAATTACTTCCAGGAAGCTGCTGAGATGATTTTCCGCACTGCCATGAACATGTTGAACAGCTTTTGGTTTGCCGGTAGAACCGGAGGTGAAATGAAAATGTGAGTTTTGATCCAAACATGTGGGAGGTGTTTTGAAGTCTATCCCAGCAGAAGGTAACTCATCTAAAATCCCAATCCGATTCTTTGTCTTTTGGTTATCGTCAATCACAAATATGTTTAACTTATATTGGGAATCATTAAAGAGATTTTCCAATTTGAAAAGGAATTTTGTTGTGGTGACAATGAAATGGGTTTGTGTTTCGATGATTCTGTCTTTTAAGGATTCATCACCGATGCTGGTAAACAATATACAGCTGTTAGCTCCCACCTTCAATGCACCCAGGAAGAAAAAGAATAGGTTTGGCACTTTCGGCAGCAGGAACATGATCTTATCGCTGCTATTTACTCCGTAGCGGGACAGGATATTTGCGGTTCTGTTGCTGGATTCCATCAAATCCGCATAGGTATACTCGTGATTTTCCATGGATTCTGAAATCCATTTGAAAGCCACCTTGTTTCCCCGCCCGAGTTCTACCTGCATGTCAGAGCACAAGTAACCGATATTATTATTGGGAAATTTCAGCATATTCTTCATAAAAATCGTTCCGATGGATCCTAAATAAACTTTGTGGATAAGCAATTTTAATTAATTTATCACAAAACAATACTACACCGATCCATTCCTGTGAAAAAAACCACTTTCGATCTGGATTGTTTGCCGGTTTAGAAATAAGTCTTTCACTCGCTTCTTGCATAAACACATCTGGATTTGCTGCCTCATCTACATCGTTTTTATCTTCGGGTGCTGTCATTAACCCGGTTTCTCAGATAAATTCCTGTCCTTCTAAATTCCTGTTCATCTTCAAGAATGATTTGAGGGCGTCAATAGGAGGCTCCATGATGCAATAATCCAAACCTGCTGATAGGGAATTACGCACTGATGGACCATTAATATGATTATTGTTGCCGGTTATGTTCAATATCTGAGCAGATTTGAAATACCCAGAAAATTCTATCAACACAAAAAAAAAGAAACCGTTTTTGCAGATTGAGGAATATTAGAACATACCAATCGAAATATTCGTAATTTGGGAATGTTGCTGAAAGATTTAATTAACTTGAATTTCAACCAGCCATTTGATCCATTCGTCACCCAACCTGCCCGGAAATACTATTCTTATAGGAAATCCATGGACAATCGGGAGGACCTGCCCATTGACTTCGTAAGCTAATAAACTTTCCTGTTCCAGTGCCTCAACGAGAGGTATCTTAACCTTGTATCCGTCCGCGCTGACAAGTACCAAATCATTTGCACCAGCCTGCACTCCAGCCAGGTCTAAAATGGATTTTAATGTCACTCCTGTCCAGGAGGCAGAATCTTCGAAATAACCAGGACAAACCAGTAGGGCTTTGGCCGTCACCTTGGGAAGGCAGCGGATTTGGTCATAGGTAAGTTCCAGTGGTTTGTTAACCTTGCCATTGACTTTAAGCCGGTAGGTTCCAAGATCAATTTCTTTATAGCTGCCTGTGACATGCAGACCGATGCTTTCGTCCAGCTCGGCATACCCCGGAATCATCGCCGGGAGGGTTGGTAACGTATATGCCATCGGCTGGCAATTTTCGATAACTACTCCTTGAGGGGTTGGACTCGTTTGCGGTGTTGAGCTGGGCGACAAGGTCGAATTGTCTTGTAAGGATGGGTTAACGGATGCAATTGGACGTACCTGCGGAGATTGGTTGGAAACCACGGTACACGCAGGCAGAATTATTAGAATTAATACAACAAATATCATACTTTTCATCATTATATTATACGGGGGATGGACGGATGAAGCAATGTTTTTAAATTCCTGCAAATTTTATTACAGGCAGAGTAAAAAATGGATTCAACTATCTGGTGTAACCAGGTGCCAATCTGCGTGATATGCAAAAATTGCACATGTTGCACCTACGCAAAGGACTTGACACTGGACATACCTTGGAAAAATGGGCGCCTGGTTTTTGAAAATAATGAGCAAACTTGGAGGGGGTTAGGGAATGAACCGAAATAATATATCTGATTTTCACTAATGGGATTTGTTAAAAAGTTCAACCACAAATGATTAATATTTATGGAAGCATGATGTGAGAGTTATTTCACTTGAATTTCTACAAGCCATTTAACCCATTTCATCCCTGTAATATCCGGCAATACAGCTCTCAATGGAAATCCATGCAGAATCGGCAATATCTGCCCATTGACTTCGTAAGCCAGGAGACTGTCCTTTTGTAGTATATTGAGGAGAGGTACTCTCACCCGGTATCCCTCTGCACTGATAAGGACTAAATCCTCTGCCCCGTCTGAAACACCGCATAAATCCAGGATCGATTGAATTGTCACTCCCGTCCAGGAGGCAGAGTCTTTGAAAAGTCCGGGACAGACCAGCAGGGGATTGGCTGTTACCCTGGGAAGGCAGCGGATTTGGTCGTAGGTTAAATTCGAGCTGATTATCTATGTTGCCAACAACTTTGAGCCGATAGGTATCAAGGGATATGATTTTATATCTACCGGTAACATGCAGACCGATGCCTTTATCCAGTTCACCATATCCCGGAATCCTTGCGGGAAGGGTTGGTACATTATAGGGGGTCGGCTGGCAATCTTCCATTTTCTATTGTGGCAATAGTGAGATTTGCGTAGTGCTGAATGCTTTCTTCAGTGCGTAGTGCTGGATGCTTTTCCAGTAAACTCATGACCATTTTAGTTAAAAACAAAGTGGCGAGAGTGAGATTTGCGTAGTGCTGAATCCTTTTTCAGTAAACTCACAACCAATTTTAGTTAAAAAACAAAGTGGCGAGAGTGAGATTTGCGTAGTGCTGTATCCTTTTTCAGTAAACTCACGACCATTTTTAGTTAAAAACAAAGTGGCGAGAGTGAGATTTGCGGAGTGCTGTATCCTTTTACAGTAAACTCACGACCAATTTTAGTTAAAAACAAAGTGGCGAGAGTGAGATTTGCGGAGTGCTGTATCCTTTTACAGTAAACTACGACAATTTAGTTAAACAAAGTGGCGAGAGTGAGATTTGCGGAGTGCTGTATCCTTTTACAGTAAACTCACGACCAATTTTAGTTAAACAAAGTGGCGAGAGTGAGATTTGCGTAGTGCTGTATCTTTTACAGTAAACTCACGACCAATTTTAGTTAAAAACAAAGTGGCGAGAGTGAGATTTGAACTCACGACCAAGGGCTTATGAGTCCCCTGCTCTTCCACTGAGCTACCTCGCCTAACGATCACGGATTTTACTATGATCAGGATTTTCTGTCAAACAAAAAGGTGCCACCCGGATCATATCGCCTGGTTGAAACCCAGTCCTTTTTCTTTAAGGGAAATAAATGTGAAATTTCCGATAATCAGGTGGTCAAGCAGTTCAATGTTCAATAATTTCCCTGCGCGGATTACATCCCGGGTGAGAATAATATCTTCAGAACTGGGTTGAGGGTCCCCGCTGGGGTGATTATGTGCAAGGATGATGGAGACACCGTTGATTTGTATTGCTTCTTTGAACAGTTCCCCAATCCGCACGTTGGATTGGTTTACTGTACCCTTATACTGGTGCAGGATTTTTAATGCCTGGTTGCGCGTGTTTAGCACGATGACCCACAACTCTTCCTGGGCCAGGGTACTCATTTCGTACATCACCATGTCAGCTGCCTTTTTAGGGCTGTTGAGATTATCCGGTTCAATTCCGGAAGGGATGGATTGCAGCCTTTTACCAAGTTCCAGGGCAGCCTTAATTTGGGCTGCCTTTAGCAGCACCCATGCCTTTCTGGTCTCGCAGCTGTTCATAACTTGCCGCATACAACCCGCGCAGACCATTAAAGGTGATTAACAGCCTGTTGGCCATCTGGATGGCATTTTCCCCTTTTATTCCCGTGCGCAGCAAAATTGCCAGCAATTCAAATTCGCTCAGGCTTTCAACGCCTGCATTGGCCAGACGTTCCCTTGGCCGCTCTGACTCATACAAATCCCGTATACGGTAAGTGGTCATATGAATACCTCGATGATCAGGCTGGCTACCGGGGCGGTCCTTCCATGATTCCCCTCAGGATGAAATCATCCCTCTCGTTTCGCTGCTCCCAGGCTGGAAAATCCGGGTGTCCTGGATGGAAATGTTCCAACCACCAGGTTACCCCGGCATCTTCGTAAGGCTTTGTCCGACCAGGATTTGTGAACAATTTCCCGTCAGACACCTTGTTTAAGTGGACAAAATCAAACGTCTTTGTGCTATCGCGCTGGCTTTCGATGAATTGGATGATATCCCCCCAATCTGCAGGAGTCAGCTCCCCTTCCACTTTTTCCGGGCAGGCGCCATCCCACCTGGATGCCCGGCGCATCGGGGCTTTGTTTGGCCATTTACCTCCCACCCATACTGGAATTCTGGGCTGTTGCAATGGGGTTGGCAGAAACTGCACTTCCTCTACATCATACCGGCTGCCGTGGTACTGGAAAGGCTGGCCGCTCCAGAATCCTGCCAGAATATCCAAGCCTTCATCCAGCAGTTTTGCCCTCTCCGCCAGGTCCATCTCATCACCAAAAACGCCGGAATCCCATTTGCGGGTGGTGCCCAATCCTACCCCAATTGTCAGGCGCCCGTTGGACAGGTGATCCAGGGTAACGGTTTCCCGGGCAAGCTTCCAGGGCCGGCGCCTGGCCAGTGGAGTCACCAGCGGTCCAATCCTTAGCTTATCCGTGCGGGCGGCAATCACTGCAAGCGCAACCCACGGATCAGCTCCCGGAAGAAATTTGTCATTGTAAAGGATATGATCCCAGATAAAAAAACCATCCCAGCCGGCTTTTTCAGCCTCGACTGCCAGGTCTGCCAGTCTGTGCGGGTCTGCATATTTTCCAAACGGCGGCAAATAAACTCCAAATTTCATCAAAATACGCTCCTAAAAACCTGAATAGAAAACAATTGGAATTGAATTACCTATATTTTATATTTTTTTCAAATCCATACAGGCAATTATTTCCATATACAGGTATGACCAATTATTGGAAAGGGTTGATCATGCTATAATCGATTATTGGAGCCCTAAATGAGAATTGATCCCACAACGCTCAGTAGTTTTATCATGGTCGGTACTGCATTTGCAGGGGCATTTGTTGCCGCTCTCTGGCTCAGTTTAATTTTTTGGACCTATAGGGATATTAAAATCCAGGACGAAAGATCCGCTGCTAAGGATTCTGGCAACCCTGATTACATTAGTCTTTTTCCTGCCGGGAATAATTGTTTACCTGATCCTTCGCCCGAGGCGGACAATTGAAGATGAGTACCAGCGGACACTGGAGGATGAAACCCTCCTGCAAACCATCGAAGATAGGGCGGTATGTCCTGGATGCAGCCGGCAAATAGACGAGGACTGGTCAATCTGTCCAAGCTGCCATACCCTTTTAAAAACGCATTGCCAGACATGCAATCGCCTCCTGGAATTGGTTTGGGATGTATGTCCTTATTGTGAAACACCCGCTCCCGTTTTGAATTTTATTGAAAAAGCTGAAGAAGAATCAGCCGAAAATATTTAAGCAAGTCTGGGGATAAATCATTTTCTGATCGAGGCTATTATGAATTCTGAAATTCACGCTGACAATAAGATGGTTTTGGACTATCTAGTGGTTGGTCATGTAACCGAAGATATTACTCCGCAAGGTGTAATGCTGGGAGGCGGAGTAACATATTCTGCCTTGACCGCAAAAGCCATGGGCCTTAAGACAGGAATAATTACATCCTGTTCCCCAGGAGTGGATTTAAGTGCATTAAAAGGGGTTGAGGTAATCTCCCAACCATCACAGGTTACGACCACCTTCAAAAATATTTCCCGGGGTGATAAACGTGACCAGTACATATATCACCGCGCCAATATCATCGATTCAAACCTCATACCCGATCAATGGAAAAATCCAAAACTTGTGCATTTTTCACCTGTGGCAGATGAGATGACCCGGGAAATTATTAAATGCTTCCCGGAATCTTGGTTGGTTTGACTGTCCAGGGTTTGCTGCGTGGATGGGGGGAAGACAAACGGGTGTATTATAGAAAATCCCCCGAACTGGAAGGCTTTATTGCCGGATCATCGATTGTGATATTGAGTATGGAGGACGTGAATGGTGAAGAATCTACTTTGGAGAGAATCGTCCAGGCAATTCCAATCGTTGTAGCAACAGAGGGGAGCGATGGAGCTCGAGTATTTTGGAAAGGAGACAGCCGCAGGTTTCGGCCGCCCCGCAAAGATGTTGTTGACACAACCGGTGCAGGGGATATTTTCGCTGCAGCATTCTTCGGCAGATATATTCAGACATTCGACCCATGGGAAGCGGGAAGATTTGCCACCCTGGTAGCAGCCGTATCAGTAACCAGGCTCGGGATTGCTTCCGTACCAACAACCAGGGAAATTGAAAACTTTTCTATGGAACTTGGTAATCAGAAAATAGAGTAATGGCAAAAATACACGCTCTGGTAAATCAAAAAGGTGGTGTGGGAAAAACTACATCTGCCATTAATATTGCTGCATTGCTTGGTCATTTTGGACAAAAAGTATTAATTATTGACCTCGATGCACAGGCAAACGCCACATCCTCATTGGGAGTTGATAAAAGGAAGGTAAAAACCGGTACATATGAAGTACTCATCGGTTCAGTGCCAATCACCCCGCAAATCCTGCATAATCCCCGCTTCAAAATATCCCTCCTGCCTTCCTCGCCATCCCTCGCCGGAGCAGAGATTGAGATGATTGAATTACCAAACCGGGAATTTCGGTTAAAGGAGATCATAAATCCTGTCGAGGAAAGATATGACTACATTCTGATTGACTGTCCTCCATCTTTAAGCCTCCTGACAATTAACGGGTTGATCGCTGCCAGGGATGGGGTTCTTATCCCTGTACAATGTGAATATTTAGCCCTGGAGGGCTTGGGACAATTAACCCAGACCTTGAACAAGATACGGACGAACCTGAGCCCGAATCTCAAGGTGCGCGGGGTTATCTTAACCATGTTCGATGGACGAACCAACCTTTCCCAGGATGTTGTAAACGAAGTCCGGAAGTATTTCCCGGGACAGGTTTTTGATACAATCATTCCCCGTTCGGTCAGGCTTGCTGAAGCGCCATCCTATGGTCAGCCTGTCAATATATATGCCCCGCACTCAGCTGCTGCTCAATGTTACCAGGCTCTAACCTTAGAAATACTGGAACAAGATGGCACTCATATCACCAAAATCAGCACATAAAGGACACAGCCATGGCTCGTAAACCTGGACTCGGTAGGGGACTGGAAGCGCTCATACCTTCCGATGATGCATCTCCTGGTGAAAGCGGTGTAAATTTCGTTCCCATTACCAGCATTAAAGTAAACCCCAGCCAGCCCCGGAAAAACATCAACGAGGAGGATTTACATGACCTGGCTAATTCCATTCGGGAACACGGCATATTACAACCGCTTATTCTTACCCAGGATGAACAGGGCAACGCTTATACACTGATAGCAGGCGAAAGGAGGTGGCGGGCAGCCCAATTGGCTGGTCTCGATGCAGTCCCTGCTATCATCCGGCAGGCAAGCAATCAGCAAAGACTAGAATTGGCATTGATAGAAAATATTCAACGCAGCGACTTAGCGCCACTTGAAAAAGCAGATGCCTATCAGCAGCTCATCGAAGAGTTCAACCTCTCTCATGAAGAGATCGCTGAACGTGTCTCCAAGAACCGGGTTACCGTTACAAATACAATTCGTCTGCTTAAACTTCCGGAAACCGTTCGCAGAGCACTTTCTGGAAATCAAATATCGGAAGGCCACGCCAGGGCACTTTTATCGCTAAATTCCTCTCAATCTCAGATTGCTGCCTTACAGACCATTCTCAAATACCAGCTTAATGTCCGCCAAACCGAAGATCTGGTGCGAAAATTATCCGGGGAACGTCCAAAAATCAAGGTACAACCGGCACAATCCCCTGATAAGCTTGACCTGGAAAGCAGGCTGCGTTCCCATTTTGGAACCAAAGTGACCCTCCAGCATGGAAAAAAAGGCGGGAAACTGATTATCCATTACTTTTCTGATGAGGATCTTGACACACTAGTAAACCAGATCCTTGGAAGTTAGTCCATGCATATTCTTTTCAATGCCAGAATCTATACATTTAATCCCCTAAATCCATTTGTGACTGCAATGGTGATGGATCGTGATAGGATCATCTACACTGGCGATGACACCAGTGCCCTTTCTATAGCCCCTCCAGGCTCTAAGAAAGAAGATTTGCAGGGAAATACAATCATACCCGGGCTTACCGATGCGCATCTGCACCTGGCATATTATGCTCTCAACCTTGAACGTGTAGATTGCGCCACCCAATCCAAGCAGGAATGTCTGGAGAGGGTAAGGAAGAAGGCCGCATCACAACCACCAGGCAGTTGGATTCTTGGACATGGTTGGAACCAGAACGAGTGGGGAAATGAGTATGGAAGCCTGGCAGATTTGGACGCATTTGTCCCGGATCACCCGGTTTATTTAACCCAAAAATCCTGGCATGCCGGTTGGGCTAACTCTAAGGCATTGGAATTATCCGGGATTAACAGGTTTACCCCTGACCCGCCAGGCGGGATAATCCAGCGGGACAGTTCTGGCAATCCAAGCGGAATATTGCTTGAATCTGCAATGACCCTGGTTGTAGAGGTAATCCCCGAACCCACCGCCAGCATGCTGCAGGTTGCAATATTAAATGCTCAGCACCAATTATTACAATTAGGGCTTACCAGCATTCATGATTTTGATCGTAAAAATTGTTTCTCAGCATTGCAGGCACTCCACCAATCTCAGCAGCTGGAAATAAGAGTGAATAAAAGCATTCCTGTTGAATCCTTACCTGCCGCTGACGAGATCGGGTTGCAATCCGGATTTGGTGACGATATCCTAAAAATTGGCCCGGTTAAAATTTTTGCGGATGGTGCTCTCGGACCACAAACAGCGGCTATGTTTGAACCATATGAGAATGATCCGGATAACACGGGTATTTTACTGATCGATGAAGATCAACTCTATGAATATGGCAGAATATCTGTCCGGAATGGAATAGCCCTGGCAGTTCACGCCATCGGGGATAGGGCAAATAATTTGGTCATCAATTCGCTGGAGAGAATAAGAGAATTTGAAAGGCAAAATGATCTTCCTCAACTCCGCCACAGAATCGAACATGTTCAATTGTTGAATCCGCCAGATGTCAATCGTCTTGCACAGAATTTCATTATTGCATCCATGCAGCCAACCCATATTCTGTCGGATATGGATACTGCCCAGGAGCATTGGGGGCAGCGTTGCAAATCAGCGTACACATTCAAATCACTTTTAAATGCCGGAGTTTGCCTGGCTTTCGGATCTGACTGCCCGGTTGAAGATCCCAATCCTTTCCATGGAATCTATGCCGCGGTGTCCCGCCGCAGGATGGATGGTTCTCCCGGTCCAGACGGCTGGTATCCTCAGGAACGAATCACCCTTACAGAAGCCTTTAATGGATTTATTACCGGTCCATCGTTTGCGAGTGGTATGGAAAGCAAATTGGGGAAATTATCACCGGGATATCTGGCCGACCTGGTCGTTTTACCTGAAAATCCATTTTTAATGCCTGCAGAGGAATTAAGGCAAATAATTCCCATTGGAACGATGGTTTCTGGAAAATGGGTCTATCGCAGCTTCAGCTAAGCCCTTTTTGAGTGGAATGGATAGATTTCCGGTGGGAATATCATAGGAGGTGTTTATGTTTCTAAATAGGTCAGGATTTTATCTCCGGTGGTGTGGTCTTAACATTAAATTTTTCGGGTAAACCGCTATATTTACCGGCAAATAAATTGGCAATTAATAGACCTGCCAACAAATCATCTTCTAAATGTCCCGTGATCATAAAAATGCTATAATTTTTTTATACGTGTGTAAACAAATCCTTTCATAAATTGGGAATGGATATATTAATTATCGGGTGAGACAGCTGATGACTGATACGAGTATGCTTAAGGTGAGTTTGCGCGCCAAAAAATTGGGGGTGTTGATTTATAACAGCCGGATTGTTGCAACCCGGACCGTTGATGAATGTGCAACATTCCTCGGAATCACCGTACAGCAGTTCAAAAGCTATGAGAAGGGGATCTGTTCTCCATCCCTGCCTGAGCTCGAAGCACTGGCATTTTTTCTTGATTTCCCAATTGACCATTATTGGGGAAATCAGATAAAACCAGAAGGTATAATGGCTGGTTTTCAATCTTCGGAGAAAATTCGTCAGGAATTGAGGGACCGGATTATTGCCACGAAATTACGCCTGGCAAGGAAAAATGCAGATATTTCCGTAAAGCAACTTGCCAAAGCGTCTTCCATACCAGCATCTCATATAAAAAGTTATGAAATGGCAAAACAACCCATCCCCTTACCGGAACTGGAGATCCTGGGAATTATCCTCGAACTGCCGATTGAGGTTTTTTTGGACAATATTGGCAGAATTATGGTATGGAGAAATGAAAAAGATATTTATCAAAAGTTTTCAAAACTGCCTGCTTCGATTCAAACATTCATCACCGATCCTGAAAATGAGCGATATCTTGAAATATCATTACAGCTGAGCAAACTTCCGGAAGATAAATTACTGGAAGTCACTGAAAAATTTTTGAGAGAAGGGAAGGACGATAGGCAATAAGGGTCCAATAATCCCAAATGATGCACCTGTATATTCTCAACATGAAGACCTTAAATAATTAACCTGGTAATGGTCCTATATATAAACCAGAGTAATCAGTAATGCTTTTTTTCAAGGAGTATCTTCGAAACTTTCCTGAACCCTGATTATCCAGGGAACACCTGTTTGTATTCTAAGTAACGGAACATGGGAATTATGTCCGTGATAACATATCGGCAATCTCAATTTTCAAGATTTGCAAATGAACCCGTCAACAAGCAATAAATGACATTTCAGGTAAGGAAATCCGCCTGATGATTATCCGTCGAGTTTCCCTCATTGATCAATCCCTCCTCGCAAGTCTCCTGGTGAAGGAAAACAACATTCATCACCATCTAGACTGGCGTACACCATATGAATGGCTCGGATCCCAACCTTACTGGGTGGCTGAAAATAATGGGCAGTTTCTTGCCGCACTTGCTTGTATCCAGGAAATTTTACCGGCTGCATGGATCAGATTGTTTGCTGTAGCACCATCCTTAAAACCTGATGCAGCCTGGAAATTATTATTTGAAAAAGTACTTTCGGATTTTGCTGTCTACGCAGATATCCAGATAGTGTCTCTTGCTGTGCAGGATTGGTTTGAGGAGATTTTACAAGCAAATAATTTTAATATCTGCCAGAACATTATCGTCCTGGATTGGAATGGGAATCTGCCAGGTCCGGCTCAAACGCAAAAGGGGATAATTCTACGGCGCATGACTGAATCTGATATCAGTAGTGTGCTCACCTTGGACCATCTTTGCTTCGATGATATTTGGAAAATATCCAAAAAGAGCTTAAAGCTGGCGTATAACCAGTCAACTTATGCGATTGTGGCTGAATTGGAAAATAAAATTGTTGGATATCAAATCAGCTCTTCGGTTCTGAACTATGCCCACCTATCCAGGCTGGCTGTATTGCCTGATGTCCAGAGGCGAGGCATTGCTTATTTATTAGTGAGGAATCTGCTCGAATATTATTTCTTGACTGGTATTTCCAGGGTTACTGTCAACACCCAGGATGACAACCGTGCATCTATTGCTTTATATTCGAGGTTGGGGTTTAAACATTCCGGTGAGCTGTATCCTGTATTTTCCTTCAATCCAGGTAATCATTAACCCCATGATAGAAATATTGTCAATTTTAGGTATATTTTGGATTTGGCTGGAATTCAGGGATTATGATCGAATTAAAGTCCCAGCGCATTGAATAATAAAACAATAAAGGGGGCAACAAAAAGAGCGGGAAGATAATTTCCAGCGCGGATTTTCATTAATTCAAGCAAACTTGACAGGGCTAAAGCAAGCAAAATAATCCCGCCAACCGCCGTCATTTCATTCATCATCTGCGGTGTTATCAAGGCTTGAGCTTGGGCTGCAGTTAATGTTATTGCTCCCTGGTAAACCAGAATTGAAAAGGAGGAAAATAATACCCCAATCCCCAGGCTGGAGGCGAATGCAAGGGCGGCAAATCCATCTAAAATGGATTTAATTGCTAGCAGGCTGTAATCCCCGGTTAATCCGTCCTGGATGGAACCTAAAATCGCCATAGGACCAATACAAAAAAGCAGTGAAGTTGTCAGAAATCCCCTGATAAACCGCGCCTTGCTGTCAGCGTCATCGCTATGGTTGAAATGTTTTTCCAACCAGCCGCCTGCATTTTCCAGGCCTTTCTCTATTTGCATCCATTCACCAAGCAAAATTCCAATTAATAAACTGCCCAGGACAATTAATGAGTTTTCTGTTTTTAGAAATAAATGGATTCCATAAGCAAAAGTGAATAATCCAAGACAGGACATAACTGTCTCCCTTAAACGATCAGGAAAACGCTTTCCCAGGAAAACCCCCAATGCCCCACCCACAATAATTGTAATCACGTTGAAAATTGTTCCAGTCATTAATTTACTTGTCTTTCGCCAATGTTGGAGATTCAATCCCGCCGGATTCGTTTTCTGCAAGTTCAAGAATAAAAAAAAGCGTGGAAAGCCGGTTGAAATAACTTAATAAGGCCGGATTAGTCAGTTTGCCATTCAGAACCAGGTCAACCATCTTTCTTTCTGCCCGACGGCAAACGGTTCGTGCAAAATCCAGGTAGGCCCCGGAAAGAGTATCACCTGGAATAATGAATCCTTTTGGAGATCCAACCATTTCTTCAAATGATTGAATTTGTTCCTCTACCCATTTAACCTGTTTTTGGTCTATCCACTCAAATCGATTCCGGTTTTCTGGGGTTGCCGTCACTTCCGACATGATTTTATAAAGATCGCGTTGAATTTTTAAGAGGATGTTTGGTATGGTTTCCAATCCAACATGGCTGCGCGCAATACCAATAATTGAAGTGAGTTCATCAATAGTACCAACTGTTTCAATTACCAGGTCCGATTTCCACAGGCGGCCTTCTCCAAGCATACCCGTTGTACCGTCATCCCCTTTGCCAGTGTAAAATGCAGCCATATTTATACCCTCGGTACTCATAAAAATTTGATATAAAGATACCAGTACTGGTTTTTTGGAAATCCCCTGCTAAGGTCAAATTGCCAGATAAAATCACCATCCTTTACCAGATTCTTCAAGGTTTCATCCAGATGTTGGATACTTACGATTTCATCATTATTGGCAACTTTTAATTCTTCTTCAAGAAGATCTAGGATAATCCGGTTTCGCACCTGGTAACTAAAAGAGCCTATATTCATTGCTGGATTTCGTTTCAATTCTTTCAGGTACGATTCCCACAAGTTTATCCTTATTAAAAATTCTTGTTGAGCTTTTTTCTTCCAGTTCGATTGCCAGGCTTCAAGAAGGCTAGAAATACGCCCCACCACGTCTTTCATGCCAACCATTAAATCAGGTTCGAAATCGAAAGTGTTAATTTTTCTCAAACACAAATACAGGTTTCCTGGGGTTAGTTTCGGAACGGAGGATTGTTCATCTTTATTCAAGCCAGGCAGGGAGAGAGGCCAGAATAGGGTTGGAGAAAGAAGATAATCCTTTAGCTCAATTAGGGTAGATTCAGCAAAAATACGTTCAATTTCCTTGGAATCCAACTATTTCTCCTCTTGATTTCCGGATTTCTACTCAGGCAAATTCTCAGTAGGGGATGATTGAGCCTTTCTGCGGGTTACCATAAACCAATCTAGTATGGTGGAAAACCGATCACTGCTGTCAAACAACGGTCCAAGACTTACCCCCTTTATTTGATAATCGACACCATAGTTATATACAGGGTAATAAAGTGGTAACGCAGGAACTTCGTCGGCAAAAATAACCTGGAAATTTCGATAAAGGCGGATTCTCTCAGATAAATCATTGGTGATCCGTGCTTCCTCAATGAACTCACTGGCAGTCCGGTTATCCCATTGCGTATAATTTTGGCCGCCTGTTGATTGTGCCTGGTCCCAGAAGGGGTAAGGATCCGGATCTGGAGTTTTGGAAAAATTGACATCCACCAGGGCTGCCTGGTAGTTCCGCAATTCCAGACGCTCATTAACAAGTACATCATATGGCAGGGGAGTGAGCGTAACCTGAACACCAAGTTTCTCCCAATTTTCTCTGATCGATTCTGCAATCAAGCGATCCTGTTCCGTATCAGGATGGATTAATTCAAACGCTAAAGGTACCCCATCCTTTTCTCGAATTGTGCCGCTTTCACCAGAGATTAAATAGCCTTCTAGTTGTAGTGTATTCCTGGCTTGCTCCAGGTTAAAGTCAATGGTACCCGTATCATAGTAAGCCCATGTACCAGGCAGGATGGGTCCATTTGCTAATATTGCCTGGCTGTCCAGGATGTTATTGATGATCCATTGGCGGTTAATTCCCTGTAACAAGGCTTTGCGGATATTTGTTTCCTGAAAAAATGGGGAATCCGGATTTTTGTTGTTTATCAGGATCATCTTCAATTCTGGCGAGTTTACGGTATAGAACCCGAGGTTTTCTTCCTTCAGGGCTTCGGAGACGAGTTCAGGGGGTACCTTGGAGATTCCCTGGACAATACCTTCTCGATATGCCTGCAGTGCCTCTTGTGCCGAGTTGTAATATAAAAAGTTAATTTGTTCGAGGAATGGTTTATTCTCTTTATAGAATTCATCAAAAGCCTTTAGGATAATCCCGGTTATGTTTCCGTCAGTAACGACCAATTGATCGAACTTGAACGGCCCGGTTCCAACAGGTGCTAAATTGAATGGATGATTAATAATCTCCTCAATTGAATAATTACCAAGAAGATGGCTGGGTAAAACTCCGAATGTAAGGTAGTCAGTAAAAGGAGCAAAAGGTTCAGGCAAGCGGAATTGGATGGTAGTATCGCTGAGCGCCTCCACCTCAACATTATTCCAAAACTCCTTCAAATCAGCAGGGACAATCTCGCCTCCTTGCCGGATTAATTCAATTGTGAATAGAATATCTGCTGTGGTTAAGGGATTTCCATCATGCCAGAGGATATTAGGACGCAGCTCGAAATTATATGTCTTGCCATCCTGTGATATTCCCCATGATTCTGCCAAATCAGACTCTGGAATGCCATTCTCTCCGATACTTAATAAACCGGAGAAGATTAATTTGTCTACATCCCGGTCAACTGAATTAAATGAATCTAACAGCGGATTATAGCGCTGAGGAGAACCAATCAGTGCTTCGGTATAGATTCCACCTCTCACTGGCTCGGGAATAATTTGTTGGATAACAGGCTGTTCGCTTAAGAGCAAAATCCCCACCACCAAACCGGTGAGGAAAATGATGATGAGCTGCCAGCGCATTTTTCTCATAATTAAAAAATTAGGGCGATCCCCCCACATTTGGGTCGCCCCAGGCTCTTGGGATTATTCATTTAATCCCATGGAAAATATGGGTTCATTGTCCAACGATTATAGTAGCTAGTGTCAAAACAAAAAACAAAACACTCAAGCCAATTGTTATATAAAATAGCGTTTTCTCAATCCCTCTACGGCTTGTAAATACAGCACCACTATCACTGCCGGTTAACCCACCAAGTCCTACTCCCTTATTCTGTAAGATAACACTGATGATGAGTGCTACGGAAGTTATAATCAATGCGATTTCAAAATAATTTTGTATTGTCAATCGTATCCTCCTTAATGGTCAAAGCAGCACAGATTATACCTTTCAATAAAGGAATTAGTCAACCAAAATTATATGGAAGAATTAATAACCAGCATTCATATACACACAAAATATAGTGATGGGAGTTCAAATCATGCGGAGATAGCCCGGATTGCTGCGGAGAACAATATGGATGTCATCATCATTACAGATCACAATATCCTCGTAAATGGGATTGAAGGATACTACCACGCTGGAGATAAAAAGGTTATCCTCCTGTGTGGCGAGGAGATCCATGATCCGTATCAGAATCCTCAAAAAAACCATCTAATTGTCCTGGGAGTAAAGGATGAACTGTCAAAGTTCTCTCATGATTTAAATACTCTAACCCGCCAGGTTGAGATGAAAGGCGGTCTGGCATTTATTGCGCATCCATTTGAAGATGCCTTGCCTGCCTTCCATGAATCCAGGATTTGTTGGGATGACTGGGAAGTCCAAAATATCCATGGGATAGAGATTTGGAATCAATTGAGCGAGCTAAAAACCACGGCTAAAAACTGGCTGCATACCATCTTCCTGGTCTTTTTTCCGCAATTAATTGGTAATCACCCACATCCGGAAGCACTTAAACAATGGGATACCCTGCTTGCCCAGGGACGGAAAGTTGTAGCATTCGGAGGGGCTGATGCGCATGCTTTAATTAAACATATTGGACCTTTTACAAAAAAAATATTCCCTTATGAATTTCATTTTCGGGGGGTAACCACACACCTGCTTGTGGAAAATCCAATCTCAGGTGACCTTCTGGTTGATAGGCAGATGATTCTTGATTCATTCAGGAAGGGTCACGCTTTTGTGGCTTATGACCTCCCATACCCATCAAAAGGATTTAGATTTTCGGCAATGAATATCGAAAAGGAAATCATAATGGGAGATACGATTGAACTTATTGGCGGAATCACATTAAAAATCCACATGCCAATCAAGGCTGAGTGCAGGCTGATTAAGGATGGTGAAGTAATTAATGTATATGAATTACCGAGGGTTGTGAAGACAATTACACATCCCGGAATATACCGCGTTGAGTGTTATCTGGATTACCTGGGGAAAAAGAGGGGGTGGATTTTTAGCAATCCCATAACAATTACGAAGTAGGGGGAAGCTCTATCTCCAACTGGAAAATTCATAATACCATTTGTCGGATGCCGGGAATTCTGGGAAAGGAATGAATATTCCACCCCGGTCTCGAAAATGGGACGGAAATTCATGGCTATAAAAAATCCCTGGGGTTATGATCAGAAGCTGAACCGCACAAAAAATATTGGTCCCGGGGCTTAAATTTCCCTCCGCTATCATCAACCAGGATTTATTAATCCTTCCTGCCATATTCAAAATACAAATTTTTATCTGGTCCAAATTGATAGCAATAATAGGAAAACCCCCCGAATTATTCTCAAATCCGGTTGATAGGCCACATATTTGTCATCATTATTTAGATTAATCAACCAGTTCATTAATTAAATAGAGGTCTATCCTTTAATGACAGCTACTGGCAATAATCTGGCAACTTTTGAAGCAATTCCCGCCCCACATACCGTGTCAACAACTCGATCAACGTCTTTATAAGCCTCGGGTGCCTCTTCAGCAAGCCCGGAAAGCGACCCGGCGCGGATCCGGATACCTCTGGCTCCTAGAGATTCTATCAGATCTGATCCCCTTACTTTTCTCTTTGCCTCATTCCTGCTCATCATCCTGCCTGCACCATGGCAGGTTGTCCCGAATGATTTTTTCATACCGGTATGCGTACCAGAAAGGATCCAGGAAGCTGTCCCCATGGTACCAGGGATCAACACCGGCTGCCCGGTGGACCTGTATTCTTCCGGTAAATCGGGGGAATTTGGAGGTAAGGCGCGTGTTGCCCCTTTACGATGAACACATAGCTTCCGAGGCTTTCCATCAATGGAATGGGTTTCAAAATTTCCCATATTATGAGCGATATCATACACCTGGAAAAGATGCCAGTTTGCCACTTTGCCAGCAAGAACCTCCTCAAACGCCATGCGTGCCCGGTGGGCAAGTATCTGCCTGTTAGCAAAGGCATAATTTGCGGCGGCACGCATCGCCCCCACATAATCCTGTCCTTCAGGTGAGTTAATCGGTGCACAGACCAGTTCCCGGTCGGGTAGTTTTATTCCATATCTTTTATCGAGTCCCTGGAAAGATTTGACGTAATCCGTACAAACCTGGTGACCCAGACCACGAGAACCACAATGAATCATTAGGGTAAGGCATCCCTCGGTCAAACCCCAGGTTGAGGCAGCCGATGGATTGATTATCCGGTCGACGACCCCCACCTCCAAGAAATGATTACCCGCCCCAAGAGTGCCCAACTGCATTTCACCCCGTTCTCTTGCGCGTGCACTTACCTTTCCCCAAATTCCCGGGAGAGAACCTCCATTTTCTGTCCGGCGGAGATCAACCTCAGACGCAAATCCTTGCTTTTCTGCCCATTTCGCCCCGGTCTCTAGCACCCTGGATAATTCCTTTTCATTCAATTTGATGGAGCCTTTCGTTCCCACGCCACTTGGGCAATGTCGGTCAAGAGCCAGTATTAAATCATCAAGATACGGCTCAGCCTCCTCAAGGAGAATGCTGGAGCCTAACAGGCGTACTCCGCAATTTATATCATAACCAATCGCTCCCGGAGATATCATTCCGCTTTCAACGTCAGCTGCTGCAACTCCGCCAATTGGAAATCCATAACCCTGGTGAACATCAGGCATAATGAGCACATTCTTAATAAAACCTGGAAGCATGGCAGCATTAATGGCTTGATCAAAGGACAAATCCCCCAATGCTTCTTCTAACAAATCTCTAGAGACAAACGCTCTCACCGGAATTTTTAAATCAGGATTGAAACTAAGTGGGATCTCCCATTCAAACTCGGATATTTTCTCAAAATCTGTTACCCTTATCATTTTTTTACTCCTATTTGAAGCCTTAGTTCCATTAATATTTCAAATATCAAATACAATAATCACCTCATAAACCCCCATAATGTGTTGAATTTCAAGCATATGATAGGTTACCGCTTTGATTTCGGAATAATCCTTCCTGACGGTATTGCCGGTCATTTGAATCTGAAGGAATTCTTCGTCATGCGTGAAAACATACTCATTGAAAATAAGTCCATCGCGTTCAAGGAAATACAGCAGCTCGTTAAGAAATGCAACCAACAATCCTTCCTGATCTCCTGCAGAAATGCGGATATTGCGGTAATATTGTCTTGAGTCCTCCGGTATGGTGCCCATTAATTGGTACATTCCGCTCGCTGATTGGGAAAATAATCCATCTATTGTTGGAGCCCAAACCTGGAGAGCCCGGTCTGCTGTATGTGATATCTCAAGAAAACCTGATGGCAACATGAATGTATCCCTCCTTGGTTATAATTATATCGTATGAAAAATAGCCTCGATAAAATCGAAAAAAAACTACAAATCCTATTCGAGAGCAGCATTAATCCTTTATCTAATGTGGATTACAGCCATGTAGTCATCCATGAGCTTATCGGTTCCCTGGAAAAATCCACTTATACAAAACAGGATGGCACACTCTCGGCTGCACATGTCTACACCATTAAAAGTAAGTCCGGTGATGTTTTCCTTATGGCAAAAAAAGCAAGGCATACTCGAAAAGTTATCGACTGAGTTGATGGGTGCAGCGGAAGAGAATGGGATTAATTTTTCTTACACCCCCGTGATCAGGCTGGTTGAGGATGAAAATCTAAGTTCGGATCAGATTGATATCAGTGCTTCAATTACTGGCGGGGTTGTTGGGCAAACTTCTGCAATCGTTCTAAATTCAGATGATGGTGCCGCAATTCAACCTGACTTCCCATTGAAAGCTTTCCTGATCCGGGATGGGTCAAAAACAATCCCGATAAATCAGAGGACGTTTAATATTGGGCGACGGCCAGACAACCACCTCGTCTTAGAAGACCCTCGCATATCCCGGGTTCACGCACAGATCAGGGCACGTCGAAATAATTTTATTCTCTTTGATTTAAACTCCATGGGTGGCACTTTTGTAAATGGTCAAAGGGTTTACCAGCATCAACTAAAATCTGGCGATGTAATTACACTTGCAGGGGTTTCCATTATTTATAACGAAGAGTATCAGACGAATATTCAGGATACGGGTGGGTATACAACCACGTTAAATTCTTCCGATCAATCTGAGAAAATCGAGGAATGATGAGTGGGATTATTGTATTAGTGTTCCGAATCTTGATTATCCTCAGCCTTTACGCATTTCTATTTCTAGCAATATATATGATATGGAAAAATATAGAAGTTAATAGCAGAGAGATTTCAAAAATCAAGATACCAAAAATCATTCTCAGTATTGATGACCAGGATATGAATTTAACCCAGGAATTTACCAACCCCGAAGTAATTATTGGACGTGACCCCCAATGTGATTTGTCCATTTCACGGGAAACAGTGTCAGCACATCATGCGCGCTTGAGTTATCATCACAAAAATTGGTGGATTGACGATATGCTTTCAACGAATGGCACAATCTTAAACGAAGAGCAGGTGAAAACAGCTACTGTTTTGGTGGACGGGGATACAGTCATTTGCGGAGATGTCCCAATAACAATCAATATTGAACAATCAGGTTAGAGTCTGATTACAAGGAATTTATCTTTTGGGCTACAGCGATTAATGATGTCCCAAATGGTAATGGAATGCCAATTTTTATTAGCTGATTTTCCCAACTTAAAATCCATCCTAAAATATCATTTAATACCGGTATTATCCGCAATTCATCCACCGTTGATTGAAAAATCTGCCCTTGATTCTGGTCTAATGACAAATGTTTTTTTGAAATTTTTCGCCTTAACCAGACCACTGGAAATAATATTCCCATAAAATAGCTCAAATGAATAACACGAAATCCTGCTAATTCTAATTTCCGGTTTAAGTCAGTCTTTTGGTACCGCCTGACATGATGACCAGCTACATCAAAATAACTCCATAGGGATGAAAACGCAGGCACAGTAAGCAGTAAATAACCCTCATCCGAGATCATCCGGTTTAAATCTCTCAATACAAGATTATCATCCTCCAGGTGTTCCATAACATCAAATAACCCAACTAATGCAAATTGAGTCCCAAACGGCGGATTATGCATATCTCCCTGCAATAACGGGCAGGATACCCTGCTTTTTGCATAAACTAATCCCTGGTGATAGAGATCCATGCCAATCACCGACTCAGTAGGAAACACCCCCGTTATTGAACGCAGCACATTGCCCGTACCACAACCAGCCTCAAGTATTCGGTCTGTTTTGGTTATTCTGTCTTGTAGGCGGATTAAGAATATACGGATAAGCTGGTTTCTGCTTTTGAACCAGAAATGCCGGTCCTCTGCATTAGCTAGAGGTTCAAAATAATCAGGATCATAGCTTGGTGTTGGATTCGGGGTCATTTATTACCTTTACCACGGAGATATTATCAGGAATAAACTGGTATTTTTATCCCCAAGAAATATATTATACTTTTTGAAGATATTATTTAATCATATTGACATAAATCTTTGGGTGCTTCTGGGAAGCAAATTTCAGTCTCAACCTTTCCGGGGTAGAAGCATATTGCAAATATCAAATTATGGAGGTTTATTGACATGAATGATAATCCAACCCTCGCATTCATAGGCGGCTCTGGATTGTATAATTTTTCTGCAATCAGTGAACAGGAATCGGTTGATATTGAAACCCCGTTCGGGTTCCCAAGCAGTCCAATTACCATTGGTAATCTGGCTGGCAGGAAGGTTGCGTTCCTTGCACGTCATGGACTTGGTCATTATATACCACCAGGCGATGTGAATTACCGTGCAAATATCTTTGCGCTTAAATCATTAGGTGTTCAAAACGTAATTAGTATCAGTGCCTGCGGTTCACTCAGGGAAGACTATAAACCAGGGGACATTGTAATTCCCGATCAATTATTCGATTTCACCCGGAGTCGCGAATGCTCTTTTTTTGAACAAGGTCTGGTTGTTCATATTGGTACTGCCGATCCATACTGCAAAAACCTATCCAGCCGGGTTTTCAATGCTGTCAATAAAACAGGTGCCTGTGTTCATCAAGGTGGTACTTTTATTGTAATTGAAGGACCACGGTTTTCCACCAAGGCTGAATCCAATTTGTTCAGGGAATGGGGTATGTCAATTATTGGTATGACTGCCTGTCCGGAAGCGTTCTTAGCCAGGGAAGCCGAAATGTGTTACGCCACAATGGCACATGTTACGGATTATGATGTATGGCATATCAGTGAGGAATCAGTCAGTGTTGAGATGGTCATAAACACCCTGAATAAGAATTTAGAAATTGCCCAGGAATCAATCGTTGAGCTGGCAAAAATCCCATTCGAGGTCGCTGATTGCAGTTGTCAACACGCATTAGCCTCTTCAATCATCACACATCCAAACTCTATTACAAATGAGATGAAGAAAAAATTATCCATTCTTGTGGACAAATATATATCCCAGTGAACCAAACCTTCCCACCCACAAATCGAGAGAGGGATAACCTACAAAGCATCCTTTTTATTTTATCCTCCCTTTTCTTATTTTTTTATAGCATTGTTCTGACTCTTTCCCCTAATATTCGGACCGGATCGATCAGTGCTCCGCTCAATTGGGAGCACTGGTTTGGGTTTGCTGTATGGCTGATTGGTTTTTCTTATCTCAATTACCGTTCACAAAAAAAACTGGAGGATCGTGACCCTTACATTCTGCCGGTTATCGGCCTTTTAAGCGGTTGGGGATTATTGACCATCTGGAGGTTGAATACCTATTTCGCAGCTCGTCAGACAATTTGGTTAATCATTTGTATGGTATTTTTTGCAGTCGGACTCCAGTTTCCAAACCTGCCAGATATTTTAAAGAGGTATAAATATATCTGGTTAATACTTGCCCTTGGGTTGACTGCGCTTACATTTCTGCTCGGTGTCTATCCATCGGGTTTAGGACCTGAACTCTGGCTCGGTTGTTGCGGGCTTTATATCCAACCCTCTGAATTTTTAAAGATCCTGTTCCTGATATATCTTGCCTCTTACCTGGCCGACCGGATTCCATTTCACCTGAAGATTATGCCGATCTTGTTCCCAACATTCGTAATGATTTTAATTGCGTTGGGTATTCTTGTCGTGCAGAGAGATCTTGGGTCAGCATCTCTATTCTTATTATTCTATTTCACGATGCTTTATATTGCATCATCCAAGCGCAGAATCCTCATTATTGGCGGATTATCCCTTCTGATTGCCGGCGTCATTGGATATCAGAATATTAACCTCATCCATGTTAGAATCGATTCCTGGCTGAATCCTTGGGCTGACGCGGGTGGTAAGTCATACCAGATTGTTCAGTCATTCATCGCAATTGCGAATGGCGGCATCATAGGCCGCGGACCTGGAATTGGGAACCCGGAATTAATCCCAATCCCGCACTCGGATTTTATCTTTTCAGCGATTGCAGAAGAAGCCGGTCTGGTTGGTACAGTAGGCATACTTGTTTTATTTGGGATTTTGATTGGTAGAGGTATGATTGTATCCATTCAGGCATCCAACCCGTATCACCGCTTCCTGGCTGCAGGAATTGTTTCCTTGCTTCTTATTCAGAGCATCATCATCATTGGTGGCAACCTGGGAATGCTTCCAATAACTGGATTGACCTTACCATTAATTTCTTATGGCGGGTCTTCATTGGTAATTTCTTTTTTCTCAATCCTGCTGCTCCTATTAATCAGCAGTAAGCGCGACCAGGAACCGCTGGCACTGCAGTCCACAAAAAGCCTGCAATTTACCAGTTTCCTCTTTCTGATAGTACTTACCCTCCTTGGAATTGGAAATGGATTATGGAGTGTCATTTTCTCTGATGAATTGCTCTCAAGGTATGACAATCCCAGATTGGCAATTGCAGATAGTTATGTTAAAAGAGGATCGATATTGGATAGAAAGAACGATCCTTTGACCAGTACGGTTGGTACATCAGGAGATTATCAACGAAATATAAGTTATCCACTCTTAAGCGCGGTCCTTGGTTATTCCAGTCAGATAGTTGGTCAGTCCGGGATTGAGAGTACCATGGATGGTTACTTGAGGGGACTGCAAGGGACGCCTTCATCCCTGGTTTGGTTGCACCATTTATTATTCGGCCAACATCCCCCTGGGCTTGATGTACGTTTGAGCATAGATGGATCATTACAGGCGGCTGTTGATGAAATTTTGGAAGATGCCAAAGGAGCGGTTGTTATAATCAACTCCCAAAATGGTGAAATCCTAGCATCGGCCACTTCACCAACCTACAATGCCAACGAGTTGGAAAATAATTGGTCGGCATGGGCTGAATCTCCTGATTCACCGATGTTGAACCGGGTGACTATGGGTAGATATCCACTCGGGGCTGCCGCCGGACCAATGTTGTTAGCAAAAACAGTAGAAGATTCCTACCTGCCGGCCATCCCCGATAACCATGCCATTAATTATCAGGGTGTTTCATGGGATTGTGCCGAAAAACCGGAAGAAAATGAGTGGGGTGACCTTGTCATGAATGGTTGTCCAGGTGCACTAGCTGCAATGGGTTCACAATTCGAACAATATCAAATACAAAACTATTACGATAAGCTGGGTTTTTTCGAAGATTTAGATATCCGTTTACCAACCATAAAGGGGGAATATCCTCATGAGATTGCCAAAAAGAACGATCCACTCTACCAAATTAGTGGAGTAACTCTATCTCCTCTTCATGTTGCCAGGGCTGCAGCTGCTATTAGCAATAACGGAAACATGCCCAATCCGAAAATTGTATCATCTGTGAACACTCCTGCCCAAGGTTGGATTTCCCTCGGAAGCAATATCAGCCGACCTTTGTTCTCAACCAAAACTGCAAACGAGGTAATTCAGCTCTTAAAAGTTGACGACATGCCTGTCTGGCAGTCCTATGGTGAAGGTATAGATGCCAATCAATCCTATGCATGGTATGTTGGGGGTTCAATTCCTGAATGGCAGGGTACTCCATTTGTAACAGCTGTCATCCTCGAAGAGGCAGATGCAGTTAAAGCCAAGAATTTGGGACTGCGCATCGCGGAGTTAATGACAAAACCCCAATAATCCGCTCCATCGGTAAATCCCGGGTTATCTAAATACGATCCGGATAAATTTTCTTTTCCCTACCCGGAGTATCCCGGGGCTGTCAATTATCTTGGTCGCCTCATTGATAACAATATTATCAAAGCGGACACCATTCTGGCTGATAATCCTTCTTCCTTCACTTTTGCTTACAACCAGTTTGGCATTTACCAGGACGTCAAGGATATCCTGAGGGGAATCAATTGGATAATCTTCAATCTCTTCAGGAATATCCCCTTTTTGGAACAAACTGATAAACTCTTCCTGTGCAGAAAAAGCAGGATCATCTCCATAGAATGCAGAGACCACCTCGTAACCAAGCTGCATTTTAGCATCACGGGGGTGGAGCATTCCGCAATTTATTTCATTTTCCATCCTCTCAACTTGAGTGGGTGTCCATCTGGTTACCAGGCGGAAGTAGGCCGGCATGGCTTTATCCGGAATTGACATGACTTTCCCATACATATCCTGGGCATTTGTATTAATAGGAATATGATTTCCGAGTGATTTGCTCATTTTAATCTCGCCATCTGTGCCCGGTAAAATTCCCAGGATTATGCCAATGTTTGGCTTTTCCCCCAAAAATGTCATCACTTTCCTTGCGGCTGTAATGATATTAAATAGCTGGTCAGTTCCGCCAACCTGTACATCGCTTTTCATCGCATATGCATCATAACCTTGCATAATGGAATAAAATGTTTCGTGTAAATAAATTGCATCTCCCCGATCCCACCGCAGACGAAAATTTTCTCTTGCCATAAATTGTTGGAGTGTAAAATTGGAAGCTAAACGAATTAACTCTTCAAAAGATAAACCTGATAGCCAGGTGGCATTATAACGAATCAATGTTTTTTGTGGATCGAGGATACGAAACGCCTGCTCGGCATAAGTTCGGGCATTCTCTTCAACCTCTCGTGGGGTTAATTGAGGCCTCAATATGTCTTTATCCGAGGGGTCCCCAATCAAGGAAGTATAATTGCCTATGAGGAATGTTACTTCATGTCCATGTTCCTGGAACTGGCGAAGTTTCCGCATGGTCACCGTATGGCCAAGATGGAGGTCAGCCTTCCTGGGATCATAACCACAATAAACCCGTAATGGGCGATTTTCCCTCTCCGCCTCTATGAGACGTTGTTTTAGTTCATCCGCCATTACCTTTTTGAGGTTTTCATCCCCATATTCAGTCCCCTGCATGAAATAGGTGACTTGTTCTTCGATATTCATTTCTTCCTCCAGCCTTTATTAACCAATGATGACTTAGTATTAGTGCAGAAAGTCTAATAGCTGTACCTATTTTAATAATGAATTCAATGCTTGTTGTAGATCAGGATACTTAAATTCAAATCCAGAATTTTGGAGTGTATCTGGATATACCCTTCGGCCTGCCAAAAGCAGAGCGCTCATCTCACCAAGCACTATCTTAAGAACAAATGCGGGGACAGGAAGCCAATAAGGTCTGTGTAATACCTTTGCCAGGATTTTACCAAACTCTTTCATCTTAATCGGCTGCGGAGAGCATAAATTTAGAGTTCCGCTGACATCCCTATTTTCTAAAAGAAAAACCATCGCTGCAGCAGAATCCGCAATATGGATCCACGTCCACCATTGTTCTCCTGAACCAAGCGGACCCCCGATAAAAAACTTGAATGGGAGAATTATTTTTGCCAGAGATCCTCCCCGGGGCGACATAACCTGGGCGCTGCGCATTACCACCCGCCGGACTCCCAGCACTTCAACAGGTTTTGTGGACTGTTCCCATAAAACCGCTGCATGACCCATAAAACCAGTCCCCGGGGGATTGTTGATTGTAAATTCTTGATTGAGGTCAGACGGATAATAATCTATGCCGGATACCTGCAGAACAACTTCAGGTTTGTGGATTGAATTTCTTACTGCCTCTACAATTGCAGAACCTGTCTGGATACGGCTTTCCACAATACGCTTCTTTTTCTTGGCAGTCCAACGCCACCCCTCAATGGTTTCCCCGGCCAAATTAACGATAGCATCCATGTCTTCCACCAGGAGTCCCCAATTCCTGGAAGTCATCCCATCCCACTGGGCATAATGCACCTGGGGATGAATTTTCTTTGGGTTTGAGCTCCTGGTCAATATCCAAACTTCATGACCCCTGGCAATCAGTTGTTTGGTTAATTCAGTACCAACAAGCCCGGTGCCTCCAGCAATAACTACCTTCATTTGACTATCTCCAATCCCCTCAAACTAGTTGTGGATTAATAATTGATTTTACTCATGCTATAATTTTTTTATTATACCCATGAATAAACAGGTGCTTGTCCTCAATGTTAATTTTGAACCCCTCAATGTTTGCACCGAACGCAGGGCAATTGGATTAATTCTCACCGAGAAAGCCACCCTTGTTCTAAATGGGCGCGGCGTGATCCAAACGATCAACTTTAATTTTCCGAGGCCATCTGTTATCCAGTTACAAAGGATGTGTCACCGTCCAAGGTTACGCGCCCATTTTTCCAAACTGGAGGTTTTTCGCAGGGACAATTTTATCTGCCAGTATTGCGGAAAACAAACCCAGGATTTAACAATTGACCATGTTATCCCGCGGTCTATTGGTGGTTTGCACACCTGGGAGAATGTGGTTGCCGCTTGTCCGCTTTGCAATCATCAAAAAGGCGGACGGTCTTTGCACGAATCTAACATGAAATTATTAAGAATACCTAAAGAACCGCCCAATTCGGCATATTACATTTACGGGAAACACCTTGACCAATTTTCCGAATGGGAACCGTTTCTTATCGGTTGGTAAACTATTAACTAAATTCTATCTGTAAATAATCTTCAGCCAACCGGACACTCCCGGAAAAATTGTCCTTCGCCTGTTTAAGCAGCTCATCAATATTTACACAATTTACCGGATAGTGAATTAGGAATAATTCCCCTGCCTTCGCCTTGGTCGCCATTTCTCCTGCCTGACCAGGTGATGAATGACCTATACCTTCCCCGGTAGCCTCATGGATAAGGATATCAACCCGGGAACCGAGTTCGATCACAGCATCATCTGGCTGGGTGTCAGATGAATATGCAAAGGAACGTTTTTCCCCCATTAGTTCCACTCTGAGTCCAATTGTAGGGATAGTATGTTTTACTGGTGAGGCAATAATTTTTATCTCGGGATATTTTAGGACCGGTTGGTATTTTTCATCAGAAATAATATGATAGTTTATTGGATAGAAATTTGGCCAATTTTTCCAACCATACATTTCCATTAAGGTCTGCATTCGGGTGATTGTGTAATCCAAACCGAAAATGCTGATCGGTTTTTCCCGTCCCGATAACCACATTCCTAATAATAACAAGGGTAATCCGGAAACATGGTCTGGATGAAAATGGGTCAGAATGATATCGGAAATTGAATCAGGATTTATATGGGCTTTACTGAGTACTGGAAGAGGACTGCCGACACAGTCAACCAGAATTGTATACCCGGGGGAAACAATCGCCAGGGAAGCATTTTCATGATGTTGATCGGCAATTGCACTGGCTGATCCAAGAAATACTAACCTGGTCATGGCATATTTTTCCTGGGATTGAAAACATAAAACTTTTCCGGGATTTGGCTAATCAACCGGATCTCCACCTTTAGTTCTCTCAGCCGCATCGCCATCATGCCGGTGCCTGAATAGCAAGAAACCAGCTGCAGCAATTGCAATTATTCCCATGAACGATTGATTAAAATTCAACACTCCCACAAACGCATTATCCAGGCGAAGGAATTCGAGGAAAAACCTGCCAACTGGATAAATAATCAGGTAAAGGAGAAAAATATCACCGTTCTTCAATGAGTTTCTAAACCGTCTGCCTACATACAACAGGATAGCCATATTTAATAAGTTCCATAACGATTCATATAAAAATAAAGGGTGATAATATTCAATATTATTAAAATTTTGGAAGTCGATATTTTGGTTCGATAAAGATCGCCCAGGGCAAACTTGTTGGGGCACCATAGATTTCCTGGTTTACATAATTACCCCAACGGCCAATCGCCTGTCCTAAAGCAATTCCAGGGGCGAGAACATCCAACCATTGTGCAAATATCAGATTTTTCTTGCGTGTATAGATATATAGTGCGATCACACCGCCGATGACCGCACCCGGTATACCCAATCCTCCCCTCCAAATCGCGATTGCATCCAGGGGATGGGTCAGGTAATATCCGGCAGTAATCCCAACATCTACCATAGATTTGGGGGGAAGAAGAATATGCCATAACCTTGCCCCTATTATGCCTCCAATAAGAAGCCAGGGCAGGACATCCCAAGGTATTTCAGTATTTAATCCTTTCCGGCGGGCTTCTGTGCTGGCAAGCCATGTTCCAGCCAGAGCACCCAACATGACTAATATCCCATAATAATGAATATATAAAGGTCCGATTGAAAAACCCTGCTGCATGATAAGATGATTATCCCTTCTAATAGAATTTTTGGATTAGCTTAGTGTGTTTCAAGGTTGTCTTCTTTACGAGCCTGTTGCTGAACATATATGAAACGCTGAATTACTGTAAAATTTGCCAGAATAGCGATGATCCAAAGGGATACCAGTGGAATATTTAATATCAAACCAGGGATAAGGATGATGTATCGCTCTACCCGGCTTAATAAACCACGCTTGGCTTCCAACTTAAGTGATTCAGCTTTCGCCCGGATATAGGAAACCAGGATTGAACCGGCTACAGACAGGTAAACCAGGATACATGCAAGATCATCTTGCTGCTGCAGAAAATAAAGAAGAAGTCCGCCATATATAACAAATTCCGCAGTGCGGTCAGTAACTGAGTCAATAAACGAACCCAGCTTCGAGGACTTCCCTTGAAGCCGGGCCATTGTGCCGTCCAAAAAATCGAGTGGTGCCATGAGTAAGAGAATCAACCCCCCTAGGGTAATCATTCCGCGGGCAACAAAATATGCCGCAATGATGTGACCAACCAAACCAAAATAAGTCACGGTGTTGGCTGTTAAGCCAATTTTAAGTAATGTTGATGCCGCAAACTCAATGATATTTTTAAACTTAGCTCGCAGGAGATCGCTAAAAGTTGCTTTGTTTTCGTTATTGATATTTCCCACATTCGATCCTTTCCACTCTATTAATTGCGGTTTATGCTATCCCACAGCCCTTGAACTGTCAAGCAAATACGAGATTGATTGAAAATTGTTCGTGAGTGGATAGAAAAAATCCAAAATCAACCTATCCGCTTTCACCTTCATCCTCGGTTTCATCCGGAGGGATTAAGACATCCCTGTCTTTGCCTCCTGTCTGGGAGGGTCCCACGATACCCATAAGTTCCAATTCATCCATCAAGCGCGCTGCTCTTGGATATCCAACTCGCAGCCTTCTTTGCAGCAATGAGACGCTGGCTCGTTGTTCGGATTTAACCACCTCAACAGCTTTATCGATCATTATATCTGCTCCGTCATCACCCTCTCCAACTTGTTCTTCCCAAGGCACTTCGGATTCTCCGGCAGGAATGGTTTGTCTCCAATAATTGATTATTCGATCCATTTCCATATCGGTAACCAGAGCCCCCTGTGCACGCACCGGAGCTCCAATTTCGGCATTTATAAACAGCATATCCCCCCTGCCGAGTAAGGTTTCTGCACCATTGGTATCCAGTATTACCCTGGAATCTATTGAGGACGCCACAGAAAATGATATCCGCGCTGGAAAGTTGGCTTTAATTAATCCTGTGACCACGTCAGTACTCGGTCTCTGGGTAGCAACCACCAGGTGCATCCCCGTCGCTCTTGCCATTTGTGCAAGTCGCACCAAAGCATGTTCGGTTTGATCTGGGACTGACATCATCAAATCGGCAAGTTCATCAATAATAATTGCGATTCTTGGCAAGGTTTCCTGGTTCCTGCGAGTCATTTTTTGGTTATAGCTTTCTAAATCCTTGGCATGGACTTGTTCAAGCAAACGATATCTGCGATCCATTTCAACCAGTGCCCACCGCAGTACAGCCAGCATTCGACCTGATTCGGTTTCAACTTTACCGATTAAATGCGGAAGGTCATTAAACCGCCAGAGTTCCACCTTTTTTGGATCCAGCATAACCAGGCGTAGATCTTCCGGTGGATTATTCATCACAAGATTGATTGTAATTGAGGCGATACACACCGATTTACCGGAGCCTGTCGTTCCAGCAATTAATAAATGCGGCATCCGTCCCAGGTCCGCCAGCAAAGGTTTTCCAGAAACATCTTTCCCCAAAGCAATTGTTAGGGGAGATTTATCCGTCTGGAGATCAGCATATTCCAGTAGTGGTCTTAATCGGACAACAGCATTCTTATCATTTGGCACTTCAATTCCAACAAATGATTTGCCAGGGACTGGTGCTTCTATCCGCAGCCTGTGTGCAGAAAGAGCCAAAGCCAGGTCCCTCCCTAGACCGGAAATCTGGGAAACGCGGACCTTATGCTTGGCTGCTTGCCCATCTGAATCTACCTTCTCAATAAATCCCGGTTCAACCGCAAACTGAGTCACTGTAGGGCCTACCCGATAGCCTACAACTCTGGAGGGTATACCAAACTCAGCCAGTGTTTGTTCTATAAGTTGGGCCGTGGCATGGATTGATCCTTCATCCATCACTGTTACTTGTTCATTAATCAGTAAGTCGTATGACGGTAAATTCTGTAATTGCCGGTTACTTTTTTTTGTATCAGCAGTACCTTTCAAAGCATGGGATGTTTGCCGTTTCTTAGCCCTGGTGATTGTTACAGCACTTTCTGTCGTTACTATGAGAACAGGTTTTTTTTCCAAACCTTGAGAATCATCAGGTTTTTTTTCAGTGTTTCGAAGCCACTCTTCAATCATAGAAACGAGTGGCTTGTGTATACCAAAACCATAGATTGGAAAAAATACGAAAAATACCAGTAATAGTCCTATATGAAAAGGAGATGGCAGGAATTGAGAAATGAATTCAGCCAATCCCCAGCCAATTACTCCTCCATCCAGACCACTTTCAGCTCTTTGGAGGGAATGACCGCCCAACTCAGCGAGGAGAGCAACTACAATAAAAAGCCATCCTTCAAGAGCAAGAATCTGGCCCAATGAGATTTGTGACTTCTGATAACTTCGCTTAAGGATAATGTAAGAAAAAAGGAATAGTAAGGCTATTGCAAGATAGACTCCCCATCCCAGGCCCATACTTAGTTCCCGAACAAGTGGGGTAAGGATGAAACCCCGGGTCAAGCCAAGTAAACCGGCTAATAAAACAAGGCTTGATGTGAGTAGGATAATTCCAAAAATATCCCACCCAAATCGCTCAAAACGCAAAAAGGATGCTAAAAATTTACCGGGCAGGGGTGCGGTTGGAATAATTTCCGGGTTATCATGCGATTCTTTTTTTTTACTTGTACTTTTTTCTTTTTTGTTCAATGCTGCCAATTCCTCACCCGATTTTATCAAAATGCAAAGCTAATCCAAGCCGCCGGCGATTTACATCAATGTGCAAAATCTCTACCTTAATCATCTGTCCAATTTTAAGGATATCGTTCATGCTGCCTTGATTTGGTAATATATCAATAGATGAAACATGGATTAGGCCCTCCACACCTTCTTCTAACCGGGCAAACGCTCCAAAACGCATAATGGATGTTATAGACGCATCAACTATATCGCCTGCAGTATACTTTTCCAATAAGTGATCCCACGGGTTGGGATAGATTCGTTTTAGGCTAAGTGCCACTCTGGAACTCTCCATGCAAATCTTCAAAACGACTGCATTAACCTTAGCTCCAATATGCAAGACCTCATTGGGATGCTGCACCCTGCCCCAAGATAGTTCTGAGACATGAATCAGGCCTTCCACTCCACCCAGATCAACAAAAACTCCAAAATCGGTAATATTCGTAACAATTCCGGAGATTATTTCTCCACTTTTTAAGTTTTGGAATAATTTTTTCCTGCTCCCCTCACCAGATTGGGCTGCTCGCTCGGATAGGACGATCCTATCTAGAGATGGTTGGCACTCAATCACTTTTAGATTTAGAAAATTCCCGGAATATTGGGATAATTTTTCTTTCCGCGCCTCTTCACAATCTACAATACAAAAATCGACCAGGTGGGACACAGGGACAAATCCATAGATACCAAAACCCTGGACAAGCAATCCCCCCCTGTTGAATCCGCTAACTTTTAATTTCACAACTTCATCATTTTCAAATAGGTTTTGAACTCTTGTCCAATCCAAATGGTTTTCTTCAATAATCATTTCTTGCTGTTTGGAATAGGATCGAAAACTGGTATCCTCCACAAACACCTCGTCAGACATGACAGACTCCCACCAACCCTCATCCATGCCAGGATAATTCCCTTGATTTTTCCGGGGCAAGACATCCTTTTCCATTACCATTATTCTGATACCTTTTCTCAACTGATCCAGAGAATAAATAAAATCAAAACTAAAAGGTACAATCCACAAGATGTTATTGCTAATTCACCGAAATTCTGGATTGTTCTTCCATATCCATAATAATTTTAGCAACATTCTCAATGGCTACTTTTTGTTTACGATACAAATCAGCCTCAGACATGGCCAATCTTAGGGCAATTTCCCTTACTTTCCGCCCCTCCATAAATTTCATTTCTAGAATATTATACAATATCCATTCACCGGTAAAATGCCGTTCCCCCTCTGGTCGAATTCGATCGATAGCCTCCCGTAAAATGGATCGAAGTGCGTTGGCATCATTATCATTGTGCGTTTTTAATGCTTCTTGAACGATCTGTAATTTGATCAACGGGCTGTTGGTTAGTTTTGGTCCCCCCCAATAGTGGGTTAAGGCTTCCTTCACAATTTGCACCAGATCACTTTGTCCTAACGGTCCATCGCCCAGAAGAAGCACCTTATTATCATAGGAACCGGCAGCACGCATCTTTTGTATTAAATCAATTTGAGGTGTTAATTCTTCAACAGATGTGAAAATTCTCTTTTGTAATTCCCGATCTCGTAAAGCCATCTCTGCTCGATTTGCTAACATATGAAGCGTATCGCGTTGTTCGGAACCCAATATTCTGCTGCCGACACTGCAAACCACCAAAAATCCTAATAAATCTTTCTTTTCATTTTCAGGGTAATGAATAAGGGGTACAAGCAAATTTTCACTCCATGAAAAAATGCCGTTTTCAACCCCATTTGTTGAAAGTATATTGCCAATATCTTCTGAGTTCTTTAAATCATCAAAGTTATCGGCTCCTACTGTCACCACAAGTTCCAGATCGTTATCATCCAGTGATACTAAATAAGCACCAGGTGCCTGAAGCTGGTCACATACCGCTGCCAACACCATTTCAAGAAATTGACTTAAATCCTGCTTTGTGAGGAAACTATTCTCCAAACGCTTTACAATGGATAGTTCTTCCCGCATTTGAGCAGGAATAAACCAACGTTCCCAGAGGGGAGCAAGTATTGTAATCAAATATTGCCCTACCACAATCGTTACAACCATACTTACAGGCACCAATGCAGTATAACTTGTACCCCAGATTTCCCCAAAACGGCGAATAATAGTTGTAATTGCTAAAGCTAAACTTGCGATAATTGGGCCACGTAAAATCCAAACCAGGAGGCGGCTTTTTACCAATCGATCTGGCCAGGAAACACCAAAAAATGCTACGGCGTAAGCAGTTATGACGATGAATCCACCTAAGATCAGGTTCAGGAATGCAACAACCATCCAGAAAAATAAGGAATGCTGTGCAGCAAATTGGGAGCCAAATAGTAAAAATGGGAATGAACCGATTGCCGGGACAAATCCTCCGATAAGAATATAGGCTACCCTCCGCCGGCTTGTATTGGTCGTTGTCCTTTTGTAAGCCCTGGTGAAGTTGTACCAGGAAAGAATCATAATCAGAAGATAAAAGGCGGAAAATAGATGCGTGAATAATGTAGGGGTTAAACGGACAACGGGGTCCGAATTATCAGCCAGGGAACCGACAAATCTATTGCTCGCTAACAGAACCATGGATACGAATGAAACAAAATATATAATCCGTAAAGTCCATGTTCTTCTTCCAAGGCTGGGTTTCCCGGTGGTCGCAAGAATTGCATCTGAAAATTGGAAATATGCAGCTGGTAATAGGATTATTCCAATCCATTGGAAATGTAACCAAAAGTCTATTTGTCCTAACGAAGAAGCGGTGCTTCCAAACGCCTCGGATGTATAGATAATTACAAATGCAATCAGTATGATGCCAAACGCCCGGATAACTTTGTCTTTGAGATTAAGAGTTAACAAGAACAGGAACAGGGAGAATGCCGTAATAGCAATGCCTGCCGTTAGAATTTGACTGATGGTCCTAAAAAAGACCAGCAATACCTGGCTTATATCATTTGGCATAATTTACCTGGGGTGTATTTAATTCCGTACCGGTCGCGCAAACAATAATACAATATCCTTATTCGCATAATATTGGTCATTATAACCACAAAACTCATATCCCAATTTCTTACAAAACTGGATTGCAGGATAATTCTTGGATTGCATCTCGAGCATAATTTGATCGAAATTCTTTTTGGTTGCCCATTCATAAGCCGCCAGCTCCAGTGAAGTGCCTATCCCTTGCCTCCTATGACGCACATCTACCACCAGATCAACGATCCATGCGATTCTCTTATTTACACCATCTTTTATTCGTAGATATGCTACAACTTTTTCCTTAATTCTTGCCTCTAAAATTATTGCCGCTTGATCCCATTCTTCTTCCAATTGAGTTATCGGATAGGGATATTCCACTTTTACAGATCGTGGCAGGCGAGTCTCCCGGAAATTGATGGACACATCGTTATCTTCCATTATCCTGTTCATTTGCCATACATGGCTCGTTTCATAGTTTTGAGAAATTAATGCTAATTCCATTATCTCGGATTTTGCAGCAGTTCGTATTTCAATTTTTGGCATATTTTTTACTCCAGATTACGGTGATATGATCCGGATAGATATCCGGCATCCGGGGAGATTATCCCCCTTATTGTCAGTAACAATTAATCTTAATAAGTAGTCGCCTGGAATTAGCTGGGACGTATCCCAGACTCCAAGCACTTCCTCTATCTTTTTTCCGGTATTTGCTGCTATTGTGACCCACCTTTCACCATTTGTTGAACTGAATTCGTATTTGAAAAAACCCATATTATCCATGTTGACTGTCGCTTTTAATTCGATGGTACCGGCAATTTCCGCACCCTGAACTGGGTCAATCCATTCCAACTGCTCAGGTACACACCCCTCGGAATCAGGAACATTTTCAACTGCCAGATCAGTTAGCGGTGGGTTTAAAGTCCCTGTCAATGGTGCAAGGGTAGGTTCCATGGTTGCCAAAAGGTCGATTGTAGGCGTGGTGATCTGGTTCATACTCGGATACCCGGGTGCAATGAATGTTACGAAGATAAACTCAGCAAATCCAAAGAATAATAATAGCAAAATGATGCTCATCGCCCCACTAAACCTCCGTTGAGCATATTCTTTTTCCAATCCAAAAACGGAGGAACGCCACTCCTGTAGGGCTAAGATTACTTTTCTGATGTAATAGATACCTACAAAAGATAAAAGCAGGTAAATCCACACCTCAAATTTTACAAAAAAATTGAGTATATTTTCCATACCAAAATTTCTATTTCCCGGAAATTATTCCAAGATGATTTATGCTTAGTCCATCCCGGACAATAACTGCATAATTATCGATTTTAATTTTGGAACAATGATCCGTCCCGCTTCCAGAACTTCTTCATGGGTTGTTATGGTAGATCCGTCAAGGTTGGCTTTATTGCTAATTCCAGAAAATCCCAGGACAGACATCCCACCGTGCCTTGCAGCAATCACTTCAGGCACAGTCGACATACCAACTGCATCTGCTCCAGCTAATCGGAGGAATCTTAGATCTGCAGGTGATTCAAATGAAGGACCTGCCAGACAGGCATAAACCCCTTCTTTAAGGTCAACACCCACCAACCTGGCAGAATATCTGGCATCGGCCATTAACTTTTTATCATAAGCCTGGCTCATATCCGGGAATCTAGGGCCAAATAGTTCCAAGTTTGGCCCACGTAAAGGATTTTAATCCTGCCATACCTATAAGATTCAATTGATCGGTGATGAGCATCACATCGCCAGGGCTAAAATCAGGATTTATACCACCAGCTGCGTTCGTTACAAACAATGTTTTTATACCCATTCGCAGCATCACCCTTACCGGCAGGGCAACCTGCCCCATACTATATCCTTCGTAATAATGGGATCTACCCTGCAATATTAATACTTGTTTCCCGGACAGGGACCCTAAAACCAGGCACCCTTTATGACCCATTACGGTGGATGATGGCCAGTTGGGAATCTCAGTGGTTGGAATAATATCAGGGTCCTGTATATCATCAGCCAGCTCTCCCAAACCCGAACCCAGTATTAATCCAATTGTTGGCTTGCAGGTTGTTTTTAAAATAATTGAATTTACTGCTTCATCGATATCCTGCAGGGTGATATATTCTTCCATCCGGTCCTCCACATGCTTGATTGATTTGGATTAAATCATAATTTTATTTAAAGTATTCCGAAATTGTGCTTGAAAATCAATTTGGTTTGAATTATTTAATTAAATGACAGGATGGATACTATTTTTGTATAACCCAATAAAATCCATCAAATTATCTGTATCCAATTATTATTGGACGCAGCCGATACTCAAGTAAAAACCCGGTTAGGGTTGCAGACTCGAACGCACATGCAAAAAAAACGACCTGGTTGAAAATCAGTTAGACCATTTTAAAAATTTATCCCCTGTCCGTTCTCAAATTCCATAAAAAATGGCTGACTTAATATCTTCTTCACAAATCAATATGCTAATTTTTTCAGCCAGAATTCTAGTTCTTCAGGAAGCGGCGCATCAAAACGGACAGGTTCGGTTTTTCCGGGGATTCTTATTTCGATACTTGATGCATGGAGAAAATGGCGGTCAAGCTCAAGACTCGATTTTTTATAACCATACATTTTATCACCGGCCACAGGACATTTCAGATAAGCTAAATGGAGCCGAATTTGGTGTGTCCTCCCCGTAATTGGATGAACTTCCAAAAATGTATGGTGAGCAAACCGTACTTTCGTAAAGTATTCTGTTATTGCAATTCTTCCCTTATTCTCCTGGACAACTGCCATCTGTTTACGATTGGCTGGATCCCGCCCAATCGGAGCTTCGATTCTCCCAGAAGGTGTTGGGGGATGAGAATCGACCAGGGCATGGTACAGTTTTATTACAGCCCGGCTGCGAAACTGTTCCTGAAGAAAACGGTGTGTCCTATCATTTTTTGCCACAAGTATCAAACCCGAGGTTTGCTTATCCAGACGATGAACGATCCCCGGCCTTAATTCCCCGCCAATGCCCTCAATATCTGGGGAATGGGCTAATACAGCATGGATTAAAGTACCACTGGAATGTCCAACTGCAGGATGAACAACCATTCCGGCTGGTTTATTTATTACTATTAGATCTGTATTTTCAAAAATAATATCAAGGGGTATGTTTTCAGGAATAAGATCAACTGGCTGTGCTGGAGGTATAAATAATTGAATATCATCCCCCGTTTCCAGCGCAAATCCATTTTTTTTTGTGACAATGTTGTTTACTGATACACATCCCTGTCTAATTAGGTTTTGTATCTGGCTTCTGGATATTTCATGGACCTGAATTGTAAGGAATTTATCCAGCCGGAAACCTTTTTCTCCCGAGAAGGTAAATTTGTAACAATTATCGTTCAAATAGATTCTTCTCCATTTATAGAAGCAGCCTCATTGGGATTTATTTTCCCCTCTCCATTCGACTGTTTTCTTTCATTCCTTTCTTGAAACCACAATCCGATAATCAATACTGCTACCCCAACTGAAATACTCGAATCAGCGACATTAAAAACCGGAAATGTGCCCACCGAAATGAAGTCGGTCACATGGCCATAATTAATTCGGTCTATTAGATTCCCAATTGCACCCCCAAGCTGTAAAATCAAGGCTATGCGCAGCACCCATTCGGCATTGGGAACTCGTGGATAATAATATAGTATCACCATTACAACCAATACAGCTAATACAGCAAGAATAGTGCCCCCACCCTGAAAAATTCCAAACGCAGCCCCTGTATTGTGCCAGTTTAACAATTCGAGCATAGGGTAAAAGGCTTTCCCAGGGTGACCATACTTCTCCCAGTGCCAGGTTTGTTCTAACCAGGGTTTTTGTATACTGGTCGAGTATTATGATTACACCTGCGATAATTATTAAAAGAATATATTTTTTAATATACTGATACAAAAGCATTCCTCCAGAACTGTCTTATTGATTTTACCCCATTCTTTTTCATATCACGTGATTGGCTAAGAGATCCCCTTCTATATATGTCAGATCTGAATTTCCAGAAACAGATTTCAGCATATCACCAATCACTTTATTGGGAAATCCTTCTGGTATTTTTAATAAATGTGCAGTACATCCAGACCGACAATCCGATGAGCCAAATCCAGTGATTGGGTATTCAATTTTTTCTATCCGGCCGATACTTTGAGACCATCCGCATTCCATGGATTCTTTCCCAAGTAGATACCAGACGAAAGAAAGCGTATTTTCAATGAGTAGATAATCAATATGCCAGTGGAGTTTCTTTTTCGGTAAGACATGATGCCTTATTCGAGCCCGAAGACCACCGGGACCCATTGCACTGCCAAAGTAGATATATCTTCCCCTATCTAACCGGCATTCACCCAGGCTGCCGATCGAAATAATTCGATTATCCGGTAGCAAAAAACCCAATCCATAACAACCTGGAGCCTCAGGCAGCACAATCCGATCCCAAACCAGGTAGGATTATGATAGGGATCAATAACAGGTACCTACACTTATTATTTACCCGGAGAATTTGATGACTTTGAAATTTCCCTCTACTTCGTTCCAAGGTTCGATTCAATAAGATCAATTGGTACCTGTGTATGTCTTTCAACTCCAGAACTGGTTAGTTATACAAGAATAATGAGAGACCACCTCATATTCCTGTAAATAATTTGTGTAATATACTTCTTGATTCTGCTTATTTCTAAATAAGCATATAATTCAAAATCAGTTGTCAAAGAATAATCCTGATCATATGGTCAGAGAAAATATTTTGTTGCTGTGTAGAAGTTTCTTTACGGGTTCTGAATCTGTTAGTGACCCAGAACCCTGTCGGTTTGATCTCAACCTATACTTTTTGAACTGCAATCTCCAGGGTTTGACCGTCAAAATCATCCATGGATTTCAATAAAGCCTCTGGAATAACGCCTTCAACAATCTCTGTGCTGAGGGTTTCGCCCTTAATATATGCAATGAATGATTGGACTGCTGCAATTAATCCTTCGGAGGCTTTATAGTAAAGAATAATTCGATCAGATATATCCAAACCTGCATCCTTGCGTAAATCCTGAACCCGCCTCACGAATTCCCTTGCTAATCCTTCATGGATTAACTCCGTGGTTAGCTCTGTCACCAAAGCAGCCAGGTACGCCCCTTCAGATGCGATGGCATACCCCTCGCGAGATTGTGCCCGCACTTCGATTTCGTCTGGTTGAATCTGGATGATTTCACCATCCAGTTCTACAGAAATTGTTTTCCCATCCAGTAGTTGTTCTGCTGCCACCTGTCCATCCAGATTAAATAAAGCCTCCCGTATACCTGGATATTTTCTGCCATATTTTTGGCCCAATTGTTTGGGTAATGGATTGATTGTGTATGTAACCGCTTCTCCGGCTTTCCCCAGAGCGCGCACATTTTTTACATTTAATTCATCTGCAAGGATATCGGCATATTTCTCAATAATATTCCTTTCCTCGGCAGATCCAACTGAAAAAGCAGCCTCTGCCAGAGGTTGTCTGACTTTCTTATTAGCTTTATTACGCGCTGCATGACCCAAAGAAGCCAGTTTCATAACCAATGTCATCTCTTTGTTCAGATCCTCCTGGATAAGATCGGAATCATACAAAGGCCAATCTACAAGGTGAACTGAGAGAGGTGAGTCTTCATCCAATTTATGCACCAGGTTCTGATAAAGTTCTTCAGCGATGAATGGCATGGATGGTGCCAGAAGTTTTGAGACCGTAACCAATGCCTGATAGAGCGTGGAATATGCAGCATTTTTATCACCATCAGATTCGCTCTTCCAAAAACGGCGCCTTGACCTTCGTAAATACCAGTTTGAAAGCTGGTTCACAAAGTTTTCGATCGGTCGGGTTGCCCCAAGGACGTCGTATGTTTCCATCGCCTGGGTGACATCCCTGACCAAAGTATTTAATGCCGAGAGCAGCCAGCGGTCGAGCATGCTGTATTCAACCAACCCATCATTTTTCGGATTCCATCCATCCAGATTGGCATACATTACAAAAAATGAATAGGTATTCCAAATGGTTAATGTGAATCCCCGGATCACCTCAGCAACCAATTCGCTGGAGAAGCGTCTCTCTTGTCCTGGCGGGCTGGCAGATAAAAGATACCAGCGCATAGCATCCGCTCCATGTTGATTGATGACATCCCAGGGATCTGTAACATTTTTACGTGATTTGGACATTTTCTGTCCCTCAGCATCGAGGATTAATCCAAGACAGATCACATTTTTGAAACACTCACTATCAAAGAGCAAGGTACTAATCGCATGCAAAGAATAAAACCACCCCCGCGTTTGATCTACCGCTTCGCAGATATAGTCAGCAGGGAATTGATGGTTAAATTCCTCTTGGTTTGCAAATGGGTAATGCCACTGGGCAACTGGCATGGCACCAGAGTCAAACCAAACATCAATCAATTCGGGTACTCTGCTCATTGTCCCACCGCATTCCGCACATTTGAATGTTATTTCATCTACATGAGGTCGATGCAAATCCAAATTTGTCAGATCCTTACCGGCTAAACCAGATAATTCCGCAACTGAACCAACGCAGGATTGGTTGTGGCACCTTTCACATTCCCAGACAGGTAATGGTGTACCCCAATATCGCTCTCGACCTAAAGCCCAATCGACATTATTTTCCAGCCAGTTCCCAAATCTGCCATTCTTGATATGGCCCGGATACCAGTTAATTTTCTCATTCAAGGCCACCAACCGATCCCTTAACTGGCTTGTGCGTATGTACCATGTTAGCCGGGCATAATATAGCAGCGGAGTTGTACACCTCCAGCAAAAAGGATACGTATGGATAAGTTTTCCAGCTCTGAAAAGAAGACCCCGGCTTTCCAGGTCTTGAATAATGAGTGGGTCAGCGTCTTTTACAAAATAGCCGCTCCACGGCCTCACCTCGGGAATGAAAGTACCATCCGGGCTCACCGTCATGATTATTGGCAAATCTTTTTCCAGGGAAATCTGCATATCCTCCGCCCCAAACGCCGGGGCAATATGTACCAGACCAGAACCATCACCTGTGGTCACAAAATTTCCCAAAACTACATAATGGGCAGGTTTTTCCGCAGGGATGAATGTATAGAGAGGCTGGTATTTCTTTCCCTGAAGATGCTTACCTTTGTACCGCTCCACAACGATTGCTGTTTCATCAATAAATATAGAAGCAAGCAGTTCCTCGGCAAGAATCAATCGCTCTGAACTACCGTCTGGCAGGGTATGTTCAACGGTCACATACGTAACATCCGGATGCACAGCTACAGCTACATTAGCAGTTAGCGTCCATGGTGTCGTTGTCCAGACCAGAAGGGAGGTACCAGGTTCATTAACCAGGGGCATCCTTACAAAAACGGAAGGATCTTCGGCTTGGTCATAACCCAGAGCGACCTCATGATCGGATAATGGTGTACCACAGCGTGGACAATACGGCACAACCTTATAGCCCTGGTAAAGAAGATCCTTTTCCCATAAAGTTTTTAGGATCCACCAGACTGATTCAATATACTCATTCTTGAAAGTAACATAGGCTGTATCTAAATCCACCCAGAAGGCAATACGATCAGTGAGTTTTTCCCATTCCTGTATATAAGTGAATGCAGATTTTCTGCAAAGATCATTAAATTTAGCAATTCCAAATGATTCAATTTGCTGCTTATTGGTAAATCCAAGAGATTTTTCCACTTCAATTTCAACCGGCAAGCCATGAGTATCCCAACCGCCGCGCCGGATGACATGTTTACCCCTCATGGTTTGGAACCGGGGAAATACGTCTTTAAAAGCACGCGCCAGGACATGGTGTACACCCGGTTTTCCATTAGCAGTAGGCGGTCCCTCAAAAAAAACATATTCTGGTTGACCAGCACGAAGCTCCATGGATTTATGAAAAATATCATGACTTTTCCAAAAATCCAGTACACCGTTTTCCATTTGGTTGACATCTAGTTTTGATGATACTGGTTTGAACATCATACCTCCTTGTTTATAAAAAAAATCCTCGGCCCTTGACAGAGACGAGAGATTTCCCGCGGTACCACCCTGTTTCTCACTTGATTGGTGAACACTCTATCAGGTACATCCAAGTCCAGGATAAACCTGCACCAAAATAACGATTGGTGAAACCGGCTCACTTACTAACACACAAGTATTGCTGCGTTCAGATTGCTGCTCCGGAAGGATTTTCGGCTTATTCTTTTTACTCCGGCTCACACCAACCCGGGTTCGCTGATTAAAATCCTGAGCCTACTCTTTTCCATCATCGCATTTTTTAGATGTTTAGATTATGCCATAATCACTGGAATTTATCAATCAATTTCATAAAATACGAATAAAACGCCTTCTGTTTTTGTTGTCCGCGCTGTTTGGCATATAAAACTGGAATGCTGAATTCTCCATTATATGGATTTGATTTACGTTATGTAAATAACGCTTCTCCTTGAAATACCAATAATCAAATAAAGGGACCTTACTTCTACTTTCTGGGTGAGGGTAAATTCGCATCAATTTGGCCCTTTTTACTGATTATTGGCAATACCGCCTGGTAAAGCCATGTCCAGGGAGAAATCAACCGTTCTTTTTTCATACATGAAATTTTAAGAAACTACTTATTCTCATTCTGCCGGCTGAAGATTTTCCTCTAGTTTACGGATTGATTATCAAATTGTGTTTTAATACATTCGCTTTATACATGGCTGTTAATATTTCCCGGAAATATAGATAAATTTTAATATTTATATCCAATTGGCAAAGAATAAAAAAGCCTTTCTTCTACTTGCAACAGAAGAAAGGCCCTGAATTTAACAATCTCTTTCATTATTTTCTTAATGAAATTGTCACCTTGCGGCTGGGTTCCTCGCCAACACTTTCAGTTTTAATTAGTTCATTGTCGCACAGCTCCAGGTGAATCATCCGGCGTTCGTTTGCCGGCATTGGTTCCAGATATTGCCTTCTTCCGGTTTGAATTGCCTGTTCAGCCATTTTTCTCGCCAACCTGCGCAATTGATTTTCGCGCCGGGATCGATATCCCTGAACATCCAGCATAAGCGGAACCCAATATCCAAGCTTCTTGCTAACAATTAAACCAACAATATACTGAAGGGCATTGAGGGTTTCGGATTTCCTGCCGATTAAGATACTGAGGTCATCCCCCTTGATATCCACATTGATGGTCTTCTGGTCATGACCTTCTTCATGTTCCCCATAGCATATATCTACCTGGGCTTTGACTTTCATCCGGTCTAACAAGTCATATGTAACCGTTTTTGCCACTTCGAGCGGGGTAAGTTCAAAAACCTGCTCATCTGCCATCGCAACCACAGTGGAGTCTATAGAATCTTCAATCTGGGTATCGTCATGTTTATCATTATCTATCCTGAATGTCAGCCGGACCCTGGCATTTCTACCACCCAATCCAAAAAGTCCCCGGCTTCCTTCATCCAATACTTCAATTAAAACATCATCCTTCGATACCCCCAGTTCTTCAACCCCCCGGGAGATGGCTTCCTCAATATTTGGGGCAATTATCTCGATTGTAGTTTTCTCAAATCCCATCTTAACCTCATTCTGTTGAGAAATCCTTACTTGGGCTGAACAGGCTTTTGACCAGGTAATAAGTTGCGCCAATTCACTTTCCCAAGCATGGAGTATTGGATAATTCCAACCACATTTGATGTAATGAAGTATAAAGCCAATCCGGACGCCAGGGTAAAGGCCAGATACCCCATCAGGAACGGCATATAAACAGACATCATATTCCCCATCATCGCAGTCTGGTCCTGTGGATTGCCTTGCGGGGGTGTCATCAATTTCGATTGGAAATAAGTGGTGATAACCACCAGTATTGCCAGTACCGGGATTCCGATTGCAATCCCAGGAATGTAAAGTCTTTCTGGTAGACTCAAATCCATCCACAAGAATTTGTTGTTGATTGGAATGAGTGTCGCCACATTCACAAACGATGGATAAATTACTTTTATCAGGTCGAATATCTGAAGAGGAGTATTCGCCAGGGACCGGATAATGCTTTGGTACAGACCAATAATAAGCGGAAATTGGATAAGAGTTGGCAGGCATGACGCCATGGGATTGATTCCCATCTCCTTGTAGAGCTTCATTTGCTCCTGCGCTAATTTATCTTTTTCGCCCTTATATTTTTTTTGCATATCAATCCAGCGCTTATCCGACTGGAGACTCTGCATGGCTTGGGTTCCTTTAAGCTGTTTTACAGTCAAAGGATGGGTTACCAGCCTGATCAGGATTGTAAAAAGGATAATTGCAATTCCGAAATTTGTGAAAAGCTGGTAAATAAATAATAAAATATTTACAAATGGACTAATTATTAGAGTGTCCCACATATCCTATCCTGTCAGTCTGTCTTATTTAGGTGGTGAAAAAGACCAAAGTTCATTTCCGTTCATCGAAAATGCCTTGAGTAATTCTTCACCTTTGGTAATTGCAAAAAGAATTGAATCTCCAACTACAACGGGGGGTGTGTAAATTTCACCAGTAACGGTTTTTGTCCACAATTTTTCGCCATTATAATTTACAGCAATAATCTCACCAGTCTCTGTCCCATACACGATACCATCCTGGATAACCGCTGGTGTGCCAACCACTCCGCCGCTATTCTGCAAACTCCAATTCAGGGTTCCGGAAACCGCATCAACTGCATAAAAATTTCCCGACACATCACCGAAATATAATATTTCTTCATTGTACAGAGGTTTAGACCAGACAGCGTCAGTTGTGGGGAAACGCCACTCAACGCTGCCATCAAGTTTGTTAAGAGCAATCAACTCGTTTGCAAGCGTCCCGATAAATAATTTTCCTTCCCCATTTAATGCAGGAGCATATCCCAATGCCCCGCCCACATCAACTTTCCATATTTCTTGACCTGTGTTTGCATCAAGGGCATAAAGAAAATGGTCCATGGATGCCTGGTAAATCACATCTCCATCACTAGCTGGTTCTGCCCATAAATTATTTCCGGTTTCAGCTTTCCACAATACATCTTGTTTTTGATCCAGAGCGTAGAGGTTGTAATCTGAATTTGGTGCATAGATCTTATCGTTCTCAACCAGTACATGCCCTACATAAAGGCTTTTCGCCCCATCAAATATCCACAATTGCGCTCCGGTTTTCGGATTAATCCCGTATAGATTGGATTGATAATCTCCGATGATTAATTGGTCGTTATCCAAAACTGGAGTGGCGTAAAATGCGTTTCCTCTGGACGGTTCTGCTGGAAAACGCCAGATCAATCCGCCATCCCTGGTTCTCAAGGCATAGACACTGTCTCCACTGGCAAGGTATGCAACCTCCCCTTCCGCAGACAATCCGGGCCAGCTGTTTGTAATAACTCCACCTCCGGAACATCCCGATAGGAGTATGGCTGTCACGATCAAAAGAAAAATCCAAGATTTGGAAAAAGTTTTCATCTGTTTTATGATTACATCCTGTTTATTGATTTACAAATTATTCCCTGGTTTATGGTACCGGGTCATATCCACCCGAATTAAAAGGATTGCAGCGGAGGATTCGCCAGGCAGCCATGAAAGACCCTTTTATGACACCATATTTATAAATCGATTGATATCCGTAATGTGAACAAGACGGGTAAAAACGGCAGCTGTTTGAAGGCAGAGATGGTGAAATCAATTTTTGATACCCTCTGATCAATCCCAGCAAAATAATCCTCGGTAAGTACATAAAAGTAACAGGCATATCCTTTAATTTGGGTTCACTTGAATAAAGCTCCTGACTGTTCAATTTATTGCCTCTGAAAATTTGTTACTTTTGCTCTGGTCAGCAGATCCGAACATACTCGTCTAATTTCTTCAAAACATGTCATTGTGATCGGACGCCTTGGGATCAAAACCAGGTCCCATCCGGTGCGAATTGATGGAAGCATTTCCGATATGCATGCTCTGAGCCTGCGTTTTGTACGGTTTCGTATTACTGCGCTTCCGATCGCCCTGCTCACGACAATCCCTACTTTGAGATCGTCATCCTCTCTTTTCGCCACCTGCAATGAAACTAGCGGGTGGGCATAAGACTTTCCGCAGCGCCTCACCCGCTCAAAATCAGTGTTGTGGGTAAGGCGATTTTCTCGCTTCACCCTGACACCTAGGTTTGTGCCTCCCAGATGGATGACAATGATTTATTATCTTCCAGCAATCCAGGATGAAACCTGAATTGATTTATTAATCCTACCACCGAATGCGCTTCACATGATTGTTGGCTTTTACTGTGAGCAAATGACGGCCTCTCAACCGGCGACGCTTGATAACCTTTTGACCATCAGACGTTGCCATCCGCGAACGGAAACCGTGTACTCGTAATCGGCGGTGAATTTTCGGTTGATATGTTCGTTTTGGCATTAAACTTCCTTTCAAAAAATTTTATAATCCAGCTATGAGACCATTTTTTTAAATCAGACGGATTATTATACCGCATCGTTTATAACTGGTCAATTAGATAGCACTCAAATTACCTGTTTTCCTCCCACGCCAGAAAGGAGATCCTCCAAAAAATGTGCTCCAGCTGGATCGGTTATTGCTATAACTTCATCTCCCGTCTCAATTGCGGTTACCCCTCTCGGGATAATCACCTTTCCATCCCGGACAATTGCAGCCAGGACGCAATTCTCTGGTAATCCAAGGTTGCAAATTTCAACACCGATTGCCCGGGCACCATCCATTACTTTTTCTTCAACAATTGCATAATTACCACGGCGAATTTTTACTAATGTAACCATATCCCCGAGAGACATTTCCTCACCAATCAGCGCAGCAGTAATTTCGGCCTGATTTACAGCCACATCCACGTGAAAATTCTCGTTGAATAGCCAGGCGTTGCTGGGATTATTCACTCTGGCAATGGTTCGGGGAACCTTGTATCGTTCTCTGGCAATGTAACACAAGACAAGATTGACCTGATCCAGGGTGGAAGTAGCTGCCAGGACATCTGCCTGAGCAATCCCTGCTTCCTCTAAAACAACCGTTTCTACTGGATCGCCCTCCACGATTAATTCAGTGGGCAGCTCTTTATGCAGGCTGACTAAAATATCCTTGCGGAATTCTATCAATCGGATTTCGTGATTCTCCTCATGAAGGAGCTTAGCCAACTGCGCACTTGTTCTTCCCCCGCCTATGATAACAACTTTCATGAGACACCTTCCAAACGGCTGTGTGATAACCTTTCGCGGATTGCATTAATTCCATCATATGTGGTTGAAACATGAATAATGTCCCCAACTAGTAAGTTTTTGGTTGGGGGATGGCATATATGCCTTACCGCCTTTTGTGACTGCCACCAACTGGCATTCCTGGTTTAAGAACAACTCCTCCATGGTGCATTCTGACCAGCCTTCCGGAACCAGGATTTCATAAACCTCAACCTCACCATTCCCGGCGGAAAATACAGATCGAATTTCGTTATGGTGGATCATCTCCTCAACACGCTGGGCAGCCCAAATGGATGCACTGATAACCTGCAGGTTAAAAGTTTCAAAAAGTGAGAGGGAGTTAGGATAGTTATTTCTTACCACCACATTTGTGATATGAAAATTATGGCGGGCAATATGACCAACCACCATATTGACAGAATCATAATCTGTTAGGCTTGTAAGAGCATCCGCGCTTTGTATTCCAGCCCTGATAAGGATATCCTGGTTCAGGGCATCCCCTTCGACCATTCTTCCCCTGAAATCAGGTGGCAGTCTATTAAAAGCGTCGAGATCCTTATCAACGATTGTAACAACGTGGCCATTTCGAAATAAGCGGTAAGCCAGGTCTGAACCCATTTTTCCACAGCCTACGACAAGTACATTCATTTATTCTTTACTCCTTTTATTATCTTCCACCTGGTAAGGAACTTCAGTCATATTTATGTTCTATTGGTTAAGCAAGGACATACGCAGGGTGGCGATTGTCCTTGTATGCTGTAAAATGTTCCACCAATATCTGGAGACAAATTGTGGCACCAAGATGATTCATGCTCAATTTAGTAAAGGTAGAGCCGTGCGCATTCAAATCTTCATCCGGAGATAATAAACATGACTTCAACCAACAGCGTGCCATCCCACCCTGTGCTGGTGAAAAGGATAAAAACATCCCAATTGCATAAAACGGTATCTGGTTGGTAACTGACGCATTGAATACTACAAGGAGAAGGCTTGGGATAAGAGCCAGGGCAACAAATTCAAATGAAAGGGCATCTGACGCAAACACGGCTAGCCCAATTATTTTACCAATCATCTGATGAGGATCATCCGCGGTTGATAATGGTCTGCCCATCAACCATATCCGCCATGATCTTGGCGGGGTGTACTCTATCTGGCGTTTCATTACATTCGTTCCATCAGATGATTTTGAATTCATGTTCCCTTGTTTGCTAGCCCCTCTACCGTAATTCATAAGTTATATGAGGCAGTATATAGATAATATTTGTCTTTTAATAGGCGAATTATAAGCGAATTTCCCCAACCTGGTAAATCAGATTCCTTCACCATATCAATTCTGGGTATCATCCACGATTGTTCACCGGTTGTATTGTAAGGATAAGGGGAAAATTTCACACAGCAAACTACCCCTCCTTGTGAGTTCTTAGAATATTATTGATTGCAAATATGGATGGGGTGGATTCCTTGAGGATACAAACCGAATAAATAACCATGGTAATTTGGTAGAAGCTTTACAACAGTAAAAAGGTGTTTCTGTATCTAATCAGCCTTTAGATTGATTTTTCCAATAACTCCAGTCATCCCATCCCTTAACAACCCCGTAAGCCTCACAATCGAGATCGTATTTGTAATTGCTTGATCATGAGTGACCGTCACCCGGATGTAATTATCTGTTAACCCATTAAGGATAAATTCCTTTTCCCCATTCGCCACAGCTTTTTCCCAAAGGACCATCGTGGATTTACCGATAAATTTCTCCCGATATGCCTTTGAGGATTCGTTGAAAATCGCTCGGAAAACTGAACTCCTTTGCCGCTTAATATTTTCTGGGATCTGCTTGTCCATACTTGCCGCTGGTGTACCTGGCCTCGAAGAGAAAGTGAACGCATGGCCTCCGGAAAAAGGGATACTCGTAATAAATTCTAATGATTCCTTAAACTCGTCTTCAGTCTCGCCGGGGAAACCAGCAATCACATCCGTAGAAAGGCGCAATTTCGGGTGAATATGCAAGGATCATGTTTATTTTGTCTGCATAATTTTGAGGGGAAAACCTGCGGGCCATCCGTTTCAAAACCGATTCAGAACCGGACTGCATAGGGATATGCAGGGACCGGCATAAGCGGGGATTAGCCCACAACTTAATTAAATCCTCTTCAATATCCCAGGGTTCCACGGATGATAACCGGATGCGGTCGATATCACTATCGTTCAGGATTGTTGTAATCAGATCCTTTAGTACCAAAGGGGTGGAGAAATCTCTCCCCCACGATCCCAACTGCACACCGGATAGGACAATTTCTTTTGTACCTCCCATTGTGGCGGATTGAACGTCCTGCATGATATTTTGAATACTAAGGCTCCGGCTTTTTCCCCTGGCAACACGTGTGATACAGTAGGTACAATGGTGGTCACAACCATCCTGGACTTTAATGAATGCACGTGTCCTTTTTCTCGACCCAGGAAGCGGTTCTCTGCCGTATTCCACATTTCGTTCAGGGATTTCAGGTAATCCCAACCAGGATTTTACAATTTCCTCCTTATCCCGGTTAGCGACCACCCGCACAACACCGGTCAACTGAGCTGCATCTGCAGGCTGAATGGTTGACCAGCATCCCGTTACAATTATCCCGGCATTTCCCTCTCGATGAGCCTTGCGAATAATCTGGCGTGAATCTGCAGCCGCTTTGGCGGTCACTGTACAGGTATTAATCACCACAAGGTCAGCCTCATCAGCGTTCGCTGTCAGATCCCAGCCTGCCTGGCGAAATTGATAACCAATTTTCTCAATCTCACTTTGATTCAGGCGGCACCCAACAGATTCCAGGAATACTTTCATCTTAGACCATTAAGGATTGCTTACAACAAAATTATCAAAAAATATTTCTACTCCCCCGGTATCATCACTGCTGACAACCAACCCGGCACGTCCGGAAGAATACTCGTTGTCGGTGGCTTCCAAAATCTGTTCTCCATTGACGGAAAATGTAAGGTTAGAACCTATACATCCCACCAGGAGATCATTACGGGCACCACCTTTTCTTATATTTTCAAAATAATGCATTCCTGTATCGGATAAAAACGAATAATTACCTTCTTTTACTTTCACAATCCCCGCATACCCATCACTACTGATAAGAAATGCGTAGAAATTATCTTTATCTTTTAACCGGCAGATAACTCCGAAACCATTATCGTCCGGTCCGCCTAATTTGGAAGCCTCGACAGAAAGCAGGACATTATTAAAATTATCAACACGAGCCGACCAATAATCATAATTTGGGTGGTTTACAAAAAATCTGAATCCCTCAAATTGGTACTCGATTATTGACCCATTGTCCTGGATAGTCGGCCACCCGCTGTCAGGATTGGAAAAATCGTCACGGTAGATTTCCCTGCTTGGTGATTTTGTTTCCGGTGTATTACTTGAAAGGGGGGAACTTTTGCAACCTGTAAGTATGATGGTGAATAGGGGTATAAAAAAAAGCACCCAATACCCGAATTTCATTTTCCCGCTTGAATGTTGAAATACCCAAATAGTTGTCATTGCGGAATCACCTGAAATGGTATTTCACCTTGAAAGGATACTTATTAATCCGGCTCCAGATGGTTGCTTCCCTTTCAAATAAACTTTCAAATAACACATTAAGGCTGATTACCCCCATAGAGGAATTGTCCAGGAATTAACGCTTCTACCCCATCTCCATAGTTGATCAATCCGCATTTCTCCACCCACGCTACAATTCCCCTCCGGAGTTTTGCTATTTTAATAAATTTCACTTGTAAATCCTCCCGCTCAGGGAAATGCTGCTGAATGGTTTTCGCAATCGTATTACAGGGAGAGTTCACCCCATCTACAACCAGGACCGCCCCGGAAGAAAAAAATAATCGGGTAGAAGGTGGGATCATGGTTAGTTTTGAAATGCCCTCAAGTTCAAGGTTACCTCCGTACCATTCCGGGAGAAGTTCGCTTAAACCAAGTTCTTCCTGTGTTTCAGCCAATTCTTCATGGGAAAGGATGGTAACCTGGCGGTAATTTCGTATCTTTGTGCCGATTGGATAATAGGGAGTCCGATCCCCGGAATGGATGGTCAATCCAGAGTGATGATCTCCAATGAAACCGGAGAAATCAACTTCAACCTGGCTGATACGCCGGGTAATATGGGTATCTGGAAAATCACCTAATAAAACAGCATTTACTCTTCCAACTACTTTCTGTTTCATTTCACAAAGTCCTATAGTTATTTCAAATTTGAGAAGTTATTTGGGAGTTTCGCCTGGTTTTCCTTTTCCTAATTCCTGAGAACGTTCATATGCTGCCCATATCGCACGCGACACCGCCGTTCTGAAGCCCGCTTTCTCTAGATAGTATAATGCCGCTGCCGAGGTCCCCCCTGAAGAGGTTACTTCATTTCGCAGTTGGGCAGGGTGTGCCGATTTTATATCATAGTATTCCACTGAGCCCCGCACGGTTTCTAAAACCAATTTTTCGGAGATATGGCGGGGGAAGCCAAGATGTACGCCAGCATCAATCATTGCTTCCATAAATAGGAACACATATGCGGGACCGCTGCCGGATAAAGCCGTTGCCATGTCCAGGTACTCCTCAAACTCGACAAATACTTCTTCACCCATCGCACCAAGGATCTGGCGGGCGTAATCCATCTGTTTCTCGGTGACCTGGGCAGATTTCGTCCAAACTGTAATTCCTTTACCGATTTGAGCGGGAGTATTGGGCATGGCGCGCACGACAATTGAATGATTTGTTCCTGCAGAGATTTGGGTTATGGATGCTCCAGCTACGATGGAGAGAATCAATGAATTAGGATCTATCTTTCCATTCAACCCCTCTAATACCCCATTAAGCCGCTGAGGTTTTACGGAGATAATAATAACATTGGCCCCTTGAATCGCCTTCTCATTATCAGCATGAGGTGTGATTTGGTATTTGAGGTGCATTTCCTTAATCCGCTCCCGGCGGGGATCAGATCCATGTATATTTTCCGGGAGGATCAATCCATTTCTAATTAATCCGGCTACAATAGCCTCTCCCATAACGCCCATTCCAAGCACGGAAATTGTCAGGTTTTTTTCTGATTTCATCACATACCTCTCCCGGTTCCTGTCACTTACAACGCATTCCAACGAACATACATTGCTGTAGAGATCATTCTGCCAGCACTTTTTTCCACCAGAACAGTCTCACCAGCGCTAACCTCGCCTCGATAACCACTCATCATTTGGTCTACTGAATAGTATAAAGTGAGTGCGGATGCCTTCACAGCATAAGCAGTCAATACAATAAATAAGGGGTTGGGATTAAGAACCTGCCTGCATATCTCCATCAGTTGTGGAAATAATTTATAAAAATCCCAAACCTCCCCTTTTGGACCGCGCCCAAATTTTGGCGGATCAAGAATTATCCCGTCATAATTTGAACCACGCCGGACTTCCCGTTGAATAAACTTTAAGGCATCATCCAGAATCCATCGGATAGGTGCATCGGAGAGGTGTGCAGCCTGTTGGTTTTGTTTTGCCCAAAGGATTGCTTTGTTAGAAGCATCCACGTGGGTTACTTTGGCGCCTTCCTGGGCAGCTGCCAGGGAAGCAATAGCCGTATAACCAAATAAATTCAATACCTTAATTGGATTTTGGGCATGGGATATCTTCTCAGAAATCCAATCCCACTGGACAGCTTGCTCTGGAAAAACACCAATGTGCCTGGATGAAGATAATTGGAGAAGAAATTTCAAATTCCTATATGAGATATACCATTGTGTCGGAATTTGCGATTTGATTTGCCAGCTGCCAGAATTCAGACCATTTCCCAGATTATAAACCGCATCGGCATTTTGCCAGGTTTTCTCCGGTAAAGCCTTCATCCATAAAGCCTCCGGTTCAGGACGGTCCAATATATATTTTCCGTATCTTTCCAGTTTCCGTCCATTCCCGCTATCCAATAATTCATATTCATTCCACCCTGAAGCAGAAATTAAATGTATCTTGGGAGACATGATGAAATCAGGAGATACTTCGTTCACAATAATTTTCCAGCGGTTATGAAATCAAATCCTACTGAGTATATCAGGTTTTAAATGGATGATAATTACCCTAAAATATTATAAAATCCTTGCAGTATGGGCATTATAATGACTGGTAACACGTGTATCCTTGGAGACCTTATATCATGGCAAATAATTCGTACAATTTTGATATCCTTCCTGAACGCAGGCAGAGTGAAAGCATCAAATGGCGGCTTTTTGAAGAAGATGTCCTGCCTATGTGGGTGGCAGACATGGATTTTTATTCTCCTCCTGAGGTCACCCGGGCGTTGCAGCAGCGGGTCCAGCATGGATTATTCGGATATGGTGGGATAATTCCACAACTAATGGAAGTAACGGCAGGGTGGATTGGTGATCACTATAGCTGGAAGGTCGAACCGGATGATCTCGTATTATTACCGGGGGTTGTAACAGGATTCAACCTTGCCTCAAGAACAGCTGCCCAGCCCGGTGAGGCTGTCATCATACAAACACCGGTATATCCACCATTCTTAAACGTATGCCAGAATCAGCAGCTTTTTCAACAGCAAATGGAATTGACCTGGGACCGCCAAAACCAGACATATTCCATCGATTTCGATATATTTAATTCGATCATCGATAACAAATCGAAAGTGTTTCTCCTCTGTAATCCACATAATCCGACCGGCAGGGTATTCCAAAAAAATGAGCTTGAAAAAATTGGTGAATTATGCTTACGAAATGGAATTATGATTTGTTCAGATGAGATACATTGTGACCTTGTATTTTCAGGCTCACGGCATATCCCAATTGCCTCCCTGTCTCCAGAATTGGAAATGAATTCGATTACCTTGATTGCGCCCAGTAAGACCTTTAATATCCCCGGGTTGGATTGTTCATTTGCAATTATTAAAAATCCCGAAATCCGGAAAAAATTTAATCAAGCCAGGTGTGGCCTGGTTGGGGGCGTAAATATTCTAGGCCAGGTGGCAGGTTATACATCATATAAATATGGATCCGGATGGTTAAGTGAACTTCTGGTTTACCTGGAAGGAAACCGGGATTATTTGATGGCGTTTCTTAAGAACGAGCTGCCTCAAATCCGTGTGCCAAAACCTGAAGGAACATACCTGGGCTGGCTCGATTGCAAGGAGTTAAAACTAAACGCCAAACCGTGTGAGTTCTTTTTGGATGAAGCCCGCCTGGGTTTGATGGATGGTACAACCTTTGGACCCGGTGGAGAAAATTTCGTGCGGTTAAATTTTGGCTGTCCAAGATATTTGTTAATTGAAGGACTTCAAAGGATGAAAACAGCGATTGACAAATCATCCATATTAGGTGATAGGTCCTATTAATAATCGGTAGAAATATACTATTAACATGAATACAGGTTTGAATAACCAGAATAAATCGTGCCAGGGCTCCTGCATTTCCTATACTGCAGGTTTAATCGGACTTTCGCTAATCGCTCTTCTTGCAACAATCGGTTTTTACTTATTCCTGCGCGCCTTAGGTGCCTATCTGATCATCGCCGACGATCTCAAACAAATGGATGCAGTGGTTGTTCTAAGCGGTGGCGGTTTGTCTCGCAGGGAGGAAGGTGCAAAGCTTTTCAAAGAGAAGTATGCAAAAATATTCGTGCTCACTGAGACTGGTGAATCAGTATCAGACCTGGGCGTAAATTATTCCACGGTACTAAAACAAGAGGCTATCCAAATGGGTATTCCTGATAACGCTATCCTGATCACCCAGGAACATTCAAATAATACCCTTGAGGAAGCCATCGCAGTTAAAAAGTTATTGGAAAACAGCGAACTAAAATCCAGTGTCATCATTACGGATCCTTTCCACACCCGCCGGGCAAGGATGATATTCGAAGATGTATTTCAAGACACAGACATTGATGTGAATGTCAGACCGGTTATCGGGTCCTGGTACCGCTCGGACACATGGTTTGCCAGCAAACGCGGTTGGGAGGCAACTATTCAGGAATATCTCCGCATTATTGGTTATAAGCTGGGGTTCCAAGCCTGATTTGCATTCCTTTTTTGATCTTACCCGGCCTGTTTGACATCCAAACTATCTCATCATAAACTTTAACCATGTTAGCCAGAGTATATTCCTGTGCAGTGATGGGTTTGGATGGAGTGATAGTTGAAGTTGAAGTCGACATTGGTCAGGGGGGGCTGCCGGTGATGATCATTGTTGGACTTCCGGATACCGCTGTGCAGGAAAGCCGTGAACGGGTTCAATCTGCTATCAAAAATTCTGAACTGGATTATCCTCGAAAAAGAATCATCGTAAATTTGGCACCAGCCTCGGTCCGTAAGGAAGGTCCCGCCTACGATCTGCCCATAGCATTAGGGGTGATCGCAGCCAGCGGCCAAATTCCATTGGAGGATCTGGCTGGCAGCCTGGTTATCGGCGAATTATCACTGGATAGTTCAGTCCGCCATGTCAGCGGAATATTACCAATGGCTGCCAGCGCCCGGGAGGCAGGATTTAACTCGGTTTTCGTACCTGCCTGTGATGCTGCAGAGGCCGCCTTGATACCCGGAATAACAGTCTACCCGGTCAATAACCTGATGGACCTCTATAGCCATTTCAATGGCGTGTCTCCCATCCAGGCTTATCCGCCATACATGATGGAGAGGATTGAATCCCCGGCTCAAACCGATTTTCAGGAAATTAAAGGCCAGGAGCATGTAAAGCGAGCCCTTGAAGTAGCCGCAGCAGGCGGCCACAATGTATTAATGGTGGGTCCTCCAGGGTCCGGTAAGACACTCCTTGCCCGGGCGCTGCCAGCTATCCTGCCATTGATGTCCATTGAAGAAGCATTGGATGTCACCCGCATTTACTCGGTAGCCGACAACCTCCCAGCCAATACCCCACTGATCCAGGCACGGCCATTCCGAGCCCCGCATCATACCATCTCCCACGCAGGGCTTGTTGGTGGAGGCAACTGGCCGCATCCAGGGGAAATATCATTGGCGCACCGTGGGGTGCTGTTCCTGGATGAGCTGCCAGAATTTGGTCATCGTGTGCTGGAAGTTCTCAGGCAGCCTCTGGAAGATAAGGTCGTAACCATCAGCCGTGCTCAGGGATCGCTGACATTCCCTGCAAATTTCCAGCTGATAGCCGCCATGAATCCCTGCCCGTGTGGATATTTTGGTGACCACATTAAACCCTGTACATGTTCCAACCAGGTAATTCAAAAATACCAGAAACGTATATCAGGCCCGCTTTTAGACCGGATTGATATTCATATTGAAGTTCCGCGCATTGAATACCAGAAATTAAGCGACCAGAGATTGGGAGAAAAATCCAGGGCGATTCAAGAGAGAGTGGATAAAGCCAGAAGCCAGCAGATTAATCGATTTAATAATAACGGCATATTTTGTAATGCAGACATGCGCCCGGAGCATATCCGAAAATTTTGCGAACTCGACCAAGCCGGTGAAAAGATCATCCGTTCAGCAATGGCACAGATGCTGCTGTCAGCCCGGGCGTACCACCGTGTGCTGAAACTGTCCCGAACCATTGCCGACCTATCCGGTTCTCAAGCCATCCATACAACTCACCTGGCGGAGGCACTTCAGTATCGCCCACGGTTAATGGAATTCGTATAAAATAAAGCACTTTGCTTCTTCGAATAAATTCCAATTTGAAATAACTTATACCCAATAATCATTCCGGAAATTGATTTCCGGAATGAATGTATCCATATTTTAATAAGATTCGTTTTGTTGAAATCCTTTCGCATATTACGGGAATTATTTTATTTAATATTTTTTATCATTTTCCTCTAATAAATCTCAATTAACCTTAAAAAATCGGAAATTGGTCAAAATTAGTAGGCACAATACTTGCATATTGGGATCAATTCGTATATACTGTGGTTAATAGTGGTTAAAAGTGGATTAAAGTGGAACGCCGGTGTTTACCGGCGTTCTGCATAAGAAGGCAAGGTAGAACGCATGTTCTTTGGACAATACGAGCACACGATTGACGAAAAAGGACGCATCACCATACCGGCTCGCTTTCGGGGAACCCTGGAAAATGGCGCCTACCTCACCCGGGGGTTTGATAAAAATTTAATCCTTTTAACCCGAGACGCCTTTGAAAAAATTTCCCGCAGCATCAATCAGTTAAGTATAACCGATCCCAATACCCGCCTATTGCTCCGTTTAATTTATTCAAGTGCAAATGAGGTTGAGTTCGATAAAATCGGCAGAATTCTCATCCAGGGATTTCTCAAGCAAGCAGCCAACCTTGAAAGTGCAGCTGTGGTGGTTGGCGCTGGAAATTATATAGAAATCTGGAACCCTGAAAGCTGGAATCAACACATGCTGGAACTTGAGGATACAGAAGCCAACAACCAGCGCTTCGCACCATTGGAATTAACGGTCGAATGAAGAATGAGCACCGAAGATGCCGCAAACTCATCTGCGCACCAACCTGTACTTTACCAACAGATCTTAGATTTCTTAAAACCCAAAAGCTCCGGAGATTATGTGGATGCTACAGTGGGCGCCGGTGGTCATGCCTGGGGTATTCTCAAGTCCAGCTCTCCTGAAGGGAGATTGCTCGGATTTGACCTTGATTCGCAGGCGCTGGAAATTGCACACCAGCGTCTTTCTGTTTTCAAACAGAGAGTCACCCTTGTGCATGCTTCATACACAACTCTGATGGATAACGTTCAACAGGTCGGTTTTTCCGGGATCCTTGGAATCATCCTGGACCTGGGAGTTTCGTCCATGCAGCTTGATTCAAGCGATCGTGGATTTTCATTTCTTCGGGATGGACCCCTCGATATGCGCTTTAATCCCTCCGGAAAAACAACTGCTGCGGATCTAATTAACAACCTCCCGGAGGATAGGCTTGCTGATATCCTCTGGAAATTCGGTGAGGAGCAGAATTCCCGCAGAATTGCAAGGGCTGTCATCGCCTCCAGACCGGTAAAAACCACCAACGAGCTGGCTGATATTGTGCGCAAGGCGGGTGGAAAATCCAGGGGAGGCATCAATCCGGCAACCAAAACCTTCCAAGCCCTGCGGATTGCTGTCAATCGGGAACTTGAATCTATCACCGAAGTTTTACCACAGGCTGTTGCTGTGCTTGCCCCGGGCGGAAGAATTGCGGTAATTTCGTTTCATTCATTGGAGGACCGCATTGTGAAGCAGTATTTCAAGCAGGAAAGCAGGGATTGTATTTGTCCCCCGGACCAACCGGTATGCAATTGTGGGCATAAGGCTTCTCTAAAAATCCTAACCGTTAAGCCTGTCATGCCAGATGGAAATGAGATTAAGCAAAATCCAAGATCTCGCAGTGCAAAATTACGGGTGGCAGAGAAATTAGAATTGGCATAACAGTTGCACGGATAATATAAAGATGTCGACAGAAAAAAACCAGGCATTTCAACAAGCACCATGGCGGGTCCAGCTGCAAATCCTCGGGATGGTTCTCTTAGGTTTTGTAACAACCGCCCTTGTTGCCAGTATTTACCTGAACGTATCCGCCCAGACTGCAGCTGCAGCCATTGAGACCGAATCATTGAGCTTTACCAGGGATACGCTGCAGCGGCAAAATGCATCCTTAAGAACTGAAATTGGTGTTATCACCTCCGCCAGGGAAATGCGGAAAAGGGCTGAAGAGCTCGGGTTCTTACTACCAGATGCAGAGAGTTCCCATTACTTGTTGATAAAAGGCTATCCAGGAAAACAAACTAAAATTACCGCTCCCCCGATAACACAGATTGAACTGCCTGAATCCATATTAAAACCAATATACACCCAATCTCTCTGGGAGTGGTTGTATGAAAACCTGGTTGATTTTCGGATGAACCAATACGGGGGACTTTTAAAATGAAATGGTTTCCATTCTCCCGCACTACCCTTGTAGGATTATTATTTTCCGCAGTTGGCATCACAATCGTTGGTCAATTATTAAGGATCAATGTAAGTTCGGTTACAAGAACCTTCAGCGAGAATGCAAATCGGGTTTATGAATACCGCCGGGAAATCATCTACCCGGAACGGGGTTATATTTATGACCGCTGGGGACACCTGCTTGCCGGAAATCAGGAAGTTTATGAAATAGGAGTGGATCTGAACAGCGTGACCAATCCGGAGAGTATAGCAAGTGTGCTGGAAGAGGTTCTGGATTTAGATTACGGAGATATATTACAGGAAACCAAAAAAGAGTATGAACAAGGGGTTTCGGAATATATAGTCCTGGCTAATTTTGTAAAACCCGAAGATATCGCCCGTTTGGAGGAAATTCGAGATTCCTACTGGGAGATTCCAAGTTCCGAAATTAAAAAGGGCGAAAGAAGGCCAAGCCTGAATGGGCTGACTTGGAAACCGCATTTACAGAGGACATATCCAGAAAATGATGTTGGTGGAAATATAGTTGGATTTTATGCATTCCGGGATATGGTAAAGGGGAAACCCTATTTTGGCGTGGAAGAGAAGTATGACGATATCCTTTCAGGCAGCACAATCGAAGTCCTGGTTCCGAATAATCCGAATTTGATTGAAGAGCTGCCCACCGCCCCACCCGGTGCCAGTTTGGTACTCACAATAGACAGAGAGATTCAGTCCAACGTAGAAAGCGTTATTGACAGGGCGGTAAAACAAAACGGTGCCGTTTCCGGCACAGCAATTGTTATAGATCCTGAGACTGGTGAGATTCTGGCAATGGCAACCACGCCCCGCCTGAACCTTAATGAATACTGGAAATTAACCGAACAATTTGATGAGTCCACTCCATTCAATAGGGCGGTTGGCGCATCCTTTGAGCCCGGCTCGGTTTTTAAAGTGCTTACCATGGCGACTGCTTTGGATACCGGGAAGGTTACCCCCAACACACCCTTCCTCGATACAGGAACCATCACTATTGGCGGTATCAGTATCTTCAACTGGGACAGGGCAGCCTGGGGACCTCAGACAATGCTGGGTTGTATGCAGCATTCATTGAATGTTTGCCTAACCTGGGTAGCCATGCAAATTGGTAATCAAGATTTTTATACCTATCTCCAGAACTTCGGCATCGGAAAGAAAACCAATATCGACCTGGCTGGTGAAGTGACCTGGCCATTAAGCGTTCCAGGGGATGAAAATTGGTGGGAAGCTAATCTTGGTACAAACTCCTTTGGACAGGGCGTTTCAGTGACTCCTATCCAGTTTATTACTGCCATTTCTGCAATTGCAAATGACGGAATTATGATGTCACCTCACGTTCTAAAATCGGTTATCGATGAAGAGAGGCAATATGATTATTCTCCCCAGATAATTGGTAACCCAATCTCAAAAGAAACGGCCCGGACTTTAACCGATATGTTGGCTGTTTCATTAGAGGAAGAAGCATCCAATGCCCTTGTACCCAATTACCGGGTGGCTGGAAAAACAGGTACCGCAGAAATTGCGGGACCTTATGGATACACCAGCAACCAAACCAATGCCTCATTTGTCGGCTGGGGACCAGTTGCTGATCCAAAATTCGTTGTATTTGTCTGGCTGGAAAAACCTTCCAGTTCACCCTGGGGCTCTATTGTAGCATCCCCGGTTTTCAGCGAAATTGTTCAAAACCTTGTGACATACATGGATATTCCTCCTGATGGCACACAGGTTGGCATATCTGAAAGATAAAAGGATATCCTCTTGATTACCCTGGCAATGATTCTGGAAGCGCTAACCGGTCTGAAGGTTGATTATTTATCGATGATAATCAGTGAGGCTTGCATTGATTCCCGTCAGGCAATTCCCGGATCGATGTTTGTAGCGATACCCGGGGAAAATGTTGATGGACACCAATACGTCGGGCAGGCATTTCAAAATGGCGCCCATATCGCCCTTGTTGAACAAGACCTCTCCGACAAATTCCCAACCATTGACCTGCGGGGAGTCCACTCCCTCCAGGATATTCAACAAATCTCTTCACCGGTATGCCTGTTGGTTGAAAACAGCCTCAAAGCTTTACAAATTATCGCAAAATTTTGGCGGTGCCAAATTAATCCCAGAGTAATAGGAATAACTGGCAGCGTGGGAAAATCTACAACCAAGGAATTGGTTGCAGCAGTGTTATCCCAGCGTTATTCAACAATTAAAAATAAGGGAAATTACAACAATGAAATCGGCTTACCGCTGACAATATTACAAATCGGGCGTGGACATCAGCGGGCAGTGCTTGAAATGGGATTTTATGTTCCCGGGGAAATCACCTTCCTTTGTGATATTGCTCAACCGCACGTAGGGGTTGTTACCAATGTTGGTACTGTTCATGCTGAAAGGGCTGGCTCGCAGGAAACCATCGCCAGGGGTAAGGCTGAACTTGTTCAAGCCCTGCCACCTGCCCCGGATGGGACTGCTATTTTAAATTTCGATGATCCATTCGTACGATTGATGGCTGAAAAGACGTCCGCCCAGGTCTTTTTCTATGGATTAAATCCCGTGGCCCATCTCTGGGCTGATGAGATTTATGGAATGGGATTGGAAGGGATCAGGTTCCGCCTGCATTATCAGAAAGAAAATATGTACCTAAAGGTGCCATTAATCGGAAGACATTCAGTTCATACCGCTTTACGCGCTGCGGCTGTTGGCCTTGTTGAAGGACTTTCATGGGACGAGATAGTCCCCGGTCTGCAGAGGGGTCAATCCCAGCTACGCATGGTAGCTGTACATACACAATCTGGTGCCCTTATCCTGGATGATACCTATAATGCTTCTCCGGAATCGATGATTGCAGCATTAAATTTACTCGCTGAAATGGAGGGAAATAAAATCGCCGTTTTAGGAGAAATGTTGGAGCTTGGAAAATATGAAGAGCGTGGCCATGCTATGGTCGGCATACGGGCTGCCTCAGTCTGTGATGAACTGGTTGCTGTAGGAAATCGTAGCAAGATGATTATCGAAGCAGCCATTAATGCAAGAATGCTTAAAAATCGGATTGTTTGGTTCGAGACAGTAGAAGAAACCATCGATTATCTTTCTCCCAAATTACAGAATAATGATGTCGTTCTGATTAAGGGTTCTCATGGAATGAGAATGGACCGGATTGTATCTGCCTTGGAGGTACCTGAATGAAGGAAAACTCCCTGGCAATCGCCTTTAGTATGCTAAGTTTCATGATGACTGTTATATGGGGAGGTCCTTTACTTCGTGTATTAAGATATTTTCGAATTGGGAAACTTATCCGGGTAGAAGGGCCAGACCGTCATTTCACTAAGATGGGTACACCAACAATGGGTGGTGTGATGTTTATCCTGCCTGTTGTTCTCATAACAATGATGCTTAATGCAGTTTCACTTCTCGGTGGCAATTTCGATATTCTGGGGAAGACCGTATTGCTCCCCCTCCTCGTTATGTTAGGTTTTGGTTTGCTTGGTGCAATTGATGACTGGGAGGGTATCCGTGGACCCAGACGCGGTTTAGGCATGCCGGCGCTTACAAAATTCATCCTGCAAATATTTTTAGCAATAGGTGCAGCCTATGCCCTAAAATATATCCTCAAGGTTCCAGAGTTGTATTGGCCTGGTTTTTGGGTGCCATTCGATCTGGGGAATTGGTATATTCCCATCGCCGTTTTTATCATCGTAGGCATGTCAAACGCTGTTAATTTTACAGACGGGCTGGATGGTTTGGCTGGTCTTATTGCCGCAACTTCTTTTGCAGCATATGGAGCAATCGCAATTTACCAGGAGGAGGTATTCCTTGGTAGATTTTGTTTTACCTTAGTTGGTAGTCTGTTTGGATTTCTTTGGTTCAATGTCCACCCGGCACAATTATTTATGGGCGACACCGGTTCTCTCTCACTGGGAGCTGTGCTGGCAGTTGCTGCATTGATGACCGGTCAATGGTTGGTTCTGCCATTAATTGCCATCATACCAGTCAGTGAAACTTTAAGTGTAATCATCCAAATTATTTACTTCAAAGCCACCAGAGGAAGACGTTTTTTCAAAATGGCACCTTTACACCACCACTTTGAACTGGAGGGCTGGAGCGAAACCCAGATCGTTCAACGATTCTGGCTTGTTAGCCTGCTTTTTGGAATGTTAGGAATTGCGGTAACCTTGGTATGAAAACGACAGCATGGGAAGGTCAACGGATAGTTATTATTGGTGCCGCCCGCCAGGGGTGTGCTTTAGCTCGATATTTAATTAGAAATGGGGCTGAGGTAATCCTCAACGACCAACGAACGGAAAACACTCTTATCCAAGAAATGGCTAACCTAAATCATCACAACCTGAAATGGGTTTTGGGTGGACATCCGTTGGAAATCCTTGAAAATGCTGACCTGATTTGCCCATCTGGCGGGGTTCCTTTGACTTTGCCTATCCTTCAGGAAGCTCGCAACCGTAAGATTCCATTCTCGAATGACTCCCAAATTTTTTTGGACAATGTCCAGGCGTTGGTGGTTGGAATTACAGGTTCAGCAGGAAAAACAACTACAACCAGCCTGGTAGGATTAATCGCCCAAAAATGGGTGGATCCGCCTGTAAAAGCCTGGATTGGCGGAAACATTGGAAATCCGCTTATAGATTCCATGGATGAAATTGCAGAACACGACTTTGTAATCCTTGAGCTGTCAAGTTTCCAGCTTGAGTTAATGAATACATCCCCGGCTGTCGCAGCTGTATTAAATATTACGCCTAACCATTTGGACCGGCACGGTACCATGCAGGCATATACAAACGCCAAGGCAAACATCCTTCGATTCCAGAATTCTGGAAATACGGCTGTGCTGAACCGGGATGATCCGGGCTCATGGAATCTGCTGCCCTATGTAAAAGGGAATTTGGTCACATACGGGTTGGAGGCTGCTTCCCAAAACGAAATCGGCATATATTCCAGGAATGACCAGATTTTCCTGAATGACGGGAATCGGCAGTTCCCCATCCTTCCCAATAATGCCATTCACTTGCGGGGCAGGCATAATTTATTGAATGTTCTTGGAGCTTGTGCCATTGCATTCTCGGCCGGTTTTTCAATTGACGCAATACGTGAGGCGGTATGTGAGTTTAAAGGCGCTCCGCACCGCCTGGAATTGGTCCGCAGCTTAAACGGCATCAGTTGGTATAACGATTCGATCGCCACCGCTCCGGAAAGGACAATAGCCGCAATTCAATCATTTACCGAACCGATTGTTCTCCTGGTAGGGGGTAAGGATAAAGATCTTCCCTGGGATAACCTGATCGCTCTGATAAACCAGAGGGTTGATCACCTCATTGTGTTCGGTAACCTGGCCGATAAAATAATGAGTTTTTACCAGGGTAAAAGAAATTGCGCTTTTCCACAAACAATTGATCAATGCGATAGGTTAGAGCAGGCAGTAAATATCGCCGCCGAGCGTGCACAGCCGGGAGACATTGTCCTGCTGGCTCCAGGCGGAACCAGCTTTGATGAATTTAAAGACTTTGAAGAGCGGGGCACTAAATATAGGGAATGGGTATGCAAACTTACGTAAAACCGGGTACCAGGCCATCCAACTATACCAAAAACGGATTCAGTATTTTGGATCTTGATTTACCATTGCTGGTTGCTGTGTTTGTACTGGTTGTGTTTGGTTTGTTGATGGTATATTCTGCCAGCTGGAATTACTCTCTGCGGTCTGATGAGCCGGTTAGTTTTATCCTCTCCAGACAGATCATCTGGGTAATTATTGGCACAGTTGTGGCTGCTTTCTTGTGCCTCCTTGACTACAGAAAATATATCCCGGTTGTAATTCCTATGATGGCTGTTACGTTATTACTGCTAATAGTTGTCCTCATCATAAACGACAATCCCTCTGGACCTTCCCGTACCCTGTTCCGTGGATCAGTTCAGCCATCTGAACTAGCCAAATTGGTTGTCATTATTTACCTTTCTGTTTTTCTGGCTGCCAAGGGAGATCTTTTAAACAATATCGGATTTGGATTAGTGCCCGTAGCAGGTATCCTGGCATTGATTGGCAGCCTGATCTTAATGGAACCAGATATCAGTGCAGCAGTAACCATCGTTATTCTCGGAGGGCTGCTATTTTTCCTGGCTGGTGTCGATCTCCGCCAAATCATTATCATCCTCCTGATTATTATTCTTTTCGGCTGGGGGGTTGTAACCCTAACCCCGACCGGATCAGCACGTATTGAAAGTTATATGGGGGGTCTGCAAAGTCCCGAAAATGCATCCTACCATGTAAAGAGAGCTATGGAAGCAGTTGTGAACGGAGGTTTATTTGGTGTGGGTATTGGTAAGAGTAATACAAAATTTACTGGCTTACCCGTACCTTGGACAGATAGCGTTTTTGCAGTTATCTCAGAAGAGACAGGATTAATTGGATCCATTTTTACTATCGCATTATTCCTTGTAATTCTTTGGCGGGGATTAATAATCTCCAAAAGAGCCCCGGACATGCTTGGAAAATTGCTCAGCGCCGGAATGACATTGTGGATCTGCTTGGAGGCTTTTGTAAATATTGCAGTGATGATCAATCTCCTGCCTATTGCAGGTAATGCGCTGCCGATGGTTAGCGCAGGTGGTTCTAATATGGTTATGAGCCTGGCTGCAATCGGCATCATTATGAGCGTTGCCAGAACATCTTATAAAGTTACTCAAACATCTGAACGGAGGACCCAAAGTGCGGTTGTTGATTTGCGCAGGCGGGACGGGCGGAGGCGTGTACCCCGCTCTAGCCGTACTACAGGAACTGGGGAGTAGTATGGATTCGGTTTTGTGGGTTGGCAGTCAGGGTGGCCTTGAAGCTAACCTGATTCAACGTGCCGGTATTCCATACAGGGAAATTCCTGCAGCCGGAGTACATGGTATCGCCTGGTACCAGCTCCCAAAAAATATATTTAAACTGCTCCAGGGATTCTTTGAATCACGCAAAATCCTCTCCGAATTTCATCCTGAGGGTATCTTTTTTACAGGCGGTTTCGTGGCAATTCCAATGGCATTTGCCGCACAAAAAGTACCAAAAATTGTATTTGTTCCTGATATTGAACCCGGACTGGCATTAAAGGTGCTGGCTCGACTTGCAGACACTATTGCTGTTACGGTAGAAGAAAGCAAAAAGTACCTGCCTTCAGGGAAACCAATTCGTGTAACTGGTTATCCCGTCCGTACCGATTTATTCGAGTGGTCTAAAGGAAAAGCTTTGGATTGGTTAGGGTTGGATCCAAATATGCCTGTAGTGTTGGTGTTTGGCGGCAGTCGTGGTGCGCATTCGATTAACATGGCAGTTCTAAATATCCTCGGGGACCTTCTAGAACATGCTCAGGTAATTCATATAAGTGGAAAACTGGACTGGGAACAGGTTCAAAATGCATACACAGCGTTACCTGCAAATCTTAGAAGTTATTATCATCCGTTTGAATACTTGCATGAGATGGGTGCAGCTCTTGCGGCAGCAGATATGGTGATTTCCAGGGCAGGCGCTTCCACCCTTGGAGAATATCCCCTGTTCGGAATCCCGGCAGTACTGGTACCTTATCCGTATGCATGGCGGTATCAGATCCAAAATGCGGAGTATCTTGAAAATCACAATGCAGCTATCGTCATTCGGGATGAGGACATTAACAAAGTACTGCTTCCAACCATTCAAACATTATTAAGCGATCCTGAAAAGCTGCATAAAATGAAAAACGCCATGGTTGAATTGGGAATCCAGGATGCTGCCAGGAAAATTGGACAGTTGATCAGGGAGTCTTCTTTAACCTCAAGTTCCCGGATGGGGGTAAACCGTGGTTAGCCTGGATGTTCTTTTCTATATGTTTATCTTGATGTTCGCCGTCATTGGTTCAATGAGAGGGTGGGCTAAGGAAGTCCTGGTAACTTTCTCAATACTGCTATCCTTGTTCATCATCACAGTTTTAGAAGCATTTGTACCGGTTATACGAGATGTTCTATCTGCTTATTCTGCAGAGGCTCTTTTCTGGATGCGCATCGCAATACTATGCGGGCTGGTTATTTTTGGTTATCAATCCCCCAATCTTCCGCGTCTTGCAGAGTCTAATCGTTTTGTAAAAGAACGGTTCCAGGATATGTTATTAGGATTTTTAATGGGCGCTTTAAACGGTTACCTGATTTGGGGTACAGTCTGGTATTTCCTGAACCAGTCTAACTACCCTCTTGGATTAATCATCCCACCCGTTCCGGGTACTGAAATTGGAACAGTCACTGAAATGATGATGCCGTATATGCCACCCGCATGGTTGGGGCACCCTGTCATATATTTTGCTGTTGCAATCGCATTCATTCTCGTGTTGGTGGTATTTATATAATGGAACACATCCACTTAATCGGTATCGGAGGTACTGGTCTCTCGGCAATTGCCCGGATTCTGGTCGAGAAGGGCTACCAGGTCTCCGGATCTGATAAAGCCGCTTCACAATCCACACAAGAATTGGGTGACCTGGGTGTATCGTATAAAGATCGGCCATGATTCCAGCAATATTGTTGGCGCTGAATTAATTGTTAGATCATCTGCAATCCAGGATGACAACCCCGAAGTGACCGCCGCCAGGGCGCTAAATATCCCTGTTTTGAAACGCTCGGATTTCATGCATAAATTATTAGATCCTTATCAAACAATCGCAGTTGCTGGTACACACGGAAAAACCACGACTACTGCCATGGTTGCATGGACAATGTTCACCCTGGGTTTGGATCCATCCTATATTATCGGGGGTACCTCAAAAAATCTGCAAGGCAATGCGCATGCCGGTGACGGAAATTTATTTGTCATCGAAGCGGATGAATACGATCGGATGTTTCTTGGTTTACAGCCTTCCCACATCATCATTACCAATATAGAGCACGATCATCCAGACTGTTATCCAACCATAGAGGATTACCAGAATGCCTTTATTCAATTTGTAAGCCAGGTAAAAGAGGATGGTTGTGTAATTCTCTGCCTGGATGATCCCGGATCCATTAATCTCGCCAGATCGTTGTCCGAAGAAATTCGTATTATCACCTATGGTTTTTCCCCTGAAGCAGATTACCGGATAGAACAGGTAGAGAGAATCTCCTCTGGTGGATCCAGGTTTACCCTGGCATTTCCAAAAATCACCCCGGAAGAACAAGCATTTTGTTCCATAACCCTCAATATCCCGGGAAGGCATAATATTGCCAATGCCGCCGCAGCAATGGCTTTGATTAACCAGCTGGGGCTTGACATTGAAAAGGCAGCATTTGCACTGAGTTCGTTCAGCGGTAGCGGCCGGAGATTTGAGATTCAAGGTGAGGTAAATGGCATAGTACTAATAAATGATTATGCCCATCACCCAACTGAAATCAAAGCCACCCTTGATGCAGCCCATGACCGTTTCCCAAATGCAAGGATATGGGCAGTATGGCAGCCTCACACTTACTCAAGGACCAGATTGTTGTACAACGAATTTACTCAAGCCTTCACTAAAGCCGATAAGGTAATTGTGATGGATGTTTATCCTGCCCGTGAATCCGTTCAAGAATTCCCTTATCAGGAATTTTTGGAATGCATGCATCATTCGGATGCAAGACACATGTCAGGTCAGACCGAGATATCAAACTACCTTGCAAACCAGCTGCAGCCAAACGACATTCTTATTATCCTTTCTGCCGGGGATGCCGATCAAATCTGCGGAATGGTTCTTGATTCCCTGCAATCTATGCTACAGGAGGGATTTGATGAAATCATCTGATACCCTCAATCGTCTTGAAACCATATTTGGGGAACGTTTGCAGCGGGATGTCTTTTTGTCTCGATTCAGCACCTCCAGAATCGGAGGTCCAGCTGAAGCATTAATAATCATCAAAACACGGGATGAATTAATCCAGGCAGCCAGTATTCTCTGGGAAAATGAAGAGGTATTCCGTGTAATCGGCAGCGGATCGAATATTGTCGTCAGTGATAAGGGTTTCCGGGGGGTTATCCTGTCAAATCAGGCAAAGGCGTTTGAAATTCAAAAACACGAGGAACCGATTGTTGTTCGGGCAGAATCAGGGGTGAATTTTTCGAACCTTGCCCGACGGGTTGGCCTGGATGGCTATTCAGGTTTGGAATGGGCATCAACAATCCCGGGCACATTGGGTGGGGCAGTCTACGGCAATGCCGGAGCATTCGGTTCGGATATTCATAAAGATCTGGTTATGGCAGAAATCTTGCACCGTGAAAATGGATTACAGCAATGGTCAAACGACCAGATGCTGTATGGCTATCGCACCAGTGTGCTTAAAAGAAATCCCGGCATGGCGGTGATCCTTTCCGCATCGTTAAAGCTGGGATCATCCAGCAAGGAACAGGTGCAGGCGAAAATGGATGAATTATTAACCAGAAGAAAAAAATCGCAGCCCCCCGGTGCGAGCATGGGTTCAACGTTTAAGAATCCACCGGGAGATCATGCAGGCCGTCTAATAGAAGCTGCAGGGTTAAAGGGTACAAGAATCGGAGGGGCTGAAATCAGCCAGGTGCATGCCAACTTCTTTATTAACCACTTAGACGCCACCGCAATGGACATGAAAGCCTTGATAGATTTAACAAAGGAAACCGTTGCCAGGAAATTCGGCGTTCAGCTTGAGCTGGAAGTTGAATTAGTTGGGGATTGGGATGGTGACATCGTCAATTTTAACAAACTTGGAGATAGCAATGCAGCTTGATAAGAAAATCAATCTTGGTTTGATATTTGGCGGCAGATCCGGGGAGCACGAAGTCTCCTTATTGTCTGCAAAATCAGTTCTGGAAGTAGTCGACCGGCAAAAATATGACATTACCTTGATAGGAATTTCCCGTGATGGGAAATGGTATTCCGGAGATAATGTCCACTCCAAACTGGCCAGCGGGGATATAAGCGGCTTGACCCCGGTTGTTTTGATACCAGAACCAGGAAATGCTGTCTTATACAGGATTGAAACTATCAATAACCAATCCACTTTGGTGGAACCCAGAATTCTCGATGTGGTTTTTCCGGTTCTCCACGGTACGTATGGAGAAGACGGAACCCTTCAGGGTTTACTTGAAATGGCAGACATCGCATATGTAGGGGCGGGAGTGCTTGGCTCGTCCGTTGGGATGGATAAGGGATTGTTCAAGTATGTCATGTCTGCTAACCAGATACCTGTTCTCGATTTCCTGATTATTACCAGGAAAGAACTGGAACAAAATGCAGAAAATATCATAACAAAGATCGAAGAGAAACTGGCTTACCCAATATTTACAAAGCCTGCCAATCTCGGATCATCTGTCGGAATCAGCAAATGCCACAGTCGGGGCGACCTCCTGGAGGGATTAATGGACGCCGCCTCATACGACCGGCGTATTTTAGTCGAGCAGGGCATCAATGGCAGGGACATTGAGGTAAGTGTTCTTGGGAACGAAAATCCCCGGGCATCTATTGCAGGAGAAATCCGGCCTGTTGAGGAATTCTATTCCTATTTTGCTAAATATGTGGATGACAAAACTGCCCTGATAATCCCGGCGGAAATATCTTTAGAGGATCAGCATCACTTTACAGAATTTGGCGATTAAGGTTTATAAGGCAATTGATTGTGCGGGCTTGGCCAGGGTGGATTTCCTCCTCGATAAGGATACAGGAAAATTCTATGTCAATGAAATCAATACTATTCCGGGATTTACCAATATCAGTATGTATCCAAAACTTTGGGGATATGCAGGCATCTCATACGCCAGCGTGATCAACTCCCTTATTGACCTGGCGATTGAGAGAAAAGCAGAGCGGGATAGAACAATAAGAAGCTATGGGAGGAATCCTTGAGATCGATAGGGCTACCGGATTTGCCGCGATCCAACCGGGTACGTCAAAGACGTTCACAGGAAAGCCGCGATAAATTAAAAGCTTATAAAAACCGGAAAAGACTGTCAACGAATACTCCCGGTGTCACAATACGGAGTGATACTATCGGTATTCCTGTAATCAAGCGTACAAATAACCGGCTCAGGAAAAAATATACATTGACCCTCGGCAACGGGGTGGAAATGCTCTTACCGGCAATCCCGGTAATCCATCTCGGATGGAGGGTTTTATCGACCCCTCTATTCCTATTAATGGGTGCATTAATCTACGGTATGGTCACCTTACCGGAATTCCGGGTTTCCGAAGCAGTAATCTCAGGTGCAGATCGCATTAGTCCCGTTGATATCGAATCAATTTCTGAGGTAAATGATCAACCAATCTTCTTCATAAATCCAGGTGCTATTGAGGAACAGCTTGCGGAAGCGTACCCGGAATTGACCGGCGTCTCAGTTGAAATTGACATGCCGGCCCAGGTTGCCATCCATATTGAAGAAAAGGATCCATTGTTCGCCTGGAGAAATAACGAGGATGTCCTTTGGATTGATGCCTTTGGTTCAATATTCCCGCCCCGTGGGGAAGCTGATCTCATTTTTACCATCGAATCTGAGGAGCCCCCGCCATTGATGATTACACATTCTGATCAGATTGGATCTCTGGTCAAAGAGGACAGAAATGGGGCAAGCTATATTGGAAAACAGATCGATGCAAATATTTTCGAAGCCGCAGTAAAGCTAAAAGCGGCATTTCCGGATGTAGAAACGATTGCCTATAACCCCCGGAATGGTCTCGGCTGGATTAATGAAAATGGGATGAAAGTATTTATTGGCATTTCCATGGATGATATCGAAGCAAAATTGAATATGTATTCGCAAATTGAAGCCTATCTAAAAAATAAAGGCGTCCAACCCAGCATGATCAGCGTAGCACATCTTCATGCGCCATTTTATCGAACGGATTAATTATTATGATGGATGAACCAATCGTAGTTGGGATCGACATTGGGACCACAAAAATTTGCACTTTGATTGCGAGATTGGAGGGAGAGCGCAGCCAGAGAATTCTAGGTGTTGGCATCGAGCCTTCAGCAGGAATCCGCAAAGGTAATATTGTCGATCTTAAGGCTGCCACGACATCCATCTTGAGATCTGTAGAGAAAGCCCAGAGAACCTCCGGGTTGGAGATAACCTCTGCCCTGGTTAGTCTGGCTGGATCCCATGTTGCCTCGGTAAACAGCCGTGGAGTTGTTGGGATCAGCGGGCAAGTCATTGACCATGATGATATCGAGAGGGCACTTGAAGCCGCACAGGCAGTCGCTATCCCGCATAACCGTGAGATCATCCATATCATCCAGCGGGGTTTTGTCGTAGATGGGCAGGAGGGTATCCGTATGCCCGTCGGGATGCATGGGTACCGTCTGGAAGTGGAAGCGCATGTTATCACGGCTGCCAAGGCAACTGTAGCAAATATTCGCGAATGTGTAGAAAATGCTGGAATTCAGGTATCTCAATTTGTCCTCAATCCTCTTGCCTCGGGTGAAGCGGTTCTTAATGAGACCGAACGCCAGATGGGCTCAGTTGTTTGCGATATCGGAGGGGGAACAACCGATATGGCCATTTATATTGATAATGACGTCTGGCATACGATGGTATTAGATGTTGGTGGGAATCACATCACGAATGACATAGCGCATGGTTTAAGGGTGCCTTTCTCTCAAGCGGAGGAAATAAAAATCGAATATGGCAGTGCCATGGAAACAGAAATCGGGTCAGATGAAACATTCACGATTCGTTCTTTTGGTCTGGATGAGCCTGTCGTTGTGAACCGCAAGGACCTTGCTCATATCATCGATGCCAGGGTTGAAGAAATTTTTTCGCTTGTCCTTCAGGAAATTAAACGCTCTGGTTATGATGGATTGCTCCCTGCCGGCATGGTACTTACCGGTGGGACAAGTAGGTTGCCAAAAATTCGTAAACTTGCCGGTGAAGTCCTTGGTCTTCCGGTCCGTGTGGCTCAACCTGAAAATATGATCGGATTGGTTGACCAGCTTCATTCACCAGCCTATTCGACAAGTGTCGGGCTGCTCTCGTGGGCATTATTAATGCGGGATACCGTAACCCCAAAAACCAAAAAATCCATCGACAAAGTTGCATTCTGGGAAAATATTAAATCATTTATTCGTCGATTTTTGCCATAATTCTTCAAAATTATTATTAAAACCAAGAAAATCAAATGCAGAGGAGATTTTAGTATCATGGAAAAACCATTTCAACCCCAGTCAGAATCATTTGCACGTATCAAAGTCGTCGGTGTCGGCGGTGGCGGCTGTAATGCCGTCAATCGGATGATCAATGAAGGATTGCAGGGTATCGAGTTCATAACAATTAATACAGATGCTCAAGCCTTGCTGCTTTCCAAGTCTCCCACTCGCGTCAGAATTGGAGAAAAAAGCACTCGCGGGTTGGGAGCAGGTGGAAATCCAGAAGTTGGTCAAAAAGCTGCAGAAGAATCTTCGGAGGAGCTTTACGAAGTTTTGAAAGGCAGCGACATGGTTTTTGTGACAGCAGGTCTCGGGGGAGGGACAGGAACTGGAGCTGCACCGATAGTCGCCCAGATTGCAAAAGAAAGTGGGGCGTTGACGATCGGTGTGGTCACCCGTCCGTTTACCTTTGAAGGCTCTCGCCGTATGATGAGCGCTGAAAATGGTATTGCAAAATTAAAGGAACAGGCAGACACCTTGATTGTAATCCCCAATGACAGGCTGCTCCAGATAGTGGATAAACGTTCCAGCCTCCAGGAAGCTTTCCATGTAGCAGATGATGTTTTACGCCAGGGCATCCAGGGAATTTCTGAATTAATTACCGTTCCAGGATTAATTAACCTGGATTTCGCTGACGTGCGGACAATCATGTCCGAGGGTGGCGCGGCATTGATGGCTGTCGGAGTCGCTTCGGGTGAAGATCGCTCCCGGTTAGCTGCAGAAATGGCAATTTCCAGCCAGCTCCTTGACATAACGATTGACGGCGCCCGCGGAATCCTGTTCAATGTCACTGGTGGTTCGAATTTAACCCTTTATGAAGTTAATCAGGCGGCTGCGATCATTAAGGAGACTGCCCACCCGGATGTGAACCTGATCTTTGGTGCAGTTGTTGATCCAGAAATGAGGGATGAAATCAGGGTTACGGTCATCGCAACAGGATTCGATCGGGCGAATATGACTCGCTCTTTTGAACCCAAATTTCGTAAAGAAGAAGTAAGACAGGCTATACAGCCCAGGCTCCTGGAAAATGTTGAAGTAGTCGCGTCGAAAAATGCATATGAATATCAAACCGTTGTCATGAATACAGATGACCTGGATATTCCGGCGTTCTTAAGGAACAGAAACCGCCGGTAACTTGAATGGTCAGATGTCCAGCTAAATATATTAGGGGACTCTTGAGGCAGGAGTTCCGCTCGACCGATGCATAAGAAATTCATATTTCAGCATACACGGTCTAGTTGAACCTGCATGAATCAAGATTGTAAGATGAATGAACAAATACAAATCCCCTCTCTTCTCTTTCCTCTGCGGAGATGAGAGGGGTTACTATTTTCTTGGTTGCCAAAATCTACTTCTTAGATTGTAGCGCCATCTGGATACGCCTTCCCATTGAAGGATGGGAATAGAGGAAAAACTCGACCCATGGGTTAGGATTGATATCAGAAAGGTTTTGGTTTGCCAGGCGGCGTAAAGCGGATGCAAATGCCGCCCCGTTCCCGGTCAGCCTTAATGCAAATTGATCGGCTCTTTTTTCTCTCCAGCGGGAGTAAGAATTCATAACAGGAAGACCGAGAACACTCAAAATACCCAGCACAGCTGCGATTAATGGCAGGCTCGAGATATCACTGACGTGGTTAATTCCAAAAAAGTTAACTCCAAATTGAAGCATGGCATCTGCAATATAAAAACCGACAAAAGTAAGCACACCTGAAAGGATTAATCCTGTAGGGATATCATTATTGGCCTGGTGTCCCAGTTCATGCGCCATAATGGTTACCACTTCATCCGGGGTGAAATTGGTTAGAAGCGTGTCACCAATAATGATTCTGCGGGAACCTCCCAGACCCGTGAGGCCTGCATTTGCCTGCTTCGTTCTGAGGCTCATATCAAATTTATATACTCCTTTTACTCCCACTCCTGCTTTTTTTGCGATTTGGAATAATCGCTCCTCAAGCTCCGAATATTCTTCTTCCAAAGGCTCAAACTTATTAAAGATTGGGAATATCAGGATAGGCGCAATAAATGCCAGAAGAATATTAATAATTAATAGAAAAATGGCTGCCCACAACCACCATGTATCCGGAACCACCCGTAATACCAGATAAATGAACTCTAAAATGAGGATAGCCATTGGGATGCTGATTACCAGGCCCTTCAATTGATCTATCAGCCATTGCCCGATGCTCTGATTCGATAAATCAAAACGATGCGGAAGAACAAATTCAGAATAATACGATAGGGGAAACTCAATTAGAGTATAAAGCCCGCCGAAAACAATTCCAAAAAGTGCCACCTCAACCCAAACACTCCTGGTAATCTGGTTCAATTGTTCCTGTAATTTGATTGACAAGTCAAGGTAAAGCCATCCCGATAAGAACAGGACCCCGATTGCCAAATTCGCCAGCATCAAAATTATTTGAATTCTGGCATATTTTTTTGCTTTAATTTGTTCCTGGGGATTGATGGAAATATCCAACACTCATACCAATTGATTACAAATTTAGACAATACCGATTTCTTTTGAGTAAAGGAGAAGCTCCCCTCTTTTTATCCACCCGCTTTTTTCCCAGAAGGATTGGCCCATTTCATTATCAGTATAAACAAATAAGTGGCATTTCGATATATTGGCCAATCGCAATTTATCCAAACAGCGGTCAGCCAGGCGCTTACCGATACCTTGCTGCCGGTATTGAGGGTAAACTGCCATATGGTGCAGGTATCCCCGCCGGCCATCATGCCCGCACAGGGTTGCGCCAACCAATTTATCTCCATCCCTGGCGATAAAACTAAAACCAGGGTTTCTTCGAAGGAATTTGTCAATACCTTCCCTGCTGTCTGATTTGGTTAACCCCAATCCAGGTGTTGAAAGCCACAACGTATGGACTTCGTCGAAATCTTCTAGTGACATTTCCCGAATACAAATATTCACATTAAATCCATGATACATAAACAAAATAATTCACAATCCTGACTATTTATTCGACCACGGTAATATAAATAACCAGGGTGCCATCCTGACTTTTCACTTCCTTTGTCTTAAATATTTTCGGATAAGCCCGGATCAACTGTGACAACTGCCGGTATCCATAAGTACGGGAGTCAAATCCGGGATCAATTTGCCTGAGATGGTGCCCCATAGTCCCAAGAAATGCCCATCCATCGTCCTGGACAGCAATATCAAAAGCATTTTTCAACAAGGGAATCGGATCAGGCGTAACATGGTCTGAATTATCGGATGTTGTCTTGGATGGTTTTTTTCTTTTTGAGATATTTTCTGCGGGACCCAGGTTTTCGGTATAGACAAATACATCACAGGCATTTACGAATGCCCTGGGCGTATTTTTTTTGCCGATTCCCATCACAAAAAAACCCTTTTCCCGAATCCGTGTTGCCAGGCGGGTGTAGTCGCTGTCACTGGATACAAGGCAAAATCCATCCACACCCCCGGTGTAGAGTGTATCCATTGCATCAATGATCATGGCGCTGTCCGTAGCATTTTTACCGGTTGTGTAGCGAAACTGTTGAATAGGTTGGATTGCGTAGGTTTGCAGCTTATCCTTCCATCCCGACATGTTTACTTCGGTCCAATCGCCGTATATTCTTCGGATGGTGATCATCCCATATTTGCTCGTCTCAACGATCATGTCTTCAATCAATGATGGCTGAGCATTGTCCCCGTCTATCATTAAAGCCATCCTCTTGGAGCCAAAATTCTTAGAATCTTCAATCATATAAATACCTCACTAAGTCAGTATTAAGAAGAATTAAATATTGCATCTTAGTCTACACATCATCCATTATTAATGCCAGCCTGACTGCATGTTTGGCGTGAATCTGAGTAGTATCAAAAACTGGTAGGGCGCTGTCTTTTTGCTTTATCAGTAAGCCAATCTCAGTACATCCCAGAATTATTCCTTGTGCACTTTTGTTTTTAAGATCATCAATCATTTTCTGTACCGAAATCCTGGATTGGTCCAGGATTGTTCCCAAACAGAGTTCCTGATAGATGATCCTGTGCAGCTCGTTTTGCTGACTTTCATCCGGCACCAGGACTTCCAATCCATATTTGGATTCCAATCGTCCCCTATAAAAGTCTCCCTGCATTGTAAAACGAGTCCCCAGTAAACCAACACGATGGATTCCTTTGCCAAGCATCATTTCAGCAGTAGAGTCTGCGATATGGATCACCGGAATATTTAATTGGCTTTGGATCTCCTGGTAAAGGATGTGCATTGAATTCGTACAAATCAGCAGCATATCCGCTCCTGCCAGTTGTAAACCCTGAGCGGCGCCGGTAAGGATTTGTCCGGCTTTCATCCAGTCTCCGCTATGCTGGAGCGCCTCTATCTCAGCAAAATCGACCGAGTAGATAATACATTTCATCGAATGAAGTCCACCCAGTTCGGCTCTTACGGTTTCATTCATGATTCGGTAATACTCGTTGGTAGATTCCCAACTCATTCCGCCAAGCAGGCCAATTGTTTTCATCTTCTCATTAACCGTTTTAATGGAAATTAAATTGCATCCCTTATCATTTTACTCTATCGTTGGAATTTGAATTGTGATTTTTCTGGCTACGGCAAACAACGATATCCTATAATAAATTCCACTTCAGGTTTTTGAAACAAGGAATTTTTATTAGTATTGACAAAAGTTACCGTTGGTATATAATAACAACAATTGAATAAAGAATAACTGGGATGAGGACGAGTAAGCATCATCAAGGCGCTACAGAGAGCAGGAGCCGGTGAGATCCTGTGCATACAATGGTGAAGAATGGACCTCGGAGTTGCAGAGCGAAAGTATCAAACAAGTAGCTTGCGCCGGAATTGCCGCCGTTATAATGGCATAGGGTATAAGCATATAAATAATGCAGTACCCTCCTAAAGTGAAGCTGGCTAATCACCCCCTGTGTTTCATCACAGGGTTTTTTTGTTAAAGCTTAACTGGGGTGGCACCACGGGTAACACACTCGTCCCCAAGCGGGACGAGTGATTTTTTTTAAGAAAGGAGATAAGGAAAATTATCAATTGGTTTAAATATTCCGGGGAATATTGACCTTTAATAACTGAAGGTGAATTAATAGCTATACGCAATTGGTGGCTGTGAATGAACTGGATTGTGTAATTCTCATCCAGAGATACCTTGGCCTGACATCCCCATTCGGATTATCAGGCTGCTTTCACCAAAGTCAGGTATCTGAATAAGATCATATATTTCTATCTAACTACTGGCACAATTACTTTTCAAGATCCTTTCAATAGATCTACGTAGGAGAAAAGAAGATTTATGAGCACTCATCATCTCAATGAGAAACCATCAATCAATTCATAATATGGAGGATAAAATGTCTCAACAAGTTCGCTTTAATTTGAGTGAATCGGATTTACCAAAATACTGGTACAACATATTTGGGGACAGCCCTGTTCCCCCCACACCTGTCCTTCATCCGGGAACAAAAGAACCGGTGACTCCTGATTTCCTGTCTGTGTTATTTCCACGGGCACTTATAGAACAGGAGGTGAGCACCGAAAAATATATTGAGATTCCGGAAGAAGTTCGTGAGATCCTGCGGTTATACCGGCCTACCCCCCTGCTTCGGGCACGTCGTCTTGAAAAAGCATTGGATACACCCGCTCATATTTATTACAAATATGAAGGAGTATCTCCTGCAGGCAGCCATAAATTAAATACTGCTGTTCCACAGGCTTATTACAACAAGCTTGAGGGTACAAGAGCCCTTACAACAGAGACTGGAGCCGGACAATGGGGTACTGCACTGGCAATGGCATGTAAATTTTTTGGGATGGACCTCGAAGTCTATATGGTAAAGGCATCTTACGACGCAAAACCATATCGCCGGAATATTATGGAAACCTTCGACGCCCAGGTATATGCCAGCCCAAGTGATCGTACCCAGGCTGGAAGAAATATCCTGCAAAAAGATCCGCAAAGTTCGGGATCATTGGGTATTGCGATCTCAGAAGCGGTTGAAGTTGCTGCCACTTCAGAAGGCAGGAAAAAATACAGCCTCGGTTCGGTATTAAACCATGTCATCCTGCACCAAACCGTCATCGGTGAAGAAGCATTGAAACAGATGGATCTTGCAAATGAATATCCGGATGTTGTAATTGGTTGTGTCGGCGGCGGCTCCAATTTTTCCGGGATTGCATTTCCTTTCCTGAGGGAAAATTTGACAGGTGGTCGCAATACAAGGCTGCTCGCTGTTGAGCCAACTGCCACTCCTTCCCTGACAAAAGGAATATACGCATTTGATTATGGTGATACGGCTCAAATGGCTCCTATTGTAAAAATGTACACGCTCGGGCATGACTTTATCCCGGCTCCAATCCATGCCGGCGGTTTGCGTTATCATGGTATGGCTCCTTCTTTATGCGGTTTGTATGATGCTGGCTATATCGAAGCCGTTGCCCTGCCACAAAAAAGTATCTTCAGTGGTGCTGTGCTTTTTGCTCATAGCGAGGGTATTTTGCCTGCACCGGAATCTGCACATGCTATCCAGGCAGCCATCAACGAAGCACTGGATGCAAAGAAATCCGGAGAAAAGCGAGTTATCCTATTTAATCTTTCTGGGCATGGTCATTTTGATCTATCTGCTTATGCAGCGTATAACAGCAACCAATTGGTTGACTACCAATATCCAGAAACTGATATTGCTAAAATCAAGGACCATATTCCTCAGGTTAAGTATTAATTCTCCCGGACCATCGTTCTGAGACAGCTCTTTTTTCATTCCTTTGGAAGAGCTGTCTCGTTTTAATATCTTCTTATCAAATAGGATCTTCCTACCTCTTTATTATCTTCATATATAAATATACATAAATCAGTCACTTAAACCGGACCAGGATCATAGAGATTCTTTGGTAAATTAAATCTGTATGGCCTATACTATCCGTACAGATGATTGAACTTCCTGAAATTCCCTATATACCCGGGAAGCCAATTTCCCAATTTATACCTCTGGAGCGGTATCTTCCCCCGCTTTCAGAAGGCATCATTAGTTCATGGCTGCAAACCCATTTAAATAAAGGGGACATGGTCATAGATCCCTACGGTAGCCATCCATGGGTACCCATCGAGGGTGCCAGAGCTGGTTATATAGTATTGATGTCCTGTAACAATCCAGTTATCCGTTTAATAACAGAACTATTGGCTTGCCCTCCAGATATTGATGAGTATCAAACCACAACCTCGGAACTTCTAACATCGAAACGCGGTGAGCAGCGGCTTGAGCAGTTATTACAGGAAATTTATCAAACCAAATGTCCGGCATGCGGAAAAACCATTCAGGTGGAGGGATATCTATGGCGAAAAGATGAAGAAGAACCGTATGCAAAACAGATTAATTGTCATAACTGTGGTGAAACCGGTGTGTGGAAAATTGATGGATATGATAGGGAGCAGCTCGAGATCATCAGTAAAGATCCAATATTCCGGCATAGAGCAATTGGTCGGGTTGCCCTGGAAGGAGAGGAAATATCCGATCTCATTGCCGAAGCGATTAAAGTATACCTGCCAAGACAACTATACTTTCTAATGACCTTGTTGAATAAATCAGAAAGTATCCAATTTGAAGATCGGGAAAAAAGTGTCATCAACGCTATGCTCTTACATTTATTTGATAAGGGAAATATTTTATGGAACTGGCCGGTTAGCAGGACAAGACCTAAATCTTTGGTTACTCCTTCCCAATTTCGCGAGGTTAATTTATGGCAGGAAATTGTTACCAGCCATAAGGTTTGGACATCCAACAACGAACCAATTCAAATAACGACCTGGCCAGAACTGCCCGTTGAAGCCGGTATCTGCATTTTCCCGGGTCGTTTCAAGGATTTATCCGATCAATTAGGTGATATGGAGATAAAGGGGATAATTTCAGCTGTTCCCCGTCCCAACCAGGCCTTTTGGACATTTTCTGCTATCTGGTCTGGCTGGTTGTGGGGCCGTAATGCTGTCATTCCCCTTAAGAGTGCCATCGAAAGAAGGAGATATGATTGGAGATGGCATACTTTTGCGTTGCACAGTATAAATTTATACCTAAGGAAGCCTCTGAAAAACCATGTCAAGTATTTTGGTATCGTACCGGAAATGGTTCCGCGTTTTTTTGCTTCGGTAATTGCTTCGTTTAATAATGCGGGCTTTAAATTGGAAGGAGTCTCGTATTGTGATGATGAAGGTACTGCACAAACTACATGGATACCCGTCGTTCAAAATATCAAGCCGGTACACAAACCCTTAATAAATCTATGCGAAAACGCATTGAGTGAGATTTTCGCCAAAGCAAATGAACCATTGACCTATAATCATCTGCATGCCTATTTCTTCGCCCTGCTTGGATCCAATGACCATTTTTTGAATTGTGATCCGCAAGAATTAAGTGCCCAAATTGATTTGGCTGAGGATGCAATTCAGAAGAACCTTGGCAATTCTTTAAATTTCAGACGCTTTGGCAGCGAATCACAAAATATTGATTCGGGATTTTTTTGGCCGCGTTTTAATATCAAACCCGTCGATATTCCGCTGACTGACCGGGTGGAACAAGCCATTGTGCAATTACTTGAGCAGACCAAAAAATTGGATATGTTCACCACAGCATCTCTCATCTCGAACCAATTTCCCGGGATTATCACCCCTTCACCAATTGTGATCAAAGCCTGTCTCGATTCTTATTGCAGCCAGCCAATTACAAGGGGAGAATATGTAATTAACGATAAAGAATTATCCAGCCAACGGCAGGAAGAAATCCAAACTATCCAAAAATCAATAATTGAAATTGGTAGTAAATTGGGATTTCTGATCCAAGGGGAACAACCTGTCCAGTGGTCCAATGCTGATGGGCAGTCCGTCTATTCATTTCATTTCACTCCCTGGGCAAATATTAGTCACTTTCTCTTATATTATCAGGATCCCGGGGTAGATTCAGGGGAAACCAAACTGCTTGTCCTGCCGGGAAGTAGATCTCTATTAGTATCCTTAAAATTAAAAAGAGACGGGCGTACTGCGGAAATTGCCCGTACCTGGAAATTCTTAAAATTTCGTCATATTAGAAACATCCTGGATAGGAAAGGACTGACCCGGGACTCATTCCGTGATCTATTGGATATGGATCCCATTTCATCAGAAGGACCAGCACAGTTGACAATGTTCAATTTGCCGGATTAATCCCCACACAGACTAAGGGGGTGATTCTGTTTCCGTTGGTGTCTCAGCGGTGGTCGGTTCAATGGTTTCCGTAATAATCGGTTCTTGAGTATCCATAATGATTGGATATGGAGTTTCCGTTGGGATGGGAGTATCCGAAGGAAGCGGTGTTTCAGTTGGAAAGGGTGTTTCTGTTGGAGTCGGTTCTGGCACATCAAGATTTAAGGTTATCTTTTTCTCTGCGAAAGTATCTTCCGTGCTTTCTAAATAAATCCATAATGTGATCTCATCAGATCGTATTTCAGACACATCCCAGGAATAAATCATTTCCGGCTGTTCGTATTGATCCTCCCGGTCTTCTATTAGCGTTTCCCAATCATCCGGATCATCACCAAGACCAAACGAAAGCCGGTATTTATCAAAATTATCGGTTGCCCTGATTACAGCATAGATATCAAATGGATTCTGTTGAATTGTGTCGCCGTCTTGGAGACCTGCAAAAATGATAGTTGGTCGAGGATCATCCTGATTGCATTCTCGGTCAGGGGAGAATTGAAAATCGTCCTCAAATCCAATTGATTCTGCCCATTCTCTTCCTTCGCCTGTATCTTCAATCCAGCGTTTTGCCCATTTATCTTCAACATTCAAAACAAATCTCTCCTCAATGAATTCAGAACAATAGGAGGAGGATTTTAATTCAGTCCAGGTATCTACTTTGACCTCTTGCCACAAATCATTCTCTTTTTCAGGCGGGAGCTGGTCGAAGGCAAATATTTCACTCCTTTGGGAAGGACACCATTCGGAAGGCTCGGTTCCAGAGATCTCACAAATAACCTTCTCGATAATTCCATCGGGGCGGGAGAAAGGTGTGGGATTGCCATCCGTTAATTTATCGATAGCATATTGCATAAATTCCGACCAGATTGGGGCTGCCCCGGACAATCCGGTAGTATTCTGCATGGGAGTATAATCAGCATTTCCAACCCAAACGCCGACAGCCAGATCTGGTGTATACCCCATCGTCCAGTTATCTCGGAAGTCATTGGTTGTGCCAGTTTTAGCAGCAACATCATATCCAAGATTCAGAATGGAGTTTCTACCAAACATGAGCGACCGGGCTTCATTATCTGAAAGGATGGAACTCATCTGGTAGGCGTATTCCGGCCGAATCACCTGAACCCCATCTGGAGGCTCGTATTCATAAATCAGGTTTCCGCGATAATCCTCTATTTTAGAAATTCCATAGGGGGGAATTTTTAAACCTGCATTAGCCATTGTTGCATAAGCTGAAGTCAATTCCGCCAGGGTTACATCACCACCACCCAATGTCAGGGATAATCCATAATCCGGTTGATCCAGGGTAGTGATTCCCATTTTTTCCGCAAAATGAATAAACCCATCCTCATCGGGTGTATTAGGATCATCATATATTTTTACAAAATCCAATGTCTTCACAGCAGGAACGTTTATCGAATTTGCGAGTGCTGTCCTGACAGTAAACGGACCGTGATATTCACCATCATAATTGACAGGAATGTAGGGTTCCCTTGGATCATTCGGGTCACCAGATGGAGGAAACTCACTCTCAACATCCCAGATCATTGTCGCAGGTGTCCACCCTTTTTCGAAAGCGGCCAGGTAGGTTAGGGGTTTTATCGAGGATCCAGGTTGTCTGGGGGATATAGCCATATTTACCTGACCGGATATCTCCTCATTATTAAAATCCGCAGATCCAACCATGGCCAGGATTTCCCCGGTAGAAGGTTCCATTGCCACGAGTGCGCCATTGGTTGCATTCCGGTCCGCCAGGGCACTTACCTGTTCTTTTACTATCTCCTCTGCTTTAACCTGAAGTTCAGGATCAAGGGTCGTAAATACCGAAAAACCGGAACGGTAAATCGTTTGAGCATCAAATTGATCCTCCAACTGGGCACGGATGTAATTTACCCAGTGAGGATGCTCATAAGAAATTTGTTTTATTTCAAAAGGATAATTATCCAATTCTTCGGCTGCCAATGAGGCTGCTTCTGCATCAACACATACGGCTTGATCGCTGTTGCTTACCTCAATACACCCTTTTTCCTGGCTATCCTGGTACAGCAGCACCAGAACCTGTTTCGCTCTGCGTAAGGTTGCATCCCGGTTGGTAGTGATATCATATACCGATGGTGCCTGAGGTAAACCGGCGAGGAATGCAGCCTGTCCCAGGGTGAGGTCATCGGCCTTTGTCTCGAAATATGTTTCAGCCGCAGCCTGGATGCCATAAGCCAGGTTACCATAGTAAATTTCGTTCAAATACAATTCAAGAATTTCATCCTTGCTGTAACGCCGGGTAATCTCCGCCGCCAATACAATCTCACGGGTTTTTCTTTCTACAGTCTGTTCATACCTCTCGGCTGGATCGAGTAATATAATCCGTGATAATTGTTGGGTAATTGTGGATGCTCCGGAAACAATTTCCCCCGATGTGTAGTTTTGAAACAGGGCTCGGGCTATAGCAATTGGATCAAAGCCGGGGTTGTTATAGAATTCCTTGTCCTCGGTTGCTATCATTGCGGCCAAAACATTTGGGGAAATTTTATCAAGCGTTACATATGTCCTTCTGCCGGCGTTTGGATCTAAAATCTCATATAAAACATTCCCATCCCGGTCCAATATCCTTGTTGTTTCAAATTGGGAGGCTCTTTGCCGCAAATCGGATACGTTCGGGAGAGATGCGGCAATTGAAAAATACTTATAAATACCAAAAGAGAAGACACCGGCCGCACCCACTATCCCGGCTAAAAACAACAATAAAATGGATTTTAACAGGCAGCCAGCCCTATTACCTGGCCTTTTTGATTTTGGTGAGTGATTCTTTGGACGTGGCTTCGGATGTAATTTGAGAGATTGGGTTGGTTTTTTCCTTTTGGCTGAACCAGCCAATACAGGCGCTCCTCGATAGGGGCTATCCAGATTTTCAGAACCCTGGTTTGAAGGACCATTTACTGCTGGATATGCTGTTGTCCCTGGATAACCGACCTCGCTCACCGGTTTGATAAAAGGGGTTTGTCTGCTATCGAAATAATCCGGAGGAATTGTATTGGCGGATAAATAAGGGTCTGAAAAAGTATCGGGTGAACCGCCTGATTCCTGTGTTCCTTTGGATCCAGCCGCTTCATCAGGAATCAATTTTAATTCTTTGGTATCATCAATACTTGAAGTTGCGTCAGAAGGCAATCCCGGAATTATCTCCACACCCAGGATGGATCCATCAGAATCCGGTGGTTGGATTTTCTGTGAATCCTTACTCTCTTCTCCAGAGATGATCAATCGGCGAAATTTCTCGGCAGTCGGATTACTTTCTTCATCCGGATTTTCGGTCACGTGGGAATCCTCTCCATCCTTATCTTTTTTATCACTAAAATTATCCATGCTTTATTCTTTTCTGTGATTCGCATTTTTTGCAACAAGGATTAATTTTATGATTTTAACATGGAAACTAGTCCAATATGGTTTATACTGCACCCTTCATCATCAGAAATGAACAATTCGATTGACCTTGTCTACCTGAAACCGTAAAATTATATTAATGACGAATTTAGACGATTATATGTTCCCGCCGGATTCCTTAATCATTATGTCTGATCTGAGGTTCTGTGACCCTGATTACCTTGATGATCAAACCTGGAGGCTTTCCAGGGGAACAACATCAATCAGGGCATTGGTTTTAGAGACAACATTTGGGATGAGGGCAAATTGGATGAGGTTTTACCCGCGTTTCAATCTGGATAACACATGGGTTTGCGATCCGGAAGATTTCTTTTTGAAGCCGCTTATCCAGGAAATCTATCCAAACTTTATAAAGCTCGAATTTTCACCATTTGAAGGAATCGAAACCACAGCTGAGTATTGGGTGCCTACATCTCAATGTATTGCCGGTAGATTCACTTTCAAAAATCTGGGAAATCAAACCAGAAAATTGACCTTCGATTGGACTGGCATACTTAATCCAGTGCTTGAAGGAACCGGGTTAATACCGGTGAAGAAAGAAAAATATTTTATCCTACAGGGACTTACAAATAATCTATCCACGGTTTGTTTCCTGACTGGCGGTCCGCAACCTGGCACAGGTACTTTCGCTTCACTTGAGTTATTCATGCATTTGGAGCCGAACGCTCCATATAGATGCAGCTGGGCAAATGCATCTCTAGATAATTCCAATCTGGCAATTGATCTTGCTAAGGGGGTCATCAATAGGAACTTTGATGCAGAATTTAATAAAATCGAACGGAAAAATTTCTGGCAAATGGTTGAGATAAATACCGGAAAGGCTAAATGGGATAATTTCTTCAGGATTTCCCAGAAAATTGCTTTTAGCCTGTTCTTCCCTGGCAGCGAACACCTTCCTAACCCATCGTTTGTATTATCCCGTAGGCCTGATCAGGGCTATTCATACAATGGGGATGGTTCAGATTATGCTTATTCCTGGAATGGTCAATCTTTGCTGGATACATACTTTTTAGCAGGTCTGATTCCAGCGAACAGTAAGGATTTGATCAAGGGGATAATAGATAATTTTCTCAGCGTCCAGGAAGACAACGGATTTATCGATGCCCACCCGGGTTTGGCTGGACAGCGTTGTAAATACCTGGCTCAACCATTATTAGCGGCGTTAGCCTGGAAAATTTACGATCACGATGGCGATAAAAAATGGCTTGAGAGAATATTTCCCGGATTAATCCGCTTCCTGCAGTGCTGGTTTAGTGACCGTTATGATAAGGATGGTGATGGCTTACCAGAGTGGCAAAATCTTATCCAAACAGGATTAGAAAACCATCCTCTACTTGACCACTGGTTACCTGAATCAATCGGGGTAAATATTGAATATATAGAAAGCCCGGCTTTGCTTTCTTTCCTGTTACGCGAATGCCAGAGTTTAATTGCTATCGGACAGGAAATTAACCAGGAAGAAGAAGTTTCCTGGATTTCTAGGCAGGTTGTTACTCTTGAAAATGGGTTATCTGAATTTTGGTCGCAAAAAGATGCCGCGTTCCTCTATCGTGATTATCAGAATCATACAAGATCCAGAGGGGAAACCCTATTGGAATTTTCAGGTTCCGGAAGTTTCTCAATAAGAAACAAAAATCAGGTACCCGAAAGACTTCACCTGGTAATCAGGAATATTAATGAGAGTACAAGAACCATCGTCTCATCGATTTCCGGAGAGGGATCAAACGGAGAGGAAATTGTTGAAAAATTTTCTACCCGTGACGTAGTTTGGATTTTGGGGAAGGCTACTTATACGACAAAGAATTTATTTTCAAAAATTTACAATTTGGACATTATTGGCTTGCAGCAGGATGACCGTGGTCAATTGAGTACAATCGATTTTACAATGGAAGATATCTCCCTGTACCTTCCCCTGTGGGCACACGCCATACCAGAAAAAAATACAAGGGACAGGATGGTCGAAAAGCTTAAAAAAACGTACTTTGTCGAACAAGGACTATCCAATTATCCAGACTCTCAAAGTATTAATCCCCGGAAATCCGTTGAGATGAGCCCTATCTGGAACTATTTATTGCTGGAGGGACTTCTCGAAAATGATTACCGTGAATTGGCGGCTGATATTTTATCAAAGTACTTATCTTCTTGTGAAGAGGCGAAAATGGCTCCCCATTTATATCATTGGGGTTCAAATATTCAAAATTTAGCACCAGTTGATTTTTTCTTAAAACTTATTGGTATAAAAAAATTCACACAAAAAGATATAATAATAGATGGATACTCTCCTTTTCCATACCAGATTACTGTAAAAAATGAGGGCGTAACAATCATTGTAGTAGGAAAGGAATTTCAAGTAGTTGCCCCAAATGGGGCATCGGTTAGCATCATTGGTCCCGGTCCTCATCGAATTGAGTTAGAATAACTTAGTAAAAGGAGGATAATGGAAGATGGATCCCATTATTTCATTTGAAGAAAAGAACTTACTGCTCATTATTGTGATCCAGGCTCAGGATCTTGATAATGCCCAGCGTGTACTTTTGGATTTAGGATTATCCAGTGAACAGTTGCCAAGTGTTGGCGGTTTCTTAGGATTAAGAAATGCTACCTTGTTGGTGAGGACTCCGGAGAAATTCCTTCAGCGAGCAATTGATGTACTACATGAAAGCTGCCGTCAGAGAATAGAATACATCGCTGTCCCCTTGGAAAGCGCCCCCCTCCCATTACCAACCCCTACCCCGGTTACAGTTGGTGGAGCTACCATATTCGGATTAGAGATCGAATATTTTGAGGAGCTTTAACATGAAATTAATTATTGCCATAGTACATGATTCTGTTAATGAGGCGGTATCAAATGGTCTGACATCGGCCAATTTTCGGGTTACTTATGTTGCATCCACCGGCGGTTTTCTCAGAAGGGGAAATTCTACCCTGTTGATTGGTCTTGAAGATGAAAAATTAGACCAGGCCCTTCAAATCATTCGGAGCAATTGTGGAGAAATCACCGGAGCTGGAGAGAGACGGGCCGTTATTTTTGTTTTAAAGGTGGATCAGTACGTGCATTTTTGACAGCATAAGTTAAACTAGAACTTTTTATTGTTATGGATTTTCAAATTGGTTTGTGTTTTTTTTTGCACCCAAAAAGCATGTCATTATTTATAAAAAAAGGAGAGATATGATGGAATTTAGTAAAGCATTTACATTCGTATTTAGCGATCAAGGTTGGATTAAGAAAATCTTAATTCTTGGATTGGTTTCCTTAATCCCAATTATCGGACAGATGGTTTTATTGGGATGGTCACTGCAAATCACCAGGCAAATAATTAAGGATGAGGTTTTCAACCTTCCCGACTTACAATTTGGAGAACAGTTAAGTCTGGGTTTTAAGGGATTTGTGATTGCATTGGTATTTACCCTGCCGGCGCTGTTATTTTCACTCCCGGGTATTGCTGTGGCTCCCCTCGGAGAAGCATTAGAATTTGATGAACAAACCCTGACACCGATTATTTTGCTAGTCTCAGTTTGCTGCGGTGGAATTCAATTAATTTACAGCGTAGGGTTAGCATTTTTTCTCCCTGCAGCTTTTGGTAACTTAGTTGACAAAGGATTCCTCAGCGCTGGTTTCAGGTTGGGTGAATTGTTCCGCCTGGTAAAAGCTGTCCCGGTTGCCTATCTGCTTGTCGTGGTGGGAAGTATGCTGGCGTCTTTCATCGCTGGCCTTGGAGTAATTGCATGCGTAATCGGTGCAATATTCACATTTACATATTCACAAGCTGTTGTTGCACATTTAACCGGCCAGGCTTTTCGGGAAGCGCAAGCTAAATCACTGGTTAATTAAAAAACCTTCACAAAAAAATCCGGCGAAGTCGCCGGATTTTTTTATCATCTGAGCTCTTTTTCAGAAAAAGACTCGACTCGATAAATGGATACATCCAGGTGTTTTTTCTTCCAAAGGTCTGGAACCGCATTCATCTTGGAACAAAGGTGGGACAAAAAATCCTCACGGTCTGGTAATTGCTCCCAAACCTGCGGTAGAAATGTAGCCCGACGGCTGCCATCCCTTAATACCACTCCATCCTTAAATGGATGGAGTTTTTTTAATAGATCTTCACTGTCTGAATATTCCAGTTTCTCTGGAGTCGTTAGATAAGAAATTTCAATCTCGATTTGGTTGATTTCATCTACGTCAACTGGAGGGAAGCGGTAATCCTCCAGTGCAGCCGCCACCGCATGCTCACGTACATCCAGAACCAATGGTTGGTAAGCCTCGAGCGTCCCGATACATCCGCGTAATTTACCTCCTTTGGTAAGGGTTACAAAGGAAGCCCCATTTTGACTTAGCTTCGGGGACAATCCATCTAATTGAGTCTCTCCAACAGCTAATCCCTTGACACGCCTTTCCATGCACCTGCGGGCAAGTTTTAATAGAAATTCTCGATCCTCTAAACTTAACAATTCATCATTCATCTTTTCACCATAAAATAATTCTTCTTCATGTATAGCAATGGCCATTTTTTAGAATTATATTTAGCAGCCAATACCTCACCAATAAAAAGGGTTGACGATGGCATTCCATACTGATGGACAACCCGGCAATCTAGATGGGCAATTCCTTCTTTCAACAGTGGGCAATCGCTGAGGAGGGTAAATATTTCCAGGCCTGAGAAACGGTCATCGAAGGTATGAACTTTCCCCGCAAACAATTCTGATAATTCATGCTGATTTTCTTCGAGAATTGTCAATGCAAAGACCGATGATTTTGAGACTAAATATTTCGTTCTTGTTGAATTTGCCAGGGTTATGGTCACAAGCGCCGGAACGAGAGAAATGGAATTAAAGGAATTGACTGTCATTCCATGTTGAATCCCTTGAAAGCAGGAGGTTACAACAGTAACACCTGACGCCCACAAACGCATTACTTCCCGTAATTCTTCAGCAATTAATGCCATTATAATTCCACGGTGACGGTAATAATTCCTCATTTATTATTATAGCAACAGGACCCTCAATGAATTTTCAAATTTTAAATTTCACACATTTAAACTAAAATAAGGTAAGATCAATGAAAATTTTAATAACAAATATGTATACCAAATTGATTTTATGAGTTTACCAGAGACAACCCCCAAGAAATATAATATCTGGAGTGCACTGCAATCTGTGATCAGTGTCGCCATTCTTATGGCGACACTATTCACTTTATGGACTCCCGGAAATCTCTTTTCAAATAATTTTTTCGATCAGATGCTCCTGATTTTAGAGGCCACCGATCAGCCAATAGCTGCTCCGGTAAACCCAACAGCGTCTTTTAAACCACACATTGGTATAGTTGCAGGTCACTGGGGAAACGAAAATGATCCCGGTGCGGTTTGTTCAGATGGTTTAACAGAAGTCGAAACAAATCTCAAGATTGCAAGTTTCGTTCAACAACAGCTGATCGCTGAAGGATTTGAAGTGGATTTGCTTCAGGAATTTGATGAGAATCTCTTCCAATACCAAGCCCTGGCATTGGTCTCCATCCACAATGATTCCTGTGATTTTATAAACTCGGAGGCAACCGGATTTAAAGTTGCTGCGGCACTATCGAATGCTTTTCCAGAAAAAGCCGAACGTCTGACCGCCTGCTTAATCCATCGCTACCAGGCAGCAACGAACATGAATTATCACGCCAATACCATCACACCTGATATGACAAGCTACCATGCTTTTAATGAGGTTCATAGTACTACTCCTGCTGCCATCATTGAGACTGGTTTTCTCAATCTTGATCGTCAAATCCTAACAGAAAATCCTGAAATAGTTGCGGGGGGCATTACTGCAGGTTTAATTTGTTATATCCGCAATGAACCCATTCCAAAACAGACACTAGAGACTCCTTCTCCATGAAAAATCAATCCCCGGATGCCCATTCAGCATTAAATTACGCCAAGGCTGCCTACCAGTGTGGGGATACAATCGAGGCAAAAAAATGGGCATCCACAGCCCTCCAGCAAGACCCTTCACTGGAAGAAGCCTGGTTGATCCTTGCAGCCCTTGCGAGTCCGCGTGCCAGTATCGCTTACTTTAAGTTCGCCCTCCGATACCATCCCAATAGTCTAAAGGCAAAGAGCGGACTTCGTTGGGCGTATGGCCGCCTCCTTGATGAAATGGATCCTGTCTATGAAATACCAAAAATCCCGGGTGAGGGAAAGCAAATTCTCATTTCGGGAAATTTCAGTCATGAAACATCGAGTATTAAAAAATCTCGAAAGTCTCGTAATATCTCATTTATTTTGCCCGTATTTTTCATTTTAGGGTTGCTTCTGGCAAGTTTCTTGGTCTGGATTTCTATCCCAACCCAGGTGGTAGTTTTTGCAGATAATTTTTCAAGAGAACGTCCTGATGACATGTTAATTAAGCCATCATTAACACCAACCAATACGGTTACAGCTTTTCCGACAGCTACCGCTTCGCCTACGGTTACAATAACACCGACCCTGACACCCACAGGCACTCAAACACCTACTGAAACCTCAATCCCTACGATAACATTTACCCCAACTCTTCCATCTGGTCTTGAACGGATTCCCGAGGGTATTGGTTCTGAGGATAAATGGATTGATGTAAATTTAAGCACACAGATGATTTATGCACTTGAGGGAAATGGTGCAATTAATTCTTACATGGTTTCTACCGGAAAAGATGAGACCCCAACTGTAACGGGACTTTTTTCTATCTATGTAAAATTAAAATCTGCACCAATGCGGGGGGATGATTATTATTACTCCGAAATCCCGTATATTCTTTATTTTTATGAGGGTTATGGATTCCATGGTGTGACCTGGCCATTAAATTTAGGTATTCCAACCAGTAATGGGTGTGTAAATATGATCACACCCGATGCTGAATGGTTATATGATTGGGCGGATGTCGGGACTTTTGTTTATGTGCATTATTAATTAATTTTCCAAAAAATATTATTGCAATATTATGGAAAGTGATATAAATAATTAATATTATTTATAGAATTTGTTATTAAAATAGGTTAACTGAGAATAACAATACTAGGATAATTATTGGTAACTAAGTGCATCGAGGTAAAATGACATATCGACCAATTTTTCGGGGATTAGTTTATGACGAGGCTGACCAGGTTGTTGAAGTTTCCTATGTTGGTGATGAGCCATGTTATGTTGTGGATGATTCTGGATTCCAGAGACACATTTCTTCCGAATATGTGGACAGGCAGGTGCTCGATAAAATGAAGGAGACGATTCAGGGTCATGAAGAATTACTTGTCGAACAAACCGCAAAGATGCTCGGACAGGAGGACATTTTCACCCTGGCTATGATTCAGAACCAATTAAAGAACATTGATCAGCAATTAGATACCATATTGACCAATGGAATACCGGAGGAAGGTAAAACCTATATGGGGATGATGGGTTTTAAGATTATCATCAACGTACATGGAGAAGTTACCAATGTTGTCCAACCAGGTATTCCCGGCTCTGATGAGGAGTAAATCCATTACCGGTATGGAATCTGACTTTGGAGAATAAATAATGACATATGAAAACATAATCAATGTAACCGAGGCAGATTTTGAATATGAAGTTTTATCATATTCTCGAAATGTACCTGTAGTGGTGGACTTTTGGGCTCCCTGGTGCCAACCATGTAAAATTCTCAGCCCGACTCTTGAAAAATTAACCAGGGATGCCAGTGGTGCTTTTCGATTAGCGAAGGTTGATATTGATCAAAATCCAAATCTTGCCTTGATGTTTAATGTCCGCAGCATCCCAACTGTGAAAGCATTCAGCCAGGGTCAGGTTGTTGGGGAATTTCTCGGCGCACAACCCGAACAGCGTATAAAAGAATTTATATTAAAAATAAAACCACCCAGCCAATTAGACCTGGAGTTGGAAAAAGCAAATTCATTGTTATCCGCTCACCAATGGGATCAGGCGGAAAAAATATTCCTTTCAATCCTGGATCAAAATCCAGACTCTGATCCTGCATTGAGAGGACTGGCAAAAACACTGCTTGCCCAGGGCAAAGCAGATCAGGTTTTTGAGGTTATTCCACGAATAAAATCCATTCGGGATCAATCCCAAGTTCAAGTACTCATCCCTTTGGCACAGGCAATCCAGGCGTATCATCAGGATATCCTCCCGGAGCAAAATGATCTGGATTCTGCATTTAATCAGTGTATTCGCCTGGTGCTTAAAGGAAATTATCCGGCTGCCCTGGATGGCCTTCTTGATTTACTCAAACTGGATAAACACTACCGCAGCGATTTAGCCAGAAAGGTATTTTTGAGCATAATTGATTTAATAGGAGAGGGGAATCCTACCGCAAGGCAATATCGCTCGGAGCTTGCATCCGTATTATTCTAAGAACAACCGCCAATAATGGCTTTTAATATCCATTACATCCTGTAAATAAATGGAAGGGAATCGTATAGGATTCGCCTTATAATGGCGCCTGTAATGGATCCTAAATAGCATTCCTATCCATTCGATAATGCCATCTTTAATTCAAGTATTGTCGGGATAGGCGTGGGATCCATGTCATATAGCATAGCCAGGTAAAATGCGACATAATCGCCTAACAGTAAGGTTGACCAAAGATGGGCAAGGATTGTGTTTCCCTTGGCATCAATAGAATCCGTATTCAATCCCTCTACCATTAATTTTTGCTGAGTTATTCTTGACCGTAATAAATTGCGGGGATGGAGCAAGGACGATTGTAAAAATATTACTATCCTTCTATATAAAATATCCTCAGGATTCGTTAATCCAGCCATGGTATTATGGTCCGCCTCCGGAAGATACTCAAACTCAGCCCAGCTTTTGGCGATTTCATTGATTTGGCATTTCCACCTTCGGGCAACCACATTTAGGAATCCTGCTCCCATAATAGTAATATCCCGGTCAATTAGCTGTCCGGCTAATCGTTTAGCCGGATTATGGATTACAGGAATTTCAGCCAGGTATGCTTGTTGAGCAGTATTCATGTTTGTTATTGCGTCTTCTACTTGATGTATTGGATTTTTGATTAATTGTAATCGGTAGAAAAGCGCCAATAATAAACCAAAAGAATATCCAATTGCCGCCCTCGGTTGACCTTTATGCTGGAAAATCCAGGATGTGTAACCAAATTCCTGGCTCAGTTTGACCAATTCGCCGCCGGTGCTGATTATAACAATCTGACACCCATTTTTCCGGGCCCTCCAGAAAGACGATAGGGTTTCCTCTGTATTTCCCGAATGGGAACACGCAACCACCAGTGTATTTTCGCCTGAGACCCAACCGGGAAGATCATAATCGCGGTGGAGTAAAACAGGAACCGGGCATTCTTCTTGAATAAATTCAATCAGGAGATCCCCCCCAATAGCAGACCCCCCCATACCAGCGATGACAATATTATCAATAGGTTTCAATCCCGTCAGAGGAAGAGATTGACCAAGTTCCCATCCGAAGGACAATTGATCAGGTAATGAATGAATTTCCCGGTACATATTTTGCGAATCTAGTCGCGAAAATTGATTAAAATCATCCAGGTTCATATTTGAGGTCCTTTGTTATGGCTGTTGCCAATTAAGATAATTAAAAAGGATATATCCTTCATTCAAATCCAACATAGTCACTTTGGCATACCCCCGTAAACCCAGGTTGGTTTGATAACAGATGTACTGGTTAGCATTCTCTGTAACCGGGTAGGCCGTTTTGTCGGATTGTAATGTCAGACACTGCCCCAAATCCGGTTCGTCCAAACCATAAGTGACCAGGCTGGCACCATTTATTGCCTGCAGCTCTGGTTGTCCGTCCTGATTGGTGCCAAATGCCAGATCGCCCTCCAGGTTGGAGGAAAGTTCTATATTATCCAGGTCAAATGCTTCTTCCAGGAACAGTTTCTGCTCACCAGTTGTTATAACCGGCTGGATATCTCTATCTCCAGGCATCACTTCTGGTGTCTGGGTGGCAATATCAAAAACCACAACTCTAATCCAGATTGGAAAATCTCCGATGGGTCCAATCCCAAATAACATTCCTTCCTCATTCTTCAACTTCCAATTGCTCTGGTGAATTCCCGGATTTAATGGGGCAATTAGATCCACACTAATATCAATAAAACTTCCTGGATATACCTGGGTATCCAGATTGACAGATTGGGTAGATCCCATTTCCGATCCCGAGAACCAAACCAGGGAATAATTTTCTGACCAGGTACAGCTGCCAAGATTTTCAAGGCGCCAGGTTTTAGTAAAATATTGGCCAGGGGTGAGAATCGTTCCATCGGGAATACTTACATCGAGTGGGTGGCCTGGACCAGCAAGATTGCAAATTCCTTCATTCGATTTTGTAGTGGATTCTTCCGGTGTGGTTATTACATTACCATCCAAATTTCCGGGATTCTCCGCGGAGAAAGTCAGTTGCAATTCCTCAACAATTTCAGAACCGGCACTTTCAGTCGTTACCGGTGATGATTGGTTGTCAGATAGGTTTGCCACCCCGGTTAGTATGGTTGGGATTGAAACATCCGTTTCTGAGCAGGCAGGAAGCAGCATAACCAGCCCGATTACTCCGAAACAAAAAATTACATTGAATAGCCTATTTTTACCCATTGTTACAAATTCTACCGCAATTCTGCCCTGGCGATTAATATACCCGGGATAACTGGCGCATCGAATTTATTAATGACAATCCCAAAATCAAGCGGCAATGGTTATAAGTCCAAAGCCGGAGGACTGAAATACTTTCAGGAAAATGGTGGATTAATTGGTTATTTGGGAGTATTGCTCTGCTCTGGTGAATTCTTCCTGGGTATTCACATTCACAAACATGGCAAAATTAGGGTCAATTAGCGAAACTTCATCTCTGCCCAGCACAAGCAAATTTAATTTATTGATCCATTTTTTTATTTCCAATTCTCCGGTATCAAATGATTCCTTGATGATTGGTAAACAGGATTCTTTACAGAATACGGCATGCATTGGTTCCAATCCTCTTGGAGAAGCGGGCACCGCCGCATCCGTCTTTTTATCCTGGCATTCCTGCATCAATATTTTAAATAACATCTCATTGACAAATGGCATATCACAGGCAACAACAGCTACCATAGGAAAACTGGCTGCTTTAAAGGAGGCATATATACCGGCAAGCGGTCCAGCCTCCTTAACCTCATCCACAACAATTTTCCAGTCATAGCTGGAATACAAATCCGGGTTATCCGTTGCCAGGATTACTTCGCCGGTGATCAGGCGTAACCGGCTTACAATCCGTTCTATTAATGGTTTCCCTAAAAAGGGGAGTAAAGCCTTGTCCTTGCCCATCCGGGAAGATTTACCCCCTGCCAGAACAGCCAATGTAACCAAATCATAATTGATGTTTTGCATAGTTCTGATAATATTCCTGTTTAATACCGTCTTGATATTTATGCTGCTAAACCAGGCTTATAAAATAATTATATGGACCAGTACAAACATGGATCGGAAGAAAATTTTTGGTCATGGTAAAGACAGGTTAAACATGGAAATCCTGTTTACTACAAGAATGATTAAATGACCATAATAACAATTTTGTTATTATTCGCATGCTGAATCTGTTCAGGACAATCTTACATTCTTAATAAATAATTGATTATTTGGGGTTATTCCAGGTTTTTTACCAGCTGGAGAAATTCTGACCATTCCTCGGCGAAAAAATTTAAAGTAACATTTTGGAGTTCGAATATGATATGTGGTCTCACCATCAGGCTCTTCAGCTTTCCATGCGATATAGTTTTCTGTTTCACGCAATCGTTGTTGTAATGGGTTCAGTTGCCATTATTATTCATTTTCCTTTCCGGTTACAGGTAAATTTTGAGATTTCCTGGTTGGTCGAGTATATTAATTCTTTTTCTTGATCCAGACCATGATTTTTTGTTGGATGTTTTCCAGTTTTCTCACAGGGGGCACCAGCGCTGGTTCGTGAGGCTCATGCGCAATATTTTGCCAGGGGTCCATATCAAAGAGCTTTCTAATTGCATAACGGACCATTAATACGGTTGTAGCAACAACAGGCGCTGCCAGAAGAGCACCAATCAAACCCAACCAACTGGCAGCAATAATAGCGCCAATCAAGATCAATGCCGGGTGGAGTTTTAATACATCCGAATATACCTTTGGGACAATGACATTATCCATAAACATATCAATGGCAATTGCAATACCAACAATAAGGGCTGCGTATCCCCACGGAGGTAAATTAAATGGTGTGTCTGCCTGGAAAATGGCCACCAGACCATAGGTTGTCCAGGCAATTGCTGGGCCGATATATGGTAATAAGCGGGCAATGCTTGCGATGAGAGCTAAACCTACAGGAAAATTTATCTGCAGTGCATTAAGAACGATCAGGTAGATAACAAAGGTTACACTCATAATTAATAACTGCCCCCTGAGAAACGCTTGCCATATCCTTCTTAGTTCTTCAGCAAACCGGTCCAAATCCTGTGTGTAACCCGGGATATCCATTTGTAGAAGACTCCTGATGCCCCCTTCAGTCCCGGAAAGGATAAATTGCGAAATCAATATAATAAATAACGTCATTCCAATTGTGTAAACAGCGCCGGATGCAATGTTTCCGACGATGGAGCCTGTACGGGTTAAAAGGGGTGAAACGGATGATAAAGCCTGATCTACCAGACTATCAATTTCTAACGTGGAAAAATCAAATACAAAATAACCTATCCGGATTTCTTGATGGGATAAATTTTCCAGCATCAAAGGCAAATTTTCAAAGGATCTTTGCAGGAATCCCAAAAGGTTTTGAAATTGGTCAATTATTGCAATTCCGCCCCAGGTTAGCAACCCAATGACCACAATTAGAAGGACAAGGTAAATTAATAGAGCTGAAAGCCGCCATGAAATCCTGTATTTTCTGGAAATTAATCCAACCACCGGATGGAGCAGGTATGCTAACAATATCGCCAAAATAATCGGCATGACAATGTTGTGAAAACTGATCAGCAAACCCATCAGGAACGTAACCAGGGTTAATGCAACGACCAATTTGGTCGTGTTGCTCCATTTAGGAGATAGTTTCAAATCCTCGTTTTTCATTTTTTCCGTAATTTCGCTGTTCATATAGAAAAACAATCATAGGGTTGGGTGTGAAATGCGAACAATGTTGATCTGGTATAATTTATATCTCAATATTACTCTAGATCAATGCCATTATGGCTTGGTTCTATTCAGACAACTTATATAATTATACATAGAGTTTTTTCCTTTGGAGGGTTATCTGCGCATGGAAAAAAATGAATCCCTTGATCTTTATTATCAAATGGTAATCATCAGGCGGCTGGAAGAGAAAGCGGCTGAACTCTATCAGCAAGGGAAAATTGGCGGATTTCTACATTTATACATCGGGCAGGAAGCTGTTAGTACAGGACTGCTTTCGGTCCGGCAGCCGGAGGACCGTGTCATAACGGCATACCGTGATCACGGTGTTGCAATTAACATGGGAATTTCTCCTGATGAAATAATGGCAGAACTTCTGGGAAAAGCCAGCGGGTGTTCTTCTGGTAAGGGCGGATCAATGCATCTGGCGGACGTAGAAAAGAATTTCTTTGGTGGACACGCCATTGTTGGAGCTCATCTCCCGTTAGCTGTCGGATTGGCTTTGGCAGACCAATACAAACAAAACAAGTCCATCACAATTTGTTTATTTGGAGATGGATCTACCAATATTGGATATTTCCATGAAGCAATAAACTTATCCAAGGTATGGAATCTTCCTGTTTTATGGGTCTGCGAGAACAATAAATACGGTATGGGTACTTCAGTTGAGCGCTCATCGGCAGTGTCTGAAATCCAAATAAAAGCCAGTGGATATAATATGAAATCTGACCAGGTGGATGGGATGAATATCATCAAAGTCCGCCATACAGCAAGCAGAATGCTGGCCGAAATCCGGGATGGGGGTGGTCCTCAATTGCTTGAAGTAGAGACATACCGCTATGTCGGACATTCTATGGGTGATCCGGAAAGATATCGCACTCAGGCGGAAGTGATCAAATGGAGGGAAGACGATCCTATAGGAATCTACAGGGACCATTTGATTAATGAGAAAACAGCCACAGGGATGGAGTTAGACGAAATTGACCGGAATGCAGAACAGGTAATTATTAAAGCAGTACTGTTCGCCGAATCAAGTCCGGAACCGGCGCCTGAGGACCTTTTTGCACATATTTACAACGAAAAAGAAGGGGAGGTCATCTGATATGGCCAGGATAACAATGCGTGAAGCGATCTCCCAGGCCCTTTGGGAGGAAATGGAAAGAGATCCCAATGTATTTATTATGGGTCAGGAAGTAGGAGTATGGGGTGGAACCTATGCCGTGACGAAAGGATTTTACGACCATTTTGGCGAGAAACGTGTCCGTGATACACCGATTTCAGAAGCAGCAATTATTGGGAGCACAATTGGAGCGGCGATCAACGGGCTTCGACCTGTGGCTGAATTAATGACAATTAACTTTGCCTTTTCCGCCATGGAGCATATCGTCAATGAGGCAGCCAAATTGCATTACATGTTTGGCGGCCAGATGGAGCTCCCATTGGTTATCCGAACACCTGGGGGCGGTGGTCGCCAGTTGGGAGCCACTCACTCGCAAACACCGGATGTTATTTTTGCCCATTTCCCCGGTTTGATTGTCATAAGTCCAGGTGACCCCTATGACGCAAAGGGTCTATTAAAATCAGCTATCCGAAGCAACGATCCTGTATTATTTATTGAGAACGCCACCTTGTATCAGGTTAGAGGAGAAGTCCCGGCTGGAGAATATACTGTACCTATCGGTAAATCCTCTGTAAAACGCACTGGTAAAGATCTTACTCTCATCACCTATAGCAAGATGTTGGGTACCTCCCTCAAGGCAGCCGAAGAATTATCCAGGGATGGGATTGAGGTGGAAATTGTTGATCTTCGCACCCTGCGTCCGATCGATATGGAACCGGTAATAAATTCATTTATGAAAACAAACCGGGCTGTCATTGTCGAAGAGGGCTGGAAATCTTTTGGGGTTGGGGCAGAGGTTGCTGCTCAAATATATGAAAAGGCCTTCGATTACGTCGATGCGCCCATCCTGCGTGTTGCACAAAAAGAAGTGCCGCTCCCTTATAACCGGTATTTAGAACAACTTGCTCTTCCCCAGGTAGAGGATGTGATTAGTGCCGTAAAGGAGACCATAAATGGCTGAGAAAATCGACATGCCCAAATTGGGATTTGATATGGCTGAAGGAACCCTGGTCCGCTGGGTTAAGGCAGAAGGGGATACAATCATAAAAGGTGATATTCTGGCAGAGATTGAGACAGATAAAGCAACCGTTGAAGTCCAATCTTTCTCATCTGGAGTTCTATTAAAACACCTGGTTGATGAAGGAACATCCGTCCCGGTAGGTGAGCCAATTGCTATCCTGGGGGAGCTTGGGGAAGAAATTGACCTGCCCATCCAGGTAGATGCCAGAAAAACCAAAACTAACACCGGGGAAACTATTTCAAAAGTCCCTCAGGATCAAGAAAATAAGAATTCCATAGCAGAGGAAACAGGGAATGAAATTCTTCGGGCATCGCCACTTGCAAAACGAATGGCCAAAAAACATGGTCTTGATTTGAATCAAATTGAGGGGACAGGACCGCAGGGAAGAATTATAAAAACAGATATTGAGCAGGCTGTTTCTGGAACAATTACCTCAACAGCGCCACCCATGGAGAAAATTTCAGAGCCTTCCATAGATCAAAAAAGATCAATGGATAGTAGAACAATTCCTCAACCGGTATTTTTAGAAGGCAAGGTACCAGGGGACATTATCCTTGAGATCTCCCGGCTGAGATCCATCATTGCGAAACGTATGACTGAATCAAAACAGGAGATACCCCATTTTTATGTAACCCATATATACAACGTGGACGATTTGTTAGGGTTGCGAAAAGAAATCAACGATTTGCTGCCTGAAGATGGAAAAATCTCTGTAAATGATTACATGGTGAAAGCAGTAGCATTGACCTTGAGAGAATATCCAAATATAAACGCATCCATTCAAGGGGGAAAAATAATTCAGCATGGTCATATCAACATTGGCATAGCTGTGGCGATCGAAAATGGTCTCTTAACTATCGTTTGCAAAGATGCCGATTTAAAACCACTACGGTTTATCTCAAAAGAAATCAGTGAAATTGTTGCCCGGGCACGCTCAGGTAAAGTACGTCCCGAAGATATAGAGGGATCTACATTCTCCATCAGCAATTTGGGTATGTATGATGTTGACCATTTTATCGCAATTATTAATCCGCCGGAAACAGCTATCCTGGCGGTAGGATCAGCTCAAAAAATGCCGGTTATTGTTGGGGATGAAATTAAAATTGGATTCCGGTTAAAGGCCACAATTTCAGCTGATCATCGCGTGACGGATGGAGCCGAGTCTGCCCGATTTATGCAGACCCTGGCTAAATATTTGGAAAACCCAAAGCTGCTTTTGTTGTAACATTGAATAATTAAAAAAATTTAGCCGCCGGATTTAATGGTTCACCGAACCGATTGCCAGTATCAAATAAGTAACTGTTTGAACATTATTAATTCACAAGTGGTTCCACGTTTCAGATTAAATAATTCCGAAAGGGATTTATCGGAAATAAATAGTCCGGTAAATATTAAGAAATTCAGCAATCTGCATGATGTAAGCACGAGTTTCATTAAAACGGATGATTTCCAGGAACAGGTCGCTGTCCCCCTCGGACATCTCAGCCCATGTTTGTGCATTTCCGGGGCCAGCATTATAGGCTGCCAGGGCATATACCAGATTTCCATCAAATAAATCCCTTTGGGTAGCCAGGTATTCAGCCCCAAGAGGAATATTGACAACTGGACGGTTGAGGTCTGCTTCGGAATAATCCGGAGGCCAGTCAAGTCTGTTAACAATTTCCTCAGCTGTTGCAGGCATTAATTGCATTAACCCTTGTGCTCCCGCAGAAGAGGATATAAAACCCTCGAAGAGACTTTCTTGCCGGATTACACTGAATAATAAGAGAGGATTTATTCCATAATTCTGAGCGGCTGGCAATACCAGTTCTTTATAATAAGCTCCAAACCGAATGTGGTTGAAATACATTGGAGCATTTAAAGTTGATACATCATCCAGGTTGGCCAGATCAAGAATCTGGCGGCTAATAAGGATGGCTTTCCTGTAATACCCGAGATCGTATAATATGTCCAATAAACGGAAACATTGGACTGGATCAAGCCAGGATTCTTCAATTACCAGGTCAAATTGATCCAGGGATTGCTGGTAAAGACCCAATTCCCATAAATTAATGCCGCGTTTTATGCGTGGATCATCTAATAATTCACCCGGAGAGGATATATCCTCATTTTCGTCCAGGAAAAAAGTTAGGCGCATCCAATTTTCCGCTTCCTCCCTTTCAGTTTCCAAATCATATCCAAGATCATAGTTCGTCACTTGTGTGAAAGCCGGCCGGTCCAGTAGTATATCCCGTGCTCTTTCACTGTAATACCCGGTAGGATCCCGTAATGCTGCTTGTTCCCAGGATGCATATGCGCCCTCAAAATCGTTTTGTTTCCTTTGAGTTTTACCAATCCATAAGTAGGCAGCTGATTGATCTTTAGGGTTTGTAGCAAGAACAAGCGCTCTTTGAAATGCATTTAAGGCTTTTTCATTATCATCCAGGCGATAATAAATAATTCCTGATAAAAATAATCCCCGAAAACTAATTTCATTTTCGGGATAATTGACCATCATCCTTTCCCAAATTGCAGCTGCTTCTAATAAATCACCATTTCTCTCGTAGATTCTCCCCGCCTCAAACACGTATTCAGGTGCTTCCATCGATTCTGGTCTTTGGGATACCAGGTCCAAAAGAGTTTGGGCAGCCTGTTGGTGTTTCTGTAAATAAGCCCATTGGGTGTATGCCTTTTCATCCCAGGCGTTTTCCCAAAGAGAATTTTCCGGATAATTTTTAATGAAGAAATCCCATTCTGATATAGCATCCTCGGCTTGTTCCAGGGCACGGTAAGCTAGTCCTTTATAATAATGCCCGGTTCCATCATGGGAAGGGTTGATATCCATATATCTGTCAAAAGAATTTATTGCCATTCCATATTGACCGGCGTAAAAGTCAACCAATCCCCGGAAAAAATCGTCAACTGGTTGGTTGTTTTCCAGGAGGATTAATAAGGAGAGGTAGGCGTGGTAGGATTTTGGAAATTGTATAACGGCATCTTGAAAACGTGCATAAGCCTGGCCGGGATCCTCCAAAATCATGTAAAGCTCCCCTATCAAATAATCCATCTGAGCTTTTAAATAATCATTACTTGAGTTTTCATAAACTAACCAATATTTTTCTAACGCAAGGTCATATTGTCCTTGTTGATTATAAATATCAGCAATTTTTACCTGAATGGATAATGGATCTGGATGAGAATTGGAATTAATTGCTTTTTCATATTCCGATAGTGCAAAATCGATATTGCCAGCATTCAAATATGAATTGGCAATGTACTCATGGAAATAACCATCTAATATTCCCGGATTTACCCGGATATATTGTTCATATGCTTCGGAAGCATCCTCATATTGCTCTAAAATATCATAAGCCCTGCCAAGATAATAATAAGATAGAGCAATTTGGTCACTTTCCGGATAGTTCTCAATTACGGTTAATAAGGATTGGATTGCTGCCAGATAATCACCGTTCAGGAATTGTGACCTGCCCATTCCAGCAAGAGCAGCAGCCTGTGCATCGGTATCCTCTGCCGCAGTCAATTCCAACTGAAATTCTGCCAGTGCCTTTTCATAATCTCCTTCAGCCAGAACCCGGTCTCCTTGGGTGACTCTTACCACAGGGACGGAAGTTGGACTGGGTGTTTTTGTGGGTAAAGGTGTTGCAGTCGGGAGCAGGGTTGGTGTTGCTGTTGCATTAATAAATTCCCCAAGAACCTTTCCCGGCGATAGGTTACACGAAGAAATGATGACAGGCACGATTAGACAAAAGTATAGAATTTTTCTGACCATAGATGCCTTATACTGGAGGTTGAAAATTGTGTCAATGGTAAACTTCATTTTATGTTAAATCTTTGACAATCCGGGCATTGTCTGTTAAACTAAAAATCTCATTGAGGATAACGCTCTCTTAAGAGGGCGTTTTTAATGTAAAACCATAACCATATCACCCCTTCTTTTTGGGATAAAAATTGATGGACGTATTTTACAATCCAAAAAAGGGATAAAATATTAAATCATAGAATTGCGGGAAGAACAGATTATGTCGATCATTTGTACCGGATCAATTGCTTATGATTACCTGATGACTTTCCCTGGATATTTTCGTGAACATATCCTTGCAAATCACATTGACAACCTCAGCCTGTCTTTTCTGGTGGATTCAATGGTCCGCCAAAGGGGTGGTAATGCTCCTAACATCGCTTACACTCTGGCATTATTGGGCGAAAAACCCCTTGTGATGGGAACCGTAGGGGAAGATTTTGAAGAATACCGCAATTGGTTGGAGTCCAAAGGGATTGAAACAACATATGCCAGATTGATTCCCGGCGAATACACTGCTTCCTTTTTTGCTAATACTGATCTATCAAATTCCCAAATTGCAAGTTTCTACCCCGGTGCCATGGGTCATGCATCAAAACAATCTATTCTTGAACTTGCCTGTAAAAAAATTGATCTTGTTATCATCTCGCCAAACGATCCAAAAGCAATGGATCGGTTTGTATCCGAATGCAGGGAAGCTGGAATACCTTACGTATACGACCCCAGTCAGCAGATTGTCAGGTTGGACCATGACAATCTGCGTTATGGAGTAGAAGGAGCTCAAAGCCTGTTTTTGAATGAATATGAATCTCAACTGTTAATCAAGCATACCGGTTTAACCCATAATCAAATCCTGAACCTTGTCCAATGTTTTGTGGTAACTAAAGGCAAGGAAGGTGCTGTCATTTATGCAGATGGGAAAGAATACGTCATTCGCTCTGTTCCACCAGATTTCATTGCTGATCCGACAGGAGTTGGAGATGCCTTCCGCGGGGGTTTTTTACGAGGGTACCTGAAGGGTTTGGATTGGATCACCTGTGGACAAATGGGTGCTGTGGCTGCTACATACTGCCTGGAACAACGAGGAACTCAAAATCACACTTATTCGATAGATTCATTCATATCCCGGTACAGGCAGCATTTTGATGATCAAGGAAAAATCGATCTCCTAAAAGAGGAAGAAAAATAAATTGTATTGCGGAGGAATTTTATGACTCATTATGAAATAAAAAGCGTGGATCTGGCAGAGGGTGGCCGGCGAAAAATTAGTTGGGCAGAGCGAGAGATGCCCGTTTTGCGTTTAATTTATGAAAGATTTAAACAAGAACGTCCTCTCACAGGTGTCCGCATTTCTGCCTGTTTGCATGTAACCAGTGAAACAGCAAATCTGGTGAAAACTCTGCAGGTTGGCGGGGCGGATATTATCTTAACCGCTTCAAACCCGCTCTCTACTCAAGATGACGTCGCTGCATCATTGGTTGCACATGATGAAATCCCTGTATATGCTATCAAGGGGGAAGACAATGTTACATATTACAAACACATTCATGCAGCCCTGGACCATAAACCAAACATCACCATGGATGATGGAGCCGATCTTGTAAGTACCCTGCATAAGGAACGCCGGGAATTATTACCCGGAATGTTGGGTGGAACCGAGGAAACAACCACGGGTGTAATCCGGTTGCGTGCCATGGCTGCTGATAATGCCCTTGAATTCCCTGTAATTGCAGTAAATGATGCCATGACAAAACACTTATTTGATAACCGCTACGGAACAGGGCAATCCACTATTGATGGAATTATCCGTGCAACGAATATTCTCCTGGCAGGGAAAACTTTTGTTATAGCCGGATACGGTTGGTGCGGGCGCGGGCTGGCCATGCGGGCACGCGGACTCGGAGCTAACGTTGTTGTAACCGAGGTTGAGCCATTGCCTGCCCTCGAAGCGGTGATGGATGGTTACCGTGTTATGCCAATGGAGGATGCAGCCAGAATTGGTGATATATTCTGCACCCTGACTGGTGATATTAATGTAATTGATAAACATCATTTTGAGGTCATGAAAGACGGGGCAATTGTTGCCAATTCAGGCCATTTTAATGTAGAGATAAATATCCCGGCTCTGGAAAAAATGTCAATAGAAAAACGATTGGTTCGGCCTTACGTGGAACAATACGAACTCAAGGACGGACGTAATATCCATATACTTGGAGAGGGAAGATTAATCAATCTGGCTTCCGCTGAAGGTCACCCCGCCAGCGTAATGGACATGTCTTTTGCAAACCAGGCATTGAGTGTTGAGTATATGATCAAAAATGGTTCCTCACTGAAAAATATTGTCTACAGTGTTCCAGAAGAAATTGACCGGGATATCGCCCGGTTGAAATTAGCAGCAATGGGTATAGATATTGATACCCTCACCCCTCAACAGGTACAATATTTAAACTCCTGGCAGGAAGGGACTTAGAAATCATCCATCCATGAGTAATAACTAACTCCCGCTATTGCGCAAATAACGGGAGTTTTTATTTTCAAAAGGATCACTTATAACCGGTGGATAACCTATACGCAGCGCCATAAATTGTAAGATCGACCATGATTTGAGAAACCGGTTAACAGTTGTGGCATAATAATAACTTCCATCCTGAAGATATACATAATCGGAATGGTACCCGGTGATAAGGACTGTATGCTCAAATCGTGCAACCACGGTAGTATTCCCATTTAATGATGTATAGGAAATCGGTTCTCCAAGCGGATTGTTGACAACCCATACCATGACCGGATGCCCGGAAACGATTTCCCGCTGTATATCTTCCCAGGTAAGGAATTTCGCGGATTCGGCATTCAAACCATAATACCTGAGCAATTTCGCAACCGGGGGAGCATGAACCCCATAGGATTCTGGCGGCGTTTTTCCCGAAGGATCCTTATAATCACCCACAAATCCTTCATCCGGATCATCCGATACAGGTAAATTCTTTTGGAATCCTAATTCATCAATGCTTATTCCAAAAAATGCAGCAAGATCAACTGCTGAACGTGATTCACAATCAAGTGGGTAGGATTGGGCAAACCCACGAACGCCATCAATCTTCACACTTACCGGGAACTCTGCAACATCCGGCAACATTTCAAGCGTTTCGGTGGTTGTTATTGAAGGTGTTAATGCCGGAGGTTTGGTAGGGGTTGGGTTTTGTTTCTGGGGAATCTTGGTAGGTGAGTTTGAGTTTGTGTTGGTGTTGGTAGTTTGTGTTGGTGTTTTTTGCCCGAATCCCAATGCTTGAAGGTTGTAAGGAAATCGTTGGTTGGGTCATAACCGGCAACTCATTCAGGCTGTTATTTAATTCAGGATTTTTGCTGCATTCAAATGAAATTCTAGCAGGGGTATGATGTGCAATGGTTTTTGGAAATCGGGACGGTCCAGGGCTTACCAGGGTTAAGGTACAGATGATAAGTAACTGCCAGGGGATAATTAAATGGTTGATTGAAGAAGCCCTATGAATCATCACCTAAGGATTTCATCTTGAGACAATAATGTCAATATATATAGGATCGCCAAATAGCATTCCATCCGGATTCTGCGCCTGCCAGATGCTGCGATAATTTCCAGGCTGAGCGGGGGCAGTGAATTTAATTTTTATCACAAATTCAGTATCGCTCCTGGCAGGGTAGAGACTTTGTTCTGGATTTGCCCCCATTGCATCACCTTCGATAAATTTCAATTTATAACGATCATTCCAGTTGCAGACACCGATATTTTTAACCTTCCACTGCTTTTCAATTGTGGCAGAAGGAGCAACAACCATACCATCCGGATAATTAAGATCCTCTACAAAAGATAATTTATCCTCACAAACAATTTTTTCCTTTGATTTATCCTCTCCTTCTGCGGTTGCTGTGATATCTGGCCTGATGGGTTCGATAGTTGGGGGAGTAAAAATTTTATTCTGGTCTGCATCCGGTGCTTGTTTCTGATAAGAAAACGCACATCCAGTTAAGCCGGTATATCCCAAGCATAGAATAAATAGAAGCATGACCCTGAAAGAAGATGGTTTATCCCCATAATGATTTGGAAGTTCAACCTCCTCTCAACAAAGGTCCTGGATTATTCGTCCAATCCCGCTGGAGATTCTTCCTCAGAAGAATCCTCTCCCCCGCCATAATGGATGGGGATGTCTCCCAGCATACTTCTTTCACGAATTGCAAATTCAATCTCATCACGAAGGTCTTTATTTTGCCGTAGAAATTCCTTGGCATTTTCCCGTCCCTGTCCAAGGCGGATATCGCCATAAGAATAAAATGCTCCGCGTTTTGCAATTAATTCCAGTTCCGTTCCCAAATCAATAATATCGCCCACCTTTGAGATACCTTCATTGTACATGATGTCAAATTCAGCAACCCGGAAAGGTGCGGCAACTTTATTCTTCACTACCCTGACTCTCACCCGGTTACCAATTATTTCAGCACCACTTTTTATGGATTGGATCCTGCGAACATCAAGACGTACAGATGAGTAAAACTTCAAGGCTAGACCGCCTGTTGTGGTTTCAGGATTGCCAAACATAATCCCGATTTTTTGGCGCAGTTGGTTCGTAAATATCACTGCTGTACGAGTCTGGTTGATTGCACCTGAAAGTTTCCGCAGAGCCTGGGACATCAAGCGCGCCTGCATTCCCATGGGAGAATCCCCCATATCGCCTTCAATTTCAGAACGTGGAACGAGGGCAGCCACTGAATCAATAATTACCAGGTCTACAGCCCCCGAGCGCACCAGGGTTTCGCAAATTTCCAGGGCTTGCTCACCTGTATCTGGTTGTGAAACAAGGAGATTATTAATATCTACACCCAATCGTGTTGCATAAGCCGGATCAAGGGCGTGCTCCATATCTATAAAGGCAACAGTCCCGCCTTTTTTCTGTGCTTCGGCAGTCACATGCAGACAGATGGTCGTTTTTCCTGAGGATTCAGGCCCAAATATTTCTGTCACCCTTGCTTTCGGAATACCCCCTACACCCAATGCAATGTCCAGGGAAAGCGAACCGGTTGGAATAACATCCACGGTCAGATGAGCGGATTCCCCCATCCGTATGATGGATCCTTCCCCATATCGTTTAATAATGTCACCTAATGCCTTTTCCAAAACTGCCCGGCGGGCATCATCCTGGTCAGGTTTTGAGTCATCCATAAGTACTTTTGAGGTTGGAGTTGTTTTTCGAACCATCTTGATCTATCTCCTTGATTCAGGATAATTATTGAGGATATAACGAACAAATTATTTCAAGTACCATCCAATTTATTATAGTACATTTGTTCAATTCGTCAAGCAATCCTTCATTGAAAAATACCCATAATTTTGTTTCCTGTTACACGTAATTTCTTTAATTATAGTCTTGACTTTTCCGAACAATTTATGATACGATGCATTTATTAATTTTGAAAATAACCTTAAAAAGTGAATAATATTCATCAGGAGATGAGCGGCTGAGTCTTGTTTGTTGAAAACAAGATGACGAGGAGGAGGTTCTTTCCCGCAAGGGATAAGCTAACCCGGATCACCCGGGGAAAATCGAAAGATCAGCGGATGCCTCCAAAGCCTGATCACGGGCTTTGATCTCCATTTTTTTATAAATGCTAGCCGAAAATTAGATGGTGACGTCTTAAACAAGGCTTCCATAGTGGTCAGCTGATAGTGTAATCTACATTGTTTGCTGAATTCTATCTATGGTCTATTGAGCTTATTCAAGCTTAAGTCGAAACCTGAATATGTTAAAAATTAATATTGGGAGGTAAATGATGGACAAGAAAGAGATATTCGAGAAAATTAAGCGGGATAATGTCAAGTTCGTTTCATTCCAGTTTACGGATGTCACTGGTACAGTAAAGAGTTTAGATACCCCGGTATACCAGCTCGAACATGCGCTGGACGAAGGTATCTGGTTTGACGGATCGTCAGTCGAGGGGTTTGCCCGTATCCAGGAAAGTGATATGCATCTTGTGGTTGATCCGGATACATACGCAACCTTACCATGGTCCCCCCCGGAATTACAACGGGCAAGATTTTTTTGTGATATTCACCAACCTAATGGGGAGCCGTTTCCTGGTGATCCCAGGGGTTTGTTAAAGAGGACATTACGAAAACTCAAGGAAGAGCACGGTTGGATTTATAATGTTGGTCCAGAGCCTGAATTTTTCCTTTTCCGCCGGAATGGTCCGGATTCAATATATCCTGTCCCGCACGATATTGGCAGTTACTTTGATTTCTCTCCCAGCGATGAGGCAGTCCAGGTAAGGACCGAGCTGATGGAGGCATTATCAGGTATGGGGCTGGAAATTGAAGTCGGCCACCATGAAGTCGCCCTCGGACAACATGAAATAGATTTCCGTTTTGCAGATGCCTTAAAACTGCAGACAATGTTCTCACTCTTAAATATACCGTGAAGGCTATTGCCGCTAAACATAATTTGATTGCTTCATTCATGCCGAAACCAATATTTGGCATCAATGGCTCAGGAATGCATTGCCACCAGTCCTTGTCAGATCTTGATGGTAATAATGTATTTTATGATCCAAAGGATACAAGTGGTTTGTCCGATGTGGCAAAACGTTTTATTGCCGGGCAGCTTGCCCATGCCAAGGGAATGACCTCCCTTATTGCTCCAACGATCAATTCGTATAAACGGTTGGTCCCGGGTTATGAGGCACCTGTTTATATTGGATGGGCACAGGAAAACCGTTCTGCCCTAATCCGCATACCCAAAGTAAAACCAGGGCAGGCAGGCGGAATCCGTGCCGAGATCAGGAGCCCGGATCCATCCAGCAATCCTTACCTGGCTTTTACTGCCATTCTTTCTGCTGGTCTGGATGGAATCAATAAGAATATGGTATGCCCCGAACCGTTGAATAATATCAATGTATATCACCTGACACCCGAAGAACGGGTGAACTTGGGTATTGAAAATCTTCCAGGATCCTTGATTGATGCCCTGGATGAATTGGATAAAGATCCGGTAATGACGGCAGCCATCGGAGATACCATTTATAATGCTTTTAAGCGTGCAAAATATAACGAATGGGAAGAATATCGTTTGATCGTCACAGACTGGGAATTAACCCGCTATCTGGAAGCAGCATAAAATAACATTCAAGTTCCAGCAGTAACAAGGAGATGGATCAGGAATATCCTGTTCCATCTCTTATTATCCGGGGTAGATCCTCCTTTTTTCAGTCCAGAAATGCGCAAAAATTTCCCACCTTAAAAATCCCAATTTAAATTAAACCAGTCATTTTTCTATCCATACATTTATTAATGGTCATAACCAAAACTTGCAGATGAGTAATATTGATATATTGTTATTCCAATAATTTCCTTACCGGCTTGTTATAAAATAGATAGTATAAATATGTAAATAACAAATAAGTAAACAAATAAGGGAATAAAGTTGACATTAAAAAAACAAACTCTGTAAACTAATATTGCAATCATGCTTTTCCAGGAGGAAAAAATGGCAACGAATTTTAGGCTTTTAGTTCGATCCGGGCCCACAGCGGGTCAGACTTTGAATTTGGAAAAATCCGAACTTTTTATCGGAAGAGAAGTTAATAATGATATTGTTATCAATGACTCCGAGGTTTCAAGGCGTCATGCGAGGTTGTTTTTCACGGATGGGAATTACTATATCGAGGATCTCAATTCTACCAACGGCACTTCGGTTAATGGACAACGGATTTCAGGAGCCTATCAACTTCGGCCAGGTGAGTTGATCATGCTGGGAGAAAGCATTACCATGGTTTATGAATTATTCCAACCAGCCCCAAGCCCTGTAGTTCCCGTACCACAACAACCGCCATCACAAAATGTGCCACCTCCGGCACCTGTCCCTCAGCAATATCCTCCAGCAGCCGCCGCTCCCGTGGCATACGCCGCAGCAGTCCCCCCTCCTGCACCTCCGCCATATTCAAGAACCGTTCCCCCTCCTCAAGCCTATTCAACCGGAGTCACTCCCCCACAACAACCTCCGTCCTATCCACCTCCTGCACAGGCTTATCAACCACCTCCGCAGTATTATCAACCTCAGCAGCCCTACCCTGCAGCTCCAGGCTATCCCGGATATGTCCCCCCTCCGGCTCAACCTCCTGTCGAAGAGAGTGGTTTTCCAACCTGGATTATCATAGTTTTGATTTTCATCATTATCATCGTATGTCTTTGCTCAGTTGCCCTGTTTATCATCGATGCAAATGCGATGTGGTGCGATTTCTTTGGATTTATCTTCAATATTGTCAGTCCAGGAACCTGCCCATAACATCTTGGTAATAGGGCAATCGAACATAAATAATATTTTCACCCCCTACAAATTACCGGCCGTTTAAGCCTGGAGATTAATTAATAAACGAGGTCGTTACAACAATGAACGACCTCGTTTGATTATCCTGTTTTCTATCCCGGGAAGACCGTCACCCGGATCGAATTAATTTCACTTTTTTGAATGTTTGACCGCAGCCTGTGCAGCGGAAAGGCGGGCTACCGGAACCCGGAATGGGGAGCAGCTAACGTAATTATTGCCAATCATATGGCAGAACTCGATAGAATCTGGATCGCCGCCATGCTCTCCACAAATTCCAACTTCCAATTCCGGTCTTGTCTCCCGGCCTGATTTTATAGCCATATCCATTAATTTCCCGACCCCGTCACGGTCTATGGTCTGGAATGGATTATTTGGCAAAACACCTTTTTCAACATAGGTTACCAGGAAATTCCTTTCTGCATCATCCCGGCTGTAGCCATAGGTCATCTGGGTAAGGTCATTGGTACCAAAGGAGAAGAATTCAGCAATTTGCGCAATTTCTGCAGCAGTGACTGCTGCTCTCGGGATTTCAATCATTGTCCCAAATTTATATAAAAAGCTTACTTTCTTCTCCTGCATGACTTCCTTGGCAATTTCCTCCAATCGTGGTTGGATGATAGTCAACTCGTTTACGTGCCCGGTAAGGGGAATCATTACCTCGGGTTTTACAATGTGACCCTTCAAGGCCATGTTGGCAGCAGCCTCAAAAATAGCCCGTACCTGCATTTCAACAATTTCTGGCATAACAATACTGAGACGCACACCACGTAAGCCCATCATTGGATTAGATTCATGCATGGAACGGACACTGGCAAGTAAACTTTCTTTTTCAGCCAGACCATCTGTTTCCCCTTTAACTCTCATCGTGATGACTTCTTCCAATAATTGATCAGGATCCTGTAAGAATTCATGTAAAGGCGGGTCAATCAGGCGAATAATGACCGGATAACCATCCATGGCTTCAAATAAGCCTTCAAAATCGGATCGCTGGTATGGAAGCAGGATATCTAGAGCAGCTTTTCGGTCTGCAGAGGTTTTTGCCAGGATCATCTTTTGCACGGTTGGCAGCCTTTCGGGGTCAAAGAACATATGCTCGGTCCGGCACAAGCCAATACCTACCGCTCCATATGAGCGTGCACGTCTGGCATCAGCCGGATAATCCGCATTAGCCCATACTTGCAAACCTTTTGTTGGCCAACCTTCCGGCGCCTGTCGAGTGCCAGGTTTAGCACATAGTTCATCTGCCCATGTAAGAAGGGTCAGTAAATCAACCTGTTCTTCAAGTTTTGCATCCGATAATTCGAGCTTTCCCTTGAATACTTCACCTGTTGTCCCGTCTATCGAGATCCAGTCACCTTCTACAAAGGTGTTACCTCCAACGGTCATGATCCGCTTTTCCATATCAATCCGGATAGAGGATGCACCAACAATGCAGGGTACACCAAATTGGCGGGCTACAACAGCCGCATGGGATGTAGCCCCTCCTTCACTTGTAAGGATGCCTTCCGCAGCTAACATACCATGGACGTCGTCAGGTTTCGTGAAGGGGCGCACCATGATTGTTTTCTGGTGCTCTTCTTTGGCCATTTTTTCGGTCTTATCGGCATCAAAATATATTTGTCCAACCGCAGCTCCTGGAGACGCATTTACACCGCTTGCTATCAACAGCCCGGATTTCCTGGCTCTCTTAACCATCTCGGAATCAAATTGCGGATGGAGCAGCGCATCTACCTGGGATGGTGTCACTCGCATCACTGCCTGTTCTTTTGTGATGAAATCTTCATTTACCATATCCACAGCTACTTTTACAGCTGCTTTAGCCGTTCGTTTCCCATCACGAGTCTGCAGCATCCATAATCTTCCGCGTTCGATGGTGAACTCAACATCCTGCATATCTCGGTAATGATCTTCCAGTTTTTTACAAATATCAAGAAATTGCTTATAGGCTTCAGGGGAATCCTCATTCAGGTCTTTGATCGCTTTTGTATTGCGAATCCCGGCTACAACATCTTCACCCTGGGCATTCATCAGGAAATCGCCGTACAAATCCTTATCACCATTGGCAGGATTGCGTGTGAATGCTACCCCTGTGCCGGAATCCCAGCCCATATTTCCAAACACCATCGTTTGAATATTAACTGCTGTCCCAAGATTATCGGGAATATTCGTTGCACGCCGGTAATCAATAGCTCGTTTACCATTCCAGGATTTAAATACCGCCTCGGTAGCTAATTTAATTTGCTCAAATGGATCCTGGGGAAAATCAAATCCCATTTCCTGTTTAAACACCTTCTTGAATTCTACAGTGAGGTTCTTAAGGTCCTCAGTGGTAAGATCGGTATCAACCACAGCACCTTTTTTCCGCTTGACCTCCTCAAGAACATCCTCAAATGCCTCATCACGGATCCCAACCACAACAGATCCAAACATCTGAATCAATCGCCTGTAGGAATCGAATACAAAACGTTCGTTGCCAGTCAGTGCAACCATGCTCTTGGCGGTCTCATCATTCAAACCAATATTCAAAACAGTGTCCATCATACCTGGCATGGAAAATTTCGCCCCGGACCGGCACGAAACCAGGAGAGGATTCAGAGGATCTCCAAATTTCTTCCCGGCTTTCTCCTCAACGACCTTCAAGGAAAACATCATTTGCTCCCATTGTCCTTGCGGGAATTCCCCCTTTTCGGAGAAATAGTTACAAGCCTCAGTTGTAACTGTAAAACCAGGGGGAACCGGGACACCGATCCGCGTCATCTCTGCAAGGTTAGCACCTTTTCCCCCAAGTAATGCACGCACATCATTCCAGCTCCCACCAACATATCTCTGTGCTTCATCTACTTCCTGAAACAAATATACCCATTTCTTTTCAGCCATCGAATAGCCTCCTGCTAATTCTTTATATATGATTGCGAGTATTTATAAAATAAATTAACCCAATTCGATATTTTACCATAAAGGCTCGGAGTATAAACCATTGCGAATTGCAGATTGAAATTAACAAATCCCGGGAATACTATTTGGTATCCAATTTTTAGAGGTCACATCCATTCTCTGCCGTGTATTTCCTTAGAACCCCTAAAGCGGCATTTTACAATGAGGAAGTGTAGTAAAATGCAAATAAATCTGTTAGGGAGAAGTATCGTGCAACTTTGTTCAATTTGCCATAGTCAAGTAAATGATCTCGAGACAATTTGCCCAAATTGCAAGTCTGATTTAAGAGAATTTTCACAAAATTTTGCGAATTTAAATTTGCTGAAAGCAAATCCTCGGGTAAACAGAATTCGTTTTGTCGTCGCAGAAGATGCCTGTCCTGCCTGCCAGGGATACGAAGGATCATACGATAAGGACAAAGTCCCACTTATTCCAATTAATGGCTGCTCACACCCCCTGGGTTGTCGCTGTACCTACAAGCCTGTACTCGATGAAATTTATCCGTGAACAGTAGTAATAAACACCATATTGAATCTGAGTGTAGGAACTCTTCCCGATTACTGGATTGATAGGATTCCATCAAAATATGACCATACCTCAATCAAATCGATATAATGGATAATCCTGTTCCGAAAACCCCAAAATTTTATACACACTGGTTAGTTTGGATGCTCATCCCCCTCACCCTTGGGCTGGCAATATCACTCCTCATCCCCCGTCCAACGATCGGTATGATCCAGCTCAACGATGCGATTTATCATCAAAGTGCACAGGAATTAATAAAACAAATCATCTTCGCCGGCCAAACTCCAGAAATCCGTTCAGTTGTTCTGGTATTGAACAGCCCCGGTGGGACGGTAAGTGATACTGAATCTGTCTACATGGAGTTAGCGAAACTCAGGCAAAAAAAACCAGTTATCACGGTTATTGAATCCATGGCAGCCAGCGGCGGGTATTATCTGGCAGCCGGAACAGACTACATCTTCGCCAAGCCAAGTTCATCAGTTGGAAATATCGGTGTGATTGGATATCTTCCCTCCTCTCCAGAAATAATGGAAGAAACCTATTCAACAGGTCCTTATAAGTTATGGGGAGCTCCGCGTGACCGTTACGTCAGGGAGATCGAGATGCTCAAGAATGGATTCTTGCAGGCTGTACTGCTGGGTAGAGGGGACCGCCTCAAGATTGATAATGAGCAGATACTTTCGGGAGAAATTTGGGCAGGATCAGAAGCTGTCAGACTTGGATTGGTGGATGAATTAGGTGGTCACAGCCAGGCTTACGAGAAAGCCGCAGCAATGAGTAAAATCTCACACTATCAGGTTGTTGATCTCCGCAATCTCGCTGGACTTCCAGACCCCTCATCTGATACTTCCTTTTACCAGACAGAGAACGGCATAATAACTGGTTACCCGAAAAAAGCCGGAATCTATCACCTGTTTATTCCGGATTATGGGGAGTTGCAATGAATCGGAACCAGATTCTCATGGCAATTACTCTGTTTTCGATTCCGATCATTGCCAGGGGTTTTTGGTTTTATCAAGGTATATACCAACCTGCTGGGAAAATCCAAACGCCTCAGTATATGGATTACACGATCCCGACTCCTGATATATCCACGCCGATACCAGATCAATTTCTCCCGGTGAGTAGCGCACCTGCAAAGCGGGTTCTGATAGATCAAACCCATCAAAACAACTTTAAACCTTCGGAAATTGAACCTTTTCTGATGGAACTGGGTAAACAAAATTCAACGATTGCATACACAAGTTACCAGGAATTGTTCAAGAATCAACTGGATAGGGCTGATGCGTTTGTGATAATTGCTCCAACCTTCGATTATACCGTTGAAGAAATGGATGCGATCCAAAGTTTTGTTCAGCGGGGAGGACGGTTGTTAGTCTTTGCCGAACCAACCCGAAAATTCGCCACCACGGAATATTTTGAGTCAATTCCTTCTGCCATAAATAGTGTAGATATCCTAAACTCACTGCTTGTTACATACGGCATCATGGTTGAAGATGGGTACGTTTATAACCAGGTTGAAAACGAGGGCAACTTCCGAAATGTGATTTTCAGGGATTTAACAGAAGACGAACTCACCAATAAAATCAATGAGGTTGTTTTTTACAGCACCCACAATATCAGGACTCAGCACAATGGATTGATCAAAGGCAGTGATACGATGCGCACATCTGGGATTACCCAGGGTAAAGATATTAATGTGGCTGCCAAATCCCGGGACGGAAACATCCTCGTTCTCGGGGATTTCACCATTCTGACTCATCCCTATTATCAGGTTGCCGATAATCCGATATTAATCCGAAATTTGGCACAATTCTTAGAGTCAGGTACTATCGTCCATTCTTTAGAAGATTTCCCCCATATTTTCTACGAAACAATATACCTCATTATCCCGGATGATGTAATCATCGACAATGATTGGCTGGAGGTTATCAGCTCTTTGCAAACATCCACCCAGTATTCCAACCAGTCTATTAATTTAAGCAGGGATATTCAGGAAGGGAAAGATCAATTGATTCTTTCAACATATGACCAGGGTGAAATAATAGATGGAATATTTAATGAGTTTGGCATCCTGGTAGATGAAGAAAATATTGGGGATGGATCAGGCATAATTTCTATCCCTGATATTGGTGATTTTTCAATGTCGGAGATCGGTCTTTTCCTGTTTTCTACAGAAAAAGAAAAAAACCAGTTGTACCTGGTCGCAGATAGCTTTGATACGCTGAAAATATTAATCGGTTACTATCAGAGCAATTCCCTTTCAACCTGTTTTGTTGAAAAAGATATTGCGGTTTGCCCGATTGGCAATGGTTATTCATCCCCTGAAGAATTTCCTCAATACCAGGAAACAATGGAAGGTAACCAACCATTTGAAACACCAGCCGCTGATATGGAATTTACTCCCACCCCATATATACCCCTCCCGACACAGGAACCTCAAGTAACCCCCTTCGGATAGCGGCTATCTTATTGGATCCTTTCAAGAAGAAGGCTTAGAGCGTTGCCTAATGCCTGTGGAGTTTCCAACATTGGCATATGGGCTGCCCCGTGAATGATCTGCAATTTACACCCGGGAATAATTTTTGCCATACTGCTCGCAGCTTCTATTGGGACGATATTGTCATTATCCCCGGCAACAATAAGGGTTGGGATAGTGATTGTAGGCAATAAATTCATCCGATCTGGCCTTTCTGCCATACCTCTTAATGCTCCTGCCAGCCCGGTTATCGGAGTCATGCAAATCATTTCTCGGACCTTACTTTGAACCTCAGGGGAATTGGATAATGAGGAAGGCATATTTGCGAGGATGGAATTGGCCCCGTTTACCTCCAGGTCTGCAATTGTTTGATATCTGGATTGTCTTTTTTCCGGTGTGTCAGCCTTAGCCAGGCTTGTTACCAATCCTAATCCAATACACCTTTGTGGAAATTCTGCGATAAATGCCAGGCTGATATAACCACCCATAGAATGCCCAATCAATACTGCTTCTTCAATGGATAGTGTATCCATTAATAATGCGATATCCGCCGCCATGATCTCCATCGTATAGATACCATCCGGTGCCGGGGACAATCCATGACCCCGCAGATCTGGGCATATTATTCGAGCCGATCCTGAGAGATGGCAGATAACCTGGTCCCAGATTGAGTTATTGAATGGGAACCCATGTAACAGGATGACCGGCAGGCCCTGGCCGTTTTCTTTATAATTCAAATGAACTGCTTTAGTGTTCATATATCTTGCCGAATTTATTTATGTCTCGTGTAAGATTTTCCAATTATTTATGAATGAAATTGCTTCTTCACGGTTGTGTACCTCCCCGGCAGCCTGAGCCTCTTCCAGGTCAGACAAAGCCATACCCATTACTGGCCCCGGATTGATCCCTAAGTGCATTTCCAAATCATTGCCATTGATAAACCGGGGAGGATGAATCGTTTCATCCTGTTTTTCCCACCAGTTGTCGAAAAGAATATCCAGTATAGAAACCCATTTTCCCAGGTCTTCACCTAACTCACTTCCCTGGTAAATAGAGAGAAATTGGGAAAGTTTAATGATGCCAATATCAAGACCAGCCTCTCCCGTCAATTTAAAATAGCGAAAAATGGCCCGACGGTCTTGCTGTAGAATTTGTTCAGCCATATTATCCAATACCGTTTGATATCGAAGGATTGTTGACAGCCTTTCACTCTCATTCAGACTTAATGCGAATTTATTTTTGAAAAACAAGGTGAGTTTTTTATGATCGATGGGGTAAATTTCAGGGTAGTCCTTTATTTCATCAGCGTTCTCTGGGATCTCTCCAAACCCCAAATAAATGGCTGCAAGCAGGATGATTGCGCGCAGGCGTCTTTCACCAGCCAGAGACTTGGAATAGTGTTGATTTATTTGTGACCGGTACTTACCCAATAAAGATATAAGGACAGCATATACCAGGTTATCTGCATTGGTGTGCCCCCCTTTCTCCGAGAAGTTACAAAAAAATAATTCCAGGTGACGCAGCGTTGATAGCGTGATATTCCAGGCGCTTTGCTCTGGAATTGTAGGTATTTCATTTTTTTTCAGTACAATTAATTCGGGGAACAGAACATCTAAAACGCCCAGCAAGTCCAGCGTCCGTACCGAGGAATGGATCCGCTTACCCTCCAGGATACGAAAAAGTTCATCTCTTATTCTTTCCACTGACACCAAAGATTAAATTAGGGACAGCGTTTTTTAGTTGCTCGAGGGTCTTTTTTTCAAACTTGAGGTCAATTTGAAATGCCAGGCGGATTGCCCGCAGAATTCGCACTGGATCATCAAGAAATGCCTCACTGTTACAGCTCCGCAGCACTTTATCATGCAAATCCTGGGCACCCGACAAAGGATCCAGTAATTGTCCTGGATTTTTTATGTCCAATCCAATAGCATTAATGGTGAAATCCCGTTTTTGAAGATCTTCATCGATAGTATTCCCCCTCATTTGGGCAAAATCGAGGATAAAACGTTCCTGACCCTGATAGATTACTCGCGCCGTCAATCTTTCTGTATCCATTACGTAGAATGCGCCGCCAACGGCTTCGGCTACTGCTCGAGCTGTTTTTATTAAATCATTTCCGACAACAAAATCAAGATCATTGCTTTCTTTACCAAGCAGAAAATCCCGTATTGCACCTCCCACAAGGTAAACAGGATTCTCCCTATGAACAATATAGTTAATTTTTTCCAGCAGTTCCTGATTTTTACAGACCCCATTAAGGTTCATTCTTCAACTATCGGGTTTTCTTCCTGATTATATTTCGCGAGATCAACACTGCCAATAAAGGGAAGATTTCTGTAATAATCATCAATATCCAATCCATAACCGAAGACATATTTATTTGGAATGATAAATCCACGGTATCTAATGGGGACTATAACTTCCCTGCGATCCATTTTATCCAGTAATGTACAAACATGAACGCTATGAGGATTACGTGTGGTAAGTAGTTCAATAACAGATGCCAGGGTATGACCGCTGTCAACAATATCCTCAACGATAAGCACATCTCTTTCGCCAATATCGGTATTTAGGTCCAATGTGATTCGGATATTTCCACTCGATTCACGTCTTCCGATCCCGTACGATGATACAGCCATGAATTCGATGGCATGAGGAATGGTAATTTGCCGCATAAGATCCGTCAGAAACATCACGCCGCCGCGTAAAATGCAAACCAACAACAAATTATGCCCGTAATAATCTACACTTATCTTTGCGCCTAATTCCATGATACGATTTTGAAGGATATCTTCGGGAATGAGGATCTCCTCCAGAAATTCAAGGTAAGGTTTCATCTTATATCCGACTCCTCAGGTTTTCCCGGTACTTGATGGTGTTCACCACATCGCGCTTCGTACATTTCGGAGGCACCAATTATCACGATAGGATCGTCATACTTTGCGGGATTGCCATTTACTAACCTTTGTGTACGGGTTCCTGGTTCACCGCATACCATACAGATTGCATGTAATTTATCCACATTTTCAGCCAGGCTCATCAATATTGGCATACTGCCAAAAGGTTCTCCCCGAAAATCCTGGTCTAAACCGGCAATGATTACTCTCATTCCCCTTTTTGCCAGCAACTTCGTCACATTCACAACTGCGGAATCAAAAAATTGGGCTTCATCAATACCAACTACTGTTGTATCATCATTTAATTGATCCAACAGCTCCTTAGCTTCCTTGATTGGAAATGCCTCAAAATCGCTTCCGGAATGCGATGTTACCTTATTGACCCCGTACCGTTTATCAACAATAGGCTTAAATACCTGCACGTTCTGGCGGGCAATTCTCGCTCGGCGAAGTCTGCGGATCATTTCCTCGGTTTTCCCGCTGAACATCGAACCACAAATAACTTCTATCGAACCTGTTTTATGGATCATAATATGTGTCTCCATTCAAATGGATATAGGATGATTTTACACCAAGCCTGCAAGGAGTAAGAATATTAACGATATTAATGAATCACTTCCGGTGTGAAAAATGCCGGAAGTGAGATGTTGTTTTGTGAGTTTGTTTATTAGTTGGTTACGAGAATTATGCTTGCTCAACCTCAGGGAGTGTATATCCAAGTTGGCGCAAATTCTTCTTTAAATCGATTAATGATTTTCTGCCAAACCCATCAATATCTAACAAAGCTTGCTCTCCCTGTGCCAGTTTTTCCAGGACCTGTCCAACATTTGTAATATTTGCATTTGCAAGGGCATCCACGGCTCGTTTACCAAGATTAAGCTCAGAAATTGGTCTTTCCGGTGATACCCGCTCAGTTTCACGGGCTTTTTTCGAATCCACGTATTCCTGTCTGGCCTGAAGTTTCTTATAAAAGCGATCTACCTGTCCTTCTATATCCAGAATACGCTGCTGCTGTCCTGTATAAAAAGGATGACAATTTGAGCATACTTCAGTACGGATTTCTTTAACTGTTGAACCTGTTGTCCAGGTTGTACCGCATGAAGCGCAAATAACTTTGGCATCCGTGTAATATTTCGGGTGAATATTGTTTTTCATAATAAGTCAACCATCCTAAATGATTTAGTGCTGAATACCCCTGAATTCGATTCGATCAAAATCAGGATATTATTGGTATTATTCGGCAGGGACAACATTTACCCGTTTTTGACCGCCGGGTAAGGTCTCAAATTCAACCACACCATCAGCAACAGCAAATATTGTGTAATCCTTGCCGAGTCCGACATTTTTTCCGGGTTTGATTTTTGTGCCGCATTGCCTCACAATAATATTACCAGAAATAACTGTCTCGCCGCCATATGCTTTCACACCCAGACGCTTCGATTTACTGTCACGCCCGTTACGACTTGAGCCACCGCCTTTTTTATGTGCCATTTCATCTACTCCAAATTAATTGAATCAATTTTTACTGCTGTATAATTTTGGCGATGACCAGTTTTTACCCGGTATCGTTGTTTAGCCCGGTACTTGAAGATAATAACCTTTTTACCTTTGATATGATCGACAATTGTTGCATTTACATTAGCCTCTTTTATCACAGGCATTCCTATTTGGGTATCATCACCGTTCTTCAATAATAAAACTTGGTCAAAAATTACTTCCTTACCAATTTCCTCCTGTAGACGGTCCACCTGGATAACGTCACCTTCGGACACTCGGTACTGCTTCCCACCACTCTCTATAACTGCATATTTCATGTAATTTCTCCAATCTTCACTTCGCCGTGATTCCTGCGCAAGAGTTACGCCTGATCCCGAGGAAGTTGGGGATAGATATAAGTGCCCCAGCCGATTTGCCGGGGCAAAGCAGGGTACATTATACAGGGTCGTTCAAACCCTGTCAACCTTTATTGGGATTTGTTCTATAATTACCAAACAATATACGCGCATCACCCTGACGGATGGTCAGTTTTCGTTCATCCAGATGTTCTAAGAACGCTAAGGCGTACTTTCTGCTGGTATCAAATGCGTCTCTGAATTGAGCCACCGTGATAGTTTCATGCTCGGACAAAAATTCCTTTACATAGAGAACCATTGTCTGGTAAGCGCCGTGATTGAAAGCCAAATCCTCAGAGACTAAAACGAGTTTCTCTTGATCAACCAACATATAAAAAATTTCATCCCCCACTTCATTAACGCATTCTTTCACAGATGGCGGTTTGTAAGGATATTTTTGAAAGATGTCCAGGAGTCTGTTCATTAATTCAATTTCTTTCGAGGATAAAGATATCTTATGTTCCGTGGTTCGAATTCTGCCGTTCTCTTCAATCAATATTCCATCATTTATCCAGTTATCCAAAAGGAAATTAAAATATTTTACCGGTAAATTTAGGCGGCTTTTTAATTCCTCCTTTGGAATACCAATTCGAAGTGGATGCATGGCGTGATAAGTGGATGTGATCTCTTTCGCATCCTCTGTGATGGAGAGCAGGGTATTTGCTGCAACCAGGACACTCTTTTCATTCCATCTATCATTTTGTCCCCCCAAAATGATTGCCAGCCTGGACTCCACCAGGTTGTTCATTAACTCATTCGCATCCCTCTTAGATAGTGTGGAGGTTTTGAATAGCGCCTCAACAGTTGTGATACCCATTTCCTGAAGGGCTTGGTAAAAGATCTCAGCTGGTGTACCCTTATATAAGGTTTCATATTGCAAAATTACGCTGTCAGAAAAACGCTTATAACGCCTGCCAGGATTGGGGTTCAGGATTATTCCACCACCGATGGTTTCGCCGGGTGAGGGTCTTCGAAAGATATAATGATCTCTTCGGGAGCACACCAGGTTTTGTTCGGCTTCAATTTGCAGCCAGGCTTCCTCTCCCGGTTTCACGGATTCCTTTCCAATCAGCCGCACCCGTACAAGCGCTTCAGAAGCCCCGATGAAGATTTTCACTTCATCATCATGCTTCAATTCTCTGGATGAGTCAGAAAGCATTTTAAAATAGACATCTACACGTTGCGAACCCTGGTATTGCAGGGGATAACACAAAACATCGCCGCGTTTGATATCACTCGTTTCCAGACCGTTGATATTGACGGCAACCCGTGATCCGGGAAGAGCACTTTCCTCTTTTCGTTTATGGGTTTGCATACCGCGAATCCGCCCCATTTTCCCGCTGGGTAGGATCACAATTTCCTTTCCAATTTCCAATTTCCCATCCAGAAGGGTTCCAGTCACTACTGTCCCAAATCCCGCAATAGAAAACACCCTGTCTATGGGTAGACGGGGTTTACCAATATCCTGCCGCGGCGTGCTTTCAGATAAAATTTCTTGCAGGTGGGAAACAACTTCCTTTAACCCCTCCCCATTTTTTGATGATACGTGAATCATCGGAGCATTTTCCAGGAAAGTTCCGCTGACAACCGAGCGCACATCCTCTTCTACTAAGGACATCCACTCCTTATCAGTGACAAGGTCTTTTTTCGTCAAAGCGATGATCCCTGACTTCACCTGCAGCAGATTCAGAATTGCCAGGTGCTCCTTCGTTTGCGGCATAACCCCCTCATCTGCTGCAACCACAAAAATCACCGCATCAATCCCACCAACCCCGGCCAGCATATTCTCGATAAAATCGCGATGACCTGGTACATCAATAATCCCTACCTCTTCCCCGTTAGGGAGAGTTAACCATGCAAATCCGAGATCAATGGTCATCTCACGGATCTGTTCTTCCTTTAGCCTATCAGGATTTATTCCAGTTAGAGCTGAAACAAGAGCAGATTTACCGTGATCAACATGACCGGCTGTCCCAATTACCCGCATTTATTTCCAAACCCCCATTTCAGTTTTTTATTCGGTTTTCTATCTGTCCAACAAATTCATTAAGCATTCCTTGCAGTTGGAGGAGATTTTCCAGCATGATTTCGGAATCCTGTTGCAGGGTATCCTTCAGATCCTGAGCCAAATCTTCCAGTTGTACAAGCCGTTCAGAGTCTTTTACAACCTGGCGTTCAGTGTCACGATATTTCTCATCTTGAGCAATCGAGTAATTTGCCCAGCGCTTTTGATCATCCGCCTTAAAGGATACCCAATCCTGGCGGAATCTCTCTTCCATCAACCGTTGCATTTCTGTAATTTCATTAGCACGCCTGTCAAAGTGCTGGATAATTTCTTCCAATTGTTCTAATGCCTTTTTAACAGTACGATGGGTCGAATCCAGGCTCACAATCTGAGTATCCAAATTGACAGATTGGCTGGATATTTCTTCAATTTTTGTCTTTAATTCCTTCCACTGCCGGTCTCTTTCAACAGTGAAAAGGTTATGTTTCTCCACGATATTGCTTTGAACCTGCCTCAATTCTCTATCTGATTCCTGTACATTATTTAATTTGGCTTCAAGTTTATGTGTTAGATCTAAAGCCAGATCAATTTTTCCCCGCTGATCATCCACCCGTTTCCGGACTGCTGCAAGTTCCCCTTGAACATCTGTCATTCGCTTGGAATCTTGACGCCTTCCTTCTTCAAACAACCGCTGTGTTAGCGAATAATCTTCCTCCATCCTATGGCCTTTATCAACTTTTTTTTCTAACTCTTCAATGAGGGTACTTAAACGATACTCCTCGTCGATCCTTAATTGCATCCCCCGCTTGAGGTCCTGGATAGGATCGAGACCTTTTTTCAATTCATACAGGGATTTATTTACAGGGATCATTTCTTCCATATGGACTTTATCAATTTCCCTTTCCCTGTCCATTCTCTTTTTTTCCTGAGCTTCTATTGACCGGTTGAACTCCACCCGCAGTTCATTAACCAAATTTTCAATACCTTCAATAGCCGATAAATTGGAAGCTAAACGTACGACCTCACCATTAACTTCCTGAATTTGTGTATTTAGATCAGCATAACTGTTTTCGTACCGATTAATCCTTTCGGCCAGTGTTGCTATTTGCGCCTTATCTTTTCTGCGCTCGTCCTCCAACCAGTCCAGCCTTTTTACAATTTGTTCAAGTTCCATTGGTTTACCTCTTAATCTGCGGATAAAACGAACTCATTCGCCGCCAGAGTCCAGAATTATTTTTCCTTTTGTGGAATCCTGCCAGTGTGTTTTGGATCACTGGTTTTTCCTAAGATGATGCATTATACCAATAAGTATAAATTGATTTTCCGGATCTAAAGACGGTTTACGGTAAATACTCAAAAGCATTGAGGATGGGTAGCAATAGCGGAAAATAGAGTTTTGGAAATAGGCCAAAAATCAGCATCATTCCAATTCCACCGGTCAAGAAAAAAATTTGGGACCAATTTTCCCCAAAAAGCCATTCTTTTTGATTGCTTACAACCAATAATCTGATCATCCTAAGAATTCCAACCAAAAATCCCACTGTACCAAGAAATATCAGGACTGCATGGTTTAGCGAAAGCCTGATGATATTCTCAAAAACCATCAGGTGGATTGGATAGGTCGGTAATATTGGTAATCCGCTGATGGATAAACCCGCCAAAATCAATGCAAAGGATGCTATGGGATGGTTCCGTATTGATCCAATTAATGGAGCAAATCCGGTTTCCGGCATATATTTCAAGACAGATAATGATAGAGCCCATACAGATAATCCAACTACCCTTGGAATAAATGACAGAACCAGAATATTGAGACCTATCTGGTTACCTAAACTGAGCGCTAATATGGCAAAACCATTCTCGAGCATAACTGCATAGCCGAACATTCTACCCATATCCTGGGTGAACGCCGCCAGAAAACCAGAAATCACAACAATCATTAATCCTATCCATCTGATTCCCTCAAATAGTTGGGGGTAATTTCGGAGCCAAACAAACGCATTCAGGAAATCTAATGCCAGTAATAAAACCAGGATAGGCTGTAGGGTAAGGATAAAGCCGGTGATATATGGATGGTTTTGACGGACAAAAACCGGAAGCCAGGAATGAAATGGGAAAATGGCTAACATAATTGCAAATCCCAAACCTATTAAAACTACTGTTTGTTGCAGTAAGGCTTGATCAGTTGGATTCGCTTCAAAACCACCGGAAGACCAGCCAGCAAGTAAGATTAGTGGCATTGCCAGGGTTTGAAAAACCAGAAATAATAGGACACCCTGTTCCACGGTTTTTCTGTCCCATAAAATTATAGGAATGATCATTAATACGCAAATTTCGATCAAAATTGAGGCATATAAAAATGGCTCAACTGCAATTGCGCTGATGAATAACGCTACAATTGACAAAGCAATTGGAACAAAATGCTCATTTATCTCAATTGTTATGGTGCCAGCAAACCAGAAAGTAGCCAGACCGTAAAAGAATAGGATTGCCTGTTGGTCATTGTTATCCAACACTAATCTTCTTCCTAAAATGAGCAGCTCATCCGATATTTCAAAGGAAAATGTTCCGATATTGATAAATGTATTAATCGGTAGCAGGAGTCCGGTCAATAATAATGATCCGCAAAAAACCACTGCGGAAATCTTTACAAAAACAGTATATTGTCTCAATATCCAAAGAAATAAAGAGAAGATAACCGGGTAAATTATCCAAATTATGGGAGAACTCAAATGGATTCCTCCATATTTGGGAGTGTCAGAATGATAGAACCAATAAATGCAATTCCAAGATTCACCAATGCTAATAAACCGGTTACTAGAATGGATGCTTCCAAAAAAGCATACAGAATTTCAAAACCAGCCAATACTGTCAACAATCCAATTATGATTTTCATCGGGTCCTGGTTCATACCGATCTGGATAAACCCAATCCCGATTAATAACAGGCTTCCCCTGGCAATATCGATTGGAATGCTTATCAGCCTTGCCAATTCTGGAGACAGGATTAGCACAAACACCCAGATTAAACTGGCAGAAATTATTTTAAACAAATTTCCTGATAATTCGTCCTCAGTTTCAGCTTCCCGCATCTCCAAAATGCTTGCTGTACTGAAAATTGAACATGCCATCCAACCCACAATTAATTTCACAGCCGCTAACGTCAGCGGCCAGATAAGAGACACAAGTCCGAAAACTCCAACATATTGGAATACTAATGCGAGGATAGTGATACGCCAGTTTTTTGATATCAGGATGATAAGAGAAGTCACCAAAAGGATGACTAAACAGGCTGTAGATAACAGATTTCCGCTCAACGAATATTTCCTTCGCGAAGCAGGGTAACGACGAGGATCATCAACAAGAATGTCCAAAGGATTCCACCCTGCCCCTCAAGGAGGGCGGTGAAACCAGTCAGAACCCCCTGCAGGATTCTAAAAATTCTATAAATTAATCTATAAAACCAATCTAAACGGAATAAAACAGCAATTCGAATCCCAAAAACATTCCATAAATAAGGTATCCACGTCAGGTTTGGAATTTCATCCTTTTCCCCATCCTTGCCAAAATTCCTCAGGGATAGGATATATGTCATCGCTGCTATGATAACCGAAAGGCTCGACGCCCACCAGGTGCCTGGTGTAAAAGATCCCTCCCAGCCAAATATCCCAATAATCCAGTGGGAAATAATTAGGATTATGAGACCAGACAAATAAATGATTTGCAGCCATCGCTCTATTCCTTTTAATGGATTTCCCGGATTTAATGTCAACCTTAAAATCCCAAGCAATAAAAATCCATGTGCAATAATATAAATTACGTCCAACAGGCTGAATGGAATTACAACCAATCCATACCAACCGCTTGCTGAAGGGGTGAATGGCAGACCGGATAATCCCACTACGGCCAGGAAAGAAAACATGACCGTTTCCCTTCTCCTGGAAGAATAAAGGAATACCAGGCCTCCAACCAAAATCAGGGCTAATCCCCAGGCAACACTGGCCTCTGGTTTACCACGAACAACGCTGCCAATTGCCATTCCGGCCAATGCCACCAGCCAATAAGGCCTGCCATCCAATTCATTCCTTGCAGTCACCCACATGAATGCACCGTAGAGACTTGCCAGAGCAGTAAATATCAACAAATAAACCGCCAGTGTTGGTTGTACAACAGTTTCAGGAAGCCTGGCAAGGACTACCAGGCTGGAGGCAGCTGAAATTAATCGCAGGAGTGTTCCAAATCCCCTGCGGAGACGAAGCTCTCTCGTATAAGGAAGATGTAATGGAATAACTCCCAGGCGCAGACCCACAGCTAGGAGCATGAATACACCCACTTCTGGTGATATAAAATTGAATGTAAGGACATCTGGCCCTTTATAACTCATTACCATCGACCAGATGACCAGAAAAATCCCCAGAATCCGGGCGGAAAAAGATAGGACGGATCGGTTGAGCATGTCTGTTCCGTTGGTACTGCGGATAAGGATGATAAATTCAACAATATCCAGGGCTGCCCAGGCTAAAATCAATGTAAGGGCATTGCCCGCCAATACTACAACTAAACCCATACCGGTAATGATTAAACTGCCAGCCCAGGTTTTCGATCCAGATTTCGGCGTAATGTCGATTGCTAATGTTAACATGACAGCCAGAAGAACGGATACCAAACCAAAAGCATAAGGCCATGACACAGAATCATTTACAATTAAAATGGTTGAACCAAATAGGCTGTATGGAATCCATCCAACTACCCGGACCGGATCTGACGGAAGCCAATGGCTTATTAAAACCAGAAGCCAGGCGATCAAGGAAGCGCCAACAGATATTAACCAGGTGTACGGGAATTCTGGTCTAAATTGAACGAGTAAATATACAATTATCCCAACCACACACAGGATGATTCCAGCAACGATTATGTGCATCCGTTTTCTTCTTTATCTACTCGATTGGAATGACGACCTGTAAAGGTATCTGCCCATTCCTTTACGTCCGTACCACTTGCCATCATCAACCAGTAAAGTCCCGCGTAAAATCACTTTTTTGGGGAATCCTTTTAGGCTCCACCCCTCATACAAATTGTAATCGGTCCGGTGTTTAGCCACATCCTTGCCATAGGAAATCTCTTTATTTGGATCCCAAATAATAATATCCGCATCTGAACCAACCTGCAATGTACCTTTAGAGGGGTATAGTCCAAAATATTTGGCTGGATTGGTGGAATGTAATGCGACAAATTGATTGGGTGTAATTTTTCTGGTATTTACTCCACATGTCCACATAATCGGAAGGCGATCCCCTACACCGGGTAAACCATTGGGTATTTTGGTAAAATCTTCCTTCCCAAGTTCTTTACCGGGGATGGCAATTGATTTGCCTTCGTATGGAATGGATTGTGTCCCATTAAAGAAAAAAGAGCAGTGATCGGTTCCTATAACGGTAATACTCTCATTCATGAGGCCTTTCCATAAGGCTTCATTGTCAATCATTGTTCGAAGCGGCGGGGAACAGACAAATTTCGCTCCATCTGGCCTGATAAGATAATTCTCATTCAACAGTAAATAATGGGGACAGGTTTCCCCAATGACCTTTATGCCCAGTTTTTGGGCATACTCTAACATATCCACCTCTCCCCGGGTATTCATGTGAACAATGTATATGGGTGCATCTGCCAGGGCTGCCAGCGAAACTGCCTTCAGGAAACTCTCCACTGCCCCCCAGGCTGGTCGAGTCCTGGCATGCCATTCCGGGGAGGTATGGCCTTGAGAAAGCGCTTCTTCAACCAGGATTTCTATGATATCCCCATTTTCCACATGGAGCATTGTCAATAATTGCTGTTCGGCTGCAATTCTTAAAACACGGAAGATATTCCCGTCATCCAGACGTAAGCGGTTGTTATATGCAGTAAATACTTTAATACTGGTAATTCCTTCAGAAGGAAGCAGCGGAATCTCTTTGACGATCTGTTCATCCAGGCGGGTGATATTCATATGGAAACCGAAGTCAACCGCTGCCTTTGAATCTGCTTTTTCATGCCATTTATCAATACTGGTAAATATTGAGGGTGATTCTAGTGGGACAAAATCAATCACTGTGGTAGTTCCACCAAAAGCGGCAGCTTTATGGCCACTATAATGGTCATCGGATGACACGGTATTGAACATTGGCAAATCAAAATGGGTATGAACATCAACACCTCCGGGCATAATGAGCATATCCTCTGCATCAATAACTTCAATATTCTCAGAAATATTTAATTCCACACCTATCCGGACAATTTTTTCGCCATCTACCAGGATATCTGCGGGATACGTATCCCTTGCAGTAATAATCGTTCCGCCTTTTATTAAAAACATGGCTGCCTCAATTCCTTATCCAAAAATGGTCATCACAATAATTTTCCCCGGGATATATTAGTTCGGTCAGAAGTTACACATCCATTTTTGAGATTGGTCTTATATTCTCGGGAGAAATATCGCTAATGAGGAAAATTCTTCGGTAATCCACCGAGAAATATTAATAATTCGGAATCTCCAGGTAGTTCAGGTAATGTATCCACCTGGTAATTTCCTCCTGTAACGGCTCGTTCTCGCAAAGTCCGCCAAACAACCATCCGGTCTTCATTGTTGAGCGCCAGGTCCGAAATTTTTCGTGCATTACTGAATAGCAGACCGGTAGTATAAAAAAAAGTGATCCTCTTCCATCCCTCAGCAGGTATGGGATTTGGCAAGGCACATAATGAACCTAATTGAATCTTGTAATATTCCTCGTTGGCACGGGGATGATCCGGTGTCTCCTTGAATAAGTCTTTACGACGCTGCAATTCATGCCCCCTGCATTCGGCAAAATATTCTATCTTCCACCGGTGTTCAATTCCGAAAACCCCTGTTTGGTAAAAAGCCAAAAAATCTACGTCAATAATTTTGGGAGCGGTTCGAAGGGGTATGCGGTACCATCCCAGCAAGCGAGCGATTTCTAAATCGCGTAGTGCAGGCATTACGGAAACGAGGATAATTGCTTCCGGTGGAATATTTTCATTCATTTTATTGGGAATCTTTCAGTCCTCAGATAAGCTTTCCCATAAAAATCAACACATTTCAATTCGTATTGTCCAATAAACCTACCCGTTTATTAAACTCTTCAATCAAATAGTCGATTTCGGGTACCTGGCTCTGGATCTCGGTCCAATAATCATCTTTTTTCCATTGGTCGATAATTTCTTCATAGGTTTTCCCTTGCTGTTCCACCCAGGTAAAATATTTCAGGTTGTGGACTCTCCGCCGTTCTTCAAAAGTTAATTCTTTCAAACAATCTGTGCCCATACCAAGCAAATATTGTGCGTAATGGGCAGCAGCATCTGTCACCTGGTAGTCTCCGGATGTCTCACGCATCTCTATTTTCCGGCTTTGATACAAATCCATTGAGTCCGTCAGGACAGTTAAAACAATATCCTCTTCGCCAAGTTCGTAATACCTGGCAAACTTGATTGCAGATAACATATTGGCGATCCCAGAAAAACCTAATAAATCTAAACGGCCGATAAATTCTGCGGGAACACCTTTCTTAGCCAGGTATTGCTGTCCAACGGGTTCATTAAATAATCGTGCCAGGCTGACCACAGCATTGTCATCAATAGCAACAATCATATCTGTATTTTTTACATTATGAATCCAGGGAACATGCTTATCTCCAATCCCCTCAATCCGGTGAGCGCCAAAGCCATTTTCCAATAAGGTTGGACATTGTAATGCCTCACTGGCAGCTATTTTACTGTAAGGATAGACTTGTTTCAGGTAATCACCGCAGGCAATTGTCCCAGCTGATCCGGTAGTTAAGACAACCCCGCGATATTGGCCTCTTGGATGTAATTCTTTTTCTAATACTTCCTGCATGGCATGACCAGTGATATCGTAGTGCCATAGATAGTTGCCAAACTCTTCAAATTGATTGAAGATCATCAAATTCTCACCGCTGGCCCGCAGTTCCCAGCATTTATCAAAAATCTCCTTCACGTTGGATTCGCTCCCGGGTGTGGCAATGATTTCACCTGCCACGCTGGAAAGCCATTCAAATCTTTCTTTGCTCATCCCCTCCGGCAGAATTGCAATGGAATTGCATCCAAGCAGCGTTGAATTATATGCTCCGCCGCGGCAGAAATTGCCTGTTGAAGGCCATACTGCTTTTTGGATTTCCGGATTAAATTGGCCGGTAACTAACCTGGGGACCAGGCATCCAAATGTTGCTCCTACTTTGTGTGCGCCTGTTGGAAACCATTTTCCAACTAATGCAATAATGCGCGCATCAACACCGGTAAGCTGCCTGGGAAATTCAATATAATTTACACCATCAAATCCGCCTCCGAATGGGATAGACTGGTTTTTCCAGGTAATCCGGAAAAGATTGCGTGCGGTGATATCCCATAGACCAATCCGGTTTAATTCCTGACGAATCTTTTCAGGAACCAATTTTGGATTCTTCATTTGTTCAAAAGTGGGAATGATGATATTCCTATCCCTTGAGCGATTTACTGCACTTCTTAATTGGTCCTCAAAAAGAGTTAAATCGATCTTTGCCATTTTTTTATCCTTAATTAGTTAATGTTATTCCCTAATCTGGTTCATCACTGACGATATACAGCGGTCTTCCCTTTACCTCATCATAAATTCTGCCAATGTATTCACCGAGAATTCCCAGCGATATTAATTGGACTCCCCCTAGGAATAGAACTGCTATTAATGTAGTTGCCTGCCCTAAAAATGCCTGTCCTGCAATCACACGTAAAAGAATCACAAGCGGGATCGCCAGAATACTTATTCCAGCGGAGATGAATCCAAAATAAGTTGCCATCTGAAGTGGGAAATATGAAAACCCGGTAATCGCAGTGATAGCTAACTTCAACATTTTTCGAAACGGGTATTTAGTCTCACCAGCATGACGGGCGGCGCGTTTATATGGTACGCCAATCTGCCGGAAACCAACCCATGCACCCATCCCGCGCAGGAATCGATGTTTCTCCCGCATCTGGTTCATCACATTTACAACCTTGCGGTCCATCAGCCTGAAATCCCCGGTGTCCATAGGGATCTTTACATCTGTGATGCGAAAAATAATCCGGTAAAAAAGGGATGCAGTGAAAGTTTTAAACCATGTTTCACCTTCACGTTCGGTGCGGACAGCATAGACAACCTGATACCCCTCCCGCCATTTTTCGATTAGCTTCAAGATTGTCTCTGGAGGATCCTGTAAGTCTGCATCAACCACAACAACCGCATCCCCGCGAATAATCCAATCCGGCTGTGACTGCAATTTGATGGCCAAAGTTACGTGCAAAAATGACCGGCCGCACATGATTATCCTCTTTTGATAGCTCCTTTATCATATCGGTAGAACCGTCGCTTGATCCATCATCTACAATTACAAATTCCCACGGTTCTCCGGTGCTCTCCATCACCTCTGTTATGCGTTGGTGAAGCTCCCTTACATTGTCTTTTTCATTGAAAACGGGAGCAACGATGGTAAAAGTTGGTTTCATTCTTCCACTTATCCTATTTTCTAGAAATTACCTCTATTCATCAGTTCTTTTAGAGCAGCCATACTGGGTTCAATAATTGGAGCTGGGTCTACTGCCTGGTTAGCAGCTTTAATATCCTTAACCCGTTGCCAGTCACCATTATTAAAACCGGGTCATCCGGTTTTATGATTTTAGCATGGACAGCTTTCTTTAAACCGGCAAAAGAGGCAGCACCGGCAGGTTCAGCAAAGATGCCGTATCTGCCCAGCTCTTTGATTGATTTTAGGATTTCGGCATCGGAGACTGTCAGGTAACCTCCCTCCGTCTGGACCGCAGCCCGGACGGCTCGTATACCATCCCTGGGATAATCTACCGAGATTGAGTCTGCAATTGTGTTCGCAGAGACAGGATTGATTATCTCCGAATGGTTGAAAAATGCATTTGCAACAGCAGCCGAACCCTCAGCCTGGATGCCAAACAAGCGAGGAGCGGTATCCAGCCAGCCCAGTTGTATCAGATCTTTAAATCCTTTATGTAAACCAGAAATAATATTACCATCCCCCACTGAGACAAATATTGCAAGGGGTTTTTCATGTAAATGAAAACCTATAATTTGATTTTCCCAAATTTCCAAAGCAGCAGTTTTTTTTCCTTCCAGTGTAAATGGATTGAAGCCAGTATTCCGGCAGTACCATCCAAATTCATCAGATGCCTGTAAGGATAGGTCAAATGCCTGATCATAATTTCCATCTACCAGAACAACCTTTGCACCAAATACAAGCAGCTGGGCAACTTTTGCGGGCGGGGCAGTTTTGGGAGCAAAAATAACCGCTTTTTGACCAACTGCCGCCGCCATGCCGGCCAGGGCAGCTCCGGCATTTCCGGTAGACGCTGTCACGATGACTTCAGCTTGAAGTTCCATCGCCCTGGCAACAACCAGCGCACTTGCGCGGTCTTTTAAGGATGCTGTCGGGTTTCGCCCTTCATCTTTGATCCACAGGTTTTTAAGACCCAGTGACTCAGATAATAACCGGTTCTGGTATGTGGGCGTCCAGCCAACCGATCGTAGAGGGGTCTCATCCCAGCCAGGGTCCTTTACGGGTAGAAGCGGTAAATAGCGCCACATGGAGTGATTTTTGTTGTTGAAAATATCTTCTGGTCCAAATCTTTTTTTGATATTTTCATAATCCAACACAACATCCAGGTTCCCGCCATCTCTTGGGCAAACATATTGGACAGAATCTTTCTTGTAAAATTGACCACAAACACTGCAATTAAAACCGGTATATTGGGATATATGCGTCATAACCTTTCCTGTAAAATCGAGATCTTGGCCTTATTTTACTTGTTAATGGTTACTCTTTCTTAAATGGAACACCCAGTGCTGCTGGAGGTGCGGCGCGCAAAGAACGGAGAATGTTACCAAGTATTACGCGGGGGTGGGGTGGCAGCACCGCCATCAGGCGTGCAAACCATTCTGTGTTACCAAAATTAACCAGTAATAATGTCAGGATCATTAAAGGAAATGGTGCCACTTGTAACAATTGTGATGGAATATTGGGAAGGTTTGGTTGTAATACCAGGCCCAACCATTGTAGTAAGGCAAAAAGATACGCCCCAAATGCTGCCCGGAGAGGATTCCAGCCCCCGAATATGGTGATAGCCAGTGCTATCCATCCAATTCCATCTAACCCGGAAAGAGTCCCCTTCCAGCCAGCTTTTATATTTAACGAGTACATCGGCCCTGCCAATCCGACTAAAGCGCCTCCAACAATGGTGTATATGTATCGTAAACGAATTACATCAGCGCCTCTAACATAAGCTGCGGCAGGTCTTTCACCTATTCCTTGTAGCATTAATCCGGGACGCGTTTTGAAAATGTAAAACCAGCTGAAGATAATGAGGATAAAACTGGCATATGTCATAAGGTCATGGTGGAAGAATAATTCTCCAAGAACAGGTAGCTGGCTTAGGAAAGGTATTGGGACTACTTTCATAGTGGGTCCGGTAACACTCATCAGCGGATTCCCCAGGAAGTAGCTTAGATCCCTGCAGGTTAATGCAAGCACAAACCCCACAGCTACCTGGGATTGAAATAGGCTGATACTACTGATTGAGATTATCAAACCGATTAAAGCACCTATAAGCATTCCAGCCAACAGACCGGCGATTGTGCTGTTGAAATAGACGGCAGCAGCAAATCCAACCATCGCTGAAAGCAGGATTGCCCCGTTTAATGAGAGATTGATCACACCCGCACGTTCGGATATTGTCTCCCCAATCACTGCAAATATTACCGGAGAAGCGGTAGCCAATACGCCGGCAAGACCCATCAGGATGGCATCATTGATCATGTTGTTCTCTCCCGATTTTTTCCATCATTCGCAGGCGAATACCTTCCATTATGATTACAGATAACACCAGGACGCCCTGCAACACACCTGCCAGGGACGAATCAATCTTTAATACAATAGGAAGCTGTATACTCCCAAGGTTTAAAGCAGCAAAAAATATGGCTACTGGAATGATATAAAAAGCACGGTAACTAATCAACATGGCAATTAGCAGCGCAGAAAATCCATACCCTCCTGAAATGGAAGGCACAAGGCGGTGATGAAAACCAACCACCTGTAAAGATCCTGCCAATCCAGCCAGTAAACCGCAAAGGAGAAATGCGAGAATCATATGCTGCCAGGCAGGAATACCTACCTGATAAGACGCTCTTAGGTTTTTTCCGATTGCTTTTAGTCTTAATCCAATAATAGTGTCCTTCAATAAGAAATACACCGCCAGGAATGCAGAAAATGCCAGAATAAGCCCCCAGATACTTAACCGGTACCCGGGGATTGTCCCAAGCCATAACTCTTCTGGGAATGGAACTGTCCCGCTCATGGAGCCAATTCCAGGACGTTTCCACGGTCCAAAAATGAGCCATAAGGTCAGCGCAGTTGCCACAAAATTGAGACCAAGGCCACCAAATATTTCATTAACACCTCCAAAAACCTTCAACAATCCGACTAATAAAGCCCAAATACAACCGCCAACCATTCCTGCCAACACCGATAGTAGAATGATCATTGCTGGTGGTCCCTGGGTATCTTGAAGCAATCGCATTATCCAGGTGGTAAATATTGCTCCCAGGGTAATTTGGCCTTCAATGCCAATATTCCAAAGGCCGGCCATAAATGTAATCAACAATCCGCTTGTGATAATGGTAAGGGGAATTGTAATCACCATCACATCTGCAATCTTTTTTACAGACCCAAACGAACCGAGTGCGATCTGGCGGAAGGTTTCCAACGGAGAGGAACCAGTGAGAATTAAAATCAGGATTGTAAAAATAAACGCGAGGAAAATTCCAACAACCTGGAAACCAACATTTAACCAGAAAGGTTTTTTATTATTCATTCTCTTGCCTGCAGTTGGTGGATTTCTTGCCAGCCTTTCCCACCAATTAGTTGGCCCAATTGGTCAAGCGTGAAATCGCCTTTTTTTAATGGTACGGAGACCTGTCCATTGTAAAACACCAGAATTCGGTCGCTGTATTGAAGGATTTCCTCCAGGTCTGGCGAGAAAAAGAGGATTGCTGTCCCACCTTTACAACGGTCTTTCAATTTTAACCATACATCCATACTGGATTCAATATCCAATCCCCTGGTTGGATGCTCTAAAAATAAAATCCATAAGGGGGTTTGTAACAACGCCAGCATTAATCTCTGCTGGTTTCCCCCAGAAAGGGATTCCACCAGGCTTTGTGTGGATCCTTTTATCTCGTAATTTTTAATGCCTTCCTTGGCGAATTCGTCGGCAATTTTCCTGTCAATGAAAAAGCCTTGTCTTTTATCAGTCAATACAAAATGGTCACCCACCGTTAATCCCTGGACGAGCCCTTCCTCCAACCGCGATGCCGGAAGGAATTTAATTCCCTCCTTCATGAAAACATGATATTGTTCACCAATCATGTTGCGATTGTTAATGATTATCTTTCCACTGGTTGGCCGGATCAATCCGGCACAAGCTCTTAAGAAGATATCCTGACCACTCCCTTCCATACCAGCCAAACCAATTACTTCCCCTTTGCAAAGTTCCAGGTCCACAGGTCCAATCGTAAGACGGGGATCGGATATTTCCATCTTTTCCAGTTTCATAACCGGGGTGTCTCCAGCACAATCTACCCCTTGCCATTCTATCAGGCTCTTACCAAACATCATTCTTACCAGGTTTTCCGTAAAATAGGGTGGATTAATCTCCCCGACCAGTTCTCCTTTGCGCAGGACAGCAATTTGACTGCAAAGGTTCTCAACATCTTCCAATTTATGGGAAACCAAAATAATCGTCTTGTCTTGTTGAGCCAGCAACCTGAGGGTGGAAAATAGGAGCTGTTTTTGTTGTGAGCTGATTCCGGTGGTTGGTTCATCTAAAATCAACACCTGCGCTCCAAGATGTAACAAACGCAATATTTCTAACTGCTGTCTCTCACCTACTGTCAGGGTATCAACATAGGAATGAGGCTTTAATGTAAAACCAAATTGTTGTTGTAACTGGTCAAATTCCTGTTCAACTTTTTTATTGGATAAAAGAATAGACCCTGGTTGACCTATAACGAAATTTTCCAGTACCTGCATGGGCGGAAAATCTAGCGGGTCCTGATGAAGCATACCGATACCATAATGCATGCTATCGGCCGGATTTTGAATTTTCACACATTTTCCATCCAGAATAATCTCCCCTGAATCTGGTTGGATAAAACCCGAAAGAATTTTCATCAATGTGCTTTTTCCAGCCCCATTTTCGCCCAATAATCCCTGAATACTGCCAGCTGGAATGGATAAATTGATATTTTGATTAGCCTGAACTTTACCAAAGCTCTTATTGATGTTCTTCAGCACGATGTCCATAGTTTTCCAACCAAGAAAGGGGAAGGCTTTTGCTGCCTTCCCCTTCAATGAAAAAAGAAATCACTTACTCAGAAGCGCTTTGACCTTCCATCCCCTCCAATAACTGGGGTAAATACCAGACCTGGAAATCTGTAGCCGGGGTTCCAGCCGGGATATATTCCGATCCATCCTGAAGATTAATTGGACCAGTCCAGAGGTTCAAACCACCTGCAAGCTCTTTGATGAAATCATCCAATTTTGCCGAGGCATCTGCTGATAGGCCATCACCCTTTTTGAATCCGACAGCACTGGTATCCGGATTATTGAGGTCACCCCAATCGGGGGAGTTCCATTCCCAGGTGGATTTAAAGGAGCCATCCTGGGCGGCCGTCAGCCATTTTACATAGGAAGGACCCCAGTTGAAGTAGGGTACGCCAAGACAAACCTCAGGCGCTTCGGCGCATCCATCAATATAATCATAGGAAACTGCCCGGACAGATTTGCCTTCGCCTGCAGCTTTTTTTGCCTGGACGAGAGCCTCTGTGGTATCAATCCCGGAAACCACGACATCATACCCGCTATTGAAAAATTCATCTGCAACCTGGGTAGGATCAGATGTAACACCAGGGATGTTGAACCAGAATCCAATCCATGTCACTTTAAATTTCAGATCTGCCGCATCTTTCCCAAGATACTCCGACCAGCAGTATTTTGCACCAAGATATACAGATGCAGCCAGGCGGCGGGTTTCCTCATTTATTAGCGGTCCGAGGTACCCGATTTGACCGGTCTGGGTAGTCAGGGCAGCTGCGCAGCCAGCCATCATCTTGCCGTATTCCATGCGGCCCATAAAATTGGTCAGATTTGGAAGTTCTACAAAATTTTTCCCATCCTTCCAGGATGTATCACCGGAAGCATGTATCACCAAGGTTTCTGGATTGGCTTTGGCAAATTCAACCGCGCTGTCCTTCATATCATCCGAGTTGAAGATCACAAGTTTGGCACCTTTATCCACAAGGTCTTCAGCCAACTGTGCCGGGGTTACTCCAGGACGGTCTGCCACATTTACTTTGTCAACGTACAACATTTCGGTATTGGGAAGTTTTTCCTGGGCATATAGTCCGGCATCGTAATGAGCCTGGCTCCAGCCGCGGTCATTATAAATGCCAACCATGAGAAGCCCAAAAGTGATATTTCTCTGCGGCGGGTGCGGAGACTACTGTTGCAGCCGGAGCCTCAGTTGGTGCTGCTTCTGCAGCAGGCGGCTCGGTAGGTGCTGCTTCTTCAGCAGGCGGCTCGGTAGGGGCTTCTGCTTCTGCTTCCGGTGGTGTTGCAATGGGCTGCGACACCGCCGGAGCGCATGCAGAAAGGACCAATACAACTGTTACAGCAAGAACAAATAGCGTATAAAAAGATTTTCTAAACATCGTATTCTCCTCTATATATTAAATTATGGTCACATAACAAGTCTTGATTTCTTGATTATCCAGTTAATACCTCCTTATTGGATCATCTTGGTTGAAATGACAATTCATTGATAAACGACTACCAGAAAAACCAGCGTCTTAAAATTATTGTATCCACATTTCAGGAATTATTATAATAACCAACCTTAAAATTAGGTGATTTCTCGGTTGAGGCTAATAGTTGTTATTTTATGGGGTATAACACAATCCATTATTGATTATGGTTAATGTTCCGTCCGGAAAAGATATTTTCCATATTGCCTTCTGGACATTCTTATAATTTTACTCAAAAAAAATGCCCCGATGATAATGGAGAAATCGGGGCATTAATTCTTGTGCTGGCTAATCAATCTTGGACGATATGGGTTCCGGTTTCGCCTTTAAGGGCACGTCCAATATTTTCCGGGTTGGTAACAATGGCTTCCTTACCACCCGCTTCCAGGAACCAGATGATAGCCTGGATTTTTGGAGCCATTGAGCCCTTGGCAAAATGGGTGCCTTCAGCCAGGTATTTTTTAGCTTCGGACAGGGTCATACGATCTAACCACTTTTGGTCTGGTTTGCCAAAGTTGATGGCTATTTTTTCGACGGCAGTAGAGATCACGAACAAATCGGCATTTATCTTGCGCGCCAGCAGGCTGGAAGCATAATCTTTATCAATGACTGCTGCCGTACCTTCGAGATCCCCATCATCATTACGAATAACTGGTATTCCACCACCGCCAACAGTAATCACAATATGACCTGCTTGAAGGAGTTTTTCAACAGATTTAAGTTCGATAATTTCCATCGGTATTGGAGAAGCGATAACCCGTCGCCACCCCCTGCCAGCATCTTCAACTACCGACCACCCCTCCGCCTCAGCGCGATGCTTGGCAGATTGCTCATCCATGAAACCACCAATTGGTTTGGTGGGATGCTGGAATGCGGTGTCATCTTTATCTACAAGAACCTGGGTGATGACTGTTGCAACAGATTTTTCTATCTTTCTTCTTTTTAATTCATTTTGCAGCGTCTGGGTAAGGGCATACCCGATGGCTCCCTGCGTATCCGCCCCGCACCAATCCAGTGGAATTTCCGGCATCCCTTCCACTTTTGCGGCAATTTCTGACCGCCTCAATAGAAAACCCACCTGTGGACCATTTCCATGACCGATTGCAACATCCCAACCCTGTTCGATCATATCCGCAATGTGCATGGTTGTTTCTTTTGCTGCATTGTATTGGTCAGGGATGGCCGTCCGGTTATCCTTGATCAATGAGTTTCCACCGATTGCTACTACCGCTACTCCTTTTGTCATCTTTCATGCTCCTTTTAATAGTTTTTTTAGTTAATTCATGGATAAAGCCATTACAGCTTTTTGAACGTGTAATCGATTTTCCGCCTCGTCATACACCACAGATTGATGTCCATCTATCACTTCATCTGTCACTTCAATATTGCGGTCTGCAGGTAATGGGTGCATATAGATTGCATCTTCTCTGGCAAGAGACATTTTCTGTGAATCGGTAATCCAACCAGAGTATTTTTTAATAATCTCTGCACCTTCCTTTTCATCCTGTGTATGAACCATGGCGCCCCATGATTTTGCATAGATAATATCTGCATCCTTAAATGCAGTATTCATATCATCAACAACCTCAAATCCAACCTTGAATTTGCGCGCTTGCTCACGCGCCTGGTCCATAATTTCCGGCATCAGGCGAAATTCGGGGGGGTGAGCCAAAACAATATCCATCCCAAATCGCGGCATCTGCAGGATCAGGCTTTGCGGTACCGACATGGGTTTTTGATAGGATGCCGCATATGCCCAGGAAACGACCATCTTTTTACGTCGCAAATTACTTCCCTTTTTCTCAATGATCGTCAACAAGTCTGCCAGAATCTGGAAGGGATGGTAAATTTCACACTGCATATTAAACACTGGCGAACGAGAATTTTTGGCGACATCATTGATGTACCGGTTTCCGGATCCCCAATCGATATTTCGGATAGCTATTCCATCGAAATACCGGCCAAATATCTCGCCGATCTCTTTTGCGGTATCACCATGAGAAATTTGCGTTGTCCGGGATTCAATAAATGCCGCATGACCACCCAATTGAGCCATTCCTGCTTCAAATGATCCACGAGTGCGGGTGCTGCTGAAGAAAAAAAGCATAGCCAGGGTTTTATCCCGAAGATAGGCATGCGGTTCATTTAATGCTCTTTTCCGTTTTAAATCGGATGCAACCTCAAGAATTGTCTCTACTTCTTCTTTACTGAAGTCCAGATCTCCAATTAAATCTCTTCCTCGAAGATATGTTTGCATAATTTTCCCTTTATTAAATCCGAACTTATTTAATATATTCGTATCCTGCCTAATTACTACAACCCAGCTGATCCCTTAGTGAAGAAATTTTTTCCAAATCTAGCTCAGAAAATTCCCTCTCGCTGATCATTGAACTCCAAAATTCACAAAATGATTTTGAATATTCACCATTTTCCAGAGCTATCTCTGATAAATCCAGGGCTTTATCCAAATCTCCCAGATTAACAAACCCCTCAATGAATGGAAACAACTCTGTTGGATCCTCTGGCGATTGTTTATTTTCAACAGCGGAATTCCAGTACTCTGATATTTTAACCCAATTTTTTTGTTGCCTGGCTAAATCAGATTTTTGAAAATAATAGCACCAGTCGTGTTCAGGTTCCGCACCAATTGCGTTTGGAGGTTCTGCTTGTATGGAAGAATCCATCATTACCTGGTCTAAATTAGAGATATCCAAGGCATTAATAATATTATCTGGTAATCCCGGTATGGCAGCATCCTCGGAGTCCAGTACACGCAAACAGGAAGGGGGAGAATAATAAACGACCAGCGAATTTGATGTATTTCCCGAAAACCGGATACTCCTGTATGGATGGGAAACCTTCACTCCTTTTTCAAGCAGAGGCATCCCCTCTTCCAATCTTCCTGTTAATTCAAACAGTTTATATGGTATTTCGGTAGATTTTAGGCCTGGTGCATATGTCCAATTGAGCACTGGGGTTAATCCGTTATCGGAGAATCTGAATAGCGGAATCCTGTCCGAAAGTACAATTGTACCATGTCTCAGGTCTGGTACCCTCCAGGTAAGCTGCCAGAAAAATGATTGGAGAGACTGCGCCTCTCCAATGTAAACCATCGCATTACGAAAATGAAATCCTATAGAAAATGCAAAAATGAGGGCCAGGAGAATCCGTTGAAATCGGGTTTGAAGTAAACCGAATACTCCGGCGGTTAGAATTAAACTGGAGCCAAGCATAAACGGAAGTATGGAACGGTCCCATGGGAAACGATAGACTCACCGGTAATCCCACGATCCAGATGGGTATTCCGCCGATTATCAGGCTGACACCGCCGATTAGCAATGCTTCAGAGAACCAGGATTTGAAGGATCCCCCTTCATCAGGCTTTTGATTGGATGGTGATTTATATCTGAATTTTGCATACCACAGGGATAATATCAAAGCGGCTGTCACGAGGGACAGAAATACCAGAGGTTTTTCTAAATCAGTTGGCGCCTGAAATATCTGCCGCCAGGCTCCATAAACAGCCAGTCGCAGGTGGTCCAAAATAGTGAGTAATAATGATTTAATGGTTTCAGATGGGTTCTTAACCAGTTCATTCAGCAGGACTGGTTGGTAGTGTTTAAAACTAAAAATGAAGATACGCCAGAAAAGAAATGCTCCCATTAGTAGAAGATAAGGAAGCCAAATCCAAAATACACGCAGTACTTTTTGCCGTGTGGTATCAAAGCGTTTTCCCAGAGCCATCCAGATGAATAATGGTCGCAGCAATTCCAAACCAAAAAAATATTCAAGGGAAAACATACCGGATGCCGCCAATAAGGAGAGAATCGTGAAAAGCCAATATTTTTGCTTTATTTGGATGGAATAAATCATCCCCCAAAGAGAGAGTAAAAATAGGTCCAGCACCGTGAAATGAAGGATAAATTGGATCGCTATGGGCTGTTGTAAAAATCCGGGAAAAACCAAAAATAAAAGTGATGTCCAAAAAACTTTCTCTCTATGCTGTGGCCAGATTTCCAATAAGACCCGGAAGAGGATAACACCGCTAAGCCAGCGTAAAACGAATAACAGGAGATGATACAGCCAGTATGTTTCTTTAAATAGGAATGTAGTAAGGATATATATCCAGGCCGATAAAGGTCGGTCCGGAGCTACAAAATCAATAAAAATACCAGGACCCTGCAGGTGGTAGGCGTATAAATAAATCCAATCATCTCCATATAGGCTAAACCAGGGAATAAAGATGCCATAAGCGATCAGGGCAGCAATCAGAAATGCAAATTCCTCCGATCGAAGGATGGATTTAAGTCGGAATTTTTTTTCCATGGAAAGGGTCATTAGGTTGGGATAGGCAGGCCCCCCTCCTGCCTGTTCATGTTTATCTATCAGGATTATTCCGTCGCCCCAAGGATTAATGCCAGTAATGCCATGCGTACCACAACACCATTGAAGGCTTCCTGCCAGTAGCGAGAGTGGCGCGTAATATCCACATCCTGGGGTAGCTCATCCATCCTTGGTAAGGAATGGAGGATGATTGAGTCTGTCTTCGCTTTTTCCCTTAGAAGCTGGCGGGTGACTTTATAGTTTGGTGCAGTCAAATCATATTTATCGCGGCTTTCATCCCTTGATTTTGTGTAATCCGGCTGAACTACAGGTTCCATATAAATCACATCAGCCTCGTGAATCACATCGGAAACATGCTCTGCTTCTTTATACTGAAGGTTGTAATCGTTCAATTCTTGCTTGAATTCGGCAGTAAGAGACATCTCCGGAGGGGAAATATAGATCACTTTGCAGTCAAACTGAGTAAGGGCATAGGAAATGGAATGCATTGTCCGCATGCGCATATCTCCGATGCATAAGAATGTCAATCCATCGATCTGACCCTTCTCCTGTAGAACCGTGTATAAATCAGTTAATACCTGGGTTGGATGTTCTCCCCAGCCATCACCGGCATTAATTACCGGAACGGTTGACCATTTAGCAGCTTCGGCTGGTGCACCTTGTTTAAAATGCCGCATGACAATGGCATCCCCGTAATACTCCAGCATGTGGACGGTATCCTTGATGGATTCCTGGTAAAAATCCCCGGCCCGTGTCATTTTTGCATCCGAGAAACCAAGTACATGGCCGCCCAGCCGGTGCATGGCTGCCTCGTGAGCCAACCTTGTACGGGTACTGGGTTGGTAAAAAGCTGTTACAAGGGTTTTTTCTTTTAATAAATCAGAATTACGTCGATTTTTAGCAATAGGTTCTAAATCCTTGGCGACCTCAAACACCCTGAAAAACTCCGCCCGTTCAAAGTCTTTGAGTGATAAAATATCCCTTCCAGAAAAACTACGCATGGAATCCTCTCCTTTATATAGAATTTTTTTATGGATTGACTAACCTTTGTGCTGCCCGCTGGTGATTCAGGATAATTTTTTCCACATCGACCGGAACGAGCAGCCCTTCCTTTACAATCACTCTGCCGTTTACAACATTCCAGGAAACCCTGGGGGTCAAACAAAATAGCAATGCTGCTACTGGATCATGAAATCCACCGGCATATTCCAGCTTGTTCATATCGATGGCTATAAAATCTCCACATTTACCCGCCTCCAGAGAACCAATATCAGGTCGCCCGAGCACTGCCGCCCCTCCGATTGTTGCCAATTCCAGGGCTTTGCGGGCTGTCATCAATGGTCTGTTCTCATTCGAAGTCAGCGAGAATCCCCTTTCACCTTCCCGGACCCTCGCCAGAAGCATAGCCATACGTGCTTCCATAATCATATTTGATCCATCATTACTGGCTGAACCATCTACGCCCAAACCAACATTAACTCCTGCCTCTAATAATTCGTAAATGGGTGCAATCCCTGATGCAAGCCGCATGTTTGAGGATGGACAATGAGCAACCCCGCATCCGGTATCGGGCATAAAGGTTGATTTCCTCTTGATTTACATATACGGAATGCGCAAACCACACATCATCTCCTACCCAATCTAAAGACTCCATGTAAGCAACAGGTTTGTAACCAAATTTGGCTGTACAAAACGCATCCTCATCTTCGGTTTCAGCCAGGTGGGTATGCAGTTGGACTCCATATTCCCTGGCGAGTTTAGCGCTTTCCCTCATCAGTGCACTGCTGACACTGAAGGGGGAACAGGGGGCAAGCACAATCTGGAGCATTGATCCAGGATTGGGATCATGGTAGCGCTCGATCAATCGTTGGCTGTCTCTCAGGATTAATTCTTCATCATCAACAACACGATCCGGTGGCAACCCACCCTGGCTTTCTCCCAGGCTCATCGATCCCCGGGAGGCATGTAATCTTAAGCCGATTTCCTTTGCCGCCGAAATTTCATCGTCTAATTTTGATCCATTAGGGAATAAATAGAGGTGATCAGATGCAGTTGTACAACCGGATAATGCCAGTTCAGCCATGGCGGTTTGGGTGGATATAAAGATATCTCCAGGTGTAAGGTTTGACCAGATCGGATAAAGTGTCTTTAGCCAGTTAAACAGGTTGGCATCCTGAGCGCCGGGTACCACACGGGTTAACGTCTGATAAAAATGATGATGGGTGTTAACTAAACCTGGCATAACGATATGGTTCTTTAGATCAATTACCTGGTCTGCCGTTTCAGGTAGTTCCTCGGTTTTTCCTACCTGCCGTATGAATCCATCCACAATGAATAATCCACCGTCTTTAATCTCCTGGCGAACTGCATCCATCGTTATCAAAACATTTGCATTTCGGACAAGCATCGTAGACATGGTCGGATTCCTCTATAATCCTATCTTACAGTGTATTCATGAGGGACGAGGTTCCTATTACATTCCCACATTGTGCATCAAGAACAGGGTGGCATGTAAATTTCAGGCAAAATAAGTTTCTCTGGGTCACCGGACAGCCAGTTTCGCTGCACGTACTGTGTTGCGAAGCAGCATGGCAATTGTCATCGGTCCAACCCCACCCGGAACCGGTGTAATTGCTCCGGCAATTTCTACCGCCTCATCAAATTTTACATCGCCAACCAGCCTGTAACCTTTGGATTTTGTGGGGTCTTCCACACGGTTTGTTCCTACGTCAATAACTACGGCCCCGGGTTTGATCCAATCGCCACGCACCATCTCCGGTTTTCCAACCGCTGCTACTAATACATCCGCTTGACGAATTACAGAGGGTAAATCACGCGTCCGGGAATGGCAGATGGTAACCGTGGCATTGGCTTTCAATAATAACAGGGATACCGGCATGCCAACAAGATTTGACCTTCCAAGGACGACTGCATGAATCCCTTCAAAGCTTTCCAGATGTTTTCCCAGCATGTACATCACACCTTCGGGAGTGCATGGTATAAACAATGGTTCCCTCCCCTTTTGGGCCAGGCGTCCAAGATTGAGGGGATGTAATCCATCTACATCTTTCTCTATACTGATAGCGTTTAGCACTTTCTCTTCATCAAGTCCGGATGGCAGAGGAATTTGAACTAATATTCCATCCACATTTGGATTCTCATTCAAGGATCTCACCAGATCTATCACCTGCTCCTGTGTCGCACCGGCAGGTAGTTCGTGACCAATTGATTCAATACCGACCTGCTGGCAGGCTTTGTGTTTCGAACTCACATAGATATGCGATGCGGGATTATCACCAACCAGCACAGTTGCCAGGGCCGGTCTTCGCAGACCTTTGTCAATAATATCCTGCACATCTTTCTGCACCTGGTTTCGTACTTCTTCGGCAATTGCTTTACCATCAATTATTTTGGCGGTCATGACCATCTCCTGATTGTTCTAAAAATGGGGTTTCTATCATTGGTTGTACTGGTGATTTGTCATTTTATTCACCCCTAAATTATACATTATCCATGGCTGGAATTTTCCTTATGTCTTGCCTGGTTGATCATTGGAATGAATTTCTACGTTATAATTTAGTCTCAGGAGAACAGCCATGGGAAAAATATGTGTCATCGGAACTGGATATGTTGGACTGGTTACTGGTGTCTGTTTTGCAGACCTGGGAAATGAAGTTGTTTGCATGGATGTAGACGAGGACCGCATTCAAAAACTAAACCAGGGGATTATGCCTATCTATGAACCGGGGCTAAAACAAATCGTTGAACAAAATGTCCAGGCAGGCAGGCTTATCTTTTCCACGGATTCAAAGGCAGCCATGCAAAATGCTGAATTTGCATTTATTGCAGTAGGTACACCATCCGGGGTAGATGGCGAGGCGGATTTGCAATATGTCCGAATGGCAGCTGAAACTATCGCCGAAATTGTTGATGAATCCATCGTCATTGTCAATAAATCGACTGTTCCTGTTGGTACCGGAGATTGGGTGGCTGAAATTATCAAGAAAAAACGCAATGGTAAACCATTGAATTTTAGTGTTGTTTCCAATCCTGAATTTCTGCGTGAAGGATCTGCGATCAATGATTTTATGTTTCCGGACCGGATTATCTTAGGATCCACAAATTTTGATGCAGCCACCAAGGTAGCCCAGCTTTACTTGACCCTGCGATGCCCCGTTCAAATTACCGACCTGCGCACCGCTGAAATGATCAAATATGCATCCAATGCTTTCCTTGCAACAAAAATCTCCTTTATTAACGAAATTGCCAACATATGCGACGAGATGGGCGCTGATGTCCGGGAAGTATCTCTCGGGATGGGCTATGATAAACGCATTGGTAGTGCATTCTTGGATGCCGGGCTGGGCTGGGGTGGCAGCTGTTTTCCCAAGGATGTAAAAGCCCTGGCCCATATGGCTGTCCTTCACGGGTCCCATCCACAACTGCTGCAAGCGGTTATGGAAATCAACCGCAACCAGCGCCGCAGAGTCGTTTTCAAACTGCGCAAAGCACTGGGCGGATTAAACGATAAAACCATCGCTTTATTGGGACTTTCATTCAAACCAAATACCGATGATATCCGGGAAGCACCTGCCTTTGAAGTAATTCATCTCATCCAAAATGAAGGCGGCTCTATCCGGGCTTATGATCCTCAGGCTATGAATAATGCTCATAAGGTTCTTAACCGGGTAACATTATGTGAAGATGCCTATCAAGCAGTAGAAAATGCAGATGCTCTTGTCCTGGCAACGGAATGGAATGAATTCAAACAGCTGGATTTCAAGCGGATTCATAACATGATGCACCAGCCAATAATTATCGATGGGCGTAACCTCTGGGATCCAAAGTCAATGAGAGACCTTGGATTTGAATATTATGGGATAGGACGGGGAACTTATAACAACAAAGGTTAATGCAAATCAATCATTTCCAGCCGCCGGGAATAATGGCGCATGATTAAAGTATGCATACCTGCAATTGCATACTTTTTTTTATCACCCTATGTATAATAACCATAAATAAACTTAATTTTCAAAGAACAACATCATGGACAGACAAAAAGTAACCACCAGATCGATAATTGAAAAGAAACAACAGCATATTCCTATAACTATGCTGACTGCTTATGATTTCCCTGCCGCACAAATGATGGATGAGGTTGGAATCGATATCATTCTGGTCGGGGATTCACTCGGGATGACTGTTTTAGGTTATGAAACCACCCTCCCTGTAACCATGGAGGATATGCTGCATCATTGCAAGGCTGTTTCCCGGGGCGCAAAAAATCCCCTCCTGGTTGGGGATATGCCTTTTATGTCCTACCAGGTTTCCGTTGAGGAAGGAGTGCGCAACGCTGGCAGATTTTTACAGGAAGCCGGTATGGACGCTGTCAAATTGGAGGGAGGCCGGGAAAAAATTGAGGTGATTCGCAAAATTGTGGCATGCGGAATCCCTGTCATGGGACACATTGGTTTAACTCCGCAGAGCGTCCATCAGCTGGGTGGTTTCCGCACCCAGGGCAAAACTGCAAATGCTGCTATGAAATTGATCCGGGATGCCCTGGCCCTGGAGCAAGCTGGTATTTTTGCACTGGTGCTGGAATCTATCCCGGAAAAACTTGGCAGGCTGATATCCGAAAGATTGGTGATACCAACCATCGGGATTGGTGCAGGCGGAGGATGTGATGGCCAGGTGTTGGTAATTCATGATGTGCTGGGTCTCTATGATCAGTTCAAACCAAAATTTGCCAGGCAATATGCAAATTTGAGGAAGGTCATGGTTGATGCAATTACCTCCTATAAAGAGGAGGTAATTTCCGGTACATTTCCGTCAAACGAGCATGTTTATCCGATCAATGACCAGGAATGGGAAAAACTGATTCGGTTACTTGAAGAAGCGGATTGATGCCTGCTGTTTTGGTTGCCGGATGTGGGGCAATGGGGGTTTTATTCAGCGCAATTCTCGCTGAGAGCAACGTCAGTGTTTATGTGTATGACAATTGGTTGGATGGGATAAATGCCCTTACTGCTACGGGAGCACGTTATTTCGATTCTCAAGGCAAAATCCGTTCCGTTGAAGTACATGCCAGCAGTAACATTAATACCATACCTGAAGTAAAAATAGCCTTTCTGTTAGTCAAATCCTGGCAAACTGAAAAGGCATGCCAGAATATTAAATCTTGCCTTTCAAAAGATGGCTTATGTATAACGCTCCAAAACGGCCTGGGGAATATCGAAATTCTCAATGACGTCCTGGGAAATAACCGTGCAGCCGCGGGAACGACCACCCTGGGATCATTCCTGGTCAAGCCCGGATTGGCCCAAATACATGGTGAGAAGAGGATATTACTCGCCAGGCATCCGTCTATTTCCCTTGCCCAGGACTTGCTCATCAGCGCAGGTTTTGAGGTGGATCTTGAACAGAACCTGGATGGTATATTATGGGGTAAATTAATCGTAAACGCTGCCATCAATCCTTTGACCGCTATCCTGGAAATCAGGAATGGTGATCTCCTGAAATACCCGCAATTACAGTATCTTATGGAACAGATCATCGCAGAAGCAGTCCAAATTACAGAAAAATTAGATATCCATTTACCCTACGCGAACCCATATGCCTATGTTTGTCAGGTTATTGAGCAAACCAGTGACAATCACTCTTCCATGCTGCAAGATTTTTCACGGGGTATGCAAACAGAAATCGAAGCAATAACCAGGCAGATTATCATCCACGGCGAAAAAACCGGAATACCAACCCCATTTAATCGCGGCAGTTTATGCCTTGCTTAAAACCAGGCTGCAAGCCAGGCAAACCATCCTTATTGAGTGAGAATGCAAAATGAAAACTGTTCAAAAAATTGATGAGTTCCTGTGCGAAAGGGAAAAACTGTCTGACCCAGTTGGAATTGTTCCAACAATGGGGTACCTGCATCAGGGTCATCTTTCCCTTGTTCGAAAAGCAAAGGAAAATTGTTTGTCTGTCATTGTTACGATTTATGTTAATCCAACCCAGTTTGGACAAAATGAAGATTTATCAACCTATCCACGGGATATTGGGAGAGATTTGGCTTTACTTGAAGAAGAAGGTGTAGATCTTGTTTGGATGCCGGAAGATGGCGAGATGTACCCTCCGGAATTTCAAACCTGGGTCTCCGTAAATAAATTGGCCACCCTCCTTGAAGGCAAAAGCAGACCTGCCCATTTCCAGGGTGTAACGACTATCGTGGCAAAATTGTTCATCGCAGCACGTCCACAATTCGCATACTTCGGCCAGAAGGATGCACAACAAGCCATCGTCATCCGGAGGATGGTGAAGGATTTGAACTTTCCAATACAAATTGAGGTTTGCCCGATTGTTCGTGAATCCGACGGACTGGCAATGTCAAGCCGCAATAAGTATTTGGATGGCGAAAAAAGGAATGCTGCTCCTGTTTTATATAGAAGCCTGAAATTTGCCCGGGACGCATTTGATAACGGCGAAAGGGACGCAGGAAGGCTTAAGGGGTTAGTGATGGATATTCTGGAGAGTCAGCCCCTGGTTGAAGTTCAATATGTATCCCTGGCAGACTTGAACACCCTTGCAGAATTGGAAGGGCCGATACAGGAGGGATTACTCTCTCTGGCAGTATTTATTGGTAAAACAAGATTGATCGACAACATCGTATTAAGGTGATGGGAGATCCTCCATACATCTCTCCTTTTTATAATCCCCAAAATATTTTTTTACAGGCACCGATTGAGAGTCGATATGAGGGTAGGCAAGCCCGGAAATTCACCCCTGAAATCGATTACGGGGTAAGATCCCGGCCGCTGCAGATGGGCTCCACCGTTATCAGAAAATTGTACAGGAATTTCTCATGTTAGTAATAATTAACTGGAACCTGGTATACCGTTAGAGGCATTCGGATTAATTTTGAAGCTGGTTTAGTTAATAATAACCAGGAGTACCCGCTGTCAGTCTCTTAAAAATTTTTCGCCTTACAGATGTTGGCTTATTCCCCAGGCCTCTTTACTCATTAAAAAATAATGCTTTCCACACTTCCCACTTTTGCACATCCCTGGCAACCGGGGTTTCTACGATAACCGGCGTGGGGGTGACCCCGCCTGATTCCATGGGAATGATAATTTGATCACCAGGTTGGGCGAGCCGGTTGTATACCCTGGCCCACTCTTCCACCGCTACTTCAGATGTGGCGTAGGCGAGTTGTTTCATCAAGGAAGCCTTGGTTTCCTCTAGCTGATATACATCTGTCTGCATCTGATCACGCTGGATGCTGAGCCTGCGCAGGTCAGACAGGCGTGTGTTTAAATCCATCATCAGGAAAATAAACACCACAAAAACAACCAGGATAATAACCCTTTTATCGGTATATATTTGCTTCAACCGCTGCATATTTTTATCTTACCCGAAACTCGCCAGAGGTGCAAGAATAAAAAAAGCTCTCCATCAACATCGGAGAGCTGTGTGCCGAAGGTGGGATTTGAACCCACACGAGTGTTCACCCACTACGCCCTGAACGTAGCGCGTCTGCCAATTCCGCCACTTCGGCATCTTTTCCAGTGTTATTTATTTTATCGGAAAACCCATTTTTGTCAACCTAAATGAACACCTAAATGAACCACTTGGCTTGCAAATATTACCAATATGGAGAATACCCGTCCTCAATATATTGTTTGAATACCTTTCTGTCCCCTTGATTTTTTTACCAATCACGGGTATGAATTGGGTATGCTTGGAAATTGGCATGCTATAATCGTAAAAATGGATGCAATTAAATGAATATTCTTCCTCAAGCACTCCTTGACATCATGGTGTCACCTTTCCCAAGCATGGTATTCCACCTTGCTTTATTCTTCATTTTTCTGTTAGCCATCCTGCTTATTCGTCCTATCCAGAAAGTTCGCCAACCCATTTTCACCCAGAGTATCCTTCAAGGATTGTACCTGCTGCTGTCCTGTCAGGTCATCCTTGCCCTCCTTCACGGTCTCAACTGGCAAAATCTCCTGCCTTCGGGTCACATACTTCCACCACTGGATCGGGGAGTTACAGCCTTGGCTTATGTTTGGATTATCTGGATGTGGGCATCCTCACGGATATCTGGAACAGCTGATAAGATCCTCATCGCTCTGAACATTGGCATTCTGGTCCTGCTCGGTTTCAGTATATATGCCTGGGGTCTGGTTGCCCCGAATCAAAATTTTAATTTTTCCTCATGGGATTGGATCTGGCAGATATTTATCATTACAGCATTGCTCACTGGTATGCTGCTCATCCCATTAAACAAGAGGCGCTTCTGGCTTTATGGTCTGTTGATCATTTTAAGCAACCTGGTTGGGCACATGGGCTATCTCATGATTGGAAATAGGTCTGCAGATTACTCCTCAATTGTTCGTATCGGCCAGCTTTTCAGTTTTCCATTGATTATATTGCTCGCCAGCCGTCTCCAGGATAAAAAAGCCCGTTCAACCCGGTATGGTGGAATTTATCCATCCGGTTATCAACCCAGCCTTCAGCCTGTTACAGATCCAGCTGCATTGAATGGTTGGATCAAGGTAGCTGCTTCATCCAGAATCGAAGACATCCTGCCGCTGCTGTCTGAATCGATAGCCCATACCATGCAGGCGGATGTATGTTTACTGGCTAAGCTAACCCTGCCGGAGGATGAGAACCTGCTCATCGAAGGATTTGACCGGTTCCAACAAAGACTTATCCCGGGCAGAAAAATCAAGAAGGGTTATATCCCGACCATTAGCGGTGTCTTCCAAAGGGGCGAACCCCTCTACTTAAGTGCCGCAGGAGCATTGCCGGCAGATGCTTTTATCTTTCCTGAAATCCTCGGTTTTGATCAGAGTGGAGATATGCTGGTCTCTCCCGTAATAGTTAATAAACAACTCTGGGGCAGCATCGTGGTACTCTCCCCATATACCCTGCGGTACTGGAATGCCGGGGAACAATACTTTTTCCATACTATTGTAAGAAAGGCAGGCGAAATCTTTGAGAGGCTGGCCTTGAAAGAATTTATCGCCCCGGTAGTTAACCAACTCCCGCCTGGAACCCCTGTTTTAGAGCCAGGTGCAAACGAAGCCAGTATGAACGCCAGCTTGATCCTGGCTTTGGCTGAGATTGACCGATTAAAAAATGAACTAAATCAGAGCAATGAAAAATTGGTGATTTATGAACTGGATTCTCAAATTGCAGAGGGCCCTGGAGGAACAGACCAATCCAATGATTGGCAGTCAGAAATTGATGGTTGGATAAATGTTGATTCGGATGAATCCCTGGCATCCAATCCTCTTCCCAACCCGGAAATCAACCGCATTCTATCCCGGGGAATTGACGAGCTTTCCGGGGAGATTGCGGGACGGAATCTCACCCTTCTTGTAAACCTTGCTGAATCCCCCCTGGTTGCAGCCGGTGAGGAACAACCAATCAACCTGATGCTAAACAGGTTATTACAGAATATTTTCAAGCTCACTCCACAGGACGGGGTGATCAGCATCAGCACCCAGCCAACTGAACTGGAAGGTCAATCTGGTGCTGCAATAGAGATGAGCAGCCATTTTCCAGAATCAGAAACCGGGGATAATTCCCGGCCTGATAAGGATTTGGTAAGCACAGGCCAGGCAGATGAGCATACGCAAAGCTTCCTGGATGAAATCAATGAAATGGCCGTCAATTTGAACATTAATTTCCTTTGTGAAAGCATTCCAGGCAGCTCAACCACCTATAAACTGGCCCTCCCTGTAAAACCGCAGGCAGGCTGAGAAAGCATTCAGAAACCTGTCTTGAATGATAAGGTCCTGGTAATGATGAATAAATCCCGTTTCCTGTTGATATTCCTGGTATTTGTTGTCACGGTTTCCTGCTCCCTGCCATTTTTTATGGGGAATCCCGGGGGCGGACTTCCTGGCGGCTCTCCAAGCCCTGATAGTGGGTTATCAGCCACCCCCACACCATTCCAGCCGCTATCTGCCACGTACACTCCTACCATCACCGCTACAATCCTGCCATCCCTGACCCCCACCTTTGGTCCTTCCCCTACCCCAACCCCCTGGTACCAGGGAATGAAGAAACCTGAAGGCCAGTTCAATGTCCTGGTAATGGGTTCCGACTACCGGCCGAGTTCGGGGTACCGCACCGATGTGATGATGCTGGTTTCCATCAACCCGAAACAGGGGAATGTGAGCGTGGTTTCCTTTCCGCGCGACCTGTGGGTGACCATCCCGGGGGTTGGGGAAGAACGGCTGAACACGGCTCTGCCCAAAGGCGGCATCTCCTTAATGGCAGATACACTGGAATTAAACTTCGGTGTTCGCCCGGACCGCTATATCATGACCAATTTCCAGGGTTTTAAAAATATTGTCAACACTTTGGGAGGCATTGAAGTGCAAGCCTCCGAGCGTTTATCGGATAGTTGTGATTTGCCGCAAGCATATGGGGGTTTCTGCACGGTCGGTCCTGGTCCGGTTAATATGAATGGGGAAACAGCCCTCTGGTATGTTCGTTCACGCTATACCAGCAACGATTTTAGCCGCACGCACCGTGCCCAGGAAGTGCTGGCAGCGCTCTTCAAAAAACTGATCAGCCTGGAGGCGGTTACCCGCATTCCAGAGTTGTTTGATAACTTCAGCGGCAATGTTGAGACAGACCTTACCCTCAACGATGTGATTCCACTCGCACCCCTGGCCCCGGCGCTGGTCGATTCGGACCGCATCCAGCAGTACTTTATCGGACCGGAACATGTCACCGGTACGATCCTCCCAAGCAGCGGCGCAAATGTGCTTCTCCCCAAAAAAGATTTGATTCAGGACCTCATAATCGAGGCATTTTTCACACCTTGACAATTTGACAGCTTGACAATATTCATGTAAACTGAATTAAAATAATACTATACGAAAGCTGAAGCGTGGTGTAAATATGTCTCCAGATAATGTTGCTATCGGGTCTCAAATTAATGCCCAAACTCCTTTACCTCCAGCCATAAAAGGCTGGGAATCGTATTTAATTGACCAGGGCAGGTCCATCTATACCATCAAGGCATTTTCCGGTGATCTCAACCTGCTGGCGTCTTATCTTCCTCCAGACCGCCCCATCGGCTCCATCACGACCAATGACATCAATTCATTCTTAAAATGGCTGCAAACCGGGCGCGGTGTCCCCTGCAGTGAGAAGAGCCTTGCCCGCCGGGTAACATCCATAAAGTCATTCTTCCGCTGGCTGGCAAAGTACGGAGCTGTCTCCATCAACCCGGCCGAAAAAGTGCTCCAGAAAACAGCCATCAGCCCGCTGCCCGCTGTCCTCACCACCGCAGAAGAGAGCCGGGTAACCGATACTGCCCAGGCCCTCCGCAAAGCCCTAAAATCCGATGCCCGCCCGCTCTGCCTGGTTACCCTGTTGTTGGAAACCGGGATAAAAAAGGGGGAATGCCTGGCATTGGATCTCAATCATATCGATAAAGAATCTCCTGACGGAGCTGTCCTGTTTATCCGCTATTCCAACCCGCGCAGCCGTTACAAAGAACGCAAGATCGCTTTAAGCTCAGAATGGATGCAGGTCCTGGAGGAATATCTTGGGCAGTACCAGCCCAAGGAACGCCTTTTCCCCTGGTCCCCGCGGAGGCTGGAATATATTCTTGAGGATTTAAGTGTGGCGGCCGGGATAGAAAAGCACCTGTCTTTCGATATGTGCCGCTGGACTTGTGCCATGAATGATTGGGAAGCCGGTATTGAACCGGATAAAATCCGCCAGAAACTGGGTATCTCCAAGATTCAATGGCGTGAAGTCAGCATGAAATTACGCCAGCTTGCCGCTATCGATGCGCCGGCTGAATCCTGATCTGCCTGGAAACCAGCCTGCAAATCCAGCCCCTTCTGAAGATACAGGTGGATTACCTTTTCCGTATCTTCCTTTATTTTTCCCGCCTCAGACTGCCTGACCCCGGCCACCCACATAATTTGCCCCCCGCTGCACACCAGCGGCCATTCAGAACGGGCCCGCTGCGGGATTTTTTCATTGATCATGAAGTCGGATAACCGGCTATGCCCCATCCCCAGGGGTTGGAAGCGGTCTCCGGGCTGCCGGCAGCGTACGGATATAGGCAGGGTGACTGCATCATGGTCCAGGTAGGCATGCAGTTCTCCGCATGGAACCTGCGCCTGCCCTCTATTAAGTACCTCCGCCATCAGGTACCAGCCGTTTTCCAGTGCAAGGCATCCCGGAAGCGGTAGTTCTGCCTCCCTGCATCCTCCCAGTAAAGGCCAATCCCTCATGATCACGCTTGCACTTCTGGCAAGTATTAATTCATCTGCCTCCACGAAGAGCAGGATTCCTCCGGTCAGTTCGATGCGTTTGTCCACCCGGGGCGACCCGGCAAAATCCAGCCCGCGCTGAACAGCTGCCTGGTCCAGGTCACTGAGATCGTTCAACAGCCGCCCCAGCGCCCTGCGCAGCAGTCCGCCCTGGATTCCTTGCGGATAGCTGCAAAACTTTTCAAGCGGGAAAGTAACGCTTTGCGCGGTTTCCAGCCGCAGGCATTCCTGCCAGGCGGTCTGAACGGCTTCCTGGACAACTGCATATTCCTGGCGGGTGTTGGCTGCCAGCCTCTGCACAGCCTGCTTAACGCTGGGATTATAGCTTTGCAGTGAAGGAATCAGCTCGTGGCGGATGCGGTTCCTCAGGTAGGCCGGGTCAAGGTTGCTTTCATCCGTGACCGGACGAAGATCCCTTTCCCGGCAAAAAGCCATGATCTCAAAGCGCCAGGTATCCAGCAGCGGGCGGACCAGCGGGATATCCCCGCCCCAGGAATGCGTGCGGCTGCAGAATTCCATGCCCTGCATCCCGGCCATGCCGCTTCCGCGCAGCAGGTGCATCAGCACCGTCTCAACCTGGTCATCGGCGGTATGCGCCACCAGCACTGCCCGGCAGTTATTTTTTTTCGCCAGGGAAAAGAGGAATCCATAGCGGCAGCGGCGGGCCGCCTCCTCAATCGACAGGTGATTTTCCCGGGCAAACGCAGTGACATCCATTGCTCCAACCTCGCAGAAGAGCCCTTTCCGGGCAGCCGTGGATGCAACCAGCTCTGCCTCCTGCCTGGATGACGGCCGCAGCATGTGATCCAGGTGCCCGACCAGCGGGCGGTAACCCAAATCCAGCAGCACCTCCAGCAGCGTAAGGCTGTCCGCCCCGCCGGATACACCCACGACTATTTCATCGGCAGGGTTAAGCTTACAGGTCTCTCGCAGCAATTTAGCAATCCGGGCAGTATCCATATGCCGATTATACCTTCCCGCAGCCGTGCAGTGGATTTCCTCCTGGTTAATCCATTCTGTTCATTAAACCGCGGCTTCCTGTACTAAAATAATCACAGGAGCCCATCCGGACCCCCTGAAATGTGCTTCAGGTACCAGAGTTTTCCACCAGGAGATGACAGGATGAACCCTCAACAGGACAGTGATGGCAAAATCAGGCGGGCGGCGCAGCTGCTTTCCCGATCCTCCCGGGCGGTGGCATTTACCGGGGCAGGCATTTCCACGCCCTCCGGGATCCCGGATTTTCGTACCAGGGGCAGCGGATTGTGGTCCAGCACCGACCCGATGCAGGTGGCTTCGCTGACGGCATTCCGCCACCGGCCGCAGGATTTTTATGACTGGCTCCGGCCTTTAGTGGCCAAAATGGGATCCTCGCTGCCCAACCCTGCCCACACGGCGCTCGCCAGGCTGGAAGAGCTGCACCTCCTGCAGGGTGTCATCACCCAGAACATAGACGGGCTGCACCAGAAAGCCGGCTCCCACACCGTTATTGAACTGCACGGCTCCATGCTGACCCTCACCTGCCCCTCCTGCAGCCGCAGCTATGATTCTGCCCCCTTCCGCCAGGCCCTGGTGGAACACGGCGAAATGCCTCGCTGCACGGTATGCAGCAGTATTCTCAAACCCGATATTGTGCTGTACGAGGAAATGCTGCCCGAAAAGGCCTGGACGCTGGCGGAAAACGCCTGCACCGCAGCGGATGTGATCCTGGTAGCCGGTACCTCGCTGGAGGTTACCCCGGCAGCCTGGCTGCCGCGCTACGGCCTGGAAAACGGGGCAAAACTGATCATCGTCAACCGGGATAAAACACCCCTGGATGCGCAGGCGGAAGTCCTCCTGCACCAGGATGTTGCCGCAGCCCTGCCGCAAATTGTCCGTATCAATTGAGGAAAATTCCCCCGGCGGATAAGGGATCAGCGGCTGCCGCGCCGCCCGAACTGCCTTTCCAGGGAGTCCACGGCAATGTGGATCATGGTCGGGCGCCCGTGCGGGCAGGTGCGCGGCGAAGTACAGGCTTCCAGGTCCTGCACCAGCGCTTTTTGCTCTTCGGTTGAGAGCAGTTTGCCGGCCTTCACTGCTGCCCGCTTGCAGATGCGCGCCACCAGGCGCCCCTCGATTTCAGTTTTGCAGCGGGGTTTCATCCTCCTCAAAATCCTCCACCAGCACCCGCAGCGCCGCCCCGGGATCCATGCCGCCCAGCAGGCCCGGCATGGCGCGCACGCGGAAAGTGTGCGGCCCGAACTCCTCTACCTGGAAACCATAGCGCTCCAGCACCGGCAGCTGCCCGGCCAGCATATCCGCCTGGGATGGGGTGAGCTGCAAAATGGCCGGCTCCAGCAGGGTTTGCGACGGCAGGTTTCCTCCCCCGGCATGCCATCATTTTTTCATAGAGGACACGCTCATGGGCGGCATGCTGGTCTATCAGGTACAGCCCGTCCGGGCCTTCTGCCACCAGGTAAGCCGCCCCGATCTGCCCCACCACCCTCAATAAGGGAATGCGTTCTCCGGGAAGGCGGCCAGGTGGCGGCGGCTGTGCGCTCATGCCCGTATCAGCGGCAGGCTCTGTTCTGGCTGCCAATGCTCCAGGCCGGATCGATCTGGCGGGCGCCCGGCGGTGAGACTGCCGGGTAAGCGCCCTGTCCCCAGGATAAGGAGGGCAGCTTTTCCACCGGGGAATAGGCTAAGAGGGCACGCCGCACCGCCCGCTGCACACCCCGGAATACAAGATCCGGGCTGCGGAAACGCACCTCAGCCTTGGCCGGGTGCACATTCACATCCACCAGCTCGGGTTCAATCTGGATAAACAGCGCCGCCAGGGGATAGCGCCCCACCATCAGGTAGGTGTGGTAAGCCTGCAGCAGCGCCGAACTGAGGGCAGGATCCTGGATCCAGCGCCCGTTGACAAAGAAGGATATCTCCTTGCGGTTGGAGCGGGTCAGCGAGACCGGGCTGATGAAGCCGGAGATGTTCAGCGGTTCTTCCTCAAAAAAAACAGCCAGCATTTCCCTGGCAGTTTCCACCCCGTAGATGCCGGCCAGCACTTCGCGCTCCGCCCCGTTCCCGCTGGACTGGAAGGAGGTCTTCCCCTCCAGGATCAAGCGGAAGCGGATGCCCGGGTATGCCAGGGCATAATGGCTGATAAATTCGGCTATGCGCTGGCGCTCGGTGGTATCGCTCTTGAGGAATTTCAGGCGCGCCGGCACGTTGTAGAACAGTTCCTCCACCGTCACCACCGTCCCCACCGGGACGCCCGCCCGTTCGGCGGCCACCACCTGGCCCCCTTCCACCTTGAAACGCCCCCCGCTGGATTCATGCTCTACACGGGAAACCACCGTCAGGCGCGAAACCGAGGCGATCGAGGCCAGCGCCTCACCGCGGAATCCCAGGGTGCGGATGTGGAACAGGTCCGCGGCGTTCTGGATTTTGCTGGTGGCATGGCGCATCACCGCCAGGCTCAGTTCTTCATGGGGGATGCCGCTGCCGTTGTCGGCCACCTCGATCAGCTTCCGGCCGGCATCTTCAATGCGGACATCGATCTGTGCGGCACCTGCATCGATGGCGTTTTCAACCAGCTCTTTAACCACCGAAGCCGGGCGCTCCACCACCTCGCCGGCGGCGATCTGGGAGGCCACATCCTCGGGCAGCACATGGATCTTCATCATCACCTCTGCCAACGATTATATCAGCCGCCCGCGTTTGACGCTGCCCATAATTGCGGTTATGATGAGGTTACTCCAGGCCGGCCGGGCGGCCGCGCTTCTCCCTCGGGAGGAGCGAGGAAAGTCCGCACTCCACAGGGCACGCTGCCGGGTAACACCCGGGGCGGGGCAACCTGCCAGACAGGGCCACAGAAACAAACTGCCGGCGCAAGCCGGCGAGGTTGAAAAGGCGGTGTAAGAGACCACCGGCGTCCGCAGCAATGCGGCGGCCAGGCAACCCTCAGCGGGAGCAAGGCCAAGCAGGAGCAAAGGCCGGCGCCTTCGGGCGTCCGTCCGGGAAGCGGCCCGTTTCCCTTGAGCTCCGGGTAGGCTGCACGAGCTGGCTGGAGACAGCCAGCCCAGACAGATGGCCGCCCAGGCGGGGTAACACCCGCCGGACAGAATGCGGCTTACAGGCTGGCCTGGAGTATTTTCCTTAAAGTGCCGGACAGAATACCATCGAGGTACGATGTGCGGCTTATAGGCGACCTGGAGTATTTTTAAAGCGCCGGACAGAATACCATCGAGGTACGATGTGCGGCTTACTCGAAGAGTCCCGGTTGGGACAGGCTGGCCTGGAGTACTTTATTTTCCGATGCTGAATAAATAACCAAATACCAATAACAAAATTGGTCTTAAAACCTTAAACCGCCACCTTCGGCCGCCGCCAACTCTTTTCTTTAAGGGGGTGGCGACGCAAAGCGATCGCAGCAAGTCCCTTTTGGGACGCAAGGCTAGCCCCTTTTGGGGTTGGGTTGGCAGGACGATTGCCGGGAGGGGATGGAAGGCAATCTACGTCCAGATAACCAAAACCGTCACGTTTATTGGGGATAGAAGAAGATAAGGAAATATGGGAAACGAATAGCATCGATAATCCTGCAAGCATAAAGCAAAGGTTTTCCTACGGATGCCACAACCAGGCGTGATAAGTGAAGGGAAACAATAAACCAGACATCCATGGGGCAGCAACGACTGGAGGAAATCCAGTTTAGGAGAATTCAGCGTTGAATTACCAAAACCGACACTCTCGCCATTTCTTAAGGGGGTGGCGAAGATGGCGGTTTTGCGGTTATGGAATTGGGTAGGTCCCATAGGAACTAGGACCGCGTCGTACCCCGCCCAGGTGGGTTGGTTTTTATATATATTTTTCGTAGGGGCAGCCCTTGCGGCTGCCTTATCCCAGCACGAATCGAACGGGGGGGATACACAATTTGCTGTGCAGGCGTTTAAAGCCATCATACTGCTGGAATAACAAGTAACCCCGGGACACGAAGTGAAGAGATTACAAAGCATCCATTTTGGGAAGTTAATCCCTGACTTAGCAAAATTTCAATCTGGAAAGGACAAGGATGCATCTCTGGTAGGGCACCGCGAATAAACTCTATGAAATCCGGGCTTCGATCGCCTCTGGATGCAAGAAATTATACAGGCTGGATGGGATTGCCTTCGATATACATCCGGATTTTATTTAAATCAGCCTCATCCCGTATGATATGATCATAATAATTACGCTGCCACAATTTCCCCATTACTTTATTTTTTGCTTTATAAATTTTCAAGCATTCGTGTGCCACAAGGGATTTATACGTCCCCACAATACCCCCTATCGTCTCCCGTATGGGCAACCCTGGCGATTGCCCGATATCAGGATGCCCCTGGGCATCCAGGGCAGGGGCAAGCCCTGCCACTACAAGGGACCGGTCGATTATAAATATAATGCCATGAATGTGATCAGGCATGACAATAAACGCATCCAATTCAATATTTTCAAATCGTACAGCTAATTGATGCCATTGATCCCGAGCGATTTGCCCGAATTCATTTAATATCATTTTACTGGCCACGATTTCACCAAATAAACATTGGCGGTCATGTGTGCAAACCGTCACAAAATAGGCTCCGGCAGATGCATAATCATAATCCACCAGGCGCAGCGAATGCCGCTGGTGTATTGCAGGAGTGTCATATGGTTTGCTATTACCACTCATGATTTCCCTTTTCCAGTTTCAATTTGATTTCCAAGGATTCCTGCAAGATTCCCCTTCCCCTTGCCCGATGACACCCCAGGGGGAGATGATCATCACAATCGGTATCTCCACTACCCTGACCAGGGCAGGCGTATGGGGGGATCATTTACCTCCGCACCTTCGAAAATCTCACATCATAGTTTGCGGTTTTTTCAGTGATTTAGGTTAAACCCCCTATCTCACTTTTTGCCATTCACCGCAGTAATTAATTTTTCCAAATATATCCCGGCTTGGTTTATTATCGCGAATTAATTTAACTAACTCGGAATGTTTGGCTAATTTTCGAATAATTGCCGAGTGAACAGCTTGAAATGGCGCAGGCTTGCCCCGGTATAGATAGTCTGAATAAGCGCAAAGCGCCCTTACGTATTCGGCCTGGTTCTGCTGTGCCAGTGCCAGGATGAATTCATGGCTGTCGAAAGGATCCGGTATTTTTTGGACAATTTCCGGAAACCTGGACTCTAGTTCTGAAAAATCATAGCCTGCCATTATATTTCTCCGTCCTGTTTTAGTTTATCCATTTCAGTTACCTTCTTTTATCGTGGTATTTTCTCCATTATTAGCGGGTTTCAGCGCACATTTCATCCGAAATGCAATCCTGCCCTGATGCTGCACTACGCCATTTTTTATGCCGTTCAATTCCAGGCGAATCAGAAAAAATCGGTTATGCAGATGCCTTTCCCGCTGTCAGCAGCGACCAGGCGTGAAGATATTTTTGACCCTCAGTCATCATCCTGGATCGTTGAACATCTTTACGGGTTTTATACTCAATAATAAACTGTTTTAAATCATTAGAGGGGATTATCCAGACGGAGGGCAATGTCAGCGGATTGGAAATTTCATTTTCATAACTGACCAGAACATAAAAGTGGTTCGTATTCTCAAATTCGTGGATATTATCCGCTGGCCAATCATATTTACCTGCAACCCCTTTTACATCAATGGTTGTGAAGGTCTTGTTTTCATTTACAACGATAATATCGACTGCCTTTTTGTTGCCCAGGGTCAAGGATGCGTCGATCCCAAGGCGGTGAAGCATAGAAAGGACATAGAACTCTGAAGCGAGATTTGTATTATATTTTGTCATTTAATGTTCTTTTTCCCTTTCTTTTTTCCGTCGTCCATTTTTCCATCCCCACTGTAATGGCACGGGGTAACTGACCTGATCGAGACCTGTTCCACTCACCCGCATCCCACGCCTCGGAGATCCGGGAAGGTTTCAAATTACTTAATGAAAGAAAGCCAATGCCGAGCGCTTGTTTTCCGTCAAAACCAGCACGTTATTATTTTGTGCCGGGTAGATTTCCGCCGCTGACCACAACTCTTGACGTACGCTGGTGGCAGTACCAATTTTTACCCCGCTTTGTCTCAAAGCATCCACCAGGGTAGTAGCCTCGAACAGGTAGACATGATCGATGACCCACGGCCTGCTCTGGCCCCGTGAAGAAGATGCCCCCGCTTTTGGACCAGTGAGAACCAGGTAGTACTCCGGCAATCCCTCCAGCGTTATGTCCAGGATGCCCTCCTGCCGGGTATACCACTTGATGTTGACCGTTCGCCCTATCAAAGCCCCACTGGTAAATCGCCCGTCAATCCCCTTCCTGGAAGCAGATTCCTCCAGGGCGATGTCGAAAATCAGGGACGCAATGTATTCGCCGGTATGCCCCATCTCAGCTGGGCGCCCTGTCAACGCCGTGATCTGCCTCTCCAATGCGTTTCTTTGCTGGAGCAGACTAGCAAGCCTCTGTATATCTTCCATTAGTTATTTTCTGTTCTTTTTCCGAATTCTCCACACTTCAAGGACAATCTCTCAAGCCTTGATCTCATCCTCGTTTGCCTCTGGTTTGCTTGTTGGCCAATCCTCATTATTTGGGCCATCAATATATACCATATGGATATTATAAACTCGCATCCACCTTCGTATGTGAGGGTGGAAAACTGGGCACAATGATTTTCAGCCATATGGTCTACGAGATGTACCAATGCATCAACAGGGAATCCCCAATCCGTTATACAATACATCTAGCAGCACATCACCTGAGGGGAGAGACAATGCCCGCACCCGAAATCATCCACCAGCTGGTCGCAAAGTTCGAGATGAACCGCACCGCCTACCGCTCGGGCAAGTACAACGAGGCCCAGCTCAGGCAGGAGTTCCTCGACCCGTTCTTTGAAGCCCTCGGCTGGGATGTGTACAACAAAAACGGCTACTCGCTGGAATACCGCGACGTGGTGATCGAGGAATCGCTCGAGATCGGGGGAATAAGCAAGGCGCCGGACTACGCCTTCAAGATCGGCAAGGAGCGCAAGTTCTACGTGGAAGCCAAGAAGCCGGCCGTGGATATCCAGTACGACATCCACCCGGCCTACCAGCTGCGGCGCTATGCCTGGAACGCCCACCTGCCGCTGAGCGTGCTGACCGATTTCGAAGAGTTCGCCATTTACAACTGCAAGAACAAGCCCGACCCCAAGGACAGCGCCGCCACCGGGCGCGATAAATTCTACAGGTACACCGATTACGCCGAGAAATGGGACGAGATCGCCGCCATCTTCTCCAGGCAGGCCGTCTGGCAGGGCTCCTTCGACCGCTTCGCCGCCTCCTCCAAAGGCAAGAGGGGCACCACCGAGGTGGATGACGCCTTCCTCAAGGACATCGAAACCTGGCGCCTGCTGCTGGCGCGCAACATCGCCCTGCGCAACCCGCAGGTGGTGGACGAGGACCAGCTCAACTATGCCGTGCAGATGGTGATCGACCGCCTGCTGTTCCTGCGCATCTGCGAGGACCGCGGCATCGAACCCGAGGACCAGCTCAGGACCATGGCATCCACGCCGGGCATCTATCCCCGCCTGGTGGAGCTTTTCCGTAAGGCTGACATGTACTACAACTCCGGTCTGTTCCACTTCAAGACCGAAAAGGGGCAGAGCACCCCGGCGGACAGCTTCACCCCCGCCCTGGCGGTGGATGACAGGGTATTAAAAGAGATCATCACCAGCATCTACTACCCCTGCCCGTACATCTTCCGCGAGATCCCGGTGGAGATCATGGGCAAGGCCTACGAGCAGTTCCTGGGCAAGGTCGTGCGCCTGACGCCCGGGCGCCAGGTGAAGATCGAGGAGAAGCCCGAGGTAAGGCGCGCCGGCGGGGTGTACTACACCCCCAGGTACATCGTGGATTACATCGTGCAGAACACGGTGGGCAAACTGCTGGAGGGCAAAACGCCCGAGCAGGCTGCCGGTTTGAAGATCGTGGACCCGGCCTGCGGCAGCGGCTCCTTCCTGCTGGGAGCGTTTGGACACCTGCTGGACTGGCACGTGCAGTGGTACATTAAGGACGGGGCGGAGAAGTGGGCAAAGGGCAAAAACCCGCCGCTGATGCCCTCCCCCGGCGGCGGCTGGAAGCTGACCACGCCATGCGCAAGCAGATTCTATTGAACAACATCCACGGCGTGGATATCGACATCCTGGCGGTGGAGATGACCAAGCTGTCGCTGCTCTTGAAGGTGCTGGAGGGTGAGAGCGGGCAGCTCAGCCTGGGGCTGGAACGCGCCCTACCGGACCTGGGAAACAACATCCAGTGCGGCAACTCGCTGATCGGGGAGAACTATTTCGAAGGGCGGCTGGAGGTGGACGCACAGGAGCGCCGCCTGGTCAACCCATTTGAGTGGCAGCGGGCCTTCCCGCAGGTCTTTGCCCGCGGCGGCTTTGATGCCGTGATTGGCAACCCGCCGTATGTACGCCAGGAATCCCTGATTTACCGCAAGGATTACCTCCAGCAGCACTACCAGGTATATGCCGGAACAGCTGATATGTACGCCTATTTCATAGAAAAGGGTTTCTCCCTGCTGGCAAGGGGAGGGCAGTTCAGCTACATTGTCGCCAACAAATGGCTTCGGGCCAATTATGGTCAGTCCCTGCGCATCTGGCTGAAAAGCAAATGCATTGAAGAAATCACTGATTTTGGAGATTTACCAGTTTTTGAAACAGCAACTACATACCCCTGCATCCTCCGGATTTCCAACCGGGAACCGCATCATAGGCCATGGGTGACAGTTGTAAAGAATCTGTCATTCACTTCTTTAAAGGATTATGTGTCTGAAAATGGGAGTGAATTGGATCAAACCAAATTTCAGGATAGTGGTTGGTCGCTTGCAGGCAACAAGGTACAGGATATTCTAGAAAAATTGTCCTTGCAGTCAATTCCATTGAAAGTTATTTGTTAATGAGAAAATATTTTATGGGATAAAAACTGGATTAAATGAAGCATTTGTCATCGACCAAATTATTCGTGATAAATTGGTCACTGAAGACCCTAAGTGCGAAATATTGATTAAACCTTTCTTGATGGGGAAGGATTTAAAGCGGTATTCAACACCAAAAAGTAATCGTCACCTAATATTTAATTCCTAAGGGTTGGACTAAGGAAAAATCAAACAATGCGGGAAATGCTTGGCGCTGGCTGCAAAGTAATTATCCATCAATTGCCAGACATCTTGAATCATTTTCAAAGGCAGCCATGAAACGGTTCGATAAAGGGGATTATTGGTGGGAATTACGAGCGTGTGATTATTATCCAGAATTTGAAAAACCAAAATTAATTTTTCCGGACATCTCCTTAAGGGGGAACTTTATCCTTGACGAAAAGGGAGAGTTTTATACTGTTAATACGTCATACATAATTCCAACCAATAATAAATATCTTCTTGGTTTAATAAATTCCAGGTTACTTGATTTTGCATATTCGAATATATCCTCCTCATATCGGGGAGGGTATCTAAGATATGTGTACCAATATGTAGCCCAACTTCCTGTTCGCACAATTGACTTTTCCACTATTCAGGATGTTGAAAAACATAACCGTATGGTAGGTTTGGTTGAGCGCATGCTGGAACTGCACAAACGCACCCCCGCCACCCCCACCGAGCAGGAGAGCTGTCCCGCCAGATCGCAGCCACTGACCGCGAGATTGATCAGCTGGTGTATGAACTTTATGGCTTGACGGAAGAGGAGATCGAGATTGTGGAGGGGTAAGGTGGATTCTGTTCTACGTCGTTTTGGGGAACCCTTCATCCTGCAGCCCGGTTGATGGGTCACAGACCCATCCGCATGGACTCACGCTATCAAGGATGAGCAGGAGCAGCTCGCCCGCCAGATCGCTGTTACCTACCGTGATATTGACAAACTGGTGCAGCTATACGGCTTAACGGATGGGAAGAACAGGATTGTGGGGGTGAGGGTACGTTCAAGGAGAAAATTGTCGTAATCAAGATAACAATCATTAAGGATATCTTTATTCCTTGATTCATCGTTCGGGGAAATTTCTTTAGAACGAGTTTATCGTGATTATTCTGTTATTCTTACAGTTCCCACATATTTGGTAACTCAACCTGAAATGTTATCAGAACGAATTTGTTAATGAAGGTCTTTCCCCACCCTTGGAGGAAATTGGATTTATTATGAAAGGGGAGGCTTTTGTAAATTAGCGCATCCGGGTTGGTTGACCTATCCCGCCCTTTAATGTACTTGCAGACCCACTAACCAATCGGCTACTTCATCCAGCGGTGAGATGCCAAAGTCTCCGGATTGTTCAATTTCTTTTGGTGGGTCTGGTCCAATGAAAACTTCATGAGCCGTAACAGCATTTTCTTTAATGTCGATCAGCCAGACTTCCCAGGTTATTTGTAAGGCATCGCCAGTATTATTCGCCGTAATTGGGCCAAGAACTTTCCTTTTATAAATACCTACTACCCTGGAGGATTTCTCAATCCAAACGATCGATTCAGCATCGCCAAGATGATTTGTGGCAATCTGTTCTACAGGATCATCGAACCACAAACTCCGGATTAGCCAATTCAACACCGTTACCGGTTTCATCACGATAGGCAATCATCATCATTCCAGTGCGGTAATCATCTGGAAAATCTTCAGGTAAATCGATTCCTTTGATGATTTGCTTAATGCGTTCCTCATCTGCTATTATCTCAGTCGCCCGATTTTCCTGTGCCTGTTTCATTTCCACAACAGACTTCCGGTAAGCAGGACTCAACAAGGCGTATGCTCCAATGAATGAGGCCAATATGCACGAAACCAGTATAAAAAATACCAAACAATCGGGTAATTCGCGAAGCCTGATAAAAGTACCTACCTGCATAATGCAATAAAGAGAGAGACATAAACATAGCAAAATTGCAAAAATTCCCTACCACAACATCTTGGGTCACCGTAAATAAAGCCATAAATATCCAGGAAGATTACAGGGATTGCCACCAGGATGTAAATCAAAAATGGTTTTTTGTAATAAACATCAATCAAGGGTTACGAGAATTGTCAGTAATATGTCTATCACATTAGTGCCCAGATTGTGGAGTGTCGAAGATGGTTCTCTACGACCCCGAACATATTTTTTAGTGCCCTGTTTGGAGGGTTTCAAAGATGGTTTTCTCCGGCTCTGAACATATTTTGCGGTAGAAACTCACGATATTGTCCCGGGCTGAAATAGATGGTTGTGAATAGATAAATCTGCCCGGAATAATTGGTTGATTAAATACAAGTATACAAGATGCTGTACCAAATAGTCCGGCTTTTTGTATTTAAATAATCCATTACGATTGTGAAAGTAATCCATCCGGTTCATGTTGTAGTTAGCAGGCAAGGCATGGACCAGATCCAGCCTGTTAGTAGGCAAGCCATTGTACATATAATTAGAGGTAATGAGCAAGAATATCAATAAGAAATTGTCAACGACCTGAGAGTTTGTCCGAATTGTGGAATCCAGGGGAGTGACAGGCAAAGCCATAACACCAAACCGCCGCCACCGACTGTGAGATAGACCAACTGGTGTATGGGTTGTATAGTTTGATAGAAGAGAACAACAAAACTGTAGAATTCCGGACCTGTTTAAGCTATTGGACACGGTTGAGGTACACGACAGAGTGGTATAAAATTGGGAATAGGGATCATGCAGGAGGGTGCCCTTGCAAATAATAGGGACCTCCTTGAAGCTGAAACAACCTTCGAATGTGAATGCGCGGGCAAACAAATAAGAAAAGAATGTAGATAGGGCAATCTATCCAGATAGTAGCCAAACGTCGTGCTTGATCACGTTGGGTTGAGGATGGACGGGGACGGAAAATGAGATGGAAATTTTAACATCCTCAACCCAACCTACGCTGCTGATTCGATTTTCTTCAATTGTCATGCAAACCCGGACGTCCCACCCGCTCCCTGCGGAGTCATCTAGATATCCAGGTCAAGGAACCCTGGGAACATCTCCTGACCACCCATGCTTTCATAGCCGTTGGCAATGGCCGTTACACGGAACTCATCATCCAGATCAGGATCGATGATAGCTCCAAAGCGTATATTCACATCAGGACCGGCAGACTTGCGGATGATTTCGATTGCCTGGCTGACTTCAATAAGAGCTAAATCCTGGCCACTGGTGATATTAACGAGGATGCTGCCAGCACCACCCATGGGGAAATCTATCGGGCAGGATGATATCGCCTTCCCGGTTGCAATACGTGCACGTTCTTCTCCGGAGGCTTTACCGAATGTCAAGGTCGCCAACTTACCTCCACTCATAATGGTGCGTACATCATCAAGGTTAAGGCAAATTAGGCCCGGGACGGTGATGAGTTCGGAAATACCTTTGATTCCCTGGAGCAAGATATCGTCGATAATTCTGAAGGCTTCAGCCACGGTGGCCTGTCTATCAGTCTCCAGCAATCGGTCATTGCTATAAGACAATCAGCGTGTCTACATGTTTCTGAAGCATATTTATGCCATCTAATGCTTTCTGCATTCGGCGTTTGCCTTCAAATGTGAATGGCCGGGTGACGAGGCCAATGGTTAGCGCGCCGGCCTGTTTGGCAATACGCGCCACTACTGGTGCAGCCCCTGTACCAGCGCCACCTCCCATTGCAGCAACAATGAAGGTCAAATCAGCATCGCTAACGATCTTGCTCAGCTCATCGGCCGAATCCTCGGCTGCTTTTTGCGCCTTATGGGGGTCTCCGCCCCCATCTAAGCCGCGTTGTACGGTTTCACCAATCAAAACACGTTTGGAGGCTTTTGATTGTAAGAGGACCTGTGGGTCGGTGTGCACCGCAATAAACTCAACACCTTTTAGCCCCTCTTCTATCATGTGGTTGATTGCATTGCAAACGGCTCCACCTACCCCAATCACCTTGATTAAGCTATTTAATTCGGGTTGGGGTATTGATTCCATGCGGTTTGTCTGGTCGATACGGGACATTCCTGCCACCTTTTTATAAATTCCCTGCCGTTTGACTTATACAGTTAGATAGTATGGCTCTTACAGCCTGATATTTAGTATATATCAATCCCCATATCGCCATTGGAATTGATTCGTCTGGCGGAGGATGTCTTCCAGCTATCAGGCAAACCACCCTCACCAGTCCGCCGCCACCAACCGCGAGATTGATCAGCTGGTATATGAACTCCATGGCCTTACGGAGTTTCATCCTGGCCATGTTTCCTCCTTGTCCCAATTTAATAGCATGCTATATTTTTGGGTGAACCAGCGCTTCTTCTTCCCCCGAGATGTGGTTGCCAATCTTGGTCCGGAATCAGTGAGCTGTTTGCTCCGGATTGTGTATCTGGATTCTGTAAACGATCGGCTCTCGTTGATATTCAGGTTGGTGGAATCGATTTATTCTATTTTGTTGATACTTCGGATCAGGCCTGACTATCCAAGCTTCACAATGTCTTGCACACTGGTTTAAATGAGGCGATTCCTTATCAAATAAACAAAAAGTTCCTCCCAAAATTTATTCAGGAGGAACAATGTTTATCAATTTTTCAATCAGAGCAGGAAGTTTATTTCGCACAGTATCCCAAACCTGCCCAATATCCACACTATCCTATTCGTGAATGACCAGGTTTCTCATACCAGTCATTTCGCGCCATTCGATTTCCGGATATTGGCTGCGCGTCTCTGTGGAAACTCGCCGCGCAGCTTCGCCAATAATCTCAATTCGGCGAACAACCGCGTCCTGACACTGAATATCTTCATAAAACTCATCCCAGGATTTACCATCCAAATAGCCCAGAGCGATACGCGCTGATTCCAAAATATCAACAAGGTAAGTATTGTCACGCGACATGGATCACCCGTGCTGATTCGAGGATGGCTTTTCGCCTGAGATAATTTCGGCTGGTTTCCAGGCCCCTTTTGCTGATCAAATCCACATCGCGATTAAAAATCTGTTTTAGTTCATCCTGCATATGAACCATATCAAAGAGGGTTACCATTGGTTCCGGGCGCAAAAGAAATAAGCACGTCCACATCACTATCAGGCCTGAAATCGACACGTAACGCTGAACCGAAGATGGAAAACTCAGCAACATTCCAGCGTTTGCAAAAATCGGCTACTTTTTTACGGGGGATGGTGAAACGTTTTTTGTTCATGATGGCTCACGATAAGAATTATAACATGGCAGTATTTACTAAGTTTCACCCTGTGAAAAAATAATTGAAAAAATTAATAAAATACAATATTTATGCCAGAACCTCCCTGTATATTATTCTCGATTATTCTGTATTTTTATCTTAAAGAAAGTTGCACAATTACTACTGCTTGTAGATGATAGGGAATTGCTAACTTCCTGGATCACCGCCACCGACTATGAGATTGATTAGCGGGTGTATGATCTATATAGACTAAAGAAGTAGTTGATTAAAATTGTAGAAGGGTAGAGTGCTGCGACCTTGGGAGTCCCGATATGTTTTCCGAAGGTCCTGACTGTTCTCCAAAGGCCTTGACTGAACCTTGCAGGGTGGCAGGGTAGTGAGAACGGAGGGAAGAGTCTTGCACGTGGATAAATTGATTGCTGGATATTGATGGGATCCTTCAACTTTTTTCGATTATTTTCATTATGCTGGCCATAAACGTCTCGTCCCAAATGGGGCGGCTGCGCCAGGGATGACATAAAAAAACTGAAAAATACCAGGCGGAAAATGCAATGAGTAACTGGCAAACTTCTTTGGTGCGTTCTATATGCCAGATGGTTTACATGCAGACCAAAACGAACGCCTCCTGAGATAAAATATAACCAGGGAATGCAAGGATCAACTGGCTAAAAATGATGTGGTCCCCAAAGGAACTAGCCCTGCCAACATCCTGCCAAAATAATGCGGGATATTCGGCTTCACGTCGAAGAACTCCATCCTGCGAACTGGCAAAAAAAATGAAGGATACCGAAAATGGGAAAATCAGAACCCACCATGGTTTACCAAATCAAAGTGACGCTCAATGCGATCAGCCCGCCGGTATGGCGGCGCATCCTGGTAGCAGATAATACCACCCTGCTCGATCTGCATCAGGTAATCCAGGATGTATTTGGATGGATGGACTATCACCTGCACGAGTTTACCATCCGCGGTCTTACATATGGAGATCCAACCAACGATGAGTGGGACGAGCTTGACATCAAAGACGAAACAAAATTTCCACTGCGAAAATTTTAATTTCAAGCAGGGAGCCCGCTTCACGTATCAATACGACTTTTGCGACAGCTGGAACCATACCCTGGTGGTGGAAAATATCCTGCCGATTGAAAAAGGGATGGCGCTGCCGCAGTGCATCAAGGGCGTACGGGCCTGTCCGCCCGAAGATGTGGGCGGGCCGTGGGGCTATTCAGATTTTTTGGAAGCGATTAAAGACCCGCATCACGAAGAGCATGTTCGTTATCTGGAATGGATCGGGGGAGAATTTGACCCGGATGCATTTGATCTTGAAGGGGTTAACAATCGACTGCGCCAGCGGTCAAAACCAAATTGGTCGGAGAGCCCATCATTTACAATTATAAGTATCGATTCGATTGAACCAACCCGGCTGGCAAGGCTTCTAACGCCGGAAAACGCTGATGCAGCACAGAGGCTGCCGCTCCGCCAGGATGTGATCACTTTCTTGAACTATTTGAAAGCCAATAAAGTAACCGGAACCAGCTCCACCGGGAACCTGCCGCGCAAAGCCATTGAAGGGGTTACCCCGCTTTTTGTAAATCCCCCGCCATTAGGAACCAAGATTCATGATATGTTCTTCGGATACCGTACCGAGGATGATATCTGGCCGCTGTATTTCATTCACGTGCTGGCACACGCTACCGGGCTGATAAGCGGGGGGCAGGGCCGCAGATGGAAATTGACCCCCTCTGGGGAGAATTTCCTAACCATTCCAGCCATTAACCAGGTCTGGAATTTATTTTATACCTGGTGGCACCGGGTAAACTGGATGATTGCCTATCCATATAATTTTTTGGTCGATGACCTGCCGGGAGATTTTACCCAGGCAGCTATTTTCTTTCTAAGTAACCTGCCGGTTGACCAGCCCCAAATCTTCGAGCCATTTGCCGATCAGCTGATCAAGGCAATGGGATGGATGTATCTGGATTCGGATTCCGATGAGATCTTGAATGATTTCCGGGAAGTCATCCAGTTTATATTGATCAACCCGCTGGAAGATTTTGGTATTCTTTCAACGACTCGTGAGAAAGTGAACGACCATTTTCCCGGTAAGAAAGTATTAAGGAAATTCACCCTGGCGGGTTTTGGGTATGCTATGCTTGAAGCGGTTCGAGGATAATTCCAGCGCCAGGCAAAACCAACCCGCCAGATCACCGCCACCAACCGCGAGAATGATCAACTGGTGTATGAACTGGATGGGTTAACGGATGAGGAAATCAGGATTGTGGAGGGGTAGGGTGGGATTCTACGACCGGAAGTCCCTTCGACCCCGGAGGGTATGATCTTTTTAGGTTGGGATCCCACATTTGCCTGCTTTGTAACCGCAAGCCCGAAGAATTTTAAGACAGTATGATTTTCCTCCTTTAACCACGCCAATTTCCTTGACAAAACATGCAATTTATTTCACTCTATTCATATATAATTGATGTTAATACTCATATATAATTCCAGGAGCCAATGGATGACAGCCACCCCAACCTACCCGCCTGCACCTCCTGCATCTTTCAGGTGCGGGGTTTTTTAATGGCTGGATGACACATGCATACTCCTGTTCCTACAGGATTCAGGCATCGTACCCCAAAAATTAGAGCGTATAAAAAAGGAGAATAACCATGAAAAAACAAATCGTCATCCTCGGTGCCGGTTTCGGCGGGCTGGAACTCAGCACCATCCTGTCCGAGTCGCTCTCCGACCAAAGCGAAATTACCCTGATCGACCGGAATGATAGCTTTTATTTCGGCTTTTCCAAGCTGGATGTGATGTTCGGCCGCAAAACAACCGACGCGGTGCGCATCCCTTACCGCAGCATCATGAAGCCCGGGGTGCACTTCCGCCAGGAAACCATCACCGCCATCGACCCTGCAGCGCGGCGGGTGACCACCAGCAGCGGGAGGTATGACGCCGATATCCTGGTGATTGCCCTGGGGGCCGATTATGACCTGGATGCCACCCCGGGGCTCAGCCAGGGCGGCAACGAGTTTTACTCCATGGCCGGCGCCGAGCGTTTGCGGGAGGTGCTTCCCGCCTTCTCGAAAGGGCGCGCTATTGTGGGCGTGACGGCGAAGGGATTCAAGTGCCCGCCGGCACCAAGCGAAACCGCCCTGCTGCTGCACGATTACCTGACCGAACGCGGCATACGCCGGGACTGCGAAATCAGCCTGGTGATGCCGTTTGGCATCCCGATACCGCCGTCACCGGATACATCCCGGGCACTGCTGGCGGCCTTCGCCGAGCGTGGAATTACCTTCGTGCCCAACCGCCTGGTAAAAGCGCTCGAACCGGGGCGGCAGGCGGCCATCCTGGATGACGGAAGTGAGCTGCCCTATGAGCTGTTCCTGGGCATCCCCAGGCACCGCGTCCCCGATGTGGTCGAAGCCAGCGGCATGGCGGTGAACGGCTGGATTCCGGTTGATCCCAAAAATCTAAAGACGAGCTTCCCCGGCGTTTACGCCATCGGGGATGTTACCAGCGTAGGGACTCCCAAGGCGGGTGTGTTCGCCGAAGGGGCGGCGCGGGTGGTGGCCGCAGAATTGATCGCCGAAATGAAGGGCGGTGAACAGCCTGCGCCTTATGACGGGAGGGGTTCCTGCTACGTTGAATTTGGCGGCGGGAGCGTTGGGAGGATAGACGTGGACTTCCTTTCGGGACCATCCCCCACGGGGAGCTTTGCTGAACCCTCGCCTGCCCTGATTAAAGACAAGCAGCAATTCGGCTCCAGCCGCAAGGCACGCTGGTTCGGCCTCTAAAGGTGAGGTTTGAACTGGATACCATGAAAGCCAGTTTGTGAGCCAACCTGATGGATATCCATTGAAATAACGGGTAGATTTTAACTACTATTTCTGGAATCCATCCCAAAATTTTAGATAAAATAGAAAAAAAACCAACATAACCTATACCGGAGCCTCAACCATGACTGACTCCCCGCGCACCCTGACCTGCCCTTCCTGCGGCTCCCCGCTGCAGGCTGATGAAAATGACCGCCGGGTGCAGTGCCAGTACTGCCACGCCACCGTTGACCTGCCGGATAATGACCCGCCAGTAGTCATTGTCCCCGGATCTATCCCTTCTAAACAGACCCTCGCGGCGGGCCACCAGCATGCGGATAGGACAAATCCTGGCTACAATAATCCTGGTCGGGATTACCGTGGTCATCCTGTTTTTAAGCGTGGTGATGCCAGCCAGGAATAAGGAGGTGACCAGCACAACCCCGCGGCTGCTTTCAATTTTCGGACCGCAGCTGGTTTCCACATCGGGTGGGCAGACAGATGACATTCTCGGCATCGGGCGCACAGGCCAGGACCCTTACCAATACCCGATTGTATCGCTCGATTTTGACCAGGAGGATGCCATTACCTGGCTGGCAGAGGATCTGGGTGAGGACGCCTACCAGGCAAAGGTACTCCCAGCCGGCGAGGCTGTCTATTTTGCCGATAAAACCCGCCTGGCTGCCCTGCGCCGCTCCGATGGTTTAAAACTCTGGGAAACATCCCTGAGCGACCAGCTTTCCCCCGGCTGCGATGCCTGCCTGCAGGAACGGGACGGCATTCTTTATGCCTTCACCCAGCTGGGCATGCTGCACGCCTTCGATGCACAGAGCGGCAAGCAGCTGTGGAGCGCCAGGAACAGCAATGCAGCCAGCGAGCTGTACGTGTTCAACTCCGGTCCGGCGCTGATCGAGAATACAGAGGGGCAGGTTTCCATCCTGCTTTTTGACGGCCGGACAGGCACGGTTCTGCATCGCCTGGTACCGGAATGCCCCAACAGGACCTTCCCGGGGCAGGTGCAGGGGTTAAGCGTTTCAGCGATGCTTTGGCCTTCATCTGACGGGGATACTTTTACCACCGCCTACGGATTCTGGGACCCGGCCTGCCTGGATCAATGGGACACGCGCAGCGGGACACGCCTGTGGCAGGCGGAGTTCCCGGAAGGCTTTACCCGCGGAGACTTGAAAATCACCACGGATAACACAAGCCATTACCTTACCCCGCAAAACAGTGGTGAATTGTGGGCCGTGGATGCTGCCAGCAGCACACCCCGGATGGTTCATACCAACCCGGATTATATCTTCCAGCCGCTATACGATTATGAAAATGTCCTGGCCGTGCAGGCCGAGCGGACAATCGGCTCCACCCGCTACGAGCTGTGGGGGCTGGATAAAGCCACAGGTGAAAAACTGTGGCAGTACATTCCCCAGGCGGCCAGGCCGCTCAGTGAGTCCCCCAGTTCCATCATGGATGCCGATGGCATTTTCACCACCAGCGGCCGTGGGGATGAACTGGTTCTGCTGCAGGCCTTTGATGATCCTGGCCGGATAACCGTAGAGCGCATCGACATGGCCAGCGGAACAAGCCGCGATCCGGTAAGCATAAGCGCGCCTGAATCATCGATATTTTCCTTTGATCTAATCGGATGGCAGGACGACCTGGCCTGGGTGGAGATGGACGGCATCCACACCATCGACACCAACACCGGTGAACTGGTTACCCGCTGGGAATGATGGTGATGGCAGGCGGAGGAATCGAGCAGACCGAATTGTTTGCGGGCATGCAAGGCGGTGCGGTCTAATAAACGGAATTTATGCCCGCAGAATCGATGAACCGCACCCCACTAGACAGGTGAAAGATGGTGGGTTGAATGCGGGTTGGTCGATCTACCATTATGTTGTCCTACCCCGCATTCAACCCACCCTACGACTGGTTATATATTAGGGAAAAAGATGAAGGATCTTGCGTCGGACGAACGACTTTGATATTTCAGGATCCTGCTTCATTCGGCAAAAATGACAACAGGGGTAAAATCCTATGTTCTCAGAAACATTTTCCATCATCCAGCAGATTTGTTTTTCAGCGCGGGATTCTTGCCGAAAGGGATGCATCATGATCCTTTCCTCCGGTGGTTCAGAATGATGGTGCGGTCTAATGGATGGAATGAATTTTCGTTGAATGAAGGGACCGCAGCCCACAGGAGATAAAAGATGGTGGGTTGAATGCGGGAAGGCCGTTCTACCAATATGTTGTCCTACCCCGCATTCAACCCACCCTACGAGGCCTGTTATACCTATCAGCGCCGTTTTTAGCCAACGCCAGATGCTTCCCAAAGGGGATGCTTGCGATCATTTCGTTGCCAAAAGGCACTGTCCGGACATGATGATCACGTCCTGCTTGCCAAAGACGCTGAAGCCGTTGCGCCAGCCCAGCGGCAGATCGAGCACCGCAAAGTCGCCCGGCTGCGCGGCGATCTGGTCGTAGATCGCCGGTATGCGCATGTCGGACGTCGGCAGCGGCGCCGAGAGGTTTTCAAATACCAGCAGGGCGGTAAACAGCGCAGTCGTCGCGGTCAAACGGCGGTTGACGCCCGCGGCGTCGTGCCTGGCCTGCCAGCGTGACGCCAGCCGGTCGAGCAGCCAGGCGCACCCATCGCCACCAGCGGCGCGGCCGAGATCAGCAGCATCACGCTGAAGCGGCTGGGATAGCGGTTGCCTTTGAAGAAGGGCAGCTCCTGCAGGATGCGGAACGGCCCGGGGATGCCGGTGTCGTGTCCGGCGATGCGGAGGGAGGGTCCAGCGCCAACAGAAAGAACAGCAGCGCCGACGAAGCCCAGAACCACGCATCCGGGCGCTTGCGCTGGGTCCACAGCCCCAGCAGCGCCAGCCCCAGCCCCACCCAGCCCAATGTAAGATGCTGTCCTTTGTTGACCTGCCATTGGCTGCCGTCGGGCCGGAGCTGGGAGTTGTTCGAGGCGGTGCGCACGATGCCGCCGAGCAGCGGGTGGAGCTGGGTGGGTAACGCATAGCCGGCCAGATCGGCCGAGTACATGTCGGCGAAGCCGCCGCCCTCGACGAGAATATGGCCCTCGGCGCGCATTCGGGCAGCATGTTGGCCAAATCGGCGCAAGGCCGATGAGCACGACCAGGCCGATCACGACGAGGCTGCGGACGAGCGGCGTGGTTCGGAGGGCGCCTCGGTCTTCTTTGGGCTGCGGGACCGCGCGATCAGCATCATAACGAGCCGATACAGTGCGTAGAACGCGATGAAGATCACCAGGAAGGAGGCATAGGTCAGCTCGGCGTAGGCCTGAAGCAGAATAAAAAGCGCGGCCAGCAGCGGCTCGCGCAGCCGGCGCCGGGCCGGCCGCTGCGCAGAATGTACAGAATCGCAAACGGGATCCACTGCGAGCTGGCGATGTTGGCTTGGCCGAGCGAGGCGTAGAAGAGCTTGCTGGACGAAAAGGCGTAGAGCAGGCCGGCAAGAAATGCGGAATGATGAATGATGAATGATGGAATGATGAGCGATCCTCCGCCCAATTGGACTCTTACGTGACACCTCCACTCCGTCTGCTGCGGGACTTCGCGACACCTGACACTTGACACCAAAACATCCGCAGCCAACAGATACGCCCCAAAACCGCTTAAGACAAACGACGACAGCAACACCAGGTTGGAAGCGGGCACCAGGCCCCAGGCGACCTGTAACGGATCGACAGCAGGCCGTTGAGCATCGTGAGGGTGTAGAAGGCCAGGTTGATGCCGATGGGGTAGAACATCCACTGGCTGAGGAAGGGGTTGAGCTGGTGGTCGACGAGGCTGAATTTGAGCCACCACAGGTTCCAGGCCAGCGCGGGGTCGTCGATGCCGTCGCCGGGGACGTGCGTGGCGAAGTGGGTGATCAACGGGTAAGTCAACGCCAGGCCGAGCAGGGCGTAGAGCAAGAGAACAAGGGCATGGCGGCGGCGCGCCGGCGGTGGGTGAGCATGAGGGTTTTATACCATTGGCGGGATGGTTTGACAAGCGGTAGCCAACGTCGCTTTACGTTTTTCGTAACTTGCGGTAAAATTGCAGCGACCCCTAAGCTTCAGCAGAAACTCCATTCAGGTGAGGCTACGTGTGACCCTCCCATCCGACTACCAGGCCGCCCTGGACTACATCTTCAACTACGTGGACTACGAACGACGGCGCTCGGTGCCGTATACCGAGACGGCGTGGAACCTCGACCGCGCGCGGCGCGTGTTGGCCGCGCTCGGCAACCCGCATGAGCGCCTGCGTTTCGTGCACGTGGCCGGCAGCAAGGGCAAAGGATCGACAGCCGCCAACGTCGAGTCGATCCTGCGTGCCAGCGGCTATCGGACCGGCTTCTACACCTCGCCTCACCTGCACACCTTTCGTGAGCGCATCCGGATCGACGGCCAGCTCATCGACCGAGCCGACGTCGTGCGACTGCTGGCGGAGTGCCAGTCCGCAGTCGAGGCTGTGCCCGGCATCACCACGTTCGAGATCATCACCGTGCTGGCGCTGCTGCACTTTGCCCAGCAGCAGGTCGACTGGGTGGTGCTGGAGGTGGGGCTGGGCGGCCGGCTGGACGCCACGAACGTCGTCACACCGGCCGTCAGCGTGATCACACCTATCAGCTACGAGCACACCGCACTGCTGGGCAACACGCTCGATCTGATCGCTCGCGAGAAGGCCGGGATCATCAAGCCCGGCGTGCCGGTGGTCGTCGCGCCCCAGCACGACGAGGCCTTGGCCGCGATCCAGGCCGTGGCGGATCAGCAGGCAGCGCGGCTGATCCTGGCCGGCCGTGACTGGACCTGGCACAGCGTAGCCGACACGCTCGACGGCCAGGTCTTCGACATCGAATGTACCTTCGATCCGGCCTTCACCGTTCGCCGAAATCAGCGTGCCGGCTCTGGGCCGCACGTTTCCCTCTCTTCATACCCCCCTGTTGGGCACGCATCAGTTGGCCAACGCCACTGTCGCCATCGCCACATGTTGGGAGCTGGCGCAGCAGGGTGTGGCCATTAGCGAAGACGGCATTCGTCAAGGGCTGGCCTCTGTCGTTTGGCCAGGGCGTTTGGAGGTGCTTGGTGGCGCCGGGCAGGGCGACTCGATTTCGTCAGCCGGCCCTACCGTCGTCGTCGATTCGGCGCATAACGACGCCTCGGCCCGCCTGTTGCGCACGGCTCTGGCGCACTATTTCCCAGGCCGCCCGGTCGTAGCCATCCTCGGCATCTCCAACGACAAGGACGCCCAGGCGATTCTGTCGGAGCTGCTTCCCGGAGTTGCCTGGGCCTGCTTCACCCGATCGCGGCACCCGCGTGCGGCCGATCCGCAGGAGTTGCTGCCGATCGCGGCCCAGATCATCGACGCTGACCGCCTGGCGGTTGCCGGCAGCGTTGCCGAGGCGTTGGACTGGGCCGAGGCTCTGGCAGTGCCTGACGCTGTGATCTGCCTGACCGGCTCGCTGTTCATTGCCGGCGAAGGCCGTGAGGCCTGGCTGGCCCGGCATCCCGACGGTCTGCCGGCCGGCGATTGGGCCTATCAGGCCGAAGCGCCGGCGCCGGACTGGCAGATCAGCCAAAGCCCTTCCGGCCGCCCGCGCCGGTCCAGCTCAGCCAGCCGGAGACCAGCACGACCATGAAGCCCAAGCCGAGCCCTCCACGCTCCGAGATCGCCTGGATCGATACCTTGGCGCACAGCCAGGATGCCGAATACAGTGAGTCCACGGGCGACGGCGGGCTCTCCGCGATCTACCCGCTGCTGCCGCTGCGCCAGACCTTGGTCTTTCCGAAGCTGGTTGCGCCGATGGCGGTCAGCCGCGAGGACTCGCTGGCCGCGATCGACGTGGCCATGGCCGAAGACCAGGTGCTTGTGGCCGTGGCGCAGCGCGACCCAACCGAGGAAGATCCGGCGCCGGATGATTTCTACGCTGTAGGCACCGAGATCAAGATTCTGCGCCTGTTGCGCATGCCGGATGGCTCGACCAGCATCCTGGCCCAGGGCAGACAGCGCGTCAAGATCGAAGAGATCGTCGAAGAAGGCCCGTTTCTCAGCGCAGTCGTCACATCGTTGCCTGACACGCCGGCGTCCGGCGCTGGAGCCGAGGCTCTGATGCGCGCCGTGCTTTCGCTGTTCGAACGCTGTGTGGAGCTCAGCCCGACCCTATCCGAGGAAGTGTACGTCGCCGCGGTCAACGCCACTGACCCGGGCCGGTTGGCGGATCTGATCGCTGCGACGATCCCGGTGGATCTCGCGTCCAGGCAAGAGGTGCTGGAGAGCCGTGATCCCGTGCAACGCCTGCAGCGGGTGAGCGTTATGCTCGCCAAAGAACTGGATGTGCTTGAGTTGGAGAGCCGCATCCACGAGCGCGTGCACGAGGAGCTGGACAAATCGCAGCGCGAGTTTTTCCTGCGAGAGCAGTTGCGCATCATCCAGCGCGAGTTGGGTGAGACGGACGAACAGGGCCGTGAGGTTGCTGCGCTCGAGCAGAAGATCCAGAGTGCCCGCCTGCCGGCGCCGGCGCGAGCGCGGGCCGACCAGGAGCTGAGGCGTCTGGCTACCATGCCATCCTATTCGCCCGAGATCAGCATGGTCCGCTCGTACCTCGATTGGTTGGTCGAGCTGCCCTGGGTCGCGGTCACCGAGGATGTTCTGGACCTTCGCCGCGCCGCGCGCGTTCTGGAGGAAAACCACTACGGACTGGCCAAGGCCAAGGATCGCATCCTGGAGCACATCGCCATTCGCAAGCTGGCCGGCAACAAGGCGCGCACACCGATCCTGTGCCTGGTTGGCCCGCCGGGCACGGGCAAGACCTCGATGGGCCGCGCTGTGGCGCAGGCTCTTGGGCCGCAAATTCGTGCGCGTCAGCGTGGGTGGGGTTCGCGACGAGGCGGAAATCCGCGGCCATCGCCGCACTTACATCGGATCGCTGCCGGGCCGCATTCTACAGGCGATGCGCACGGCCGGTACCACCAATCCGGTGCTCATGCTTGACGAGGTGGACAAGCTGGGCCAGGATGTGCGCGGTGATCCCGCGGCCGCTTTGCTCGAGGTGCTCGACCCCGAGCAGAACCGGGAGTTCATGGATCACTATTTGGATGTGCCGTACGATCTGAGCCAGGTGTTCTTTATCACCACGGCCAACCTGCTCGATACCGTTCCTCATCCGTTGGTCGACCGCATGGAGCTGATCCCCTTTTCCGGCTACATCGAGGAGGAGAAGCTGGCGATCGTACGGCAATTTCTGGTGCCGCGGCAGCTCGAGCAGACCGGGCTGACGGGTCATGGCCTGGAGTTTCCGGAGGCAGCGGTGCAGGCGATTATCCGAGGCTACACGTACGAAGCCGGCCTGCGTGAGCTGGAACGCCAGCTGGCTAGCGTTTGTCGAAAGGTGGCGCGTTTGGTCGCCGAGGGACGACCTGCTCCGCACCGCATCACACCGGCGAGCCTTGCGAAATACCTGGGACCGCCACCCCATAGCAAGCAGCGGGTCGAGGAAGCCGACGGCATCGGCGTGGCCACCGGACTGGCCTGGACCGAGGCCGGCGGCGACCTGGTGCAGGTGGAGGTCACCTTGATGCCGGGCAAAGGGACGTTGCTGCTTACCGGGCAGCTCGGCGAAGTGATGCAAGAGTCGGGTCAGGCTGCGCTCAGCTATGCCCGATCGCACGCGGCGGAACTGGGGATCTCGGAGATCGATTTCGAGCAATTGGATATCCACATCCACCTGCCCGAGGGTGCGATCCCCAAGGATGGCCCCAGCGCTGGCATTACCATGGCCACCGCGCTGATCTCGGCCTTGACCGGACGCCCGGTGCGCCGAGAGGTGGCTATGACCGGCGAGATCACGCTGCGCGGCCGTGTGTTGCCGATTGGCGGCCTCAAGGAAAAGATCCTTGCGGCCCATCGCGCCGGCGTCACGATCGTGTTGATACCAAAGAAAAACGAAATGGACCTGCTGGAGCTGCCGGCGCGTGTGCGCCGAGATCTGCAGCTGGTGCTGGTAAGTGACATGCAAGCCGTCCTGGAGCACGCGTTGCTGCCCGCTCAGGCCGAGTCGAGGCCACAGCCCGGCCGGCGCAGGGCATCGAAGGAGAGGCAGGTCAGCTCCTCAACTGGATCAGGAGAGGTCGCTATGACGAGCACGCTTCGCGGCAAGTCGAAACGAAGAAGCAGGACCCGCTTTGGGCAGTTGGTTTGTTGATAATGGCCAATTCTATTGTCCGGCCTGTCGTTCGAGGAATGCCACTCCGACCGGCGGAGAGATCCTGACACAGTATTTGCCTCCCGGATTGGACCGCTGTGGAGTGGGCACAGGTTTTCAGGCGATCAACATCGACGAAGCTGGGCCAAACAAGGAAGCTGACAGAGGACGGCGAGTCCGAGTGGCTGTACTTCTTTCACTACGACAGTAGCCCTTCTGACGCGATCAACGGCCCGATCGGCGGTATTATCTACGATGCACAGCAGGCACGGAACTCTACAATCCCGATGTCACTATCCCGTTTCCTTTTCAGCCGACGGCCTTTTTTGTGCCGTATCGTCTGTTGCCCGACTGGGTCGAAGGAAAGGGCCAAGGCTACCTGGGTGACACCGATGTCACATGGGAGCAAACCACCCTGCTTGGCCTGGCGGTGCATCCGTTGCGTCGCTGTTCCTCGGCGCTGTACCTGGAGGCAGGGACACTCGATAACCATCGCGGCTCAACGCTGACTATCCTCAGTACCAACTCGTTGCCGGCGCCTGGCATCGATACAAAGGCAGTCAGCTCCTCAATTGGATCAGGAGAGGTCGCCATGACGAGCATGCTTCCCAGCAAGTCGAAACGAAGAAGCGGGACGCCGCTTTGGGCAGTGGGTTTGTTGATAATAGCCGTTCTATTGTCCGCGTGTCGTTCGAGGAATGCCGCTCCGACCGGCGGAGAGATCCTGATACAGTATTTGCCTGCCCGAATGGACCGCTGTGGAGCTCGGCACAAGGTTTTCAGGAGATCAACATCGACGAAGCCGGGCCAAACAAGGAAGCCGACGAGGACGGCGAGTCCGAGTGGCTCTATTTCTTCCACTACGACAGCCCACCTGGCGCAACCAACGGCCCGATCGGTGGTATTATCTACGATGCACAGCAGAGCACCGAACGTACAATCCCGATGTCACCATCCCGTTTCCCTTTCAGCCGACGGCCTTTTTTGTGCCGTATCGTCTGTTGCCGGACTGGGTCGAAGGAAAGGGTCAGGGCTACCTGGGCGACACCGATGTCACATGGGAGCAAACCAAGTTGCTAGGTAAGGGCGGAAAATCCGACGAGTTGCTGGTTCAGGGCGATGGACCTGGAGGCGGGGTCACTCGGATAACCATTTTTCGCTGGCTTGGCAAGACCAAAGGCTATGGCGTTTCCTATTTTCAGGGCAGCTATAGTGCGACCGTTGTAGGGGAGCGCGTAGCTGGGCAATGCCGTTCAGCAGGTCCAGACGCTCAATGCGCTCAATGACCGGAGCGTTTTGTGCGAGAAAACCGTGTGGACGCGCCAAGGAGACACGGCCACTTTTACGGCCAGCCCGCCGGCCATTGTCTTCTGCCTGGGCGCCCCCCCTCCACAGCCCATGTACCCCGAGGCCGTCGTACTGGCCTATCTGCTGGCCGGGAACAAGCTATCCGATCCACCTGGTTCTTCCCGGCAGCCGTGGATCAGGTTCGGGCCGTCGTGCCGGTCGGGACCAACCGTGTCGTTACTTTGGCCTATCCGGGCACGGCCTCGGTGACGGGCACTGGCGCAACGGCGGTTTCCCAGATGATCGTCGAGACCGTGATCGAGAACAGCCAGGGCCAGTCCACGGTCAAATGGCTGCTGCAAGAACAGCGGCCCACCGCCGCCGAAAAGACCACTCGCTGGCGCATCAAGTCAGCGGAAAAGGGATAGAACGAAACCCATGGACTTTGTGACCTCCTCAACGTACAAAACATCGCCTCAACAGGTGGTCCAATGGCTGGAGTCGGGCGGCGGAACAGCGCTGGCGTTTTTGCCGGAGTTGGCCAGCCCGCGCAAGATCGGCGAGACGCTGGTGGCGCTGGCCAACGCACACGGCGGCGCGCTGCTGCTGGGCGTCAGCGCCGCAGGTCAAGTCAGCGGGCTGGCTGCCCCGCAGATGACGGAGAACCAGGCGGTGGCCGCGGCGCTGATGGCCGACCCGCCCCTCGTGTTGCCATTACCCGAGACGGTACAGGTGGAAGGGCGCGACGTTTGTGTGGTTCACGTGCCGCCGGGCCTGTCGCAGGTGTACAGCATCAAAGGGCAGTATGTGACGCGCGACGGCAAGGAGAACCGCACCCTGTCGACGGCTGAACTGCGCATGCTCCTGATTGCCCGCGGTGAAGCCCACTTCGAGTCGTCAGTGGCGCCGGGCGCCGGCCGGGCGGATTTGGACGATAGCCTGGTGCAGCGCTATCTCGATCGGCTCGCCGGGCTGACCGCCACCTCGATGTCGGCTGCGCTGCTCACGCGTGGCTGTCTCAAGGCGACACCCCAGGGAGACTACGTGCCGACCTTCGCCGGCCTTCTGCTGTTTGGCTCCAACCCGCAGCAATATCTGCCCTCGGCTGAGATCATCGCGGTGCGCTATGCGGGAACGACCATGGGCGACGAGTTCGTGCGCGATGACATCCGCGGCACGTTGCCGGAGCAAATCCGCCGGGCCGAGGCGTTTATCGCCGCCAACATGCGGCGCGGCATGCGCATCCGTGGATTTACGCGCGAGGAAGTCGCCGAATACCCGTTGGCGGTGGCGCGCGAGGCGGTCGTCAACGCCGTAGGCCACCGTGACTACAGCCTGCGCGGCGACAGCATCCGTCTGCTGATGTTCAGCGATCGCATGGAAATCTACAGCCCAGGCCGGCTGCCCGGCCACGTGACGCTGGACAACCTGATCAACGAACGTTTCAGCCGCAACGAAGTGATCGTACAGATTCTGAGTGACCTGGGCTTCATCGAACGGCTGGGGTACGGGATCGACCGCATGATCGCTGCCATGCAGGAGTCCGACCTGCCGGCGCCGCGCTTCGAGGAGACGGCAGCCGGTTTTCGCGTCACATTGCTGGGTCATGGCAACGAGCTGGTCAACGCAACGCCTGAGGCGCAGCGCTGGGGCAACCTCCTCCTCAACCCGCGCCAGGAGCAGGCCCTGGCCTTTTTGGCGCAGCATGGCCGCATCACCAATCGCGATTATCAGCAGTTCAGCCCGGACGTCAGCCCGGAGACCATCCGCCGCGACCTGTCCGACCTGGTGGACCACGGACTTATCATGAAGATCGGGGAGAAGCGGGCGACTTATTACATCCTGAAGTGAGAGTAGTGAGGTAGTGAGATAGTGAGGAGTGAGATAGCTGAGATAGTGAGATGCGCTGTTCCTACAGTTCATAACTCACTATCTCATCTACCTCACTACTCCCCTATCCCACAGTATCCCACAGTTATCCCACATTATCACTCGTTTTGTTGCTTAAGTGTGAGCAGTTACTGCGCAGTTTACTTTGGCCCTGCTCGATCTGCCGCGTGGCTAGTACAGGTTGGCGCAAGTCCGTCCGGTACTAGTTAGAGCGTCCAGACCCCCGCCGTCTTGCCCGGCAACTGCACATGCACCTGCCCAGCGGTGGCCGTGACGTCAGCCAGCTCGGGAATCTGGCTCACCAGGATCTGGTTGCCCATGAGGCGCTCCTTGATGCGCGGTGGAATGTTGCTGTTCCCGCCGATCTCGACCGTCGCGGGGGAGGGCATCGGGTCCCGGCCGTTGTTGATGGCGACCAACACCAGGTTGCCCTGGAACTCCCGCAGATACGCGTAGAAGAACTGGTCGACATAAAGCGTAAAGAGATAGCCAAAGCGGATGGCAGGGTTTTGGTGGCGAACCTGAATCATGCGCACCGTATGGTCGAAGATGTCGCGCTCGAAGGCGTGATCGAGCGCCGGACGGTTGTCTGCGTCGAACATCTCCCAGGGCATGTCTCGGCGGTTGTCCGGGTCCTTGCGGCCTTCAAGGCCGATCTCCGTGCCGTAGTAGATCTGGGGGATGCCGCGGGTGGTGAACAGGAAAGTGACGCACATCTTCAAGATTTTGCGCGCCAGGTCGCGATCCCAGTGTCCGACGCGATCCAGGATTTCGGTCGTGATGCGCCGGTCCAGGTCGTGGTTGTCCAGCAAGGTCACCAGCCGGTTGGCGTTGGTGTAGGGCGCTTCCCGGTCCAGGATGCCACGCGGCTCGTCGGGCTGCAGCCGCGGGCGGGCCAGGTCGGTCATGGGCCGGTCCCACACGAGTGTACCCTTGATCGCCCCGCACAGGGGAAAGTCGAACAGCGTGTCGAAGTCGTGTTGCTGCTGGAACGGGCCGACCTGCTCCGGGTCGAAGTTCAATACCTCGCCGAGCAGCGTCACCTGGGGGTGCCGCGTGCGTATCAGCGACTTGAACAGGTACCAGAACATCGGCTCGACGTGCTTGACGGTGTCCATACGGATGCCGTCGATGCCCGTCTGCTCGATCCAGTCCAGGATGTTTTGCACGAAATAGTCGGCCACCTCAGGCAGGTCGTGGTTCAGGTCCGGCAGCCCGGACAGCGATCCCTTCACCTCGCCGCTGGCTGTGGATCGTTGAAATGCTCAGGCCCGCAGGCGCTTGCGTGGATAGTCCTCGTATCCCGGCGTGTGATAACCCGTGTGGTTGACCACCATGTCGAGCACCACCTTCAGGCCGGCGGCGTGGAAGGTCTGCACCAACTCGGCCAGGTACGCGCGACTGCCCTCGGCCAGGTCGGGCCGGGCCGTGTACAGGTGCGGGTCGATGCGCTCGAAGTCTACGGCCCAGTAGCCGTGATAGCCGGCGCTGCCATTCAGATCCACGATGTTGACGTAGACCGGTGTCAGCCAAACCGCAGTGATGCCGAGGGTCTTGAAGTAGGGGATCTTCTGCACCAGCCCGGCAAAGTCACCGCCGTGAAAGTGCTGAGGATTGGCCGGCTCGGCTGGCTGGTCGTTACTGGGGTCGCCGTTGAAAAAGCGGTCGGTGATAACGAAGTAAATGACGTCGTCTTGGGTGATCATGCTATTGCTCCTGATTTTTGGTTGCCAGGCTTCTCGCTGTTTTGCAGCGAGGCTGGTCTTCCTGCCGATCTTTCACTGCCGGTGCTGCGGGAGTGCCGCATCTTGAGTACTTCCTTGTTAAACGCACCTGGACCTATTTTTGCAGCATCGGCCGGCCGAAGTTGTTTCGGTGGTGTTTCATTTCACTCCTATCAGGGACCCGTTGTATACTACACATAGAAATCGTTCCGGCTGGCAAGCCGTTCATTCAGCCGGCCGCATAAAAGGAAAGTCGCCATGCAGCGATACGTCGGTGTCCGTCGAGAGGACAAAAGCCAATGGGAACGCCGCGTCCCTATCACCCCGGACGTCGCCAGAGAATTGCGCGAGCAGCACGGCGTCCAGGTGATTGTCCAGCCTTCACCCGTCCGGGCTTTTGCCGACGCCGAGTTCAGCCAGGCAGGCGCTGTCGTCCAGGAAAGCCTTAGCGCCTGCCCCGTGGTTTTCGCGATCAAGGAAATTCCTTCCTACGTCTTCGAGCCTGGCCAGGCCTATGTCTTTTTCGCGCACGTCATCAAGGGCCAGCCGTTCAACATGCCCATGCTGCGGCGCATGCTTGAGCTGGGCTGCACGCTGATCGACTACGAGAAGGTCACCGACGACCAAGGCAGGCGGCTGATCTTCTTCGGCTGGCACGCCGGCGTGGCCGGCATGTTGGAGACGCTGTGGGCGCTGGGCAAACGCCTGGCCTGGCAGGGCATCGACACGCCCTTCGCCGGGCTCGGCCATCCATACGACTACCACGACTTGGCCGAGGCCAAGGCCGCGGTGGCTGCAGGCGGCTGAGGCGATCCGTTCGCAGGGCCTGCCGGAGGCACTAGCGCCGCTGACCATCGGCGTGGCCGGCTATGGCAACGTCGCGCGCGGCGTATGGGACATCCTGGATCTGCTGCCCGTGCAGCGCGTGGAGCCGGGCGAGCTGGCGGCGCTTTCGACTGACCCAGCGCGCTCGCGCCACGTCATCTACGCTACCACCTTTCGTGAGGAACACATGGCCAGACCCAAGGCAGCAGGCGAGGCCTTCGACCTTCAGCATTACTATGCGCATCCCGAGGCGTTCGATCCGGTCTTCGAACCGTACCTCCCGCACCTGGACGTGCTGGTCAATGCCATCTACTGGGATCCGCGCTATCCCAGGCTGGTGACGAAGGCTTATCTGCGCGAACAGGCTGCCCGTGACGAGCTTCGCCTGCGTGTGATCGGCGACATCAGCTGCGACATCGACGGCGCGATCGAGTGCACCGTGCGCGCCACCGAGCCGGGCGAGCCGGTGTTTGTCTACAACCCGCAGACCGGCGAGGATATGGACGGGTACGAAGGCGACGGCGTCGTCGTCATGGCCGTGGACATCCTGCCGAGCGAGCTGCCGCGCGATGCCTCGAACGACTTCAGCCGCGTGCTGCAGCCCTATTTGCCAGCCCTAGCCGCAGCCGACTATAGCGCCCCCTTCGACGCCCTGGACCTGCCGCCGGAGATCAAACGCGCCGTCATCGTCCATCGCGGCGAGCTGACGCCGGCTTATCGGTATTTGCAGCAACATCTGAGTGAACCGTGAGAGGTGGAGAGTGGAGAGTGGAGAGTGGATGAGTCGAGATGGCTGGTACTACCAGCCTCTACTCTCCACCCTCCACTCTCCACTCTCCACCCTCCACCAATGATCAAAGGAGTCGTCCTTCATGAAACGAATCGTCGTCTTCGGCGCCGGCATGGTGGCCGGCGCGCATGTCGAGTATTTGCTTAGCCAGCCTGACTTCGAGGTCACCGTCGCCAGCCGCACGGTCAGCAAGGCCGAGGCGTTGGTCAAGGGCCACCCGCGCGGGCGCGCGGTGCAGGTCAATTCCGACGATCCGGCGGCGCTCGAGGCGCTGATCAAAGAGGCCGACCTGGCGGTCAGCCTGCTGCCGTATGCGTATCACCCCGTGGTGGCTACCCTGTGTCTCAAGCATCGCGTCCACATGGTCACCACCTCGTACGTCAAAGAGGCGATGGCGCAGCTCGACGCGGCGGCGCGCGAGGCGGGTATCATCCTGCTCAACGAGATCGGCGTCGACCCGGGCATCGACCACATGACCGCGATGCGCGTCATCCACCGGGTGCAGGCCGGCGGCGGCCGGGTCACGAAGTTCGTCTCCTGGTGCGGCGGGCTGCCCGCGCCGGAGGCCAACACCAATCCCTTCGGCTACAAGTTCTCGTGGAGCCCGCGCGGCGTGCTGTTGGCAGGCAAGAACCCGGCCCATTATCGCTGGGACGGCCAGGACGTCAGCATCCCCGGCGACGAGCTGTTTGACCACTACTGGACCGTGCCGGTCGAGGTCGAAGGCAAGGTGATCGGCTTTCGACGGCTATCCCAACCGCGACAGCCTGCCCTACATGCAGACCTACGGCATCACCACGCCCGCGACCTTCTTCCGCGGCACGTTGCGCTACGCCGGCTGGTGCCAGACCCTGCGCAAGATCGCCGACCTGGGCCTGCTGGACGAGAAGCCGCTGGACGGCGCACCGGTCTCGACCTTCGCCCAGTTTACGGCGAAGCTCATCGGCAGCGAGGGGCATAACCTGCGGGCCGCGCTGGCGGCTTACCTGGACCTATCGCTGGACTCGCCGGTGCTCGACCACCTGGCGTGGCTGGGGCTGCTGAGCAACGACCCGTTGCCTGCCGGCCAGGCTGCGCCGATCGACATCCTAACGGCGCGTATGCTGGAGAAGATGCAATACCAGCCTGGCGAGCGGGATATGCTCATCCTCAGGCACGAGTTCCTGGCCGAGTATGCTGACCGCCAAGAGCGCATCACCTCGACCATGGTCGACTTCGGTATCCCGAACGGCTACACCTCGATGGCGCGCACCGTGGGCCTGCCGGCGGCCATCGCCGTCGCGATGATCCTGCATGGCCAGATCACTCTGACCGGCGTGCAGGTGCCGGTGGTGCCGGAGATCTACGAGCCTGTGCTGGCGGAGCTGGAGGCCAAGGCATTCACTTCGTCGAGACCTGGGAACCTGCCTAGCCCATGCTGGTCGATCCTCTAAGCACGCTGGACTTCGTGCTGCTAGGCCTGGCTGCGATCGCGGCCGGGGCCGTCAACGCCCTTGCCGGCGGCGGCACCCTGATCACCTTCCCGGCCTTGATTGCCGTGGGCGTGCCGCCCGTGTCGGCCAGCATCACCAACACGGTGGCCCTGGTGCCCGGCTATCTGGGCGCGACGATGGCGCAGGTCAAGGATCTGGCCGGCCAGCGCCGGCGCCTGTGGCTGTTGGTGCCGACGGGTGTGCTTGGCGGGATCGTCGGCGCGTTCCTGCTGGTTCAGACCGACGAGCGGCTGTTTCGCACCCTGGTGCCGTATATGATCCTCTTGGCCTCCGGCCTGCTGGCGTTCCAGGATCGGCTGCGGCGCTGGGTGCTCAAGCGCAGCGGCGGGGCGGACTCACGGGCCGTAACGAGGCCTGGGTAGTCCTGCCCGTGTTCGCCGCATCGGTGTACGGCGGCTATTTCGGCGCCGGGCTGAGTATCATCGTTTTGGCCGTGCTGGCATTGGTCATCGACGATACCTTCACGCGGCTCAGCGCGCTCAAACAGGCCATCGCCTTCAGCGTCAACATCGCCGCGGCCACCTTTTTTCTCTTCTCCGGACGGGTGGTTTGGCCGGCGGCGCTGGTCATGGCCGTGGGCGCATTGGCCGGCGGCGTCCTCGGCGGCTTGCTGGCCGGACGTATCCACCCTGAGACGTTGCGCCGCGTGGTGGTGGTGATCGGCGTGACGGTCGCGGTGATCTATTTCGTGCGCGTGTAGGGGCGGGTCTTGCACCCGCCCGTCGGCCCCCGCGAGTCTTGCACCATCTGTGGTACCTGCCAACCACCCGGATGCAAGACCCGCCCCTACACGCGGTTTTCCGTTCCATCAATCATTATTCATTGACCTAGGAAATGCAACGATGCAAACACTTCCCCATCTTCTTCCTGTAACCTCCGAACCGGGTCGTTCGATCGTCGGGTCATCTCTGCCGACCTTGCCGTGGGAGGACCGGCCGGCCGGCTCTAGCGATGTCGTGTGGCGCTATCAGCGCAACCCGATCATTCCCCACGACCTGCTACCTACCTCGAACAGCATCTTCAATAGCGCCGTCGTGCCCTTTAAAGATGGCTTCGCCGGCGTTTTTCGTGTCGATACCAAGAGTTCGCGACATGCAGCTCCACGCCGGCAAGAGCCAGGATGCCATCAATTGGCAGCTGACGCCCGAGCGCATTGTGTTTGTCCCCGACAACCCGGTTGCTGCCGAGATCAACGTATGGGGCTACGGCTATGATCCCCGCGTGACCTGGCTGGAGGATCGATACTACGTCACCTGGTGCAACTACCACCACGGCCCCACGATCGGCGTGGGCTATACCCACGACTTCGAGACGTTCTACCAGCTCGACAACGCCTTTTTACCCTTCAACCGCAACGGCGTGCTGTTTCCTCGTCGAATCGACGGCAAAGTCGCCATGCTGAGCCGGCCCAGCGACAACGGCCACACCCCATTTGGCGACATTTTCTACAGCGAAAGCCCGGACATGACGCATTGGGGCCGGCATCGCTTTGTGATGGGCAAAGCCGGCGGTTGGCAGAGCACCAAGATCGGCGCCGGGCCGACGCCGATCGAGACCTCCGAGGGCTGGCTATTGATCTACCACGGCGTATTGACCTCGTGCAACGGCTTCGTCTACAGCTTCGGTGCAGCTCTTCTGGACCTGGACCAACCGTGGAAAGTGCTGTATCGCACCGAGCCGTATCTGCTGGCGCCGCAAGCGCCCTACGAGCGGGTCGGCGATGTGCCCAATGTGGCCTTTCCCTGCGCGACCCTCGTTGACGCCGACACCGGTCGCATGGCCATCTACTACGGCGGCGCGGATACAGTCGTTTGCCTGGCCTTCGCCTACGTGAGCGAGATGATCGATTTCGTCAAGGCCAATTCGAAGGTCTAATCCGCACACCCTCCGGTACCAATCTACCAATCTACCGTCTTCAACGGATCACAAGGAAAGCATCCATGACACCCATTCTTTTTGGCACCGACGGCTGGCGCGGGCGGATTGGCGAGGACTACACGTTTGACAACGTGCGCCGCTGTGCGCAGGGCTTTGCAAACTATCTGCGAGACATCACCAAGCCGGCCGCGCTGGCGCGTGGCGTCGTCATCGGCCACGACAAGCGCTTCTCCGGCCGCGAGTTTGCTTTGGCCGCAGCCGAGGTTATCACCGGCAACGGCATCCCCGTGCACTTTTGCGAGGGACCGACCCCCACTCCGGCGATTTCCTTCCATGTCGTCTATCACAACGCGCTGGGGGCGATCAACATCACGGCCAGCCATAACCCGCCTGCCGACGACGGCTTCAAGGTGCGCGACCCCTCCGGTGGAGCAATCGCGCCCGAAGGGTTGGCGCAGATCGAGAGCCTGATCCCGGGCTCGATGGGCGAGGTAAGACGTATCCCGATCGAACAAGCCCAGGCGGTGGGGCTGTTTCGGCCGTTCGACCCCAAGCCGGCCTACCTGGCGCGTATTCGCGAGCTGGTGGACGTGGAGGCGATCAAATCCGCCGGGTTGACCATTGTCTACGACGCGATGTGGGGCAACGGCTCCGGCTGGTTCGACGAGCTGTTGGCCGGCGGCAAGACGACGGTCACCGTGGTGCATGGCGGGACCAACCCAAGCTTTCCCGAAATGCACCGGCCCGAGCCGATCCCGCCGAATGTCGACGCGGGCCTGGCCTGGGTCAAGCAAGTGGGCGCGGACGTGGCGATCATCAACGACGGCGACGCGGACCGCATCGGCTTGGGCGACGAGAACGGGGTCTTTATCGACCAGTTGCGGGCCTATGGCCTGATGGCGCTGTACCTGCTCAAGGTGCGCGGCGATCGCCGGCCGATCGTCAAGGCCCTATCCACGACGGGCATGCTGGAGATTCTGGGCCAGAAATACGGCGTCGACGTGGTCGAGGTTGGCGTGGGCTTCAAGTTCGTGGCGCCGAAGATGCAGGAGATCGGCGCGATGATCGGCGGCGAGGAGAGCGGCGGCTACGCCTTCGGCGATCACCTGCCGGAGCGCGATGGGATCCTGGCCGCGATGTGTTTCCTGGATTTCATGGTCAAGACGGGCAAGAAGCCCTCCGAGCTGGTGGAGATGCTGTTCGAAGAAGTGGGCGGTCGCTACTACTACAGCCGCGTCGACACCCAGTTTCCGCCCGAAAAGCGTCCGCTGGCCAAGGCCCGTCTGGACGCCGCCAGTGTGGACGAGGTTGTCGGGCTCAAGGTGATCCGGTACGACACCATGGACGGCTACAAGTTCTACCTGGACGACGGCGGCTTCCTCCTGATCCGCTTCAGCGGCACCGAGCCGATCGTGCGTGTCTACACGGAAACCACCCATCCCGAGCTGG
>CAVVGZ010000006.1:0-57619 GCA_963747965.1 uncultured Chloroflexia bacterium | reverse complement strand
ACAAGCCGTATAAAACAAACCCGCCGCTCCGTATCCAGATTTGCTTCAATTCTCCGTGAGCGGGAAATAGCGGAAGAGCAGGAAGGTGCGAAATGAATAATCGTCGGAGAATCACTGGAATCGTAACCAGTAACAAAATGGATAAGACAGTCTCCGTAAAAATCGGGCGAAAATATAAACACCCAGTTTATCAAAAAGTTGTGAATTCTTCCAAGAATATTATGGCTCATGACGAAATGGGTTGCCAGATTGGTGACCAGGTGATAATTGTTGAGAGCCAGCCACTCTCTCGACAAAAACATTGGGTTGTCCAGGAGATTTTGCACCGGGAATCTGAGGAAATTGAACTCGAACTAGGAGCAAAGGAATGATTCAGCAGGAAACGACCTTAAAAGTGGCTGATAATACAGGCGCAAGGGAAGTTCTGGTGATCCAGGTAACGGGAGGAACCAGACGGCGCTATGGACATGTTGGAGATGTAATCATTTGCTCAGTTCGATCGGCATCGCCACAAGGTAATGTAAAAAAGAGCGAGATCGTAAAAGCGGTAATTGTTCGTACTTCCAAAGAATGGCGCCGCCAGGATGGCTCTACCATCCGTTTTGATGATAATGCTGCTGTCATTTTAGACACAGACGGGAAAAACCCACGGGGAACACGTATTTTTGGCCCTGTTGCCCGCGAGTTGCGGGAAAAAGGTTTCTTCAAGATTGTCTCGCTTGCGCCGGAAGTATTGTAAGAAATAGGAGTACAGGAGTTATTTGAATGAATACAAATATCAAAAAAGGCGACACTGTAGAAATTATCAGCGGTGCAACCGAAGATAAGGGTAAAAGAGGTGAAGTCATTAAAGTTCACCCCGATGAAAACCGGCTGGTAGTCCAGGGTGTTAACCTGCATACCAAACATCAGCGGCAGGTGCAGTCAAAGGGTCGTACCATTAACCCCGGCAAATTAAAGTTGGAAACACCAATCCATCTTTCGAATGTGATGCTGGTTTGCCCAAAATGCAATAAGGCCACTCGAATTGGATTATCCCGGGGAGTTGGAAAATCCTTGCGTGTCTGTAAAAAATGTGAATCAATTATTGACGAATAGTCCATCTGCCTTGGAGTTGAAAATGAACAGGTTGAAACAGAAATATATAGACGAAGTAATTCCTGCAATGATGAAGGATCATGGTATTTCCAATATCATGCAGGTTCCAACCCTCAAAAAAGTTGTCGTTAATGTCGGCATGGGTGAGGCAATGGATAATCCTAAAGCGCTGGAAGCAGCTCTGAATGATATTACCCAGATAACCGGACAAAAACCGGTTGTTACAAAAGCCAGAAAGAGCATCGCCAATTTTAAATTGAGGGAAGGGCGAGAAATTGGAATAAAAGTGACCTTGCGTGGTGAACGAATGTGGTCATTTGTTGATCGCCTAGTCAATGTGGTACTACCCCGTGTACGTGATTTCCGTGGAATCTCAGCAAATTCTTTTGACGGGCATGGCAATTATACGCTTGGACTCAGGGAACAACTTATTTTCCCGGAAATTGCTTATGACAAAATTGATAAATTGCGCGGGATGGAAATAACTATCGTAACCAGTGCATTAACAGATGATGCGGCTACCTCGATGTTGGATTTACTTGGTATGCCTTTCAGGAAGGGTTAAATATGGCAAAAAAATCTATGATTAACCGTGAAAAACGGCGGAAATACCCCAACCAGGTTAGAAATCGTTGCAAAATTTGTGGTAGACCCCGTGGTTATTATCGTCGCTTTGGGCTGTGTCGTATTTGCTTGCGTGAAAAAGCCTTAATGGGCCAAATACCCGGCATTCGTAAAGCATCCTGGTAGTAAATTTGGAGGGATTTTCTAATGAGTGTAAATGATCCAATTGGTGATATGTTAACTCGCATTCGAAATGCCATATTAAATGGCAATGCTGTCGTTGCGATGCCAAGCTCGAAGGTAAAAATTGAAATTGCTCGTATCTTGAAAGAAGAAGGCTACATCGAGGATTATGATGTCTCCGAAGAAGAGATAGCCTATAAAAAGATCTTGCGCCTGCGCTTAAAATATGTTGGGGAACGCAGGGAACGTAAATCTGTAATTGATGGGTTGGCAAGAGTCAGCAAACCAGGTCGCAGAGTCTATACCAACAAACAGGAGATTCCCTGGGTGCTTTCAGGAATGGGTATTGCAATCCTTACAACTCCAAAGGGTGTCATGACCGGACATCGGGCTAAACAGCTTGGTGTTGGCGGGGAAATTCTCTGCAAGGTCTGGTAACCCGAGATAATTGAGGAGGAATAAAAAGTGTCTAGAATTGGTCGAATGCCCATTTCTATACCACCGGGTGTAGAAATTGAATTAAGGAATAATGAAATTGTTGTTAAGGGACCTAACGGAGAAATGTCCGGTACATTTTCTCCGGAATTGACAATTGCCCTGGAAGATAATCAACTGCTTGTTAAGCGGCAGTCAGATGAATCGGGCATTCGTGCTCTGCATGGGACAACCCGCAGTGTTATCAATAATATGATAACTGGCGTAAGCGGGGGATTTTCAAGAACATTACAGATTGAAGGTGTCGGATACCGGGCAGAAATGAAAGACAAGAACTTAATAATTCTTGTAGGGTATTCCCACCCGGTAGAAATTGTACCGCCTGCGGGCATTTCCTTCGATGTAGATGTGAAAACCCGGCAAATCAAAGTGATGGGAAAAGACAAAGAGCTAGTTGGCCAGATAGCTGCCAATATTCGTGGTATCCGTCCCCCCGAACCATATCATGGCAAGGGGATTCGATATCTGGGTGAAAAAGTACGGCGCAAGGCTGGAAAAGCAGGAAAAGCGAAAGCGTAGAGGTGAAATCCTATGGCATTTAAAAACCGAAATGTAGCAAGACTAAGGCGTCATAAACGTGTACGTAAAAAAATTCAAGGAACTCTTGAGGTTCCCCGCCTGAATGTCTTTAAAAGTTTGACAGACATTTATGTTCAGGTAATTGATGATCAGGCTGGCAATACATTGCTTTCTGCATCGAGTATAGATCGAGAATTGCGCCAGAAAACAGTTGATATTCCCAAGATGGAACAGGCAAAAATGGTTGGGAAATTGATTGGCGAGCGGGCAAAGGAAAAAAATATCACTAAAGTAGTATTTGACCGGGGTGGTTACCAGTATATTGGTAGGGTTAAAGCTTTAGCCGATGCTGCTCGAGAAGCTGGCTTGGATTTCTAATTTTCGAATTTTAGAAAAGTAAAAGGACCACTACATGGAGAAGATGGATTTTCAAACGATGGAATCACTTTATGATGAGCGAGTAATCGAGATTGCTCGTGTCGCCAAAGTGGTAAAAGGTGGTAGGAGGTTCCAATTTAGAGTAACCATGGTTGTTGGAGACAACAACGGTAATGTTGGACTTGGAGTTGGAAAAGCCAATGCAGTTCCGGATGCTATGCGGAAAGCGACAGACCGCGCCCGTAATAATATTCGCAGTGTGAATGTATTTAATACAACTATTCCCCACGAGGTGATTGGCCATGTATCTGGAGCCAAAGTATTATTAAAACCTGCGTCCCAGGGAACTGGTGTTATTGCCGCTGGTGGTGTACGTGCAGTTGTTGAAGCTGCAGGCATCAAGGATATTTTGACGAAATCCCTTGGAAGCGCCAATGTACTCAATGTGGTTAAGGCTACATTTGAGGCTTTGGACCAGTTGAAATCACCAAAGGAACAGGCGATTCGGCGTGGAAAACCTGTGGATGAAATGACACCATTCTGGATGCGGAGGAAAAATGCCTAAAAAACCAACCAAACCAGAGACATTGCAGGTGACACTGGTAAAAAGTGCCATTGGCTACCCCAAGCAGCAGAAAGCTACCGCCAGGGCATTGGGTTTAAGCCGCATAAATAAGACAGTTACCCATCCCAATACCCCTGAAATTCGTGGGATGATCGGAAAGATTATCCATTTAGTTGTTGTAGAAAAACAGGTTGAGAAATGAAGCTGAATGATTTAGTAAATAATGAAGGTTCAAAGAAAAACCGCAGGAGAGTAGGGCGGGGGACTGCAGCCGGTCAGGGTAAAACCAGCGGGCGTGGAACCAAAGGCCAAAACTCAAGGGCTGGATCGGGTGGACATTTGTATCGCCAGGGTGGGAACCTGCCAATCTACCGCCGGCTGCCATTCCTTCGAGGTGAAGGATTCACACCGCCAAATCAGGTTGAATTTAATGAAGTCAATGTGGGACAGTTGAATGATTTTGCATCTTTAACCGTGATTGACCCGCAGCTTCTTCTTGTTCACGGAATTATTAATAAACCGGAAAATCCTGTTGTCATCCTGGGCAATGGTGAGTTGGATAAAGCTCTGAATGTCAAAGTTCACCGAGTTTCAAAAGGCGCCAAAGAGAAAATTTTGGCTGCCGGTGGTAGTGTGGAAATCATAGCCTGACCAAACTCGATGAGGAGAGAATAAGATGAAGCGTTCCCCTTGGCGCTATTTATGGAAATCTGAAGACATTCGTACCAAATTACTGATCACATTAATGTTGTTGGTAATTTACCGCCTGGCAGCCAATATTCCTGTTCCTGGAATCAATACCGAAGCTCTACAAGCTTTATCTGAGAGTGGTGGGGCTGCAGGAAATCTATTCAATTTGCTTGATATGCTCTCTGGCGGTACTGTTTCGAGATTTTCCGTTCTTGCTATGGGTGTTTATCCGTATATTACGGCACAGATTATCCTGCAGCTGTTGGTGCCGATCATTCCTGCCCTTGAACAGAGGATGAAAGATAATCCTCGCGAAGGTCAGAAATTTATGGAGCGTTGGACGGTTATCCTGACGGTTCCGATGGCAGCCCTGTCGGCGATTGGCCAGATCAATATTTTCAATGCGATGGGTGGGGGGCAGTCAATTTTGGATAACTACGGATTTGCCAGTGGAGCTTATTTACCAACCATATCCACTATATTTGCGATGGTTGCTGGAACAATGTTTGGTATCTGGCTTGGGCAGCTAATATCCGAATATGGCATTCCAAATCAGGGATTATCCCTGATTATCTTCTCAGGTATTGTCACTGGGATTCCCACCAGACTTCTTGGATTACTGAGTGATGAACAAAATGGCTGGTGGATGCTGATTTTGATAGTAGCCCTATTACTTCTGATCATATTTGCAATTGTTTTTGTCCAGCAAGGACGGCGGCATGTCCCGGTGTTGTTCCCCGGAAGACGAGTGGGAAACCGGATGTCTATGCCGGTGCGGAGCAGTTTGCCATTGATGGTGAATATGGCTGGGATGATTCCCCTCATTTTTGCCCAGGCCATCCTCACATTTCCGGCGATACTTGCCAGCTATTTTGTGAATTCACCGGTTGAATGGATCAGTAATTTTGCACAAACCATCTCCCAGGTATTTGGGGGTGGAAGCATGTGGTATTCGCTCATATATTTTCTCACAGTGGTGCTTTTCACATTTTTCTATACAGATGTTCTTTTTGCCCAGCAGAATTATGGTGAAAACCTGAAGAAACAGGGTGCCCAAATCCCCGGTGTGACCCGCGGCGCTCCGACCCAACGTTACCTGACCAAGGTTCAACGCAGAATTACGCTCGTGGGTGCTGTATTCCTCGGATTAGTCGCTGTACTCCCTTACATATTAGGTATGCTGCTCCCGGTTGGTGCACAACAATCCGGATTATTCCTGATTTCTGCAGCCGGTCTTCTCATTGTGGTTGGTGTGGTAAGAGACACATTCACGATTATCGAGACAGAATTGAAGCTGCACGGTTACGATGAAAGTCTGATAAAGGGATAATCGCATGCCAACGTATATTATTCTTCTTGGACCGCCTGGAGCAGGAAAAGGGACTCAAGCAGCCTGGATCTCTGAAGAATTTAATATACCTCACGTTTCCTCCGGAAATATATTCAGGGAAAATCTGAAAAATAAAACGGAACTGGGAAAAATTGCTCTGAAATATATCGAACGGGGTGAGCTTGTTCCAGATGATGTGACGATAGAAATGATAAAAGACCGCTTGAATCGCCCGGACTGTAAAAATGGGGCGTTATTGGATGGATTTCCGCGAACACCTGAACAGGCCGGTGCATTGGATAAGATATTGGCTGAAATGGGGGCTCAGGTGAATTGTGTTCCGTTGATTACTGTTCCTGCCGAAATGTTGGTTGAGCGAATTTCCGGACGTAGAGTCTGCCGGGAAAATGATCATGTATACCACGTCATTTACAATCAACCCAAACATCCAGGGATTTGTGATTTGGATGGTTCAGAACTTTATCAGCGGGATGATGACAAAGAGGAAACTGTACGCAGGCGTATCCTTGTCTATGAACAGCAGACAACTCCTTTAATAGCCTATTATCAAAATAAAGGATTGATCATTTCTGTAGATGGAACCCGGGAAATTGGGGAGGTTTCGAACCAATTGTTGAGGGAAATAAAGAAGGCTCTTTGATGTCCTGGGATAATCAAGTAACGCTCAAGAGTGAAAAAGAGCTTGAAAAAATGCGTATAGCCGGAAGAATTAATGCTGAGGCATTGGCAGCAGTTTATGAAATTATTGAACCCGGAATAACCACAGCCGAATTGAATACGGCGGCTGAAGACGTATTAAAAAAATATGGTGTTTTTTCGCCCTTTAAAAATTATGGGAGTCCGATCCCATACCCGGCAAGTACCACCGTCAGTATAAACGACGAGTTAGTACATGGTATACCTGGCAAACGAAAGTTGAAAGAGGGCGATATCGTCTCTGTTGATTGCGGGACTGTCTATGAAGGTTATGTTGGAGATTCTGCTTTCACCGCAGGAGTTGGAGAAATTTCTAAAGAGGCACGCAAGTTGTTAGAGGTAACAGAAAGAGCCCTCTATATCGGGATTTCAAAGATGGTCTTAGGAAACCGAATTGGTGATGTATCTAATGCAGTTGAAAAATATATTGAATCGAATGGCTTTTTTGTTACCAGGATATATACAGGACATGGCGTCGGCAAAAAAATGCACGAGGGTCCACAAATACCTAACTATGGAATTCCGGGAAGGGGACCAGTCCTGTTGGAAGGTATGACAATAGCATTGGAACCGATGGTTCTGGTGGGTACACCTGATACCAGGGTTTTGCAGGATGGCTGGACGGTTGTATCAAAAGATGGTTCCAATACTGCCCATTTTGAACATACCGTCGCTATTAAGAAAGATGGACCGGAAATTCTAACTCTGTTGGCAAACGGCTATGCGCCGGCTCAAATTAATGGTCCAATAAATTAAAGTTGTTGTGTTATAATAAATAGTTTGTGGCAGGCTGTAATATAAAGGAGATATTCATATGAAGGTCACTACATCCGTGAAAAAACGGTGTGCTAAGTGTAAGATCGTAAAACGAAAAGGCATTGTTTTTATTATTTGTGATAACCCAAAGCATAAGCAGCGACAGGGATAATAAGCCATGGCGAGAATTGAAGGTGTTGATTTACCAAGAAATAAACGTATTGAAGTGGCCTTGACCTATATTTTTGGGATAGGACCCAGTCGTGCCCGCCGGATTATCGGTTCATCCAAAGTGAATCCAGATACACGCGTAAAAGACCTCACGGAGAATGAAGTAGGATCTCTGCGTGAGTCCATCAGCGGCAATTACAAGGTGGAAGGTGATCTGCGGCGAGAAATTCAGATGAATATTAAGCGTCTGATCGAAATCGGCAGTTACCGTGGTTTGCGCCATCGTCGAGGATTACCGGTAAGAGGTCAGCGCACCCGGACCAATTCCCGTACCCGAAAAGGCCCCAAGAAAACAGTGGCCGGTCGCGGACGTCGCAGAGGCGCAACCAAGAAATAACCTTCCTTCCCAATTTCTGGTTGGCATTTCTGTCAAATGAAATTCCAGAGGGTTACTTTAGTCAATAAGATCTATTCGGAGAAATAAGAATGGCAAAAAGTGTAAGAACGACACGGCGTGGGGCAACTTCACGCAAAGCCAAACGGACCCTGGCATCGGCACAGGTACACATTTATGCATCATTCAATAATACGATTGTTACCATAACCGATAAACAGGGAAATACAGTTTGCTGGGGTAGTTCTGGGTCAGCAGGTTTTAAAGGCTCTCGAAAAAGCACGCCCTTTGCATCACGTCTGGCTGCAGAACAGGCTATGAAAGAAGCCCAGAATATGGGCGTCCAGGAAGTAGATATGATTGTAAAAGGACCTGGCCCGGGACGTGAATCTGCAATTCGTGCCATCCAGTCGGTAGGTGTGAAGGTACGTTCCATATCAGATATCACCCCGGTACCCCATAATGGCTGCCGGCCACCCAAGAAACGCCGCGTATAAAGTGAGAGGTATTAATGGCAAGATATATTGGACCAGTTTGTAAATTATGTCGCCGGGAAGGCGAAAAGATGTTTCTCAAAGGACAACGTTGTTTTACGCAGAAATGTGCGTTTGAGAAACGTGGGTTTATTCCTGGGCAGCATGGCCGCTCCAGGGTATCCCGTGGGGAAAGAGCATCCGACTACTCGCGGCAGCTGCGTGCAAAACAAAAAGCCCGCCGTGAATATGGGATCCTCGAAAGACAATTCAGGCGCTATTTTAAGTTAGCTATTACTAAACGCGGCTTAACTGGCTTAAACTTATTGCAGATTCTGGAACTCCGGCTTGATAATGTTGTTTATCGGATGGGATTTGGGGAAAATCGCAGCCAGGCAAGGCAGCTTGTTAACCATGGTCATTTTGTCGTCAATGGCCGCCGGACAGATATCCCTTCAATGGTACTCCAACCTGGTGATGCAGTCAGTGTTCGTGAAGGCTCGCGGGCCAAACCCTTCTTTAAAGAAATGCCGGATCTGGCAGAAAAGAGACCGGCTGCCATGTGGTTGGATAGGGATATTCCCAGTATGAGTGGACGAATCCTACGTTTGCCGGAGCGCGGCGAGATCGACGGTAATTTGAACGAACAGTTGATTGTTGAGTATTATTCACGCTAATTTTCTTTTTGGTGAATTAGTGAAAACATCACCAGAAAGGGGTGAATGTTGACAACTCTAATGAGTATGGTTACTCCAAAAGTCGAGCGGGAAGCGGAAGCTCGCAATTATGGAAAGTTTAATATTGGTCCTCTTGAGAGAGGCTATGGTGTTACCCTGGGAAATTCCCTCCGACGAGTCCTTCTTTCATCGTTGGAAGGTGCAGCAGTAACATCCATACGGGTCACGGATGTCCTGCACGAATTCAGCGACATTCCGGGTGTCCGGGAAGATGTTGTTCAGGTCATGCTTCAAATTAAACAGTTGCGCATGATGCTGCACGATGTTGATTATGCCCATTTGCACCTGGAAGTGCGCGGCGAGGGTGTTGTAACTGCAGCTGATATTCAAGTACCGGCCGAAGTGGAAATTGTCAATCCTGAGTTATATCTTTTCACGGTTGATGATAGCACCACGAAGTTGGGGATCGATTTGACGGTTGAGCGTGGTCGTGGCTATGTATCGGCAAATGACCGGATCGGCCGTCTTCCCATCGGGGAGATCCCAATGGATGCGATTTTTACCCCTATCCGCCGTGTAAATTGGACGGTAAGCAGTGCCCGTGTTGGTCAGAGCACAAATTACGATCGCCTGTTGCTGGAAATTTGGACAGACGGCACGATAGTACCTGAGAAGGCACTGAGCAATGCGTCAAAAATCTTGATAGATTATTTCCGGCTGATATCCGGATTATCTGAAGAGTCATTGTTAGTGGGTGTGGAAGCTGAAACAACCGGATCTCGTCTGACAAGTGAAGCAGCCGAAACACCTATTGAGAACCTGGATTTGTCGGTCAGAAGTTTTAATTCCTTAAAGAGAACAGGAATTACCACTGTCGGCGATGTTTTGGAATTACTGGAAAAAGGCGACGAAGCGGTGATGTCCATCCGGAACTTTGGCGAAAAAAGCCTGGTAGAGCTTCGTGAAAAAATGAAGGAAAAACACTATCTGGTCGAGGAAGAACCGGAATTGGAGTAATAAAGATGCGACATCAAGTTAAAGGATATAAACTAAATCGATCCAAAGATCATCGAAAAAATATGCGCAGAACCATGATGTGCCAGCTCTTCACCCATGAGCGCATCCGCACAACCCAGGCAAAAGCGCTGTCAATTCGCGGTGAGGCAGAAAATATCATCAATATTGCCATTAAGAGTGGTTCGGCTACAGACATTGGTAAGGTCAATGCACGCCGGCTTGTAGCTTCCCGCCTGGGAAATGCCCCTGATACCGTAAAGAAATTATTTGACGATATTGGACCGCGATACATCAACCGTCATGGCGGTTATACCCGTATGTTCAAATTAGGACCGCGGCTTGGGGATGCCACAGAAATGGTTATCTTGGAGTTGGTTGAGAAATAACAAAGTCCGGCTATGACGCCGGATTAAAATGGCACATTACCAATTGATCCTTGCCTACGATGGTACGAATTATTCTGGATTTCAACGCCAGAAAGAAAATCCTACCATACAAAGGGCATTAGAAACAGCACTGGGACGGCTCGGATGGAATAAGAGAACAATCCTGGCTGCAGGCCGTACAGACGCCGGGGTTCATGCTGCAGGACAGGTAGTTCAAATTGATCTGGACTGGGGGCATTCAACCGGTGACCTGTGTAATGCAATAAATGCATACCTGCCCGAAGATATATCGGTCAGGTCTGCGGCATGCGTCCATGAAGGAGCGCATCCCCGGTATGATGCGAGAGCACGATCCTACCGCTACCAGGTGTTTTGTGACCCGTTGAGAAATCCATTGAAAGAACGATATGGCTGGCGGGTCTGGCCGGAATTGGACAGAAATTTATTACGGAAAACGGCTGAACTGTTTTATGGAACACATGATTTTTCTGCATTTGGGAGCCCGGTCCGGCGTAATGGAACTACCATCCGTACCATTTTTGAATCAATTTGGAATTTCAAAAATGATTGGATAGAATATCAAATTACGGCGAATGCCTTTTTATACCATATGGTGCGCAGAATTGTGTTTCAACAGGTGCTTGTAGCATCTGGCAAGATGGGTGTGGATCAACTGGGAGCCGGATTAATAAATAAAGAGTTGAAAATTAAAGGACTTGCTCCGTCAAACGGATTGTATTTGGAGAGAGTTTTTTATTAAGGTTGATTGTTGTAATTTTTATCAGGAAATTTATTGAATTTGGGAGATGAAGGCGTGGAAAAAACCTACGTTATAAAAGGAAAACCTCAATCGGACTGGATTGTCATTGATGCTAATGAACAAATCCTGGGCCGCATGGCTACAGAGGTAGCAAGTTACTTGTTGGGTAAACACAAACCTACCTTTACCCCGGGTGTGGATATGGGTGACTTTGTTGTGGTGATTAATGCCAGTAAACTGAATTTCACACAAAAGAAACTGACAGATAAGCTCTATCACCGTCATTCTAATTATCCGGGTGGTTTGAACACGGCCAGCCTGGGAGACTTGATGAAGACCAATCCTCAACGAGTTATTCGTGAAGCTGTAAAAGGGATGCTGCCTCACAATCGTTTGGGTAAAAAATTAATCCAGAGGTTAAAGATCTATTCAGGAAACATCCATCCACATGAAGCACAACAACCGCAACCGGTTAGCAAGTAAGGAGCAAGAGATAAATGGCCACACAATATTATGAGGGAATTGGAAGACGAAAACAGAGTACCGCTCGTGTCCGGATACTATCCGGGACCGGGAACATTACTGTCAATGGAAAAACACTGGAAGAATATTTCCCGCGCATCGGTGATAAGGAAAATATTCTGGGTCCATTTAACGCAACCGGTTTTAACAGTAAAATTTATGATGTAACTGTTAAAGTGGAAGGTGGCGGCGTGACCGGCCAATCCGATTCTGTGAAATTAGGCCTGGCTCGTGCCCTTTTAAGGATCAACCCTGACTATGTCGCTGAACTGCGCAAGTTTGGGCTGCTTACAAGAGACCCGCGCGTCAAGGAACGTAAGAAACCCGGCCTCAAGAGTGCCCGCAAGGCGCCAACCTACACAAAACGTTAAATCTAGCAAAGTTTTGTTTTGCAATTTGACAAGTTGGAATTACACGAAACCTCTCACAGCATTAATTGTGAGAGGTTTCTTAATTGTTGACAACAAGAAGTGCCAAGGGAAAAATTCAATTTAATATTGGGCATCATTTTCTTCTGCTCCCGCCTTTATAATTATTTGAGATTAGGCATGCAGAGGGCTGCAAAGGATGGCTATTATGGATAATTTAGACTGGGATCGTGGAATAACCCTGGTTGGATTGGGTCCGGGGGAAGCCGGCCTTGTTACTCGGGCGGTCTGGGATTGGCTCGAAAAAATCCCGGAAATCTATCTTAGGACAGTCCATCACCCGCTTGTCACGGATCTGCCTTCTTCGATAAAAGTAATTGGTTTCGATGATATTTATGATCATGGAAAAACCTTTGAAGACGTTTACGAAACGATCATAGAAAGAATTTTAGAGTTGGGCAGCAAACCGGGTGGTGTCACCTATGCAGTACCTGGACATCCGATGGTAGCGGAAATTACATCTCCTGAAATTATTAAGAGGGCAAGGCTGCAAGGTATACCCGTCCGGATTTTAGACGGATTGAGTTTTCTCGAACCGGTTTTCACAGTTCTAAATATTGACCCATTTGATAATTTAGTTTTACTGGATGCTTTAGAGATTGCCCGCCATCACCACCCAAAATTTCCACCGTCTTTTCCGGCATTGATTTCCCAGATTTATTCCCGACAGGTGGCCTCAGATGTCAAGTTGACTTTGATGGCTGTCTATCCGGACCATCACAGGGTTAAGCTTGTGCATAATGCTGGCACTTCCCGGACACTGGTTGAGGAATTGGCTTTGTATGAAATTGACCGGACAGATCATGTTGGTTTGATGAGTGTGCTCTATCTGCCTCCCCTGGGTGATAATAGTTCGTTTGAGTCCTTCCAGGAGATCATTGCCCATCTTCGTGCTCCCGAAGGTTGTCCGTGGGATCGTGAACAAACGCACCAGTCGCTGCGTAATAATCTTCTGGAGGAGACCTACGAAGCGCTCATAGCCCTGGATAAGGATGATGCAGAGGCGATAGAGGAAGAGCTGGGCGATATCCTGTTACAAATTGTACTGCATGCGCAAATTGCATCGGAATATGGCGAGTTCACCATGGCGGATATCATAAACGGCATTTCTACTAAGATTATTCGCCGTCATCCCCATGTCTTCTCAAATGAAAAGACTGGCGGCGTTGAGACTGTTTTACGAAAATGGGAGGATTTGAAGCAGCTCGAAAGGGATGAAAAGAATAATGGGGAATTTAGAGGGATGCTGGAAAGTGTTCCAGCTGTTCTTCCTGCCTTAGCCCAGGCCCAGGAAATTCAAGCGAGAGCGGCAAGAGTTGGATTTGACTGGGAAAGAATCGAGGACGTCTGGTCCAAGGTGTATGAAGAACTGGATGAGGTTAAACAGGCAGCTCAAACCAAAGAACTGGAGGATGAGTTTGGGGATTTACTATTTGCATTGGTAAATGTCATCCGCTGGCAAAAGCTGGATGCAGAAAGTGTCCTTCGCCTGGCTAATTCTCGTTTTCGCAGTCGTTTCCAGTATATTGAATCCAGCGTTAATCTTATGGGAAAAGGGATGCGGGAATTATCCCTGAATGAACTTGACTTGCTTTGGGAGGAAGCCAAGCGGTTGGAAAGACCCCCTTCCGAACGGTAAAAATGATTGTATTGTTAACCCTCCCGGTACCTTAGAGGTAAATATTGCCAAAAAAAATACGGATTATCCTGGCGGTATGTCTCCTGTTGATGTCATTATTCTTGTTTGTACTCTCCAGTTTGCCAGGACGCCGGGAATCTCAACAGATGCCAATGCCGACACTGGTTGTCCCGGTAATGGTGATCCCATTTCTGGATGCATATCCATTTTTATAACTCCTATGGGTGCATTGGGTAAATCTTTTGTTATTATCTTTCTGAGTGTAATTTGTTTTTTAGCGGTTGGCTGCAGCCAGGCGGCAATCAAACCTGGGGGAGTATCATCGGGTAATGATAAATTACCTTCTAGCTTGAAAATCCTTTCCGTCGGACCAACGACGATCCCTCCTGACAACATAATTGAGGAAACTCGCCAATTTTCGCAATTTCCTGAAACCCGGGAAGTGATCATCGAATTTCCAAAAACCATCTGGATTGGGAACTCGGATCAGGTGAAACTAACACTGAAAGTAATCAACACGGAAACCATGTCTGCAATGAATTCTCGGGATACCCGCAGCCTTTTTGAAACTCATGATAGTTATATTGAAACACGCCTGGATGTTCCAGGATTAGAATTGTCTCCGGTCGATCCAATCCAGGAGGCCCTGATTGAAAGCCATGATAATGTATTTATCTGGGAAGTTAATCCAAAAAATGCCGGATTGTTCCGTGGGAATCTATGGGTATTTTTAGACCTTTATCCAAAGGGAATGGATCAGGTTGAGCAGATACCACTGATTATTTTTCCAATAGAAATCCGGGTCATCAGGATTTTGGGTATAACATCTACCGCTGCCAGATATCTTGCGCTATTCGGGGCTGGATTAGGGTTATTCCTTTTATTCTCTCTATGGGATAATAAGACCAGGCGGCTCTAAATACGCCTGGCTAATCATCTGATAAAATATGATTAAATCTATGGGATTTATGATAAAATCCAAATTGGATTTCTTGTATATTGTATAAATAATTAGAGACTCTAAATATTTCCCTCAAGGAGCGCCTATGTTGCTGAGTGATTGGCTTTACATCGGCATCTTTATTTTTTTTACTTTATTTTTCCCTGCTGCAGCCATTACTATGGCAGGGATCATTGGCCCCAAAAAATCCAATAGTTTAAAACAATCCACTTATGAATGCGGTGTCCAGCCAGTTGGGGAAGCATGGGTACAATTCAAAGTCCAATATTACATTTATGCACTGGTTTTCCTTTTGTTTGATGTTGAAGTGATCTTCCTTTTTCCATGGGCTGTTGCTTATAACCAATTACCTCTTTTTGCTGTCCTTGAAGGTGTTTTATTTATCCTGATATTGTTATTGGGATTGATTTATATTTGGAAAAAAGATGCTTTGGAATGGTCCTAATTTCCAAATTACCGCCGCTTGGAGGTATGCATGAGTTTTCTGGCTGATCCAGTAACCTTCATCACAAATTTCCTTAATACTTTGTTATTAGGCTGGGGGGTTCCCGAGGATATCACTTATATTATCCTGATAACCCTTGGGGCTGCAATTTTAGCGGTCTGCTCACTCCTCTGGGTAATTTTTTTAATCTGGTATGAACGAAAGATCATAAGCCGCTTTCAGGACAGGTTAGGTCCTAACCGGATTGGTCCATGGGGAATTTTTCAGCCGTTTGCCGATATGCTGAAGATTTTTACGAAAGAATATATTACCCCGCAAGGCGCAGATATCATCCCGTTCAATCTTGCACCTGTCCTGATGGTTGCCGGGGTTATGATGGTTTGGGCAGTCCTGCCATTCACAAAAACAACCGTTGGAACTCCTTTGAGCGTTGGTGTTTTGTACATTATTGCGGTAGGTGGCCTGGGTGAAATAGGCATCGTACTCGCCGGGTGGGGGTCAAATAATAAATTTTCACTAATTGCTGCTTTTCGTGTGATTGCGCAGCTTGTATCTTATGAGCTTCCAATGGTGATTACCTTGCTGATTCCGGTAATGCTTGCTGGCAGTATGGGGCTTGGGGAGATTGTTGAGCAGCAGAAAAATATGTGGTTCATATTCATGGCTCCAGTTGGGGCGTTGATATTTTTTATCACTTCGGTTGCCATGGTTGGCAGGTCTCCGTTTGATCTCCTCGAGGCAGATTCCGAGCTGGTTTCCGGGTTTAATATCGAATATTCGGGGCTTAAATTCGGCATGTTTTATGTTGGCGAATTTATGCACGCCTTTACAGTCGGATTGATCTTCTCCACATTATTCCTGGGAGGGTGGTTGGGTCCGGGGGCTGAACAATTCCCAATCCTTGGGTTTGGATACTACTGGATAAAAACGTTTTTTGTTTATTTCCTGTTGGTAGCCTTCAGGGCGAGCTTTCCCCGCTTCCGGATTGACCAGATGTTGAATTTCAATTGGAAGTTGCTGACGCCCCTTGCTCTGGTAATCGTGTGTCTCACGGCAGTCATCAATAAAATATTACCTGTTGATCTCGTTTTGGTAAGAACGGCGGGATTACTGGTATTAAATGTTGTGTTGTTCTTTGGCGTATTATCAATTCTCCAATCCGTATATGCAAAGCGATACCGCCCTGTAGTGGCTCCTGTACCTCGCCCGGTTGCAAGAAGCGACCGGACTACCACTTAGTCCATTCGGAGTAAGCTGATGACATTTTTACGATTTATTTTTATTATCGCAGCGGCCATAACACTTGGATCGGCTGTTATGGTGGTTAGCGCCAGGAAGATCATGCATGCAGCATTATGGCTGATCCTATCGCTGATTGGTGTTGCGGTGTTGTTTGCGCTGCTTGAATCCCGCTTTATTACAATTGTTCAGGTCATCGTTTATGTCGGTGCTATTGCAATTTTGATAATTTTCGGATTGATGCTTACCCGGCGGGAAAGCGCTGAAGGGGAATCCAGGTATACAGCTTACTGGAGATATGCTGCCCTGGTTTCCGGATTTTTATTTGTCACCCTCGTGATTGTCTTCAGCGGATGGTTTGGTGTTTCCATTACTGACAGGACAATCCCATTTGGGGGTGAAGACCTGGTAAAGCTTGGACAATCATTTGTTGATCCAATGGGTTTTCTCATACCATTTGAAATTGCCTCGGTGCTGCTTCTGGCAGCCATGTTAGGGGCAATTTTTGTCGCCACAAACAGAAAGCGAGGGCAATAATGATTCCTCTGTCATGGTTTTTAGTGGTAGCCCTGGCTCTATTTTGTATTGGGCTTTTTGGGGTTCTGGCCCGCAAAAACGGAATTGCAGTCATTATGGGTATTGAATTGATGCTCAATGCTATAAATATCAATTTACTTGCCTTTTGGAGCTACCTCTACGCAGTGGAGATGAATGGTCTTGTATTCATCGCAATTGTGTTTGTGGTTGCTGCTGCAGAAACTGCTATCGGCTTGGCGCTGGTTATATCGGCGTATCGCGGTCGTGAAACTGCCATACTAGAAGAATTAAATATGTTAAAGGGTTAGGATCCCTGCGAGGTTTTATGGCTACTGAATCATTAATCTGGTTGATCCTGGTTCCGCCCATTCTGGCATTCATTATTATTTCATTGTTCACGCATCCTTCCAGAAGAGCAAGCCATATCCTGGCATTAATGGGTGTTGGTTTATCCTGGCTAATTGCCATGGTGCTCTGTTATCGGGCGATTCAGCAGGATTCCCTGGCCGAAAACCCATTCCGCTCCGTAATTAACTGGCTGCCTCTAGGGGAAGATTGGTTACAAATTGGCGTTCAGGTAGATCCATTAACCACGGTAACCTTATTTTTTGTGGCATGGACTATATTGATGATTTTTATTTACAGTGTTGGGTATCATAATTTTGGTCAACCAGCTGGTGATCACGATAAACCCGGGTTTCCTCCGCACGGCGCCCTGGTAAAGGATAAATCTGGCGAAATGCACAAGGTTCCTTCCATTGAACCGATGTATTCACGCTTCTTTGCCTATTTTTCACTGTTTGCATTTGCGATGTATTTACTGGTTGTGTCGGATAATTTACTTACCCTCTTCGTTGGGTGGGAAGTGATGGGTTTGTGTTCCTACCTGTTGATTGGCTTCTGGTTTGGTAAAAAATCTGCCCGTGATGCAGGTGTAAAAGCCTTCCTGACCACCAGGGTGGGAGACATGTTCCTCCTGCTCGGATTGGCTGCCCTCTACTCCCTGACCGGAACCCTCTCCTACCAGGAAATTTTGGCAGATGAGACAGTTCTTTCCTCTCTTGCCTCTACCCCCTCTGTAATCCCGGGTTTATCGTGGGCAGGATTAATTGGGCTGCTAATATTCATGGGTGTGGTCGGTAAATCCGCCCAATTCCCATTGCATGTATGGTTACCGGATGCAATGGAAGGACCAACCCCGGTTTCTGCCATGATCCATGCTGCGACAATGGTGTCAGCAGGTGTTTATCTGGCAATTCGATTTTTCCCATTGTTATCAGCCGGCTGGCATCCAGGAGATCCCCTTACGACAACAATGTTTATTGTCTCGATAACCGGTGCATTTACTGCACTATTTGCTGCGACCATAGCCCTTGCTCAGAATGATATCAAAAAAGTTTTGGCATACTCAACCATCTCCCAGCTGGGTTACATGATTGCTGCGTTGGGTATGGGTGCATATGTTGCCGCTGCTTTCCATCTGGTAACCCACGCATTTTTTAAGGCTCTCCTTTTCCTTGGATCAGGATCCGTTATTCATGGTATGGAACATGGTTTGTTACATACCGGGGAAGAAATTGATCCTCAGAATATGCTGAATATGGGTGGTTTAAGAAAGAATATGCCTGCTACCTTCTGGACTTTTTTGATTGGAGGGTTATCGCTGGCAGGGTTCCCGTTAATCACCGCTGGATTCTATTCAAAGGATGCTATCTTTGAGGGTGTATTTGGTAGCGGATATCTGATTGGATTTATTGTCCTTGCATTGGCTGCTCTGTTAACTGCATTTTATACCATGCGGCAGATTACCCTGACTTTCCTCGGTGAATCTCGCACGAAATCTGGCAGTCATTCCCATGAGTCTTCCAGAATCATGACAATACCTCTGGTCATTCTTTCATTTTTTGCAATATCAATAGGGTGGTTAGGAATCCCGGAAAATTTCCCGCTGATTGGCGGATTATCACCGGACTGGTTTTATACCTTTCTGAGTCCCATGGTTCCTTTTGAGTTGGAACATGAAGCCGCCCACAGCCTGGTACCTTTAATTACCTCCCTGTCTGTCTCCTTGGGGGGCTTACTGCTGGGATGGCTGGCTTACCGAAACTATGAGGCTGGAGCAGTTGATCCGTTAAAGAAATCTTTCGCTCCACTGTATTCTATTCTGGAGAAAAAGTATTATATTGACGAACTTTATCACATCATCTTTGTAAAACCTGCCATCTGGCTGGCTGAAACATTCTCATACCGCTTGATCGATGTGACGATAATTGATGGATTTTTACACTGGATTTGGCGGGCTGGTTGGGGTATAGGTTTCTTCTTGCGGAAAAATATCGATCTACCATTCATCAATGCGGCTGGGGATGGAATTGCTTCAGGTACCCAAAAGGCTGGTGGTTCAATGCGCAGGATGCAAACCGGCCAGGTACAGCAGTACCTGATATTTTCATTATTAACAATTTTATTGGTAAGCTTTGTGTTTTATTTCTTTATAGTAAGAGCCTGACCACTATGAAATAAGGGAGTAGCGGATGGATTTATTAGAAGGTCATCTTCTTTCTTGGATACTATTTACTCCAACAATTGCCGCAGTTATATTACTCTTCATACCTGGTGATCGTGTCCAATTAATTCGCCGGATAGCGCTGGGAGCCAGTTTGATCCCGTTGATCCTGTCCCTGGCTGTCTGGATCCAATTTGATCCTGCAGTCAATGGATTCCAGCTTGAAGAAAAGATATCCTGGTATGGTGAACTGAACGCTTATTACCATGTGGGGATTGATGGCATATCCCTTACCCTTGTGCTGCTCACGACAATATTAAGTCCCCTGGCAATTCTAGCTTCATACAACATCACAGACCGGGTGAAGCCGTACATGATTCTTTTCCTGTTATTGGAAACGGGTATGCTCGGTGTTTTCCTGATGCTTGACTTAATGATGTTTTTTGTCTTCTGGGAAGTAGGACTGGTGCCAATGTATTTCTTGATCAATCAATGGGGAGGAAAAAACCGAAATTATGCATCCTTAAAGTTTATCCTCTACACCATTGGGGGATCCCTGGGGCTGCTCCTCGCCATCCAATTGATTGGTGTTCTGACTGGAACCTTTGATATACCGGAATTATTTGTCCTTTGGCCAAATATTGGGACGGAGTTATCCCTGTACGGGTTACCTGCAGAGACAATAAAATCAATCGCCTTCTGGGCATTTGTCCTTGCATTTGCAATAAAAGTCCCTGTCTGGCCCTTCCATACCTGGCTCCCGGATGCTCACACCGAAGCGCCTACGGCTGGATCCATGATTCTCGCCGGTGTTTTGCTCAAGTTGGGTGGTTACGGGTTCATCCGCCTTGTTCTTCCACTCTTTCCTGTAGAAGCCAAATATTATGCCGGTGCACTGGCGGCATTGGCAACCCTGGCAATAATTTTCGGGGCACTTTCTGCTTTTGGCCAATCGGACTTCAAACGGCTCGTCGCCTATTCATCCATTAATCACATGGGTTTTGTGATCCTGGGTGTTGCAACGGCTGCCTGGGCTGCAGGGACACAGGATGCCATAATTGCCGTGAACGGGGCTGTGCTGCAGATGTTTACCCATGGGCTGTCATCAGCAGGAATGTTCTTCCTGGTTGGTGTCCTTTATGATCGGGCTCATACCCGCGACTTAAATGAGTTCGGTGGCTTGGCTGCCATCCTGCCGGTGTATGGCGGCGTATTGATATTTATTTCTATGGCATCGCTCGGTCTGCCTGGTTTGGCTGGTTTTGTATCGGAGTTTATGGTGGTTACCGGTGCCTGGCCAATTTTTACCCTGGCAACGGCATTAAGTATGATCGGATTGTTTTTCACGGGCGCCTACGTATTGAAAGCTCTCATGAAGGTCCTCCATGGTCCATTAAATCAAAAATGGAACGGGAAAATCAGTGAAATGAACGGTAGAGAAATTTTTGTAATTGCGCCATTGATGGTTTTAATATTAACCATTGGAATATGGCCTGCCTGGATTGTCGATGTAATCAATCAGGCTGTCATGATCTGGTTCTAAGAGGTGATGGATGATTTTCCCGATATTGAGCGTCATAATTTTCACACCAATCGCAGCCGGTATAATCATCTTGCTGGTAAAGGCTGAAAACCAGTCTCTAATAAAACGGATTGCTCTTACAGCTGTAATAATTAATCTGATACTTTCAGCATTTGTCTATTTTAGATATGATGTTGCTGCGGCCGGGTACCAATATATCGAGAAGATCCCATGGGTTACTTCCCTTGGAATCTCTTATCATGTAGGGGTCGACGGGATCAGCGTCCCGATGGTACTGTTAGCCGGGATTGTAGTTTTTTGCGGGGTACTCGTTTCTTGGAATGTGGATGACCGCCCGCGTGAGTTTTTCGCCTTCTTAATGTTTTTGGCTGCCAGTGTCTATGGCGTTTTCTGCTCATTAGATCTATTCCTTCTATTCTTTTTCTTCGAACTGGCTGTATTCCCCAAGTATTTAATGATTGTCATGTGGGGATCTCCAAAAACGCGTGATTATGGTGGTATGAAACTGACGCTTTACCTGTTTTTAGGGTCTGTGATCGCTTTGGTTGGTGCACTGGCAATTTATGTTGGTTCCGGTATGAACTCATTTGATATGCTTGAATTGGAAAAGGCTGGTTTCTCGCTGGAATTTCAGAGATTATGGTTCCCATTCGTCTTCTTTGGATTTGCTATCTTAAGCGGCATTTTCCCTTTCCACAGCTGGGCACCCGATGGTCATGTGGCTGCACCAACCGCTATCTCAATGCTGCTGGCAGGTGTGGAGATGAAGGTCGGGGCATTTTCAGCATTACGGGTTGGCATAATGCTGCTGCCTGAGGGAGCAAAGGTCTGGGCGCCATTAATTCTGGTTCTGGCAACCATCAATGTGGTTTACGGTGCATTCATCGCCATGATCCAGAAAGACTTCAAATACGTTATTGGTTTCTCTTCGGTTTCGCATATGGGATTAGTCCTGATTGGTTTTGCCACGCTCAATAATGAAGGTTTACTTGGTGCTGGGATGCAAATGTTCTCTCATGGGATTATGACAGCATTATTTTTTGCTATCGTCGGAATGGTATATGACCGAACCCACACCCGTGATATTGCCCGCTTGGGTGGTCTTTATCGGGTTATGCCCTGGGCGGCTGTCGGATTTATTGTGGGCGGTCTGGTGTCTATGGGTATGCCAGGTTTTTCTGGATTTGTTGCAGAATTCCCTATTTTCATGGGTGCATGGCAAACCATGCCCATGGCTGCGGTCATTGCAGCTATAGGCATTGTAGTCACTTCTGCTTATATCTTACTGGTTGTCAGAAAGGTTTTCTTTGGTGATCTTCCCGAAGAATTTGGAGGACCACCTAAAGAAAATATCCAATCTGAGGGCTCTCTCAGTGACGCCGATATGATGGAAAAACCAAAGAGGATTTTACCAATATCTGACATAACTGTAATGGATAAAGTAGCGGTGGGTTTGTTAGTCCTGACCATGATCGCCTTGGGATGGTTCCCGTCATTGATGGCACCCATCGTTCAATCCGGGGTAGACCGCATCCTGGTAATTCTTGGAGGTATCTGAACCATGACCGGAGATGTTCCATCAATGCTGCTGAAAATCCTGCCAGAGATAGGCATGATTATACTGGTTGGAGTGGTTCTAATTGTTGACCTGGTTACCGGGAAAGATAAACCCAAACCATTTGGGTGGATTGTCTTTTTTGGCCTGCTTATTATCCTGATCCTGAGCATTTTTGTATCCCAACCTGGCTCGGAACCGGAATTGATCTGGGGTGGGATGCTGAGAGTTGACAGTGCTGGTTTTATATTCCGTTTATTGTTTATTAGTGCTGCAGCTCTTACCAGTTTGATTACAATAGACCATCCCGGGCTTTCCGGACGTGGAGAGTTTTATGCTTTACTTCTTGTCAGCACACTGGGTATGACCTTGATGGCCAGTGCAGCTGATTTGATCATGATCTTCCTGGCGATTGAGACAACCTCAATGCCCCTGTATATCCTGGCAGGATTTTTAATAAAAGACAAGAAATCTGTTGAATCCGGGTTAAAATATTTCCTTTTTGGGGTTGGAACCTCAACGGTAATGCTATTTGGATTTTCGTATATCTATGGGCTGACGGGGACAACCCAGCTTTACGAGATTGGGTCAGCCATGTCTACAGGTGAAATTCCTGTCCTGATGATGGCTGGTACAATGATCCTGGTACTTGTTGGATTTGGTTTTAAAATATCTGCAGTACCTTTTCATTTCTGGGCTCCAGATGTTTATGAGGGGGCTCCAACTCCCATTGCCGGATTTTTGTCTACCGCTTCCAAAGCGGCTGGTTTTGCAGTGTTAATGCGGGTATTATCTGGCATTTATCCTTCAATTACGCCGCTCTGGACAATCTTAATTTCGGTTCTGGCAGTTGCCAGTATGGTTATTGGTAATTTTCTTGCCCTGGCCCAGAAAAATATTAAACGGCTGCTTGCATACTCCTCGATAGCCCAGGCAGGGTACATGCTCATTGGAGTTGCAGCTGGCACCAGCCTGGGATTGTCTGCTGCCACCTATTATTTGCTGGCCTATCTGCTTACAAATATTGCTGCCTTCGGTGTGGTTCATATTGTTGGAAAGTCTACTGGAACGGATGATATCTCTGCTTATGCCGGGTTAAGCCGTCGCTCTCCCGGATTAGCCTTCGTGATGCTGATTGCCTTATTATCGCTTGCTGGAATTCCCCCCTTCGCTGGTTTCATAGGAAAGGTTTTGGTATTTACTGCAGCTATGCAGGCTGATATGGCATGGTTGGCGATCCTGGGGGTTTTAAATTCGATTGTAGCCCTTTACTACTACCTTGTAATAATGAAAACCATGTATAGTCTGCCTTCCATGGAAGGAGACAGGAAAATCGTTGTATCCCGTGCCTCAATGGCAGCACTATCGCTTTGTATGCTTGGGGTGATACTATTTGGGACTATCATGTTTGGCTACGGGTTTAACCTGACTGAACTGGCATCCCTGGCATTTTTAAGTTATTGACGATCACTTTTGCCTTTGATATAATTTTATAAATATGCGACCGCCAGAGCCTGTCAGCAATGACCCTAAGACTAAAGTATCGAATCTGGCGCTTGCAGCAGTTTCCGGTCTGGCAGGCTGTTTTACACTGGTTGTTGTGGTAGGAGCAGTGTTCTTGGGGCTCTGGTTGGATAGCCAATTTGAATCCAAACCTCTCGTTACTGTCATCCTGGTAATTATAAGTATTCCGGTTTCGATTATCGGTATGTTTGTTATTGTCCGGGCGGCAGTTTCCCGGATTAAGTTCTAAATCCAGTAAAATACTATTCATGCAGAGGGAGACGAAATTGGAACAGGAACTAAACCAGGTAAATGTAAAGAAGTGGCGATGGGGGATTAATCGTTGGTGGGTCCTGCTTTTTATTGTTCTAAGTTTAATTACCTCAAGAATTTTTCCGCCCGTACAGCCCCATATCCAGATTGCTGCGGAACATTTGAGCAAGAGCCCCATCTTGAATACTCCATTGCTGGGAGAGGTCTATTTTACCAATACGATGGTCGCTATGTTCATTGTAGACCTGATATTAATTGGAATAGTTTTTTCAGTCAACCGGGCAGCAAAATCCGGGAAATTGGTACCATCCGGAATTTCGGGAGCGCTGGAAGCTATGCTGGAAGTCATCTACAATTTAACCGAATCAACTGCAGGGAAATGGGCAAGGACGATATTCCCCTTTTTTGCAATCATTACCCTGACTGTGCTGATTACCAACTGGATGGAACTGATCCCCGGGGTGGACAATATCGGGATTCTTCACGAATCAGACGATGGCCATCCAATTAGTGAAATAGCTCCAGGGATCTGGACAGTTATACCTGGAGAACCTGAAGGTCAGGGCTATACACATCATACCTTTTATCCGGGTTACCTCAACCGATTTAAATTTTACAATTGCGTTGGCTTTGGTCTCTGTAATCATGACCCAGGTTATTGGTGTCCGGGCGGTTGGTCCTGCATATTTTAAAAAATACTGGAATACCAGTACATTTTTTAAGAAGCCTGTTTTTGGTTTGATTGACTTTGCAGTGGGACTCCTGGAGTTGATTTCTGAATTCGCAAAAATTCTATCGTTTTCATTCCGGTTATTTGGTAATATTTTTGCTGGCACTGTGATGTTGTTTATTATAGGAACTCTGATTCCAGTAGTAGCTCAATCTGCATTTCTGGGCCTGGAGTTTTTTGTAGGTTTAATCCAGGCGATTGTTTTTGGTATGCTTACCATGGTATTTATGGCGATGGCAACCCAATCCCATGGATCTCATGACGACGAAGGGCATTAGTTAATCCTAATTATTGATCTGAAGAAGTTGACAAGGAGGTTGTAATCGTTATGGAAGGTGATATTGTAGCAGCCGCAAAATTGATTGGCGCAGGACTTGCCATGATCGGGACAATAGGCGCCGGGGCAGGTGTAGGAATTGTTGTTAATGGTGCAGTGCAAGGCATGGCTCGCAATCCGGATGCTTCGGGGACTGTTCTAACCAACATGATCCTTGGTATTGCATTTGCAGAAGCAATTGCAATTTATTGTCTTGTTGTAGCGCTGCTTATCCTGTTTGTATTTTAGATCCCGATCGATGAAAGCAGAAAGGAGACTTCTTTGGAAGCTCTAGGTATCAATCTTGGTTATCTTTTTGTTCAACTTTTTAATTTCGCGATTTTATTTGTGGTGTTGAGAGTGTGGGTGCTCAAACCAATCTTAAGTGTTCTTGAAAAACGCCGGGAAAAAATAGCCCAGGGATTGGAAGATGCGCGTATTGCATCTGAAGCCCGTGAAAACGCAGAGGTGGAGGCAGAAAAAATTATCACCGATGCCCGGATCAAGGCCAATGAAATTTTACAGGAAGCAGCTAATCGGGCTGATGTTCTCCAAAAAGAGATGCGTTCTCAAGCAGATAGTGAAATTGACAAGGAACGCCAATCCGGCCGTAAAGAGCTTGAGCTGGAAAGGAATCGTCTTTTAGGAGATCTGCGGAAACAGGTTGCTGCCCTCTCCATTTCAGCCGCTCAAAAATTAATTGGCGAATCACTGATTCAAGACCAGAACAGCCAGCACAAATTGTTGGAAGAATTTTTCTCTGGCGTTAAAGGCGGAAAGGTGATTGTACTGGAAGGTAAAGCTCTATCCGGAAGCCATGCCGAAATTACAAGCGCTCTCCCGCTGACACCTGAAGAAAGAGAAACAGTAAAAACCGAAGTCCTTCAAAAGTCAGGTGACGCAACAACCGTTACATTCAAGGTGGATCCATCCATCCTGGGGGGATTAATCGTCCGTGTTGGGGACCAGATTGTGGATGGTTCAGTATCCGGTCAGCTGCAAGATTTGCGTCAGAGTTTTCAATAGATTATTCCAGTTGAAAAAGTGCGATTGATTACTTGGCCTTAAACCACACAAAATCACTCCAGGAGCTTTTTGAATATTTTCCGGTGGATCTGAACCCACCGGAAAATTTGCCTTCTATTCCGATAACAGGGATTCAGGCTGATTCCCGATTAATCAAACCTGGAAATTTATTCGTGGCCCTGGCGGGATTACATTCCGATGGGCACACCTATATCTCCCATGCCGTTGAAAGAGGGGCCGCAGCGGTTGTAGGCATGCATGCTCAAATACCATGTCCGGTTCCGTATCTATTTGTTAAGGATACCCGCCCGGCATTGGCTCACCTGGCCGCAGCATTCTATAATTACCCTGCTCGGAAGATGTGTATCATAGGGGTTACCGGAACCGATGGAAAAACTACTACCTGCAATTTAATCTACAGAATCCTCCTTGCCGCAGGTTATAAAAGCGGGGTAATCACCAGCGTTAATGCAGTAATTGGGGATGAAGTCCTTGACACCGGTTTTCATGTAACAACACCAGAATCTTTGGATGTACAAAGGTATCTACACCAGATGGTTTCAAACGGATTGACTCATGCTGTTCTGGAATCCACATCACACGGATTAGACCAGGATCGTGTGACTGCCTGTGAATTTGATATTGCTGTTTACACCAATATAACCCATGAGCACCTCGATTATCACAAAACTTTTGAAAATTACCGGCAGGCCAAAGCACGATTACTAAGGGAATTATCCTTGACTCTCCCAAAACAAGCTGGAAACCCACGATTGGCAGTTCTTAACCGGGACGATGACTCTTATGATTATTTACACTCCGTCAACACACAGAACGAAGCATCTTATGGAATCCGCAAGGATGCAGACATTAAAGCTGAAAAATATTGGCAGGATCCGCAAGGCCTGCATATTCAACTTCATACAACCAAAAGCCGCCTCCGGTTAGATAGTGCCCTGCTGGGGGATTTTAATGGTTACAATATCCTGGCTGCCTATACGGCCGCAGTGGTCGGTCTGGGAATTTCACCGGAGGTTGCCTGTGAGGGGATTGCTTCGCTTGAAGCAGTATCCGGAAGGATGGAACAAATTTCTCTTGGGCAAAATTTTCTGGCATTTGTGGATTTTGCACATACCCCGAATGCTTTAATAAATGCTTTACGTACTGCAAAGTCCTTATCAAACGGGAAAGTGATTGCTGTTTTTGGTTCAGCCGGGCTGCGGGATCGTCAAAAGCGCCGTTTGATGGCAGAGAATTCAATCGTAAATGCCGATAGTACTATTCTTACTGCTGAAGACCCCCGCACTGAGTCTCTGGATGAAATCTTAGCAGAGATGGCGGATGCTGCAATTTCAAAAGGCGGGGTTGAAGGGAATAATTTTTGGAGGATACCGGACCGGGGAGAGGCAATTCGTTTCGCATTATCTCTTGCTCAACCAGGAGATGTGGTAATTGCCTGTGGCAAAGGCCACGAACAATCCATGTGTTTTGGAGAAATTGAATATTACTGGGATGATCGGGTTGCAATGCGGGCTGGTTTAGCCGAACTGCTGGGTATTTCCGGGCCAATTGCTCCTGTGCTTCCAACCGCACTCCAATAAAACGAAGATTACATGCATCATAATTCAATAAATTCATACAAATGACCCCGGAATGTTGCCGGGGTCATTTGTTCGTATTCAGGTTTTCTTTCTCTAATTTCTTCGGTTTTGATGCGGATTACCGCCGGATCTTCCACCGCCACTGCCAGAGTTCCTGCCGCTGTTGCGATCGGGTCGTTTTCCACCTCCCGACCTGCCGCCTTTGTCGTGGCTGGCAGCCTCCTCGAGAGTCCAGCCTTCCAGGACAGCCTGTCTTGACAGGCGGATTTTACCATCCCCATCGATGTTGGTAACCATCACACTGATCTCATCACCGAGTTGAACAACATCGTCAACACTGGCGACTCTTTCTGTGTCCAGTTGGGATATGTGAACCAGACCATCAACATTTGGCAAAATCTCAACAAATGCACCAAAATCAGTTGTCCGGACGACCTTTCCGGTATAAATCCGTCCAAGTTGGGCGGATTCTGTAAGCATAAGGATTTGTTCCCTGGCCATCGTTTCACTCTCACCGTTATTCGCAGTGATAAAGACCGTGCCGTCTTCTTCAATGTCGATCCGGGCTGATGTCATTTCCTGCAGCGATCGGATATTTTTACCGCCTGGTCCGATAAGGGCGCCAATTTTCTCAATGGGTATGCGAATGGTCGTAATGCGCGGAGCATGGGTTTTCAGGGTGGGGCTTGGTACAGGAATAACATCCAGCATTGTCTCCAGGATCTTTTAACCTGGCGATTTTTGCTTTATCGAGTGCTTTGGACAATAATTCGGCGGTTGTGCCTAGAATTTTCATGTCCATCTGTAATGCTGTTATGCCCTTACTTGTGCCGGCTACTTTAAAATCCATATCTCCAAGATGATCCTCGAGTCCCTGGATATCGGTAAGAATGGCGTAATTGTCCCCTTCTTTAATCAAACCCATGGCAATTCCAGCAACCGGAGCCTTGATAGGAACCCCGGTATCCATGAGCGCCAGAGTAGATCCACATACAGATGCCATAGAGGTGGATCCATTTGAAGATAAAACCTCTGAAACGAGACGCATGGCATAAGGAAATTCTGAAGCAGGCGGGATTACAGGTTCCAGGGCTCTTTCAGCCAGCGCTCCATGGCCAATCTCTCTCCTGGAACTGGTGCGGACATTTTTTACTTCCCCGGTGGAGAAAGGTGGAAAGTTGTAATGATGCATATACCGTTTGGAATCGATTGGGGAAAGGGTGTCGATTTCCTGGGCTTCGCGCGGGGATCCAAGCGTAACCAGGGTTAATACCTGGGTTTCACCGCGGGTGAACAAACCAGATCCATGCGCCCGGGGACTGATACCTACCTCGCACCAAATATCCCGAATTTGATCCAGCGAACGGCCGTCAGGCCTCAGATTTTTTGTGAGAATGCGTTCCCTGACGGATTTTTTGTACGCCTCATCGAACGCCTGGACAACACTTGGCTTGAGGTCCTCATTTTCAACCGTTAAATCCGAGACAGCCTTCTCTTTCAGGTTATCAATCCCACTGTTGAGTTCGGATTTGTTAGCAGCATGATCCATAATCGTTTCCATCTCGGATTTATAGTGGTCATAGATGTTGGATACGAGGGTTTTATCAGTGGCGAAAAGGGGTACTTCCCTTTTTGCTTTTCCTAATTCTGCTGCCATCTTTTTCTGTAGCTGAATCAGGGATTGTAAGGCATCCTGCCCGAACATCAGCGCTTCAACCATTATTTCTTCTGAGATTTCTTTGGCACCACATTCAACCATAAGGATAGCTTCGCTTGTACCGGCTATCCGTAAATCAAGATCAGATGCATCTAACTGTTCAAATGTCGGGCAGATTATGAAATTGCCGTCCACCCTGCCAACACGCACTGCGCCGATCGGTCCGTCCCAGGGGATATCTGATATCATCAGGGCGGCGGAGGCTGCATTGATTGCGAGAATATCCAGGGGGTTTTCCCGGTCTGCGGACCAGGAGTAAATTAATATCTGGACCTCATTGCGCATGGAGTTATCGAACAGAGGCCGCAGTGGGCGGTCGGTCAGCCGGGCGGTTAGAATTGCATCCGTGCCCGGACGGCCTTCTCTACGGAAGAAGGATCCCGGAATGATGCCCCCGGCGTACATGCGTTCTTCGTATTCTACAGAGAGCGGGAAGAAATCCTGCCCTTCACGCGGCGTATCTCCCATTGTGGCCGCAGCGAAGATCATTGTCTCTCCAAGACTGACTGTAACCGCTCCTCCGGCCTGTTGGGCAATCTTGCCGGTTTCAAATGTAAATTCACGGCCTCCAACAGAGGTCGTATAGATATGTGATTCTGGTTTCATTTTTTGTCCTTGTTTTTTTTACCCGCCTGGTCAGGGACTGAAAATTGACACGGAATGAATCCGAGGCACTTTTCAATACCCAACCCGAGCGGGTTTAATAAAAATTATTCAATTGATTATAAACGAGCAGAAGTGTTAAATAAAACCCCATCTGCTCATTTATAATGAAAAATCCTATTTCTTACGTAATTTTAGTTTCTCAGCGATCTCGAGATAGGTTGTATATTTTGTCCTCTTAAGATATGCAAGCATGCGCCTTCTATGTCCGACAAGTTTTAACAAACCCCGCCGGGAAGATTCATCCTTATCGAATTTTTGCAGGTGCTCGGTCAGCTGTTTTATACGTGTGGTAAGTAGTGCAATTTGAACTTCCACTGAACCGGTATCGGTTGGATGAATCTGGTAATCATCAATTACTTTGGTTTTTACTTCCTTGGTTAAACCCATGACAGATGCTTTCTCCTTTAATTGTCCAATTATTTTAAGCAAGTCTCCATTTCGACAGCCCAAGCCATCGAGTGGTCTAGTCGCTTTTAGGATTATACCAGAGGAAACCGGTCCGGTGAAGGTTTTTTTGGGTCAGGTGGGTTTGTTCGGGCAGATAGTTACCCATTACTCGGATAATGATTGTCTAACACGAGTTTGTATATTTGCTGGAAATAATGGCAGCAATTTTCTGACCAATCGCTGAACGGCTTTTTCATTATGTTCCTGGAGAATGTCCTGCAAAAGGTAGGATACCTCACTGGGGGTCCTGGAAATTAATACCTCAAGTAAATCGATAAGATCATTCTGGACGGCGATGGATGGATGGATGATGGATGGGGTGATGATATGATAGATGGTAGGCAAATTGATAAAGCTCCGGTCACCAGCCAGGGGGATCAAACCCCTTATCCCGAGCATCATTTCCCGATTCCCGGTACTGATCAGCCATTCGTCACAAAGAGTAATCCACCTTTCGGCATCCTCCTTGCGCAACCGAAAACTGGCCTCAAAAAAGATGCTATCCAGCATGATCCGGTTATTTTCCGATTTTGACCATTCTCTGATGAGCTCGATAACCGGTTCAACTTTTTCGGCTGGAAGGTTGCCGAGTATATGAGCGGCGAGTACTCTCGGTTCGAAATGAGTATCGCCATGTAATTGATACGCCAGCAAATAAGCTGCATCCGGATTTTCCTTACTCCACTCGGTAAGTTTTTGCTCTATTTTTATGATCACAATTGGAGGAACCCGATAAAATTTTATCCCGGCATTTTTAGGGATTGTGATACCGGGGCGGTAAACCTGCTCGCCAAAAAATGTCAATAATTCAGCCAGGGATTGTTGGAATTCTACTGGACGGGTAAATTTCCAGGCTAAATTACCAATCTGGGCTTCGAGGATTTCCAGTTGAACAGCAGGCATTATCTCTTAATCAATACGCCCGGGCAAAATAAACTTTTTTGTCTGCTTTTTTACCGCAGCGAATGCAGGTTCCAGTCCCTCCCGGTTGGTCCAGGGGGATATTCCGGGTTGTTGCCTTGGTATCCTCTTTGATGACCGCTTCACAACTTTTTTCACCGCACCACCAGGAAAATGCCCATCCGCGGTCGATTACCTCTTTAAACTCCTCATAATTATTAGGATCGAAAATATTCGATTGGCGGAAATTCAGGGCGCGGTTATAGAGAGATAATTGTATTTCGTCTAAAAGCGAACCTACCTGCTCCGCTAAATTCGTTATAGGCAAGCCGCATTTACCCTGTTTGCCGGGAATATCCCTGCGGGCGGCTGTTACAATTTCTTTTTCAACATCTTTTGGTCCAATTTCAAGCCTTAGCGGGACCCCTTTCAGCTCCCAGTCATTAAACTTAAAACCAGGGGAGAGACCCTCCCTTTCATCCACCTTGATCCTGAACTGCCCAAGCTGGGATTTTACCTTGTGCACAAAATCCAGAACATCCGCTTTTTCTTGATCATTGCGATAGATTGGAACAATGATTACCTGAATCGGGGCAAGCTTCGGTGGCAAAATTAATCCCTGGTCATCTCCGTGGGTCATGATGATTGCACCGATAAAACGGGTGGATACTCCCCAGGATGTTGTCCACACATATTGAAGCTGGTTGTTCTGGTCAAGATAGCGAATGTCAAATGCTTTGGCAAAATTTTGGCCCAGGTTGTGCGAAGTACCGGCTTGCAGGGCGCGCGTATCACCCATCATCGCTTCAATACTGTAAGAATGAAGTGCCCCTGCAAATTTTTCGCTCTCGCTCTTTTTGCCGGGAATTACCGGGACGGCGGCATCATTGACTGCAAAATCTGTATACTGTCCAAGGATGCTCAGGGTTTCCTCTTCAGCCTCCTGATAAGATGCGTGAGCAGTGTGTCCTTCCTGCCAGAAAAATTCCAGGGTGCGTAAGAATAACCGGGTTCGCATCTCCCACCGGACTACGTTTGCCCATTGGTTGATCAATACCGGGAGATCACGGTAGGATTTTATCCATTTTGCATACATGTGCCCGATGACAGTTTCGGATGTTGGACGGATAACCAAGGGCTCTTCCAGAACCTCGCCGCCGCCGATTGTGACAACTGCCAGCTCGGGTGAAAATCCCGCAACGTGTTCCTTTTCTTTCTCCAGGAATGATTTTGGAATAAGGAGCGGGAAAGCGGCATTAACGTGGCCTGTTTCTTTAAAACGCCTGTCCAAAGCTTGCTGGATGTTCTCCCATAGAGCCCAACCATAAGGGCGGATAATCATGCATCCACGAACCGGGGCATAATCTGCCAATTCAGAACGCAGAACGAGCTGGTTGTACCATTCGGAGTAATTTTCTTTGCGGGTTGTGAGTTTATCCTCAGACATTAAGAAAAATTCCTTTAATTCAGATTATTTAGGTTTATTGGATGGAATTAATAATTGCCATCGCATCATCGTTATCCCTTGCAAAATGTATCAACTGCAGATCCGACGGCGAAAAATATTCCGCCTGATGATCTCTCAATGCCTGGATTACAGAAAACCATCCGTCTCCCAGCAGTATGAGAGGTTTTGCCGGGATGGCGGTGATTAATTTTCGGTTCCACATCAGCATAATTTCTGTGAGCGTACCTATCCCGCCAGGCAGCGCAATCGCAGCCTGGCATCCATCAATAAGGCCAATGACGCGATCGTGAAGGGTTGGTACATGCCTTTCCTCTTTTACCCAGGGATTGGCACCGACGGTGCGCCATTTTTCAATTTCGTCACAGGTTACGCCGATGACATGGCCTCCAGCCTCTGCGGCACCCCTTGATACAGCTTCCATTGTGCCGATATAACCGCCTGTTAATACTGTATGATCATGGAAAGCAAGGGACTGGCCTAATTGGTAGGCCTCCTGATAGAGTGTTTCCCCTGGTTTGGGTTTTGAGGAGCCGAATACGGTAACATTCATGAGGTTCACCTGATCCAACCATTTTACCGCATCTTGTTGGTTAAAACCTGTTGGATTGGGACTTGCGGATTTTTTTACGGGATTTAAGCAAAAAACTCTCAGACCCAGCAAATAATCCCTGCAAACCATCTGAAGGCACTTCCAGGATGCCGCCGTTTTCAAAATACTCAAAATCATATTCAGTAAACTCACCGGCCAATTTCCCCGGGATTGGCATTAACCTGGCGGTGAGGGGTTTATCGAGCCGCATCGCCAGGGCTGCTACATCCAGCAGGATGGATGCGATTACCGGTGCAGTAATATTTCCGGGCAGGGGAACCGTGTCCAATCCGGTACCGCAAACAGTAGAATACAATAAAAGGTCCTTAATGGTCAGAATTTTTTGTTTACTCCGCTCCGCCAGGACTGAATCCTCAAGGACAGGGAACATGAGGCCATTAAAACCGGCTTTTTTCCAGCTTCCCCGGTCAAGTACCTCCGCCAGAATCGCAGCAGCCGCTGTTGAACCCAGCCTGCCTATCGCAGATACCCCAAAATGCTCTATAGCACTCGCAATAGAACAATCGGATGTTGGAAATGGGGCGAAAGAAAAATCTATTCCGGAATATTTGATATTACCCTGTTTGGAGTTTTTTTTACAAATGCGGGTCAGCCTTTTTGCCTGCAGTTCAAGCTCGGTAAGGATATTTTTCCGGACAACCTTTATGGAACCGGAATTTCTAAAAGCGGTCAAGGCTATGTCGGCAGCTTCGATTGCCAGGGCAAAAGAGGGTTTGTGTCTCAAGTGATACGATGATGGAAAAAACGGACCGGCGGAGGCTACGTTTGCCAGGCACGCGAAACGCAAATTGGCAAATCCATCTGCTGTGATGGTAGAGGCATCTTTTATAATATTGGCACAGGACTTAATCGCTTTAAGGGAAATTCCAGTCTTTTTTGACGCCATTTCGGCGCTTAAAAATGTATTTTGTGTCGATGCAAGGATGGGATGTATCATCTGGTAGCTTTGCGGATGGCTGAGCATTGCTGGTCCAAGTGACAGATAGTTAAAACCCCTTGCATTCGCTGCACTTTCCATCTTAATCGCAAAATCTACTGCATGCTGGATTTTCAGTTCTTTTAATAGTAATGGGAAAGGGGTGGTTGCTAAACGGGTAGATTGCACATCAAAACCCGCCTGGAGGAGAGCATTTTTTACCCGGAACGTAAATTCAGCAATGCTGTCCAGCATCTGGTAATCTGGGTCTTTATCAGGATTGTAAAACAGGGTGATTGAACGGACTTTCATGGTTCCTCCCGGAAAATTCAACTATCGTATAAGTGTCTATTGGTTCTCAGCATTCTCAATAACACCCAGTGCAATTTGTGCAGACGTCCTTTGTTCAGGCAGCCAGCCTTCTTCAAATACCATGCGTTTGAGGTGGTTATGAATATTTTTCTGTTCCTCTTTTGAAAGACCCTGGAAAGCAATTGTGATTTTTTCGGTTTCACGGGAGAGCAAAAAATCCCAAAATTCTTCAAGTTTTTCCATCTTTTTCCAACCTGTTAATAATTTAGAAAAAAACCAGGGCCTGGTGGAGGATTATTCGCCAGACCCCGGTTAATGTTATTTTCAGCCAACTCTTTCCCAAATGCAGGATATTATTGTCTCTATTCTTCTTTCTTTTCTTTTTGGCGGGCTTCTATGATTGTCGCTGTAATATGAGCAGGGACTGTCTCATAATGCGATAAATCCAATTTAAAAATTCCACGCCCGCCAGTCATTGAACGTAGTTGGGTGGTATAGCGTAACATTTCAGCAAGCGGAACCGTTGCAGTGACCGTTGATTTGCCCTTTTCGGTATCCATACCCTGAACGCGGGCTCTGCGGGTATTCAGATCACCGAGGATGTCGCCCATATTGTTTTCCGGGACGATAATCTTAACTGTCATGATGGGTTCAAGCAGTACAGGATTTGCTTCTTTAAATGCCTGTTTGAAGGCTTCACGTCCGGCAATTTCAAATGCAATTGGTTTAGAATCAACCGGGTGTTCCTTTCCATCGTAAACATCAACCTTGATACCCTGTACAGGGTATCCTGCAATGATGCCTTCTTTCATCACACTGCGGATACCTTTTTCAATCGCAGGCATATAGCTTGAAGAAACTGCACCACCGAAAACACTGTTTACAAATTCGAATTCACCCTCTAAAAGCGGCTCAACCCGCAGGTGGACTTCGCCAAATTGTCCGGAACCGCCGGTCTGTTTTTTATGGCGGTACATCGAATTGCCTTTCTTGGTGATCGTCTCTTTGAAGGGGACCTTGGGTTCTTTTATCTCGAGGTAGACCTGGAATTTGCTCTCAGCCCTGCGTATGGCAACCTCAATATGCTGGTCACCCATCCCCTGGAGAATGGTCTGGTTGGTTGCCGGTTCCTGGTGCCAATTCAAGGTCATGTCTTCTTCGGTAAGCCGGTTAAGAGTAGAGCTTATTTTGGTAGAATCTGCCTGGGTTTTTGGCATGATAGCTACCTGGAACAACGCATGGGGGTAAACAGGGATTGTCAGAGTGAGCGGATGAGCCTTGTCGCTAAGTGTATTGCCTGTGGCGGTCTCAGAAAGCTTGGGAACACTCCCGATATCCCCTGCATGGATCAATTTAACCGGGAAGGTATCTTTGCCTCGTGAGATTTGAACAGATCCCAACCGCTCCTCGTTCTGTTTCGAGGCGTTCCAGACTCGGCTGTCCGAGGAAATCATTCCCGAATAGATACGGAAGAAGGTTTGTTTACCAACAAATGGATCTGCAGTGGTCTTCCAAACATAGGCTGCTAAAGGTCCCGAATCATCTGCCTTAAGCTGCTCTGCCCCTGTTTTTCCTTCGGCCTGAACAGGTTCAATTTCGGTTGGGGATGGGATTAATCCGATAATTGCATTCAGAAGGGGTTTTATACCAATCTCTTTATCACCGGATGTCACAAATACAGGGACATAATTGCAGGTTTTAATGATGTTTTTTAGGCCAACAGCAATCTCAGCTTCTGAAAGCTCACCATTTTCAAGGTATTTTTCAAGCAGGGAATCATCCCCTTCCGCTGCGGCCTCGACCAATGCTAAATGTGCTGTCTCGGCTGCCTCCCGGTATTCAGGGGGAATTTCCACCGCATCCTTGCCGGAACCCTTGTAGGCTTTCATGCTGATCAAATCGATTACACCCTGGAAAGCATCTTTTTCGCCCCAGGGAAGTTGAACAGGGATCAGCCTTGTGCTGGAGAAGTTTGCCACGGTCTCAAGCGTTTTTTCATAACTGGCATTGTCGCGGTCCATTTTGTTTATGATCAAAAATCGGGGAATCTTCATCTGGTCGCAAAGGTTCCAGGCAATTTCTGTCCCCACTTCCAGACCAGAAACGGCATCTACCAGGATGAGGGCACTATCTGCAACCCGGAGTGCTGAGATAACTTCGCCGATAAAATCGGTATAACCGGGGGTATCCAATACATTGATCTTATAATTTTCAAATTCAACCGGGACTACCGTTGTATAAAGTGATATTTCCCTGCGAATTTCCTCATCATCGAAGTCGGAAATTGTTGTACCATCCTGGATTCTTCCCATGCGTGTTGTCGCACCAGTGTAATGCAGGAATGCTTCGGTTAAAATTGTCTTACCGGCGCTGCTGTGGGAGGCTAATGCAATGTTTCGTAGAAAATTAGTGGTATATTCTTTCATGGACTCGGACCCTTCTTCTGAACATTTATGTGATCAGGAAATATTGCAGAAATATGATGAGTTTAGAATATTTTGTCTGTACAAAACACGCCTTATTATAACAAAGATTACCAATTATTTTGGAATTATATCCATAATACATCCTGCCAACATGATGCAGTTTTCCGGCAATAAAAATGACGAGCATTATTAATTGGTTGAAATATAATTTCAGTTATATTGGCAGCCCTCCCTGGGATACCCATGTCTCACCGCCTGAGTTGATCCAATTTATTCAGTATCATCCCCCTGGGAAGGCTTTAGATCTGGGTTGTGGTAGTGGGACCAATAGTCTCACTCTGGCCAGGGCAGGTTGGGATGTTTGTGGAGTAGATTTCAGTTTGATAGCAGTAAAATCTGCCCGGAGTAAGGTTCGCAACTTGAAAGAGAAGGTAATAATTCGCCTTGGGGATGTTACAAATCTTGCATTAATCCAGGGAAGCTACCATCTTATCCTTGATATCGGCTGTTTCCACAACCTTCCTGGAGGGCAGAAAGAAAAATATAGTCGGAATCTCAACCACCTACTGCTCCGGGATGGAACTTTATTAATGTATGCCCATCTCAGGACAGGAAAAAATTCAACAAAAGGAATTATTGAGTCAGACATTCACCGGATTCATCAGGTAGTACCGTTAATCGACCGTAGCGACAGCATGGATAGGAAAGGACACCCATCGTCCTGGTTAATATTCTCAAGGGCAATCAATGAGAAACCTCCATTTAAGATTCCTGCCGGGGAGAGTGAAATCATATTATGAAAAAAGGTTGGCATATTGTAATTATCATATTCCTTATAACCATATTTTTATTGGGCTCATTGATAATCCTGGGATGGGAAAAGTCAAAACCTGAAAGCAGTTCAGGCAAAATGTCCTTGATCGCTTATGCGATCCATGGATGGGATATTCTGATTTCGCAGGGAAATCAGCTTTCCGGGAATGACCAACTTGTGAAGGAAGATGCCGGATCAGAGCCATGTGCATACCAGTGGGCTACCCTGCCTTTGCCGGAAGTATCATTAGAAATTCAGGATGCCTTCCAGAAAGCAGGGCACAATGATGTTTCCGTGTCTGCTGAAGCCTATGGTGAAAATTGTATCCATCCTGAGACAGGCCAGGTAGTCAAATTCCTGACGATGCAAACGGATATTCACATCCTTTCCCGGGTTGAGAATGTCACCGAAAAAGAAAAAATTGGCAATAAATTGGTTGATTATATTTTGATAATCGACGAAATTCCCGTGGAATCCATTCCTGGATCCCAAAAGGGTCAGGTGCAGGCAATATTTATCGGTCAGGATGATGAAATCAACCTGTGGTTTCCCTATAAGCAGGGATTACAAGCAGTTAAGCATGGATTAAGTGGTGTGGATTTGCTTGAAGCACTTGGTAATTAAGCAGAAATTTTCTTTTTCATTCTCCAGGAAGGCTCCACAATGTCCCGCCGGTTTCCCTCATGATCAATAAATGACCAGCATCCGGGTTCCTCTGCAGCAATTTTATATCCGTGGCGCTCATATAACGCCCTGGCGCGGTCATTGTCTTTGGCTACATTAAGAGTGACAAAATGGATGCCCCGCTTATTAAGATCATGCTCAATAATTTCCAGCAATTTTGATCCAAGGCCTATTCCCCGGTAGTTTTCCTTAATCCGGAAAGCATAAATGTAAGCGTTTTGTTTGCCATCGGCCAGTTCAGGCCGGCTGCAATCCAATTGTACAAATGCCTGACCGACAATCCCGCATAAAGGGAGTTCAATAACCCAAAGCAAGGATTCTCCAATAAGACTGCGACGGTATGCCTCGAAATAAACCCGGCGGAAATGGATAAATTCCCCTCCCCATTCCAGTTCCGGGAGATCTTCTATTCTCAGAAGCCGGAAAATGAATCCATCCAATTCTTGATTAGACCTTTCCATCCTGGTGGTTGAAGTCATTTTGGGTTCAGAATTTCCTTTATCAACCTGATTTTCTATCCTGATTATGTTCACCCAGCGTTAATAAAATCTGCTCGAGAAGTGCATTTTCATCCAGTTTGTTATGGATTATTCCATCCAACCAGGAGTCTCGCAAAGTACGCAGGATGTTCCCGTAGCTTGGCCCGGGTTTGATTTTCATTGCTTTTAAGTCATTTCCAGTAATCAGCGGCTGAACGTGGCGCCATTCTTTCACATATTTTAATAAAATGCGGTCAATTTCCATGGATAAGTGCTGGAGATAGACACTGTATAAACCGATTGTTGGAACTCTATCGAGACGGTTGACAATAATACTCGGTTTAGAAGATACCAGTTCGGGAATTTCCTGGCGAAGCGTAATCACATCTTTTAAAGTATCTTCAAGGTGATGGGAAAAACACAGCCGCCTGGATACAGCCCCTGCCTTTTCAATGGTTAAATTGCTGAGCCAGATCAGATAAAGGATTGCATGCCTCAAAGGGAGGTTGCCAAGTTCGTCTGGTAATTCCCATTCTTCATCCGCAGACTCATCCAATGCATTCTTAATCAATCCCGAAAGTGTACTGTTCCAAAAAAGATCTGCTGAGATATGTTCAAAGAGACCAAGCTGGTTTACCCGGTCCAGCATGCTGATCGATTTTTCTTCATTGAGAATAAGAGTAAATTCATTGCGGATTCTCTCACCGGATAACTGTTTGAGAAGCTCTTTTGCTTCAATGATTAACTCTAACGAGCGTTCTTCAATCCGGAAACCAAAACGTTGTTCAAAGCGGACTGCCCGCAGCATACGGGTCGGGTCATCAACAAAGGAAAGGGAATGCAAAACGCGGATAACCCCTTTCTTTATGTCATTTAATCCCCCCCAATGGTCGTATAAATCTCCAAAGTGCCGGCCATCAAGACGTACAGCAATTGTGTTAATGGAAAAATCTCGCCGGTGCAGATCGAGCTTGATGCTGCCCCGCTCAACAGTCGGCAGGGCAGTTGGATAGTCATAGAATTCGGTGCGGGAGCTGGTGAAGTCCAAACTGGATGGTAGATCAAGGGGATCCCCGGATTGGATGCCCAGGTGTTTCCCCAGCTCTTGATGAATACCCTGGATTTTCCATTTTGCAGTACCGAAGCGTTTGTGGCTGACTACCCTCCCCCCATATAATTTTGAGAGCGCTTTGGCTAACCGGATACCATCTCCCTCTACAACGATGTCAAAATCAGTTCCCGGGCGGTCCATAAGGATATCCCGTACGAAACCACCTACAAGGTAAACGGGCAGGTGATGGGTATGGGCATTTTCCGCAATTAATTTAAGCAGCGAAAGACGATCTGGCGGCAGTGCATTTTCCAGGCGTGAGGCGATATTATATTTTCCGGGAACCGTGGATTCGCTATTAGACATGATCCTGATTAAATCAGTGCGGGTTACGATTCCTACAATTTCGCCGGATACCGGATCGATGACCGGGATTTGCCCCCAACCGCTGGAGCTCATCACGTGCTGCAGGTGATCAAGGGAATCACCCGGTTTTACGAAGACATTACCAGCTTCCATCAGGCTGGCAACCGGTAAATTGAGCTTATGGGCGGTTGCCCTGTCAACGGCACGCCTGTTTAATAAACCAACCACACTTCCCTGTTTGATAACTGGATAGCCCTCATAACCGTAGCGCTGCATGAGCCTGGCAGCCTCGTCAGCAGCAGTATCCGTTGATAACACCAGCGGGTGCGGGGACATGATTTCCTTTACCGTGATAGAAGGCGTGACAAAATCGGGTAAGATTTCCACCAATTTTTTACAAACCTGTTCCAGCGGTTTGTTCTCCGAAGGAAATGACTCCGGGTTAATAAGGGCAGCCGCAGCCCGTTCGTGTCCGCCGCCCCCGAAGTATCCGGCCACATTGGCGACATTAATCTGGTCTGTTGTGGACCGTGCCACCAGGCGGATACCTTCTAAGGTTTCCACTAATACGAATAAAGCATCCAGTTCCAGGAGGTCTCGAATTTTATGAGCAACACTGGAAATTTCCTCATCCATGTCTCTTGCTGAAGCACAGCCGATCACAATATTCTTTCCATGAATGGCGTATGAACTGGTGGATTTTAATAACCGGTCATAAAGGATGCGTTGATCCCCGGATAGAGGTGGGTTAAGATAATCCCCTGCTATCCTGAGGCTGGCACCATGGTCAATGAGAAATGCGGCTGCCCGGATATCCTTGGCTGTGGTCCCTGCGTAGGTTAAGGAACCTGTGTCTTCATAAATCCCCAGCAATAATAAAGTGGCAGGTACCATATTGAGAAACCCATTCTGCTCGGATAGGGAATCTACAAACAAGGTCGTGCATGCGCCAACCTTTTCATGAGCAATAATCCATGCTGCAGGTGTGTCTTCTCGAATATCATGATGATCGATCACATGAATGGTTGGATCATCAACCATACCTTTAATCGTGACAAGAGACTGGGTATCAACCAGCGTGATTGTGTCTATCCTGCCCGGGGGCAGGTATTGGACTTCTACGAAAGGCAGTTCTGTCTGGTATAGATTAATGAAAGCCCGAACGTTCCTGTTAAGACGGCGTGGAAGCACGGGAATGGCACTTTCGTTTATTAGCGAAGCACCTAGCAGTGCAGCAACCGCATCAAAATCAGCCTGCTCGTGGGTTAGGATGATATGCATATCTTTATTTTATTCGATTCTCTTAGTTTGGGTTACAGGTCGAAAGGAATCATATCCTACAGGATCGTGCCTTAGCAGCCGGCAGATTCACCTATCTATCGATGGGTGGTTTTGTGTTTCAAGATCAACTCAATTCAGACAAATGTTCCCTGGAAAACCTTCTCTTAAATTGCCTGATGATGACTGCGTAGATAATAGCCATGATATAGAATACTGCCAGGCTTAAAATGGGGTCGTATTGTCCCATAGAAAAAATCGCCGGTGTTTGCAGGGCAGAGCCTGGAAATGTAACGAACAATGCAGCATAAAGATTATTGACAAAATGCAGTCCAAGCGCAGCCTCCAGTCCTTCCGTGTACAGGGTTACCCAGGCTAATAATAATCCGATACTGAAGTAAAAAGCCATCATGGTCCAGAAGCCATATTGGGCAACCTCAGGATTGGCTGTATGCAATCCTGCAAAAAGCATGGAGGTGAACAGTGCCGGCAGCCAGGCTGATTTGCTCAACCTGCCAAATCCCTGTAATAAATAGCCTCGAAAAAAAAGCTCTTCGGTGGATGTCTGCAGCGGTAAAAGGAAAATTGCCAGAAATGCAAATCCAAAAAAATTTACCGGGTTAAAGGTGAATTGATAATTGCCCGGTGTGATAAAAAGCGCCATCACCAGGTCACCAAGGGCGCTCAAGCCGAACCAGACCAATGCTGAAACAGCCAACCATCTCCAGTCTGGACGGGGGTTTGGGGTTATCAAAGTAACAATATTGCGATGGTGGATAAAATGCACAGCAAAGAGCAGTGCGATTAAGGCAGCAGGAAATGTAACCATGGCAAGCAGGAACACCCACCCGGGAGGCATCATCTCAATGTCTGTTGTGCCGGTTGCAGCTGCCACAACAACACCGGCAAAAATATTCATTATCAGGACAGCAAAAAACAGAAGGATGATGGATGCCAGGTAACGCCAGATGCTGTGTTTTCCTGCCTGGCCTGCCTGGATAAATGCATTTTTGTCCGGTGATTTCATTTTACATTCCACTTTATAAGTTCATAAGTCATTTTTAGCATCAGCCGGTAGATAGGAGATAAGTGCCAATATTGTGTTTTGTGGGGCTGGAAATATTCTGCAGCCATGACTTGTTTTGGTCTCTATGATTACAAAAAGAATGATACGAATTTCAAATTAAGCAAAAATTTGATTCGCTGGGAGATGACTTTTCCCAAATTCCAGTTTTCAAACGGGGCATAATTTGCCTTCCCAAGTTGAACCGTGATAATGTCACCATCTTCTCTAAACTTTACCTAACACAGCCGTCAATATCCCGGCTGCATGACGCAGCATGCTGCGGCAGGATTCGCATCCGTCAATCTCACGGATTTTTTGTTTAATTTCATCACATTGGGTGCAGCCATACAGACTGGAAAATCTCTCATAATATTCTTTGGCGAGAAGTTTGCATTTCTGGTTGTCCTGGTCGGGGGCAGATCTCCCATATATTGCCCCAATTAACACAATACCCCCCGTGAGCGCTCCGCAGTGGCCCAGGTGAGTTGAGCCAATTCCCCCATTAAAACCGGAAGCGCATTTAATTTCAGCTTCACTCAGGCGATCAAACACCTTATTGCCAACGGCAATAACAATGGCTTCCGATCAAATAAAACCTTGATCTAAAAGGATATCAATATTTGTCTCGGCTGGAATGTTTTTTACAGGTGGTATCATAGGCATCATAAAAAAGGGTAATCCATTCCTGGTATTAACCTTTAGATCCCCTTTCTCCAAATAATGTGGTGCCGATGCGGATCATGTTAGCGCCTTCCTGTATTGCTGCTTCGTAACTGTTGCTCATACCCATGGATAAGAATTCCATCCGGAGGTTGTTGGATTTCTGTTTGTGAAGCCCATCATAAATCTTGCGGGTGAGGCGGAAGAAAGGGCGGATTTCCTCTGGATCGGAGATAAATGGACCCATTGTTAAAAGCCCCTTGATCAATATCCGATCCATCTTTGATACCTGCTCGAGAAATGCTTCCAAATCGCCAGGCATTACCCCGCTTTTTTGCGCTTCCTCAGCGCTGTTAATTTCAATCAACACTGGGTAAGTGATATCCAATTCTTCACATTGATTCTGAATTGCCGCCGCCAGCCGGATTGAATCCAGGGTCTGGATCATATCGAAAGTTGTAAGGGCAACCCTGGCTTTATTCCTTTGCAGGTGGCCGATCAAATGCCATTGGACCTCATTCCCAATGGCTGAGACCATTGCCTGGCCTTCTTGAACATAATTGTGGCCTACATAGCGTATACCAGCTTTGACAACAGTGGCTACCTCTTCGATTGTCCTTTGCTTGGCGGCAGCCAAAACGGTAACATCACCGGGAATCGAAGCCAGGAATTCCTTGGTCCGTTCATAAAGATTATCGAGGGAATCGTCCATGGTGTGTTTAAGTAGTGCGCAGATCAATAATCTGATCGATATAATCCTTGACGGTACTTTCCACATCCGATAATGGGATACCTGTTATCCGGATGGTCATTTCGTAGGAATTACCATCCTCAGATGGTTCGGCAACCAGTGCCAGCATATTACCGCCTTTTTCGAATATCGCCCTGGAAAGGGAGGCCAGCTGCCCGGGGGAATGGGGAACTTTAACAACCAGACGAATCCCCTTTTGCCCCGCACCCAGTACTTTGAGAAATACCTTGAAGATATCGGTTTCAGTTATCAAACCAACCAATTTTCCGGCACGCATTACCGGTAAACCGCTGATATGATGTTCAACCATTTTTAGGGCAGCCTCTTCCAGGGGTATATCCTCGGTGACAGTGATCACTTCCCTGGTCATTAATTCTTCGACCGTGATTTTGTTAAGCAAATAATTCATTTCCCAGATGCTCAGGCTGGTTGCAGAGGATGGAGATGCATGCAGCAAATCTTTTTCCAAAACGATCCCAACCAGTTTCCCGTCATCGTTTACTACAGGAAAGCGGCGAACTTTTTCTTTGTGCATGAGATTGAGAGCGTCCGGCAGGGTGGTATCCGGGTGAATGGTGATCACAGGGGTAGACATATGTTTTCCAACTAACATTGAATAACCTCCATATCCGTTTTTGCTTGTTAATTGATTTGAAGATGATTATAACCTAACCGCTTAAAATTTCCCCCGGGTGCATTCAGGCTTGGTGACAGATCCACATTAACCAGCCTGATTTCTAATCAATTTCAAGAAAATTCAATAATAGCCCGGTTAAATCCTTGTGATACCTTATATAATAAATCTCGTATGTTTACTCCAACGGAGATGATGTGAAATCTGCAGATGTAGTGATCATTGGCGGAGGGATGGTCGGTTTGTCCACTGCCTACCAGCTGGCTCGCAAAGGAGTGCAGACCAGGTTGTTCCAGGCCGGCGATCTTGGTGGTGGGACATCCAGCGCCAATGCGGGTAAAGCCCAGGTCAGTGAGAGACCGCTGGATGCCCTGAATCTGCATATCATTCGCCAGGGCCTGATGCGATTTGACACGCTGGAGGAAGAGCTGGGTACACAATTTGAGTGGCACCGCCTGGACATCAGCGATATGCTTACCTTGATGCGGCACCCGGCTTTATCTTGGCAGGTTCTTGAAAGCTGGCTGGTGCTGAAAAAATTTCGGGTTCCTGTTTACTGGAATTGGCAAATAGAGAAAGCCATGGGTGAGGATAGGCTTGAAGCGCTCCAAATTTTCAACAAGCAGGATCCTGGAGAAAAAAAGATAATAGCCGTGGATATGCTCTGTTCCGGTTATGGCTTTTTGCCTGCCAACCAGCTCGCTGTTCAGGCTGGCTGCGATCATCATATCGCATTCCCTGGTGATGGCATTTTACTCACCCATGGTGAATGAGAATCTGGAAAGCAGTCTGCCCGGTTTTTTTATAGCCGGGGATTGTGGTGGCGTTGCCGGGAGAAATGCAGCCCGGTGGTCCGGCTGTCTGTCTGCCCTGGAAGTTAGCCGTCAGCTTGGATACCCGGTTGACCGGACCAAAAGTGAATATTATAAGAAAAACCTGGCCCTGGAAACAAATTTTTGGAACCGTACTGCAGCCATGTTTTTAGATTCTCCGGGATGGCTGAACGAACTTCCTGACGACACCATCCTCTGCCGCTGCGAAGATATCACCTTCGCCGATGTGCGTCTGGCGGTCCGGCAGGGAGCAGATACAGCCAATTCCATCAAACAAATCACCCGGGCTGGAATGGGACGCTGCCAGGGGCGCCAGTGCGGGATATTGATCACACAGCTAATCGCCGAATTGCTGAATGTGGATCCATCCAATATAGGTAGGATTGCGCCTGGAGCGCCCATTTTTCCGGTCCGAATTGGCCAGTTAATCGAAAGCGATCCCGGATTATCCTCTGAGAGGAATAAGGTCTCATGATGGTTGAACCGGCTGATTTCTTCGACAAGCTAAAAAAACCGCCGCAGAAAGTAACCTTTTCAATTAATGGAAAAGTTGTCGATGCAGAGTTGGGCGAGACCATCCTGTCTGTTTTGATAAGGGAAGGTCACCAGAAAATTCGATTATCCCATAAAGCCAGGGAATGGCGCGGGTTCTACTGCGGTATGGGGGTGTGTTTTGAGTGTCTGGTAGAGGTGGATGGGATTCCAAATGTGCGTGCCTGCATCACCCCCATCTCTGCCGGTATGCAAGTAATTTTGCAGTGATTAAAATGAAAACTAATTGTAAGATAACAGGAAGGAGGCACCATTGGATTTAAGGGGAAAGACGGCACTCGTAACAGGCGGTGCGCACCGTATTGGGGGGGCAATTACCCTGGGGCTTGCCCGGGCCGGGGCAAACGTTGTGATCAATTACTATCGTTCATCGGAAGAAGCTGAAGAACTGGCTTTAAAGGCAGCAGTTTTCGGAGTGCAGGCGCTGCCAGTGCAGGCAGATGTCTCAGACTATACCCAGGCGGAGAAAATGATTAATACTGCCAGCGAGCAGTTTGGAGGTGTTGATATCCTGGTAAACAGTGCTTCGCAGTTTGTAAAAACCCCGTTTCCCGTCGCAGATATCCACCAATGGGAAAAGGTAATCCAGGTACAGTTATTTGGGGCTTTTTATTGTACCAACCTGGTTGTGCCTTATATGATAAAAAAACAGGAAGGCGTTATCCTCAATATTGTCGATATTTCTGCCTGGCAGCCATGGAAAAACTTTTCTGCCCACAGCGTTGGTAAATCGGCATTGCTGGCATTCACCCGCCAGCTCGCCCTGGATCTGGCGCCCCATATCCGGGTCAATGCCGTCGCTCCCGGACCAGTGCTCCCGCCGGAGAATTTATCTGCTGAAGGCGTCCTGAGAACCGCCCGCCAGACCCTTCTGGAGCGCTGGGGTGATCCGGAGGATGTGATTGAAGCCGTATTATTCCTGCTTCATTCGAACTTTATTACCGGGGAGACAATTGTGGTGGATGGCGGGCAGCGCCTTGCCCAATGCAAATAAATCTCCTGGAAACAGGGCAATAATCAAGATTTGACCCGAATTTATTGGTAAACGGAAAATGGCGTGACTCCAGCTTGTGGGGATGAGGTTTGGAAGGATTTATAAATACCATCCCTTATATGTGTTCAGGAAAATATCTTTTCAAACACACCAATTTTCATTCATGGTTTATTCTTTTATAAAAGGCATTTATGGTAAAATTTGCAAATCTCCTCGCCAAAACCTGGGAAATGGATTATTTAAACCCAATGAATAAGACAACCAACGAAGTCTACCGGTTTGTTATTTCACCGGTGCAGCCCGATGATCCACGGTCGATGGGATTGCTGGCGGATGCCAGAGCCCTGGGTGTCAGGGGGGTGACCCGCATCATCTGCCATGACCTTTACTTCCTGGAGGGCCAGGTAAACGATCCTGACCTTGGAAGGATAGCCAGTGAACTTCTCAGCGACCCTATAACGCAAACAGCGCAGTGGGGTCGCCTCTTTTTCACCCGGGAAAAACCTGCCCAGGCTGCTGCAAATTGTAGAAGTTGCCTTACGGCCAGGTATCACCGATCCGGTGGCAGAACAAATCCTGAGGGCGTCTGCTGAAATTGGTATTGCCGGGCTCAGGCGTGTTTGCACCGGGCAGAAGTATGTCATCCATGGCGTGGATATCCAAACCGAAGATTTACACCTCCTGGCTCGCCGCCTGCTGGCCAATCCGGTGATTCAGCGCTACACCCTGGATGAAATTGAACCGGTATTTCTTGAATATATAGCATCCGACCGGCGGGTTGAAAACATCCCCATCCGCTCTTTATCGGATGAAGGACTGCTGGCGCTTTCAGCGGAACGCCGCGCTGCCCTGGACCTGGCTGAGATGCGGGCAATTCAAATCTACTATCGGGATGAAAACCGGGACCCGACGGATATCGAATTTGAAATGATCGCCCAGACCTGGAGCGAACATTGTGTGCACAAAACCTTCCGTGCCTTTATCCGCATGCAGGATGGCACTCCACCGGTGGACAATTTGCTGAAGACTTATCTCAAATCGGCTACCGATAAAATTGCTGCCCCATGGGTGATCTCGGCGTTTGTGGATAATGCCGGGATTATCGATTTTGACGAGGATCATGAGGTTTCCTTTAAAGTGGAAACCCATAATCACCCATCTGCCATTGAGCCGTTTGGCGGTGCCAACACCGGCATTGGAGGCGTAATACGCGATGTCATCGGCGTTTCAGCAAAACCGATCGCAGCAACCAATGTGCTTTGTTTCGGTCCGGAAGATGCTCAATTTGCAGATATCCCGGAAGGTGTTCTGCACCCCCGCCGTATTCGTTCCGGAGTGGTGGCTGGTATTCAGGATTATGGTAACAAAATTGGACTTCCCACCGTAAATGGCGCCGTATATTATGATGCCGGGTATACCGCAAATCCACTCGTTTTCTGTGGCTGTGTCGGGATTGCACCAAAAATGCCTCATGGCATCGAACCACAGCCCGGGGACCGGGTGATTGTGCTCGGGGGTCGAACCGGAAGGGATGGCTTGCGCGGGGCTACGTTTTCCTCAATGACCATGGATGCCCAGACCGGAGAAGTGGCTGGAGCATCTGTGCAAATCGGCGATCCGATTACCGAAAAAGGATTGATAGAAGTGATTGTGCGCGCCCGTGATGCCGGTTTGTACCGTGCTATAACCGACTGCGGTGCAGGCGGACTTTCCTCTGCCGTTGGTGAAATGGCCAAAACTTGTGGGGTGGATGTGGAACTGGCTCATGTGCCATTGAAATACCAGGGCCTGGATCCCTGGGAGGTGTGGTTATCAGAAGCCCAGGAACGGATGGTCCTGGCGGTTCCCCGGAACAATATCCCTGCATTACAGGAAATTTGCGGATTATTTGAAGTCCAGATGACCGACCTTGGGTCATTCACCGATACCGGCCAAATCACTGTGCGTTCCGGCGGGAAGATTGTACTCAACCTGTCCAACCGCTTCCTGCATGAGGGTATTCCGCAAAGACAGCTGCTGGCGCATTTGCCGGCAACGTGTAACCACTGCCCGGGAAAATCCGCCCTATTACGATCCTGCCATCGATTACGGGGCATGCCTGCTCAAATTACTATCCCACCCCGATATTGCCAGTAAAGAGGATATCATCCGCATCTATGACCACGAAGTCCAGGGCGGTACGGTGGTAAAACCGCTGGTGGGAAGCTTCCATGATGGGCCTTCCGATGCCTGTGTGATCAAGCCGCTTGGAACCCGGGGGTGGAAAGGCCTGGTGTTATCAAATGGGATCAACCCGCAGTATGGTAAAGTCGATGCCTACCGCATGGCCTGGTGCGTGGTGGATGAAGCCGTGCGCAATGCCGTAGCCGTTGGCGGAGATCCACAGCGCATCGCCATCCTGGATAATTTTTGCTGGGGTGATCCGCTCAATCCCGAAACCCTGGGAACCCTGGTGGAAGCCGCCCGCGGCTGCCATGATGCGGCCCTCCATTACCAGACCCCTTTTATTTCCGGCAAGGATTCCCTGAATAATGAATATATGGGTGTCGATGGCAACCGGCATGCCATACCGCCTTCTTTGTTGATCTCCGCAATCGGCATCCTCCCGGATATCCGGCGCACGGTGACGATGGATCTCAAAAAGGCTGGAAACCGGCTCTATTTGCTGGGTGATTTTTCACCCATGTTCGGGGGCAGCCATTATCTGCTTGTCTCGGATGCTGGAGATAGAAATGCAGGGGATGACCTGCCGCAGGTGCCTGCTCATGCGCCCGCTGTTTACCGGGCATTCTACCAGGCAGTGCAAAAGTCACTCGTGCAGGCAGCCCACGATTTGAGTGAGGGGGGTCTGGCAGCAGCCGCTGCTGAGATGTGCATCGCCGGCCGGAAAGGGATGGACCTGTCCCTGCCGCAAGGGGAAGCGCTGCGCAATTTATTCGGGGAAACCAACGGCACCCTTCTGGTGGAAGTTCAGCCCGGGGACTCAAACGAATTTGAAAACATCATGCAGGGTTTGCCCTGTCTCCCCCTCGGTACGGTGCGGGGGGATGGGGAGCTGCACATTCTCCTGGAAAGTAAGTATTCTAGTGAACCTCTCCGTTGAGGAGCTGCTGGCAGCCTGGAGCAAATCGGTACGAAGGGGAACCTTGTGAAGCCGCACGCTCTTATCCTCCATGCCACCGGTACCAACAGGGATAACGATGCCGCCCTGGCATTCGAGCTGGCGGGCGCACTACCTGAAATTGTGCACATTAACCAGCTTCGCCAGCGCTCCAGGCGATGGTCAGATTACCAGGTGCTGGTTGTACCGGGCGGTTTTTCTTATGCAGATGCCCTGGGGGCGGGCAGATTACTGGCGCTGGATCTGCTGCATTATTTTTCCGATGAGGTGAATACCTTTGTGGAACAGGGCAAGCCTGTCATTGGAATCTGTAATGGATTTCAGGCATTGGTGAAATCTGGAATCCTGCCCGGCCTGGAAAAACAGCCAGCCGCTAATCGGGCAGAGTCTACGCTTACTTTTAATGCCAGCGGTCATTTTGAATGCCGCTGGGTAACCATGCAGCCCGTATCACAAAAATGCATCTGGACTGCCGGATTGGATGACCTGATCACCTGTCCGGTTGCCCATGGCGAAGGGAATTTCAGGCTGGCTCCCGGAAACGATGGCACCCGCCTGTCGGTGCAGGACCAGGTCGCCCTGGTTTATACCCACACCGGACGGCAGCCCGGCTCAAGGTCAATACCCGGATAACCCCAATGGATCCATGCTGGATATTGCCGGCATTTCCAATGTGCGCGGCAATGTCCTGGGTTTAATGCCTCACCCGGAAAACCACCTATTTGTCACACAACACCCGCAGCGCCTGGCTCAGCGTTCCGGTTTGCCGATATTTATAAACGGCGTTCGCTGGGCCTCCGCATGAAAGGAAAACTTAACATGGTTTCCAAAGAAATATTGGAGAGTTTAATCCCATTGGCATTTCAACAGTCCAGTCTGCCCGGACTGGAACGGTATTCCGGGAAAGTGCGTGACTGGTATATTCTGGGGGACCAGCGCCGCCTGCTGATAACAACCGATCGGTTATCGGCATTTGACAGGATTCTGGCAGCCGTGCCATATAAGGGCCAGGTCCTCAACCAGCTGTCTGCCTGGTGGTTTGACTGCACGCAGGACATAATCCCCAACCATGTCATCAGCCTGCCGGATCCCAATGCCCTGGTGGCCAGGGAGGTTGAACCGATTCCAGTCGAGGTCATCGTGCGCGGCTATATCAGCGGGGTTACCTCAACCTCTCTGTGGTACCGCTATGCCATGGGCGAGCGGTCGGTGTATGGCTATTCCTTCCCGGAAGGGCTGCACAAGAATGAGCGCCTGCCGCAGCCGATTATCACCCCGACTACCAAGGGCGGTCCTACCGGCCACGATGAACGCCTCACCTGCGCTGAGGTGGTTGAGAAGGGTTACCTGGATCGCCAGACCTGGGACCAGGTGCAAACAGCAGCCCTGTCCATTTTCCAGCGCGGGCAAAGCATTGCTGCGGATGCCGGGTTGATCCTGGTGGACACCAAGTATGAATTCGGCCGCGATGCTCGAAGGCCAGGTCGTCCTGATCGATGAGGTGCATACCCCTGATTCTTCGCGTTTCTGGAAAGCAGATTCCTATCCCGAAAGGCTGGCAAAGGGTGAGGAACCGGAAAATTTCGACAAGGAATTTGTGCGCCTGGCTTATGCCGCCCGCGGTTACCGTGGAGATGGAGAAATTCCGCCCATGCCGGACAGCTTATGGGTGGAAGCCAGCCAGCGCTATATCAAAATTTATGAGTTGCTGACAGGCAGGGAATTTATTCCCGGGGAATATCCCGTTGCACCCCGCCTGGAACGCAGCCTGAGAGAACAAGGAGTACGGATATGAAACGACCCCTGGTGGTTATATTGATGGGTTCCAAGGCAGACCTGCCGCATTGTCAGAAAATCAAGGAGGCGGCTCTGTCGTTCAGCCTGGAGGTGGCCATGCATATTGGTTCAGCCCATAAAACCCCCCTGCACACTTTGAAACTATTGGATAGGTATGAGCAGGATGCCTCTCCCAAGGTGTATATCACGGTTGCTGGCCGCAGCAATGCTTTGTCCGGGTTTGTCGATGGGGCGGTTTCCGCCCCGGTGATTGCCTGCCCGCCCCCTTCGGAGACCTTCGGCGGTGCCGATATCTATTCATCGCTGCGCATGCCCACCGGTATTGCCCCGGCGCTGGTGCTGGACCCTTGCAATGCAGCTTTTTTGGCAGCCAAAATCCTCAGCCTGGCTGATCCTGAGGTCCTGCAAAAAGTGACCGGATTTCAAAATCAAAACGCCGCAAAAATTCTCAATGATGATTCCGAGTTGAACAGCTGAGGGCATCCAATGATCCCATGGCATAATGAACAATTTTTCTCCGCTGACCACCCGCGCGAAGAGTGCGGGGTGCTTGGCATTTATGCCCCGGATGAAGATGTGGCCAGCATGGCGTACTTTGGCTTGTTTGCCCTGCAGCACCGCGGCCAGGAGGCCGCCGGGATTGCCGTATCAGACGGGCAGGCTACCCGGATTTATAAGGATGCCGGGCTGGTGCCCAATGTTTTTTCTCCGCAAACGCTGGCGCCGCTGCGCGGCCATTATGCCATCGGGCACACCCGCTATTCCACAACCGGGTCCTCGCAGGTGCGCAATGCCCAGCCGTTCCTGATCGAGACCCAGTACGGGCCGCTGGCAGTCGCCCATAATGGCAACATCACCAACGCCTACCAGCTGCGCCAGGAGCTGCTCCAGCGCGGCATTGGCTTTTCCTCCACTTCCGATACCGAGGTGATCACCATGATGCTGGCCGGGGCGGTGGGGGATACCTGGGAAGAGCGCATCTGCAGCACGATGCAGAAATGGATCGGCGCCTATTCGATGGTGGTGCTGACCCGTGACGGCGTATATGCCGTGCGTGATCCGTGGGGTTTCCGCCCGCTGAATATTGGCATGCTGCCGTCTGGAGGGCATGCCGTCGCCTCTGAAACCGGGGCGCTGCGTACCCTGGGCTGCATAGCCATCCGCGAGATTAAACCTGGGGAGGTAATTACCTTATCCAATACTGCCCTGGTTGTGCGCCAGGCGCTGCCCCCCCGGGCAGAATTGGCCCAATGCACCTTTGAGCATATCTATTTTTCACGGCCGGATTCCAATTTCGACGGTCTTTCCACCCACCTGGTCCGCCAGAGGCTTGGTGCCCGCCTTGCCATGGAATGTCCCATCCAGGCAGACCTGGTAATTCCGGTGCCCGATTCTTCTATCCCGGCCGCCATCGGCTATGCCCATGCCTCAGGGATCCCCTATACGGACGGATTTATCAAAAACCGCTACATTGGCCGGACCTTCATCCAGCCCACCGATTCGCTGCGCAAGCAGGGCATTGCCCTCAAGTTTAATGTCGTCGAGGAAAATGTTATCGGCAAGAGCCTGGTTCTGGTTGATGACAGCATCGTGCGCGGCCATACCACCGGCCCGCTCTTGAAACTGCTGAGGGATGCCGGCGCCAGGGAGATTCATGTCCGCATCACCTGTCCGCCCATCCGCCACCCTTGCTATATGGGTGTGGACATGGGTACCTATGAAGAGCTGATTGCCAACCGCATGACCATTGATGAATTATGCCGCTATATCGGGGCGGATTCGCTTTATTTCCTTTCACTGGACGGGATGATGAAAGCCATCGACCGCCAGGCAGGCTATTGCAATGCCTGTTTTACCGGGATTTATCCACCCGGCCTGCAGCTGAACCACCATAAAACGGATTTTGAAACGGCGCTTGGCTGAAAATCCCGATCTACTTAACATTCTCTGGAGGACTATGCGTGTACTCATCGTAGGCTCAGGAGGGCGTGAACACGCCATCGCCTGGAAGGTGAGGCAGTCCAGGCTGTTGGAGCGCTTGTGGATCGCCCCCGGCAATGCCGGAACCGCCCGGCTGGGCGAGAATATCCCCATCACGGCTGAAGGAGAGCAGGGTGTGGCTGCCCTGCTCAGCTTTGCCAGGCAACAGTCTGTCGATCTGGTTCTGGTTGGCCCGGAACAGCCCCTGGCAGACGGGTTATCCGACCGGCTTGCTGAAGCAGGGATCGCTGTCTTTGGTCCTTCCCGGGCGGCTGCCAGGCTGGAGACCTCCAAAGCGTTTGCCAAGGATTTCATGAGCCGCCACAACATCCCCACAGCACGCTTCCGGAACTTCTGCGAGCTTGCCGGGGCTCTGGATTACCTCAAGCAGGTGGATCATGCGGTAGTGATCAAGGCATCCGGGCTGGCAGGGGGCAAAGGTGTGTTTCTCCCGGATAGTGCCGATGAGGCCCGCCGGGTGCTGGAGGCCATGCTGGTTGGGGGCGAGTTTGGCGAGGCTGGTCACGAAGTGATTATCGAGGAACGCCTGCAGGGGGAGGAGGTTTCCGTGCTGGCTTTTTGTGACGGCAGCCATTTCCGCCTGATGCCTCCCGCCCAGGACCATAAACGGCTGCTGGACGGCGATCTCGGTCCCAACACCGGCGGAATGGGGGCTTATGCCCCGGCGCCGGTCTGCACCCCGGAATTGCTCGATGAAATCAGCCGCACGGTACTGGCACCCACCCTGGCCGGGCTGTCCGCGGAAGGATCCCCGTATACGGGTGTGCTGTATGCCGGGTTGATGCTCACGCAGGAGGGCCCCAGTGTGCTGGAGTTCAACTGCCGCTTTGGGGACCCGGAAACCCAGGTGATCCTGCCTTTATTAAAAAGCGACCTGCTGGAAATCGCCCTGGCCTGTACGAATGGGACGCTGGGTGACCTGACCATAGAATGGGAGCAGGGGGCGGCAGCCTGCGTGGTCCTGGCATCGCCGGGATACCCGGGCAAAATCGAGAAGGGGCTGCCCATTGAGTTCAAATCTCAGGATACTTCCACCGGGATGATCTTCCATGCCGGGACGCAGTATCTGGATGGGAAAGTGCTCACCAGCGGCGGCAGGGTGCTGGGCGCCACCGGGCTGGGCCGTGACCTGCCGGGTGCCATCCAGGCCGCCTACCAGGTTGTGCAGCAGGTATCCTTCACCGGGATGCAGTACCGCCGTGATATCGGCTGGCGCGGCATGCAAAGGCTGCCGGGCTCCGCACAATCCTATGCCGCTTCCGGTGTGGATATCGATGCCGGCAACAGAGCCGTCCAGTTGATGAGCCAGGCGGTGCGCGCCACTTACGGGCCGCAGGTGCTGTCCGGGATGGGTTCCTTCGGCGGGCTGTATGCTGCCGGTTGGATGAAAGCGATGAAAGACCCTGTGCTGGTGGCTTCCACCGATGGGGTTGGCACCAAGGTCATGCTGGCCGCCCATGCCGGGGAGTACACCTCCATCGGCCGGGATATCGTCAACCACTGCATCAATGACATATTGGTTCAGGGCGCCCGCCCGCTGTTTTTCCTGGATTACATTGCCTGTTCAAAAGTTGTTCCCGGAGCACGTGGCGGATGTTGTGGCGGGTATAGCCGCCGCCTGCAGGGAAGCCGGCTGTGCCGTGCTGGGCGGGGAAACGGCAGAGATGCCGGGGGTCTACCAGGCCGGCGAGTTTGACCTGGCGGGAACCATCGTTGGAGTTGTTGAGCGGGAGCGCATCCTGCCCCGACCGGGCATCCGTCCCGGGGATGTGCTCATCGGCTGGCAGTCCAGCGGGGCGCATACCAACGGCTACTCCCTGATCCGCAGGGTGTTCAAGGGGGTAGCGCTGGAGACCATTTTCCCGGAGCTGGGTGTGCCCTGGAAGGATGCCCTGCTGGTGCCGCACCGCTCCTACCTCCCGCTGCTGCTGCCCGTCCTGCAAAAGGATGACAATCCAATCAAAGCCCTGGCGCACATCACCGGCGGAGGATTCCTGGAAAACATCCCCCGCATCCTGCCCGATGGCTGCGGGGCAGAAGTGCAGCGTGGCAAGCTGGCCGGTCCCGCCGCTGTTCAGGTTGATCCAGCGCACCGGGAACATCGCCGAGGAGGAGATGTACCGCGTGTTCAATATGGGCATCGGCATGGTTGCCGTGGTTGCCCCGCAGGACCTGGAATCCCTGCAGGATCAGATTTCTGAACGCTTTTTTACAATTGGCGAGGTGATAGCGGGCAGCGGGGTGAGGCTGGTGTGACGGACGCTTTGGGTGAAGCGGCCAATCCCCGAAAAGCGCGCCTGGTGGTGCTGATCTCCGGAGGCGGCTCCAATCTGCAGGCCATCCTGGATGCCTGTGCCAGCGGCCTGCTGCCGGCGCAGGTGGCGGCGGTCATTTCCAACAAAGCGGAGGCTTTCGGGCTGGAACGCGCCCGCAAGGCCGGGGTACCGGCGCTGGTTTTTCCGAAGGATAAACAAATCCTGCGCGGCGAGTACGATGCCCGCCTGTCGGAGCTGGTGCAGTCTTTCCAGCCGGATTACGTCGTCCTGGCAGGCTGGATGCGCCTGCTTTCGATGAATTTCCTGGGACATTTCCCGGGGCGGGTGGTCAACCTGCACCCGGCCCTGCCGGGGACATTTCCAGGCACGGATGCCATCGCCCGCGCCTATACCGCTTATCAGAGGGGGGAAATCCGCCAGACCGGGGTGATGGTGCACCTGGTGCCGGATGAGGGGGTGGATAACGGCCCGCTGCTGGCGCAGGAGGTTGTGCCAATCGAAGAGGGGGACACGCTGGAAACGCTGGAAGCCCGCATCCATGCCGTGGAGCACCGCCTGCTGGTAGATACATTGCGCAAATTAATCTCCCCTGTTTTATCATTCTCCCGGTTATTTTTGTCATCCTAACGAGCGAGGGCGCGGATGCGATCGCATGGAAATTTCGTAGGGTGGGTTGAATGCGGGGTAGGACAACATATTGATTGAACGGCCAACCCGCATTCAACCCACCATCTTTTATCTCCCGTAGGGTGCAGTCCCTTCATTCAACGAAAATAAATTCCATCCATTAGACCGCACCATCA
>CAVVGZ010000005.1:0-260037 GCA_963747965.1 uncultured Chloroflexia bacterium | reverse complement strand
GTATTATTCTATGCCGAGTAGAGTTTGCCAATAGCCTTGCGTGCCTGACTCAATACCCGGTCAGAAATCCAAAGTGGTGAAGCCGCCAAGGAACTTAATAAATTCAACGCATCATCTTGACTCTCGACATGCCCGGTCGCTACCGCATAAAGCAGCAATGCGATTGATCCATGGATTTCTAACCCGAGAGACTCGGCAAATTGCCTGGCATTTGCATCACCACTCAACAACCAATCGGCTTGCATTTGAATGGTCAGCGCAATGGCAGCAGACTCACCTTCATCAACCTGGTTCGCCCATTTAAGTGTATTTTCCTGAGATGTTATATCTAATTCATTGACCTGTACCCAGTCTGGAAGTTTTATACTGGAAATGTTCTGCTCGAATTCTTTTGCCACGACAGGTGGGATGAAAACTTCACCGGCCAAACGTAATAAATAGAGAATATTTGCTTCGCTTAGATGGATAAGCGGGCCAGTATCACAAACAACAATACGCCTCATGCTTTTTGATCTTTCTGTTTTAACGCCCAGGCAACATCATCTAGCTGATATTTTTCGGCTAAAGAACGATCTAGGGCCAGTTTTGGAACCAAGCGAATGGTTCCGTCTGCGTCAACGAAGGCTTCAAGTAAATCACCCTCTGTGATTTTAGCTTTACGGCGCGTTGGAGCCGGCAATGTAATTTGTCCGTTGCTTCGAACTTGCAGATATTCAGCCATGATTTACTCTTTCTGATATCCTGATTATTTGACTTCTCATAATTCATACATCACTAAAAGTCCTTTGTCGAGGACAATGGTGAGTCGAATCATTAGATGACTTAAAATTCATGCATAATACCTGTCTCGACAAACCCGAAGCATTATTTCAATTGAAAAATATTACTTTTTTTTGGCGTTGATTCTCGCTTGTTTTTGTGGTTATTTATAAATTTATCCCCCATCTCTGGCGCCCTCGGCGGGATTTGAACCCACAACATCCTGATTCGAAGGGGCATTTTTGCTATCCACAGCGTCCATAATGTCCATTTTGTCCACACATTGCACAAAAATCAGCTGATTTTGTCCATATTGTGCATAGTTTCCATGCAGTGTTACCGGCATTACCCCAAAATTACCCCAAATTTACCCACAGGAAAGGCGGCTCAAATCAGTGGATAAGATGCTTCTTTTCTTCGAACATTCAAAATACAGCTTCCTTGAAGTACTTCTTTGAGAAAAATATCACAATATCAATCCATTCCATTTGCCCCCGTTTACACCAACAGGCGGAGGAATCTCCGCCTGTTGGTGTTCCTTCATTACAGACTTTTCGGGTGTCAAGGTCCTTTTATCTGGGTTTATAAACTGTAACGCTGGTATTCCCGGCTGCTGTCGGGTCATACACATAACCGGGCAATGTGACATCACTGACGTTCAGTGTCAGGTTGGATACGGTCCTGGCAATATTGCTGCGTTTTACGGTGCATTTCCCATCCGCATCTGTCGTACAGGTGACTTTGACGCCGTCACTCCATACCAGCGATAATGAAGCTCCTGCGAGTGGGCTGCCGCTGCTATCCAGAATGCTGATGGTAACTTCACGCATTCCATTTTCCAACCCTGCCAGTAGATGTAGTCTGGCTAAAACTACCAACATTTATCACCGGTGAGGTTTGGGTATTGCTCACTTTGACATTGATGATGCAGCTGGTGGTTTGCCCAGCGCTGTCTGTGGCGATCGTGGTGAGGACATAATCCCCATTGGTGAAACCGGTGGAATCCCAGGTAATTGACCAGCCGTCTGTGCCGTCCGTGTCCACACCGATGGATATGCCGTTGATGAAGAACTCCACCCGGGTAACTGATTTGTCATCCACAGCGTTGGCGGTAAATGTGACCATTTTTCCGCTCACCGTATCCCCATCAGCAGAACCGGTGATTTCAACTGTCGGTGGATTGTCCGTTCCAGGCAGTTGGATTATAGGCAGGATCGTTGGTCGTGACTGTTAATTGGGTAAAGGATGTGGTGCCGTTAACGCTTAGCAAGCCATAAGCCCCATCAATCAGCATCGCATTGTACGACTTTGTCAACATAACCTGGCCACCCAGGGTGACCGTCACCACATTACCCAACAGAGTCACTCCCAGTATATATTCTGTTCCGCTGAGCAGTGCCTGAGTTGTATAGGCATCCACCACCCAGCCGTGGCGCTCGGTGTAATGACCGATCACAATCTGGCCGGTACCGACTGACAGTGCAGCATATTTAAAATCAGTCGGGCTGTACTGGTCAAAAACGATCCCGCCTGTGCCCTCTGCCTGCAGGGTTGTTTCCAACTGCAGCTTGTATGCCGGGTTAATCTCCAGCTGTGACAGGCTCACCGCAGCGACTTCGCCGGCTGCTGGAGTTCCCAGGTATTTTCCCCCACTAAACTGCCAGCTGCCCACATCCGGCTGCAGCAGTTCGCTACGTTGTTAAAGTCATCCGTTCTGGCTCAATGTGATTTCAGGGGGCAGTACCTGCACGGCCACATTATCGATGCGCCCCTTGGCATTGTTTGTCCCAATACCCACCATACCTTCATTGAGCATATGCGTAAATCCGTCAGCGTCTGTGCGAGGGTGCAAATGTGTAAGTGAAGAGTGCCCGGTTATCAATCATCAAGGTGGCGGTTGTGCCGTTCAACGCCAGCAGCAGGTTGTAGTTGGTATCCGGCTTGAGCCAGTAGTTGGTACTTGTATCAATTAACCATCCATCAGCTGTGCGGTATCCCATTTCAATTTTGTTGGTGGAGATATTCACCCCTGCAAACTTGAAATCAGTTGGGCTGACATAGTCAAAGATCAGGTAGGCATTTGACTGCATACCCTGCCAACGGTTTGGCAGCATTTATAGTCGCCTGGATTTCAAAGTAGTTGGGCAGGTAAGAATCGACATAGAATACGCTCACCGCATCGCCGCCCAGGGCAGATGGAGCCACCTCCAAGCGTCCCGTTGGTGACAATCCAGACGCCGCTGTCGGAGTAGAAGCCCTGGGATTTGCCATCGTTGAAATTGGCAGTCCGCAGCACATCTCTCTTGCCGCCCGGGATATTGCCTGCCTGAGGATCAGCTGGTGCGCCAGTCTGTTCATGCCAGTCAAAGTCTTTTTGCAGGACCAGGCCCAATTCTCCTTCCGGCTCACCGTTGCGCAGCGGGTCATTGCCCGTATCGTAAGGCCGGGTGGGATCTGCACCATCGCTGGCAGCCAGCAGGTACAGGAATTCAGGCAATTGCGGCTGAAGCGTGCGGCTGACTGAAGCCATGCCAAATGGGGCAAAGGGCACGAGGTAACTGTTAAACTCGCCTACCCAGTCAATCAGCCTGTCACCGCCCGTGTTGCCGATCAGCACATCCCTGCCCGCTCCACCATAGGCGAGGTCTTCATAGGTCGGGTGGGTATCGGGTTTATCATTGGCACCGGAATTGGTGGTCAGGTCATCATCAACATTCAGCAGATCATTGCCGTACCCGCCAAACAGGTCATCCTCTCCCGGTCCGCCGACCAGCCAGTCATTGCCCAGGTCGCCAAAGATGGCATCCCTGCCTTCGTTATAGGCGGTCACCCTCGACGTGCACCTGCCTCTATTGTCATATGCAACGCAGGCAATGACCGGGGTCCCTTCCGTCTGATTGAAGTTGAGCAGGAATTCATACTGCACAGTACCATCCGTGAGTATGATCCGGCGCAGCGGGTCATACTCATCGTAAAGTGCAAACTCACCTGCCCGGGTACGGTGCTCTATGTGCTGACCATCAAGGTCAACATTATTGAACATCAACAGGTTGCCCGGGTTGTACGGCCGGTCATACCCGCTGAGGATCAGTTCGTCAACCAGCACGACCACAGTGCTGGTTTGGGTCTCACCCGGTTGCCCAACTGCGGCCAGCGGGAGCGCCTCAGCACCAGATATCGCATCATCACCAGATCCGCCGTGCAGGAAGTCGTTGCCAAGCCCGCCGTACATCACGTCGTCTGCGTACAAGGGGTCAAATAGAGGATCCTGGAGGGCATAATCCAGGTTGAATGGCGTGATGTTGAAAGTCTTTTTGAGCTCGCCGCTCACATTGATGGTTGCTGTCTGGATTTTTCCCGGGGTGTAGATGAACTGGTCCAGCTGTCCATTCAGATCGCCGATGTTGTAAAGCGGCTCAGCGGTGCCGTTGCGGCTGGTGTAAATGCGGCCATCATCACCCAGCAGACCATCGTTTCCCGTACCGCCGGAGAGCCAGTCATTCCCCCAACCGCCGATCAGATCGTCATCCTGCCCTTCGCCGTACAGCACATCATTCCCCACCATGCCATACAGCACATCGTCGCCAGACTCTCCATGCAGTTCGTCGGCGCTTCCGATGTCATTATTCAGGCTGGCTGGGATGTAGTCTGGTCCTCCGGGAGTGTAGTCGAGCAATTCAACAGCCCGCACGATGATCTTGATTGTCCCGTAATTATCATAACCATAGCTCAGGAAGCTGGAGGTTGCTGTGTTGTTCGTACCGACAATCCGAATGATATTGGCGTTGTCTCCAGCCATCACATCTGCGTCGCGGGCATGCCCGTTGGCAGATTCATCGCCCAGATTATTCCGCGCCAGGTCAGTCCCTGCGCCGCCAAACAGGAGGTCCTGTCCATCCGGACGCATCTCGGGGGTAGTCAATCCAAAGTAGATAGAACTACCGCCAACCAGATCATCCTGGCCAAGGTTTCCGAACAGCACATCATCGCCGCCATTGCCTTCCATGTAATCATCGCCATCGGTCTCCGCTTCGAATGAAGGGACCACATGCAACACGAGGTTCTCATCGCGGTATGCATTGAAAGCGGTGTGAGCACCATAATCGCCGATATAACCGTCGCCCTGCATGATATCATTGCCCAGCTGGCCGAAGATCACATCGTTGTCCGGACCGCCGGCTATGTAATCACTGCCATACAGGAATGGACTCGTATCGTAAGCATGGTCATAAAGCGTGACATCCCGCTGGACAACCCCGTCCGGGTAAACCTGCGCCAGACCGTTATTCAACGCCTCACCATCCGGTCCTCCGTTCAGGCTGTCACCGTACAGGTATATCACCTGTCAGTGCCTGGGTCCGCGGGCACAGCCCATCTGCCCGCCGGCAAATGAATGCATTGTCGCCTGCTATCAAATCATTCCCTGCGCCGCCATCCAGTTTATCGCCGCTGTCCAACCCACCGGGCACATTATGACCGCCGATGATGTCATCATCGCCATCGCCGCCATAGACGGTATCGCTGCCTTCCTGGCCAAGGATAATGTCAGCGCCGCCCTCACCGTAGACAAGGTCATCGCCGCTGCCGGTCAGGCCGCCAAACTGTGCAATGTAGTCGTACCACCATCCGGCGTAACAGTTGGGATCGAGCTTGTTGCAAGTGACCAAACCCTGGTCTCCGAAAACCAGGTCTTTTCCGTCCCCAGCATAAATCTCGTCGTTTCCTGCACCACCGAAGATGATATCGTCACCATCAGTGGCTGTGATGGTGTCATTCCCGCCATCTGCGTAGCCGCTGGTGCGGATATCGCACAGCATGAAGGGATGGACTGAGAAGACAGCAGCCGGATCATAACCCGCTTTCGAATCTAACTCACCGTTGTCTCCCAGGACGATATTCTGCCCGGCTCCGGAAGCGATGATGTCTGCACCTGTACCACCCAGGATGATATCATTGCCCGATCCGGTCGTAATCGTGTCATCGCCGCCGATCGATGTATCCGTTGACCAGACCCGGTCGATATCGCGGGCATCGTTATCCCCTGTCAGGTAGTTCTCATCCGGGTAGCTGTCATAACCAACATAATCAATAAATCCGTGGTCTCCAAAGACCAGGTTGCGCGCCATCATGACCTTTCGAGCAGTTTCCCCATAATTGGCAGTGACCGTGTCTCCGCCATTCCCGGCCAGGATGATATCCCGTCCGGTGCCGCTGGTAATGTTGTCAGCCCCTCCGATTGCTGCATCGATGCGTTTCGATGAGGCCAAGGGTGATTGGATGGTCCGTCAAGAGGAGCAATCAGTTCAGCGAACCATTAACCGCCAGTGAAGAAAGGATTCGTCCGTTATCGCCGAAGAGGATGTTTGCCCCGTCCCCGGCGGTGATATTGTCGCCAGACTGGCCGCCGATGATAATGTCGTTGCCGCCGCCGGCTGTGATTGTATCAGCATCGCCGATCGAGGTTTCCGCGCTGGATAGATCATCAATTTGAGTATCAGCAACTCCGTAGTCAATGTAGCCCAGGTCGCCAAACAGGATGTTATTTCCTTCGCCCCCGTAAACATGGTCCGCTGCCGGACCGCCAAAGATGAAGTCCGACCCATCCTGACCATAGATTGTGTCCGCAGCCCCGTTATCCGGTTGATCCGTGGTAATGTAAATAATCACGCCTGTCGTCTGTATTTTCTGCAGCCGGGTATCTGGCAGGTTTGGTTCAGCTGTGTCCTGCTCGACGATGCCATGGTCACCGAAGATCACATCATTCCCGGCATTGCCATCAATGGTGTCTGTGCCCGCAGACAGCAAATCGTAAGGCGCGGGCGAACTGCTGGAGTTAATCGTTGGCATTTCCAGTGTGCGGGTCAGGATATCAACATTGATACCTGAATCACCGTAGATCAAGTCCGGTCCTCCCTGGCCATAAATGGTGTCGTCACCCGAACCGCCGGCCAGGTGGTCACCCGTCTGGCTGCCATAAATTGTATCGTTACCCTTCCCGCCATAAATGGTGATGCCAACCGTCCACGAGATCCCATTCGTGGCACCCGCCAGTGCGGAGGCGTTGATTGTGTCATCCCCATGGTTCGTGAATGGAACAGCCAGCGGGAAGATATAGGTATCGTCTTCAGTGCCAATCTGGTCGAATGGCTTGGTCCCGAAGTCGTAAGAGCTGATTGCGCTGGCGTCACCGCCGTACCAGATGCCATCCTGGCTGGTATCGCCGTACACAACCAGAGGTGAGCTGGGTCCTGCCCCGCCATTGACCGTAATGTTGTCACTGCCGCCTCCGCCGTGAACGATAGTCAGTCCCCCGTGGTCAGCAATCAGGCTGCTGCCGGGATCCGGGCCAGGATTAAGCGTACCTGAGATTGTCAGGCCATCCGTGCCGGACCCGAACAGAATGTTGAGGACTTCGAGCGTGCTAAGGGTTGCATTGGTGTTGTAGTTACCGCTGCCGTCCACCGATATTGTACCGAAACTGATCCCGCCCGGGTAACTGGCTGGCTCGCCGAAGGCAGGACTGCTGTTGACCAGGTCCGAAGACATGCCAAACCCGTTCAGGTTGGTTGCAGTCAGGGTCCCGGTAGCATTGGCGGTACTGGAGTCATTGAAGATATTCAGTGTATCAATTTGCTGGTTTTCCGGCGGCTGCGTCCTTATTGCAAATAGTGCGGCATCTTTTTCTCCCGAAAGTTTAACCGCTGTCTTCAAGGATCGGTCGGCACCAGCCAGGACACCGCCTTCTATCGCAAGGGGACCGTCCAGCCCGGTCAATAAGTGCGCCTGGACCGGGAAATTAACAGTTGTGGCAATATCTTCCACCACATCACCAGCCACATTGAAGGCATCACTGCCCAGGTTACCGATAACCCGTGTAGTCGCACCGGCAACTGTTGACAGGACAAAGAACTCGTCATCGCCCTCCATCCCGTCAACCTCTACAACCTCCAGGTTGATGTAAGTCGCCTGGATGCCCATGCCATAGATACCGGTGGCGGTGATGACAATATCATCTGGAAACTCGGTGGCAATCAATGCCAGCTTATCGAATCCGTTACCCCCGTCGATGGAGACTGGAGCATTCATGTTGTATGCCACTTCATCGATGTTGATAACAGGACGCGCTACCAGCACGCCGTCGACCAGGTCAAACACAATGGTATCATCCAGCCAGGTCGCAGTTGTGCTGGCGTCTTCTGCATTTATCACGCCATCCCCGTTCATGTCTATAGTGGGGTTGTCAATATCGCTGCCATCCAGGATGCCATCATTATTCGCATCTGTGTCCACAGTAACTGCCAGGGCAAAGGCACGCAGCTCGAAGAAGTCATTGCCGTTGTTGCCGTTTAACTGCAGACCGGCCTTGTTCGAATACACCGTAAACAGGTCATTCCCGTCATTACCGTTCACAATCATGGGAGCGTTGATGCCAGGGCTGAGCCAGCCGCGGGTGGTGGCAATCAGCTCGGGGAAGACATCATTGGCGGTCAGGTTGCCGGATATTACATCACGTTTGAGCCCGAAGAGCTGGCCGATCTGGAACTGGTCATCACCGCTGCCGCCATTCAGGGTGAAGGCGGCGCTGGTGTCATCTGAGGCAAAGTAGTCATTGCCAGCCAGCCCATTTACTGTCACCTGCCCGTTAATAGCTGTATCATAGTAAATGCGCTGAACATCGGTAGTGGTCTCGTTGTTCTGAATCGTGTCACGGTACAGGGCCAGGTCACCATGCAGCAGACCTACAAAGGCTGGCTGCCCAACGGCGGTCTCGTTTGCGATGGCGGTCACTGCGCGCAGCAGGAAGATATCATTACTCCCATTCGTGCCGAAGATCGTCAGGTTGTCTGTTCCATCGGCTTCCTCTCCGGTATCCAGGACGTTGATGACATAATTGCGGGGAACCTGGCTGCCGGTTGTGTAGACGTAATAGGCATCAGAGCCGGCCTGCCCATCGAGTGTGAGGGTGTGTCCGCTGGCGACCGCCATAGTTTGCAGGTAGTAAACATAGAAGCTGTCGTTGCCATCTGCCTCTGCCGAAGAGAGATCATTGCTGCCGTAGGCACGCGTCTTGCTGCCCAGTTTGATGTAGCTGCCGGAGGTATCGCCGAACTGGATGGTATCCGCCTGGCTGTCGCCCCAGATGGAAGTCCAGTAGGTAGTGCCACCCGAAGGATAGTTAGAGGCAATATCCCCGCGCAGGGTGATGGTGGTACCGCCGCTGTCGGCATTGCCGTAATCGCCGTAAATATTGATGGTCTGCCTGGCCAGGATTTCGCTGTTGGCATCGGTGGTGATATTGTCACCAGCCCGCAGCAAAATCGTTGTAAACGCCGCAATGCGGCCCTTGGATACCGTCACCGGGCTGCCCTCGGCGATCTGCTTGCTGCCGTTTGGCAACAGGTTCAGGTTTTCACCCGATGCCGCGCTCTCGCGCACGGTCAGCTGAACGCTGCCAGCGGTCGATTCAGCCGCCAGGACATTCAACGCAGAACTGACCTCTACAATGTAAATATTGCCGCTGGCTTCCGCATACAACCGCCCCGTAGTTGGGTTGGTGTCGATCTCCAACTCATAGGTTGATGTGCCAATCCCGCCGTTGTTGGCGTCCAGGTCAATTTGTATAGCCTGGATGTTATAAGCGTTGGCGCCAGATTTCCCGTCCAGGATCGAGCCGCTGTTGGTCACCAGGCTGGCGTTTCCGCCGCTGGAGGTGATCGTATCGAGGTTCAGGTTTCCAGCCGTCTCGATCATGTAGATCGATTCTGGTGCAGTCGCCTTAACCAACCCGATGGACGGATTGGACGAGTCGATCTCCAGGTAATTGGTCGGTGAACCGATGCCGTTCGAAGAGGTGAGGGTCAGGTTAATCCCGATCACATCACTGGTAGTATCTGCCAGCGCGTCCACGATGCTGCCGCTGACGGTGGACAGCAGAACATCCTCCGCCCAGGAGCGGATGGAGCCCGCCTGCAAGTCCCCAGCTTTTTCTGTCAATGTCACCATGCCGTCTACATCCACATCAATGTAGCCGGTGCCGAGGATATCCGTTGTGCCTGTCAGGTGGACCCTGGGAGTTCCGCTGAGGTCTGCTGACGCTTCCCAGAACTTGATTGTACCGGTTCCACTTGCTTCGGCCAGGTCCAGCAGGTAGCTGCTGTCTACACCTGTGCTGCCCGTTCCGGTCACGCCCAGGCTGTAAACAAGCTCGCTTGCAGTTGGGGTACGGTCCGGGCGGAAGTACAGATAGTAGGTCCCATCCCCGGAGGTATCTCCAGGGCTTTGCACATCCACCAATAACCCGGTAGCCAGGCCGCCGCCAGCCTGCTTGATGGCATCCAATAATTGAACATTCACATTGCGGCCGGCATCAATCAAGTCCAGGTTGCCAGTAAAGGAAGCCACCTCTTCGCGCAGCAGGCCCTTGATCTTCAGGTACACATCCAAATCCGCAGTTGCGGTCAGGGAAGTGGCCCGGTTCGGGCTCTGCACAAGCTCTACGTTGACACTGTACGTGCTCGACCCTATGCTGCCCAACTCGGAGTTGATGGTTAGGATGTTGGTGCGTATGGTTTGCGTTCCGCCGTTGGAGAGGATGTCGCCGGACTGGTTATCGATATCGGTGGTGCCGATCGGGTTGTTGATTGTTTTGTTTGCCGCCAGGTAGATTTCCGGCCCGCTGGCAGTATCCGTGTTATGGATCGTCACCAGCGTAGGCAGGAAACTGCGCAGCAGGTTGAAGCGGAACAATGGGGTGCCTGATTCATTCAGCGCCATCCTGCACCTGGATTTCTATCTTGGGTGAAGATGCCCCGGTCAAGCTCCCGTTGAAAATTACATCGATCCCGTTGACCGTCATGTTGTACGCGGAGAGTCATTGATTAAACTCACCCCGTTGAACGTATCGCGGAACTCGAACATCGGGGCATAATCACCGCTGGAAGAGCTTTGGATCGTACCCACGCTGCTCGAACTGCCGCTGGCGTTGTTGGACTGGAAGCGGATCTGCCCGTGGTACTTGTTGACGATATCACCGACTACGAATGCCCCGGTAATTGTATCTCCGACGTTCTTGGTAACCCCGCCCTGGGTGATGGTGACATTATCAGTCTTGGTCTGGATGACACCGTTGGCATCCACCCACAGGCTTGGTTCCGGGCCGCTCAGGACGATCACGTCGGCATCCCAGGTGGTGTTTACACCCTGTACGAACAGCACCAGGGTAGGCAGGGTAGAGACAACCGTGAGCGATGTGCTGGCATTGTTGCGCGGGCCCGGGGTAATGGTGGTGTTGCCATCCGCGTCGACGGTGCTCTTCATCGTGTTTTTTTCCGGCTCGCCAGATCCACCCGACCCAGCACTCAGCCCGTAAAACTTGGCGGACTTGTGCCCGTCCAGGGTGAAGTTGCTCAGTTCTGAAATGACATCCATACCATGGGTGGCTTTAATCAGGGTTTTGTTGGTACTGGTACCGCCGCGGATCCAGGCCAGCACCTTCCAGTTACTGGTTTGATCAATATTGACATAAGCATCCGCCCTGGAAGTGCCGGTGAAGCCGCCCGCCCTGGATTCAGCGTAGGCATCGGCGTTGAGTTTGGAAACCTTTGCGCTCAGCTTGACTGCATCCGCCTCAATATCGGCGCCGCTGCCGATCACACTGACGGTGTGGTTGGTGATGTTTGCATTCGCATCCGCATCGGCGAAGGCCAGGAACCCGCCCCCGTGCGTGATGCAGTCCACGTCATCTATTTCAAGCCTGAATTCCGAAGATACGGTAAATGTTCCGCCTGCCCGGATTTGCAGGCCCGTCGCCGTGTGGTCGTTGTTGGTAATGCTGGTCGTGTCCAGTCCGAAGAAGGACTTGGTATAGTTGGTGACGTTGGTGGTGGCATCTGCTTCGCCCACCATGATCACGCCGCCCGAACTGTTCTTTACATAAGCCTTGGTGCGCACGTTCGAGATGGAGGAGATGGTTACGTCACCCCCGGCGGTCACGCTGGATGCAATGTAGGCCTTGGCTGTGTGGGTAACATTTGTCACAGCAGTTGGAACTGTCACGCTGACGATACCACCCTGGCCGCCCTTGGCAGTCGCATTGGTAACGCCATCGCCAGGCGGAGGAACAAGGCTGCGCAGCGAGACATACTCAGTTGAACCATCCTCTAAGACTGCTTTGTAAGCATAAAGTTTATTTCCGGTTTGCCAGGAGCTGATGTTAATGCGCAGCTGGTGCGTACCGCTTCCGCTGGCTGTCAGGTTCACCCCGGCAGGGCTGAGCTTGTGCGTTCCGGCCACATAGATCTCGGTCAGGATGATTGGCTGCCGTGCGATTGGATCAGGATCCGTACCCTCATCCGGTCCGTCTGCGGTTGTGCAACCGCTATTCCCACTATACCCCACTGCCTCGCAGTAGGTGAGCGCCAGCTCGACATTATTGGTATCTACTACATGCACATAGTAGGTGTGTCCATCCTGCAGGCTGTCCAGGGCAGACGGGACCAGCAGATTGCGCTTTGCTTGCTGGCCTGACACCATGTTGAGCGTGATCAGATTCTGAAGGATTGGATCAGGATCTGTACCCTCATCATCACCGTCAGGAGTTGTGCAGCTGTTATCACCGCTATAACCAACTGCCTCGCAGTAGCTGGCTGCTAGCGCTACCTGGTAATTGTCAATTTTATAGACATAATAATCGACATTGTTGTACAGGTTGGTGATGGCGCCTCCGTCTGTCTTGAAAGTAATCTTCTGACCGGTGGATAAGCCATGCCCGGAATCCGGGCTGCCATCGCCGTTGGTATCTTCGCCCAGGAAGATGCGGTTGTCGGCTACGTCGGTCTTTGTGCCATCTGCATTGTAGTACCAACCCACCTGCTCAGTGGTGAATCCTTCTGCCTCCGGCGAGTTGTATATCACGGCCTGGCCTTCGGTGTAGCCGTGATTGTTAATATTGATGGTGGAACCATTCACATTTGCCACGGTGAAGTTTTTAGCAGCCACCATCGCGGCATCGCGGCTGGTGAACAGGCGGATGGAGAATTCATCCACCACATGCACAAAGTAGGTCGTGGTAGTGTTTATTCCGCTGATCGCAGTGCCGTTTACAGTCGAGTAGAGCACCGGGTCGCCGTTATGCAGGTTGTGCTGCGTGGAGAAATGGATGACATCATGGGTTGAATCCACCCCATTCGGCCGGGTGAGCGGATTGCCGGCATCGATGGACGTGCCGCTGAAGAGGACGCCGAAGACAATCTTATCCTCATCCACCGTAACAACCGGGAAGATGCGGTCGCTGGTCACATATCCGGTTGTCCCGGAGCAGGTGACCCCCTGCAGGCACAATGTGCCGGTGCCGACAACATACGTCACCGTATCGCTGGTTAACAGCCCGTGGCTGGTAAAGGTGATCTGGTCTGTGGTGGTATCGATCGAAACAATCTTATCGTCCAGCGGTACTGTAGCCGGCACAGAATCAGCCTTAGCTGTCACGGAGACGTCACCGCTGGCGTTGATTGTTGCCCCGCTTCCGATATAAGCAAATACCGATGGTGTGCTGGTGGCATTTGCATAAGCTGCACCCACCGCGATCCCTCCACCGCCGTAGCTGTTGGCCGTCGCCTTGGCTTCGGCTCGTTTGGACCAGGCTTCGACGACGATATTACCTTCCGTTGAAAGGTCGCTGGTGACATTGATATCTGTGTAAGGGGCAATATAAGCGTAGATATTGTCATTTACTGTCCCGCGTGCGCTCGTGCCAAAACCGGCCGCCACTGCACCAGATACCACCTCAGTCTCCACGGACGCCCGGTTGGTGGCTTCCGCCTTGATAGTTAGCGAAGTAGCATCGGTGACCTCTACATACTGGCCCAGGTAAGCCCGCACGTCACCGCCCACAGTAGCGTACCCATACAGTGCTGCTACGGTCAGACCGCCGCCCGCTCCGACCGTTGCATCCGTTGTGGCGTTGGCTACTGTGGTCGCCTGAACAAGGATGGCCCCGTCGATATCCAGGCTGACCGGTGAATTGGAGTAGGTTGCGCCTTCTTTCGGGCCGATATAGGCATCTACACTGGCATAGTTGGTGGGGTCATCTGTAGTACTCAATACCTTGGTTTCTGTATTTGCGCCGCCACCGCCGCCAAGGCTGACCGAAACTACCAACGATGTGGCCGTCAGGTCACGCTTCGCCGCCGTGGCTTTTACGGTCAGGCTGTCGGCGTCAATGGTCGTGCCCTGGTCGATGTAGGCCTGGGTTTGCCCGCCGATGGTCGCAAACGATTGCATGTAACCAATTGCGATCACTCCGCCCGTTCCGCCGCGTGCGTCGCTGGTCACCGTATCCGTCGATGTGGCCTCAACTGTCACATCACCGGTGCCCTCTTCCACAATAGCGTTCGGGCCGATGTAGGCCTTCACGGTCGTGGTCTTTTTCGCCTCAGCCTTCCCACCGCCGCCTGCGCCCAATCCGACCGAGTAAACCTTAATATCTGCTTTCACAGTGCTGGTTTCGGACGCCTTGACATTCAAGGTGCCCGCCTTGATGGTGGTGGCAGAGCCAACGTAGGCCAGGGCGGAGCCCTGCATAAATGCCTGGGCGATCATTGCCGCTACGGCAACACCGCCTCCCGATCCACCGGGAGCGTGGGCTTCCATGTCGCTGGTCGTGTTGGCGTCCAGGCTTACCTCGCCGGATGCGTCCACCGTGCCGGCCATGATGGCAGCCTCTACGGTGGGTTTGAAGGTGGTCTTGGCAACCGTCACACCCACTGCCCCGGCGCCGATATTGGCGGTAATTGACTGTGCGTACATGTCCGCCGTGCTGTCAGCGTCGATTTCCAGGCTGTCGACCGGAGTGTCCGAGCCGATATCACCTTTCGAGTAGGCCTTGGTTTCGCCTTCGATGGTGGCGATGGCAACCGAAGCGCCAACTGCCGCTCCGAGACCACTGACTGATCCACCGATGACGTCAGCTTTAAACTGGATCCGGTTGGCAGCGGCGTGTAATTTCACATCCCCGCCCGCCTCAACGCTGGCGCCTGTGTCGATGAAGGCATACTGGTCGCTCTTGTCAACCAGCACCACCACCTGTGCGCCAATCGAGGTAAATGCGCTGAACTGCCCTGCGACTGCCATTCCGTAGACGTCTTCCGTCAGGGTGGCATCCAGGGTTACATCACTTCCAGCTTCTACCGCAGCATCTTCACCAATAAATGCCTGCACGGGGTCATCCAGTACCAGGATGGTGATGCTGGCGCCAGCGCCAACCGCACCTGCCCCCACGCTGCCTGTAACCATTGTCATTTTTATACGCTCACGTGCATCCAGGTCCACATTCCGCCCGGCATCGATGCCAGCATTGCTGCCAATAAAGGCACTGACGCCGCGTGGAACCGTCTGGGTACCAACGGTGCTTGTATCACCCACTGTTTCGCCGGTAGCTGTGGTGATGGGCGTGCCCAGGGTATCCCCGCTGTCATCATAGGCATCATTTGCCAGCAAAGCGCCATCCTGGGCCACCTCATCCTGAGTAGTCCCTGTATCAGGATCCGATAAAGTCACCCAATATATCCGTCAGGCCTGTGATGGTCAAGTCGCCATCCGTACTGCCGATACCTGTTCCAGTTCCATCATCGCTTAGCAACGCATTGTCACTCGCCGTACCGCCCGAATCATTGGTATTGACGGTGTAACTGCTCTCCAGGTTGCCGCCCAGGACATAAACGGATATTGCTCCTGCCACCCCTACAACCCCACCGCCCACGCTGACTGCATAGGACTGAACATCCCGGTTGGCAAGTGCATTGACGGCGATATCGCGCTTGGCATTGACATCACTGCCGGCGATGAAGGCTGTAACATCATTGCGCACCACGCCGACATCGATACTGCCAGCAACCCCGGCGATCCCGCCGCCGCCCGATCCAACAATGACCAGGGTCTTCACATCATTTACAGCTGAAACATGCACATCCTGGTTGGCATTCACGCCGGTTGTATTGGTGTTGATCTTCGAATTTGCATCTATATAAGCCCGCGTGTCCGAGTTCACCACCTGGACCGTCACGGCGCCGGCCACACCAGCGCCGAGCCCGCCAGCCCCTGTGGCCGCCAAGGCAAAAATGTTCTCACTGGATACCGCTACCACCACCAGGCCGCGCACGTTGTCCGTCGCACCGGTCAGTCCAAAGGCCCCGGTAGATTCATCCAGCTGGCCGTTGTAGACGGTCATATAGCTGGAGTTGCCCCTGGGCATCCACATCGGCGTACTGCCCGATATAGGCTTGCGTATCTTTGTCCACCACCGTGACGCCAATCCCTGCACCAACTCCCGCACCAGCGATCCCGATTGCAATAGCCCCGGCGACAGTGTCCACATCCGTCGCATCAGCCGCGGAAACGAGCACATTCCCGCCGGCGTCGACCACTGCGTAATCATCAATAAAGGCATAGGTGGTATTGACGATCGCAACCACCGATACCGTGCCGGCTACCGATGCGGTACCCGACCCGGCGATCGCAATGGCGATCGAGAGCACATCCTCGGCCGATTCGGCGCGCACTTCAATATCTTTCACCGCCTGCACGTCGGCATCGTTACCAATATACGCCCTGGTATTGATAACCACCACATCCACTTCGGCGCCAGGGGTCACCGCAACCGCTCCTGATATGCCTACGGCACCAGCAATTCCCAGGTAACCATAGTTGTTGCCCGCTGCAACCAGCACCGACTGATTGCTGCCTTCACCCGCAGTGGCCATATTGATCTGTGCATCGTCACCAATGTATGCCAGGGTCTCAGCCGACATGACTTGGACAGTCGCAGAAATCTGCACCGAAACCGTACCGGATAATCCTGCTCCCACACCATAGGCGCCGATATCATCCTGGTTGATGGCTGTAACAGCAACGCCGCGGAAGCCCGTCCGTGTGACCGGCGAGGCCACCCGCAGCTTGCTGTAGGATTCATCCCCGGTATCTTCTGCGTCGCTGTTATCGATATCGACTGGGCTAACCTCGCCTCCATCGCCGGAAGGATCGACAAAACTCTCGTTGAATTCACCTGTGCGCACGTCAATGCCGGCATAGTTCGCGTTCGCCGCAGCATCCACTTCCGCCCCATTGCCGATATAAGCATAGGTGTATTTAACAACTACCGGAAGGGCAACCGCACCGCCAATTCCAGCGGTACCGCCGGCAGCCAGGCTGCCACCGATCACATCGATCTGCGTCTTTTCTTCCGCAGAAACCACCACGCTGCCGCCCGCATCCACAGTGGCGCCTGTGTACGTGATCTCTGTCAACAGTTTTTTCACCTTCGATATAAGCCTGGGTTGTCACGGTCAGCACCGAAACATCGATCCCGCCTGCGATTCCTGCCGTTCCGCCCACGCCAACACCCGCTGCAACCGAAACAACCTTCTCCTCTGAAAATGCCTGCACAAGCACATCGCGCTTGGCTTGCACATCTGCCCCGCTGCCAATGTGCGCATCCGTGTCTTTTACGATAACACTCACGTCAATCCCGGCGCCAATCCCCCCGGTGCCGCCGAGTGCGATGCTGCCGCCTATCCCGGTCAGGTTGGTCCGGTCAGAGGCAATCACCAGCACGGTTTGGTTGGCATTCTCGCCCGTGGTTCCCATGTTGATCTGGGCATTCTCCCCGATATACGCTTTGGTCGTTTCTACCAGGGCATTGGTGGAAAGTGAACCCGCCAGCGCCGCCCTGCCCGCTGCAGCGCCGCCGACCGCCAGAGTAAAGACCTTCTCAAAGGAGGTGGCTGAGACTGCCAACCCTTTTACCAGCATGGTTTCGATATCACCATCGCTGTCTTTGGTGCCCACCGGCGCATACAGGCCGTTGCCGCCGCCCAAAGCATCAACGGTTGCGCCTGCACCGATGTATGCGGAGATGTTGTTATGGGTGATGTTCATCGCCACACCCGCACCAACCGCATTATTGCCAAGTGCCACCCCGCCGGCTACATTTGCCACTTTCACATCGTCTGCTGCGGCAATCAGGATGCTGCCATTCGCCTTGACACTGCGTGTACCGGTGATATAAGCGGTGATGTCATGTGCAATCACATTGACCGAAATGGAGCCGCCGATAGCCAGGTTGTTCGCCACTGCACCACCGACTGTGATGCTGACGATCTGCGAATTGGCTTCTTCCGGCAGCAAAATATCGTCATCCGTGCTTTCCGGGTCGTCATAGACATTTAAATTGGTTGGCGGCACAGCCGTCGCCGGCAGGACTCCTGCCGAAACGAGAAGATCACGGCCAGCCAAAACATGAGCGTTATCAACATAAGCCGTGATCTGGTCGACGGCCGTTGAATCACGGTTGATCAGGTCCGGGTTGCCCGGATCCAGGCTGCCGCCAATGTAGTTGTAGGCCAGGGCCGCCCCCACGGCCGAGCTGTGAGAGGAGCCTGCAAATCCGCCCGCAACCGCAACCAGCGTGTCCCTTTCCACTGCCACCAGGTTTACATCCCGCCCGGCCTGCACCAGAGTGCTGTTTTTAATGTGGGCATCCAGGGAATTGGAGATTGAATTGACGGTCAGCGAACCACCCAGCGCAAAATCGCCCGCAAATGCCCCTCCAACCGCTATGGAAACCAGGATGGAACCGGAGGAGGCTGTAACAAGGATGTCGGAGATTGCGCCCGCCGCAGTAACAACGGCATCTTCAATATACGCCTTCACCTGGTTGGAAATCAGGTTGTAACTGACTGCTGCTCCCACAGCTTTTCCGTTTGCGGCAACCGAAACGCCGCCGGCGATCGATACGATCAGAGACTCATCGCTGGCTGTCAGCTTGATTGTCCCAGCGGTGCTGATGGTTCCCTCACCGATGATGCGTGCATCGATCAGGTTGGTGATCGTGTTGATGGCAATCGAGCCAGCCCCGGCCAGCTTGCCCTGCCCGGTGGAAACGCCTACACCCACTGCGGCCGTGCCGATGCTCGATTCGCTGATGGCTTCAATGGTCAGGGTGCCGTTGCTGGTCAGGCTGACATGATCCAGGTAAGCCCTGATCTGGTTGTCGATCTCGTTGTAAGTAATTGCAGCACCAACGGCTGATCCCGAAGAAACGCCCACACCCACGATGACGGCAACAATACCGGAGGTATCCTCCGCTCTGATCAACGTGTTCAGCGGAGCGCTGCTGCCGGCTGTTTCGGTGATGGTTGAGTTCTGGATGAAAGCCTCATTTTGATGGACGATGATGTTGACCGCCATGTAGGCGCCGATGCCAATCTTGCCCTGGGATGGGCTGCTGATGCCGATCCCGCCGCCGACCGCAATGATACGCGGTTCCGTGCCGTCGGGATTCTCGTTGCGTACCGAGACCTCCAGCATGCCATCATTCATTTCCAGGACCGAATTTTTAATATAAGCGCGGGTCAGGGTTGGGTTCTGGTCGGTACCCAACAGGTTAAGCCCAAAGCCCAGGCCGACACCGGCTTTTCCGCCATAGGCGATCCCGCCGCCAATGGCGATAATACGCGCCTCGTCACTGGCTTTTACAGTGGTACTGCCAGCGACGACCGCTTTATTGACGTACTCCATGTACGCCTCGGTTTCGTCCAGCAGCACATTTGCAGAAAAGGAGCCGGCCACGGCAATTCCCTTCTGGGATGTAGCGCCGGCTGCACCAGCACTGACGGAGATCATCGGGCCTTTGCGCGCCGCTTCAACACGCAAATCGCCGGTGAGGGTTTCGATGGCTGTATCCAGGATAAAGGCACGCTGGCTGTTATCCAGGACGTTCACACTTATCGCCCCTGCCAAAGACGTGGAAGAATTGTTGCTTTTTCCCTTTACAATGGCCATACCGCCGGTAGCGGAAACATGGAAGAGCTTGTTTTCAGCTAGCACAGACACGCTGGCAGCTTTCACTTGCCCGGCGTCCACAATGGATGCCTGGATGGTATCCTGCACCACGTTAACCGAGACCGCACCGGCACCGGCAAAGCCTTTCGCTGGCGTTTCCGTGGATGTACCCAGGATGGAAAGCGCCTTGGGGGAGGTTCCAGCAGGAGGTGGGGTTGTATCCGGGGATGTGGACATCACCGCCGCAGCGATGGTGAAGGACCATAAGTTCCCGCTGACCACCGCCTTGACTTCCAGTGCACCGGTGAGATCGAAATTGTGGTCCGACGCTTGGGCCGCTGCCCGTGCTATTGAGCACATCATCCGCTCCGATCAACGCCTTAACGGTACGGTTAACATTATTGACCGCCACCGAGATGCCGACCCCCAGGCCTTCGCCCTTGACAACCGCGCCGGCATAGGTAGCCTGGGTGCCCAGGCTGGCTGCGTACATGGTCAGCGTACGCCCGGTCACTTTTGCATCACTGCTGATCTGGGCTATTGTGTCGCTGTCGTGCTGGGTATACAGGACGGTACCGGCAACCCCTATTTTGCTTGAATTGGCCCCGGCCTGGCCGAGGTCGATCTTAAAGAACAACTCATCGGCCTTGATATTGAAACCGCCGTCGTAACCACTGTAAATTTTGGTCTGGGAAGTAGGCGTACTCTCCACCACTGCCCGGGTGGTGTTATCGATGAAGCTCAGGTAAAAGGCGCCCCCAAAACCGCCTTTCTTACCGCTTGAGCCCACCGATGCCGATCCACCCTCAAATTCCGGGTTCAAAGGATCAAGGGTGGCACTGGGCAGCTGCAGATCGAAGATCCCGGTCATGTTGAACATCTGCAGGTAGTTGGATGCCTCGATCGAGACCGTTTGTTCGCCGGTCTGGTTGGGATGGTTATAATAAACTGGATTAATCAACTTGTCAGTGCTGCGCCAGGCTGTATCCTGGTTGATCAGCACGCCGCTGTGTACGATCGACTCGGCTGTATTTGTAAGTACCAGCACTGTGATTGCGCCAGCGATCGAAACCTTATCTGCCTGCCCGGACGCGCGCGTCCAGGTATTCAGCATGCGGGACTTGATGCCCAGCGTCCCATCCAGCCAGTTGTTAACATATTCCAGGCCCTCGGTGCGCAGAGAGTCCAGTAATTCGCTCATGCTCAACGGGATAGCTTCATCCAACGACTGCAGGTAGGGGTACTCGACCTTGGAAATGATCCGGGTAGCCCGCAGCCCATCCAGCCGTGCCCCGCTGTTGACAATCACCTGGGCATTGTTGTTAACAATCCCGATGGTGATCGCCACGCTGAAGCTGGTGGCCGCGCTGGAACCAGTGCTCTCATCCTTGTCGTTTGTCTGCGGTTCAAAGGAGCTTTCCGTGCTGTACTGCATCTTCTCCTTGATGGTGGCCCTGACTTCCAGGTCTTCGTTGGATTTAAGTACAGCCTGGCTGCCAATGGTCGTGATCACGTCATGGTCAGCATAGGAAAAGGTCAGCGCCCCGGTGACGGCCAGTTTGCTGCCGCCGCCCTGGGAAGGACCTTCCTTTTTATAACTGGCGGTCAAAGCCTCAAAAATCTTCCCAAAAATATTAAAACCGGTGACACTGGTGTACTTATCCAGGAACTCGCTGGCTTTGTTGGAGGGAGAATCTTCGCTCTCCATACCTGCTTCGGAGGTGGCTTTGTCTTCCGCTTCCAGGCTTGAGAGCACACCTATCCCGGTTGCCAGACCGGAATCCAGCACGTGCTTTGCACCCAATGTATAATCATAAACGCTGCTCGCTGCCGGACCGATGTCGATCCAGACTCCCGCCCGGGCTTCATTCTCGGTTTCTGCAAGTCTGATAATCTGATTTTCTGTAAAGCGCGAATTTCCCTGCAGGTCATACTGGTCTATTGCAGTGATGACGTAATAGGTTCCACCTTCTACCAGACCGGGGATGGCCGGGCCACCGTTTTGGTGGTATACCACCGCCTGGCCGAGTTCATAGGTGTTGTTAATTCCAACCATGTCCAGGTTAATGGTATCTGCTTCGTCGTCTACCGCAGCGGAGTCGAAGGCCTTGGTATTCAAACTAGTGGTTACCCCGGCAATCTGGTTGATATCAAGCGCATTTCCCGCGATGGAGTCTGCCTCATACACAGCCAGCTGGATCCATTCTTCTGATTCGTCCACCGTTGTTGTAAGAGGATCATCAGGGGCAGTAATCACGTAATACACCTGGCCGCTTATCAAATTACCGATATTTATCCCACGCCGGCTGGTATAGGTGATCTGGTCTTCGGTCACCAGGGCAGTCGGGCCGACATGGATCATATTCCTTTCATAATCCACATACCCGATATCAGACGGGTTGGTCACTGTCGGGTCAATTTCAATCTTAACAATCGAACCAGGCTGCATTTCGGCGATCATGGTTCCGTTGAAATCGGTCTTGATATCGGCGTCGGAGAGCTCGATGGCGAATGCCAATCCGGCGGTTCCATCGGCAAACAGCCCGGACTTGGCTTCCGCTTCGGCTTTAACCTTACCGCCCGTCGTGATATTGGCTGTCATTGCCGGCGGTGATAACCGCGCCAGCCGCCACGTCGATATGGGAGTAAGAATCGGCATAGGCTACGGCAATCGAAATGGCAAACTGGGCCGAATCAGGGCTCATCACGTTGCTCAGGGTGCGTTTGGTTTCAGTCCCCATCTTGGCGTTGGCTTCAGCGCCAGACATGATAATGATGGCGCCGTTTTCGGAAGATATCACCACATCGGATTCAATGGTAATGCTGGAATGGGCTTTGGCCTCAGCGTAGCCGATGCTGAACAGGGTGCCCTTGGCTACCCCGGTGGCATCCGCTTTGGCAGAGGATTCGATTTCAACGGTATCCTCGCCCAGAATCTGTGCGCCTTCTTTAATAACGATGTTCGAGATGGTTTCTTTGAAAAGCACCTTGAAGGGCAGGGATATCAGGCTGGCCAATTCATCCAGCGCCGGACCGACCACAAACTTGTTTAATAACGGGTCTATGGTGAGAATATCCGCAAAGGATCGGTCTTCTGCATAGGTTAAGATGTAAATTTCGGTCGCCTTTAGGGTTGCATTTTCTCCAATTTCTACATAAACCTCTTTGGTCATCACCATGACCGGGGAAAGGTTTTCCAGCTCAGCGGCACCAATCTTGCGCGCCCGCCAGGTGATAGAATTTCCATCACCCGAACCATCGGCTTTGTAGGTCGAAACGGTTACATTATCAGCTTGCTTGATGGTCTCAGCAAAGACCTCCAGGTAGGCGCCGTTGGTATAAACATCCCCGGCAAATATCACTTCATCATAGGCCAGGTCAGGGAACAGCTCCGGAGCGCCGTCCTCGTTTCCATAAATACCCAGCGTCGTCTCCGTACCGGGTGCACCGATCAAACCAAATTCCGGGTCGAGAGAGTAAATAGTTATTGTGTCCGCCCCGCTATGGCCTTTTACGATCAGGGACTCAGTGGGAAGAGTAAATATATAATAATCACTCAACACGCCATTGATCAGGAACTGGCGACCGGCCATGGTCATCTGCATCATGTGATAGCCGGTTTGCCCCTGCTCATTGCCGTCGCCAACATAATCCGAAATCCCAATCGTATCCTCGCCGTTGGTTCCATCGATGGTGACTGTCAGTCGTGGTCTGTTTGACGAGATCATCCAACCCTGTATAAGCAATCGTACGCGGAGTTGTCTCGGTGGTTGTCACCGACCCAGAACCGCTGCTGTTTGGGATAACGAAAATATCGGGTGTATCATCCAGAACAATCGTCAGGTAGTCAAATCCCCCTAATGGACCTGTGCCACCGTTTACCTGATCAATATCGCCTGCTGCTTCAACCAAAAAAGTATTCGAGGTGCCGTCCTGCCCGGTTAACTGCTCCATCTCTGTGAAGTGTGACGTAAGTTTCATTGGTGGAGGGGTTGTACAAGTATGCCGGCATTATCAGCATTAATCACCCATAAATAGGTGTTTAATTCGGCAGTTGGGGGATCGATGGATGCCGGTATGTAGGGTGGCCCAGTCGCATGATCCTCGCCTGCTCCACCCTCCAGGTTTTCAATGCCAAGAAATGCGACGATGTCGTTTAATAACCCCTCCCCTGGTCCGTTGACATCCCATTGGTTGTTTGTATCCGGCCCAATAAGCGTATCATTGCCCGGACCGCCGTCAACAGTAACACTCAGGCCGGTGAGGCGTTCAAGGGTATTAAATTTGATCTGATCATTGCCAGTCAAGAGGACAAAAGCCAATGCTGTCGATGGCAGCGTATAAGAGAGAGTTGCAACAAGACCTCCACCCTGGTCAATCAGGTAGTTTTGGAAGCCGACCACCAGTTTATTAAGGAATTCAGTGGAAACCTCAATAATATCATCCAGGTTGGTTCCGAAGACCGTTATCCCATCTCCAGCCTCATTGCTGACCACGATGTCATCCATCCCGGCATAATTAAACATACGGCCGGTGGTGTCATTGGTTGAAAATGTGCCAGCGCCTGTCAGGATAACGCCATCCAATCCATTGCGTTCGATCAGCAGGCTGTCTTGTCCGCTGTCGCCTCCATCGAGTAAATCCATAAGTCCAGCAATCGCCACATGGATACTGTCAGTAACATAATCGCCGCCCAGGAGTTCTTCAATTTGTTCAAAAAGGATCATAACCAGCCCGGTCTCTGCATCAATCAGACTGCCAGAGTAACTGCCCGTTATCTCCCAGATATATCCCATCCCTGGCTCATCTGTAGCAAGGTAACTTGGGCCATAAAGTGTGTCAGTCCCGCCACCACCCATGATCTTTCCGCTCAAGGTGCCAAATTCCATGATTGTGAAGGTATCATCATAGGCACCGCCAACCAGGTTTTGAATATTGGTAAAGCTGGTTACAAAGGTAGTTGTCGGTCCGGTCAGGTGTCCAGTGTTGCGATCATTCACCTCAAATTCGGTGAGCACTGCACTGCTTGCCGTGCTGGCTTGCAGTGTATCATTGCCTTCATTACCGTCCACCAACCACTTTTCCAGCGTGCTTGAGGTTACTGTCTGGCTGCCGCTCTGAATTGTATTTTGGTTCAGCGGGGCCTCGTCAACCATAATAACCTCGGTAGAAACAATGAAGGTATCATTTCCGGTCGTGCCCGATACCATCACCTGGTCTATCTCATCTTCAAAGGTACCATCCCCATTATCATCATTTACACCGGTATCGTTGATGTTGACCGTCTGGGTACCCCCCGTCCCTTCCATGCTGACGGCGTACTGGTCGCTGCCTTCGCCTCCGTTGAGGGTTACCCCAATATTTTGATTACCTAGGAGTTGAACCTTAATCAGGTCAGCGCCATCGGTCCCGATAACGGTTAAGTTGGGTACATTTTGAACTTTTATTAAACCAAGGAAGTCAAATTTTTTCAGTACGATGGCCGCGCTTGAGTTTTTTACCTCAATATCCCCCAGCAGCTGGGTCCCGGGCTTTGTAGAATCGAGAAACTGAACGCTACATATGGTAAGGGCTGAGGTAAATCCGTCGATCACAAACGACTCTTCAAAATCGCCCTCTTCCAGATAGATGGTGCCGTCTGTCGGCATTCCGTTTGTTTTTACGTCGTCGATCGACGCCTGGATAGGAGTCTGTGTCTCGATACAATGGTCAGGGTCAGGGCTGTTATCGCAGCCGGAAAGGTAAAAGTAATACGTCACACCATCCCTGACAAAATAGGGATCCTGGCTTACATTCTGTAGCGTGGTTTCTGCGGTATCGCTCAGGATCTTCGCTGATCGCAGTAGATGGACCAACGGACTCTAACAGGACGGTTGGACTCTCAACGGGTATTTCGGCAGCTTCCAGGACCAAATCACCTGCTGGAGGTTCAGATGGCAGCAGGGATGGGTCGGAGATAGTCTCTCCACTTCCAGTGCCGGTGGGAAGTGTACCAGTGGTCGATTCAACCAATCCAGTGCCTTCCGGAGTGCTGGACTCCTCCTCAGTCGCTGCATCCGGCTGTTCGGTTGAATTTGGGGTGCTTTCTGCCTCTGTGGTAACACAGGTAGCCGTGACAGCTGGATCACAAACTTCCACTGCAGCAGGATCAGATGCAAGTAAGGGATCGGTGGAGTCACCTGCGGTGGGTTCCGATCCAGTAGTTGCTGCAGCAGGATCTAAGGCTGTATCTGCAGTGCCATCTGCTGCTGTGGCAGGCTCACAGGTTGGATCAACTGCGGGATCGCACACTACAGCCGCGCCAGCTTCAATGCTGGTTAAGGATGCATCGACGACCGTCTCTGTGACAGGGACTTCCCCTGCTGGGGTAGTTTCTCCTGTTGAGACAGATGGGTCAATTGCCTGTTCAGCGGCAGTTATCTCTCCGGATGGAGCGGTCGTTTCTGTGGTTGCTGGATCTATCGCAGTATCGGAGGTATCCACAGGCGCGGTTTCACCCCCTGCCACTGTCGTTTCTTCTGCAGGTGGTGTGACGACATCTTCTGCATGGACAGTATATGATGAAATAGCCAGGACGAGGAGAAGAATTAAAAGGGAGCTAGGCGTATTATTCCGATCCATCGATTACCTGGACAGGCTGGATCCTGGGTTAATCCAGTTGCCGAATGCCCAAAGATGTTTTGTGATTTCATGGCTTTTTCTCCCACCGGTTCCTTGCAGGCATTATATTCAATGGTGTTACACTGCTTTCTTCCCGGATTTCCTTACTCTTGCAGAAGCGAAAGGATAAATAGACACAACAAAACACGCGGAAAAAAATCCCGCTTTATTAAGATCAGCATAACAATTTGAGGTTGGGATCACAATGTCTAAAACGTCATAGAAATGATAGTGTTCAGGAACAATCAGGCTGTCAAATATGACAGTGTGCTTCTAATTTTCCAGCCCGGAGAGGGGGAAAGGATTTATATTAATAATCAATTGGGTCAAGCAGGGATTTTACTTGATTGTGTTTAGGGAGGAGAGGCGGCTTCACCAACTGGGGCAGTATATCAAACCATGATTGGTCATCAATAACCTTAACCAGGTCAACAATGGATAAACCGGACAATTGGGATCCGGCCCAAACGCGCACCTGGTTGTTTTCCGGGTTAATGCCAATAAGGATCAGGTTTGATTTATGACTGAACAACGTTTCGAGGAATTGTGATTGCATAGATCCGGTATCGTAAATCACAATATCAGGTGTCATTTCAAGCAGGGATTTAGTATCCGCATTTAGGTGGGTGTGTTTAATCACCTGGAAGGATGTCTCCGCCTCCAGGCTTGCCCTTACACCAGCCAGTACCAGGGTATCGCCGTAGAATAATATCCGTTTTTGTTTGCCCATTGATATATACAGCATAGCAAGCCATTGTACAGGGAGCAATGTCGCTTATGATAAGAAAACGACAGTCTACTCGATGCTGCCTACTGTCGTTTATTACAGGAGAAGAATGCTGATGTTTTATTCGGACCCGAGCAATCCTTGCCCGGCGGCATAGGCGATGACCTGGTTGCGATGCTCCAGGTGCAACCGTTGCATGATTTCAACCATGTGGTAGCGCACGGTCCGCTCGCTGAGGGACAACTGGCGTCCTACTTCCTTATAAGTCAAACCGGCAGCCACCAAACGCAGAACTTCTGTTTGGCGCTCGGTAAGCAGGATTTGCGGCTGGCTTACGGTGGATTTTTCCCCCGTTATAATTTCGACCCGCCTGCCTGGCAATCCGGGAAAACTCATCCAATAACTTTGCTGCCAGGCCGGGAGAAAATGGAGGGATACCCTGTTCCAGCCCGTGCAGGGATTCAATAAAGGCATCCCCGCTCATACTTTTAAGCAGGTAGCCGTTCGCCCCGCTCTTCACAGACTCAAACAAATCTATGTCCTCCGAAGAGGTAGTGAGCATAACAATCTTAATATCAGGCTGGGCTGCTTTTATTCGCCGGGTGGCTTCAAGGCCGTTACAGACGGGCATGCGGACATCCATCAAGATCAGATCCGGATGCAATGAGCTGGACATAGAAATTGCTTCCAGGCCGTCGCTGGCAATACCAATGACCTCGATGCCATGGGCTTCGAGAAAATTGCATAACCCTTCGATCAATAAACGGTGGTCATCCGCCAGCAATACCCTCATATTCACAACTCCACCAGGGGCATCTCCAAAACCACACGTGTCCCAGTACCGGGTTCGGAATCAACCGTCAAATCCCCGCCTAGTTTTTCAGCCCTTTCACGCATGAAATGCAGGCCAAAATGGCTCCCGCCTTCACCCTCAATCTGTTCCCGCTCAAATCCCACCCCATCGTCGCTCACACTCAGCCTGAGATGGGAATCCCGCTTAATCAACGCCACCTGGACGCAGTGTGCCTGGCTGTGCTTGCGGGTATTTGTTAGAGCCTCCTGAATGATGCGGAACAGGTGCATCTGGACGTCTGATGGCAGGGGATTTCCGTTTACATAATCGTCAAAGTATAGATTTGTCTGGATATTATAATTATTGGTAAAGCCATCCAGGTAATGGCGCAAGGTTATACTGAAAAGCTCATGGGGATCCGGTTCAGTTCGCAAATCGAAAATATACTTGCGCACGTCAGCATGCGCGTCCCGGACGACACCTGCTAGCCGGGTAAGTTGCGATTGGGCTGAATTTATCTGCCCATCCTGGATTAATTTTAAGGCTGATTCTACCTGGAATCCCGCGTAGCCAAGCACCTGGCCAATACTGTCGTGGAGCTCGCGAGCCAGCTGTTCACGTTCTTGCAGCATGGCAAGCGCCCGCTGTTGGTTTATTATCTTCTCCTGGGCTTGCTTGCGGTCAGTCAGATCACGCAATAGTAACAGGCAGCCCACTTTCAATCCCCGCCAATCATGGAGGGTGGAAATCCTTAATATGTAATTTCGGGTTTCGTATTTTGAATCATCGCTGCTCTGCCCCTGGCTTGCTTGATCTGTCAAGTGGCCTTCCGTAGGAATTCCTCCCGGATTTTCATTCCGGTTGTTCAATTTCCGTTTCTTTGTAGGGATTTCTGATGCCGCTGAAGGCGTCTTTTTAATAAGACTGAATTCAGCGTTAACCTCACCTTGTTCTTCCTGCAATTCTGCCGGGAAATCGGGAAGAAGGTCTCGGATATGCTTTCCCTGTGCACTTCTTGCAGGTATATTGATCATCTTTTCGGCAGCCGGATTCAATTTAGCAACGACTTTATTAGAATCCAGGACAAGCATGCCCTCGTGCATTTGATCCATCACGGATTGGCAGGCCTGGTCCATGGGATCAAAGAGTCGGAAACCAAAAAGGGCCACGCCGTATGCCAGGAAAACAAAGGAATACTCGGGTATGATCAAGAGCCAGGTTCCTGTTATCGCTGAATTGGAAAGATAAATTATCCGGACCAGGATAAGGGCGGTCAACATAATTGCAACTGGCCAGCGGTGCTGTGGTGAAACTCGAAACAACCAGATAAAAACAATGATGTCGATGAGGGATAATAATAACAAATACCCAACATAAATCCAGCCAGCCGGGCCGTAATGCGGGATAACTACCTTATCTACATCAAAGCCGCGAAATGCCAGGTGATTACTATTATTGGTAATGTTAAAGATTATAGATAAAATGGGAGGAATAGACAACAAAACCAGGTTCCGGCGGGTTAACCATCGGCCTGGCCAGGTGTATTCCAGAATGAAGCAGGTCATTGCGGTGACACAGATGATCAGCCAGGTTGATTCAAACTGATACCAGAAAATCTTTGCGTCAATATCGACAGCCACTAAAGTCATTACCATGCTGAGACCAATCGGTATAGCAGCCAGGCAGCCAATGGTAAATGGAATTGCACCGGGAACATTTCGCCGGTTAAAGCTATAGGCTGCAAGAGCAATCAAGCAGAATGCTGAAATTATCGACGGCCAAATTTCAGGAGTGTAAACATAGTTTACTTTCATCCCATCCTCAGCCTACATATTTTCTATCCAGAGTATCGATGCGACCAGGGAAATTATCTTCATGTTGAAACAACCAGCATTTAAATTATACAATAAACGAAATTGCCCACCTTATCTAATTTTAATGACTTTTAGAAATCTGCAGCATTTGGGAAATGGATAAGGTCTGGAATCGCAGGATTGTCACGAATTATCCTGATAGTTTCCTGGGATAAAGGGTCTGCAATAGTTGATTTTGGGTGAATTATCCTGGTACTATTAATTTCATAAAACGATCGTCGTTAGTTATTATATTTATTTAAAGATAGGTGCCCCGCTAGCGCCTAAATTACTGATCGCTCATCCGCTGTTACAAAAAAAGAATCTATTCATGATAAACCGCAATTTCGCTTGGAGATTTGGTATTTTTTTATTTATATTAAAATGAAGGCGCCCCCGGAGGGATTCGCCTGCCCTGCCGGGTAGGCCAGGGAACCCCAAACCTACTGACACTGTCCCATTTTAGGGATTCGAAGGGACATTTTAGTTGTACACAGCCTCCATATTGTCCATTTTGTCCACACATTACACAAAAATCAGCCAATTTTGTCCATCTTGTACATAGTTTCCATAGCGTGTTACCGGCATTACCCCAAAATTATCCCAACTAGACCACTGGAAAGGCAGCTCGAATTTACTTGTTTAGCTTGAGGTTCAGCGTTCTCATATAATAAAAAAATATGTTGCGCAATCTTGTTTTGTACAGATATGTAATTCAAATGCAGATTTGTTCACGAAATCATAACTGACAAAATTGTTGGGGTTGCAACGTTTAGGCAAATACAATTTCCGGTACAATAAGTTCATGAATGAACCCTCATATATCGAGCGGAAAATTATAGAAATCGAAGCAGAATTATCGAATCTGGATCATCACCGCGGCCAATTACTGGATGAACTGACGCGATTACGCCAGCAGTTACTTCAAAAAGATTCCCCCGCACAACTACCACTGCACATTCAAGGAATTGCAATCAATAATCTATCCTCTCAAGAGGAAAAAATCCGATTGTTCCGTTCTTTATTTAAAGGTCGGGAGGATGTGTTTCCTCGCAGGTTTGAAAATTCCAAAACTGGAAAGTCAGGATATGCTCCTGTCTGCCAGAATGAATGGGCTGTCGGTATCTGCCAAAAACCGAAGATCTCTTGCCAAGAATGTAATTTCCGTGCGTTTGTTCCAGTTAACGATGAGATCATCCGTAATCATCTCAAAGGATATGATCCTAATGATCGTTCGGCAAAGATTTTACATTGGGGTTTATCCTCTTTTGACGATGAATCTTGCTGGTTCCTGGCAGCTGACTTCGATAAATCGACCTGGGCTGTAGACGCTAAAACCTTTCTGGAGACATGTGCCAGTTATCAAGTTCCTGCCGTTTTAGAACGATCACGATCCGGAAATGGTGGGCACATCTGGATTTTCTTTGAAGCACCAATTCCTGCAGTATTGCCCGAAAACTTGGGGCATTACTGCTTACAAAGTACAATGAATCGACGACCGGAAATCGGAATGGATTCCTATGACCGGCTTTTCCCCAGCCAGGATACCTTGCCAAGAGGCGGATTCGGTAATCTAATTGCACTACCGCTGCAGAAAAAACCACGGGAACAAAATAACAGCGTCTTTTTGGACAAGATCTTAATCCCTATCCCGACCAGTGGGCTTTTTTATCATCGATTCAAAAGATGACCCTTCAAAACTGGAATGTATTTTCAAGAATGTACAAGATGAAAGCGAAATCACAGGTGTACGGGCAGTAGTTTTGGACGAAACCGAAAATGAACCCTGGAAACTAACCCCATCTCGAAAATATAAAGAACCTCAATTACCGGCTCTTTACCAGATCAACTCAACCTGGTTATCAGCAACCAGATTTACATCGAAAAAGAGGGGTTTCCAGCCTCCTTGCGAAATCGCCTCATTCGTTTGGCTGCTTTTCAAAACCCGGAATTCTACAAAGCTCAAGCCATGCGTCTTTCGACGTTTGGAAAACCCAGGATTATTAGCTGCTGTGAGGAATATCCAAAACACCTTGCCTTACCCAGAGGGTGTCAGGAAGAGCTGCTCAAGTACTTGGTGAGTTAAAAATCAAAACAAAATTAATTGATGAACGTGCGACTGGTAATCCTATATTATTAAACTTTCAGGGACTCTTCGTCTAGAGCAGCAGCTTGCCGCAGATCAGCTTATTAAGCATGATATTGGTGTACTTTCTGCATCCACTGCGTTTGGTAAAACAGTTATTGGTGCATGGTTGATTGCTCAAAGGAAAGTAAATACCCTGGTAATTGTTCATCGAAGACAGTTGATGGATCAATGGGTTGAAAGCCTCCAATCCTTTTTGGGACTGGGGAAAAAGGAAATCGGGCAAATTGGGGGCGGGAAACATAAAATTACTGGGACGATAGATGTTGCGATGATCCAGAGCCTTATCGATAAAGGAACGGTCAATGATCTGATAGGGAATTATGGCCATATCATCGTTGATGAATGCCACCACATATCCGCGGCCAGTTTCGAGCAAGTGATTCGGCAAGCAAAAGCCAGGTTCATTACCGGCTTGTCTGCAACTGTCACCCGGCAGGACGGTCACCACCCGATCATTTTTATGCAATGCGGACCTGTCCGATACCGGGTGGATGATCGCCAGCAGGCTGCATCACGTTCATTTACCCATAAAATAATTATCCGCAAAACAGATTTCACCTTGCCAACCCAATTGAATGATACACCACAACCCGGTATTCAGGATATCTATGCGATGTTTGCTACTGGATTCGATGCGGAATCAAATAATCGTTGACGATGTCTTTGAAGCAGTTCATGCCGGCCGGTCGCCGGTCTTATTGACGGACGGCGAGAGCACCTCACCTATTTTGCTGATACCCTGGCTGATAAAGTTAAAAATATTATCGTTTTATCCGGCGGAATGGGGCGCAAACAACGGAATTTATTTATGGACCAATTGAAAAGTATTCCAGAGGATGAAGAACGGTTGATTATTGCCACTGGACGATATCTGGGAGAAGGGTTTGATGATGCCCGTCTTGATACTTTATTTTTGGCTTTGCCAATTGCCTGGCGCGGAACAGTTGCGCAGTATGCAGGTCGTCTCCACCGTAATTATGATAGGAAAAGTGAAGTGATCATTTATGATTACGTGGATGAACAGGTGCCAATGTTGGCGGGAATGTTTGGAAAACGAAAGAAGGGGTATAAAGCAATGGTTATACGGTGGATTAAATATTTGCTCCCGGGTGTTTCGTCAGAAGACCACCATTGACTATTTTTTTTCGACGTCTGATCTCAATTATGGTTCGTTGTAATTCAAAAAGTATCGGGTTTCGTTAAATCATAACAACATTCCCCTAGTTGAGAACATAGGGGAATTCAGCACACCTGTTATTAGGAATAAAATATTAGGTACATTACCGAAAAATAATTGGAGCATAGTTTTTTTTATTACCGTTACTCACTAATCTGATGGCACCTAATCCCAGGGGTTAGAAATTATACCGATTGATATACCAACGAGTTCGTTGTCGGTTTGGTTAAGGTGTTAACGATCTTCCCCGCAAATTTATATCTGGAATTTCATAGTAACGTGTGATATTTGTATTCTTCTATGCCGAGTTTAGTTTGCCAATAGCCATGCGTGCCTGACTCAATACCCGGTCAGAAATCCAAAGCGATGAACTCGCCAAGGCATATAACAAATTCAACGTCTCAACTTGACTACCGACGTGCCCAGTTGCTACGGCCCAAAGCAGCAAACCGATTGATCCATGAATCTCTAATCCGAGAGACTCGGCAAATTGCCTGCATTTGCATTGTTAGCGCAATGGCAGCAGACTCACCTTCATCAATTTGGTTCACCCATTTGAGTGTATTTTTCTGAGATGTTTCATCTAATTCCTTGATCTGCACCCAGTCTGGCAGTTTTTTACTCGAAACGTTCTGCTCGAATTCTTTTGCCACAACAGGTGGAATGAAAACTTCACCCGCTAGACGTAATAAAAGAGGATATTTGCTTCGCTATAGATGAATTAGAGGGCCAGTATCACAAACAACAATACGCCTCATTCTTTTTGATCTTTCTGTTTTAATGCCCAGGCAACATCATCAAGCTGGTATTTTTCGGCTAAAGAACGATCCATTGCCAGTTTTGGTACGAGGCGAATGGTTCCGTCTGCGTCAACGAAGGCTTCGAGTAAATCACCCTCTGAGATTTTTGCCTTTCGGCGCGTTGGAGCTGGTAAGGTAATTTGTCCGTTGCTTCGGACTTGCAGATATTCAGCCATGATTAACTCTCTTTCTGATATCCTGATTATTTGACTTATCATAAATCATACATTACTAAAAGTCCTTTGTCAAGGAAAATCGTGAGGAAAATCCATTGAATCATAAGGAGATCTGGATTTATGTTTTAATATTGTTTCCTACAGCCTGAAGCGTTATTTCAGTTTGTAAAATTTTGCTTATTTTGGCGTTGATTCCCGCCAGTTTTTGTGGTAATTAATGAATTTATCCCCCATTACTGGCGCCCCCGGAGGGATTCGAACCCCCAACCTACTGATTCGAAGTCAGGAGTTCTGCCCATTGGGTTTTATCCCAATATGTGGGGGTTGTTCACCTTATTACCCCTATATATGGCGGTATTTTTAATGTTGGATTGACTCATATTTTCGGAGTCAGTCGTTCTATTTGTGTAAAATCGCCCTATACATTTGTTAAGGTTGTAATGTACTACACTCATAATACCATTGATTCCCCCTAATTCAAGACGTTTCAAGATTCTTTAAGGTCTTGAGATTATCGCTCAGTATGGGAAAATGTATCCCCACTCGGTTTTTTTGCCTCAAATCGCTTCCTGTGGGGATATTCCACCATTGAGAATAGAATGATAATCAAACGTTTTTTACCTGTTGATTAACCACCTCTTCCAATATCTTCACCCTTGATTCTAAACTAATGAGCTCTCTCATTTTCTGCATATTTGCCAATAAAACCTCAATAGCTCTTACCCTGGTTCCGGGGTTGATTGTGGTATCGCTCAGTATCTCCCAAAGTATCCTTGTTGCATCCGATGAGGTAGATACCAGGGATAATGAGAGAGCATCTAGAGCCTTCATTGTCGCATTATTCAAGGCCTCTTTAAATCTCCCCATCTTGCTCTAACCACCTGTAAATTGTGATTCTTGCAACACCAGCCGCTTGGGCCGCCATTGTTACATCCGGGTATGTGAGAAGAGCCTCAATAGCCTTCCTCTGTCTTGGTGTAACCTTATTCCCTGTAACATTTTTCATAATGTTTGTAACATCCGTTTTATCTCAATTGCTCCAATGCCATCATGGCCGCTTTGGTGTTTTCCTGAGCTCCATCAAAGGCATATTTGGCAGCCTGGAGCTCTAATTTTGTCATATCGATTTTGCCCTTCAAATCGGTGATTTTCTTATCAAATTCAACCTTTTTGGAAATATTTTCCTGATTTGGAGCTCTTCCCCCGGTGTTCATGAATATTCTCAATTCGTCTGATTTGGAATTTAACTCTCTCCCCAAATCAAGATATTTTCTGTTTACCTCATCATAAATCTTTTGTTTATCGAATTGCTCCGCTTGCAAACTGATCACCTGGGCCTCTAATTCTTTCACCCTCAAATGATGCACCTGGGAGGTAAGCAGCTCTATCATGGAAGTTTGCTCCGTATAATGAGCAATGGTTCCCGCGTCATCCTTCCCGCTTGAAATGAGAGAATCCCTCTCAGCCCTGGCAATGTCCAACTTTACGATTTTTTCAGTCAGTAAATTATTCTTGCTCATTATTTGCCTCTGCGTTTTTTGTTCCGAAATATATATTTGACGTTTTCCAAATCATTCTGTTGGATTTGGTGTAACTGCTCCCGGATTTGAGCATTGATATCTTTTGGTTTATCACGCTCAAGCTCAATTTCCCGCTTCATCGTATCCAGTAAAATCAACTTCTCTTCCGGTGTTAATCCATCAAAATCAATCATTGTCCTATTCCTTTCCAGGGAGTATCCTGCCATTCCCCGTTATCTTTATTTAGATATTCATGTTTGTTGTTCTCGGTAACATTCACCCGGTAAACTATATTGTCCCGGTTCCCAAATGCCACATTAACAATTATTGGTTCCTGCGGGTTTCGCTTCTCCAATGCGTCTATTCTTTTCTCAATTTCTTTCATGGTATCAACCTCATTTTTTCGCGATATGTTTCGTAATTATTCGTAATTTTTCCGCAATGTTCCGTTATTCTCCCGCTCAGTATGATTGGAAGGCATGAGGAATTTGGGACCCGGTAGCAGTTCAAACTCGGTTAGAGAGATACTCCCCCCGCCCATCAAGGCAACTTGTTCCGGGTTCTGCACCTCATAAAAACCGATATGATACTGGTACCCGCTTCCCCCAGGTTCCCCCGGTTCCTGTTGTGATTGCTCCAATTTCTTTAATCTTGCGTCTAGGTTCATTGCAACTCCATACTTTTATAGTACCTAATTTGGTTCATTTATGCTCAAATAATTAGATAGCTTCCGATTATGTTAAGATAATCAGAAGTTATCTAAGCTCATTTTTTACCTATTTTTTCGATTTTTTCAAGTTCCACCTCCAACCCCGCTCAAGATAATAAGTTCCCTTCCAGAATCCTTTAACCACTCTAACGCCTCTCTATCCCCCGCTCAGTATCCTCAATAGCCTGGAGAGCAATTGCAAATATCAACCTTTGGATTTTGGGGTACCTGTCAAAATCCACCCGCTTCACCCGCTCAGGTTGGATATATTCAAACGTGGGTAAGGCCTGTTGAATGTTTAACATGGTTCTCCTGTTGATATTGAGCTCATTTCTGGTACCGCTCAGTATGTGCACCGCTCAGTATATGAAAAGGATTCTTATGGGAGTATGGGAGTAACTACCCCTAAAACATACACGAGAATATATATATAGTTTTTCTATTTTAATGTTTTAATACTTCCCTTTACTCCCATGCTCCCATAAATATTGTGTCATCTTGTCCTCATACTGAGCGATAGCATAAAAATCTAATCTATATCCCAATTCCCTGGTACATATACAAGGAATTTTTCACCTTCACAAATCGTTTTTCCATCTGATAAGAAAAGGTATTCCGGTTCAATTGTTCCAATGGATGCACCTTGTTATCCTGGCACCATTGTTTGTATTCCTGTAATATCGTACTGGCTTGAATCTCAAGGGTTAGCCCCAACTTACATACCTCATCAATAAACTGTTGTAAGGTATCCTCATTTTTCTGATATTCCTTTGTGGCCGCCTTGATTAAATAGGGAATACTGAGCCCTATTTTTTGCCATTGCAAACAACCTATAACCAACCATGCAAGAATACCAGCGCTCATTAGTTAATTTTTCTCTGAGTGCCACGTCTTTTTCGGTGTTCATTCTTTTTCGTGGGATTGTCCACAAATTTTTGAGTGAAGGGGATAAGCCAACACCCGCTTCCCAGAGAGCTAAGTCATCCGCTGGCATGGTTGGCCTGTTATTTGTGAGCATGATGGTTAGATGAGTTCAGATTGAATTTGATTGGAGCACCAAATAATGGCCGGGTATTTATCTGACACCGCCTGTCAATTTCTTTACCAATCCTGAGCTAATTGAATCACCTTTCTCATTCTCACTTGTCCAAACTAACCGCCTGCCTCTGAGCTCAACAATGAAAGGTTCCGCATTATTTCCCTGATGTCTGGCATTTCGCGTTAATGCACCAGATGGGATGGTAAGGCCAAATCCGCCCCAGGACACATTTAGGGTTTCCAGTAAGGTTGTTTTCCCATTCCTGCCCTCTTCCCCAGAATATCGGGAGTATGTGCTCATACGTGAGCCCGGTTATCCCATAGCCTAATAACCGTTGGATAAACCCGATTACCTCAGTATCATGGTTGAATATCTCGGAGATAAATTGTTCCCACCTGGGAGCGGGATAATCCAAATCCTCCCACTCAGTAGGTGAGAAGGTTTTTATAAAATCATTGGATTTTCCATATCCTGCAGTACCGTTTTTCAGATTGATTACACCATTTTTAACACCCAATACCCAGGTATTTTTATCCCAGCTGATCCCCGGTTAGTGCTATTTCTGGCATTGATTTGGCAAGATGTAGAGTGTTCTCAATTCCCATCCGGGAGTAGAGCCTTGATATTCTTCTCAAAACATCGCTTGCATCATTTTTTGTTAGAGTATTTGCATACCCCCAATATATATTTCCCAAATCATTTGTAACGTATAGCACCCTCATTCTGGTTTTATCTTTTTCCCAATGATGGCCTGTCCAGAGATACCATTCATCCTGGGAGTGGTCATAACAAATATCACCATTCTTGAGCCTAGCAAAGAGTCCGCATTACCAATTTCGTTGTTATCAATATAGTTTTTTATTTCTGGCATATCGGGAATTTTAGGAAGGGTTGGGAGAACAAATGTACTCATTTTGGTTTCCTTCCACCAAACAATCAAGCCTGGGTTTGATATTTGAGATATCAATTTCCCCATTTGCAATACAGGTGATCACATCATTCAATGCACCTGGATTGATTTCGGTATCTACCATATGCCGAATTTTGACGCGCATTGTAGCCCTTTCAAATTTATCGAATGGTTTGCCGTTAATGTTAGATCAGGTCATCAATTCTCGTGAAATTGATATACCCAGCTTGATATAGAATTTGACATGATATCGTCGGAATGCGTTATACTATTCATTAGATGGAGCCTCCTATAACTCCGTTTCCCTCAGTCCCCCAGCCCGCCTCCCAGAATGGCGGGTTTTGGTTTCTTAATTGGATATGGTTGGTTTTGGCCTGTCGTTCTGGGATGATTTTGTTATCAGCAGTCGGATAAATTCACTCACGCTGAGGTTGTTTGTTTTGGCCAAATCTTAATTTCGGTTCTCTCATTCTCTGCAACTCGAAAACTCATCACTTTAGCTTTTCTCATTTGATAATCCTCCTGGTAAATAGAAAACACATACCATCCACCATTAGGTTTTTGAGTACGCGGTAAATTGTACAATCCCTATGCGGGATATTTGCCCCGGGAAAGGCAAAATACCCGTTGTTTGTTCTAAGCTGTTCTTATATAGTCTACGGTAACTTCTAAAATTCAAGGAATGAATATAAATTTTAAGTTTTCTCATCTCCTTTCATATACTGAGCAATACCATCATTATCACGTGGAGAAGAGTATGCTCAGTATTCTGGGTATCACTCTTTGATAACCTTTCAAAATCCTCTTTATAGTAAACCCGCTTTGAGTCATTGAGGGTTATACCCTAATAGATATTTGTTTTTACTAATGAAACATTTATTGATTGTCCATCTGGGAAGGTAAGTTTATATGAACAAATTTTCTGTGTTTCCATTTTTCCCTCTCGTTTCTAAAATTGTTTATAGATTTTTATCTATCAAGGTATAGAGTTCCTCAATATTTCCCGGTTTCATCCTTTCGTTTTAATCAGCTTCTTAATTTCTTTTGCCCTTTCTCCATCTGCTTGATTACATCCTCATTTAATACCAACTTGTCCCAGGTATCCCGCTTCCGATTAGGTTTACCTCCCCGCCTTTCAGCTCAAGAGTCCCGTATTTAACTGCCATAATAAAACCTGTTTATTCATTGTTCCTCCAAAGTATTTTTATTTTCCATTATCCACCGGGGAGCCCCGACGGTATGCATCTAGAATATCCGTATCATCCAATGCAATATATCTTTTTGTAACCTCCAAACTGGAATGCCCCAATATTCGGGATATTGTCAAAATATCCACATGGTTTTTATGGAGCTCTTTACCGCAACACCTTCTAAAATCATGTGGGCCGGGTATAGGTACATTTGCATCCTTAGCACGTCTAATAAGTATTTGCCTCAATCCCTCAAATCTCAATCTATCCCCATCCTCATTGAGCCAAAGAGCATTGTTTTTATCATCCCTCTGATTTAGATACTGCCTTAATAACTTCCTTGATTTGTTCCCCAGGTAGGTTGTGCGGGATTTTCCCCCTTTTCCGTTTCTAACCCTGATTATTCCCTGAATCAAATCAACATCATTGATATTTAGATTGGTAAACTCCTGAGCTCTGCAACCACAATCAACCAAACAATATAAAATAGCCTTATCTCTCAAGAGCTTACATTCCTGCACCATCTTTTCAACATCTGAGATTGGTACCCCTGGCAATGGTTCCCCCTTTGGCCTGGGGCACTCCACTTCTTAATCGGGTTTTTCCATCCCTCTGGTTCATACTCAGTATCATACCAATTGAGGATAGCCTTTATTGCTCGGTATGAAGCATGAATCCCCCCAGCATTACGCCTGTTTTCCATACTGAGCAAATAGCTCCTAATTGCATCCGGGGTAATGCTCTCAATATCGGGATAACCGTTATCACTCAACCATGATTTGAATTGTCCCAATTCCAATTGATAATATTCAATTGTTCTCTTTGATAATCGCCTGGATTTTCGCTCAGTAATAAAACTCTCTATAACATCTACAAATGTTAACAAATATAGGGTAAAAGTCAGTAGTTCTATCCGTTTTTGAGGCATTAAAAAACACCTTTCTATACCCCCATATACAGGGTGAGAAGGTGTTTTTTTGTGGGTTTTTCCCACATTTGCGCCCCCGGAGGGATTCGAACCCCCAACCTACTGATTCGAAGTCAGGCACTCTATCCATTGAGCTACGAGGGCGTGCGCATATTATACCGCAAACTTCATAGTTCTTTCACCACGCACTCCGGCAGCAGTCGCTGCACGTCCTCCATGCGCACCTCCGCTGTTCCTTCGGTCAGCACAGATGCAGCCGAAGTCGCCGCCGCCCAAAGAAGTGCATTTTTCCAAGGGTCACCCAATGAAAGGCGCCACGCCAGTGATGCAGAGACGGAATCCCCCGCTCCAGCAGCATTCACAGCCTGCTGCCTTGGAGCAATCGCCTGGTAGGTATGCTCCTTCAAAATTGCCAGGATACCTTCCTTCCCGCAGGTTACAACGAAGGCAGCCAGGCCGTGCTCTTCCAGCACCTTCCGTCCAGAAACAGCAATCTCCATCACGGAGCTGGATGCCAGGTTAAAAGTCAGGGAAAACTCGTCGTTGTTCATTTTGATAATATCAGGTTTGGCGGGAAGCGCCCGCAGGAGAGGATCCTGCCTGGAATCGATCAGGATGGCTTTTCCGCCTGCATGGGTAGCTTCCGTCAATTCCAGGTAAAAATCTTCCGGAAAGCCGGTTGGCAGTGAGCCGCCGGTGATCACATAATCAGCATGGGGCAAGTTGGCTTTAAAGCGCTGGAAAAACTCCTGGTATTGGCTTGGCAGGATGATGTTATTGCCCAGCAGGATGGTGGTATGGGCATACTCTTCGGTTTCAACGATCACGTGGGACAACCGGCTCTCGCCGTTGATCCAAACCATATCATGGTTGAATCCGTATGCTTCCATGATGCGCACAATATCCCTTCCAATATTACCGGCCAGGAAACCCATGGCTATATTTGGCACCTCCAGTCCGCTGAGTGCGACCGAACTGTCCAGCCCCTTTCCGCCCAGGCTGTCCTTCCAGCGAGTGGTACGGACGGGATTGCCGCGGTCGAATTTATTAATGAAGATCACCCGGTCCAGGGCGGTATTGGGGGTTACAGTAATGATCATCTCAAAGCCTCCGTAATTCCGACAAATCGGGATAATATTTATGTTTAATTGTATATCCAAGCATGTATATTATAAGGATGAAAAGGCCGCATTCCCGCTATGGGGTTGCGAATATCTGCGGATCAGAAAGGTACACCAGGTCACCTCCGGAATCTCCCTGCGAGGTAACTGACAGGATAAATTCCACCTGGCTGCCGGGCAGGCTAAAAGGTGCCAGATCAAGGTCAATCGAAGTTATTTTGCCTTCATTCATTACCGGCCAGGTCCCCAGGACCGCCTCATATCCGTCTTCCAGTCTGTACCCCAGAGCAAAAACCGCCGAACAAGGACTACCTTCCTCCAGGCAGCCGAGTTTCGTTTGAAAATGCGCCCTTTCCGGGACAAGGATGGCTTCATACACCCCGGTGATCACCCCTCCCGGTTACACCTTCCGGGACAAGCAGGAGGGTTTTTTCCGCCTGGTTTTCCAGGACAATCGATTCCGCCTGGCTGGCATTAATTGCGTATCCTTGTTCACTATTCTTCTCCATCGGACAGATTAAATCAGCAGAACTGTTATGCCAACTGGCACTGCAAAGGTTATCTGCAAAGCTGTAGCGGTCTGCCACCTCAATTTCCAGCCAGAAAGCCTCGTCTCCGTCCTCACCGATACCAAATAGATCGCCATTCCCATCCAGTAATTTCCAGTCGCTGTTATACATGCCAAATTGATCTGGAGCGGTAAGTTCATAGGAGATTCGCACTGTTTCCCCCGGTTCAACCTTTCCGTCCGCCAGGATCGGAGCCGGGATGTCTGCGCCCAGGGATGATCCCTCGCCGGTAAAAGCAACTGAATAGGTTTTATCCCACGTGCAGCTGCCGTTATTCTGAATTTCCCAAATTTTGGTAAATATTGAGCCCGGCGGGATTTCCACTCCGTCCGGAATGGTTATATCGCTGATAAAGGCAGCCCGGTTGCATGGCACATTCGCAATTTTGGGTATTGTCAATCCAGCCATTTCAGGTGAAAGTGTCACCGTTGGTGGTATAGGGAGATAGGAACGTGGCTCTGGTGTTGGTGTGAATGCCAGAGCCACCTGTGTTTCTAAAGAATTGACTATTTTTACCGATGGCGTGATGGTTAACGACAGCCCCTCGGCAGCCCTGGATGGATCCGGAAAATTACAGGCACTGATCCCTGTAATTAATCCGATCCAGAGGATTCCAATCAGCCAGGGTCGCAATCCTATCTCCTGATTGATCAGAGGTTATTAATGCACCTGCAAGCGGGGATTCTCCATAAACACCAGATCTTCCGGACCGCCATTAGCCTTGACATAAAAGGTAAACGACACGGTTTTACCATCTAAACCCAAGTCTCCCAGGTTAACACCAACTTCTGGTGAAAAGCCGTCGTTCCAGTCATTGATTTCTACCAGGGTGGTTTCAGTACCTCCTTCAACCGTGTAAGTAACCACAAAATCGAAGTTACAGAACTCATAACCGTAGATACAGCCTATTCGCGTTTCCAGGTGTGCGCCACCAGGGATTTTTACCGGGGCATACTTGGCATAGATCTGTCCGTCGGTCACTTGCTGGGGCGCCATGAGAATGGCTGGTTGTGTTTCTGCTTTACCAAGTTCGGTCTGGAAAGAATTAGAAACATAGAATGATCCATCCGGATTATTTTCTTTACCCGGGCAGAAAAGCAAGCTTTCTGCATTATGCCAGGTGGCGCTGCATAAATTGTCAACAAAACTGTAGGATGGAGCTACATTGATGACTAAGGTCAGAGGGTCATCATCTGGTTCTACACCAAAACGGGTACCCCACGAGTTCTGGATTTTCCAGTAGTTTTCATAACGGTCTTCTACCTCTGGAGCCACCATGTTAACCGAAGCCAGTACCATCTCGCCAGGTTCAACAAATTCATCCGGAAGAGGGACAGATTGTTCTGCGCCCATCAAATCTCCCATAACATAGCTTAATTTGTAGGTTGCATCCCAGGGGCAGGTGCCAGAATTCTTTATCGCCCAGGTCTTCTTGAAGGGGATCCGGGCGGGATGATGGTTTCGTCGGGGATAGTTATATCGGCGACAAATTCTGCCCTGAGGCAGTCACCCGGATTGGTACCTCCGCCAGCAGCAACAGGTGTGCCGGTGGTTGAAACAGTAGGTTCTGCAGTTGGTGTGTCCGTATTGGCTAAACTCTCAACCGTTTTCTCCAGGGATGAGACACGGTCATCCAATGCTTCCACGGTCTTTTCGGTATAGGACTCAATAACTGCCTCAACGTCCTGGGTGCTGGCCGGAACAGCAGTCTCGGTAGGGGTTGCACATCCGGCAGTCAATAACACAGCAACTAACAAAAGGGTTAGTACAGCAGGTGTTTTTTTCATTTTCTTTTCCTTACTCATCTATTAACGTGGTTATAAAAACTTTTTGATTTCAGAATCATAAACCGGAATGAGAAATCATTCAAGCACTATTTACCTGTAAATCCAATTAATAATTATTGGATATTGTTCGCAATACCATGATTCAATTGTTGTCGAAGAATCAATTTAACTTATGTATGTTATCACTTATTTCCAATCTCTGGTACCTGCTTACCTGCTCCATCAATCTTGCATTCCTGTGAAAATTTAAAAAAATTGGATGCGGTAAATTCCGCATCCAATCCGGGTTGATAAGCATAAAAGTCCTTATTCTTTCTCGTAAGGTACTCCATCAGCAGCTGGTGGCTGTCCACGGCCGATAACACCTGCCAGGACAATCATGGTAGTTATATAAGGAAGCATTGCCATAAATTGCGGCGGAATGTCACTCCCCAGGATAGACAATTTCGAACCAATTGTATCCGCTAATCCGAACAGTAATCCTGCCCCGAATGCCCCAATGGGCATCCAGTTTCCGAATATCATGGCTGCCAAACCGATAAAACCTTTGCCTGCAGTCATCATCTCGTCAAAACGCCCGACTGAACCAACCGTAAAATAAGCACCGGCGAAACCAGCCATCATCCCCCCGAGGATAACAGCAACATAGCGGGTACGGAATACATCAATACCCAGGGTATCGGCGGCCTTGGGATGTTCACCGACCGATCGCAGGCGAAGTCCCCAGCGGGTTGAGAATAAAACCACCTGAATTATAATCAGAAAAATAAACATGGCGTAAACAAAGAAATTGGTATTAAAAAAGGTTGGTCCAATCAGGGGAATATCAGCAAGCATGGGAATGGGAGCCCGCCCAAATGTGGGGGTATTATTCAGGTGGCTGTACTCCTGCAGAAATTTGGCGGAAATATAGGAAGTAGCTCCAGTTGCAAAAATGTTAATTACTGTACCGGATATTATCTGGTTGACTTTGTATTTTATGGAAACAACCCCATGAACCCAGGCCAGTACTGCCCCGGAAATAACTGCTGCAACCAGATCCCGCCCACGGGTTAAAGGTTAGCGAACCAACCAGCGAACCAACCATCGCCCCGGATAGCATCATACCTTCAATGGCAATATTAATCACCCCGGCTCTTTCACTGAGGATCCCGGAAAATGCTCCCAATGTGATCGGCACGGATAAAAGGATCATATTACTCAGCATTCCCCCCAGGTTCAGGCTTTTACCGGCAGCAGAAAACACAAGAAAACTGAAAATAAACATTAATGCTACCAACCCTAGCACCAGGTTCGTATACTTACCAAATCCCACAACGAATTGATAAATCCCAAGCAGGATGGTGATAATGGAGAGAAAATATAGTGTGAATTGTGCCGGGAGAATCCAGTCTCCCATGTAACCACTGTCTAAACCACCGGGGGTCATCACGAAAGTGGTTACCAGATCTGAATTCATCGGCCGGGCAAACACCCAGAAAATGAGGAAACCAAATATTAGAAAAGCCACACCCATGATCCTCTGCCGGCGGGGTGATTCCAGTTTCAAATCTTCGGGTCATTGTTGTAGTTGCCATTGTCTGCCTCACTTCCAACCCTGGGTAAAGACAACATCCGCTTCCCTGGGTGGTTTCACCCGGTAAACCGTGCGGATAATCGCTGGAGCAGCGATAAGGATCAGAATAATCGCCTGAATAATTGAGATGATATCAATCGGAATCCCGGTAACGACCATCATGTTGGTAGCGCCGTTGCGCAGCGTGCCAAATAAAAGTGCCGCAAGGACCACTCCGAGAGGATGGCTTTTCCCCAAAAGCGCCAGGGCGATGCTGTCATAACCATATCCGGAGGAAAGACCCATCGCCATATTTCTTGAAATGGCTAAAACCTGGTTTGATCCTGCCATGCCTGCCAGCGCCCCCGATAAGGACATGCCGATTACTGTGGCACGGAAAATATTCATCCCGGAATATCGGGCAGCATTTGGATTGGCGCCAACTGTTCGCATATTGAAACCCCAGGTGGATTTAAACAACAACCAGTAAACCAGGTAAGCCATTAATAATGCAATAAAAAAACCAAGATGGAAGCGGATAGGGGCAGGGAAAAATTGCGGGATCCTGGCACTGTCTAATATCCAGGGACTTATCGGCATCCCCCCCGAATCCGCGCGCTGCATGGGACCCGAAAGCAGCCAATCCGTAAAACGGAAAGCAATCCAGTTCATCATGATGGTATTGATCACCTCATGGCCGCCGGTTTTTGCCTTCAACCATCCCGGGATAAATCCCCAGGCCGCCCCGCCCACTCCTCCAGCCAGAAATGCCAGGGGCATGTGTATGAAAGGCGGCAATCCTTTAAGAGAATAGCCAACAAAGGTTGCCGCTGCTGCCCCGATAAATAATTGACCTTCTACTCCAATATTGAATAATCCAACCCGGAATCCAAGCGCCACCGCCAGGCCGGCAAAAATATAGGTGGTGGATACCACCAGGCTCTCAAGAAAGGGGTTAAAAGCCCGCCTGATCTCCAGGGCATCCCCATATAGGACTGCATTGACCATCCGGACAGGGCTTCCAAATGAGCCTTCGAAAAGGGCACCATAGGCAGTTGTCACTGTTTTCCAGGATGCAGCCAAACCGGCGCCAATCGATTGTGAAAATCCCGCATATACTTCTTCAGAAGTAAAAATGATGATGAAAGCGCCGATCACCAACCCGCTGAATACCGCAAGGGCAGGTATCAGAATGGATTGGTTTAACTGTTTCTGCCTTCCACGCTTACGCGCATCGGCAGCTGCTGATTCCTCCAGAAATACCTTGCCTGCATCCGGTTTTTTCGCGTTTTCGTCCAAGGGCCCAATCCTCCTGAACTACAAAGTTTTTTGGATTCTGTCCAAAACGATAGGTTTTTCCAGTTTTTCCGGGGGGATACCCGCCATGAGTAAACCAATATACTCCTTAGTCACTTCATCTGCCTGGAGCAATGCTACAATTTTGCCGCGATACATCACGGCGATGCGGTCTGATAATTCCATGATCTCATCCAGCTCGGAAGATACCAGTAAAACAGCACATCCCCCTTCCCGGCGCTGAATAATTTCATTATGGATGTATTCTATGGATCCCACATCGAGACCACGCGTAGGCTGTGAAGCAACCAGCAAACGAATCGGTCGGGATAATTCCCTTGCAACAATTACCTTTTGCTGATTCCCACCGGATAGTGAACCGACACTCGTATAGATACTGGGCGTGCGGATATCAAATTCCTGTACCATCCGGTTAGCATTGTCGATAATATAATTTTCCTGCATTATGACTCCCCGGGCGGCAGGTGGCAAATAATAGGTATTCAAGATGAGGTTATCTGAAACCGGAAATGGCAGAACCAGGCCGTCTTTCTGGCGGTCTTCTGGAATATGTGCAGTTCCCAACTCCGTGATGCGGCGCGGATTTGCATGCGTGACATCCTCACCTAATAATGTAAGCCTGCCTGAAACGGGTTCGCATAATCCAGTAATTGCCCTGACCAATTCCGTCTGACCATTTCCCTGGACCCCTGCAACCCCAACGATCTCACCTGCGCGTACATTAAAAGAAACCCCGTCCACATTGATCTGGTGGTGTTCATCACTTACTACAAGATCTTCAACCTCCAGGATAATTTCACCAATTTCGACCGGTTTCTTTTCCACGTCCAGATCAACTTCCCGGCCAACCATCATTGCTGCCAGTTTGTTCCTATCTGCCTCTGATGGGGTGGTAGAACCTACCACGGCGCCGCGGCGGATGACCATGATCCGGTCAGCCACGTCTAAAACCTCTCTTAATTTGTGAGTGATAAATATGATCGATTTCCCCTGAGAGGTCAAAGAACGCATGATTTTGAATAGTTCATCCGCTTCCTGGGGGGTCAGCACTGCTGTTGGTTCATCAAAGATCAGGATATCGGCATTGCGGTAAAGTAATTTTATGATCTCCACCCTTTGCTGCACTCCAACCGGCAAATCACTGACCAATGAATCGGGATCCACAGCCAATCCGAATTTTTCGGAGATTTCCAGGATGCGTGCGGCAGCTTTCGGGCGGTCAAGGAATCCACCGGTTTTAGTCGTCTCTTCCCCAAGCATAACGTTTTCTGTCACTGTAAATACCGGGATTAACATGAAGTGCTGGTGCACCATCCCAATCCCAGCCCTAATGGCATCTGTTGGGGAACTGCACTCGGTTACCTTTCCGCGCACATGAATTTCCCCTTCATCCGGCTGGTAAAGTCCGTAAAGAATGTTCATCAGGGTGGTTTTTCCAGCGCCATTTTCTCCCAGCAGTGCCAGATATTTCCCCCTGATAGAGGGATAAATCAATATGATCATTTGCCAGTACACCGGGGAAACGCTTGGTGATCCCGCATAATTCAAGGATAGGTTCCATACTGATCTCCAATGGGTATGCGATCTATTTGTTTCATTATTCTATCATAATGGATTAATAATAAATAACGTTGAGCCTTTCCTTAAAACAAGTCCGTTTTTTCAAAAAAAGGACTGGTGCTTTAACACCAGTCCTCTTCTTCACATTTTATTAATTTTGCCCACCGACTTATTCTGGGTGGCTTGGTCCAGTCACGACATTTCCAGCAATGATTTCTGCTTTTAATGCTTCCACTTCTGCTTTAAGCTCAGCTGATACAAGGCTGTCCAGATCATGGAAAGGAGCCAGTCCAACACCGTTATTGGCCAGGGTGCCGATAACAGCACCTTCACCGCCCTTGTAGGTTCCATCCACAACCGATTTGGTAGCTTCCAAAACAGTGGCATCCATCAACTTCATGACTGAGGTCAAGGTGATGCCGGCGTAGTCTGAGTTCACAACTGCCCAGTCATTATCAACACCGATAATATAAGCATTACCGCGTTCTTTCACGGCAGCAGCGGTCCCCAGACCAACCGGCCCAGCAACCGGCATAATGATGTCAGCGCCTTCATCCATCAGGGAGATACCCAGTTCTTTACCTTTGGTCTGGTCGTCGAAGGATGAACTGAACAATCCGGCATCCGGAGCAGCAGGATCCCAACCCAGGACTTCCACGGCCGTGCCGTGTTTTTCATTGTAGGCAGCCACACCGCGAGCAAGGCCGTCCATGAAGATCGTCACAGTCGGGATGGGGAAACCGCCAAACGTGCCAATTTTTCCAGTCTTGGACACGCCAGCGGCCACATAACCAGCCAGGAAAGCGGCTTCGTCGGTATTGAATATCTGGGTCTGTACATTGGCTATGGGAGGATCATACGCATTGTCAATAATGGAGAATTTCTGATCAGGGTTGGCTTCGGCAGCAGCCTTGGTAGCATCCCCTAAGAAGAAACCAACCGTGATGATCAAATCGCATTTCTCTTCGATGAACGCATTAATGTTCTTCTCATAATCGGCAACTTCCTGGGATTCAAGATATTTGCCTTCTACGCCCAGTTGTGCTATGGCGTCCTCAACACCTTTCCAGGCAGTGGCATTGAAGGATTTGTCATCTACACCACCGGTATCTGTAACTTCGCAGACTTTAATTTTTGTTTCTGCAGCCGGTGCAGGGGTTGCCGCGGGCGCGCATGCGCTTAAAAGCAGTGAAGCCAGCATTATTATGGATATGAAAATTGACAATCTTTTATACATACTCTTTTCCTCCTATGGATTAACACAAATATGATTGATTTGGATTTTGAAACAACGAGGTAGTTCCTCCCCACCTTATAGCTAAGTATATACGATTCTGGTTACACTTGCAAGACGATTTAATAATAAATTAATAAATTTAAGAAATAATTTCCTCAGGAAATTCATCCGTGTTGGATGCCCTATCCTTTATTCCATTCAGATAAACCACCTCTTGTGGAGATAGGGAAGCACTATCCAGTAAATCCGGACGACGCTGCTGCGTGCGCTGCAAGGCTTGCTGCCTTCGCCACCGCTCAATTTCAGCATGGTTACCGGAGAGCAGCACCTCCGGCACTCTCCAGCCGCGAAACTCGGCAGGACGGGTATAGTGGGGGTACTCAAGTAAACCAGAGGCATGCGAATCATCCTCAGCTCCCCAGGGGGATCCCAGGGTCCCCGGAACCAGGCGGCTAACAGCATCAATAACCATCAGTGCCGGTAGTTCGCCTCCGGTAAGAACAAAATCCCCAACAGAAATTTCATCAGACGCCAGGTGCTGGCGGATCCTTTCATCAAATCCCTCGTAACGCCCGCAAACCAATGCAAAATGTTCCTTTCCTGCCAGGTTGGCAGCCATGGCATGGTTAAAAGTCCTACCCTGCGGGGTCATTAAGATTACCGGGCATTCTGGAGGACTACCCAGGACACTTTCCACTGCAGCAAACACCGGCTCGGGTTTCATGACCATCCCACCCCCGCCGCCATATGGAACATCATCGGTCACGTGATGTTTATCCAAAGCCCAGTCCCGTATATTATAAACATGAACTTCAAGGATCTTATTCTGGATGGCACGCTGAATGATGGAGATTGCCAGGTAGGGTTGAAATACTTCCGGGAAAAGGCTAAAAACGTCAATGATTATCATAATTACGCCGTTATATTTATTTGGGTTGCAGAAGGTCTGGCTTTACGGGTAAGCCTCATAACCAGAGCAATACAAATCATGCTGTTCCTTGACTTCATCGACCATCCGCACTGGTCCGGCCAGATTATCGTGGCAGTGGATAATTATCGCTGCCCTGGCTTAATCTAACCGGATTGAAACAGCTGCACCAATCCTTCTGCTTCCGGTAACCAGGATGATCTTTTCTGAGAGGTTCGGGATAATGGCAGAATATATTTCCTTCAAAATTTCTTTCTTCAGGATCTTTCAGTTGATATTTAATTATAGCACTGCTTCATTAACAACCTTTTTATGGATAGTTCTCTTTCAACTATCAATTTGCTTATTTATTGAAATTAATAAAATTTGGGATTGAACCGGATAACAATTAGTGCTATCATTTTCGAGAGATAATTACCGGAAAATAATTCTCAAGCAAGTCAATAAAATAATTCGTTGGTCTCATCTATTTGAACCCTTTCAAAAAATTTAGAACCTAATCAGGAGCCCCCGTTATGTTTTCGATAAGTCAGAAAAATATCTTGAGGTTTGCGGCTCCATTGTTCCTTGCTGGCATCTGCATTTTTTGCTACGGACTGCTGATCAACCAACATGGATATTATTGGGATGACTGGGCTAAACTACTTGTCAATCGTCTTTATGGCCCGGATGGATACTGGCAATACTATGCAGAAGACCGTCCACTTTCAGCCTGGACACATATAGTACTCAATTCAATATTGGGATATTCTCCATTAAATTGGCAGGTGTTTGTTTTGTTATCCCGCTGGCTCGCTGCATGCCTGTTATTTCAGCTGCTCTCTGACATCAAGATCAGTACTTTCAAGACCAACCTGCTTGCTTCAGCCATTTTCCTGGTTTACCCGGTTTTTACACAATATCCAATTTCTGTTACTTTCCACCAACAATATATCCAGTATATTTTTCTATTCATATCCTTCATTGCGATGGTTAGATCAATCAAGGATCCAAAACACCGTGTATTGCTGGTGATTATTTCACTGATTTTCTCGGCTGCTCAATTAACAATAACCGAGTATTTTATGCCCCTGGAAGCATTGAGATTGATCATACTATGGATTTTAATCGCTCCTGATTATGAAAAAATCCAGAGTAAGATCCTTGCTGTTGCTAAGGGTTTTACTCCTTATTTTTTGTTTGATATTTTTTACCTGGTTTACAGATTGATGATGATCAGACTCCCCGGAGAAGATCCTTATAAACCCGAGCTCCTATATTCTTTAATATCGGAACCGTTTTCCACCCTGAGGCATTTAGTCATACTCGCTTTAGTAGAAACCTACCAAATATTATTAGGTTCCTGGCAGGGCGTCATTGACCTGGGTATCAGCCAGATCCCGCGCTCATTGCGAGTTCCTGATCCAGTAATTGGTTCCTGGTTGGTGGTAATTGGAATTTTTATTTTTGTTAGTATCTTTTTCACAATCGCATGGAAATTGAAGGTTTTCCAGCCACTTTCCGATCATCCAGTTAATTGGGGATTATTAGTGATGGGATTGGTTGCAATCCTGCTTGGAGCAGCACCTGCCTGGATATCTGGAAGACAAATTCTTGATGATTACCACTCGAATCGGTATGCCCTGCCAGCTATAATGGGTGCAAGCCTGGTCTGGGCTTTCATGATTTCTCAGATTACCCGGAATCCAAAAATATTTACATTCCTATCAGCAGCAGTTTTGGCATTATTCAGCGGCTACCAATACCTGATCGGCACAGAGTATGCCAATATCTGGAAAAATCAAACCGACTTCTACTGGCAGTTATCCTGGCGTGCACCTTCCATTGAAAAAGGAACTGCATTAATATTTGAAACAGAATTTTTTCCAAACCAGGGATTATTTTCTACCTCTTCAGCTATAAATTTTCTATATCCTCAACCAGAAAATCCTGAAAAGCTGAGCTATTGGGCATATATCCTCCGCCCAGAAATGGCTGAAAATTTCAACCAGGGTAAAAATGTTAATCTGCATACCCAATTTCGCTCTTTATTATTTGATGGCTCGCTTTCGCAAAGTATTATGGTTTATTATGATCCCGGCAGAGCGAATTGTCTCAGGATACTAACTCAAGATGACATTAACAATCCTGATCTTTTCCTTCACACCCGGCAGTCATTGATGGTGTCTAACCTGGGGTTGATCTCAGACAAGCCTCCGGAAGAGGGTTATCCACCCAAAGATATCCTTGGTAAAGAACCGGACCATGGCTTTTGTTATCTTTATCAAAAAGCTGCCCTTGCCCAACAAGATGCGAAATGGGATGATATTGTAGATTATGGAAACATGATCCTGGCAGCTGGAAATTATCCAAGTGATCCGTGGGTTAAAACACCGCATGAATGGCTCCCCTTTATCCGAGGCTATGCCCAGAAAGGTATGTGGCAAAATGCTGGTGAATTAATGGTCGCCTCAAATCAGATTAATACGGCAAGATACCAGGATTACCTGTGTGGTTTTTGGGATCAACTTGTAACAAGTACACCCCCATCAAAAACAAAAACCGATACTATCAACCAGGTAAACCAGAACATCGGTTGTCTTCCATGATTATTCTCGAAAATATTGGAAATATTCAATTTTTTGAGTCGCTGACCCTATAATCAATAATCCAGGAAACATCCATCCCAATTTCGGAAAACATCGACCATTATATGTGTTTTGGTTTGGGCTCCCTGATTCGCCAGGTTACGTTGCAGGAACTCCCCCAATCTTGACACCCTTAAAAAAATGATGGTAAGATGAGAATATGTACTTAAAAGGTAGTAAATGGTCGATGCATAAACGCCGGCGGAGATCCAATCCCTTGCGTGTATTTATTTTATTGGTACTCCTGGCTGGAGCTCTTTATGTAAACCAGGTTGTCGTCCCGGCAACTCCACCATTGTTTATCCCAACCCCTACTTCGACCAGGTCTCCAGAGTCATTTGTTACCGATGCGGAAACCCTGGCAGCGCAGGGAAAATTATTACAGGCAGTAGAGCAGTATAAAACAGCTATCCAGGTGGACCCTAAAAATCCTGCCAATTATATAGCGATCGCACGTCTCCAGGTTTATACAAATTTTTTTGAAGAAGCCGTTGAAAATGCTGAGAATGCATTGTTAATTAATCCTAATAATGCCACGGCACATGCCATTCGCGGCTGGGCACTCTTCTTTCTGGAAGATTACCTGGTGGCAGAAGCAGCCATTCGCCAGGCAATTGAGTTGGAGCCGAATAACTCGCAAGCTTACGCCTACCTGGCAGAGGTCCTGGCAACCCAATCCCAGCTTGGAATTGGCACAATTGGGACATTGGATAAGGCAGTTGAGGCTTCTCGCACTGCAATGGCATTGTCACCGGATTCGCTTGAAACACACCGTTCCCGGGGAATTGTCCTTGAAATCACCGGAAATTACACTGAAGCTGCCAATGAGTTTGAAGCCGCCATAGCAATCAATCCAAATATTGCAGATCTTCACCTGGCGCTGGGTAGAAGCTACCGGTTTTTGGAGCAGTATGACAAAGCCATTGAGGAATTTAACCGGGCTAATGCACTGAATCCTGCCGACCCCAATCCGGACACATTTATATCCCGAACATATTCTACCGTTGGAGAATATGCCAAGGCCATTCAGTTCGCCCAGCAGGCGGTAAAGGATGATCCGCTGGACCCTTACCTTTACGGCAACCTGGGCTCCATGTATTCCCGAAATGCACAGTATCTGGAAGCGATTGAGCCGCTGCGCATTGCAGTAAGAGGGGGAAATACAACAGAAGGATCCGAAGTAACGGGTCTCTCCCTGGACTATGGCAGAATCGCAGAATATTATTCATCTTATGGGTTGGCGCTGGCACGCGTCGGTGAATGCGGTGAAGCCCTGCAGATTTCCCAATTGTTACTGGAGGGTGTCCCTACCGATGAAATCTCTATCTTCAACGCCGAAACAATTGTTCAGATATGCGAGGAAACTGCAGAGTCCGGACCCCAGATTGTTCCTTCTGAGACACCGGAGGATAACGTTTCTCAATAAATTTAAGTGGCCCGCAGAAGTGTGAAACCACTACCAGTCAGGAATGCAATGATGGCAATTGAAAGAACATCAGGATGAATTACAGAAGCCGAGGGCTCCATTTCCGTAAACAGCGCGCCCAGACAAATCCTTACCGGGCTTTGTTATTGGTAGGATTAATCCTGGTCAGTTTATTTATTCTACAGGCGGTTCAAACTGACAAAATCCAATCTCCTTTTGAACCCACGCCAACACCCACCCGCACATCCGATTCCTATGCACAGGAAGGCAGCGCCCATTTCAATGCAGGTAACCTGGGAGCGGCAATTTCTGCGTACAAGCAGGCTTTAGAGTTCGATCCAGATAACGCTCAAATTTGGAGTGAGCTTGCAAGAATCCAGACCTATTCCTCCGCCATGTTAACTACCGATGCAGAAAAACGAACCCGCCTGGATGAAGCGATTGCTTCCATTAATAAGGCAATTGAAGCTCAGCCTGACAACAGCAGCGCCCATGCGATTAAAGCTTTCGTTCTTAACTGGCGCTCCAACCCTATCCTGGCTGGAACCGAAACAGACATGTACCTGACTGAAGCCGAGCAGGAAGCGCAGAGGGCTATCGTTCTGGACCCTCAGAACACGCTGGCATTGGCTTACCTGGCAGAAATATATATCGATCAGCAGCGCCTGATTCAGGCACAAAGTTATATTGAACAGGCTATCACACGTGATCCCTCCCTGATGGATGTACAGCGAATCTACGGGTATGTGATGGAGACGTTAGGTGATTATCCAGAAGCAATCCGTTATTACCAGGAAGCAGTAAACATCAACCCGAGCCTGACCTTTCTATATATCCGCATCGGGGTCAATTACCGGCAGCTCAAGCAATACGAATTGGCTCTGGAGTATTTTGCAAAGGCGGCAAACATAAATGAACAGCTCGGCATAAAAGATCCCCTGCCTTATATCGCCATCGGCAGGACTTATGCGCAAATTGGTGAATTCTTTGCGGCAACGAAAAATGTTCAGAAAGCAATCCAATTTGACCCTACCAATCCGGAAGTATATGCTACGCTTGGCATGGTGTATTTTAAATCACGCAACTATGAATCAGCTATTGTTGCGTTAAAATGCTCGGTAAAAGGCTGTACTGCTGCCGAAAGCTGCGAAGCACGCCAGGGTGATCCGTGTGAAACCTACGATGCCCAATACATTGTTGAAGGAATGCCGCTGTCCCCATCCACTGTTGTGAATTACTATACCTATGCCTCCGCCCTGGCAGGCCTGCACCGAAAGAATAATGATTATTGCGAACAGGCAATTGATGTCCTTCAACAGGTCCGCGGCGGATTCTCCAACGAACCCAGTATCATTCAGATTGTTGAAGCAAACGAACAAATTTGTGCTTCTTTTGGTTATTCTTCCCGTTAATTGCTTTTCAATATCAGAATTTTGTAAGAAATGAATCCATCCTCTTGACTTATATAAAAAAGATGGTATTATTTTATACGACTTAGCACTCTAACCTATTGAGTGCTAAAATACCAAAAATTTCAATTAATCCATTATCTGGAGGCATGTATGACAATGAAATTCAAACCTTTAGGAGCCCGCGTGGTCGTGGAACCGGTCGAACAGGAAGATAAAACCGCAAGCGGTATCGTTTTACCGGAAACCGCAAAAGAAAAACCACAAAAAGGCATCGTCCTCTCTGTTGGTCCTGGAGACCGCAATGAGAAAGGGGAACGCATTCCCATGGATATCAAAGTTGGTGACACAATTTTATTTGCGAAATATGGCGGAACCGAAATTAAGGTTGATAGCAAAAAATTGTTGATCCTGCGCGAAAGCGATGTCCTCGCTATTGTTGAGTAATTTAACACATTCATATTGCATAGAAGGAGTATAAGTATATGGCAGCCAAACAAATAATTTTCTCAGAGGAAGCACGACGCCGACTCAGGGAAGGTATCGATGTAGTAGCAACTTCAGTAGCAACCACTCTTGGACCAAAGGGCCGTAATGTTGCGATTGATCGGAAATTCGGTTCCCCAACCATCACCCATGATGGTGTGACCGTTGCAAAAGAAATTGAACTGGAAGATCCCTTCCAGAATATGGGCGCCCAGCTTCTTAAAGAAGCTGCGACTAAAACCAATGACATCGCCGGTGACGGCACCACCACATCCACCGTCCTGGCGCACGCCATTGTTTCCGAAGGCCTGAAAACCCTGGCCGCCGGTGCCAACCCGATGCTTCTAAAACACGGCATCGAAGCAGCATCCAAGGCTGTTGCGGATGCCATCAGAAAACAGGCTATTGACATCGCCACCAAAGAAGATATCGCCAACGTTGCTTCCATTTCCGCCCAGGATCGCGCAATCGGCGATCTGATTGCCGAAGTAATGGACAAGGTTGGAAAAGATGGCGTTATCACCGTTGAAGAATCCAAGGGTCTCGAATTTGAAACCGAATATGTTGAAGGTATGCAATTTGACCGCGGATATATTTCACCCTACTTCATTACCGATTCAGAACATATGGAAGCCGTCATTAATGAGCCCTATATTCTGATCTATGACAAGAAAATTTCTGCCGCAGCAGATATCATCCCCCTGCTTGAGAATTTAGTTCAATCCGGACGGCGCGAACTTGTTCTGGTCGCAGAGGATATCGATGGTGAGGCTCTTGCCACCCTGGTCCTCAATAAACTGCGTGGCATGCTTAATGTACTTGCTGTAAAAGCCCCCGGTTTCGGCGATCGCCGTAAAGCCATGCTTCAGGACATTGCTGACCTGACCGGTGCAGAGGTTATTTCTGAAGAGACCGGGCGCAAACTGGAAACCGTAAGTGTTGCTGACCTTGGCAAAGCTGAAAAAGTTATCGCAGATAAAGAAAATACAACCATCATTGGCGGTAAGGGTGATGAGAAGAAAATCAAAGGCCGTATCGAACAGATCCGGGTTGAAATCGACAAATCAACCAGCGATTACGACCGCGAAAAACTTCAGGAACGTTTAGCCAAGTTATCCGGTGGTGTAGCCATTATCCGTGTTGGCGCTGCAACCGAGACTGAGCTCAAAGAAAAGAAACACCGCGTTGAAGATGCCTTATCTGCCACGCGTGCAGCTGTTGAAGAAGGTATCGTACCGGGTGGTGGTGTAGCCCTGATTAATGCGATGAGCTCCCTCGATGGACTCAAAATGGCATCTGATGATGAACAAACCGGTGTAAAAATTGTCCGCAAGGCTCTGGAAATCCCTATGAGAAAAATTGCGGAAAATGCCGGAGAGGATGGCTCTGTGGTTCTTGAGAATGTTCGCCAGGCCCAGAAAAAAGCCAAGAATGACCGCATCGGATACGATGTCTTAACTTGCGAGTACGGAGATATGGTAAAAGGTGGTGTGATTGATCCCGCAAAAGTTACCCGCGGCGCACTGGAAAATGCGACATCTATCGCAGCCATGATATTGACCACTGAAGCCTTGATTACAGATATTCCGGAAAAAGAGAAGCCGCAGATGGCTCCTCAGATGCCCGATTATTAAAATAATTGGTTGAAACCGAAGGAGGACAGGTAGTGAGTTCACTACCTGTCTTTTTTTTGCATAATCAGCTTATCTTTAAAGACCTGAAAATGAGAATCCGCAATTTTCAGGCAAAATGTATCCTATCTGGCGGGGAGAAAAAATTGCCAATAACTGGGGAACAATAGATTTACGAATCATGGCCTATCGAAATCCTAATAATGCAGGGATGGTACCCTCCAAACACCCTGATCTGGAAGTAATGTGGTAAAATTATTGCCATTGAACGAGATTTTCAATGTATCATTATTCAATTTCTGATCCCGGTATTTAATTACAATTAAAAATACCTCAAGAAAAAAACATAGAGATTAACTTATTTTAGTTAATCCCTAAATGACTAGGAGCATTATGAATTACAAAAATTATATTATTGATATGGATGGTGTACTTGTCCATGGGAAACAGATGATCCCTGGAGCGGACATTTTCATCGAAAAGTTAAAGGAGAAGAAAATTAAATTTCTTGTCCTTACCAATAACCCAATTTTCACGCCAGCCGATCTGGCTTACCGCTTAAAAAATACCGGGATTGATATTGGCGAAGATTGCATTTTCACTTCAGCCATGGCAACCGCAACTTTTCTCAAATCACAAAAATCAAATGGAAAAGCTTTTGTGGTAGGCGATATTGGTTTAACCACCGCACTGCACAACGAAGGATTCGTACTGACAGATGTTGATCCTGATTACGTTGTCCTTGGTGAAACCCATAACTACCATTACGAAACCATTACCAAGGCAATCCGGCTGATAACGAAGGGTGCGCATTTTATCGCCACAAACCCTGATCCAAGTGGACCAAACGAGGGAGGTATTTCACCAGCCTGTGGGGCGATGGCAGCTCTCTTTGAGAAGGCTTCCGGAAAATCTCCGTTTTTTGTGGGAAAACCCAATCCATACATGATGCGATCGGCTTTGAATTACCTCGGTGTACACTCGGAAAATACCGTTATGATTGGTGACCGCATGGATACAGATATCATTGCTGGCATCGAAACAGGATTGGAAACAATCCTCGTTTTGTCCGGGTCCACAACAATGGAGGACATCGCCAGATACCCGTACCAACCAACCAGTGTGGTTTCATCCATCGCCAATATCGATGTTGAATCCATTAAAAAATGACAAAAAGATCCCATCCGTTTGGATGGGATCTTTTTAACCATTCCGCTAATTGACTATTTTGATAATGGATGAACTTTATTTAATTGCACAAAACCGGAAAAATTCTTTTGATGCCCCCTGGTGAATGTCGTCCTCAGATATTGACGAGCCTGTATATCGTACTCACAATGTTTGCAAACATCACACTGCCATAGTGGAAAATCAGGGACAGCAACCAGTTCATCGCCCATCCAGGTAAAATATGTGCTGAATTGCCTGAACATCTTTCCACCAGGGCAATTTTTACAGGGTACAGCCTGCATACCACTTTCAAGGCGATTTTGTAAATATAAGTTAATGAGGTTGGAACCCATAATAACACTTCACCTAACCAGATAAATATTCTTCAGCAATAAAGACCGAATCCACAATTCCTACAATTACAGAAATTATACACGCATCCGGATTATTTAAGACCTGCCTGGCCCCACCGCCTTCGCGATTGACCAGAACCGTATCGCCAATACCGGCATGGGTATTATCTACGGCAATAAAATCACCATCGGCTTTGTCCCCGGGAAATATCATCGGCTGTACAACCAGAATCCGGTAATTATTATAATGGGGATGGCTGACTGTAGTGACAACTGTGCCGGTAACTTTTCCAATGATCATGTATATTGAACCCATCCCGGTTTTAGAGTAAAATCAAATTCTCCATCCGGACGTACTTCCAATTCGTCGACTATGCCTACCAGCGCCAGGTCAACTGGTACAAATTTTACATCCGGCATTGCCAGAGAGGCATCGCGTGATCTAACCATCACACATAGATCTCCTTCTCCTGCCTGCACAACATCTACCGCAACCTGCAGTAACCCTACTGGTTCCATATGTTTATCCAATGGCTGTACAACCAGGAATTTAAGCCCCTCCGTTCCAGGGACTTTCATGGTGCAAACTGCATTCCCGCGGACAAGGCCGAATAACATAATCTATTTTAATCCTACATTATTGAGAACTCTTTTTATGATCACATCCAGAAGAGCCGGATCTACCTGCCCTCCTAATCGAGCCATAACTGCATCATGTACCCTTTTTGAGAGATTTGATGAACATTCTGGACAAGAATCCTTAACTACCGGTAAAGCCCCAGACCATGGTGTTTGCTCGGAAATATAAGGCCGGACTGGCGCACTGGGGGGTGTTGCATTTGGTCGGATCAACTTAACCCCAAGGCGGTCAGCTTTTTCGTAGGCTAATTCTGTCAGAACGATATCATCCGTCACAACCAGAGATTGAACTCCCTTTTTAGCCATGTCCTCGATATCGCGTTCCGTATAAAATTCTTTTGGCATACCTAACTCCGCTTTCTACTATATCCCGGGTCCAAAAGACCGTCTATTCTTGTTTCCCTTCCAGAGCTTCTAATGCCTGGATTGCAGCATTTCGGGCTGTAATTATCTCTGCCTCGCTGCCTGAAAGCCACATCCTCCCATACCGCCCGACGGATGAGACGTGAACTATTTTTATATTGGCCTTTTTTTCGGTTTCATTACAGGCATAATTAATATAAGCGGCTGGGGCACATTCAAGGACGAGAAGTGTTTCACCAGGTACAATCATGCTCCCCCGCCGAAATCGGTTAAGCAGCTGCGCCTGATATGGATCGATCCTGGTAATTACCTGGGTAGACGCAATTTGCGGTTTTATGCGGTCCCTCACAGATAAACCAAGCCTTGCCAGGACTACCTCGCCAGCCTCGATTACTGCGGCCTGATTAAGCGAATGAACTTCAAACATTCCAAATTCACGTTCAACAATTTGGGCTCCCGGTCTAGCCTCTGTAGCCTTGACCGCAATATCAACCACCCGAAAGACCTCATTCCCGGGAGCCATTTCCACGTAAAGGGATGCCATTCCTTCCGTTGGCAGGTCACCCTGGGTCACCGTACCGATGAAAGCAGCATATTGTGCCTGCATGCGATCCAAAAAACAATAACACCGTAAAGAAAAATTTTCAGCCATTAATACTCCTTTCCATAATTATTGGACATCATGCATGGCTATCCCCAAGGGGGTTACAAAAAGTGGACGCGACGGAATGGATGTTAAAATTCCCGTATATTCCTGCATAACTTCAGCCATTCCTGGAAATGATGCCGTTCCTCCAACCAGCTTTATTTGAAAAACCTCTTTACCTTCAAGGTGTTTGGTAACAATATTTGAGACTTTTTCCATAACAGGACGCACTACCGGGAAAAGTCTTTGTTGTTGGGCTGGGTCCTTTTTTAAATCTTCTGCTGCTTCAAAAGATATTCCGTGTGCCCCGGCAATCACCAAGGAAAAATGTGTGCCTCCAGTTGGTTCATCGGCAGTGTAGATTACCTTATCATCCTTGATAATCGCAATACCAGTTGTGCCGCCGCCCACATCAACTATCGCTCCATCGTGGAGTCCGATCACTTTATTCGCAGCAACAGGTTCTGCTATCTGGCCTGAACAGAATAATCCGGCAGCATCCAGGACATGGGCAGTCGCTCGTACCTCTGTCAAGGGAACACCGGGTGGATATCCTGTTGCAGCATGATTGAGTTCCATTCCAATCCTGTCTTCCAATCTTTTTTTCATCCCACTCAGGATATCAATTGCTCCAATGAAATCTACCACCAATCCGTCCCGAACAACCTGAGCAAATTGGTACTCCCCGGCAATTGGCTGAAACATTTCATCCAGGACCACCAGTACGATGTATGCAGTACCCAGGTCAACCCCCACATGGACAGCCCTCTGCCCGGGCTGGATCAAGAAAGGGGGTGCCTGAGAAAAGGAAGGCTGGATTACAGCTTCGGCAGCAGAGAGATAAGAATCAATCCTGTCGGCAGTGTGAGATTCCAATCCTTTTCTTAAGCGACCTTTTTACCTTCAGCTGCCCGCCCGGCAAAACTTCCCTTTGACCGCTGTGGGAGAATCATCTCCACATCTTCGTGGGGCCTGGGGATGACATGGACAGAAACCAATTCACCTACCCGTTTTGCAGCTGCTGCACCAGCATCCGTGGCAGCTTTTACTGCGCCAACATCTCCGCGCACCATTACTGTCACATAACCACCGCCAACATACTCTGAACCGATGAGAACCACATTGGCCGCTTTTACCATGGCATCGGCAGCTTCAACAGCACCAACCAGACCACGAGTTTCAACCATTCCTAATGCAATTAAAGCGATTTCTTGTGCCATACAAAACTCCTCTATAATCAAATTTTTCTTTGTAATATCAGATTATTTTCCAACAATCTGCTGAACTACTTCATAAACAATTTTTTCAAGTTCCTGCGGTGAAATCCCTTGAGATTCATTTACCGGTTGGAAGAAAATATCCGGTGGCGGCATAAGTTCATAAGCCAGCCTCTTAATATTAAATAAATGGTAAACCGTAATATTATCGCCAGTAATTGAACCGCCAATAGCTCCGGCTCCCAGGGTCATGGAAGGCATCACCCCGGTTGTATAACCAATTGCTCCGAGAGTTCCCGGTGTGTTGACCAGGATTCTGAATACCGGTTTTTCCAATCCGAACTGCATGATGACATCCTGGTTATTTGCCCAGATTATCTGGCTGTGGCCTCGACCCCCGAATTGTATTAATTCAATGCATCTTTCACAACCGGCTTCCCATCCATCTGCTACATACCATCCCAAAACAGTGGTTAATTTTTCTCGTGAAAGGGGTTCATCCTTGCCGACTCGCTTGAGTTTTGCAACCAGAATCCTTGCCGATCGAGGGACCTCCAATCCTGCCATTGCAGCAAGGTATTGGGGGGATTTTCCCACAGTTGCTGGATTGATTGATCCATCCTCTCTGAACAATAATTTTGCCAGAAGATCCGCCTGCAGACTATCGACAAAATATGCCCCCTGTGCCTTCATTAATTCCGCCAGCCGTTCAGCAATTGGGCGATCGGCAATAACTGCCTGCTCGGTTGCGCAAATTGTAGAAAAATCAAACGCCTTGCTGCTGACAATATAACGGGCAGCTTTCTCAAGATCTGCGCTCCTGTCAACATACACCGGGACATTTCCAGGTCCAACGCCATAAGCAGGTTTCCCAACCGAGTGAGCCGCCTTAACCATAGGGCTTCCGCCGGTGGCCAAAATCAGCCGGATCCGTTTATGGTTCATCAATTCCTGGGTACCTGCAAGGGAAATATTCTCCATACAGCTGATCAAACCCTTTGGAGCACCATTTTGTTCAGCTGCATTAGCCATTAATCGGGCAGTCTCCACGCAGCAGCGGACCGAAGAAGGATGCGGCGCCACAACAATTCCATTGCGTGCCTTCACCGCCATTATTACCTTTGCCATCACAGTAGAGGTTGGATTAGTACTGGGAGTAAGTGCTGCGACAATTCCAGCTGGCCAGGCAATTTCAACTACTTTTTTTATTGGATCATGGCCAACAACACCAACAGTTTTTATATCCTTAATACTGTTCCACAGGAAGCGTGAGGCAAACTCATTCTTAATTCGTTTATGTTCCGGAACTCCATACCCGGTCTCTTCATGAGCCATCCGGCCCAGTCTCTCGGATGCACCGAAAGCTGCTTCAGCCATTGCTGAGCAAACCCGATCCACCAGATCCTGGCTTGCCTTTCCCCAGACTTGTTGAGCCTGGTATGCAGCCTCAACCAGGTGGCGGGCTTCTTGAACGGATGTTAAATCGAGGTCAAATGCTAGAGCCATGAATCCCCATCAACATTATTCTTTTTGGAAAACGAGATTGCCATCAACTTCAAGGGTATCAATAACAGCCATAATCACTGCATCAACCGGTGTATCCTTGGTAATCGTAGTCTGTCGGGCACTTGATCCGGCTGCAGTAAGAACAAGTTCACCTACTCCGGCGTTCACAGTATCAATTGCAACGTATGGCTTCCCGGAAGGTTTACCAAACTCATCTGTCTGCCTGAGGATCAGCAGTTTCCTGCCTTCCAGTTTGATATCTTTTATTGTAGCTACCGTCGTCCCAATCACCCGGGCAATTAACATTTTTCACTCCGCTTGATCTTTAGTAAGATTTTGGAACACCATCAGAAGATGAATCCTGTTTAGTATCTGTCTGAATAATCTTAACCCCGGCACTGGCTCCAATTCGGGTGGCGCCTGCTTTGATCATATTTAGGGCATCTTCCCTCGTGCGAACGCCACCGGACGCTTTTACCCCAACAGTTGGTCCGACTGTGCGTTTCATTAGTGCCACATCTTCCACCGTAGCACCCCCACCGGAAAAACCAGTGGAAGTTTTTACAAAATCTGCGCCGGCTTCCTTGGCAATCAGGCACACCATTACTTTCTCTTCATTCGTAAGCAAGGAAGTCTCAATAATCGTTTTTACAAGGGCTCCAGCTGCATGAACGGTGGCCACTACGGAACGGATATCTTTGGCTACCAGGTCAAGGTCTTTGGCCTTAAGTGCCCCAATATTGATAACCATATCGATTTCCGTGGCTCCATTGCGAAGTGCAACCTGGGCTTCATAAACCTTCACCTCGGTTGCGGAGGCACCAAGCGGGAAGCCAATTACAGTGCAGACCTTTACGTCTGTCCCTTTAAGTAATTCAGAACAAAGCTTAACGTGGGTAGGGTTGACACAAACCGAAGCAAAGTGATATTTTTTTGCTTCATAACAAAGCTGGGCAACCTGGTCGGCTGTTGCATCAGGTTTTAACAGGGTATGGTCAATCGTTTTGGCGACATTTAAATCTGCCGGAATTCCACCCAGTGTAGAAGTTAAGCGGTCTGCACCAGCACTAATGACCTCACCTGCTTTATCAAAGCAAGTTTTTATACAGATGCCATCTGCACATTCATAGGAGCATTGTGACCCGCCAGGATTTTCCTTCCGGTAACGATTCTCTTCGACAGCAATTAATACCTCACGGGCTATTATCTCAATTATCTTTTCAACTGTACCAGGATCCATTGTCATGGTCATCCACCTATTTGAAGTTTTGCTTTTCAATTGCAATTATTTTATCAACCCGTGGTGCGTGGCGGCCACCACCAAATTCTGTTTTGAGCCATGTGACAACGATTTGCCTGGCGAGATTTGGTCCAATTAAACCTGCACCCAGGGTGAGTACATTGGCGTCGTTGTGTTCCCGGCTGTTTACTGCAGTTGCGTAGTCATAACACAAGGCCGCCCGTACGCCGCGGACTTTATTCGCAGCCATACAGCTCCCAATTCCAGCCCCATCAACAATAATTCCACGCCAAACTTTCCCCTCACCTACCATTTTTGCAACCGCAAAAGCAAGGTCAGGATAATCCACTGGATCCTTACTGTAGGCTCCGCAATCCGTTACCTGGTAACCTTCTTTTTCCAGGATTGTTTTAATATCTTCTTTCATATCAAAACCGCCATGATCCGCACCCACAGCAATCAATTTTTGCGTTGTTCCTGCAGATAGACCTGCGGCTGCAGGAGCAGGGATATTCCCGGAGGAAGCGCCCTGAATCCGCTTCATCACGCGCTGGACAATGCTTTGAATCTCAGAATCGGAAGGAGGTGTCATTAAATATTCTTCTTTTAAAGAATTATCTAGATTTGGGTTTAATCATTATATTATGGCGGAAATAAATGGTCAAGCGATATCAAAGGCAGACACAAGAGGGGAAGGGTCTAATTACATCATTCGTTGTTTAGCAGCAGGGTTAAATTTGCCAGAATATCCAGGAACCCTTATTATGCCTGTTATTTGAAAAATTGATCGAGCTCGATCCCGAATTGACTAAAAAGCTTGGACCCACCACCCGGATCAACTGTTCAAGTGATTCGTCATCATATTCAATCCATTTACAAATATCACATTTCCAGAGGGGAAAGTCGGGAATAAATACGACATCATTATTAATAATTCGGAATAGGGTCTTTATCTCAACATGCAAAACACCCATACCGCATTGCTGGCAATAGGCTCTTTCTATTATTTCAGTTTCCTGGTTTGATTTCATATTTATTTATTCTATATTTGCAGCATTAACGATAGCAGGAGAGCTTAAGATTTTTAACTCGTCAAGCGGCCAATAAATCACAATAGCTTTACCCACTACATCATCGATGGGAACAAATCCCCAGCTGTGTGAATCCGAAGATTGATTACGGTTATCACCCAAAACAAAAATGGAATCCGGTGGGACAATCCATTCCCCGTCATAATCCGGAGATTCGGCGATATAAGCTTCGTCCATCTTGTTCCCATTTACATAGACTTCTTCCTGGGTAATCGTGACGGTATCACCAGATAATCCAATTATCCTTTTAATATAATCATCCTGTGGATTCTGAGGATAATGGAAAACGATTATATCCCCTTGCTGAAAATCCCCATTCCGGTATGCCAGTTTATTGACCAGCAGGAACTCACCTGATTCAAGAGTTGGCAGCATGCTGATATTTTCCACCCGCACCCTTGCAACAACGCTGTCGATCAGGAAATAGAGGATTAATGCTAAAACTACCGTCTGTAAAATTTCAAAAACGTATTTAAATATACTCATTCCAGTATTAACTGGCCGAGTTTGTTCAGCTGTATTCTCTGGAATCTCGCTAATCGAATTCAACTGTTTTTCCTTATCAGAATGGTTAACAATTTTATTATAACTTGTTTTGAATCAATCTGAATTGCGTCAGGATTAGACCAGCATGAGGATTCTTACGATTCGGTTTTACGGCGGGGTTTGAAAACAATTTGAATTGGTGTTCCCAGGTAGGGATATTTGTCACGAATCTTATTTTCCAGGAATCTGCGATAGGTAAAGTGTGCAAGATCCGGATCATTCACAAACAGCAGGAAGGTCGGCGGATCACTCTTTACCTGGGTTCCATAGTAAATCTTTAAGGACCTTCCGCTTTTAGATGGTGCAGGGTGGAGATCCTGAGCGGATAGTAATATTTGATTTAGTTTATTCGTTTCAATACGTTTAAGACGGGCTTCATGGACCTGCAAGGCTGTGGGAATAACATGGTCAACCCTTTTTCCGGTTTTTGCAGAAATAAACACCAATGGGACATAACTCATAAAATTTAACTCTTTCCGAACATGTTGCGTAAATTCAACAAATGTGTCCTCATCTTTTTCAATGGTATCCCATTTATTTACTACCACAAGGGTGCTTTTCATTGCATCCAGGATGTATCCTGCAATATGCGTATCTTGAGATGTAATCCCAGCATTTGCATCTATTACCAGTATGACAACATTTGACCGGTCAATCGCCCGGATAGAACGAATCACACTGAATTTTTCTACACCTGGTGTGATTTTCCCTCTACGGCGGATGCCTGCTGTATCAATTAAGGTAATTGGAATCCCTTGATGTTCATAATATGTGTCAACGGCGTCCCGGGTAGTACCTGGAATAGGGCTCACCAGGGTTCTTTCTTCTCCTAAAATCTTGTTTAATAGGCTGGATTTCCCGGCGTTTGTCTTGCCAACGATGGCTATTTTTATGGATTCGTCCGGGGTGCTTTCCGGCGTAACCGGAAGTAGTTCAACCAACTTATCAAGGAAATCTCCAGTGCCAGTTCCATGTATTGCGGATACAACCTGGGGTTCTCCCATCCCTAACTCAAAGAATTGGGAAGCATTATTCCGAAAAACCTGGTTGTCAGCCTTATTTACCACCAATAGTATTGGCGGGAAAAGTTCACCATTCCTTTTTTTCTGTTTACTGCGCAGAATCTGGGCAACTTCCTTGTCTACCGGGGTAAGACCGCTGGCTGCATCTACAACAAACACAACCAGTTCTGCTTGCCCAACAGCCATTTCAGCCTGATACCGGATCTGATCTATATAATCAGCTGATCCAATAGAAAGCGGTTCTTTTCCCCCCATGGAAGGATCCAAACCACCGGTATCCATAACATTAAATTCAACACCATTCCATTCGGCTTCAGCGAATAAGCGGTCACGAGTTGTCCCTGGGGTTGAGTCTACAATTGCTAATTGTTCGCCAACCATACGATTAAATAATGTACTCTTACCCACATTTGGGCGGCCAACAATTGCTACCATGGCTTTTATCATATTAAATTGGATCCTAAGGTCCAGGTGTTTGAATAGGCGCTTTAGATACCGTTACCTCAACAGATACTGGTAATATTGATTCAACTACAATTTCCTCGATTGCCAGTTCCACTACGGGTAACCGCTGATAAGTGCCAATGTCTTCTTCATTTAATTCTACATAAACCCGGATGTCCTCAGGAGTAAGATCCTCCAGTAATGGCAGGGGTCCTGATAATATCACATCCACTGTTTCAGGAGCAACTACAGCAGTCAAGCCTTCCTTTAAACCGGTTACCTCAACATTAGTTGATTCAATCGTAATGCTTCCTTCAATCGCAGCAATACCAACCTGCACCTCTACTGTATCCTCACCCACAACAGAGATACCTGGAGGCAAGTTCAGCAACATCTTCTTATCCAGATCATCCGTGGCGTTATCCAGATCAAGGGCGGTCGTCTCAACATATCCAGGTAGTTGATCTACCAATCTTGGATCTGTTGAAAAAACCGTTACAGTCGGTGGGTAAACGGAGATATTGGTCACCCTGTAGCCATTGGCAACCTGCCCTGTGACAACCACCTTGATGACAACATTTCGATATCCGCCGAGCTGTGAAATATTCTGAGTTACTGCAACATCTTCCGGGGTAATGGATATACCATCGACCTCAAATCCATCTTCATCAAAGGCTTGTAGTTTAATCTTGCGGTCAATGTTTTCATTTGCCTTGCTGATATCCAACGATGCCCGGAGCTCATATACTTTTTGAACCAATGAAGATGAACCGCTAATAGTCGCTGAGTTTATTTCCATTTCCGGTTCTTCTGCCTGGAAACCTACACCAGGTTCCCCAATCCGGTTTAATGTAATTGGAAATATTTTCGATTCCAGGTTTTCCAGACGGATGGTGACTTCTTTCGGAGTATACGATACAATCCGAACGGGGTGGATGGTCACCCTCACCTGTACCGGAATTTGATAGGTCCCGGCTTCCAATCCAGATAAATCAATTAAAGCACTTATCGGATCTACTTCATTGACCAACTGGTTCCAGATTGATTGGGGGGCACTAAGGGTAATGATTACCTGCTCAGGCACTTCGGATACCAGGACAATCCCCGGATCCAGACCAACCACGTCCAATGGAACGCGATTGGGATAAACCAGTTTTTGGGTCGGGTCGCTTGCTGAAACCGCCGATACCCATACTGCTAATGAAAGGGCAAAGGCAAGTAAAAATGTTGGCAAATTCTTCACCAGCCTTTGTAAATAAACCAACATCCTACTTACTCCTCATTCTGTTTCACAGAGAATAAATCCCTTATAGGGCGAAGGATCAATTCAAAAATATTAGCATCGGATTCGTTTGGTTGGAAAAACGCTTTTAGAATGTTTTCCAGGCGTTCACTGTCAAGACGCCGGATCATTTGCCCGTTGTGAGCAATAGAAATGGACCCGGTTTCTTCTGATATGACCACTGCAATCGCATCGCTTGCTTCAGAAATCCCAAGCCCGGCACGGTGCCGCAATCCCATCCGCCTCTCAACCATTTTATTGAGCACACCGCTTGAGGATAAGGGCATGACGGTTGCTGCGGCAACTATCTGATTATCAGCAATGATGACCGCACCATCATGCAGAGGAGTATTTGGATAAAAAATCTGCAAGAGCAATTCGGCAGTTACTTCCGCATTTAAACGAACACCAGTTTGAAGATAATCCTCCAGATCATCAATCCTTTGGAAAATTATTAAAGCCCCATGCTGCCTGGCTGACAGCCGGGCGGCAGCTGTAACCACGCTGTGGATTGTTTTCTCCATTTCCATATCACGGGTTGTCTTCTGCCTGCCAAGCATCGTAGTCGAGCCTGCCCTACCCAGGCGTTCCAATCCTCTCCGAATTTCCGGTGCAAAAATCACTGGTATGGCAAGGAAAAGCGCCGGCAATGTGGTCCGGACCAACCACGAAAAGGCAGGCAAACTTACCAGACTCGTGAGAAGGCTCAGGAGGATAATAAGGATGGTCATGCCGCGTAAAAGCATGACTGCCCGTGTATCCCTCACCACAATTAATATCCCGTAAATCACCAATGCGACAAGGAAAATATCTAACAGACTCAGCCAGTTTAATCGTTCAAATAGAAATATCAGTTCACTAATAAAATCTGGCACTTTAACCCTATTGCTCCTTTGTATTTTACCCCATTACACCGCTCGAATCCTCATGGATCCCCAAAAACCTTGAATAACAATCCATCATCCAGCCTGGCCAGGTTAAAAGCCGCTTTTTGCCAGGATACGTCCATAAGTTCATCCGGTTGGATGGCGTGGTATCCTAAATCTTTCCATAATTCTGTCATCATAAGAAGCTTTTTGCCCGGAACAACCAATGCCAACTTACAATGATAATCCAGGGAGATTTTCTCCATCCTATTAATCAACAGAGGGAGAATGGTTTCAACCTGCACCTCGGTGTCCAAAATGATTCCGGTTGTCTCCGAAATCCGCCGTTCACCATACCATTCTAAAATCCCTGATATCTTTCCATCTTTGATTATTAACAAAATTGCTTTTTCGCTTAACTTTGCAGTAATTTGTGCAGAGGTGATGTTTCTTTCACCCCCAGGATTGCCTTGCAAGAACTGGACGATCCAATCAGATTGTGCTGGGGTTGCACGAATAATCGAGAATCCGGACGACTTTTCCAGGGAACCGTTGGACCGAATCACTTGATTAGAAATATCTTTCGGCAGCAAATTTTTCCAGCCAGCGACTACCTGGTTCCAGGTATACTCAAAAGAGTCTCCAGTCCGGATAATGAGATCAGCTTTCCTTAATTTATCAATCTGAGGTGATTGGACAGATACACGATTTTGTGCATCTTTGTAAGTCATTCTGCGCGACTGAATCAGCCGGTTTATTTGCTGTTCTTCGGATACCCAGGTAACCCAGATACTATCACAAGAATGAGCAATATTTGCCTCTAATAATTTTATGGCTTCAATTACGACCACCGGAGAAAATGAATTTTGAATTAATTCATTAATTTTCTTTATCACCAATGGATGAATAATATTTTCCAGATCCTCCAGCTTCTTTGGAGAAGAGAAGACTATATCCCCTAACTTTTTCCGGTCAATTACCGCATGATCCGTGAGAATTTCCACCCCAAAATTATCCACAACCTGGTTATAACCAGCAGAGCCTGGTTCAATGGCCTGGTGGCCAATTAGATCTGCATCTATCCCAAAGGCACCCAAATGTTCCAGCATTCTGCGGACAACACTTTTTCCAGTGCCGATATTTCCAGTTAGACCAATAACGAATTTATCCGACCATTTTTTTTGCAATAACAGCCTCTAATCTACCTGTATTCAATCAAGTATCACCTGGTTATAAAATGATTTTAGTCTTGGCGGATTTAGCTGTCAAACAGGGGTGCAGGGATGATGAATCCCATTGAGCAAGATCGATCCTGGCTTTTGCATATAATAGGTATATATGGTTTGACCAATACACGGCTATGAATTATTCAAAGACACTCCAATCCTCATTTTTTGTAGTTTATTCCTATTTTATTTTAAAGCGGAGAATTCCATTTCTCGCCAGTTATAAACTTACTTACAGATGCAATCTAAAGTGTTTACAATGTCCGTTTTATTCCATGGAGAGCAAACAGCCTACCTTTGCCGAAGTCCAATCCACGCTTGCAGGTCTTCGTAAACGAGGCAGCCGGCTGATAGTTTTTGAAGGCGGGGAACCAATGCTCTGGAATGATCGGGATTTCACCATCCATCATGTTATTCAGGAGGCAAATAAATTATTCTTGAGCACCGGGATGACTACCAACGGGATGCTTCCTTTGGATGTCCGGACAGATATCCTGTGGGTCAGCATCGATGGATTACGGGCAACTCATAACCGCCTCCGTGGTGCCAATATTTTCGATCGTGTAATGGATAATATCCGCCAATCCGAACATCCCAAATTATTTGCCCATATCACCATTAATAACCAAAATTACGGGGAAATCCCTGAATTAATTGAGTTCCTATCCAAAGAAACCAGGGGGATGACGATCCAATTCTTCTATCCATATAACCATCAAGCGGGTCTATTCCTGCCCTTTGATAAGCGGGAAAAACTGCTTGAGCAAATTATTCAGATGAAAAAAAATGGGTATCCCATCCTTAATTCTGTATGCCGCGCTCATCGCATTAAAAAGAAATCAATGGCGCTGCCTGGACTGGCTCGTTGATAATGCCAACCCTGACAACAGCATTACCCATGGCTGTTACTTGAAAGGACGGGCAGATAAAAACTGCCCGATGTGCGGTTTTTCGCCTCATACAGAGATATCACTGGCATTCCAGGGAAATTGGCAAGCCATAAAATCCGGAATGAATATCTTTTTCAGATAGACCCCCCGAATTATTTTACCCTTCATATCCAGCTGAAATTATTAAGAAAGTCCCAATTTTATAAGCCGGAAAACATCTCCGGCAGTATTTCGCAAATTTTCCGCGGCGTTGGCCATAGCAGTATCCAGGGAAAGAATCTCCCTGCAGGTTGAAAAGAAAGCTGAGATACCGCTTTCATAAAGGCCTTCATATCCACTTTGCAGGGCACCCGATATCGCAATTACCGGGATACCCTTTGCCATCGCCCGCAGTCCGATTCCAGATAGTGCTTTCCCCATGCTGCTTTGATAGTCTGTCCGGCCTTCCCCGGTGATGACCAGGTCGCATCCTTGAAGATGGCGGTCAAAATTTATGGTGTCCAGTACGACATCCAAACCACGCCTTACCCTGGCATTGGTAAAGATCAAAAAGGGTACCACCATGCCCCCGGCTGCCCCGGTTCCCGGGATGGTCTGTAAATCAACACCTGTTTGTCTCATGACCACCTCCGCCAGGTTTCTTAAACCCTCATCCAACTGGATGACGTCCTGCAAACTTGCCCCTTTTTGCGGGCCGTAAACAGATGCGGCTCCATTGGAACCATAGAGAGGATTGGTAACATCACAAGCAATGGTAAATTGAGCATGTTTAATTTTTTCGAAAATCCCCGAATCATCAATCCGTACCAATGAGCGGAGGTCCTTACCCGAATATATTATCTTTTGGTCCCGCCCGATGTACTGAATTCCCAGTGCGCCGGCAGCACCAGCCCCCCCATCATTGGTGGCGCTGCCTCCCAGACCCAGGATAAACTCGCGGCAACCCCTCTCCAGAGCGTCCTTGATGAGCTGCCCTGTTCCGTATGTCGTTGCCTCCAACACATTTCGTTCACTGTTCTTCAAAAGTGGCAGACCGGAAGCAGCTGCCATCTCAATGACTGCGGTACCATTGGCTAAAATCCCATAGGAAGCCTCAATATCCCGCCAAAGCGGGTCTTTTACACGAACAAAGACTTTCTCACCAATTTCGGCAAATAACAGTGCATCTACCAGCCCTTCACCCCCATCCGCTATTGGTAGTTTAATGATCTCGAGCTCAGGAAAATTCACCTGGGCAACATCCCCGATTATGTCACAAATTTCCTTTGCAGTTAGGGAACCTTTATAAGAATCCGGGGCAATAATCAACTTTTTCATATGGCTCCATCATTTTAAATAAGGAATTCAATTTCAATAATTTTTCCTGGATTTTTTTAGAGTATTATTTTAAGGTATATATCGGTTTGCTGCGGTAATTTCCTATCCTATACAACATGTTATGATTTGCATTATACACTCATCTTTTTTCCACCCCATTGGAACCAATTTTTTATCGGTGTCGGTGATATACCACCTTTAGATCGTATTATATTGAACCCAATTACAGAACCCAAATAAAAACTTGACAAGGGATAGACAAAACGTTAAAATGACGCAACATTAATAAGCCGAGATAGCTCAGCTGGTAGAGCACATGACTGAAAATCATGGTGTCCGCAGTTCGATCCTGCGTCTCGGCACACATCAAAATTCCATTTTCCCCTCACACAGGTATTTATCCCTTCAGAATTGTGAGGGGTTTTTCCTTAATATCCAGCCTCCAGAAAAAATTAGAGTCATATCCAGGATTTTTAAACCTGTTCTATGAAACAAAGAACTGGTGGAATAATATGGATAAATATTTCTTTTGCATTTTTCAGGATGAAACTTCCTCTTCGATTAGCAGGCTCCCCCGGAGAGAATTTGATACAATCAACTTTAAATGGTAAATAAGAAAAACCGCATCATCTTTTCTGTCATATTAATAATATCTGGTTTGGCCTTGATTTATTTCGGCGCAAATCGGAGCGTGACCATCCTCAAGGACGGCCAATCCATTTCAATAAATAGCCGTGCACTTACTGTTGGCGGAGCACTAGCCGATTCCGGTATCCAAACCAGGCATGCAGACCGGATCCTGCCAGCTGTCAGCCATCTGATCGGCTGGAAACCAACCATCGTAATTACAACAGCGAAACAGGTACAGGTATGGACCCCGCAATCCGCATTGTCAGAAATTTTTTACACAACTGAAAACCTTCCTGGCAATATCCTGCAAGAAGGTGGTGTTCGCTTATATCCTGGTGACAAAATCCGCTGGAATGGTGCTGTAATCGATGCCAATAAGCCCCTTCCGGATATTAAATCCATTCTCCTGCAGGTTGATACTGCCATACCAGTAAAAATCGTTTACGAGGACAAAGATTTTTCCCTTTATACTGCTGCCCCTACAGTCGGCCATACCCTTTGGGAACAAGGAATCATCACCAGCCTCTCCGACCGCCTGAATCCTTCATCGAACGAACAGGTTGAGGAAAATCTAACCATAATCCTTGAAAAGGCTAAACCCTTTACCATTATCGCTGGTGATCTTATCCTATCCGGTCTATCGACCGCGGAAACTGTCGGAGCAGCCTTGCAGGACGCAGGTGTCGCATTACAGGGTTTGGATTATAGTATTCCAGGTGAATTGGATCGCCTGCCAGAAGATAGGAAGATTCAAGTAGTGCGTGTTTCGGAAGAGGTCTTGCTGCAAGAAACTCTTATCCCAATACAAACCGAGTATATTCAGGACCCCGAATTGGAATTAGATCAGGAAAGATTTTTAGAAACAGGACAACCCGGCCTAAAAATTTCCAGCCAGAGAATTAGATATGAAAACGGAAAGGAAACATCCCGCCAGACCGAAAAAGAATGGGAGGCTCGCCAACCCGTTAATTCAATAATCGGGTATGGAACACAAATAGTTCCCCACACTTTGGAGACACCTGATGGAGTAATTGAATATTACCGGGCAGTTCCTGTGTATGCAACCTCCTATTCCCCCTGCCGTTCAGGCTCGGATACATGCCACTCGGGCACATCCCTCGGTCTGCCGGTAAAAATAGGTGTAATCGGGGTAACCTACCAATGGTTCCTGAGTTTTGGAGGGCATGAAGTGTATGTTCCTGGTTATGGACGGGCGGTTATCGCTGATGTCGGTAGTGGAATACCCGGAAAACGCTGGATTGATCTGGGTTACAGTGATGATGATTTCGTTAATTGGAGCCAGGATACCACCCTTTATTTCTTAACCCCTGCTCCTGCGGATGTACCATGGATCCTGCCCTGAAACTTACACCCCTCAAAGTACAAAGCCTGCTGAAGCATTACCATTTGTTTCCAAAGAAGAGCCTCGGGCAAAATTTTCTTGTGGATAACCATGCCCTGGAAAAAGTTTCCGATGCTGCTGGTGATCTTCAAGGTCGTGTAGTCCTGGAAATTGGTCCCGGTTTAGGCAGCTTGACCCGTGTTTTATGCCAGAAAGCAAGTAAAGTGATTGCCGTTGAACTGGACCGAAAGATGATACCAGTCCTTAATGAGGTTCTTGAGCCCTTCCAGAATGTGGAAATTGTTCAAGGGGATATTCTTAAGATCATTCCGTCTGACCTCATTCCGGATTCAGGTTATTATGTTGTTGCTAACATCCCCTATAACATCACCTCAGCCATAATCCGTCATTTATTGGAAACAACCAGTAAACCGGAAAAAATTGTTTTGACCATTCAGCAGGAAGTCGCACAACGTATTTGTGCACTTCCTGGAGATTCCAGCATGCTTTCCCTGAGTGTCCAGGTTTTTGGAAATCCCAAAATTGTTGGGAAGATTCCAGCAGGCGCATTTTTCCCCGTTCCCGATGTTGATTCAGCAATATTGAGGGTAGACCTTCATGCAATCCCCTTAATTTCTCCTGACAAACTGGACACATTTTTCGTAATCGCCAGGGCTGGATTCAGCCAGAAAAGAAAAACCCTGCGCAACGCCTTAGCCGCAGGACTAAGAATGCCTTCCAATGAAGTTGTAAAGCTACTAAATATATCTGGAATCGATCCGATGCGAAGAGCCGAGACAATCACCATTGAAGAATGGAAAAACCTGACCGAGAATTATCTCTCCAGGTCACGATAGGTCCAGAGAAGTTTCCAAACCCGGAACGCAGCTTCAAGTTGAATACGGAAAGACATCTTTGATTTTCCCCAACGACGGTCGGCAAAATATATTGGGATTTCTTTGAAGGTATATCCGAGCAAATGGGCGACATAAGCCATCTCCACTTGAAATACATAGCCGTTTGACCGCACCCTATCCAGCGGCATTCCCAACAGGGTTTCCCGCTTCCAGAGCCGAAAACCACCTGTTACATCCCTTAGCGGCATACTGAGAATCACCCTGGAATAGAAATTTCCGAAGGCTGATAATCCTTTCCGCCACAACGGCCAGTTATGGTCAACGCTTCCCCCGGGGACATAGCGCGATCCCAGGGTAACATCAAAATCCGGCAGGCTTTGTATTAATTCCAGTACCTTTTCAGGCGGGTGGGAGAAATCCGCATCCATCTGTCCAATTGCATCTGCACCTTCATCGATGGCCTTTCCAAACCCCTGGATATAGGCTGAACCAAGCCCCATTTTACCCGGCCGTTTAAGGACATGTACTTTATCGTTATACTGTTTACCCAGGTCCTCAGCAAGTTTTCCAGTGCCGTCCGGACTGTTATCATCGACAACAAGTATGTGGAGCTGCTCATCTCCCAGCGCAAATAAAGCTTCTACAAGTTTAGGGAGATTCTCTGCCTCGTTGTAGGTTGGAATTACGATCGTCGTTTTCAAAGGATCACCTGAAAAGATTTATGGGATTATGGTGGATAACACCCCAAATTGTAGTCCATTTTGCTCATTTTGACACGACATAAGGCAAAAAAATCATGGATTGGTTTTCTCCCGGGACAGAATTTTCAATGATTTAACCCTGCAGGCGCATTTACAGGATTCCAGGAAATTAGAAAACCAACAAGCAAATCCTAGTCCGGGAACAAATCCTGGCATTAATGTTAAAACACTCTTAAATAAATATGTGAATTTTTAGGTTAGAATTGAGAAACATGATCAACAGACTTTCGTTTTGGAAAAATGTTATGCCACGAAAACCAATAATGTTAATACTATTATTAATCTTCACATTCTTCTTCCCCAGGGATTATGCCATTGCGTCATCAGAATTTGAACCCGGCGGTGAGCCGTATAGCGGGCTGCCAATTTGCCAGCCTGAATTTTATGCTGACCAAACTTCGGAATGCCTTCCTCTTGGCCCATCCGAAGTTCTCTCCAGCCTGGCAGCCGAAGGAATTGAATACCCGGCGCCGCCACTTCCTGCCAGCCATCCGGATAAATCCCTGACCGAGCTAACCGTTAACCTGGCAAAAATCAACCTCCCTATCACTGAAAACGCCTATATATACGGTTCGCTGGATGGAGCCATTAATGGCGGTGAATCCGGAAAACCCCTGCAGGCCGGTGAAATTGTATATGTATCCTTTACGGAACAGGTATCGGTAAATGGCAATGCCTATGTCAGCCCAAAATCCGGTGGTTGGATGCGCGCTTCTCCAATTTCAGGATATTCGCAGTTCCAGGGATTAACATTCAGCGAAACCCCCCAACAGGATTTCGGTTGGATCATCAGCCCCACCCGGCCGCGCAGCAGTCCCGATTACCAGGCGGAAGAGCTTGATTATGAAATTCCCCGTGAAACTGTAGTCCAGATTTATGATATTGAAGAAGTCAATGGGACCAAATGGTTTATGGTTGATTTGAATAGATGGGTGGATGATATCAATATTGCACAACTAACCGTCAACCAAACTCCCCCGGAAGGGGTGCCCGGAGACCGCTGGATTGAGTTGAATCTACATGAACAAACCATTGCGGTTTATGAAAATAGGGAGCTTGTTTTTGCCTCACTTATTGCTTCTGGTGTTGATCCGTACTTCACCAGGCCAGGCCTTTTCCAGATATATGAGAAAAAACCGCTTGAAACAATGAGCGGTGCATTCGCAGCTGACAGATCGGATTATTACCACCTGGAAGATGTCCCATGGACCTTGTATTTTGATGAAGCCAGGGCATTACACGGGGCATATTGGCGGGCAATGTTTGGTTATGAACAATCCCATGGTTGTGTAAACATGTCAGTTGGAGATTCGCGGTGGGTTTATGATTGGGCGGATGTTGGAGATTGGGTATACGTTTGGGATCCATCGGGAAGAACCCCAACCGATCCAAGTTTTTACGGTGCCGGTGGCGCCTGATGCCTAATCCGATTGCACGAATGGGGTACAGATAACTCCGGATCCAGGATCCCGATAATTCACCATTATTTGTTATATATCAAAATTATTGCTCTTACCATATCTTCCGGAAAGGTGTTCTTTCCGGAAGTTTTCATTAATCGGCATGCGATTTTCTCAACCCTATTATTCAAGAGCAGGGGCAATCGTCATCATAAGTGTCTTCATTTGATTTTCACGATCTGCCTGGCTCCTGGTATATAAATCAAACACCACCATGTTCAATCCCGCATCTTGATAAGCCCTCAGCAGGTCAATCAAGACATCCTCGGGACTTTTCTTGTCTTGGTTATCCAGGAAAACATCAGGCAATGGCATGGTAATCCGCATACAAACCGTGAAAGGCCGGCTGCCAACCAGGCGGCGGAGTTCCTTCATATCATTTAGAAATTTCGGTAATGGCTTCAGGCTTGGATGCCAGCCATCTCCCAGCCTGGCAGCTCTATAGACGGCAGCAAGCGAGTTCCCGGCTATCCATATAGGCGGACCGCCCTTTCTGAAGCGGCTGGGGAGAAAGGACAAGGTTTTCGAAATGGTAGAAGTTACCCTTAAAGGATACCACCTCCCTCCCGCTCCATAACAACCTTAGGATCTGGACTGCTTCGTCCATTCGCTTGCCTCGGTTGCTAAAATTTTGGCCAAGATTGAAATATTCACCGGAAGACCAGCCAACACCGGCGGATAGGGTGAACCTTCCCCCAGAAAGGAGATCCACAGTTGCCAGCATCTTTGCCACCTCAACTGGATTTCTTTGTGGCAGCACCAGAGCGGATATTCCGAGTTTGATTTGGGTTGTCATCCCCGCCAAATAACTGATCAGCGAGATGGACTCAAAGATTCTTCCAAAACGATCGGAGTCTTCTTCCGGTAGAGCAAGGTGATCAGTCACCCAGATTGAATCAAAACCAAGGTCCTCGGCAGCCCGGGCAGTATTGATATTAGCAGACCGGCTGGAATCTGGTCCATAGGTAGGTAAGACCAAACCAAATTTCATGTTTCTTCCCTATTCGTTTACCGGTAATGAATTAAATGGGTCGTTAAAACTCGATATGATAGATTTCGCCATATTTCCTTCTTAAATATTGCAGATACGGTCTTGAATTAATCCCCTCTCCAATCACACGCCGGATTAAATCTGTTGGTTGATATTTTGATCCATGCCGGTAAATATTACGCCTCAACCATTCGAGTACAGAAACGAATGTCCCCCTGGCAATATCTTCACTAATTGTGGGAATATCCGCTTCCATTTTTTCCCACAACTGAGAAGCCACCAAATTTCCAAGTGCATAGGTTGGGAAGTAACCTATCATACCACCCGACCAGTGGATATCCTGCAGCACACCTCTGGCATCATCGGGTGGAACTACACCCAGGTAGGATTTCATCTTTGCATTCCAGGCTTCTGGCAGGTCTTTTACCGCCAATGAACCTTCTAAAAGTGCAATTTCGAGGTCCATGCGCAGCATAATGTGCAGGTTATAGGTAGCTTCATCCGCCTGAATGCGGATATATGACGGTTTAACAATATTAATTCCATTATAGAAGGTTGCCAGGTTTAAACTTCCGAGCTGGCTTTGGAAATTTTGCTGCAATTTTGGATAAAAGTATTGCCAGAATGAGAGAGACCGCCCAATGATGTTTTCCCAAAACCGGGATTGAGATTCATGCACAGCACTCGACACGCCTGTCGCAAGTGGAGATCGTCTAATTGCCGGATCAATTCCCTGTTCATATAAGGCATGACCGCATTCATGCAAAGTCCCAAATAAGCCTGTATTGAGATTGTTTGGATCAAGACGAGTTGTGATCCTTACATCCCCAAGGCCAAAACCGCTTGTGAAAGGATGAATCGACCGGTCTTGTCTCCCCCTTTCCCAGTCGAAACCCAGCTCAGTAATTACATCTACGCCAAATTTCCATTGTTTTTGCTCATCAAAAAACTGGTACAGGAATTGATTTTCCACCTGGCCGGATTCAGCGATTCGTTGAACTATTTCCACCTGGGTTTCCCTTAAGGGGTGAAATATCTCCTGGACTTCGAGAGTTGTCATTCCGGGTTCAAAATCATCCAGCTGCGGGTCATAAATGTGTTGATAAGGTTGAAAAAACGAGGCATATTCCTGGCGCATTCGTATTATTTCGATTAAGTGGGGTAAAAAAATGGAGAAATTCGACTCCCTTTTCGCATTTTCCCAGGCAGATTGTCCCAATGTGATGATTTTTGAAAAACCGGTAATCCATGAGGCTGGTATCCGATTTTCTTTATCGTAAATTCGTCTCACCTGCCTGAGCAGACAGGCATCATTTGAGTCAGGATCTAGTTGTTTGCTGTATGCATCCAGTTTTTCTAAAAGGGATCCTACTTCAACTGAAGTGGCTTTTTGATGGGTTAAACGGGAAAGAGTGGCTATTTGCTCACTGCGGTCTTTTACTCCGCCTTTCGGCATATAGGTTTGATGGTCCCAACCCAGCAAGGATTTGGCTGCATTGAGATCATAAATCTCTCCTAAAATTGCTTTCAACTGGTCAAGTTGTTCTTCCACAATCATCCTTCAATAATCAGACAATTTTAAATCGCAATGATTTGTTTCCTAGAGCATTTAAAACCTCGCAGGCAATATCAAATCCGGTGCGATATTGGGCTTCATGAGTTTGAGCGCCAATATGAGGGGTCACAATCACTCTCGGGTGGAGGATTAACTCATTTACATCGGGTGGTTCTTTCTTAAAGACGTCAAGAGCTAGACCGGCCACTTTCCCTTTATTAAGTGCTGCCAGTATTGCATCCTCGTCAATCACTCCGCCTCGCGCGGTGCAAATAATCCTGACCCCATCCTTCATTAGTTGCAAAGTCTGCTCATTGATCATTCCTTTTGTGTGCTCTGTTAGGGGAACATGCAGGGAGATAATATCGGATTGGGAGAAAACCTCATCGCTGGTCATCGACCGGATCCCGGATAACGCTATTTCATCATCCCTTAGATTCTCATCGTTGACAATTATGGTCGCTCCAAAGGCTTTTGCCCTCTCTGCCACTGCCATCCCAATGCGTCCATAACCAATAATCCCAAGGGTTTTGCCATAGAGCTCTGAACCCATTAACGACTTTTTTGCCCAGGTTCCGGCCTTCAATGAAGCATTTGCATTTGGAATATCCCGCAGGAGACTTAATATGAGCCCAATTGTTAATTCAGCAACTGCAATTGTGGGACCTACCGGAGAATTAACCACGGTGATACCCAATTCTTTGGCTTTCTCCAGATCGATATTATCCACACCGACTCCAGACCGTCCGACTACTTTCAATTTATTACCGGTTTGAAGGACTGATCCGTTCACTTTCGTCCGGCTTCGGACAATCAATGCATCATAATCCTGGATTATTTCCAGCAGCTCTTCGGGGGAAATCCCGGGCCTGTTATCAACGATGGAATATTTTTCTAATTGATTGAGTCCACTATTTTCAAGCCCATCCGTGATAAGAATTTTCCAATCCGCCATCTTACTCCTCGCTTCCCTCCGCTAAACAGCAGGCCAGTTTTATCGTTAGATTTTACCGCAATTGAATTAAATCGAATAATAATTCTATGTTACCAATATAAATCCATTCTTATGGATTTCACCAGTATCTCCGAAAACCAAATAACCTGGCAAACGATAAGACAGATCCCTATCACCATTTTTCATAAATCAGCTTCTATTTCCAAGCAGATAATAATGGTATACAGTACATTTGGATTAATATGGCCCGGCATAACCATTCGTCCAAAGGATTTGAGTATTGGGGTGATTGAAGAGGTCCGTTATGAACCGTGTTTAATCGTACGCGAACTAATACCGCCCTGACTACCAGACGCCATCGATAATCCTGAAGGGATTCGTCGTATTCTTTACAGGTTATCAGGGTGATCCAATCAAATTCTTCGGTTCCCAGGATTTCCGTCTCGTCCGGGGATACCTGCATTACCTCTCTCACCTCATAAATATACTGATTTCCCCATGAGTTTATTTCCACCAGGTCTCCCCATTTCAGCTTATCGAGGTCATGAAATGGACCGGCTGTTCCATCCGCAAGAAATGCATGGGCGGTGATGGCTGTATTCCCGGGTGTGGTCGGAAAAGCAGTGCCGTTCAGATATCCAGCCTGGTATCCAAGCCAGGTCAGGTCCCAGCCACCGGATGATTTTGGAACCCCCACCAGGGGAATATCCACATCCATGGCAGGCACGACTAATCGCATTTGATTTAAAGATTGATATTCCTTGCTGGCTCCAGATAAATTCGTCACCCTTCCTGGTGCAAATCCTGTGGCAGGCAGCACATACCCGTCTCCCAATTTCCACAATTCTGACCCATGCTCGCCATCATCTGCCCTGAAAAACAACGTGCGGTCGATCACGGTCAATTCCTGTGGATTTGAACCATTTGCCCCCCGACGGATATCACCGACTATTTTGGTAGAATCCTCATTGAAGGGGAATTCACTTTGCCACAGCTCTTCCCCATAGATCCCGTCATTTGCAGTAAAGTACAGAGTGGTTCCGATAGCTGTAAACCTGTTCGGATTAGAATTTCCATATCCCTGCCGAATATCTGCAACCCGGACCGCATCAATGTAAGCAGGACTTGAAACTCCGGGATACCCCCAGATATCTGATGCCCGGGCTTCATCACGCCTGGAAAGAGTTAAATCATAATCCTGGATAATATCCGCAATTCGGGTGGTATCAATATAAGAAGGTTCAGATTTCCAGAGCTCGACCCCGGTCTCGCCGTCATTGGCACTAAAAAAAAGGAATGATCCTATTGAATAAAAAAAATGGGGATAGGAGCTTTCCGGTCCTAAAAATATATCTGCAACTCGAAAGGTACTTGTTGTGTCGTAAGGCGGATTGGATTTGCGCGGTTCAAATCCACTAAACTCGTTACTGCTAAAAAACAGGGTGTCATCAATGCCATAAAAATCCGTCGGATTCGAATCAAATTCTGGTATAAAAAAACACTCCTCATCCTCATCAGGACAATCATCCTCATCAAAATTATCCAGCAAGGCAGTATTGTAGATCTCATAGGGTGTTTCTATTTTCCAGACCTCCCGTCCACCTTCTCCATCATCAGCTGAAAAGAATAATGTCATTCCTACCGGAGTCAATTCTTCAGGATCAGCTTTGCCGTCAGGATTAATCAGCGATATTTTTTTGGTAGTCTCCTGGTTATAGGGAGGATCACTCTTCCAAACCTCGGTCCCAGAGCTGTCTTCTGCACTAAAAAACAAGGTCCAGCCTATTGAAGTCAGATTCTTTGGATGTGAACTTTCGGATCCCTCAAATATATCTGCAACCGGTAAAGCTTCATGATAAGGGGGTGAAGTTTTCCAAATTTCAAATCCCGTCGATCCATCTGTCGCCTGAAAAAACAGGTGGTTCCCGATTGCTGTAAGAAATTTTGGATCGGCGTCACCGGCAGGGTTAATTTCCTGAACCTGATAAGCCTCGATATAAGGGGGCTCAATCTGCCAGAGCTCATACCCTTCCCTGCCGTCTGTGGCGCTAAAAAAGACAGATTCACCAACGCATGCCAGGTAATGAGGATTAGCATTGCCTTCCCCTGGATTTATATCGGTTATCCTCCGGGTACTTTCCTTATCATATGGGGGTACACTGATCCATAATTCAGTTCCATATTGACTGTCATCGCCATTGAAAAATAAATTTGTACCTACCGCCAGCAAACTCTGTGGATTTAAACTGTTTGCACCCTTATTCAAGTCCCCGACCAGTACCGGCTGGGCTACCGGACTGGTAAACTGGCGCGCGGATACGCTGCGGTCTGGGGCAACCAGCCAGATACCCAGAACACATAAAAAGCATAACACGAAGAGTATACGGGGAAAAATCAAATACCCTTTTACCACTCTGTGAAATTTATGAGAAATTACCCTTAATATCTGTTCCGGATTATTCATAGCGCAGGGCATCAACCGGCTCCAAATTAGCAGCCCGACTGGCAGGGTAAATGCCGAAAAACAAACCTACCGCAGTAGAAAAAATCGTTGCAAGGAGAATTGCATTCAGCCCCACCTCAGGAGTCAGTTCCGTGTTGTTGGCTGCCGCAATCTGCCCGACTCCGAAGGCAATTATCCAGCCAAAGATTATCCCAATAATCCCTCCAATAAAACTCAATAGGGATGATTCAGTCAGGAATTGGACAAGGATGTCTTTTTTTCTGGCTCCCAGCGCTTTTCGCAAACCAATTTCCCTGGTTCGTTCGGTGACGGATACCAGCATAATATTCATAATTCCAATTCCACCCACCAGCAGCGATATGCCAGCGATTCCACCAAGAAAGATTGTAAAAACTCCGGTAATAGATTGGGCAGTTTTTACAAAATCTTCCTGGGTAAAAATTGTAAAATCGTCCACTCCTAGGTCGGTCCTATGGCGATACCTCAGGATCTGGGCAATTTGTTCATTTACCTGGCTGACCGAGTCGGCGTCAACTGCCTCAACCAGGATGATATCCACCTGGTCCTGCCGGCCACTGAGCAGACGTATCTGAGCCGTGGTGAATGGGATAAATGCCACATCATCTGCGCTGCCAAAGGCTGACCCGCCTTTCGGTTGAGTAACACCAATTACCCGGTAAGGCTGACCATCTATACGGATTGTTTCTCCGACAATACCGTCCCTCCTGCCAAACAAATTATCCGCCATATCCGGACCAATTACAGCTACAGAAGCCCGTCCGAGCATATGGTTTTCATTGATAAATTCCCCTTCGCTTAACTCGTAATTCCGGACCGCTGCATAATTGGGAGTAACCCCGGATATCATACTGTTGGAACTCTCTCCTCCATAAGATACCAGCACGTTTTTCTGAATCGCTGGGGCTGCCGCTTTTATTGCAGGGGCCTGGAATGGATCGGAGAGTGCGTCCACATCCCCAATCGTCAATGGTTTAGGATTCCTGACATCGGTCTCAAAATTTCCAGGGAAAACGAAAAGAAGATTTGTGCCAACACCCGAAATCGAACCGGTAATGGTATTCTGGGCCCCCTGGCCTACAGCCAACATGGCAATCACCGCTGCAACGCCAATTACAATCCCTAAAATGGTCAGACCCGAGCGGGCTTTATTCGTCATAAGGCTTTCCAGGGCTTCAACAATAGATGCCAGCAGGCTCATGACCCTTCCTCCAATTCCCCATCCCTTAAATGAAGGATACGCCTTGTCAATTTTGATATTTCCGGATCATGGGTGACAATGATCAAGGTAGTCCCGATTTCCTGGTTCATTTTCAGGATAAGGTCCATGATTTCATGTCCGGATTTTGAATCAAGGTTCCCCGTTGGTTCATCAGCCATCAGAATGGCAGGGTTGTTAACCAGCGCCCTGGCTATGGCTACCCGCTGCTGCTGCCCTCCGGAAAGCTCATTGGGTCGGTGCTGCATCCTATCCGCAAGTCCGACTGCTTCCAGGGCTGCTTGTGCGCGGCTCCTCATCCCTTTATTCAATGCGGCGTACCGCAGAGGTAGTTCAACATTTCCCAGAGCCGTCAGGCGGGGCAACAACATAAATTTCTGGAAGACAAAGCCCACCTTCCTGTTGCGAATATCTGCCAGCTGGTCATCATTCAACACCGCCACTGTCTCTCCATCCAGGAAATAATCCCCACTGGTTGGCCGGTCTAAACATCCCAGTAAATTCATCAAGGTGGATTTTCCGGATCCGGAAGGACCCATGATGGCAACCACATCCCCGCGTTCGATATTAAAGGTAACTCCACACAGCGCAGGGACTTCAACATTTCCCATCTGATAGATTTTACATAAATCTATCGCCTGAATGACAAAGTCGCTCATAACCTTTTATTGGCTGGGCGGCCCGGGACGAAACTCAACCGGGGGGTTAAGTACCAGGGTATCGCCCTCCTTTAAATCGGACTGAATAATTTCTGAATTCGTATCTGAGGTAGCACCAATCTGGATTGGCACTTCCTCCAGCGACCCATCATCGAGCAATTTATAGACAATCCTTTTCCCGTTTTTAAAACGAACTGCCCGGTTTGGCACCAGTAATACATCCTTTAATTGACTGGTAAGAATATTAACAGCAGCCGTCATACCTGTTAGTACATCCTGGTCAGCATCCTGTAATTCAATCGTCACCATGAAATTGACCACACCCTGGTCAGTTTTTCCAACACGGCTGACCTCGCTGACAGTGCCATTAAAAGTTTTATTTAATATAGCGTCGAAGGCAATTTCTACCGGTTGGTCAATCTTGACACGATTGATATCCACCTCTGGAATGTCCACATCTATCAAAAGGCGGGAAAGGTCATCCATACGGAACGTTTGTGTAGCAGGCGTAACCTGGTCCCCGACCTTGGAATTTACCTCGGTGATTGTCCCGCTAAAGGGTGCTTTCAGATATGCCATATCAAGCGTTGATTGGATAGCCTCCACCCGTGCTTCTGCAGCAGCAATATCCTGGGGATCCACCCCATCTTTTAATCTTTCCCATTCGCGTTCAGCATCCTTCAGGTTGGCATCAGCCACTTGGATTTTTGCATCGGCTTCAGCAAGTTCCTGGGAATCCGGTCTGCCTAATGCATAATTAAGGTTTGAAAGGGAACGATCTCGTGCGTTCTTTGCATTAACATACTGCAGCATCGCAGATGCGCGCCCCGGGTCATTTTCGGGTTTGTCCTTAAAGTATGAAAACAAATCCTCGGCTTGATCCAATCCATCCTGTGCCAGGACAAAGTCCGCCTTGATGGCATCCAGCGTTGTCTGGCTGGCGCGTGCAAAATCTTTTCTTTCTCGGACTTCAAGGGCATCATCAAGGGCAATCTGTGCTTGTGCGAGTGCCAGTGCAGAATCGGCAGCAGCTTTTTCGGAGTCCTGTAAGTTTTCCAAATTCCTTTTGGCAGTGATTAAGTCTGCTTCGGCCAGAATCAAATTTTGAGGGAGAGAATTCCGTTCCAGGGTCGCCAGTAGATCGCCGGCCTTTACCTCGTCATCAATTTCTACAGCGATTTCCCCAATTCTGCCGGTTGTTTCCCAGTTTATGTCTGTGGATTGATTGGAATGAACCGTCCCGCTTGCCCCAACAATAGCCTCAAGGTTACCCCGCACAACTGTTTCCGTCTGGTATTGCGATGAGGCAGACACGGCTCGCTGCTGTACCCCCCGGTATACAAGATAACCAACACCTCCCAGGATAATTATGGCGGCAACAATCCAATATGATCTCTTCATTCTACCTCTGGCTGTATTCTAATCACTGGAAATATATTTCCTAATTCAAAAAACCAAACCTATCGGCGAGTTCCTCTAAATTAATTATTATAACCTTATCATCGACTTCAGAGATAATGACTTTGTAAAAACCCTTGGCAAAAAGCGAATGTACAGGGTAGAAAATGCCATTTCCCATTTCATATTTTCTAATTGGTATAATTCTTTTTCGGGTAATAATCATGCACAAGGTTATTCATATTGTTTATAAAATACTCATAATTTTTGCAGCTGGAATAAGCCTAACCAGAAGCGTTATTCCTATTAATGAACCCGATGAACTTGTGCGTTTATTTACCAGGGGAATTGAGTTCGATTATGGAAACTGGACAATTGACGCATTAAACATCAAGAACTCTCAGGGTTCCCTTGATTTACCCCGTTACATGAATGACGAAAAACAAAAAGAAATTGTCCTGCAAAACCTTATGATAACCGCAGAAATTGAAAATACCGAACGCTCGATAGAACAGATATATGCTGAACCGGGTAATACAAACGCCGATGAGGCGGCTCAGCCATTAAAGAAGTATTTGTCCCAACTCGTGGATTATCAGACAAAATCAGGTCCCCTGGCCGAGGCTGTCCTGGAGCAGCAGGTAGGCGCCATTCTGTCTGAAATCAATTTGACCCTGGGCGGACAACCTATACCGCCACCCCTGTTTCATACAACTCCGTTACCAAAAGCATTGATCATATCACCGCGAAACATAATCCGGCAGGATCAAAATATTTCCCTCACAGCAGATCAGTCCATTGACGAGATAATACAATTGGAAAACAGCGTGGAAAAGGACCTGGATGTATCAGCACTTGTCGTTTCCATTGGCGGAGTAGGTGTTTATCCAACCATGGTACTCTCCAGCACAGATCTGGTATGGCTTACAGAAGTGATTGCCCATGAGTGGATTCACAATTACCTCACCTTACGACCCCTCGGCTTAAACTACGAGACTTCCCCGGAACTGCGTACAATCAATGAAACGGTCGCTTCCATTGCAGGTAAAGAAATTGGCAGAGCAGTGCTTGAAAAATATTATCCGGAACATCTTCCACCGGCTCCTGCGGATGATTTATCCCCCAAACTGCGGATGTTCAACCGAATTGGTAGACTCCGCTCCCCCTCCTTTTGATTTTCGTAAAGAGATGAGGATCACAAGGGAAACAGCTGACCGACTGCTCGAAGAGGGAAAAATTGAAGAAGCAGAAGCATATATGGAGGAAAGGCGGCAGTTTCTCTGGGAAAATGGTTATCAGATTCGAAAATTAAACCAGGCTTACTTCGCCTTCCATGGAGCCTATGCCGATGAGGCTGGAGGTGCAGCTGGTGATGATCCTGTCGGCGATGCAGTTCGCCGTCTTAGATCTCAAAGCACCTCTCTTACAGATTTCATTAATAAAGCTTCGTGGATTTCAAGCTATCAACAATTAGAAAAAATTATCCATAACCGGGATTAGTCCTCATCATCAAAGGAGTTGCCACCAAAACCACCCATTCCTCCAGGTTCAGAACCCAAATCCGGAAGATCGCGTTCAATTTGCTCCGGGGATTGGCCGGCTTCCAACCTGCCAACTACTTCATTAAACTCGGGGGGCATTTCCTCTCCCACTTCTTTACTCATTTTCCGCATCATCCTGCCCAGGGCAACCGGATCATCCTCCAATCCATCGAAACTGTCCGTATCAGAAAACTCTTCCATCCGGCTATCCTCTGACCGGGCAAAGCGGATTTTACCGATCCTTCTTTCACAATTTTCACTTGCGCACTTTGGACAGATTACCTGCCGTTTCCCGTATTCGCTATAAGACATAAAAATTTCAAACCTGGCATTGCAATCCAGACAACGGTATTCGTAGTTTGGCATTTAATTCTCCGGGTGATAGATATTCTTTTATCTATTATAATCATCCTGAATTCATATCAGCAATTAATTTCGAGGTATCTTTGATAATTGATGAATCCTTGTCGTTCGATGTACTGCACCCGCAGCCATTAATGATCATCGTATCCGGTCCTTCGGGCGTCGGAAAAGACTCCGTATTAAAATCTCTTAGACTAAGAGGCTTACCTATCCATATCGTGGTAACTGCAACAACCAGGGCGCCCAGACCGGAAGAAATTCCTGGGCGAGATTACATTTTTTATTCCCAGGAAGAATTCAAATTGCTGGTTGAGCAAGGCGGATTCATTGAAAACTCGCTGGTATACACGGATTGCAAGGGTATCCCAAAATCTCAGATCGCGGATGCGATAGCAACCCGGAAAGACATCATCATGCGTCTGGACGTACAGGGCGCAGCAAAAATGAAAAAGCTCTTCCCTGAATCAATTTTGATCTTCCTGATTCCAAGGAATATCCAGGAGTGGTTTGACCGCCTCCAAAACCGTAAAACTGAAAATGAAGAATCGCTCAAGGTAAGGATCGAAACCGTTCAGAATGAAATGCAGCACATCCAGGAATTCGATTACATCGTGATCAATGCCGCGTCACAACTTGAAAAAGCAGTGGACACAATTGTTTCAATTATTGAGGCGGAACATCACCGGACAAATCATCGAAAATTTTCGCTATGAGCTACTATCCTCCAGAAATCCCAGCAGAAAGCATCGAATCTAAACCGCTGCCACCTGGCACCTACCAACCCCAACCCCAGTCACTGATCCTTCAGATTAAACCTGCAAAACCACTTGTAAGTTATTCGCTCATTGGGATTACCATTTTTTTCTTCCTGCTCCAAATGTCCAGCCAGTTCCTGTTAAACGATGATATCCTGATAGTCTGGGCAGCCAAATACAATCATTTAATACGGGAAGGTGAATACTGGCGGCTGATTACCCCCATTTTCCTGCACGGCTCCTTTATCCATATCGCTTTTAATATGTATGCACTTTATGTGATTGGTCCAGGACTGGAGGCTTACTACGGGAATATGCGATTCCTGGTTTTGTATCTGCTGGCAGGCTATGCCGGAAACGTCTTCTCATTCATACTTTCACCAGAACCATCCCTGGGTGCATCCACTTCTATCTTTGGGTTAATTGGAGCCCAGGGAATTTTCATCTATCAAAACCGGTTTCTTTTCGGGAAGAAAGCACGCCCGTTACTGATAAATATCATCACGATTACCCTCATCAATCTTACCCTCGGTCTTTCGCCGCGTATTGATAATTGGGGTCACCTCGGTGGACTGGTGGGAGGGTTAATTTTCGCCTGGTTTGCCGGTGCGGCTTTCAAAATAACTGGAGATCCTCAGCGGTTGGTGCTGGACGAGAAAAAATCATTCCCCAGGTATCTATATTTTGCGCTGATAGAATTCGTGCTTCTTTCAATTTTATTGGCAGTTTCCCTCTAATCTGCCCCATTCCTGGCGGGATTGATATTGTCCCAGGTGTGTTCTGTCCTTGTCTTTATAAAGCGGATCCCTTACCGCATTGGAATATTAATAATTTCTCTCTGAAACAAGTGAGGAAAACCCAAGATTTTTTCTTTCTGTGTTGTGGGGTAAAAATCGTAAGCAAAATTGGACTGCAGCCAATTGAAATTAATTTTCATTTGCGTAGTCTTAAATGGGGTTTAATCCTGATGCCTGGCTCCTATAAAAAAAGCAGGGGATGAAGTTGTTCTTCCCCTGCTGGTGACACGTGTCTTTCGAATTTAATTTAATAACTGCCCGCCAGTTCGACCAACCCAAGTTTGGCCAGCTGCTCGGGGGTTGGATTACCAGTAGTTTCGTCCCAACCGGCAAGCCTGTAATAAATTGTCTTGGCTTCCTCAATTACCTGTTCATCCACTGCAACCCCGGCACTTGGTCCGGTACCTTTAAGTGGTTTGAAGAATTTTTCAGCCAGCCTGTCATTTTCACGGGTAAATCCTTCACGGGCATTGAAGACCCGCATCATGTTCAGGCGCCGTTTTCCAACCAGCAGCAGCTCCTCCAGATCAAAATCCTGCCAACCTGTGACTGCTTTTACCATCTCAACCGTGTGATCCGGACCATATAATTGCCATCCGGGGCCAAAAACAAATTGGCATAAATCGGCAGAATCCATAAAGCTGTAAATATACTGGGTTGTGAGTGCATAACGCACTTTATCTTCCCCCATGGAATTTTTTGGGAGGGTATGCTCAAAACCCAGCAGCTTCATGCGCGCTTTTGAACGTTCGCATGCTCCATCCTCCACGTTTGGATCATGTTCATGCGATTGGTGGTCCGCACCAAACGGATTCACCGAATAGATCAAACCGAGGCTCTTTTTAACTTGCGGCATATGAGCAGGAGCTTCAGCCCCTTTGGCATCAATCAGGAAAGCATGCCCCTTTCCGATTAGATTGGCTGCTCTGCGCGAACCCTCCGCCAGGACATCTCCAAACCCTTCCCTCCTGGCAATCCTTTCAATGGTACGGATCATCGCTTTGTCATCACCGAACTTCAGAGGATATCCGATTTCTGCTTCGCTTAGAACACCATTCTCAAAACATTCCATTGCCCAGGCAATGGTTGCCCCCGTTCCTATCGTATCCAATCCATACTCATTACACAATTGGTTACCATAGGCAACTGCAGCCTGATTATCCACGCCGCAGTAAGATCCCAGGGTTGCTACCGTTTCATACTCAGGTCCGCCATTGCGTCTGACCACAGGGTTTCCATTCCACTCCGTCTCTACCACCCGCTTGCAGCGAACACTGCAGGCAAAGCAAGAATCCCGTTCTGCCAGGATTGTTTCCGTCATGGTTTCTCCGGATATTTTTTCAAAGCCTTCAAATTGACCCTCTGAAAAGTTGCGGGTTGGCAATCCTCCATTCAAATGCTGGTCCGATACAATACCTGCAGTACCGTCCATATGAAGTTTTTCTACGTCACCATTTTCTTTCCGAAGAACAGTACCCTCCCTGGCAATTTCATTTAATCGTTTTCCATCTGCCAGGTTTATCTTCTTAGACTTCCCTTTCACAACTACAGCTTTTAAATTTTTGGATCCCATCACTGCACCCATGCCGGTACGTCCATTGGCGCGGTTAGCCATATTGATGATGGCTGCCAATTTCACCAATTTCTCACCGGCTGGACCACATTGGGCAATTTCAATTTTTTCATCACCCAATTCTTCTCTCAATATGTCCTCAACCTTGGATGCTGTTTTCCCCCATATATGAGACGCATCCCTTAATTCTGCCTCGCCGTCATGCAGCCATAAATAAACCGGATGAGCCGCCTTACCTCGAATAACAATGCCGTCAAAACCGGAAAATTTCATTTCAGCTGGAAAAAAACCACCACATTGGGAATCACCTACCGCACCCGTCAATGGAGATTTAGCACTGGCAGTCATGCGGCTTTGCCCAGATACCGGAGCTCCGGTTAATACCGAAACCATCAGGGTCAATATATTATCGGGGCCAAGAGGATCAATACCTGGATTGAGTTCTTTTAGAATGTATGAAAGACCCATGGCAGATCCCCCAAAATATTTCCGGTAAAAGCTCTCTGGTGGTTCCTCAATAGTAAGCTTTTCATTTGAAAGATCTACATGCAAAATTTTTCCGTTAGCACTGATGGGCATGATTACCTCCAATGGATGAACAGGTTTACTTCATTAAAGAAAACATCATTAACTGAATTATACAAAATATTATTGGGAATTCTCGAACTACTATTCGAAAAATTTACCTGATGGATATGAAGTAACCAGAAAAGGAAGAAGAATAGAATTCCTTATAAATAGGATCCTCATAAACTCCCCATGTTTTTCTTGAGAACTCTACCGAACGGTATTTGTTGGAGCAGCGGTTGTGCTCATGATCATATTCATGCCTTCAGGAATTTTTGGTGGAGGGAAAATGCTTATCAGGGTTTTCAAGCGTAAAACCAGGACAAAGGAAGTACAACCCGCATCCGATTAAGACCTTCAACCAAATAATCCCAGCTGCGTTGGCAGACGTTTGCCATTAACCAGCAAGTATGGTCTGGCTGCATCCAGACGGATTCCAAGTGATCGAATTTCGTCCATATTGACAAGTTTGTGATTATTCCTTTTTTCAATAATTCTGCGGGCACCTTTTGGTCCAATTCCAGGAACCCGCAAAAGTTGTTTATAATCCGCATGGTTTATTTCCAACAGGTCCATCTCTGAGGTTCTCTTCAGCCCATAACATCTTGGGGTCTCTATTTAATGGTAGATAACCCCCTATAAGAAAATTAAAATCCTCCACATCATATCCATAATCCCGTAATAAGAAGGAGGCCTGGTAAAGACGCACCTGTCTTTGAGGGTGGGTGCCTGGCTCATTTTCCAGCGGTGTCCCGGGGATGGGACTGAAGCGGGAATAATAAACCCGGCTCAGGTTTAATTGCTTAAACAGGTAGCTGGAGAGATGGAGCAGCTCAAAATCTGTTTCGCCGGCTGGTCCAACCACAAATTGGGTTGTGCTGGAAGGTTGACGAGCCTGCCGGTGTGTTTGCTGTGTTTGTTTATGCCGAATTTCATCCACCCATTTTAATGGTTGGAGCAGCTCATCAAGGAAACCTTTGTGGGGAGCCAATTTATGCAGTAACGTCGTTGAGGTTGTTTCAAGATTGACAGACACACGGTCAGCCAATTGCATTGCCCTTTCAATTTGTGCTTTCTCAGAACCAGGCATGATCTTGAGGTGGATGTAGCCGCGGTAACCCATTTCCTTGCGGATAATTTCAGTGGTTGCCAGTAAGCGGTCCTGGGTACTGATACCTCCGCCAGCAATTCCCGAGCTCAAAAAAATTCCCTGGACAATATTTTGCCTGTACATTTGTATAAAAGCCTTCGCCATTTCTTCCGGTCGAAAAGAATAGCGCTGGCAGTCAACTCCGGAACGCATCCCGCAATAATTACAATCCCTTTCGCAAACCGAAGTCAGGACTGTTTTCAGGATTGGGATGCGCTTTCCTCCGGCTGCAGCAAAAAATACCGGCAGCCGGGATAATTTATCGGAGGAACTGCTGCATGGTGCTGCACAGGGATTATTCTGAAAGCCTTCACCAGAGGCTTGCAGCAAGGGCAACCCATCTAATTCGTAATCAACTGTATCTCCGAGGGCGATCAGCTTTTGGATACTGTCCATGACTTTATTATAGAACTTTTTTTCTATTCTTTCAAGTAGGCGTGGCTATAGATTTTAAAATAAAAGGGAAATTGGTCTACCGGTCTTAATTGCCACCAATGGGTAAAGAATCAAAATAATCATTTTTTAACTGGCTAAGATCTGAATATACACCCCGGTATTTTTCAGGCATTAAATGAAGCAAGCCGCAGCATGATCTGGTCTACAATTTCCTGGCGAACCTCGCGCGACATCCCCAGTCCACGATCCTTGATCATAAAGGGTTCACCAACCACTATTTTGAAATCTGTCCTTTTCAATGGACAATATTATTCCAAAAATTTTCGTGACCATAAAATGCAACTGGTTGAATTGGTGCCTCGGTCTTCAGCGCAATGGGAATCACTCCTGGATATCCCTTGAGAAGTTTGCCGTCTCCACTGCGGGTACCCTCCAGGGAAATCGCCAGGATATTGCCGTCCTCCATTAATTTTATGCAGGTCATCAATGCACTCCGGTCAAACTCGCCCCTTCGTACCGGAATGCCTCCCCAACTATCCGCCAGGAAACCAAAAAAAGGATGGCGCGTGGTTTCGATTTTAATCAAGGCATAAAGCGGTCGGGGCTGCATCCAGAGATAAACCAGCGGTATCTCCAGGAAGTTGATATGGTTGGTAGCCAGAATGAGGGGGCCGGCAGCTGCTACTTTGTTTAGTTCGTTTGCATCTATCCGGCATGCAATTGAAATAAGCACTTTGATAACAAAATTTACCAGATCACGAATAATTTTCATCAGGAAGGATTTGCCTTTAGTTCAATCTCTCTGTCCCCTGAAGGGTTAATGATAATCCTGGATTTCGTCATATCTTCCCTTCCGAGAGTTGATTGCGATGGATGGTTGACCAGTTATGACTATAATTTAATCATATTCTCGAACAATGAGGAGTATTTCCTTATGCAACTATTCAACCATATTGTAAAACCGACTTTGCTTTTGGATGAAAACAAAACCCGGAAGAATATTGCACAGATGGTCAAAAAGGCAAAGATCTCCCGGGTGGAACTGCGTCCCCACTTTAAAACTCACCAATCAGCCGAAATCGGAGGATGGTTTTCAGAAGAAGGTATCACGAAAATTACGGTTTCCTCCGTGGACATGGCCTACTACTTTGCAAAGAATGGCTGGAGGGATATCACCATTGCATTTCCGGTAAATATACGACAGATCCCTGAGATAAATCAACTGGCGGGAGAAATTCAACTTGGTCTGGTGATTGAATCTTTGGAGTCATTGGAATTTTTATCCAGTTCCCTGGATCATGCAGTTCAGGTTTGGATCAAAGTTGATCCGGGGAGTAACCGTACCGGTGTCCACTGGGAAAACGTTGACCACATCTTCCAGATTGCCCGACAAACACAATCTAATTGCAAATTGATATTAAAGGGTGTGCTTGTACATGCCGGTCATACCTACCATGCAAATTCAGCAGAAGAAGTATGTCATATTCATAACGAAAGCATGAATCGTTTACGCATGCTGAGCAGTGAACTTGCAGCCCGCGGTATGGCTGGCATGGAAATATCGATTGGTGACACCCCATCCAGTTCATTGTGTGATGATTTTGCAGGAACCACCGAAATCCGTCCCGGTAATTTTGTTTTTTATGATGCACAGCAGCTGATGATTGGTTCATGCACTGCGGAACAGATCAGTGTGGCAGCAGCCTGCCCGGTTGTCGCAAGCCATCCCGAGCGAAATGAACTGGTAATTTATGGAGGGGCAGTACACTTATCTAAAGACAGTTTTGTTGATAATGGGATAACTAAATTTGGTTTGGTTGCATTCCCAACACCCTTCGGGTGGGGAAACCCGGTCGAAAGCGCTTATGTGGCAAGAATGTCACAGGAGCATGGCATTATCCACATAGAAAACGGAATAGAAAAAATTAAAATTGGGGATTTACTCTGCATACTGCCAGCACATGCCTGCCTGGCAGTGACATTAATGAAGAATTACCTGACCCTGGATGGAAGACTTATCCATACAATGAACAGCTGATTATTTATTTGGTAAGACTCATTCAACAAACTAATATAATAAAGATAATGGGACTGGTGTGAATGTAAGAAAGAATAGCACCAATGCCAGAGCTGCCAGAATTTTACGCCAGCTTTCTAGTGGTGTGACCTGATCCATGGGTTCTGCATGAGATCTCCCCAGGAAAAAGATTAATACCGCCCACAACCACCAGCCGCTCCAGGCAAAACCAAGCAGAACCAGCCCGACCAGTACAATCGGTAAGATGCGGGCCGCAGTTTTCTTGCCAAAAAGAACATAAAGCATATGGCCACCATCCAGCTGCCCTGCCGGGAGGAGGTTTAATCCAGTGACAAGGATACCAGCCCAGCCTGCCCATGCGACGGGGTGTAGTAACACATCAACACTCCCCAAGGGAGCGGGGCGTCCGGTAAAAAAATACCCAAGCCAGTAAGGTATAAGTGTAAGGCCGCTCACATCTGCAGGAGCAGGCAGCAGGCGCCCGAAAACCAGGTATTTTGCCACCAAATAGAGGATTGAGTTGCCTTCTACCTGTAAAGAAATTCCTTCTGGAATTGTCACAGGCAGAATATCCACTGTTGAAAGGGATAATCCCAAAATTAATACCGGTATCGCTACAACCAATCCGGAAAGCGGTCCGGCAATTCCGATGTCCAGCAAGATGCGCCTGTTTTTGGGAGGGCGTTTCATATTGATAAATGCCCCCATTGTACCAAATGGACTGAGAGGAAACGGGATGAAGTATGGAAGGGTAACATGCTCTTTATGGTACCTGCCCACCAGATAATGCCCAAATTCATGTGTCCCTAAAATTGCCAGCAGGCTAACCGCGAAAGGCCAGCCGCGTTCGATGAGAAATGTGATAGTCTCCAGAATACCAGCCGGTAGAGGTTCGTCCAGGCCATATAAAGCGCCAGCCAGCATTACCGTAAAAACAGTAATAACAAAAAGAATTATGTTAATATTCACATTGGAAGGCTTTGGATCTGGCAATCCCTGGACAATATAAATCGTTTGACGGCCATTCTCAATCCGGAAAAGAGGAACCAATCCAAAGGTTTGCACATTTGCGGCGATCTTATCGTATGCCTGGCTGCTTTCCGAAATAAATTGACCATGATATTGAATCACGAAATTTTGCCGGGGAGATCCAAGGATATAGTCATCAATTCGGAAAAACTCCTGGACAACTCTCTCAAGGGTGTCAAATTTCTCCGGTGAGATTCCTTGATCAACTATTTCCAACTGTGCACCTCGGAATTGAATCGTTTCATTGATTTTGGATTATAGCTTAGAAACTTCCTCATAAAGGATTTTCCATTGCCGGATTTTTCAGGCATGTTTATCATGGATTTACAAGGGGGGATTATAGGCGGGAATGGATGGGAGTCGAACCCACTGCGGCCCGCAAAGCGACCCGCCACCGATTTTGAAGACCGGGGAATCCACCGGGACTCATCCACTCCCATCACAAGGATACCTTTTAATGATTACTTATGCAAGGAAAAAATTATCCAAAATCAAGTGGTCTATTTAAACTGAAATAAGATAAAATCATAACTGGAAAATTTCCCTGTATATTATTCACTACAGGAATAAATAAATCCATTGTGGTGCGATCGTCGATTGAATTTATAAACAATTTATGTTAAATTCAAACATTCAAAACTGCACACTCCCCTCCGTAGGAATGGTTTAAATACAATTTGCTTTCAATTACAGGAGACTTGACATGAAGAGAATGAAGGTTGCTGTACTCGCAAATTTGAAGAAAAACGCTCCAAAAATTGAAGGCGCAACCGATGACTGGTGGGATGACCTGGATTCAGAGAACACTATCCAGGCCCTCCTTGGAGCAATCCGCTCAGGTGGATATGAATCGGATTTCTTTGAGGGTGATATCTCACTTCTGGATTCTATTCGTAAATATCAGCCGGACATTTGCTTCAACATTTGCGAGGGGCATTTTGGAGATGCAAGAGAAGCCCAGGTACCTGCACTATTGGAAATGCTGCGAATTCCGTATACTGGCTCGAAGGTGCTCTCCCTTGCACTGGCGCTTGATAAACCGATGACCAAACGCATTCTCCACTGGCACGAACTCCCAACCCCAAATTTTCAAACATTCGAGCGTGTTGACGAACCATTGAACAATGACATGTATTTCCCCCTCTTTGTAAAACCAAGCCGGGAGGGTACAGGGATGGGAGTAAGTTCCAAATCAATTGTTCATAATGAGCATGAACTCAGGGAACAAATCTCATTTATTACCAATAAGTACCAGCAGACAGCATTGGTGGAAGAGTTTATAGATGGAAGAGAAGTAACGCTTGGAATGGTTGGCAATTTAATCGGTCCGGTGGCACGCCGTATGCCAGATGATCCAGATGCAGGCCGGATTCAGGCTGGACTCCGTTTTCTCCCACCTATGGAAGTTGATCTGAAACCGTACAAAGAAAGTGATGCGGTCTACAGCAATCGCCTGAAAGTTGCCCTGGCCGATCAATTAACCTATCTCTGCCCGGCTCCGCTTGAACCCAAAATGGTGGACGAACTCAACTATCTGGCAGCAGCGGTATTCCGTGTGACTGGTGCCCTGGATGTGGCGCGTGTTGATTTTCGGCTGGATGTGAATGATAACTGGAAACCTTACATACTTGAAATCAATCCGCTGCCAGGGCTGGCACCGGTAATATCGGATCTGGTAATTGAGGCTAAGGCTGATGGTCTCTCCCATACAGAACTGATTTTATTGATCCTCGAAACAGCTTTGAAACGCAATAATTTAATTTAAATAAATTAATTACGGGGATTTAAACTGTTAGTGGTGTGTTTTTCAGAAAATGAATGGCGCGGCCAGGACCATCACCCCTTGCAGATCTAACATTACCCAGCCTACGATTATCCCGATAATAAAACCCACCACGACGTCGGAGACATAATGGACTCCCATTACGATCCTGGCCAGGCTGACAAATGGTGCCCAAATTCCCACAACCCAGCCGAACCAGGCCGGTCCCAGGCCAATAGCCATCACTGCCAACAATGCGGCACGGGCTGCATGACCGGACGGGAAGGAATGAGGATCGGTTTTACGGTAAATTCCTCCCCAATCTCCCTCAGGCCGGCGCCTGCGGATTGTAAACTTGAGGAAAAGCACAAATACTGCCAGAATAACCAGGGATATTGCCAGTAAAGCAGCCTTATACCGCCATTCAGGATTCCCAAATAACCATAGTAAGACCAAACCTGCCAGCCAAAACCATGAATCGCCGGTATGGGCAAAAATAGACGCCATTTTCTTGAGGGCAGCAGAGTCTGTTTTCAACCGCAGGCTTTGGGAAAGCCTGTAATCATAATCCAGGATTTTTTCAATCCATTGTTGCATGTCCACCCGCTGCCCCCACCAGGTACTTTTTCAGGAACTCATACTGGTTCGGTTTGTCGATATCCATACCAATTTCAGCGAATGGGCAAAGCATTACTTTGCCGCGCAAACCCAATTTTTGACTGATTTTTGCTTCTGCATCAATCAACGATAATCGCCTGGTAGCTATGAGGAATAGTGTATCCAAACCCAGTAAAAGCGCTTGCCTCATTGGACTTTTCCTGGTTTCTCCTAATCTTTTCCAAGTATTTGACTGTTTCGTTAAGATTTCTGACCGGATGGCCAGGATATCCCCACCGCATAGTTCCATATCCTTCAGGCGGAGATAGGTGCGCTTCGATCCCGGGAATCGGGTTTCCATAACTTTTCTGGTAATTACAGGGTAATAAATATCCGCCTTTACCTGCCGGACAGACTCAATCATCCAATCGATCATCTCCGCAGTTATGGAAGGAATGTCACTGGCAACCATCAGGATGGGTTCCTTTTGTTCAGCTTTGTGATTATAGTACTCCAAACCCCTTACAATATTGGAATACAAATCTCCAGCGGACTCCAGATAGTGAACCGGCTGTGTACATGTCAGACCTGCCGATTGATCCAATCCCACCAGGGCAATTTCATCGACGTTGGAGCTTTTCCCAAGTGCATCCAGGACCCACTGGATAATGGATTTACCAGCCAGGCTGACCATTGCCTTGGGTGCGCCTTTGGAAATTTCGAAAAGCGGCTCACCCGGTTGGGGTACTCCGCCGGCTGTCAGAACAACATTCATGATTACAAATCCATAACCTGGGGAGTCATCCCCACTTTAGAGATTATGTCTTCCATCATTTCCAGGTAGTCCTTGGAATCGGAATAATTCACCTGCCGGGTGTAACCCACCGCAGCCAGAATCGCTGCTTCCATCATATTCGTCCCAAAGGAACGTCCATTTAGAACAGGTGTGGACGTGATCAAACTTTTGACACCAGCCTGGCGAAAGAATTCCCGGTCTTGAGGGGTGGTTGTGTTGGTCAATATAACCTTATCCGGAAGTCTTTCGGGCATATACCGGTGAATGTAATGACAATCCCCGGCAATGATTTTAGCCCATTCAAAATATTGGCTGTATTTTGGATGCCGTTTCTCCTGCTCCTGACCGACAGGATAAAGCCATTCGAAAGGAAGCCTTCCAACAACAGGAAGCAGCAAGCTAAGCATCCTTTTGACAGATTTGATTTTTCTCATTGGGAATGGCAAACCGAGACTGAACAGTAAATCACCATATATGCATTGGTAGGACAGATCATCAAATCCCTGCACCATTCCCCAACGATCGATTGCAGTCATAATTAAGACCCTTTGATCGGGTTTTGCAGGGGAAAAGGTTTGGTGGTAAAGCGCTGCAGCTTTCCTTTCCAGGGTCAGTTTTAACCCTGTTCCGTCAACCACCGGTGTCTTATGGATTAATTCGCGCAGCATTTGTATGGAGGATAACTTGTGCCACTGGCCGTCAACCATGAAGCCAAGATCTGTTCCGCCGACACCTAAGGCGTCCACTTTTCCATCCAGTTCGCCGAAAAGCCGGGCAGCTTTTTGCATATCTCCATCCGTGCCAATCCGTTCAATAGCCACTTGTTGACCCATAAGGGAAACTTCAGCTTTCCAATCCCTTTTTGATGAACCAATACTGATACTAACAGCATGCCGCATAGGATGTATCCGAATAGGAAGATATAAAAATTGAGTTTACAGCATTAACCCAGAATTGGATAGGAATTTGACTTTCCATACATTTACATTTACCTTTCACCGGGATAGAAAACTACCGGGTTTCTGTATATAAGCATTAATTTAGGCAGCTACTGTTGGTAATATTTAATCACATCCTGATATGCCTGGCCATTTATCCGTGACTCAATCAAATACCTGTCAAATATGCTGAATGATGGATCCCCAAATAATTTGCGCAATTCTTCGTACTGGCCATTTTCTACAATCTCCGGAAGAAAATGGTAGGCAGATCTGGAAATATAGCTGAGGTCCTCTAAATTTTTAGATTTCGCCAGAGCAAGCTCAGACTCAATGATGGATATATCCGGATTTTGGCTCAATTTATCCAGCAGAATTCTCTCCGGTGTTCCTGATCCCTTGAGGATATCCTTGCGAATCCATATCCCCTGGGGAGCCCGAGGATTCTTGCGGTAAGGTCCAAAGTCTTCCACTTGAAGATATTGGTCAGCAAATTGGGCACTCTGGGTGAGATTGTTATATCTGAGTGACCAGTTGGCTTTCAACTCGATCAAGTCCGGCGCCATTTTATTCAGGATATAGTCAATTTCATCCTCGCGGTCAATCTTAATTAATACCGAATTGCCAAGCCAGCCCAAATCCAGGACATTGAAGTTTTTATGCAAGCTAATAATCCCAATATCCGGGTTGGCAATGGTTGCGCGGGAGAGAGAATTCTCCTCAGCATAGCCGAGTAGCATCTGTCTGGTTTCTTCCATAATCTTGTAATTCCAACCCAGGTAATAGTATGGCTTTATACCAAGGCTGATTATGGAAACAAAAAGGGAAAAAATCACTACTCTTTTCGCCACTCGAAGATTGAATGGCTGCAGTAGTTCAACCAGGTAATACATTAATAAGAACACGAGCAGCGGCGTTATAAAGGTCGTGGTCCGGGGTATATCAATGCGGGTTTTACCAAATAGAAATGGGTAAACCAGGCCGGTGAGGACTGGTACCCAAAAAACAAGTGTCGCCAAATCACTTTTTCTTTGCTGCTCGGACTGTGTGCGCACCACAAGTATGGTTGCCAGCGCAATCAGCATTAAAATACCGTTACTTTTTATTATTTCAAGTGAATAACCATAAATCGTTAGAAGGTGTTCCTTGGATGAAAGGAGCAGTTTGAGGTTTTCCAGGATTGATATTTCCTGGGCGTAGGCAGTATTGGACAACAGATCCCCAAAATAGAGATACCGCCACAAATGAAAAAATCCATCGAAAAGAAGAATTGTAATAATCCCTCTTAATGGTTTCCAATTCCTGTATTCTATAAACCAGATAATCAAATACACCATCAGAACAGCGGCGATGTGATAGATACTTTCCAATCTGGATAGGCATGCTAAAAATACAATAAAAACCTGCCAGAAAGGAAGGTTTTTTTCATTAACCAGAGATTGAAAAAGAAACACACACGTGGCAGCAAATAACACATGGGTAATTGGATTTTCCATCCCGGAACCATGCCAACCGATAAATGAAGCCTGGGCTGTCAGAATCAATGCCGCGGCAAAACCGTACAGGAGCGACTGTCCTTTTTTAATACCGATAAATTGGATGAATACAACACCTAACAGGAAAGAAAAAACGAGATTTTGAAGTACATTGTAGCCAAAGAATCCAATGCGTGTTGGGAGGTATAACAAATAATAAATAAAAAATTGGACGGGGGCTGAGTATCCTTCCACTCTCTCACCGGACGGATTAATACCAATAAAACCATAATCAGCAAGATTCTTGCCGTGGCTTAATGTAATAAGGCCGTCATCTCGTGCAAAATAGTTATCCAATCCCATTTTTGTAAAACCGAGAAATAGAAAAACCGAGACAAAAATTACTCCACCCATCAAATATATTTTGATAGGCGTGTCTGCTTCAAGGGAAAGAATAAATACAAAAAAAATATAAGTGAATAGGAATAAGGACAGGATGAACGGATGGATCACAAGTCCGTTCGGATGGCTGATTGGAGCATAAAAACTGAGGAAAACAGCCGATAATATGCTGAGGCTGCATACGATAATAATTTTGCCGGATTGACTCCGGCGAATCCATCCAACAACAACCTCAATAACTTTGGCAAATATCCAGGAATAGGACAATAGTAACAACGCCAGGATTGCAATGTCCCTTTTACGTAAAATCGGGTAACTTCCAACAAGAAAAAGGAAAGAAAGATACGTATATAAAAACGAGAAAGGTAAACCCAAAACCCAATACTCGATATTAAACCAATGCCGCATGTTTACCCTTTCAAGAAATTATGTGCCCCAATTATAATAAGTCCCTTTCAGATAGGAAATGGTAAACAAATTTTTACAATTATAAAGTATCAGGCTTGATCCCGGAAAGTATGTTGAGATCCACATTCTGATGAGATCCTTTAATATCAAATTACAGTATTCCGGCTGGTTATGATACCAACCGGAGGGCAAGGACAATTCAATAATTTCAGGTCAGACTGACAATCTTTCCGATTAATTGCTTCACTTATTCGTCTTCAGTTTTTCGTCCGCCAGGTTTTCGATGATTCCGATCACTGCAGAATTATCCAGATCACCCATGCCCTGTTGGATCATCGAATTGTAGAATTGTGTATGAAGGGCTGCAGAGAGTAATGGTACCCCATATTCTCCAGCAGTTTCCATGACAATATTGAGGTCCTTGGCCTGCATATAAGCCTTAAAACCCGGACTTCGTTCCCCGGTAAACAGGCGTACAGGTTTTTTATCAAGTGCCCAGCATTGTGCTGCACCGCCTTGAATTGCTTGAACTACTTTCTCTGGATCAGCGCCAGCTTTTTGGGCGAAAATCAACAATTCCCCCATAGCGACCATCTGGGCAGCAACCATAATCTGGTTGGCTGCTTTGGCAATCTGGCCGGCTCCGCTTTCTCCGATACGGGTAATACTCTTCCCCATAGCCTGAAAAAGGGGATAAGCCTCCACAAATGCATCCTCCGGTCCTCCCACCATGATGGTTAAGGTGCCCTCCCGCGCTCCTATGTCTCCCCCGCTAACCGGTGCATCCAGGGATCGAATTTTCCTGGTACTCAAAACTTGAGCAATATTGCGCGCCGTTGCTGGTTTAATCGTCGAGTTATCCACGAAAATCAAGCCTGGATGCGCACCCTCAAGAATACCCTTCTCCCCAAGGGCAACCCTTTCGACATCAGGGGAATCCGGGAGGTTTGTAAATACCACATCCACCTGAGAGGCAACCTCGGCCGGGGAATTTGCCTCGGTTGCGCCTTCCTCTACCAGTTCCATGACAGCAGCCCGGCTGCGGTTATGGACAACAACCGAAAATCCCGCCCGCATGATATTCCGGGCGATTGATTTACCCATGATTCCCAACCCAATATAGCCAACTTTTTTCATATTTCACCCGGTTTAATTTGATTTGATTTTCAGAATAATACATACTATACTAATTTTAAAGACGCTTGTCTATCCAGGAAATAGGGACGAGTTTGATAGGAGTAACTCAAGAATTTATACCTATCCATATTTCAGCAAATCATCTGGTAAAAAATGGGTTATTTCCATTTAACAGAAAATAATGTGTCTTGGTAATTTGCTATGTAAAATGGCTGAATATTTTTCAAGGGATATATTTTTTGTAAAGGAGTGATGACCGGAAAAATATTTAACTTAATTAGGATAAATCAATTTTTCAATTAACAGTTTTATTAAACGAAAGGCTTGATGATGAAAAAAAACAGATTTTTACTGGGAACTTTTGTCCTGTTAAGCGCGCTCATTTCTTCCGCCTACACAATGCAGGGAACTTCCACAGCCGACACCTCGATGTTTATCATTCTTCTTTTTATCTTTCTCCTGGTTGTAGCGGTATTCTTGATAAGCGGATTTGGCCGTTCAGATAACCTGACGGATATAGAGGGTATTGGTCCGGAAATTGAAAAGGCGTTGAAATCCAAAGGGATTAAGAGCTATGCCAAATTGGCCAAAACAGACAAGGCGGAAATCGACAAAATTTTGGCTGATGGGAAATTTAACTTTGCACAATCAGACACCTGGCAAAAACAGGCAGAATTAGCCAGGGATGGAAAATGGGCAGATCTGAATAAATATAAGGAAGAGCTTAAGGCTGGTTTATAGTTATTTAAGAATCTGTTATTTTGTCTCAACTGGTCTTAATCCAGGTTTATCCTTACCCTAAACAGGACAAGCCTATAGTTGTATTTAAAATGTACTATTAATTATCATGTTTTCTTGGAGGAGATATGTTTAAGGAATTTAAGGAATTTGCATTGCGGGGGAATGTTTTTGATCTAGCTGTTGCCTTCATCCTGGGGGCTGCATTCGGAAAAATTGTAACATCTGTAGTCAATGATTTAATTATGCCATTGGTGGGGTTAATACTTGGTAATATGAGTTTTTCCAACTTCTTCGTAAACCTTTCCGGTACGGATTACAAGACCCTTGCTGATGCCCAGGCGGCAGGTGCGGCAACTCTGAATTATGGCCTTTTCATTTCAACAATCATTGATTTTCTCATTGTGGCATTGGTGATGTTTTTAATTGTGAAACAATATAATCGTATGAAAGGCCCGGTCGAAATACCGGTGACAACAAAAGAGTGCCCGTACTGCATGACTGCCATTCCAACTAAGGCGTCTCGCTGCCCAAATTGCACTTCGCAATTGTGATCATCATTCTGAAAATTTACATTATTTGAGACTGAACCGTCAATTTTGATGAGATATTTAATATTATCAAGGCATCAATTAGGTTGGTATCACTATTTGACTTCCGTTATCAATTGCTCCTGGATTCTTGAAAACCGACGATGAATCATATGTTAATATTGAGAATATCGGGGAAAATTTTCCCCGATATTCTCAATCCATCTGATCAGGAAACATCTCAAATAATAGGATTACTATGGAAAGAACTGTACCTACAACAGCATCCGAAGAAATAGATCTTTATCTTCGTACGATTTACTCACTTCTGCGTTCAACCTCGGTGGTCCACATCCGCACCCTTGAAGAAGTTCATGGGGGCATGAATTCATCCTTGCACCCTGATGCACGCCACCGGCATCCTGATATCCCGGCCTTCATTTACAGTCTTCTGCGTCTGCCTTCCTGCGTTGTGGATGTAAAAACAATCCTTCTGGGGCAGAGCCCATCAGTCTTTGAGCGTTACGGGTTCCCGGATATAGAAAGATGGATCCCGGTCTCGGCTAAGGCACGCCGCAGACGATGCTTTTATGATGGCCAATCTATGCTGGCATGTCTCATCGCCAGCCGGTCGGATATCGATGATGTTATCCCGGCATTGACGGCGTTCCAGATCGAGTGGAATAAACTCCATGAGCATTTTCAGAATATGCCAGAAGACCATATCCATAAATCCAAACAATCCCCCGATGCTGCAATTCGACTTGCCGGAGATTTAGAGATCTCAAATGAAGACCTGATAAGGCTGCAAACTGTAATGGGGGACAACTATTTGGAGCTCCTCCTTCAAATTAAAAGCAAGCGGTGTGATTTTGAAGTGCGCCTCTTGAGCGGTTCTCTGACGGAATATTACCGGGCAACCCGCGCCTGGTGGGAGAATATCGAATCTCGCTGCCGGGACCTCCTCCAATCACCTGTGTATTTTATATCCAGTAATACCCACGGCGTGGTAAACCTGCTGTCCGGATTCGCTTTGCAGCGGAAACAAGAACTACTAGACTACCTGCAGAAGGAAGGAAACCAGCCGCTTCTGGATGAATGGAATGCAATTCGCCAGAGAAATTCACCCTCCAATGAAGCCAACTTTTTTTACTATGTCCAGAAAAAATACCAGCAGACCCAGGAAGGTCAGAGCCTCCTGAAGGATAAATTTGCTTATGAACATAATTCCGGGATCGTGCGAATCCCCAGCGAACATTATTTCGATGTTGATGCCCAGGTAATTCACCTGTCCGAATTACGCCCGGAAACCATTGATGCCAGGTTGTCAACGGGTGATCTTTCATTCCTGGAGAAAAGCAACGCCATCATTTTAAATATTGATTACCCGCTGGGTTTATCAGCTTACAACATCCTTATTAAGCTTGCAGAACATATCTACCCTATCCTTGGGGTTTACATCCTGGGAAAATCAGCCTCATTAAATGGAGTCATCGGCGATGTTATGATTCCCAATGTCATCCATGATGAACACTCCAGGAATACTTATTTGTTCCAGAATATATTTCAGGCTGCAGACGTATCCCCCTATCTTATCTTCGGAACTGTCCTTGATAATCAGAAAGCTGTCTGCGTGATGGGAACTTTCTTGCAGAATGCGCAGTATATGGATGTTTTTTACAGGGAGGGCTACACAGACATTGAAATGGAAGCCGGACCATACCTATCAGCCGTTTATGAGATGTATCGTCCCAAACGGCATCCCATCAATGAAATCGGTAACCTTTACGGAGTGCCGTTTGATGTGGGTATCCTCCATTATGTTTCTGACAATCCCATGAACAAAGCCAGAAACCTGGCTGCCGGAACCATGTCCTATTTTGGCATGGATTCCACCTATGCATCGACCATTGCTACTTTGCGCAGAATTTTCGATCTGGAAAAGAAGCGCGTTGGGTAACCGTATACCTGTACCCTTCCCCCTTTGCTGACCAATTCAACATTTATCTACCCAGCCGATTTCCCTTGGGAATGGGAGATTGGTAAATTAAGTGACCCTAAAATCGGGATTGGAGATAGGTGTGGTCAGTTTTTTTTCTTCGTCTTCAACAGCTGCTCCATCAACTTTTGGGCGGATAATCGATAGGTATCCAGCTTCTGGCGCTCTTTTTCAACCAACCCTGGAGGGGCTTTAATTGCAAACTCGCCTCCAAGCAAATCCTCCAGCCGCTTTATCTGGCTCTGGATCCCACCAAATTCTTTTTCCAGGCGATCATTAGCATCCTGATCATCCACCAAATCGGGTTTGGGCAGGAATATTTCGATTCCGGATACCACCAGCGATAGTTGATTTTTGGGTTTATCCTTTATCCCCGCCTGAATAACCAATTCATTTAAGTTCAATTTTGCCAAAGCCGCCAGGACCTTTTTTTGATTCTTCAGCATGGGAGCCCGGGTACCGACATCGATTGTGGCAGGAATCGGCTTCCCCGGTTTGATGTTCTTCTCCAATCGCACATTCCGTATTGCCCGGATTAGATCCTGGACAAGCGAAAACTCGGCAACTTGTTGGTCTTCCGAATCTTTAATAGCCTCAGGCTCCGGCCATGCAGCAATCATTAATGCATCCTCCCAGTAGTTTTCCTGGTACAAACCAGGCAAGGATTCCAGGGCAGCATTTTTTAGATGACCCCAGATTTCCTCTGTAATAAAAGGCGTAAAAGGATGCAGCAATCGCAGTACCCGGTCAAAAATATCCACTAATCTGGAGACGGTGTAATATGCCCTATCCCCACCCTCAGCTATTTGTATTTTTGAAATTTCCACATACCAGTCCGCGAAATCTCCCCAGAAGAATTCATAGATTTGCCTTCCGGCTTCCCCGTACTGGTAGGTTGAGAATAAACGGTCGACTTCCCTGAGCAATTTTGCAAACGCGCCCAGATCCATGAATCTGCCAGGGTCCAATCCGCTTCACCAACCGGGCGGGAGGGAGATTTTTGAACCGCAGAAATGACATAGCGTCCAGCATTCCAGAGTTTATTGGCAAAATTACGGTTTGATTCCACCTTTTTAATACTCAGGTTCATATCATTTCCAGGTGAGGACCCTACCAGCAGGGTAAAACGCAAAGCATCTGTCCCAAATTCATCCATTACCTTTAAAGGATCAATAACATTCGCTTTGGTTTTGCTCATTTTTTGGCCACTCTCATCGCGTATCAAACCGTGCAGATATACGGTGTGAAAAGGAATCTGCCCGGTAAACTCGAGGCCGTCAATGATCATGCGGGCAACCCAGAAAAAGAGGATGTCATACCCGGTTTCCAACACAGATGTCGGATAATAGTACTTGTAATCCGGTGTATTTTCAGGCCAACCCAGTGTGGAAAATGGCCATAATCCCGATGAAAACCAGGTATCAAGCACATCCGGATCCTGGGTAATATTCCGGCTCCCGCAGTGCCCGCAAACGAGGGCGTCTTCGCGGGAAATTGTCATCTCCTTGCAGTCATCACAATACCAGACCGGTATTCGATGCCCCCACCAGAGCTGGCGGCTGATACACCAATCCTGTATATTATCAAGCCAGTTAAAATAAACCTTGGTAAACCTTTCGGGGATAATCTTGATCCTACCATCCCGGACTGCTTCCAGTGCAGGTTCTGCCAGGGGTTTCATCTTTACAAACCACTGCCTGGAAACCATCGGTTCAATAATCTCGCCGCCGCGTTGCGAGCGGGGGACATTCATCATATATTTTTCTTCCTTAATCACCAGACCTTCAGCGCGCATATCTTCCCAGATTCGCTTGCGTGCTTCAAAGCGATCCAACCCGGCGTAAGGTCCCCCATTTTCATTTATCCTGGCTTCTTCATCCAGAACACTGATAATTTCAAGCCCGTACCTTTGACCAATTTCATAGTCATTTGGATCGTGCCCCGGGGTGATTTTTAATGCGCCGGTACCAAATTCCCTGTCCACATACTCGTCTGCAATAACCACAATTTCTCGCTTCAATATGGGGACAATTACTTTTTTCCCGACATAGCTGGCATAACGGTCATCATCGGGATGAACAGCCACCGCTGTATCTCCCAGTATGGTCTCCGGGCGTGTGGTTGCCACCGGGATATATGCACCCGGATCGTCTGCCAGCAAATATTTGAAGTAATAAAGTTTTCCATTCTCCTGGCTGTATTCAACTTCCAGATCGGATACTGCCGTACGCAAACCCGGCGACCAGTTTATCAAGCGTGGTCCGCGATAAATCAAGCCCTTATCATAAAGGCGTACAAATGCTTCCCGAACTGCCCTGGATAAACCTTCGTCAAGGGTAAATCGTTCGCGTTTCCAATCCATGGAAGCGCCAAGGCGGCGGATTTGCGTTTGGATGATACCGCCGTACTTTTCCTTCCATGCCCAGGCACGCCGCTGAAATTCTTCCCGCCCTATCTGGTCTCTGGTGAGACCTTCCTTTGCCAGGGATTTTTCAACCTGTAGTTGGGTGGCAATACCGGCATGATCACTCCCGGGAACCCAAAGGGTTGGAATGCCTTTCATACGGTGGTAGCGGATCATCAGGTCTTCCATCGATACAAACATGGCGTGTCCAAGATGCAGTTCACCGGTTACATTGGGCGGCGGAATGGAAATGACAAATGGTTTGATGGATGGGTCAAATCCAGGTTTATTGGGATCATTGATTGGCTCAAAATAGCCGGATTTCTCCCACCAATCATAGAGCCGCTTCTCCGTTCCTTCAAAATCATAGGTTTTTTCAAAAGGTATATTTTGCATTTTTCCGATTTCCTCCATCAAACTCCATGAAAAAAACCTCCCATCCCTGAGGACGAAAGGTTTGTCTTCCGCGGTACCACCTCAATTTACCAGAAAAATCCTGGTACGCTTGTTCCCATCTGGCAATAACGGGCCGCCCGTGCCGGTCTATTCTCTCTGCCAGGCAGAGATTTCTTCAGCAGTTCTACCAAACGACTTCAGCAGGGTTGACTGGGGAGGCTTTCAACCGGTGGCACTCCGTCTCTGGCAGCCAATTGCCCACCTACTCCTTTTGGCAAATAACGTTTAGAATTGGTGTCTATTCATTATACAAACTTCTGGAAGGTGTGTCAATTGAAAGCCGCAGAATTCAATCAAATCAACCGCCACCCCCGTTGGCTGGAGTGGGCACAAAAGCTGCAGTCTATTGCCCAAAATGGTCTGAATTATAGTTCAAACCCATACGACCAAATGCGCTATGAAGAAGTAAACAGGATAGCAGCTCAGATCCTTTCCGCTCATACCAACCTGTCAGAAGATCAGGTCGTTGAGATATTTGATTCCCAGGCCGGTTATGCCACTCCGAAAGTTGATGTACGCGGTGTGGTTTTTTTGAATGGAAATATTTTGCTGGTGAAAGAGCTTTCTGATGGTGGTTGGACTCTCCCGGGCGGCTGGGTGGATGTTGGTGAACCCCCAAGCCGGGCTGTAGAGCGGGAAGTATTTGAAGAATCGGGTTTTATTGTCCATGCTGACAAATTACTTGCAGTTTATGACCGCAATTTGCACGGCCATCCACCTCATCCTTTCCATATATATAAACTGTTTTTCCGTTGTGTAATCACCGGGGGAGCACCTGCAGACAGTATAGAAACAGCTCAGGCTTCCTTTTTTCCCGAAAATGAAATTCCGCCGTTATCGATCGGCCGGACTACACACCAGCAAATCATACGTTTCTTTCAACAGTTGCACAATCCTGATGAGCCAACCGATTTTGATTAATCCGATGAATAGGTTGTCCTGAATAATTGAAACGAATAACGATACCTTGAGAATACGAATGCTAAATTATCCCCATCGATTGAATAAAATATGCCTTTTCATCCTGGCGTGCGTAACGTTCCTCAGCTCTGGATGTGAAACTCAAAGTATCAGCCCCACTCCATCGAGAACCATTCAATCCACTCCGGTACTTAATACCGCTACCCCGCAACCTCCTCCTACTGTTGTACCCAGTTCAATTCCCATTAGAAGTAGACCCAGAATCCCTGGATGGTACCCGGATATCCTTCTGGCACCCCTGGACAGGTGCAACCCTCCAGGCAATCAATGACCTCACCTATGAATTCAATATTAACAATATCTGGGGAGTTGAGGTGACACTCCATCCGCTTGGCAGTACCCGGCTGCTGCGTGAAAAAATTGAGGACGACAGTCCCACCAATAAGCTGCCAAACGTAATCGCCGCCCCGATTGAAGATTTAAAAGAATTACATGGCGAAAAGAATATCCTGGTTCCCCTGCAGAATTACATCCTGCAACCCGGCTGGGGATTGAGCGGGGAAGAAATTGCCAGTTACGTACCAGACTTCTGGCAGCAGGAGACTTTTGAAGGCAGCCAGGTAGGTATTCCCGCCATGAGAAGCGCTAATTTGCTCTTTTACAACGATACCTGGGCACGAGAACTTGGTTTTGAATCACCCCCCAAAACACCCCAGGAATTCAATGAACAGGTCTGCAGCGCCGCCAAATATAATCCGGATGATGAGGATGTTGGCGGTTATATCCTGGATTCCAGGTACCCCGTCATTCTTAACTGGCTGAATAGTTTTGACAGCACTATTACAGAACGGCTGAATTCCGGGGATTACACCTTCGACAAACCTTCGGTCAAGGAAACCATTACATTCCTGCGCAAAATGGTGGATGCCGGTTGTGCCTGGCGCAGCCGCTTACCCGTACCCTATGAATACTTTGCAAACCGCCAGGCCTTGATATTCAGCGGCGGCATGCAGGATATTCTTGAACAAGACAAGGCAGATAAAAAATTTAACAACCAGGATGAGTGGTCAATCATTCCTTTTCCATCCAATGACGATAAACAATCCCTGGTGGTTAATGGGTTATCCTATGCCATGCTGGATTCCAGCCCGGAAGAGCAGCTGGCTTCCTGGCTCTTTATGCGCTGGCTAACCCTCCCCCAGAATCATGCCAAACTGGTGCAGGCCAGCGGTACCCTCCCAGTAACAACCCGGGAAATGGAATTCTTAGAGAGTTTTTCCAGGCAAAATCCCAGCTGGGAAAAATTTGCGAATTCTCTGCCCGAATTAAAACCCGAACCCACTGCTCCCGGCTGGAGTACAGTGCGCGTGATCCTTTCAGATGCTGTCTGGCAATCCCTCCAGTATTACACCGAACCTGCCCAGATCCCGGCTTTATTGCCTCAACTGGACGCAATGATCAAGGAAGTTCTCGCCCGCAAACCATGACGGACTGTATACCCTTTCTCATAAAATGAACCGGCAATCCGTAATACCGGTAGATTGAATTCCAACCTCAAAAAATACATTATTGAATGAATTATTTCGAACTGTTTAGAATGAACCCCAATGGAAATACGTTACATTTAAATAACGGGCATCTTTTTGCCCGTTAGATAATTTAGGAGGCGACGGCTGGTTTTGCCTGTACCTCGAGTGTGATAAAAATGGAGTATCGGCTGGTTTTGCCTGTACCTCGATGGTAATCCCGGATATAAAATAACGGGCAACTTTTTACCCGTTAGATTTTATAAGAGGCGACGACGGGATTTGAACCCGTGATAAGGGTTTTGCAGACCCTTGCCTTTCCACTTGGCCACGTCGCCATGATGATATATGTCTATGAATCTGGATAGAAAGAGCGGGCGACGGGATTCGAACCCGTGACCTTCTCCTTGGCAAGGAGACATTCTACCAACTGAACCACGCCCGCATCTTAAAAGTGACCTTTTGTTAATGTGCCCTAAAGTATAGCATCCTTCCAAAAAAAAATCAATACTATTTTTTACGCCGTGTCTGAGCAGAGGTCAGTTTCCACAACCCTAATAACATCCATCCTGCTTCGAATGCAGGCGGATTTCATTTGCCCGATAAATTTTTTTGCCAAATTTATTGACGCAGTCTGAGTAAGATGATAGAATTTCAATCTCATTGCGGGCGCGTAGCTCAATGGTAGAGCAGTGGCCTTTTAAGCCATTGGTTAAGGGTTCGAGCCCCTTCGCGCTCACACAATATATAGTAGTGATACTTACATCAAATACCAATCCCTAATATTGGCGGGTATCCATTAGCCTATACAAATAAAATTTGTATAGGCTGTTTGTTTATGAATGAATCGATATTTAATTCATTCATTCCGGATATTCCTTCTGCTGCCATATTGATGAGTTGCACACCTGTCCGCAAAGAAATTCAATAATTCCCCCAATGAAACACAAATCAATTAATTTTGAATCACTTGTGTAAACAGAAAAAAAATGGGGGTATCCAGCGTAAAGTATCGCTTTTTACCCCCATTTACCCTTCTTCACTGGTCAGGTCAGGTTGGGAATCCGCCGGGCCAGTTCCGCCCAGTCATTACTTCCAATTGCTTTTTGAATAAGCTGGCTCACCTGGTCAAATACCGGAGGAGGCATTATCTTTTGCCAGATACTGACAACGTTTACGCGGTCGCTGTTTCCCAATAAGGGAAACAACCAGGCAATTGCGTCAGGGAACCGGTCTTGCGGGACTGCGCTTGACATAATCCCGAGAGCCTTGATTTGGTCGGGCATGGACACACGTTCCTTAACCAGACGATACAGATGCGCGTCCTCCTTTCCCAGGTGGATGTCAAGGTGGAACTTGAAAGCCGCCGTGGCACGGGCAACATCCAATGTATCATGGGCATTCACTGCAGCGTTTAAGGTGCCGTATGCAGCATCCAGGCCATGGTGATCCATCTCATACGCCTCGGCTACCGAAGGGACGACGACTTCAAGGGCGGGGAAGATGGCTTGTTCCTCGCCATGGGCATGCCAGACCAGCATTTCGTTGAAGAAACGGAAACGCTCGATCGTCGCTGCCAGACCCGCTTTACCGCGCGCAGTGTCGAGTGCAGCAGTGTCAATCATGCCCATGTCGCTGCGGAAAGCATTATGAAAAGCCAGAATGATATCCATTGGTTCTGCCATTTTTCGCTCCTCTTTCTTTTATAATCCGATTCAGATAGTTATATATTACTACGAATGCTTCCTCGACAGGTCCATCTGCATGAAATGTTCTTACGGCCAGTGGTCATGTCTCATGGAAGAACTCATATGAAATGACTATTGGGCTGAATGAAAATCTTAATAAAACTTAAATTATCCATTCGAGAAATCAAATGGTTCAGTAAAGATATAAGGTGAACTTATCAAATTCCTGCTATCGATAACAAAGATTGTGATTTCATCCCCCAGGGTTATTTATCCTGATGAATAACAGGAGATTCGTATATCCATGAATTTCTGTTCCCGGATACTGCTGGCTGGAGTATCGCAAATTATTGGCATTCTGATGAATTTCAAATCCATTGCAGTTGCAGGCCAGTTACCCCCGGTAGAGGTTGATATCTTCCTGGGAGATGGGATCCTCAACCGGTTCTATGTGTGTAGCAATATTGGAATTTGGGATTGCCTTGATGATCCGGGTTTCGATCTGCTCTGCAACCTGGTGACCCTGACGGACTGTCCAATTTCCCGGGACAAGTAGATGCACGACCATGAATTTGCGCGCCGCTGCCTGCCGGGAGCGCAGTGCATGGTAGCGAACCCCATCGGTTTGGTATGTATCCAGAATTGATTTTACCTCGGCGACCTCTTCGGCGGGTAAGGAGACATCCATCAACCCCCGGCCTGAACGGACAAGTAAGCGATATCCAGTAAACAGGATATTGACTGCGACAGCCAAGGCGATCAGCGGATCCAGGCGCAGGAAGCCTGTCATTGATACAAGGACAACACCAATTAATACACCGCCGGTGGTCCATACATCAGTCATCAGGTGACGCGCATCCGCTTCCAGGGTAATCGAATTGTAACGTTTTCCAGCGCGCATTAAGACCAGTGCCACACCCAGATTGATCAGCGAAGCAATTACTGAGATCAGCAGGCCAAGCCCCACCTGCTCCAATGGAACCGGATTAATCAAGCGCGGCAGAGCGCTGATGATGATGCTAACCGAAGCAATAAGAATCATTCCCCCCTCGAAACCGCTGGAGAAATATTCAACTTTGGAAAATCCAAAGGTAAATTCATCATTTGCCGGACGTATGAGAATCCTGAGGGATATCAAGGCTACAATTGCTGCTGCCAGGTTGACCAACGATTCCAGGGCATCCGACAGCATACCAACCGAGCCAGTGAGGGTATAGGCTGTGGCTTTCATTGATATGGTCACTACTGCGGCCCCGATCGAAAGCCAGGCATAACGGGTGAGATTAACTGGATGGTCCGGTGTATTTTCCATAAATAGTATTCCTCAGTGATGAATGAATTATATTAATCCAGGTCTAATAATACGTCTTCGAGTACCTGTAATGAATTATATCGCCATATGATAACCAACCCAACACCTGTTTATTCCTGAACAAACGTCAAATAAATCACAAATCGAAATATCACCTGGCATTTTTTCAATGATGACAGGTCCAAAATGGGGTGACCAACAACATTTCCAATTTCTCAGCAACAAGTTTCGGTGGATCACTAATTAATATATCTATATTTTCTTTTTTTCCCCAGGTCTCATGGATCTAAAATTCCATCCGAAAGCACCGGTTAGTACCAGTATGTCGAAGAGCATCCCCTCCGTAGAATGATGACTTTTCGGGATGTGGAAATTAGAAGCAATCCTGTATAAATATTATAAAATAATAAATTAATGAACAATAAAATCTGCTAATTTGCTTGTTTTATATGGACAAAATGTACTTTAGGAATACTGTAGACGGCTAAAAACCAAAATCGCGTCAGCAGATTTTGAGTTCCCTGGCTTACCCCTCAGGTGGGAGAATACCTTACGTACCGTTATCCGTGAAGGTTTCAATCGTATTACCTCCACAATTGAGGCGTATATTCATTCCCTGCATGCCCGCGATAAATTTTGGTGGAATTTGATATAATTTTTTTACCAAGTATTCATAATATTTTCCCAAATCCACCGGAATTGGTGTGACCACAATAAAAATTTTTAAGAGATTGAATGTCAATTCTGCCAACTTTATTTAATTTAATTCTTGACCAGGCATCCGTAAACGGTGATGCTCCTGCATTGGTTTCCACAATGAATCATTTCACTACTTATCGACAGTTAGTAAGTCATTTGCGGGCTGTCTGTATGCAATTGATCCAGCTTGGGTTAAATCGCGGTGACCGGATAGCTGTGGCACTGCCTAACGGTCCTGAAATGGCGACAACCTATCTGGCGGTTTCTGCAGTTTGTACCTGCGCACCGCTTAACCCAGCTTACTCTGCAGGGGAATTCGAATATTATTTGAACGACCTGCGTGTCAAGGCACTGATTCTTCCCGCCGGCGATTCCACTCCTGCCCGTTATGCAGCCGCACAATTGGGAATTCCCATATTGGAGATCCAACCGGATCCTGTACAGCCAGGTGTGTTCACACTCACATCAGACTTCGTCGAAGACTCATCGGCGAATTCATTTGGAATTCTCGTCACATAATGATGTTGCGCTTATCCTTCACACGTCGGGTACAACCTCCCGTCCAAAAATCGTTCCGCTCACCCAGCGGAATATCACTTATTCCATCCACAACATTGCCAGGACGTATCATCTCGGACCGACCGACCGGGTGTTAAACATGATGCCGCTCTTCCATATCCATGGGATAATGGCCGCTTTATCGGCTACACTGGCAACGGGTGGCAGTATCATCTGCGCACCGGGTTTGCGTCAGGATCAAGTGCTGGATTGGATGGTAGAATTAAAGCCAACCTGGTATACAGCGGTACCAGCCTTACAACAGGTCATTCTTGAGCAGGCGCTGCATAAACCCGAAATTACAGCATTGATAAAACTCCGTTTTATCCGCTCAAGTTCCTCAGCAATGCCTCAGGTTGTAGCCGAGGGATTGGAAAAAGCGTTCGGTGCGCCTGTGCTGGAAGCCTACGGCATGACGGAGGCTGCACACCAAATAGCCAGCAATCCAATGCCGCCACGTACGCACAAGTTCGGGTCGGTGGGAATGCCAACCGGTACAACAAGCGTCTGCATCCTGGACGAGAGCGGCAAAATGTTACCGGATAATACATTGGGCGAGATTGCCATTTTCGGAGAGAATGTCATTTCAGGATACGAAAATAATCCTGAGGCGAACTGCTCCACTTTTGTGGATGGTTGGCTGCGAACCGGAGACTGCGGGATCCTTGATGCAGAAGGTTACCTCTTTATTCAGGGACGACTGAAGGAGCTTATCAATCGCGGCGGCGAAAAGATATCCCCCTACCAGGTAGAGGAGGTGCTTTTACGCCATCCTGCTGTCAAGCAGGCCGCGGTTTTTGGGATTCCGCATCCCATGCTGGGGGAGGAAGTAGCTGCAGCAGTGGTTTTGTATCCTTACCTGGGGATTTCGATGCAGGAATTGCGGCGGTTTGCCGCTTCACATCTGGCAGATTTTAAGGTGCCGCGGCAGATTGTCTTCTTAAATGAAATTCCTAAGAACTCTATTGGTAAGATTCAACGTATTGGGATGGCTGATAGACTAAAAACAGAGTTGGATGCATTAAAGACCAGGGAAGCAGGTGGTGAATATGCACCCCTAACACCGGTTGAGGTTAGCATCCAATCCATCTGGCAGCAGGTTTTGGGTAAACAACAGGTTGGAGTCCACGACGATTTCCTTGTTCTTGGTGGTGAATCCTTGCAGGCAGCGCGTATTTTGATGGTTATTAACGAAAAATTCGGAACGGATTTAATCATCAGCGATATTTTTGATTCTCCAACAATAGCAATGATGGCCAGGGTTGTTCAGACTAAATTGAATACTGGAGTGTAATCTGGCACATACGTTACTTTCCCTCCCCCTCATTCAGCGCCGCTACCAAACCAAAGCGCTACTATCTCCAGCGCAGGCAAGCCTTTGGTTCCTCCAGCAGCTCTATCCGAATTCGGTCACTTATAATTCCTCTTTCCTATTCAAATTGACCGGTGGGGTAGAACAAAAATTCCTGGAACAGGCATTGAATATGTTGGTTCTCCGCCATGAGATCCTGCGAACGATCTATCCGAGCCAGGGGGGAATACCATCGCAAGTCATCCTTCCCTTCGAGCCATTTTCCCTACCGGTGGAAGATTATTCGACCTTGCCGGAAGATGAACGCAAAACCGCTATCCAACAATATGCTGCTGAAAATGAGAAAATTCCTTACAATATTGAGCGGGCCCCCTCCAGGCGCTTCACCTTTCTCCGTGCCGGACCTCAAGTAGATTATCTTTATGTTGGCATCCATCATATCAACTTTGATTCCTGGTCACAAAATATCTTCATCAGGGATTTAATCCTGTTGTACGATGCCTGCAAGTTGGGTAAGCCCTGTATCCTGCCTGATTTAACGGTCCAATATTCCGATTATGCAATTTCTCTAAATGAATGGCTCAAAGGAGAGGCCAGGGGAGCATTCATCGAACATTGGAAGGATATTCTTTCCGGCGAAATGCCAACCTTAGAACTTCCCACCGATAAACCACGCCCGGCTATACAAACGAATCATGGCGCTTGCTATCACTTCGATCTATCACTGGATTTATCTGCGAAAGTCAAGGAGTTTTGCCGGAATGAACGTTTGACACCCTTCCACCTGTTACTGGCAGCATACGCAATCTTGTTAATGCGCTATTCAGGTCAGGAGGACATCATCCTCGGCTGCCCATTTGCCAACCGCCCGCGCCCGGAACTGGATGGGCTGTTGGGATTATTCGTCAATGTCCTGCCAGTTCGCCTGAATTTTAGCGGAAATCCAATCGTACGTGAATTGCTTAAACAGGTCCGCAGCGTGATTCTGGATGCCTTCACCTGGCAGGCTACTTCCCTTTGAAACTCTTGTTGCTGAACTTGCACCAAGGCGTGATCTGAGCCGCACACCAATTTTCCAGGTTTTGATCAACATGAGAAATGTCCCAAAACGATTAACCGCTACTGACGGGCTGGAGGTGGAGAATTTATTGTTGGATCATACCTCTACCCCCTTTGACATTTCATTAGAGCTGGGGGATGAAGGGGAGCATTTCAGTGCGGCGGTGCGTTATAACACAGATCTTTTAATCAAACTACCGTTGTGCAAATGGGCAACCATTTTCAGAACATCTTAACCTCCCTGATGAAGATACCCGAGCGGCCAGTCTCCGAATTGGAAATGTTGAGCCCATCCGAACAGCGGCGATTCCTTATTGATTGGAATGGGACCCAGTGTGACTTTCCACAAAAGTGCATCCATGAATTGATTTCCGAACATGCTTCAAAGAATCCGGATTTTCCGGCTGTTATATGTAACGGCAGATCATTGAGATACTTCGACCTTGAACAGAGCGCCAACCAACTGGCGGAATATCTTGTTGCAAGAGGGGTTAAGCCTGGGAATCCGGTTGGAATCTTCCTGCCGCGCTCTGAATACCTGCTAGTGGCACAACTTGCAATCCTGAAGATAGGCGGCACCTGTGTCCCCCTTGATCCATCACATCCTGCTAACCGCCTGGATATCACGCTGGATAATACAAATCCTGCAATCGTCATCACACATTCATCCTTAATGAATAAAATCCCGGCCAAGTTTAAGAGAATTTTTCTGGATGACGAAGCCGGAGCAATCCAGGCCTCCCCGGTCCAAACTGTCTTTGGAGGGACCGATCTGGATGCACCCATTTATATAACCTATACATCCGGTTCCACAGGGCGTCCAAAAGGGGTTATTAATATTCAGCGCGGAGTCTTGAATTATATTAATCATCTCATCAAGACTTTTCACCTGCAACCGGGAGATCGGGTGATTCAATTTTCGCCCGTTTCCTTCGATTTGTCCTTTCGGGACACATTGGGGGTATTGTCCTTTGGAGGTACCATCGTTCTGATGGATGATGACCAGATGCACAATCCGGGGTATATCAACAAAGCAATTGTAGAACAACAAGTCACCTGTATTTTGAGCATTGTCCCTACGATGTTAAGAGCCTTGGCCATTTCTGCATCAGAAAGCACAATCGCAGCGAATCACTTAAGATTGATTATGCCAAGTGGTGAAACCTTGCTTGCCGCCGATGTCGAACTTGTTAGAAAGGCTTATGGGATGGTCGTGCAAATTGTCAATCAATATGGACCATCCGAATGCAGCATGGTATCGGCACTCTATCCGATACCGGTTGAACTTCCGGAGGGAGTCCAGAGTGTTCCAATCGGAAAACCGATCGACAACGTACGGGTATATGTGCTTGACCAATATCATCATCCGGTTCCTGTCGGGGTGAGGGGTGAACTCTATATAGGTGGCATTGCAGTCGGACCTGGATACCTGAACCAGCCTGTACTTACTTCAGAAAGATTCCTTCCAGACCCATTCGTATTCGGCGGTCGTATATATCGTACCGGAGACCTGGGACGTTGGCTTCCGGACGGCAACATTGAATTTCTGGGACGCATGGATAACCAGGTTAAAGTCCGCGGTTACCGCATCGAACTGGGGGAGATTGAAGTTGTGCTGGGGGAGCATCCCGATGTCCGCCATGCGGTTGTGATAATGCGGGAGGATCACCCGGGAGATAAATTCCTGGCGGCCTACATTATTCCGGTTCCCGGTGTATCCTTGGATGCAAATAAACTGCGGGCTTACCTGCGGGAGAAATTGCCTGAATACATGGTTCCATCTGCATTTATCCAGATGGATGCCTTCCCGCTGACTGTTACAGGGAAGATCAATAGAAAGGCGTTTCCTGCTCCAGAAACAAGCATATTGGTGAATCAAGGGTATATTGCACCGCGCAGCCAGACAGAACATACCCTGTCAAAAATCTGGGGGGATGTACTCGGTATACCCCGGGTAAGCGTAGAAGATAATTTCTTTGAAATTGGAGGAAATTCTTTATCGGCAATACGGGTTATGGCGCGCATCGAGCATGAATTTGAGATCACCGTACCTGTTCGAAGAATTTTTGAATTTTCACGCTTGTCAGATCTTGCCACACAGGTTGATTTTGAACGATTTTATCAAAAACCTAATTCCGGTGTCAGGGATAATGATGGTGAAATGGACAGTTTTCATTTATGAACGTATCTGATTTCCTTTTCTCATTACATCAACAAGGGATCACGGTCCAGGTTGAGGATGATAACCTGAAGATCAGTGCTCCCAGAAACTCCCTATCGCCAGAAATCCAATCCCAACTGCATGAAAGGAAGGATGAGATTATCGCTTTCCTCCTCGCTCAACAGGCAATTCGCTTATAAGAATTTCCCGATACAGCGTGTGGATCGCAGCCAGCCCATCCCGCTCTCGTTTGCCCAGCAGGCGCTTTGGCTACAGTACCAGTTGGAGGGGATGAGTAATACCTATAATAATCACTGATAGTCTACCAGTTTGATGGGAGAACTCGATATTTCTGCCTTGGAGAAATCCCTGCAATATCTGATCAGACGACATGAAGCCTTCAGGACTAGTTTTAAAAGTTATTGACGGGGAACCATACCAGGTGGTTGCTGAAAACGTGGCCTGGAATTTGGATGTACGCGAATTGGATGGGGAGGCGGCAGAGAAGGAGCTGCGTGAAATGGCAAGCCAGCCGTTTTCATTGGAACAGGCTCCCCTGATGCGTGCTCACCTGTGGATACATCCTCAAAATAAGTACACGCTGCTTATAAATATCCACCACATAATTACCGATGGCTGGTCCCAAGGGGTGATCGAGCGTGAACTTGCCCTAGCCTATACCCAATACGCTGCAGGCCTGGAAGCCAGTTTGCCTCCGCCGGACCTGGATTATATCGATTATGCCGTCTGGCAGCGCAGCTGGCTGCAGGGGGAAGAAGTTGAACGAGTAGCTGGCTTATTGGAAGGAAAACCTGGAGGGTGCACCAGAATTATTGGAACTGCCAACCGACCATCCCCGGCCGCCAGCCCGGTCCTATCACGGGCGTCAGGCTTATCTGGAAATGCAGCCAGGCCTGGTAGAAAGATTACAAGAACTTGACGCGGCGCGAGAGTGTGACCCTGTTCATGCTGTTGAATGCCGCCTATGCTATGCTCTTGGGGCGCTACAGCCGGCAGAAAGATGTGGTGATCGGTTTCCCGGTTGCAAACAGGCCGCGCAAAGAACTTGAGAGCATGGTGGGATTCTTTGTCAATATGCTGCCGCTGCGCGTGGATTTGAGCGGCAATCCCGGTATTATCCGAACTGCTTCAACGCGTGCGCCTGCGTTCTCTGGATGCATACAGTCACCAGGAAGTACCTTTTGAAAAATCGGTGGCAGAATTACAGCCTCGCCGCGATCTGCAATTTAGCCCTATCTTTCAAGCAGTCTTCTGTTTTTGAAAATGTGCCTACGCAGGATTTTGATTTGGGAGAATGCACTGTCTATCCGAGATCTATTGCATATTGGTGTAGCAAAATACGATATCATCACTGCTGGTGAAACCGCAAAATGAAGGGTTACGTCTGTGTTTTAGAATATAACACCGATCTATTTGAACCTGAAACAATTGAGCGTATGTTTGCACACTACGAGCGTATTTTGGAATGGATGGTTTCCAAGCCGGCCAAAGGCATCGATGAATTTGACCTTCTTACAGAGGCCGAGCGCCAGCAAATCCTGGTGGAGTGGAATGATACAGTGACGGTCTACCCGTCGCGAAAAATGTATCCATCAACTCTATTGAAGAACAAGTAGAGCTTGTGCCAGATAATCCGGCGGTGATATTTGGGAAACAAAAATTGACCTATCAGGAAATCAACAAACGTGCAAATCAAATCGCTCATTATTTACAAAGACATGGAGCCGGTCCGGATGTCCCTGTTGGTATTTATCTCGAACGCTCAGCCGAACTGGTGGTTGCCATTTTAGGGATCCTCAAGGCAGGCAGTCCCTATGTGCCGTTGGATACCAATTTACCCGATGGAGCGTCGTATCGAAATCATCCGCGACTCGGGGATGAAGATGCTGATTACACAAAACTCGCTCATTACCGGCGATTTTGCGAGTGACCTAACTTTATTGTGTCTGGATAATCAACAGGAACTTCTGGATAGTGGAGAGTAATCAGAATCCGGTCCATATATTGCCAATTCCGGGCACCTGGTGTATATCATGTATACATCCGGCTCCACCGGGAAATCCAAAGGGGTTGAGATTATTCACCGCAGCCTGGTAAACTGCCTCCTATCGGTACCAACAAAGATTATGGGTTTTTCTACCGAGGATCAATTTGCTCTCCGTGTAACCACTTCGACATTTGATGTGTCTGTATTTGATTTCCTGAGGCCCATTGTGTCTGGGTGCTAGTGTTGTAGTGGCTTCACAGGAAGCAAGTTTACGATAGTGCACTGCTGGCAAGGCTAATCGCACGAACTGCCGCTAACATGGTATGTGCTGCCACCCCGGCTACCTGGAGATATGCTGGTGGATACCGGTTGGCAGGGAAAAGCAGGGTTTAAAGTAATATGCACCGGTGAAGCCTTTACCACATTGATCTTGCAAATCGTTTGATGCAAACTTGCAAGGAAGTATATCAACCTGTACGGTCCCACGGAGACCACTATCTGGTGCTCGTCCGTTCGCCTGGCTCCCGGAAAGCCTGTAACAATCGGGAGTGTCCAATTGCGAATACCACGTCTCTACATTCTGGATAATCAACACAGACCTGTGCCGGTTGGCGTATATGGGTGAACTTTATATCGGTGGAGTTGGTCTGGCGCGCGGTTACCGCAACTTACCCGAACTTACAACTGAGAAATTCATCCCGGATCCTTTTAGTAGTGAACCGGGAACGCGACTATATCAAAGCGGTGACAATGTGCGCTGGCTCGCGGATGGCAGCATTGACTTTTTGGGCCGCACGGATAACCAGGTAAAAATCCGCGGGTATCGCATTGAGCTTGGAGAGATCGAAGCCGTGCTTGGATAAGCATGCAAATGGTCCGGCAAGACGATTGTGGTGATGCGGGAAGACCAGCCTGGAGAAAAGCGTCTGGTGGCTTACATCGTCCCAGTTCCAGTGTATGCTCTGTTGACGCGTCCATACTGCGTGGTTTCCTGAATGAAAAATTACCTGCCTACATGATTCCATCGGCATTTGTGCAGATGGAATCCTTCCCACTTACCATCAGCTGGAAAGGTAAATCGCAAGTCGCTCCCTGCTCCAGAAACGGGCACATGGGGAAATCCGGAGTATATAGCTCCGCGCTCACAGACAGAAATAGCTCTCACAAAAATCTGGATGGCTGTGCTTGGGTTATCCCGGATCAGTGTGGAAGATAACTTTTTTGAAATTGGGGGGCACTCCTTAAAGGCAATCCAGGTGATAGTGCGGATCCAGGATGAGTTTAATATCATCATGCCTGTTCGTCGGATATTTGAGTTTCCGCGTTTGGCAGAACTTGCCAGACAAATTGATTTTGATCTCTTTTATCAAAAACAAAATTTGGATTCGGTTGAAAAAACCTCCGGCCAGGAGAAATTCGTTATATGAACGTTTCCGAATTCCTATTCTTTTTACATCAAAAAGGGATCACCGTCCATGTTGAGCGAGAGAACCTTATGATCACCGCTCCCGAAGGATCCTTATCCCCAGAAATTCAAAAGGTGTTGCGTGAAGAGAAAGCTGAGATCATTGCTTTCCTTTCGGAAGCAAAGGCAGTCAGTAATAAGAGTAATCGCCTGAGACATGTAGATCGCAGCCAGTCTATCCCGGCTGCCGCCTCCCAGAAGGGGTTATGGTTCCAATACCAGCTCGAAGGACCGAGCAGCACATATAATGTCCCACATATTTACCGCATGAGTGGCAGCCTCAACATCCCGGCGTTGGAAAAATCCCTGCAGTACCTGATTAAACGCCACGAATCACTAAGGATGAGCTTCGAGTCAATAAATGGTGAACCTTATATTGTGATTAAAGATAATGTGAAATGGGGAATGGACACTCATCGCGTTAGTGGGGGTTCCATTGAGCGGGAATTAGCTGCAACGGCCGCCATGCCATTTTCCCTTGAAAAGGCTCCATTATTTAGAGCCCACTTGTGGACGGATTACAACAAAAACCATACTTTACTTCTGAATTTTCACCATATTATTATGGACGAATGGACAAAAGGGATTATCAGAACGCGAGATCTCACGTCTATTTGCCGCGATTGTTGCAGGAGAAGAAGCCGCATTGCCTGCCCTGGAACTGGATTTCGCAGACTACGCCGCCTGGCAGCATGAATGGTTGGAAAGTGGTGGGTTTAAGAAGGGACTGCAAAGTTGGAAAGAAAGACTGACCGGGATACCTGACTTGCTAGAACTTCCCTGGGACCTAACTCGCCCGATGGTGCAGTCCTACACTGGGGGCAGGGTCAGACTGCAATTGGAGCGTGGACTGGTAATTAAATTGCGGGAACTAGGTCGCCAACACCAGGTAACTTTATTTATGGTGATGAACACTGCCTATGCTCTTCTACTCGGCCGATACAGCCGACAAGATGATGTGGTTATCGGCATACCGATGGCCAACCGGTCTAACAAGGACCTGGAGAATATGGTTGGGTTCTTTGTCAATACCTTACCACTACGGATTGATATAAGCGGTAACCCGAACTTACCAGAATTGCTTCATCAAGTCAGGAACGTGGCTTTGGACGCATTTACCCATCAGGAAGTGCCTCTTGAAAAATTAATAGAGGAACTCCACATCCAGCGTGATACCAGATTTACTCCGGTGTTTCAGGTATTGTTCGCGATTCAGAATATGTCGTCACCGGACTTACACCTTGGGGAATGTGTGATTGTTTGTGACAATGTCAATACTGGAAATGCAAAATTCGATCTGTCGTTGTTTGTTAAGATCCCAGGTAGAAGGTTGGCACCTGGAATTTGAATACAATACTGATTTGTTTGAACGTGCAACCATTGAATACATGTTGACACAATACAAACGTATATTAGAATGGATGGCCTCCAATCCGTCCATCGGAATCCATGATCTTGAATTGCTCAATCCTGGTGAAAAAAAGCAAATCCTGCAGGATTGGAACAATCCGGGTATAGAGTATCCACGCAAGAACTGTTTTCATCAATTATTTGAAGAACAGGCCAAAAATAATCCAGATGCCCCAGCGGTAGCATATAAACGCCAACTTATGACATATCATGAACTGGATCAGCGTGCCAACCGATTGGCGAACTATTTGCGGTCGCAGGGAGTTGGTCCGGATAAACTGGTAGGCATCTATATGGAACGCTCCCCGGATTTGATTGTCGCGTTATTGAGTATTCTTAAGGCTGGTGGGGCTTATGTAACCCTTGACAGAATCTATCCTGCAGATCGGTTGAAGTATATTTGTCAGGAAGTAGATCCAAAATTGATACTTACTCAGCAGTCCATCCGCACCTATCTTCCCGAAATTAATAATGTGCCTGTTCTATGCCTCGATGCTGAATGGAGTGCATTGGCAACATCCTATTCACCTCTTAAGCCCGAAAATATATCTGAATTATCTCATCTGGCGAACGTGCTCTTTACATCTGGAACTACGGGACGCCCCAAAGGCGTTGCCCTTCCGCACCGCAGTTTACGTGGACTGGTGGGATGGATGGGACAATACTTTTCTTTAGAGGAATTGAGCGGAGTTCTGGCATCAACTTCAATTGGGTTTGATATGTCAGGATTTGAAATTTTTGGGAGCCTGGCTTGGGGAGGCTGTCTGATCCTGGTGGAAAACATTCTTGAAGTTGTTGAATATGATGGGAAACAACCCATAACATTGATTAACACAGTCCCGTCTGCCATAGCCGAATTGCTTCGTGTAAATGGAATTCCGCCATCAGTAAAAACGATCGTGTTGGCAGGCGAAGTGCTGCCGTCCCAACTTGTGGATGAGTTATATAAGGTTCCCGGAATCCAACAGATATTTGACTCCTATGGACCTACCGAAACCTCTTATTCCACACTTTGCCTACGCAAGACCGGGACCCGGCCAACCATTGGAAGGCCACTACCTGGCTGGAAGATTTATATTTTAGATAAGAACAATCATCCATTGCCGGTAGGGATTCCCGGTGAAATCTTTATTGGTGGTGACGGACTAGCGCAAGGTTATTACAATCAACCCTTGCTGACTGACGAAAAATTCATTTCAAATCCCTTTGGTGATGGGTGGTGTATTTAAAACGGGCGACCTGGGACGTTGGCTTCCGGACGGCAACATTGAATTTCTGGGACGCATCGATAACCAGGTTAAAATCCGCGGTTACCGCATCGAACTGGGGGAGATTGAAGTTGTGCTGGGGGAGCATCCCGATGTCCGCCATGCGGTTGTGATAATGCGGGAGGATCACCCGGGAGATAAATTCCTGGCAGCCTACATTATTCCGGTTCCCGGTGTATCCTTGGATGCAAATAAACTGCGGGCTTACCTGCGGGAGAAATTGCCTGAATACATGGTTCCATCTGCATTTATACAGATGGATGCCTTCCCGCTGACTGTTACAGGGCAAGATCAATAGAAAAGCGTTTCCTGCTCCAGAAACAAGCATATTGGTGAATCAAGGGTATATTGCACCGCGCAGCCAGACAGAACATACCCTGTCAAAAATCTGGGGGGATGTACTCGGTATACCCCGGGTAAGCGTAGAAGATAATTTCTTTAATATTGGGGGAAATTCCTTATCGGCAATACGGGTTATGGCGCGCATCGAGCAGGAATTTGAGATCACCGTACCTGTTCGAAGAATTTTTGAATTTTCACGCTTGTCAGATCTTGCCACACAGGTTGATTTTGAACGATTTTATCAAAAACCTAATTCCGGTATCAGGGATAATGATGGTGAAATGGACAGTTTTCATTTATGAACGTATCTGATTTCCTTTTCTCATTACATCAACAAGGGATCACGGTCCAGGTTGAGGATGATAACCTGAAGATCAGTGCTCCCAGAAACTCCCTATCGCCAGAAATCCAATCCCAACTGCATGAAAGGAAGGATGAGATCATCGCTTTCCTCCTCGCTCAACAGGCAATTCGTTATAAGAATTTCCCGATACAGCGTGTGGATCGCAGCCAGCCCATCCCGCTCTCGTTTGCCCAGCAGGCGCTTTGGCTACAGTACCAGTTGGAGGGGATGAGTAATACCTATAATATTCCTGAAGTTTATCGAATGATGGGAGAACTGGATATTGGTGCATTGGAGAAATCCCTACAATATCTGATCAGACGACATGAAGCCTTCAGGACGAGTTTTAAAAGTATTGACGGGGAACCGTACCAGGTGGTTGCTGAAAACGTGGCCTGGAACCTGGATGTACGCGAATTGGATGGGGAGACGGCAGAAAAGGAGCTGCGTGAAATGGCAAGCCAGCCGTTTTCATTGGAACAGGCTCCCCTGATGCGTGCTCACCTGTGGATACATCCTCAAAATAAGTACACGCTGCTGATAAATATCCACCACATTATTACCGATGGTTGGTCCCAAGGGGTGATCGAGCGTGAACTTGCCCAAGCCTATACCCAATACGCTGCAGGCCTGGAAGCCAGTTTGCCTCCGCTGAAACTGGATTATATCGATTATGCCGTCTGGCAGCGCAGCTGGCTGCAGGGGGAAGAACTAGAACGATTGCTGGCTTATTGGAAGGAAAATCTGGAGGGTGCCCCTGAATTATTGGAACTTCCAACCGACCATCCCCGGCCTCCGGTCCGGTCCTACCACGGGCACCAGGTTCATCTGGAATTACAGCCAGATCTGGTAAAAAGAATTGCAGGGATTGGCGCAGCGTGAAAATGTGACCCTATTCATGCTGTTGAATGCCGCATATGCCATACTCTTGGGACGCTACAGCCGGCAGGAAGATGTGGTGATCGGTTTCCCGGTAGCGAACCGGCCGCGCAAAGAACTCGAAAGCATGGTTGGATTTTTTGTCAACATGCTGCCGCTGCGCGTGGATTTGAGCGGAAACCCCGGATTATCCGAACTGCTGCAACGCGTGCGCCTCCGTTCACTGGATGCATACAGTCACCAGGAAGTGCCTTTTGGAAAAATGGTAGCAGAATTACAACCCTATCGTGATCTGCAATTTAGCCCTATCTTTCAGGCTGTCTTTGCGCTTGGAATTTCGCCTTCGCATGAATTTCGATTGGGGGAATGTGTTCTTATGCCAGATGATACAGGCGCAGAGATCGACGCAGCAAAATATGATATTACCCTGGTTGCCCAGCCGTATAATGGAGGTTTGCATTTTGATTTAGGGTATAACTCAGATCTATTTGAACCTGAAACAACTGACCGCATGCTTTCACATTTTAAGCGTATTTTGGAATGGATGGTTTCCAAACCGGCCAAGGGCATCAACGAATTTGAACTTCTTTCTGAAACTGAGCGGCAGCAAATCCTGGTGGAGTGGAACGCTACATCAACGGACTACCCGCATAAAAAATGCATTCATCAATTGTTCGAAGAACAGGCGGAATATTCTCCAGATGCCCCTGCAATCGTTTTTGCGGATCAAGTGATAACCTATCGGCAGCTGAACAGCCAGGCCAATCAGTTGGCTCATTTCCTTTGCGAGATGGGAATCGGTCCGGGAATCCGGGTGGGGATGTATATAGAACGTTCCGCTGAGATGGTAACCAGTATGCTGGCGATCCTAAAGGCAGGCGGTGCATATGTTCCACTTGATACCTCGATCCCCCCAGAGCGGCAGGCATTTATCCTGCGGGATACGCAATCTCTTGTACTGCTCACATTGCGGCGTCACCTGCCAGACTTGCCCGATTTTAAAGGGAAAGTGATCTGCGCAGACGATGAAGAGCTATACACGGGAAAAAGTGAGAAAAATCCTTGTATAAAGGTTGCATCTGAAAACCTGGCTTACATCATGTACACATCCGGATCAACCGGTCTTCCTAAAGGTGTTTGTATTCCTCATCGGGCGGTGGTGCGTTTGGTTAAAAACACCAATTATGCCAAATTTCACATCTGATGAAGTATTCCTGCAATTCGCACCACTTCCTTTTGATGCTTCGACGTTTGAAGTGTGGGGCAGTATGCTCAATGGGGCAAAACTGGTGATTTTCCCACCCCATCTTCCTGGCCTGAGTGAATTGTCCGATTTCGTCAAAACCAATCGAATTACCACTTTGTGGCTGACCGCCGGTTTGTTCCATCAGATGATGGAATCGCAACCCGAAATTGTAAATGGATTACACCAGTTGTTATCTGGCGGGGACGTTTTGTCTCCATCCCATGTAAATAAGGCGTTGCAACAAAATCCTGATTGCTTCCTGGTCAATGGCTATGGACCTACTGAAAACACAACCTTTACCTGTTGCTACACAGTCAAAGAAACTCAATACCATGCTACACCATTCCCATTGGCCGTCCGATTGCCAATACGAAAGTCTACATTCTCGATGCTTTTCGGCAACCTGTGCCAGTAGGTGTGGTTGGGGAACTCTATGCAGGTGGAGACGGGCTGGCTCATGGGTACAACAACCACCCTGAACTGACTGCCGAGAAATTCATCCCGGATCCATTCAGGGCTGGGCCGGGAGGGCGTTTGTATGCCACAGGCGACCTTGCACGCTGGCTCCCGGATGGATGCATTGAGTTTCTGGGTCGCTGGATAACCAGGTTAAAATCCGCGGCTACCGCATCGAACTGGGGGAGATCGAAGTTGTGCTGGGGGAGCATCCCGAGATCCGCCATGCAGTTGTGATGATGCGGGAGGTTCAGCCCGGAGATAAGATCCTAGTGGCGTATATTATCCCTGTTCCTGGTGTGACTCTGGATATGGGCAAACTGCGTGGTTACCTGCGAGAGAAATTGCCAGCATACATGATTCCCACAATTTTCATGCAGATGGATGCCTTCCCGCTGACCAGTACTGGTAAGATTGATAGGCAGGCTTTACCTCGACCCGAGATTGGGACCGGAAAGGATATTTATTTAGCGCCCAGGGATGAGACAGAAATGCGACTTGTCTCAATCTGGAGGGAGATCCTGGGGGTTGAAAAAATTGGGGTCAAAGATAATTTCTTCGAACTTGGAGGGCACTCCCTGCTGGCAGTACGTTTGTTTGCACGCATCCAGGAGGAATTCGGTCAATCCCTGCCATTAATTCTCATGTTTGAAAATGGTACGGTGGAAGCCCTGGCTGAATCATTGGCTATTGAAAAGAAATCATTCCTTGAACGTGGGATTGTATTCATAAAACCGCAGGGCACCAGGACGCCATTCTTCATCATATCACCCGGATTAGACATGCGCGATCTGGCACTTGCCTTACCCCCGGAGCAGCCAGTTTTTGGTTTAAATCCAGTTGAAAATGGGAAGACGGCTTATCGAAAATCTGTCCAGGATACAGCAAAAATCCTTTACCGTGTTTTAATAGATTTTTATCCTAAGGGACCGTATTCACTGATAGCCCATTCTGCATTTGGGTATTTCACGGTGGAATTGGCTCGTTTGCTTATCCAGAACGGTAATGAGGTTTGTTTCCTCGGTTTACTCGATTCTTACCCTCCCGGAGCTAGACAGAAGACAGACCAGGTTGATCGGGTGAAAACCCATATAACTGCCATCCGGGACAAAAATCTTACTGGAGATTCTTCGTTATTTTGGAGGGTCAATAGACCGTTTCGCCACCCGTTGGTGGAGGCGGGTGATGATTCAGTAAAATTATTGAGCGTTACGAAGAAGAGGGCAAAGTCAAAGAGGTAAGAAAACTGTCCACCCGCATCTACAAGCCGGAACCCTTTGAGGGACACGGTACAATCTTTTCAGCCACCGACCGTCACTTGGATATCCGCGAGGATCCAATGAGACAATGGGCTAAAATCTTTACGGGTCAACTCGAAATCGTCGAGATTCCGGGGGATCACTTTTCAATGCTCAAACCTCCTCAGGTGGCTGTGTTGGCAGAAAAAATAGAGACACACCTCCCCGACTAAAATAAATTATTAGTGGGGTTTTGAATCCTCGCTTACCAGTAAAAAAATCCCGGATAAATACGGTATATCTTTTTCATTCATCCTGCTTTCCGGTACAGCTTTTTTGATCTGGCTTTTTTTCCACTTTCCTTCCCAACAACCAAATCCTTCTGATGCTGCTTGCGCCGCAGATCTTTCTCCACAAATATCGGCTGGCGCGTGAATGGGTCTAGCCCGGTATGGTACATCAGGGCGGAATAGGTGGAAGGCAACGGAGTAAAGATCTGCACCTGTTCCGGTGAAATTTTTAATTCCTGGCTGGCAAACTTTTTGAGCTGGTGCATATCCGCCTCTGTACAGCCCGGATGAGCAGCAATCAGGTAATAGGTGAGAAATTGCCTCTTCCCGGCGCCGGCAGACAACCTGTCGAAAGAACTTTTAAATTCGATTAAATCCCTGGGCCCTGATTTCCCCATTTTCTCCAGCACAGCAGGCTGGCTGTGCTCGGGAGCAATCTTCAGCTGGCCTGAAACGTGGTGGCCAACAATTTCCTTTAAGTATTCCTGGCCATGTTCCCGGTCGGCCAACACCATGTCATAGCGGATTCCCGAGGAGACAAATACCTTTTTTACTCCGGGCAGCTGGCGGATGCGCTGAAGAAGTTCCACCTGCTTGCTGTGATCCGGTTTTAGTGCCGGGCAAATTTCCGGGAAAAGGCAGCGCTGGTCCGGGCAGGCTCCGCTGGAAAGCTTTTTCCGGCATTCGAATCCGTACATGTTGGCAGTAGGACCACCTAAATCCTGGATATACCCTTTGAAATTTGGCATGCGTGTAAGTTTTTGCGCTTCATCCAATATGGATTCCGCGCTCCTCCAGCGTACCGTGCGCCCCTCATGAACAGCAATCGAGCAGAAATTGCATTCACCATAACAGCCGCGGTGGGTATTAATTGAAAACTGTATTGTCTCCAATGCCCGCACGCCACCCTGGCGTTCATAATAGGGATGCTGGGCGCGTTGGAATGGCAGTCCATAGACTGCATCCATTTCTTCCTGGGAAAGAAAATCGGCAGGGGGATTCTGAACCAGTAATCGGTCTCCATGCTTTTGGTACAAACCTCTTGCAGTCAGCGGATCGTTGTTGGTATAAAACATATGGAACATATCAATCAAGGCGTTTTTATCTTGAGCAACAGTTTCATAAGAAGGGATTTCCAGGTATTCCTCAGGAGCTTGTTTACCTATATAACCCAAACCTTTAATGTTCAAAGGATCCTTCCCATCATGAAGCACCCGTGCCAGATCAAGAACCGATTTTTCACACATTCCATAAAGCAGGAAATCGGCTTTCGCATCAAAGAGAATCGACCGCCGCACAGAATCTGACCAGTAATCGTAATGCGCCACCCTGCGCAAAGAGGCTTCCATCCCTCCCAGGACAATCGGACGGGTATGCTTAAAATAACGCCGGATGAGATTAGAATAGGCAATCACCGCCCGGTCTGGACGGCGGTTGTTAACTCCTCCGGGGGTATAATCGTCCTGCCTGCGTTTTTTATTGCTGGCGGTGTAATTGGAGACCATGGAATCCACACTGCCGCCGGACACACCCCAGAAAAGTCTTGGTTCCCCCAGGCGGGTGATATCCCCTCCAGACTGGATATCGGGCTGCGCAATCACCCCTACCCGCCAACCGGCATTTTCCAGTATTCGCCCGATAACTGCTGTTCCCATATAAGGGCTGTCAATATAGCTGTCCCCGCTGATTAAAATGACATCCAGTTCCGACCAGCCGCGCCTCGCCATTTCGGAAGCTGTGGTCAGCAGGAACGCAGACTCATTTATACCTGTTGTCATTTCTTCGAATTTTTTGCTCATCAATCCATACCGATAAGTTTCTTATCATCCAGGTTAGTCCCGCAAAAAGTACAGCTGGTGGGAAACTCAACAGTCCGTTTTATTCCACCGTTAACCGGTCCCTGTGGATTAAACCAGATTACCTTCCACCCAGTCCAACAGGCACTCCACACAAATACTTGCGAGTCAACGGTTCGTCCATCCGTCAGGGTTATTTGCACCTGTTGGACGCACTATTATTTTATTTTAGGAAGTATACTATATCCATAGTCGGATCCAGAACCCATATCCACATTCTAACAATCCACCAGGCGGCATCACTGCATGACAACCACACCCATCCAGGATCCCGGCAGGGAAAATCCCACCAGGGGGCAATCCAACCGAAAACTCGTAATTTTGTATTCCATCTCTGTTTTTTTCTATTGGATTTCCATGTATATCTATATGCCGACGCTGCCCATTTACATCCAGGGTATTGCCGGTAACCTGGTTATTGTGGGAACAATCCTATCCATGTATGGGCTGTGGCAGGGTCTAATTCGCCTACCAATGGGCATCGGCTCGGATTGGCTGGGAAAATACAAGCCATTTATTATCACCGGCTATATCTTTTCCGCGGCTGGCGCCCTTCTGATGGGCCATGCAGAGAATTCATTCATGCTGCTGGTGGGAAGGTCCTTTACCGGTGTGGCAGCTGCCACATGGGTTCCCCTCGTGGTTGCCTTCAGTAACCTGTTCCCACCGGCCCAGGCAGTGCAGGCCACTGCCTTGCTCACAGCTATTAACTCAACTGGCAGGGTGCTGGCAACTGCCTCCACAGGCACGCTGAATCAAATCGGCGGTTATCAGCTTGCATTCAACCTGGCAATTGTATCTGCTGGAGCAGCCTTGCTGGCAGTATTGCTAATAAAAGAACCCAAAAGAGCCAGGATGAAGATTTCATTGGGTGGTCTAAAAATCCTTGCCAACCGCTATGACGTCATGCTTCCATCCATACTGGATGCAGTCACCCAATTAATGATCTGGGCAGGACCTTACAGCTTTTTTCCCATTGTGGCCCGCAACCTCGGCGCATCAGAGGTAATGATTAGCTTTCTGGTAAGCATGTATCTGATGGTGTTTATGATTGGCAATTTTTCTGTTTCTTTTATAGTAAAAAAAATAAAACCGGTAGTCTTTACATTTATCGGTTTCATTCTCCTGGCGTTGAGTTTAATCATCGCATCACAGGCAAAAACATTCGCCATTATTTTTGTTGCGCAGCTGATTGCCGGACTGGCATCCGGTCTTACCTACCCAACCCTTATGGGAATGAGTATTGAACATGTGCAAAATTATGAGCGCTCAACTGCCATGGGATTACACCAGACAATTTATTCCATTGGGATGTTTATCGGCCCCTGGTTGGGGGGCATACTAGCAGCCTCGCTAGGCATGGAGACCATGTTTATAATATTTGCTTTTTTCTGCGGGATATCCGGAATGCTGGGAACATACTGGCTGGCACTCAAACAAAAACGGGACCCTTCCTTATCTCTTTGAGATCTTGGAGAAGTTTTACATGTGCAAATGAACGGATCACTATTAAGTGATCAAGCTAATCATTATCTTGTATAATTAATACAACTATTTTAGGAAGAGGAGGAATTTATAATGCCTGAAGTAAATCTTACCGTTCAACATCCATCCGGACTCCATGCCAGGCCAGCATCCGTTTTTGTAAAAACTGCCAGTCAGTTTAAATCCAATGTCCGTGTGGTTTATGGCGAAAAGGACATCAATGCCAAGAGTATCCTCTCGGTACTTACATTGGGTGCAAATCAAGGGGCAAACATCACCATCAAAGCTGAAGGAGAAGATTCCGATCAGGCTATACAGGCACTGACTGAATTAATCGAGAGCAATTTCGGTGAAGGGGGTTAATATGTCAACAATCATAAAAGGGATCGGTGCCTCCCCTGGTATAGCAATTGGTCCTGCCTGGATTTACCGGCCAATAAAGGTAGAAGTTAGAACAATTTCGAACAGCGATCCAATTGCAGAACAACTACGCCTTGACAGCGCCCTTATGGAATCTAAAAAACAATTGGAAGACCTGCACATCCGTACCCTGGCGATGGTTGGGGAGGAAGAGGCTGCCATTTTCCAGGCTCATGCCATGGTGTTGGAGGACCCCGAGTTCATTGACACTGTAAAAAAGATCATCCGTGAAAAGAGGATCAATGCTGAGCCTGCAGTTCAGGAAGGTGTTGAGTACTATGCCAATATGCTGCTTGCCCTCGAAGATGAATATTTCCAGGCACGCGCCCAGGATATTCAGGATGTCGGGCGCAGGATCATCCAATGCCTGTCGGGCGCCGGTAAAGGGCAGAATACCAATCCGCCCTTCCCGGTGGTTATCGCTGCCGAAGAGTTGTACCCTTCTGATACAGTTCAATTTGACAAGAAAGTCATCCTGGGGTTTTGCACAATAAAAGGTGGGCCAACCTCCCATGTGGCCATTATGGCGCGCAGCCTTGGTGTTCCAGCCATCGTCAGCGCCCCGTTCGTCCTGGAAGAAATTGAGGAAGAATCCATCCTTATCATTAATGGAGGAGATGGGACAGTAGTCATCAAGCCGGATGAAAATGAAATCCGGACAGCCAAGAAAAATCAGCAAGACCTCGAGGACAAATCGGCGGTCCAATTTGCTTCTACACATGAACCTGCAGTAACTACAGATGGGGTTGCAGTGGAGATTGTAGCCAATATTGGCAGCGCAGACGATGCCAGGATTGCGGTGGAATATGGAGCAGAAGGTGTCGGATTGTTACGTACAGAATTCCTTTACATGGACCGTACTGCTCTCCCGACAGTAGATGAACAGATCAAAATCTACAGGGAAATTTTTGAGGCCATGGGAGACCGCCCGGTGGTTGTCCGTACCCTGGATATCGGCGGTGACAAGAGTGTGCCCTATCTGGGACTTCAAAAAGAAGATAATCCATTCCTGGGATGGCGCGCCATCCGCATGGTAAGCGAACGCCCGGAAGTCCTGGAGCAGCAGTTCTCAGCCTTGCTTCAGGCAGGTGAAAAAAGCGACCTGCGCATCATGATTCCGATGATATCCAATATCGATGAGGTCATCAACGCCCGGGAGATGTTGGAAAAAGTTAAGCAAGACCTCCACAGGAAGGGCATCCCGGTTCCCCAAAAATTGCAGTATGGAATTATGGTTGAGGTTCCCTCAGCGGTTATGCAGGTTAGTGAAATCTCGGACTATGTCGATTTCTTCAGTATCGGAACCAATGACCTCACCCAGTACACCGTGGCAGTAGACCGCGGCAATGAACGCGTCGCCAACCTCGCCAGTCCTTTCCACCCTGCCGTAATCCGGCTGATCCACAAAACGATCACAGATGCGCATGCCAAAGGAAAATGGGTGGGGTTATGCGGGGAAATGGCCGGCGATCCCCTGGCAGCTCCCCTGCTGCTCGGCCTGGGTCTGGATGAATTCAGTATGGCACATACCTCCATCCCCTGCATCAAGTACCTGATGCGTATGCTGGATAAATCGGAGTGTGAAAAAATTGCAATCGAGGCGTTGACCCTTCCTACCATCGCAGCGGTAAAGAATTATATGATTGAGGTTAATCGAAAAATGGATGTTTGCTGATTTTGCATGAAGCCAGTATGCTGGCTGGTATGAAATCAAATCCGGTCCTTTAATCTTTTAAGTTCCGGATTTTTCATTCTTAATTCAATGCTTTCCAATCCTGGTTTCAACTCAACGGGTACAGGCCCATACCGCCTTTCTTTTTCCAGCCTCATTGTCAGATCAGGGTATGCGGCATCTGTGATGACCCATAACCTCAATTTCATTTCTTTCGTCTCCCGAAAGCTGAGGCAGGTACGCCAGCCGTCTTGGGAAAATGCTCGTTTATCAGGAGATAGGTCACCTGAACAATTTTGAGCGATTCAAGGGCTGTTCCTGCAGTTTCGCGCTCGTCCAGGACCCCCATCTGGTATAGTTTTGTGTGGAGCATTTCCGTTTCAATGCCTGGAATCAAACACATAGAATTACCCTTGCCTGGCCTGGTGCCTTTCCAATTTTATCGTATCGGTGATATTGATATGGCTCAGGCGCGGCTTTGCTGTGCTTAGGGTCAGGACGGTGATGGAGGCTGTATCAATTTGCAGCCTGTGGAAGTCATCCAACGGCATGTTTAAGTAATGGGAAATAGCTATGCGCAATATATCTGAATGAGAAAATACTGCAACAACATCTTTTTCACCATATTTTCCCGCCAGGTCATCTATTTCTTTCACCACCCGTTCGTGGATTTCCAGGATGCTTTCCCCCCCAGGATAGCGAACTTTTGTTGGGGTTTCATGGACCATCCTCCACAATTTTAACCTGCGCAGTGTTTTAAATGATTGACCCTGCCAGCTGCCATAATCAGCCTCGATTAATCCCGGGGCAATGAGAACGGGTAACCGCATCAATTCAGCTGTCGGTCTGGCAGTTTCCAACGCCCTGTCTAACGGACTGCTGTAGATTGCTTTGATTGTAAAATCCGATAATGTTTTAGCAATCCTGACAGCCTGGCTCATCCCCTCATCATTGAGATGGACCCCGGGCGTTCTGCCAGCCAATGTGTCCCTGGTTATGCTGTCATTTTCACCGTGACGGATCAACAGGAAAACCGCCATCTTTCTCCTTTCCGGTATCTTCCCCATTACCTGCCTGAATATTATTTCGAGCGTCCCGCCAGGCAGTTACCCTTCTGGCAATTTCAGCCTCATATCCCTGGTTGGAAGGATGATAAAAAATTGTCCCTTCCAAACCCTTAGGTAAATATTGCTGCAGTACATAATTCCCCGGGTAGTCATGTGGATAAAGGTAACCCTTCCCGTGCCCCAATCCTTTGGAGTCTCGACTGGAATCCATAAGATGAATTGGTACCGGACCAACTCCCTGCTCTTCAATAAGTCCCAGTGCCTTGTAATAAGATCCAACGCTGTTGGACTTGGGTGCTGTAGCCAGGTAGAGGGTCGCCTCAGCAATCGGATAAACTCCCTCCGGAAAGCCAATAAAATCAAACGCATAGGCCGCTGATACAGCCACCTGGAGCGCATGCGGGTCTGCCAGGCCGATATCCTCACCCGCCAGGATTATCAACCTGCGCAAAATAAAACGGGGATCCTCACCGGCAGAGATCATTTTAGCCAGCCAATAAAGTGCTGCATCCGGGTCCGAACCGCGCACGGATTTGATAAAAGCCGAGACGGTGTCATAGTGGGCATCGCCATTGCGGTCATACAACATCGTCCGCTTTTGAATCGATTCCTGTACAACCTCACCGTCAAGCCGTATCGTGCCCTCGGTATCCGGGGGTGTACTTTCAACAGCCAACTCCAGAGCATTCAGCAAATTCCTGGCATCCCCGCCCGATAATTCCATTAATAATTGACACGCCTGATCACTTAGCTCAACTTTGAGTTGTCCGTAACCATTTGTAGTGTCTTCAAGCGCCCTGTTTAATATATATTTGAGCTGCTCTCCGGTTAATGGTTCAAGCTGGAAAATGCGGGACCGGGAGACAAGCGCCGGGATTACTTCAAAATAGGGGTTCTGGGTTGTAGCACCGATCAGAGTGATAACACCGGTTTCAACATGGGGCAGCAATGCATCCTGTTGCGCTTTATTCCAGCGGTGAACCTCATCGATAAAGAGAATCGTCCGGTTTTTATATAATTTACGCCGTTCCTGGGCGTCATGAATGACTTTCCTCAGGTCCGCTACACCTGCTAAAACAGCAGAAATAGACTCGAAATGCGCCTTGGTATACTGGGCGATTATTTTCGCCAGGGTAGTTTTTCCTGTACCGGGTGGACCGAAGAAAATGATCGAAGAAAACAACCTGTCTGCTTCAATTGCCCGGCGCAGCAATTTACCTTCACCGATAATATGCTCCTGTCCAACAAAATCGGCAAAGGATTTTGGCCTGAGTCTGTCCGCCAGGGGGGCTTCCTTCTTTAGGTCTTCATTAAGTGCGTGATCAAATAAATCCATCATTACAAATTCTACCATGCCGGTTTATTATTGAGGTTGAAAATAAAATAATTAACTTCTGGCGGATTTCGGAGGTTGGGAGACAGGCATCCGGCAAAAATCAGCTTAGTGCCCATTAATGGAATGAAAAATTTTAAGTTATTTTACAGAAAGGGAATATTGAATGATCATCTTTTCAACAATCAGATAATTATGGCATTACATTTTATTCTGCCTGAGTTGACCAATTGATAATCAGCTCTGGCAATTCCTTCAGGGCAGATATGCTTGCATCCGGGAGAATGGTTAAGCGATCCTCATTGTTTTGAGGGGTATCTGCCTGGCGGGTGATCCAAATAGCAGCCATACCAACTTGTTTCGCCCCAAGGATATCTGCCCGCAGGGTATCCCCTACCATAACTGCGTTCTGCGGAGAACCTCCAAGATGGTCTAATGCCATCTTAAAAATCAAGGGGGCTGGTTTTCGGACACCAATTTCTGCAGATATGATAACAACATCCATATACCGGCGAAGATGGTTGCGGTGAATTAACCGGTAGACATTTTTGGCGTCTCCCGCATTCGAGATAATCCCAATTTTATACCCCTGGTTTTTTAATGTTTTCAAGGTGGGTATCGTGTCTTCTGCCGGTCGCCAATATCTTTCTGAGAAGGAATACATTCCCTCGAGGGCTTTATGCAATAATTTTGGAGAGACTCGTGAATACCCATGATTTTCAAGACATCGCTCAAGGATTTTGTAAGTTGTAAATTCGACATATCCCTCATCACGTTCCAGGTAATATTCCTGGATTCTCTGGTCAAATTCTGCAAGAAACATTGGACCATCCAGTCCGGGAAGTCTCTTCTTTAAGGTTATAAAAAGCTTTTGTTTTCCCTTTTGAAAAACATCCTGGCTGTCTCCGTGGAAGTATAAAAGGGTTTTGCCAAGGTCAAAAAAAACGATATCAAAATGCTTTTGCACATTGATCTTTTGATCGTTTATTTTGGACTTAAAATTTTTTTAATATCCACGTTTTAGATCCAACCGGTTATAAAGCGGAGTTCCATCAATATATCTTTTCATATTTTCACAAAATAATGCCATCCCGTCCCGGGCGTAATTGGGACCAATTCCGGCTATGTGTGGTGTAATTATTAAGTTTGGGGCGTCCCAGAGTGGATTTTCCCTGGGTAATGGTTCTTCATTAAATACATCCAGGGCTGCTCCAGCGATAGATTTATTTACAAGAGCCATTAATAACGCTTGCTCATTAACTACCCCACCCCTGCCTACAACAATAAGGTAGGCATCTTTTTTCATGGCAGCCAGTTCATCCTCCCCGATCAATCCTTTTGTCGCGGATGTGATAGGCAGAGAGACGACAACAAAATCGCAAACCCGTAACATCGATTTAAGAGCCTTTATTGGATACATGCGATTAAACAAATCGCCTTCAGGATCACCATTGTTTTTAAAATGAAAACCAGTATCCCTTAAGCGTTTTAAATCCTTTTTTGCTGCCAGTATATTCACTTCAAATGGTGTCAAGAAATGTGCTATTTGCCTGCCTATGCTGCCATACCCAACCAAACCTACTGTGCTCCCCCTAAGTTGGCGTAAGCCAGGCTGGTTCCATTGATCTGTAATCCACGTTTTATTCTGCTGCCTGTAGATATGCTCCTTGAGATTATGACCCATCATTAATAGCAGCATCACTGTAAATTCGGCAACCATGATTGAGTTAGATCCGCTCAAAGTAGTAACCAGAATGTTGGGTTGCTGTACAACCGGAAATGTCATGGCATAATCAGCTCCTGAAACATACAGCTGGATCCAGCGCAGATTTGGTACCCATTCCGGTTCTGGGTAGGCATCAAGGGTATATAACACTTCCACACGCTGCCAGATTTCAAGTGGGATGTCTGCAGATGAATTTGCAGTTTGAAGCGTGATATTAATCTGAGGAGACACCCGTCTCAATTCTTCCAATAGATTTTCTTCAGTCGGAACGGTGATCAGCACCTCAATTTTTTTATCAAGTTCCTTCATTAAATATCTGCTCCGTCTATTTCTCTTTAGTGAGGATTATCCTAGCTGCCTTGCCATAGTTTATTGATTCATATTATCGTTACCAGCATTATTTTTCCGCCGTATTTCCCAAATATCTGAGATGCCTCCGCTAAGCGAAGGAGGGGGATTTTAATTTGTCTGAAAGATGACAAAACCCCAGAAAACCAATTTTCCCCCACAAACATATCATAAAAATCATCATTGCTATTCGAATCCTGATATATAAAAAACTGGACCAAAAATATTTAACATGATTCATTAATTCAATATTAAGATGGGGGATATCCACCTTCCCATCCCTTTCAATTCTGGTCCACGGCAATTGTCTCGGATGAATCCGATTTGATGGATTGGTGGGGCTGGCGATTAACCCTTTCTTATCACCGTCTGGGATTGTTCGTGCATATAATACTGTAAATAATATGGTCCTCCAGCACTTTTTCCAATTGCTCCTGATGCCTTCCACCCTCCAAACGGTTGGTAACCAGGCCAGGCGCCTGTAGTAGCTCCCTGCGGCCGGTTGACATAAGCAACGCCGCTTTGAATATTTTCCAGGAACCAGCTGCCCTCATCCTCCGTGCCATAAAAACCGCCTGTAAGTCCATAAGCCACATCATTGGCAAGTGTCATCGCTGCGGTAAGATTCTCTACCTTTGTAATGGTAGTTATTGGAAGAAACATCTCGTGTTTCCAAAGACGGTGGTTTAATGGAAGGTCAGCGACAATCGTTGGTTCGCAGTAGTATCCCCGGGAAAATTCATCATGACTGCAGATTCTTCCGCCAGTCAGGAACCTGCCATCCTGGTCTAATTCCTCACAATAGCCCTGGAATTCCTCAAAAGATTTGTGGTTAATTACCGGACCCAGGAATACCTCTCTCCTGGTTGGATCCCCGATCTTTATCTTGCCTGTAAGGTCAACAAGGCGTTCAACCAGTTGATCATAAATCGGTGCTTCAACAAAAATCCTTGAACAGGCAGAACACTTCTGCCCCTGTAAACCGAAAGCAGACCGGAAAATTCCCGTAGCAGCTGTATCAAGATCTGCATTACGGGAAACAATAGCTGGATTTTTTCCGCCGAGTTCAAGGATGACCGGACGCACCCACTTGGACCGGGAGAAATCACGATAGATTTTCATCCCAACATCATAAGAGCCGGTGAAAGTGATTCCATCTACGTCCTGGCTGTCGATGAGTGTCTGGCCGAGTGTGCTTCCTGGGCCGGTAACAAAATTAAACACCCCATCGGGCAGACCAGCATCCCGCAGGCATTCAGCAATCAGCCGGACTGTCCAGGGAGTATCGGAAGAGGGTTTGATCACCACAGTGTTACCAGCAATCAGGGTATTACCCACAGGGCCGCTGGTGAGGGCTCCAGGGAAATTAAACGGGCTGATCACCAGCCAGACACCATAGGGCTTTAATACAGAGTAATTCACCGCATCATAGCCAACCAGCGGATCTTTGTTCATTTTTACAACAAAACCATTATTTTCCTCCATTTGAGAACAGGGAAATCGGATAAGATCGGCAGATTCTGCCGTATCTCCCATGGATTCTGTCCTTATTTTTCCGACTTCTAATGTAATAACTGAGCTGATCTTAAATATTCGTTCATCAATCAAATCTGCCGCCTTACGGATCAGCCTCACCCGGTCCTGATAATGCATACGGCTCCATGTTGGAAAAGCTTTACGTGCTGCTGCAATGGCATCTCTTGCATCCTGTGCCGTCCCCTTTTGAAAAATGCCCAGGATCATGTCTGAATCGGCAGGAGACCGTTTTTCAAATTTGTCCTTTGAAAACCGTTCTTTCCCATCAATGATCATCCCATATTCTTTTCCCAGGCTACCGAGAGTATCATCCACGGCCTGATCAAATCGGGTGTGCATTTCCTCTGGTGGATTGAACATGGTTGCATAGGTCAATTTAAATGGCGCACTGGAAGTCATCCGATTGTTCTCCTTAAAACTGGTTGATATTTTTTTAATTCACGATTAAGTATAGTCCAGCCATCCTTACAAGTCAAAAAAACACAAAAATTCCACACCGGTTAGTTTGTCCCAATGACCTTTCTATTCCTGACTGATACGGTAGTTAGAACTATCCGTAAACATATCGATAAACTGCAGAACGATCCAAGGGTATCCGTACACTTCCCGTATTCTTAGGTAAAAAGAAATCACGGAGTATGGCATTGGTATTGGTGGGATATATGTACCTGCTTGTTTTTTTAGCTGGGTGTCACTGGATATTTTACCCCCGTAATTCTGATGATTCTCTCGCATTAATTACCATCCGCCAGGTTTTCCGTGTTTTCTTAAACCAAAACCGGAACAACGACCTGATGATTATCTGCCGGATATATGGCCCCTATGGTTTGTGGCAGTCGCATTTATCCATAACCGCAGATAGGCACTACTCTGCCTGCTTGGACTATTCCTGGAACTATTGATCAAGGTTCTTTGATCAAGGCATAAACCAAATATTGGGTAGTAAACCTGGAAAAGTTCCAATATCTGGTCCCGGGTTATTCCTTCCGGATAATCAGGTCGGTAATTTCCAGCCAGACTGGCATTTCGGATTGCAAAGCGCCATAACGGAATATTCCATCGGGCTGCAGTGCAATGAACTGGTTATCAATCCAGCATACGAATCCCAACGAGCCATGGGGGATTATTGGCGTTTCCATGCAGACTTCATTGTCTATCCGGAAAATTATCCTCAGCGAATTTGCTTCGAGTTCGAAATGGTGCCAGGTTGTCCAATCCATTACGATTTGGGAGGATGCCTCTTTTACAATACCCGCCGCAAAACGCCTGAGAAGGCGTGCGGACGCTGGCAGGAAAACCAGTGGGGCAAATGGAAGAGCCGCCAATGAGAAGATTGATGGTATCACCGGTGCTGAAAATACTGCAGCCATCATTCCATTCGCCGGTAAGTTATCCCGAAAACTCAGGTAATTATCAGCAGATGCATGAAAAAACCAGGCTGCATTCGGCAAAGCCGGCAGCCGGAAGCGGGACCCAGGCAGTCCCAATCCCATCACAAAAGGATCGTTCCAGAATCCGAATCCCCAGGTGCCCGGGATGCTGGTATGCGATGTTCTGGCGTTTAGCGATAGGTGGAAGGGCGGTTGGAAGGAAAATTCTCTGCGGGGAGATTGCATGTAATCATCCACTTGAGCAAGGCGGTATTCGCCTTCTACGCCAGCAGCAAGGCTGAGGTGCCATCCCCCACTCAGCCGTTGTTCCACTCTTCCCGCATTTAGGGTTCGTGGATTAAGCAGATTTTCAGGTTGTTTAGCCATAGGCGATCAGGACCCATATTCCCCACAGGGAAATCATGATAACCCCAATGATTAAACGGGCAATTACCGCCCAGCCGCACCCTGCAGCCAGGTTGCGGCTCGATATAAAGGCTCTTCTCCAATCTTTTTGATGGACTAATTCAATAATAAATAAGGTTGCCAATGCAAAAAGAGGTCCTCCGAAAGGGAAAAAAAGAATGCTGCCAATTACTCCTGCCACCAGGGCTGCTCCAATGGATAACCAGGATACTCCGGTTTTACGAGCTCCTGCACCCATCAGCACATTATCTGCCAGACTCCCAATCAGCATTAATATTGTAATCAAGGCAAACAGGAGGCTGCCCGGCCAACTTAATCCCTGGATGAAAGCAAAGATCAGGATGCATACCCAGATGATACCCAGACCCGGTAAACCCGGAATAACCAAAACCAGCAAGCCCAGCAGCTCAACTACAAGCAGAATGATCAGCAGAGCAGTATTACCGATATTTTCCACTATTAGATGATTCTCTCAAGCAGGTTCGATGACTTCGATTCCACCCATGTAAGGTTTTAATACATCCGGTACAACAACTGAACCATCTTTTTGCTGGTAATTTTCAAGCACGGCTATTAATGTACGCGGCAGTCCAAGCCCCGAACCATTCAGAGTATGGACAAACCGGTTCCTTCCTCCATCCGCAGGAGTATATTTGATATTGGCGCGCCTGGCTTGAAAATCGGTAACATTGGAGACCGAGGAAACCTCAAGCCATTCTTTGCAGCCCGCTGCCCAAACTTCGATATCATAGGTAATGCTGGAATTGAAACCCAGATCGCCGGTACACACCTGTATCCTCCGGTAAGGCAATTTCAGGTCAGAGCAGGTTTTTTCGGCATCGCCAACCAACTTCGTCAGCTCAGATTCCGATTCGTCCTCCTTGCAAAAGATATACATTTCCACCTTATCAAATTGGTACCCTCTTTTTATGCCGCGCACGTCCCTGCCTGCGCTTATCTTTTCCCTGCGAAAGCAGGGTGTATAAGCTGTATAACGCAGCGGCAGCCGTTCCTCCGTAATGAAATCGTTCATATGGATACCTGTTAAGGGGACCTCCGCTGTTGGAACCATCCAAAGGTCTTCCTCATGGTCATGGTAGAGATTGTCTGCAAATTTCGGGAGTTGGCCTGAAGCATATAAGGTATCTCCTCGAACCATAAAAGGTGGATATTTTTCCAGATATCCCTGACGAATGTGAAGATCCAGCATCCAGAAAATCAATGCCCGCTGAAGCCTGGCACCTGCCCCGCTTAGTACATAGAAGCGTGACCCGGTCAATTTCACCCCCTGGTCAAAATCGATGATATTTAACCTGGGACCAAGATCCCAATGCGGCAGTGGCGTGTAATCAAATTCCGGCAGTTCGCCAGTAGTTCCCACCACCACATTTTCACTGTCATCCCTGCCTTGCGGTACCCTGGGATCAGGATAATTCGGAATGCTGCTCAGTAAGGCTTGAAGTTCCTCGTCTACGATTTTTACTTCAAGATCGATTGCTGAAATACTATCCCCGACCAGACGCATTGCCTCAATTTTTTCCTGCCTTGCTTGAGGATCTTTTTGTCCGCCAATTTCACGCGACGCTTTATTCCGCTCCGCCTTCAAAACTTCCACTTCTGTCAATAAGCTTCTGCGCTTCAGATCCATTGCCAATACATCATCAACCAATCCCGCATCCATCTGCCTTCTTCGCAATGCTTCCCGCAATTTATCCGGATCCTCCCGGATGAGATTTATATCCAACATTTTCTCGCTCCCTCAATAAAAAATGAAAAACCCCTCATTTGCAGGACGAGGGGTTCACTCGTGGTGCCACCTGCATTCACTGTATCTGGTTCATACCAGCTCAGTCTTGTTGTGGAGATAACGGATGCCGCCGGATCCCTTGGGATTTTTTGGAAACCTTTCAAGATCTGCCTGCCCTTCCCGGGCAGCGAGGTGGATTTCAGCACCATCTCTACCAGCTTTCACCATCCGCTGGCTCTCTGAAGGATGGAAGCGCTTACTTGACCTCTTTGTAGGAATAATTTGTTACATAAAATTATAGTTAGAAATTTTTGGTTGTCAATAAACACTAATTACGATTTACTGAGTGAATTACACATCTAAACGGTAGCCGATTCCCCGGATAGTTTTCAGGTAGCGCGGATGGCGCGGATCATCCTCCAGGATTTCCCTCAACCAGCTGATATGAACATCCAACGTTCGTGTATCATCCGTGTAATTTGTATCCCACACAATCGTGAACAACTTTTTCCGTTCAACAACTTCACCGGAGTGATCCATTAATCCTTTTAATAAAAAAACCAGGCGCGGGGTAAGTGCAACCTGGTGTTCAAATACCTTTACCAACCGATTTTCAACATTCAGTTGTATTGGTCCGGCAGTGAGTACATTTTTTTGTTCAAAGGGTAGTAGGGGTTTGATACGGTTGAGCAATTTCTGTAAAGTAAAAGGTTGTGCCAGGACAACATCGGCTTCTAAATTCTCACGGTTGTTGCTCTGGCTTTCAATCACCAGGAGGATAGGAACCCCTGCAGCAAATTCGCGAATTGATTTACAGATCCGTTTACCGCTGGTCCGCATGGATACTGCATCTACCAGGACAATGTGAGGTTTATCCGTCTCCAGCCATGCTAATGCAGCTGCGCCACTTGGCACACAATCGACCTTAAATCCTTTTTCAACCAGACCTGGATTGAAAGAATCACGATCTGCTTTTTTCCCTTCGACTAATAATATCTTTGCCTTCATTAAAAAAACCCCGCTATTTTCCTGTTAATACATCCCGCGGATTTGATTTTCCCTTCATGTCAATTCTACTGGTTATCATTAAACTATAGCTAATAGGGAAAATAAGTTTCATGTATATCCGGATGTCCTCTAACCAGCTTATCCATGAGTATTACAACTATTATTAATCTTACCAAAATTTTATCATTTTCTTAAAAAAGAATTACAAACCTTTTGATTTATCAAGGGGGATAGTTATTATACACCTAACTATTTTTACAATCAATTCTTAAATGAAATTAATAATCATCAAGTTGCGTACAGCATATCACCATGTTAGAATTAGTAAAACTATCCTTTTCCTCATCGAGTGAGGCTGTTATGGAAGATATGGTCGAAGTTGTAATCGATAGCGTGCGCGTCAGCTTGACCAACCAGCAGAGAATTGTGGTTCTTCGCCAGGTCGGTGATGAACGATACCTGCCAATCTGGATCGGGCCTTATGAAGCTGAAGCGATAACCATCGCTTTGCAGGAGATTGAAGTTGCCAGGCCCCAAACCCATGACCTTCTTAAAAATTTTATTTCTGCTTTTTCTGGTAGATTAGTTCGTGTGGAAGTTATTTCATTAAAAGATGATGTGTTCTATGGCAACCTGGTTATCGAAGTAAATGGTAAAACGATCAATATCGATTCTCGTCCTTCAGATGCCCTGGCACTTTCCGTACGTTCGAATGTCCCAATCCTTGTATCACAGGAAGTCATGGACTCCGCAGGAGTAATGCCAGATCAGGATCTGCAAAACGAATCCAGCGGAGACCATCCACTTGCACCTGATTCTCCTCAAAAGGAATACATTGATAAAGAAAGTGAAGAAAGGCTTTCTGTATTTGAAGACTTCCTTAATAAAATGGGCAAGGACGAACCGCCCGTTGAAGGAAATGATGAACCGGATAAACCGGAAGATGAGGATTCAAACGGTGAAAAAAAATAGCGATAAAAATTTGATCAGCTTGCCGGGGTCGTACCTAAGCCCCGGCTTTTATTTCTAAAAGCCCTTATTTTTACTTGATTTTCAGACCGGGATAAAGCGATGAATGTTCAAAATTCTCCTCCTTACGATCCGCCTCAGGCTGATTTCCAATCCCAGCCAAATAACCGCGAAGCGGAAGAAGCCATACTCGGCGCAGTCCTGATTGATCCGGAATCTTATTATGAGATTTACCAGATTATTGAACCGGAGGATTTTTACATCATTCGAAACCGGTGGGTCTGGGAAGCATATAACCGTCTCATTCAAAAACGAAGCCCGCTTGATTTATTGACCATTCGGGAAGAGTTAGAGCAGCACAACCAGCTTGAAGAAGTCGGCGGACCTGCTTACCTGATGTCTCTTATCAATCAAACCCCATCTTCATTGCATGCTGCTGCATATGCAAAAATTGTGAGGGAAACTGCAATCCGCCGAAGAATGCTTGTTTCAGCCAACCAAATGGCAAAACTGGCTTACGACCAGCAGCAGTCCATAGACACAGTTATAGAGGAAGCTGAGAAAAGTGTATTTGGAATAAGTGAACAAAGGCTCCGCCATGATGTCCAGCCGATCAAAAACGTTCTGAGTGAGGTTTTGGAACGAATTGATATCCTCGCCGGGCAGGATGAGGAAATTCTTGGAGTTCCCACTGGATTAATTGATATTGACAGGCTGCTTGGAGGTATGCAGAAATCAGATTTAATCATTGTAGCTGGCCGCCCGGGAATGGGAAAAACCGGCTTCCTTTTATCAGCGGCAAAAAATGCCGCCATGATACATAAAAAACACGTGGCCTTCTTCTCGCTTGAAATGTCCAACGAGCAATTGGTTCACCGCCTCATTGCCCAGGAAACAGGCATCGAAACCCAGCGGCTGCGGTCAGGCAAGTTACTGGATGAGGAATGGCCGCTGTTTATGCAGTCGATTGGGGTCCTGGAGAATACCATGATATTCCTGGATGATACCCCGGCTATAACACCCCTTTCGCTGCGAACAAAATGCCGCCGCCTGGATATGGAATTTCACCTCGACCTGATCATAGTGGATTATCTGCAGCTGATGAGTGGTGATGTTCGGAATGAAAACCGCGTTCAGGAAGTATCTTACATTTCCCGTAACCTTAAAGTCCTTGCCCGGGAGCTAAAAGTTCCTGTTCTTGCAGCTGCGCAGCTCTCCCGTGCAGTAGAACAACGTACCGATAAAAAGCCGGTACTTTCCGATTTGCGTGAATCAGGAAGTCTTGAACAGGATGCAGATGTAGTCATGTTCATCCACCGTCCAAATGCCATGGATCGTGACCATCCCCGGCAGAGTATTGCCGAATTAATCGTGGCAAAACACCGCAACGGACCAACCCACTCCGGAATCGAGCTCGTCTTTCGGGAGAATCTTGCCCGTTTTGATAATGCTGCCACTTCTAAAATGGGTTTCACTGCCAGGTAAGTCTGCGAGTTTCGAATGAAATCTTTTAATGGTTTCCCCCAGGGTGAGAAAAACATATCCGTACCGGCAAGTTTTTTCAGCGATTTACTGCCTGAAATTTACTCTCTCGGGGAAATGAAAGTGACCCTTTACGCTTTCTGGTTTCTCCAAAACCAGGAAGGCGATAACCCTTACATGACCTATGCAGATTTTCGCAATGACCCGGTTCTTATGGGAGGGATGTCTGATCAGGACCAGGATGCAGAAGCAATTTTACGCCAAAGTTTGCTATATGCAGTAAAACACGGGATCTTTCTTCAACAAAAACTCCGTGGTCAGGCAGATGACCAGGAATTGTACTTCTTAAACTCACCCCAGGGCAGGGCTTCTTTACAGGCATGCAGTCAGGGAAATTGGGATTATCTGGCGGAACCCCATATTTCGCCGACCCTGGCAGGAGAAAAGTATAATATCTTCCGCCTCTACGAAGAAAATATCGGTGCCCTGACGCCAATTATCGCTGAAACCTTAATGGAGGCGGAGTCCATTTACCCGTATGCCTGGATTGAAGAAGCCTTTCAAATCGCCGTCGAGAACAATGTCCGAAAGTGGCGTTATATCGAAGCCATATTAAAATCCTGGCAGGAAGGGGGAAGAAATGGAACCCATCGACAAAGCGCTGAGGAAGATCACCACCGGTATGTCAAAGGAGAATACGGTGATTTCGGGGAATACTGAGAATTACAAGATTGACACAATATACGGTGATCCTCAATGCCCTTTCTGCCACGGTGTCGGCTTTATCCGCAATGATTTTCCTGTTGGCCACCCGGATTTTGGAAAGATTTCCATCTGCACCTGCCGCGCCCAGGAGCTGACAGAGAACGCCCAGAAAAAAATGCACCTCCAGGGCAACCTGGAAGGGTATGCCAACAAGACATTTGATACCTTTAATCCCGAAGGTTATGGCAATATCCCTGATAATCAGAGACTATCCCTTAAAGCTGCATTCAAAACCTCAATCAATTATGCGAAAGACCTTGGCGGCTGGCTGATTTTAGAGGGAGAAAATGGCACAGGCAAAACGCACCTGGCAGCGGCGATTGCCAATTTTGTTATTGCCCGGGGTATACCCACCATTTTCCTGACGGTTCCAGATTTGCTTGACTGGCTGCGCTACTCTTACAGCAGCAGCGAAGCCAATTTCGAAGCCAGGTTTGAAGAAATACGCAACATTCCTTTGCTCGTTATGGACGACTTCGGCTCTCAAAACCTGACCGGGTGGGCCCAGGAAAAAATCTTCCAGATTATCGATTACCGCTATATCCACAAGCTTCCACTGGTTATCACCTCGAATGTAAATATGGACTTTTTGGATGAACGCATCCGGTCAAGGCTCCTGGACCGGGATTTTGTAACCAAGGTTAATATTACCGCCAATGACTACCGTGACCCAACCCAAAAATATTCCCAGCCAAAGCTCTCCTCCCTGCACCACTACGAGAAAAAAACTTTCGGCAATTTCTCCCTTCGTGAAAATGAGAAGCTTCCTGCAGAGGAAAAGCAGAGCCTGGAAAAAGCCTTCCGCGCAGCCCAGCAGTACGCAGACCGCCCGGAAGGATGGCTGGTATTCATGGGAACATTTGGCACGGGAAAAACACACCTGGCAGCAGCCATCGGAAATTACCGCGCCAGTGAGGGGGATCGTCCCATGTTTGTGGTAGTGCCGGACCTGCTGGATCACCTGCGGGCAACCTTCAGCCCCACCAGCCCGGTTTCCTACGACAAACTTTTTGAAGGGGTAAAATCTACCCGCCTGCTCATTTTAGACGACCTTGTCACCCAGAGCGCCACACCCTGGGCAAAGGAAAAGCTGTACCAGATCCTCAACCACCGCTATGCCGCTGAAATGGCTACGGTGATCACCACCTCCAGCCCCCTGGAAGACATCGATCCCCGCATCCGCAGCCGGATGATGGATGAAAACCTGTGTGTGGTCCACAAGATTCTTGTCCCGCCTTACCGCAGTTCCAGTCCCAAAGCCAGGCGTTCAAACCGCTGACCACCCATTACACTATCACCCAAATAGCCTGATTACGGGCTTAAAGAAATTATCCACCCTGTTTATATAAATTATCTGGGAATCTTACTTCCCTGCCGTCCAGCTGCCTGTGCAGCCGGCACAGGTCTGCAGGCTTCCATTGCCTGTACCGCTGTCTTTGAGGATGGTGCCGGTGAGAGTAAGCGGATTATTTATGGAATCAGACTGATTACCGCAGGCGACCTCAACACCATCCTGGGAGCAGTTGCTGAAAGTGCAGCTCTGGGAGCCGCTGACCGTTCCGCTCATATTTAAAGCACCGGAAACCTGATCAAGCCCGCCGCTGTAACTGCCGGTGTAGGATTGGGTGCAGGAAACGTCATATTTAAGACCGTTGCAGAGTAATCCGGTGTGGGTGCTGGTGCCGCCGCCGGTCAGGGTGCCGTTCGCCGATCCCGGGCCGAAATTGGCAGTGATGGTCAGCGTTCCGGAGCTGTAGGTACCGGCGCTGCAGGCTGAATCCGGTTCGCTCAGCCCAAAAGTGCCGTTCAGGGTGATGACGCTGGCCTGGGTTGCCTTCTCGGTTTCCTGGGCAATGGCGGTGATTGTGGAGACAAATTCGGCCGTCTTTTCTGCAGCAACCTCGGTTTCCATGGCATTCTGGGTTTTATCAATTGTGGGTGTAAGTGTCACTGTGGGTGACGGGGTCAGCGTAGATGTAGGTGTCTGCGGTTTAAGTTAAGGTCGGCGGGAATAATTCCACATGCTTGTCTGCACCTACGTTGACCAGCAGGCTCGTACTTGCAATCGCCTCAACAAAATTAGCCGGGCGGGATGCACGGCATTGTATCTGTACCTGGTTGTTGGCATCCAGGTATCCCGCTGCATTTACCTGCGTACTCCCATCCTGGCCGCTGACCCTGTTTGCTGAACCCCCCAGGCATCCGATATCCAACATGGAAGCCTGGAAGGTGCTGTGCCAGGTTAGCTGCACATCAAATGTAACCATTGTTCCGGGTCCGACGGCAAAACGGGAACTTCCTTAACGCTGGAGATATTAAGGGTTACAGCAGGTTCGACCTCCCTTAAAGGTGTTGAGTCTGTTTGTGTTGGAGGATCTATTCCATTGAGCCCAAATTGGAGCAGGGAACCGGCCGCCTGGCTCTCACCAATATTTCCGCTTATATCTTTGCCCAGCAGGCTGGCTTTTCCGGCAGTATAAGTGGGCAGTTCTGCCCCGTGCTTCGGTGATGGTCACTCCCTGGTTTACCTCTACCCTGGCTTTGGTTGGACTTGCATCAGGGGAATCCTCTTTATAGGTAGATATTAAGATCAATAGCTCGATAAAAAGTCGCCATTTTTGCTCTCTCTGCCTGGGATTTGCCAGCATGATAGGGGGAGGACCGCTTTATCAATAACGGGCAGATCTAATTCATAGGTGACCTGGTCCTGGGTGGAAGCCACCCAGGTTTTCATCTCCCGCCCGGCAGCTGACCTGGGCTGCCGCCTCCGGGACTGAGGTACTCTGCCGAGCCTTCAGGCAGGAAAGTGCTTTGTCCCGGTGTGAGTTCGTCTACCTTGGGATTCCACAGCATGGCTTTGTATGGTTCAATCGTTTCGGCTGCCTGTTCCCGGGAAATACTGCCGTTTGCCAGCCCCTGGCGCAGGTTGTTGGCCTGGATGACCATGACATAACCCAGGCGGGCAATGGAGCCAGTATTGGCTGGCAACATCCTCCATGGAAGGATTGTCCACATATTGTGCACTCGTTTTGGCGAGGCTTTCCGCCTGGATGGCGACATCGTTAGCCCGCCTGGCAAATTCCACCAGGTCGCTGTCGAGTTGGGGAATTTCGGCGCTGGGGAGGTCCAGCAGGACGATGCTCTCCGCCATGTTGAGGTAGGTCACCGCCACCGCCAGGTGCTGGCTGGCCTGCATGTATTCATCCGGGGTGAGATACTGCTCCGGTTCAGCGGTGGCCACTACCGTGATGCCCGGGGATGTTTCTATAGCCTTTGATCCAAGCATCTTCGCTGAGTTCAAGGACAGGATTACGGCAGCAATGCCCAAAAGACCGAGGGAAAGAATGCCTGCCGTGATGGCGAAGAAGATACAATTTTTTCTTACCCATAGTCATTTAACCATATTCTGGGCAGTAAACCCCACAAGAATCTAAATAGGATATTTGGGTTTGGCATCTGGTCTCCCGGTTTTCAAACCAGAAAAGGTTTAAATTGAATTAACTTACTCTATTATTTTACAATTTAATTCAATTACAAATTGAAGAATATAAGCCAAATCTGTCACAATTATCCATGACCTCCATTTGATCAGAACCGGCATTAGCACCAGGAATCTAACCCGCCCCAAGGACGAGGTCCCGGGGGCAGCGCTGGAGCATTTTTTTGTCACGTTTAGAGCATGGTCATGTCATGTAGTTTTTAATGGGTGTCTTATTACTTGCCAGCACTCCAATCACCCGTGCAGCCGGCACAGGTCGAAGGGTTCCATGGCCGGTGCCGCTATCTTTATAAATGGTGCCGGTGATTGTCAGTGGGTTGTTGATCGCTTCTGTTGAGTTGATGCAATCCATCGGCTCCCCATCCGTGCTGCAGTTTGTAAAAATACACGCATTCGAACCAGTGACGTTCCCACTCAGGTTGATTGCCCCCGAGGCAGGATCGAGCCCGCCGCTAAAACTTCCGGTGTAGGACTGCGTGCAGGAAACGTCATACCTGACTACCATCCCAAATTTTTCGATGCTGTATCCAGGGTGGTTAGTAGTCCCGCCCCCGTCAGGGTGCCGCTGGCAGTTCCGGAAGCAAAATTGGCTGTGATGTTCAGGGTACCTGAGCTGTAAGGGATTGCATCCCATGGGTCGATGGTTCGTTAATCCAAAAGTACCGTTCAGTGTGATGATGCTTGCCTGGGCAGCCTTTTCAGTTTGCCTGGCAATGGCGGTGATTGTGGAGACGAATTCAGCCGTCTTATCTGCAGAAACCTCGGTTTCCATGGCATTTTGGGTGAGATCCACTGTGGGTGTCAGGGTTATGTGGGTGGGGGTCAGGTGTGTCAGGGTGGCTGTAGATGTGGCTGTTTCGCTGGGTAGAATGGATATTTTACCTGTTCCTGGATCAACTTTTACGACAAGACTCGTAACAGCTAATGGGGGATGAATACCAGTCAATAAGTCGGAGGGACGTATGGCAGTGCAATATATTACTGTCTCGTTATTACCATAAATGTAATCCGAAGCATTGGTCGTGAGGGAACCGTTCTGCCCAGTTTTCTCGAATGTATTACCACCAGCGCAACCAATTTCCAGGACAGGATTCTTCATATTCGCATGCCATGTTAGTTCGACATCAAAAACAACCGTTGTCCACTCACCACCGGTATAGCGGTTTGTTTCCTTAACGCTGGAAATATTAAGGGTTACAGCGGGTTCGACCTCCTTTAAAGGTGTTGAGGCTGTTTGCGATGGAGGATCTATTCCATTGAGCCCAAAGTGGAGCAGGGAACCGGCCGCCTGGCTCTCACCAATATTTCCGCTTATATCTTTGCCCAGCAGGCTGGCTTTGCCGGCAGCATAAGTGGGCAGTTCTGCCCCTGCTTCGGTGATGGTCACTCCTTGGTGTACCTCTACCCTGGCTTTGGTTGGACTTGCATCCGTGGGAACCTCTTTATAGGTTGATAAAAGATCAATAGCTCGATAAAAAGTCGCCACATTTGCTCTCTCTGACTCAGAAAGGCCAGCATGATAGGGGAGGAGCGCTTTATCTAATACAGACAGATCTAATTCAAGGGTGACCTGGTCCTGGGTGGAAGCCACCCAGGTTTTCATCTGCCGGCCTGCACTGACCTGGGCTGCCGCCTCCGGGACTGAGGAACTCAACCGACCCTTCAGGCAGGAAAGTGCTTTGTCCCGGTGTGAGTTCGTCTACCTTGGGATTCCACAGCATGGCTTTGTATGGTTCAATCGTTTCGGCTGCCTGTTCCCGGGAAATACTGCCGTTTGCCAGCCCCTGGCGCAGGTTGTTGGCCTGGATGACCATGACATAGCCCAGGCGGGCAATGGAGGAGTACTGGCTGGCAACATCCTCCATGGCGGGATTGTCCACATACTGTGCACTGGTTTTGGCGAGGCTTTCCGCCTGGATGGCAACATCGTTAGCCCGCCTGGCGAATTCCACCAGGTCACTGTCGATTTGGGGAATTTCGGCGCTGGGGAGGTCCAGCAGGAGGATGCTCTCCGCCATGTTGAGGTAGGTCACCGCCACCGCCAGGTGCTGGCTGGCCTGGGTATATTCATCCGGGGAAAGGTACTGCTCCGGTTCACTGGTAGCCACGACCGTGATGCCCGGGGATGTTTCTATCCCCTTTGATCCAAGCATCTTCGCTGTATTCATGGGCAGTGTACAGGCTGCAACGCCGAGAAGACCCAGGAAAAGAATCCCTGCCGTAATTGCGAAGAAGATGGTATTTTTTCTTCCCATGGTCATTTAACCATATTCAGGGCAGAAACCCCACAGAATCTAACAGGATATTTGGGTTTGGCATCTGGTTTCCCCTCTTTCAAGCCAGATTAGGTTGGTTTTGGATTATTTATATATATTATTGCACAGGATTTTGGATAGTCAAGTTAAAGGATCAATGCCTTTCGAACATTTAATATATTCACTCACTTGGCTACAGAGTTAACCAATCTCCACAATGAGTGGACCAGCTAGTGATTCAACTTCTGAATCCGGGAATGATACGACAAAATATCGGGAAGATCGCACGTCAGCAATTATTGGTATTCTTACAAATAATTAATTCAAATCTGTCGGAAACTCTTTATGCTAAGGATGTGGCTGGTTTTCTCCAGATAAAATTTGGATCAGAAAGAAATCTGGCTAATTTGCTATTTTTTTATCCGTAGTGAACGGAGCATTAGTTTCCAGGATTGACGGAAAACAAACCAAGGTAAAGATTTCAACCGCCTGACTCCCCAAGAATATTGAAAATATTTGAAGAAACCAAACCATCCCGGAACTTTTGGTGAACGCTGGTAGAGCAGGAGCCGTCTTACTATGCGGGTGTAGGGACCAGGGAATGGCTGATATGGATAGACCCAACGATTCTGGAGGCGGTCGGTCCAGTGAACTGGTAATTTCAAAAACTGTCTATAGAGCTGATTTGCCTTCTGTATTTCAAGGATTGAAGTGATCTCTTGCAAACATTTAACCACTGGCAATACCTGGTGATTGAACTGGGCGAGCTCTGCGACCCGTCCCCAATCCATTGTGTCCGACTCTGTTCTTAACATCCATGCAACATCAATTAGAGAAAATATAGCAGTCTCGGGTCTGGTACCGATTGCCCTTACACAACAGCGTAAAAAGTGGGACTCGAGGTCGAGAGTAAAAACCGGACAATCACCCACTTGGGCTGTTTCTGCACTCTGCCAGGCAGCAGCAGCCTGTTCCTGGGTTTTTATGTAAGGCGTCACCCGCCAGGCAACAGTACATGGGAAATCAAATGGAGACCAGATCTTCTAAAGGTGTTCCACCAGTTAGATATTGCTCGGCAAAATCTGATCTTCGGCCAGATCTTTTGCCCTCTAAGAAAGTCCAAAAGTCTATGTATATCTTTCGGCTGAACCAGGATGTCCAATGAGTAGAGCCGGCGCACACCCTGACCATCATACAATCGTAATATTGATGTGAGATCATCCAGGAGAAGGACGGGGATTCCTTGATCATGGATTTGTTTAATAAAAGGGATAACCTTTTGAAGAGAAAGTTGGTTTTCATACCATGACCGCCGGTATATCCCTTTCAGCCTGCCCATTAGAGGATGATCCACTTCCTGACCTGCCAGGTTATGGTATACCAGGGGCAGCAGCCGGTAGGTGATGGTATCGAGGTTGTCTTTTTCAAAATCCGTCCCTCTCAGCCAGCGCTGCCAGTTCTCAATTGCCACTGGCCCTTCCTGTATCGCCGCACGTACCAACAAGGCATGGTCCCTTAGAAGACCAACTCTCTTGTCATTTTTATCCGGTGGACTGATCAGGTCCTCGGCATTGCTTGTCGGGCGATAACCGACAAGCCTGGTAGCATTCTGAAAATCCCATATGCTTTGTTTATTATCGGATATACCAAAAAACACTTGAAAACCCAGGCTATCGGTATCCAGGCAGCGCTGGACCAGTTGAGCAAGGTCGTCTGGACTGCACCAATTCCCCAGGATATCGTCCTGCGAACTTTGAGGGTATGGCGGATTCACATAAAAAGAGCCGATCCGGATGCAGACGATCGACATTCCAAACTTCTCAGCATAGTAACGTGCCAGTAATTCTCCAGTTGCTTTGCCAATCCCATATAACGAGTCCGGATGAAACGGCTTGTCAGGTGAAACCAGTCTACCACGCAGTTTATCCCTGGAACCGAAGACTGCGAGGGAACTGGCATAGATCACCTTTTTTACGCCAGCTTTCCGGGCTGCCTCAAAGACATTATACGTCCCCCCTATCCCGTCATTATAGGCATCCTCCCAGGATTGGGCCATACCAGGATTTGCTGCTAGGTGGATAACGGCATCAATATCTATCATGGACGCCATAACTGCCGTGAAGTCCTTCACACTGGCAATAACAACATCCTCTTCATTCTCAACCGCTTTAATATCGAGACAACGGAAAAGGTATTTATTGCTTAGAGAATTCCGAAGTGAGGAACCTATCAGTCCCGCCGCACCTGTCAGTAAGATTCTCTTCATATCAGGTCAATTCCAGCAAACTTAATGCAAGAACACTGTCATTTTCTAATAGTTCCATAAAGACGGAATCGTCCGATAACCAGTCAGACTCCATCAACGTTTTCGGTGTAGAGAGTTTCTAAGGATATGCATCATTTCATTTCTGCTTTTCGTAATATCCAGGGACAGATTGGTGTCGTGTATTCGTTTATATAACAAGATTTTAGGGATGACAGCGAAAGGTATTTTTAAATCGAGCAGCCTCACGAACCAATCAGCATCACAATTCAGGGAATATTCAGGGTTAAATTGCCCAACGATCTGAAATAATTCTCTGCGGGCAACCAAAGCACTCGGAGTATATCCTATCTGGTCATGCTGGTAGTGGTCCTTCTTTGGAATGTTACGGGGGGAATACTCCTGTCCTACGATAAACCGCAGCCATGAAATTGTTCCCTGGACAAGGGGGTTGGCAGCAAGGTAACGGAGTTGGATATTCAATTTGTCAGGAGCCCATAGATCATCCGAATCCAGAAATGCAATAATTTTCCCGCGGGCAGCCTGGATAGCGTAGTTACGGGCATTCGCAAGGCCAAGGTCTTGCTGGTAATGGTAATGAACCTCTTTGATTGATTTCGCAATCTCGGCCGTCCGGTCAGTCGATTGCCCATCGACCACAATTATCTCAATAGGTTCGTACTCCTGCTCCATCACGCTTTCGACCGCTAAAGGGAAGAAACGTTCGCCATTTTTAACAACCATAATGACACTTACAAGGGGATTATCTATCTCAAAATCTCCGCATTCCCGGGTTTGAAAAGGATCCAATTTAGACCAAATAATTCCTCATAATGGCTTTTCTTGAAAAATATACTCTAAGGACTTCACTAGTCCGACCCTTTAGCCCGCTTCCGGTCAATTGAATGCTTCAGGATCTGTATTAACACACTGTTTTTTTCGTGTATTTTGATTAGGCTTATATTATCCCCATGGATCCGGCGTCTGGCAACAACATCTTGCAAAACCAATATATTGATATCCTTATATAAAGCATAAGAAAACCAGCTTATTGCCTCGCCATGCTGGTAATTCTCGTGAAACAAGCCGGTTTTCTCGAAAGCACATCGTTTGACCATAATAGCGATTGGGGAATATCCTGGTAATGGCTTATCAGGAAAGGAATATTTTTTTGCAGCATCCAGATCCAATTCAGGGCTTACAAATTGCTCGACATGTCCAGTGACAATTTCCAGAGCTGGATCGTGTTCGAAAGCATCCATTTGCCGGGCAAGTTTTCCAGGCAGCCAGAGATCGTCGGCATCCAGGAAGGCAAGAAATTCCCCCCGGGAAATCTCAATTCCCCGGTTGCGTGCGGCGGCGACTCCGCGGTTAGCCTGGAAAACATATTTGATAAGCGGATAGGATTGGGCAATCTCCCGGCTCCTATCGGTTGAACCATCATCTATAACAATCAATTCATACGATTGATAGGATTGGGAAAGAACACTATCAATTGCCTCAGCAAGATATCGTTCCCCGTTATAGACCGGCATGATCACACTTACTGGAGGGGGGAAATCCCTGAAATTAACGTTCATTATTGTAATCCAATGTGAGGTGAGTTTTTTTCAATGAGTTTTTGGTACAAATTGTCGTAGGCATTGACATAATTCATGAGGTTGAATTTCTGCTGGGCACGTAACCGGGCAGCCGTTCCCATTTGTTGCGCTTTTTCCGGTTGAGAGAGCAATTTAATAATAGCATCTGCCAGGGCTTGTGGGTTTTCCAATTCCACAAGAAATCCCGTCACACCATCTATAATAATTTCAGCAAGACCACCGGTATTCGTTGCTATGACAGGTCTGGCCATCAAGGCTGCTTCAACGGCCACGATTCCAAACGCCTCAACCCATCGCGAGGGAATCACAACCAGCGTAGCCTTATTGATATAGGTCGGAATATCCTCGGTAGGGATGCTCCCAATAAACTCAACCCTTTCTTTTATTCCCAGATTGATTGCACGCTGCTCTAATGCAATACGTTCATTGCCATCACCAATCATTTGTACAATGAGTGTTGGGAAGCGTTCCAAAATGGCTGGTATGGCATCTAACAATAAATCAAATCCTTTCTCATGTACCAGCCTTCCAATCCCGGCAATGCATGGTTTTTCAAAAATGAGTGGGGCGGGTGCAAGATTAGAGGATCCCGGACAGGCATAAACCAACGAAGATCGTTCGGTGATTTCGGGTATCAGCTGGCGGACTCTCGTCAATATCGCATTGGAGACCGCTGTCACCCAATCGGCTCTCTTGAAAAGGTGGCTGGTGATTGTGTTCTGGCCGGTATTTAACCCGGTTAAATCACCATGCAATGAGATTAATATGGGAGCCAATTGAGACCTGGTAGTTGTGTGGAGGAAGTATGCAGTATAACCCGAAAAATCGACGTGAATTAAATCGGGTTTAAAAATGCCGATCAACTCAATAACCTGCCGGTTGATTTTCATTACCAAAGGAATATCATTTTTCGTCAGGGCATTTAAGAAAGGAAACCGGTGAACCGGTATGCCTTTATATTCTGTAAAATCCGGTTGTTCCATAAATCCATGGGAGGTTACAACCAATACCTGGTAGCCGCGTTCAGCCAAAACCGGGATGGAGTTCATCGCCAGTGTTTGTGTGCCGCCTACATCAGGCCAAAATAGCGGAGTCCAATAAAGAATATTCATATATCAAAGGACCATCCAATATCAATTGGATTGTTCATCATTAAAGTTTCCTGGGGAGTTGCACAAATCGGTCAGGGGCAATCTTTTTTTGAGAGTGTGTTAGATACATGAGTTTAGCCAGAGTGCTGAATGATTTCTGGGTGCGTGCCCGGTCGATGAATCCCTGGGTCATTTGTGCAAGGCTTTCATACCCGTATTTGCGCTGAATGGCTTGAACCTCTTCGAACATCCTGGCCATGTACTTCTGAGTTTTTGAATCCGGATGAACGGTTGCAGCCGCAATTATTTTTTTGGTTGGAATTAATTTGCCCGCACATGTAATTCGCATCCAGAAATCAAAATCGAAAGCATTTTCATAAATTGGATTGAATAGTCCAACATTTCGGGTAACATTCGCTGAAAAGAAACATCCGGGTTGGATAAACCAGTTATCCTCCCAATTTGCAAGGTCATCCCGTTCAATTTTTTGAGGAAGACGGGTTTGAATAATGTAGCCATCCTGGGTAATACTGTGTCCACCTCCTACCCATCCGGCAGCCTGTGGATACTGCTGGTACAGCTCAACCATGTGAGAAACTGCGCCCTGAAGCAGGAAATCATCTGAGTTCAGGAAGGTTAATATTTCGCCATTGGCTATTTGAAATCCGCAATTGATTGCTTCAACCTGTCCACCATCCGGCTGGCTCTGCCAGTAGGTCAGGTATTTGGAATATTTCTTTATTATTTCCACACTGCCATCCGTGGAACCGCCATCCATGATAAAGTATTCCAGGTTGGGATATCCCTGTTCGAGAACAGAAAGGATCGTATTCTCGAGGAATTTTTTTTGGTTATAAGACGGTGTCACAATTGTGACGCGGAGGGTTTTCCAACAATAATTGTTCCTTGATATTCCTTTTGTCCCGTATTAGCTTGCGAATGAGAGAAGCATGCATTTACTCCAGCAAAACCGACTAATTACATGAACCATATCTCATGGTTCCATCATTCAAATTATAGCCACCTCTCGCAGCCAGTGCTTGTAAGGCAATTTTTTCACGAGAGAAAATAATGTGAACGGATGAAATCTCCTTCCCGGCAGCTACTTTATTATAAATTGTATATCGGATTTGGGTGAGCAGGATCTTAGCTATTCAGTCAAATTATAATATTACTCCCTCAATGCATGTTTTGAATTTCTTTGTGGGTTGATAATTTGAATTAATTTCCCCCCGGCTTATAGAAAATTATTTTTATTGCCCTGGTATAAATATATCGGATTCCGAAATGGATTAAAAATTGATTGCAAATTCCTAAATATCCGGCTAGGAGTGAGATTCGACATTCAAATAAAACTCCATAAGTCTGTCAAGTTGAGTATGGCTCCCAGTACCTTAGGTTTCGTAACAAGAAATGGTCCTTTGGAAAAGTCTCGCTCGAGACCATCCGGCGATAGCGGATCCGGAGACACCAGGTTGGCTATGACTGGATCAGATTCCGTTATTCCCCGCCTTTAACCCGATCTCAATCCACTTTACGAGACGGACGATCGTGATATTCTGTATAATTTTCATCCCCCTTTCCCATGTTATGGAACTTTTTCCCCTGATTTTGCGATAGATATCAAAACACTAGAGAAATTTATATTACATTCCTTATTCCATGGATCATCGGTACAATTATGGGGTATCTTTCAAGCATATTGGGGATTAATGAACCAAAATGTGTAAATACATGATGACCAAAGGGATCAATATCTTTGGATAATAGCTCAAACAGGGCAGCCTTTTTTAAACTGAATTCATGGAATAAGGATACAGTCCTAACCCTCCTTGCATTGGGGGCAATAATCTGGATTGCACATTATTTCCATTTTCGGGATTTAGGGCTGTATGAAGATGATTATGCCCAAATCGGCCCACCCCTCGGATGGCATTTACCGGATCTTGAGAACTATTTAAAATGGCTACTGACCTGGCCTCAGGGAAGGCCATTACAATATTTCCTGACTGGCTTCCTTGCTTTCCTGGGTGGAAAATTGGGCGGCCTCGGTTCAGTTTACATTTTCGGATTTCTAGTCCAGATCACCAATGTATTCCTTTTTTACTTTTTATTAAGAAGGATAAGTACAAAGACTGTTGCGTTAATCGGTGCAGTATTCATCGGTCTGTATCCCGCCGATACCACTCATACCTTCCTGGTGCATGCCTTTCACCTGCACACTTCGCTAATGTTTGTGCTGATCGCCAGCCATTTATATCTATCCGGGCATAAACCCCTCTCCTACCTTGTCAGCCTGGGATGCTTACTGACCTATGAATCGGCCTACATGGTGTTTCTGGCAGTCCCATTGCTTGGCCAAAAATGGGGTAAGAATTTAATCCGGGAAATGACCCGCCACTTTGTCATCTGGCTGGGAATTCTTCTGGTCATTTTTGTGATTCGCACCGCTCTGGCTGAGGAGCGTGTGGTTACGTCTATGGCAGGTATTTCAAATATTGGTGTGATTTTTATACAGACTCTCCAGGCACTGGCAATCGGCCCGGCTGTGAGTTTTTGGTTGTTCGTTTATGGGCCAGGGCGAACATTACTCGGTTGGAATCGTGAATTAACCTATATTTTCCTTGGGTGCTTGCCTCTATTTTCATGGCTGATATTCCGCTCGAATTTCTCCTCCCATTCCAGGAAGGAACCCCTCGATTCGATAAATCAGATGTAAGCCTCTCGAACACAACCATGTAAATTCTTTTCCTTTCAGATGATCCACAGACGATTAAGCTGCTAATCACCTCACTTGTAATGCTAAGCCTGGCCTACAGCCTTTCCTTCACGCACTTTCCCCCTACCGCGCTTTATGGCCGTATGACCTCGGTCCATATGGCGGGGGCATTTGGTGGTTCGCTTTTCTTTGCCATCATCTGCTCCCTTATTCTATCCTATGCCCGATCCCGCCGCTTTAGTTTTGCTGCAATCTCTCTTATCGCAATTTATCTCTCCCTGCTGGTTGCGTACCGTTTTTCAATTCAGCTGGATTTTAAGCAAGCCTGGCAGAATCAGCAGAGATTCTGGACCGGAGTTATCGAATTAATACCCGACCTGACCGATGGGACAGTTATCTTTGTATTGGACCATGATCTACCTGCCACCCGCTACATCGAAACTAACTCCTGGGCGGATCCGATCATTTTAGCTCAAATCTACAAATTCCCAACCGAATGGCAGACACCACCCCGTTTAATGGTTGTCGACTCCAATTGGATAGATACCGCAATCCGTCAAGGAGATCATTTTCAATGGGAGATTCTCGTTCCCCTCTGGAAACCTCATTGGGAAATACTGCAAGACTCGAAATTAATTCTGCTGGAAATGGAAAATGGCAAACTGGTGCGCAGGTTTGGTTCCATCATCCTAAATGGTAAATCCTTACAATTAAAGCCTTTAACCCCAAATGCCAATCCCCAATGGGAAAAAGGAAATTTATTCCCTTACCTTATTTCATCAAATGAATAACTACCCAAAACCTAAATAGGGGAAGTCAACGCAAAATTGTGGTCTAATAATTTTCCTCTGAACAGTAATATTTGGTATCCAGCATCCGCTTAGACCATAATTCACGTAATATCCATCATCATGTTTATGAAGAATTTGGATCTGATAATTCCTTACCTGTTTATTTTCTGGTTAATGATTTAATTTAAAGCCTGACCCCAGGTTTCCCGGTTCGCGAAGACATTAACTTTGGGTTGAAATATGGTGTGCACGGAAGAGGGGCATCCCAGCATTGGTCGCCTGTGATTGGCGTGTATACAATCAATCCGGAATTAGTAACCTTCTCATCCAAAGGGACTTTTTGAATTGGCTGATAATCAGTATATGAGATACCTTTGTTAATCCCGATATTCTGGATAGCGAAAATAATATAATGTAGATTCCCTATTAAAAAAACAATACACAACAGAACAGCGAAATTTCTCTTATTTCCATTTTGGTTAATGGATGAAAGAAAAAGCAGCAGCATGCATTCTGCCAGCAGGAAAAACAGCGCATTGACAAATCTTGGACTCAGGGGCTGTGAAAAACCAATAAAAAAGGGCAAATGTTACAGGAAATAGAATTGCCCATTCCAAGAACGCAGGGCGTTTTGCCCTCTTCGAAACAACCATTATTATAGTGAGACAAAAAAATAATACGGAAAGAAATAGGGGGTAAACAATTCCTGGAAAATCCTTGAAAGTCCTTGATATCCAAGGGATAAACCAATCCCAATTACCTAATACGACGCTCCAGTCGCTGCCAGGCTGTCTGGCCCAACTGTAAATCCAGTTGGCCTCGCTGACAATCCAATTTCTTGGAACTGCCCAATCTACTGGTATATATCCGAAAGTTGAAGGATAGAATGGAGCCCCGGAGAGTAAGAATCCTCTCAAACAAGAAACCAGGAGAATTACCATGCCGGGTCCCAATATTCGTAACACCCTTGCAGTGTAATGTTGTGATGATTGCCAAATGTAAACAAAAACAAACATCAGCATGACGATCCCAAATACCAGGTTGCTCAATTTTATTGTTACAGAAGTCGCTGCCAAAATCGAGAGTAACAAGGCATAATGATCCAGGTTGTGTTGTTCATCCAACCATAAGGAAATACCATGAGCAAGTGTCACAAACAATATAACCTGAAGGAGGATCCCTGCCAGATCAGGCGTCGGAGATGCAAAACCATTTGAAGTTAATGCCAGATATCCCAAATAAGGGAGCGCGAAAAATGAAGGCAGAAATTTAAAGGGGTGAGACTCTAAGATGATTGCGGGTTGTTTGAAGACTGGTCGCAGATAGCCTAACAAGGTTGCGAAGGTAAGGAGGAATAAAAAACCATTGGCGATTGAGCGTCCATGATTAAAGAACGGGTAAAAATTGAGGGCTGCTGCGTATATAAAGAATGATTGGTTATAAGCTAAACGGCCGTGCAAATTACCTAGACCGAGAACAATTGGGATATGAGTTGATCCAACGAATCGCATTGAAGTAATATAATCCGGCATCATAGTGCGTAGGGGACAGCATCGATTTAAGAGCAATCCATACGACGAGCAAAAGCATAATCAGGGAGAAGCCAACAAATTTGAGTGTCTTTAAGGATTCCAGGTCTGGAATGTGAAATTCACGCATTACATATTTGAAAGTAAAAATAATCCCAATGGCATAGATCGGGATAACGATATATGCATTTACAGGAAAGAATAAATGCAGTAGCTGGAAGAGTAATAAAGTAAATGCCCATCCAATCCAGATATGGAAACTGCCAGAAGAGTATGATTGCCCCTTAATTGAAAGGTAATTAATTAATAGAATGCCCCACCCGAAGAATGACATGCCTATTATAAGGTAGACTACCAGGCTCTGGATTAAGGCCGGCATTTAATCGTTTTCCAATTTTCCCAATAATTACATTGCATTTTTACCAACAAAAAATCATGCTGATACGATATTAAGTAATGTAAGGTTATAGTCCTTAAGAACCCTTCTATTATCGCTTTCGTATTTGGTTCTGAAGGCAAAAAGGGGTACTACTAATAAGACATTATCCCGTCTTGCGATCCCCAATTAATCCCAATAGGCATTTTGCATTTGTCTGCAAATTGATTCAATTGAAAAAGGCATGACTTTTTTATATGCGTTCTCACCCGCCTGTTTTAAATCGGTTGATACTGCTTTCTTCATTACTGTCATTAAGGATTCAACATCGCCCTGTTCAAATAACCATCCCGCATCAGGTCCAATTAATTCGGGCAGACAACCTATACGGGGTGCTATCACAGGCTTGCCAAACGACATGGCGAGAATTGCAGATCCCGATGTCAATATCTTATTAAATGGTAATACAACAACATCTGCAGCATTCAAATAATTCTGGATTTCATCATTTGGTATATATTTAAAATGGAAAGAAATCCTTCTATCAGCTCCGCCCAATGCCTGCAAGTACTGACCATAAGATGCTGGTTTGTTGAGAGCACCAGCAATTACCAGGCGGTATCGTTTATCCTTCAGATTTCGAAAGGCTCTTATTAAATTATCTATCCCCTTGTTGGGACGAATACTACCCAAGAAAGTAAATATAAATAATCCCTCTTCAGATAAGTTGAGGATTCTCCGGGCCTGTTCTTGTGAAACATTATTTTGATAGGCATTTACATAATTGGGGTGGTCTACAACATAGATTGCTTTTCTTCTCCCATATGTCTGGGTAAGCAGCCGTTTGGCTTCCAGACAGTGGACAATGACCCGTTCCGACAGGCGGATTACGATGAAATGCCCGATCCGATCCACCCATTTGGGTTCAAGCCAATATGTTGGGACCATTTGATGAACGGTAAATACCAATCGGTATCCTAAAATCCGTGCATAGATCAAATTTAAAGCAAATTTTATTACCCGCGGGAATTTTGCCCTACCGTCCCGTGTAGCGTAAAACAACTGGCAATAATGAAGATGTAAAACCTGTATTTGTTTCCTATTTGATTCCAGCCAGGCCTTGTTGAATACATTTGGAGTATCCCTGATAAATTCAAACCCATCTTTTTCAAACTCTGAGGCCAGCATATCCCAGTAAGGATTACCCTCCATCTTTTTCAAGGAAGGAAAAAAAGCTATGCTTTTTTTTATTTGATCTTGTGATGATATTATTTTGAGACCTCTTCTAACCCCTGTTCTAATTTATTATGTATACAGAACCAGGCATTCCGCTGGGTTATTCAATCCACTAAATTATCTAATTATTTCATTAGAAATACCAACTATGTCATTCCTTTAAATAGGTCGATTTTGTAATGCAATTTCAGGATACTTGTATCAGAGGTACCAATCACACTTAAACAATTTGATGAAGCGCCAGACTGATCTTGTACACCAATCTGCTTTTTCCCGTAAAGCCCAAAAAAATTACATGAATCCTCCCTGGGACACGAAATTTCATTTCAACAGCACCCGTCAAATTATTTCGACTGCCGAATTTTTTGTTGACCCGCTTCAGTTTGGTAGTGGTGCAAATCAATCCGACGTTTTCATAACAAAATCGAACATCGGAATTCCTCCAGATTATTGAGGGTGTCAAAATATTAATAAACGCATTTGGCGAATACTTTCGGACCACGAAGTAAAAAACAATTTATCTGGACCTCACCCACTCGTGTAGAGTATTGATCTCATTGGCGTGAACAGCTTCCGATTGTGTTTTTCGGTCGCCGCGCATTAGCCGAGAAAATGTCATCCAGTTACGCGCAAGTACGTCTTTCCATCTCACAGGGTAGTATAGGTAGATGCGCCAGGAATTCGCATTTGCTTGATACATCTCAGCCATTGACCTGCGTGATGGCAGCATACGGCTGCGAATGAGCGCTAATTTGCCGGTCAATCCTTTTTGATCCCATAAACGGGTAACATTTGTTGATGAAATCAGGTCCTCATCGAACCAATCTCTATGAAAAATTCTCTGTCGTCCCAGAATGAGGTAATCTTCCTCGAAATCGTCAGGTTGGATTGAAGCAAGCCAGTCCGCAGGCACTGCCACGCCCAGCAGGTCTTTTGCCAGCCGCAGAATAAAATATACTGAGCAGAGCGCACCCCACTTCTGCGCATGTGCTGCAACCAATTGCCAATCCAATTCCTTCCCTTTCCTTCGCACGACCTCGCCGATATCACAAATCATACTTATGCGAATCCAAAAGAGATGGTGTACTGCATGCACACAGAGAAATACCAGCAAGTCGTTTGGTGAAAGCGCTAATGCAGGGGCATGCGCTAATACCACCGGCTCAGCCCTGCTCCACAATCCTTGAACATCAATCTTGAAAGGATCTTCGGTTTCGTAAAGTGCCCAATGGATTTCAAAATGAAAATCTTTATTGGGATTCCTGTAGATAAGATGATCGTCATTCATTCCATTTTCAGTATCCTGGTCATCTATTCCGTAACCCATGCCCATAAGCACTTGCTCGACTCGAAGATGGTCATCCTTTAAGACCAGAAGATCAATATCTGCCATATAACGGAGCCATTTATCGGTATATATTTTCTCCGCCAGGTACGCTCCTTTGAGTACGATAACTGGAGTGTTTATTTCCCGCAACTGCGACAGCAGATCGCCCAATTCCTGATAGAGACGCATATTCCGCGAGGCATTTTTCAGACTCGCTTGTCTCAATCCCTTTACAATGTCATCGGGCACATCAACACCCAGTTGATTTAGATGATGATAAAAAAACGGGGCAACCGCATGTCGTTGAGCTAGTGCCGCAACAGCCTGCCATTCCAGAGCTGAAATATCCGCCAATCGTTCTTTCTTCGCTATGTCACTTTCATAGCTAAGGCATGCTAATAAAATTGTTGTTGTGTCCTGATCCATTCAAAACTCCTTGAAAAGTTCAAATGCCCCATTTCACCATGGGTATGAATCTATGAGAATTAATTAGCAGCCTCATCCCTTCGTTGATAGATAATCTTTGGTTATTGATAGGTTTATCAAACTGAGGTATTGTCTTTAATGTGATTGGGGAATAAGTTCGCTGCATGAATCAGAGAATGAGCTTGGCTGATATTAACCTTCTTGGAAATTATAACAGTTTGATCTTTCCTTCACTTCCTTATATGTTACTCCTTATATGATACTCAAAAAACCATTCTTTATTAGCGATTATCCTGAGTGGTTGTTATGGTCGTAAATATTATATTAATAATTTAAGGTAAAATTAAACAAGTGGAGAAGAAAAATTAATGTCTGATCTGCAAAGTATAAGTAATAATACAGGGGTCAGTAACACCTGGATTACTGTTGCTGGGAAAGAGAATATCAAGTATGGATATACTTGGCTACTTCAATATTAAAAAACCAGATGTGGTCCACGAGACAATTGATGGGGAAACGGTTATCGTCAATCTTGAAAATGGGGTTTATTACAGCTTGCGGTACTCTGGTGTTGACGTTTGGAACTTGATCGAAAGCGGGGCAAATTTTGAAGAACTCACTTCTGAGATCGCCAAACGCTACAATGGTGACGCAAGGGATATCGAAAATGCGATCCGTGAACTCCTGATTACATTGCAGCAGGAAGGGCTCGTTCAAGTATCCTCGTCCAGGCGCAGTGGCAACCAGACTCCACAAACACCCATAGCAGCAGGTCCTGAAAAACCGGGGTTTGAAAATCCCATTTTGGAAAAATATTCCGATATGCAAGAACTGCTTCTTTTGGATCCCATTCATGAGGTTGATGAGGAAGGTTGGCCTCACAAAGAAGAAGATAGTGATCATGCCAGCGTCGACAAGGGATAAGTGCCTTGCATTTTTTCATTTCATTTATGTAATCTATAAACAAGCGGAACAGGCTTTCGGGGGATATCAAGATCGATATTTTTGTATGGGCGATCGCCCAATTCGTTTCAGGTTTGCTGGCAATGGATTAGTCACCGCCCTGACGCCTGCCTTAAGCCACCTGGAAATTCCCCCGACAGATATGCCAGAATTGACGGTCATGATGTGGGATAGCGTCTCAACCGGGACGGAAATTCCCTCGTTTCTATCGCATTACTTTGACTCCCTGGGTGAATGGTGGATTCATCTTGGCATCCGCGGTGAAATTAAGGAATATTCAAACGGGCGTATCCTTGCTGCATATCATTTGGGACCTAATATTTTCAGCATCATCGATCTTCAGGAAAATCTGGCACTATACTGGGTCAAAGATGCACATGCGTTGCCATCCTATGAAATTGCCTCCCCTGTGAGGACTATTCTACATTGGTGGGCGGATCGGGGAAAATATCAATTCATCCATGGTGGCGCGGTTGGGCTGACGACTGGCGGGGTACTGCTGGCAGGAAAGGGTGGAACGGGAAAATCAACCACCGCCCTGGCTTGCCTGGAGGCCGGCATGTTATATGCCAGTGATGATTACTGCCTTGTCAGAACGGACTCCAATCCGTTTGTATACAGTGTTTACAATACCGCCAAGCTGCGTGGAGATCTCGATCTGGAAAGATTCCCGCACCTGGCTCAATTCGTAAGCAACCAGTTCCGGTCGGAAAATGACAAGGCTGTATTTTTTTTGCAGCAGCATTTCCCGGAGCAAGTCAGCCGCGGTTTCCCTATTGAGGCGATCATCTTGCCGCAATTAACGTACCGAAATGAGACTCATCTGAGAGCCGTATCGGCGGGGACTGCTTTGACTTGCCTGGCCCCCTCCACACTCCTTCAATTACCCGGTGCGGGTGGTGTGGCATTCAAGTCAATTTCGAACCTCGTGGATCAAGTTCCAGCCTATGTCCTGGAACTGGGAACAGGATATTAACCGGATCCCTGAAGCTATCCTCAGTCTTTTATCGAATGGTGAGTAAAGGATGATGGTCAATCCGTTGGTCAGCGTAATCCTGCCTGTCTTTAATGGGGAAAGATTTTTGGCAGAAGCAATTGAGAGTGTTCTCCAACAAGGCTACCGGCCGATAGAGATCATCCTTGTTGATGACGGATCAACGGATTCAACCCCCCGGATCGCGGGCAGTTTTGCAGACCATGTTCGTTATTATTACCAGCCCAATGCGGGTCCCGCCGCGGCACGCAACCTCGGAATTCGAATGGCATCAGGAGAATTCATTGCTTTCATCGATGCAGATGACCTTTGGCCTGAAGACAAACTAGCCATGCAGATGAGATGTTTTGAAGCCTTTCCAACCGTCGAAATCGTTCAAGGGCTGATCAGCAGGATCAAAATCCTCAATCAAACCCGGGAGCAATTGAAAGGCGCCGATATCGATTTCCCATTCATCTATACCAATCTTGGTTCCATGGTCATGCGCCGATCGGTATTCCACAAAGATCGGGTATTTCGATGAAAGCCTCCGGTTCCACGAAGATACGGATTTCTGGCTGCGAGCCAGGGAGCACGGGGTACATATTCTGGTACAAAAGAGATTAGCCCTCGTATATCGAATTCATGGGCAAAACCTGACGACCGGGGAAGACATGCTATCAACGGGCTTTTTAAACATCATTCGAAGATCGATCGTGCGCCGGCGAATCTCATCCGGATTTACCAAAGAAGTCAGCAAACTGACCTTTTTTACCGAATACCTTGAAAAAGATCGGCTGAGGGATCAGCAGGAAAAGATGGAAACGATATCCTGGCCACTTGTCAGTATCATTTTATTTGACAATGGAAACCCTGCAAGAATAAGCCAGACAATCGAAAGCATTCGTAACCAGGATTATCCAATAGTTGAGGTGATGGTCGTTGGATCCCAACTGGATTATATAAAAGATCTGATCGGGGACACCTTTGATCAGGTCGAACTTATAGTTGGCTCTTCAGATTTGGCTTCGGGACTGAACGAAGCCATTAACCGTTCCAATGGAGAAATGATTGCTTTTCTGGATACAGAGTGTGAATGGGCTTCCGGGAAAAATGAAAAACCAGGTTGCTTACTTACTGGCCCATCCCACCGACGGATATGTGGTTGGGAGAACACGTCAGATCATCGTTCCCGATCTGAAATATCCATCCGATTTAATTGACGAGTGTTACATACGAAAAAGGTTTGGGGATTTTTTGGGCACGCTGATGGTCCGCCGCTCCACCTTTACACAAGTCGGGGGTTTTGGAGTGGACCTTTCTGGCATGGAAGAAACCGATTGGATCCTGCGTACAAAAGATAGTGGGATTCCCCACAAGATGCTGCCGGATACGTGCCTCTACAGGTTCGTCAAACCCAATTCCTATAGCGTTGGGGCTGAACAAATGAAAGCAGCTTTGCTTGAATCTATCCGATCTTCAATTTATCGAAAACGAAACAATCCTTGAATTCGAAACAGTAATGTATTTCGGGAAACATCTTGAATTTTCTACCTGCCAGTATCGTGGCACAATCCTATAGGTAGAAAATTCATCTCCAGAATCAATCGTTTCAGTTCCCGGGCATGGCACCCTGACATGAATTATTCTGTCATACAGGATTGTTCCCCGGATTGAAGTCTTGATATCTTCTTGAAATACAACAAGTACCTGACTGTTTAGCCGGGCCAGGATGATTCCGGGAAAGTAGTCGATATTAATACCACAAATTAATTACCTGAGCCTGCTAATAAAAAGTCAGCAAATATTAAATCTAGAAAATGGTGAAACACCAATGGGACTACGATATATAACAAACCAGTCTTTTTGTCCCGGTGGTTATTCCCGGGCTGTTTATGGATTTCTAACAATTATTTAATCAAATTCTGATGGTGATTCCTTATGATAAATAATGGGCCTGGTTTTTAATCCAGTCATAATTTGGGTTGGACAGAAAAAAGGTTAATCATATGAATCTCGATAAATTTACACAAAAAGCACAGGAGTCAGTTTACGCTGCCCAGCAGGCCGCTATAGATTTGAATCACCAGGCAATTGAACCTGTCCACCTGCTGCAAGCCCTTCTGAATCAGCAGGATGGGATCATACCGGCAGTTGTAACCAGGGTATCCGGGAGTGTCCAGGCACTCAGGGATGAAGTGGGGAAAGAGCTTGAGCAGCGCCCGCAAGTGACTGGATCCAATGTCCAGGTCAGTCTTTCAAGGCCAGCTGTTGATGTGCTGAATGCCGCCGAACGCTACGCAAAAGGCATGAAAGATGACTTTACCTCCACGGAACATATCCTGCTGGGGATTTTAGACAGCCCGGAAGGAAAAAGGCTGTCAGATTTCGGCCTTACTAAAGATGCCGTGCTAAAAGCGTTAATGAGTGTGCGCGGCTCACAGCGTGTATCTACCCAGAATCCCGAAGCAACCTATGATGCCCTGGCAAAATACGGGCGTGACCTGACTGCCATGGCACGCCAGGGAAAACTTGACCCAGTTATTGGACGCGATGATGAGATACGCCGTACAGTACAAATCCTCTCCCGGCGTACCAAGAATAATCCAGCCCTGATCGGCGAGCCGGGTGTTGGTAAAACCGCCATCGTTGAAGGGCTTGCCCAACGCATTATTAATGGGGACGTTCCGGAAGGCCTCAAACACAGGAAACTGATCCAACTGGATATCAGCGCCTTGGTTGCCGGGGCAAAATTCCGCGGCGAGTTTGAAGAACGATTGAAAGCAGTATTGAAGGAAATTACAGAATCCAATGGCGAAATCATCCTTTTTGTTGATGAGATGCATACCGTAATAGGTGCAGGTGCAGCGGAAGGCTCCATGGATGCCGGCAATATGCTTAAACCGATGCTGGCACGGGGAGAACTGCACATGATCGGAGCCACAACCCTGGATGAATACCGTAAGTACGTCGAAAAAGATCCCGCCCTTGAAAGGCGGTTTCAGCCAGTAGTCATCGATGAGCCCACACCGGAAGACACTATCAGCATCCTGCGCGGGTTAAAAGAACGTTACGAGGTGCACCATGGCGTGCGTATAACAGATGCGGCTGTTATCGCAGCGGCTACCTTATCCCATCGCTATATCACCGACCGCTTCCTTCCTGATAAAGCCATTGACCTGATTGATGAAGCTGCTGCAAAACTTCGTACTGAAATAGACTCTAAACCACAGGAGCTGGATCAGGTCGACCGCCAGGTTATGCAGCTGGAAATTGAACGCCAGGCACTGCAGAAGGAGACTGATAAAGGTTCACTGGAGCGCTTATCAAGAATTGAAGCAGACTTGCAGCAATTAAAACAGCATTCCCAGGAACTTGCCATCCGCTGGAAGTTTGAAAAAGACGCCATCGGCCAGATGCAGTCTATCAAGGAACAAATTGAGCAGACAAAAATAGAGATTGAACAATCCGAAAGAGCTGCAGACCTGGAAAAAGCCGCCCGCCTTCGTTATGGAGTCTTAAGAGATCTTGAGGATAAGCTTAATCAGGCAGACCAAAAACTGGTGGATCTGCAGGATGGACAAGCCTTATTAAAGGAGGAAGTCGATGCCGAAGAGATCGCAGAGGTGATTTCCAGGTGGACCGGAATACCGGTTTCCCGCCTTTTGGAAGGTGAAATTGAAAAACTGATTCACATGGAAGAACGGTTGCACTGGAGGGTGGTTGGCCAGGATGATGCAATTGGCGTCGTTTCCAATGCCGTGCGCCGCTCCAGGGCTGGCCTGCAGGATCCAAACCGGCCGATGGGCTCGTTTATTTTCCTTGGACCTACCGGAGTTGGTAAAACTGAGCTGGCAAGAGCCCTGGCGGAATTCCTCTTTGATGATGAGAAGGCAATGATCCGCATCGATATGAGCGAATACCAGGAGAAACATACTGTCTCCAGGCTGATTGGGGCTCCTCCAGGATATGTCGGCTACGATGAAGGCGGCCAGCTAACCGAATCGGTCCATAGAAGGCCGTATAGCGTTATGTTATTTGATGAAATCGAAAAAGCTCATCCGGAAGTCTTTAACGTGCTGCTCCAGCTGCTGGATGACGGCCGTCTCACCGACGGGCACGGCAGGACAATCGATTTTCGTAATACGGTTGTGATTATGACCAGCAACATCGGCAGCGACCTGTGGATGAACCGGGTTGGAGAGGTTGACCGGCAGCAGATCAACCAAATCCTCCAGTCACACTTCAGACCTGAATTCCTCAACCGAATCGATGAAATTGTTATCTTCCATCCATTGAGCCAGGAGCATTTAAAGGAGATCGTTGCCATCCAAATGCAGCACGTTTCTAACCGGCTCGCTGAAAAGGGGTTACACCTGGAAATCAGTCCCGAGGCTGCTGCATACCTTGCTGAAGTTGGTTATGATCCAAATTTTGGTGCCAGGCCGCTCAAAAGGGCGATTCAGCGCCAGGTTCAGGATCCCCTGGCTATGCGCCTGCTGCAAGGAGAATTCAAGGCCGGCGATTCCATCCTTGTGGAACTCGGCAAGGACCAGCTAACCTTCACCCCCATTGCTGCCGCAGAACCCATAGAAACCTGAAACTTGTCTGTGTCCAGAAAATTTTCAAGCGCATCTGCAAATGATAGCTGCGCTTGATTTTATTTGTGATGATTCATACACCAGGCAGATCATTGAACAACCCCCTCAAATAGATCCTCAACAACCCTATTGTCATCGGGTTGGGGATATGCCTGCATGTAAGTATCTTTGCCAGAACGAATCCGCAAGAGACGACCAAGCAGGCTCGGGACCTTTTTATCACCACCCTGACTGGCATGGCAGGCAGAGGCTTTTTCGCGAATTTCTGATACAGAACTGTAATTCACCACTGCATGGGTGGGAAATTCTTCACTGGCAATCATGGTCAAATCAATATCCTGGTTTTTCCCAAATTTTCGCGGATCCTTGCCCAGGATGGGCATGATCCTTATCGCCCAGCGCAGCAATTTTTTCTGCATCGTATGAAAATAGAGTTTTTGCGGTGAAAAGGCGGGTAAATCATCCCCAAAAGCCGGATCCCCCGCAGCAAAAAATGCTTTTTCAGTTGCCCTTTGAATGGCAATGTGGTCTGGGTGGCGGTATCCCCCTATCGGGTCAAAGGTGATCACCACGTGCGGTTTCAACTTCCGGATAAAATGGACCACATCCTCCACCACTTGCATTTCAGGGGCAGCCACCAGGGAGTCGGGATGGTGATTATCGGCAGACCCGGCCATTCCAGAATCACGATAATCAAGGAAATAAACCCCTTTCAGATCAAGCAGCTTTGCAGCACAACAGAGTTCAGATTCACGCCGTTCAGCTATCGAACCGTAACCTTCCAGGTAATTTGCATCTACCTCCCCCGCTTCTCCGCGTGTAGCGCACACCAGGTAAACATCCACCCCGCGGCGGGCATAGAATGCCAGGGTACCACCAATAATAAATGTTTCATCATCCGGATGGGCGAGGACAGCCAGCAAGGTTAAGGGATGCATTTGATTTTCAGGCATAGGTCTTAATATTTCCGTCCTTAATTGTAAATATAAAAATCCTGGATTTCACTTATATTAATCATGTGATGCAGGCTGGAGGAGCATTATACGGGAAACCATTTTTTTTCATTACCTTTTATTGGATGCTCATTCAGGCGTGAACCTTACCAGCGGTCCCTGAGGGTTAATCTCATCCAATAAAATTTCCCATGGAACTGTCACCTTTAGGGTTCCTGCTGCCCCTGGCGCAACTCTGTAAGGATCAAACACGATTAATAATCCTTGCTCGGTGATTACCCAATTTTTGAAATTGGCAGCATTGGGCTGGACGCCTTCTTCAAAAAGCAGCTCCGTCTTGCTTCTCAGCTCATCCTCACAGTATGCAGCAATAATTGGCAGGACTTGATCTTCGGACAGGAATAAATCTTTAAGCTGGAAAGGGCGTGATTCCAGAAGATCATAGTTGATCACCCTGTTGAAATGATTCGGGTGAGCCATCCCGGCAATATATACTTCCACTGGAAAATTCAGGCTGATTAATTCTTCTGAAAAATATCCAAGCTCATAGTGAAGATCCAGCCAGCTGGAGAATTCAGGCAGGTTTTGGATGCGCCATTCCTCATTTTCCTTACTCAGACGGATAAAATCGTCCTTCTCTTCCTGGTATATCTGGTAAACCTCTTGATTAAAATTCCTCACCAAATCCTGCCCGCCTGAAAGTAGCGGTTTATTTTGGATTATTTTATATTTTGGAGTATCGTTTAATTCTTCAGAAGATATATCAATAATTTCCAGGTTCGGCTGCACTTCTTGTGTCTGAGTAGCTGTAATCGTTTGGGTCGGGGAGGAATGTGTTTGTGTTGGGGCAGCCGTTGTGATGGATGGGGTGATCCCGATTGTCAGGGAAGGCAACGGAGATATTAATGGTTCCAGGGAGGGTTGAATTCCTTTCACCTGATGCCGGAAAGTTACAGGCTGCCTGTACTGCAGCCAGCACGATTAATATCAGCAATATTCCAGTACCAGGACCGGGCCAAGCAATACAGCGGGTTTTTTCCGGCCTAATACTGAACCAAACTGGAATCCACCGATGCCGCCCAGGCATTTATCCCTCCTTCGAGATTCTTTACATGATTGAATCCCTTTTTTTCAAGGATTGATACCGCCCGCGCAGACCTCTCCCCTGTCCGGCAGAAAACGACTATCTCCATGTTTTTTTCCAACCTGCTTGCCAGTTCTTCCAGTTCAAAGAGAGGTATATGTATCGCCCCGGAAAGGTTCGATATTTCCAATTCACCTGCCTCCCTGACGTCAACCAGCTGGATAGGGCTGCCTTGATTTAGCACCTTTTCCAGTTCATCTACAGAAATTGTCTTTTCAGGTGGAAGTATCTGGCTTTTTTTCCTGATTACCGGAACTCCGCAGTATTCCTCGTAATCAATTAAATCAATCTTGCTTACATTCTCTCCGCAAACTTTGCAGGTAGGATTTTTCTTGACGTGAATGATCTGAAAATCCATCTCCAGGGCATCATAGATCAGCAGTTTCCCTGCCAGGGATTCGCCAGCACCCAGAATCAGCTTGATAACCTCGGTGGCTTGCAGGGTTCCGATTGTGCCGGGTAAAATGCCCAGTACCCCCCCTTCTGCACAGGAAGGCACGCATCCGGGCGGGGGAGGTTCCGGGAAAAGGCAGCGGTAGCATGGTCCCCCTGCAGTATTGAAGACACTGGTTTGTCCTTCAAACTGATAGATGGAGCCGAATACAAAAGGTTTATGTGTCTTCACCGCCAGATCATTGAGAAGGTAGCGGGTGGGGAAATTATCCGTTCCATCCACAAGGATGTCATAACCGGCAGAAATTTCTTCGGCATTTTCCGTGGTAAAAACCGTATTATAGGTGGAAACATGGATTTCAGGGTTGATGCTCAGCATGCGCCTGCGGGCGGACTCTACCTTTGGTAAACCTAAATCAGCGGTTGAATGCAGGATCTGGCGTTGAAGGTTGGTGAGTTCTACACGATCATAATCCACAACACCGATTTTCCCCACTCCAGCCGCCGCCAGGTAGGTGCCGATGGCGGAGCCTAATCCACCTGTCCCTACCAGCAGCACCGCAGAACGCTTTAATTTAACCTGGCCGGCCAATCCAACCTCTTCAAGTACCAGGTGGCGGGAATATCTCTGGATTTCCTGCCGGGATAATTCCAAATGGGATCGTTTCAAAACCTTCAATTTCCTTTCATCAAAATTTCCCGGGACTCTAGATGTTGACAGAGTACTCTATAAACAACGAGCTCCTGAATTTACCGGACGTGGATTAAATAGTTATCAGATGGATTCAAAAAAATACATCCCAATCCTTGTTCAACCGGGATAAGGTTTATTCATAACGCAAAGCCCTCACAATTACCATGGCGGATGCCTGCCTGGCAGGAATAATGGCAGCCAGTACCCCAAAAAGCAGCCCGGTGGCGACTGCAGCAATAAGTCCGGTATACGGGAAGGAATAATCAACCGGAAAACCACCTGTAGTGAGTGATTGAAGGATGATATAACCCAGGTAAAGTCCGGCAAGTAAACCTAGAGCCGTACCTATGGCTGCCAGAAGAACCGACTCAATCACAACGATGCGCCGTACCTGCTTGCGGGTTGCTCCAATTGCCCTCAACATGCCGATTTCACGGGTTCTTTCGAGGACCCCAATCGTTAATGTATTCAGCATGGCAATCAGGGACGGCACCGAGAGCACGGCAAGCAGTACCCCATATCCGGCAAAGACGGCATCAAAAAGCGTCTTGGTTTCAGCAAGATAGTCCTTCCCGGAAACGAGGTTGAACTGAGGATAGTCTTCCAGGATTTTTTCCAATTTTTGCTGGACAAGAGCCGGGTCAGCATTATCAAAAGCATTGATCTGGTAAAAAATGTCCTCTTCTTTATGAAAATCCCGTGACATATTGGAATGTGAAATATAAGCCGTCATGATCTTGGCATTCAGATAATCACCGGCTACAGCGGCAATCTGGTAATCCTTCTGGCCAGTTGGAGTGGAGATCCGCACCCAATCCCCGGTTACCAACCCCGTCTGGGCTGAGGTGATTCCATTAATAATCAGGGTTTGGCTTTCATCAAGCTCCTTGTAGGCTGTGGATGGATCACCCTCCTGGAAAGTCAGGCTGGCGACCTGCGGGTATGTTTCTGGATCGATACCCAGCAGGTTGACAGCATCCCCATCAAGGGTCGAAGATGCAAAACGCAGGGTGCTGACTACACTCACCCCTGGTACAGCGCTTAGTTTCTTCTTCAGGTCCTGCTTGGCTCCAACATCACTGTCCCAGACTGCTACCGATGGCGGCATAATCAAATAATCGCTTCCCAGGCTGCGTTCCACAACCTGCATAAATCCTAGAGTAATACTGGAAATGGCTCCGCCAAGCCCAACAATGATTGCCAGGCCGATCATTGTTGCACTGGCAGTCACGGCTGCCCGTGTCGGCTGGCGGGATAAGTTGTTTTGTGCCAGGCTGCCAGTGCCATCCCGGACCAGAATGCTGGTAATTAATTGGCTGAAAACCAGGGCAATTGGCCGTACCAGGGCTGGGGCTACTAAAACCAGGCCAATGAGCAGGCACAAACCACCCAGGGTAATAAGGCTAATATTCCCTGTAAATAAGGCGAGTATTGCCAGGATTAAGAGTCCTGCGCCAATATAAACACCCAACCCGGCGGTTTTGTGGGCTGTTTCAGGGGGAGTTGGACGCAGCGCCTCAAGCGGAGAGAGCCTGCTGGCTGAAACGGCCGGTAGCAGTCCCGCCAGGATAGTCATACCTACGCCGAGAAAGATGGTGGTTATTATTAATGATGGCTGGATAATTGGTGCTCCCACCTGTACATTCATGAACTGGGTGAGCATCGTCCCCATTAACTCCATGACATAAGACCCAATGATGTAACCGGCAAAAATTCCCAGGGACGTACCGACAACACCCTGGATGAAACCCTCGGTTAAAATAATTCCGACAATGGTCCGCCTGTTTGCACCAATTGTTCGCAGCATCCCGATGTCATGCCGCCGTTCGGCAATGATTGTGCGAAATGTATTGAAAATAATGAATGCCCCCATAAACATTGCCAGGAAACCGATCAGGTTGAAAGCCGCCTGCCCCATTTTCATGCTGGCAAAGATTTCGGATTGACTGGAAAGACTCCCGAGTGAGAAGTCATCCCCCAGCAGGGCTTCGATTTCATTCTGGATGGATGCCCTCTGTGCTTCATCCGTAGTATTGAAATTAATCTCAATGGTATTTATGCGTTTAGGCAGGTCGAGCAGTTTCTGAGCTTCAGACAGGCTGACAAGGACTTCTTCATTTCCCGGCATGGCGCGTTCCGGCTGCAGGCCGATAATCCGAAGCGTAATCATGCCATCCGTTGTTGGCAGGGTCAGTTTGTCTCCCAGTTCCAGGTTCAATTTTTTTGCCAGGCTGGTTGTGATCAGGGCGTTATTCCCTTCCGATGACCTCAGGAAGCGGCCCTCCTCCAGTGGATAAGACCTGACCGTCCTGGCATCTTGCGGATCAATTCCTGTTAGAGTGAGCGCCGTGATCTTTGAAGTACCATAGAAGTCAGCGGGAATGTTTATTGGACGGCTTAAGCTGCCGGAAATCGCCCGGATGCCAGGGATAGTCTTCACCTGGTTGAGGATCCTGGTGGAGAAGGCTTCACCGGTCTCATGTGAAATGGTAATATCCACCTGCCCGGAAGCAGCCAATAAGTTTGACTCAAATGCCTTGAGCATGGTGGGCATCATTAAATTAGTGGCAAAGACCACCATGGTCCCGAAAAAAATCGCCAGGGTGGTGAGGAATGTCCTCAATTTTCTGCCCCACAAATATCGGACCGCCAATATCAACTGAAGTTTGAGCATATTCAACCTATCTAATGAATTCGATAACGCCTTTTGCTTCCGCCATCAAGCGAGCTGCCGCATCTTATTTGTTACCCAGTCGTGCTGCGCCTCAGGTATATCCCCAGGACGCTGTTCATCGAACAGGATGTCGCCGTCCTTCATATACAAAATCCTGTCTGCATACGAGGCGTTGTGAGCATCATGCGTGACCATCAACACTGCCCTGCCCCATTCATTGGCCACCTGCCTGAGCAGGGAGGCAATTTCATCCGCCGCCCTGGAATCCAGGTTCCCGGTTGGTTCATCAGCCAGGATCAATTTTGGTTCTGCAATCAATGCCCGGGCGATAGCAACCCGCTGCTGCTGGCCTCCCGAGAGCTGGTCGGGACGGCTTTTCAGCCGGTCTCCCAACCCTACTTTTTCCAGCCATACCGCAGCTTTTTCTTCTGCTTCACCTGTCTTTCCCCCATCAAGGGTCATCGGCAGGGCTGCATTTTCCAGGGCAGATAAAATCGGGATCAGGTTATAAAACTGGAAAATAAAACCAATCTTTCGGCGGCGCAGGACGGTTAATTTATCATCCGTCAACTGGTCCAGCCGCTCCTCATCAATGGAAACAGAACCTTCGGTAGGTCGATCCAGACCGCCTAACAGGTGCAGCAGGGTTGATTTCCCACAGCCACTTGGGCCCATTACCGCAACAAATTGCCCGGCTTCCACCTCGAGATTGACATGATCCAGGGCAACCAGAGCAGTCTCTCCCTTGCCATAAATTTTTGTTAGATTTGAGGCTTGAATGAGTGCCATTGATGGTTTCCTTACCTGTTCAGGTTGACCAAGCTATCCATAACATATTCTCTTCACTCTAATTATACATCCTTCAAATATCCAATCCTCAATTGCTGGGTCGCATGACCAGGCTTAAACTCGCTAACAATCTATCTGATCAATCAATAAAAAGGTGACCCATGGATTATATTTACAATAATTCATTATATGACTATAATTATCATATAACTATATTATAATCCTGGAAGGTGATTTATGAAACGCGGTGTCTTACTAAACCTGGCCATCATATTGATTTTGGTAATCCTGGTTCTTTTTCCGCTGCTGGTATTCTGGATCACAGATTTATTAGCCAACGCCAATGGTTGCGATCTGAGCATCGGCACTACCGAAGGGTACTGTGGTTCGCTGTATACGCTTGCCTTTCTTGCTGGACTGTTCGGTAGCATAACTTCACCAATCCTGCTTGGAGTGCTTGGCATCTGATTTAATCGGGGTCTTCCTCTTTGCTCTCTGGCAGTGGAGTATAAGTCGTAAATCTGGCCAACCCATCCCGCCATTTGCCAGGGGTATGCTGTTCAGTTCCATTGCAGTCCTGGGTTTGGCTGCTCTTACAACCATGACCTTGCAGGCTGTCAACTGGTACCAGGTTTCCTTTCTCTCCGACTGCAAGGGTTTGCCCGATCAGAAAATCCTATCCAGCTTGCAGAACGGTCCCCTTGCAGCGGGAATTAAACTGCCCGAACCGCAGGGAACTCTTTACCAGTTCCGCATTATATCCGTAACAAGCAATGGGGAAGAGGTAAATAATCTATCCACCCTTCCCGGAAGCATTGATCCAGCCTGGTCACCGGATGGTAAAAATCTGGCATTTGTTGCCCGTCCAGCTGGCGAATCCCGCTGGGAATTACACATTTCCGATACCGGGAATCAATCCGATCAAGTTGTCTACGCAAGTGATATTGAAATTAAATCCCCGGCCTGGTCACCGGATGGCAATTCCATCTATTTTCATGGCTGGTTGGAAAATGATCCCAACCCGGATATTGAGATATTCAAATTGGACATTGATACCGGTATTTCTACAAGAATCCCGGGCAGTACCGAATTTGATGGTGATGCACGCCCTTCCCCGGATGGGTCCCGGATTGCCTTCGTATCTCAGCGCGATCATTCCAGCGATATTTACACCATGAACATGGACGGGAGTGATGTTATGAGACTAACCCGCCATCCGGATGTAGATATCGATCCAGCCTGGTCCCCAGACGGCAAATGGATTGTCTTTTCCTCCAATCGCGGCAGCAGTTCCGCCATGAACAACTACAACCTGTTTATTATGCAGCCGGATGGCAGTAACCAGTGCCAGCTCACCAGTGCACCTGGCTCGGAGTGGGAACCGGTCTGGTCCCCGGATGGAGAGTGGATTGCCTTTATATCGCTTTTAGAGAGCAAAGCATTGCGCATCAAGCCGGATGGAAGCAAACTTACCCCCATCGATCTCCCCATGGATATTGTAGATATGCTGGACCTGGATTGGGCTGCTGCGCCATAAACCAGCTGAAGGACTTGGTTATATTATTTTCCCTTTTCGTATAGAAATTATTTTCAACCGGCATTGATACGGATGATTCTTGGCGCTTAATCAGAATGTCGCTACTTTCTAACCAGTTTCTAGATATGGTAATTAAAATCAACTCTAATTTTGATATCCCCTCCGAATTACTTCAACCTCATTCTTATTGGATGAAATGATGGTTTTGTTAATAAATTCTTTCATAAAATTATCCATTAAACCATCGTTTCATTTTCTTGAGATAATCTTTAGGATTGAAGCCCCTGGGGGGAAAAATCCGCAGCTTAGTTACGGTCACAGCAGATACCCCTTTCCAATTCTAACCGTGCCCTTGGATAGCTTCCCATCGCCAGATGATCAGGGTACAATTTCCTTCTTAATAAGAAAATAAAGAAGATATAAAAATGGATTTAATTAATCTATACATCCACCCGACCGGGGAAGCCACCCGACCGGTGCAGGCTCGAACCCACTTGTGTTTACAAGCCTGACAGCCAGGCTCCTGTAAGCAGAAATATATTTTATGCTGCAGGTCAATTCAATGAGCCCATTGAGCAATTTCAGCCGATCCGCGTACCCAAACAGAAACCGCCGGTCAGGCGCCAACCGGCAGCTGTCGCTCGCCGCAGGAAAGGACCGTGGGGCTGCCTTGCGAGTTTAATGGTACTTCCTATCCTGGCAGTTATCCTGGTGTACTTTTTCCTCCCTGCCCGCACGAATATCCTCATCCTCGGCATTGACCGGGCCCCCGAAGGGACAGATGCCAGCCGGACAGACACCAACATTGTTCTCAGCATTAATCCTCTAAGACCCATCGTGAATATGCTTTCCATACCCCGCGACCTGTGGGTAAACATCCCGAATGAAGGTGAAAACCGCATTAACACAGCCCATTTTTTTGCGGAAGCAAATGATCCGGGCAGCGGCCCGCGTGCCAGCATGCAGACCATCCAGGAGAATTTTGGGATTCCCATCGATTATTATGTACGCATCCGTTTTGATGGGGTCAAGGAAATTGTCGACGCCATGGGAGGGCTCAACATAGCGCTTCCCGAGGCGATGTCAGGGTATGAAGCCGGGACTCACCTGCTGGATGGAGACCAGGCCCTGGCTTTTGTGCGGGATCGTTCCGGCACGGATGATTTCTTCCGCATGCAGCGCGGGCAGCTTGCTGTAAAAGCGATGATCAAACAGTCGCTGCAGCCATCCAACTGGCCAAAACTCCCGGCTGCTGTCATGGCTGCTACAAAATCAATGGACAACAATATCCCTGTCTGGCAAATGCCGCGCATCGGATTGGCAGTCGCAAGGGCTGCCCTTTTCGACAGCATTAATAATCAAACTATCACCCGTGAAATGGTCACCCCGTTCACCACCAGCGAAGGCGCCATGGTACTGCTTCCCAACTGGGATTTGATAAATCCCCTGTTAATGGAGCTGTTTGGCCAATAAATAATTCAATCAACGTTTTTCTAAACTTTAGGAGCTTGAATTATTAGAAGAATTGTCAAGGAAAAGAGAAATAACTCCAACATGTCCTGTCTGTTTAGGGTCAAATGAATACCCTGAGGCAGGCGCGGGAAAATATACCAGATTATTATCCAAGAAAAATATGAATGCCATATCCCAGGATCAGCAGGATTGTCGCTGTGGAAGACAGGGCAATCATACGGGTCATGGCTGGTGTGTAATGGGATTCATCGGAATAATTTTTAGCATGTTGTACGGCATTGTATGCCAGGGGTATGGTAATCATGACCAGCAGGGTCCAGGCTGGCAGAATACTGCCGATAACGCCTGCTGCAATGGCCAGGTATGCTAGTGTGATCGTTGTTGCAATAATGCGCACGGCATTTGCCTGCCCAAACCTGACGGATAATGTTTTTTTCCCCGAGCGGACATCATCATCATAATCAAAAGTGTTGCTGACCACACCAACATTCATGGTAAATACTCCCGGGATCAGCGAGAGAAGGATTGGTTCCAGGGTTACCTGGTAGGTCAAAATATAATATACACCTATCACAATCATCGGTCCGAATGCCAGAAACAGCATCGTTTCCCCAAATCCGCGGTAATTTAGTTGAAAAGGCGGGGAGGTATAGAAGAAAACAATGAAAAGGCCAATAGCCACCAGGATTAAAACCGGGTAGCCAACTTCCAAGAAGATGATAACCCCGGTGATAAAAGCGATCAGCAGGCACAATCCCGTGGCAACCAGCACCTGGTTCAGGGTCACCTCACCGCTGATCAGCGGGCTGTCATGAAATTGCTGCACCTTGTTGCCCAGATTCCCCTTCTTAAAATCATGGTAATCATCAATGAAATCGGCGGCCGAATGGGCCATAACAATACCCAGGGTCGCCAGCCAGAAAATCATGGAATCGAAGGATCCATTTTTATAGGCAGTAATTCCTCCCAGCAAGCTTGGTAAAAAACTCACCACCAGGAATGGGGCTCGTGCAGCCTTGAACCAGGTTAACAGCCATTTTTTCATTTGTAATTTCTCCTACCAGGAAGCAGAAATAAGTAATCCACCAGCCATCAACAGCCCGGTGATGATGAAGACCTGTAATGCATACACGGTCGCCCATAAATAATCACTAATATTTTTATACGTCTTTAATTTCTTGACCAGGATAATCGCATAAGGAACGGTTAACAGACCCAGCAAAACCGCTGGTTCAAGATAGATGGAAAACGCCCCGGCAATTAATGCAAGGTATGCCATTGCGAGCAGGACAGCCGCTGTATTTGGTTTCAGGTTGAGGATAATGGTGCTTTCGGAATCCTCCAAAATCCGGTAATGGGCCCCCTTGAGATAAGCCACCAGGGTAACCAGAAATCCGATTGGAAGGGATGCAATCAAGGGTTCCAGTCTGAACTGCTGGGTGAGCACATAATCTACACCCAGCATGCTTAATGGTCCAAACGTCAGGAAGACCACTGGCTCTTTGAAGCCGCGCATCATCAACGGCGTAAAAAAAATGGCAATCAATCCTCCAGCCAGTGCCAGGATAAGCACAGCTGCACCCAGCTGGAGATAAAAATACACCCCGATAACCAAAGCAATCATTAAGCAAACAATCCCGGCATGCAGGGTATGTTCGTTTTTAACCAACTGCCTGCAAAGAGCGGCTTCCAGCCGGCAAATATTTTGGTGTGGGCATCGCGCGTATCCGTATGAAAGTGTGTGAAATAGTAATACAAATAATCACCGCCAGCCTGACCGATAAATAAACCTATTCCAGCTAGTATTAACCACGATAAGTTCGAATAGCCATCCGCAAATGCAAGAGCTCCCGCCACCAGCGTCGGGATAATCGATGCGCTGAAAAGCAATATTTTAATGAAGCGAATCGGACGGGTTCGCTCTTCTGAAATCATGGCGGGAGGAATTTGAGATGATTGCATAGGAAACCACAGATTAATGGAAATGTTGCTTGATTTTATCATCCCGGAACGGTACATTCAAGTCATTTGTCGAAGGTTGATGTCGAAGGTTGATGATCTGTTATTAATACTGCTGATGAATACTACTGCCTTTTTTTACATTTTCCCGGTTCTTGTAAGGTCCTGTAGATGTTCCGCGGATTGATCCAATAGGTGGATCAACGATAAATCTTTTCCAAAAAGTGTAATTAAATATTAAAAGAGTACAATTGTCTATAATTCCAGGTCTGATACATGCCCAGAAGCAAGCCAATGGTAACGGTAGAAATTTATCAATTGGTTATGCAGGAGTGAATTGCAGCATTGAACCTGATTATTTCTAATACATCCAACCGTCATGATACCGGGATTGGGATTGGAACCGATAACATCAGGAAGAAACCGACTCTGAAAATATCCAACAGCTTAATCCAGCTGCTCACAATCCAGATGCTCCGCATTGGACAGGTATCATGTAGTTATGTTACTCATGAGACCTGCCAGGAGAGATTATTAAAATCCGGGGAAAGAAAAACCAGCAATAGCCCAAACAATTTTTCTTTTACTAATTTCTGCGGGTTTAGTAAACTATTTCTTATTATTTTTGTTCTAATGCCGCCTGACGTCTTCCGATTCCTTTCTCAGAACGAGAAAGGAACAACACAAAATTCCTGGGGATATTTATGCTCAATAAATTAAAATATTTTCTGACAGGCTCACCCTTACCATCCCATATGATGGCGGAAAAACGGCTCAACAAAGTCAGGGCGTTGGCAGCATTTTCCCCTGACGCGCTTTCCTCTATTGCCTATGCAAACCAGGAAATCTACCTGGGACTGGTTATTGCTGGATCAGCAGGCTTGTATTTGCAGTTCCCGATTGCATTAGCAATTACCATTCTCCTGGGTATCGTCGCATTATCCTATGCGCAAACCATCCGCGGATATCCATCCGGTGGCGGCTCCTACATTGTTGCCCGCGAAAATTTAGGGACACTCCCTGGTCTTGTGGCTGGCGGGGCGTTGCTGCTGGATTATATTCTGACCGCAGCGGTAAGTCTTAACCGCAGGGGTGGCAGCGATTGCTTCAGCTTTTCCGGGATTATGGCCGTTACCGGATTGGAATCGCGCTCAGTCTGCTGGTTGTTTTAACCCTGCTCAATTTGCGGGGACTGCGGGAATCTGGAACTGCTATGGCGGTTCCGGTATACCTTTTCTCTTCTCTTTCATAGGAATGCTATTGTATGGCTTGATCCAGGCATCTGTCACAAGATTCCCCAACACCTTGGCTGCTTCTGCACCTCCCGCAATCGCGCCACTATCTTTATTTCTCATCATGCATGCCTTCTCGGCTGGCTGCACAGCCCTCACCGGCATTGAAGCAATCAGCAATGGTGTGCCTGTTTTCAAACCAATCGAATGGTTGAATGCCCGGAAAACATTAATCATTATGGCCATTTTGATGGCAATCCTGTTTCTGGGGAGCGTGGGTTTGACCCAATATTTTGGGATTATTGCCGGACCCAATGAAACAATCCTGTCTGCCCTGGCGCGCAAGTTGCTTGGTGACGGACCTATGTATTACCTGGTTCAGTTCTCCACCCTGGCAGTGCTCGCAGTTGCCGCCAACACCAGTTTCGCAGGTTTTCCGCGTATAACCGCCATATGGCCAAAGATAAATTCATGCCCCGCCAGCTTTTCAACATTGGCGACCGCCTGGTATACAACAATGGGATTCTCTTACTTATCCATATTAACCGCCGTGTTGATCATTACTTTTAACGGTAGTTCGCACGCCCTGGTACCCTTGTTTGCGGTTGGCGCCTTCACTGCCTTCACACTTTCCCAGGCTGGCATGGTGATCCACTGGTTTCGGGTGAAGGATCCGGGCTGGAAAATCAAGGCTTTTATCAACGGCATCGGAGCGACCATCACAGCCTTCACCCTGGCAGTCGTTGGCATGAGCAAATTCCTGGAAGGGGCTTGGATATCCGTACTGGTCATTCCGGGATTGGTATATATTTTCCTCAAAATCCGCCAGCATTACAGGGATGTCTCAAACCAGCTTACAATGCGCGGGCTGCCGCCCTCGCTGCGACCTTTTCCAAAACCCCGCGTGGTCATGCCCGTTTCTGGCGTCCACCGCGGCATGGTGGATGCGGTAAATTTTGCCCGGTCTATTTCTGATAAGATCACCGCAGTGTTCATTGATATCGATCCGGGTCCAGATGAAGAGGAATTACTCAGACGGTGGAATGTCTGGTTTCCTGATATTGAATTTGTATTAATTCCTTCGCCTTATCGTTCAATATCCGAGCCGCTGCTTGCTTTCCTGGAACAGACCGACCTGGAGCATAACGATGGTCAGCAGGCTGTGTTAATCCTTCCCGAGCTGATCCCGGCTTCGACCTGGCAGGAATATTTGCATAACCAGTCGGCAAAGGAAATCAAGAATTCCTTGTTATATAAACGCCGTAAGAGTAGAGTAGAGCGCATTATCATCGATGTTCCCTACCATTTGAAAGAATGATCTACCCTGGTCTGTATAAAATTGAGTTCGGTTCGTCTGAATTCATTCCTCTGAAAGATCTCAGGATTGTGAAACGCTTGAAACTTTCTATTTTCAGGCGATGGAAAAAATCAACAATCCGTTATAATAGGAAGATAATATAAATCCTGGTTATTAATATCGTATCAGGTACATCGACAGGAAAGGTTTATCAATATGAAAAGCTGGCCAAAACCACCGCAGATGGAAATCAACCAGGACATGAACTATACTGTCCAAATGGAAACCTCCCGGGGCACCATAGAGATTGATCTTTATCCCAAGTATGCCCCGAAAACCGTAAATAATTTTGTCTTCTTAGCTCGCCAGGGATTTTACAATGGGGTAACCTTCCACCGGGTAATTGCCAATTTTATGATCCAGGGAGGAGATCCTACTGGAACCGGTCGTGGGGGGCCGGGCTATAAATTTGAGGACGAATTTATAGGCAACCCCCTTATGCATGAAACCGGGGTAATCTCCATGGCAAATGCCGGTCCCGGTACCAACGGCAGCCAGTTCTTCATAACCCATTCACCCCAACCCCATTTAAATGGAAAACACACCGTATTTGGCCGGGTAGTTTATGGAATGGATGTGGTAAATATCATCCAGCAGGGTGATGAGATAATTTCCATAACAGTCAGGGAAGGCGAATAAATCGAATTTATTATCACATATCTGGATTTACAAATAAATATGTGTACAGATATGATCGATCCATGAATAGAAAATTATAACCAATTGACGGAGAACCCTATGTCCCAAACAACTGACAATCTTAAAACGGCCTTTGCAGGTGAAAGCCAGGCGTATCAAAAATACCGCGCCTTTGCGAAAATGGCTGCCAGAGATGGCTATGCCAATATCGCCAAGCTCTTTGAAACCACTGCCGAAGCCGAACGCACCCATGCCGAAGGTCATTTTAAAGCCATGGATGGCATGGGTAGTACCCTTGCTAACCTCGAAACTGCGATTAGCGGAGAAACCTACGAATATACAGAAATGTATCCACCCATGCTCGAGGAAGCCATCGCATCCTCCCATAAAGCACGAGTCATGTTCGAGTACGCCGTAGAGGCTGAGGAGGTCCATGCACGTCTTTACAGCAAGGCACTGGAAGCTGTACGGGATGGAAAAGACCTGGAAGTCAGCGAGTTTTACCTTTGCCCGAACTGCGGCTACATTGAATTGGGCTCCAGGCCGGAAAAATGCCCCATTTGTAATATCCGCGGCGATAAATTTTATACCCTATAAATAATAGACTGAGAATAACAAATTACCCCTATCTCGATAGGGGTAATTGCAGTTAATTCGGGGTATCAAACGCAATAAACTAAGACAAGAGGAACTTGGAAATATTTTCTGTGAATCACATCATTTGATTCATCTCCTTAAACAGGTTCACGGGAAATACCATTGGAAAATAACAGCACCTACCGATAATCTTGGTAGGTGCTGTGTTTATTCGATGCTGCTTTTACTGCGATCAGGCAAGATCAAAACGATCCAGGTTCATAACCTTGTTCCAGGCTGCAATGAAGTCGTGCAGGAATTTTTCCTGTGAGTCCTGGCAGGCATAGACCTCTGCCAGGGCACGAAGCTGGGAGTTGGATCCGAAGACCAGATCAACACGAGTGGCAGTCCATTTTGCCTTTCCGCTCACCCGATCATGCCCATCGAACAGGTCTTTATCATTCGAGGTCGCCTTCCACTCAGTTCCCATGTCCAGCAGGTTCACGAAGAAATCATTGGTGAGGGATTCGGTTTTCCTGGTGAAGACACCATGCTTCGAGCCGCCATAATTGGCATTCAACACACGCAGACCGCCAATTAGGACCGTCATCTCGGGAGCGGTTAATGTTAAAAGTTGTGCCCGGTCAATAAGCATTTCCTCAGCAGAAACGGCATAGCGGGTCTTTTGATAGTTGCGGAATCCATCTGCCTTTGGTTCCAACACAGCGAAGGACAATGACATCGGTTTGTTCCTGCGTTGCATCCATGCGTCCTGGGATGAATGGAACGGTTACAGCATAGCCGGCATTCTTCGCAGCCTGTTCGATGCCAGCGCAGCCAGCCAGGATAATCAGATCAGCCAGTGAGACCTTTTTACCATCGGTCTGTGCTTTATTAAAGCTGGTTTGAATATCCCCCAGGGTCTTGAGAACCTTGGATAGTTTTTCAGGTTCGTTGACTTCCCAATCCTTTTGCGGTGCCAGGCGGATACGTGCACCATTGGCGCCGCCGCGTTTATCGGACCCACGGAAGGTGGATGCTGACGCCCAGGCAGTCGAAACCAATTCGGATACTGAAAGTCCGGATGCCAGGATCTTGCCCTTAAGCGAGGCGATGTCGTTCTCCCCGATAAGTTTATGATTTACAGCCGGAATAGGATCCTGCCAGATCAGTTCCTCGGTCGGAACCTCCGGACCGAGATACCGGCTGCGTGGCCCCATATCGCGGTGTGTCAACTTGAACCAGGCTCGGGCAAAAGCATCCGCGAATTCATCTGGATTTGCCAGGTAACGCCGGGCGATTTTTTCGTAGGCAGGATCAAACTTAAGGGAAAGGTCAGCCGTTGTCATCATCGGTCGATGTTTCTTGGTTGGATCATGCGCATCGACCACCATGTCCTCATCATCGACATCTTTTGCCAACCATATGTAGGCTCCTGCAGGGCTTTTAAGCAATTCCCATTCATATTTGAACAAAACCTTCAGGTAGCCCATATCCCATTTTGTCGGATTTGGCTTCCAGGCGCCTTCGACACCGCTGGAGGTAGTATGAATGCCTTTGCCGGTACCAAAGCGGTTGCTCCAGCCCAGGCCTTGCTGTTCGATTGGAGCGCCTTCAGGTTCGGGTCCGACCAGCGTCGGGTCGCCCGCACCATGCGCTTTGCCAAAAGTATGTCCACCGGCAATGAGTGCCACTGTTTCCTCATCATTCATCGCCATGCGGCCGAAGGTCTCACGAACATCATGCCCTGAAGCAGAAGGGATAGGCTCTCCGTTTGGTCCTTCCGGGTTCACATAGATGAGACCCATCTGCACCGCAGCCAGTGGATTTTCAAGATCACGGTTACCAGAGTAGCGCTTGTCTCCAAGCCACGCGTCTTCGGAACCCCAGTAAATGTCCTTTTCTGCTTCCCAAATATCCTCACGGCCGCCGGCGAAACCAAAGGTCTTGAAACCCATTGATTCCAGGGCGACATTGCCGGCAAGGATCATCAGGTCAGCCCAGGAAATTTTCTGTGCATACTTTTGCTTGATCGGCCACAATAACCGCCGCGCCTTGTCCAAATTGACATTATCGGGCCAACTGTTAAGCGGTGCAAGGCGCTGACTGCCGTTACCTGCGCCGCCCCGACCGTCTCCGGTGCGGTAAGTGCCGGCGCTATGCCAGGCCATACGGATCATCAGACCTCCGTAATGTCCCCAGTCGGCGGGCCACCACTCCTGCGATTGGGTCATCAGTTCACGCAGGTCCTTCTTCAATGCATTCAGATCTAGCTTTTTAAACTCTTCCGCATAATTGAAATCCTTTCCCATTGGATTGGATTTCGAAGAGTGTTGGTGGAGAATATCAAGATTTAACTGGTTTGGCCACCAATCCCGGTTTGTCGTGCCGCTGCCGGCAGTCTGTTTGCCAACGAGGTCTTTGCTTTCTTTACCCATAGAATTTTCTCCTTTTTATGGTTTGAATTGATAAATAGCAGGTATCCAGGTTACCTTTTTATAAAAAAGGGTGCTACTGGATGATAATTACCGGTATTAATAAAGAGTTTTGACATAATTATTATCGCTATCGTTCACCTCCCCAAAAATTTATCATTCGAATTTCCACGTTTGATATATTTTGCCAACATTTTCACCTCTCCGGGGTGATGGTTTTTACGGAATCCACTTTAATTTAGCATAGCTTCCTCTATTTCACAACATTCTTAACATCCATTATCGATCCATTTCATAAAATCGGGTGTTTGAAATGATTTTTCTCGGCCCAACTTATATCACAAATATCGGGATAAGATGTTATTTGGGTGATTTTTTCAGGGAAGGCTTTGTTCATATACATCTTGATAAGGATATTTCTCAGAAAATGCCATCACCAAGCGTCAGGCCGTTCGGTTGATCTTGCCAACCAGAAAGGAGTACTTCAAGCAGCATATCTTGCCTGCGCCAGTGCCGCAGGTACAGGTGATGTTTTGTAGTTGAAGTTCCCCAAAAATATTGAAACCGTTTCCGGTTCCTTGATCGAAATGGAAATTTCTTAGACCAGGGGATCGCTTTGCAATAATATCAACCAATCCAGTTTTTCAATTCCAACCAATTTGCCGCACAGCATGGTTTTGCTTTGGTCCATTTGGATTGTATTGGTGGACGTATTGACAAAAACAAGATAGCTATCCTTCATATCAAAAATCCCATACTTATTGCCATGCTCCTGCAATAGAAACAAACCGGCATTTGTGGTGAGATTTTTGCCGAGAATTCGATTTCATGGCGTACGGAGAATCCGCACGGAATAATTGTTTTCACTCAAAGTTAATATGGTATTTCGTTCGACGGTTCCAATTCACCCAATCCGAGTTGATAATGATTTTTTCCTATGTCATAGGATTAACCTTGCTGGTTTTTAGACCAGCACTCTGCACAAATTCCATAGAATAGCAGTTGGGACTGCTCTACCCGGAAGTCGTATTTTTCCTTTATCTCCTGGTTTAACCTGTCTATGAAAATTACTTCATCACCATCCAGGATCTTGCAGCATCGGCTGCATATCAGGTGAGGGTGGGGGTAAGGCTTGTTTCCGTCATAGTGACTCTCGGAATGCAGGTCAATTTCCAGCACCTCCCCCTCCTCTTTAAGAAGCGCCAGGGTTTTATAGATGGTCGCCAGGCTGACCGTAGGAAACTGCAGGCGCAGCTGGTCGTAAAGCCCGGCGGCATTGGGATGTCCTTCGGAGATAGCCAGCATCCGGATCAATGCCAGGCGGTGTGATGTTATCCGGCAGTTACGTTGTTTCAGTTTAGTTAGAAGAATGTTGTAACGCTGTTCAGGATCAATTTTCATAAGGATAATGATTATCTTTAGAATATGTTTCTATATAGATTATAGTGATAATACAATTAATTGCAAGGGCTAATCTATAAATTTCAATCTTCGTAATAACAGCAAGCCCTTAAAAACCTGAAATTTGATCAATAAGATTCCGATTGACCCTCTGGTTTCCTTTTAATTCGGAGAATATCCCAACCGTTGTTTTATTATCTTTAACGAATTCGATCAATGGACTATCCGGTTGAAGTCCCTGGCAACCCGCGGACGTAATTTCCGAATTTGTTGAAAAATGCTATACTCATTTTAATTATCTTGAGAGGAGTTGAGAATGGATGTGACAACCATAATTTCCTGGATCATTGTCGGCGGCATTGCCGGTTTTTTAGCGGATGCACTTATCAGGGGAATCCGCCTTGGCTTGTTGGGAAAAATTTTCGTCGGTATTGCCGGCGCTTTCCTTGGCGGATGGATTTTTCAACAGCTCAATATCACCCTCGCATCAGGCATGGTGGGTAGCATCATTGCGGCTTTCGTTGGTGCTGTAATTTTGCTGTTGGTATTGCGATTACTCCGCTAAACAATACCCTGCATTTAATAATAGACATAAATAAATAGCTGCATATCCAATCATCCTGATTAAGGATATTTTTCTAAGAAGCCGCGCAAGAAAGAACCTTAGGCGGAATTGTCCTTCCTGGATAATTGATAGCATGAAAAAAAACCTATTGGGCAGTATGATGTTGGCATTCTTTCGAAAAACACGATTCGAATTTATCTTGATATTCATCCTGCTGCTGCCAGCCTGTAATCTTCCAGTAAAAATAGAACCCACTCTCCTGCCAACCGCAACGCTACTGGTTCCCAGCCAGACGCAGTCTGCATCTACCTCCACACCCGTGAAAAATACCAATATTTCCTCCCCTGATCCGATGGTTACAACCTCCCCAACCTCTGTAAAAAGCCCGCCATCAACTGCAAATTCAATCTGATTTAAAAATCTTTCTAGTGGCGTTGGAGGATGGGGGAATATCAGGCAAGGCTGTTGGTTGTGGAGACAGTGCCGTCCCGGTGACAATTGAAATCCCCTACACAACTGCTGTGCTCCGGGCTGCTTTAACAGAACTGCTGTCTATCGAAGAGCCAGTACTACGGTGAATCCGGTCTCTACAATGCGCTTTACCAGGCTGACCTGGCTGTCGACGGGATCAATCTGCAGAACGGCGAGGCTGTCATTGAGCTGCAAGGTGAACTCAACCTGGGTGGAGTTTGTGATAATCCGCGCCTCCAGGCGCAGCTGGAGGAGACTGCCCTGCAGTTTAATACAGTCCAGAAAGCACGTTTTTTTATCAACGGTATTCCCCTTGAGGATCTTCTCTCCGGTCAATAACCCCTGTGTAAGGCGAGGAAACCAATATTTTTCCATACCTGTGTTCTTCCCGGAATTGGCTTTCATATTAAAATTGTTTATACAGAATTTTTATTCTTAGTAGAAGGAGAACTACATGTCACAGAGAGTCACCCGCCAGAATGTCTTCTATGCTTTTGAACCGGGATTAAAGGAGGCAGTCCGCGTCAACCAGGGCGATGAAGTAGTGATTGAAACCCATGATTGTTTTCAAGGTCAGCTTCAATCACAATCCGACCTGGTAGGGGCACTTGACTGGGAGCATGTCAATCCGGCGACTGGACCGGTTTACATTGAAGGAGTCCAGCCAGGTGATATCCTGCGCATCCATCTGCATTGAGATCAATGTGGCAGATCACTCCACCATGGTGACCGTGCCCGGCGAAGGCGTTCTGGGAGGGGATATTACGGAAATGGAAACGGTTCTCCTGGAGCACCACAATGGCAAGGTAATTTTCAAAGGGAAGATCGAAATCCCGTCTAACCCAATGATCGGGGTAATCGGTTTGGCTCCCGCCAGCGGAAGAGTTCCCAATGGTACTCCCGGACCACACGGCGGCAATATGGACTGTACCCTTATCACCGCCGGGACACGTGTCTATTTTACCGCCGGAGTTCAGGGAGCCCTGTTCGGCTGCGGGGACATGCATGCGGTTATGGGAGATGGCGAGATCGTGGTCTGTGGGGCAGAGACAGCCGGTGAGGTACGCCTTAAAGCGCAGGTGGTTCCACTCCCGGGACTGCCCACACCCTTTTTGGAGACTGACGAAGTAGTCGCCACGATCTTCTCTGCTCCAGGCCTGGATGAGGCTGCCATCCAGGTTACCCGGCGCATGGCCCAATTCCTCACCGATTTTGTTCAAATGCCGCTCAATGATGCCGGCATGCTCATGAGCCTGGTGGGCCAGCTCAAATTCTGCCAGGTGGTTGATCCTGAAAAGACAGTACGTTTCGAGTTTCCCAAATGGGTACTGGAGAAGTATGGGTTCAGGATGCCGGATGATTAAATCCCAAAAAAAACAGCGGGGTAAGGAAATTTGGAAAGGGAATTTATTCAATTTCTATATAAAAAAATATTGCAAATTAATTGCCACTTCTTAGGTTCAGGATTCTTGATTGATGGCCAACAGCGGGAAATGAGCAGATTTGAAACCATTAAAATCAGCTGGATTGAAACCGGACAGCAGGCAGAAAGACATTTAGCGGTGGTCTTTAAAACTCTCTCGAGCGAATGGTTCCCTCCACAATCTCCCAAAGATGGGTGGCAAATCCGGAGATAAAATACCGGTCATGTACCACTGCCAGAATACTGCCGTCAAAGCTCCTAAGTGCCTGCTCAAAACGCACCCTGGAGGGTATGTCCAGGTGATTAATGGGCTCATCCAGCAGCAATAAATTGCAGCCGCGTGCCACCAGGCAGGCCAGTGAAAGGCGGGCTCGCTCGCCATAGGAGAGGCTGCCTACCGGAACAAAGACATCATCTCCGCTGAACAGAAATTTATGCAGAAAGGCGCGCACATCTGTATCCGATTGGGAGCGGTACTGTGCAGCCGTTTGCATCACGGTCAATGCAGGGTTAAGGTCCTCCTGTTCCTGTGCCATATATCCGGGTCGTACATTGGAGCCCAGCCTGAAATTTCCATTGAGGGCTGGTATTTCCCCGGTAATGGTCCGCAGCAGGCTGGTTTTTCCACATCCGTTTTCACCAACCAGCACCACGCGCCATTTATATATCAGGGTCAGGTTTACAGCCTGCAGCAAAATGTTATTCCCATACCCCACACTAAGGTCCTCAAGGGATAATACGATCTTCCCACTCTCCGGAATCCCCCCGAAATCGACACGCATTTGCCAGGACTGGCGGGGTTTTTGCAATCTTTCCTCATTCAACAGGGTATTGAGCCTTGTTTCAATATTGCGAGCCCGCCCGATTGTGCCACGTGAACGGTCCCCGAAAAAGCCGCGGGCAAATTTATCCCCAGCATCGGCTTTGCCCCCCTTGCGAAATATTGCAAGTCCACGCATATGCGCTGCTGCTCTTCTAAGCCGGGCGATTTCTTCCTGCTGGTCAGAATAATCCTGGTGCATCTTCTCAAGTTCACCCTGTTTCTGGACAAGATAGTCACTGTATCCTCCTGCAAAGCTGCGGGCATTATGCGTTACCGGATTCAGCTCAACGATTCCAGTACAAATGGTATCAAGGATTGCTCTGTCATGAGAAACCACCAGAACTCCTCCTCGAAAATTTAACAGCCAATCTTCCAGCCATTCCAGCATGGCGATATCCAGGTGGTTGGTTGGCTCATCAAGCAGCAGCAGCTGCGGTTGGGAGGCCAGTAATCTAGCCAGCGCCAACCGGGTTTTCTGCCCGCCGCTGAGAGTGCTGACCGTCGTATCAAGGGGGAATTGCTCCAGTCCCGTCGCTTTCAGAAATCGGCTAATCCCGACCATCTGATTTATGGTGTCCTGCAGGGCTGCCAGTACACGGTCATATTCTTCCTGCAAACCGGAGTCATACGGCTTTCCTGCAATTTTTCCGGCAAGTTCTTCAAGGGACTGGTTCAAATCCACCAGGTCACCATTTCCTCCCGCCAGGTAGCTTCCCAGGTTTTGACCCTCGACTGCTACCATTCCCTGAGGCAAATATCCCATGCGCAAATCCGATGGATTGAACACTACCGTCCCTGAATCAGGGATCTCACACCCGGCAATAATCCGCAGCAGGGTCGATTTTCCGCTGCCGTTGGGTCCAACCAACCCAACCCGTTCGCCAGGATTGACGGTAAAGCGGATATCCTTTAGGACTGTTTCAATGCCATAGGATTTGCTAATATTATTAAGGGTTAGCATGGTTCAACCTGCCTGTATAATAAAATGGAAAATTTGGGCAGGTACTTTGGCCAGAAAACCAGTGCTGCGGGATTCGTTCCATGAATTTAATATATTAGAGAATGGATTGTCGTTTATTTTATCTCCAATATCTACCTCAAAAAACAAATCAATTTTCTGGAGAATGGCAGGCAGCCTGTAATCCACACGGTTCATTGAGAAAATCTGGAGAAGAATCATTTTCGCTGAATATTACAGATTTTTTAGAACACCCAGGAGGGTTATTTTTTACGAAACCAATAGCCCTGGCAATACTTGAAAGGTCCGGATTACGGGAGTAACCTATGTTCCAGATCGGACCTGAGAAATGCCAGCCCGAAATGATCTGAATAGACCATTTCATAACCGGGCAGCTTGTCTGCACTGGCATCTCCATAAAACCGCTGCCAGGCGCCCATATCATCCGGCCTGGCTGCTTCTTCCAGTGCTCCGGGTTGGGTCACCATCTCCAAATTTGCCCGTTCCAGGAGGATCACATCCGGCACCAAGTCTGCCATTAATTCATAGGAGGCCAGTTCCCAGTTCATTTCTACTCTCCAGCCGGGGTGGCCAGGGGGAACGTACATGTGCCAGTCGCGGTAAATAACGAGCCTGTCTTCCTCAAAGGATTTCAATATCTTGGAAGATAGATTTTCATAAAATGCAAGTGAAGGAGACGTCTGCTCGCGGTATAAATACCGTGTGACCATTTGAATATCGGCGTTGGAGAAAATTATTGCCTGGATAAGCATCCCCGCCAGGGCAGCTAGGATCAATCCACGGCGTGCCCGTTCGCTGCGGATCAGCCCATTTTCCAACGGATTATCCAGCCTCCAGCGTTCGGGAAACAGGCTGTGCAGGGACGAAAATAAGGGCAGGATCACCGGCAAAAAATAATGGGTGCGCCGTGTAGCCGCGAAATTTATGGAATAGATTAATGGAATGGTCCATAACAATATCATTACATTTAGAACACGCGTGCGCGGATTGCGCATGCCCAAAACCAGCGCTACCAGAGCCAGCAGGATAAATGCTAATTCGCCGTAATGGATACGGAAATCATCCGGGTAACGGTTCCATGCAAAATAGGGCTGGGCATTTTTGAAAACAAATCCGCTGGCCAGGGTTTGCAGGTTGTTTACCTGGGTGGCAAGGATCTCAGCGCGTTCCTGCGGCAGCAGGAGGAGCGGGTTGGTCAGTAGCACAGCTCCAGCCATAACTGCCATAAAAATAAGCCCCATCAGAGGTACCTTCCACCATATCAACCTGCGCCCCACTGCACCCCAGATAATATAAACCGGAACAGCCAGGTAGAAAAACAATCCCTGGTGCTTGGCGCTGACCGCCAGGCCGCATGCTGCAGCTGCCAGCAGGAAATTGCGCCCGAAGCGCATATCATCCCGCTGCAGGAAGAAAAATGTGAGTGCAACAAATAGTAAAGCCAGGGCATCCGGGTGCCACCACAGGTTGTTGGACACCATTCCCGGGATGATCAGCAGGAATAAAAATAAAAGCAGCGACCGCCAGAGTGACCGGAATCCGGTCTGGCAGTATGTCAGTACTCCCACAGCCAGCAGCGCAGGAAGGACACTCAGCATCTGCCGCAGCACGAGCACGATCAAGGGTGTCTGCAGCGCCCAATCAGATCCTGAAATCCATTTAATGGGTAATATCGATACTGCCGAGAGAAAGTAGAATGGATACCCGTAGTAGTAATGCAGGTAGAGCAAAAAATTTCGTAAGCTCTGGTAAAGCGTGTCACCCGGAGTGAGCATACGCAGGATATGCGGGTACTGGGCATACTCATCCACCTCAAAGATGGAAAGCATCACCGCATCCTTGGCACCCGTGAAATTTGGGAAGATAAACAGGATGAATACCAGTACACCGGTCAGCAGGAGAAGCGTGAATGTCCGTTTCTGAACCTGGTCCATACCCCTATTTATACCCTGAAAATCCTGATTGGTGGAATAAAAATCCGCCGTTACCGGTCTTTGGAGTATACGTAGGTTCGACTTCTCTCTTGAGGCAATCCAACTTATCCGGATCTATGTTGATCATAATGCAGGGGTTTGCCTCCAACCAACGGAGTCTGCCCCGGATAATCCCATTCACTTTGCTCAGTGGGACAAAAATCGCAGCCATGCCCCAAAAAGAGACCAGCTCCGCCTCGGAGGGTTGCCCCTGCAGAATCGATAATATCTCTTCCGGTTGTTGTCCATCACTTCAAATCCCTATCCACCTGATCTTTATATCCAGGGTGCGAAACAATTCAACTGTACCGCCATTTGACCAGCGACTTTGGCAGCACATTTATTAAGACATGTCCTAAGCGATAAAATGGATATCCTTTCAGTCGTCGAATCCATCCTGGCCAATCCTGCCAACCGGGAAAAGGATGAGGAAATCCAACCGGCAAGAATTATTATCCAGGTAAATAGCAACCCGCAAAGGTGCCGGGGCCACAGTTCGGGATCATTTATGCAATAGCTGGGATGATTTTGGGAGAAACATAAGGCAGATCTTTCGCATCTATCCCGGAGCCATTGTCACTCACCAAAAGGTGTATTTTTCACCAATCATTGGACCAAATTTTCTCCCCCCTTTCGGCGTATATCGCAGGGCATTCTCAACCGGGTTTTTCAGCGCTTGCAGTATGCGGCCCTCATCCACCAGGATCAACGGGGTTGAGTGCTCAGCCTCAGGCAAAATCTCAACCCCCTGCAGGGATGCAATCGGCTGGCAGGTAGAGTTGACCTGCTCCATCCATACCGCAGGTTCAAGCGGGTAAAGCTGAATATCCAGCCACCCCGCCTCCACCTGGCTCAATGTGGTCAGATCTCCAACCAGGCTGCGCAGGCGGTCAATCTCCGTCTTGATAATCTCGATACGCTCCCCGGTCAGCTCAACCTCCCCGCCTTCCAACATCTCCACGAAACCAGGGATGAGCTGCAGCGGCGTACCCAGGTCGTGGGTGATATCGGCGGTCAAGCGTTTACGCTGCTGGTCTGCCCGTAAGAGGTCTGGTTTGTAAACAGATTGAAATCTATTACGTGGACTATTGTATGGTAGTCTTTGGCATCCAGAAAATCATTAATAACGCCGCTGTCAGGGCTAACAGTCCGCCAAACAGGAAAGGTGCCGATGGGCCAAAACCTTCCCATCCGAAGGCGCCTTCCCATAAGATTCCCGCAATCAATGATGCCGGGAATGCCAGCAAACCGATCACCGCATGGTATGTTCCATAGGCAGTCCCGCGAATATTTTCTGGAACCAGGTCTGCTACCAGGGCATTTGCTGATCCATAAGCCAATCCATAATATAGCCCATATGCAGCATAAAGCAGCCAAACCTGCCAGGTATGCGTTGGCAACCGCAAAACCCAGGTAAATCACGGCGTAAACCAGCCATCCGCCAACAATCAGCCGTCTTCTACCAATTCGGTCCGAGAGTGATCCGGCCGGTGTGGAGACAGCTGCATATACCAGGTTAAAGACCGCCACCATGATCATTATACCGGTAACAGATAATCCCAGGTTTTGAGCCCGGAGAACCAGGAAGCTGTCTGAAGAATTTCCCAGGGTAAAGATGCTCACAATCACCAGGAAAATTGAGAAGGGTTTTCCCATATTCTTCAGGGAGAATTTCGGTGCATTCCGCTGGCCAGAAACAGGGACATCCTTCGCACCAATTGCCAGACAAAAAACAGCCAGGAATGCCGGGATCATGCTGATCAAGACGATTATCTGGAAGGTAGATCGCGATAAATCCAGGCTGTTAGCCTGTACGCGCCAGACCACCAGGGTGGCAATCAGCAGCCCGATCATTGCACCGACGGTGTCCATGGCACGGTGGAAACCAAATGCCAGGCCGCGCATTTCCTTCCTGGTTGAATCAGCCACCAGGGCATCACGGGGTGCCGTTCGAATCCCTTTTCCGATGCGGTCAGCCCAGCGCACCCCGGCTATCATCCCCCAGCTTTGTGCGAAATAATAAAAAGGCTTAACGACAGCTGAAAGCCCATACCCTGCCACTGCCAGCCACTTACGACCACCCATCCTATCGGAAAACCACCCGGAAAACAATTTGAGGATGCTGGCTGTAGCCTCGGCGATCCCGTCAATAAAACCGATGATGCTGGTCTGCACCCCTAAAACATTGGAGAGGAATAATGGGATTAAATATACGACCATTTCACTGGAAATATCCATGAGTAGGCTGGTGAAGCCAACCGCCCACACGTTGCGAGGCAGGTTCTTTATGCGCTGGCTTTCACTTGATGGCGCTGTGGTTTCTGACATAATTCAGTTCTCTCTCGAGGATTCGTCCATTCATCAAGGTGATATTAGTCTTAAAACAGTTTTGGAATATAAGTTTAACCTTGATCCTGGCATTTTTTTCCCTGCATCCATCTTGAACACCTTAAACCCCATGGAGGAATTTCCGCAATTGATGAGTAGAATATTCAAATTATCTTCTCCCCGTAGTGGAATCTAGTAGTGTTTTTCCGATGTAGTATACCACCGCAGTACACTTCGAAAATCTCCCTATGCCAGGTTTTCGTTCAATGCTCATGGGATCATTCTCGGACATTTTTCAAACCCTCATCAAACCATGGAATATCCCTGTCTCATCCCTCCATATTGTATTTGGCCAAAATTTGTAATAACATAATGATGTAAGCTTCTTATTCCCGCAGTTCTTTCAATATCCCTTCATTATGATCATTCATTTGAAAGGAGTCGTCCTATGGAACGCATTCGGCGCAGCTGGGCAATAGCTTTAGCCAGTCTGGAAGTATTAAAAAAAAGACAAGGAGTTGATGATCTTTCCCATCATCTCCTCCATCGTAGTCATCATTGTAACGATTGGATTTATCCTTCCCGCATTGTTGGGCAATTTTATGGACAGCTTTGCTGAGACTGGAATCCCGCTGTTTGGTTATGTTATCCTCTTCCTATTTTACCTGGCACAGTATTCAGTGGTCTTTTTCTGCAACACTGCCCTGGTTGGGGCTGTGATGATCCGCCTGCGGGGCGGGGATCCAACGGTGAAAGATGGTTTCCGGATTGCTTATTCACACCTGGGTCCTATCCTGGGTTGGGCGCTGCTTTCAGCCACGGTAGGTATCCTGCTGCATATGCTCACAGACCAATCCAGACGGGGAGGTAGAGGATTTGGTACACTTGCCAGTTCCCTCTTTGGAGCTGCCTGGAATATCGTTACCTTTTTGGTTGTTCCGGTACTTGCGGTGGAAGGATTGGGTCCGGTCAAAGCCGTTCAACGGAGCTGGGAACTGTTAAAGCGTAGTTGGGGTGAACAAATCGCCGGAACCATCACCATTGGTCTTGCCTTCGGTCTGATTGCCATTTTCGGTACTTTGCTGCTGGCCGGGCTGGGTGTGGGTATTTCCCTATTACTGGATAGTTACATTCCCGGTATCAGTCCTGGGTATAGTGCTTCTGCTTTTTGTGATTGGACTGAACCTGGTCCAATCGACGCTCAGCGGTATCTTTACCGCTGCTGTATACGCCTACGCTGCCGATGGCAAGGTAGGCTTGTTTGAAGAAAGCCTCATTCAAAACGCTATGCAGGTTTAATCGGTAAATTAGACTTATGGCGGAAGTTCATCCAATGCCAGGCCAGTAAATAATACTGTTGCTAAAACTGGCTAATCTTCCGGTATACCGCCCATAAGTGCATTTTCCCGGGAAAATAATCCCCGGTAAACCTCAACATTCTATTGACGAATCCCCTCATCCCCGATAACATATAAAATTATGCTGGGAGGCAGTCAATGAACTTTGTTTTTCTTTCGCCCCATTTTCCACCCAATTACTACCAATTTTGCCGGAGCCTGCGGGCACTTGGAGCAAACGTGCTGGGCATCGCCGATGAACCTTACGACAATCTGCATCCTGAATTGAAGGCTGCCCTGAATGAGTACTATTATGTACCTAACATGCACAATTACGATGACCTGGTTCAGGCTATGGGTTACCTCACTTACAAATGGGGCAAAATCAACGGGCTTGACTCCCACAGCGAATACTGGATGGAAACCGAAGCCAGGTTAAGGACCGATTTCAACATCGAAGGAATTACCCTTGAAAGCCTGCCAGCCATCAAGCGCAAATCCCTCATGAAGTTAATGTATAAAAAAGCAGGCGTAGAAACAGCCCCCGGTATAGTGGTAAAATCGGCTTCCGCCGGGAAAAAATTTGCACAGAAAGTTGGTTTTCCCTTGATAGCCAAGCCGGATATCGGGGTCGGGGCTTCCCAAACCTATCGCTTTGACAACCAGGAACAAATGGATGTTTTCCTTTCCACACCGCCAACGGTGGACTACTATCTGGAAAAATTTATTGAAGGCCGTATGCAAACCTTTGACGGACTGACGGATCATAACGGCGATATTGTATTCTTCTCTTCGCTGGAGTACTCCCAAGGCATCATGGAGACTGTAAACGAAAATTGGGACATATATTATTACACCCTTCGTAAGATCCCATCCGATCTTGAACAGGCTGGGCGCAGAATCGTGCGTGCGTATAACATCCGCAAACGTTTTTTCCATTTTGAATTCTTCCGTACCCCGGACGACCGGCTGGTCGGGCTGGAAGTCAACATGCGCCCACCCGGCGGACTGACGACCGATATGTTCAATTTTGCCAATGACATCGATATTTATTACGAATGGGCTAATATCATCCTGCATAACCGCTTTTCAGCAAGCATCACCCGCCCCTATCACTGTGCTTATATCGGACGCAAATTCCATTTTAATTATGTCCACTCCCATGAGGAGATCATCAACAGGTACGAGGGGATTGTGATGCACCATGAGACAATCTCAGGCATTTTTGCCCCAGCCCTGGGAAATTACGGCTATGTGGTGCGGTCCCCCAGCCTGGAAGGTATACAAGAAATGGCATCTTTCATTCATGAGAAGGCGGTCTGAATTGAATATCGAATACCACAAATGGTACAGCGAACGGCTTAACCAGGACATGGAAATGAAGGTCTACGGACATGCTGGTAAACCTGTGGTGGTTTTCCCCTCACAGGCCGGGCGCTTCTTTGACTTCGAAGACAGGGGCATGGTGGCCGCTGTGGCAGGTTTCATTGAGGAGGGAGATATCACCTTATATACCGTGGATAGTATTGATTCCCAGTCCTGGGCAAATTTCTCTGCCCACCCCCATGACCGGGCTGTGCGCCATGAATCCTATGACGGCTATATCATTCATGAGGTCATGCCTTTCATCCAAAACCGCCACCCTCATTTGAAGGCTGTTACCACCGGAGTAAGCATGGGGGGATACCACTCTGCCAATTTCTTTTTCCGGCATCCGGATAAGTTCGATGGCGTGATCAGCCTTAGTGGTCTATTCAGCCTGGGATACTTCATTGGCGGGTATATGGATAACCTGGTCTACTTCAATTCTCCTTTAGACTTTTTACCCTCGCTGAGTGATCCCTGGTACCTGGACCAGTACAGGCAGAGCCAGATCATCATCTGTGCCGGGCAGGGTGCCTGGGAGGATGAAATGCGCCTGGAAGCTTCCCAGCTGAGAGAGATCCTGGAAATCAAGGGGGTACCGGCCTGGGTGGATTTTTGGGGACAAGATGTCAATCACGATTGGCCGTGGTGGCTGAAGCAGCTGCCGTATTTCTTCAACCAGTTGATGCCGGTATTCCAGGACCAGGTTCAATCAACTGCCAAATATATAGAAAACATTTTCCATGAAGAGGAGAAATAATGTTAACCTATTACTTTATCGCCATCATGTTGATCACATTTGTAGTCTGGGGCGTTGATAAATACAAAGCCAGGAATAATCAATGGCGTATCCCGGAAAACTGGCTTTTAGGGTTGACCATCATTGGTGGATCATATGGCGCATTGGCAGGAATGTTAATTTTCAGGCACAAAATCCGTAAAACCTTGTTCTGGATCGTCGTCATCATTTCTTGTATCGTCTATACTTTATTAATCCTCAATAACTGACAGCTCATCGAAAAAAAGAAGCTGGTCAATTCCCGTGGTCAGCCAAAAATTATGGTTCGGGATGGAGGATCTTTCCCGGAAATACGCAGGCTCGGATCCATCCATATACTTTTTATTATTAATAACCTCCTTTCGAACATGTAAGGACGGATTTTAAATAATCAACCCACGGCTTGCTGCCACCAAACCACAGTAGTGGAATATGGATAGCTGTCCTCCCAATACTAATAATCCAATCACCCCACTTAATAAAAGTGAAAATGCTTAATACATACAACATTAAAATTCTTTTGCGGGAATAAACGAACATTTATAAGAAATTGTCATTTTCTTACAATTATAGATAATGGTAAAATCGGTTCTCTTATCGGCAGTTTCAGATTCAATTTCACATTGCTGGCAGGTATCCGCAGAGAATGTAATCACTATAATTAGCGTTATTTTATAACTGACAGGGTATTATTCAGTCAAATTCTTATGCTCAAGGATTGAAGGTTGAATCCGAATCGAGAAAATTATGAACATATTATTCATCATTCTTCTATTATTCTTTACAGCATGCTTGATAGCCTGGCTGGGTTTACGGGTTAAAGCCAAACCATTTTCCATGCCGGTGCTGGACAATTTGGATAATAAATTTGTGCCGTTCCCGGGAAACCTGCCCGAACCGGTAAACAGATTCTTCAGAACCGTTTACGGAGATCAAATCCCGGTCATAGAGACAGCAGTCCTCAACGGCCGCGGGAAGATCCGCCCGTTCGGAATCTGGCTGCCAGCCCGTTTCGTCTTTGTTCATAATGCAGGCAAGGATTACCGCCATTACATCGAAGCCACATTCTTTGGTCTCCCATTCCTGAAAGTCAATGAAGGCTACCTGGACGGGGAAAGTTTCTTCGAGAGTCCAATGGGTTCATACTACAATGATGCCAATACCAACCAGGGAGCAAACCTGGCTGTTTGGGCAGAGGCTGGTTGGTTCCCATCAATATGGGCAATAGATCCACGGGTACAATGGACTGCTGTGGATGATAAGACAGCCCTCCTGTATGTCCCATTTGAAGATTCAATCGAGAATTTTGTTGTGCGATTTAACCCGCAGACAGGATTGATCGATACAATGGAAGCCATGCGCTACCGGGAGTCGGGTGAAGGCAAATCCAAAATTCTGTGGATCACCCGTAATGAGCCGGGGGATACAATTTCCGGGATGGTACTCAGCGCAACCGGGTCGGCCATCTGGTTGGACCAGGGAAAGCCCTGGGCATTTTTTACACTCGAAGATGTAGGGTTTAACCTTGATGTCTCGAAATATATCCGGATGCGTGGGCATTAACCATTAACCTTATAGATCCGCGGAATGACCAAAGTATCGCTACTTTTGGTGCAGGACAAGATTAATTTTTGGAAGCGGGGTACCACGAAACCAGGTGAACATTTACCCCTTTTAGCTGCATATCGGTATGGCGCGCACAATTTGTCACGGATTGGCCATTGTTTGGGAGAGATGCGTTATTTTTTAACTGCGTGAATTTACTTTGTAAAAAGGATCCCGGGGGAAATCGCCCAATCCGCGGTACCAGTTATGGAGATACGGTTTGATAGACTTAAGCCCCTCGGCATATGCGCGCTGCACCGGAGTCTGACCCCTGGACGCAAAATCCCTGACTTCTTTATAGAGCGTATCAATATCCACGGTTTTGATAACACCCTCATCAACCACCAATTTGCCGTCTATAATTACGTTTTTAACGTGCCTGCCGCGCCCCCGGTGGATGAACATCTTGCATATGTCCAGATCGGGTGCTACCCAAGGATCCTCCATCATTTCTTTTAAATCAAGTGTGATCAGATCTGCCTTCATGCCAGGAATAAGTCTGCCAATTCTGTTTCCAAGTCCCAGGCAACGGGCGGCGTTGCAAGTACCCATGGCAAGAACCTGGTATGGACTTAATGCTGGAGTATTCCCTAAATCAAAATCGCTCAACCGGTTGACATAATAGATCATCCGCAGCTCGCTGACAGCATCCTCATCGTCATTGAAAGCCTTTTCATCCATTCCCATCGCCACATTGACTCCAGCCCGCTGCATAAAATATACCGGGGCAATCCCATTGCGCATGGCAAAATTGCAGCTGGGGTGGTGGGTTATGGAAGCCTGATTTCTTGCTAAAAGCGCTATATCAGCCTCATCAACATAAACAGCATGCCCCAGGGTGAGATGTTCATCCACAAGTCCCAGGTCATCCAGATGCATGAGAAGGGATTTACCATATTTCTTCATCCCGTAACGCACGTTGGTGGGCAGTTTGCAGGGTGTGAATATGGATTGGCAAACCTCCCAGTTCATCAGCCCGCTGCTTTACTCTGGTGAGATATTCATCGGTTGCCCCGTGTGCCCAGCTTGGCCCCGGAAAAACACTGCTGGTACCGTTATTAAATTCGGCATATAACCGTTCAAATAGCTCGAAATAATTTTGGCGGGCTTTCTCTTTGTCAAAGAACACCAGGGGAAAAGCAAACTTTTGCAAGTCGTCTGGCAGGGAGGCATAAAATGCCTCATCATCGTACGCCAGGAAATTAATATCCCTTATACCCGGTGAATAGGCTGACCGAATTCCCATTCCGCGATAAACCTGAATCGCAGCTGCAGCCTTGTGGAAAGCCTCTGGATCATTAACCCTGCCCATTTCGTTATGATGCAGCATCGTACATCCGTTGCGCAAATGCCGCACAGTGGTAAGTTGGGCATTAAGTTCAGCTGGAAGGTCAATTGCAAATGCCCAATCCAGCAGCGAGTTCTCCAGGAAATCGTACCCAATACCTCTTTGCAAAAAAGACAGGCCGCGCCCGTGGGTATGAGCATCGATGAGACCAGGCATAACTAACTGGTGGTCATTTCCAATGATAACGGCATCCGGGTGTGCATCTCTTATCTCAAGAAATGAGCCGGTGTCTACAATAATGTCATCCTTTACAAAAACGGCAGCGTATTGCTCTACTCCGGCTTCGCCAATCGAAGCATCTCTAATTAAATATCTGCCCCTTATAATGGTCTCCATTGATTAATTCTCCCCGACGAAATCAAACAATAATTTATTGTTATGCATGGTTTTTATATTCTCCAGGTATTCTCAAAAAATGCGGGATGGTTTACTTGCACCAGCTGTACCAAATACCCCCTCCAATTATATTTTCAGAAAATCCATTATGCTGCAGGATTGGTTAGGGGATTCCAACCAGGATATCTTCAACACCATAGAAATGCCCGGTAGAATTACAGGTTAACCAGCAATTTCATTCCGGATTCCATTGGGACGGAACTGTCAGATAAATCCAGAGCCGAATGGTGCGTGATTGCTCCCAAATACTTGTTTTGATAACCAAGGAAATTCAACCAACCTCCTTGTCACGAACACCGCCCCGGTTATTTTGAATTAAGGAAGGGATAATTTTGAGTATTTTCTATTTTTCAAGCCCCTTTACCTGGGGATGACCTCAGACTCTCTGGATATCCGGAGATTAATATGACGCCTTCTTGCCAATTCCTTCACGATAAATGTTGCCACGTGATCAGCAAATTTTCCCGGACCAAAACCGGCATCAAAGCCGACTTCCTTTGCCAGTTCATTGTCTATGCGGGGTCCGCCACAGATTAGTAGGATTTTTTGGCGCATCCCTTCCGCCTCAAGGATTTCAACCAGCTCTGTAAGGTTATAGATGTGGATATCCTTCTGGGTAACGGTTTGTGAGACCAGTATAACATCGGCATTTAATTCAGCAGCCCTGGACAATAGATCGACATTATCAACCTGACTTCCAAGATTAAATGCCTCGATCATATCATAACGCTCCAGTCCGTAATGCCCGGCAAATCCTTTCATATTCATGATGGCATCTATACCTACTGTATGGGCATCTGTACCGGTGCTGGCTCCAACAACAACAATTTTCCTGCCTATGTTCTGACGGATAAATTCATCTGTTTCATCCATGGTGAATACTTCCTCATCCATATCGGTTACCTGAATAGAGGTGTAATCCACAAAATGTTCCAGGGTGCCATAGACAATATAATATGTAAACTCTTCCACCAGGCTTTTTTCATAGACAATTTGCGGACTGGATACCCCCATTTTGCCCGCCAATATTTTGGCAGCTTCTCTGGAGCGGTCATTGCATGGCAGCGGGAGGGTGAATGACAGCTGAATTTTGCCGTCATTTAGGGTGTCCCCGTAAGGCAGGATTTTTGTCAGGTCAAGCGTCTGACCATAGGATTTTTTATCAAGTGAGTAAACACCTGCGCACATCGTTATTAACTCCGTTTCATAAGATCAATAAAAGGATTATAGTATTCCGGATCTTTCTCAATGACCCCTTCCAAACCTTTCCCGCCATCCATCTGTCTTTTTGTACCTGCAAATATGCCATTCTCAAGTGATTTAAAAAGCCCATCCTGGCTGATTCTTTCCAGGAGATGATAAGCATTTGCCAGTACCTCTCTGGCTCTATTTTCGATGATCCCGTCAGGCTTGAACAATATTTCATTACCAAGATCCTTCATGGTGGTTCGGATATAGTGAGCATTTTCAATCGCCAGGTAGCGGTCTGACATGAATGGAGTATGGATGGCTTCTGTGAACATCCCTAAAAGCTGTATTCGCTGGTCGGTTAATACAGACACAATATTAAATAATGCATCCTGAATATGCCCCTTAAAAACATTTCCGGTCATGTGCTTCGTGGGTGGCATATATTTCAAGGGCGCCCTTGGAAATATTTGCCTTGCCATCTGCGCCTGGGCTAACTCAAATAGAAAACCGTTTTTAATTTCTGGATTGATCTCAAAAGCATGCCCTAATCCCATCTGTTCTTCAGGAATGCAAGCCTGCAAGGCTAATTGCTCATTAATAAATTGTGAGGCAAGTACCGTCCCGGCTTCTTCATAGGCATCCGAAGTGGTTAGATAGTTATCCTCCCCGGTATTAATGATCACCCCGGCGAACGCATTAATCAGCCGAGAAAAATGCTGATCAATCATGGTGCGTTTCATATTGATATCACGAAACAAAATCCCGTACAACGCATCGTTGAGCATTACATCAAGCCGTTCCAGGGCACCTATCGCTGCAATTTCTGGCATACACAATCCCGAGCAGTAATTACACAACCGTATGTACCGGCCTAATTTTATGCTTTCCTCATCGAGAGCCTTTCTCATCAAGCGAAAATTCTCCTGGGTGGCAAAAGTTCCTCCAAAGCCTTCTGTCGTTGCACCAAAAGGAACATAATCCAGCAAACTCTGACCCGTGGAACGAATGACTGCAATAATATCGGCGCCCTGCCGGGATGCTGCTTTCGCCTGGACAATATCCTCATAAATATTCCCGGTCGCAACGATCACATACAAAAGCTGCCCTTCCTGGTCACCATGTTCTGTTATAAAGTTTTCCCGCCAGGCTTTATTTTCCCGGATAAGAGCAATCGTTTCGCATGCCTTATCCATTACAATCGCTCTGATTTCTCGCCGGTTATGAATGGGTAAATTGGTAATATTGATTTTCCCCTGCGCTACTTGTCCGGCAATTTCCAATGGCGATTTTTGCAGTTCTAGCATGGCATTACCGATATAGAAAGCCGACCCGAGAGTCAATCCTCTTTTTTCATTCAGCTGTTGGATAAGAATGTTTGGCAGTGGAACTCCCATTGTATCCACGCCATCAACCCCAAGCAAGCGTACTACTGCACGTTCTACCGAAACGGTTGTGTGCCTGTTTATATAATTCTGAACATCATCCGCTATCTCTTTAGCAATAATCCTGGCATGATCGACCAGGGAGCCATCAAGATTAATTTTGTTTCCTGCCATTATTTCTCCTGATAATTTTCCTTGACCAGGTCAAGAAATTCGTTTTGGATACCCATCAACTCTGCAACCCGAACTGCTTCCCTGGGCGGCAGACTGTTCCAGCCCACTTTTCCAATCCTGTAATCCATTAATTGCTGCAACATCCCAGGTGAGGGGAGTTCATTAATTGCTGAAAACTTGCTAAGATCTGTATTCCTGAGGCCCACAACCTGAAAATGGTTCATCCCCTTTCTTAATACACCACTGAAATGGGTGGATACCAGTGCAAAGGTTCGGTACTGTTCTGCCAGCCTGAGAAATGCTCTTACCAGGATCTCCCCTTCCTCAGGATTTGTCCCTTTTGCAAATTCGTCCAGGGCACAAAACACTCTTTCACGTCTCATGACATGAATCAACCGGGTCAACTCCTTAACTTCTGCACCAAACGAACTGAGACCCAATTCAATAGATTGGTAATCATGGGAAAGATAAACGATTGAATCGAATATGGGCAATTTCAATGATTTCCCAAAAACAAAGAAACCACAATGAGCCAGAAGGATATTCAAGGTAATGGTTGCAAGCGCAACCGTTTTTCCTCCCATATTTGCTCCAGTCAATACATTTGCACCGCATTTCATGGTAATGGAAATGGGTGTAAACCTTTGCCAATTATTTTGGAGATTATTATCCACATAGGGATTGATGATATCGTTGGCTTTAATGGATTTTCTGTCAGAAAACACGGGTTTGCTGCAGTCGAAGCGGATGGCTAAATCGGACCTGGCCAGCAAAAAATCCAGTTCACCAATAAAACGAATGTTCGTTTTAAATTTTTCAATGTATTTTCGCAGCTTATACGTAAGTGCAAGTTTTACCAGGTTTTCTTCGATTTTTTCACGGATAGTAATTTCAACACGTTTTTGCAGAAGAAGGTTCCGATCACCGCCGCATAGCAGGATTTGTTTCTCAATCTCTAGTTTCCTTTTTCTAAGAGCAGTTAGCTTTTTTGAATAAGTATTGTAAATTGCAAATGTTCGGGTGACATGTCCATCAGGATTGAGAAGCTTTATGATCTTCCGGGTTGAAAAGGGACGGATCTTTTTTAAATCAAGCTTTGCCTTGTTATATTCAAGCAGAAGATATTCCAAATCGATTGCAAAATTTTTCACTTCAAATAGTTCTGTTTCATCCAGATGTTCTTCAGATTTTTCAATTTTCCGCAGGATTCCACGGATATCCTTGAACCGGTGCAGGATATTCCTGATCTGCACAACTGTTTCCGGGTGTGATTTTTGAAATTTTATTAATTTTGTTAAATATCGGATTTGTTGAGATAGAATCCGCTTATCATGATCTGAGTACCAGACAACATTTTTTTTGATCTCTTCCCCGTAGCAATTACGGGTATCAACCAGACCCATAACATAATCAAACCCGATTCTCTGAAGCTGCTCTCTGCTAAATCCCTTCAACGAATAATCCTCCAACTGAATCGATCACAGGCAGGTGGAAGCGGAAAGCATGTTCTTGTAGAACTTTTATCACCTGGTCCGTATCCCACCCAAGGTGGAATGGATTTAAACTTAATGCCAGAATTTTTATCGGTTTCAGCACTCTGATATGAATATTTTGATTAACTAATGATTGTAGGGAGCCAGCACTCACAAATAGTTTGGTGGGATCCTCGGCAACGATACGGACATTTGCCAGTTTTGCAGTAATTTTTTTATCAGCTTTTAACAGGGCACTGATCAACGAATTGGTTAATGCCCCTCGAACAAAGATTACCTTGATATGCTTATCAAAATTGCCTATTGTGGTGATTAATTCATGATTGATATTGGATTCCTGTGGAATAAATATTCGCGGGGTTTCATCAATTAGGAAAAAAGGCGCCTTAACATTCAAATTTTCCAGGCATATTTCTCCCAGGATTGTATCCTCCAAAACTGGAGTAGTTAAGATCTCCATCTCTCTGAATAATTTATCCTGGGGTAAACCTTCCCCCTGCCTAAAAAGGCTGGCGGTTACGACGATCGCATCTGAATGCCCTGGAAATGCACTGCTTTTACGATCGAGTGCTCCATCAATTAATACAACTTCTGCACCTGCAGCTAATAACAAATCCCTTATACGTATGGAATCAGCAATCATGGATGGCCCCGCCAGGAACACAAAACCGTCACTTTTTGCTTTGAAAACAATGATCTCACCGGATGGACTCTGAATACCGGTCGTATGCAGGATTTCTTTGGTGGTATCACAAAAATTGAGAGAATTTCGCGAAGTCGCCACAACAGTCCCCTCTGAAACGTAAATCAGACAATGATCATCTACAGGGTAATTTTTGGTTTGATGATCTGTTCCAATGGATGTCACCCCAACTCGTTTATCTTTGAGTGCCTGTAGAAACACTTTCAGAGTCGTCGTTTTTCCACTGGCTTTATCCAGTCCAATAAACGAGATCGTCCTGTAATTGTTGCTGATTTCTTTCAAGAAGTTGTGAAATACTTCACCCTTCTTGGGATTGTTTTGCCGCATTTCGATATTGTCTCTCTCTCTTTTTCCTTTCGGTGAATTCGGGTTCCAGGGAAATTCTATTTACAGATAATCCAGCAATTCCCTGAAGTTCATCCATATTTTCATCCCGGCAGAATTCGCACGAGCAGTCCTGTTCATAATCAGAGGGTTCTTCATAACAGGCAATTACCCCTTCATAATTTCTCACAATCACCTTATTAAACCCGTGAGAAATTACATAATTTGGCATAACCGGCACTTTGCCGCCACCCCCGGGTGCATCAATTACGTATGTTGGCACACATAATCCCGATACATGGCCGCGCAATCCCTCAATAATATCCACACCTACCGATACAGGTGTCCTAAAATGTGAAAGCCCCTGGGAAAGGTCACACTGGTAGATATAGTATGGCCGAATCCGGTTTTTCACCAGCTTCTTTACCAGGGTACGCATAACATGTACACAGTCATTAATTCCCCGGAGCAATACAGATTGATTTCCCAGCGGAAATCCGCCATCAGCCAGAGCTGCACAGGCGGCTTCAGATTCTGCAGTGAGTTCATCCGGATGGTTAAAATGGGTGTTTATCCAGATGGGATGGTATTTACGTAACATCTCAACCAGAGAAGGTGTAATCCTCTGCGGCATAACAACCGGCGTTCTTGTCCCAATTCTAATAATTTCTACATGGGGGATAGCGCGAATTTTTTGCAGGATGGCTTCCAGTCTGTCATCCGATAGAGTTAATGGATCCCCTCCAGAAAGAACCACATCTCTGATTTGATGATTGTTTTTTATATATTCAACCGCATCATCAATTTGATCCATTGCCAGAGCACGATCTGTCTGCCCCGCAAAACGTCTCCTGGTGCAGTGGCGGCAGTACATGGAGCATTGGTCAGTAATTAGAATTAAAACCCGATCGGGATACCGGTGGGTAAGACCCGGCACCGGTGAGTCCCCATCCTCATGCAGGGGGTCCACAAGATCCGCTGACTTTATGACCAGTTCATTATATGTAGGAATTGCCTGCTTTCGGATGGGACAATTGGGATTTTCTGGATTAATCAAGGAGAGATAGTACGGTGTTATCGCCATGCGCAGGGATTGTAAACATTTCCTTACGCCTTCTTCTTCATCCGTTGTCAGCGGAATATATTTCTTCAATTCCGCCACATCCGTGACCCGGTGGCTTATCTGCCATCTCCAGTCATTCCAGGACGCATCTTCGATATCAGGGTAAATTTCATGTCTTCTGTTTACTGCCAAATTATCCTCCAGGGAGCCACATCGCTCTTTCCCGTATTTTTTAATGGGCTTTTTCAACCTCAAGAAAAAAAACGGGAATATTCTGATCAGTGTTTTACATATTGTTGGGTGAAATATTCCTGCAAGGCAGGCGACTCTCTCATGAGATCCAGTGCTTTGTCAGCATGCCCGGTTGCATAGCCGTTGCCTATAATCATGGTAACATCTTTGGCAATCCCCTCGGCACCCAGGGCTGCTCTTGGTAAATGAGGTCGCCATGGAAAAGAAGTAAACCGCCCCATGGTCTTTCACCGGCAGGATGCAGGACATTTCACAGTTTGGCGTATTCAGGCAGTTGATAGAGATATCGTATTCATCCCCATCGTTGGCCTCCAATGCCTTTTCCATGACCTCGAGCGGATTCTGGGCATCAGCGAATATCACCTTATGGCAGAACCCCAACTGGATTAGCTTTTGTGCTTTTTCAGGATTTCTCACAACCCCAACCACCAATCCGCCTGGACCTGCCTGCTTCCTCGCCTCATAGGCACACAGTAATCCCGATTTTCCAGCAGCGCCCAGGATCAAAACCGCATCCCCAGGACGGACCAACTTTCGCTGCCTGGGCAGGCGCTCCGGCAACATCCAGGACAGCCATGGCAACATCTTCCGGCAAATCGTCCGGCAGCTTGCAGTACAGGGTTTTTTCAAAAAGGATCGCTTTCCCTTTAACATCCACCCGGTCGGTTTTTGGATGGATGGCGGTGATTTCATCCAGTCTTAATGGTGTTAAGGATAGTGATACAAGGGAAACAATCTTGTCCCCGGTTTCCAGGTCTATATGGCCTTTCAAAGCATCCCCAATCTGCGCTACACGTCCAATAAGAACCCCTCCTGAACCGGTAACCGGATTCTTCATCTTGCCGGTTTCCTGGACAATCGAGAAAATCCTTGCTTTCATGCTTTCAATGTTGCCTGAGGCTTCTTCATACAGCTGGCGGAAGCTGGCAGAGTCAATATTGAGAGATTCCACTTCTACCAGGATTTCATTATCATAAATCTCCATGTCGTTTGATAGCACCTCTGCGGCTTGGGGGAGGGCGTTTGCGGGTTTGATGACCCGGTGAATGCCATATTTACTTCCTGATTTCATAATTATTTAAATTCTCCTTTCATCTAAACATAGTTCAAATTTTTTCCAGCCAGATTAATTTCAATTTGCCAGATTTCACACATTCATTTTCTTTATCTCACCCTCAACGATCAGGTCGGCATCTGTCAGGGAACGTACCTCTTCCAGTGTTGTCTCCGGGTGGATTTCCCGCAATACGAGTCCATTTTTGGTTACTTCAATCACCGCCATTTCAGTAATGATTAAGTCAACTTCTTTCTCTGCACTGAGCGGCAGGGTACATTTTTTTAATATTTTGGGCTGCCCTTTGGCTGTGTGGGTTGTGGCAGCAATCACCCTTTTTGCACCGCACAACAAATCCATGGCGCCGCCCATTCCAGTTACAAGTTTTCCCGGAATGGTCCAATTGGCAATGTTTCCCTCCTGGTCCACTTCCATGGTTCCCAGGACGGTTACATCCACGTGTCCTCCCCTGATCAATGCAAAGGACATGCAGCTGTCGAAAAATGCCCCGCCAGGAAGGATGGTCACTGGTACACCGCTGGCGTTGGTGATACACGGATCTTCACATCCGTCTTCCGGCCTGGGTCCCATATTGATCATCCCGTTTTCGGATTGAAATATGACTTGCACGCCGGGAACCATGTAATTTGCCGCCAGGCAAGGCAGGCCGATGCCAAGGTTCACCAGCTGGCCATCTTTGAATTCTTGTGCCACCCGTTTGGCGATGATCTCTTTCGCTATTTCAGGATCAATATTCATAAGGACTCTCCTTCAAGGATGTAATCAACCAGGACACACGGTGTCATTACATCTTCTGGACGTAAATCTCCGGCAGGTATTATTTTTTCTGCTTCAAGAATCACCGTATCTGCTGCCAGAGCCATGATCGGGTTAAAGTTCCTGGTTGTCCCTTTGTAAAAGGTATTTCCCTGGTCATCCGCCAGAGATCCTTTCAATATGGCAGCATCAGCCCGCAGAGGCATCTCCAGAAGATATTCCCTTCCATTGATCGTTAATTTTTGTTTCCCATTCTTCCACCATCGTTCCAACACCAGTCGGAGTTATCACACCACCCAAACCTGAACCGCCCGCCCTGATTCGTTCTGCAAGGGTTCCCTGAGGGACAAATTCCACCTCGATTTTTCCCTCGTTGTATAATCTTCTCGTTTCAGGGTTGGTGCCGATATGAGAGGTGATTACCCTGGCAACCTGTCCATTGACAATCAGTCTGCCAACCCCCTTATCCGGAAAGGCTGTATCATTGGCGATAAGGGTGAGGTTCTTAATATTCATCTCAATGATCACATCGATGATTTTTTCCGGACTTCCACAGCCAAGGAATCCGGCTACCATCAGGGACATCCCATCCCAAAAATACTCTTTCAGGCCCTCTTTTGAGGTCAGTTTTCTCATAATTTCTCCATGTTTATTCAGTATCGGCAAAGATTTGCAGGCTCAAACCATCAACATTGTTTCAGTCCAAGGATAGCTCTTGCTTCATCCGGACAGGCAATTTCACGGCCTAATTCATTAGAAAGGCGCACAACCTTCTCAACCAGCTCACCGTTGGAGCGTGCCAGTACACCCTTCTTGAGGTAGACATTGTCTTCAAATCCCACCCGTACATGCCCGCCAAGCAGGATCGACGCGCAGGCAACACTAAATTCGTGTCTCCCAATCCCGGTTCCGGTAAAGGTGGAACCATCTGGCAGACAGCCGGTAAGATAAACGATATCTTCAAGACTGGCTGGCATGCCAAAAGGGGTTCCAAGTACCAGGTTGAAATGCAGGCTGCCATCAATAAAGCCCATTTGCTTAATCCTGACAGCCAGCTGTACCATACCCCGGTCAAAAACCTCAATTTCCGGTTTGATATGAGAAGCCTGCATGATTTGTGCAAATTCAATCACCGTTTCTTCACTGTTTGTAAAGATCTCGCTTCCGCCAAAGTTTATCGTTCCACAATCCAGGGTTGCCATCTCCGGGACTAGCTGGATAGGCGTCAGCCTTTCTGCATTGCTCATGCCAACCGCGCCACCAGTGGAAGGCTGGATAATTATTCCGGGGCATTCTTTTTTTATTGCTGCAATAGCCTTTTTAAAACGCGGCAGGGATTGGGTTGGTGTTCCATCATCCTCACGAACATGTAAATGGATGATGCTGGCCCCGGCATTATAAGCAGCCCTGGCTTCCCGGGCGATTTCTTCTATGGTGTAAGGAACCGCAGGATTCTTTTCTTTGGTTACCTCAGCGCCGCATATTGCAGCAGTTAGGATCAATTTCTCCATTTTTACATCCCCTGGTAAGTTTTATTGGCAAGATAGCTCAAGGATTCACCAATCATTTTAATGGTATGGTCAAGATCATCCTCACTATGACGGTAACAAATGTATCCATGGTGATAAGGCTGCATAAATATTTTCCTGCGGATCAACTGGGTATAAAAATCCCTGCGCATTTTTTTATATATTTTTTGTTCATCCTTTTTGAAGGTAATGAACTGCATGGGCGGAATTCCGGAAACCTCAGCCGGTACACCCGACCTGGCAACAACCTGTTCCATGGAGGCCATGAACTTTCTCCCTTTTTCCCAGATTTTACCGAGGACATCATCTCTTTCCAGTATCTCGATGGTTTTTAGGGCAGCCACAATGGCCAGGCTGTTGGGAAAAAAGGTCGAAGATATAAAGACTTCTTTTTCAACAATTTTCATGTACTGCTGCTTTCCAACCACTGCACTGATCTCGTATCCATTGGCCATCGCTTTTCCAAAAGCAGACAAATCAGGTGTAACCCCATAATATTTCTGCGCGCCTCCAAGGCTCATCCGGAATCCGGTCCTGACTTCATCAAAAATCAGGAGGCAGCCATATTGATCGGCCAGATTGCGAACTTTCTGCAGGAAATCCCGGCCTGGTTCTTCCAGTTTTTCTGCCAGTGGATGTCCAAATGGCGTAATGATGATTGCTGCCGTGTCATCACCATGCAGGCTCAACAATGATTCAAGCCCAGCCAGATCGTTATAGTGGAACTCCAGGATATCCTCGTACAGCTTTGAAGGGATACCGCCTTTCACCTCAACGCACCAGTCATGCCAGCCGTGATAACCGCAGCGCATGATCTTGGTCCGGTTAGTGCACCCGCGTGCAATCCGGATTGCCAGGGTGGTTGCATCCGACCCGGTTTTTACAAAAATGCTCATTTCGGCGCAAGGAATCAGGGATCTCAGTTTTTCAGCCAGTAAATTTTGCACGGGTTGTGTCAGGGAAAAGCAGAATCCGCGTTCCTTGATTTGGTTTATAACCGCATTATCCACTTCTTCCTCCCGGTAACCGAGGATTATCGGGCCATATGCACACAGGTAGTCAATATATTCATTTCCATCAATATCTACAACCCGGCAGCCTTTGCCTTCCTTGAAATAAATAGGATACTCATCCTCAACAAAGTTGTATGGGCGGCGGATACCGAGCACTCCGCCTGGTGTAATGTTTTTTGCCTTTTCAAACTCACCAAGACTGTTGGTTAAGTTCAATGCTGGAAATTCAATCATAGATGCTCTCCTGGGCAAATTCTCATACTTCCGGATTTTCTACAAGCATGGCGATACCCATGCCTGTCCCGATGCACATACCGGCAATCCCAAATCGAGTTGCGGTACGTTTCATCTCCCACAAAAGCGTGACCAGGATTCTGGCACCGCTTGCCCCGATTGGGTGACCCAGGGCAATTGCTCCGCCGTTTACATTGACCTTTTCTTCAGGTATGGCCAGTTCTCTGATAACGGCAACGGATTGGGCTGCAAAGGCTTCATTCAATTCCCACAAACCAATGTCTTCCATCTTGAATTTCAGTTTGGCCTGTAATTTTCGGACCGCGAATGCAGGTCCCATCCCCATGATGTCCGGGCGAAGTCCAACGAGACTGAATCCGTGGATAATTCCCATTGGCTGTATGTTCAGGTGTGACCATTTGTCCTCATTGACCAGGATTAAGGCCGCAGCGCCGTCATTAATACCGGAGGCATTTCCTGCAGTGACCGTTCCTTCCTTCATAAAGGCAGGTTTAAGAGAAGCCAGACCCTCCAGGGAACAATTCCCGCGTATATACTCGTCATCCGCAAAGAGGATCTCCTCGCGTTTGGTCTTAACCCTTAAAGGGGTAATTTCATCTATTAAATTTTCCTTGTCTCCTGGCTGCAGCCGCTTTCATCTGGCTTTGGCAGGCAAATTCATCCTGCTGATTCCCTGGTGATCTGAAATTCTGAGGCGACATTTTCAGCGGTAATGCCCATGGGCACATGATTGACCGGACAGGTTAGCCCGTCCACAAGTATCGCATCCAGCAACTCTGCATTGCCAAGTTTCTAGTCCCGATCGCACTGGCTTGAGATAATGCGGAGCTGTGGACATACTCTCCATGCCTCCTGCCAGAACCATTTCCGCATTTCCAGTAAGGATGGAGTTGAATGCCATACCTACTGCATGCAGTCCTGAGCCGCAAACCGTGTTGATGATAGAGGCCGGTACATGCTCAGGGATACCGGCTTTTAATGCGGACTGCCTGGCAGGATTCTGGCCGTTGCCTGCGGACAAAACATTGCCCATATAAACTTCATCCAGCATATTCTTATCAAGCTGGCCGTCGTCAAATAGGCCTGCCATACACTGCGCTCCCATTTCAACCAGCGGCATGGATGCAAGCGTCCCCTGGAATGAGCCGATGGCCGTCCTTTTTGCCTGTACAATTGCGACTCTTTTCATACAGAGATCCTCCGGTTTGGTGTAATATTCAAGTTCGCTTGTTTTCTCTGGTCCGGTAATTCAAAGATGCCACCTGAATTGCATGGCATCTTTGGTAAATTGGCAAGAGGAAAAATCTTGAGTGAATTCATTGGTTCCTTCAAAAAGGTAATTTCCTGGATGATATGAAAACCTGCAGCAAAGAGAACCCGGAGCTCCCGGGAACATAATTTACACCATATAGTCCATAATTTCCTGGCATCCCCCTTGAGAATGGTCAGGTTGGAGCATGAAAGATAATTATAAATAAGACAGATTGGTCTCGCAAAGTACTTTCCGTCATCAGGCTTCCATCCGGGATGGATAATTTCATACCTGTTGAGGTTAAATAAAATTGGATACAGAAAACGATGATTAGGATGATATCGACTGCTTTGGATCCACAGGCCGGTTGGAGAACACCGGATTTCTTCAAAGCAGAAAACACCGCTGCGTGAAAATTGCGGTAATAAATTCTTTATATAGTAGGGTGTTTCATCACCCAAAAAGGTAAAACCTGCAGTTACCCCATTCTCATCCCATTTTAGTACAAAATCAGTCTTCCCCCTGTGGATTGATAATCCAATACAAGATCCGGTGAAAATTTTGTGCAGCTGTTCGCCGAAATAATTCTTAATCAAGTACCGGTATATATATTTTTTCCCGGAACGAATCAACCAATTAATCTAACGGGAAGATTGTTATTTCAGACCTTTGCTGACCTGGTGGTCATCCGATGGTGGCAATAATCCTGCTGTAGTGAAGAATCTCCCCATTAATGGAGAATTATATATTTTATACAATTTTACCATATCCTGCTGCCCGTAAGAAACCTTACAAACGTGATGTTCATCCGCTAATCGAATGATGACTATCACCCTAAAACAGGTCCTCTCCAGTGATTTTCAAGAATGTAATATTTTTCTAAATCGGATGGTTTTTTCTATTATTCCGGTTGGGCAATAGTGTTTTCCAGCAAGGATGGACGAACCAAATTACAATGGAACATCACCACCCGATTTAACACGATGGATATTTCACCAATTTCCCTCTCAAGAGCCTTTGGATACCGCTGTAACCCCGGTTGAAAATTTTCTGGAATTCCTTCAAACATCCAGGCGATTCCTTTAAGCATTACTGCCGTGTAATGATCGAACTGGTCGATTCCAAATGGACCTGCTCCCCCGGCCAGGTTTAAAGGCTTCCCTGTGCCAACAGAAATAGATAGGTGTTGCCTATATCAAACCGTTCAATATGCGCCTTCAGGCGGCGGTGTGGCTGCTGGTATAACCAGCCGATATCGATTTCAAGATTCGAGTGCCCGGCATTGAAGAGGATGGCGCCTGGTTTTACCATGTGAAATTGCATTTCCTTTTAATACTCCTTCAGTCCCAGTGGCTGTGACAATAATCTGGCATTGTGACAACCCTTCCTCCAGACTGACCGATTCACAACCGAGATGGTGTGCCTCTAAAAGTCGCACAGGATCCAGGTCAGTAACATGGACCAAACCACCCAGGCTGCGTGCCCGTTCTGCGATCCCTTTTCCGACCGGGCCACAACCCACTACCAATACACGCCTGCCGTACAAACCCATTCCAGTAAGTTGACTGAAAGCCGGCCAAACTGTATCCCCAACATGATAGCGGTTGTGCAAATCTTTTAAGGGGATGCTGTTCCAATCGAATACAGGAAAGGGCAGTTGAACCTTACGAAGCAGGTGCAGTCCGCTCATCGTCGCTTCCAACGCACCTTTAACCGGAGGGATTTTATCCAGGTAAGCCAGGCACAGCTCCCCTCCCATATCACACAGGTAATCAGCTTCAAAGCTTCGTACGATTGCCAGGTTTTCTTCATAATCTGACCGGGTCATTCCCTGCCAGCCATATACACTGATCCCCTTAGAAACTGCATATGCAGCCGCAATGTCATCTGTGCTATCCACATTGCAGGCACCAATAACTATCTCTGCTCCTGCCTGCTTAAGGGCATCCATCATCAATACAATATTTTGTCTCGTAATATGGCCCCAATATGCAAATCGTTTCCCCCGGTAATCCTTCCGGACAATTTGGGAAGAAATGGCCTCCGTAATGGGTGTGATAATGCGAAACCATTCAAGTTCCCCCTGGTTAATCTGTGCAGCCAAACCGATATCCTTAATTCTCGCCGGTTCCATCATTCTTACCTCCTGGTAACTTAACTCTCAAGGCGGCAGACGGAATGTCATATCAAAGATGTCCCTATACATATTCTACAAAATTATTCGTGATTTTTATACAGGCAAATTCTAAACAAAAACGTGATTGGTTATTTAGTTGTAACAACAAAAAAAATTCTGGGATAAGCTAGACAGGAATTCAGCAATCCCATCGATCCGGATCTCTCTCCGGGGAACTGAGCGGCAAACAGGAACAATGCAAATATATTGGTAACCCGGATAATCCCCGGGGATTGAATTTGGATTCTTCATTGGCATTATTTGGAAAATAAAGTGATTTGGGTGATATATAATTCTATTATAGAAGACATAAAATCAAGAATGCCTGTTTATTACAAAGGATTTTGGTAATTTTGTTGAGTGCATTTCCCGAATTTTTTTGCGTGAATTTATTGTTCAGGAGGATTTACAAGTAACCGGGCAATCTCATCAAGATGGAAAAAATATTTGGGTTCCCCATCTGACAGGATAGCGGATATTTTATGGGCTGGTTTTTGCCTGATTTCATGTGCAGCTTTTCTCAAATCTAAATTTGGAGGCTTAGAAAATGTATTCACTGATTGGAGATATTGGCGGTACAAAAACGATCCTGGCTGTATTCTCAACTGAACAGGGACCGCATGATTCCCTGGTTGAAAAAACTTATGAGAGTGCTCATCTATGACTCACTGGAATCCATCATCAGCGATTTTCTTTCTTTATATAAATATCCAGTTGATCAGGCATGTTTTGGGGTAGCCGGCCCGGTAATTGAAGGCAGTGCCCGCATAACCAACCTGACATGGACCATTGAAAGTAGAAAAATCAAAGACACCTTTAATTTTTCCTCGGTGATTCTCATCAATGACATGGTTGCGCTGGCAAATTCCATCCCTGTACTCGAGCATGATGATATATTCACACTGCGGGCCGGAAAACCCATGAAAGGCACCTGCATTGGAATCCTCGCTCCCGGGACCGGGCTTGGAGAATGTTTCCTGACCTATGAAAATGGCGGCTACATTGCCAATCCTTCTGAGGGCAGCCATGCTTCATTTGCACCCGGTTAATGAAAACCAGATCAAACTGCTGCAGTATGCCCACGGGCAGGGACATGAGCATGTCAGTTTTGAGCGTGTCTGCTCAGGAGGACTGGGAGTCCCGCTCCTCTATGGTTACCTGAAATCAACCGGCAAGTTTACCGAACCGTGCTGGTTCGACAGAAAAATTAGCCCGGGCAGCAGATCCAACACCGGTCATCATTAATGCTGCCTTGGATAAGGATCATCCCTGTGAAATTGCCGCGGCAGTGTTGGATTTGTTTGTGGAAATCCTGGGGCTGAAGCCGGCAACCTGGCCCTCAAAGTTCTTGCTACTGGCGGAATATATCTTGGGGGAGGGATACCGCCGCGCATCGTCCAGAAACTATCTGAACCCATGTTCCTTGGAATCTATGAATGAAAAAGGAAGATTTCAAGGATTGCTTTCTAATATCCCTGTGAATGTCATCCTCAATCCGAAGGCTGGGCTTTTGGGAACTGCATTCGTTGGATTAAAAACCCCCGCTTCATAGGAGTTGATTTTACAATATTACGCCATCTGGCTAGAATTCGGATTGATGAATTAGTATCTGAAATCGTTTCATCTTTCTCAAACAGTTTCTTTTCAGAACAATTCAATAAACAAAAGATAATAAAAGCCCCTGTTTTGTCGAACGGGGGCTTTTGTTTTATAGACAGATAATTTGATAAGCAGGTCTTTACCTTGGTCTTTGCATGGGTAATCACTCCTGATGTGATTTACCCGGACCTTGAAAACCCGCAGGGCTTATTTTCCCCGGTTGCGGGTGGCAACATCGAAGATCACTGCCAGGGCAAGCACAAAGCCGCGTACCATGTACTGGTATGAAATGCCGATGCCCATTAAGTTCATGCCATTGGTCAGCGACATCATCACCAGGGCACCGACGAGCGATCCGGTCACTTTACCAACACCGCCTGCCGCAGACACACCACCGACATAGGCCGCAGCAATGGCATCCAACTCCCACAAAACACCCGCCGTTGTTGTGGCAGACTGCAGGCGTGCCGCAAATAACATGCCGGACAATCCCGAAAGCATGCCCATTGAGCCAAAGACTATGTAGATGATTTTCTTGACATCAATACCGCTCAACCCTGCCGCTTCCGGGTTGCCGCCAACCGCATAAATATGCCGGCCGAGTACCGTCCGTGTCGTAATAAAATGATAAACGCCCCCAACAATCAGGACTACCACAGCCGTCCAGGAAAGTCCCTGGTACCCCGCCAGCAGCCAGGTTATACCTCCGATCAGGACTGATATAAAAACCAGCTTGATAACAAAGACATTCATGGGTAAAACTTCAAAATTGTATGCCATTTTCTGTTTACGGTTATTAATTTCATTGATAATAAACAGGACAATGGCCACAAGACCCACTACCAGGGTTATTTTGTGGATGTTGGGAAATAAATTTGCCCAGAGAATATCCGGAATAAATCCGTTGCCAATTGCATTAAAGGCCTTGTTGGCAATAATAATCGTGCCGGTAGCCTCGGTGACCACCAGGATGGCACCCCGGTAGATCAACCAGCCAGCCAGGGAAGCCACAAAGGATGGAATTCCCAACTGGGCTACCAGAAACCCGGTGAGCAAACCGGCCAGGATACCCAGACCCATGATCATCGGAATGACAATGTAAACCGGCAGATTCCATTGGACCATGCTGATGGCTGCCACGGCGCCCAGGAAACCACCCAGGAAACCGACTGACAGATCAATATGGCGGATGACAATGACCAGCGTCATGCCAACTGCCAGAACCCCAATGTAACCCGCCTGGTTGATCAGGTTGACAATATTTCTGGAGGAGAGAAACACACCGTCGGTGGTAATGGTAAAAAAGGCCATGATGGCGAATAAGGCAATAAACATACCGTATTCACGAATATTTTCCGATAATACTCTGCTGATATTGGTAAAGAATGTGGGCGATTTTTCAGGTTTTGCATTTGCTATGGATGACATCTTTTTTTCTCCTCAATCCGTTGTTGCCAGGGTCATAATTTTTTCTTCGGTTGCTTCTTCAATTGGACAGCTCACCCGCTATACGGCCCGACGATACAACATAAATCCGGTCGCTCATTCCCAGGACCTCGAGCAGCTCTGAGGATATCATAATAATGCTCATGCCCTGCTGAACGAGCCGGTTCATAATGGTATAGATTTCGAACTTGGCGCCAACATCAATGCCGCGCGTCGGTTCATCCAGGATAAGCACATCCGGTTTGACAAACAGCCATTTTCCCAGGGATACTTTTTGCTGATTTCCGCCGCTCAAGTTGCCAACCGTTTGTTCGATGCTTGGGGTTTTGATATTGAGGGATTGCCTGTACTCCTCTGCAACTCTGCTTTCATGATATTCATCGATGACCCAGTTCCTGGCAAGCTGGCGCAGATTGGCCAGTGTGATATTTTGTTTCACGTCCTGGATTAATATTAATCCTTTGGCTTTCCGGTCCTCTGTAACATAAGCAATCCCCGCATCGATGGCCTGGTTTGGATGGTTGAATTCCCTCTTTTTTCCATTTACAAATATTTCGCCATTAATTTTATACTTTTCCGGATTCCCAAAGATGCTCATGGCAAGTTCGGTCCGGCCTGAGCCCATCAAACCTGATAAGCCAACAATTTCCCCTTTATTTACATGGAAATTGATATCCTTTAATAATTCCCTGCCCACAGCAGGGTTGTAAGCGTTCAAGCTGCGAACCTCTAAAACCACCTCATCCGAATGAATCCGTTCACGTTTCGGGTAGATGTTTTCGATCTCGCGCCCTACCATGTTCTTGATAATTTCTTTCTCAGACAGCTGCCCGGCATGCGCATCCAGGGTAATGATGGTTTGCCCGTCGCGCAGAACAGTGACCTTATCAGCAATTCCAATCACTTCCGAAAGCTTATGAGAGATCAGAATGCAGGTAACCCCATTGGCCTTAAAATCCCGCAGCAGACCAAAGAGGTTTTCACTGTCCACCTCATTCAACGCCGAGGTTGGCTCATCCAGAATTAATATTTTTACCTCACGGCTTATCGCCTTGGCAATTTCAACCAGCTGCTGCTTGCCAACTCCCAGGCTCTTGATTTTTGCGGCAGGATTGACGTCCAATCCGACCCGCTTCATTAATTCATTTGCCCGTTTAATGGTTTCATTCCAATCAATTACCTGACCGTTGCAAATTTCATGGGTGAGGAAAATATTTTCATACACCGTCAAATCCGGAAAAAGCGCCAGTTCCTGGTAGATGATGGCAATGCCTGCCTTTTCACTGTCCCGGATGCTGCGGAAGACCTGTTCCTCACCGTGGATAAATATTTGCCCCGTATATTCACCATGAGGATAAACTCCGCTTAATACCTTCATCAGGGTGGATTTTCCAGCGCCATTTTCCCCAACCAGGCAGTGGATTTCCCCCTCCTTCACCTCAAAGCTGACATCATTCAGGGCTTTTACACCGGGAAACGTTTTTGTGATGTTACGCATCTCTAATAGGGTATCAGCCATGGTACCTTCCATTTGATGGGATATATTTGCCGGGCGAAACCAGTTCGTAAAAACCTGGTTTCGCCCTTTAATTTTACTTGGTTAAGGAAAAATCATTTTGAATATTTCAGAAGATTTTCCTTTTCAGAAAGGTTGGTTCTTTTCCTCAGTCTGCAGTAATTATGGCAGGCCGGTGAAATCGGTGGCGGGATAGTAACCGGAATCGATGATGGCAGCCTGGACATTGTCCTTGGTGACTGTCACAATCTCGGACGGTTTGGCAGGTACATCGATCTTCCCGTTGTTGTAGCTGTTGGTCTGTTCGGGTGTGCCGCCAGTCAGGTAGGCTATTGCCGCGTGTAATGGCATCTCCCACCAGGGTGCGTACATCCTTCAGCACGGTCATCGACTGCTTTCCGTCAATGATGTACTGTACGGAGGCTTTCTCCGCATCCTGACCGGTAATAAAGTACTGGGTCACATCCTTGTCAGCCGCAAAAACGTCTGCTATTGAACGCGCTGCCCCGTCATTCGGCGCCAAAATGAATACCGTTCCCTTGTCTTCCGGTTTGGCGTTCGTCAGGTTGGCTTCCGCAAGGTTCTTCGCCACGTCAAGCTTCCACTCCGTGGTCACCTGGCCGATGATCTTGGCCATTTCTTCACGGGTCAGTTCGGCTTTGTCCTGCAGCGCCACGGCTTCGCTCGAGTTCTTGATCACAAACGTCCCGTCGGCAATCTTCGGCTGCAGTATATTCCATGCCCCTTCGAAGAACAGGAAGGCATTGTTGTCTGAGGGTGCTCCGGCATACAGGTACAGATTGTTGCCTGTCCCGCTGGCATTCTCCGCCAGGTATTTGCCCCATGCCTCGCCGACTGCCACGCTGTCAAACGTTACGTAGTAGTCCACTGCATCGGTGTTAAGGATCAGGCGGTCATACGCAATGACCTTGACCCCGGCTGCCCTGGCTGCTTCCGCAGCTGCTGCTGCGGCCGTGCCGTCCTGCGGGGTGAAGATCAGCACCTGGATGCCCTGGCTGATCAGTGATTCAACATTGTCTTTCTCTTTGGCTGAGTCACCCTGGCTGAACAGGATCTGGACATCATACCCGGCTGCAGTCAATGCATCTTTGAAGCGGGTCTCATCCTGGATCCAGCGTGGTTCATCCTTGGTCGGCAGGACAATGCCTACCTTGCCGGTTACTGCGGCTGCCTCAGCGGCGCTGCTGCTCCACCTTCAAGGCCGGTGAAATCAGTGGCGGGATAGTAACCGGAATCGATGATGGCAGCCTGGACATTGTCCTTGGTGACTGTCACAATCTCCGACGGTTTGGCAGGTACATCGATCTTCCCGTTGTTGTAGCTGTTGGTCTGTTCAGGTGTGCCGCCGGACAGGTAGGCTATTGCCGCGTTAATGGCATCTCCCACCAGGGTGCGAACATCCTTCAGCACCGTCATCGACTGTTTTCCGTCAATGATGTACTGTACGGAGGCTTTCTCCGCATCCTGACCGGTAATAAAGTACTGGGTCACATCCTTGTCAGCCGCAAAAACGTCTGCTATTGAACGCGCTGCCCCGTCATTCGGCGCCAAAATGAATACCGTTCCCTTGTCTTCCGGTTTGGCGTTCGTCAGGTTGGCTTCCGCAATGTTCTTCGCCACGTCAAGCTTCCACTCCGTGGTTACCTGGCCGATGATCTTGGCCATTTCTTCACGGGTCAGTTCGGCTTTGTCCTGCAGCGCCACTGCTTCGCTCGAGTTCTTGATCACAAACGTCCCGTCGGCAATCTTCGGCTGCAGTATATTCCATGCCCCTTCGAAGAACAGGAAGGCATTGTTGTCTGAGGGTGCTCCGGCATACAGGTACAGGTTGTTGCCTGTCCCGCTGGCATTCTCCGCCAGGTATTTGCCCCATGCCTCGCCGACTGCCACGCTGTCAAACGTTACGTAGTAGTCCACTGCATCGGTGTTCAGGATCAGGCGGTCATACGCAATGACCTTCACCCCGGCTGCCCTGGCTGCTTCCGCAGCTGCTGCTGCGGCCGTGCCGTCCTGCGGGGTGAAGATCAGGACCTGGATGCCCTGGCTGATCAGTGATTCAACATTGTCTTTCTCTTTGGCTGAGTCACCCTGGCTGAACAGGATCTGGACATCATACCCGGCTGCAGTCAATGCGTCTTTGAAGCGGGTCTCATCCTGGATCCAGCGTGGTTCATCCTTGGTCGGCAGGACAATGCCTACCTTGCCGGTTACTGCGGCTGCCTCAGCCGGCGCTGTGGCTTCCTCAGCGGGTGCTGCAGGAGCCTCGGTAGCTGCTGGTGCACAGGCGCTTAATGCCATCGACGCCATGACCAGCACAGATAACAGTACGAACAAATATTTTTTGTGAAACATGGACTATCCTCCTCTTATATTATTGGATTGATATGAAAAAACTTGTTGGGAAAAGCGATCTGTAAATCTTCTCTGGCGGCCTCCGATCCTATATTCTCGCAAATTAGTAATAGTATTTCTCGGCAGTTCTTGCTGCAAATTGGTGAATATTGCCAGACCTGGCAACAAAATCCCAGCCGAAAAAACAATTTACATTCGGCTGCGAATAATGTTTGTATCCTTTTCAGTATAACCATTCAACAAGGTGAAAATCGTTTCTATACCCCCTAAGCCTTAGGGGGTTTCCCCCTAAGGCGATTTAATGATTCAGTTCATTTCCGGAACAACGTCAACCCTGGGATGCGGTATTTCAACAATCAACAGGGAGCCGCCTTCTGGCAGCCGCTGGAGCCGGAACCGTCCGCCAAGCAAAGCCACACGTTCACCGATTCCGACCAGGCCGTAATGGCCGCTGTCAGACAGGTTGGCAAGGTCGATATTCTCTTTCAGCCCTTGTCCATTGTCCTCGACGGAGACCACCAGGGTACGCGGGGACGTATGTACCACATCGATTTTTACCTTTGAGGCATGGGCGTGATGCCAAACGTTGTTTAATCCTTCCTGAACAATGCGGAAGAGGGATAATTCGGTGGCTTCCGGCAGACGGCCGAGGTTCTCATCAATCTGGATTTCCACCTTCACCCCGGTGCGCGCCGACCAATCCCGGGATAGCGATTTAAGGGCAGCACCTAAACCCAGGCTGTCAATTGTCAACGGGCGCAGGTTACCGCAAATACGGCGCAGGCTTACCACCAGCAAACGGATTCCCTGGCGTACTTCAGTCAGGTCTCCAGCCAGAACAGGGGAAACACCCTCTTCAGTTTCCATTCCTTCCAGTTCATAATTGATGCTTAATCAGATCCTGGATAATCTGGTCGTGCAGTTCTCGGGCCAGATGTTTGCGTTCTTCCTCGCGTTCCGTGAGCAGCCTGCGCTGGGCATCCAGTAAGGTCAGGATGGTCTGATCCAGCGCCTGGACCTGTTCCGCAAGCTGTTCGGTAAGCTGGCGGGTGAGCGAGGCTTCCCCGGCCAGGTCCCTGCCGAGCAGCATCTGGTGATAATGCAGTTTCTCTGTATGCTCGCGCATTTGACTGTAACTGTCAAAATCCCACAGTGTGGGGAGCTGTTTGGAGTATTCCCCGGTGCCAAGGAGCAGGCTTACCACTGTTTCGCGGTTCGTTTCATCCGTCTGCACATCCGCCACCTTGCTTCCCTGGTGCAGCACCACAATCCGGTCGGTCACAGCAAAGAGATGGTCCAGGTTATTGCTGCTGAACAGGACAGAAATACCCTGTTCGCGCCAGTCTTGAATTAACCCCAGTAAGCGCTGCTGGTAAGGATAGCTCAGTAAAACAGTTGGCTCATCGATGATGATTAATTGCGCCTGGATTGTCATCACCCGGGCAATGGCAATCAGCTGGCGCTGCTCACCGGATAAATTGGCAACGACTTCAAGAAGGGAATCAATCTGCACATCCAGCTGGGCCAAAATTCGCCTGGCTTCCTCTCTCATCCTGTGTGTGTCCAGCACCTTTAACGGGCCCAGCCAGGATGGATGGCCAATTTCATTGCCAAGGAATATATTGCTGACCACGTCCTGGAGGTCATCCAGGGTAGGCTCCTGATGGATGACCCCGATCCCCAGAGGATTTCCGGCAAATGGCCATTTTAGTTGACTATTTTTATAATAAATTTCCCCCAGGTTGGGTTCGTACTTTCCGGCCAGAAGGGAAACCAGCACCGATTTGCCGGATCCAATGCTGCCGGTCAACCCGACCACTTCACCCGGCATGATATCAAAACTCACCCCCTTGATAACCGGCAGAGGGCCAAAAGACTTGGAGAGGTCTACAACCCGTAAAAGAGGTTGTGCGGAATTTTCCTGGTTCATCCTTATTTCGATTATACATCCCGCAAGCCTGCTTGAAAATTGTTCTGCAGCGCAGTTTTGTGAGCTTAATTCACAAGTTTCCTGGTATGTCTACTCATATTTTGGCGTTGCTCATCGATTCATGAGGAATTTCCCCCGTCCGCTGCGGGTTGATTTCTATAGGGTTCACACCCGCATGTCTGTGAATAAAATTCAGCCTGGCCAGTCAAATTATCCTTTATGGTATAAATACACCATGAACGAAGTTCGTGTTTTGCTTGCCGATGATCACGCCATTGTCCGCACAGGTATCCGCAAAACGATTGAGGAATTACCCAATCTGGTTGTAATCGATGAAGTTGGAAACGGGCCCAGGGTGTTCACCGTTCTGGCGCGGGAAAGGATTGACTGCCTGCTGATCGATGTAACCATGCCGGACTTTGAACCCATCTCTGCCATCCGCCAGATTCGCTCCCTGTACCCGGCCCTGAAGATCCTGGTGGTCAGTGCCTACGACGATGATATTTACGTCCAGGGATTGCTGGGAGCCGGGGTAAATGGGTATCATATGAAAGACCAGCCGCTCAATGATCTCAAACTGGCCGTGCAGCGGGTATTGGATGGTGAACGCTGGATCTCCAGCAGCCTGATCAGCAAGCTGGTGGGTCAGCCTGGTTATGTACCATCAACCCCGCAATTGACCATGCGCCAGCGCAACCTGCTCAAACTGCTTCACCAGGGTCTTGACAACAAATCCATCGCCCAGGAAACCGGCTCTGAGTGTAAAAACCGTGGAGAACCACCTGACACGCATCTATAAACTGCTGGGTGTCCAGAGCCGGCTGGAAGCAGTAAATTTCATTTTGCGCTTTCCGCAAATCCTGGGCAAATCCGGCCTGGAGGCTGCCAGGGAAGACCCAATTCCTGCACCTGTCTTTCAAAAAAGTTCAGCCATCCTGGTGGTGGATGATAACATGCGCTACCGGGAACAGCTGCAGCGCATGATCGGTAAACTATCCCCCAGGACGACCATCTATGAAGCGGACTGCATCGAGGATGCAGTCCAGATTGCCAGAGGCGTTGAACTGCAGCTGGCCCTGATCGATATTGTCCTGGGAAATGAAGACGGCATAACCTGCACCCGCCGCATCAAAGCCATCCGCCCGCAGACCCGTATCATCCTCATCAGCGCCTATCCGGACCGGGAATTTCACCGCCAGGGGCTGCAGTCCGGTGCGGTTGCCTTCCTGGATAAAAAAGATCTTGATGTATGCCACCTTGCGCCAGGTGATCAATGATGTGATCGGGTAACCGGCATACTAAGGAAAAAATCTCCCGATGAATTTATTCAAACCGATGAATCCCCCGCAGGCATCCAGCCATTTGGACCATTATTTTACGGCTATCCAGGCAAAGCACCCGGATAAACCGCTCCAGGTCAGGATAGTTTCCGGGGTGTTGGGATTGGATTTCACCTATCCCCCCGGCTCCTCCAGCCAGCCCTACCATATCGCCAGCATCGGCAAAGTATTCACAGCCTCCCTGATTTACATGCTTGCAGAAAAAGGGACTCCTCTCCCCGCAGGATTTAATTTCCGGGTATTTCACAACGGCAGAATTGGACCGTCTTTTTGTCTACAAGAACCTGGATTACGCCCGGCAGGTAACCATTGAACACCTTTTAGGCCACACCTCCGGCATCGCCGACTACTTCGAAGGCAAAACCACCGGCGGGAAAACCTTCCAGGAGGATATCCTGGCCAATCCGGCAGCGCACTGGACCCCGCAAAAACTGATCGATTATACCAGGGAGAATCAATCCGCCGTGGGAATCCCCGGGCAGGTCTTCAACTACTCGGATACCGGATATATCCTGCTGGGATTGATCATCGAAAAAGCTACCGGAAAATCCTTTGCGGAAAACCTGGCGGATGTGTTCTTCAAGCCCCTGGAGATGCATGATTCCTACCTGATGTTCCACTCCGATCCTGTCAATAAGCCAAAAAAGGATATTGCACCAATCTGGTTTAACGGCATGGAGGTCAGCGGGTATGAAAGCCTGAGCTGTGACTGGTCCGGGGGAGGTATCGTTTCCACCACCGCAGACCTGCTTAAATTCAACCAGGCGCTGCGCAGCGGACAGCTGCTTCAAAGCAGTACCCTGGAAACCATGGATGCCTGCAGCCACAAATTCAGGCAGGGCATTTATTACGGCCGGGGCATGATGGAAATCCGCTTCAAGGAATTCTTCTTCCTGCTGGGAAAACTGCCAAAAATTAAGGGGCATATTGGCATCCTCTCCACCCATCTATTTTATGATGGTACCCGGGATGCCCATATCATCCTGAATTTTGGCGACACCACCAGGATGGTGGAAAGCTTCAAGGCGCTGATTGAGATCGAAAATCTTTTGCAAAGGATGAGGATTTAGATTACCGGTAACCCAATGGATTTCAGGTAGCTGAATGTGGGATTGTAAAAATCCGGATTTCGGGTTGGATCCCGGGGATCCCCTTCAGGGACCACGATGACCATACCCTGCCTGGCCCGGGTTAATAGAACCCTGTAGGCATTTTTCAAGTAGATCTTCCGTTCTTCTTTTTTGACCATGTTCCATCGATCGCCAACAAATGACCTGGGCTGCCAGCCTGCTTTTGAGTAACGAAAATCGGCATCCCAGGTCACACAAGCCCAGTCCAATTCCAGCCCCTGCACATCAAATTCAGTGGCAACATCCTCTAGATAATAGGAAGAACGCACATCCTCTTTGCCATCCAAAAACCAGTGAATTGGATCTATGGGTGACTTGACATTAATGGCATATGGCTTTAATCGTTCTGCTTGCGATGAAACAACGATACCATAATCGCTCTGATCCTCGTGCTTGATCTTTTAGCCATTTCTTTGCTAGTTGTAAGTTACGTGTCAACATGATGGGATATTTTTCTTGAACAAGTGCTAAAGTTCGCCTTGCAGTGGTTGGGTCTAAATCAAGGACTTGTTTTACGAACAAAGAAACATTCTCAGCCCGGAAGGATCGCATCGACACGGATAAATGCAATTCATCCCTGTAATTTACCTTTTTCTGATAAGCTATTTTATTCAGCACATCCTGGGCGCCATATTCACTATCCGTAAGGTGCGGTGATATATAGATTTGCCAATCTGTGGATGATCGCTGCAGGGCTCGAATCCATTCATTAATCCCGGCTTCTCCTGTATTGATCTCTTGACCTCCTCCAACCAGGCAAATGATCACAGCCCAATCCTCATGCCTGTCAAGGCAGGAGATGAGAAATTCTGGTTCAGAAAAATTAAAGCCAGGAATATTCTTCTTCCGACGCATGAAATTGGCTGTTTGTTCCAGGTCCCACGCTCTTTGGGCTTCATCAAATAAAACAACGTGCTCGTGGGGTGGATTTTGATTATCGATTAGACATTCATCCCGAAAATGGTGTACGTTCTGGATGAATGTTTTCACTTCGCTCATTACTGAGCCTTTTTTTAGAATGTTACCCTGTTCTTTTTCGGTTTTTACTTTATTTCGGGTCAAAGCTTCCCGCAGGATTGCAACCAGGGGTCCATTACCGGATAGGAATACACTGTACAACTCATTTTCATTATCCATATGAGTCGTTGCGATATTAAGACCCACAAGTGTCTTACCAGAACCGGGAACACCTGTCACAAAACAAATTGACTTATGAGAATTATCTCGAGTGAACTTGATAATTTCTGATAATGTATCACTGGTTTTACTTAAATTGATAGCACTCGCATCACTCCTTGAAATATCCTTTACAGAATGACCTCTATATAATGCAATTGCTGCCTCAATAATTGTGGGTGTCGGGGAATAGCGTCCGTTTTCCCAATCATTGGAATTAATATCCATTCCTTCGGTAAATAGGAGTACATCGGCTATCACTTGTGTGAGCTCATCTGCATTGCATCTTATTGGCAGATAGAGCCTGTCACTGTAATGGTTTGCGGCAACTATTCTCGGTGAATTCTCTGCCCGTGAGGAAATTAGGACGGGTGCAATGTATTGATCGTGGCTGGTTTCGTGAAAATTCTTTAAATCGAGTGCATAATCCATCACCTGGTCCATGGCATCTGTATTAAACGAGGTCATTCCGATTTTGAACTCAAGAACAAAAATAACCGGTCCGATAATGCAGACAACATCAATTCGTTTCCCCATCCGCGGAATGGAGTACTCAAAATAAATCGAGCCTATATGTCCGGTTAATGCTTGCTTTAATAGATAAATCTCCTCCAACCAGGCATCCCGCTGGGTTTGCTCGGTTGGGAACTCGTGACTCTGGACAAGCCGACCCATTATGAAATATGGATCTGCATCAAGGTATCCTGAAATTGTGCTGGAATAATAATAGCGCTGCATAGGATTAACTTCGTTTGTTATTGAAGAATCTGTAATACTTGGTGCAGTCCCTCAAATAAGGATAAGTATACAAAACCGAAAAAATTGGCAACTAAAACGGCATCTTCAGAGCAAAATCCACTGCCATGCCAATCATCGGCTGCATGCCTGAATGATGGAATTTATCCATATAAATTATTGTACATCAGGTGGGTAAAAGCGTCCTATATTCTCAGCATTGTTAGCATTGAGATTTTCAAATCGATTCCCCCGGTCGTGGAAGTTCCGCACTTAACATCCTCTGCGCCTATCCCAAAAAATCGCTAAAAGTATCCCGCCTCCTCAACCGCCGCGCCTTCGAGCGTGTCCTGGCAGAAATCCGCTCCCATCCCGCACACCATGTGGTGCGCCGCGCCTGCTCGTTTTCCAGCTCCTGCTGGTAACCGCCATTCTCGCCACCCTCTTAAAGGAATGGTGTGTATGGCGGTTTTGGTAATTCCCTGGATCCTGGCATTCTTCAAATTAATATTCACCTTCCGCAGCCTTATTCGTTTCTTAAAATTCCCCCCCTCCCCTCTCGCGTTAACTTGCGTCAGTCCTGACGTGCATTCGCGTCAGGATCGGTTTGTCATTGCATCCGCAATTTTTGCTGGTCGGGCGTAGTCCTGCCAGATCTTGGCAGGGCGCAGTCCCCGCCTAAGCGAGTGGGGTAAAATTTGAATTTGAGGTTTTCCTGGTTATTCTGGCATAACAAATTCTTACCAATAGCATTTAAATCGTAATCCCGGATCGTTGGGGTTCCGGCGACGCAACGCTAGGGTTCAAATACTTGCATTGCACCGCTCCCCCTCCCTCAACGCCAACCTGCGGAAAATCAAGATTGGATTGCCTGCCAAATTCTGATCTACTCCTCTCTGCTCCCTGAGGGGCACAGCTACCAGCTACCAGCATCCTTCTCCTACAAATAATAATCAAAATCATGCTCAGTGCGCACCTTGCGCCGCATCACAAAAATATGCGCCGGCACGGTCAGCGGGTTTAACTCAACGTAGTTGCGCTCCCCGTGCCACAGGTAGCGGGCGTCCGTCAGCAGGTCATGCGCCTGGTACGGCTGGCGCGCTTCCAGCCCCAGGTCTTCCAGGGGGAGGGTGATAAAGCCGGACTGTTTATAGTGCGGGTCCAGGTTGACCACCACCAGCACCCGGTTGGTCCCGTCCGGGCTGCTCTTTGAGTAAGCGATGATTTCCCGGTTGTCCACCTCGTGGAAGCGCAGGTCGTGGTTGGTTTGAAAAGCCGGGTTATCATGCCGGATGCGGTTCACCCTGCCGATCAGGTCCCGCAGGCTGTCAGGCTGGTCAAGATCCCAATGCTTGATTTCGTATTTTTCCGAATGGAGGTATTCCTCTTTTCCCGGGGCAATCGCGGTATTTTCACAAAGCTCAAAGGCGGGTCCGTAAATTCCGTAGCTGGTTCCCAGGGTGGCTGCCAGGATGAAGCGCGACATGAAAGCCGGACGCCCGCCGAACTGCAGGTACTCGGTCAGGATATCCGGCGTGTTCGGCCAGAGGTTGGCGCACATGGTCTCGCTCACCTCGCTGCGGGTAAGTTCCTTCATATATTCGGTCAGTTCCCACTTGGTGTTGCGCCAGGGGAAGTAGTTGTAAGACTGGGTGAAGCCGCGTTTTGCCAGCCCGTAAAGCGCTTTGGGGCGGGTGAAAGCCTCTGCCAGGAAGATGGCGTCCGGGTAATCCTTTTTAATTTCCGGGATGAGCCACTCCCAGAACGGGAATGGCTTGGTATGCGGGTTATCCACCCGGAAAATGCGCACCCCCTGTTTAGCCCAGTACGTCACAACATCCTTGAGTTCCTCCCACAAGGCTTCGTACTGCTCATTTTCAAAATCGAACGGGTAGATATCCTGGTATTTCTTGGGCGGGTTCTCGGCGTACTGGATGGTCCCGTCCGGGCGCCGTTTGAACCACCCGGGATGTTCTGAAACATAGGGATGGTCAGGGGCGCACTGGTAAGCGATATCCAGCGCCAGCTCAATGCCGTACCCCGCCGCGGCCTGCACCAGGCGGCGGAAGTCCTCCAGGGTACCCAGCTGCGGGTGGATGGCTTTATGGCCGCCCTCCGCCGAACCGATCGCCCACGGGCTGCCCGGATCTCCCGGAGCAACCGTGGTGGAATTGTTGCGCCCTTTACGAAAGCTGCTGCCGATCGGATGGATGGGAGGCAGGTACAGGACATCAAAACCCATCTCAGCGATATACGGCAGGCGCTTCTCAACATCCTTGAAGGTGCCGTGCTGCCCCTTTTCCTGCGAGCAGGAACGCGGGAACATCTCGTACCATGCCCCAAAGCGCGCCCGTTCCCGGTCAACCACCATTTCCAGCTCCCGGTCATAGGTTGTAGCATAGCGGCGCGGTGCATGCAGGTGCATCAGCCTGTCCAGTTCGGGTGACATGGCATGCCGGGGAGCGTCCTCTCCCCCGGCCTTCAGGGATTCGGTATAGGTTGCCAGCCAGTTCTTATCCGTCTTATCAGCACGCTGATAGGCTTCTTCAACCAGCTGCGCCCCAATTAAAAGGTCAACGCCGATATCCTGCCCGGCATCCACCCGTTTTTTCAGGTCACGCCTCCATGATTTAAAGGGATCTACCCAGCCCTGCACGGTATAGAACCAGCGCCCCATTTCCATGGTGCTGAAAGAAGCCTTCCAGCGGTCATTGCCCAGCGCTTCCATCGGTACTTCGTTCCAGGCCTCATCGGATGCTTTGCGGTAGAGCAGCGCACAGGATAGGGCATCATGCCCGTCTGCCAGGACATCGGCTTCCACCACAGTTTCATCGCCAATGATGCGCTTGACAGGAAATCTTCCCCCGTCAATCTCCGGGGTGACCCCTTCAATAATGACCCGTTTTCTGCTTATGGATGGCTGCATACAATTCCTCCAATACTCGCTTCAGAGTGACCGGTACAGTGCCATGGTTTGGCGGGCAATTGCCTCCCAGCTGAAATGGTCTTCCACCCGCTGGCGCCCGTTTTTACCAAATTTTTCACGCAGGCCTGGATTAAGGGCTGTCTGGTCAATGGCTTCTGCCAGATCCAGGGAAAATTTTTCGGCATCAACCGGATCAAAAGTGCCTTCCTTCAAGGCCAAATCCACCAGCAGGCCGGTTTCCCCGGGGATAACCACTTCCGGGATGCCTCCAACCGCAGAAGCAACCACCGCAGTCTCGCATGCCATCGCTTCCAGGTTGATGATGCCAAACGGTTCATAAACCGAGGGGCAGCAGAACACAGCCGCGTGCGAGTAGAACTGGATAATTTCCTGGCGGGGCAGCATCTCCTGGATCCAGACCACACCGGGCCGCTTTGCCATGACGTCTGCTACCCCTTCTGCCATTTCCCGGCCGATTTCTTGAGTATCCGGCGCCCCGGCACAAAGGACAACCTGGATGGATGGATCAATATGCGGGATGGCATTCACCAGGTGGATGATGCCTTTCTGGCGCGTGATGCGCCCGACGAACAGGACGTACGGCTGCTCCGGATCCACCCCGCGCCGGACAAGGGCATCCCGCGCCGGGTTCATGCGGTACTGCTGCAGGTCAATGCCATTATGGATCACATGCACCTTTCCCGCATCCACTCCCGGAAAACAGCGCAGGACATCATTCCGCGTTTCCTGAGAAACGGCAATAACCGCATCCGCCTCGGTAATGCCGTTGTTCTCAATCCACGTGCTGAGGTAGTAGGCATTGCCAAGCTGCTCCACCTTCCAGGGGCGCAGCGGTTCCAGGGAATGGGTGGTCAGCACAAACGGAACACCCCACAACTTCTTTGCCAGAAAACCGGCAAACTGCACATACCAGGTATGGCAGTGCACAATGCTGGCATCCAGGTTATCCTTCGCCATGGAAATGCTGCGGTGGATGGCATCCAGCGCTCCGCCAAAACGCGGGTCGGTATTCTTCTTTGCCTCCGGCCAGGCACCATAACCCCTGACCCGCAGGTTTGGGCTATCAACCACCTGGTCACCAAAGCAGCGCACCTCCACCGCTACGGTTTTTGCCAGTTCTCTGCTGAGGTATTCGACATGAACCCCGGCTCCCCCGTAAATAGTAGGGGGGTACTCATTGGTAAACAGCGCCACCTTATTAATTTCCGCCATCTTGTCTCCTGCATCCCTTTTAGAATGCAACCGGTTTTTTCTTATTCTGCAGGGATACATTCCAGTCCGGCAGACCGGTTACCCCGTCTTATAATGATTATCAGCTGGAAGCCGGGATTGCCAATCCAGGGCATGCTTCGCTGAGTTGAGTCCTGTGCCGCATGATTGATTCCAATTCCAGGCCGGCCGCATGCGGTTAGATGACTGTGGTATATCAAAACCACACGGTACAATCCAAATTTATTGGTTGTCTTTCAGCCAGCCTATACGGATCAAATAAAAATCGTCAAATTAATTATAGTATCAGTCAGAAGGGATAATATAAAAATAGTCCGGTTTCGGCTGACCGAATTTCAGCAATTCTCATCCTCCAATTTAATGAGCAAAGATTTCGGCAGGTGATTTTAAATTCCCGGGTCTATTCCATTTATACCTGAGAACTTACCAACAATTCCTGTTTTTTTAAACAATTTCAGCAAATTTGGTCATATAATAGCTCTGACACCAACCTCTTTTTAAATAAAGGACAGGATTATGGAAAAAAATGTTGAGGATTTTTTACAGGCTAAACGATTGGCCATTGCAGGCGTTTCCCGTTCGGATAAGAAATTTGGCACCGCCATCTATACCGAATTAAAATCGCGCGGTTTCGAAGTATACGGTGTCAATCCGAACATGGACCTGGTTGCCGGGGATAAATGCTATCCCAGCGTGGCGGAATTGGCCGGCAAGGTGGATGGCGTCGTAATCTGCCTGCCGCCTCAGAAATCTGCCCAGGTTTTAAGGGAATCGGTCGCAGCCGGGATCCGGAAAATATGGCTTCAGCAGGGTGCCCAATCCGCAGAGACTTCAAAGGCTGCCAGTGAATTGGGAGTAAACCCGGTGGAAGGTAAATGCATCCTCATGTACGCCGGAGAGGTAAATTCTATCCACGGATTTCATAAATTTTTCGCCAAACTCTTCAGACAATACTAGAAAAACCCATCCATAACAAAGGATTCCCGGGATTGGCATGGAAAATGGTCCATTTCAGGATTATCCCGTCAAAACCATTCCAAGGCCGGTTCCAATTGGAAGGGTAATAACAAGGGTCAGGTAATGAGTAGAATACTGGTAACCTATGCAACAAATTCCAGTTCCACTGCAGAGGTGGCTGAAACAATTGCCAATCACTTAATCGAGACCGGCCATAACGCCGATTTAAAGAATATCCAGGATGTTACCTCTGTTGAATCTTACGATGCCGTTGTGGTAGGCGCGCCAATGATTTTCGGCTGGCATAAGGCGGCACGCAGTTTCCTGAAAAAACACCGTGAGGTTTTGGGCAATAAAAAGGTGGCATATTTTGCCTGCGCCATGCGCCTGACCCAGGTGCCGGGGGAAAAACTGGCCGACATCCCATTAACACTCGATCCTTCGCTGGCAAAGGCCCCTCAAAAAGCTGGCTCTTTGTGCATCAAGGAACGATTCACGACAATTGGCTATTATTTGAAGCCGATGATCAATTCGGCTCCCAATGTCAAACCGGTCAATATCGCATTCTTTAATGGCAAGCTGGAGACTTTCCGCTTGAAGTGGTGGGAGGCTGCCTTTGTCATGGTTGTGGTGCAGGGAGTCCCGGGAGATTACCGGAATTGGGAACAGATTAAAGCCTGGAGCGAGTCCGTCAGCAGGGACCTGTAATCCATTTAAATTTCCATACAGAAGGTTGGCTTAAGCCAGTAAAAATTTTTGGAAAGCCTGCCGTACATATACTGTCCCCCAGGATGCAGGCTAATGATCAGGCTGATCATAACCGGGGATAAAATGACATTCTTTGGATATCAGGAAGGAATATTTTTTTATAACTTTACGTTTTCAATTTTTTCCACAAGCAGCCAGTCATCCATGTTTCCAAATTGGCTCTTATCAATTTGAAATTCCTCAACTTGCTGGACATCCGCAACCTCGATGAGCACCAGGTAGCGTTTGACCTTGCCAGCGCTTACGCTGACTCTCTGTAAGCTGCAATGCGTTTTGATGAATTTCTAACATTTTGGAGGCGGCTTCAGGGGTTAATGGGTCGGAATTTATCACACTATTTAACCCTGGCTTGCCCTCTTACCATACCCTCACCATTATTGTTAATAAAATACAGGATATCATTGACGTTCACCCTGCCATAAGGCATTTTTCTGCCGGCTGCCCCTCTGATGACCATCGTCTTTTTACCTGCCAGAAGGTTCTCAAGCTCTTTTGCAGACGAATCCAGATAGACTACATGGTCCATAGATGTTCCTCCCGGGGGCTATGAGATCACAGAATCTTGATCTGCATCAACGATAAATTTTTTTTGATTATGATTTAACAAAAAGGCAGCTATCGGGAATCCGGCGATTGTCGGTATCCAGAAGGTCAGCAGCCGGAATACCAGCACGACAATCACTGCAGTGGCCGGTGGTACACCCATTCCACTAAAGATAGCGATCATACTGGTTTCAACAACGCCCACCCCACCCGGTAAAATAAAGGCGATTTTTCCCAGGAGCAGCGGGAGCGCATAACCGGACAGCAGCATTCCAAGTGTAATTTTTATTCCAGCTGCAAGGAATAGTAAGAAAAGGGCTGACATGTCAAACATTACATAAAAAAATGCCCCCATTACCAATTTATATTTCTTGTCCTGCCACAGACTGTCCCAGGCAAGAAAGATGTTACACAGTTCGGCGCGGGTAAGATTTTGATCATAATTATGAAGCTTCAGGCGCGCAAGCTGCCGTGGCCATCCAGTTGAGGAAATCAACCGACCGGTCCCTGTAACGGCCGGCCAGCACAGTTCCGGCAACCAGTGTCACCATCAGGGTCATACTGGCGCTGTACCCGATGACCTCGGCGCGGCTTAAATCACGGATAATAATTAAATGGACTATTCCAAATATGGAGAGCCACAGCAGCATTAAATTATTGGACATGGAGAGTAAAAAACTCGCTAGAAATGGAACCTGTTTATTGCCCCCTTTTTGCTTGGTCCAGTGGAAGATGGCTGCTGAACTGCCTACAGTTCCTCCAGCGACAAACCCCACGCTGAGCGACCCAAGAACAATCAATGTGCTGTATAGCAGAGGAACGTGCTCCTGGGTATGTTCAAGGATTTGCTGCATGAGATAGCCGTTACTTACGTAAGCCAGGATTTCGACTATGCAAGCCAGGAATACTGCCCAGAGCGTAAGACTGAGCAGCACGTTCCATGAATTTTCCAGTTTTAATAATTGTGGAAAAATGACATAAACGCCTAATCCAAGGAAGACCAGGGTGGTGATTCGCCGCAGCTTGATCTTTCTGTTATTTTGTTTTTCCGCTTGACCGTCTAACACATCTTTATCCTGCTTATAAAAAAAATCCAGGCAAATTGGCTGTGAAAATCATTCCAACAAACTGCAGACTAAGCTTACCATCTGGCAGGCATGCAGGTAATCCTGGATAAAACAAAAGCTTATGCCTGGTTCCAATACCACTATTTAGCAAATTATACGCCATTTCCTTGAATATCCCTGTTGCAACTATGATGCGCATTTCCTATTAAAACCAATCCATTTTAATAAATCTTGAAATATCCATAGATAGAAGGGGCAAGATTTATAGTGGTAAAAAAATCAGAATGCTTTTTGTTCCGTCCGGGCTATGATCTCATCCTGCAGAGCTTCGCCCAGGTCGCAGAAGTAATCGGAATAGCCAGCCACCCGCACAATCAGGTCACGGTGTTGATCCGGGAAATTTTTGGCGGCGCGCAATGTGGCAGCATCCACTACGTTGAACTGGATGTGATGGCCATCCAGCTTGAAGTAAGTACGCACCAGCTGCACTAAATTCATCAGACCGCTATCGTCTTTCAGCAGCTCGGGGGTGAGTTTCTGGTTTAAAAGCGTGCCACCAGTACGGATATGATCCATCCTGGCGGCAGATCGCAGAACAGCGGTAGGCCCGCAGCGGTCAGCGCCCTGTACCGGTGAAATACCCTCGCTGAGCGGTGTAAACGCCCGGCGCCCATCCGCTGTGGCTCCGGTAACCGACCCAAAGTAGACATGCACAGTCGTAGGCAGCATGTTAATGTGGTATGTTCCACCCCTGGTATTTTTGCGCCCATCCACTGCTTTATAGTAAGTATCGAAAATGCGCACCATCATCTGGTCAGCAATTTCATCATCGTTTCCATACTTGGGTGTGCGGTTAATAAGTTTCTGGCGGAGATTTTCGCAGCCTGTAAAATCTTCCTGTAAATCCTTGATCAATTCTGCCAGGCTGATGCTCTGGTTTGTAAAGACATGCTGCTGGATTGCGGTTAGCGAGTCTGTTATGGTGCCAATACCCACCCCCTGGATATAGGAAGTGTTGTAACGTGCACCCCCGTCATGGTAATCCTTACCGTTTGTGATGCAATCATCCGTTAGCAGCGAGAGAAAAGGTGCCGGCATATACGCGGCATAGAGACGCTCAATAAGGTTGTTTCCACGAATCTTCACATCGATGAAATAGCGCAATTGTATTTCAAAGGCAGTAAACAAATCCTCAAAAGAGTAAAAGCCGGATGGGTCTCCGGTTGGGATACCAATCAAACGCCCGGTGCGCGGATCAACACCATTATTAAGGGTGATTTCCAGAACTTTGGGAAGGTTAAAATATCCGGTGAGGTTATAGTTTTCCTTGCCAAAGGCACCTACTTCAACACACCCGCTCGACCCGCCTTTACGGGCGTCTATCAAGTCCTTCCCCTGGCGGACCAGCTCCTGCACAATCAGGTCACTATTGAAAATGGAGGGCTGTCCAAAACCGGTACGTATAATTTTAGCCGCTCGTTTAATAAAACGGTCAGGGTTCTTTTTGCTCACCTGGATGGATGAACTTGGCTGCAAAAGGCGCATATCTTCAATCACATCCAGCAGCAGGTAGGTTAATTCAGATACAGCATCCGATCCGTCAGGCAGAACACCGCCAAGGTTGATTTGGGCAAAATCGGTGTATGTGCCGCTTTCTGCTGCCGTGACGCCCACCTTGGGTGGAGCTGGCTGGTTATTGAACTTGATCCAAAAACAGTGCAGCAGTTCTTCTGCGCCCTGGCGGGTAAGCTTTCCTGCTGAGATCTCGCCCTGATAAAAAGGCAGGAGATGCTGGTCAAGATGGCCGGGGCAGAAGGAGTCCCAGGTATTTAATTCAATGGTTACCCCCAGATGCACGAACCAATAATACTGAAGCGCCTCCCGGAAGGTGCGCGGTGCGTTCGCTGGAACCTGCCTGCAGACAGCTGCAATTTGCTCAAACCCGGCTTTGCGGGCCGGGTCTTCTTCCTGAACTGCAAGTCCGGCAGCCAATTCGGCATGGCGCTCAGCAAAGCGTATCAGGGCAAGCGCACATATTTCCATGGCCTTTAATTCTTCCTGCCGGGAGTAGGCCTGGGGGTCGTTCAAATAATCAAGGTTGGCCATTGCATGGCGGATGTCGTCAATGAAGTCGAGCATACCCTTGTGATAGATCTTATCATCGAGAACGGTATGACCGGGGGCGCGCTGCTCCATAAATTCGGTGAAGACCCCGGCTTCATAAGCAGCTTTCCATTCAGGTGTCATTTCAGCAAAGATGCCCTCGCGCATGCTTTTCCCTTGCCAGAAGGGGATGATCTCGTTTTCATATACAGCGCGGGCAGCGCTATCTACTTTAAAGGGGATTTTCTGCCGCTGATCAAGCATATCCAGATCGGAAAGAGTGTGACAGCATAATTCCGGGTAGGTTGGAGTGGCTTTCGGCATGGGGCCTTTTTCACCAACGATCAATTCACCCGGCTGGATCCAAATAGCCTTTTGATCCATCAGATAATAGAATGACCGGGCACGCTTGACCGGTGTGGAAACCATATCGGTATTATCCTTGTAAAATTCAGTCATCAAGCGGGCGCGCTCATCCGAGAGGGTAGGCACTGACTCCAGGCTTTGATTGCGTAACTGAGCCACTCGGTTTGTGATAGTCATGGGTTACCCTCCAATTCTGGTTTCTATTTGAAAACTTTGTAAAATTTGCAGCAGGCTGGCGATTCTATCCTCATTCGGGGTGGAGCATGGCGGCAGTTGATACTCCAGGCCTAAGCGGTGGTATTTCAGGCGGGCAGCATCATGATATGGCAGCAGGTCAATGCGCTGAATATTCGGTAAGGATTGTGCCATTTTCACAATGGCATAAATATTTTCCTCACTATCGGTGATACCGTTGATGAGAGGCACCCGTAGAATGACCTTGTGTCCATTTTCTGCCAGGCGCTTGAGATTTTCTAATATGAGCTGGTTGGAAACCCCGGTGTACTGGCGGTGCAGATAATCGTCCATTATTTTTAGATCATAGAGGAAAAGATCAACATCGGTGCGAAGTTCATCCAGGATTTCCCAGGGGGAATAACCGCTTGTATCCAAAACGGTGTGAATCTCTTCATATTTACAGGCACGCAGCAGCGCCCTGGTAAAAGCAGGCTGGTAGAGAGGCTCGCCGCCGGAGAGGGTGACACCGCCGCCAGATTCCTCAAAAAAAGGGATGTCTCGACAGATTATTCTCATTACTTCGGAGATTGTCCGTGTATATCCGATTAATTCACGCGCCTGGGTTGCACAGGCATCTGCACAGGTTCCGCAGCGGGTACAGATCGCCAGATTGGTAACAGGTATCCCGCTCCCCCATGAGATCGCCCCGTTCGGGCAGACAGCCAGGCATTCTCCGCAGTGTGCACAGCGCATCTCCCGGAAGATAACGGCAAGATCGCCGCCCTGGCTTTCGGGATTGTGGCACCACCAGCAGCTCATCGGGCAGCCTTTTAAGAAGATGGTGGTTCGTATTCCAGGCCCATCGTGTACAGCGTAACGGTGGATATCAAAAATCAGTCCGTTGGGATCATTCATATGGGGTGAATTGTGTCACAATACACCCTAAATTGCAAGACAAAATACCATGGTCAACCCAAAATTGAACACAAGCCTTATATGCGGAAAAACAGTATCCTCCAGTAAATCACCTTCTTAATAATTTTTCATTCAACTGTTTGTGGTATTTTATCGGGAATAAATTGTGGATCGTTATCGTTTTAGAAAAACGGCATAGCCCTGGATACTTACGGCATTTATAAGGCATGTGTCAATGATTACCAAAGAAAGTTGTGACATGTGGCAATAATCCAAGAAGTGTCATCCAATTTCATCCTCTGCTAAAAATCACGAAAAATTGAAGGCATCAAAATTGCAATAAGTCTGAATAAGTATTATTACCTTATTGAAACCAGATACTCACTGGCAATTTTTCAGATTCACAGAACTATGTCCAGAAGCAACTTAAAGGAAGGTGCAGCAATACTGCGCAGCATTCGATTGGGCAATTCACATCTATTCAACCGATCCTTTAATCTTGATCATGACCTCATTGCGAGCCAGAAAACCCGGTATCCAGGGGGGATTGTATCCAGCGATTATAAAATCCCCTTCTGTTTCCAGCCCCTCATCCATAATCCATTGCTCGAGGCGCTCCGTGTTTTTTTGGATTTGATTCGGGTTAAAATAACCGGAAAACCGGATGGATGCCATTTGATGGGCCGGGATGGTATTGAAGTGTATCGTATTGTCTTTTGGAATCGGCAGGGTTTCCAGGGTATATGCCGCCGGCATAATGAATGCCACCAGATAGGTATCTTTGCCGCTTACTTTAACAGGTGTGGTCATGTCTATCTTTTCGGATTGCGCCACCTTTACAGGTGCGGTCATTTCAACCTTTTGTTTGGAAATATTATTTCCAAAAATATAGCCTGCCAAAATATTAAACCCTTTTTCAACAGCTCTTTTGTGGTCGATTTCATCCACGCTTACCTCCGCCTGTATGTAGCTTGCATATTGTCGGAGTTCAATATCATGCTGTTTCTTTATTACAGAATACGTTGGGGTTTCTGTCATAATTCCCTCCACTTTTATTTAAACATAATACAATCCCTTTGTGGATGCAAGGATAAAGGTTGTACACCCTCAATTAATTCAATGGATATGCAGCCTGAACGCAATGGATCATAACTGATTATTAGGCGGAATGACTTACCGGAATCAAAGAGGGAGAGTAAAAACAAAATATAGGATAAAGCCACATTCAACATCATCCTGCTGATCGCCAGACCTGCAGCTGGAAAAAGCGAGCTGATTAATTATCTCAAGGGTATTTCTTTGGATGAACGCATAGAACGATTTCACATTGGAAAATTTAAGGAAATCGATGTCTTACCAATGCTTTGGTCCTGGTTTATATCAAGGAAAGACCCATTATTCCTGCTGTCTGCCCTGGGACGGATAATTCGCAACTATACATAATCTCAAGGATTGGAAATTTGCTTGATACTTTATCTCCAATTGTTAGTCCTTTATCCCGTCCAATTCAAGACATTTATTCCTGTAGATTTGATATAATTTATTCATTAACTGTTTACTAGGTGGAAACCCCTTCACTCGAAACCCGCATGAAAAAAAAGACATTCATACAGACAATTTGTAAAATTATTGTAATAGTTGCTCGGAACAATCCCGGAATGACATGGGATCGGGCATAATACCCTTCCCGGCAACGCTCCTCATTTTACGCAGCAAGTTGTTATTAATCATTAATTATAAAATCAATATGGCAATATCTGATTCGCCGTATTTGTGTATGCTGAAGGTTGCTGTGCAAATCCTTCTTTATCGGCAGGTGGGCAACGATCATCTTATTCTTATTTTTCTAATAAGTTCTTTGGCATTCCAATATCTGGAAAAAAATTCATAATCCATTGTTCAAGGTGAACCCGCAGGAAATCGATGACCCCAACCAGAATTCCCCCCCGCATCCATATCCTTGCCAAGCCCAGCGGCGCCACCTGTAACCTGGCCTGCTCGTATTGTTTCTTTTTGGATAAAGAGCTGCTTTACCCGAATAGCAAATTCCGCATGTCTGAAGAGACACTGGAATCATATATCAGGCAGTTGATCGAGACACATCGAAGTTCTGAGGTTACGGTCTCCTGGCAGGGTGGAGAGCCGACTCTGATGGGGGTGGATTTCTTCCGCAAGGCAATCGAATTCCAGGAGAAATACCGCAAACCGGGGATGAAATTCGAGAATACGTTGCAGACCAACGGTACCTTGCTGAATGATGAATGGTGCCAGTTCTTCAAGGAAAACAACTTCCTGATTGGCATCAGCATGGATGGACCGCGTCACCTGCACGATTACCACCGGGTCGATAAAGGCGGCAGACCGACCTTCGATAGGGTGATGCGTGGCCTGAGGCTGTTACAGAAGTATGGCGTTGAGTACAACATCCTGACCGCCATTAACCGGATCAATGCCGATCATCCCCTGGAAGTTTACCGGTTCCTGCGGGATGAGGCTGGAACTGAATGGATCCAATTCATCCCGGTTATCGAGCGTATGAACCCGGATGGATTTAACCTGATCCAGGCAGGAGATGTGGTCTCACCGCGGTCGGTGCAGCCCGAACAATTTGGCCGTTTCCTGATCCAGGTATTCGATGAGTGGGTGCATAACGATGTCGGTAAAATCTTCGTCCAGACCTTCGAAGCCACCCTGCGAAACTGGATGCGGCTGGCTAGTTCTGGGATGTGCGTCTTCGAAAAGACCTGCGGATACGGCCTGGCACTGGAACACAACGGCGACCTTTATTCCTGCGACCATTTTGTCGAGCCGGATTTCCTGCTTGGCAATATCAAGGAGGAACACATGATTGAACTGGTCGGCTCTCAACGGCAGTACCAATTCGGACAGGATAAGCGCACTACTCTGCCAAAATACTGCCTGGAATGTCCGGTGCTGTTTGCCTGTAACGGTGAGTGTCCGAAGAACCGCTTTCTAAAAACTCCGGATGGGGAACCGGGTTTGAATTATCTGTGCGCCGGATACAAAGCTTTCTTTCAACGGGTGGGGGAACCGATGAAGATTATGGCGATTTTAATGCATAACGGCCGGCCAGCATCTGATGTGATGCAAATTCTGGCCAATAGAAAGGAGGAATTATCCCGGGCTTATCAAAATGCCAATCCGGAAAATCCCTGCCCCTGCGGGAGTGGCTTAGCCTATCGAATGTGCCATGGATGGAAACCAGCCAGCCGCAGCCGGAGTGGGCAGAAAAAAATCTCTGGTCGCCCGCGGCCATCGGTTCGTGCGGTCAAAGAAAATCATATTGATTTAACTATCATAAGGAGAAATAAATGCCAAACGGAAAACCAAATATACTCGTTATCTGGGGTGATGATATTGGCATCACCAACCTGAGCTGCTACAGCGATGGATTGATGGGCTACCATACCCCCAACATCGACCGTATCGCCAACGAAGGCATCCGCTTTACCGATTCGTATGGCCAGCAGAGCTGTACCGCAGGGCGCGCCGCCTTCATCACCGGTCAAAGCCCCTACCGCACCGGGTTGACCAAGGTTGGGATGCCTGGTGTCGATATTGGATTGCAAGGCGAAGATGTTACCATTCCCGAGCTGCTCAAGCCGTTGGGTTATACAACGGGCCAGTTTGGCAAGAATCACTTGGGTGACATGAACAAGTACATGCCGACTGTCCACGGATTCGATGAATTCTTTGGCAATCTTTATCACCTCAATGCCGAAGAAGAACCGGAAAACGTAGACTATCCACCAGAAGAAGACTTTCCCGAATTCCATGCCCGCTTTAAACCGCGCGGTGTCATGCACTCCTGGGCGATGGATGAGGATGACCCCACGGAACAACCGCGCTGGGGTCGAGTCGGGAAGCAAAAGATAGAAGATACCGGCCCCTTGACAAAAAAGCGTATGGAGACCTGCGATAAAGAGTTCGTGGCTGCTGCCCAGGACTTCATCAAGCGCGCTCATAATAACGACCAGCCTTTCTTCGTCTGGCTTAATACCACCTGGATGCACTTCCGCGTCCACCCGCCGAAAGAAATTCTCGGACAAGCCGGGCGCTGGCAGTCCTTCTACCATGACGCCATGGTCGAGCACGACAAGCACGTCGGCCAGATGCTGGACTTACTGGACGAGATGGGAATCGCCGATGATACCATCGTGATGTATTCCACCGACAACGGGCCCCACATGAACTCCTGGCCGGATGCCGCCATGACCCCCTTCCGCAATGAAAAGAACTCCAACTGGGAAGGCGCCTTCCGTGTGCCAGAATTGATCCGTTGGCCAGGCAAGATTCAGGCTGGCATGGTTTCCAACGAAATTATTGCACACCAGGACTGGCTGCCTACCCTTCTGGCGGCAGCGGGCGAACCGGATATTACAGAAAAGTTGAAGGCCGGTCATCATGGTTGGCGATAAAAACTTCAAAGTGCATATTGACGGCTATAACTTCCTGCCCTATCTTAAGGGAGAAGAAGAAAAGGGGCCGCGGCCGGGCTTTATTTACTTCTCGGATGACGGTGAACTAACCGCCTTGCGCTATGATAACTGGAAGCTGGTTTTTGCCGAGCAAAGAATAGCTGGAACCCTGCAAATTTGGGCAGAACCATTGGTTGCCCTGCGCGTCCCGAAATTCTTCAATCTGCGCACCGACCCATTTGAACGGGCTGATATCACTTCGAATACCTACTTCGACTGGATGATTGACCATGTTTATCTGCTGTACGCAGCCCAGTCATTGGTTGCCCAATTCATGAATACCTTCGTGGAATTCCCTCCCCGCATGAAACCGGCCAGTTTCGCCGTTGACCAGATTGTGGCGAAGATGAATGAAAACATTGTTGGCATAGGCTAGATTCATCTGCTGATCATGGATCTGGTTTCTTGCCGAAACCAGATCCATTGGTTTCAGCGGGGTATTTTATGAACACACCCGAAAAAGATCGTACCAGCATCACTGACAAGCTGCGGGCATTCTATGACGCAATATCCCTATCCAAAGCCTGTTGAAGACCTGGATGGTTACCGCCAACGCTGGCAGGATGAAGATAGGCGGCGTTGGGATTTCCACCTGCATTGGCCGCATAAGCCATATCGGACAGGTTTAACCGTTCTGATCGCCGGCTGCGGAACCTCCCAGGCAGCCAAACACGCCCTGCGCCAGCCTGCAGATCAAGTGGTTGGCATTGATATCAGCGGCACGAGCATTCGCCAAACGGAAGTGCTCAAACGCAAATATCACCTTACAAATCTTGAACTCTACCAGCTCGCTGTTGAACGAGTCGGTGAGTTAGATCGCCGCTTTGATAAGATCGTCTGCACAGGAGTACTGCACCACCTCCCTGACCCGGATTTGGGGTTGCAGCGCCCTGACGAATGTCCTTGAACCCCGATGGAGCCATGCACTTGATGGTCTATGCCGTCTATGGACGGGCAGGGATTTATATGCTGCAGGAATACTGCTCGCGGCTGGGAATCGGTTACGGGCAAGGTGAAATCCAGGATCTGGCGAAATACGCTCATGGCGCTGCCGCAAGATCACCCTCTGGCACGCCTGTTAGGCACCTCGCCGGACTTCAGGAGCACGGCAGGGCTTGCCGACGCCCTGCTCAATCCTCAAGATCGAGCTTACACGGTGTCTCAGATCTTTGATTTCATAGAGGATTGTGGGCTGAAATTTGGCCGTTGGGTTCGGCAGGCACCCTACCTGGCACGATGCGGCAGTCTCGCCGGGACGCCACATGCCGCCCGATTGGCAAAGCTGCCGCCAAGGGAGCAGTACGCCGCAGTCGAGTTATTCCGAGGGAACATGCTCCGCCACAATTTAATTGTATACCGGCAAGACCGGCCAGGCAGCACTCATCAACCTTGTTTTGATGAGCATTTCTGGTCTGATTATGTACCCATCCGCTTCCCCGAAACGGTTAGCATACAGAACCCTCTTCCCCCTGGTGCAGCTGCTGTTCTGATTAACCAGGCGCATGTCGATCCCGATTTAATCCTGCCTGTTGATGCAGGTGAGCTGCGCCTGGTTGAAACGATCGATGGAAAACGAACCATTGAAGAGATCATTCATCACGTCTCCCTTGCTGGCGACGAGGGACTAATCCGCAAGCAAGTTAAGGACTTATTTGAGCGGCTTTTTTTGTACGATCAGGTTGTTTTTAATGCCTCATCAGTGGCGGTTTAGCTCTTTTAAATTTGGCAGCCTCAATGACATCCTGGATAGGTTTTAGACCGAAAATGCCATCGCTGAATCGCTTTCCCTATTTTCGGCATCATTTAACGGATATTTCCTGCGAGACATGGATGATAATAACCACTCGTAGCCTGTTTTGTAGGATTAAATCATCATTGTTGGTGGGTTTGGGTCAGAGAGTCTTGTAATTGGTGTAAAACACAATTGCGTATTGTTTTCATGCAACAAAGCAAGGTAAAGCGAGGAGAGACTTTATCATGATGAACATGAATGCTGAGAAGGAATTGCGGCGTTTGACCATGCCACGGGCTGCTTCGATATCTAACATCCTGTTCAGCGTGCTATTTGTAACCAGCCTGGTTTTGATACGCACTTCCATCCCTGATAATCTAGCCATGGATATCAATTGGGTTGAACAAGGGACCAGGAGGATTATCGTCGCATTGGAACTTATGCCCTTCGCCGGCATTGCTTTCCTGTGGTTTATAGGTGTTGTGCGCGACCGGTTGGGCGTCTATGAAGACCAATTTTTCTCGACTGTGTTCTTAGGCAGCGGCTTGTTATTTCTGGCAATGATATTCGTCTCGATGGCAATTTTCAGCGGTATCCTCGCCGTTGCACAATTTGACGCAGGCGGCGATACCCCGGGATCAGATTATCTACTTCGGGCGGGCGGTAATGTTCCGGATCAGCAATGTTTATGCATTACGAATGGCGGGTGTTTTTATGATTTCGCTCGGAACGATCTGGCTGCGCACTGGTTTAATGCCTCGCTGGCTGGCTCTGGTTTCCTATGTCCTTGCGCTTGTACTGTTGCTGGTCATCAATCTTAGTTTATGGGAAACCTTAATCTTTCCCATCTGGGTTTTTGTGATCAGTGTCGTCAAATTGATGACAGATGAACAAAAACAGATTTGATCCATTTGCGGTCCACATGTCGTGGGACAGCACACATTTATTAATCCTGGACATTTGGGTGAACAGTATTAAGTTATTGGTCCTGGATTTGACGGCTGCCAAACGCTAACTTGGGTTCACCCCAACGATCCCTGTCTCCGCAAGAATGGTAGGATATCCTAACCGGAGTTCGAAAGGATGAAAATAGCATGAACGTGCGTTTAGCCTTTTCAGCATTACTTCTCCTGGTAGTCCTCACGTTGGCAGGTTGTGTTCCCTCACCGTTGGTCTCGACAATGGAAGAGGGTAATCAATCCGGTTCATTCACCGAAACTACCAAGACCTTGCCTGCAAATATGACCAGTACAACCCATCCATCTACGGATACCCAAGCCCAGGCGGAAGAAATCGAACAGGAA
>CAVVGZ010000004.1:0-704235 GCA_963747965.1 uncultured Chloroflexia bacterium | reverse complement strand
CAAGCGTAAAATCCAAAATACAATTTTTCAGGTTTTCCTATCCTGACACACCTTTCTCAAGACAAGATAAATTCATAAGCCAGTAATACAGTCCCCCCGGTTATTTGGGGCCATGGATATGGATGGCAGCTTACGGCAAGCCCAATATCCATTCCGTTGAAACTTGGCAGGTTTGATTCCGGCTTCAAAAATGAAAAACTGCAAAACTTCACAAGTTCGCTTACAATAATGGGAATGAAAAAAGTGTTCAATGCCTTGATCCATAAATGTCTTTCTCTTTGGGGGAGCAGTCTTCTGGCTGCAGTAATATTGGGAACGAGTCTATTTACTGCTCATGCCCAGGGTGAATTGGTTGTAATGATACGCCTTTTGAAAACCGATACCTTCCCGAGTCTGCAGATACTATTTGAGATATATGATGCTGAAGGGAATTTCGTGCCGGATATTTTGCCAGCAGATGTGAAATTGGTGGAAGGTGGGATTGCCCGTCCCCTGGCAGCGCTCCAGCTTGTAGAGCCCGATTTGCAGACACTGGTAGCCATGAATAACTCCCCCGGACTGTGGGCATTAAGCGATGATGAAAGTTATTTGGCAAAGGTGATAAATTCGCTGCAAAACTGGGCCGGAGAACAGCCCATAAATGGCCTGGATGATTACAGCCTGATTGATAACACCGGTATGCAGGTTATTCGTTCCACGAATATCCAGGAATGGGCCCAAGTAATCAGCACTTATCAGCCAGAATTGCAAACCGCCCAGCAAGGTTTAGCTTCGCTGAACATGGCATTGGATCTGGCAGTTGACCCAAATCCCAGAGAGAACATGAAACGCTCCATCCGTCTATATCACCCCACCACCACTTGCGGAACATGGGCTGGCATTACCAAACCTCACCGATCGGGCGGTTCAACAAGGTGTTCAAATCAATGTATGGCTGGTTCCTTCGAATACCCAGGATTATCCACAGGGGATTGAGCTTCTGAAAAACATGGCCCAGGCTACCGGCGGAAATTTTCTGCAATTATCTCAGGGGGAAGAACTGCCCGAATATTGCCAACGCATACTTGCAGCCTTTGCGCTTCTTCTACCAGGGTGATTACCTGTCCGGGATAAATGATAGTGGTACTCAATCCGTTATGCTGGAAGTAATCGATGATGGCATTCAGGCGGCCGTACTGCGTATTCATTTTCCGTGGATGTATCCCCTCCAAATCCGATTTTTCTTTCACCACCCACACAGGTTGTACGCTCCTGGATAGAGGGAGCAGACCAGGAAAGCCAGGTATTGAACCAGCGACAACCCCAATCCGGATCCTTGTGGAATTCCCAGGATGGTTATCCGCCGCGATCTTGCCTCTACTTCCTTGTACGTTAAACGGGGAAAAAGCTGATGAAAATATTACCCCGCCTTTTGATCAGTTCTCCTGGTCTCTTGATGGGATTTCAGAAACCGGTATTTACAACCTGCAGGTGGAAGCAATAGATATACTGGGATTATCCCAAAAAGTTTCACCCAGCCAGTAGATGTCGTTGTTGAGCAAAAAGAGATATCATTTATCGAACGTATCGCAACACAGGGAGTGCTGCCTGTATTTGTCGGCATTTCCTTTGCCGGAGTGATTGTTGTTTCAATAATTTTTTTGTTAGTGGAAAGTCCTGGTTTGTAAGGAAAAATCAAAAATATAAACCCCTAATTAACCAACCTGTAACCCAGCCGGCAGCTGCTTTTCCGGATGATAATCCCGCCCGGACAAATCAAGGCCAAAGCCTGACCTGGCGGGTTCAAAAAGGCTCACAAAATGCCCCGGCCAGGCTGATCCCATTGTCTAGAATGGCATTCCTCTGGCTGACAATGTCATCCTGGTTAATCGCAGCCAGATCACCCTGGGAAGTGACCCTAAACAGGCGACTCATATCTTAAGGTCAAAAACCGTCCATGGACTGCATGCACGGCTCATTCATGGTGAGCAGGACTCGTATATCCTTTCTGATGCCGGCTCAATTGCCGGAACCTGGGTGAATTATGCGCCAGTATCTTTATCCGGCCAGGAACTTAAACACGGAGATCTTATCCATATCGGACAATTCATGTTCCGTTTTGAACTGCGTACACCTCCAACGGAACCCCGGATTAAGGTCTACCCGATGAATGATGGGAAGTTGAAATGAAGAGCACCGAAAAGGGACATCTGATCACGGCCGCCATGACCGATCCGGGAAGGAGCGGTAAAAATAATGAAGACCGGTTTTCCATTACAACGTACCAATCAGATACCAGTGATAAGACACCTGTATTGCTTGCCGTTCTTGCCGATGGCATTGGCGGTCACCGGGCTGGAGAAATAGCGGCCGATATTGTGGTTAAAGGGGTCACCGAATATATTGCCCAAAGCAGAGAAATCACCCCTCCCTCCATTCTCATCGAGGCCATGCATCTTGCCAGCCAGGAGGTGTATTCAGCAGCCGCCAAAGACACAAGGCTTTACGGAATGGGGGCTACCTGTGTATGTGTTTTGATTATGGGAGATTGCCTGTATAGTGCAGCAGTAGGTGATTCCAGGATTTACCACATGCGTGGTAAATCCTTACAGCAGATCACGATAGACCATACCTGGGTTCGAGAAGCGCTGGATAAGGGATTGTTACGACCTGAACAGGTATATAACCATCCCAATGCTCATGTGATCCGGCGGTATATGGGGTCACGAAATCCCCCGGATGTGGATATCCGCTTACGTCTTTCTAACAATGAACAAGATGAGGAAATGCTGGGCAACCAGGGGTACAAACTTTAAACCGGGTGACAAAATCATCCTGTGCAGTGATGGTTTAACCGACCTGGTTGCTGATCATGAAATCCTTTCTGCTTATCGGCATATGCAAATTCAGGAAGCAATGCAATTTTTGATCAATCTAGCCAATCAGCGCGGTGGATATGACAACATTACCATCATTGCCATCCAGGTCCCGGAAGGTATACAGCAAACCAAAAAGAAACGATCCTGGCTTTGGGGCGCAGCAGGGATTGGTTTCGTGGTATTTTCCCTCCTGGTATTTAAGACGGGTTGGTTGTGATTTGAGAGGAGACTGCAGCCGTTCCATGAGGATTTCTATCGAAAATAGCAGGGGCGGGAATACTTTTCCGGGATTGTTACCACCTGTAACAATCCGCTGCAGAAGATCCTGGCTGGCTTCCCCGTACGGATCCAGCAACCATCCATCTTGATTTCAAAAAAAAACGATCACCAGCGCTGCCGAAAAAACGGCGGAAGCGGTTTGAAAACCTCCTATTCCATCCGGATTTATTACCAGGGCGGCGGGTTTGATTAGGCCTGCTTAAGCGGCGTGTTTCTGGCTGGCCGGTGATGATGGGTATGGGTTGATTTGATCTTAAAAGCCAACAAGATGTCATCCCCTGATGGAGTGGTCCCAGGGTAGCTGCGAATTTTAAGGTTTTCAATAACGCTTGTAGCCCGCCTTTATGTATGATAAAATCGGAAGGCGCAGGGGAGGAATGCATCCCTGAGGAGGGATGGCCGAGTGGTTTAAGGCGCCTGTCTTGAAAACAGGTGTGGGGTAACTCACCGTGGGTTCGAATCCCTCTCCCTCCGCCTAAACATCCGTCAGGATGGAAATATTTCAACCCGGGGAGGTGCCAGAGTGGACGATCGGGGCCGCCTGCTAAGTGGTTGTCGGGTGAAAACTCGACCGAGGGTTCGAATCCCTCCCTCCCCGCCTTATTTATTCGGCATATCCCCGATTTCTCTCTAACACGGTTTTCCCTGTAATCTGCTGATCCTGAAGCCAGCAGACCAGACGGACTTCTGGCTTAAATACAGCGTTCTCCCAAGGAATTTCTTAGTCAAAAGATTAATATCGTCAAACCCCCAGGTCTGGTTAACCGGGGAGCCTTACCAGGCATTTCCGGGCTCGGGCAAGCAATTGGACTTCCTTTTCCATAACCAGGCGGATTCAATTTGAGATTTGACGTCCAACTGGCATGATAGGCAGCTGAACCCAATTTACCCGTTAGGGGGAAGACTATCCCGGATCGTGCATGTGAGGGTTTAGGGATTTTTGCTGGAAGGCGAATGGAATTGAGGTGGATTTTCTGAAAGAAGAATAAAAACCATGCTGGTTGATGTTCTGGTCAAGCCTTGAACGGATTGAAATCGGTATCCCGGTCGTAATAGTCTACCTGCTCTGCCTTTTTTAGTTTGTTGACCGTCAAGTAGGTGAGGGGAGTCATCAACACTTCTACCCCAACCTTGAGGATATAGTTGGTCAAGACCAGGCTTACGAAAAGCTCCCAGGGGAAGATGCCTGCCAGGGTGGCAGCGAGAATGAAGACAGTTGTATCTACAGCCTGGCCAATAATCGTACTGCCTATGGTGCGGGTCCAGAGCCATTTTCCGGAACTCAGGACTTTCATTTTTGCCAGGATAACGGAATTGCTAAATTCCCCTGCCAAGTATGCAAGCAGGCTGGCCAGTACAATTCCCCCGGTACTGATCCCGCCCAGGATGCTGTTATAGGCTTTCTGGCCGGCGTAATCCTCCCAGCTGGGATCACCGGGAAGGATGCGTACCAGCCAGAGAATCATCGCTGTCAGCAAGAGACAGGCAAAACCGACCCATATGACGCGACGTGACCGCTTGAATCCATAAACTTCCGTGAGGATATCCCCAAAAACATAACTGAGCGGGAAAATAATGGTACCCCCGTCGAAAGCCATCGGCACACCAAGAAATACTAAGCGAAGATTGATAATCTTGGCTGATGAAGCGATATTGCTGACAATTAATACAGTGACAAAAAATGCCATCACCAGATCAAAATACCGGTAGGGCATGTTTTTATCTTGAAGGCTGGTATTCATCTCTAAATTCTTAATTGCATCCGGAGCCATACTGGTAGTATAACATCCCCGCTGTTTTGGTGATTTCTTTCAATCACTCCTGATTTGGAAGGTATCAAAATCCCGGGCAACCACAACATGCGGGAAGATTGTTTCCGCTTCCGCCTGAATATCCTTCTCCCGGTAACGGCGTGAAATATGGGTGAGGATGAGCTTTTTAACCCCGGAGCGTTTTGCCAGTTCAGCCGCCTGCCTTGCAGTCAGGTGGGAAAATTCCTTTGCCATTTCCGCTTCCTCTTCCAGGTAGGTAGACTCAATTACCAACCCGTCAGCCCCCTGGCAATAGCGTTCAAGTCCTTCCGTGGATCCTGCATCCCCGATCACTACCAGGCGCGTCCCCGGCTTATACTCACCGAGGACAGATTCAGGTTCGATTGTGCGCCCATCAGGCAGGGTGACCTTGCTTCCATTAACCAGGTCCCGTCTCCAGGGACCGGGCGGAATATTAAGCTGCTCCGCTTTTTCAATTAAGAATGGGTAGCGTCCCTTTTCTTTAAAAATATAACCCAGTGAATCTGTAAATCGATGCACCACAGGAAAGGACTCCACAGTCAAATCATCGGATTCAAAAAAGGTTCCCCCGGTGATATGTTTCATTTCAATCGGCATGGGAGACTTTTTCGACCTCAGGACAACCCCGAAAATCAAATCGGAGATCCTTTCCAGGGTGTTTTTTCCACCATAAATTTCCAGGCGGTCTATTGTCTCCCAACGGAGAAATGTGGAAAGCAGCCCGCCCAGCCCGAGGATGTGATCCAGGTGACCGTGGGTAATCAGGATACGGTTGAGTCTCTTAAATCCGATGCCGGATTGGAGCAGTTGGCGCTGTGTCCCCTCGCCGCAGTCTACAAGAAAGCGTACTTCGTCATGGCGGACAACAAGCGCAGGCAGATTGCGGTGAACGGAAGGAGCAGAGGCAGATGTTCCGAGAAAAATGATTTCAAACAAAGTTGTTAGAAAGTCCTTTCGAGGATTGTGATCTATTGTACCCCATCCTGGCAGAAAGCCTGCCGTTTAATAATTATTATCCTGATCTTTTTGGCAGGGCAGGGTATCCGGCAATTAAAGCGATAAACGCCTGGGTGAGGGGGGCACCCAAGCGCTTATCACCTCTATATTATCATAATATGATCTTGAATGCAATAACCAAATCTTAAATTAAATCTTAAATTAAAATAAGAGTTTTTTATGCAATCTACAAAACCAATGAATTTACATAAGCCATTCTTATAAGCATCTCGGCGATCAATCCAATAAGAAAGGTTTCATGGCGGCCCATTTTTCTTTCCAGACAACTGGCACCAAATTCTCTACAATTTCGGACGGCAGCGCTCCGGTGATAACCCCCCTAACCTCCGGGGCAAGGTTATAAATCGTGAACGGTATAATTAACTCGGCTGGCAGGGCGTTTGCCTGGTTGAATTCACTGACGGATTTTAATAGATTGAGATGTTCATCGGCGCGCAACAATTTCTCCAGTTTATCGACGGTAAAGCCGCCTTCCTCAATCATTATATGGGGACGCCAAAGGTTTTGAAGATTTAACAGGCTTTTCCCAATGGTTTCCAGAGCGGATTGTTGGCTGCCGGGAACCCGGCAGCTTTCTATACCCGCCTGGAGGGTATCGAGCAGGGAATCTATGGTGTGGTGTTCAATAATCAGCCGATTATAGGGAATATCCGGCAAGACCTTTCGCAATGCCGGAAAGAGTATTGTGTTTTCAACCTGGTGATGGGCTCTAAAGGAGGTCTTCAGGCAGGTCAGGTAATCCAGAAAACCCGTCTTAATTCCTTCCTCAGGAAATCCATTTTGGGCGAACTGGTTTGAATTATCTATGGATACTTGTTGCGCACGGGTAATAACCGCATGGATCGCCCGCAAACTGACGGCTATGTTGGGTTGGGTTGGGCTGGTCATATTTTCCTCCTGATAAAAGCCATTTATCTATGTACAGGGCTGTTGAATAATTAACTCCATTATATTGGTTGTGGTATCTTATTTAAAATTATAAAGACGTGCCGGAAAAACAGTCAGCAGGTCTTTTTTGGTCCAGATTAACAAAAAACCTCCCCGATGCCGTTCCGCCGCAAATGAGCAGGAAATATTTCAGGAAGTATGCCCTTCACCGATGGCGGCACCGGTGCATTTTAGGATGCAGGTGATGAAATCCGACAGTTTCTCTGGTTTGCCAGCTCCTTAAGTGCGGAAAAGAAAGGATGATGACCTGAAACCAGCAGGCAGCATCTGAATGACCATGGGAGCTCTGTACGGTCAGATTTCATCCTGCAGAATCAGCGATGAACCTGCTTAAATCCCCGGATAACTTCTCCAGGGACGCTTTGTGAAGATACATCATGTGACCAGCATCATAATAAGCCATGCTTATGTTCTTGCGAAGGTCTGCAGGGATTTCCAGGTGTTCAAAAGTATACTCGCTGGCAAGGTAGGGCGTTGCCAGGTCGTAGTACCCGCTGCAGACGATGACTTTGAGGTGGGGATTAAGGATGAATGCCTTGCGCAGTTCCTCCGCGGTATTCACATACTTGTTCTGAAAGGTATCATAATTCCAGGTTTCATGGACGGATGAAAGGATCTCGTAGGGCTGGTCAATTTCATAGGATAAATCACGCCGCAGATAATCGTACATGGCGGCGGTATAAGGCCCAAGCACGGCGGCATAGCTAGGGTCGATCTCCGGATGTTCCCCGGCCGAATCGCGGTCAAATCCGGTAAAGCGGCTGTCAAAACGGCCGATTGTAATCCCTTCGGACCGGCGAAGCTCTTTGCAAAAACGGTTGATCTCAATACGCAAGTTGCTGCGTTCAATATATTCCTGTGAAAGCCCGGTATATTGGGCAAGTTTCCGGGCGATCTGGATGCGCTCCTTATCCTGTAACCGGCTGCCTTTCATTAATGCCAGGGAGTACTCGTTATACGCAAATTCTCTCGCTTCATCAAGCACCTGGCTGAGGCTGGTTTGCTTCTTACCCGCCAATTTCTTGTGAAACCAGGCGGCCGCACAATAAGACGGCAGGAAAAGAATATAGGGCAGGTCATTGCCAGGGTCAAATTCGGCGGTGAGGAAGTTGAGTATCGAAGAGACCAGGATAATCCCGTTGAGGTAAAACCCACGGCGGTCCTGGAGGTATCCTGCCAGACCGGCGGCGCGGGTGGTGCCGTAGGACTCGCCGATTAAAAACTTGGGTGATGCCCAGCGCTGGTTACGGGTGGTCCATAGGCGAATGAAATCGCCCACGGATTCTATATCCTTCTTGACACTGTGGAACTGCTCCGGTTTTTCTTTTGGAACGGTACGGCTGTATCCAGTGCTGACCGGGTCAATAAATACCAGGTCTGTCTTCTCCAGCAGGGTGAATTCGTTATCGACCAGCTGGTAAGGCGGAGGCAGCGCCCGGCCTTCTTCATCCATGCGGACGCGCCTGGGTCCCAGGGCACCAAGGTGCAGCCAGACAGAGGAGGAACCGGGACCTCCGTTGAATGCAAATGTGAGCGGCCGTTTGGAGGGATCTGCAGCATTATTGAGGGTATAGGCAACATAAAAGATGGAGGCTTTGGCTTTCTCCCCCTGGTCCACATCAGGATCCTTAAGGACCATGGTGCCGGTTGTAGCGGTGTATTCCAGCTTTTTACCGTTGATGGTGATGGCGTGCTGTGTTTGCTGACATTTTTCCTCGATAACCGGGGGGATCTCCTTGCTGCCCGTTTCTTTTTCGTTACTTTTCTCTTCCTGGACCATTGAATCCTCCTTGACTCAGTCTGGATATAATTTTAGCACTACCTGGATATTTATGGCTTGAGGAGTGTTTCATCAAGTGGAGACCCGCTGTATCCCGGAAGTAAAATGGATCTAATTCAAAACGCCCCGGGTGATTTTTGAGATGCACCGTAATTCTATAAGGTGGTTTTTATTTATGGATGTGTGGAGCACGGCACAATACAAATTACACACAGGCGGAAAGATTGGATGCTTCATTGGGCGCCTATCTGGCAATTTCTAATGGCAGAACTGTCCTGGATGAACAGGCTGCTGGGGCGCCTGGTAAGAAGCCGCTGGACGGTCTTGCCTGCCAGGAACTGCCCACAGATAGCTGCTGCTCCAGATGAACTGTGTGGTAATTTACCAGGAAATAGGCCGTGTTTTTCCCAGTGGAAATTTTTTATAGTCAGGCAGCTGCAGATGGACTGCCATATGACCGGGTAGAAGTAATTAACAGCCGCGCCAAATGGTTCCGTTTGGATTGGTTATAAGGATGCAGAAACCGGCAGGTTTGGCAAATATTCAAGATGGTGTTTTAGGGCGTTTGCATCTTGCATACGCCTTTTTTTGCGGATAAAAGATCTACCCTAATATTTTGTCAAACTCATCTGCCCCGATTGCCGGCGATGTTTTAAAGACTACTCCCAGCAATTTGGATAAATCGATCGAGGCTTTCATCGCCTGCTGAACGGTGGGAAACTCGGTGATGAGCAGCAAATCGGTTTCTCCCAGCAAAACATACACGTACTTAAGCTCACCGCCGGCTTTCTCGATTAATTCTGTAGCAGCGTGGGTGCGCTGCGGGCTGATTTCTTTGACTGAATCATAAGAATAATCGCCGAACATAATATAGATACCCATGCTTACACCTCCCTGGAATGGTTGGACAGGACTGGTTTTGAACAACAAATCTGTTCTATTCAATGACCGGGCATGTGGTTGATAAGACAACGCCGCCCGCGACATGGGGATTCGAAGCAGCACATTTTGCAGGATGGGCCCCTTCCCGGTGTGATGACTGTGCCTATACCCATTATATAATAATGACTGGAAAAGGAAAACCGTTTCACAATCCTGCGGCATGCTGGCCGTGAACCTCTGCCTGATGATCCGCTTCATTTTCCCGGTAGCGGAAAGCCCCGCACCAGCAGCAGATTGCCAGCCAGTACGGGTAGTCCCTGGCTTTTTTTCCTTCAAGGGCATGCCAGCAGTGCTGTCCGTTTGGCCCGGGTGGGCAGTCACAATGCCGGCGGTGGTAGGTAGATTGCATGCTTTAACGATAGCAGGAATCGCAACCAGCGGGTGGGTAAAGATCAGGGTAAACTATTGGCAGGAGGGGACCAGGGAGGGAAATGGAAAGTGATTTAGATCGATTAATTATTCGGGAAAGGACACAATTTTACGAATCAACCCCCAGTGCCAAATAAATACAATTTTTTCCAGATATTTACCATTGCCAGGGTATCCAGCTGGCAGTATTTCAACAAAGCCTGTTTGACCGGTTCCACCTGCGCTTCGGACAACTGTCCATGCACCAGGTTCCACCAGGCCAGCATGGCTTCTTCCCCATTACCGATTTCCAAATCCTCATAGTTCAACCCGGGTACCATCACCGGCAGGACATTCTTGAGCGACCAGCTCCCTTTGAATCCGGGGTGGAGATACAGCCCCCTGGAAACAAAATCGCCCAGGTCATAGATCCTTTCATTGAGATAGCTGAGAAACATGGCATAATTGCGGGTACTGGGCTGCCAATTCTTTGTTCCTGGTGATTTCGAAGGTTTTATTCCAGACAAAAACAGTTCCGGTGTCTCCAACAGCCCCGGTGAGATGTTCAAGGAGTGATTTTGATATTTCTTCAAGGTTGACCGATAAATATTCTGAATGGGCGATTTCTCCATCCGGGGTATCCATCCTGAACAGGGAATATTGAAAAACCATCTGCTGCTGCGGGTGACAGCCAGTATACAACGGGATGGCACTGATACAGGTTTCGTAATCCAGGAAATAGACAGGATAGATAAATTTATCCATCTCCCTGCGGATAGCCTGGCGGTCAATGTTTTCCTGCCCGGTTTTTGCCAGCGCAACAACCTGGCGCTGCCTGGAATTGAGGGGGAAAGTCTCCGGGATGTCTTTGGCTAGAATGATTCCCGTTTCCAGCAGTTCCATTTTCTTTTTACGATTCAAACCGGGGATATCATATATGGAGAAGTCCGGCAGGTTCGGATGGCAGAGCTGCGGGCAGGGGCATTCCCTTGGAGACCAGCAGTGTCCAGATAAATCCGGATAGTCGCTGCCGGCGGTGCGCAGGGCATCCTCCCGCAGAGCCTGCACTTCGACCATGATTTCATTGACCCGCTCGGTGATATCCTCAGGCACAAATAGCTGCGCCAGGTCCAGGCTACCGACACGAATATAGCCCGGATTGAGGTGCAGGATGAAGACCCTTCCGATTGTGATTATTTTCTGTAGGATAAGCGTTTGAAAAGCTGCGTCGTATATATATTCCGGTTTAAGACCTGTACCGCTCTTGACTTCATAAAGGTCATAAACACCATCCGATTTATTATGCAGCAGGGCATCGCTCCTGACAAGATAATCCTGTTCGGAAAAGGTTTGCTGCCAGAGGAGCTGGATGTCCGAATCCTGGATTATCTCTTCAAAGTACTCCCTGGCAAGCTGTTCAACCTCAAAACCTTGGCGCATGAGGTGCTCACTGAATGGTGAAGCAGCTTTTTCAATCCTGTCATGTTTAGCTGCCCATAAATGGAGCGGGGCATCCAGGTATATCAGGAAATCGGATTTAGTAAGCAAGGGGTTTGTCTCCGGGATTGACTTGATGTGTTTCTATTCTATATCTTTTTGGCGCAGAAAACGTGCGATACCGAAGACGTACTCCATCATTGCATAATAAAATCCGGTTTGTCCCTCCCACCTGCAGAAATATGTATTGGTGAACGAGAATTTCTCTATTGGATTCATGTGCCGGAGTGGTTCAGGGAGATAACACGGTTTTCCAGGCACATCCTGGCAAGCGCCCAGCTTATGGAAATAATTCAATCTCCGCCATTACCGCCATCCCTTTTTCAGAAAAATGTATGGCGGTAATGGCGGAATGGGTTGATGCAGTCATATTATATTGATACCCCGGCTGGGTAAGGTCGCCCCACTCACTTCGGTCCCACTCCTTACAGTCGGAGATTGGTTGTGCATCGTCGGGGATTTCTCGCTCATCCGGCAGGATCTATAACCCCGTGCCCTTACAGGGATTGGGGGAAACGCCTGCAGTTTTTGTAGGTTGTGGTTGAGGGTGGGGACGGTAATACGGGTTGGACGAGCGAGGTACCACCCGAAACCCAACAATTTTGCGGATGGTGAGGCTACAAGATGTTGGGTAGAATGTGGATTGATCGTATTACCGAATGGTTGTCTTACCCCCACATTCTACCCAACCTACGTTTCAAATAAAAAGTGCCCCAGGAGGGACTCGAACCCCCAACCTAAGCGTTAGGAGTGCTTCGCTCTATCCTTTGAGCTACTGGGGCAGTGCCCCCAATTATAGCATCGACAAGCAAAAAAGTGCACGGACAGTTTCCGTCTGGATAACACCCCCATCACCACCCAATCACCCTGCCAGCGGCAGGCACCGTTTATACGGTTCGTGTGATGGGCTTTTGGACACGTGCGGTGCCCAATCAGGCGGTACCTTTTCCACCTTGTACGCCAAAAGCGTGCTATATGGATACGAAGTGATGTATGGCTGCGATGACTAAAGGGAAACTGTCCGTGCTGATACAACTATAGCAATTTATTGATTTGATTTCAAGCATTTTTTGAAATTCTTAACTTCTTTGTGTTCAGCGGGCTTCCCCCTTAACCCATCCCGGATTTTCCTGGGGGCTCAACCTGTATCCCTGCAGCTATTCCCATAGGAGGATCACCCCCAGGATGATGAGCAACATTCCGCCAACCTTCACGGCACTCAATTGTTCCATTTTCAGGATGACTGCCAGGCCAAGGGTTACCAGGGGGTAGGCAGCAGTCATGGCCATGGCAATGGAGGCGGGTTTGGAGCGCAGGGCGAAGAACAGGAAAAGCATGGCTGCCATGGAGGAGACACTGGCCAGGATGGTCCAGGCAGCAGCCTGCGGATCGACACCGGCACCTGGTGCTGCCTTTCTGCTCATGATATACCAGACCGGGATGAACAGGATGTACGGAATGGAATACACCCATTGCACCGTGTAAGGATGGGCGCGTGGTCACTGCCATCTTATCTGCAAATCCCCAGACGCCCCATAAGAACGTGGCCAGCAGCAAGTAAAGGTCAGCCCTCATAATTTCTCCTCATCCATCGTGTTTACACCAGGTGGATGGATTCCCTTCCGGGTGGAATCATTGCGTTTCATCCCTCGCCGGCTGCTTATCAGCCTCACCTGGAATATTCTTTCTGCAAGAATACCACCTCAATTTTATCTAATAATTGGTCATTTCGCTGCTTACCCTGCTCCGGAAGCTGAGAACAAACAAGGATGACAAGCAGCTTGATGGATTGAATTGCAGTAAAATAAATGGATCCTTTTTCATGGACAGGGTTTCAGACGAGAGAAGCATATCTTTTTGGTTCAGGTTCCTTGAAAAGCAGTATTCGCCAAAACCCTGCAGCAGTCCAGGCATCAACCTGTTTTCAAATCAACCAGGTAAACATCAGGAATACAGCCGAGGAGAGTTGGTATGGTGGATTTTTTTGAGGAAGCACAGGCAATCGGGTCAAAAATCATTGGCTGGCGGCGGGATTTCCACCAGCATCCCGAACTTGGATTTGAAGAGGTACGCACGGCCGGGATTATTGCCGATCATTTAAGAAGCCTGGGCATCGAAACCCGGACGGGAGTCGGAAAAACCGGTGTGGCGGGGATCTTATCCGGCACGGGGGATGGGCCGGTGATCATGCTGCGTTTCGATATCGACGCCCTGCCCATCCAGCAGGAGTCTGACCTGGAATACGCATCGGTATACCCGGGCAGGCTGCACGGCTGCGGCCATGACGGCCATGCCGCCATAGGCATGGGAACCGCTGCCCTGCTGGCGCAGGCATAAAGATACCTTCAGGGGCAAGGTCTTATTTATTTTTCAACCTGCTGAAGAAACCACCAACGGTGCCCAATCGATGGTGGATGACGGCGCGCTGGATCCCATGCCGGATATGTGCTTTGGCCTGCACCTGCATTCCCGCACACCCGCCGGTCACGTAAAAGTTGAGGAAGGCCCGATCATGTCGGCAGCGGACACGTTCAAGCTGACGATTCACGGCAAAGGCGGGCACGGCGCAGAACCGCAGGATACGGTTGACCCGATCCTGACTGCCGTACAGATCATTAATGCCCTGCAAACGATCGTGAGCCGCAATGTGAATCCGCTGGATGTTGCCGTGGTGGGGATTGGCAGCATGCATGCCGGGGATGCCGCCAATGTCATACCAGACGTCTGCGAGCTGACCGGGACCATCCGGACGTATCTGCCCGAGACGCGCCAGCTGGTGCACCGGCGCATCGGAGAGATCATCAGGGGTGTGGCCGAAATGAATGGCGCCAGGGCGGAATTTGAACTCATCGATAGCGTACCGGCAACGGTTAATGACCCGAAGATCACCCGGGAATTAATCCCTCTGCTGGAGAAAATGCTTGGATCGGACAAAATTGAAGGCGGCCAGAGGTCCACGCCCTCGGAGGATATGTCGATATTCCTGCAGCTGGTGCCCGGCACGTATTTTGTGCTCGGTGCCGGCGGGCCGGAATACCCGCCCCACCACAGCCCGCAGTTCCGCCTGGATGACAGTGTCCTGCCCCTCGGGGCGGCGATTATGGCCGGGATTGTCAGCCATTTCAGCCAGAAAGGCCAGCCAATTCCCGGCTGAATTTTTACCTGCTCCATCAGCAAGATTCTGGTAAGTGCTTATGCATCCCTGGAAATCGGCCTGGCTGGCATGGAAAAGCAATAAACTTACTGGTATAATACCGGTATAGAATGGCTCATGCGGGAGTCGCCAAGTGGTAAGGCATCAGCCTTCCAAGCTGATATTCGCGGGTCCGAATCCCGTCTCCCGCTCTATAATAAAAAAACCCTCCAGGATCGCTTCCAAGCCAGGGATATCAGCCTTTTGTTTTTTTCCGGAGGATTTGCGGTAAGAAACTGGAAAATGGGTTCCTGATACTGGGGTTGGGTTTCCTGCCAACCTCTCTGTCAGGAAAGATGGCACGCGCCCAGAACCATGGGACGATTACCCCGGGCTGGGCGCGCTTTATTAATATTTTCTGGCTGGCTTACATCGGGGCGGCCTGCTTTATTGTAAACCGCTTCCCGGGCTATTCAAACCGCCAGCAGGCTAACCCGGAAACCTGCGGATTTTCCGGATCAGATTGCTCCACAGGACCACATACCCCTCACCTGTTATAGGAGAAGGCTTTGTTGGTTGATTAGCTGGCTGGCTCACCCCACCAGGTAACTCTTCGCTAACCTGTCACGTTCACGGCGATTTGCTGGGACACTGATTCATCAATATAATATGCATTATCGGAAATATCGATTCCGTGTAAAAATATTGCTTTTTTCGGCTGAATTTGAGCCTTGTCCAAAGGCAAAACCTTATTTCCGAAAATGTCTTAGATAGAAAACGCGGTCATCGTCATGAAAGGAGATGCCTTTTCAAGCCGAAAAACCTGACCTGTCATCCCACATCTAATACATTAAATATTGTTGTCAAGTGTTTTAAAATGCCCTCCTGGGCGAGTTTAATATTATTCCTCTTTAGTGAAAGGAAAAATAGCCATGTTATTCCATGTCACGATGACACACACAGCCGATAATTGCCCGGCTTATCACACCGAAAGAATGCCAGATGCCCTTGCCTCATTTGAGAATCTTGAAGAAATTGGCAAGGAATTGCATATCAAAGCACATGCGTTGCTCTGGGGTGCGCCTGACCATATAGCGTTTGCCATTCTCGAAGCGGATAGCCTGAGCGCACTAGGGCGTTATTTGAATTCGATAGCCATCCATCAGGAATTCAAGGTCACCCCCGTTCAGAATTTAAAAGACGTTGTTGAGTTTGGCAAAGCGGCAATTGCGCGGGCGAAAAAGTAGCGCAAGTACACCTCAGGTCATCGACTATAGTTTTGTGCTCAAATCTTCAATGTCAGGAAGCGTGGGCTAACACCTTAATCCGAACCCTTGACAATTGCTATAAAACCATGCTAGCATGCCATGGTACCGTTGTGCGCTACAAGGATTAAATAATGTTTTACCGAAGTAGTAAACAAAGGAGACTTTAGCATGTTGAAAAAGACTATTTTCGTTACGTTGGTTCTGCTATGCACGTTAGCCATAGCAATGCCCGTGGGGGCAGAAAAACCCGTCACTACGCCTACAGGTGCCCACTACACCCTGAACATCATTGGCGTACCAAAGGAAAAAACAGCTGACATGACAGGAGACAACGGACACCGGATTTTTGTTCCTCTCGGCAAAGATGGCGTTTCAGCAGGAACAAAAATCTACCTTACCGAAGCTGATACAGATGAGTTCGCGGTGCTGGATGCAAATGGTACTGATGGTCGCGCCGAGTTCATGCTGCCGCTGCCAGCAGAGTGCTATGCTGCAAACGCTGATGGTGATATCACCACTCCAGCCACTTGCGAGGTTAGTTACACAGTATGGGCACGCGCTTTGGGCAAACCAAACGGTGAAGCCTGGATGAAGACCTGTATTGAGGACCTTGACCTGCCAGGTGGTTATCTCTGCAGCGTTGGTGACTATACACTCCATTTGGAACGGAAGAACGGTAAGAGCAATTGGGACAATGTTACTGAAGAACTGCTCTTTGTGTCAGCGAATTTTGACACAGACCCAACAAATGAGCATGTACAGATATTTGACCCAATGTTTGATAGTTACTACTGGCAGTATGACAATCAGGGGTTGAAGCTAGTCCAACTCCGGTTCTACATGGGAGACTATACCGTCACCTGGTAGGCTTTCCGAGAATACATGTGGACGCAAGAAATACTTTAGGAGATATCTGAATTTTGCACAATGAACTCCTATAGTATGAAGAGCTAGCGCACAACTTCAAGGAGGGACAGTTTATCGCCCCTCCTTGATTTTTATTTGCGAATAACGGTATGGAATCCCAGATAACCACCGAAAAATTCAAGGTTGGTGGAAATCAAGCCAAATTTGTGATAACCCGAAACCTTATTTATGTGATTCAACATTGTCAACCGTTACCCGGGATACGAAGCCAGCCGGGTACCTTTCTGCACTGAGCTATCCTTGAGGTTCCTCCGGTTTTCCCGATTCTGATTCCTCCCCACGCATTTCTTGTGTCTCCTGCAGCTTTTCTTCGGTCTTTCCCTCTTTCTCTTTTCGGCTGTCTGCCCGATCGATCATCTCAAAGCCCTGCACCAGCATGGCTATCTGGGTGAACATCAACCAGACCAGCAGAGCGGTGATTGCCGCGGCGAGAACACGAAGAATGTTGGGTAAATTTTCTTCCAGGCTGGTTAAGGAGGTATCAAGCTGGGCCAGGATTGCGTGATAATCGGCAATGACCTTCTGCGCATCCTCCAGGTTGGTTTGGATCTCGCTGATGGCTGTGCCCAATTCCTCAATATTTGTCTTAACCACATCGAGGTTTGTGGATGTATTTGCCATGTCATCCTGCACCTGTGCAAGGGTATCAGGCACCGATGTCAGGCTGTCGCCGATTTCCTCAAAGCGCTGACCCAGGGGTGCGTCGGGTTCATAATCGATACCCACGAACGGGATTTTGCTCGCCAGGCGCAGGAAATTATCCACAAGTTGGATACTCGTTGCCGCCGACATGATACTTTCCTGGGTTTGTTCAATAACTCCGGCTATGTCATCTCCTACAAGCCCTCCCACTGCCAGGGTGGCGATGGAGGTGTTCTCCACGGTATTGGCAAGGCCAGTCATCGTCTTTTCAATGGAACTGACTATTGTACTGGTTGTGGTCAGGGTATCATCGACCACGGTTAGCAGATCATCCGTGGCAGAAATTGTATCGTGCAGCATGGTGGTGCCGGAAACAATAGCCGTCTCCATCTGTGGAATATTGGTCCAGGTGAAGTACAGGCCGAATACACTGGCTGCCATACCAAAAATTGCTGCGATGATGAGCATGACGCCTATCGTACGGGAAAATAAGATTTTCATTTGGATTACTCCCTTCCTGTGAAGTTAATTTAATTTTACCCGGATTTTATTTCAGCATAACGGATATGGCATCCGGGAAGACAGGAATCATTTCCCGATTGGGAAGGGGTTTATTTGTAAATAATTTGGAGTAAAATTGTATTATTATCCAGCCGGGCCATTTTCAAGGAGATAGGAATGATTAAAAATAAAACAGCCTTTTTTGCCAGCAATCATCATACTTGCAGCCATCGGAACCCTATCCTGCAAAGTACAGCCGTTTTCAATCCCATTTTTGTCCACACCTGCCAGCCAGATTCTTGATGAGGACGAAAATGAAACCGGAACGATCCAGTCCTGGCAGGTCAGGGCTCCTGATGTAGAAGAGCTCACCGGGACTTTTACCTATTCCAACGATTTCTGGCCGGAGGCTTATGCCTACGAGCATGCTGTCATGCTGCTGGATATGCATGGATTTGTAGAGCGCGACTTTGAATGGGAAGTGCCGGTGGAATCCCAGGTGATCGGCATGGTGGATCTTGATGCGGAAAATAATTCCGCTACCTACCGGCTGCAGCTGCCTGTGAAACCCCGGGGGATCTTGAATGATGTTGACCAGGACGGGCAAAAGGACAGCGGGGTGCAGATCTTCGCAGTGGAGTATGCCCCCAATATTGCGCAGGACCCGTTCTACCGGGGGGATGACCGCTATAAAGGCTGGCCGGGATACCTGGCTTCGGTGATCATCGACCGGGAAAACCAGGACGAGGTAAACGGCGGCAGGCTGCTGATCTGGGCAGCGGATGCAGACCAGCAGTTTCCTTCCGGGTTTGGTGCGGACGGGCTGCTGTTTACAGCCGATGATCCGCAGGCAAGCGTGCCTGCCGGCTATAGCGTTGTGGACCTTGACCAGGAACCCTTCCTTTTCCTGCAGGATGCCAGTGTGGAGCTGACCCTGTATGAACCGGCAGATGCAGCAGTGAAGGACTTCTCAGACCAGAAGTACAGCCAGGCTTTTGATTCCATGTTTGAAATTGTTAAAAAGGAATATGCTTTCAACGGCATTGAAGGTAAACAACCCGATTGGGAGGTGCTGTACCAGGAGATCTCCCCCAAAGTGCAACAGGCCGAGAAGGATAAGAGCGCCGAGGATTTTTACCTGGCGCTGCATGAATTCATCATGAATTTCAAAGACGGACATGTGGGCCTGGATGGCGGGGAAATCGGCAGCCAATTTTATTCCAGCGTGATTTCCAGCGGATATGGTTTTGCCATCCGGGAACTGGATGATGGCAAGGTGATTGTCGTTTATGTCAGCCCGGACAGCGCCGCAGACATGCCTGGCATCAAGGAGGGCACTGAAATCACAGCGTTCAACGGCGAACCGATTGGCACAGCCATCGGTAAAACCAGTGTTTTGGAACCGCAGTCGACGGACTTTGCCATGCGCTACCAGCAGGCGCGTTACCTGCTGCGGGCACCGCTAGGAACAACTGCCGCGATCACATATTTGGATCCCGCTTCGGGGGAATCCCGGGAAGCAATCCTTGAGGCGGTTGAGGAGTATACCAGCTTCTCGGCGACCTCCTTATTCAACGCTTACGACCCGAATGTGCTGCCGGTGGAGTATCAAATCCTGGATTCGGGGATCGGTTATGTGCGGGTGAACTCGAATTATGATGACCTGAACCTGATCAAGAGGCTTTTTGAAAGGGCATTGATTATCTTTGAACAGAACCAGGTGGAGGGGATTATCATCGACATGCGCCTCAATTTTGGCGGTTCACCCCTGGACCTGGCCGGTTTCCTTACCGAAGATAAAATCCCGCTGGGGCAGCTGGAATATTACAGCGACCAGAGCGGGGAATTTGAAGCGGACGGGCCGCCAAGCAAACTTCTGCCGAGCACGAGACAGTTCAGTTTTCCAAAAATGGCGCTGCTGGTGGACCAGTCCTGCTACAGTGCCTGCGAAATTGAAGCCTATGCCTTCAGCCAGGTGCGCGGGATGGAGGTCTTTGGCATGTATCCGACGGCCGGGGTGGAGGCGGAAACGGCGCGCGGCCAGTTCCTGCTGCCGGAGGATTTTTCGCTGACGATACCCACCGGGCGCTTCACCCTGCCGGACGGCAGCATCTTCCTGGAAGGGGTGGGCGTGCAGCCCACGGTGCGCATCCCGATTGATGAAGAGACGGTGCTTTCCGAAGAAGACCTGGTGCTGCAGGAAGCCGAGGCGTATATTTTGAAGTAGGTGGACGGACAATCTCAGAAGTATCCTGCCAGATAGCCTGTACCGGGGAGAAATACGATTCAGTCCCCCGGCATTACCGGCAAGGCTGAAAGTACACCCCTTAAGAAATTGTCCTGCTAGAATAACTGCCTATTTGATCACGGGGATATAGCATTCATCATATCTACGACACTCATGGTAAACGGCATTTCAACATAATATTCCATTCTAACCGGCACCGAACTCAGGTTGATGTGTTGCTACATCCACATCAGCTGATCCAAGTGCCGGCAGTTCGAAAGGTCCACTGTCTCCGACCCCGACTACTTCATTTTGTTCGTTATAATAAATCCCAACCACCTCGGGTTTTATCATGAGAATTAATATTATTCTGGACGTTCACTTTGGTTATGCCCATGGACAAGATCGATAAGCCAAGGTTGGATTTGAAATTCACCTGGTTTGGTCGTGACAAAGGGATGGCTCCATTGTTGGGTGCTAATTTTATCTTTAATCACTGCGTCTTCGAACGATTTCACTGTTTTTATATTGGACAACTCTACCCTTACCAGACCAATTTTGCGGCCGTTTACTATATCTTTATCAACCCAAGTTTGAAATAATTGTTTTTCCTGTGGGAATATGTTGGTAAACATTCCATTTGTTCCCATTCATCGATTACCTGATTATTTTCATCAAACCAGGTAATCTTCCCCGTATAATCCGTGATGATATCCAGCGGATCGGTACTATTGTTTTCTAAAACCACATAAGTGAAGTTTAAACCTGTATTCGGATCAATATAGGAGTAACTTTTTGTAAGATTTAAGAAATTATCCGGGGAGATGACTTCTGTGGGGATTCGGACAATGTAGTCCAGATTGGGTGTGTCTGTCGTCTCTGACTGAGACAGCGCGGCTGTATCTGCCGCCTCCGGCTCAGATTGGCCGGCTATAGGGGTACTGTCCTGGCCGCCTACAGCCTCGCTGATTGCAGAAGGTAAACCACAAGCAAGGGATATCGCTAATAACATCGTGATCAATAGGGCTTTTTTATAGTGCTGCATCATGAGACTCCTGTGTAACCATATTTTTATATCCACACATGAATAAAACTCGATTCAGGCTAAACCCTTAATAACTATAGCAGATTTGTACGGCCGGCGGGCTGAAATACGATAAGCTGCTCTCATTACAGCAATATTCAGTTCCTAACACAATCAATACATGGGTTGCTGCTCCCGCAAAAGGTTTGGCTAAGCATCGTATGGTTTACACCGGGCAGCAGCGTGTAGGCGTGGATCCGGATCGGGAGCATGAAAAACTAGAAATCAGCCTGGCCTGGCAGCTCTTCTGCGACATTGAGACCGTACACTATGACAATTTTGGCATGGTTTGACCGCCGGCGTGGAGGTGGAAACGGCCTGCGGCAATTTCCTGCTGCCGGAGGATTTTTCGCTGACGATACCCACCGGGCGCTTCACCCTGCCGGACGGCAGCATCTTCCTGGAGGGAGTTGGTGTGCAGCCGACCACCCGCATCCCGATCGATGAAGAGACGGTGCTTTCCGAAGAAGATCTGGTGCTGCAGGAAGCCGAGGCGTATATTTTGAAGTAGGTGGAAAGCCAGAGGCTGGTTTTGTACAGTTTTGTACAGTTGGAGGACTGCTTTAAAACATGTTAGAATTTAAAAATAGCCCCAAAGGGGGCCCGTAGCTCAGCGGCAGAGCACGCGGCTCATAACCGCTTGGTCGCAGGTTCGAATCCTGCCGGGCCCACAAAAAGTCCATTTTAAGGACTTTTTTGTTTAAGGACCAGCCTCTCTATTCTAAAAAAAAACAAAAAAATGACCAAAATAGGGATTGTTTTTTTTGGGAATATAATTTATTACAAGCATAATGATGGAAAGGTGATATTGACTGGTAATATTTCTAATACAAATTAAGAATCGATATCAACCCATAGAAAATTATGATACAGTTGGAAAAAAGATTGGAATAAATCGAATAATAGCAAAAATGAGACAAACAGGTGTAACAGAGATTCTGTTGATAACAACACTATAGGCATTCCAATATTATTTCACGATGGGATGCAAGAAAACCAATAGCATTAGTATGTTCTATTTTACCCAATCAAGAATCATGTATGGAGGTTCCCAATGTCTGAGCATGTGACTCATGAATTGTTGAAGGGATTCCTGGAAGCGTTCAATCTCCACGATCTGGATTCCATCATGGGCTATTTCGCAGATGACTGCGTCTTCTACATGCCGAGAGGCGCCAAGCCTCGTGGCGATCGGTACGTCGGGAAGGACGAGGTTCGGGCAGGCCTGGCAAAACGATTTGAGGGGATTCCGGATGTGCATTATGGAGACGATAAGCACTGGGTCTGTGGTGATTTCGGAGTCTCTGAATGGACACTTACTGGCACATCCACGTCAGGGCAACACATCGAAGTGCGGGGGGTTGACCTGCTTGAGTTCGCTCAGGGGAAGATCACCCGCAAGGATTCTTTCTGGAAAATACTGGAGTGACAAACGGGAGGGATTGAGCAAAGGACTCTTTGATTGTACCTTCGGTAAAAGGTGTAAGTGGGATACCGGACTCATTTTGCGATCATGCTATAATCCGCTCGGATGAAGGTTCGAACTGCCCGCAGGACGTACCGGACCTACTTTTGACTATTGAGCCCACGGCATAATGACAAAACTACTCCGATTTATCGGGGTATTTTGCTTTAAACGAGCAAATTACCATAACAAGCTTGATACCTTTATATAATCCGAACCAGTGCAGGAATGGGCTATCTTAATAAGTTCGGAAAATGGCCCTTGCTTTTTCCGGGGTATAATGATTTTTATGAACCGTTCATGGATATTCGTTGTTATACTCCTTCTGATGACAGCATGCGTGTCTGAGCCAATGGCGATAGAAACACAAACCATTCCGGCAAATTCTGCTGCGCAGCCAACCCCTGCTTCAACTGACGATAATAATATGCCCATTACCGCACTGCCAGAACCAACGAAAGAAGGTGAAATGCCACCCATTATGGAAGATACCGATGTGGGAGATACCATTGCGGAAGGTACCAGTGTTGAAGGTACCAATGGGACCTTATGGCTGCAAGTATTCACTCCTCAGGAAGGTGACATTGTAAACCAGGAAGTGATCAATGTTTCGGGCCAGGCACCTGCGGAAACTGTGATCAGTTTGAATGAGGAAATTTTCCTGGTTACGGATGAAGGAATTTTTACAATTCCTGTTAATTGGAAGAAGGACCAAATGTGCTGGAGTTGGTTGCAAGCAATATAGACGGTGATGAAATTGATTTAATATTGACAATTGTGTATGAAAAGGAATAAAGATAACCTATTATGAAAACCAGACAGATCTTAATGAGTTTTGCAGTGATTGGGATGTTGTTTATCCTCTCATCTCAAGCAGCTGCTGCCTCTCAAACCGTAGAAACCAAGGGGACCCCACCCGGATTGGTAAAAACACCCGGCGCAGCGGCTACTCAAAAAGCTGAAGAAACCAAGGGGACCCCGCCTGGATTGGTAAAAACACCCGGGTCGGTGGCGACTCAAAAAGCAGTAGATAAAGGAACTGAAGAGGTCGGTATTCCGAAAGGTAAACACGAAAATTATAAAGGAACTATCACTGCGGTAGATGCTGGAAGCATTACACTGGCCTTGAAAGATGGGACTGGTATCACGGTCATGCTGACCGGTGAGACCCGTATAAAAATTCCTACAAATAAAGAAGCCACATTTGCTGACCTTGGCACGGGCATGAAAGTCATGGTCCAGGCAATTGGCGGCCAGGATGATCAATTAACTGCCAGGTCAGTGGTGCTTATTCCAGGCAAACCCGCCAAAACTCACCGGGTTGGGATTGTCACGAATTACCAGGCGGGGACGTCCATCACCATCCAGGCGAAGGATGGACAGTTGTACACATTCCTCCTGACCACTGAAACGAAGATCCTGCCGGCCGAAGGAGCGGGTCAATTGCAGGTGGGAGTCCGGGTGACGATCATTGCACCACGGGATGTCTCTTCAATGGATCAGACTGCGACCGGCATCGTAGTTCATCCAGCAACCGCTGAAGAATAAACAACCCCCCTGTTTTTATATTTGCTTCAATTGATATTTAAACAAATCCCCGGAGTATTGCCGGGGATTTGCCTATTAACCATCCTGGACCTTTTTGGAAAGGGGAGGATCTATATCTGTATTTACTAGATTGGAATCATGCTATAATCCGCCTGGCTGCAGGTTGGAACCAGTCGCAAAGCGTGCTAGGCCCACTTTTGACCCTTGAGATCCAATCATTATGACAAAATTACTCCGAATTATTCGGGGGAATTTGCTTTAGTAAACTATATATTTCATCAAGTCTTCGATCAATTCAAAAATACCAGAAACGAACCTGGCTTAAGCTGTTATAATCGAATTCAAGCTCTTCTAGAAATCAAGGGGTGATCTTATGAAGAAGTTTTCATTGCATTTCTTTATGCTTGTCATTGCGGTAATGGTTCTTCTGGGTTCCTGTACGGATGAGAAGACTGAAACACCCATAGATACCCAGGAAGTCATTCCAAGGGCGACATTCACTAAAGAGCCTTCCCCAATCCCAACCATCGAGGAAACCATCGAAAAAGGACTGCCCACGCTTTCCATTACCCTGGGCAGCCAGAACACCAATAATGGCATCACCCAGGATACAGGGGGTGACGTGGATACTATCGCAGTACAGGTTGATGGAGTGGAGGCACGCCAAAGCGGCAACAGTACTGCGCTGGATTCCGCTGACGGGAACAATATCCCCGGATTCTTACATTCAATTTAACATCGCTGACGATCAGATATTTGCAGGTTCACCCACAGGGCATGTGCGGATAGAGGTTGATTACCTGGACCAGGGCACGGATACTTTTACACTCGAGTATGATGCCAAACCGACATCGGGATCCGAGGGGATTTTTACCGGCGGCGGAGCGGTGGCAAAAAAGGACAGTGGGGAATTCAAGACAGCGTCCTTTAACCTGTGCAACGCCTACTTTGCCAACCGGGATAACGGGGCAGACTTCCGGATTGGAGATGACGCAAACGGACCGGAGACCATCCGGGAGGTGCGGGTGATCGGGTTGGAATCCGGTGCAGGCACGATCCGGGTGGATGATTTTGGTGCCAACCCACTAGACAACCAGCCTGACAGCGATGCCATCCAGGCGGCTTTAGACTCGAGCTGCAGTGGGGACACAATTGTCTTTACCTCAGGCGTGAACACCAGTGAATACCAGGGCTACCTGGTGGACAAGACCCTGTTTTTGACCGGTATGTCTGCCAAGAACGACCTGACATTCACCTCATCCGACCCGGAGAATCATGCCCTGCTGCGGGCTACCCAGGATCTGAAAGGATACGTCGTGCGCATGTATGCGCGTTCCAGATTCAACAACAACCAGAATATCTACAACATAGATTTCGGGTACCATCGATGTGCATGGAGGGCGGGACGTGCGGGTTTGCATGGGTCCGGACCAGATTGATAATGGAGTGGGCGATAACTGGGGATCCTGGCTGCCTGAATGTGGTTCAGGGGGTGATCCCTGGTGCTCGCCCGGCAATATCGCCTTTGATGGTGGTTACAGCGGAATTGTGGCGCACGACTTTGTAAGCCAGCAGGGGGAGTGCGGTTCCGGGCTGGCATTCTTCGTTGGGGACGGAACCAATAATATCATTAATAATGTGACCATCGATACCGTCGGAGACCATGTGCACGCCAGCGGATGTGCCAATACTGACAGCGATGGTGACTACGGCGGCTGGTCAGATGGGATGACAGTGGAAGGGCAAAATATCCTGATTACCAATAACACGATCATCAACCCTTCGGATATCGGGATCGTATCTTTTGGCGGTGCGAATACGATCATCAGCAATAACACAGTGACGATTACTCCCGGGAATTTCGGAGCATTTGGGGCGATAGCCTTCCATCCATGGGCCCAAGCGGATACATCCGGTATACAAATCATAGGTAATACCATCACCAGTGAGGGGGACAGCAGTTGCGGCGGTTTACATGCGGGGATCAATATTGGATCGCATATGTGGGGAGGTGGTTGCGTTCAGAGTTCCATGGCAGGCACATACGGCAACCCTACCTGTTCAATTAACCCGGATCCGGATCAGGTGGCTCCATGCTCAGGTGACACGTGCCAGATCTGGGCAGTCCTCCCAGAGGGAGAAACCTTTACGCTAAAGGATAACAGCGTTACAGGAGCACACATCAACTACCTGTTGGAAGGGATCCTGATCAAAGGCCAGTTCATTGATGAGAGCAATATCAGTATCGCACCGCGTCAATCCGACTGGGATGCGTCTCGCTCTGGATGCGAAGGTGTTTTTTGGGGAGCACTTGACAAAGTGGCTCATCATCCTTCCCTTCCTGGCTATACTGACCTCATGATCCATTGCGAGCGTTAAGTCTGCAGAGATCAGGTCCATTGACCGAAAGTTATAAGCCCAATTGAAGAAACAGGGACGAGATTGGTTTCCGGAGGTGATTGAGTCCGGTGACATCGGCTTTACTTTTCGTCTGCCCGCTAATCTGATCGAGCTTCCAATCTACATGAAGTCATAACAATCATCGGAAGGGCTATGGGATGCTGTCCGACAATAGATAGTAAATAGATGTGCGAAGGGAATTTTATTGGCCACACATTTCCCCACAAGGTGTACTGCTGTCCCGTCAAATAGCGCGAGATATTAGAATATGAAATATTTATACCTAAAGGGGTAGAATTTCATTCCGTCAGATTCGAAGCTCAAGTTGAAATAATTAAGTGATAATCTATATCCTTATTGGAATCATGCACTAATCGGCCTGGTGGCAGGTTCGAACTGCCCGCAGGGTGTGCCGGGCCAACCTGTTATTTTATAACCAGAATTGGTCGCACGCCCCATCGAGGAAAACTAATCTCCGGCAAGAATTTGCGGGGGCGAAATGATTTGAAGACCATAGATTTTTGAGTAAAATATATATTTGTCAATTCCCAAAAAAAATTCCTAATAGATCACTTATAATAATCCCATCCGATTTTTCTGGTTGGAAACCGATATTTAAAACTGGAACATGATGATGCCGATCATTCATCATCCTTTTGAACAACAATTCAATTATGGAAATTGGATCCAAAAAAAGAAACTGCTCTTTTTAGGATTATTGACGCTGGGAACAGGTTTTCTAATATTTATGCCTTTCGGCTCCTTTTATCGCATCAGCATGATTATCCTGTTTGCAATCATTCTTGTTAGTTTCCTGTTCCCGCTTATTTCCTATATGATGTTCTCTCAAAAGGGAGGCAAATTACAGGAAAAAATCTACAACCTTATCATTCAGAGTTTGGGGGAAAATGTGAAAGGCAAATTCCTTGATATTGGCTGCGGGAATGGAGTATTAGCGGTGAAACTTGCCCAACAACACGAAGAAACCGATGTTTCAGGCATTGATTCCTGGGGAAAGGATTGGGAGTACTCGAAAAGTGTGTGCGAGAAAAATGCTCTATCCGCCAAAGTGGAAAATCGTGTCCATTTTCATACAGGGCGATGCTGCCGCGCTTGAGTTTGCCAACGATATATTCGATGGGGCTGTTAGTAATCTAACCTTTCATGAAGTAAAATCTGTTGCAGATAAAAAATCTGTCCTGCAGGAAGCCTTGCGGGTGATAAAACCGGGTGGCACTTTCGTATTTGTTGATTATTTTTATGACGAGAAATATTATGGAAATCCTATCGAGCTTGAAACGTTTCTAAGAAATAGAACTTTTACAAAATATCAATTCCAACCGCTTCAAGAAATGATTGCCATACCCTTATTATTAAGACATCCAAAAATATTGGGGAAAGTTGGAATGATCTGCGGTCAGAAATAAATATTTTAAATAACCCATCTTACGGAGTATGCAGTAAATGGATGGTACGATTTGTTTTGGGGTTAAATAAGGATTGAAAACTTGATGGAAGAATATGAATTAATCTTCCCCTGCGAATACCCGGTCAAGGTGATCGGCAGGGATGAAAATGATTTTACCGGGTTTGTGATGGGTGTCATCTCACGCCACGTGCCGCAGCTGACCAGCGATGATTTCCGCACGCGATACAGCAGCGGGGAGAAATATATCTCTGTTTCGGTGACCTTTATCGCCGAGAGCCGCCAGCAGGTGGACGCCCTGTATGCCGAGCTGGGCAAAGATAGCAGGGTGCGGATCGCGTTCTAGGCCGGAAATCCCCGATTATACCCAAAAAATAGGAAATTTTATTGTAGGAGCAACCACAGAAGATTGCCCTGGGCAGGTACGGAGACCTGCCCCTACGAGGCTTTTACCATGAACTCCCGATGATTTACCGGGACAATGGGTTATCTGTAAATATCCCTCACCCCACCTCTCCCACTGGGAGAGGAGTAAAAATACACGAAAACACGGAGGTTTTCACGAGGGGGAGAGGAGACATAAAGGTCAGCGCCGGTCTACGAGGAGGCTGCCTTCCTTGATGACCAGCTTGATGGATTCCTGGTTCTGCAGGATTTTAAAATCCTGGAGCGGGTCGCCATTTACCGCCACCAGGTCAGCGCGGTAACCGGGGGCGATGTGCCAATTTCCTTCTCCAAGACCGAGGGCGGCAGCCGCGGTGCAGGTCATGGCTTGAATGCATTCCAGGGTACTTAACCCGCCGATCCCAAATGGCAGGCTTCGTAGGCGACGCCGCCGTGGGGGACATCCTGCATGCCGGCATCCGATCCGGCGGCTATCTGCACGCCGTGCGCTTTTGCCCGGTTTACGGCATCATACATGGCATGCCAGGGCTTTTTCGCGCCAGATGCGGTAAGCCTCGTTTTCCGGGATGCGCCCGGCATCCACCGAGCGCGCTTCCGGGGAAAGGGTGGGGATCAGGAAAACTCCTTTTTTGGCCATTTCGTCCATTTGCTCGTCGGTCAGGAAGCGCCCGTGCTCCAGGGAATCCACGCCGGCCCGGATGGCATCATCGACACCCTTGCCGCCGTGGCAGTGGGCGGTCACCCTGCGCATAGCCTCGTGAGCCAGCTGGCAGATGGCGTCCATCTGTTCAAAGGTGAGTTCCTGGGTATATTTTCCGCCCAGCCCGCGCACGTATTCGCTGATGGTGGCGTTGATTTTGATCACATCGACCCCGGCAGCCAGCTGGGTGCGTACCGCCCGGCGGGCTTCATCGACCGAATCGGCAATGGCGCCCATGGAACCCACGACTTCCAGCGGAATCCCGGGGCGCAGGTAGGGGCGCGGGTCCATATGGCCGCCGCTGGTGGTGATGCCGTGCCCGGCAACCAGCATGCGCGGGCCAACCTGCCAGCCGCGCTGGATGGCATCACGCAGGGCAAGGTCCACCCAGTCACGCGCCCCCAGGTCGCGGATGGTGGTCACGCCCATCTCAATATGGCGGCGTGCATTGCGGGCAGCGATGAAGGCCGTATTGGGAGGGTTATCGATCACCGGGCCGCCAAGCCAGTTTTCTGCGGGATCGCCGCTGTGCACAACGTGCGTGTGGGCATCTATAAATCCGGGCATGAGCGTGTACTGTGTGAGATCCATCACTTCCAGCGAACCGTGGGAAGGGAAATCTTCCCAGGCACCTACAGCAGAAATATGCCCTTCTTCAACCAACACCCCCTGCTGCTGGCGGATGTTTTGAGAATCCTGGTTGGTAATTAGCAGGCCGGTTTTAATTAAATATCGCATGGTTATATCCTTAAAAAAAGTTGAATGCAGATTGTTCAGTCGATTTTCAGGCGCGGGTCCAGGCCGGCCCTCAGACCGTCGCCGATCAGGTTGGTGGCCATGACCACGCTGAGAATTGCCAGGCCGGCGAAGGTGGAAATCCACCAGGCCTTTCCGAGCGCTTCACGTCCATCGGCAGCCATCAAACCCCATTCCGGGGTAGGGGGCTGGGCACCCAACCCAAGGAAGCTTAGACCCGAACCTACCAGGATGGCGCTGCCAACCTGGAGGGTGGACAGCACAATGATAGGCGAAAGCGAATTGGGGAGAATATGCCTGGACATGATATGGTAGGGGGAGGCTCCTACAATCCTGGCAGCATCGATATAGGGGGATTCCTTAATCGACAGCACCATGCCGCGCACCAGGCGCGCATAAATAGGCAGGGTTGAGATGCCCACCGCAATCATCACATTGCGGATGCTGGGACCCAATGCTGCAATGACAACCAGGGCGAGCAGCATGCCCGGGAAAGCCAGCATGGCATCCATCATGCGCATGATGACCGAATCGGTTGATCCTCCGGAATACCCTGAGATTAATCCAAGGGACGTTCCGATAATGGAGCCCATGAAGACACTGATCAGCCCAAGGCTCAAAGAAATGCGCCCGCCGTATAATACCCTGCTGAAAACGTCGCGGCCCAATTTATCGGTTCCAAACCAGAACTCGGTAGAAGGCGGCCGGCGGGATTTCCCAACCTTATCCAGCGGGTCATAAGGGGCAACCTGTTCGGCAAATATGGCAATCAACACCCAAAAAATCATGATCACCAAACCGATGACGGCTCCCTTATTGCGAAAGAAGAGGTAAAAACCGAACGGTAATCGACTTTTCTTTTTTAATACGAGGCTGGTTTCCTGTTGGTTTTGATTTATGCTTGGATTTTCCACGTAAGTCTCTCACCTGAAGTTTATTTGTTGTAATGGATGCGCGGGTCAATATAGGCGTAGGAGATATCCACCATTAAATTCGCACCTACATAAAGCAGGGCCAGGAAGAGGACGGTGCCCTGGACGAGGGGATAATCCTTCCAGAGGATGGCGCTGACGATCAGGCGCCCCAAACCCGGCCTGCTGAAAACTGTTTCCGTCACCACTGCGCCGGCCATCATGCTGCCAAACTGCAAGCCTACGATGGTTACCACCGGAATGAGGGCATTTTTCATGGCGTGGCGGGAGACCAATTTCCATTCCTGTACACCTTTGGCACGTGCCGTGCGGATGTAGTCCTCATTAAGACACTTCGATTAACCCAGAACGGGTCAGGCGGCTGATAATACCTGCCGAAGCCAAACCAATAGTGATTCCCGGCAGGACCAATGCATTCCAGCCTTCCCCTCCGGCAGGCGGGAACCAGTCCAGGCGGAAAGAGAAAATGAGGATGAGCAGCAGCCCCAGCCAGAAGATGGGCATGGATACACCAATGTAAGCAAAAACCATACTGAAGAAGTCGATCCAGCTGTTTGGTTTGAGGGCTGCCAATGTTCCTAATACCAAACCAAAGATGATGGAAAATCCCAGCCCCACCATAGCGAGCTGCATGGTGGAGCCAAAGCGTTCCATAATAATATCCGTGACCGGTGACCGCAGGCGGATGGACTCACCCAGGTCACCTCGCACAGCGCCGGAAAGAAAGCGGAAGTACTGTACGTAGAGGGGAGCGTCCAATCCCATGTGGGCACGGAGCTCCGCAATGCGTTCCGGGGTGACCGAACCTCCCTCGGCGCCCATCAACATGAGCATGGCAGGATCCCCGGGCAGGGCATGCATGATAAAAAAGATGATAATGGAGACAATAAATAAGACCGGAACAAGCTGGAGCAAGCGATTTCTGATATAGCCAAGCACGAATTACTCCTCCAATTTTTGCTGCGAGAAATGAATGGAGGCACTTTAATGTGCCTCCATTCTCTATTACAGGAAAATTTTATTCCTCGATGTAAGTATCATTGAGGAATAACCAGTTTCCCTCGGCTCCTAAAGTGAAATCTTTTACCTTATTGCTGACTGCGTAGAACATAGGATCACTTAATGTGCCCAGCTGTGGGGCATACTCCATGATCATTTCCTGGGCTACCTTGGCTTGCTCACAGCGCACAGCGTAGTCAGGGGCGCTGGCAACCTGTTCAAGGATAGCATCCAGTTCCGGATTGACCCAGCCGCTCCACGCCCAACCGCCGGGAACGGCGTACTTGGAGTTCCAGACCTGGTCAAGGACACGCGGATCCGGGGTGCGCTGGCGCTCGTACATCAATTCGAAGTCACGTTTCTGGACTTTATCGAGCTGGATTGGTCCGGCAACAACCTCAACAAGCAGGTTGACGCCGATATCCTGCCACTGCTGCTGGAGGGCCTCGCCAATTTCCTGGTGATGCAGAACGGTAAATCGAATATCCAGCGGCTTGCCGTCTTCCACACCCGGTACACCGTGAGCTTCTCTCACACCATCCCCGTCCTCATCCTTCCAGCCGACCTCTTCCAGGAGTGCCATGGCTTTTTCGGGATCGTACGGGTAGACGGATTCAACAGCCGGGTTGTAGCAGGGATGGACCTTGTTGAGGGGACCATTATCCTCCAGGTAAAGGCCGCCGTAGAGCTGCTCGTTCATGGCGACGCGGTCTGTGGCATGCTGCAGGGCCTGGCGGACCTTAATCTGGTCCAGCGGGGCGCTTGTGGTATTCATCACCATCTGCAGGCCGGTGCCGGCCTGATAGCCAACCATGATGCCTGCATCCGGATTATCCTTGTAATCTGCCACGTAATCTGCGGGGAGTTCCTGAACGACGTGGGCATCACCTGTATCCACCAGCCCGCCCAACACGGCAGCCTCACCGATGAAATTCAAGGTCACCGTATCTAAATAAACAGGGCCTTCATGCTTCTGGACGGGATTCCAGCCGCCGTAGCCGTCCCAGCGGGTAAAGGTGGCATGGTCATTGGGCACCCATTCGGTAAAGAGGAACGGGCCGGTTCCCACCAGGTGCTTGTCAAACTCGGCTACACCGTACTGCTCTGCGGCAGTGGGGGACCAGATGGGCATACGCCGGATTGCATCCTGGAAGGCTGCCCATGGGGTTTCGTGATTGATTTTCACGGTATATTCATCGATGATGTCAATGGAAGTGATGGGACCCACATCGTCACCCAACTGGGCGGAGGCAACTTCTTCGGATTTTACACGCTCGAAGTTGTATTTCACCGCTTCGGCATTGAAGGGGGTGCCGTCCTGGAAGGTGACATCTTCACGCAGCTTTAATGTCCAGGATAAGCCATCTTCAGACTGCGCCCATTCGGTGGCCAGATCGGGCTGGTAGGTTCCATCGGGGGCGGTCACGATCAACGAATCGGTAACAAAGGAATTGAAGAGCCAGGTGGACTGGTAGGGATCGATATGACCGTCAAACGAGGCAGGTTCTGAGTTGGCAGGAATACCCATCACCAGGTTACCACCTTTGACCACTTCAGCGGGTGCTGCGGTGGGGCTTCAGTTGCAGCTTCAACTGCAGCCGGAGCCTCGGTTGCTGGTACTGCCGCCGCAGGCGGTTCGGTTGGGGCTGCCTCTTCTGCCGCTGGTGCTTCTTCAACAGGCGCTGGGGCAGGTGCACATGCGGCGAAGAGCATGCTCAGGATGATAAACAGGCTAAACAAAACTAGAAATCTGGATTTCATTTTACTTCTCTCCTTTCAAATTACTAATTTTTATTCAAATAAAATTTTTGCGGATAATGGATAATTTTCCCCGGCGATACTCCTTTCCAAACAATTTACCCATGGGATGGCTCGGATTTAAACCAGCTGCCTTCCATCCCGGTAGGTGCGTTTGACATTCTTAAGATACTCCAGGTCTTCCAGTGGATTGCCATCCACGACGATGACATCTGCCAGCTTGCCGGCTTCCAATGTGCCAACTTTATCTCCAAGGCGGTTAACCAGGGCGGCAACGCTGGTGGCGCTGCGTATGGCGCCATAGTTCCCGTCCACCAGGCCCAGCTTGATCATGAATTTCATTTCAGGGACAATGACCTCATGGCCGACGGCGGGACTGCCGGCATCGGTGCCAAAAACGATGGTGACGCCTGCTTTGGCTGCATCCACCAGGCTGTCGAAGCTGGCGGTATTGGCAACTGCCTTCTGGCGTTCCAGGATTTTCCATTCGGGTATCCTGTACTTGCGGGCGACTTCGGGGTTGGCCTGCTGTACCAGGGCAGAAAAGGTGGTCACGATGGGGATCTTTTTGTCTGCCAGGAGCTGGATGGTCTCAGGGGTCATCTTTCCGCCATGTTCGATCATGTCAATGCCGAAATCCACCACGCGGCGGATGGCTTTCTCAAAAGTGGCGTGGGCGGTGATATACAGGCCGTTGCGATGGGTTTCATCGATCACAGCCTCAAGTTCTGCATCGGTGAACTCCAGGAGGTCATGGCAGGCCATGATCTTGATCAGATCAGCATTGTTGCGCACCTGTTCACGGACGGCGCGGCGCATTTCATCCGGGCCGGAAGCCTCATGGCAGCACCAGTAAGTATGCCCGCCGGTTTGGACAATGGCTTCCCCGCAGATCAGCACACGCGGACCCGGGAAAATGCCCTGTTCAACGACCTGTTTGGCCGTATAACTGGTCTTATTCATGCCCAGGTCACGCACGGTGGTTACGCCGGCACGCAGGTTGATCAACATATTGCCGGCACATTTATAGGCGCTGACTTCGGGGGTATCATTCAGCGCCTGGTGAGCCAGGTCGTGGATGCCGTCCCAGGCGAGGTGCAGATGGCTGTTGATCAGGCCGGGCAGGATGGTACCGCCGGTTTCGATGATTTCAGTTGCATCGGAGCCCAGCTCCTCCACTTTTCCAACAGCCTTAATTTTTTGGCCGTCGATTTCCACAAAACCTTTTTCGATGACCTGGTCCCCCACTGCGGTAAGGACGCGCCCCTTTAGGATGAAGTGTTTGGACTCAAAATCAAATAATGGTTTGGTGATATTTTGAAAACGCCAGGCAGGTGGTTCGGGCATAGTTCCTCCAAATATTGAATATAGATTTTTTTGCTGCTTGATTTGGTAAGCTGGTTATTTTCAAACCAACAAGCATTACTGCATCATAAAATCATTATACGATTTCCTTATCGAAAAAACCGGAATCCCTCATAAAATCTAGAACACCATTTGTCCTTAGAGGATGCCATGAATGGATTTTATTAATGGTTGCTTTGTTGGGGGGCAAATAGAGATATGCATTGATTTTCAAGCATTGATTTTCAGAGGATTGATTAAACATTTGTGAACTTCATTCGTAAGTAGATTTATGAACAATCTTTTGTCACCCGGGTTCTCATATTTACCAATTAAGTTTATCCTTTGCTGTCAATTGATTGTTGTATTTTTTATCAAATGGGGTCTCCGCCAGAATCAGTAATCGGGATGGTTGATGATCCGGAAGGAAAAACAGACACGGATGCAGAATCTCCAAATCTGTCGAGCAGCCGGGATATGGTATCCTGAAGAGAGTCTACCGGAATGATCCCAATCCTTCTTAAATCTGCTGGATCAATACCATCCGTAAGCATGTAAATTTGTTTTTCTGCCCGAATACGTGCCAGTGCATAGGCAATTACATTATACGTCACCTTGCCCTGGCGGCGGGTAATTTTTCGCAGATAGAATTCCGCGTCACCGCCAGGTGCGGAAAGCAGGCTGAAAAACTCATCCCCGCCAATCCCAAAAGGACAGGAGGCGACCGCCAGGATAGCGCCGCCTTTTTTTACAGCTGCATCCCCAAACTCTATGGCCCGTACACCCTGGTACAGGTCGTAGTCGTATGGATAGGCGGAGGTTATGGCAAAATCAGCCAGACCTTCATGCGGAACCTCAAATATCTGCCGGGCCAAAACCAGCCCTTCCCGGTAAACCCGGTCCACAGAACCAGCAAATATTTTGGCTATTGACCCATCCTGGCATTGGACGATATCGATAAGAAAATCAAATGGAACAAATCTGGCGGCTTCATCAATATCCATCCGGCAGGGAATGTCTGTGCTGGAAAACTTCCGGAAACCAAGCGGAACCAGGGTATGGTTTGCATTGATGGTGTCCAGGGAGGCTATTCCGGGCAAAATCAATTTGCCCCCACCCGAATATCCGGCAAATGGACTGGGGCCAATGTGCCCAACCCCGATTCGAAAATCCGCCTCCATCACCTCCCGGTTAAACCAGAGCGGGGTCCCACGGCTGGTTAAACCCACAAAAACCTGCTGGCTTTCCTGCTGGCAATCGTGCTGCAGAATCCTGAAATCCTCATAGACACGGTCACCGACTTTTTTGCGAACTTCCTGCTCTGTGGCCTGGCGGTGGGTGCCGTGGGTGACCAGGATGCTGATGTCATCGTCTTTTATTCCGGATTGATTCAGTTCAGCCAGTACGGCGGGTAGAACCAGGTAAGCGGGGGTTGTACGAGTCTGGTCATCCACCAGGATGATGACTTTCCCGCCACGGATGCCCTTAGAAGACAGGAGCACGGAACGCAATGGTTGAGAGACCGATCGGATTAATTCGCCGGGGATATCTTCACAGGGTGAAACTCTTTTGGGAGTGAATATCCCTTTCAGATTGGCTGGTGGAACATCAATCGTCTGGAAGGTAGAGCCATACGGGAGTTGAATGGATGTCATCTCGCTTAATTCCTCTCAGTCCTGGCAGGCACGGGTTAGCAGGGATAATTTCCTGAACAGGTAAAATTTGACTGTTAAAATAATCGTTACCCTTGAATTTTTTGGTTAGATAATCAGCCTAAAAATAATATTCAATAAAATTTGGTCCTTATCCGGCTTATTTATGCCCGGACGCAATGTAGTAGTTGATGCTGGCGAAGAAATCTCCTTTGGCTGCTGTTTGTTCAAGCTCGCCCATCCAGGATAGATGCTCCATTTCCGAGATGCCGCCGCCATTCAATGCGGCCTGGGCTGCCCGGGTGAGGGCGTAATACATGGCGGATTGGTCATCCAGGCCGAAAGAAACCAGCGGGAGAATCCGAATTTCCCTGAGACCGGCTTTCTTCAAGCGCCCAGCCAGCTGGCGCCCGCTCCAGGAATTACTTCCATAGTGATCGGCACGCCAGTGGAGGATCTTTCGGGTTAATTCCACCTGGGAATGATTGACCGTTATGGTTTCAAAATCCCAGTCCATCAGGACAATTGCGCAGCCGGGTTTCACAACCCTTACCATTTCTGAAACAATAGCATCCGGTTGGTCTACATTCAGCAAAAGCCGGGCAGCAAAAGATCCATCGAATGTGCCGGCTGGAAAGGGAATTTGTGCGCCGCTGCCTGCCAGGAAGCGGATGCCATCCTGAACTCCCTGAATATATGCATAGCGAATGGCTTGCGGGATGTAGAAGAAGGAGGAATCCATTCCAACAATGCATCCGCAAGGACCCAGACGGCTTACCGCCTGGCGGCAGAGAGCACCGCTGCCGCTGCCCACCTCAAGCCACATTTCTTCCTGCTTAAGGTGCAGTTCCTCCATCAGACGGTCATTTACGGCACGCTGGTCGGGAAAATGAGTCTGATCTTCAAGGAACTGCACACTGCGCAGGGCGTCCTGCCGGTTTTCGGGTTGAGAAGCCATCCTATTGCAATAAATGGATCTTAGAATAAACCTAATTCTTTCAAGGCCTGGGCACCGCCATCGAGGTTGCTCAGGTTCATGCCGGCATAGGATGGAGAATATACAACACCCTTACCGCCAGCGCGGAAGGTTGCCAGCACACTTCTGCGGACAATATCCGGTGTGCAAACAGCCTGGTCGGCTTTGTTACGCGGGGCATCCACCCCGATGCCCATGTACACATCCACTTTTCCTTCCACACCCCTGACGGCATCCTGGCATTGACCGAAAACGTAGGTATCCGGATCCATTCCTTTCTGGACAACCTCATCCCAGCCGGCTTCATTCAACCCGAGCATTTTATACATCATGGGGGTCAGTTCCTGGGGAGTGAAATCACGGAGTACCGCTTTGTGCAGGTCACTCATTTCGTTATGGTAAATCAGGCCGGATTGGTGCTGGTAGGTGATCGGTTTGACCCAGTCTGACCAGGTTGCCATCTCAGCCCACGGCCATTGGGCCTTGCGCAGCGGGTTAAAGTGGTTCCGGTTCCAGACATTCAGCCCGAATTTCAAACCCGGATTGCACCATTTGGTAATACCATAGAGCTCGCGGTCCATGTCTTTGTTGCGTTCCACCCAGTAGCGTTCCCACAACAGCACTTCCGGATGGAAGTAAAGGCGGCGCATAAATTCGATGAGATAGCCATCCACGAAGGATTGCCCGCGGCGGGCTTGCTGGACAAATTCATACAGGGATTTATAACCCCGCTTAACAGCCTCGATATCGATGCCCTGCTCCATTGCTTCCTGGCGGCAGTACTTGCAGAAGCAGTTCGGCACCATCCCGGAAAGCACATTGTCCATCGGGCTGCGGCGTTCATTGCACCACATGACACCGTCAATGTCGTAACTGCGGCAGTAATCCTCAAATATGGAATGCCACCAGCCGCGGTAATCCGGGTTGTTGATGCATGGTTCGGCGCCAATGCGGTTGAAGACATCCACCTCGAGCATCTGCGGCATGTTGGGGATTTCAACAGCCGTTGTTTCACCATGCCCGGCATATTTGAACAACGGTTCCATTACTTCCGGATAAACCTTCATGCCACGCCGGCGCGCTTCCGGGATGATCATTTCCAGGATGTCTTTTCCTTCCAGCTGGGCATCTTTAGCCTGGAAGTTGCTTACTTTTGTGTTCCTGTAATATTCGGGATGATGCTTAATATACGAACCACCACTTAGAGAGAAGTCTTCTTTTACTCCATGATCCGGCCAGCCTTCCAGTTTCCAGGAGATGCGCCGGCCTACTTTTAATCCCAGCCAGGATATGGTGCCTACCAGCAGAACGTTGATACCGAAGCGGTTGGAAAAACGGTCCAGGATATCTTCGACGCCTTCATCAACAACACTGATCGGGCTTATTTGAATTCCGACAAATTTTTCATCTTCAGTCATTTTTTCCTCCAGTTAATGGGTTATATCCAGGCTTCCGGAATGCCCTGGCGTTTATAAAACTCGCGCATAGTCACGCGCTGGTTGGTCTCGGCTGATTCGACGCAGGCCAGGGTAACGCCCAGCGTTTTTAAGTGATCCTTCCCGCTGGTGATCAGCGGTGTGCCGAGGGTGATGGCATCAACAAATTCTTTCACCAAGCCGCGGGTATCATCCATGAACGCTACACAGGGATCCAGGGGTATTGGCAGGAGCGGCTCTGCCTCTTCGGCGTTTTCTTTAAAATTCCTTCCTGATAACGCCAGGGCTGGATCCATCCTGGCGGCATGCATATCGCTGAACTGGTGTTTCTGGATGATCACGCCTCCATCACAGTCGGTGCGCCACTCAAAGCACATTTTATTCCAGCCTGACGTCCAGGTTCCCAGATAATTCACCCGCATGCCGCTCTTCAATTCAAACAGGGCGGACACGCAGCAGTCATCGTCGTAGGTGCTCCATTTAGGACGCCAGGTATCTGCCTTAACCGAGATGATCTCATCCTCGTAGCAGTAGCGGATCAGGTCAAAGTGGTGGACGGACTGTTCCAGCAGCATAGGTTGTTTCATGATCAGGGGATACTTGTTCAGGTCCTTGCGGTTGCCATCCCGGTTGCGAATGTAATTAAAGTTCGCAAAACCGGGTACTCCGTAGGTTTTATCCCGGATTAATTGGCGGAGCATCTGGCTGGAAGCCAGGTAGCGGAAATTATGACCGACCATTAATTTCAGGTTGGCTTGTTCAGCCTTGCGAACCATGTCTATACTTTCCGGCAGCACCTCCGATAGCGGCTTTTCACAGAGGACATGGCAGCCGTGTTTGAAGGCAGTCAAGGTTTGCTCGTGATGTACTTCCGGCGGGGTTACCAGATTAACTGCATCGGCTTCAACAGAGGACAAGGCCTCTTCCAGGCTGCTGAAGCAGGGGGCTTCAGGCTGACCCCAATCCAACAGTGTTTGCCTGGCAAGGTCAACGCGCTGGCGGACATATGCCACATTGCATGTGCGTGGATCTTCCCCAACCACCTTTGCCCATTGCTCTCCTCTTACCCCCATGCCTACCTGGATAAATCGTACGGGTGTATTCATTAAAATCCTGGCTCCTTTTTATAATCAGGGTTGATTAAGGTAATCTTGCAAATGAATAACCGGGTCAATTTGCGGTACAAAATCAGCATCCTGTTTTATCCGGCTGATGTCCAGAGCTCCCCGGTAATCATTTTGGGTGAAAACAAAACTGGCCTCCTCAGGATTATCTGCCCAACCAATATCCAGCCCATGAGAGGAGAAAGCCAGCACAAGGTCGGACAAGGATGTGGTCTTTCCGGAACCCAGATTATAAACCGGGAAATTCCAGCCGGGGGCTTGCAACAGATTGAGCAGTGCCTGGGATATATCGCTGGTATGGATCCAATCCCGGGTAATATCCGGCCCAAAAACACGGACCGCCTGGTTGCTTTTGAGGGCTAATTTTAAGCGGTACATCAGGCTCATGTGCTGGCGTGCCCCGGTTGGTCTTTCCATGCAGCCATATACGGAAGCAAAACGCACGGATGCGACCGGTTTACCGTTTAATTCCTGCATGCGCTGGCCGAGAAGCTCAGCGGAATATTTGGTTATGGAATAGAGGTTGTTGAGTGCCAGCGGGGAATCTTCGAGGACATTTCCTCCATCAGGCGGCAGTGTCGGGGCGTATACCCCGGTACTGCTGCAGAGGATCAACTTTTCAATGCTATTTATGGCGGACAGGGCATATAAAGCATTTACAGCACTCCCCAGGTTGACATCAATTATTAATTCCGGCTGCTGCATTTCCTTCTGGATTGTGGGAGTAATGGCAGCGGCATGGACCAGGTGGGTTACTTTTTCCGCTTCGCATAGGCTGATGAGTGCATGCCTGTCCCTGACATCCATGGTGTGGACGGTGATCCGTTCATTATAAGGAGACAGGAAGGAATCCACCTCTGAAGTATGCGGGAGAATATCGGCTGCGATGACATGAGCCTGCGGAAGGTCCTGTGCGAACTGGCGAACTAAATTGATTCCTACAAAACCCAAGCCACCAGTAATCAGTATGTTCATGGTTTATTGCATACTCCTTGTAGATAGAAAGGCAGCCAGGGCACGCTGTTTAGCGTCTTCAATGTGGGAAATTAATACCCCTTCTATTTTATCCATCTTTTTTTGCCTGATCTGATTTAAGATTTCCTGGTGGATTTGGTGGGGCTGCTTGGGCTGGGCCATGTGAGTTTTACTGGTTATACCCATTAAGATCATGGTTTGGGACCTGATGGCCTGCCAGGCATTCTGCAACCGTTTATGGTCTGCCAGAAGGAAAAATGTATCGTGAAATGCCATATCATATTGAGCCAGCAGTCCAACCCCGTCCTCCTGGCTTTCAGTATGCTCCATATGGACGATCATCTGCTGCAAATAATCGTAATGGCTGTTTTCCAATATTGGGATGGCGCGTTTGATGGCATTTTTTTCCAGCAGTATCCGAAAACTGTATATTTCAAGGATATCCTTTTCGTTAAAATCTACCACGAAATACCCGCGTCGAGGTTGTGAAGTAACCAGCCCTTCCTGTTCCAGGGCAGATAATACTTCCCGGATGGGGGTCCTGCTAATCCCCAATTGTTCAGAAATTTTTGACTCAATGATGCGTTCACCAGGCATTAACAAACCCTGCAGGATGGCTTCCCGGATCTTCCCCTCAGTGGAATAGCGCAGGACAGCCGGATGGTTGTTTTCATTATATGCATCGCCTTGTATCATGCTTTAATGCCTCCTCAAGTGATCAACAATCTCTACGAATCCATTCCTGTCAATTTTCCGGGTTTAAAGAAATGCAAATTCTGATTGCAACCCACGGTTTACTGCTTTTGTAAAATATACCCGGACCCTGTAGATCTGGAAATCGCTATCCTGGCGATGATATAGACACTGAAAAGTGATCCGGGTACTATTGCCAGAGCCATGGGAATCCCGAACCTACCCGCTACAACACCGGCTATGATTGGGCCAATAATATGCCCTATTGTCATCAGGGCATTGTAAAGACTGAGGCGTTTGCTGATATCAGAAGGTATTTTTTCTCCCTCGACGACAAGTGTCATACTGGTTACCCTGCTTACACCAAAAGCGAACCCGACTAAAGCTACCAGCAGGGTGAGTCCCCAGAGCATTCCGCTGAAAGGCATTAATGTAATTGCCAGGGTTAGGGAAATCACCCCGGCAGCATTAATTTTGCCTGTTGTATCACTGGTAATTATATAACCGCAGAAAGGCCGGATGATACCTGCCAGAAAATTCTCCAAGCCCATCATGGCTCCTATGGTGGTGTAGGTAAGGCCAGAACTCAGCCCATATAATGGAAAATAGGTTGAAAAAATAGATATTGAGCTAGCCATGGTGAAGGCAGTCGCCATCCCAATGAGTACCACAGGCGTGTTGATCAGTTTTAGATTAAAAATTTCTCGTAATTTGTGAAAGGCAATTGGCGATGGTAAAGGCATTTGGCCGATATTAACACTGGGTGGCAGCCTGGAAGCGCTAAGAATGATGCCCAGAATCATTATCCCGCACACTGCAAAGGCAGTCGGGTATCCGTATGTATCCGTTAGATAACCGACCATAGGCGAGCCGATAGCCATACCCAGGGCAATGCTGGATGTATATAACCCCACAGCAAAGCCTGTGCTGGTATTTTTTGGCAGATGCTTTTGGGCAGTTGTGTATATCATCACGGTCAGGATCCCTACTCCCACGGAGTTTACAGCAATTGCCAGCCAGATAAATAATCCTTCTGGTTCGGTGACAAAAAGGAAACAGCTTATTGAAACCAGTAGAGCACCAACCTGGATGAGCCTTTTTTCGTGATAACCTTGATAAAGAAATCCGGTTAATATGTTGGAGATTCCCTCTATTGTTGATAGGAATGCCATGATAAATCCAATGAGCGATAGGGAAAGGTCCTGGGACTCAAGGTAGCCAACTACAATGACCAGGAAACCGCCATCTCCTATCCCCATGAATAGCACACATAGCAGGCAGATAAGAAAATACCTGTATGGAGCCGCTTTTTTAAAAACAGATTCTCTCATCAAGTTGAAGCCTGTTTTTATTCTTGCCCGGTCCACTAATTTGAAACCGGGCAAGGAGGTGTTGGTTTGTGATTACCTAGCTAGAATTGGTTAAAGTTTTGCGATGAAATCCTTCATGCGCCCGGCAGCAACCTTAATCCTCTCGGTTGGCGCCAGCAGGGAAAGGCGGACGTAGCGGTTGGTCTCATCATTAAAGAGCCTTCCCGGGAAGATTAAAACACCGGCTTCTTTTAATAAGCGTATGCAAAATTCATCCGGGGTCATACCGAGACTGGTTACATCCGTGAAGAGATAAAATCCCGCCCGTGGAGGAACATAGGATAGGCCCATTTGATCCAGCTGGTCAGACATATAAAGCCGGCGCTCATTGTAGATTTGGCGTGATTTTTCAACAACATCCTGCGGTCCGGTTAAAGCAGCGATAGCGGCAGCCTGGGTGATAGATGGGCAGCAGATGGAAATCGTATGGGCAGGTTCGGTGAGCATTTCACAAAACGGAGCAGGGGCTGCCAGGTAGCCGCAGCGCCAGCCTGTCATTGCATAGGTTTTTGATGGTCCGTTGACTGTGATGGTGCGTTCGCGCATTCCCGGAATAGCGGCCATGCTCAAATGGGGAGTGCCATCAAAGATGAATTTTTCGTAAATTTCATCACTGATCACAATCAGGTCATGGTCCAGGACAACCTTGGCGATGGCATGCAGCTCATCCGGGGAAAGGATACCGATGGGATTACCAGGGTTAACGAGGGAAAGTATTTTTGTATTTGGCGTGATGGATTTACGGATTGCCTCTGCGGTGAAGTTAAAATCATCCTCCTGCCTCGTAGGCACCACATTAATCCTGCCACCCCACATGTGAACTGCCTCATCATAGGATGAATACCTTGGTGAGGGCACAAGGACTTCATCACCGGGATTAAGCAGTCCAAATAGGGACAGGAAAACGGCTTCTTCGGCACCCACCGTCACCAGAATTTCATTCTCCGGGTTGTACTCGAGGTTGTTCTCCCTTTTGAGCTTATCGGCGACTGCACGCCGAAGCTCAATCGTGCCGCGAATATGTGTGTAATGCGTTTGCCGGGTCTCCATAGCCCTTTTTGCAGCTTCAATCACGTGATCCGGGGTATCCAAATCGGGATCACCCCTTCCGAGTGCGATAACATCGCTGAGGGTTGCAGCAATTTCCATCAGCTTCGTACGAATTCCAACTTCCCCAATCTGGATTTTATCTGAACGGCGCCGTTCGATTGCACTGGTATTCATATATCATCTCCCTGTCATTAATTAAGTTTTATCCCCCGGATTTTTTGTCTATTGTAGACAATTATAGTGATGGAAGAAATACCTGTCAATGTAAGGATGGATATAAGAATAAGGAAGAATTGCCTTCCTGGAAAACCAACACCTGCTTTGAAGACAGATTGTAATTATCCCCCTGCAGCGGCATTTGATCCTGACAGAACAAGAGCATTTGGAGATGCTAGTCATTGAAAAAATCGGATATTCCCGGGGTGGGATACCGGCGGATTTGGAAAATCTTATTTCCTGCCGGCTGATCAAATCTACCTGGAATAAAAAAACCGCACCGTCGCAGTGGAAGAACAGGATCGATCCGTAAAGGCTGCACAAATAAAAATAAAGCCAAAGGATCGACCAGGAACGGCTGCCAGGACGGGAATTAAATCATAGCCGATTAATCCCCAAAGCTTTAGGAGGACAGGGTTATGGTGTAAAGGAAAGAGAATGCCCTATAACCTGGATATCAGCCATGGTTTTTGAGACAGTTGAATCCAATTGGTTATTTCAACTGGTAAAGAATTTGCTCCTGGAGCTGGTCTTCAGGGATTTCACCCGGGTCGTTGAGGTAAAATTCATAAACCAGCCCGCTGGGCTGATACCCGTTTTTTTTCACCCATTCACTTAACTCAGCGTAAGCCTTTTCAGCTTCAGGGTATGAGCCTATGTGCAGCGTGGCCGCATAATACCCTGCAGGAATTTCGTTGGATTGGATTTTACCTTTTGCTGGCAATTTATTTGTTACAGGAAAACCAGCTTCCACGTCCAGATCTTGCATGTCCATATTGTAGTAGGCTGCATAGGGAGGGCCGGCAAACTCCCCTCCAATCTCGGCAGCATACAGCATGATTGCCTCGTAAGCCTCACCTAAAAAATTTTTTATTCCACTGACCGGTGTACGGGTACGGATGGATAGCACCGGTTGGGCATCTTTTTGCAGCAGCTCACATTGGTAGGCCATGATTTATTCTCCCTGATGATTGTTAGAATATAAGTTCTATTATTGTTATTTTAACATAATCCCATCAATTTACAAGCATGAAAATCGATTTTGTGAACCACCAGTAAAAATATTCGCCTGATACCATGTCAAATAATGCCGCCCGGGAAGATAAAAAGGTGTTCCCGGCCAAATCCTGCCTACAGCCCCGATATGCTTTCGGGAGGGCAGGCGAATCTCACCGGGATCACCTGTATTTAAGTCACAAGGTTCCTGGCTCCCACCAAGGGGATGATATTCCCCGGCCTTTACATCTCCGGTTCGGCAACAACGTAAATCAGGGCTGAGCCTTCCACAACGCAAATATCGGGCCGCAGCAGCATCATCGCTGTCTCTGCGTATGGGGCGGTGAATACTTCCAGCTCTTCAAGGGTGTGAAGATCCAGAATCTTTCCCATCTCCGTGCCGACCGGAACAATTGTACCGACTGCTTCTTCACGCAGCGTAGGAACAAAAATACCGCCCATGCGGGAGCGCAGCGCCTGGGTTTTGCCAACCTCGATGGCTTTTTTCGCCGGGTGCGGAGGAGCCGCCAGGTCCAGCACACCAAGATTGTACAGGACACGTTCCAGCCCCCTGGCAATCCGTCCGCACCAGAGCATCTCATCCTTCGATCGTCCGCCAACTTCTATGTTCGTCACCTGGATACCTAATGTTTTCGCATAGCTGGTAAGTCCCCCCGGTTTATTGGGCGCCTTGGAGATAAATGGCGCTTCCATATCTACCGCGATGTTTTCTGAACCTTCGAAGCGTTTAACAAAGGCATTTACACACCAACTTCCCCCGCCGTGCAGGTCCAGAATTACGTCACTGTCGGTCAAAAGCGGGGTCAAAGCCGCTGCTACCCGCTCAGTATGCGAGCCGTTGGGGTTTCCGGGGAAACAACTGTCCAGATCAAATGAATTGGGAGAATCGATCCATGAATTACGAGCGTTGACTTCAGCAGCCAGCGCATTGGCGGTGAAGATCACCCGAATCCGGCCTTTTAACTCACTTAATGGGTGCTCCAGCAGTTCTTTAATCGCCAGGGCAGACCACGGACCTTCATCCCCATGCGTTCCAGCGACCAGGGTAACGCGTTTACCTTCGGAACCGACTTCACCGTAAACCAGGGGAATCGTGCGGGCAGCAGCATGTGCCGTCAGCTTTATTTCATGCCACACCAAGGATTCGTACATTGTTTTCATATCATTCTCCTAAACAGCATTGGATATTTTTATATGGTGCAAACGGAATAAAATGGTTATCGGCCAGTGAGATGGTACAACTTGTGAAATTTTGTTCCTAACAATACCAGGCACTCTGACCCCAACAATTAACAATAATTAACCTCCCCAAAGACCAGGATAACAAAAATAAACAAAACCTGCCTGGCAACCTTATTTATAACGGAATAACACCCTTATTCTAACCCATCATGAGATACACATGATAATCGAATCAACCATCTAAAGCGGGAAATGATCATTCCATAGGCGCTTCCTTGCAATAAGGGGAATGAAATTGCTTCTGAATAAAGCCTGCAGCTATAAAAACAAGGCTGACCTGTTCGTGCACTTACTGGTATAAGGGTTCCATGGTTGCGCACAGGAATATTATAAAACCGAGGTTATTGACGCCCATCTCGATGCATAACAGGGGATTCAAACGATCCATCTCCTGACTGCCGGTAGAGATAGATAGCCTACCAATCAAGTGTTAACTGCTTTGAATCAGTACCACTTAATGCCTGAATGGATATGACTTATAATCGGGGTTATAATCCGCAACCAGCAATTCTTTCCTTGCATAAAAAAGAACCTATATCAAAAATCCAATCCTACAGGCGGTATTGTATAAAATGAAAATCTTTTGTCCCGATTGTGGAACCCACGCAACTTTAGAGCCAGAAACCTGGCGCTGCCAATGCGGCGGCGCCTGGGAAACCGTCCTGCCGGACAATTTTGACCCATTGCTTATCGATAAGGGTATAACTTCAATCTGGCGCTATAAACATCTATACGGTTTGGATTTCGATACGCCAAAAATTGTGATGGGTGCAGGCTGGACACCCCTGTTGCCCCTGGTGCTCAACGACCGTTCTATACAGGTAAAACCCGAATATTTTGCGCCAACCGCCTCATTCAAAGACCGGGGCACAGAATTAATGATCAACATCCTTCTCTACCAGGGAGCCACCCACATCGCAGAGGATTCCTCCGGTAATGCCGGCGCTTCGGTTGCGGCCTTCGCCGCCCGGGCCGGGATGAAAGCCGAGATTTTTGTCCCCGCTCATGCCTCACCTGCCAAACAAGCTCAAATCGCTGTATACGGCGCCAATGTAAACCCAATCCCCGGCCCGCGGGTAAATGCCAAACTGGCAGCCATAGAGGCCGTGGAAACAAAAAGCGTCATCTTTGCCTCCCACTCCTTCCATCCAGGTTTCCTGCTCGGCCAGCAGTCGGTGGCTTATGAGCTGTGGGAGCAGCTAGGTTACCGTTCCCCAGATTGGTATATTGTACCGGTGGGACAGGGTGTACACTTGCTGGGTGTCTGGTTGGGCTTCACACGCCTGTTTGAGGCGGGTCTCATCCAAAAGATTCCCCGCATGGTGGGCGTCCAGGCAGCACTGCTGGCACCTTTATGCCGCGCCTTTGATGCTGGCCTGGATACAGTCCCAGGGGTGGAACCTCTCGGCACCAGCCTGGCAGAAGGCCTGGCAATTGCTCAACCGGTGCGCGGACGGCGCCTGCTCCAAGCTGTGCGCCAATCAAACGGGACGTGTGTCATGGTAGAGGAAGAAGAAATTCGGGCTGCCAGGCACGAAATGGCCCTGCATGGCTTTTACATTGAGCCAACCAGTGCCACGGCTGTCGCTGCTCTAAAATACCTGGATCATCTCGTAAAACCGGATGATATTGTTGTTATTCCCCTCACTGGCAGTGGATTGAAGGGCTCCCCCAGTTTACAATAGGATTTATTTGATGCCTACCAGAACCAATCACAGGGATGCAAGGAAACATCAGCAAGAGGTTCATCATACTGACTCTGTCCACCGGTCCAATTAATGGAATTTGGAATTTTATTGAGGGATATCAGGAGAATCTGGACAGGTTAATATACATAATGCAGAAATAAGGGCGGCTCATACAGCCGCCCTTTGATTATCCTGAAACCTCTTTCAAGGTTACCCAACGCTGCTCGAAATGCGACCGTTCAATTGCCTCCAGCAGCTCCTGGGCGCGTAAACCATCCAGAAAATCGCTGGAACCCTCTGTGAGATCGTGTTCACGCACCCGTGCAATAAAATGGCTAACCAGGGCATGGTAATAATTCTGCGGCCAATTCAAAGCCGGGTCGTGACCTTCTTGATAGCTTGCAGGTACCGGGAGCGGTCGAAAATTTTGGTCAGCCAGATCGGCTACCATAAGCTGCTCATAGCCTTGAGGGGATTCTACCAGCCGCACCCATAAGGCTGCCTTGCTGCCGAAAAAGCGCATTTCCACACCCGGCCCGTATCCCATGGCGATCTTGCTGAACTGCATCATAGCCTGGACACCGCTTTCCAATTGACCGAGCACGATTGTGCTGTCATCCACATCCACTGGAAGACGCGCATTTTCACCCAAAACAGGCCGCTCCTTTATATATGTTGCCATATTGCCAATCACCGATTCAAACTCCCCCAGGGTCCAGCGTACAAGATCCAGCAGATGCGAGCCATAACCGTGAAGGGCACCACTGTCTGTCAATCGACTGAAGCCAATGCGGGGCAGCGGCGTATCCGGGTTCACCAATTGGGCATTTTGCTCGAATCCTTGAAAGTGGTACACCTCACCCAAAAAACCATCCCGGATTAGATCCCTGATATATTTCACAGCCGGACTATACCGGAAAGTAAATCCCATATGGGTGACCAGTTTTCTTTTGCGCGCTTCCTGATACAACTGGCGAGTCTCGGTAATTGTATGTCCTAAAGGTTTTTCGCACAGAATGGCCAAATTGTGCGCCATACCCGCCATAACCGGCTGGTAATGCATCCCGCGCGAGGTGACTACATCCAGTATGTCAAGGTCCGCACCGGCCAGCATCTGGTTGAGGTCGGCGTACCCGGGTACCCCAAATTCTTCTGAAAGGGTATGAATCCTCTCAGGATTGATATCGGTAATCCCGACCACTTTAACATTTTCCTGGCTGGTAAAGGCTGGCAGATGTGCCATTCCGGCCCAGTTTCCGGCTCCCACTAAGCCAACCCGAAGGTTCTCCTGTAACATTTTATTGTTTCCTTTCGCCCTGGTCTTATCTCAAATCAGAATTAATGGGCAAACAAGCCTTTAATAGAGCAGTTCTGTGTTTAAAACGTTACGAAGTGGTTTGCCATCCAGATAACGGCGCAGGTTATCACAAAATAATTCGGTAATACGGCCGTTTTCGCGGTCACTGATGCTGGCAGCGTGCGGGCTGATTAACACATTCTCCATATCCCAGAATGGGCTGTCTTTGGGCAAAGGTTCCTGTTGAAAAACATCCAGTGCGGCACCGCTCAAGTGTCCGGATCGGAGGGCATCTATTAAAGCTGTTTCATCCACAATGCTTCCGCGGGAAATGTTAATCAGATAAGCGCCATGTTTTAATAAAGCCAGTTCATGTGCACCAATCATATTCCTGGTGAGGGGAGTCCCCGGCATGGCTACCACCAGTACCTCTGCCTCGGACAGCATTTCATCCAACTCATGGCGCTTGTAAAATTTATCAACCACCTCTGATTTTGAGAGCAAATCCAATCCAAGCACGTGCATACCGATGGCATGTGCCATCTTTGCCACCTCCGTGCCATTTCTACCCAGGCCCAGAATAGCCATGGTGCGCCCTTCCGCATCTGTTCCGGTAAAGCGGTCAAATATTCTTGCCTGTTTCTGTTTGATCATTAAATTGACGAGTTTATAATGCATGAGTAAAGCCATGATTGTAAACTCTGCCAGCGGCCGGTCGTGAATCCCGGCAACCGTGAATACAGTGTCCGGCATCCGCTTTTCATATTCCAGGTCGTGAACAAACTGACCAATACCTGTACTGGTGGACTGGATCCAACGCACCCGGGGGGCCAATTCGGGCATATCCTTCGTGTGGGTTTTATCAAAATCCAGCATGATATCCGCACTTGCTAATAAGTTCAACCAAAATTCTTCCTGTTCCGGGGTACGGGTCAGGGGATGACCGAGGTGGTCACCGACAAAGCGCGGGACAGGCAGCAAAGAAGGTTCATATATAACATTCAACCGGTCATCCACCTGGCGTATCTTATCGATGTGTTCGGATTCCATGTAGGTTGCAACCAATAGATTAAGTTTTTCACCATTTGAAGCCACTTGTTATTCCTCCAGATTTATTCAACTATTAAATTGATGCTTTCAACAAACCAATCTCTCATTGCGTATTGGACAGAGTCTGAGCGCATCTCATCCACGACTTTCTTAATATATTTGGATGACTTTGTGCATTTTCAGTGCAGCCTCTGGAGATAACCGTTAAATAAAATCATCACTGCCTTTTCAGGATTTATTAGAAATTTTTCCAAAGAAATGCCGCCTATTTCACTGCCCAATCCCTCAGGAACTGGGTAAGGATCCGGGCACCTAAACCAGTTGCCCACCGAGGAGTGTAGGCTTTCTCGGTTTCGCTGGAGACCAAACCAGCAACATCCAGATGCACCCAGGGGTAAGTGACAAATTTATTTAAGAAGGCTGCTGCAACACATGCGCCGCCGCCCTTACCGCCGGTGTGTTTCATATCTGCGGCAAAGCTTTTTAAGTTATCCGCATATTCCTCAAAGAGGGGCAGCCGCCAAACCCTCTCCCATGTCTTTTGACCTGCCGCTTCAAACTGCTGAAAGAGATCGTCATCATTGCTGAACAAGCCAATTGCCTGGTCCCCCAAGGCGACTGTCCGGGCGCCGGTAAGTGTAGCAATATCAACCACTGCCTTGGGATTATAGCGCGCTGCGAAGCACAGCGCATCTCCCAGGATCAGGCGGCCTTCCGCATCGGTGTTGATCACCTCAACCGTTTTTCCATTCATCATCCGCAAGATATCGCCGGGTTTTAATGCTCTTCCGTCAGGCATATTTTCGGTGGCTGGCACAAGGGCAACAACATGTAAGGGCAATGCCAGCATTGATACAGCCAGCATGGCACCCATTACAGCTGCACCACCTGCCATATCACTGCGCATCCGGTCCATATCATCGGCAGGCTTAATTGAAATACCTCCCGAATCAAAGGTAACGCCTTTGCCAACCAGGACAATTGTATCCAGGTCAGTGCTGTTGGCATTGTGTTCCAAAACAATGAACCTGGCGGGCTGATCACTCCCCTCAGAAACTCCAAGCAAGCCGCCCATGCCAAGTTCCAGCATTGCGGCTTCATCATAAACCTGGCAGGCCAGGTTGGTGGTTTCAGCCAGTTTCTGGGCTTGCTGGGCTAAAAAGGTGGGGGTTGCATAGTTTCCTGGCCAGTTAACCAAATCGCGGGTAAGGCTGGTACCAGCTACTATTGCCTTTCCAGCTGCCAGGCCGGCTTCAGCTTCTTTCAGTTTAACCTGGTTCGGATATTACGATGGTGATTTCATCGATCTTATTTTTCTTATCATCTGTTTCTGATTTCAGTGTGGTGAATTCATATAATGCGAGCCCTGTACCTTCAACAACTGCCTGTACTGCGTCTGCCAGGTTGACCTTTTCCAGGTCTGCTCCAAACACTTCAATGGCAAATTTCTTCACGCCCAGGTCGAGCACCCGTTTGGCAATGGTACCCGCTGCTACCCGGATGCTTTCAGGATTGAGCTTGCTTTCCTTCCCCAATCCCACAAGCAAAATCCGTTTGGATGCCAGCTTTCCACCGCTGTACAACAGGGACATCTGCCTGGATTTGCCCTTAAAATCTCCATCAGAGATGATCTGGGTAATCTGGCCGCCTAATGCCTGATCGATTTCGGCTGCGGCTTTTCCCAAGCTAACCTGATCTTCCAGCAAACCAAGAACAATTAATTCCGTCTCTTCGTTTTGAATTTTTCCAACTTTCAATAATGTTTCCATGGGTTCGGTATCCTATATTTTTGCCTGGTTTAGCTATTGATTCCGGGTAGACTATTCCCGTTGATTTGCTGGCGAGTTTCCCAGCTTCATCCCCATTCATATAACCTTGCGGACCAATTCCTTCACAGGAATGCGGAATGGCGGCGAAGGGTCTCCCTGGGCAGGGTAGCCCAAGGGGACCAGTAACAGCGGGGTAATTTCCTTGGGGATTGGCAGCTGCTCCTTCAATTTTTTGGGGTCAAACCCAACCACACAACAGGTACCCAGACCAAAATGGGTGGCAGCCAGGACGATGTTTTCAACACACAACATGCAATCCATGATTGTCAATAAATTTCGCCCTTTTCGTCCATAACGTCCTGTCATCCTTTTTACATCATAGCAGACAATCAATACCACGGGTGCCTGCATGATCCACTCCTGAGTATAAACACCCCCCCGGGCAGTATTACCAGCGTCGGTAGTATCTACCAGTTTCCTCCGCGCACCCGGATCTTTGATGATTACAAACTCCCAGGCTTGCATATTGCCGGCACTGGGCGCCAAGGTTCCTGCTTCCAAAATCTGATACAGCAGGTCATCTGGCACAGGTTGATCTGTAAAACAGCGGATGCTGCGCCGCTTGTGAATAGCATCAAGAACGTCTATGTTGTTCCTCCTTCCCTATTACCACTTCTCATAGTGCAGGTAATCTTCCAGTTCAAGGTGTGGCATCTCTTTTGGTTCAATAGAAGAGAAACCCATCGCAATTAATATCAGGGGCTCAATATGGCCGGGCAGTTCCAATAATTTAGCAACTTTATCCGGGTGAAACTCGCGAATCAGGCAGCTCTGGATTCCATTCTCCAACCCCACCAGGCGGATATTTTGGATGCAGAAACCTGTATCCTGGATGCCGAAAACCTTCTCGCCTCTTTCTCCGAATCTTACTTTTGCCCGGATATGATCGAGGCAAACCACCAGCACCAGGGGTGCTTCCACCAGCCAATGGCGTCTTATTTCTCCGCCGGTATTCATGCGCAGGTGTGAATCCAGCATGGCTGCTGCGATGGCTTGCTTTTGCTCCCTGGACCGAACAGCGATAATTTCCCAGGGCTGAACATCTGCCGTGGATGGTGCCGGCATCGCTGCACTTACTATTGTATTTAGCAGCTCATCACCGATTTCTTTATCTTCAAAATCGCTTACATAGGCGATCCGCTTAAACCAATCTATCAATGGCATTGTTACCCTTTCTCCATTTTCTCAAATCCCCGCCATTCATTTGTTTGTCCGGTAATGTTTTAGAAATTCCTTGGAGCTACAGAGGCTCTTTTTTCCTGTTGAATGACAGGGTCTTAGATTGTTATTCGAACTTTTCTTCTGCCAATTTTTCCCCACGAATTGATAAATCCAACAATATTTCCAGAAAATTGCGGCATTGGGCATCATTTGCTCTAACACCGGAAGATGTTCCACGTAATACGATTCACGAAAATTTGTCCACCGGATTAAGATTGTTCTATTTATCCTCCTGTACATAAATAGCAAAATCAGGACATGCGATATCACACAGACGGCAGCCGATACAATCATCCAGGTTAACCACCTCAGCGATGTTGTAACCTTTCTGGTTCATTTTGTCTGCCAGTTTTAAAACATTTTTGGGACAATAAAAAACGCATAAACCGCAACCCTTGCAGATCTTATCATCGATAATCACAAGATACTTCTTCATTACAACACTCCGAGTGACTTAATAATCATTGGAATATCGGCCGGGCGATATGCAATCCGCACCCCGGATTCTTCCAATATTTTAATCTTACTGGCTGCTGTACCTTCCTTACCTTCAATGATCGCTCCGGCGTGACCCATTTGGGCTCCTTCAGGTGCATATCGGCCAACAATTAATGCGATGACCGGTTTGGTCACATGGTGTTTAATATACTCAGCAGCTTCTGACTCCATCGTCCCGCCAACTTCACCCAGCATAACCATGGCTTTTGTCTCGGGATCTTCCTCAAATAATTTAAGAACATCGGGCTGGGTCATTCCCCAGAATGGACCGCCGCCAATCCCTACCACCGTTGACTGCCCAATGCCATTTTCGGTCAGGTTTTTACAAACCTCATAAGATAATGCACCACTTTTTGAGATGACCCCAACATTTCCTTCCATGAACATCCTGTTAGGATGTACTCCCAGTTTCGATTTTCCGGGAGAAATCACGCCAGCAGTGTCTGGTCCGATAACCCGGGCATTTTTTTGAGACGCATAATGAATGATCTGGATCATATCCCGACTGGGGACACTCTCCGTTGTAATCACCAAAAATGGAATGCCAGCTTCCAGCACTTCAAAGGCAGCATCTTTTGTATACCGTCCCGGTACAAAACCAAATGCTGCATCAATCCGATGATCCGCCACGGCTTCAGCCACAAAATTATAGACCGGGATACCATGGGTGGTTGTGCCGCCTTTTCCTGGCGTGATGCCCGCCACGATTTGGGTACCGTAATCTTTCATCACTTTGGTTTGAAAATTACCCACATTACCGGTAATGCCCTGGATTAATACCCTGGTATTTTTATCGATCAAAATAGCCATTGTTACACCGTCCTTGCAATGGCTACAGCAGCTTTTACTGCTTTTGCCAAATCTTCAAAGGGCTCAATTTCAATCTCATGCAGTGTTGCTTTGCCAACTTCCTCTTGCGTGCCGCACATTCGCACCACCATTGGGACTATCTTGCCATGTGCCTGGACATATTGCGCTATACCGGCGGCTATTTCATCCATGCGGGTGAGACCACCAATCAGGGTGATCAGCAGCACCCTGGCCTGTGGATTCGCCAGAACAACCTCAATGGACTCATTCATAATCTTTGTGTTGGCCAGTCCACCCATCTCGCAGAAGTTCGCGGCATACCCCCCTTCATCCCGGATCAGGTCCAGGGTAAGCATTCCGGTCCCAGCACCATCAGCGATCATAGCGATATTTCCATCAAGCTGGACGTAGGTGATCCCGCGTTCTTCGGCCAACCGTTCTGCATCGGTTTTTGGTTTTTTATTCAGATCGCTCTGTTCCTTGCGAATTCTTTCAAACATTTCTGCATGCCGGAATTCAGACCTGTCATCCAGAATAACCTTAGCATCCAGAGCCAGCAATCCGTTCGGGGTTTCGACCAAAGGATTGATCTCTACCAGGGTTGCGTCACATTCCAATAAAATGGCATAGAGGTGCTCGACGATGGCAATAAACCCATCCACATCCCCAATACCCAGCTTCATTGCCATATAACGCGGGGCATATTTTTGCAGTCCAATAAACGTGTCGATTTTTTTAAGGATGATTTTTTCCGGGTTCTCATGTGAAACCTGCTCGATATCCACACCGCCCGCTGCGCTCGCCATGATGATAGGAGAATTAGTTTTTTTGTCATAAAGGACAGCTAAATAGTATTCATGCTTGATTTGAATCTTTTCTTCAGCCAACAGAGCAGAAACCGGGTATCCCTTGATGTTCATCTGCAGCAAATCCCTTACCCCAGAGACTGCTTCTTCAATAGTTTCCACTGACCGGATACCACCCGCCTTACCCCGTCCGCCGACGATCACTTGTGCTTTCAGCACCGCCGGGGGCACCACCCGGGCTGCATCTTCTATTGATGTAATTAGATAGCCCTTTGGAATGGGTATGCCGTACTCCGCAAAAAGTTGTTTCGCTTGAAATTCTAAAAGCCGCATATCCTAAGCCTCCATCTTCACATTCATTTCCTTTGCCAACGCCATCCCATTCCGGGCTGCTTTTTTATTAAGTTCCACATATTTCAAAGGGACATTCTCACTGATAACTTCGCATAAAGCCTCGTTGGAGATTAACCCGGTAAGCTGTTGGATAAAACCCAAAACGAACATGTTGGCGACAAGTTTATTTCCCAACTTGCCAGCCTCCGCAGTTGCAGGGATCGAAATCTCCTGAATATCTATCCGGTCCGGACGGGTCACAAATTCAGGGTCAAAAATTAATGTGCCGCCGGGTTTCAGGCGTTTGAGATACTGATTGAGAGCCGGCTGCGACATAGCCACCAGTATATCCAATTGATCGGCCAGGGAGGAGATAATTGGCTTGCTGGATAAGATCAGCTCGGCCTGGCATTCACCGCCGCGGGATTCGGATCCGTAAGACTGGGTTTGAACTGCGTTCATTCCAGAGTGGAGGACCGCAGTTGTTCCAAAAATTACAGAAGATAGGATAATCCCCTGTCCTCCAAATCCGCAAAACTGGATTGTCACTCGATCTTTGTCCATTATTCCTCTTCCTCTCTCGGGAAAATTGACCCTCCCATGAAAACGGGACGGGAGATATCTGCAAAGGTTCCCAAAACGAATTTGTCCCCGAGCTGCTCTTCAGGAAGTTCACCGGCCTGCTTCACGGTAAGTGAATTTTCCTCGATCCATTTCACCCCATTTACCGGATCACCGCTGCCGATTGCTTTCCGGCCAAAATTTGTTGGGCATTGACTGATAATCTCAACAAATGAAAAGCCCTTGTGCTGCAAGGCTTTCTTAATTGCATTAATTGCCAATCTTGGACGGAAGGTGGATGATCGGGCAACGTATGTCCCTCCCGCCGCAACAACCAGCCTGCAAACATCGAAAGAGTCTTCCAGATTACCATAAGGTGTGGTTGTCGTTTTAAGATTGCGCAGTGTAGTCGGCCCTACCTGGCCGCCGGTCATCCCAAATGTCAGGTTGTTCACCATAATCATTGTCACATCCAGGTTGCGGCGCGCTGCATGGATGAGGTGGTTGCCGCCGATTGAGGCTGCGTCTCCGTCACCCGCAAAAATTACCACTTTTAATTTGGGATTATGCAGTTTAATACCGGTTGCCCAGGGAAGAGTGCGCCCGTGGATGCCATGCAGGGTCTCTGTATCAAGATAAACAGGTATGCGGGCCGTGCAGCCTACTCCGCCAATAGTAACCAAATTATCAAAATCTAAATTGATTGCATCTGCCGCCTGTACAAAAAAGTTCAATACCTGTGCAGATCCGCAGCCAGCACAGAAGAAGTGCGGCAGGCTGTCCTTACGTAGATATTTTCTTAATGGATTTACAACTTCCGCCATGTTTCCTCCAAATACCTATTGGTCAATCAAGCGCGTTGCATACCAAATTACTGCAGCGAGCGCCCCAGTTTCTTTTCCATCTCCACCAGAATTTCCCTGGTGGTATGGACCAAACCGCGGTTTTTCGTGATGCGGACTACCTCGCAGGCACCACTACTGACCCTCTCAATCTCGCCGGCATATTTTCCAATGTTCATCTCTACTGAAAAGAGGAGATCACACTGGTTTGCCAGGGATTTGATTTCCCGTTCCGGCACCGGCCAGATGGTTTCAAGCTTCAACAAACCGGCCTTCACTCCTTTTTCCCGCATGAACTCAACTGCTTCAAGTGCCGGGCGGCTTTCGCTGCCATAGGCAACCAACCCGATCCTGGCGTCATCCAAGTGAAAAAGATTTTGTCCGGACAATATCATCGTAGTGGGATGTAATCTTGTTGGTGATGCGCTGATACAACTTTTCAAAAACATCCGGCTTCCAATGGATATCCCCATCCTCGTCGTGCGGGTTTATGGAGTGCAGGATGCGGTACCCATCACCAAAACTGGGCAGGGGCGGCACTCCATCCGGTGCAGCGGCGAATGGCACAAATTGTTCCCGCGGCACGGTGGGTTTAACCCGGTTGATAATCTCCAACCTGGTCAGGCTCCGGGATAACCAGGTTTTCCCGCATTAAAGCAATGGTCGTCTCAGAAAGGACGATCACCGGAGTGCGGTATTTCTCCGCCAGGTTAAAGGCACGGACGGTAAAATCAAACAATTCTTGAACCGAAGATGGCGCCAGGACAATCATTTCATGGTCGCCCGCCGCACCCCAACGTGCCTGCATTACATCTGCCTGGGTGGCATAATTTTCACCGCGGCAGCTCTGTACATCCACAATCACGCAGGGTATTTCGCCCGCAACAGCGTACTCAATTCCTTCCTGCATATAGTTGTAACCGGCGCTGGCTGTTGCTGTCATAGCTTTAGCCCCTGCCAGGGATGCTCCAGTCACCGCATATATGGAGCACAACTCATCTTCTCCTTGCAGGAATGCCCCTCCGACCTCTGCCATGCGCTGGGCCATTTGTTCGGAAATTTCGTTAGCCGGGGTAATCGGGTAACCGGCAAAAAAGTCACAACCTGCGGCCAATGCACCTTCAACCACGGCGAAATTCCCCATCATAAAATGTGTTCCAGTTAATAATCGTCCATGTTTATTTTGTTCTGCCATAATTACACTCCTCAGGCAAGCTGTTCCGCGATTTGGTCCAATCCGCCGGAAGCCTTCAATAATATTTTCTTTGCTAGTAGAGTAAGAAAACCGGATATGCCTCTCACCGCAATCACCAAACGCAGAACCCGGAACGGTTGCCACATGGGCTTTTTCAAGCAGCAGGTTGGCGACTTCCAGAGAAGACCGGTTAAAGGTATAGGAAGGAAATGCATAGAATGCACCCTGTGGAACAAAACCTCTGAAGAAACCTGATTCCTGGATCAATTCAGAAATCAATTCTCCGCGTTCGCGATACCCCTGGATCATCATCCGGGAATCAGCTGCCGCTTTGGGGTTCGTTAGAGCATCGATCGCTCCAGACTGGGCGAAAGCCGTAACACAGGTAGCAGACTGCTGGTAGATCTTGATCATCCCGTCAATGATCTCACGCGGGGCAGTCACATATCCCAGACGCCAGCCAGTCATGGCGTATGTTTTTGAAAAACCGTTAATTGTAATGACATTATCGAATTCGGATCCAGGGCTATAACGTTCACCCTGGTAGAGGATATCTTCATAGATTTCATCCGATAAGATTAACGCTCCGAACTGCTGGGCGATCTTGGCAATCTCCCGGATTGTATGGGGGGCATAAACTGCGCCGGTGGGATTGTTTGGCGAATTCATCACAATAAATCTCACCGATTTATCCATCTTATTCCGGATCAGATCCAGGTCAGGCTGAAAACCATTTTCTTCATAAGAAGGGATATGGATCACTTCTGCGCCTGCCAGCTCAGCATTTGATACGTATGATACCCAGGCAGGTTCCAGGACCATCACCTTGTCACCCGGTTGAAGTAAAGCCTGGCAAGCCATAAAAACCGCAAATTTACCACCAGGGGTTACAAGAATATCATCCACGCCTGCGATAATGTGGTTATGATGTTTAAATTTATGGCTGATCGCTTCCCGCAGTTCAAAATCCCCGGCGGTCGGTTCGTATTTCGTCTTGCCAGCCCGCAAACCAGCGATTGCAGCATCCTGAACCGTCAGAGGAGTGTCAAAGCAGGGTTCCCCCCCGCCAAACGAAATAATATCCTTGATTCCCGTCCGCTGCATTTTCTTTACGGTGTTATCAATTTCATCCGTTGCCGAAAGCTTGAGATTATTAACCCGCTGAGATAATTCATACATGTTGATCACCTCTCTCAATACTGGAAGATTTATTCAGGCACATCCGGCTGCTTTTTGCACATCCGCCAATGGAATCCGGGTGACATCAATCATGGGAACATTCAGGAATTTCGCACCAAAACCAGAGAAATTTTCCTTATCATCACCGGTGATAAAGAATTTTGTCCATGCTGCCCTTCCCATCCCGGGATTTAACCCTCCCCGCTCTTGCATTACCCGCGCTGCCTCATGGACCACTTCTTCAGCCGGGTCAACCACGACAGCCTGATTTCCCACTACCTCATCAATAATATCCCGGACACATGTGAAATCAGTGCAGCCCAGGATTAAAGTGTCCGCCTTGAATTCTGCGATATTCTTGAAATCTTGCGAAGCGAGTTTATGTAAATACGGACGGTCGCTAATTTTCCCCTTTTCTGCCAGCCGCAGTAGAGTGGAGCAAGCAACCCCGACTACCTCTGCCTGTGGATCGAAATCTACGATCATCTGGTCGTACGCCTGGCTGGCGATGGTGATCTCAGTTCCCCATACCCCTAAACGCTTATTGCGGGTGGCTCGCAGCGCCGCTTTGACGCCTGGTTGAATCATGCCGATCACCGGGATATGCGGATAACAAGCCTGAGCAGCATCACCGCCTGCAATGGAGGCTGTATTGCAGGCAATCAACACAAGCTTGGCGCCTTTTTCTATTAAATAGCCTGTAATTTCAATTGAATACCGGCGGACTTCTTCAATTGTCCGAGGTCCGTAAGGCTGGCGCAGCGTATCGCCTACAAAGAGGCAATCTTCACCAGGCAGCAGGCGGTTAACTTCACGCAGTACTGCCAATCCTCCCAATCCGGAGTCGAAAATTCCAATCGGTGCGTTTGGATTCATAATTGATGACATTCCTGCAAGCTCCTCCATCCATATCTGAGATTCAGTCAATAAATCCAATTGGAATAATCGTTCCTAATCCACAATGTGCGATTATACCCTCATTCGAAATTCGTCACAAAAAACCAACTTCCTATTACCGCACATTACATGCAAAACCAAATATATCGAAGAATACTCACCCATTCTTGTACGATTGGATCAGATGATTTTTCTTTGCTGCAGGAACCAATTAACTAAAACCCAACTTAAATACCATTAATGACGATTTAGAATATCATAGCCTTTCGCAAATGATGGGTAAATACAGTTATTGTTTTTCGCCAACTTTGTTGGGAAATAATTGATCATGTTATGCCAGAGTTTTCTTCCAAACTCAAAAAATTACAATATTTTGGTAACCACTTCGAATTTAATTCTGAAAGACCGATCCTGAATTTTCTACGAAAGGCCTTTATTGATCCTATTTGGTGATATCCGGGATCTTGTAACGCGGTTTTAATAAACCAAATGACAGATAGATTTCGGGAATTACCACGCAGCTTTTATTACCCTATTATAGTATAGAGTAAATATGCAGACATCCCGTATAATAATTTATATTGGATATTATTTCGAATCTCTGCCAATAAATCCTTCGACAAGCATCCAACACTATTCCGAATAACATGGAAAATTATGGCTTTAAAAATTTATGGAACTGATAAATTAATTGACGGCAGCGGCAATAAACCCCTAAAAAAAACTGCCATTGTAGTTGAAAATGGCATTATTAAGGAAGTTTGTGCATTTGATAGATTAATGGAATCATCTTTTGATTATTACAAACCAGGGTATGTTGTGATACCCGGTATGATAGACACGCATACCCATTTGATGTTCGGCTCAGGCTCAAGCAATTATCTCGAAGTCATTAACAATGATCCTATCGGTGAAATTCTTGTCCGTTCATTTAAGAATGCATATAAACATCTCCGGGCAGGGGTTACTTTTGTTCGAGACAGCGGTTCTTTTGGAAATATTGGATTTGCAATCAAACAAGCTTTAGATAGTGAAATCTATATTGCTCCGAAAATTCATGTTTGTGGACGCCCAATAACAATAACTGGCGGCCATTTTTATTTTTTTGGAGAGGAGGCTGATGGTGTTATTGGTGTGAAGAAATCAGTCAGAAAGCTGGTGAAAGAGGGGGCTGATTTTATTAAGGTCATCGCAAGCGGAGGTGGTGGTACACCCAATTCCGATATGACACGTCCAACGTACACGACAGAGGAATTAATCGCAATTGTCGAGGAATCCCATGGTTCAGGAAAACTAACCGAGGCACACTGCCTGTGTACAGAAAGTATAAGAAGAGCAGTCATTGCTGGTATTGATGTTATTGATCATATCAATTTCCTGATGCCGAACGGAAAACGAACCTTTAATTTCAAGATAGCGGATAACCTTATTAAGAAACAATTGTATGTTTGTCCGACTATCCAAACAGGTTACCGGAAACTTCAGGAATTGAAATCAAGGGCTGAGCAAATTTCTGCTGATGATAAAAAAATAATGGACGATTTATCTTATAAATTAGAATCAAAATTATTTATTGTCAATCAATTACATCAAATGGGTGCCAAGATCATTGCGGGAAGCGACGCCACAAGCACATTTGGCGATTACTCTATTGGATTGGAATTACTTAATCAAGCCGGATTATCGGTTTTAGATACCATAAACGCTGCCACACACCTGGCTGCTGAGGGAATTGGGCAAGGTGAAAATACAGGCTTGATAAAACCGGGGTATGCGGCAGATTTTGTGTATCTTGAGAGAGACCCATTGGATGATATTTCATTTATTAATTCAGTGTCAACTGTTGTCCTTGACGGCAATATTGTGATTGATAAAGATGGCGAAAAAGATACTGATCTACAAGTCTATATGTAAAAATAATTAGGAATAGAATTCGATCATGAATAATAATCAAATAAACCACATATCAAGACAACAATATGTAATTGAATTTGACCCTAAAAAAGAGCATCTGATAAAAGTTAATTCCGGGGATATCGTTGATATCGATGTTATGTGCAGTTCGAGGGGGCATGTAAACAGGAGAGTCATAACCACACCCGAAAAATTTCGAGAAGAATTTAATAATTACAGCCCAGGTATGGCTTTGGCCGGACCGATTGCTGTTTCTGGGGCTAAAAGCGGTGATATTTTAATGATCGAAATTCTTAAATTAGAGGTAGATCATCAAGGATGGGCAATGGCATCAAAAGGAAAAGGCGCCATATGCGATATTGTTGACGGAGCGGAGAGTCGAATAATTCCTGTCGTAGATAATTATTTTATTTACGAACAAAAATATAAGCACCCAATAAACCCGATGATTGGTTGTATTGGTACGACCCCGAGAAATAAAATCAACGCAGGATGGCCCGGTGATCATGGCGGCAATTTGGATTGTAAAGAAATAAAAGCAGGCGCTACATTACTACTGCCTGTAACTATAAATGGTGGAAATCTGGCCTTAGGGGATCTACATTCTGCACAAGGAGATGGCGAGGTCGGCTGCTCTGGAATTGAAACGGGGGGGAAAGTCAGGATAAAAATAACTTTACTAAAAAATTTTGATATACCATTACCGTTTTTGATAACGACTGACGCAATCTCCACGATAGCAACTGCACCAACTCTTGATGAGGCTGCAAAGAAGGCTGTCGAACAAATGGTAATATTTTTGTCCAAGGCTACAAATGAATCCATTGTTGACATGGGGATCCTGGTAAGCCTTGTGGGGGATATTCGTATTTGCCAGATGGTTGATCCGGCTATGACATGCCGGATGGAAATGCCTCTCGATTTTGTAAAGAAAGAGTTGGGTATTGATATCTTTCACTTATTATTGGAGAATGCTGTTTTTTAGGTGACAATAATGAAAATTTATCGTGCTGATCTCATGATAGATGGTACCGGCAATGAACCAAGGAAATCTGTCGATGTCCTTGTAGAGAATGGAAGGATTTCAGAGATTTTGCCATCCGGATCAGTGGATTGGTCTGAAAATATACCAATTTATGAGAAGAAGGGTATGACATTAATGCCTGGTTTTGTGGATGTACATACCCATTTGATGTTTGGCACACCCAGGTCTTATGAAGATGTCATCAAGAATGATACAGACGAATTATTGATACTACGTGGTCCCAAAAATGCCTATTTGCATTTACGGGCAGGTGTGACAACATTACGTGACTGCGGAGCAAGGAACAACGCAGGTTTTGCAATCAAGAATGCAAGCGAAGCCAAATTATTTTTATCACCAAGAATCCTGGTATGCGGCAGGCCATTAACGATAACGGGCGGGCATTTTTGGTGGTGCGGGCAAGAAGCTGATGGACCGGATGAGGTAAGAAAAGCGGTAAGGCAACTGGTTAAGGAAGGCGCAGATTTTTTGAAAATTATGGCAAGTGGCGGGGGCACCATTGGCACAGATCCATCTCGTCCAACTTTCAGTGTCAAAGAATTGAGAACAGCAGTTGAACAAATACATGAATTTGGAAAAAAGGCGGCTGCCCATTGTATCTCAGCAGATTCTGTTGAAAGAGCTGCACAAGCTGGTGTAGATCAAATTGAACATTTCAACTTTCTATTGTTGGATGGTTCGAGGAAATTTTCCCAGAGAACAGCAGATATGATTGCTAAAAAGGATCTGATTGTAAGTCCAACAATACAAACAGGTTACAGGGCTATCGAAAGTCTGGAAAATAAACGGGATATTTCAGGGTTGTCACCGAGCGAAGAAAATCAACTTCAAGCAGCAAAATACAAGCTGGATACAAAACTGGAGTATATAAACCGGTTTAGAGAAATGGGTGTGAAGATTGTCATGGGTACGGATGCAATTAGAGAATTCGGAGATTATGCAATTGGTCTGAAGCTATTATCCAAAGCAGGGCTTACACAAATGGAGCTGATCCGTTCAGCCACGAGCGTGGCAGCGAAAGCAATCGGAGTTAATGATATCGGTGAATTAACACCTGGAATGAAAGCCGATATGATCTACCTGGATGGCAATCCACTTTCAGATATTAATTCTTTTGACAGAGTAATGGCTGTAGTAGTAAATGGAGAACTTGTGGTCGATAAAAAGTTTGACCATATCTTAAGTGCGCCAATTTTTGGCAAAGATATGGCAATGTTCATCATATAAAATATTAAAATGTTAACATTTAATTTGAAATATTTAAATAGAAAGTGTTCATGAAATTTCCTCCATTCAAAACCCGTATTAAGAATTCTCAGGTATGGATTATTTGCATTTCAAAAGACCCTGCCGTGACATCAAATTTAAGGGAAAATGATAAAAGATGAGCATATCAAATAACCGCCAAAAAGTGCATCAAGAATTGGAAGGTTCACAACAAGATCATCTTCAAAGAATAAAGAGATTCATCACGCAACCAAGTATTGCACTTGAAAATAACGGAGTTTTTGAGTGTGCCGATCTGTTAAGAAATATTTTCTGTGAAATTGGAATTACAGAGACAGAAGTAATCCAAACTCCGGGTTTTCCGGCGGTATGGGCACACTACAAGGGGAAATCGGAAAAAACACTGGCGATTTATAGTTACTACGATACCAATGTGGTCGGTGATAATTGGAGCGTTCCTCCTTTTGAAGGAATCATTGAGAAACGTGATCCTTTCAAAAAAGTACTATATGGCAGGGGTGCAAACAATAAAGGGGGCTTGATAGCATTTTTAAATACGCTGGAAAAGCTGCTGGATATTGAAGGTGTATTGCCAATCAACTTGATGTTCATTATAGAAGGAGATGAGTTCTTAGGGAGTAACCAGATTCCGTTCTTAATTAATAAATTTGAAAGTAAATTAAATAAATCAGATGCTTTACTCGTGCCACAGACCTGCCAGACTATTAATGGAGATGTAACAGTCTATTTAGGTAATAAAGGGTGTTTGCATTTGGAGTTAAAATGTTCCGGTGACTTGTGGGGAAAAGGACCTGTTGGCGGCTCAATTCACTCTTCAACCCAGTGCATCGTTGATCATCCAGTCTGGAGGTTAGTATCAGCCTTAAACACTCTGTATGACCATGAAAAGAATATTGTATTGGTGGATGGCTTTTATGATAAGGTTGAAAAACCGGGTGAAGAGGACCTGGCGTTAATTAATATCCTTGCGGAAAAATACAAAGGTGCAGAAGCTGATGCAATCCCTGCTTTGGGTGGAAGCCACCGAATAAAGCAATTTATTAATAAGGAAAGAGGGGTGGATCTGATCAAGCGGTTTTCTTATTCGCCTACCATGAACATTAATGGAATCAGGGCTGGATACACTGGACCAGGCACTCTATTATGGACACTTCCCCATGAGGCTTTTTGTACCATTGATATCCGGCTGCCTTATGATATGGATCCTTTTGATATATTGAACAAAATCCGTGGGCATCTGGATAAACATGGTTTCCCTGATATAACCATTACCCCATTGGAAACTTCATCAGCAGAGATTCCGATATCAACTTCGGACGATATTTTTAAAGCATCCATGAGAGTATTCGATGAATGGAACATAAAACCAGTTATTTGGCCTCGGAGAGGATCTGGCGGACCCACAGGCTTTTTTTCCAAGATGTTAGGATTAAAATCCTTGAGTTCAACAGGCTTGAGTTATGCCAGCGGACACTCCGGACCAGATGAGTACATGGTAATTGAAGGAAACGATAAAGTTGGCGGATTATTGGAATTTGAAAAATCCCTGGCAGATCTTATTTACAGTTATGCATATTTTCCAGATCCATTTTAACCAAGGGCGCTTTTTATTAAATATCTATAAATGAAGTTGTTTGAATGGACGACCAATCCCAATCACGAAAGCGATGTGATCGGTTGCCAGGCCCCACCATTTCGTGCGGATTGGTAGAGAGCCTCAATGGCGCGCATATTTGCAGCAGCTTCCACAGCGGAATAACGCGGCTGTCTGTGTCCCCGAACACATTCAATAAAATGTTCAACCATTAATTGATATTCATCACATCCAGAAAATTTATGTTGGGTCTCGATACGGTCATGAAATTCATGTAATAGCGTTTCGCCTTTACCGGGGAGGAAAGCTGCCGGGGCAACAATATATCCATTCGTACCTGCTGCGAGGTAAGACTCGCGTCTTGTCATAGTCAATGCGCAGTCGAATTGTGCCAACATACCATTGGCAAAAACCAGGCTGCCAATCATCTGACCATCCACCCCTGAATTGGTCCAGCTGGCAACGGCTTGAACTGCCTCCGGATCCTTGCCAACCAGGGTTCGGCAAATATTCACACAGTAAGAACCAACATCCATCAAGGCTCCACCCCCTAAATCGGCATTCAGGCGAATATTATCGGGGCGGGTTACTTTAAATGTAAAACTGGATTGGATCATTCCCAGGTCTCCAAGGGAACCCGACCGCACCATTTCAATTACCTTCTCGGTACGAGGATGAAAGCGGTACATGAAGGCTTCCATCAACAGCACGCCGCACTCTTTTGCTGCAGCGTCCATCTCCAGGCATTGTACTGCGTTGAGTGCCAAAGGTTTTTCGCACAGAATATGCTTTCCCGCCCGGGCCGCTTTGATGGTCCATTCATAATGCAAAGCTGTTAGGCAAGGGGATATAAACCGCATCTATATTCGGATCTTCCAGCAGGGCTTCATAGCTGCCGTAAGACCTGGGAATTCCAAGCAGGTGAGCAAATTCTGCTCCGTGGTTTGCATTGCGGCTGGCCACGGCGGCGACTTCGCCATTCTTTGATACCTGGATAGCGGGAATAACGGCGGCTCTGCCAATGTTCGCCGTGCCGAGAATTCCCCACCGTAATTTTCGTTCAGCCATATGTCCTCCTGCTCACTTATTGAGCATCCATTCCATGAGCCGATTAAAATCCATCGGCTTTACCAGCGCGGCGCGGGTCAGCACAGCTGTTCATGCGGCCGGTTATCTTATCCCGCCAGCACATTTGAAATGATCCCATATTGTAGTCATACATGGGCAGCGGTTCGATTTGAATCCCCATTTTTGCCACATCTGCAGCGACCCTGTCCGGGATGCGGCTTTCAATTTCCAGTACGTAATCATCGCGGAGGGGATCCATGCGGGGCTGTACGGCTGCCTGATAAGGGTCCATACCATAATCCAGGATATTGGATATCACCTGAGGCATCGTGCCATAAACATTGCCCGGGGTTCCTAATCCAAGCCAGGGACAACCATCCTGTAAAACCAGGGTGCTGCCGATGATTGAGCGGTACCGCCCACCACCGGTAAACCACCCGGACATATCGGCAGTCATATTGGTACGGATGTGGCTCCCGACCATAGGCACTCCATCAACGACAATCCCCGGGATTCCTCCACCCTGCAACGTGTTCAACATCTGGACCCAGTTACCTTGAGTGTCCACAATACTTAACTCGCAGCTGCCACCCGGCTGGTGAGATTTACCGGGATCAAAGGGGTACGCCCCGGCGGCAGCCAGGGCAGATTTCCCCGAAGTCAGTAAAAAATGGTTTGTCAGATCAACCTTGGGACGGCTTTGCCAGATGATTTCGGCTAAATAACCCAAATACTCCCTGGAAAGCCAGGTATTCAGAGGCACATTGAAACTCAGCGGATCATACAGCATGCCTACTTCCCAATGGGCGCGCCTTAAAGCATGGGCCATCAGGTAGAGCGCTTCGGCTGATTCGGTGTAGTGCCCCATTCCCGCCATATCAAAGTTCGAGAGTACACCAAGCACACAGGCGGTGAATACGCCGGTTCTTTCGGGCGGCCCCAACTGGAGGATTTCATATGAACGATGTGAATATCGCAGAGGCTCCTGCCAGCGCGGGGGTATTGCTGTCATGTCTTTCAGGGTAATTGGCCAACCCAGGCGGTTGGCTGCTGCCACAAAATTCCTTGCCCACTGACCATTTGAAAAATATTCGGGGCCTTCTTTGGCCAACTTCTGCATGGTTTCAGCCAATGCCGGGGATTGAAAGATTTGTCCCACTTCGGGCAAGAAGCCGTTGGGAGTAAAATGTTCCCGGCCAGAAGGGAAGTACGTGTAGAAACGAAGTTCCTCCTGTAAAACGCCGTATTCAAAAGAAGAAACCGGATGCCCGTTTTGAGCCCATTCCACCGCCGGCTCACACAGGTTGGACCAAGGCTTGCTGCCGAAGCGCCTGTGCATCTCTGCCAATGCAGGGATAAATCCTGGAATGGCTGCACAGGGATTTGAGCCCGGCATGGCAAACCGGATACCAATGGGTGGAACCGGCCGGAAAGGCGCCAGGTCCGGAACCAGGGTACCATGACCGTTTAAATGATAGGCTGTCCCTGTACGGGAATCCCAATACAGGAAAGCAATGCTCCCGGCGTGATTGGTCATATGCGGCTCAACGACAGCCTGCACCAGGCAACCGGCTATGGCTGCGTCCACGGCATTCCCGCCATCACGCATTATCCGAATCATTGTATCGGTAACAATTGGGTGTGAGCTGGAACAAACCGCCTGTTTACCTCTGGTGACAGGCTTTTGTCCTACACTTGCCAGTAATTCTGTTTGCATCCTTGTCCGCCGGTATCCTGTTTTTTGTATTTATTAAACACGAGAAGTGTCAGGCTTTGTAAAAATCTGGATAGGCGTCGTACCAATTCTTCCTGAAATTAAAATCGTCCGGATAGAGGGTCACTTTTTCGGGTGAGAACGCAAAGTCATATCCTTCCCGGTTTACAGTGAGGGCTATTGGACCGGCATCAAACCGGAATCCGCTGAACCGGCCTGGCGGCTGGTGGATGAGCCAGACAAAGCCTTTTCCAAGTTCTGCCGGTTCAGCCCATTTGTCCTTGACAACCTGCGGCAGTGCATCAAACTCATTCCAGGTGACATCGGTCGGTTTGACCGTGGCACCCGGGCCGATCGTATTAATGGCTATGTTATATTTGGCGGCTTCGAGACTGACTGCTTTAACAAAACCTTCCTGCCCATGTTTGCCTGTACAGTATGCCATTTCCCTTTTAAAGCCGCGCACACTCGAACCGCTGGCGATACCAATGATGTGCCCGCCACCCTGGGCTTTATATAATTCCCATGATGCACGGGTGGCATTAAAAATACCACCCAGGCTGACATGCAGCTGGCGCCACCATAAATCTTCTGAAGTGGCTTCAAACTCAACCAGGGGCATAAAGACAGCATTCTGGACAATTGCGTCCAATCGTCCCCAACGGTCAACCACGGATTTAACCGCCATTTGGAATGCGTTCAAATCGCTCACATCAAGGTGCAAAGACATTACTTCAGAACCGTCTGCCTTAAGATCCCCCTCGGCGCGGGCTAATTCCTCATCGTTAATATCACTGATACATACCTTAGCACCTGCCAGCCCCAGTGCACGGCTGATTCCCCAACCAATTCCGCGGGCTGCCCCTGTTACTATTGCCACTTTTCCATCCAGTATCATGGTTTATCTCCTGAAATTATCAATAAAACTATTGTTTTTCATCCAAGCAGCGCATTAACCGTTATGGTACCATTTCCGGTTCAAGGGAATTCTTGACTATTTGTCCGTCTTTTACGATCAACCGCAGGCGGCTGCGGTCTTCCAGGATAGTTACATCCTCCAGTGGATTTCCATCCACCACCAGAAAGTCGGCCAGCATCCCGGCGCGCAGCACTCCGGTTTCATCGCCGAATCCCATACAGGTTGTCCCCATGCGTGTGGCAGCCTCCAGGGCTTGCATGGGGGTCATCCCGGCTTCCACCAGATAACGGAGCTCGCCCGCGTTTTTTCCATGGCCAAATCCACCGCCATCGGTGCCCAGGGCGATCTTTACCCCGGATTGCAGCGCCTTACGAAAACTATTAGCCTGATGCTCCAGCAGCATGCGCGCCTTGCGGGGCATGTAATCAGGCAAAGCCAGCGGATTTTGCTCGCTGATGGCTACCACCATGCGCAGAACCGTAAAAGTAGGTACCAGCCAGGTGCCTTGTTTTACCATCTGCTCGATCAGGGGCTCATCTAATGCTGCGCCATGTTCAATGCTGTCTACACCGGCATCCAGGCAAATCTTGACGCCCTCACCGCCGTAAGCATGGCTCATCACAGGAATGCCTGCTGCATGGGCAGTATCGGTGATGACCTGGACTTCTTCGGGTGAAAACTGGCGGATCAGAGGCCCACCGATTGGGGTTCCAACCCCGCCAGTGGTAGCTATTTTCACCCAATCGGCACCAGCGCGGATGACCTCGCGGGTCTTCTTGCGGCATTCATCCACTCCATCACAAATTCCGGAAGGGATGCTCTGCAGCCAGGGAAAATGGGAATTGATCCCAGCTGCCTCAGTATGATCATTATGCCCGCCAAACTGGGATAGGATGACCACGCTGATCTTCAAACGCGGGCCAGGGATGAGGCCGCGTTCGACGGCCATCTTCATCCCCAGGTCAACGCCGGATGCATCGCGAATGGCGGTGAACCCTCCTAACAGCGTATTCTTGAAGGATTCAGCCGCCAGAAAGACGGCCAGGCTGGGGGGAATGCCAGCGCGCTGCTGCATCCCTCCCTCCAGGTCGGCCAGGTGGTCATGGCAATCAGCCATCCCCGGCATTAGAGTCATCCCACGCAGGTCGATTTTCTCGGCATCTTCCGGGCAGGGAAGCTCTGACTGCGCACCCACCAACCGGATCCAACGGCCTTCTACCACCATGGCCGCCGGTTCTTTAGAAGCGGGCAGCCCGCTTCCGTCTATCAAGAATGCATTAAAGTAATATCGGAGTCCAGCCCTCATCATCCATCATCCTTCGCAACTGATTGTTTATTGGTGTCCATTCAACAAGGTAAAATCTCCCTGCCCTCTGAAAGAGTAATGCCCTGACATGAGACCGCCATCTACCAGCATTAATTGACCGGTGATCCAGCTGGCTTCATCCGAGCACAAGAACATCACCATGTTAGAAATATCCTCCACCTCGCCAATCCTGCCTAATGGCAGCTCGTTGAGATAACTGCGCTTGTATTCTGCAGAAATGTTTTCTTCCGCTCTCTGTGACGGCACATCAATCAAACCGGGGGCAACTGCGTTTACGTTGACTTTGTACTCACCTAATTCCATTGCCAGTACCTTGGTCAGCATGGTTAGACCACCCTTGGCTGCACAGTGGGCGGCGGCTTTATGGCGGCCCATCACAGCAGAAACCGACGAGATATTGACAATCTTCCCTCCGCCCCCACGGGCGATCATGTGGCGGGCAACATGCTTGGAAACCAGGAATGGGCCGGTCAGTTGGACAGCGAGCTGGCGGTCCCAGGCCTGGCGCGGCATATCCACGATTTTCATGTGGACAACCACACCCGCATTATTAATCAAGATGTCTATCCGGCCCAACTGCTCCACCACTGCCTGGACCATCCTTTCAACCCGGGCTTCATCCGAGACATCTACCGGCACAAACAGGGCTTTGCCGCCCGCCGCCTGGATCTGCTCTTCTGCCCGTTTGCCTGAAACCTCATTGATTTCGGCAATTACCACTGCAGCACCTTCCTGTGCAAAGCGTTCGGCGATTTGCCGGCCGATTCCATCCCCGGCTCCGGTGATCACGGCTACTTTATCTTCAAATCGTTTCATCATAATTTCCTTTAAGTTTTCCAATTTACAGCGGCAGAGTAATCCAGCGGTGCTCACGGTGTGACTGGGCTGCAGCATTGATAATTTCCTGAACCCGGGCGCTTTGATCAAAGTTGCCCTGGTTGGTATCACCGCCGTTGACGATTTCCTCCAGGAAATTCTGCACCAGGCAGCCATAAAATACGGTATCCCAACGGTCGGTTTTCTGATAGCCGGGTGGGTAGAAGCGCATGGGTATGTCAACATTCACAAATTCAACTGCATCCGGAGTAGCTTTCTTAAGGGTCTCGATTACGCCAAATTCAGAAACCAGGCGGGCAATTAAAGCACCCTTAGAGCCGTAGATGCGCGCTTCAATACCCGGGTAGTTGCCCACGGTAACAAAGCTGAAGATTGCAGGGAGAACAGGGCACCATTATGGCATTCACCAATGAATATATCCGCATCATCGATATTGATGCGCTCGCGCTGGGTATCCAGATTCGTACGGCGGCGGAATGGAACCATATTTGCCAGCACCCCCACCACCTGCTTCAGGTCGCTGCCCACAAGTTCCAAACCGATGTCAATGGTTGGGGCACCATAACCTTCGAGCGAAAAAACCTCAATGCCCTCGCGCGAGAAATCACTGCCAAAAACCGGTTCGCCCACCGGTTTTACCTTATGAATTCGCTTGTCCGCGGGATTATCAGGGTCGAGCCACTGAGAATTTTGTTCGTAACCATTAAAGATGTAGGGGTCGCCTATAAAACCTTCCCGCAATAGTTCAAACATATACTGTACTGCTGGAGCGTAGCGGAAAGTCAGACCCACTTTTGTCTTAACACCTTTGGACTTTGCCAGACGGTGCGCTTCCTGTACCCGCTTGTAATTATGTGATACCGGTTTTTCCACCAGTACATGCTTGCCTTCTTCAAGCGCAGCGAAGGTAAGGATCTCATGATTGTCGCCATGGTCATCGCGGGTGACAATATCCACAACATCAATATCCCGCCTTGAAAACACTTTCTCGTAATCCGTCTCAACCTCAGGGATGTTGAACATCCTGGCCTTTTTCTCAGCCATTTCACGGTCGAGGTCACACAAAACCACAACCTCGCTCAACGGAGAACGGGTGAAGCCCGGTAAATGTGCTGTTGTTGACCAGCGGCCTGCACCAATCACTCCCACACGCAGTTTCTCTTTCATTTTTTCTCCTTATTTTACGAAATATATGGAAGATCCCAACTATCCAATGGAGATCATCCAGGGAGGTCCCGCCCGGTGACCCAATCGTAGCGCGGATCGTCATCTACAACAGTGCCTGAGAAGCGTGAACCAATGCTTGTCCCGCCATCTACATGGATGACTGTCCCGGTAATAAAGCTGGATGCATCTGAAGCAAGAAACAACACCACATGCCCTACTTCTTCAGGTGTGCCCGGGCGTGCCAGGGGCATGGTTGGAATTCGTCCTTGCAAGGCTTTTTCCATTTCCGGCGGAAGAGGCCTGGGCTGGGTATCGATCAGTCCCGGGCTAACCGTGTTGACCAGGATGTTATGGGGAGCCAACTCAATGGCCGCAACCCGGGTGAAGCTCTCGGTCGCAGCACGGCTGGAGGCGTATGCCGCTGCACCAGGTCCTCCCCGCAGGCTGGCCCCGGACGAGAAGTTAATGATCCTCCCGCCGCGCCCGGCCAGCGATCATGGCTTTGCCTGCCGCCTGGGTCATCAAGATATGTTCCCCGGCAGTTGACGGCATATACCCTATCCCAAACTTCCATCTTTTCTTCCAGCAGGGCAGTATGGGGAGCTACGGCGGCATTGTTTACGCAAATATCCAGATGACCGAAGTGATTAAGCGCTGTTCCCACAATTTTTTCAGCACCCTCGGGTGTACTGATATCCTCCACCAGTGAAATTACCCCGGGAAAGGGTGCACAAGTTTGGGCCAGACCTTCCGCATCGCGGTCGGCAGCAACCACCTTAGTGCCCTGTTCGACAAACATTCCCACCATGGCCCGCCCCACTCCACGCGCTGCGCCAGTAATGATAACCACCTTGCCTTCCAAATCATAATTCATTGCAACCCTCTTTCAGAATAATATGCCATCGTCTGCGTTTCCCAGCATTGCCTGGCGGATGACTTTGATTGGAATCAAACCATAGGTTAAGAAGCGGTCGTTGAATTCTTTGAGTGAGAAATTATTGCCCTTGCAGCGCCTTGTAATCATCGTGCAGCTTGCGCACCATTTCGCCGCCAATATAATAGGTCAGGTGGGTCGGGTAATAGATTGCCCGATCCAAGACCCGGTAAGCCCCTTCGCGAGTTCGGCCAGATTTATTCACCAGCCAATCCGCCGCATCTTCCAGGGTGCGCAGTCCCATGTGGATTTCCAACCCTACAATGGAGCAAACGATCATGCCGCGTTTTCCTTCTAAGGCGGCATAATGGTAGAGGGGATCCTGTTTGCCGTAGATTTCGTTCACCAGCATATATTTGCCATACTCTGCCCACCCGTCTGAGTTTGAGTCCGAGTCGTGGTCTTTACTGGCGCGCAGCGGGACCCGTTTTTCCAGATAGAACTGGGTGTGATGACCTGGATAAGCCTCATGCCCAAACAGCAAGCGCATCGAATAGGGATTGAAATCACGCAGCTGTGTCTCCACCTGCTCTTCCGTCCAATTGGGCTGGGGCAGGTTAATGGCCATGTAAGCTTCCTTGGCAACGTATTCGAATGGTCCAGGGGTCAGCATCATTCCGCCAGCACCGGCGTAGGAGGGCATCCGGGAGACAACCACATCCGGCATTTCAGGCGGTATGGTCAACAGGTCGTATTTGGTTAGATTATTGCGCAATTCAGCCAGGGTACTTTTTGCCACCTGCATCAGGTTGTCACGGGTAGGGTGATTTTCCCGGATGCGCTTTTCCATATCTTCTTCATTTGCACCAGGGGCAAACTTATTAATAAAATCAGCCAGGTCTGCATCTGCCTGTTCAAAATCGCTATAGAGACGCTCGAGGATTTTGCTCACCGGTACATCGATCATTTCTTCGGCATCGAGGATATCCTGGATGCCAGCCTCACCCACTGCAAAATTGCCTTGTGAGCGGGCAAGCAGATCATCCTGGAGGAAGATCAGGAACTTATCCAGTTCATCAAGAACAGCCTGGTTAGCCTGGTAAAACTCTGACAGCAGGGTAGGCTCTGAAACCTTTTCAAACTCCTTAGGAATCTCTGTGAAGAATAGCCTGGCCCCCTTCATGTAGCGGATGGCCTGGTCTGTGTAAACCCGGGGTGGGTTGACAAGGTTATCACGGGCAGCCTGCAGGACGGCCGGTACGTCTCGTTCGCGGGCGATCACCGATTTCAAGCGTTCTTCAAGCGGCGCAAAATTCCGGCTGACCAGATTGAACAGTCCTTCCGTGATGATATCTTTGTAGAAAAGCGGATTGTTCTCCCAGAAGCGCCAGGTTTCAACCCAATAAACCTCCCGTTTTATACGGGTGGTAAGAACCGGATGATCGAGGGCATGCAGCCGGTCCATACTGGCAGGATCAATCTGCGCCACCTGTGCCTGGATGGCTTTCATCCGCCGCAGTGTCTCTTCTATCTCGTCCCGTCTGTAATGTCCCAGGCTGTTATCATATTGATGAAGACCTTGCCTGGTGGCGTGAACGGGATGATAGGTGTAATAGATATCAAAAAATTCTTCTGACATCCGGTCGTAGGTTGTTTCAATCGTATCGGGTTGTGTCATGAAATGATCCTTTTTAAACTGATTTTTCGGAAACGAACTTTTAAGGGAGCGGTGAAGCCCCGGTTATTACAGGAAATATTTTCGCGAGGAAAATTGCAATCCGCAATTACCGACCATGCGGTTTTATAGAGGCAAGTTTACCCAGCGGTGCTCACGGTGCGAAAGTGTTACTGCATTGATGATCTCCTGCACCCGGGCACTCTGGAGAAAATTACCCTGGTTGGTTTCACCACCGTCCACAATTTCCTGCATAAAGTTATGGACCAGGCAGGAATAAAAGACGGTTCCCCAGGGTTGACCTTCCTGATAACCAGGCGGGAAAAATCGAGGGGGGATTTCCATTGGAACAAACTCGACTGCATCCGGCCTGGCACCATGCAGCGTCTGGATGACACCAAATTCGTCCACCAGGCGCGCCTTGAGGGCACCCTTTGAGCCGTAGATATGCGCTTCAATCCCCGGGTAATTCCCGACTGTTACATAGCTGGACTGCATGGAGTACAGCGCCCCATTTGCGCATTCACCAATAAAGATATCCGCATCGTCAATGTTTATCCTTTCGCGCCCGGTATCCAGTTTGGTACGCCGCCGGTATGGAACCATGTTGCTTAAGATACCCACTACTTTTGTCAAATCGCTGTTCACCAGCTCGAGGCCTATATCTATTGTGGGTGCCCCATACCCCTCCAGTGAACCAACTTTAATCCCCTCACGGGAGAAGTCAGTACCGAAGGGTGACGGTCCTGCCGGTTTGACCTTGTGATTGCGCTTGTCCATGGCGGTGTCCGGGTCTATCCATTGGGAGTTCTGCTCATATCCGTTGAAAATATACGGATCACCGACGAAACCTTCACGGACAAGTTCAAACATATACTGAACCGCCGGGGCATAGCGGAAAGTCAGCCCGACCTTGGTCTTCAGGTTTTTCGATTTGGCAATCTCATTCGCACGCAGAACATCACGATAATCATGACAGACTGGCTTTTCCACCAGAATGTGTTTCCCGGCATCCAACGCAGCAAATGTTAACGGCTGATGGTTATCACCGCTGGTGACGATATCAACTACATCAATATCCTTGCGGGAGAGCACTTTCTCATAATCTGTGGTGACCTCGGGAATTCCAAACTCCGCGGCACGCTTTTCAGCCAGGTCACGGTCAAGGTCGCAGATCATAACCAGTTCACAGAGCGGCGAACCCTTAAAACCCGGCAGATGAGAAATTCCAGACCACCGCCCGGCTCCGATCACACCCACACGTAATTTGTCTTTCATTTTAGCTACCCTATACCTTTCCAAAAAATTATAAAACCTGCTCAAGGACTTTGCTCAGAAGAACCTGCTCCGAAAACTCAACTAGAACAGCACCCCATCATCTGCTGCGCCCAACATATCTTTGCGGATAATTTTTATGGGGATCAGGCCATATGTTAAAAAGCGGTCATTGAATTCCTTCAAAGAATAAGCGTCACCTTTTATTGATCTAAAATCATCGTGCAGTTTACGCACCATTTCACTGCCGATATAATAGGTGAGATGGGTGGGGTAATGAGTTGCCCGGTTCAACACCCAGATGTAGGTATTCTGGCGGGTGCGTCCCTGCTTTTCCATGAGGAAATCGGATGCCTCCTGGAGGGTCTTGATCTGCAGGTGAATCTCCATCCCGGCAATGGCCGCTGCAATGTAACTGCGTTTTGAAAGCAGGACTGCCAGCCGGTAGAATAGATTTTTTGGGGCGATATATCCTGTCCACCATCATATACTTCCCAAACTCAGCCCAACCGTCCGAGTTGGAGTCTGAGTCATGATCCTTGCTGGCGAACATTCGGAGGCGCTTCTCAAGATAGAACTGGGTATGGTGCCCCGGATAGCATTCATGGATCATTAACAATGGCAACGCGTAGGTATTAAAATCACTCCACAGCCCATCGACTTGTGCCTGGGTCCAATCCGGTTTTGGAATTTGTAATGCCAGGTATGATTCTTCTGCCACGGTCTCAAATGGTCCGGGAGTTAACATCATACCGCCGCCACTTGCGTAATCCGGCATTGGTGTCACGATCACATGCGGCATTTCCGGTGGAATTGTTACCAGGTCATATTCTGTTAAATAACTGCGCACTCTTGCCAGTTCTTCACGGATTACATGGTGGATATCCTCAGGGGCTGAATGGTCTGCCCTCATCCGCACTATCAATTCTTCCTTCGCCGCTGTTGGGTCAATCTGGTAAGCCACGTCGGAAATTTCCATTTCGGTTTTTTCCAGATCCTGATAGCAGCGCTTAAGGATATCCTTCACCGGAACATCAATCATCTCTTCTGCATCGAGGATAGCCTGAATCCCCGCCTCCCCAACCGCAAAGTTGCCGTGTGAGCGGGGCAGCAAGTCATTCTCCAAGAAGGACAGATACTTTTCCATCTGATCTATGACCACAGCATTGGTCTGCATGAATTCAGCCATTAATAGCCGGGTCTTTCACCTCCCGGAATGCCTGCGGCAAATTATTGAAGAAGCCCAATGCGCCTCTTACCTGTGCAATCGCCTGGGTTGTATATTCCACCGGCGGATTGACAAGATTCTGACGGGCACAATCCAGCACTGCCGGAACATCCTTCTGCCGGGCAGACCAAAGCCTTCAGTCGTACTTCCAGCGGTGCAAAATCCCGGCTCACGAGATTGAACATGCCCTCGATGATGATATCTTTATAAAACAGAGGATTGTTTTCCCAGAAACGCCATTTCTCAATCCAAAAAATCTCACGTTTCATACGGGTGGTCAGCACCGGATGATCGAGGGCGTGCTGGTGGTCCATCTGACCGGGATCAATGGCGGCTACCCGGGACTGCACCTCTTTCATCCGTCTCAAGGTTTCTTCAATTTCATCCCGCCTGTAATGACCCAGGCTGTTATCGTACTGGTGTAGTCCCTGGCGTGTCGCATGGACAGGATAATACGTGTAATAAATATCAAAAAAATCATCTGCCAGGCGGTCGTACGTAGATTCAATGCTTTGCGGTTGACCCATTTCCAATTCTCCCTATTTTAGAAGAGTATCCCGTCATCTGATTCTCCAAGCATGTCCATTCGAATGACCTTGATCGGGATCAAACCATAGGTTAAGAAACGGTCATGAAATTCTTTAAGTGAAAAATGGTCACCCTTCAACTTACGGTAATCTTCCCGCAGTTTCAAGACCATTTCACCTCCAATATAATAGGTAATATGCGAAGGGTAATAAATCGCCCTGTCTAAAATGCGCCAGGCACTTTCCCGGCTTTGCTTTCCGCGTGAAACCAGGAAGTCAGCGGCCTGCTCAAGGGTCCAATTCTCCGTATGAATTTCGATCCCTGCAATTCCTGCTGATATCATGCTGAGTTTATCGCGCAGTACTGCCAACCGGTAGAGCGGGTCCAACTCCCCATAAATCTCCTCAACCATCATATATTTACCATATTCTGCCCAACCGTCCGAATTTGAATCTGAGTCATGGTCCCGGCTGGCAAAAATTGGAACCCGTTTCTCCAGATAAAATTGGGTGTGGTGACCCGGGTAAGCCTCGTGTAAAAGCATCAGCACCAGGTCATAGATATTGAACTCACGGAGCTGCGCTTCGATACGATCCTCTTCCCAATCTTTGCCGGGGATATTGGTCACCAGGTAAGCCTCCCGGGCAACCTGTTCAAATGGTCCGGGGGTCAGCATCATGGCACTTGCACTGGCGTAGCTGTACATCGGGGTTACCATAACATCCGGCAATTCCTCCGGCAGGGTCATCAGGTTCCTTTCGCTCAAATATGCACGCATCTTTGCCAACTCAGAGCGCATGGTTGGCAGCAGATCATCCCTGGTGGGATGGTTAGCCAGGACACGGGCAAATAATTCCTCAGCAGTCGCCTTCGGATTAATTTGTTGACCTATTTCAGTAATCTCTCTCCCGGTTTTTTCCAGATCATGGTAGCAGCGCTGGAGAATTTCCTTCACAGGCACATCAATCATCTCTTCTGCATCAATAATCGCCTGAATTCCCGCTTCACCAACAGCAAAATTACCATTCGAACGCGGCAGTAAATCTTCCTGTAAATAAACCAGGAAACGATCCAATTCCTCAAGAACCCGGTTGTTGGCCTGCGTAAAATTATTCAACAAAGCCGAATTTTTCACATCTGAAAATACCCGGGGAGCCTCACGAAACAACAATTTTGCCCCCTCCATAAAACGAATTGCCTGCTGCGTATAGACTGCCGGCGGATTGACGAGGTTGTTTCTTGCAGCCAGAAGCAGACCAGGCACTTCGTTCTCACGGTTTATGAGAGCCTCCAATCTGGTTTCTTCGGGTGCAAATGCCCGGCTTAATAAATTAAAACACCCCTCGGTAATAATATCTTTATAAAACAAGGGATTGTTTTCCCAGAAGCGCCACTGTTCAATCCAGTAAATCTCACGCTTCATGCGCGTGATTAATACCGGATAATCAAGAGCATGGGTGCGGTCCATGTCATCGGGGTTTATGGCGGTAACCTGATCCTGGACGGCTTTCATGCCCCGCAAAGTATCTTCGATCTCATCCCGATGATAATGCCCTAATGAATGGTCATATTGGTGCAGACCCTGGCGGGTAGCATGCGGAGGGAAATATTGATAATAAAGGTTGAAAAATTCAGCAGATAAATGATCGTAGCGATCTTCCAGTGGGTGATCCGATGCCATTATCTATGCCTTTCTTCTTATAAATTACTTGCCGGTTGAGGGAATTGTGGTTTAACGGAACTATCTGTTGCGAAGCGTTGGATCAAGAGCGTCGTGTAAACCATCACCAATAAAATTAACCTCCAGGACGATAAACAGAATCGCCAATCCTGGAAAGATGGTCAACCAGGGTTTAGACGCCATCGTTGACTGTGCATCCATCAACATATTGCCCCAGGTGGGCGTTGGAGGCTGTACACCCAGCCCTAGAAAGCTAAGCGATGATTCAATGATGATTGCTGATCCCACGGCGAGCGTGGTACCAACGATGATAGGTCCGGCAATATTCGGCATGATGTGCTTCCAGATGATGTTCCGGTCAAGAGCCCCAATCATGCGCGCCGATTCCACAAATTCTTTTTGTTTCACTGAAAGGGCTGAACCGCGCACCACCCGTGCAGTTGGCATCCAGCTCAGAAAGCCAATGATGAGAACTATAATGGGAACAGCCGCATTGGAGAAAGAACTCAATACAATCAGCAGCGGCAGGGTGGGTATCGAATAGGCAATATCCGTAAAACGCATTAATCCGTTATCTACATGGCCGCCGTAAAACCCGGAGAACGCACCGATCAACGCTCCCAGACTTGTGCCGATTAAAGCCGCCATGATACCAATTGTGATGGAGATGCGTCCCCCGTATAGAATACGGGTGAAAAGATCGCGTCCCAGATCATCGGTACCCATCCAATGCTCGGGGGAGGGCGGCTGCCGGATAGCACTCAGGTTGATTTCATCAAATTCGTAGGGTGCAATAAGCGGAGCAGCGTAACAAGCCACTGACATGATGACGAATAAGATAGCTGCAATTAGCGCTATCTTGTGGCGTTTGAAGTTTTCCCACACAAGCCTGCGCTGGCTTACAAATTTGGTTTTTTCCACAATTCTATGATTTTCACCTACTCTGCTAACAACAGCCATTATTTACTCCTCACTTAAAAAACTCTCCTATTTATTGATAACTGATTCGTGGGTCCAACCAGCCATATACTATGTCAGCGAACAGGTTAAAAATAACGACCATAAAGGAGCCCATCATTAAAATGCCCATTAAAACCGGATAATCCCGTGAATTCATCGATTGAATAAACAACCGCCCAATACCAGGCCAGGCGAAAATCGTCTCGGTAATAACTGCCCCCGAGAAAAGAGCTGCCATGTGGAGAGCCATAATGGTTATCACGGGGATAAGGGCATTTTTCACGGCGTGATTGAGCACCACCATCCGCTCAACCATCCCTTTGGCATAGGCAGTGCGAATATAATCGGCGCGGATGACACCCAGCATGCTGGAGCGCATATACCGTGACCAGCCGGCAATATAGTGTAAAGAGAGGACTATGCTGGGGAGAATCAAGTGCTTGATATGGTCCGCTAATGATTCAGAGCCGACTGTGCCGGTACCGGCTACCGGAAGCCACCCCAATTTTACCGAGAAAACCAATTGTAGAATTAAGCCAAACCAAAATACCGGCATAGCAATGCCTAAAAAAGAGAAAAATGTGGCCGTAAAATCAAAGGGGCTGTACTGATGCAAGGCGCTGTAGATCCCCATGGGAATGGCAATGACTGCCGCCAGTAAAAATGAAACCGCCATCAATTCCAGGGTGGCAGGCAGACGTTCCAAGATCATAACCCATACCGGGCGGGTAGATGTGTAGCTGATCCCAAGGTCACCTGACAACGCTGCAGAAAACCAGCGGATATACTGGATGTAAATGGGCTGATCCACCCCCAAGCGGTGACGGTATGCTTCAATCACCGCCGGATCGATTGTTAATCCGGATTGAAGCATCATTCCCTCAGGACCGCCCGGGGCTGCCTGAATGATTAAGAACACAATCAGGGAGATCCCGATCATCAGCGGAATCATTTGCAAAACTCGTCGGGTTATGTACTTTCCCATTAATCTGAACCTCCCTAAAAAAGATCACATTCCGGTCAAATCCATCCACCTTCTTCTGAATGATGAGGGCTGAGGGAAAGGCTTGCTCCTCAGCCCCCATTATCTATTCAGCTGCTGCTTAAATCCTATCCATTCAATTACTCGAGGCCCCACTCGTAAACGTTCCAGAAGCTGCCGAAGTTGGTGCCGGAGCCCAAGAAACCTGTCACATTGTTGTCTACATAGTATGGGGTTACCTGGGCGTAGATCGGCAGGGTAAAGGCGTTTTCGTCTAACACCACCTGGGCCTCGTCCAGCAGCGGTTTGCGGACAGCGGGGTCAAGATTCTTGTCAGACTCCTGCAATATTTCGTCCAGGGCTGGATCACAAAAACCGGTGAAGTTATTGGAGCCACCGCAGCCATAGATGGCGGTGATGCTGGGATCGGAGGGCAGGAACCAGCCGCTGACGATAGCCTCCCATACACCTGTGCGCCATTGGTTCGACCAGGCTGCTGCTTCCAGGCGTTTCAAACTGGACATCAATCCCAATTTCTTTCAACTGAGCCTGGATAACCTGGGCAACTGCGATACGATCCTGCCTGCCAGCCCGGTTCATTATCGTGAAGGAGAATTTCTCCCCATCCTTCTCACGAATCCCATCTGCACCAACAACCCAGCCAGCTTCATCCAGCATCTTCTTGGCCATTTCGGGATCATAGTTGTAACCCTTAACATCTTTGTTAACCCAGACACTGTTCGGGTTGTACGGTGTGTTTACAACGGTGACGGTCCCTTCCATCAACTGCTCGGCGATGGCATCGCGGTCGATGGCATGGTAAATGGCCTTGCGAACATTTTTATCCCCAAATAATTTCTTGGTGCGTTCGCTGTTGTTGTTGAGGTCCAAATGCAGGAACACGTTGGAGTCAATCAGCTTGACCTCGCCATTCGGATTGCCTTCCATTTCCTTAACCTGCACCGGCAGAATTTCACCGATGTGGTAGTCTCCGGTTTTCAGAGCATTCAGGCGGGTATTGTCATCGGGGATGAAATTGAACACGATCTCATCCATTTTGGGGTAGTCAGCACCGCGCCAGTAGTCCTCATTCTTAACCACCCGAATGTATTCACCAGATTTCCATTCACCAAATTTATACGGGCCTGTGCCGATTGGGCTGCGGTTATACTCTTCGTTGGTTACAATTTCGGCGGTGGTCAGACCACCCAGCTTATGCTCCGGCATAATGGCTTCGAAAATACCGGCGTATGTTCCATAAAGGCCATCCCAGGTGAATACAACTGTGTTCTCATCCGGCATCTGGCAATCGATGATACCGCGATAGTCGTCGCTGTTGTATGTTTGGGACTCCGGGTCTGAGGCAAACTTCCAGGTGAAACAAACGTCTTTACTGGTAAATGGTTCACCATCGTGCCACTTGACACCTTCCTGCAGATTCCAGGTCATATCATAGGTGCCATCCCCGTTATCGACGATGCCGCCGTTCTCAAGGGTGGGGATCTCTTTGGCTAAAATGGGAATGTTTTCACCCTTTTCGTTGTTTTGAATCAAACCTTCCACCATTGTGAATTCGATGTCACAGAGCATCTGGCTGGTAAAGGCATTCAAGACATCTTTTTCACGGGTGTAGGCCACCTGAAGAATCTTTGGTTCTTCGGCAACCGGCGCTGTAGTGGCTTCTACAACGGCTGGGGCTGCAGTGGCTTCTACTACAGCGGGGGCTGCGGTGGCTTCTACTACAGCGGGGGCTGCGGTGGCTTCCACAGGTGCGGGTGCAGCAGCAGGGGCGCAGGACGCAACCAGCATGGCAACCAGGACCAACCCTGAAAGCACCCATAGCATCTTTTTATTCTTATTCATTAGCTTATCCTTTCCTTCTCGACTAGAAAATCCTGATATGGTTCGTTTAATATAGTCTGAATTCGTTTAAATAACTCCCTTAGGTACCACCTCCTTGTATTAATTATTTGAACATTCCAATACTGTCATTTGAGTGGATGCGGTCGTATATAAAACGCAGAAAATCCTCTCTACGATTGACAGGTACTTTTTCCCAAACAGGAGCCACCACTGCTTCACCCCACCAGTAGGACCAGATTAATACTGCACGGGATGGTGCCGAAATGAAAGCCATGCGGTTGGCAATCCAACCTTCACCGCCTACCAGACTTTGCGAACGCAGCCAGGCGGCAACCTCCTCTTTCGGCCAACCCAGGGCGTGCATCCGCCAGGCGGCGCCGGTGCCTATTCCGGCCCGGTAGCGGTTCATATAACTCTGGATGCGGTCATCATCAGAATCAAGCCAGTTCAACATCCGCAGTCCGTTATCGGCAATGCCTTCAAAGACCGAAGCACCGGCCGTGTTCACAACAGACAGGCTGCTGTCTGCCGCTCCGGTTCCTTCCAGCAGGCCAATCTCCCGCATCTTAAATTGGAGATAATGCCCGGGGATACCTTCGTGAACGGTGAGGTGTTTCAAACCGGGACGGGTCAATACCGGATCGATATTCAGATGAACTTTCCTCTCGGCGTAGTTGCACATGGCGTTGAAATGCACGCCGGTCACCGGTATGACCTTCATCCGGTCTGATTTTTCGGCCGGGATTTTAAATAAATATTTTTCAGCGCGATCCCAGGCTTCTTCCATAAGGGTTTCTATGACGCCGATTACTTCATCTGCGGGAACTTTAACCCTTGCTTCCCAGGCGGCACACTGGGCAGCCAGGTCTCCTGTGTAACCCATGCGGGTTAGCAGATCCCGCATTTTGCCTCTTAGATCGTCCAATTCGGTGTCTGAAGCCGGCCGGGCCGGGACGTGGATGAACTGCTTAAGTTGTTCTGTAAACGGCAAGCCTTTTTCACGCCAGGTGACAAAAGCTGAAAGCGAGCGGCACATCTGCTCATAATAAACACGCCGGTCAGCCTCTGGAATACTCACCGCTTCCGCTTTCATTCTCTCCAGCTCTATAAATGCTTCATGATACGTATTGAACTGCAAAGGATGGTAATTCTCAGCCGTCTTCAATTTTTGAACAATCAGGCCATCTTTTTCGCCGGTTTCTGAGGTATAAAGCGTGTCTATCCCCAGGATAAGCGGAGTCAGCCGTTTGCTGTAATCAATCGTCTCTTTACCAAGCATGGCCGTATCACATTCCTTTCATGGCTGTGCAGACCAGTTCCACCGGAACAGAGCCAAAGGACAAAAATTGATCGTGGAAATTGCACAAATTAAACGATGCCCCCATCCTGGCGGACATTTCCTGGCGGAAGTTTCTAATCCGGTCGCTGCCATACAAGTACATCATGGCTGCTCCCGGGAACATGCTGTTCTTTACCGCCTCACGCCTGGCAAATCCGGCGTTCATTCCGCCCTGGGTCTGATAATAAGTAACTGCCTGATCCAGAGTAAACTCTCCCAAGTGCAGCTTGATATCTACAACGGCACGTGCGCTCATGCGGCGGCGCGATTGCGCTTCGGCATATTCTTCCAAGGGGGTTAAGAAGCCAACTTCAGCCATCAGATTCCCCACATAGACCGCCCAACCCTCAACCATTGTCCCGGCACAGAACATTGCCAGGCGAGAAGCACAGTCAGTGCCTGCCACCTGGCCAATCCGTGATGCGCTCAAGTAAGCATTCCAGTTCTGCACATGGTGACCAATGCTGCCGTGGTGCACTACATGATTGGTCTTGATCACGCTGTCGTTGACAGCGCGCAGCATCTGTTCCTGCTTATCCGGCGGCATACTGGAATCTATGGGCGGTACCAGATAATGATGCACCGGGGGGCGGTTGAAAGCAGCCGGTGAACGGTAAGGGAGGAAATATAAATGGGGAGCAGCCTGGCGTGCCCAGAGCGGCTGAGGAATATATTCAATCGGGAAATCCGGCCAGGTGACCAACTGCTTATTAATTGCCAATTCCCGGCACGCCTGCCACAATTCCCCGTAGCGCTGGTAGTAATTATCGATTGTGGGGTGAATATCGGCAAGTTTCCCCAGCGCCTCAGCGGGGGATGGGCTTCCAAAATCTTTGGCATGTGTATTCAGGTAAGCATCTGCTTGTGCAATCTGGTCCCCGGCATATTGCACATAATTATCCAGGTTGAGCTCAAGGAAATGACCATGCCGCATCATCAATTGGAACGCTTCTTCACCACAGGCATAGCCTCCCTCGTTGGCATGTTGGCTGAGATCGTTTTCCAAATAGGCCTGAAAATCCTTAAATGCATTTGCTGCAGCCACAGCTGAAGTTCCAAAATTGGGATCCGTGATCTTGTGATCTATGGTTAGCTGATCAACACCCCGGGTAAAAAATGCCTGGGCGCCAGCACATTCATCTATGGCCTGATCGATCCAGGCTTGCGGCGCCTGGCGGACGTTTGATTTTCCTTGGGCCAGTAAAACAGGAATTCCGTTCATCCGGTCTACTGCAGCGTTGATTCGGTCGCCAACCGCCCGGGTATAGTCCGAAAGAAATAACGAAATCACACTAAAAACTGCTTCACCGGTATACAGGCAGGGATTACCCCGATAAAAATGATTGGATTGGAACTCCCAGAGTTGAGTCTGCAAATAACCAGATGCCAACATCCGGTCCATACTTTCTGATGAGGACAGGTTTTCCGCAGGCAGTTCATCCAGGCGTGCCAGCAGGGACTTCATCTCATCCACTGTATCTGCGACACCGTTCTCGGAGAAGTCTGGCAGCTGGTGGTCCAAATCATGCATGCCGATAAAGGTTGCGGTAACCGGCCGGCGGCGGTAGTAAGCGGTAAAAAAGTCATCTAACCAGCCAGAAAAGAATAATGAATTTGTTTTCAACATTTTGTAATCCAATGGTTTATCCTATAATGAAAATATCGATAGGAGAAAAAAACCTCCCCTTGCAGCCTTTTTTATTGCTTAACTACCAAGCAGCAAATCCAAAAACAAACACAAGATATTCTGAAATGTTATGAAACGTGTTCTTAATCGGGGAATCGAATTCCTTCCTGGTTTTCTAATTAACCATCAGGCTGTTATTGCTGCGGTAAAAACTATTGTGGTCGCAGAGTCTCTCGCCACTCAAGCATAAATCCACTTTCGGGTTTCCCGGCACAGCTTCACCTTTACAGGAAGGTCGGGTCGTCCGGGGATAGGCGTATTTCTTACAATAAGGGGACATACTCCCTACTATTAATAAGTCTTCCAGATATAATTTTTCCTGCCCTAGAATTCACCGATGTATTCCGCGTTTCGCTCATATCATGGATGATTTCTTGTTTACCGGATGACGATCGATCATGTCCAGGTAAAATATACTATGGATACTTGTTCTTGCAGTGGAGCGGTTTCCATCCATTAATTTTTTCGACTCTTTCTATCCAGCCCATTATTGTGAGAGTCATTATTGGGCTAACAGGTGTAAATGTTTATGAAACATCTCTACAAACCCTGATAAAATTTCAATTTGTTAATTTGAAATATAGTGAAAATCAACCCAATTAAAAACTGGCAACTTTCTCAAACTAATAGAGACCCAATATTAACAGTATACATGGTATTTTCTTAATAGCAAGACGTTTCAGATATGTTTCCAGATATGTCTAAAAACCTGTTTGCTTATGAAATATAAATGCAACTTAATTGAAAACCTGCAGCTAATCTCTTCAATGCTATAATCTGTCATACATAAAGCTGCAAATATTTTATTCATCCCCGGAGGTTTTATGAGTTCTCAATGGAAAGTGCCGCGTACCAAAGCCCATCTCTTTAACCAACAGGTACGAGACCAGATACTTGCCGCAATAGAACCAGCTGTATTCGGTTCCTCGTGGGAAGCCCTGGATATCGTCCATGCTTTTGAAAAAGGATTCGGCGATTTGCTGGGTTACCCTTATGTAAATGCCGTACAATCCGGGTCATCAGCTTTACTGCTTGCGTTAAAAGCTGCAGGGGTAGGGGCAGGTGATGAAGTCATCACCGTGGCAAATTCTGATATGGCTACAACCAACGCAATTGGCAACTGCGGGGCGGTTTGTGTATTATGCGATGTAAACGCATCGGATTACACGATGAACGTGGATTTGGTGGAGAGCCTGATAACAGAACGAACGCGGGCAATCCTTCCGGTTGATTTGTACGGACATCCTGTTGATGTGCGGCGTTTGCGAGAAATTGCTGACCGGTATCATTTAATGATTGTTGAGGATGCTGCCCTGGCGACGGTCGCCAAAGATTACGGAAAACCGATGGGTGCATTTGCCCAGCTGGTGGTATTCAGCACAGCGCCTACCAAACAAATCGGCTCAGTCGGCAGCGGGGGAATGGTGGCTGCCTGGGAAAAAACCCTTTGGGACGGCGTAGAATCCTATAAAAGATATGGACTCTCGGCGGAGACGAATGAAAAATCCCCTGACTTTTCCGGGCATATCGTGGAAGGATATCACCTGCGCATGGTTCCAGTTGATGCAGCGGTATTAAATGTCAAGTTGAAATATCTCCCGGAATGGACGGAAAAAAGAAAGAAGATTGCCCGCTGGTACCAGGAACGATTAAAGAATGTGGACGGGGTAAGATTGCCAGTTTTCCGGCCTGAATCAGAACCGGTATGCCGTGAATTTGTTTTTATGGTCCGCAATCGGGATGAGGTCAAGGCGGTAATGCGCGAGATGGGTATCCAGGCAAATACCAATTACAATCCACCCGTGCACTTCCGCCCGGTATACCAGAAACACCGCTATCCAGGAGGCAACAACCTGCCAGTCACTGAAGCCCTGGCCACCGAGCTGCTTTCCCTCCCGATTGATCCGCTGCTTGAGGAGAGAGATATCGATTTTGCGTGTGAGGCACTGACCGCCGGATTAAAGCGGTGAGCCCTGCTGTAGCAGCTGTGCAGTCAGGTCTAATCCTGTTGATTTTGCCCGCTTGATCCTGGAATTTCAGATCAAGAATCATCACACCCTGATTTTTGAATCAATATCAATGTAATTGGCTGCGCAAACCGGAAAGTGATTTATCAAATGATCATTCGATTACAGAAAATAGGTTTTGCTGTAAGGAACGTAACTGAAACCTGGAATCTATTCAGAACCCTTTTCGGGTTTGAGGGCTTTCAGGAACCACCAGATGAAACAGCCGGTATTGACCGGGCAGTATCCCTGCCTTTTCCAAATGATTGTGAACTCTATCTCATGGAAAGCAGGCAGACCGCTTCGCCAGTGGCTGCGTATCTTGCCGAGAAAGGACCGGGATTGGAGCGACTTACCTTCCTTACCGATGATATTCACCAGGATTACGAACGAATATGCCAGGCCGGCATCCCGGTGGTTGGAGACAAAATAGTTGCTGATAATTTCGGCAAGAGATTGTTTATTGGACGTGAACAAGCGTTTGGAATGACAATCGAGCTCACGCAAACGAACTATCCGGTAAGGTTTGGCACCTATAGAAACCCCAACGGCATCCTGGGTGTACAGCATATCGGAACAGCATGCCTTGATATCCAGGCGGTGTCGAAAAAATTTGAAACGATCCTTGGCAAGCCAATGCTTGGTATCCGTTCGGACCAGCATGAAGGCGAGCAGTATGATGGCTGGATCGAAACCGGAAACGACCACCTGATCCTGCATCCCACCCAGTCCTGGGGAGAGAATGCCCGAGTAAAGCATTTTATTGAAGCAAAGGGGGAAGGACTGGAGCATATCTCCATTGAAGTTGCGGACATTCGCGCAGCAGTGCGGCGGGTAACATCTTCAGGAGCAGCCATCCACGAACATAAAATCTACACCAACCGGGAGGATGGGTTTGAAGCGTTTATCTTCCCGGAGTATACTACAGGAATGACGGTGGAATTAATAGAACCTCACCCTGACAGCCGTTATTTCCGGCATTTTCGGGGATAATCCAGGTGGATGGCCGGGTAATACCGGAATAACCATTCTTGTTTTCCGGGAACCTGGCTGACTTAAAAACTACTCAAGGGCAGGTTATGGCTATCATTTTGATAACGCCAACCCATGCGGATAAGAATCTCGTATTATAAACGCACCAGCAATATCCGGGGGTTTCTTGGGATTGAAATAGTCAATTAGATGATGGTTTCATGCCTGCACCATGAGTATTCACTGCCAAGAAATGCGGTTTTACCGAGATATTGTCCCAAATAAAGCGTAAGGAAAAACGGTGGCAAATCAGCTAACTGCAGGAGAGCGTCTCATTCATGCGCGTGAACTAATTCAGGCGGCCCGTGACCTGCCTGTCCCGGAAGAGGCTGGCAAACTGGACCTGACCTACATGGCTAAAGTGAGAGGAATGCTGGCAGATGCCCGTGATCTGGTAAAATTTATTTCTTACAGCCCCAGCGCAAGTGAAGAAACCAAAAAAGAAGCCCTGGAAATTATTCAACTTGCGGACCAGACGAAAAAAGAGATATTTAGCATTCGACCTTAAAATACGGTATGAAAAAACAACCTGCCGGAATTTGACATACGGAAATATTTCACCCCGGCAGGTTTTTGGAATATTGGTAACAATTTAAGAAGGCGGGTAAAATTTGAGCGTGCCTGAAAAAAATAAATATTATGTGGTATGGAAAGGTCGACAGCCTGGAATATATAATTCCTGGGAGGAGACTTCGTACCAGGTTCACGGTTTCCAGGGAGCAGAATTCAAGGCATTTCCATCCCTGCAGTTGGCACAGGTGGCGTACCGGGGAGAATACTCAAACTATATCCAGCACAGTTATCCTGATGCAATCCAGAATCCATTCGTTATATTCGAAGGACCACAAACCGACAGCTACTGCGTGGATGCTGCCTGTTCGGGAAATCCGGGTCGGCTGGAATATCGCGGAGTATATACCCAAACCGGGAAAGAGATCTTCCATCGTGGCCCCTTTGCAAATGGAACGAATAATATTGGCGAATTTCTGGCGATTATACATATCCTTTCCTTATTAAAGAAAATGGGGATGAACCAAACTGTATACAGTGATTCGGAAACCGCCATTACCTGGGTCAAACAAAAAATATGCAAGACACAGCTGAGACCGGATGATAAAAACCAGGAATTATTCAAACTCATTTCCCGGGCAGAAATATGGCTGGCGCAGAATGAGATTCACAACGAGGTGATGAAGTGGGATAGCCGGGCATGGGGTGAAATTCCAGCCGATTTCGGGCGTAAATAAGCCTCCCGATGGATTGGAAATGGTATTCTGATTTTTAGATAAAATTGAATACTCTTAGAACTGTTAACCAAGAGCGGTTAACGGTTTTTTATATTTCATATGTTCATGGGTTGGCGGATTATTAATCGAACCGACCAAATTATACTTCCACAAGAGCTAGTTCTTAACAAAAGTCCCGGCACGAAGGTCTGCCAGAGCCTGGGCTATCTCCTCCCGGGTATTCATTACAAAAGGTCCATATGGAGCAACCGGTTCGCCAAAGGGTGATCCAGCCATGATCATGAAACGCATCGGGACATCTCCAGCCTGTGCCTGGATATAATCTCCGTCCTCGAGGACAGCCATGCTAAGGGCTTTGACTGGTTGGTCAGCAATTTTACCCACACCTTCGAACACATAGATTAAAGCTGTATGCCCTGGTGGTACCTGTTGGGTGAATGTTGACTGCGCTGGCAGTTTAACTTCCAGATAGAGAGGTTTGGCGGCAATTTGCTTTACCGGTCCTTGGATGCCATTGACTGTGCCGGCTACAACCCGGATTGAAATTCCATCCTGGATCGATTCGGGGATACTGCTTGCTTTTACTTCCTGGTAATTTGGACGACTCATTTTGAGAGATGCCGGAAGATTCACCCACAGCTGAAAGCCATAAATTGTTCCATCCGGACCACGATGGGGCATTTCTTCATGCAAAATTCCGCCCCCTGCTGTCATCCACTGGACATCCCCTGGTCCGATGATACCGCTGTTACCCAGACTGTCGCGATGTTGAACGTTTCCTTCCAGCATGTAAGTTACGGTTTCGATGCCGCGGTGGGGATGGGTGGGGAAACCACGGATTGGTCCTTCTGCAGGATCATTAAAGGCAAAATGGTCGAAAAGCAAGAAAGGGTCGTAGAGATTGCTGACCTGGGGGGATATGGAGCGCTGCAGACGAACACCGGCTCCTTCAATCACCATCTGAGGCTCAATAAGGTTTCTAACAGCTCTGGATTTCATGAATCCTCCATTATCCTGGATCGTATTTGATGAGGTATTGTCATTTTATGATGACATGCATCCAATGATTCTTACTATTAAATGTCCAATAAGTTGTCAAATTTCATTCTATCCCGGGAAATGTGAATGCAAGAAGGCGTGCTTCCCAATATAAGAATCAATAATCCCGATCTATTTATGCTTTGGCTGTTGGGATAATTGGCATCACTACGAAGATCCTGGCTATTGTTCATGCTGAAAGTATTCAAGCATTGGTTCGAAGTAAAATTCCTTCCAGCCCTGGCTGTACATTTCCGCCTGTCCATCGGGAATATCAGTATGGATTAAAGTCAATTCTGCACCTCCGCTTTTAGACTCAATACACACTTCCAGGCGAGAGTCCGGGCTGCCCGGTGGAAATTCAGTTGTACGCCATGACTGTAAAATGCGATGCCCGGGTTCTAGCTGGAGGTTTTTTCCAGTGATGTAACCATCCCAAATGTTGAAAATCCCGCCCACGTGCGGGTCGATTTCTGCAACACCACCGGTAAATTTAGAATGTTCTTCGCTATCCAGCCAGGCGGCATAGATTTCCAAGGGACTTACGGGAAGCATAATTGTTAATCGGGTTGATTCCATAGGATTACCTCTGCATAATTCATTATAATAGTTGGACTTTATTCCGGTCTCCAATTGCGGGCATGGTTGGTTTCCAGCCAGGTGAATCTGGATGCAGCCATTTTTTTTAGGGATGACTCCTCCTGCAGGTCTGCCACCGCAATGCTTCAGGACTGGGTCGACTTTTGCTACCATACTGCCGCCTGGCCAGATGTTTACCGGGGATCGCTGCAGGCAAATGGCCGAAACCCCTGAAGGAATCATTCAGATTGCTGACCAGGGGAATTGCGTGCAAAGCAAGCCAACACCAGCGCCCTCATATGACCATTTCCACCACAAACATATACTTGTTTTTCCCGGTTGGATTCATCGTATCTCTATCTATTCCGGATTGAGATTATTTAATTAATAAGACTGTTTATCCCAGAATATACTTACCTGTTACAGGAAATCTGATACCTAAACGAATGTGACAGATCCGCGGGTAACAGGCAAAGTTGTGCGGTGAAGTTGCAAAGACCCTGGCAGTCAATATATAATACTCACAATCATTAATCAGCCTCTCAACCTTACAGCAGTTGGAGTGGAACAGGTTTAGCTGATGATGATATGCGGCACAGGAGAAATTTATTAATGGATCAAGATATCATACCGTTTATCATTGTTGGATTTCTGGCACAATTGATTGACGGATCATTGGGGATGGCTTACGGGGTCAGTTCCAATACATTCCTTCTGACCCTGGGAATGTCACCGGTCCTCGCAAGCGCCAGTGTCCACACTGCCGAGGTATTCACAACGCTCATTTCAGGCATCTCCCATTTCAGATTGGGGAATGTGGATGTTGGATTGTTTAAACGCCTGGTGATTCCGGGTGTAATAGGGGGGGCGATCGGTGCTTATATCCTGGTTAATATTCCGACAGACATTATCAAGCCAATCGTGGCGATCTATTTGCTCCTGATGGGTTTGCGGATCCTCTACATGGCTTATCGGAATATTATTCTTGAGAAAGTTTCTACAAAAGTGGGCCTTCTAGGATTTATTGGCGGGTTATGTGATGCAATCGGGGGAGGCGGCTGGGGACCGATTGTAACCACAACCCTGATTGCGGACGGCAACCAACCCAGGAAAGCAATCGGATCGGTTAATGCCAGCGAGTTTTTTGTGACCGTAGTGGAGGCCATCACCTTTTTTCTCACACTTGGGTCACTGCAGTGGAATATTGTCCTGGGGCTTTTTGGGGGTGGCGTGATTGCCGCACCAATCGGAGCATTTGTTACCCGCAAGGTGCCGTCAAGGTGGATGTTGGTTTTTGTGGGTGTCTTGATCTCAATTTTAAGTATCAGGACGATTGTATTATCATTTGGGGGCGGGTGAGATTAATATTGTCCGGCCTGCTGGATCAGGGCTCATTGCTTCAGTCATAATGATCCCTTTGCTTGGAGTAACATAACCGCCTTCAGCTTCTAAAATATTATTTCCTTTCTCTATATACACGCGATATAGAGTCAATCAGAAATTGTTTTAGAGCATATTGGTAATAAATTATTCACAGTCTCTAATTATTATTGATATTTATCAGGGATTCAATCATGGCGGGGCATGATGACAAAATTCAATATTCCAAACACCAGCAATGCCACAAGCAGGAGGAAAGCAGTGGCGGGTAATGCGGCTGAAAGGCCAAAGCTTGCAAATCGTTCATAAACCAGCACAGGCAGCACCTTTGGGTGGTAGGCCAGAATAACGATGGCACCGAATTCACTTACCCCGCGCGCCCACATCATTACAGCCCCGCCTAAAACCCCCCGCCAGGCCTGCGGCAAGGTTACCATCCAGAAAACCTGCCAGGGCGAGGCACCGTCAACCATGGCAGCCATTTCCAACTCCTGGGAGGTCATGGAAAAGGACTCCCGGGCGGAATTTACAAGGTAAGGGATACTGACGAAAGCCATTGCCACGGTTATTCCGGCGATGCTGTCTGTAAATGTAATCCCAAAGGGAGAAAAAACACGTCCCAGCCATCCATAACGGCCAAATACCATCAGCAGGGCAACCCCGGCAGCTGTATGCGGAATAACTACCGGCAGATTGATGAGTGCCTGTACCAGCCTGCGCCCACGAAATGAACGGCGTGCCAGCAAATAAGCCAGGGAGACCCCTCCAGGTAAACCCAGCCCGGTTGCCAGCAGAGCAGATCCAAACGTTACCTTCGTTGAGCGGAGGAGTTCTTCATCCGTGAAGGCAGCGAAGAAATCCCGCCAATTTGTACCCAGGAGAGTTTGCACAAGCGGAGCCAGCATAAATAACACTAACAATACACTCGCCGTACCAAAAACGGCAAGCAAAGACCGGCGGTAGCGTTTCATAGGCCTTACTCCTGGATTGTTATTTGCTTGAGACCTGGCGGCATGGATTCATATCCGGTCGCCTGCGGTTGTTCAAAAACGGGGTGGTAGTTTTCTGCCATGATCCTGCGGCCGGTTTCACCCAACAGAAATTGTATAAATGCTTCAGCGGTTTGCGGTTGAGGCGCATTGCCGGGAATGGTGATCCCATAAGCAATATGTTCACCCTGGAAGTGCGGCTGCAGGCTGGAAAACCGTTTAAAATCCAGTCCCACATCGACCATGCCGTAAAATGGATCCCACTGTTCCCGGCTGAGGTTGACCTGATCCGGAAGGTCCAGCATCTGTAATCCGTGCTGACGTATTACGGATTCATATTCGAAGGCGTAGTCGATATCCCTGCTCTCCAGGAGGGCGACCAGCTGGATGCTGGCGCCGCGCATGAGGATATGACTGCCGGCGGTAGTTTCCAGGATCTCCGGTACATGGACCAGGACGCTGTTGTCTTCCCGGAAGATGGTCACCGGAGTGGAAAACTGCCCGGCAAACAAGTCGTTGAATAACTTGTAGTTCTTTTGGAGCTGTTCCTGAAGCGCAACAGCCATAAATGTGCGGTAACCCAGGGCGTCGAAACGCGGATCGGACAGCCCCAGGCGCACGTCAGGTCTTGCCAGGACCTCAGCCCAGTTTTCGCTGGTGATTTCGGCTGCGTATTGGCTGTCCGGATGGTATGCCAGGGCGAGCTTATTCCCGGCGAAGCGGATATACCAATCGGCGTAGGGTTGGCCTGTCTGCTCATCATCAACAGCAAACATTAACTGCGGAATCAAGGATGCATCGGCAGTGGCCACAACATCGATTGGCTCGTGTAATTCGGTCACATGACGGATTACCTGGATGCTGCCGTGGTACTCCATCTGGACATCAACTTCAGGATGGGCCTCTTCAAATGCTGTTTCTAATTCCTGGAAGGGTACAATCAGGCTGCCGGCTGCAAATACCACCAGTTTGGTCTTTTCCGCAGGAGTTTGGGGGGCATGGTCTGCAGGTTTTGTCCCTATTCCATCCGAATTGGGAATGTAACATCCCGGTATGAGGGCAGTCAGGATGATGAGGCAGGCACAGGCAAATGAACTTCTTAACATGACGATGGAACCATTATTTTTCGCAATGGGAATAAATTTTGGATGGATTGTTCAATAATTGCGAAATAGAAGGACACGGAGGAACCAGAATGGTCATCCTTCTGGAACTCTCCGTGTCCTTGATTTTCATTTATTAAAGCACTGCTCCAATTCTACTGTGATCCATTTGTATCCTATTTAGCTTCAATGGTGGCGATGTCTTTCACCCAGGTATTGCTGGCCATTCCCGGCATTACCATCATCATATCGCCTTCAGTCTCTGTGAAAGCGATCAGGCAGTCGGCACAGGCGCGCACATCCGCCAGGGATACCTCGCTGGAAAAACCGTCGCCGGCAGTCAGTACGAGAACAGCAGCAGCCTCCTTCACACCAACCTGGTCTAACAGCATATTGAGACGCACGCCTTCATAATCCTGGGGGCCTTTTTTTGGATGCTCTGCAGATATTTTAACCACTTCGAGTGTGCGCAGTCCAGGCTCATCCAATCCGGTTTCGGCATTGACCAACCCGGTAAATACGACATCTGCCTGGTCGATAGGGACCGACGGCAAGCTGCCGCCTGCAGCCTCAGGGGTGGGGCTCGTTCCAGCGGGTGTTTCAGCTGTACCAGGATTTATTTGAATGGTGGTTACGGCACCGACCATCTGGTTCTTTTCCAGGCCGTCTCCCACAAGGCGCAGCGGGAAATATTTTTCAGGAAGAGGATTTCCGTCCACAGTTTCTGCAACGATCCAGCTGTCATTGCGGGCAGCCGGAGCGCTTTCCATGGTTACGGTATAGCCGTCTGATGCGATTAAATCGAAGGTGTAGCCCTCCGCTGCCAGAGCGTCATTAAAGGCGGGACCCTCGTGCTTGATCTCATCATCCACATAACCCAGCAGATAAAACAGGGGAACACCCTTCCACTCCTGAGCTTGATCGTCTTTCCAGCTTACCCCATGGCAATTAATGCAGGATTCAACAGAAGACCTGTCAATGGTTTCGTTGATGGCACCGTTTAATTGGAGCGTCCAATCCTGGACAAAGGATTTTACTTCCGCTTTGTTTACCCATTTTACAGACCAGTGTCCATCGGTGACCTGGGCAGGTTCATCACTGATGATTACCAGGCGTAAATTACCATCCGATTTGGGATCGAGGGGCTTTCCGTCCATTTCATATGCCAGTATCGGCTGCAAGGGGGGTGGATTTTTTAATTCATCCCCGGTGGCTGGATCATACGAAATGAATGTACCGTTCATGATTTGATCGTAGGAGAAAGAGATGGCGTAGCCATCTTCAGCAACCAGATTCATGCCGCTTTCTTCGCTGACACCACCGACAAGTTCTGCCAGATCCTTCAGGGATACGCCTTTAAAGACGGCAGGAGGAGTGATTTTCCCGGTACTGCTCTTGATTCCGGCCTGTCCTTCGACGACCGCCATTGCTTTTAAATCATCCAGGGTGATTGATTTGGACTCTGTCCCGGAAACAAGCTCTAAAATTGGCTCCGCCACCGGCGCTGTAGTTGGTTCCACAGTTGCCTCGACTGGCATAGCCGTAGGCTCCGCAGCAGGAGCTGCCGCTGGCTGGCAGGCAGCCAGGGTTAAACATAAAAGAACAGCCATACCTGATATAAATAATTGCTTCACATTATTCTCCTTGAATTAAATAGTTGTATCCCTACAATTGATACAATCAAGTTTAGTTCCGGGCTGAAAAAGTGTCAAGTGAGAATAATCACATTAATTATTTGGTTGCATTGATTCTTTGCGGATGAGGATGGAAAGACAGTTGCATCGTGCCGGGGGTGTGACCTGAGTAATAAAAATTACGGCTTATTGCCAGGGGAAATGTACGCAAGTACCAAACGAGCCTACCCGGATTTAAGGAATTTTTGATAGGTTTTCTGGGTTTTGGTATGCGTATACCCGATGGAAGGGTAGAATTCGTGGGCTTCCAGGCGGATCATGTTGGAACGCAGCCTGACACAATCGAGGCCATTTTCCAGGGCCCATGCTTCGGCGTCAGTAATTAATAGTTTGCCAATACCCAGGCGACGATAGCCTGAATCCACGACAATTCCGCCGATTTCAACAAAAGGTGGGGACTCCAGCAATTGGACGATAAGGGCATGCATCCAGCCGGCGATTTCCTTACCGCTGATTTCGGCTACCAGTATCCTGTGCCTATTCTCTGGAAGCAGCAGGATGAGGCGTTCACGGATAGTTTCCGCAGTTGCCACGTAACCCAATTGGCCGCATAATCCTGCAATTTGTGCAGCATCTTCTAAACGGGCTGTTCGGATAACCGCATTTTCCGGCACTGCCAATTTCACCTACCCAATGTTCTTGATTTAGATATTACTTCCGGCGGGAATGCCTTCCTGGTATTGAGGAGAAGACTGGATAACATCCCGGCCATGTTCCAGGCATCATCCACACCGCGGTGATGCGTTCCGATTAATGGCATATCCAGCAGGGCAAGCGCCTGATCCATGCCTGCTTCTTTAGGAAAACCGAGCATGACTGCAAGGATATTTTTTATGTTGATGTGGGTATCACCAAAGGGATAGGCAACATCCAGTTTACAGCACTGCTTGAGCATCATTTTTCGATCATAATCCCCGTAGCTGGCCCATACACGCCGGCGGGAGCTGTACTTGTTTTGCAGGATCAGGCAGGCTTCGGAAAACAGGATGCCTTCATCGACCATTTGCTGGGTGATGGTGGTCAGGTGTGTGCAGAATTCGCTTACCCGGGAGACCAGCGGCTTGATCAGGATGCTTTCCCGATCCAGCCGTTCTCCGGAGGCGACATCCAATGTACAGATACCAATCTCAATAATCTCGCTGCACTGGTCCGGGGGTGGTTCACCTTCCCAACAGGTGGATTCAATATCAACCACATTGATCCGGTCCAGTATTTTTTTGTCTCTGCTCAACCTATTCAAGCCCCAGCGGATAATTTTCCATGATTTGACTGCCTTTCAAGGGATATGGATTATTCGATTTATACTTGCCATGGAGCACATGAAAACAGGTGTGGATGATTCTATTCCTCCTCGATGACCTCGGGGGGCGGAGGAGTGTAACCATAATCCCAGGGATGAGAATCCTGTTTCTCACGGCAGCGCAGCGAAGGCCAATACGGTTTTACCCCATCCCAGCATACTCCGGGATCCCAGCGGTGGATATTGACCCGGTCGGTACGGATCAGGCTGCCATCCGCTCCATTAACTACAAAATCGTAGTAAAAATCCCATCCCGGCGGATTGACGATATAGGCATGGGTCAGGGTAGCAAATGCCTTGCTCGGATCGGCAGCGGAGGGTGTTAATTGGGTGGTGAGCCAGGCTTTTTTCTGGCCGATATCGTGGATATTCAGGCTGGTCCCGGCAGCAACCGGCTGGTCAAACTGGTAAACGAATGTACAGGAAGTCTTGGGAATGTTGGTGATTTCCAGGGCGCCGTTGATAAAACCATACTGCTCGCCAGCTTCATGTATGGTTGCGTTTGCATCGATATATTTTTCAGGAAAGAGGACCCCTTCCGGAAAACACCAGGCACTCAGTCCAACTGGATTAACCTGGCCAGGCTCAACTGTCTGGGTGGTGTTGGTCACAGTCTCCGGGGTGGGTGAACTGGTTGGCAAGGGAGTTTCAGTCGGCGGAAGGCTGGTAGCGGTCAGGATTATCTCCATGATCTGGGTAACGACGACAGTCTGGGGGACGAGGCGGGTTACTTCGATATTTTCGACCACCGGAGCTGGAGTACATGCGGAAAGCAAGGTAATTAACAAAATGAAAGCAATGGTGGGGTTAATATATTTTTTGAATCCAGGCATCTTTTTCTCCTGAGTCATGGATGATCTATCCCCTGATTATGATTCAAATCTAAAGGGACTGTAAAATGCAATTTTATCACATGGGAATAGAGTCATCAGGTTTGTAAAATTGATTTTCAAGAATTAAAACGACAAATTCTCATCATAACCATCTTGACAGACGCTTCATTTTTACTATAATCTTTATAGTTGAGATACACTTTTTGATATTTTTTTGTGTCCGAAATTTTCTGATAATGTAAGACAACCAGAGTGGTGGTGCTGGTTTGCCATAACTTGTAGATGCACACAAAGATGGCATTTTCCATAACCAGCCAGAGGACATGACCATGCTGTATTGTGCCGTTCTATCACAGAAAACGATAACAGGGGTTGTCTTACTGCGGCTTGTTAAAAAGATCTATGACGTCAACCTTGGCGGTAAATGGATCTGGAGAAAGCCCCCCTAATTTTCCCGGCCATGTGCATTGTGCTGTGTATTCTATTAAATCCAGCCTGGCGCAAACACAACCCAAAAGCATTGAAAAAATTCATACTCGATTCCTGCGATCAAGCCAGGTTTAAATTTAGAATTTTTTTCGTGTATTATCGGTGGAAGCAGATTTCATTAATAACCAAATACTCCTCCCCTGACCATCATACCTGTTGATGATGATGGATTAGAAAATGAGATAAAAGTTTGTGATCAAGGAGGTGATGAATAAAAATAAGCGACGCGTTTTTTTCCAAAACCTGGTATGCCCATACCTGGAAATATTCGAACCAAGATAAGCATCAGGAGGAAAAATATTACGATCGAAGTGGTAGCTTACGCCCAATTCCTATACCGAAAATCAGTACAGTTCAGAAATTTATTAGTAAAGTCAAATGTTAATTAGGAGGTGTAAAAGGAGACATTCTGTTTTTTGACGAACAGGAAGGAACAAATGGAAATCCGTCCTGTTTACCGGTATATAAAAAAATCTCTGGAGGATAATGATGAATTCACAACGAAAAATTAAATTCCTATTAGCATTCCTGGTAATTACCACGATGCTTCTAGCGGCCTGCCAGCCGGCAGCTCCCGCTACCGAAGCACCGGCTGCGGAAGCGCCGGCAGAAGCTGCGCCAGCAGCAACTGAAGTTCCTGCCGAAGCTGCACCAGCTGCTACCGAAGCTCCGGCAGCAGAAGCTGCTGCAGAGAAGGTACTTGTCATGGCTGTGGAAGGCTCCGTTCCGACTTTTGACCCGCTGGGCGCCTCTGACAGCCGTGTGGACACCCCTTCCATTAATATGTATAACGCCCTGCTGCAATCCAAACCGGGAACAACCGAAATCGAACCAGACCTGGCGACCGAATACGCTGCCGGTGAAGACGGCCTTAGTTTCACTTTTAAACTTCGCCCGGGTGTCAAATTCCACGATGGCTCGGAGCTTACTGCGGATGATGTGGTTTACACCGTGGAGCGCATGCTGGCATTAAAGAAGGGATATTATTCCAGCCTGATGCAGGTAACCGGTGCCGAAGCTGTGGATGATTACACCGTGAAAATAAATACAGCTACTCCATTCCCCGGTTTGCCTGACGCATTGGCACGCCTATACATCGTCAACGCCGATGTTATCAAGCAGCATGTTGAAGCGAATGACTACGGCGAAAAGTGGCTGCAAGACCACGAAGCCGGCTCCGGACCCTATATGCTGGAGTCTTTCGAGCCAGAACAGCAGTTCACCATGGTGAAATTTGCGGATTATTACAAAGGCTGGGAAGGTTCCCATGCCGACAAGGTCATCTTCCGGGTGTTCAAGGAAGAAGCCACCCGCCGCCTGGCACTGGAGAATAAGGAAGTCGACTGGATAACTGTCAGCAGTGCCGATACCTATAAGGCTATCGAGGGTATGGAAGGGATTACGACCTACTCAGATCCGACCCTCAACCAGCTTTATTTTGCTTTCTTCACCAGGAATGAATACCTCAAGGATGTGCGCATCCGCAAAGCCTTATCGCTGGCTTATGATTACGTAGGCCATGTTGAACTGGCTCGCCAGGGATTTGCCAATATTGCCCGCGGCCCACTGCCTCCGGCAATCCCCTGTTTTGACGAGAGCATGACCGAATCAGCGATGGACCTGGAACAGGCCAAAGCCTTGATGGCAGAAGCCGGATATCCTGACGGCGGCTTTGAACTGGACATGGCTTACCAGGGTACTGCTGACGAAGAAGTAAAGGCATTCCAGATTATGGCTGACGGCGCCGCCCAACTGGGTATTACCCTCAAACCCATGGCGGTTGAATGGCCGGCAAAAGTGGATGCCTATTCAAAGGAGGAAACAGCTCCAGCAGTTGGCACAGTGTGGATGTACCCAAGCTATCCGGATGCCAATGAATTCCTCTACCTGCTTGGTTCCAGCGAAGTATTCGGCCAGTACAACTTTGCCTGGTTTGAAAATGCCAGGTTCGATGAACTGGTAAAAGCCGGGCAGAGCGAACTGGATCCGGCCAAGCGCTGTGAAATCTATAAGGAAGCACAAAAAATCTGGATGGATGAGACGCCTTATGCCAACGTGGTTGTCGGACAGGCACTGGCAGCATCCCGGGATTACGTGGAAGGATATATCTGGACACCTTCACACTCCTTTGCCCAGAATGTTTACGTGATGTCTGTGGATGGTAAATATTAATATATCCACAAAATTTTAATCAATTTGTGACCCGGGGGAGCCGGTTTTCCGGCTCCCCACTATTCGACATGGAGAACTAAATGGGGCAATATATCCTGAGAAGAATCATTTTAATGATCCCGGTTCTATTGGGAGTTACAATAATGACTTTTATCATGGCCCAGCTGCTGCCGGGTGATCCGGCTCAAGAAGCAGCCGGGCGTTATGCCACAGCGGAACAATTACAGGCTACCCGCGAACGCCTGGGATTGGATCAACCGCTCCATATCCAATATATTCGCTATATGAACCGCCTGCTGCACGGTGATCTTGGCGCATCATTAAATTCCAAGCAGGATATTTCCAAGGAATTAAATTTCTTTTATCCGGCAACCATGGAATTAGCCCTGGCAGCAATGGTATTAATCGTATTCATCGGGATTCCACTTGGAGTTATTACGGGATCCAGACGTTCTCCAATTATGAACAGTTTCGTCATGTTATTTGCCCTGGTCGGGGTGGGGGTTCCGGTGTTTTGGGCGGGGTTAGTATTTCAACTGGTTTTTTATGGAATATTGCACGTTCTGCCACTCAGCGGGCGGTTGAGTGCTCTACTTACTCCCCCTCCGCACGTGACGGGGATGTACACAATTGACGCCATCATGGCCGGGCAGTGGATAATATTTCAAGATGCACTCCGTCACCTGATTCTACCGGCTGTCACACTGGCCATCCATTCAATCGCTGCCATCTCCAGGATTACCCATTCATCCATGAAATCGGTAATGCGCAAGGATTTCATCAGGACTTCGCGTGCAAAAGGTATGCAAGAAAGTATTGTTGTGAGGAGACATGCCCTTAAAAATGCATTGTTACCCACAATTACACTGGTTATGATGCAGTTCGGCTGGCTGCTGGGTGGTTCCATCCTGGTGGAAAACATCTTTTCATGGGGAGGGCTGGGAACTTATGCCTGGATAGGGATATTCCGCCTGGATATCCCGGTTATTATGGGTATCACCCTGGTAATAACTTTAACCTTTATGTTCTTAACCCTGTTTGCTGACCTCTCGTATGCTTTTCTTGACCCGCGAATTGTGTATGATTGAGGTTTATACCATGACCCTGAGGAGATGCTCGTGGCAGTATCATTAAAAAACCCGAATACGAATGTTAATACATTCCATCCTTCCCGGTGGACACGGATAAAGGGCGGCAGATTTGCCCGGGCTGTACGTAATAATCCATTATCAATCGTTGCACTTATTTTCATACTTGTTTTCTTATTGATGGCATTTTTCCCCGGAAGTTTTACCGACTATGATCCGGAAAAAATTAACCTGAGGGAAAGACTCCTGCCCCCATCTGACACACACCTGTTTGGCACGGATAGTGTTGGAATGGATATCTATGCCAGGGTTATCTATGGAGCCCGGACTACCTTTGTAATTGTCCTGGTAGTTCTGGCAATTGCAGTTTCAATCGGATCGATCGTTGGTTCCCTATCCGGATTTTTAGGGGGGCAGGTAGATATGTTCCTCATGCGGGTTTCGGATGTTTTCCTGTCATTTCCGGCACTCATCCTGGCTATTTCCCTCAATGCAGCCCTTGGACGCGGCTTGATTCAATCCATGCTGGCGGTGGGATTGTCGTGGTGGCCATCCTATTCAAGATTGATCCGCTCACAAATATTATCTGTAAAAAACGATGAATATGTGGTTGCGGCAGAATGCATCGGAGCACCGAAAAGCCGAATCCTCACCAAGCATGTCCTGCTCAACTGCTTTGATCCGATCATCGTATCCATTACGCTCGATGTTGGCTACATTGCATTGACCACAGCCGGATTAAGTTTCCTGGGATTGGGGGCGGAGCCACCTTTGCCGGAATGGGGGCGCATGGTTGCAGAAGGCAGGAATTATCTATTGGATCAGTGGTGGGTTTCAACTTACCCGGGATTGGCCCTATTCATCCTGGTAGTAAGCTTTAACCTGTTTGGAGAATTGGTGAGAGATTGGCTTGATCCCAGTTCCATCGGACGTGAATAGCTGGATTTGCTGACCTGCAGAAAATCCATCACATTGTTATTGGTCTTGAAACAACAGTTTCAGGATATCCAACAAATTCAACCATTTGGAGGCAGTTATGAACAACCCACTTTACTGGGAGCAATTTGCAGAAAGAGTAATCGTAGACCTGGTCCGTCCACAGCCTGGGGATCCGTTGTTAATTATCACGGATACTGTCAGCGATATGAAAGTAGCCCAGCTCTGCCTGGCGGCAGCCCTGCGGCACGGCGCTGATGCCCAATTGATGATCAAAGACCGGCTGCCATCCGGTGCAGCCAGCAAACCAGGCCCGATCCTCTCACAAGCGATCCTGGCCAGCAAACTCGTGCTGGAATTTTGCGGAGGAATTGTGCGCGCACCAGCCACCATTGAGGCACGATCCAAAGGTACCCGGGTACTCTCCACTTATCTGAAAGGTATTGAGGATTATGCCATGCGCGCCCTGGTGGATGTTGACTTTAACAAAATGATCCGCAATGCCAACCTGATGGCCAAGTTGTGGGAGGAAACCAAGGTATGCCGGACAACATCCCCGCAGGGAACCGACTTCACCTGTGAACTGGCACCCCGCAAGTCGATTGTAGGAGATGGGGCGCTTACGGAAGATGGCGAGGTGGATTTCTTCCCTGGAGCCCAGGTATCCATCGCACCGGTGGAAGGAACCATCAATGGAACCCTGGTGATCGATGCCAGTGACAGTGTCCAGGGTGTGGTCCAGAATCCATATGCATTCAAGCTGGTAAACGGGGTCATCAAATCGATTGAGGGCGGCAAAGAAGCGGATGCGATGCGCAACTGGTTGGAGAGCAAAAATGATGAAACCATTTATCACCTTTGCCATTACTCGGTAGGCCTCAATCCGGCGGCGGGAATTTCCGGTAACATGATCGAAGATGAACGCAAAGTCGCTGCCCTGGACTGCGGTTTTGGTTACCAGGATCCGAAATTTGGCGGTACGGTTGGATTAAGCCCATATCACATGGATATTATGCTGGCAACACCAACGATTTACCTGGATGGCAAGGAAATGAGCGGGGGCGGTAAACTGAACCCGGAGATGGGTTTTGAGAAAATGTGATTTCTGAAGTAATAAATGGCGATGGGATCCCCGCTCGAATGTGGGGATCCTCCTTCCACTTTCCGGGAATGGATATTATGTATTTATTATCAAAGATTAAAACACAAAACGCTGGAGGCATGAATGATTGAAGTGCGCAGTTCGTATATGGTTTATGCAAGAAATATCCGTAACACAATGGCACTGTGGAAGGAAGGGCGGGAGAAAATCTGGCCAGAACTGGCATTCAGCGGCAGGATCCAGCAGATGCTGCATGGGCATATGCAGCAAAGCCTGTTTGTTTGGTCTTCCGAATGGGAAAACATGGCTGATTGGGAAGCCGGTATGGCCAGGACACTAGACAGCCAGAATTACAAGAACTGGTCGGCTGAAATGAACAAGCTGCGGGTATACGGGGAAGAGCGTGAAGTGTTCAAGATCCTGGAACCAAAGCTGGATCTGGATAACAGCCCGGGCAAGGTAGAAATTCGCAGTTCCTACCTGATCCAAATCCAAAACCTGTCCACAGCTTTGAAACTATTTTCCGAGGGGCAGGAAAAAGTGTGGCCTGAAATGGGCTGGGGCGGACAAAATCAGCAGATGCTGCATGGCAAAGCCTCGCAAAGCATGCTGGTATGGACATCCACCTGGGACAGCATCGACACCTGGGAAAAAGCCATGTCTAAGACGGTGGGTAATAAGATCTTCCAGGATTGGTATGTTAAGTGGCTGGATATTGTTGATTTCGGCGGGCCGCGAGAAATCTTTAAGAATATATAGATGAGGATCATTAAATGGAAATCTCTCAAGAGACTTTAAAAATACACCAGGAGAGCATCATCATTGATGCGCACTGTGACAGCATGGGAAGGGAATTTGAAGGGCAGCGCCGGCTGAAGGAACAATCCGATCTGGGGCAGTGGGATTTTCCGCGGGCAATCCAGGGAGGGCTTACCACCGAGTTCCTGGCCACCTTTGTGAATCCGGAGCGCGGCGGGGGGGAGCCCGGCAGACGCTGCAGTTCATCGATGTTTTCTACCAGGGAGTTGAAGAAAACGGGGATACTGTCATGCAGGTTCTCAATGCAGATGATATCAAGAAAGCCAAACAGACGGGTAAACTCGGCTTGATGCTGAGCATGGAGGGCGCCGAGGGCCTTGAAGGCGACCTGCGTGTATTAAGAAACTGCTACAGGCTTGGCCTGCGCTGCCTGGGGCTGACCTGGAACCGTCGAAATGAAGCTGCGGACGGCTTGTATGAAAAAGACAGCGGGGGCGGGCTGACCAGCTTTGGAAGGAAAATGGTGGAAGAATGCAGCAAGCTTGGAATTCTCCTGGATATTGCCCATCTTGCACCAAAAGGCGTCCAGGACCTGCTGGAAATTTATAATGGCCCGGTGATCAGTACGCACGCCAACAGCTATGCCCTGTGTGCTCATCCCCGCAATCACACCGATGACCTGCTCGAGGAAATTGCCCGGCGGGGTGGTGTGGTTGGGGTCACACCGGTTCCCCCCTTCCTGGAGCTGGAAAAAAATACCAGTTCTCTCTCCATTCTGCTGGATCACATCGATCACATGGTAAAAGTGATGGGGGAGGACGGCGTGGCGTTCAGCGGTGATTTTGACGGGGTGGGTGATTTGCGTGTGGCAGACATGGAAGATGTGACGAAACTGCCCAACCTGACCCAGGGTTTGGTGGACCGGGGATATTCCACAAATGCAATCAAGAAAATCCTTGGCGGAAATTTCTTAAGGGTAATCTCCCAGATTGTCTAAAGGTTAAGGAGAATATTAATGGCCTCAAAAATCAGGATTTGCCGGATCAGCCCGGTGGCTAAAGGGGAAGAGAACTGGGGCAGATCGCATACAGAACTGCTCGGAGAAGTTATCCATGATGGCCTTGAAGTTGTGGATGCCAAATTGCCGGGAGTAACGATTACTTCTGTTACCAGTAGTTATGACGTTACCATGGTAGCCGAAGCCCATGCCAGGAGGGCTCTGCAGGCCGAAAAGGAGGGGTTTGATGCCGTTGTAATCAACTGCCTGCTCGAACCCGGTTTATCCGCCTGCCGCGAACTGGTTTCCATACCGGTAGTTGGGGATACCGGTTCTGCCCTGCATTTAGCGTCGCTGGTATCCAGAAGGTTCAGTTTCCTGCTGCCCGGGTCTAAGAAAGGTGTTGGCAGCCGGATGATCCGGGATATTGTGCGCATGTATGGTTTTGAGGGTCATGTCGCATCCTTCCGCGTGGTTGGTGTTCCGACACTGGGATTCTCGAAAACGCCTGAAAGATATGTTATCGAAAGAATGTTGGAGGAAGCCCGGGCGGCCATCGAGGAGGATGGGGCTGAAGCGATTATCGGCTACGGCGGTCCGGATGTTTACAAGGCGCTGCGACCAAAACTGCCAGTCCCGGTGATCAGTCCTGTCCAATCCTCGGTAGTTATGGCGGAGACCCTGGTGCGGGCGAAACTCTCACAGAGCAAGATCTCTTTTCCCTATCCCGATAATATTGAAGAGATCCGAAAAACGATCCTCTTCACTTAGAAAATGATGTCTTTGAAAGGATGAAATTATGTTACAAGCTGCATGGACACGTTTTGCAAAGAAAGCAGTAGTTGACCAGGCCGGAGTAAAAGCCGGTGAAATATTTACTGTATTAACCGACGACCGGGCTGCACCGGAAATTGCAGAGGCGGTTTATGAGCAGGGGCTGCTGATCACAAAAAACACCCAATTAATCAGCACGCGATCCTATCACTTCTCCGAGGAGCCGGTGCATTTTAACAAGGCGCTGGCGAGCGCCATTGCCAACAGCGATGTGGTCCTTTCGATTTGTGAAACGCGTGTTGGCCAGGTCCCCGAAGTCCACGCTGCTGTGAAGGGCGGGACACGCGTGCTCATTGCTGAGGCGGGGAAACGGGTGGATTTCTTAATTGACGGTTTAATCAACGTCGATTACGAGGGAGTGATTGAAAACACCCGCCGGTTTTGTGATCTTTGGCACCAGGGCGGATCCTGCCGATTAACCTCGCGGGCAGGAACGGATTTAACCTTTGAAATTGGCGATAGGGCGATGCTGGTGAGCGAAGGGGCAGCCAGGAACCCGGGCGAGATGGATTGGTTCCCCGGGACGATGGCTAATGTGGCTCCGATAGAGACTTCCATTCAGGGAAAAATCGTGGTGGATGGATCTCTATACCCATTTGGAATTCCTGGAGACCTGGTAACCCTGCATATTAAGGATGGGGTAATGAAGGAAATCACCGGGGGAAAATTTGCTGCCCGCTGGAAAGCGTGGGTGGAGTCCCTAAAGGATCCGGTTGCCTACCAGTTATGCCATATCTCGGTTGGGTTAAACCCGAGGGCAGAATTAACAGGATGGACTACTGAGGATGAGCGCGTCCTGGGCGCCATCACGGTTGGATTCGGGCGCCAGGGTGCCGACTGGGGAGGGACGATAAAAGGCGGTGAACACCACCTGGATGTAATCCTGGCATCTGCAAAACTGGTGGCAGGGGAGTACACACTCCTGGATGATAATGTGTTATCGCCAGACCTTGGATTTAAATTGGTATAGAACAAATCAATCATTCATTCATGAACCATGGTTGCGCTCAAATAATGATTTGACCAATTAAAGTTGGTAATTTGACGCAACCGGACGGTTGACCGACAAATTGATTTAGGAAATAGTCAATACTGCCGGTAAAGGAATATTTTAATCGTCAGAAAAACAGGATTGGTCACGGCCGGGTGGCTTATAACCCAATTCACATAACAACAGCAAAGCGAGCGAACAAGAGGAATAGATTAAGCATGTTCAATCCATTCCTCCCAAATTATCTTATGAAAAGGTTAAACCATGGGAAATCCAAAAAATTATTCAATAGACACCAATCAAATAAAAAGAGATGTGAATGAACGGAAACAGGAACATTACAACCGCCTCAATGCCGCAATGAAATCTTCCTTTACCGACCTGGAGGGATTTCAGGACTGGATTGCTGCTGAAATGAAGCGGATTGGCATGCTGGTTGATGAGTTCGTGGTTGATTATAGCGAACTTGGGGAGCAGCCCTGCAATCAGAAGACTATACGGGAAAACCCGGAAACACTAGTAAGGGCAAAAAATGTTGTCGGTAAGATCCCGGGCAAGGGACCACGCCACGGCATGCTCCTGTTTGGACATGCAGACAAACGGCCCGAGACATTTGAATGGGCAAAAGAACGCCCTGAAATTATTAATAGGGAGGGCAGGCTGTACAGCCCGGGAATATCGGACGATGTTTCCGGGATCACAGCCATGCTGAGCGCTGCAGAAACATTCAAGCGCCTCGGAATGGAGCCGCAGGGAGACCTGCTGGTTGCCAGCATCCTTGGAAAGCAAATGGGTGTTTTCGGTACCTATGGACTGATGAAACGATTTGGTCCGCTGGATGCATCTGTCTATGCACACCCTGCAGAAAGCGGCGACGGACTGGGTGTATTGAAAATCGCCAGCCTGGGGAACCTTGAATTTATCATCGAGGTCAAAGGAAAGGCGCCTGATACAAGTGAGGGGCACCAGGTCATTTTTTCAAGCAGTGCGGTGAACGCCATTCACAAAGCCTGGTACCTGATGGATGGGCTGCAGCGCTGGGCAAAAGATGAGGAAATGAAATATCCTTATGAGAAACTTGCAGAACACACTGGAGCTTCCCTGGCATTAAGTGTCGGCTGGGTCCAGGCCGGTGATGAGAGCATGCCGCACAAGATCCCCCTGACTGCAAAATTCGGCGGCGTAATTTCATTCCCGCCCATTGCACGTTTGAAAGATATCCGCACCAGCTTTCTGGCTGCCTTTGAAGATCTGGTGTCCAAGGATGCCTGGTTAGCTCATAACCGGCCTATCCTGGAATGGGGAGACCTGATTGATGAATCCTGCCAGGCTGATGAAAACAGCCAGTTTATCCAGGATGCGGTTAAAGCAATAGAAAATACAACCGGCAAAACACCACGTTTTTACTATGCTCATAACGTGAGCGATATCCGATACCCCATGCTTTACTGGAATGCCCAGTCGTTTGGGGTTGGTCCGCTGGCCGGAGGTATTGGAACACCGGATGAGTGGCTGGATTGGAATGATTATCTGGATATGATTGTGGCTATTACCGAGATGTTAAAACTAGCCGCATAACGGAAGTGAAAGAAGAAAAGGAATAAAAATGCCAGAATTGAAGAAGTTTCAATCCCAGATTACTTTTATTTATTTACCTGAGATGCAACCGGCTGTGGATTTTTTTGAGGGTATCCTTGGATTGGAAATGATGGATGACCAGGGATGGGCAAAAATTTATCGTGCCGGGGCGGATTCCTATATTGGGGCGGTCTCTGGCGAAAAGGCATTTAAGCATTACCAGGAAGAATCTGCCGTATTGATCACCTTGTGTGTGAACGATGTCCCGGGGTGGTATGAATATCTAAAAAGTAAAGGGGTAAAGATCCTGCGTGAAATGCAGGACCGCCCGGACAACCAGGTACGCTGTTTCTTCTTTGAAGGTCCCGGCGGTTATTCATTTGAGATTCAGGAATTCTTGAATCCCGAAATTGCCAGGATTTTCCATAAATAAGTATCATTCAGCCGATACGGCCAGCAAAAGTTAAGCCTGCTCATCCGATTCGGGTCACCCAGGACCGGACAAGGATGAGCAGGCAGGACTCCTGCAGCAGATCAAGGATTCTGACATTGATCACCGGCAGGATATTCGAAATGATTATTTATCTTCTCAAAATGTAGGATGGTCAATCCTGATGAATACAAACCCTGTAATTGATTTCCACGCTTACCTCGGGAAGGATGCATATAACGACTTCCACCAGGACGAAGGAGAACTGCTGGAAACAATGGATGAACACGGGATCGATATGGCTGTTATTGCACCATTACAGGATTACCCCGGTCCTGATACAGAATCCCTTTTACGAATCTACAAGGCATGGCGTGCTTATCCGGATCGCTTCATCCCTTTTGCCCGGTTGGACCCACGCTATGGAGATTTGGCATTACGGCAGCTAAGCCACGCAGTAGAAAATTTGGGTTTCATGGGCTTATTGTTTAATCCTCTCAGCACCCAGACACCAGCACACCATCCGGCTCTGATGCCATTAATGATGGCAGCTGCAGGTTACAACCTGCCGGTGATGATCCCTACCGGCAATGGTTATTTTGGATTACCCGAGCAGGTTGTTGTCCTGGCTAAAAAAATACCTTTTTTGAAAATAATTATCGGGCATATGGGGACTGCCCCGCATGCTACAAGGTCGATCGACCTGGCCGGACGTTATGAAAATATCTACCTGGAAACATCGCTGCAGCAGAGCACCTACCGTATCCCAATGGCGGTATCTACCTGCGGGGCAGGAAAAATACTCTTCGGTTCCGCATCACCTTACGGCCATCCTTTCCCGGAGAAAGAAAAGATTATCGGCGCCGGGCTTTCGCAAGCGGAACAGGACATGATACTTGGTCTTAATGCACAAAAGATGCTGGGATTACCCTGATGGGAGGCTGCAGTGATAATTGATGCTCATGTACATATGAGGGGAAAGGTATTCCAGGGGGATAATCGCGGAGATAAGCCGGGTCTGCTTCAGGTGATGGAACGCCATGGAATTGAAAAATCTATTGTAATGGGTCTGGCTGCCGAGGATAACCTTGAGATTCTGGCTGAGATTGCCAGGTTCCCAAAGCAATTAATCCCATTTATTTTACTGCTCCCGGGACAAAACAACCTGGATTCCATGCTTGAAAAGAGCAATGAGATCGTAGCCGTACGAGGGATCGGAGAAATCTATGCCCAACCTGGCCCAGCGCAATCTCATCTGGATTACATGCGGCCAGTGCTGGAGATCGCCAGGCAGAACAATCTCCCGGTTCTCTTTCATACCGGGGATTTCAGTTATACAGCCCCCATGATGCTTATGGAAATATTTCAGGCTTATCCGGATGTAAATTTCATTATCGGTCACATGGGTTCCCACCATTTCTGGCTGGATACCATTGAACTGTTGAAGATGTTTCCCAACACCTATACGGATACTTCCGGCATGCAAAGCCCGCTCATACTTCGCCGGGCAATACAGGAATGCGGTCCTGAAAAAATTCTTTACGGATCCGATTTTCCATACTGGGATCCAGGCGTAGAAATTTCCCGAATATTTGCTGCGAAATTAGACCCAAACACCGAAAGATTGATTCTTGGCGAAAATGCCACCCGATTATTCTCCCTGTGATGGTGAGGTTGGTTAATGGATCAGCGCTTATCCATGTAAGGTGCTGAGCCATTGCTGACCCCTGCTCATGCTGAGCCGTGTAATGTCTTGCCAATCTACTTGAATGGGACTATAATTTTTTTCGTAAAATGGGATTAATTGCAGTTGAGGTTATAAATGCCAATCTATACATATCGGTGCGAAAATTGTGGTATTCGGTTTGAGCGGAATCAAAAATTTTCCGACGCTCCATTAAAGATATGCCCGGAGTGCCATAAAAAGGCGCTTCGCAAAGTATATACGCCAGTCGGGATCGTCTTTAAGGGTTCCGGATTCTACGTAACTGATCACCGGTCATCGTCTTCAACCAGCCGGTCTACAAGCAAAAGTAATGAGAACGGTTCTCCAGCTGAGAGCAAAGAAAGCGGTTCTACGGCGGAGAGCAAAGAAAGCCGTTCTACAGCTGCCGATACAAAACCTGCAGTGAGTGAGGCTTCTGAAGGCTCATCCAGCAAAACCGAATAGAAAAAAGCTGGGTTCCCGGCTGGTTATTGGAGGGTCCCGGGAGATATCCGGGATTCGTTTTTTTTACAAAAACTTGAGAAATGCTCTCCTATCTGACGATTAACAGAATAAACCGGATACTCCCCATTATCTTATTAACCATTTTAAATATACATCAGGAATCCAGTCATGGTAAAATAGGCGCTGGAGGCAAATGTATTAATGAAGAAAATGAAACCTGTCAAAAAAAATAATAGCAATAAAAATCCTGAACTTAGACGAAAGCAGGTGCTGAGGATCCTGGTAATTTCCTTCTCCATCGTTATCATCCTCTCCATGGTGTTGACCTCTATCGCTTCATTTTAGATAGATACACCAAATCCCAATCATCCATCAGCAGGCAACTAAAAAAAATATTACCATGCTCTCTTGAAATGCCTGCCCGTTTTTAAATGCCCATCAACTCAAAAGGATGCTTGACCGAAACGAGTCAAACCTCCACGGGATTGTCCCTTTTTATCAGGCCGGCAGATCAACCAATCCATTCAGATGATTGGCGATGAGAAACCATTAATGGTGACAACAGCTTGCATTTATTTACTTTTTGTATTAAAATTATTATTAAATAAATATTATCTATAAAGAAAGCAATTATTGGATGGGTGTCCATAAACATGGATGATAAGGTGCAGGTAAAACAAAACAGGATTGACAATATTATGACCAGGTTTAAAGGACTTGGTTACCGCATCACACCCCAAAGAATGGCCATTGTGGATATACTCATCCAGGACGCTAACCATCCGACGGTTGAGCAGGTATATCAGAAAGTTAGAAACGACTTTCCGATGACCAGCCGGGCAACCGTTTATAAAACCATCGGATTGCTAAAGGATATGGGCGAGATAGGTGAGCTGAATATTTCCAACAGCAGCAGCCATTATGATGGATTCAATCCTGAAAAGCACCCGCATCTTGTCTGTAATTGCTGCAACGAGATCATTGACCTGGCAGAGGATGTTTTCGGTCAAATGCCGCAAGAGGCAGTCCAACAGCATGGTTATATTCTGCAGGGTCATCACGTCACAATTTATGGAATCTGTCCAAAATGCCAGGAATTATCGAAATCTTAAACCAATCTAAAAAGGGAGAAAAATACAATGTTTAGCAAAGCAGTACATGACAAAATGAATGACCAGATCCAGGCAGAAATGTATTCTGCCTACCTCTATCTATCCATGGCAGCTCAATTTGAAACCAAAAATCTGCCTGGATTCGCAAACTGGATGCGCAAGCAGGCCGCAGAAGAACTCGAGCATGGACTCAAGTTCTTTGATTTTATTAATGAACGCGGCGGGGCTGTCATGTTGAAAGCGATTGAACAGCCGCCAACAAGCTTCGGTTCAACCACCGAGGTTTTCAAAGCTGTCCAGGCACACGAGGAGCATGTAACCAGCCTGATCCATGGGATTTATCAAGTGGCTATCCAGGAAAATGACTATGCCAGCCAGGTTTTCTTGAACTGGTTTGTATCAGAACAGGTTGAAGAAGAAAAGCATGCCACCGAAATACTGGAAACCCTCAAGATGGCCGGGGAAACGGGTAATTCCTTGATCATGTTGGACCACGCCCTGGGAAAGCGCTAATCCCGCAGGTACTATTGTCTAGTTTAATGGAGCACCGCTTTTTGCGGTGCTTTTTTTATGTCATATCCCCTCAATATTTTCCAAGATGACTCTGAGGTATAATTCTGGTGATGAAACGCTGGCAGTTATGGCTTGGTTTGCTAATTTCCAGCGCCTTTTTATACCTCGCCCTGCGCGGATTAAAATTACCGGATGTCTGGCAGGCAGTAAAGGGGGCGCAGTATTTATGGCTGATACCGGGAATTGCGGTTTATTTTGTCGGTGTCTGGGTGCGTTCCTGGCGGTGGCATTTTCTATTAAGGCCGATTAAAAATATTCCCACAGTTGAGATGTTCCCGATTGTCACAATTGGCTACATGGGGAACAATATCTTCCCGGCACGAGCCGGGGAGGTGCTGAGGGCGGTAATCTTAAAACAAAGCCATGATGTTGCTGTTTCTGCTTCGCTGGCAACAATAATCGTGGAGCGGGTTTTTGACGGCCTGGTTATGCTGGCATTTGTTTTTCTCAACTTAAATGAACTGGCAAAATTGACCATGGCTTCGGGCGTAATCGGTAATATCCAGCAGTTGGCAATATGGGGTACATTCGCCTTCGTTGGGGCATTGGCAGTATTCCTGCTGATGGCAAGTTTTCCTGAGATTACAGAGAGATGGGCGCTGCGGCTGATAACTGTTCTTGTGCCACACAACATGCGTGAAAGAGCGGGGGGAATTACCCTGCGCTTTCTTTCGGGGCTGGAGTCTCTGCGATCTCCCAAAGACACCCTGATGACATTTTTTACGACGGTGCTTATCTGGCTTTTGGAAACCGCAAAATACTGGTTTGTTATGCATGCGTTTAATTTTCAGGTGAGTTTCTTTGCATTAATGCTGATGAACGGTATTGTCAACCTGGCAACCACCCTCCCATCTGCGCCGGGTTACATTGGTACCTTTGACGCCCCAGGGATTGCCCTGCTCACTGCTTATGGGGTTACGGGCGAGGTAGCCGCGGCATATACGCTCGTGCTGCATGCTGCCTTGTGGCTGCCCATAACCGGCCTGGGAGTTTATTATTACCTGCGCCAACCCCTGCGCTGGGGGAAAGAGCTTCAGGAAGCCAGGGTGCTTGAAAGCCCTGAAGGAGAATCAAAGGGAGACATACCACTTGAAAAGCACTTATAAGCAGGCAACCTTAAGTCAATCAGGCAACAATAAACTGGAATGGAAAGGCAGGATCACTGCATGAATATTGCTATTATCGGTGCCGGGATTGGGGGAATGGCGGCGGCATTTGACCTGGTGAACGCCGGCCACGAGGTTACAATTTACGAGGCAGGCAGCCAGGTTGGCGGTCTGGCATCCGGATTTAAAGAGAGCCATTGGGATTGGACCATGGAGCACTATTACCACCACTGGTTTACCACAGACCGGTCGATGCAGGGTTTGATGGATGAGCTGGGTTTACGGAAGAATATGTGGTTCCGAAAAGTCAAGACAGTTGCTTACCATGATGGAAAATTCTACCCGCTGGATTCTCCCCTGGCTGCGATTAAGTTTCCAGGATTTAACCTGTTCGATATGGTCCGTTTTGGGCTTGTCACGGTTTATTTGCGGTACTTTTCAAACTGGCAAAAATTTGAAAAAGTTACTGCTGTAGACTGGATCCGGAAGGTTTACGGAAAGAATCTTTACAAGGTATTTTTTGAGCCACTCCTTGTTGGAAAATTCGGCCCTTATTATGACCAGGTAAATATGGCCTGGTTGTGGGCACGATTTAAAGTGCGAAGTACTGCCCTTGGAGGGTACCAGGGGGGCTTTCAGGCGTTTAATAACCAGTTTGCTGAGATCCTGCAAAATATGGGGGTAAAAATCCGTCTATCCACGCCAGTTTCACAAATTCTGCAGGATGCGGATGGTCATCTAACGATAACGACGCTAAATGGCATAGAGAGCTACCAACGCTGCCTGGTAACAGTCTCTCCCGGCTTGCTGGCACGCATGGCGCCAACCCTGCCCGGTGATTATCTCCATTCATTACTGAACCTTAAACACCTGGGTGCTGTTGTAATGATTTTTTCCTTGCGCCACCCCCTCTCCCCTGAGGGATATTATTGGTATAACCTTCCAAAAGATGCGGGGTTCCCCTTCCTGGCACTGGTGGAACACACCAATTTTGTTTCTAATGAACATTATGGCGGGGATCACCTGGTTTACTGCGGAGATTACCTTGAGCCGGAGCATGAATACTTCCAATTGAGCAAAGAACAACTGGCGGAGAGATTTATCCCCAGTCTTAAAAAGATCAATCCGAATTTTTCGACGGATTGGATACAACAGACATGGATGTACCGTTCAGCTTATGCCCAACCGGTTCCGGAAATAAATCATTCCAGGAATATCCCAACCATCAAGACTCCGGTGGAAGGATTATACTTTGCCAGCATGAGCCAGGTTTATCCCTGGGATCGCGGGACAAATTTTGCGGTATTGATTGCCCGCCAGGCTGCAAGACAAATCATTGCTGACAGCATTTCATGAGTTGGATGGTCGAAAAAGAAGGGGTGTATTCTGTTGGTTTGAGAACTTTAATATGCCCTGTCCTGAAAGTATTTGTTAAGGTTTCCTTCAATTACCTTGATTCCGGATTTCGAGTTATGAATGGTACAAAAATTGTATGAAAGGGCGTTTTCTGCTAGTAAAGACATTTCAAAAATTTTTTTGGATTTCTAATGTGGATGAAGAAATACCCCGATTCTAATACAACTGCCCCCCATATATGGGGGACGGTTTATAGCAGACTGGATATGTGGTTTTAATATGTACTTAATAATATTTTCGGAATACTCATTTTTCATGCATATCTTTAAGATTGGAATAACTTAAAGAAACCCATTTTTTTATCAAACCGTAGGGTAATACTACTTGTTCCTGACCGGTGGATTTGCTAAAATTCAATCACTCAAGTAATCCGGCGATATACCAGCCAATTTAAATTTATATATTACGAAAAGAGAGTTTTATTAATTATTCTCCCGTTGTATTGCACGGGCAGGCTGTATTTACATCTTTGCCGGTTGAATCTGAGTTAGATCCATAGGAATACGGAGGTCAAGCAATGAATGCAAGTCAAGCCTGGCAGGCAACCCTTGGCCAGCTGCAAATGGAAATGTCCAAGGCAGCATTTGAAACCTGGGTTAGGGATTCGCAATTGATCTCCCATGAAGCAGATACATTCACGGTAGGTGTTCACAATGCTTATGCATGTGACTGGTTGAAAAACCGCCTATCCAGCACGGTGACCCGTTTATTATCCGGGATGATGAACCGTCCGCAGGCCATCAATTTTGTTATCTGGCAGAATGAGGGGGAAAATTCCGAACCGGAAAAGAACCAGGATGTGGCAGTTAAGTCCATTAATACCTCTCATCCGCAAAATAAAACGATAAACAACCGCTACACTTTTGATACCTTTGTGGTCGGGGGTAATAACCGGCTCTCCCATGCAGCCAGCCTTGCAGTTGCTGAGAATCCTGCCAGAGCTTACAATCCGCTTTTTATATATGGCGGGGTTGGATTAGGTAAAACGCACCTGCTTTATGCAATCGGCAATGAAGCTCACCAAAATGGACTTCAAGTGCTTTACAGCTCATCGGAAGAATTTACGAACAACCTGATCAGCTCAATCCGCAATCACAGTACCACAGCCTTCAGGGAACGCTACCGCCAGATTGATGTCCTTTTAATAGACGATATCCAGTTTATTGCCGGAAAAGAATCCACCCAGGAAGAATTTTTTCACACCTTTAATGCTTTACACGGACAAAACAAGCAAATTGTTATCACCTCCGATCGCCCCCCCAAGGCCCTGGTTACCCTCGAAGAAAGACTGTGCTCAAGGTTTGAATGGGGACTGATTGTAGATATCCAACCACCAGATTATGAAACGCGCCTGGCAATCTTGCGCACCAAAGCAGAGCAGATGGGTCATGAAGTCCCGGGGAATATCCTGGAAATGATTGCGCGCCAAATTCAATCGAATATCCGTGAGTTGGAAGGGGCGCTCATCCGGGTAGTGGCATATGCTGATCTAAGCGGATTGCCACTGACGGAACAGCTGGTTGAAACTGCGCTGGTAGATTTGCGGCCAAACTTAACGAAAATCGATCCGGATACAGTGCTCCAGGTTGTCTCCGATATTTTTGGAATAACCAAGGATAGTATGCTCAGGCGTGACCGTTCCAAGGAAGTCGCATTACCGCGCCAGGTAGCCATGTTTCTGCTCCGGGAGGAAGCGAAGATTTCTCTTCCACAAATCGGGGCAGCTATAGGTGGAAGGGATCATACTACTGTGATGCATGCCTGCGAAAAAATTTCCAGGATCGCCCAGCAGGATGATGGGTTAAGACGTCAGTTGGTGCAGATAAGGGAAAGGCTGTACAGGCGGTAGTCGTTATCCCCTTAACTATAAATGCCTCACATCCGGGTGGAATCTTTTTACCCCTTTTTGGACGGAGAGATTGCGCCAATATCAACAAACCAGTTATAAGCATCCCGGACAGCCTGGACTGCCGGGATCGGCATTCCCAGCCTGAGGCGGGTTTGGGCTTTTCTGATGTCGTAAAAAAAGTGGCAGCCGGCAAACTGCAGTGGAAAGCTGCTGGTGGGGATATTTAGATAGGAACCAAGCCGGTTGATTGGCCCTGATAAACTCCTTACCAGGTTTTCCGGGAGATGTAATTTTGGGGGTTCCACTCCAACAACTCCGGAAATTGTCTGAACCAACTGGACAATGGTCAAATTCTCTCCACCAATAAGATAACGCTCTCCACAGACCCCAAGCTCCAATGCAGCCATATGACCGGATACAACATCCCGGATATGGACAACATTGAGCCCCCCGTCAAAAATAAATGGCATCTGATGCCTGGCAACTTGAGTGATCATGGATCTGCGCTGCCGGTAAACATCCCCGGGGCCGTATACAAAAGTTGGATTGACAATGACAGCATCCAGACCCCTGGCAACTGCCTGCTGGATTTCCTGTTCGGCGAGGTACTTGGCATAGGCATACGGCCAGGCTTCGGCCCTCATATTCCAGGTGTGATTTTCATCCAGGAGGGGAGGTTGGTGCTTCCCTGCCGGGAATCTCTCAGGAATTCCCAAGGCAGCCATTGAGCCAGTGTATACAAGGCGTTCTACACCAGATTCTAAAGCTGCCCTGAGCAAGGAGCGGGTGCCTTCAACGACCACGGCGTGCAGCCTGACAGGATCCAGGCGGGCACCAACCAATGCTGCGCAATGGAAGATGACATCTACCCCTTTTACAGCTGCGGAAATTGTTTCGGGATGGGTGAGGTCTCCAATAATGTGCTCCACCGGGACATCGTCAAGCAGACGCAGCGGGCTGCTGGGACGGTGGAAAGCATGCACTGTAAATCCTTCTGCAACGAGTTTACGGCACAAATGAGAACCGATAAAACCTGTTGACCCGGTTACAAGAGCTATTCTGCTCATATACCTTCTAATCGTCTTTTCATCGTATGGGGATTTCTATGTTGACCGGGATTATATCCGACAAACAAATTCTACCATCAATTATTATGCTGCTATCCATCGAGGTTGGATGAAAATGAATCACGGATTGGAAAAAAATTCCTTCCTCTGATTAATAAACCTGATAAATGAATAATTTCCCGCAATCGATGGATGGAAAATAAGGTTATCCGGCCAATTAACCGGATGATTTCTGATAACCAAGAAAATATCAATGAAAAATGAGTATAATTTGGCAGGATGCATACAACAGAGTACCGAATAAAGTCCAGATAAATGGGGTAAAAGATTATTTTCTCATCTTCCTTCAAGTTTTCACCAATGATTGCCCGCATCCGCATGCCTGCATCCGCATGCCTGCATCCGCAGGCATCAAGCATATTTTATTACTTTGGAATAGAATTGTCATCCATCCGCAACTTTTTTAGGAGAACTTTGGACAAGTCAAGACAGCCAATCTGCCTGGCGGCGTTCCTGTTACTGGCAGGATTGTGTCTGACATTGTCTGCTTGCAGTTCCCCGGGCAAGGAAGAAGAACCGGCCAACTCCCCGGCTGACCAGACCGTTGAGCCGGTGCTGCGGACATATTATGAAAAATTAGGCGGAGATAAATATTTAGGCCAGGTGATTTCCCCGGTAATTGGAATGGATGGGGCGGTCTGCCAGTACACCCAGAATGCCCTCTTGTGCTATGACCCCAATCTACCAGAATCCAACCGGTATTATCTTGCCCCGCTGGGAAACCGTTTAAGTATCAATGATCCCCCGCAGCCAATCCCGCAGGATGAATCCTGGGTTGTGATTGACGGGTATGCCATCCATCCTGACTTCTTGCGTGTATACAATGATCTGAATGGCGCAAAAAATGCCGGTCGTCCGCTAACGCAGGTGCGTATTGACCAGGACACCCAATATGCCGTTCAATATTTTGAAAACGTAGGATTCTACAAGAACCTGGAAAAACCGGGAGAGCCTGTTTATCTGCTGCCGTATGGCGAACATTTCTGTGGAAATATTTGCAGCGGAACAAATACGCTGTATTCCGGACCTGAAATGATCAGTGCCCCGTTTGACAGGCCTCTGGCATTGATCGGTGAAGATCCCGGTGTGTTTGGAAAGCCATTGGGTCAACCTTACCAGACTGATGACAACTCCCTGGTGCAGGTGTATGAAAATATCCTGGTTTCTTCAAGCAAAGCAAATCCGCAAGAACTTCATTTCGAACCACTGGCTATAATGCTGGGAATGACTGCATCTCCGCCAGCAGCCCAGGTTTATGGGGCCGATCAAAAAATGACCTTCTACCCCGTAGAGGGGGACCTTGGATATCACATCCCGTTCGTTTTCAAATCCTTTATTGAAAGGAACGGAGGCATGGATTACTCCGGATCACCCCTGGAAGACCCAATATTGATTCAAGCGGATGGTGCTATCGTACAGTGTTTTGAAAATTACTGCATCACCTATGATCTGGCGAAGGCGGAATCTGAGGCAGTCAGCCTGGTTCCATTGGGCAAACGCTACCTGGAAAAAATGGAAGCGGAAGAATCCACCCCGGTCCAATTCTCTGAAGATGATTTTCTCCTGCAAGTAGGCGAAAAGAAGTCCCGTGTTTCGGCGAGCGAGAGCCAGGTAATTTATTTTGTGGTCTTCAATATAAATGGCAATGAGCCTGTCCAGGATATGGAGGCAGTTGTTACGGTAACCCTGGCGGATGACCGGCCAATGGATTATGCCATGCCGCCATCCGATAGTAATGGATTTTCCAGTGTAGAAATCCCTCCGATATCCGAGGCGGAAAATGGCAGCCTGATAGAATATAAAGTCTGCCTGAATATTTCCTCTGATGCGCCTGTATGTGAATCTGATACCTATATGATCTGGAATCTGGAGCAGAATTAATCCAGAGCGTATGCCTCTGCCAGGATATCCAAGTGGTCAATTTCACTCCCCATGCTGTAAACGACCATTTCGAAGGGTATTACCGTATCACTGCCCTGCGGAAATTCGGTTCGCCAAACCCGCATGGCAGCCAGGCTTCCCTCCGCCGTATAAGCGGCAGCAAGGATGGATAACCGGGCGGGTCGTTCCGGTTTAGCAGGCTTACCGTGCCATTAATTACAGCCTGCCTGCCATCCTCCACCAGGGTCTCCTGGAAATCGATGGAAGTGACAGGTATATACCTGTCATCTGTGCCTTCATAAGGCAATGCAGAAGCAACCTTCACATCCAGATGAAATTTATCCGGCAGCGGCGGGGCAAAATAGACTCCAACCGGCATGTTTTCCCCGGCGTGGAGCAGATTTAATGGTGCTGCAGATAGCTGCCTGCTGACCTCACTTCCATTTTGATCGATGATGCTCATAACCAGGGAAACGCTTTCCACGCTGCTGCCCAGTTCATTTGTCACAAGGGCAAAACACCAGGTTCCACCTTCACCGGTCGGGAAACAGGGTTTCTGGAGGATGGTCAGTGAAGCCGGTTCGATTACCGCGCTGTTGGTTGAATTACCGGAACTACCAGGGATAACCAGTTCCAATCCCACCGGAACTAGAGACGGGTTGACCTCCGGATTGGCAAGCAAGAGCTCTTCCAGGGATACCCCATATTGGGCGGCAACCACGAGCAAGGTTTCCCCGGATTGGATGGTGTGGAGGCGGGGGGTCGGGGAGGGGGTTGGAAAGGGTGTAGCAGTGGCCGGTGCCTGCGGCATCGGTGTAGCTGAGGAAGTTGGGGTATGGTAAGGGGTTATCTGGTAGGTCTCATTCGCCGGGGTTTTTACCTGCTGGGGTTGTGCCGTCTCACATCCTGCCAGAATCCAGGCGAGAATTACCAAATAAAGTATATATTTTTTGGTAAGTAAAAACATTTTGAGATTATAACATGCGGCTTGCTGAGGAATTCTGGCTGTGTTAAACTCAGCTATAAGATTAAACCGGTGATGGAAGCGTGAATACTCTGGTACAAGGTTAGAACTTCCTTCCGAGAAGGATTAGAGCCCAAAATGCATCCATCATTTTGACCGGAATATATGTGAGTCCCAAAGCAGCAGGATGGATCATTCTCGATGAAATCTTCACAGGCATACTGGCTGGTAAAAGGGCGAAGGAAAAAAGACAGTCAATTCCGAAGGACACTGCAGACGGCTGGTGGTTATGCCGCTATTGGAGTCGGGGCTATTCTTGCGCTGCTTGTCATGGCCAGCATCACGCTGGTTGGGTACGCATATGTACAGATAACTTCCGGGCTGCCTTCTATAGACAATATCCCGCAGATGCTTGACCCGCTGAATGGTATCTACCTGACCCCAACACGCCTTTATGACCGCAGCGGTGAGGTAATTATTGCCGCACTGGAAAACCCGGGAACTGAAAAAAGATATACTTATCTGGATCCTGTAGGTGAAGATTATTTTTCCCCGCAATTTGCTGAAATCACAACTGCACTGACTGATGTAGAATACTGGCAGCACTCCGGGTATGACCTCAGAAGCATCACGAGTCTATCGACTCTGACAATCCCTGAACGCCTGGTACAGGATATCTTGTTGAGCCGGGAAGAACCGGGTCTGGTGCGATCGCTGCGAATGCGGCTTCTGGCAGCACAGCTTGTTGCGCGGTACGGGCGCCGCCAGGTGCTGGAATGGTACCTGAATACTGCCTATTACGGGCATATGATTTACGGGGCAGGCAATGCAGCCCGCTTCTACTTAGGAAAATCTGCCAGTGAACTTGACCTGGCTGAGACAGCTCTGCTGTCAGCAGTGGCAGAGATCCCGGCACTGAATCCATTCGACACCCCGCAGGCGGCTTTCGAGCGGAAGAAGGAAAAATTGGACCGACTGCTTGTTATGAATCGGATCAGTGCGGAAGAGTATCTGGCCGCTGTCCAGAAAAGAATTACCCTGGCTGAACCACCCGCTGAGCCATCTAACCTGGCGCCGGTGTTTACAAAAGCCGTACTGGACCAGCTTTACCAGGAATTTGGCAGGGAACAGGTAGAACGAGGAGGCTTGACGGTTATTACCACAATGGACTATAGCCTGCAGCAGCAGATGGATTGCACCCTATCCCTCCATCTGCAGCGCCTGACCGGGAAAGAGAAATCCAATAATCCTGATTTCCAGACTTGTGAGGCCGGGAAACTGCTTTCCACCCGTCTCGCTGAAAATCCGGACTTTCCAGATGAACTCCTGGCCAGTGCACTGGTTATGGACCCGGAAAATGGACAGGTACTTGCCTTAAATGAGGATGCGGGACTGGCTGCAGAACCTGGTTTGAGTATTCCCAAGCAGCAAGGCTCCCTCTTGTCTCCGTTTGCGGCCCTGGCAGGTTTTGCCAGAGGAATGAGTCCGGCCACAATGGTATGGGATATACCTTCCAGCATGCCCCTGGCACTCTCCGGATTTGAAAATCCTGATGGTGAGTATCATGGTCCAGTCAGGCTGCGGACAGCGCTGGCAAATGATTATCTGGTTCCCATTGCACAATTAATGGAGCAGATAGGCGCTGCGAATGTCTGGCGTACGGCAGAGACTTTTGGATTAACCAGGCTTTCCGAGAATTCACAACCGGAGCAGCTTTTATTTGGCGGCGGAAATGCCTCCCTTTTGGAAACTGCCCAGGCCTATAGTGTGTTTGCGAACCTGGGGGTGCAGGCTGGAATAGAATCTTCCCTGGAAGACACCCTGTTGCCACTTGTCATCCGGCGTGTGGAGGATGCCAACGGCAACCTGCTGAAGGATTATGAAAATAACACACAAAAAAGATCAATTTTAAGCCCTGAGCTGGCTTACCTGGTCAACAATGTTTTGAGCGATGCAACGGCGCGCCGGGCGAGCATGGGTTATCCCAGTGCACTGGATGTTGGTTTGCCCAGCGGGGCAAAACTAGGGCAAACAGCGGAGCATGACCAGGTGTGGACGGTTGGGTACAGCCCCCGGCGCCTGGTAGTAACCTGGTTGGGTGTTCCTGAGGAGGGAAGTGCCAGCCTGCCTGTTCAGGCAGCGGCGGATCTCTATCATGCCCTGATACAATATACCAGCCGGGATTTACCCTATGTAGAATGGCAAAAGCCGGAGGGAGTTGTCCCTGCAGCCGTTTGCAGCCCGTCGGGCTTGCTGCCTTCAGAAGCCTGTGAGAATGTGGTAGATGAGATCTTCCTGCAAAACAATATTCCCGTCCAGGTTGATAACCTCTACCAGACCCTGCAGATTAACCGGGAGACGCAACGCCTGGCGACGGTATTCACCCCGCCGGAGCTGATTGAAGAACAAACCTTCCTTGTAGTTCCGCCGCAGGCAGAGGAGTGGGCCAGGGAGACAGGTCTGCCTCAACCTCCGGAAGACTATGACACCATCCAACCCCCTCCGCAGAACCCGGATGCAGAGATCACGGAACCGGGGATATTCGACCCGGTTCACGGGGATGTTGTCATCCGCGGCACGGCCGGCGGGGAAGGATTCACCTCCTATACCCTTCAGGTTGGACAGGGATTGAATCCGCAGACATGGCAGAATCTTGCGCCGTCTGCTGAACGACCGGTACGCAAAGCCGTCCTGGGGACCTGGGATACACAGGGACTGGAGGGGTTGTATGCCATACGCCTGGTTGTCCTGCGCCAGAACCAGCAGGCGGACACCGCTGTGATCCAGGTCACAGTGGATAACACAACCCCATCCGTGCAAGTCTCCTACCCCTCAGATGGCGGTGAAGTTGAACCGGACGAAAAGGGATTTATCAACCTTATTGGGGAAGTGCAGGATGCAGTCGGGATTCAAAGTGTCAGCTGGTACCTGGACGGTTCATTGATTGGAGAGAGATCCCAGCCACCCTACCTGCTGCCCTGGCAGGCGCAGCCTGGCAGGCATACCCTTTCCGTACGGGCAATTGACCTTGCGGGGAATGTGGGCGAGTCTCCAGAAATACGCTTTGATGTACCCTGATCATGCAAACCAATCTATTCGTTCTTAACCGGGGGATTCAGTCTTCAGAGATTTTCTAATAAAGGTTCAAACCAAAACCCCTAATGCAGTTCAATCTGGTAATCCTCCATGAGGATATCGGGAATATCCCAGCCTTTCTGATCACTGATTTCCCTGAATGACCGGCGGTAATATAAGGATACCTGAACCTGTATTTCACCCTTTTCCGGCGAAGCAAATCGGTACAGGGTACGGTCTGTCTCGAAAGCGGCCAGGCGGTTGTCGCTCTCGATATAGGTCGGATTCCAGTAAGCACCGCTGGGAGAGATTTCCGTCCAGAATTCGGTGAGCACCTTGGCGTAAGCTTTGCCGGGCAGGCCGGCGTAGTACCCATCCTCAGGGTCGCCCACTCCCCCCCACTCCGGGATGACCGGACCTCCGAGCTGTTCCAACACGTTGCCCAGGTTATCGGTTGCACTGACCAACAGGATCAACTGCCGGAGGGGGCTGTCGGTTGGTACGTGATGCCCGGTGAGGTTGTTGCTGATGCTGACATCCACCACAAGCGCATCTTCCTGGCGGGTTGTCTGGACGTTCATGGTGACGGCATTCTGCAGCAATACTTCGTTAGATGCACCAGGGAACGTATGGGCATGGATGGTCTGCGGATTGCGCTCCACACCACCCAGGCCGGGTGCCACATTGGATATTTCTTTTCCATTAAGCAATGTAGGAGCCGGCATGTGGCACTGCTGGCAGGTTTGCCCGGTCTGCGGGTCGCTGTAAGGGCTTGCGAGCCATTCTCCATAAGAATTATAAACAACAGTATCCCAGAATACGCCAAAGTGGCAGGGAGCGCAAAACCGGCTCTCCTCGATCAATGGCAGGTAGGTATCTTCGGCGGGGACATTATCGTCATCAAACGTGCCAAAGAACAGCTGGTACCTAAGGGGGTCTTCCGGGAAGGGACGCCGCACATCCATTGAGAGTACACCGGGCATATTGGGGAATGGCATACTGCTCGCATCCAGGCGTACATCTGCTATTTTATGGCAAAAGTCACAATGGATACCGAAAGTATCCACTCCGCTGACTGTTTCGGGATTGATACCGTATGGGTCCTCCAGGGCAGCCCCGGGAATATGGCAGGCAGCGCAGTTGCCGGCCGAATTGGGAAAATCCAGTTTGTAACCGGGTCCGTAATAAGGCTGGCTCAAATCGGGGGGAATGGGGACGAGCCCGTAGTCACGGTTGTTAACAAAGCGGGTTGGCGGGCTCTGGTTGCCATCCAGGTCCCTTCCAAAATACATACTCAAGTAGCGAGGGTTCCGGGATGATTTCCCGTGGGCATCATTATCCAGCCACACCTGGGTAACCGCCGGTTTACAGGAGTAGCACGAGCCTTGACCCTCTGGCAGGACCCAATCGTAATCCGGATTATCCGTGGTCTGGTATTTAATCAGCTGGAGGCCGACTTCCCCGGTCGGGGGTACAACCCCTTCCGCCCTGGCGCAGTAATAGCCCTCCTTCCAGGCGCTGACCGTAACCACCTTGCCGTCCTCCAGGTTAGAGAGACTGAAGATGCCCGATTGATCGGTAAGGGTTTCATTACCAGTGGCCTGGATGCGAACGGTGGCCCCGGTGACAGGACCCTGGTCATCCGCCACTGTGCCGGAAATCACCCCCGGCGGGAGAGCTGGGCTTACTTCCTGGATTAGAGGGCTGGCTGCAGTGGGCTGGCTGCTTGCGCTAAGACCTGGTGTGGCAAGTTCCCCGCCCAGGGGAGAACATGCAGCCAACAGGTATAGCGCCAGGATGTATGCTGTCCCTGACAGGATTCGCAGCGGCGGGTCAATTTTAAACTTTTCCTTTGCGGGAGTTAAATTCTTTGCCTTCATTCTGGTCACTCGAATTTGTTTTTTGGAAATAGATGCGCAGTCCCAGCACCAGGGCCAACGGCAGGAAACTGGAGGGGCAGCCGCCTGCCGATTTTCCAGCAGGCGCTTCCGTTGCGGGAACTGTCGGGATGGCGGTTGGCCTGGGAGGCACAGCGGTGCTGGTAGGCGGCGGGGTTGGGCTGGGCTGGATTATCACGGGCTGAGGGGGAAGCCCATTGAGATCCATGCGGTACACCCCGTCACCCTCTGTAGCAGCATACAGGTGCAGGCTGTCATGGGACAGGGCGAGGGCGTCGACTGCCTTATTGTTCATCCCGGCAGGCAGCTGCATCCAGGTTATGCCTTTATCCTCAGAAAGGTAGACGCCGCTGCGGTTATCGGCAAGGTACATCCTGGACGGGTCATTCTGATCAATGAGAATTTCACGGATTTTACCCTCGGGATTTAACCCGGCTGATACGTGCTGCCAGGATTGGCCTGCATCTGATGAAGAATACAGGCCTTCATTCAGACTGCCGGCAAACAATATGTTTGCATCCCTGGGATGCAGGGCAATGGAGGCAAGCTGCTTGCTCTGCGGGAGACCCTCTTCGAGACTGACCCAGTTATTTCCCCCATCGCTCGATTTTAATAAACCCTTGTTAAAGGATGCTGCATAGACAACCTGGGGATCACCAGCATCCACTGCGAGTTTAGCGATGGCGGCATCGGATGTGTTGGTATCATTGGCAGGTTGCCAGGTTTTTCCGCCATCCTCCGAGCGATACACTCCCCCGCCCGGCTGCTGCTCATCAAATGAACCGCAGGAATACCAACCCGCTATTCCGGCATAGGCGATTTGGGGATCGGATGGCGCAAAAACAATATCCTTCCAGGCCATTTTCATAGGCGCCTGGTCAACCTGCTGCCAGGATTGCCCTCCATCTGTGCTCCTTACCAAAACCCGCGGGCAGGTCAGTTCACTCAGGATGGTATTTCCATCTGCAGGATTGACTGCGACGGAGTGCCAGTCCAGCTGGTAAAAAGGCGGCGAAGCCAGTCCTGTCCAATCCTCCCCGCCGTTGTAGCTGGTGAAAATGCCGCTGCGGGCGGCAGCAATCACCTGGGCGGGTTCAGCGGGGTTCACCGCCAGATCCCGCACCTGAGCCCCGGTATAACCTTTGCTGGCGATGGCCCAGGTCTGGCCGCCGTCGGTGCTGAGGAAATTGCCGCCGCCATAATTGTTGACAAAAATCCTGTCAGGATCAAGCGGGTCTACCTGGAAATCGATGGGATGCCCGGCCTGGGTTCCAACGGGTCCCCATCCCTCACTACCACCTATTAAGGGCAGTTTTTTCCAGGAATACCCGCCATCATTACTGCGGTACATGGCACTGTAACCGCCGGCATAGGCGATTTTTGGGTCGGATGCTGCAAACTCGACTGAAGAAATCATCTGATCTTTGAGAGTATGTGTCCAGCTTTCCCCGCCATCCTCGCTGATGTATACGCCTCGCCCCTCGTTATACTGGACATTACCGGTGCCGGCAATTAGAATATCGGGGTTTTGGGGGTGCATAAACAGAGAACCAACATACAGGTTGTTTAAACCGTTTTTCTGGTCAAGCGCCTGCCAGGTTTTGCCGGCATCCGTGCTCTTGAGGATGCCTACCCCTCCCGGCTCGCCTGTCTGGGGGTTGGAGTTGGCTGCCTCGCGGTCGAAAATGCCGGTGGAGACATAGATCGTATCGGGGTTGCGCGGATCAATCAGGACATAGCGTGCCAGGTTGTCACCGCGCCACACCTGCACCCAGTTCTCCCCGCCGTCGGTGGTTTTATAGACAACCCCGCCGACCCTATCAAATTCGCGTCCCGGCCGGCTTTCGCCAAAATATTCCCAGCTGCCGATTTCGGCGGCGGCATAAACAATATTGGAATCGCGCCAGTCCACCCCGAATCCGCGGAAGGTGGGATTTTGCTCGGTGATCCCGGTGACTTTCCTGGTCCAGGTCTGGCCTTTATCCTCCGATTTATAAATGCCTTTCTGGTTCTGGATGCCAATCCAAACTATTTGCGGGTTGACGGGATCAATTGTCAGGCTGAAAACAGGAATAAGATCGCCGGTTTCACCGCTGCGGGCGGAGATGCCCTGGTTGGTAGCTGCCCAGGTTTGGCCGCCGTCCTGGCTGATGAAAACCCCCGCCATGGCATCGGTTACAAACATCATATCCGGGTTATCCGGGTGCATACGGATGTCATAGCCGAGGCCGCCAATGGGTCCTCCCAGGCGGATCCAGGTGTGTTCCGGCGGGACAGTGGGTGTGGGTTTCGGCGCAGGTCCCCAGATTTCAACATCATCCAGCCAGACCCTGGCATCTGTCAGGGACTCAAAACTGAAACCGCCGGCCATAAGCGGCTCGGGATCCTTATATTCAAAACGCTCAACACCATCCAGGGAGAGGCTGAGCAAATCGCCATAGGCAGATATTTCTACATCGTGCCAGCCAGCACCGATACCTCCCTGTTGAACAAGGCCATCCTTGAATATATCCCCGCTCAACTGCTTGCTGAGGGACAGGTGGTTAATTCCAATCCCGATGAAGTATCGCACGGGCATTTGGGAGCGGATATTGGCATGCAGAGCGGCGTCATTTTCAAATTTCACCCTGAAACGCAGGCGGTAATCCTGCCAGGAATCGGTTAATGGCCAGGCGAAGTGATGGCTTTCCCCTTTGAGCACATGACCCCCATCCATTTCGACGATTTCCCAGCCCGGCTCAAATTCCCAGTCGTCTGGATTTCCGCTCTCAAAGTCCTGGGAATACAACAATACTTCATCCCCTTCCTGGGCTGAGGCCGGTGGAGCGAAAAACAGAAAGCAGGTTGAAAACAACAGGATAAAGAATGCAGCAGTTGAACGCCTGAGAAATGATAAAAGCTTCATAATCTCCCTCCTATGCCCCCATAAGAAAAGAATTATTTTACTCAGCTTAAGAATATCCCTTTATTCGCTCCATTTCAATAACCAATTATTGAATCCGGTGATTAGAAAAACCAGCATCTTTGCCTGGGGAGTGGTTTCTAAAGAATATGTTTTTTTGATGGAGACCAGCTTTTTTGCGGTTATCCAGCCGGTTACCATCAGGATGGGGAAAAAGCTCCCGGGACAGGAGGTGCGGGAGGTTGGTGCGATTGGCAGTGATGTCGGGGTTGGCAGTGAAAGCGTGGGAGCGGCTGTCATGGAAGGAAGCATTGTTTTTGTTGGCTGTGGGGTATGGGTTGGCGACGGAGTTGCGCTTGGCATGGGTGTGGCGGTCGGCTGCAGAGCCTGCCATTCCGGCGGGCTCAATGCGCTCAAGCGAAAGACCCCGCCGCCATCTGTCCCTGCGTAAAGCGTTTTGCCATCGGCAGAAATTGCCAGGGAGCGGATAGATCGTACGGAAAGTCCGCTATTGATCAGCCGCCAGATTTTTCCGCCATCCTCGCTGAGATAAATTCCCCGCTGCAGGCTGCCGGCATACATCACATTCGGACGGACCGGGTCGATGAGAATGGAGGATATGGGTTCGTAAGGGTCCATCCCAAGACGCCTCCACTGCCATGTTTGGCCCTGGTTGGTTGACATAAAGACGCCGTAATTATAGGTGGCCGCATAAATGATGTCATCGTTTTCTGGATGCAAAGCCAGGGCGGTTACATGGCGGGCATACAGCTGTTCTGTGAGCGGTGCCCAGTTTTCCCCTCCATCCTGAGACACCAATACCCACCCGGCACCGGTGGCTGCCCACAGCTGCTGCGGATTTTCAGGATTGACTACCAGGTCAGTAACTGTCAAACCGTTGACACGCCAGGCGTCTACCGCTTTCCAGTTAGCGCCGGAATCATTGGAGTTAAGCACACTCAAGAATACCGGAACCCGGCAGCTTTTCTCTGACAGGACACAGCTCAGCACGCCTGTCCCGGCAAAGATAGAGTCCCCGCCGGGGCTGAAGGCGAGCGTCATCACCCCATGGTCTTTCGCTCCAAATTGGGCAAGATCCGCACCCAGATCGAGAGTTTTTATCCATGTTTGCCCCGCATTGTCACTAACCTGCAACGTACCGGTGCTGCCATCCGCCAGGTAGATTTTTTCCGTCTGATCAGGATTAACCTCAATCACGGATCCCCCTCTTGTAACGGGGTACTCCGAAGAGTTGATTCCCTGCCAGGTAATGCCACCATCGCTACTCTTGAAAGGCCCACCCGCCGAAAGCGCATACACGACAGCCGGATTGTCTGGATCCACTGATAGCGCACGGATTGAGGCACCACTGTACCCGTTTCCAATTTCCTCCCAGGTGCGCCCATAATCCCCGGAACGGTAAATCCCACCCAGGTCAGTGAGTGTATAGAGACTTTTTGGATGTTTGGGATCAGCAGTGAGCACCAGCGGGGTGCCGGGCTGGATTCCCGCCGGACCCCATGAGCTGCCATTTACCGGGGCGCTAATTATCCAGGATTGCCCCCTGTCGCTGCTGAAGTAATGATGCTCCAGCCCGGCGGCATACGCCAGGTCGGGATCGGTGGGGGAAAAAAGGACGGCTGTGATCACCTCCCCTTCGATTCCCCCAACCCTTTCCCAGGACTTGCCGGCGTTGATTGTGCGGTAAATCCCGCTTCCATCCGGGAAGGCAAGATTGCCGGCTCCAGCAAGCAGCATGCCGGCCTCTTGATCGTGGATGGAAATGGATTGGATATGCATGTTTTGGAGTCCGGAGCTTGCAGGAGACCAGGTGGCCCCGCCATCTGTTGAGCTCAGTACACCGAGGCTTCCCATCTGTTCGATGGGGGTATCTCCCCCAGGGAGGGCATTAGCGGCTTCCCGGTCATAAGCGCCAGTCGCCAGGAAAATCCCCAGCGGATTTTGCGGGTCAATCACGGTTTTGTTAGCCAGGCTTTCACCACGCCAGACTGGCAGCCACATGCTGCCTCCATCGGTGGATTTAAACAGTATTCCTTTAGCCTGGTCAAATAATAGTCCCTTCTTCTCTTTAAAATTCCAGGCAGTCGAACTGACCTCCGCAGCTGCAAAAAGGACATCCGGCTCAAGTGGAGAGATGGTAATACTGCGGATGGTTAAACCTGGATACCCGGCTATCCCGCGTGATCGCAGCTGCCAGGTATCACCGCCATCCTGGGAACGGTAAACCGAGCCGGGGTCGGCAGTGCCAGCCCAGAGGTTTTTATTGTGGGGATCCATTGCCAGGCAGGTTACCGGGATGAGATCTCCAGACTGGCCGGAACGCACCTGGATGCCTTTATTGCTGGTTTCCCAATTTTTTCCTCCATCCCGACTGACAAAAACCCCGGCGTTCTTATCGCTTAAATAGAATGTTCCCGGGTCATCCGGATGGACAACTATTCCGGTACCATACCCACCCAGGGAGCCGCCAAGCCTTTCCCAGGAAAGACCTGCCAGGGGAGAGGTTGAACTGGATTCCGGCGAACTTGATACCGGAGCGGAGGGAACCCAGCTTAGATGATTGAGGAAAATAGCCAGGATGGAGATGAAGGAAAACAGTTTCAAGGCGTTTGTCCAAATGAATCAAATTGGGAATAATGGATTGACATCGGTATATTTTTGCATCTTAATTATAGCGGAGAGATGCTTTCTACAGGATTCCTGTAATAACCTGACACAAGAAAATAATTCATCATCAGGGAATCTTGGTAGGGGGCAGCGTAGGGATTGTTATGACCTCGGTGGGTGGAAGCGTCGGCATTTCCCTGGGTTTGTGTATACCGGTAGGTTCAGGCGGATTGGTTGGAGCAGTTTTTGGGCGCGGGCAAAGTCCGTATTCATTCCCCGACGGCTCAAAACCGTAACTCTCCCGGCAGGTGTTATCAACCTGGTACAAGTCTTTAAGGGGATAGTAGGCAGTGTTTTTTATCGGGGATCCAGCCAGTTCTAGGGTGAAGGTGTCATTGTAATCCATCCGGGTTGGATCACGCACACCGTCATCCGCCCAAACCCCCCATAGATATTTTTTCGGGTTGCTGACGAAGCTTTGCTTAAATGCGATCTGCACCTCTGTAGAAGACATCAACCGGCACCAGGCTGCATCCGGATCCTGCAGGTTATTGGGAGAGAAGAGTACCTGGTCATAACTGTCAGCATTGTTTGGCCCATCGGCTAAAACCGGACGGCTGGCACCGACATCATTATTAGAATCCCCGTATACCAGCATACCCCCAATATCCCAATCGGCGGTACACGGACCGGTTGCCCAGATTAGATAATCCCCGCGCCCATCCAGATCCAAATCCAATTCCACCCCGTAGGCGGCCTTTGAGAGGTCTCCACTTTCCGGATGCCCCCCGGCAAGGAAGATCTTTACATAGAAAAAGTTGGAGTCCAGGGATAGCTCCGTGTACTGGATATCCAGGTCAGGGCGGTAGACCATCTCATTCTGGCTGAAGGGACGCTCGAAAAGGTTGATCTCCAGAATATCCCCTCCCGGAGCGTGTTTTTCGGAGGCGGAATTCTTAGAACTTGTGTCATTAAACCAGCGGTTAACCCATCCGGGTTCCAGGGGTTGCAGTGAATGAACAATTTCTGTAGCGGTTGGTGTAGGGGCTGAAGTTCCGGTTTGGGTGGGCAGCGGCTCTGCGGTGGCTGGCAACGATTCCACAACCAGGGGCTGCTCCTGGGGAGGCGGAACTTGAACTGCCACGGTAGTTTCGGTGAGGGACAGGGCGAGTCCGCGGGCCTGCAGTGTCCTTTCGGTACCAGGGGAATCCTGTTGACCCGGGAGTGAACAGGCAAATGCTGCCAATAACAAGAGAAAAAATCCAGGACCAAAAGAATGAGTGATATTTTTGGCATCCATCTTATCATCTCTCATGCACAAAAGGATTATTACCAACCTTAATACATGGTGGCTGAGGGTAATAATGAAATGCTTCGTTATCCGCTGCCACTTATAAATGTACAGGATTCTAATAGAAAAAACAAGCAAAATCCTGACAGGACCTGAGCAGAAGCATCAGTCTGCGAACTATAATGATGCAGATGTTTGACCGGCTATTTCGGATTTTGAGGGAGATGATTCCTGGGTTGCTCGATAATCATTGATGGATGTTTGGGTGATTATTCCGCTTCAAATTTATAGTCAAACTATTTTTCGAGATATCTTTATAAGATTCATCAGGGACGCCGCTGGTTTGATTTACACCTTCGCCAAAACCCGGCAAGGAAGACCTGTTACGCCCTCAAAATTCACGGGGTAGGTGTTGGCCTGGAAGAGCCTGTCAGGCTGCCCAAGAAGGATTTTGTTAAGATTACACAGGTTTTCAATTATGAATACGCCGTTGTCAGCGCAATACTGGTCTTTCAGGCCGTGTTCACTCCCTCTTCTAATCCCGGCAAAATCGACGCCGATCATGGATATGCGCCGGGACAATAATGCATCAATCAATTCATTGGACAGCTGGGGATGCTCCGAAATATATTTCGTGCTGCCGTAGCCTGCTTTTTCAATGAACCCGGTAAAAAATGCCACAAACATATCCTGTTGTACCAACCTTAAATCAATATCCTTTACCGAAATATCCCTTTCCAAACAACCACTCCCATCAAACACAATCCCCTGACGTTCAACATACTCTAATGGAAACTCTTTATCCATGATGTCAACATGGGTTCCAATATGGCCACCAAAGGCTCCCTTTTCTCTCTTTTGCGCATCCGCAACCATTTTTGGTGACATTTTCAAGGTGATATCGATTAACATCTGCGTGTTCCTCCCGGAAAATCCATTAAAATCCCTAACAAAGACTGGTGTTTATCATTGGCAAATTTACTCCAGATGCCGATTAACCCCAGGAACTGCCTTTCAATAATCGAATCGATCCAACAAGTTTGCTATCAAGCTGGTTACTTCTGATGTTTCGTTTTTTATACAGCACCGCCATCCTTCAGTCATTTACTCCGGTAATAATAATCCGGCAAGTTCCGCCGGGCTGGGCAGAATGAGGTCTGCCCCGGCACGGAGAAGCTCGATTTCATTGCCAAATCCACATAAAACCCCAACCGTCTGGGCACCGGCAGCCCTGCCGGCATGGATATCCACCGTAGTATCGCCGATCATGAGGCATTGCTGCGGGGCAACCCCCATCCTGGAGGCTGCAAACAGGATAGGATCAGGGAATGGCTTGGAGCGGATGCAAGTCTGGCCAGTGACGACGATATCAAAGTGGTGCTGCAGGTTAAACTGCTTCAGAAAAGAAAGGGTACTGCCTTCCCCGCGGGCGCTCACAACAGCCATAGGATACCGATTTCCTAACAAAGCCAGCATTTGTGAGACTCCAGGAACCAGCCAAAAATTATTATCCACAGAATCACGCCGGAAATGGGACAGGGTGCTGAAAAATTTTGCGGCCTCATCATCCAGGCCGATGCGGTCCAACATACCGTACACCCAGTTTCCAGGGGACTCGAAGCCCATGATCAGCCAGCGAGCCAGGTGTTTCACATCCCCGCCGGGGATAATAGGCTGCAGGGGTTGAAGTATTCTATCCAGGGTGTGGGTCCATTTGTCATCGGTGTCACTCAATGTACCGTCAATATCGAAACATAAAGCCTGAATACGGCCAACATCAATACTCATGAGCCTCCCCACAAATTGTTCCAATAAATTGTAACAGGTTGAGAATTATAAAACGCATGGATTCTAAAGCTGCAACCTTCCTGCGGGATATGGCCATTTTGATATTTCGTCGCATTTACGATGGAGGGAAATGATTTACTGCTGGTTAATGAAATTTACAGCATAGCGGGCATCTTCATATGCGGGATTCTCTTCCAGGGCTTGATTAAAGGAATCCAGGGCTCCCTGCCGGTCATTCAGGCGGTACAATCCCCATCCCTGCCACAGCAACGCCTCCTGTGAGTTGGGGGTGATTTTTAGGGCGAATTCAACCAGCGCCATTAATTCATCCAGGCGATTAGCGTGAAAATATGCGATAAATGGGCCAAACTGGTAGCGCAGCATGCGCTGCGGCAGTCCAAGCTGTCGGGCGCGGTCATAAGCCTGGGCTGCTTCGGTGTAACGATTGAAATGGAGCAGATTGGTACCGAGGTTGAACCAGGCAAAGGGATTGTCCGGTGAGGTGTGCGTTTCGTCTTGCGAAGCCAGCAGGGCACGCTGGCGGTTGCTTTCGGGGTTCCAGTCCTCCCCGAGAATTTCCTGCACGGCTGCTTCCTGTTCTGGTTTGAACAGGACCATCAGGACATGGTTGAACGTTGACCAATTCTCTTCCAGGTCCAAATAGCTGACCTGCTGGTCCGGACCCACGAAAACATTCTGGGCTGTAAATACCTGACGGATATTATCATAGCCGGTTAACAGCAGGTAATGTCCGGTCCAGCGGTCATCATCGTGGCGCAGCCCGGGATCATTTTCATCAAGCAGAAAACCCACCTCAACCATCACCGGGATCCCTGCCGATATCAGCCTCTTCAGCTGTTCCTCGCTCCCGCCGACGCGGTATTCCGACTGCAGCCAGCCAGCCTGAGTATTGACGAAGTACTCCATTTCATCAATATTGACATTGCGATCACTGCGGACTGGTTTGATCACCCCGGCGATATCATTCTGGTCACCCTCCCATCCATAATAGCGCAGATACATTGAGAGTACGGCGGGACCGCAGTTATTCCAATCCTGAAATTCAAAAGCTGGTGCATTCAGCGAATATTGCAGCGGGACAGGCGGGAGTGTTTTTTCAGGAGCTGCAGTTGGGACCAACTGAGAGGTTGGAGCTGGCGTCCGGCCTGGTATTACCGTTACAGGCGTGTGCCTGGTTGGCGTGGGTGGAGGATTTTCGGCAGAAGGCAGAGGGGTGGGCAAATCTCCGGCAGGGTCAGCCTTGGCGCGCAGGTTGGTCAGGGCGGCATCCAGGCGCCAGCCGATGCGCTCCTGCACAGGAGGAATCTTGAAAAAAAGGAAAGCCAGGGCAGTTCCCAGGAACAGTACTAAAGTGAGCCACCCAACAGTGTGGAGTATTTTTTGGATCATGGAGAGCATTCTACCAAACTTATGCGGAATACTGCGTAGAAATCCTTATACCACTCGCCATCATATTGTACGGCTGCGGGTGTACATGCTTCACCAGTGATTAAACTGGCAAGCATTTTATCGGGTCTGACGGCTGTTGATTAAATAATTACCATTCTTATAGGGTTCTCAGGTGTTAATCAAATACGAGCATTTTGGTATGATTACCCATCATTTATTGATATAATTCCGGATATGAAATTTCATGTATGGACTGAAGGCTGCCAGATGAATGTGGCCGACTCACAGCGTGTTTACTCGGCACTCGAACAGCTGGGTTATGACCCCACCCCCCACCCTGAACAGGCGGATATCATTATCCTGAATACCTGCGTGGTTCGCCAGAGCGCAGAAGATAAAGCCTATGGACGCCTGACTTCCCTGAGGCCGGTCAAGGAAAAGAACCCGCAGGTCATCATCAACCTGATGGGCTGCCTGGTTGGCGTTAAAGACAACCCCGGTCTGCTGAAACGATTTCCCTACGTGGATGTGCTCTCGCCGCCATCAGACCCACGCCCGCTGCTGAACTTCCTTGCTCAGCGTGAAGGCCGCCAGATTGAAGGTGCCAAGACACTGGAACGCTTTGCCCTGATGGACGGCGAGTTGATCCTGCCTTCCAACGGCAAGGGAAAACCGGTATGCGGATTTATCCCGGCAGTATACGGCTGTTCGTATGCCTGTACATACTGCATCATCCCCAACCGGCGGGGCGCTGAACAAAGCAGGCCCCCGGATGAGATTCTTAAAGAAGCGAATGCCATGGTCAGGCAGGGGGTAAAAGAGATTACCCTGCTGGGACAGATTATCGACCGGTATGGAAAAGACCGTCCAGGTTATCCTGGCTTAAGCGGACTGCTGCGCCAGCTGCATGCAATTGACGGGCTGGAGCGCATCCGTTTTCTAACTTCCCATCCGAATTACATTAACGATGAGCTGCTGGACTGCGTGGCTGAACTGCCCAAGGTGATGCCGCATATAGAAGTACCCATCCAATCGGGGGATGACGAGGTGCTTGCGAATATGAAGCGCGGGTATACGGTTGAGCAGTACTGCCGCCTTATTGAACGCATCCGGGCACGCATCCCCAATGTATACCTTGCCAATGACATCATTGTAGGTTTTCCAGGCGAAACAGAAGCCCAGTTTCAAAACACGGCGGCCCTGGTTACCGAGTTAAAACTGGATGTTGCCCACCTGGCGCGTTATTCACCCAGAGCCGGGACGGTTTCCGAGAGGCGCATGGCCGATGATGTTCCTCCAGAAGAAAAAAAGCGCCGGTTTCGGGTCCTCGAGGAACTACAGACGGGTATATCTGCAGAAATTAATGCGGGGTATTTGCATCAAGTTGTAGATGTTCTTTTTGAAGAAAAGTCCAAACAGCGCTGGAAAGGACGCACTCCGCAGAACAAGCTGGTCTTTATGGAAACCGAAGAGGATCTTAGAGGTAAAATTCTGCCTGTCAGGATTACCTGGACCGGTCCGTGGACGATGATTGGCGAAGTGGCCTGATTGGCGATTCCAGGCAAACAGTCGACAGATAACCTGGTTTTTGTAGAAAAACGAATAGACCGGCAGATAATATCCTGGCCGGTCTTATTGTTTTACCAATAAAAGTTAGGGGTAAAACGATTCAAATTACAATAACATCAGAACGGGTGATTCGAGGACCCTCCGCAGATCTGCCATGAAGTTGGCTGCCACGGCTCCGTCCACTACCCGGTGGTCAACGGACAGGGTTATGCGCATAATTGGGCGAATGGCCATTTGTTCATTAATCACCATAACCTCAGGGGCAGCGGCTCCTACTGCCAGGATGCCGGTCTGTCCCGGGTTGATGATGGCATTGAATTGTTCAATACCGTAAGGACCCAGGTTGGAGATGGTGAAGGTGCCGCCGTTGACATCTGCAGGTAATAATTTGCCTCCCCGGGCTTTCTCGGTGAGGACAATAATCTCAGTTGCGATCTCACTAACCGTTTTGTGCTCCGCCTCCTTGACTACTGGAACAATTAATCCGTCCGGGAGGGCTACTGCCACACCTACATTGGCATTCTCGTGAAGGTAAATATCATCGCGGATCAGCGAGCTGTTGATAAATGGGTACTGCATCAAGGTCCAGGCGATTGCTTTCACCAATAAAGCGGTAACGGAAATGTGGGTCCTGCCGAGCGCCTCGGCCTGCTCGTTCATTTGCTTGCGAGTCAGGTTAAGGTTGGTCAGGTCTATCCGGCTGGTTAACTGGATGTGGGGGGCGGTCTGGTAGCTGGCCTGCATACGGTCCGCGATGGTACGCCGCATGCCTTTCAAGCGAATCGTCCGCTCTGAGACAGGCGCTTTTTCCTGCGCATCAGCAAGTTGGAATGCAGTATCAAATTTTCTGACGTCTGCTTCCTGGATACGGCCCATCAGCCCGCTGCCGGTGAGGGATTTTAAATCCACCCCCTTTTCCCGCGCCACCCGTTTGGCTGCCGGTGTGGCTCGCAGTTTGGCGTCTGTCTGAGCCGGGACCCCGGAATGGCGGTCTCTGCAGCAGATTCTTTAGCCTCTGATCCTGAAACCCTGGCGATGACATCAGCCTTGGTAATCTTGCCATCCGGTCCACTCCCGGCAATTTCCTTCAAGTCCAGCCCTTCTGCAGCGGCTACGCGTGCAGCCAGGGGGGTGGCGGATGTGGTTATTTTTTCTGCTTTGGGTGGGGTTTCCGGCGCTGCCTGTACGGCGGCCGATGAAGGTATTGTACTGGCATCCTCCCCGGGCTGCAGCAGGTAGGCGATAACCGTGGTCACCGGAACAGTCTGCCCGACTTCGGCACTGACACCTGCCAATATGCCGGATGCAACCGCTTCAATATCGATGGTGAGTTTATCGGTTTCCACCGTCAATAAGGCATCCCCCTGAACGACCATATCACCCGGTTTTTTCTTCCATTCCACCACCAGGGCGGTTTCTTGCGACATTTCCAGTTTGGGCATAATGACTGCTATTGGCATGTTACACCTTTCCGTGGACAAGTTTGCGCGCTGACTCAACAATATCATCAACCTGAGGCACTGTGTGCAATTCGAGGTTGCGGTTGTAAGGGATGGGCATATCCCGTCCAGCCAGGCGAACGATTGGCGCATCCAGGTAATCAAAGGCTTCGCTGCCAGCAATCACCGCAGCCAGTTCGCCGCCGAACCCGCCGGTCTTACAGGCTTCGTGCACTATCAGGACTTTCCCTGTTTTAATGACCGATTCGATGATCGTCTTTTCATCCAATGGTTTCAGGGTGCGCGGGTCGACCACTTCAATATCGATCCCTTCAGCAGCCAGCTTTTCAGCTGCTTCCAGGGAACGTTTTGCCATGATTCCGTAGGCAATAATCGTCAGATCCTTGCCCTGCCGCTTTATATCTGCCTTGCCTAATGGGATGAAGAAGGATTCTTCCGGTACTTCCCCCTTTGTTTTATAAAGCAGTTTTGATTCAATAAACAGCACCGGGTTATTATCACGGATCGACTGGATGAGCAATCCCTTTACATCATAGGGGGTGCTGGGAGCCACCACCTTAATGCCCGGAACGTGGACAAACCAGTTTTCCAGGCTCTGGGAGTGCTGTGCTGCGGCACCGGTGCCTGAGCCCATGGGGGTGCGCATGACACACGGAACGGATCCTTTTCCGCCAAACATAAAGTGGATTTTTGCAGCCTGGTTTACCAACTGCTCGGAAGCGAGGGTGATGAAATCCATGAACATGATTTCGCCAACCGGGCGCATGCCTACCAGGGCAGCCCCGGTGATGGCTCCGGCGATGGTCAACTCACTGATGGGGGTGTCGATGACACGTTCCGGTCCAAATTCATCCATTAACCCCCGGGTAACTCCAAAGGCGCCGCCATAGATACCAACATCCTCACCGATAAGAAATACTTTCTCATCGCGCTGCATTTCCTGGCGCAGTGCTTCGCGAACAGCTTCCAGATAGGTTAGCTCTCTCATTCTGCGTATACTCCTTCCTCAATCGTTTCAAGTGCCGGATCCTCACAGCCTTCGGCAAAGACAGCGCAATCATGAATCGTTTTATATGCCCTGGATTTAATCTCTTCATGCTGTGTGATGGCCAGGCGGCCTTCGGCCTGCATACGTTCAGCTAAACGCACAATGGGATCTTTCTTTTTCCATTCTTCGATTTCCTCTTTTGTGCGGTAGACATTTGCATCACTCTTGGAGTGTCCCCGCCAGCGGTAGGTGACATTCTCAACGAGCGAGGGACCTTCTCCGGTGCGCGCCCGGTCGACAGCATCGGCGACGGCGGTGTAAACGGCAAACACATCATTGCCATCCACGGTGACCCCCGGCATTCCATAAGCGGCAGCCCGTTCACTGATGGTGGCTATCTTCATGGCTTTCTTGACAGACATAGACATGCCATACTGGTTGTTTTCGCAGATGAAGACAATGGGCAGGTTCCAGATGGCAGCCATATTCAGTGCTTCATGGAAAGCGCCTTCGTTGGCGGCACCATCTCCAAAGAAGCAGATGTGCACCCGGTTTTTCTTCTCCATTTTAAGCCCCAGGCCTACGCCCACAGCGACTGGTATCCCGCCGGCTACAACGCCATTGGCACCCAGGTTGCCGCCGTCGACATCGGCAATGTGCATGGATCCGCCGCGACCGCGGCAGTAACCGCATTCTTTACCCATAAATTCGGCCATCATAAGGTTCATATCGGCGCCCTTGGCAATACAATGCCCGTGACCGCGGTGGGTGCTAAGAATCAGATCATCCGGATTCAAGGTAAAGACGGATCCTACCGCCGAGGCTTCCATCCCGATGGACAGGTGCATTGTTCCGTGGATTTTTCCCAGGGTATAGAGTTCTTCTGCCTTCTCTTCAAATGCCCTGATCATGTACATTTTTTCTAACATCAAACTCAAAGTGGGTGTATCCAGTATTCTTTCTTTTTTCGTTTTTGTGCTCATCAAATTTTCCCTGCCCTCCTTGACATATTGATTTTATGGTTATAGATACCTGGAATTGTAAATATTTGAATCAAGACAAATTTTCAAGAGATATCATTACTAAATTTAGTTTACCCTATTCCCCTCATAAAGATCCTTAAGTTGAGGATTTTCCATGGAGATATCTATTTTGAATTCTATGATGTTACTGGAAATCCACAGTTCAGAACAAACTGGCGTATTGGATACTTGGGACTATTTCCGTTGATCCTTCTGATACGAATCGTCATGATACAAATGTACACCAAAATGCACAATTATTCATATGTTACACCACTCTTTCCATTTATTCAATAGGGAATATCCTCTAATTATTTTCAGATAATCGGTTAATTTTGATTTTTAAATGTGATTAAGCTGTGCTGTCAGGAGGTGCTGTATCTTTCTACCAGGATTTATTGCACAGGTTTTTGGATAGCTTATCTTCCTTGCATCGGGTGTGGGTTGCCCGTATTGAATGGGTGGCATTTACTCCCTATAAATGATTTGAATATTTTTCCTATAAGGATGTGATTTGGGAGCAGGAGAATGAAGAAAGCGCCTATGGATATCTTGAATTCCAAGGGCGCTTAAATCCAAAATTTGAGGAAAGATATTAGCGCATAAAGGCAGAATTTACTCCCCCATCCACTGTAATTACACCTCCAGTTGTCCTGCTGGACCGGGAGCTGGCCAGAAAGATAATCGAATCGGCAACATTTTCCGGGTACACCGGTATTTTCAAGATGCAGCGTTGGAGATAATAATCCTCCAATTCTTCCGGCTTGATGCCGTAGCTGTCTGCCCGCCATTTTTTCACGTCATCGGTAAATAATGAGCTGCCCCGCATCACGGCGTCCGGCAGGACTGTGTTCACCCGGATGCTATATTCACCGCCTTCTTCTGCCAGGCAGCGTGCCATATGCAGCTCGGCTGCTTTGGCTGCACTGTAAGCCAGTGCGTATTTACCAGCCCGTACGCTGTTCTTGCTGCCGACAAACACCAGGTTCCCACCGATACCCTGTTGGTGCCAGATGCGGAAGGCTTCCCGGCTTACCAGGAAATACCCGGTCCCGTTGACACTCTGCACCAGGTTCCAATCCTTGAGGGTTGTATTTTCAACCGAATCCCCGCGGAAAATTCCCGCATTGCTGACAACGATATCCACCCCGCCATAAGTCCAAACCAAAGATTTATAGGCTTCGCTGACAGCTGTTTCGTCGGAAACGTTGCAGTGAACCGGGATGGCTCTACCCTTGCCAAATTTTGCCACGATTTCATTGGCGACATTTTCAGCCCCCGCCAAATTGATGTCCATAATCACGACGTGAGCGCCCAATTCGGCAAATTTAATAGCAGTAGCTTTTCCGATGCCGTCTGCGGCGCCGGTGATGGCGACAATTTTTCCGGTAAACTCGGCCGGGGCAGGTCTTAATGAGAGCTTATAAAGCTCCAGGGGCCAGAATTCGAGGCTGTGCGCCTCCTCTGCATTCAGGCTGATAAAACGATCCAGGGCCTGGCTGCCTTGCATGACCTTAATTGCCCGCTGATAGATCTGGCCGGTGATCTCTGAGGATTTGAAATCTTCTGCTCCGGTAACCATGCCGAGACCAGGAATTAATACCACCCGGGGAGTGGGATCGATATCCAGCCCGGTGATCCGTTTATAATCCTCCTGGTAGGGGGTATATTGTCCAGCAAATTCTTTGACACCTGCAGCCAATTTTTCTTTCAAGACATCGACACCCTCTTCAAGCTTCCAATCGACAAAGAGGGGGATGTTCTTGGTGCGAATAATGTGGTCCGGACAGGCTGCTCCCCTTTGAGATAGCTCAGCTGCCTGTTCGTAATTAACAAAATCGAGGATTTCCTGGCTGTCATCCACCCTCAATATTTTTGGGACTGAATTGCTGAGGAAACCGCGCAGGGTGGGCAGGATATTGAGCCAGATCTCTTTCCGTTCATCGGGGCCGGGACCTTCGGCGGATCCAGCGGCAAAGATATTACGCCCGGCTCTCTTTTTCTCTATAAAGGCTTCCGCCTCCTGGATGGCCTGGATGGTGCTGGCGTAGCAGGATTGGCTGGTATCTCCCCATGTGACCAGGCCGTGCCGTCCCATGACAATCAACCTGGCATTGGGATTGCTCTTAAACGCCTGGCTGATGTGTTTGCTCAAGGAAAATCCGGGCTGCTCATAATCTACCCAGATAGCCTGGTCTCCCCACAGCTCACGGGTCAATTCACGCCCCCTGGGTGTGCAGGCAATGCTGATCACTGCATCAGGATGGGTGTGGTCAATATGCCGTGCAGGCAGGAAGGCGTGCAACAGGCTTTCAATCGATTGGCGGGGACGGTTCAATGCATAAACGCAGTGGGACAGGTATTCCACCATTTCTTCATCGGTCATATACTGGCGTTCCTGGAGCGGCAGCATGTCTGCCAGGATTAATCCGGCAAAATCCTTTTCCCGGATTCCGGCAAGATCGCTGCCAGAGCCTTTCACCCAGAGTACTTCCACGGTTCTGCCGGCATGATCCGCCTGGAAAGTTTTTGTGCTGGTGTTCCCGCCATAAGCGTTGGCAATGCTGCGGTCTTTACCCAATAATCCGCTGCGATATACGAGACCATCCAGCGCATTATTTCCTTTATATTCTTCATCCTGCCAAAGATTCTCAACCATTTTCTTTACCTCGCTCATGACATTTTTGTAATGATCCGGAGAAGCATCTTACCCGGCCTGGTTATTAAGTTATCCCATGTATTTTACTCATGAATGGAATGGCAATAGCATCTTTCCATGAGATCATTATTTTTATAATTGAATTCTGTATGACGCAATTATATCTAAATATGTCAATTTATGCACATTTATGCACCTACCTGAGAAAATGTATTGACTTTTCAAAAAAAAACAGTATTATTATACTTAGTCAATTATTTTCAACATTTTGTCAGAATTCACCTGATCATTTAAACCTGATACCGTTAGCTTTTTATCAAGCGGTTAGTAAAGTATCAATCGCAGGATTCAAAGTATAATTATATCCATGGCGTTCCGGGGTGGAAATTCATATCCGGGACACCAACTTATAAATTCAGGAGAAATTATATGGCAAAAACAATACGAATTCTTTTAGTATGCGGGACGGCAATTGCGACATCGGTAGCCGCAGCAGACAGGATTAAAACCTTGATGAAGCCACGGGGATATGAGGTCTACGACATGGACAGCTCTGGCTGCTGAAGTTTATGAAAAGGCAAAAAGCCTCAAACCGCATATGATTATCCCAACCACCAAGGTAAAGATCAACAAGATAGAAAAAAACGGAACAACCAGGTTTGAAGTTGACGGCATTCCCGGTATTCCAGCCTTTAATGGGGTTCCTTTCCTGACGGGAGTTGGTGAAGAGGAACTTATTGATAAAATGATAGCAGCGTTGAAAGAGATCGAAGATGAAAAGATGTTATAAATTTTTTATAACATCTTTTTTTCTCTTTCATATTGAGGACCGGCAGGTATATGGGGACAGGCGGTTTTTTACCCCTATGATGCATGTTTTAATTTTTATTGAAGTAGTTTGTATTCCAGTCGATTTACCAGCCCATATGAAAGGATGGATTTTGCTTATGGATTGATAAAAAACACCGGATCGCCAGCATTTTATTAAGTAAGATCAAATCATATCAATTTATTCAAATATTATTAGGAGGTAATTCTGATGGAAGCTGTAATGTCAGTTTTCCAATTTATTTTAGACATGGGTCCCTCAGTAATGATGCCAATCATCATTTTTACCCTGTCTATGGTGTTCGGTATGGGCTTTGGGAAGTCCTTTCGTGCCGGTATTGTCATCGGTATCGGGTTTATAGCCATCGGCCTGGTCATCGGTTTGATGGTTGGCGCATTGGCACCCGCAACCACGGCGATGATTGAAAACTTCGGCCTGACGATGGACGTGATGGATGTGGGCTGGCCAATTGGTGCTGCAATTTCATTTGGCACAAGCGCTGTGGTTCCGTGGGTCTTTTTGCTCGGAATCCTGGTAAATGTGATCATGCTGTGGCGTAAATGGACAGTTACCGCCAACATTGACATGTGGAATTACTGGCACTTCATCTTCGTGGCAGCATTTGTGAATGTCGCCCTGCGTGATGAATTAGGTGCCACCAATGCTCTGATTATTTCCCTGATTGTCAGTATGATTGCGGTAGTAATAACACTCTTGCTGGCAGACTGGACTGCCCCGATTGTGCAGAAATTCTTTGGCCTGCCCGGTGTTTCTCTGCCGCACATGGAAACCGTTACCTGGGCTCCAGTTGGTTATGCAGGCAACTGGGTTATGGACCACATCCCGGCGATTAAGAATATTTACTTCGATCCCGAGACGATTAAGAAGCGTTTTGGTGTTTTTGGTGAGACCATGATTGTGGGTACGGTGCTTGGCTTCATCATTGCTGTACTCGCTTACGGTCCCGGCCTGTCAACTGATTTTTCCGGCAACCTCGCAAAAATCCTCAACACATCCATCAGCCTGGGTGCAGTGATGATGGTATTACCCCGCATGGTTGGCATCCTGATGGAAGGCCTGCTGCCGCTTTCTGAGGGCGCCCGTACATTCCTGGCCGCACGCTTCCCCGGACGCAAGCTGCACATCGGATTGGATGCAGCCGTCGCCATTGGCCACCCCGCCAACATAGCAACCGGCCTTATCAGCGTTCCGATCGCCATGCTGCTGGCTATCATCCTGAACCAATTTGGGGTTAACCGCATGCTGCCTTTCACCGACCTGGCTATCCTGCCATTCTACGCAATCTGGGCAGTGGGCTGGTCGAGGGGTAACATTTTCCGGGGCGTCATCAACATGATGGTCTTCATCAGCGGAATGTTAATCATCGCCACCCAGCTGGCTCCCTATCTTACCCAAATGGGCAAAGATGTTGGTTTCGCCATGCCCGAAGGCGCCCTCCTGATTTCATCCATCGATGTTGGTGCCCACCTGGATGGCTACCTTTTAGCCCTGCCATTCATAAATTACCTTGAAGGAGGTGCTACTAGCGCCGGCATCACCCTGGTCGTTGTAATTGCCCTCTTTGCCGCAGTAGCTTACATGATCAAGAAATCGGACGTACCTGCGATGGTTGCAGATATTGAAGATGAGTTCTAAAAAGAGGTAACAGGTAAATTAATAAAAGAAGGGTGCGGATAAAATCCGCACCCTTCCGGAAGCAGGAGAAGAATGATCCGAGCATTTCTTGAAATGGTTCTTGGTCCGGGGGGGAAGGCTGTACTGGATTTTTATTTTGCAAACCAACTCATCATCAATACCATTTTCCTGGTTTGGGCAGTGATAATGACTTATGCTTCATTTCAAATGAGTAAAATACGACGTCAATCCGTATTACTATCTGTCGATATGCTTGCAAAATATCCCGATCTAAGCAACGAGCAAATCTGGGAGACTTTTCGCCCCGGGTGGCAGGAAGAAATGCAAAAGATCAATGCCCGCCTTATTCCAAACCTTATAAACCTTTGGGTCACCAAACCCACGCCCGAAAAAATCATCGATATTCTCTGCCTTGGCCCGGATTGGTTTGAAGCCATTCGCAATGGAGAAGTACTGGCCAAACGGTATCACCGCGGCAAAAACGATAAGCTATCTTCAATTATTAAATAAATATTTATTAACATTCAATCATTTTTTTTACCGCAGCGGATCATAAATGCACAAACATAAATCCTGGGTAATTGCACACATTGCCAGTCTGTATTATATTGACAATTTAACCCAGGAAATGATTGCCGAACAGATGCAGGTTTCAAGGTCTACAATTTCGCGGGCGCTCCTGGATGCAAGAAAAAACGGCATTGTAGAAATTCATATTAATTATCCCTTCCAGCAGGTTGAAAAACTGGAAACAGCCATCTGTAAAAAATTTGGCCTGCAGGCGGCAAGGGTATTGAAGGCTTCCAAAGAATGGACTTATGGGGATGTCCTTGAAGGACTGGGAATACTGGCTGCCCAATATTTCCAGACCATTGTCCGTCCTAATTCACTGGTTGTCATTTCCAGCGGTAATTCTGTCTACCACACTGTAAAAGCCCTTGAAGAACAGAGGTTGGACCTGGACGTGATCCAGGTCATGGGGGTGCCAAGCTCCATTAATCCAGTGATAGACGGACCTGAACTGGCCCAGTTGTTGGTTCAACGCCTGGGTGGTTTTGCAACCTATGTCCAGGCTCCATTTGTGGTTAAGAATACAGAAATATACCAAAAATTAATGGAAGAAGAACCGTTTGAAGCAATCATAAACCGTGTTAAAAAGGCGAATTGTGCCCTTGTTGGCGTGGGAACCGTAGATCCGCTAAGCTCGAGCCTGTCCCGGACAGGATTTACTGTGGAGTCTCTGGAAGAACTCATGCGTTGTGGAGCAGTTGGAGAGATTTCAGGCCAAACCTTTGACCGTTTCGGTCAGATGGTTACTGCTGAGAAGGCTCAAAAAGCAGTTTCCATTGAATTGAAATACCTGAAAGACATCCCCTGCGTAATCGGTATTGCCGGGGGTTTGGCAAAGGTGGAGGCTATTGGTGGAGCATTGGCAGGTAAACTCCTGGATGTGCTGGTCACAGATCAGGATGTGGCTGAAGCGATCCTGGATTGATTAAATACAATAGAAATGATTTTGGGAATATTATTATGAGTGATGAAAAATGGTTTTATGAAGAAAATCTTATCTACCCGCTGATTGCATCCACCAAAGAAGAGGTTATTGGCCAGATCGGGGACCTGCTGTATAAAAATGGATTTGTCAAAGATACATACACCACCGCTGTCACCTCACGGGAACAGGAATTTGCTACCGGTCTGCCTACGGCCGAAGTGGGTGTGGCAATCCCCCATACAGATGCGCACCACGTCTTGAAACCCGCGGTTGGGGTTGGTATCCTTGCCAAGCCAGTGCCATTTGTTGAGATGGGTAATATCGATGATGATACGGTGGATGTCCAGGTAGTTTTCATGCTGGCTGTTCCAGACAAGAACAAAATCATGACCATGCTGCAGCAAATTATTGCCATGATCCAGGACCGGGAATTTCTTAAAGAACTTACTTCACTCACAGACCGCACCAGGCTGGTTGGATTATTGGATAAACGCCTGAACGTGGAATTCTATCAAAAGACCGGAGAAGAACAGGTTCAAGCGGAAGTAAAAACAAGCCAGGAAATTAATTTAGTCATCCAGCATCCGGTAGGTTTACATGCCCGACCAGCCACAATTTTTGTTCAAAAAGCAAAGCAGTACACATCGGATATTTGGATTACCTTCAACGGCAAAGAAGCCAATGCCAAGAGCATCCTGAGAGTGCTTACCCTGGGCGCTGGTAATGGAGCCGAGATCAATATCCGCGCTGAGGGAGAGGATGCACAAGAAGCCTTAGCAGGACTGAAAGAGTTAGTCGAATCCAATTTTGGGGGTGTCGATTAGCCGAAAAGCTGCCCTGTTTCTGAGGATAAAGTCCTCTTACCAGCATTCAAAGCGCCGTGGCTTTTCCATATTCTCAAATAATCTGGAAAGCGGGAATGCCTGTCCTTGGGGTTTTATGATTATCAGGAGCAAACCATGTGAGCCTTAATGACATGGTGAGGATACAGGTTAACATGCAAAGCGGCTTTTCATATCATAAGCAAGTCAGAGTATGCAAGATATTTATCGAATGTTATTTTATCGCTGAATTATTTCCAAAAAAAAACAGAAATGCAGGTAAATCTATGTCAGTAATTACAATTATTGGAGCAGGGGTGATGGGCTCGGCGATCAGCTGGCCGCTGGCGGATAATCACCACACGATACGACTGGTCGGAACCCACCTGGACCAGGAAATCATCGACAGCATCAAGGCAACCAGGTTTCACCCAAAATTGCAGCGCGCCGTTCCGGATGGAGTAACTGCTTACTCCTATACAGATATTCCCAGGGCATTGGTGGGTGCAGATGTATTGATCAGCGGTGTCAGCAGCTTTGGTGTGGAATGGTTTGGCGAACAGGTTGGTCCTTACATGAAACCTGAGGTCCCGGTTCTCGCTATTACCAAAGGTCTTTTTGCCAAGGAGAATGGCGATCTTCAGATCCTGCCGGACCACCTTGATGATTTGCTGCCAGATATCAAAAGGGGTAAGATCAGCCTCAACGCTGTAGCCGGACCCTGCATTGCCCAGGAATTATCGGCGCGCCGCCAGACGTGTGTTTATTTCTGCGGACGGGATGAAGTCTGTACTGCAGGAACTTCGCAGCCTGTTTGCGACGCCTTATTACCATGTATTCCTATCCACGGATTTCATTGGCGCTGAGGCAGGTGTAGCAATGAAGAATGCTTACGCTATTTGTATTAATTTTGCCATTGGATTGTATGAAAAACAGGGTCCGGATGGATTGGCTCACATGTACAATCCCCAGGCTGCCCTATTTGCGCAAAGTATGCGTGAAATGAGGGCATTGGTGGACCTTATGGGAGGAAGACGCGAGGGGCTGATGGAGTTATCCGGAACTGGGGATCTGTATGTGACCGTTTTTGGGGGGCGAAACTCCGGGCTGGGGAAACTGCTTGGGCAGAACTTCTCTTATAAAGAAGCACGCGAAAAATTGGCGGGGCAAACCCTTGAGGGGGTGGAAATCATGACGCGTGTATGCCAGGCCCTCCCCAAGCTTGAGCAACGCGGCTTAGCCAGCAAGGCTGATTTCCCCCTGTTAATGCATCTTTACGATGTGATTTACCATAACTCACCGGTGAATATTCCCTGGGAACTTTTTTTCTCGGATATTTTGATCTAATAAATAATAAGAGAGGTTAAATATTATGGCTCGATACGGAATCACCAAACCCCTTGGAAATAAGAAACCCGAAGATGTTTTTGAGGCATCTCAAGCTGCTTTTAAGAACATTGGCTGGGAAGTTTACAAGATGCGGTCCATTGCATTCCTGGTCGAAGCACGCACAACCGGAGACGAGGGCTATGTTTTAGCCAATCTTATTGCCACTACATTTGGAAACCTGGAAATTAAATTGACCCTGAAAGGGGATACTACATCTGAGGAAGCGTTAAAAATATATGCTGACCAGATCATGGATGAATTAGAGAAGGCTCTGTCTCGCAAGAAATGACCTGTGTTTATAATTTTTATTTATCATCAGGATCCTGACCATTTTCATCAGGGGTCCATTTATTAATAATTGGTGGTAACAACTGGAGAACTAAAAAAAGGAATCAATGTAATGAACCCAAAAGCACAAAAGAATTTATATGATATCCCAAAGATCATGAAAGCAGTTGTTTACTATAGAAATGATGACGTCCGGCTTGAAGAGAGACCTGTCCCGGAGATAGGACCCGGTGAAATCCTGGTAAAAACCGAGGCGGTTGGATTATGCGGCAGTGAATTAACAGAGTACCACATGCTGTCCCGGGCACCCCTGGTAATGGGACACGAACCAACCGGGGTGGTGGTGAAAATAGGCGAAGGTGTCACCAAGTTCAAACTGGGAGACCGGGTAGTGGTGCATCACCATGTAGGCTGCATGTCCTGCCACCACTGCCACCGCGGCAATTTTTCTTTGTGTGAGAACTTCAAGAAATCCCACCTTGATCCGGGAGCCTCTTGCGAATATTTCCGTGTCCCTGAAGAAAATACCCGGCTTGATACCCAAATTCTTCCGGAAAATGTTTCCTTCGAGGTAGGATCCCTGGTTGAACCGCTTAGCTGTGCCATGCGCGGCGTAAAAATTACTCCAATCCGCCCCGGGGATACGGTGGTGGTGATTGGGATGGGTTTTGTCGGCCGGTGCTACCTGGAATTAATACGCCACTCGCCGGCAGGAAAAATCATCGTCACCGATCTGAATGACTGGCGCCTGGAGGAAGCCCTGAAACACGGCGCTACCCACGCCATCAATCCCGGCAAGGAAGACCCGGTTGCCAAGTTAAAAGAAATCAATAACGGGTACCTTGCGGACGAGGTATTCGTAATTGTTCCCAATATAGCGGTTTGGAACCAGGGCATATCCATGGCTGAAAAAGGGGCTACCATCCATTTTGGGACTCCCATGCCTCCGGATACGGACTGGACCATCAATCCCAATAAATTGTGGTTCTCTGAGATCAAGTTTACCTTTACCTACTCAACCACCCATGTCGAAATGGCAGCTGTACTGGACATGGTTGCAGCCGGGCACATGCAAGTGGAGTCACTCATTACCCACCGCTTTGGAATGGAGCGGGTTCCTGAAGCCATACAAATGTACAAAGATGCCGGTCCATCCCTGAAACAACTGATCATCCCTTCCCTTACAAAGGCATGACAGAGAGGTTTTACTGTGAGCAATTTAATAGACTGATAACGATCGATGGACTGCCCTGGTTTTAATGCCGGGGTATTTCTTTCAGGCTGGATAGGGAATAGGATAAAATCATGCATGGTAATTGTTATCAGCGAGAAAATCCGGTAAAGCTGGCAGAGAAGGAGAACCTTATGACCAAAATCAGTCCCCGTGAACGGGTATGGAAGGCCATCCGGCACCAGGTACCAGATAGGGTGCCCTGGAATTTTCCCTATACAGTCCCTACCCGGATAAAACTGGAGAATTATTATGGTACGAAGGATTTAAATACAGCTCTGGACCAGCACATTGTGAAATTTCGAGTACGCCTGCCATACAAGGAAATCCGCCCCGATTTCGAAAAAGATGAATTTGGAGTAGTCTGGAACCGGACAGTCGATAAAGACATCGGGGTAGTGGAAGAATATCTTTTAAAAGATCCTTCCCTTGAGCATTTTGAGTTCCCGAACCCGCACCATCCGGATCGTTTGACTGCCTTACCCGCATTTATTGAGGCTAACCAGGACCGTTTCAGGCTGGTGAGTGTTTCCTTTGCGCTGTTTGAGCGGGCCTGGATCCTGCGGGGCATGGAAAACCTGATGGTGGATATGCTGCAGAACCCGGTATTTGTAGATGAGCTGATGGACGGAATAATGGCGTATGACCTGGCCATGCTTGAGGACGTGCTTAAATATGATATCGATGGGGTCAATTTCGGCGATGACTGGGGGCAGCAATACGGGCTCCTTTTTGGACCGCGTTTGTGGCGCCGTTTCATAAAGCCAAGAATTGCACAGTTGTTCAGTCTGCCTAAAAAATATGGCAAGGCCGTATTTCTTCACTCCTGCGGCAAGGTGCAAGAACTCTTCCCGGAATTGATTGATTTGGGTTTAGATGTTTTTAATCCATTCCAACCGGAAGTGATGGACCCGTACGAAATTAAAAAACAGTATGGTACACAGCTGTGCTTCTATGGGGGGGTGAGCATTCAAAGGCTGCTTCCTTACGGAACTCCTGGACAGATCAGGGATGAAGTCAAACACTTAATGGCAGAGATTGGTAGGGGCGGAGGATATATTGTTGCCCCATCGCATGAGATGCCCGGCGATATTCCAATTGAAAATTTAGTGGCGTTTATTGATGCTGTCCGGGAAGAATCTTAGATATCGGAAGATAGGTGGAATGCACTCTTATGGAAAATACAAACTCACTTCATGACCTGCGCGGTTTAATCATTGATATGGACGGTGTCCTCTGGCACGGAGATAAACCCCTCCCCGGATTGGTGCGCTTCTTTGATGTGCTGCGCCAGCGGGGAATTAAATACATCCTGGCGACAAATAACAACACCCAACTCCCGCAGGGTTTCGTGGATAAAGCGGCTTCTTTTGGCGTGGAAATCAAGGTGGAAGATGTGCTGACCGCATCCATTGCTACTGTGGAATACCTGCAGGGTCATTATTCCCCGGGTACCCGGGTATACGTTCTTGGTGAAGCACCCCTGAAGGAATTGATTTCAGATGGTGGCTTTACCCTGGCAGACCAGGATGTGGAGGTGGTGGTGGCCACCATGGACCGGGCGCTGAACTACGAAATGCTCAAAAGAGCCACATTACTGATCCGGGGAGGGGCGGATTTTATTGGACCCAACCCCGATAAATGTTACCCTACGGTAGAAGGGATCGTTCCGGGAGCCGGGGCAGTTTTGGCTGCCCTGGTGGCGACAACCGATAGGCAGCCATTGATCATGGGCAAACCTGAAAGGGCTATTTTTGAACTAGCCATGCGGGAGATGGACCTGCAGCCTTTCGAAATCGCTTCGCTTGGGGACCGTCTGGATACGGATATCGAAGGTGGTATACGCTGCGGGATGAAAACAATTCTCGTCTTGAGTGGTGTTACCACCATGCAAGACGCTCAAAATAGTTCCATAAAACCGGATTGGATAGTTGATGGAATAGAGGAACTTGGGATTCTCCTGTCCAAGGGCACACACACGGATTAATGGATCAACTATTACCCAACCGGTAAGATTTCTGATCAGAGACCGGGCCTGAATCTTGTTTATTACACGAGACGTATCTGGTTTCAATACCCTCCAGGGGCGACCAAGCAAAGGCTGATGCAGTGGACATAATAAATCCGCCGCGGGTAACTCGTTGAACGGCTGGTCCAACCCTGTCGCAACCATACAGGAGTATGCCGCATAAACGGCCTTTCTAACCCATATACGGGGGTGTATAAAGGTCATTTTTTTGGTCGGCAATTTATTAACCCAACGAGCTAACCTGGAACTCCGTTAAGGTTTTGTATAACTTCTATTAACCTTTTGGGCACAATATCCTATAAGTTGGTAGATAAATTATTCATTAATGCATTGATTTCATCCATGCATACGAAGGTTTTTTTTGCCTGCAAATACCAAAGAACTTGAATAGAGACTTTGGAGTGCCGCAGATGAACTGTGGGTTATTAACACTCTTTTGCCTTAGAAAACTCAACCTGCTTTTTGGCATCCCCGGTGCCTTCCTGTTTTGGTTACAAAGGTACGTTTGGAAATTGTTGTGCATTATCATATTTATCTATCATATGGTAAAAAATTCTATCATTAGAAGTTATTTCGGGAATAAGAGTATAATCTTTCAAGTGGCTGGTTAATTCACCCAAAATATGCGAGTAGATTAGTTTAGGAAAGAAAAAGATGACAGATTTTGTCACCCTCACATGTCCAAATTGTGGTGGACAACTTAGAATCACATTTGACATTGAACGCTTTGCTTGCAGTTATTGTGGTAATGAACATTTAATAAAACGTGGGGGTGGAATTGTTTCGATAATTCCCATCACTGATGAAATCAAGAAAATACAAACAAGTGTTGATAAAAATGCCACAGAGCTTGCGATTTTGAGGTTGCAAAACGAAACGATTGAATTAAACCAAAAAAACAAGACCTTGCCACAGGAAATCCTGAAGAAATATCAGGAAAATTTTTGGGGAATTAAAACAATACCGCATATTTTTATTTCACATTTACTTGATAAAAAAGATGGGAAGAAATTCTCTTTTTTCAGTCGCCACGAAGAAAGGGCAAGGATTTATAAAGACCGATTGTTTGCCCTTTCTGTTGAGGATATAGATTATATAACTGAAAAATCTATTTACGAAGTAATTGGACCATCCCAGCAAAAGGATAAGGAGTTTGTGGAATTTTTCGATGACCTCCATACACTTAAAAACTTAATGGTCGAGAATAATAACAAAATTCAAATAAACGGAACAGAAATTGAGAGAATGAAAAAGTTATTATCCTTATAAAGCAGGCCTATTTTCTAGTAGTCTAGACCTAATCTCACATAATCTTGAAAAAAACCGTTTCGAAAAACACTGTCTCGAAAAAAACTTGCATAAATTCCGATAATGTGTATAATCTCACAAACTTTATCTACTATTATTATTCATTTATTATTTGTTTTTTTATAAGGATTGATTCTGGATGATGTTCAACAGCACCACCATCTTTAATCCTTGGGGGTTTGGCGCTTGCCTGGCTGATCCAATACTATTTTTCCTTTCGGCAGATGCGGCGTTTTTATTCCAGAATATCCTCATTGCGCAAAGAAAAAAAAGGAATATCATCCATTGGGATGGCAGGGAGTGCCTGGAAACGGCGTATCTATGCCGTGATAATTTTTGATCAAGCGAACCATATCCTGGCTGTGGAGAAACTCTCCGGCTGGACGATTTTTGCCAACCTGAAACCGGTGGACGGCCTGGTTGGAGTAGCATTGGAGGATTTGTTTCTCAAAGAGGCCGAATTATCAGTCCCCTATAATAAGAAGTTATTTGCCGCCATACAAGACGCAGCCAAGCATGTCCTCGATATGCAGCAAAGAAAGAAGCTTGAACAAAGCCAAATTGAGGAACAAGGCCAATTGATTGAAGAAACCGCTGTACCTGACCCTGACAATGCATGAATGGAAGGCAGAGCGTTTCAATTTGTAACCAAAGGAGGTGCTTATCGCAAAAAAGAGAGCTGGTTCTTTTCAAAAATTCTTTTTATAAAAACCATTTTAATCATTGATAAATAAGAAAGGGGTTCCATATGGATATATTAGTAAATGCAGCAGTATGGTTTATCGGCATTTTCCAACAGAGTGCCGAGGTATTTACGAGCCTTGTTACAGGCATCATCCCCCTGGTGATTGTGCTGATGACCGCCTTCAATGCAATCATTGCATTGATCGGCTCTGAAAGAATTGACAGGCTCGGTGCGGCGGCGGGCAAGGAAGGCATCGGAGGCGTATTTCTCCGCTACCTCATTCTTCCCGTCGTGGCAGTGTTTGTATTAACCAACCCGATGGCTTACACCATGGGCCGATTTTTACCGGAAAAGTTCAAACCGGGCTTCTACGATGCGGCCGTATCTTATGTCCACCCGCCGCTTGGCATATTCCCCCATGTTAATCCAGGCGAACTGTTTGTGTGGCTTGGTATTGCAACCGGCGTAAGCACAGGCTACGGACCCCAAACAATGGCAAATCTGGCTGTACGCTATCTGCTGGTAGGCCTGGTAGTTATCTTTATCCGCGGCCTGGTGACTGAACGCATCTATAAGACCTTGACAGCCCGTAAAGTTGCAGAAGAAGTTGCAGGGGAGGCATAATTCAAATGGACGGTTTAACTAAATTTATTGAAAAAATTGGTCGTGGTGCCGGAATGGTTGTTGGCATACTCTATCAGGCTGGTCGTGATGCCATTGACCAGGTACTCAAGAATATCCTGCCTTTCATGGCTTTCATCGCCTTCGTTATCGGCTTGATCCTCAAGACCGGTATCGGAACCTTGATTGCAAATGCCCTGGTACCTTTAGCCAGCAATCCCGTGGGACTTGTTATCATGTCCCTGATCTGCGCCCTGCCTGTTTTGTCCCCGCTGCTTGGACCAGGCGCAGTCATTGCCCAGATCATCGGTACGATCCTGGGTACATCCTTTGCAACCAAAGCACTCCCGGCCGCTGTGGCCCTGCCCGCTTTGTTTGCCATCAACCCGCAGGTGGGCTGTGACTTCATTCCGGTTGGTTTAGCGCTTGGAGAAGCAGAGCCCGAAACAGTGGAAATTGGTGTTCCGGCGGTATTGTTCTCGCGGTTGATCACCGGCCCGATTGCCGTATTAATTGCCTGGGCAGCAAGTGTTGGCCTGCAGTAAAACTTTTCAAATTGAGGGGTGCGGATCACCCGCACCCCTCAAACAAATCAAAATATTTTTGGAAGCAGGAGTTGGAAATGTCTGAATATAAAAAAGTCAAGATAAAAAGAGGCCCAAAAGGATGGGGCGGACCACTCGTCATTCAATGCAAGCCCGGAAAAGATCTCATCTATTCCGTGACCGGCGGCGGAATCCACCCATTGGCCCAGCATATCGCTGATCTAACAGGAGGCCGGCCTTTTGACGGTTTTAAATCCAAGGCAAAATTTGAAGAAATTGCAGTAGCAGTCATTGACTGCGGCGGGACGGCACGGGTAGGAGTATACCCGATGAAGAAGGTGCCCACTGTTGATATCTATAACACATCTCCTTCCGGACCATTGTTCCGTTTCATTACAGAAGACCTGTTCGTATCAGGCGTACGCCTTGAAGATGTTGAAGTGATTGAATAACAGGTGAGGCAAATGGAAAACGGGAGGGTTACCAAGTATACAGCGAAAGTCACTGATATTGGGCCTCTTGTATCGGATTTTATTGATGCGGGAATACTCGTATTTTTCGGATCCGAAGCGCCGGAAGAGCTGCGGGAATTTTCCATCATCCACGATGGAAAAACCCTGCTTGAACCGGTATGTGCGGGTGACATCATTCACCTGGACGAAGCCCGGTTCAAAGTGCTGGCTGTTGGCGATGTTGCAAACAACAACCTTTCGGCGCTCGGTCATATTATCGTGAAATTTAACGGCCAGGAAGCACCTGAAATGCCGGGGGATATTTGCACTGAGATTGGAAAACTTCCTGAAATAAGGGTCGGATCACTGCTTCAAATTACCGGTTCCGGGTAACACCCTGGGATCGGCTTCCTGGCCCATTTCAATCGTCCTTATTCCAGGTTATTTATAACCAATTTTTTATTTTAAACTAATACGGAGAAATGCTATGTCATACAAAGAACGATTGCAGGAGAGAGCTAAAAAACATGGCAACCTGCGGGTTGGATTGGTTGGCGCAGGACAAATGGGTACAGGCTTGATCAGCCAGGTTGAAAAAATGGTTGGGGTGCGGGTCATGGCCACCGCCGATGTGCTGCCATCGCGTGCATACAACGCCTATCTGGAAAGCGATGTACCCGCCAATCTCGTCACTGAATTGAACGAAAATCCATCCAGAGCATCCGAACTAATCCAATCCGGCCAGCGCATTGCCACGACCGATTCAAAATTCTTATCGCAGATTGATGCCCTGGATTTGATTGTGGAATGTACCGGTGTACCTGAAATTGGGGCACGGGTTTGTGAAGCAGCCATTGAAGCCGGCAAAGATATTGTCAATATGAATGTTGAAACTGACGCCACTGTTGGCTATATCCTGGCCAGGAAAGCCAAGGAAAAAGGCGTGGTTTATTCATTGATTGCCGGCGATGAACCGGGTTCGATTAAGGAAATGTATGATTTTGCCGATGTGCTCGGATTTGAGATTGTGATGGTTGGCAAGGGTAAAAACAATCCCCTTGACCGCACTGCCAATCCTGATAACCTGGCAGCGCGTGCCAAAGAGCAAAAGGCGAGTGCCAAGATGCTGTGCTCCTTCGTGGATGGAACCAAGACGATGGTTGAAATGACCTCCATCGCAAACTCGCTTGGATATGTTCCGGATGTTCCCGGCGCCCACGGACCCAACTGCAGCGTGAAGGAACTGCCCTATAAATTTATCCCCAAGGAAGACGGCGGCATCCTCAACAACAGCCGCGGCACGGTAGATTTTGCTGTGGGAGATGTTGCCCCGGGTGTGTTTGTGATTATCACCACCGACCAGCCCAAAATTATCCGTGATTTAAAATATTTAAAATTGAACGGCAGTGAGAAATACTGGGCCTTGTACCGTCCATTCCACCTCTGCAACCTGGAAGCTCCAATTTCAGTTGTGCGGGCAGCCCTGGATCATGAAGAGACCCTGGCAACTCACCGGGTACCTACAGCAGAGACGGTTGCATACGCCAAGGTTGACCTGAATCCCGGGGATAAAATTGATATGCTGGGTGGATTTACCGTATATGGAATGTTTTACCGTGCCGATCAGGCCAGGCAGGAGAATCTGGTACCGCTGGGATTAACGGTTGGTGGAATTATTAGCAAACCGGTCAAAAAGGGCCAACCCATTCGTTACGATGATATCCAGCTTAATGAATCCCAGGTTATCTACCGCTTGCGCAAAGAGCAGGATAAATTAATCAGTTAAGGATTAGCGATTAATGACGAAAAAACCTTGAGATTTATAAGGTAAAGTGACAGATTTCATGCCCGCCTGGCCAGCCCTTGTTGCTGCAGGCGGGCTTCCCTTTTTTTCGATCCAATTCATTAAGCACCCAACCATTTCTATATACCCGTAAATTGACGATTCAGCTAAACCTGCCAGGGTGGTTTTGTTTTCATCCTCAACCATAGGGTATTGGCCACCCAAATCCTCCACCCTTGCAATTCCCTGGCGTAACCGGCGTTTGTGGGAGATGCAAAGGATGTCCTATCCATATATCAGGTTGAATCCAGTCGATACGGAATGTCCCATCCTGCCGGACAATTTAAAGGGCAGCTTGATAGGAGTCCGTTTAGACCGGTGCAGATGAAAAATGGAAGGCGGGAATCGTTATTTTGAAAAGATCCATTTAGTGATAGGGCTGCCGCTTGATGAGCCGCCTGTACGGTTGTTCACCAGGAACCAGAAATAACGATCCGGGGATAACCTGTTTGGGGTTACCAGGATGTATGGTGATGTTATTCATTTTCGAGCATTGCCAGCAAGATGCGGCGCAGTCCCTCATTGAGGTAATCAGCCGGCAGTCCAATGCTGATGCGCAGGTGATGGTCGAGGCCAAAGTGATCTCCCGGGACGATATAGGTTTTTTGATGGTGGATGAGATGCTCCAGCAGGCTGCGTGAATCAATTTTGCGGTGGTAGCGCGGGAAAGCGATTGCGGCTGCCTGGGGGGGAACCAGAGAGAAGATATCCCGGTGTTGGTTATACCACTCCTCGAAATGCGCATAGCCTTTGTGGATGTACTGGCGGGTGCGCTGCAGCAATCTGTGCCGGACATCCGGCTGCAGGGCATAAAGAGCCAGCTTATTGGAGAGGATGGAAGAAGAAATGGTAATGTAATCCTGCCGTGCCCAGGCCTCCTGGGTAAACTCCGGCGGTGCAACCAGCCAGCCCAGCCGTAAACCGGGCAGCCCATACGCTTTTGAAAGGCTGCCGACCGCCATCACTTTTTCGTACTCACCCCAAAAAGAGGGGGTAATTTCACCGGTTGAACGCTCAGCTCCAGCATATACCTCATCGGCGAGCAGCCAGGCACCCGCCTTACCTGCGGCATGGATAACTGCTTTGCGTTCGTCCTGTGTCAGGATGTGTCCGGTAGGGTTATTGGGATTGCAGACTGCCACCAGCTTTGTGCGGGGGGTGATGACTTTGTTGATTTCATCGAGATCCAGCCCCCACTGCAGGTCCTCCCTGAGATAAAACGGGTTGACTTTACAATGCAAATTCTGGGCAACACCATAAATTTGCATATAGTTGGGCAGCATGATGGCGATTTCATCACCAGGCTGCAAGGCTGTCAGGATAGCCGTCAAGTTTGCCTGGATGGCTCCTACCGTTACCAGCACATTGTCCGGGCCGGCATGGTGATATAACCCGGCGATAGCCTGGCGCAGGTCAAGGTCTCCATTTGTCTGCGGGTAATTTAGCGGGGTGGAGAGCAATTCCTGCAGGATGCGGTCGTCATCCAGGATTAACTCCTGCAGGGTCAGCGGGTGGACTCCGCTTTCAGACAGGTTGAAATCCACCTGGTTTTCCCAGACTGACATCATGCGTTCCAGCTCAAAGGGGAAAAATTCCTGTGTCATAAATTATTTACGACTCACTCAGTTCTCGATTTCAATGCCCAAACCGCGCTCTATAACCCTTTGATACGCCAGCAGGGCAATAGAGGTATCCTGGACCCCAACGCCTACCAGGTCACAGATCGTGATTTCGTCGTCATTCTGGCGCCCGGTTTTTTTCCCGGAGGTTAGTTCGCCCAATTCGGTGATCGGCGAATCCGGGGTAAGGGTACCCGCTTCTAAGGCATGGTGTATCTCTCCCAGGCGGAATACGGCATCCTTGCTGTCACAGCAAATGCGGTCTGCCTTCTTAAATACTTCCGGAAACAATTCCTGCTTATGGGGGGCGTCTGAGCCCATGCAGGTGATGTGCAGTCCGGGGTGAAGCCAGTCTGCCTGGAGATAGGGTGTATGGGAGGGAGTGGTGGTGACCACAAATTGACTCTGCCGAACGACTTCTTCGGCGCTGGCTGCCTGGAGCACCTCAATCCCCAGTTCCGCTGACATGTCCTGTATATAACCAGCGATCTCTTCAGGGATAACGCCATAAATAAGCAGCCTCTGGAAATTCCGCACCAGGCGCAGCCCCTGTACCTGGAAGCGTGCCTGCCTTCCCGATCCAATAACACCGGCAGTTTGTATGGATGCCGGAGCCAGGTAATGGGCTGCTATCGAGCCGGCGATGCCAGTGCGAACACTGGTCAGGTAAACGTTATCAAGCAGGAAAGCTTCCGGATAGCCGGTATGGGCATTGTAAACAATCATGATGCCGCAGCTGGTGGGCAATCCTTTCAGGCGGTTATCCTGAAAACCGGATGCAATCTTGATCGCAAAATGGTCCAAACCATGCACGTAGGCAGTTTTTACATCCACTTCCCCGCTGCGGTCATGGATATCAATGCGCATGATGGGTGGCTGGGTGGCTTTTCCCTCCGACAGAAGGCTGTACCCCCGGGACACAGCATTGAAAGCATCCATATCCAGGGTCACGCATTGGCGCAGTTCCTTTTCCGTTACAATCCTGACTTTCATCATTTCCTGCTCTCCTTTAAAAAATCAAAAATTCCTATTTAATAAAACATTTTTACCGGAAATAACCATGAAATTATTTAGGCTGTTCTTATCTTCGTTGGGTTTCCAGTTCCAGGCCGGGAATGCGTACTTTCTTTTCAATAACCTGGATGATTCCGGCCAGAATAAAAACAAGCACCAGGTAAACAACCCCGGCGGCCAGGTAGGTGCCGATTGGGTCATAGGTTCGAGCGGCAATGGACTTTGCCTGGGTCATCAGGTCCGGCACAGCAATCAGGAATGCCACCGCCGAGGATTTCAGCAGGGAAACCGGCTCATTGGACCAGGCGGGGATGACCATGCGCAAGGCCTGGGGTAAAATGATATTCCAAATTGCCTGGGATCGTTTCAGGCCGATGGCCCTGGCCGCCATCATCTGTCCGCTTCCAACAGACTGGATGGCGCCCCGCAAATACTCGGCCTGGTATGCGCCGCTGTTCAGGCTCATGGCTATATAGGCTGCTGTCATGCGATCCAGGGTGATGCCAAGGTCGGGTAAACCAAAATATATCAGGAATAACTGGACAAGCAGCGGTGTTCCACGGAATACTTCGATGTAAATGATGGAAATAGCCTTGAGGTAGCGCCCACCATAAACCCTGGCGAGTGCTGCCATTAATCCAATCACAAAACCAAAAGCAAGTCCGACAGCAGTCAATTTGATGGTAATGACTACACCGGACAGGAAAACTGGCAGAAAGATGTTAAAAAAACCTAACCACTCAACCATCAGAATTATTGTCCTTCTCATCCTCTATATGTTTGCCATACAGCTCGGTGATCTTCCATAAAAATTCGCGGGTGCGCGGATATTTGGGCTGGTTGAACATCTGGTTGGGGGATCCCTGTTCAACAATCAATCCATTTTCAAGAAATACAATGCGGTCTGCCACCTCGCGGGCAAAGCCCATTTCATGAGTCACCACCAGCATGGTCATGCCTTCAAGAGCCAGCTTGCGCATAACCTCCAGTACTTCCCCTATCAATTCCGGATCCAGGGCAGAGGTGGGTTCGTCAAAAAGCATAACCCTGGGATCCATAGCCAGCGCCCGGGCAATAGCCACGCGCTGTTTCTGTCCCCCTGAGAGTTGGCCGGGATAGTGGTCGGCCTTATCCTGTAACCCCACCCGGGCTAGTTCCTCCAGGGCGATTTTCCTGGCATCTTCCCGGGATAATCCCTTAACCCTGGCAGGGCCAACCATCACATTTCCGAGGGCAGTGAGGTGGTTAAAAAGCAGAAAATCCTGAAAAACCATGCCGATATGCTGGCGTACCCGGTCCTCATCCACACCCCTGGCGGTAATTTCCAATTCATCCAGCCAAACATGTCCTGTATCTGCCCTGGTTAATAAATTAATGCAGCGCAGCAGGGTACTTTTACCGGTTCCGCTTGGCCCGATGAAAACAACGGTATCCCCTTCGTTTATCTCCAGTGAGATATCTTTCAGGACAGCCATGTCTTTGTATTTCTTGGATATATTTTGTATTTTCAAGATAGTTTTTGCCACTTTATCATCCTTTTGATTTATGGCTGGTCGGGAATCCTTGTTCGCCTCTCAACATAATCAATTAACCTGTTGGTAATAAAAACCATGATGAAATAAATGATGGCTGCGGCGAGGAAAGCAAGCAGGGGTTGATGGGTGCGGGCCCCAACAAACTGGGAACGGCGCAGGATTTCAGGGACACCCAGGGCATAAACCAGGGAGGAATCCTTTAAAACCGTAGAGGCTTCATTAGCCCAACCCGGAATGGCATAGCGAAATGCCTGGGGCAGGATAATATAGCGGATGGCTTTTTGTGAGCTCATTCCAATGGCCCGGGCAGCCATAGTTTGACCACTGCCAACACATTGGATAGCACCCCTGATGATCTCCATCTGGTAGGAACTACTGATAATCCCCAGCGCCAGGGAACCTGCCCAGAAAGGGGACAGGTTGATCGAACCTGCAATAATAAAATACAAAATGAATAAAAGCACGATAGGTGGTACACCGCGCATAACATTGCTGTAAAAGGCTGCCAAAGCAGCCAGTATTTTTCCACCGTAAACACGCATGAGGGCAAACCCGGTCCCCAGGATGAGTCCCATGGGAAGGGCGATGAGGGTTACCGCCAGGGTGACGACGGCTCCCCCAAGGATAAATATTACCATCTCAAAAATCATGCCCGTAAATCCATTTCGGATTAAGAATATGAGCCAAGCCTAATAATATATTTTAGCCTATAAGCAATTAGAATATTTACCAAAGATTTACCCAAGCCAAAGAATTAATAAAAAAATGGAGGCCACCGGCCTCCATTTTGACTGTTTGATCAATTTACCGCAGGATTGGCAAACTAAATTTCCCTGTACCAATTTTCCGGGAATTCATCTGCAAATCCAACCGGACGCCAGTTGGAGGGGAATAAGACCTCGATGCCATCCACTTCAGTGATGAAGCATTCCACAACACCCTTAACAATCGTGCCTTCGTTTAAATGACCGCCAACAGTGGGTGCATTCCAGCCGCCGCCGATAACAAAATGGATGGCAGGAAACGGTTCTTCCTCCCCGGGTAAGCCGCCCTTGACCGGACGCGGGTGGATCATCCCACTCATGGCAAGCACCATGGTGAGATTGTCAATGGTCATTTCCGTTTCGTTATGCCAGTTGCCAGAATCTTTGCTGTCCGGGGTCCACACCAGGAATTTTGCGGGCTGCAGTCCCCCCATGAACATGGTATGGATCTTGGCAAAACGAATATGGTTGTCTATGGCAAACTGCTGGATGGCTTTGAAAACATCCGCACCTGTTGTCAGACGGATGATAAATTCCCGTCCCCTTTTTGTTTCTACCACATGATAGTCTGTTGGATGGTTGGCATCCATTTCCCATTTGTCAGGCATTGTTTTAATACTCCTTATTTTTCTGTTTGGAATGGTAAGAGAACCAATTCTGAATATTTATACGTTGATTTTCCTCACGCCGGCTTTCATTCTTACCTCCAGCACGCTGGAGAGGCGTGTCAGCGGTACAAACATCGCCAGGTAAAGGGCTGTTGAAAAGATCAGCGGAGAAGGATTGGCAAGCAGGGACTGTTCTGATAAGCCTGCTTTTAGCAGCTCGATGATCGAGATGGATGAGCAGAGGGCGGTGTCCTTGGCGCTGGCTACATAATTGCCAACCAGGGGGGGCATAACCACACGCAGAGCCTGGGGTAAGAGCACCAATCGCATGGTTTGCATGGCATTTAACCCCAGGGCATGGGCTGCTTCAATCTGGCCTTTTTTGACCGATTGGATTCCGGAGCGAAAGATTTCACTGACATAGGCTGAGCTGTTCAGCCCCAGGCCGATGATACCGGCTAACATTGCATCCAGGCGGATTCCCAGGAAAGGCAGGGCATAATAAATAATGATGAGCAGAACAATGATGGGCATGGCCCGGAAAAAATCCACGTAGGCGATGATAAAAATATTGAGGATACGGTTGTTGAATGAGCGAAAAACAGCAATAATCAAGCCCAAAACTGTGCTGAGTACGGCCACCGAAATCGCCAGCTGGATGGTTGTCCAGAAACCTTTGGTCAAGGTTGGCCAGGCTTTCTGGATTATCTCCACATTAAAAAACAGGAAGATCATATCCCCCCATTGAGCCTCAGAATAGCGGTAAAACAACCAGCCAAAAACTCCCAAGAGGGCAAAAGCGGAAACTGTTTTCATCCATTTGGGTTTGAGTTCGTCGGTCAAAATTAACACCGTCCAGGCAAAACACAGCAGGACAAACAAGACAACAACAGCCATCTGGAAGATGCTGGTTAAACTACCTGATGGGGGCAGGATGAAGACTGCGTAGAGGATGAGTGCCGCAAGGAATCCATAAACAAATGCGTTCCTGCGAATGAGGGGGACGCGTTCGGTTTGTTTCTTTACATCCAGCAAACGGGATGGGGTTCGAGCGGTCGGTTTGTTTTCTGTCATCGGATACCCTTTTATAGGATCTTGCTCAGGAAATCTTTTGTCCGGTTATGCTGTGGGTTATTAAAAATTTCCTCCGGGGCGCCTTCTTCAACCAGCAAGCCATCTGCCAGGAAAAGAACCCGGCTGGCAGCCTCCCGAATGAATCCCATTTCATGGCTCACTACAACCATGGTCATTCCTTCAGTTGCCATATTTTCCATGACCTCCAACACCTCGCCGATCATTTCCGGGTCCAGGGCAGAGGTGGGTTCATCAAAGAACATAATCTGGGGCTGCATGGCCAGGGCGCGGGCAATTGCTATGCGCTGTTGCTGCCCACCTGATAATTGTTCCGGGTATACATTCGCTTTCTCGCGCAGACCGACTTTATCAAGCAGTTTATAACCCCGGTCAGTCGCTTCCTCATCAGATATTTTGCGGACATTCATGGGAGCGAGCTTGATATTCTGTAAAGCAGTCAAATGGGGAAAAAGATTAAAACTCTGAAATACCATACCGATCTCGGTACGAACTTTATTGATATCGATATATGGGGACATGATATCGACGCCTTCAACAAATATATGCCCGGAGGACGGTTCTTCAAGACGGTTCAGACACCTCAAGAAAGTGCTTTTACCGCCTCCGGATGGTCCCATCACGGCAACCACTTCCGACCTGGTAATCTTGGTATTGATGCCTTTCAGGACATGCAAATCTTTAAAATATTTGTGTAAATCAATGACTTCTATCATGACATCTTTTGTGTCAAAAGTGTTCATTTTGCACCTTTTGTTCTCTTCTCAAGCATATTCACTATCCGAATCATCGGAATAATAACTAACAGGTATATGATTGCAGCGGCAATTAGCGGTGTAGGGCTGGTTGATTGGGTGTAAAGCTCACGCGCCCGTTTCAGCAATTCCGGGGCAGCCACCACTGCTGCGATTGCGGTATCTTTAAACATCGAGATAATAATCCCGGTAAGAGTAGGGATAACGATTGGGATAGCCTGCGGGAGAACGATCATACGGATTGTTTGCCAGCGGGAAATACCAAGCGACCGCGAGGCTTCAATTTGACCTGAATGCACGGCTTCAAACCCTGCTCGAAAAGCTTCCGCTGCATAGGCGCCATAACCCAAGGATAATGCAACAATAGTAGCCATAATGGAACCAAGATTGATTCCAAGGTACGGCAGGGCAAAGAAGAGCACAACCATGATCACGATCATTGGCATGGATCGAAAAACATCAATGTAGGCAATAAGGAATATATTAATAGTAGGATGATTATAAAAGCGCAATATGGCTACAATTAATCCAACCTGGATACTGAAGACCCCTGAAAAAGCTGCCAGCATCAGGGATACTTTTAAACCTCCCCAGAGGATCCCCCAATAGCCCGTCATACGGTCCCAGGCAAAGAATTGGTCGGCCAGCTTTTCCCACTCCGTACCGGAATATAAGTAGAAAAGCCAGCAAAGGATACCAATCATTACAAAAGCGACCACTCCCTGGAAAAGCTCCCGTTTATCCCTGTCGGCGAGAATATTTGCAGACCACGCCAAGGTGAACAGGATGAAAAGGAATAAATTGAGATAATAAGCAGGGGTAGGATCGGCGCCCGGGTCTGGTAATAGAAAAATGCCATAGGCGAGCAGAAGGATAAAGGTTACTATAATGAAATTCCAGTGTCTTACCCAGGTAAACCAGATCGGGGTCCTTCGTAAAAACTTATTGGGGTCTGAACGTAAGGTTGGAATGGATTCTGTCATATTTTTATATCATGTATGTTTCCAAAAAATATGATTTCACCGAACGGAGTATTGCCGCCGGGAAATTTTATTGTGCTCCAATGCCTCTCATTAGCTTGATTGGAAGGGGGTGAATCGATGCCAGGTATCCTGTATTCAAGGACAGATTTTTCATCATTCATCCAGAATAGCATTCATTATTTATTGACGAATTTAGGTGCTGCGCAAAAGATACCATCATAACCAGGCGGAAAACACCAATAAATCATGATGTAAGCGAAATTATACATCATATTTTATACAATATCAACAATAAAAAGGCGCGTATTCGCTTGAAGTCTGATGTAAGAACGATTCTTCAATAATTCCAATTCTAAATTGATATTTTGTAACTAAATAAATTTTATCATAATCTAAAAAGATGAAATTTATTAGTCCCCTAATTTCTGTCATATTAATGAAAAAACCGGGGAATGCAACCTGTTAATATTATTGCCGCCCGGGTAATCAGGCGGCAATAATAATATTAAATTATCACTCTTCTAAAAGAGAAGATGCACTTATTTAATGTTATCGGTTGCAATCTTGTCGATTACCCCATCATCAATCATCTTATTGATGATCTCATTTAATTTTTCCGCCAGTTCGGTTTCCCCTTCCGGGAGGACGATATTCACCGGACCGGTGGATACCTCGGCATGATAAGCCACTTTGAGACCGCCTATTCCCTGCGCCTGTGCCAGCATGGGAATATAGTCGGACATTAATACATCAATCCGGCCTGATTTCACATCCAATGCTGCCTGGTCGATACGCTCATAACGGAACAGGTTAGCCTCCGGTAATTTACCGGTGTCTAATAAATTTTCGGTTACCCATCCATCTGCAGTGGAACCGGTTTGCACACCAACTTTGTAAACGGCGACATCTTCCGGCGCCGTAATACTACCGGCAAATTCTTCCTTGACCAGAAATCCATCTTCGGCGTAGTAATAGGGATCTGTGAAATCGACTACCTTGTCCCGTTCTTCGTTGTAATTAAAGGCAGCCACCGCTACATCGATCTTGCCTTCCTGAACTGCAGCAATCAGGCTATCAAAAGGCATATCCACCCATTCCAGCTTGACACCCAACTGTTTGGCAATTTCATTCATCATATCCACGTCAAAACCGGCCATCTCCCCTGCAGCGTCCACATACTCGAAAGGCGGATAATCAGCCGAGGTCCCTGCGATGATGGTGCCGTTTTTCATGACTGTTTCCAGTTTATTCATCTCCTTGGTTACTGCCGCCGCAGGCTGCCAGCAGGAATACAAACACTAAAATTGCTACTGAAGTCAAAATGGTTCTTTTCAATGGTTCCTCTCCTTTTTCAATTTTTTGGATTCAATATCAGAAATTTTAGGGCTTTATTTTGGATGATTATAGTATATTAATATTCTATAGTAATAATGAAATTCCAGAGGATAATTGGCAAATGCTGCATTTTATTTTGCAGGTCTGGTTGATGCCCGGTGCATGAAAGGGATTTTATTTTCCAAATATGCCTTATTTTCACAGACGGCTCACTTTCCAGTGATTATACACAATTCACCAGGTAGTGGATTACCTCCCTGGTATTTAAATGGATAGTGAGCTTTGATGGGAATTGCTTCATTTATGGTGAGCCTTGTATTGAACCTATTTGGAAATACATTCGCCAGGTTTATTAATAGGGCAGGCGGTGATGCAGCCGGAACCTGCCCGACGGCGCAATCCAAATGGATGGTTGTGATTGCCGGCGTCCTCGTTGGGATACCCGGGGCTCGCCCGGATATTTTCCTCAAACACCTGTCCGTGTTCATCGAGGCGATTATTACAGGCGGCAATTTACTTGACTATCTACAGGGGCTTGCCAGTATACCGGTTGGGGATTGGAGGTATTTGGTGGTTCTGGCCGGCAGTGTCCCGGGAGCAATTTGGGTGTTCAATGCATAGATCGGGCTGTCATCCTGCTCCCTGTAACTACCGGTACCCGGATGATTATCCGGGGTATATGTTTGCCAGCGGCAATTACTTTCCAGTTGTTGGCTTGATTTATTCTGGCTGGGATCAATTTTCAAAACCGGGACATAAAACAGGAGCAGCCATGCCGGCTGCCAGGATGAAGTGAGGTGTATCATGCTGCCAGAGTTTGAAAAAAATATCTTAATCCTCATACCAGCAAATAATGAGGCGGCACGGATCAGCCCGGTGATCACTTCAGCCAAAACGTTCCTGCCACTGCTGGTTGTAGATGATGGTTCCCGGGATGAAACAGCAAGTTTGGTTGAGCGGCTGGGGGTGGATGTTTACCGCCAAATCCCCAACCAGGGAAAAGGAGCAGCTTTACGAACCGGGTTTAAACTTGCCCTGGAAAAGGGGTACCAGGCGGTGATCACACTGGACGCAGATGGCCAGCATGACCCAATGGAAATTCCCGGGTTCCTGGCTGCTTACTTTGAAACCAGGGCAGATTTAATTATTGGAAGCCGGGATTTTTCAAAAATGCCGTTCACAAGAAGATTGGCGAATACGCTCGGCAGGATAATCTTCTCATGGGCTGTCCGGCATCCTGTCCGGGACAATCAATCTGGTTACCGGTTAATCAGCCGGCGATTAATGGAAGCGATGTTGGAAAGCACGGAATCTGGATTCGAGTTTGAAGTGGAAATGGTGGTAATTTGCCTGAAAAACCAATTCCAGTTAGACTGGGTGCCAATCCAGACGATCTATATGGATCAGGGCAGCCATATCCAACCGTTCTCCCATCTGCGGCACTTCATACGCATGATATATAAGACACGCAAGCAGACAGCGTCCCAATGAATACATCCTTATTCGGATGATCCTGGGATCTTTGACTGCCATATTTCCGGCAATTTGCTGTTTATAGATAATTGACTTATATTAACAAATAATGAACATCCGGTTAGATTATTGAACAGCTGAACACTTGAAAATGACAGATCAGAAGAACCTGAAAATAACCCCCCGGGGGGGAGTGTATTTTTATTCCTGCTGCAAGATGTTAATCGTTTGCCAGCTTCTAATGGCTGCCTGCAACCCGTTGCCATCTTTTCAGCCAACCGTCACAGCGTCACCAGCCGCACAATTACCTCCCACCCCCATGGCAGAGCCTACCATTACGTCCCTGCCAGTTGACCAGATGCTGCGCCAGCTCCCGAAGTTGGTTACGTCACTTTTGTTTTATGATCCAACCAGCGGGGAGGCGGTATTTTATAAAACAGATGCCAATGGAAATCTTGAATTGATGAATCAATATGCGGGATGGGAGCAGAACCTCGGCGTTACCCCGGGTGAATATCAAGGCGATATGCATACGGATTTGTTCCTCTATGACCGCCAGAATGCCAGGGGCTGGTTCTCGATCATCGATGGTGAAGGATCTGTATCCAAGGAAAGCCCCCCGACCCAGACCGGTTCCAGTTGGGATGTGGTTCTCCCAGGAGATCTTGACCAGACACCAAGACAGGAGCTTTTTATTTATGACAGGGGTAATAACCTGGTAGAAATTTACACCATTGATGGTGAGGGACTGCTCAGTTTATTGCAAAGCCATCCCGGGATAGGAAATCAATGGGACCTGATTGTTCCCGGGAATTTTATAGCTGGAGAGTACACAGATTTCTTTTTCTATGACAACAAGGATCGTTATGGACAATTCTATTCTTCGGACGGTGCGGGCGGTCTGATACCCGTTCCTTCGGGACAGGTATTTACTCGTGAGTGGGATTTAATAACCGCGGGTGATTTTGATGAGGATGGATGGACTGATATCCTTGGTTATAACCGGCTGGATGGATTTGGTGAGTTGTACAGCAGTGACGGAAAGGGTGGGCTGGAATTATTGGAAACCTATCCGGATTGGAGCCGCTCCTGGGACGCTATCATTCCGGGATATTTTTCCGGTGACCAGCATATTGATTTGCTGTTTTACGACCAAACTCTGGGCGAATCCCAATTTCTTACTTCCGATGGTATCGGCAATTTTAAATTTCTGATTCGATATACAGGCTGGCGGCTGACATGGATTATCAGCCCGGGGAGATTCGGTGAAAGCGACCGGTGAGAATCCTGTTTAGCGTGAAAATACCGGCGGCTTGTGGCAAATCTATTCAAACAACAAAATAGGGGAAAATAAATGGAAGAGATAGAAATCCGCATCATGCAGGCGGGTGAGGAAGAGAAAATTTGCGATATGGTGGTCAGGACTTTTGACCGTTATGTCGCTCCCGGATATTCCATTCAAGGCGAAGAAGAGTTCCTGAAATATGCAAACCCTCAAAAACTATCGGAACGAAACGGGAAAAACCATTTCACTCTTGCAGCATGGATCCATAACCTGGTGGTGGGAATGATCGAGGTACGAAATTACAGGCATATCTCCATGTTTTTTGTGGACCAGTTCTATCAGGGGCAGGGGATAGGTAAAATACTGCACCAGCGCGCCTTAGTTATCTGCCTCCAGCATGTACCAGATCTGGAATGCATCAGTGTATTTTCATCGCCGTTTGCAGTCCCAATTTATGAAAGGCTTGGATTTGAAACAACCGGACCTGACCAATATCAATCCGGTATTCATTTTATTCCCATGGTTTTGAAGTTGAAGAAAAATAGCTCCTAAAGGACACAATGAAATGCGTTTCAAACAGGTATAGCATGATAATCAAGGGCTAACAGGTTGATTTACGAATACAAGCAACCCGTAAATATTTGTTTTATGGCATAATATTGCGTGTTGGTATCCGGTGGTGATAAACAGTTAAAATTGATCATCATGCCAGCAAACAATCCTGCCAACGATAATCCATACCAAATATATCCACCGACTTTCAATCCGTACCCATAACCCGGATTCTAATAAAGCTGGGATTCGCGGATGTGCCCTCTAGCATTTGCCGGGTTTATTCGTCCAGTGCGGAGTACAATAATGAGGAAATTTGGAAACAGGTTAGGGATAATGTTTCCCGGATTATCTTGAGATATATACAGGCGGTTTTCTAAGGAGTGCTGATGATCTACCATCTTGCCCGGATGAAAGAATGGGAAAACTGGATACAGGATTCGCAATATAGGCCGCCATCCCTCCAGGAAGAAGGTTTTATTCATTGTTCCCAGAAAGAGGATCTGGTTGAGAGTGCACGACGCTGGTTTGGAGATGCGGACACCCTGGTGGTTCTGTGTCTTGATCCGCAGGATTTAACGGCTGAAATTCGTTATGAAAGCTCGGCAGGGCGTACTGCACTTATGCCGCATATTTTTGGACCCGTTCCAATCCTTGCGATTAAATCGATCCTGATAATGAGCAGGGATGCCGGGGGAAATTATAACCTGCAAGAATCGTCTTTATTATGACGGCTGTGCACGCCAATTTACAAGGAAATACAAAAGAGAATGTATAATAGGCATGCTTTGTGGCAGGGAAAGTGCCAACGCCACAGCAATTATTCATCAAGGAGGTTCAAAAAATGAAGGTATTGGTAACCGGGGGCAGCGGTTTTCTGGGGATTAATCTCATCAGGCATCTTATGAATAAAGGAATCCAGGATATTGTATCCATGGATATTGCGGATTTTGATTATCCCGAAAGGGACAGGATAAAGATTATCCAGGGGGATATCCGCGATAAAGCAGCAGTGGAAAAAGCCATGCAAGGAATAAACTGGGTAATCCATACTGCCGCGGCACTTCCCCTCTATACTGAAGAAGAGATTCTATCCATTGAGGTGGACGGAACGCGGAATCTGCTGGAGGCTGCTGATGCGGTGAAGATTGACCGCTTTGTGCATATATCCTCTACCGCAGTTTACGGTATTCCGGATCACCATCCATTATTTGAGACTGACCGTCTAGAAGGCGTCGGCCCGTACGGAATAGCAAAAATAAAGGCGGAAGAAGTATGCCTGGAGTACCGGAACAAAGGGATGGTTGTTCCCATCATCCGCCCAAAATCCTTTATTGGTCCTGAACGCCTGGGTGTATTTGCCATGTTCTATGAATGGGCAAAGGATGGTAAGAATTTTGCAATGATTGGAAGCGGAAATAACCGCTACCAGCTGCTGGATGTGGAAGATTTGTGCGAGTCAATCTACCTTTGCCTTACGCTGGATGAACAGATCGTCAATGATACCTTTAATATCGGGGCAAAGGAGTTTACAACCTGGAGGGAAGACCAGCAGGCTGTACTGGATTATGCCGGATTTGGTAAACGAATTATCGGATTTCCGGAGGGGCCAGCGATACTGGCTTTAAAAATACTCGAGTTCTTCCATCTCTCGCCGCTGTATAAATGGGTTTATGAAACTGCCGGAAAAGATTCTTTTGTCAGCATCGAAAAAGCGGAAAAAATTCTGGGATATTCTCCCAAGTATTCCACGAAAGATGCGCTTATTCGTAACTACCAATGGTATCTGGAACATTATAAGGAATTTGAAAATAAATCTGGAATTTCTCATCGTGTACCCTGGAACCAGAAGGCGCTAAAATTATTAAAAGTATTTTTCTAGAGCGATACGCTCCAAAAGTTGATGACACCGGAGGCATCCCTTCTTAGGGATGTCTCTTGATTATCCAGGAATGGATAGATCTCCTGGAAATGTTGAAAGAAATCCGCCTGAAGCACCAGTCTTGACCTGACTTCAAATACCATCTATACTACCGGCATCTTTGGCAAATACCTACCAGTTAATCCGGAGCACCTATGGGCAAATTAGAAGAACTTGATGACCTGAATTTATTAGATCCTATTCAAGTACAGCTGAATGAACGCGGGGATATATCCCTAGAACAACGCAGCCAGCTGATGAATTCACCCTCACTGGTGATCACCGTGTTGAGGAATTTATGGTCAAATATTACCTTCCTGGGATTATATTTGGTAGGTTTTATTTTAATATTAGGATCTGAGGCAGATATCAGTTTCCTGGGGATTTATTCTGCCATTATGCTGGCAGCAGGATTAAGTATAGTCACCATACAGGAGCTGCCCAATTATAAAAAACGACAGCAAATTCAAAACGATATTGCCGCCAGGAAGGTACAGGAAGATACTGGGACCCTGGTATTTCGGGAGAATGTTTTTCAAATGGATACCGGGAATCGCTTGCTGCTATTATCCGGAAAAAGAAATGGATTGTTTCCGGGAATTCGCTACAGGATTTTTTACCTTGAGGAATCCGGGGTTGTCCTCTCGGCCGAAGGTAATCGAACCATTGGGGGAGGAGGTCGAACGACAAAGCTATCAATCCATCCTCAGTTATGCAAACCATTTTAACCAGGAGGCACTTGCGCTAAACCGCCAAGGGAACCTGTCTCGCAGCGGGCAATGGAGACATTTTTCACATGATTTATTCCCCGGGCTGGTCTTATTTTTAACCTTTACAGTAATTTCCATCTATATATTCTTCCAATATTTTTATTCGACGGGTGAGTCCAACAGCAGGTCACTCAGCCTACTATGTGCAGGTGTCACACTATTCATTGGCCTGGCCGGCTTGTATAACTTTTCACGCGCCGGGATTGATATCTTGAAAAGCCAGGTGAAGACAGTAACCGGTGAATGCAGAAAAGCTGCCAGGATGGCAAGGAAAAGATCGTTTTTTGGAAAAACACAGGAGGAAAATCCCATTTCCTTCTATTATAGTGTGGGGGATAAGCTCTTCCATGTCAAGGAATCTGCATATTACGTACTGATTGATGGAATTCGCTGTACTGCCTATTACACGCCCATCAGCAAGACACTTGTGAATTTGGAACCTGTCGAATCCCCTCTCCCTCCGGCAAGTAAAACTTAAGATCTCTTAAAATCCAATTTGCCCTGCTTAAAAAAAGCATGACCGGATGACTGGCATGCTATAATAGCCATTAAACCGCCATTAATTAGATTATTATTGTCAGAATTATTGGGGAATATGTCATTCGTTCACCTTCACGTCCATTCTGAATATTCACTTTTAGATGGTTTCAGTAATATAAGGAAGCTGGTCAAACGCGCCAAAGAACTTGGAATGCCTGCGGTTGCCCTGACAGACCATGGCGCCATGTACGGGGTGATAGATTTTTTCAATGCAGCGAAAGCTGAGGGCATCAAACCCATAATCGGGATTGAGGCGTACCTGTCTGCCCGCACAATGCAGGATAGAGATCCGCATTATGACAAAACCTCATCACACCTGCTATTACTTGCACAAAACCAAACGGGTTATCAAAACTTGCTTAAGATTGCCAGTGCTGCCCAATTAGAAGGCTTTTATTATGTACCCCGTATTGATCACGAATTCCTCAAAGCCCACTCTGAAGGATTGATAGCAACATCGGGGTGCATGTCGGCAGAAATTCCACGGGCGATATTATCGGGTAATCTGCAAAATGTGCGCCAAAAAATTGACTGGTATGTTGATGTTTTTGGCAAGGACCGTTTCTTCCTGGAACTCCAAAGCCACCCCATCCCGGAGTTGGAATCTATTAATCGCACCCTGCTTGAACTGGGAGGACATTACCAGGCTCGTTATGTTGCCACAAATGATGTTCACTATATCAATGCCAGCGACTTCCGTTTGCAGGATATTCTTTTAGCGGTTCAAACCGGTTCGCTTCTGAGCGACCCAAACCGGATGCGGATGACCGATGATTCCTATTATCTACGGTCCGCAGAAGAAATGTCCACCCTATTTAGAGATGTGCCCGCTGCGATCAGCAATACCCTGGCAGTGGGGGAAATGGTGGACGTGGATTTATCCTCAAGCGGTTACCATTTACCCCTGTTTGAAGTCCCGCAAGGATACACACCGGAAACCTACATGCAAGAGCTGTTAGAAGACGGTTTGCAGCGTCGATACGGTGAGCGTGCCAACCATGCTGATGTAAGGCAGAGGCTTGAGTACGAACTGAAGATAATTAATCGGATGGGATTTGAAACTTATTTCCTGATCGTTTGGGATTTATGCCGCCATGCCAGGGAAAAAGGCATCTGGTACAACGCCCGCGGATCTGCAGCCGGATCCCTGGTAGCGTATGCATTGGATATTACCCTGGTTGAACCCATTGGACATGGTTTATTATTCGAGCGATTCCTGAATCCTGATCGAAAATCCATGCCGGATATAGACCTGGATTTTCAGGATGATCAACGCGCCCAGATGTTGGAGTACTGTGCCCAAAAATACGGCAATGACCGGGTTGCCCAGATTATCACCTTTGGAACAATGGGAGCACGTGGATCCATCAGGGATGTAGGCAGGGTGATGGATATTCCCCTATCCGAGGTTGACCGGGTTGCAAAAATGATTCCGAATATACCCGGCAAACCAATGAAAATCTCCGAAGCGCTGGAAACGGTCCCCGAATTTAAAGCCATCCATGATGAAGCAGGTTATTTTGCTGACCTGATTGATACCGCCAGCGAGATGGAAGGCGTTGCCCGAAATATCGGGACACATGCTGCCGGGGTGATTATTACCGACCGGCCGATTATTGAATATATCCCGCTCAACCGCCCCACCAGCGGATCTGAGGATAGTCCAATCCGGCAAGTCACCCAGTTTGAAATGTCAGTAGTGGAGTCGCTGGGTTTGTTGAAGGTGGATTTCCTTGGTCTTGCCACCCTTACCACCATGTCAAAAGCATGCCAATTGATCTTCAGCCGCCACAATATCCACCTGAACCTGGATAATATTCCTTTAGATGACCCTGAGACCTATAAATTCCTTGGACACGGGAATACAGCTGGTGTATTCCAACTGGAAGGCACCGGGATGACCCGGTTCCTCGTGCAGATGAAGCCAAAAAGCATTGATCATATCATTGCCATGGTAGCACTTTACAGGCCGGGTCCCATGGACTTTATTTCCTCCTACATAAAGCGTATGCATGGGGAGGAAAAGGTCCAGTATCTTCACCCGGCATTACAGCCAATTTTTGAGGAAACATACGGGATCCCGATTTACCAGGAACAAATCATGCGGGCCTCCATGGGTCTGGCTGGATATTCGCCAGCTGAAGCGGATGATCTTAGAAAGGCAATTTCAAAAAAACTGGCTGACAAGCTGGAAATACACCGAATTAATTTTATTGAAGGCGCAACTAAAAATAATATCGACAGGGAAACTGCTGCCCAGATATTCCGTGATTGGGAAAATTTTGCGCGTTACGGGTTTAATAAATCGCATGCGGCTGATTACGGCATCATTGCTGTAAGAACCGCCTACTTGAAAACCCATTATTCGGTTGAATATATGACTGCCTTATTGTCGGCATCCAAAAACGACACGGATAAGGTGGCGTTTTATATTTCAGACTGCCGCAGTATAGGTATCGATGTCCTCCCGGCTGATATCAACATGAGTGAGTATGACTTCACCATTGAGGACCGCCCAGGAAGGAATTCCGCTATCCGCTTTGGTCTGGGGGCTATCAAGAATGTTGGACATGGACCGGTGGAATTGATCCTCGATGCTCACCGGGAGGGACCTTTCCAGGGGTTAAATGATTTTGTGCGGCGTGTAGACCTCCGCCAGGTAGGCAAGCGAGCTCTTGAATCGCTCATCCGGGTTGGGGCCATGGACAGCTTTGGCCAGAGACGGGCTCTCCTGGAGGTGATGGACCACTGCATGGCTGTAAGCGCCAGCCATTTCCGGGCAATCTCTGCAGGACAAATGACCTTTTTTGGCACAATTCAGGGGGTAAACGATGAGATCTATCTGCCGAGTTCCAGCGATATCGATTTTCGAGAACAACTGCAATGGGAAAAAGAGCTGCTGGGATTATATATATCTGATCACCCCTTATCCACCTATCTACCCATATTAAAAAAGAGAGTAACCCACTTATCCAGCCAGCTGGCTGAGGAAAGCAATAAGCAGCAGGTTATCGTGGCAGGTCTGGTGACCAGGTTCAGACATCACCAGACAAAATCCGGAAACCGGATGGGATTTGTAACACTTGAGGATATTCAGGGAAACATAGAATTGGTCGTGTTCCCGAAAACCTGGGAAAAATACCAGGGCCTGGTTGTGCTTGACCAGGTGCTGATTGCTGAAGGAAAATCCAGCCTTGAGGAATCGGGATCCAAGGTAATTGTTAATAAGCTTTCGATTTTATCCCTGGAAGAATTTGATGCTGAGGATATCCATACCAATGGTGAACAGGACCAATTTATTGATAACCATCCTGATGAAGATTTGATAAATGGCAATCAATGGAACCTGAGCAGCCATGCTTCACTGGATGGTGAGGAATTGTTATCCTCATCCCCGATGGATGAAGCGATTCTGATCCATCCCGAATTTATTAATCCGAATTTTTCCACAGATAAGGGTGCCGATCCAGGATTTATCTCCAGTCTTCCAATACAAAATGCTGTTAATGAATCCCAAAAATTCGGGCAAATAAGCACAAAAGCACCGGACCCGTCCCCATTAACCTATATTGTTCCTCCAATGATCCCTGAAATTGATCGAAGCGACCGGCAAACCAGCCAGCGTATTCTCACAATCGTATTACAATCATCGGGGGATAAACAAAGGGATGTCCGGCGCTTAAAAACCATTCATGGAATGGTACTGGCGTGTCCTGGAGATGACCGGTTCTCCTGTTTTGTCTATGAAGGTGGCAGAGGTTACCTGATCGAGTTTCCCAATGAAACGATACAAATTTCCTCTGACCTTTTAGGAAAACTCAAGAATCTCGTTGGCGAAAGTAACGTGCGAATCCAACCATTAGGTGTTGTATAGGAAATGGTGTAAATCTGTTTTTGCCAGGGGGTATTCCTGGACTGGGATTAAAATTACCACAGCTTAAACGCACTTCTGTACCCAAATAGAAAAAGGCTTGCAGCGTGCAGGATAAGATGATTTCCCGGATCCAGAAATTCTTATAAATTCTCTTGGTTATCTACCGATTTTTCTTCGCTACGTTCGCGCAGGTGGGGGAAAAGGATCACTTCCCGGATGGTATGGCGATCGGTCAATAACATGGTGAGCCGGTCAATACCCATGCCGAAACCGCCATTAGGAGGCATGCCATAGCGCATGGCACGCAGGTAGTCTTCATCCATTGGATGGCGTTCCTCATCATCAGCTGCATAGGCGAGTCCCATCTCCTCAAATCTTGCTTCCTGGTCCAGCGGATCATTCAACTCGGTGAAGGCATTGCATAATTCCATTCCGCCAATGAATCCTTCAAAACGTTCTACCGTCTGGGGATATCCCGGTTTACTCTTGGCAAGCGGGGAGATATCCCGGGGATAATCGTAAAGGAACGTGGGCTGGATAAGCCTGGGTTCCAGGTAATCTCCAAGGAGGGTGTCGATGAGTTTTCCCCGGGGTGTTCCAGGTTTAACCTGGATGCCACGCTCGATCATTGCCTGTGCGAGATCTTCACCGGTAGGATTCTGGTCAATATCGATACCAACCGCATCAATCAGTCCAAGGCGCAAGTCCAATCGCTTCCAGGGTGGATTAATATCAATTTGCTGACCTTTAAATGTGAAGGTGCGTTTACCAAGCACTTTATCGCATACCTGGACGATCATTTCTTCAGTAAGCTGCATAATTTGCTGGTAATCTGCATATGCCATGTAAAACTCAAGCTGTGTAAATTCCGGATTATGTTTATAAGAAACACCTTCGTTTCGGAAATCCCGCCCAATCTCATAAACACGGTCAAGCATACCTACCAGCAGACGTTTTAGATATAGCTCAAAGGAAATGCGCAAATATAGATCCTGTTTTAGCTGGTTGTGGTGGGTTACAAAAGGCCGGGCGGCAGCCCCTCCATAGATGGGCTGCAGGATAGGGGTTTCTACTTCCAGAAAGCCGTACCCATCCAAAAATTCCCGAATTGTGCGGATAATTGCTGCCCTGGTGCGGAATATCTCCCGCACCTGGGGGTTGACGGCAAGATCGGCATAACGCTGGCGGAAACGAACTTCGGGATCCTGCAAGGTGGCGTGGCGGATGATTTTGCCGTCCACTATTTCATCCTTTGCAGCTGGTAAGGGAGTGACTGCTTTCGCAAGCATCCTGCAGCTGCTCACTCGCAGGGTTACCTCTCCAGTCCTGGTGCGGAAAATCTCACCCGTAGCCTCTATAAAATCTCCCAGGTCAAATAACTCTTTGAAGACTTCAAAAAAATCCTCACCAAGTTCATTTACACGCAGGAACAGCTGCATGCGTCCCTCACCGTCTTCGATGTGAGTAAAAACGACTTTTCCCATCGGGCGCATAGAACGGATTCTACCGGCAACAGTGACCCGGATAACAGTATCGGGATTCGAAATGGAGGAGCTCTCGTAAAGCTCAATTGCCTTCAGGGTTGAGTGGGTGGGATGCGCCTGGGTAGGGAAAGGTTCAATCGATCCATTTCGCAGGGTTTTAATTTTTTCCAATCGAATTTTTTCAAGCTCAGTATATTGCATGGTGAATTCCTTTAATGCCAAATGGGTTCCATTATTATACATAAAAAAACCGCAGCCCTAACAGGCCGCGGGCGTGTCAGCATAAGGTAAACTATTTAATCGACCTTGATAATCCGGACTTTATATGCTCCCTCTGGAGCATCCACCTGAACGATGTCCCCCGCACTATGGTTGAGCACTGCCTTGCCAAGCGGCGACTCGTTTGATATCTTACCCTTGCGCGGATCCGATTCCGCTGCTCCGACGATGGTGAATACCTCGGGTTCCATATCTTCTTCCTGGATAGTCACTTTATTGCCAATTTCAACGATAAAGGGATCTAAATCTAATTCTGAGATAATGCGGGCGTTGGCCAGGATTCTTTCCAATTCCTTGATACGGCCCTCTGTGAATGCCTGTTCATTTTTGGCGGCTTCATATTCAGCATTTTCTATTAAATCGCCATCCTCCATAGCTTCATGCAGGCGTAATGCAATTTCTTCACGTTTTACGGTGCGAAGATGATCCAATTCATCCTGAAGTTTTTGGTATCCCTCTTTTGTCAAAAATGTCGCAGGCATTGTGTAAATCCCTTTTATTCCTTATTTCAGTCTATCCCGGCATTTTTCCTTGTTCACATCTCCTTGGAGATAATAAAAAACACTCGTCATTGAGCGTTTTACCGATTGAATAACCGGGCAGCAGATTGACTATTAATCTTAACCCAATATTAGCATACAATGTGATGGGTTTGCAAGGTAAAAGCCAGGCAGTGGAAAAGCTAATTGCAGTGTAATGCTTATTATGTGTAATCATTCACTAAGCGGCTGTCTGTTTCTGCTGGTAGCTAACTTGAAATGAAACGCAATACTTCAAAAATTGTCATTCCACCACCCGCGATTAAAATACAAAAGTAGATCACTGCAACCAGGTTAGATAGGTGTCCAAACAAGATGAAACCGCCATCTTTTTGCATCACGCCCACAGACAGGAAAATTAGTGTGATTGCTGGCAGTGTATTGCTGAACGGGATAAAACCAAAGGGCACCATTAGCAGAATAGCAGCTAATATATAAGGATATTCTATTGAAAAGTCCTACTTTCCCTTCACTTGTAAGCGAATGGAATCGGTAAGGACGGCTGAACCTTTCTATTAGCCTGAACCATACAAGTGCTTTATTTAAGCCTACAGTTAATTTTTCGGAGGCAATCGTCCGATTTGCAATCTGCTTTGGCAACCATAATTTGCGATTGAATAGGCTTGAGATTCCAATCATCAAAATTGCACTCCCAAACACGGTGCTTACCCCTGGGATCGAAACAGGAACCAGAAAGACCAGTGAAAGGAATAAGGTGAGGAGCATCAGGCTATCATGACCAATGCTGTCCAATATCTCAATCAGAGTGATTTCTGTGGCAGACAAATTCTTAATCACCATTTCAAGTTTCTCCCCTAAAGATGTTTTCGCCTTAAGTTCTACATTGTGGTCCATTAAATCAATATTCCTCATGATGATGTGGATATACCGAAATTTCTCAGTAATAAAATCGCAAATGCGACGAATCAAATTGGGGTAGCAAAAAGAGATTTTTCCTATCAGCGCAACATAATTCCTATAAAGATCAAGTCTTTGTCATTTTCCCCAAATACGATGTTGTGGAAAATCCTGTGTTGGATGGTAACGTCATATGTAAAATGTTTGGACGATCTGGCTGGTCGCCGCCTCGATTATTAGATAACCTTTGCGAGATTAATAAAAAAGGACCACGTGCAACCCAAAGTTGCGGTGGTCTCGCTTTCAAAACTTGTGGGTGCCGGGAGCTTTCGCTCCGTATTGACGACAACCCACCCTGCAAATGCAGGTAGCTACTCCCTCACCGAAGTATCCTTATTTTATGGGGTTTCATTTAATTTGTGTCAAGAAATCAGTGAGAAATCAGTTAGACTTCAGTCTTACTTTGTGATAAGTCTTACTTGATTGTCTTACTATGAGCCTGGAGTGTGCCGGACGATAAACCACAAAATTCACCTCTTCTGACGGAGATAATTGTGATCCAATCCTCCTCAGGCGGGGTGCAAAATCATGCATACTGTTTGGTTATTCAATTTCCGATGCCAGATACGTGGCACCTTTACGAATAGCCTCACAATTTTTGGGAAATAGATGTTGATGCCTCTCCGGTAAATGCTCCTTGAGTGCTTTTTCGACTGCTTCGATGGGGAGAATCGGGTGGTTGGCAAGCAGTCCCCCGATCATTAACATATTAGCCATGCGCTTATCCCCTAATGCTTCGGCGAGTTCATTGGCGGGGATTTCTACAACTTTAATATCCCGGCGGATTACCGGACGGTTTACCATAGAAGTGTTAATCACCAGAGTGCCCTGGGCTTGAATGCCCATTTCATATTTATCCAGCGAAGGCAGGTTCATGGCAATGACTACCTTGGGATGGTTGACAATCGGCGCGCCGATTTCTTCATCGGCAATGACAACGGTGCAGTTGGCGGTTCCGCCTCTCATTTCAGGCCCGTAGGATGGAAACCAGGTGACTTCGAAACCCTGATTCATTCCAGCATAAGCCAGGATCTGGCCTGCAAATAAAATTCCCTGACCACCAAAACCGGCAATGATGATTTCTGTCTCCATTGCTTCGACCCCTTTCTAGACTTTGATCGCATTAATGGCAGGGTTCACTTTATAATCCCCGACCGGGTAATAAGGGAGCATGGCCTCTTCAACCCATTTTAATGCCTGCCCGGGGGTAATGCCCCAGTTGGTCGGACAGGATGAGAGCAGCTCCACCATGGAAAAACCCAATCCTCTGACCTGGGTTTCAAAAGCCAGCCGGATCGCTTTTTTTGCTAAACGTATGTTTTTAGGATCATGAAGGCTGCGCCGGACAATATATCCGGCGCCATCCAGGGTTGCCAGCATTTCCGATGCCCGTATAGGAAATCCCATCGTTTCCACATCACGTCCCAATGGTGAGGATGTCGTCTTTTGCCCGGGCAGGGTTGTGGGAGCCATTTGCCCTCCCGTCATTGCAAAATTGGTATTATTGATGAATATAACGGTGATGTTTTCACCACGCGCTGCCGCATGGACAATTTCCCCCGTACCAATGGAGATCATATCCCCATCACCCTGGTAGGTAAAAACCACCCGGTCCGGAAGGACGCGCTTGATCCCGGTAGCCATGGCCGGGGCTCTCCCATGGGGCGCCTGCACAAAATCACAATCGAAATAATTATAGGCAAACGCTGAGCAGCCTACAGAGGCCACACCTATGGTTTTCTCCCTGATCCCCATTTCATCCAATACTTCGGAAACCAGGCGATGGGCAATCCCATGGGTACACCCGGGGCAGTAGTGGGTGGCAATATCTGCCATGGACTGCGGGCGCTGGTAGACTATCTGTTCATTTATGAGGTTAGTCTCTAACATGCCAATCTCCTATCCGGCGATACTTGAAATATATTCGAACCAACGGTGGCGCGGGTGGATTTCCATGTGTTCCACCGGATGCAGCATATTCTTGATGGCACCCAGGATTTCCTCGGTGAAAGGCACCATGCCTCCCATACGTCCGTAAAAATCAATCCTGGTTACCTCGTGGGAGGTTTTAATCACATCCTCCAGCATCTGGCCGCCGTTCATTTCGACCACAAGGATACCGTCCACTTTTTGAGCCAGCTCCTCAATTTCTTTCTCCGGGAAAGGATTCAGTGAGATAGGCCGCAGCAGTCCCACCGGGATGCCCAACTGGCGGGCTTTACGGACTGCCGAGAGAGCAATCCTCCCGACAGATCCAAAGCTGATGACGGCAAAGCGGGCATCGTCCAGGTAGTAGTCACGGTAGCGCACCTCTTTTTCACGAATCTCCTCATATCTTTTGAGAAGCCGGATATTCAGAATCTCCAATTCCCTCGACTCAAGATAAATCGAGGTCAGTCTGCGAGGTTCACGCCCCATTGCACCGGATACACTCCAATCCGGAAAGGTTTTTTCGATTGGGCGCATGGGAGGCAGCTCAGCTGGTTCCATCAGCTGGCCAATGCTCCCATCGGCCAGGACAATCACAATTGCGCGGTATTTTTCAGCCAGTTCAAATGCCTGGTAGGTCATATCTATGGCTTCCTGGACACTGGATGGAGCCAATACAATGGGATAATAATCACCATGTCCATGACCGTGGACAATTTGATTGTAGTCTGCCTGAGATGGCGCAATATTTCCAAGCCCGGGACCGCCGCGCATGACATCCACAAGGACAACCGGAATTTCTGTCCCTGCAATGAATGACAACCCCTCCGCCATGAGGCTGATTCCCGGACTTGAGGATGTGCTCATCACTTTAACACCAGTGCAAGCTGCCCCGTAGACCATATTGATGGCACCGAGTTCGCTCTCTGCCTGCAGGAACACTCTTCCCAAAGCAGGCATGCGATTGGACATCCACTCCAGTATCTCGGTCTGGGGAGTTATAGGATAACCAAAATAAGCCTGCAAACCAGCCCGGATCGCAGCTTCGGCAATTGCTTCATTTCCCTTCATCAGCATGCGGGCCATTCTTTTCTCCTATCCTTCTTTGGAAATTTTTTGGAGTAATTCGCGGTAAACAGTAATTGCCGCTTCCGGGCATATAATGGCGCAAATACCGCACCCTGTACATCCTTCGGCAATCAGTTCGGCAGGGTGATAGCCTCTGTTATTGATCCTATCTTCTGAAAGATCCAAGACCCCCTGCGGGCATTCTTCAACACATAAACGACATCCTTTACAATAGTTATTGGTAACAACAATCCGTCCCTTAACGGGCATTCACGCCTCCTTCTGGAGTTAACTATGTATGTCTTGTGCGGGATTTTTATATTTTGCATTCTATCTGTTTAATTATTGTCTTCTATTCATAGATATTATCCTATTATTTGGTTTTAAAAGAAAGTGTCAACCTTCCCTTCCGATTATTACGCAAAGCCAATACGATATGCGAATTACGGTTCACTTATTAAAGGGAGGAGGATTGATTTTATGGATAATACGAGAATATCCGCAGTTTTCAACCGGGCATATGTTTCCGCCTTTGACTCGAACTATGCTGATTTAATCAATTCATAAACCGGTTATCTGGCTGGCAAGAATCCACGGCAGGATGCTGTTGATAATTGTCCAACTGGATTCAGGCTATTCCAAAGGGGAGCACTTCTGACAACAGGTTGAAAATAATTTTCTGGGGAGGTAAGGTTATCCATTACCAAGACGCGCACTCATTTTCGAAAAAAGGCGCCCAAGTATCACAGGAAAATGGGAGGCAAAAAATAGATAGATGGCGGTGTAGAAATCAGGAGTGATGCTAGACTGCCTGGATTGGATTTTGCGGGCCAACTTTTTCCCGATCTGATCCGGTTGTGCCATTATTCCTGGAGGGAAACCTATGGCAGACGTAGATTGCGTGGCTGTGAGGGGCGGGTGGATCAGATTAACTGTTATTCCGTATGGTGCCAGTTCAAAAGCCAGGGTCCTGGTTGCTGCCTCAACAGCACCCTTGGTGGAGGTGTAGCCCACAAGGGAGGAATGCCCGGTGATACCAATACCCGAACTGACATTGTGGATCAAACCGCTGCCCTGACTTTTCATAACTGGCAAGACAGCCCTGATCAGGTTCAGGTAACCGAAATAATTAACCTCGAACTCCTGGCGTATGCTGTCTGGTGTGCGTTCTTCAAAAGGCTGGTAAATTACCAGGCAGGCGTTATTGACGAGAATATCAATCCTGCCCCAGGTTTGGAAAACTTGCTGGACAGCATCGTTTACCTGGTCTTCATCACTGACGCTGCATCGGATGGGGAGAAGAAGCTGTGGATATTTCTTGACAAGCTGGAGTATAGCGTCGATATGGATGTCGATGGCTGCCACCCGGTAACCGTCAGCGACCAGCGCCGAGAGCATATGGTAGCCAATCCCATTTTCCGCCCCGGTGAGGATTATTACCTGTTTATGATGGATTGCATCGCTCATTATTATTGCAGTTTATGTTAAATCAACCTCTACCAGCATGACCCACGCGGGTGGTATTTGATTAAATTCCTCAGGGTGCTAATTCTACATAAATCCTTTTATTGATTTTTCCCTTGCTCTTATAGTCCGGAATCCTCATTATGCCCACCTCGGCTGTGTTATGGACATGGGTGCCGCCATCCGCCTGGAGATCCAGACCCACAATTTCGATGGTGCGAACCTCATTGATCCCGGGAGGGAGCAGGTTGATTTTTGTGCGGATCAGGTCTGGAATTTGAAAGGCGATATTCCGTGGAAGGATCTGGACTTTTACCTCCCTGGCGGCAGTAACTTCTTTATTGACTGCCTGCTCAATAACGGCGACCAGGTCTTTCGTCAGGGCTTCAAACTCAAAATCCATACGGCCTTTTAGCGGTTCCATGTCCCCACCGGTTACCAGGGCGCCGAAATCCCTGAAAATTACCCCGCACAGGATATGCATGGCTGTATGTGTGCGCATATTCTGGTAGCGTCTCTCCCAGTTTAGACTGAGCGTTACTTGTGATCCAATTTCGGGAAGTTCGCCACCTGGTGTATCCAGGATATGCCAGATGCCTTCCGGCCCTTTTTGTGCCCGTAGTACCGGAAAAGTTTTATCCCCTATTGACAGTGATCCGGTATCAATCTGCTGGCCCCCTCCACCCGGAAAGAAAATTGTCTGGTCGAGGATCACACGGTGGTTCTCTTTATCGACCACCTGGATTTCAGCAGGCGTTTCCATCAGGTAACTGTCAGTCTGGTAGAGTAGTTTTGTCATTTAAGAACCTCCCTGTCTAAAACCGTACAGGAAAATGTTTAAATACTTCAGCAGCCTGATTTATACCAGATAATATCAGGATGGTTGGCTGATGGGAAAATGGAATTGGAAAAAAGCCAATCTATTAAGATCAGCTTTTCCGGCCGCCCCTCAATTGAGCTTGCAGTGCTGCCAGTTCTTCCCTTTTGCCCTCATGAGCCAGTTTTGCCTGCTCAGACCAGGTTTGCGACCTTCCGGTAATTAATCCGGCAGCCGCTAATACCCGGTCAAGTTCATCAGTGCTGGTATTTGCCAGGTCGGAATAGGTATAGATGCCAGCCTGGTTGAGAATTCCAGCAATTTTTGGCCCGATCCCTTCAATAAGCTGGAGGTTGTCCGGGATGGGGGATGTTACTGCATCTGCAACTGGCACGGCTGTATCCGGTGTAAGGTCTAAGGATTCTACCCGCTCTTCTGTTGGAGACTCAACTATTGCATCATCAACCTGCACGTCCTCTAAGACAGAGGGGGGGATTCCCTCAGCAACCGGCGCGGTTGTATCCGGGGCAAGGTTTATGGTTTGTGCCGTCGGTTCGGTTGTTGGTTCAATATACTCAGTATCAGCTAATTTATCCTTGCTTTTGGGTTTCATCAGCAGTTCCCTGACGACGAAGATTATCAGGACAATTGCAAGCAAAGTCAGGAGAATATACAATAAATACGGAGGTCCTTCCATTATATTAACCCTTCTGGTGGATTCCAATGGATGGTCCACCCGGAAAATTGATAATTTCAATAGCCCACTATTATGTGAAGGTGGGCTATTGATGTGTCATGTGGCTTGATATTCTAATAAAAGAGTGCACGGGGCAGTTTTTTGGCCTGCTCAATCCAGCCTGCTACCTGATTTTTGGTAGGCATTTTGCGAACCAATTTCTTTTCCTGATTGGTTTTTACCAGTGCTTCAAAGAGATTATCAGGATTCCTTTTTGCCAGTTCGGGAACCGTATCCACCCCGGCTTCTTCCAGGAGGTCTGAATACTCTTCATGTACGCCTTTAATACGAAAAAGGTCTACGTGATTGACCCATTCCAATATCAGGGAATGGGATATACCGGATTTGTCGGCGATTTCCTGCCTGCCTTTTGGTGTGGACCCAATCTTAAGCAGAGTGTCCGTTGAACCGATACCGGCATCCTTTAATTTCTGCGCAAAAACCGGACCAATTCCTTCTACGTCTAATAATTTTGCCATTTTCTTGCCTCCTGGAATTATTTTATTGGTGATGGTTTTTCCTGTTTCTATTTAACTTTACATCAAAATGAACAAAAATGTAAATTAAATAATCGATTATTGATCCAAAATTTGTCTGCTCACAAAATTTTTTGATTCAATTATTTATCATTCAACAATTTGGGAGAGATTCCTGCAAGCGAAAATTCGAATAATTTCCATTGGTGATTTCAATATTCCGAGTCATACCGGATCTGGTTTACAATGATGTCTCAGACAATTTTTTTATAACTACTTCTTTGCATACGGAGATATGCCTGTTTTAAATTATCACCCGGTCGATGGATTAATTGCCGGGAGTATATTAATTACGGATAAGTCAAATCCGGCAGGAGCAAATTTGCTACGGGTTATGTGATCTATTCCCGGTTTTGAAAATAATTTGTGTTGTAACCAAAATAAAGCAGTTACCAATCCCGGACATCACCGTAACCTGTACAAGCGGGCCAATAACAGCGGCTAAGGATTTTCAATTTCCCACTGGCGGATTGCGTTTGGGATTTGCCTGGCAATATCCTGGAGGACCATCCTGAAAGCCTGCAGGATTTCCTCCTCGCTTCCGCTGGCTTTTGCCGGGTCCGGGAAACCAATATGCATTTTCCTTCCTTTTCCTAGCCAGAGGGGGCAATTCTCTGCGGCATCATCGCAAACCGTTATCACCAGGTCAAATGGGACGTCTCTGAACTGGTCGGCCGATTTTGAATAGCCGGCATGGTTTATACCGATCTCATGAAGAACCTGAATGGCGAGCGGATGGACAAAGCCGGCTGGTTTCGTGCCGGCGCTGAAGGCATGCCAGCCGGGTAGGACGTGGTTAATGATGGCTTCTGCCATCTGGGACCGGCAGGAATTGCCGGTACAGAGGATCAGAACCTTCTTTTTTGGTGGCGTTTGGCGATTCGCATCCATGTATGAGGCTGCCTCACCATACATTTTACCCTCAAATTTTCTCCAAATAATGGAACCAGTGTAATGCCTCTTCAGCAAAAAATTTGTTACCAAATCCTCTTATGGTTTGGTGAAGGTTTCAAAGTCGATTCCATCTGGAAAATCCAAATTATTCTTAAATGAATCGGGCAGTCCATTAACTAGCTTCCCGTTTAATTGCTTTCTTTCCCATATCTTCTTCCGGCTATCCAGGTTGATCGAAGACCGGCGTGAGTCCTTAATATCCTTTACCCGGGTTGCCAACCCTGCTACCTATAAAATTATAGTTGCCCGGTGGAATTATTTAATATCCTGGGATAGAGAAAATACAAAGTGCAGAAAACGGATAACTGCCTATGTCCGCACTGTGCTGTCGGTTAGAATATCTATTAAACCGGAAATACGAGGAGAATAATAATGATCCAGATAAAAATATTAGGGGATGAATGCCCAGAGTGCACGCTATTAGAAGAAATTACACGTGAGGTCGCCAATAGTATGGGTATTGAAGCCGAGTTTGAAACTGTAACCGACACGGACCAGATCATGGAGTATCCCATTCTATCCACTCCAGGCCTGGTAGTTCAAGGTGATTTAGTATCCTATGGAAGAATACCAGCAAAATCAGAAATTGAGACCTGGCTTAAAGAAGCTGCCTGATGGGGCTGGATGGTAAGGCGGTACAATCCGCCTTTATTTTAAAAAATTTATTTTCAAAGTATTGTTTATGATTTGGTTCAACCCGTCTTCGAAGATGATTTAGTGTATACGGGAGTACTGTCGTGGTCCGGGTGGAATTATATGCCGGATCCCACGGCAGCAAATTTCCAGCTTTGGGTTATGCCTGCTTTTAGCTTTGCCGGTACCTTCTGCATAATGGTCCCAACTTGGATAAATACCCGGCATCTAGGTCCAAGGGCATCCATTTGGATCAACCATCTTGCAGAATAGCAGAACGGATTTTTCCTGGCTGCCTGATAAAGCCATAACAACAATTTGCTCCTGGTCTCTCAGGTTATGCAGGTTGGTGTGGATTTTATGAAAAGATCCTGTAAGAGATCTTCAACATCTTCCTGGTTATCCACACGTTTTGCAATGTAAACCCTCATCCTTTGATTAAAGGACACCCACACGGTTTCCGTGGTCCACATTATTCCTTGCGCCCCTCCAGGGTGATACTCAGAAAGTGAATTTGAATTTCTCCAGGATTTTCGAATTCAGAGAGATGATGTACTTTCAGGTTTTTGAACCCTGCTTCGGTAATCAAATCCAGATAGGTATCCATTTGCAGTGCCCCGGAAAGGCACTCAGCCCAAAGGGCAAGGTCATTTTTCAAACTTTCCGGGACTTCAACATCGGTAACGATATCGGAAATGCAGAACCGACCATCCGGTTTTAATACCCGGAATATTTCCCGAAAGACTCCCTGCTTATCCGGGACCAGATTAATGACACAATTAGACAGCACTGCATCCACGCTCCCGGTATCAACCGGCAGGTTTTCAATATCCCCGAGTCGGAATTCCACATTTAACAGGCCGTTTTTGAGGGCGATTTCCCGGGCGCGTTCAATCATCTCGGGGGTAAAGTCGACCCCGATAACCATTCCCTGCTCTCCCACCTGCATGGCGGCAGTAAATGCATCCACTCCTGCGCCGCTTCCCAGATCGAGGACAGTTTCACCGGGTTGGAGGCCGGCATACCGGGTTGGAAAACCACAGCTTAAACCAAGGTCGGATTCGACAATGCTTTGTTGAAGGGTTGAGGAATCCCCACAGCATCCTGTGCTTTCGCCAGCCGGGCTGCAGCAGCAAGATAAAGCCTTATTGTTACCAGCCGAGGAGACAATTTCTGCATATCTTAGTTTGACATTTGATTTAATTTCAGAGGAATCCATCAAAATACTCCTGGATTTAATTAGAATTTATATTCATATAGACGATGATAATCGCTTTAAGACGCAACGGTTTTATTTATTCCATTGAATTGTACTTGATGTTCCAATAATGGAACGTCTCAATCAAATTTTACCGGCTTTTCCCCTGTTCCAGGAAATATACGGTGTCTGTAAATCCGGCAGGTTGAGGCACCTGAAAATCTGATGAACAGGGTTATGGCTTATCGATGAATGATCCAAACCAATATTTTGTAGATGCAGCGCTTGCGGGCGGGTTTAACGAGTGGGAAGGTTGCGAGTAAAATTAACTTGATGCAAAAATATGCAAAGCGAGGGAATGAAAAAATGGAAGGGATTGAGATTGTAGCTCAACTGATGGCAATTGCTGCGAAAACTGCCCCAAAGACAAAAGGGGAGGATTTTGTACGTTCAAAGATCCTGAATGGTGATGAAGTAAGCAGCCTGGCTGATGCCATGCTGGCTTTCGGAGAAAAAACCAGGAAGAAAAATTTTGACCGTGATGGTTGGAATGTTTCAAAATCTGACGCGGTGGTGCTGATTGGTGTCAAAGATGCATTGACCGTCGGGCTGGACTGCGGCGCCTGTGGATTTCCGGATTGCAGTACATTTAAACAGCAGATCCCTACAGAGGGCGAATTCAGGGGCCCAACCTGCGCTTTCCGCCTGTTGGATATGGGGATTGCCCTGGGATCGGCAGTTAAAATCGCTTCCAACCTCAATGTGGATAACCGGATCATGTATCGCATTGGGGCAGTTGCCAGGGATATGAAGCTGGTGGACTGGGATTTTGTTATGGGAATTCCACTTTCAACAAGCGCAAAAAATATATTCTTTGACCGGTGATAGCAACAGGCACCCATTAAAGGCATCGTTGCGAGCTAATTATTGTTCGACTGAATATGGGGCAATATAAGGGAAAGGATCATCCCGATAACATTTTGGAATGTTAGGATCAGTTAAAAATAAAAATCCTGAAATTTATGGGTCAGGAAAGTGCTGATAAGCTGGAGAATGGCAACAAAATAGAATCCTGACGCCGGTTTACGGAACAATCCGCCGGCTTCCTTCGCAGCCAGGATGCAGAACGCCGGCACGAGATAAAGCCACAACCGGCCAACCTCACTGCGAGTTTGTCCAAGAATGTTTATGGCTAAATAGGTAAAGAAAAGGGCCACGGAAAAACTATCGACCGCATGGCCGGAATCCTTAATGACGGCATAGATGCTCCTTCCCGTACTGCTGAGCGCCAATAGTATGAGTGGAATGCCAGTCCAGAATAGAAACTCGAAATTATTAATCACGAGGGCAGTGACCATAGCGGGGAGATCCGATTGAAAATCCTTATGGGCACGGTGCTGCGCAAATGCACTGGTATACCGCAAGAAGATATCATAATTTATCCCAACCCTGAAAAGGACCAATAGAAATGCGGCTCCCAGGAAGAAACCTCCCAACAATTTCAGGAGGCAGGATATGTGCCTTTGAGTGCGATGCATCCAAAAATCGATAGATATCCAGAAAATTACCATGCCAATCACCGGGAGGAGTGAAAATGAGAAATAAATCGAAAAATAGAAAAAGATGCCGGTGACCACCGCCCACCAGAAGGATTGTTTTCGGATAGCCTGGGATGCCAGCAGGAGTGTGCCAAGGAATAACAGCGGCATTACAAACTGATCCATGGAGAGGGGCATTAATACAAAATTAGTGCTGATGATGTAAAAGAACCCGGGATAGAGGGCATATTCTTCCCGCCAGATCCATTTACTCAAAATGTAGATTGGGATTACTGCCAGGCTTGCAATCAGGGGAAAGAGGTAGGAAACAGCCTGGGTGAGGTTGAGGAAACGCCCTGTAAAGTCACCCGCCGGGAAAAAAAACTGGGTAGTTTTTTGAACCAGGATGTATATAAGCAGGGCTCCCGGTGGTTTTGTCCCCAGGTTGATATCCTCGGAGTAAATGTGCTCATAATCCATCATGGCAATTAATGCATCAGGATTATCTACTGCATATTCTGCAAAACCTTTATGAAAGGATTCGACAAACTTAAGCCGCAAGGATTCAAAACCCTGGCCTTCAATGAAACCAAATCCGGCCTGCAGTCCAAAACCGAGCAGCACAAGCAGGATTAGATTAAGGGTCCTTTTCCCGGGATTTTTGATTATATATGTAAGAGTCAGCAGGGTTGCAGCGGCCTGCAGGAGGAAAATTCCATCCCTGAACGAGAATGGCTTGGCATGGAACTGCCAGAACCAGCCTTCAATGGCAACAAATATTGCTGCCTGGGTGATCAGAATTGCCCAATAAAAGAAGGATGAAAAAAGGATAGCCAGGATCAGGGATGTATTGAAAATTATCCGGAAATCCCAAAAACCTTTTTGGCGGAAATTTGCCTGATAATCCTTGAAGAGCAGGAAGAGAATCTGCCCGCTTACAAGCGCAGCCCAGATTAGAACGGATGCAGCACGCAAGTAAATGGCACGTAAAGTATTGAGATTATTTGCCAGCGGAGTATTGAATAACAGGATTACAAGGATAAATACCAGGCAAATAAATGCCAGAATAATGCTTGTGATGAGAAGGGTGCGGGTATCATCAAGGTATTGGCGAATGATGCCAAGTTTTTGCTCAAACCAGGCCTTACGCATAAATGAGAGGACCAGGATAATCCCGATACCCAGTAAAACCATTGCAAGGAGAGCCCCGAGCAGCCAGCGTTGAGAAGAAAAGCCGAGGATGAATGCATTTTCGCCTTTGGAAGGAATGCCAAAAACCAGGATTAATGCAGCCACCCCTTCCAAAAGGGTCAGCGTAAGCACCAACCGGCTATGATTTGTGTTCAATGACGTCTGGTTGAGGATCTGCACACAGACTCCTTATAGGACAGGATCCCGGAGTTAAACCCGGGTTTATGGACGCCTGATTATGAATTAAATATTTCCCTGATGGAACACCATTAAGATTATAATCCGCCTCTTTGCTTGAAGGGTGCAATTCCGTAAAAGTTAAACCTGCTTTGATTGCCTGCATTTTTTGTTACCCATTTTAACCAGAGGAATGAATAAGTGAAATGCAATAATGACCTTTAACTTTCCTGGCAGGAAAACCTGTGTGATATCGCCCACCATGTTAAAATTGTCCCAGGAGTAAAGATTTGAACCTGATAAAAGCAGATCGTTTAAACCGGGAATGGCTGGAAGAACTTTCGAGCCCGCAAAACGAAGAGGCATTAGCGGATTTAAGGATACTTGTCGCCAAAGGACTTCGTTATAGCTTGCTTAATCGCGTTGATTCAAGCCAGCTGGAAGAGCTTGTTGAGGATTTCACCCAGGATTCCCTCCTGCGGATCATGGATAACCTGGATAGTTTCCGGGGAGAAAGCAAGTTTGTTACCTGGGCAGCCAAGATTGCAGTAAATGTCGCTTTCAGCGAACTGAGGCGCAAAAGATGGAAGGATGTATCCATGGAAGCCCTGCTCCCCGAAAAAGATGGCGTTGAAAGGGAGTCTGCACTTAGCTTCCTGGCGGACCCCCAGGAGTCACCAGAGGAGAAAATCTCGCAGGACCTGCTATTGCAAAAGGTGGAACATATCATTCTGCATGAATTATCCGGACGGCAGAGAACGGTCCTGCTGGCGATGATTAATGAAGATACATCTGTGGAAGAATTGGCAGAGCAAATGGGGACAAATCGCAACGCCCTGTATAAAGTACTGCATGATGCCCGGAAAAAACTCCTTGGTTTATTATATGCGGAAGGATTTACCGCAGAAGATTTATCCTTAAGGCCTCTAAAAGAGTAAGATGATGAGGCTCAAGATCATCCAATATTTGCAGGTGAATTTGTGATTCTACAACCGGAAGATCTAAGAAAAATCATCCAACAAATTCTGTCAGAAGATACCAGTGAAATTGGCTGTACAGAATGCTTCAACGTTCTGGACCAATTTGCGGAGATCAAGCTGGCAGGAAATGTTCCCGGGATAATTATGCCAACGGTTCAGGATCACCTCAACCACTGTGAAAACTGCAGGGAACAATTTGGGATGCTGTTGGACGCCCTGAAAGCTCTTCAAGACAACCAGGTGTAAAACCACCTGTTGATTCCTTCCTGACCTATCCATAAAAATTTTGAAATTTAAACAAGAGGAATGTTGTGATCAACTCCAGGGTCACAATCAGGGAAATTCCATTAATTTTACGGCTGGTCAGGGTCCTGGCAAATTCAGCGGAGTAAATGCTCCACAATGGCAGCATGAACAGCCATAACCTCTGGACTTCCCCATCGGTCTGCCCGGTAAAGTTGAGGAAAATGTAAGTTACCACGAGCGGTACAGTAAGACCGTCCAAGGGAAGGCTTTGATTATTGGTTAATCTCCTGGCTGAACGGAATAGGGAATAGACCGCCAACAGGATCAGCGGGATTCCATTCCAGGTGAGGACTTCAACATTATTTAGAACGAGTGAATTGAGTATTTGGGCGATGCCCGGATCATAGCTTTTCGCCAACCGGTGCTGCTGCATAGCATTCATAAAACGGATAAAAATGTCATAGTTTAAGAAAATCCGCAGGATAATATATCCAGCCAGTAAACCCACACCCCACCCCACCAGCATGGATAGTGTTTTATCCCATTTTTCACCTTTTTGGAGAAAAATATGGTTACAAATAATCCAGAGTACAGACAGCGGGAGCAAAACAATCATGGAGAATCCAAAATATAAGGCCAGGTAACTTGCCAAACCTGCCAGCATGGTGGTCTTGTATGACTGGCTAAGAATCCCCTTCACTAAAAGGAGCAGGACCATGGTAAATATAAGCGGGTAGAGTGCCTGGTCCAGGAATAGGGGAATTAGAATCATCGTCGGGCAGAATATGAGCAGAATTCCCGGCAGGATGGCATCTTCTTCCGGTTGGATCAATTGGCGGGTGAGAAAGTACAAAGGTATCAAAACCATCATACTGAGGAGAGGGAATGTATAAGCAATCACCGATGTGAGCTGAAAAAACCGTCCAGCATATCCGCCAGGAGGATTTATGAATTCAGATGCCCTCTGGACAGTGTTGTATATGAGAAGGACTCCGGGTGGTTTCGTACCGAGATACCAATCCTCAGCATACTCGTTTTCATAATGAAGTAGCGATCCAAGAAGATCCGGCCGCCTGGAAGCAGCTTCGGCGTAGTTATTAAAGACAGAATTGGAATAAATTACCCTTAGGGATTCGTATCCTTCCCCCTCGATAAAACCAAAGCCGACCTGCATCAAATATCCCAGTAAAATCAGGATACCGATGGATAGCCAGACCAGCCTGCGCACCTTCCAGGCCAGCTGGATTCCCGCCAGCGCCAGGATGAACAATGCAAAGAATAACCAGTGGCCCGGGTGGTAGTCTTTGACCAGGAAGTACCATTTCCAACCGGGGATTTTTAGCATAACCTCAAGCTGGAAGAAAAGGATAATCCAATGCCAGAAGGTGCCCGCCAGGATGATTAGAACCAGGACCAGCCTGGTAAGAGATCCATCCATCAATTTCTCTTTATAATTGCCGGGATAAACCCAAAAGAGCAGCGCCAAGGTTTGCAGACATGCCAGGAGGAACCAAACTGCCAGCGGTTCAACCTGCTTTATAACCGATTGAGCCAGCTGGTAACCGGCGGGTGCATTGGTTGAGATTTTTTCCAGATGCTGCACACCACTAAAATCCAGTGGAGTTCTGGCAGACAGGATGGCGGCAACGCCCAATAAAGAAACAAAAAACAAACCAAAGGAAACCAGGATGAGGTGGTCCCGGGTAATCAATTGCCTGTCAATCCATTCAAGGAATCTGGTCAGGAAATCTCTATTTTGGAGGGATTTTATTAATAGCCAGGAAATTAATATCAATAAGCAAACAAAAAGACCGGCAAGCAGCAGTCTTGAAAGGGAATATCCAAACAGGATGGCATTCTTTTGCATCGACTGCAAGGAAAGGAAAATTCCGAGGGCCAACCCTCCTTCAATTAGGAGTGCACCGAAAAAGAAGAAATATACATGCGGTGTTTTTTCCAGCCTGGTTTTCATTTGGTTCGTTTAAAAAAAATCAAAAATTCCAAAAATGATTAACCCCAGATAAGTATACATTCCTTTGCTTATGCAAAAGGGGTGTCAATCAGGATTCTTCTACCTGATTGATTGAAGCGGGTCCTGGTGATTCATATTTTTGCTTGAGTGTTTTATTCTCCCGGATCCAGCGCCAGATTGCCAGGGATAAGGCAATAGACATGATCACGACCGCGACCATGAAGGTATCCTGTAATGCTGCCACCTGAATACTTGCGGGAGCCTCAACGGCGCTGCCGCTGAAATGGGAACTTAACTGGTTTATCCGGCTTGCCCAAATTGCTCCCAGGATGGCAATGCCGGTTGTTTGTCCCAGCGTCCTGGTGATCGAGAGTATCCCGGAAACAATTCCTAACCTGGAACGTGGAGCTGTGCCCATAATGGCACTGTTATTTGGCGATTGAAAGATCCCTGTGCCAATACCAATAGGCAGAAAGCGGAGGACGTAACCGAGGGAGGTTGTGTATTGGCTGAGGGTAGTCAGAGAAATATAACCACCGACCAAAAAAACCAAACCAATTACCGTGATAGAAAAACTGCCGTAACGGTCTGAGAGCGAACCGGAGATTGGCGCCGTGATGCCCATTGCCAGAGGGACAACACCCAGCAATAACCCGATTTGGCGTATCGGGTAATGCAGGACATTTTCCAGGTAGAACGGCATTAAAAATATAGTGCCTGCCATACATGTGAAAGTCAGGAAACCGGTTATTAAACCAGTGGTGAAGACTGGTTCTGAAAACAATTTCAGGTCGATCATGGGCTGGCTGCTGGTCTGCTCGATGCGGATAAATAAAACGGATAACAAGATCCAGGCCACAAATAAGATACGAATCCGGGTGTCTGAAAAACCAAGCTGCTGTCCCAGGGTAAGGGCAAACAGCAGGGAAAGGAGACTCAACAACAGCACGGCAGCCCCCCAGTAATCAAATTTTTGCCCTCCTGCCGGTTGGATGGCAGGGACATACAGAAATACCATGCAGACCCCGATAATGCCCACCGGTACATTTACAAAGAAAATCCACTGCCAATCCAGCGCATCGATAATGAACCCACCAAGTGTAGGTCCCAGGATGATACCGGTGGAAACAATGGCACCCGTGATACCCAGCGCCAGACCACGTTCGCGGGGTGGGAATGCTTCTGTAACAATCCCCATCCCGAGCGCCATAATCATTACTGCTCCAACAGCCTGCAAAACACGGAAGGCAATCAACCAGTAGACAGTAGGGGAGAGACCGCAAAGGAAAGAACCCAGCACAAATATGAAAAATCCAAGGGTGTAAATTGGTTTCTTGCCTTTGATATCTGCCAGCCTGCCAATTGCGAGCATTAATGTGGTGATCGTCAGCAGGTAGGACAGAGTCACCCATTGGATGGTTGAAAATGGGACTTCAAATTCCTTGACCATGGTTGGCAGGGCAATGTTAACAATACTGCTGTCGATAGTGGAAAGGAAAAGCCCTGAGCCCACTGCAACCATCGTGTACCATTTGCGGCTGTAATCAATAGGAGGGTTATTCATGGACACCTGGGGATAGATACATTGCCTCGATTATATCAAAGGGCACAAGGATGAAGGAAGTAATAGCGGTTGGCTAATGATAAATATGGTATATTAAGTTTTTAGATGGAACCTCCCCGATGAATTATGCGGTGCCAGAGAAATCGTCCTGAAATTATTATCTGATTTGCAAAGGTTCTGGATAAATAGGAAACAATAATCGAAGTGACCCTGTCCCCCCCTTGTTCATTTGGATGGGATGATCCCAGCCAGGACACGCTATCCTGGAGATGCCGGTGGTAAATCAAATTTGACCGCCTTGAAGAGCTGACCATTGATCATTGAAAAAACCCTTTCCACTTTCCTGAAAATATTTATCAACAGGCAATTGCAATTAAGCAACACATCCCATAATATGCTTCCAAATCCAAGATTGGGCAGCAATTATGTGCTCTATGTGCACATCCCTTTTTGTGAATCGCTTTGCCCATATTGTTCATTTAACCGGTTCATATTTGTTGAAGAGCATGCCCGGAGTTTCTATCAATCCTTACGCAAAGAAATCCAGTTGGTTTCAGATCTGGGCTATTCTTTTAAATCCATGTATATCGGCGGCGGGACACCAACTATCTTGATGGATGAACTGGCTAGAACCATTGATTTTGCCGGTAACCTGTTCGGAATAAAGGAAGTATCCTGTGAAACCAACCCGAACCATCTTACCCCGGAGATCCTAACCTCCCTGCAGGGCAGGGTGGACAGGCTGTCGGTTGGTGTGCAATCTTTCAACGATGAACTGCTGATGCAAATGAACCGCTATACCCGGTTTGGCAGCGGGGAAGTGACCCTCCGAAGGATCCAGGAAGCTGCAGATAGAATACCTGTGATTAATGTGGATATGATCTTCAATTTTCCCAGGCAAACCGCCAAAATGTTGAGGGAAGATATCCAATGTGTAATTGCCTCCAACGCCAACCAGGTTACCTTCAACGCCTTGATGGCTTCGCCGGGAGTTGAAAAATCCCTCGAAAACGCAATGGGAACGATTGACTACAGCCATGAAGAACCTTTTTACCAAATCATCTCCCGGGACCTTGAAGAACATTTTTTCCCTGTCACCAGCTGGACATTTTCAAGAAAAGACAGCGGATTGATAGATGAATACATTGTGGATTATGAAGAGTACCTTGGGGTTGGCCCGGGATCATTCAGCTACCTGGATGGGACGCTCTATGCCAATACCTTTTCACTACGGGAATATGACCACAAATTGAATTCCGAGCAAATGCCTGTTACCGGATTCCATCTATTCAAGACGACTGACCGGATGCGCTATCGTTTCTTAATGGATCTGTTTGGGCTTTGCCTGGACAAAAAGAGATTCAAAAAGGATTTTGGTATGCCGATTGAAAGGGGCCTCCCGCTTGAGATGGCATTCATGCAAACCGCCGGTGCTTTCGAAAAGAACGATGAGAGTGCAATCACGCTTACCCCAAAAGGGCGCTACCTCATGGTGGTAATGATGCGGGAATTCTTTTCAGGGGTCAACCGGGTTCGCGAACAGGCCAGGCAGGCCCTGACACAAGAAGAAAGGGAAATGCTTGTTACCTGCGACCGGGCGCCAATTGCCGGGTCTGGCAAAACGGCTGCCCAGCACGAGTACGGGAACTTTTCTTAATGCAACGCTTTTTGCAATGAATAGACGAACTGCGGAAACGAATACTTAACTGTATAAATAAACAGGCAGAAAGAATAATTATTACTGTTTGCAGGATCGATGATTTCTTTCATTTTGAAAAGGGATGTAAAAAAATAATATTATTTTCAAACATTGCAATTGAAAAATCATGCAAATAAAGACAAATGGCGAGGAGATGATATGGGTGACCACCTGATGAGAGCCGGGATTTGGTATGCACCAGATGATGTAAGAATAGAACAAGTACCTATTCCGGAAATTGATGATAACGGTATCCTGATAAAAACAAAGGTCACTTTGACATGTGGTACCGACGTAAAAACCCTTAAAAGGGGTCATCCGAATGTAAAGCCTGGCAACTATTTCGGCCATGAAATAGCGGGGGATGTTATCAAAACAGGAAAAAATGTAATGGGATTCAAACCTGGGGATAGGGTTGTCCCTCATAACTCCGCCCCTTGCGGAAGATGTTTTTTTTGCAAGAGCGGAAGAAATGATGGGTTATGTGAAGATATGGCCTGGATCAAAGGCGGCCATGCAGAATACTGCGCTGTTCCTGGCCGGATTGTAAAAATGAACCTGTTCCATATTCCGGATGATGTCTCTTATAAAGCCGCGGCATTAACCGAACCATTTTCATGTGCGGTTTATGGTGCGGACATGACACCGGTATCATTCAACGACACCGTGGTGGTACTGGGTGCTGGCCCAATAGGATTAATGATTGCCCTCCTGATGAAAAAGAAAGGTGCGCGGGTCATCCAGGCGGATTTTTCTCAATCCAGGCTGGAGATTTCCAAAAAAATAGGCGCGGATATCACCATTGGGCTCGAGGGTGTAGAAGATCACGTTGCCGCTATAAGGGCGCTAACACCCCAGGGCAGGGGAGCTGACGCAGTGATAGATGCCACAGGGATCCCAAAAGCGTGGGAAAATGCCATCGGAATTGTTCGGAAAGCTGGCTTTGTTAACCTGTTTGGAGGATGCAAACCAGGGACAAGCATTTCCGTGGATACATACCGGATCCATTATGATGGAATTATGGTTACCGGGTATTTTCACACAACCCCTAAACATGTGAAAATGGCAAATGATATGATTAACAACCACGAAATTCCGGAGGATCTATTTATAACAAAGGAGTATCCCTTCGAGCAGTTGATCGAAGCAATTGAAGCGCACGCCAATCAGAATGCTGTAAAGAATGCCCTGGTTTACCAGTAAGGTAGAAAGAAACCTTGCATGTTAATTTAATCCATGGATGCAATATGTTGATTAACTGGGTGGCAACACTTTATTGCCGGTCATTCGATTTCAATGGAGAGAGAATTGAATAGGTTTTCTCTCCAAATTGTAAATGCCACGGCGAATGATAAGCTTGCACCTTGGAGTTTTTCCCGATCCAGGCTTCCAGGCAAGAATTATTCCAATTTCAGCCACTTTCCCTGCCCGCCGTATTGCAACGATACGGATCCTGGATGCGGTTCATTACAAATAATTGATTGAGGGACGCGCCGACATGATGATTACCGGTGGCGTGGATACGGATAACTCGATCGGACCCTACATGTGCTTTAGCAAAACTCCCGCATTTACTGGCGGTGATACCGTGCGGCCTTTTGATGAAAAATCCGATGGCATGATGGTTGGCGAAGGCCTGGGGCTGGTGGTTCTGAAACGGCTAGCAGATGCAGAAAGAGATGGCGACCGGATCTACGCGGTTATTAGAGGTGTTGGCAGTTCAAGTGACGGGCGGTTTAAAAGCATCTATGCGCCGAGATCATCCGGCCAGGCGAAAGCTATCCAGCGTACTTACCAGGAAGCTGGCTTTGCACCTGAAACGGTAGGATTGATAGACGCCCATGGAACCGGTACAATGGCGGGTGATCCCGCTGAAGTGGAAGGTCTGAAACTGGTTTTTGGAGTGGAAAATCTGAGGACGAATTCAATTGCCCTTGGCAGTGTAAAATCGCAGATTGGTCATACAAAAGCTACCGCCGGGGCAGCCAGCCTGATAAAAATAGCCCTGTCATTACACCACAAAGTGCTGCCGGCTACGATAAATGTCACCTAAAGGTAGGCCGGGAATTTTGCCTTGAATCTCTACAATCCATATACGTAGCTAAACATCCTGGCAACTATCCCTTAAGGATCAACCGGCAGGAATGTAAAACGTAATTGTTCATTATTTGGTTTTATGCTATTGTATAGATGTTCAAATAATCCATCATACTTAATACGTATTCCAAAGACAAAAAAATAAATATCTAAGACCTTAAAAAGCGAATATTTTCTATTTCCAGGTGATATATTTACTTTTTCTGCGAGGCACACGGATGGATCTTACAACATTGGTCGTTATTTTTATTGTTTGTTATCTGGTGGGTGCGATCTCATTCTCCCGCATGGTCCATAAGAAGCTGTCAGGAGAGGGAGAAATCGGTCCAGTGGACGTTAAAGTTGCTGGCACTGAACATACTTATTCAACCACCAGCACGGGGTCGTCCACCATGGGTATGCTCCACGGGGATAAGGTTGGATGCTTTTTGGGGATAATGGACATGCTTAAAGTCTTTGTCCCCACTCTGGTGGTCCGCCTGATGTATCCCGGGCAGCCATATTTTTTATACGCTGCCATCGCAGGAATGATCGGACACATATGGCCGGTATATTACCGTTTTAAGGGAGGCAGGGGATATTCGTCCATCTACGGGGGTCTCATGGCAATAGAGCCAGTAGGTGCGATCCTTTGTTCCATGACCGGATTGCTTGTGGGAATTTTTATCTTGAAAGATTTTACTATCGCTTATCTTGGGGGGTTATGGTTGATCATCCCATATCTCTGGTTCACCACCCATAATGTACATTACCTCATTTATGCAATAACTGTGAATATCCTCTTCCTGATAGCGCTGGCACCCGATATCCGCAAGGCATATAAATACCGCAACCAGGTGGACACTAACATCCGCAAGGTTATGGGTGACTGGCCAATGGGCAGGGGTATATTAAAAATGTGTGACCGGTTTGGAATTCCAATTAAGTGACCTTTCTGCTGGGAGGACAAAGCCATGGCGAAGGACCTGCTCATCCCTTTATCCGGAAAAAAGAAAATCTCCTGCATTGGTGGAAAAGGAGAGAGTCTGCTAAAGTTATCCCGGTCAGGATATAAAACCCCGGTTTCCCTTGTTATTCCCTGGAATGCTTACCATCGGTATATACAAAAGGATGATTCGCTGCTGGGTGATTTGAAAAAGGAAATCAACCAAAAACTGGACAATAAATTATATGCGGTGCGATCCTCAGCAAACCGGGAAGATGGATCTAATTTTTCATTTGCGGGTCAGTTTAAGAGTGTGCTAAATGTCCCAAAAGACCAGGTGATCGATGCGGTTATTGAAGTGTGGAATTCGACAACAAATGATGTGGTGCAAAATTATTTAGAGAAAATCCAACTGGATTACAGGCACCTTCAGATGGGTGTGGTTATCCAGGAAATGGTGCCGGCAGTCTACTCTGGAGTTTTATTTACCAAAAATCCAATTACAGGGATGGATGAGTTTGTAGTTGAAGCTGTTAAAGGTTTCGGGACAGGACTGGTCCAGGATGGACTTACCCCATACCGCTGGGTGTATAAATGGGACAGATGGATAACCAAACCTGAACAGAATGACCTGGATTCCGAGGTATTGGAGAAGCTGATTGGGCAGGCAAAATCAATTCAAGCCACTTTTGACAGTGATATTGACCTGGAATGGGTCTGGGATGGTGTAAATATCTACTGGGTGCAGATGAGGGATATTACCTGCCTTAATAAATTAAGCATCTATTCCAATTCAATTTCAAAAGAACAGCTCCCAGGAATGATCAAACCGCTGGTATGGTCCATCAATGTTCCTCAGGTAAATGGAGCCTGGATACGTATCCTGACAGAATTTATCGGCAAAAATGACCTTAATCCGTACTCCCTTGCAAAATCCTTTTATTACCGGGCATATTACAATATGGGAGTCCTTGGGGATATATTTGTTCGCCTTGGATTACCCAGGCAAATTCTTGAAATCATGATGGGTATGGATAAACAGCACGGGAAAATGCCTAAAATGAAGTTTACCAGGCAGATGATCTGGCTGACACCTAATATCATCCGATCAATGGTTGATAAATTCCACTTTCCACAGAAGATTGATAAATTTATTTTAGAGCTTGAGGCTGAGCAAAGAACATTTAATCTAAACGATCTGACAAAACTCCATGAAAAAGAACTCCTTGCAGAAATTGACAGGCTGTTTTATATGAATCAAAGAGCAGCCTATTATTTCATCCTGGGACCTTTACTCATGTATATCTATAACGGAATGCTGAACCAGCAGTTGAAGAAAATCGGGGTAAGTTTTGAAGAAATTGATGTGACAGAAGATATGACAGAGCTAGAACGGTTTGATCCCTCTATCGGGATAAGACACCTTCACGAAGAATATATTCATCTAAGCGATGACCTGAAAAATTGTCTGCGAGTAGGAGGGTGCAATTCGCTCACCAGGCTCGACGGAGGTGAGACTTTTCGGGCAGCGTTTAATAGCTTTATGCAAGATTTTGGTCATCTGAGCGACAGCGGCAATAATTTTTCCACTATTCCCTGGCGAGAGAATCCTGATTTAATTCTCCGACTGGTTGAGAATTACAATCCGCATCACAGCGCCTCCGGGAAAAAGCTATCATTTGCTGATATCCAAAAACCATTCCCACGTGTTTTGGCATTAAATATTCTCTACAAGCTGGCGCGCACATACCGATACTACCGCGAATATATCGGATATGTTTATAATTTCGGGTTTGGCTTGTACCGGAATTATTTTCTGGCCATTGCAGACCGCCTGTTAGAAAATGGGATCCTGTCCGAGCGAGACGATATCTTCTTAATCAGCAGGGAGGAGATTATCCAGCTTGTAAACGGGGAAATCGACAGGGATACGGCCATGCAATGGATAACACAGCGGAAGCAGGAGATGGAAGAATTTAAAAATATCATCCTTCCGACTGTCATCTATGGAGAAACACCGCCGCCCATAGAACTGCCCAACAGCAAAAAAATCACCGGCACTCCCACATCTTGCGGTTATTGTGACGGTTTGGTGAAGAAAGTATGGGGTTTACAGGATTTTGAAAAACTGGAGGATGGTGATATCCTGGTAATACCCTATTCAGATGTAAGCTGGACCCCCTTATTTGCTAAAGCAGCCGGGGTTATCTCTGAATCGGGAGGGATGCTCTCCCACAGTTCCATCATTGCACGTGAATATAAGATACCAGCAGTGGTTTCTGTAGCAGAGGCGCCCATGCTAAAGGATGGCACGAGGGTTACAATTGACGGTTATAAAGGCGAAATAAACATTTTTGATGATGCTTTATAGATAGGCCGGAAAAAAGGGTCAGAAAGAGGACACCGTGGCGGTTTTAGAATGCAGAGAGCTTAAAAAACGATACCAGCTGGGGGAACACATTGTCAATGCACTGGTTAATGTGGATTTCAGTGTGGAAAAAGGAGAATTTATTGCCATAATGGGACCATCGGGCAGTGGAAAATCCACCTTGCTGCACCTTCTGGGAGGGCTTGATAAACCCTCCGATGGTGAGGTCGTCCTGGCGGGAAATAATATTTCCAGGTTAAATGACAAAGAATCAACGCTTGCCAGGAGACATCATGTCGGTTTTGTTTTCCAATTCTTCAATCTGCTGCCCACATTGTCTGCTGAAGAAAATGTTGCCCTGCCGCTAATCATTGATGGGAAGGACCTCCGTAAATACCAGGATAGGATTGACAAACTGATGAGCCTGGTAGGTCTGGCAGACCGGAAAAACCACAAACCGGACCAGCTCTCCGGTGGAGAACAACAACGGATAGCCATGGCACGCGCATTGGTGACAGAACCCACCATCGTGCTGGCTGATGAACCGACCGGCAACCTGGATACAAAGACAGGGAAAGTCATCATGGAAACACTTCGTAAATCCTGCAATGAATTAAACCAGACCATCATCGTGGTCACCCATGATCCGAGAGCGGCAATATATGCCGACCGGGTGGTGTTTTTACGGGACGGACTGATCTGCAAGGTAATAGAATTTGGTGCTGCGTTCCCTGCGGCGGAACGATTAAGCCAGATCATGGATACCATGGAAGAATTGGAATCGTAGATTATCCAGAACTGCTTAAGGGAGAGAAACAATATGCACCTCTACCGGTTGATGCTCCTGCGTTCCTTTAAAACAAGGCCGGTCCGCGCAATATTAAGTACCTTTGGAATTATCCTGGGAGTTGCCTCCATTCTGGCAATTGGTATCACAAACCAGACAGCTCTCAATTCGGTTACCCGGCTATTCGCAGAGACGTCAGGAAAAGCCAATCTGATTATCACATCTGTCGAAGGAAGCTCTGAGGGATTTTCCGAACGCAACATTCGCAAAGTAAATAACATTCCTGGTGTTGAGATAGTGGTCCCCACTATTAAAGTCAAGAGCGTGCTGGCCGATGAGGCTCCACAATCTGAAATCGGTTTCAATTTTTTTGGCGCCAGCATGGGGGGATTAACTCTGCATGGTGTTGATCCTGTGATTGAACAACAGGCCCATGAATACGTGCTGTTATCCGGTCGTTTTTTACAGGATGATGATGCCTATGAATTAGTATTGGTAAAATCTTTTGCCGAGGAAAACAAGATCCAGCTAAATAATTGGGTAGAAATATTAACCCCCAACGGCAGGGAGCGGGTGCAGGTAATCGGTATTATTGACCGTGACGGTGCCGGACAGACCAACAATGGAGATTTTGGTGTACTGCCTATACGAGTGGTTCAAAAGCTTTTTAATCGCTCCGGCAGTGTGGACCAAATGGATATTGTTGCCGAGGAAGGATACATATCCACGGAAGCCTTGGAACAGCTAAAAATGGATCTTGAAAACCGCCTGGGTAAAAATTTTTCAGTGACCTCACCAGCATCGCAGGGCAAGCGCATGAACCAAATGCTGGGCAGCTACCAGATCGGGCTCAATTTTCTGAGCGGAATTGCCCTATTTGTGGGTGCTTTTTTGATATACAACGCCTTTGCCATGACAGTGGTTGAGAGGACGCGCGAATTTGGCATGCTGCGCACTGTAGGAATGACAAGCCGCCAGGTGACCACCCAGGTGCTAATAGAAGCACTCCTCCTGGGTTTGGTGGGCTCCCTTCTGGGGGCTCTTTTAGGGATTTTTCTATCCCGCAGCCTGACCGGGTTGATGGGGATGATGTTAAACCAGGATATGGCTGGCATTTCGATCCCCATCCCACTCTTAATTACCGGCTTAATTGTGGGAATCGTGGTTACCATGCTGGCGGCGGTTATCCCGGCTCTCCAGGCAGGAAAAATCTCCCCACTGGAGGCGCTGAGGGTAAGAGGAATCCAAAAAGAAGGCTGGCTATTAAGAAGGAGCTGGAGGATCGGCGTGATTCTACTGGTTGTAACCACCTTTATCCTGGTTATCAATCCATTTCCTTTTGATGTGCAATTTCGGATGGGAAGTGTGACCGTTTTCTGTTTATTTTTTGGTGCAAGCCTGCTGATTCCCGCAAGTGTCACCCTTTGGGAAAGGCTTTCCCGGCCGATGATGCGGGTGATCTACGGAAACAGCGGCAGACTGGGCAGCAGTAATATCCAGCGATCCAAGGTACGAACCACCCTGACCGTGGCTGCTTTGATGATTGGTGTGGCAATGATATTAATCGTAAGGGGTATGACGGAGTCATTCAGCGGAGATTTGTCATCCTGGATCGATGCTTATATGGGCGGGGATTTGTATGTCAGTTCCTCGGTGTCCATGCGGGACGAGGTAAAAAAACACCTGGAATCTGTAGATGGTGTGGAGGCGGTTGCCCCCATCCGTTACCTTGAAGCCGAGTGGCGCAAACCGGATGGAGTCACCGACTCAATTGTATTCATGGGTATTGATCCGTCTGCGCACAGCCAGGTGACCTCGTTTGTATTTTCAGATAGCGGCACCAATCCTACAAAAGCACTGCAGCGCCTGGCAGACGGAAATGCGGTATTTGTATCCAGTGTTATTTCAGAGAAATATCGCCTGTTAACGGGAGATAAAATTCTGCTTAATACAAAAAGTGGGTACAGGCCATTTGAGATTGCAGCGGTGGTTGTTGATTTTTATAACCAGGGCCAGGTAGTACAGGGAAACTGGAATGATATGCGGCTGTATTTTCGGGTGAATGACGCCAATGCATTCATGGTAAAGGCCGCCGATGGCTATTCCATTCCCGAAGTTGAAGATAATATTGATGCCTTATATGGCAAGCGTGACAGGTTGACTATCGAATCCAATGTAGATCTCCGCCAGCGGGTTTCAGTATTGATGAACCAGGCGTTCAGCATGTTTGATGTATTGGCGTTGGTTTCGATGGTTGTGGCTGCCCTGGGAGTGGTTAATACCCTGACAATGAATGTAATGGAACGTACACAGGAAATCGGCATGCTGCGCGGGGTTGGAATGACCCGCAGCCAGGTGGTGAGTATGATCCTGGCAGAAGCGGCACTCATGGGATTAATCGGGGGGATATTGGGGTTAGTGATCGGGGTGATCCTTTCCCGGATTTTCTTCATCTCGATGAACACCATGTCTGGATATAATTTGACATACGTCCTTCCAATGGCAGCTATTTTAGCTGGCGTGGTTCTTTCACTGGTGATTTCCCAGCTGGCAGCCATCTTCCCCGCCCGCCGGGCTGCAACGATACGGATCCTGGATGCAATCCATTACGAATAAATCGTCCAAAATAACATGATATGGCTTTCATTCTCATTCCGGCATCAGGCTAAACCAAATTTCCTCAGAAATAACCTGTAAAACCTATATCGGGAAGGCGCCTCAGGGAAGAAATTCACCCCATTTTAATGTCTTTCCCTTATAATCTGAAACTCAATTAATGGAAACTTATCTGTTAACAAAAGTATTAATCTTCAATATAATTCTAAAATTCGATAAGGATCAAAAACCACTTTGTAGTAACCAACACTGTTCTTAAGGGTTAAAGCAAACGTAACAACTCTTCGCCGGTGTCAACTGCGAATAATCAGCATTCTTTGGTGGAGTGGTATTTTTTGTAGGTTTTGGAGGCAGGTTTGATGAAAGAAAAACAACAGAGTCATAGCGCAAAGGCGACAGCCAATTTGAGCCGCATTCCGGTAGCGATTATCGGGATTTCAGCGATCTTCCCCGGCGCGCATAATGTTAATGAATACTGGGAAAATATTATTAAGAAGATTGACAGTATTACCGATGTTCCGGAGGACCGCTGGAAGATTGAGGATTATTATGACCCTGATCCGAATGCACCGGACAAAGTCTACAGCAAGCGGGGAGGATTTATACCGGATGTTGATTTTGATCCATTGGAATTTGGACTCCCTCCTAATATCCTTGAAGTGACCGATATTGCCCAACTATTAGCCCTGGTGGCAGCCCGGGATGCCCTGGCTGATGCCGGTTACGGAGAAGGGGTTGAGTTTGACCGGGATCAGACCGGTGTCATTGTGGGAGTGGTTGGGATGGGTATGAAACTGATCAATCCCTTGATTTCCAGAATGCAGTACCCGGTGTGGCGAAAAGTCCTGCGGCACAGCGGAGTTCCAGAAAATGACATTGACATTATTATCGAAAAGATCAAATCCGCCTATATTCAGTGGGATACAAATACCTTTCCAGGCATGATCGCCAATGTGGTTGCCGGAAGAATTGCGAACCGGTTCAACCTTGGGGGTATAAACTGCGTTGTTGATGCAGCATGTGCCAGTTCCCTGGCTGCGATTAAGATGTCAGTCAGTGAATTGATTGAGGGACGCGCCAATATGATGATTACCGGCGGAGTAGATACGGATAACTCGATCGGACCCTACATGTGCTTTAGCAAAACTCCCGCATTTACTGGCGGTGATACGGTGCGACCTTTTGATGAAAAATCCGATGGCATGATGGTTGGCGAAGGCCTGGGGCTGGTGGTTCTGAAACGGCTAGCAGATGCAGAAAGAGATGGCGACCGGATCTACGCGGTTATTAGAGGTGTTGGCAGTTCAAGCGACGGGAGGTTTAAAAGCATCTATGCGCCGAGATCATCCGGCCAGGCGAAAGCTATCCAGCGTACATACCAGGAAGCTGGCTTTGCACCTGAAACGGTAGGATTGATAGACGCCCATGGAACCGGTACAATGGCGGGTGATCCCGCTGAAGTGGAAGGTCTGAAACTGGTTTTTGGAGTGGAAAATCTGAGGACGAATTCAATTGCCCTTGGCAGTGTAAAATCGCAGATTGGTCATACAAAAGCTACCGCCGGAGCGGCCAGCCTGATAAAAATAGCCCTGTCATTACACCACAAAGTGCTGCCGGCTACGATAAATGTCACCAAACCTAATCCAATCTTCGACCTGGAACACTCCCCTTTCTATCTCAATACAGAAACCCGACCCTGGTTCCGGTTGGATCCCCAAACACCGCGGCGCGCTGCAGTTAGTTCTTTTGGTTTTGGCGGAACAAATTTCCATGTGGTACTTGAGGAATATCAAGGAGACCACCAGGATGCCTATAGAATTCATGATCTCTACCAGACGATCATCTTAAATGCGCCCACCCGGATGGATCTGATTAATCTGTGCAAGAATGTCATCTCCGAATTGGAAAGCACGCATGCAAAACAGTCCTATAACCATTTGGTAACAGAAAGCAGTTCCAAAACCATTCCACAATCAGATACCCGAATTGGATTTGTGGCATCCGGGCTTGTGGATGCCATCCAATCCTTAAAGACATCGTTGAATTTGTTACAGGAAAAGGCGGATGAATCCTGGGAGCATCCCAGGGGAATCTTCTACCGGGAGCATGGTTTAGATTCCGATGATAAGGTGGTGGCATTATTCCCTGGCCAGGGTTCACAATACCTGGAGATGGGTAAAGAACTGGCAATCAACTATCCGGAATTCCGCCAGGCATTTTCCAGGATGGATAAAATTTTCATCGAGGATGGCAGGCCAAATCTCACCGGGATTGTTTACCCCCCTCCAGTGTTTAATGATTCTGCCGTCCAAGCCCAGGAGAAGAGCTTAACCGCCACGGAGAATGCCCAACCTGCTATTGGAGCATTTTGTTTTGGACTTTTCAAGCAGTTAAGCCAGGCAGGATTTAAACCGGACTTTGTGGCCGGGCACAGTTTTGGTGAACTGACAGCCTTGTGGGCAAGCGGTGCAATCGATGATGATAGTTTCCTGCGTCTTGCTTATCACCGGGGTAAAGCGATGGCTGCCCCGGCCGTTGATGGTCACGACAGCGGCGCAATGCTGGCGGTTAAAGGTGATTTAGAGAAAATCACTGATAGTTTGAATGATCTGCCAGGAGTTGGGGTGGCTAATTGGAACACCAGAAATCAGGTGGTCCTGGCTGGACCAACCAGGGATATTGAACAGGCAAAGAAATATCTGGAACAAAGGGGTTTTTCAACAGTGATGCTGCCGGTATCGGCTGCCTTCCATACCGCTATGGTTGAACACGCCTTGGAGCCTTTTTCCGTATCGGTTAAAGAGGAAATCTTTAATAAGCCCAATCTCACTGTTTTCTCCAATTCCACCGGTGAGCTTTACCCCCAGGAACCTGCGGTCATCCAGACCATGCTGGCGGACCATGTCCTAAAACCAGTCCTGTTTATGCAGGAGATTGAAAATATTTACAAGCATGGCGGCAGAATTTTTGTCGAAATTGGCCCGAAAAGTGTTCTAACCAACCTGGTAAACAGTATCCTGGCGGATAAACCCCACCTGTCCATTGCTTTGAACCTTAACGGAAAAAAGGACAGCGATCTGCTTTTCCGGCAGGCAGTTCTCCAACTCAGGGTGGCGGGGTTAGAACTTGCGGATATGGACCCATGGAAGGATGACCGGAACCAACCCGAGGAAAGAAAATTGAGCGGGGTAAGCGTCAAATTAAACGGTGGATTTTACATATCCGAAAAAACCAGACAGGCATTTGAGAATGCCCTGCAGGATGATTTCAAGATATCGGTTCTAAAGGATAATATGCGGCCCGAGAATCAAACAGTAATAAGCAAGACAGGAGATGGTGGTGAAGGTCGCGGTTCTTTGGAAATGGCCGGTCCAGTGGCAATAGTCCCTCTCCAGCCACAAGAACAAATTACGCAACCTCAATCAGAAAATATTGCTTCCTGGGGTTCACGGCAAATACCGGACGGAACTCCCTCTGACCTGTCGGAGATTTTTAATCATTTCCAGGAACATCAACGCCAGACAGGACAGGTGCATTCCCAGTATTTACAGAATGAGGCGGAATTTATTAAAATCTTCTCCCAATTAATGCAGACCAAATTGACCATCCTTTCAGATAGAGAGTTCACCCGCCAGGCACCCGATCAAATTTCTCAAGTTTTACAAAGCGTTGATAATAGTCTAAAGCACTTTGAGAACCATCAGGTGGAAACACTGCGCATTCATGACCAATATTTGCAGGAACAAGCCCAGATATCCAGGCAGTTTGTAGAATTAGCCCGGGGTGAGTCCAAATTAAGAGAAATACCCATTACTGGTATGCCGCCCCTGCGCGGTGAAGAGCAATCCAGACCCGCAGTTTCAGCAAAAGCCATCGAATCCCCTCCGGTCTTAGAATCCAAGCAGGAAGTACTTTCAAGCCTCAAGGAGCCTGCTGCCGTGGAGCAGGATTCCTGGCACGAAAGTACGATCAGCAACCAGGTAACAAAATCAGCTGCAGGTATTAATTTAGAAGAAGTCTCAGCAGCGTTTTTAGAGATCGTCAGCGAGAAAACCGGATACCCCTTAGAAACACTCGATCCAGAGATGGATCTTGAAGCAGATCTGGGTATTGACTCGATTAAACGGGTGGAAATCATGGGGGCATTGCAGGAACGATTTCCACAAATGGCTCAGCCGGATACACAAATCCTGGCTGGCTTGCGCACCATACAAGAAATTATTCTGTATATGTCGGATTCGTCTGCGGATGATCTGCCGGCAACGATACAAATTCCGGAAAACAGCCAGGGACAAAATGTTCAACCCCTCAGCCTTCCAGAAGCTGGTTCTGTAAAAGTTGACCCTCAGCAATTATCCGCAGCATTCCTGGAGGTTGTCAGTGAGAAAACCGGCTACCCGCTGGAAACACTCGATCCGGATATGGATCTAGAGGCTGACCTGGGCATCGACTCGATCAAGAGGGTTGAGATTTTAGGATCTATTCAGGAACGCTATCCTGAAATTATCCAGCCGGACATGTCTGTTTTATCGGAACAACGCACACTCCAGCAGATCATTGACTTGATGGGAAGCGATGGGCAAAACGGGGTAATTTCCAAGACGGAACCGTTCAGCCAGGAAAAACAGACACAAACCGTTGTTCCTCCCACTGAAACCGCTGAATCGAAAGGGATGGACGAAGGGTTGCCTCTTGAGGAAATCTCCAGGGTATTTTTTGAGACTGTAAGTGAGAAAACAGGATACCCGATTGAAACCCTTGAGGGAGAGATGGATCTTGAGGCTGACCTGGGGATTGACTCAATCAAGCGGGTTGAAATTTTAGGCGCAATTCAGACCCGCTTTCCACAGCTTCCACAACCGGACACAGAACGGCTTGGGATGATGCGAACCATGCAGGAGTTTATTGATTATCTCTCCCAGCCTGTTGAAAAAGCCGAAGCAGCGGGACCTGGACCAGCCATAGCAGATGCGACGGGATCGTCTGCGAACGATTTGGTCAGGACAGTCAACCTGCAGCCCCTATCCCAGCCGGATGTATTGGATTTTAACCTGCCGCCAGGCGGTGTATGCCTGCTCACCGATGATGGGAGCGGGGTCACTGTAATGCTTGCCGATAAACTTATCCGTGAGGGTATGAAAGTCACTATCCTGGATTTATTGGGAAAAAGCCACGCTGGTGATCCACCAATTGCTAATGGGGTAGAGCGCCTCCAAATGGACAGCCTGGATGAAGAACAAATCCAGAAAAAACTGGCTGTCCTTCGAGATAATGGTGAATCAACGGCAGTTTTTATCCATGTGGATGCCCCATACAAGAAACTGGATGCAGAGGGCGGGTATTATTCACAGACCAGGGAAAATATTCTCAAACAGGTTTTCCTGCTGGCAAAACATCTCCAGCCCCAACTATTACTGGCTTCGAAAAATGGGCGGGCTGCATTCCTCACCATAACCCGCATGGATGGCAGGTTGGGGACGAAAGCAAACATTGAATTTGATCCGATCACGGGAGGATATTCCGGACTCGTGAAAACACTCGGTTTCGAATGGCCGGATGTGTTCTGCCGTTCAGTTGATGTCAGCCCTCTGCTGGATGATGAAAGAGTAGCAGAAATAATTTGGGCTGAATTACATGACCCTAATCGCCTCCTGAGAGAGGTTGGGTATGATCAAGAAGGACGTTACACACTCAATCTGGCAAATGCTAATACAGAAGGTGTATCTTAAATGATATCAAGACCAATGATTTCCCCGGATTCTACTATTCTGGTGACAGGCGGGGCAAAAGGGATTACTGCCGACTGCATCCTCCAGCTTGCGAAAAGATGCCCGTGTAAATTTATCCTGGTGGGACGTTCCCGCCTTGAAACAATTCTGCCGGATTGGGTACAAGAATTATCTGATGAAGCCGAAATGAAGCGGCGAATAATGAGTGACATGCAAGCTGCAGGAGAGAAAGCCTCTCCCCGGATGATCCAGAAGAAATTTCAAATCTACCAGTCACATCGAGAGATTACCAGGACGCTAACTGCCCTGCATAACGCCGGTTCTGCTGCGGAATATGTGCGTGCAGATGTCGGCAATTTTGAGGAGCTCCGGGAGGTACTCCAGGATCCAATAAAACGATTTGGGGGTGTGAGCGGTATCGTGCATGGGGCTGGCAGCCTTGCCGATAAGTTAATGGAAAAGAAATCCCTGGAAGATTTTGAAACTGTATTTAGCCCAAAAATTAATGGCTTAAAAAATTTATTAAATATTGTCCCGGTAGAAAACCTGGATGTACTGGCTCTATTCTCTTCCGTGGTGGGTTTTTATGGTAATGCAGGCCAGGCAGATTATGCTATCGCCAATGAGATATTGAATAAAACGGCTTACCAGTTAAAAGTTAACCATCCTGACTTGCGGGTAGTTTCATTCAATTGGGGTCCCTGGGAAGCAGGCATGGTCACACCGGAATTAAAACGGGCTTTCGCTGAGCGTGGAATTACGCTCCTTTCCAGAGAGGACGGAACACAGGTCTTTGTAGATACCCTTATGGGAAATTCACAATTTGAAAACCAGCTGGTGGTGGGTAAATTCCCTTCCAGTTCACGGTCAGCCGGTCCTTCTGCCGTGACGACCTACCGAATCCGCAGGCAATTGAGCCGGGATGCGAATCCATTTTTAGAAGATCATCTCATTGGCGGGAATCCAGTAATGCCGGCAACCTGCGGTGCCGCCTGGATGGTGAATACCTGCGAAGAGCTCTACCCGGGATATACCTTTCACCGCCTGGAGGGATTCAAGGTCCTCAAAGGGATTGTCTTTGATAAGACGATACCTGCGGAGTATACAGTCACGATTACTCAGCAGCCTGTTGAGAAAGAAGGAGAAATCTCTCTGGCAGCGGAAGTCTCCAGCCAGAACCTGCGGGGCGGCAAGCTCTACCATTACCGGCAGAAGGTGGTCCTGGTTGAAGAATTACCGGAACCTCCCATTCATACCTATGAAAAAAATGTTGAAAACCGAATATCCGGCAGCACATTATACGCAGACAAGACATTATTCCACGGGCCTGCCTTCCAGGGGGTGGATGAACTGCTCAGCATGGATCAAACAGGCCTGCAAATGAATATATTCCATCCACAAGTAGCGGCGCGGGTCCAGGGACAATTTCAGGCTAGAAACGCCAACCCATTCATCAATGATGCAGTTGTCCAGTGCCTGTTGATTTGGACCCAAAAAATGCTCCAGGCGCCCTGCCTGCCTTCCAGCGCTGAAGCACTGGAACAGTTCCTGCCTCTGAACTTCGATGAACCGTATTTTGTGGAACTAAAAATCAGGTCTCAATCGCAGACTGCTGTGGTGGGTGATATTACGGTTAGTGATTGGAATAAGCGGATTTGTTTACGGATTATGGGGTTGGAAGGAACGATCAGCCGGCAGCTTGGACGATTTATTGGGGCGCAACCCAACAATGACGCCCGAACAGGTGAGTAAATATGGAAGCAGAAGCCCAATCTCCCGCTCACCCAGCTTTGCATTCCCTGGCGATTACAGGGATGGATTTCGTTGCTGCTGATTGTGATGGCCTAAGCCGGTTTGAAAGTGCCATATACAACGGCAGAATATTCCCAACCGGGTTGGAAGAAGATAAGGTCAGCAACGGAAATGTGCCATCCGTTGATACCCAATTAATGAATACCGGTAAAGGTGATTTTGCTTTTCCTCCAGACTGGTTTAATTTATCTACACATCAATTCCAGATATTAAATCGATCCCAAAAACTCCTCCTGCGGGTGGCAGCAGGCGCCCTCAGGGATGGAGGCTGCCTGGCTTCAAAAAATCTGGCACGAACTGCAATAATCCTGACGGATACGATTTATTCCGGGGATGGTATACCACTAGCCATATATGGAAAACTGGAGGGAAGATCTCCAGGAAGCGCTTGGCATTGATGGCCCTATTCATGATTATTCCGGGGATGATGAAAACCTGCAGAAAGCCTTCTCAACGGCAATTCGTATCATTTTGTCTGAACAGGCGGAGTCCGTTTTAATCTGTTCGGTTTGGAACTCCCAATTGGGTTTTCCGGGTACCCAGGATATATCCGGGGGAATTCCCCCGGTGCAGTACCCGGGAAGTGCTTCCAATATTCCCGAAATAAACACGGCGGATGGAGCCTGTGCAATCCTCCTCAGGGATCGACAGGATGCTTTACAGGAAAGAAATAGAATCTACGCAGTTTTCGAAGTTTCTGACCAGGATGGTATTCCCGAAGTGATTGACGATCCGTCCCTACCATTTGGAGGAAATCCAATCCAGATTATCAGAAATCCTTTGGTTCACGGATGGGATAAACCCTGTGAACCCGGCTATGTGGAAATTTGCACGAAAGAAACCAACTGGTGGAATTTAATCAGCCAGGCTAACTTCACTGCAGAATGGGATGGCTGTGAAACTCATTCCACTGCATTAGGCAGTTTGCATATTTCCTTTGCGGGTGTTTCGGAAATACCATTCCTGGCAAATGTCATCAAGACAGCTTTATGCCTGTATAATCGCTTTATTCCCGCTGTACCTGCATCAAATCATCCGGGGAATGGTTCGAACATGGAGGAAGGCCCGTTTTACCTGCCGCTAGACTCCAGACCCTGGCTGCTTCCAGAATACATACCCAGACGTTTGGCAGATGTTTACCTCCCCATGAGAAATATGAATTGGCTCAAACTGCGTATGACAGATGATCCGCTTCAGCCAGAGCGTTATACGAAGGCCTTATCGGAAGATAGTCTATGCCTTATTCCAATTGCAGGCAATGATATCCACGAGATGATGGATGAATTGAATTCACTCAAACAGGAGTTGTTTGTAAATGAAAGCTTGTTTCGAACAGCCCGCGAGAGATATGCAAAATTCCTGAATACCGGTACCACAGAGTATCGGATTTGCCTGCTGGCAACCAATCCTGCCGAGATGAACAAGGAAATTGATTTCGCCGTGAAAGGGCTGGAGCGCTCATTCACTTCCGGAATGGAATGGCAGACTCCGCAGGGGAGCTATTTTTCTCCAAAGCCGGTGGGAAAGGACGCGTCAACAGCATTTGTTTATCCGGGAGGATTTAACTCGTACATCGGAGTAGGAAGGGACCTGTTCCATTTATTTCCGGATTTATACCAACTGATCAAACCGCTGACCGTGAATCCCAGTTTTTTACTGCAAGAGAGAATGCTTTACCCGCGCAGATTTAAAGCCCTCAGCAGTGAGGATAAAGTAAGGTTAGAGAACGAGTTGATTGATAACCCCATTGCCATGCTGAATTCCGGGACAACGCTTTCAATTCTTTACTCGTTTATCCTGCGCGATATATTTGGCGTTCACCCGGATCATTGTTTTGGTTACAGCCTCGGCGAAAACAGTATGATTTTTGCCACCGGGGTGTGGGAAAATGGTGACGTCGTGTCAGAATGCCTTAATGAGCTGGAAATTTTTAAAACCCGGCTTTCCGGACCGCAAAATGCTGTCCGGGAATATTGGGGTATGGAAGCGGGCAATGACCAGGATTCTGATGCTCCTGTATGGGCGAATTACCTGTTGATGTGCACCCCGGAAAAGGCTGCAGATGCATTAAAGGATGAGAGCAGGGTTTACCTGACCCATGTCAATACCCCGCGCCAGGTGGTTATCGGGGGTGAGGCGCAGGCCTGCCAACGGGTGATCAACCACCTGAAGTGTACCCATCTGCAAGCCCCTTTTCATTATGCCCTGCACTGCCGGGCAGTGACCTCGGAATTTGAATCTTTATACCATTTGCATAACTGGCCTGTGCAGAAATCTGTGGCTACCCGGCTTTATTCAGCTGCACATTACGGCCAGTTGAAAATACAGCAGGAGGAAATTGCACAAGCACTGGCGACAATGCTTGTGCAGCCATTGGATTTTCCACGCCTGGTTAATGAGGTGTATGAGGAGGGGGCTCGGGTATTTATTGAACTGGGAGCCGGGGCAAACTGCTCCCGATGGATTTCTGAATCACTCCAGGGCAAACCTCACCTGTCTTTTTCCATCAACCGCAAAGGGATTGATGATCAGTCTTCCATTTTACGGCTGCTGGCCAGATTGACCAGCCACTTTGTAAAACTGAACCTGGAACCCATTTATAATGGCGGATACAGGCAAACCTTTTTACCGGGCCTATAACGAGAGAAATTTCCTCCAGGTGAGGAAAAGTTAGATAAAGGAACTTATGGAAATTAAGGATGATCGTTTCAACTGGCAAAAGATCTTAATGGATCATTCCAGCCGTAGAAGCGCTGCACATAATCGATTTTTACAAACCAGAAAGAATGCTTTGTTGGACCTGGAAAAGATCTTCTATTTGCAGGTGGCAAATCGCCAACATTCCAGCAATATGGCACCCGTAAGCGGGCAGACTTCCATCCCGGTCTCAAGCGGGCATTCTTATACTGAAAGGTTGGTTTTAGAGCAGCCACTTTTTGACAAATTTCACCTCGAGCAGTTTGCCAGGGGACCGGTTGAAGCGTGTTTTGGGGAAGACTACGGGGTTTTCCGTAATAAACGTGTAGCGCGGATTCCAAACGGGGATTTCCTGTTGATGTCCAGGGTAATGGAAATCGAAGGAAAGCCATTTGAAATTAATCCACCAGCCTCCATCCAGGTGGAATACGATGTGCTCCCGGATGCCTGGTATCTCCTCGATAATGACTACCCCAGCATTCCATACTCCATCCTGATGGAAATAGCCCTGCAGCCTTGCGGATTCCTGACTGCCTACCTGCGCACCCCCCTGCTGTATCCTGAAATTGAATATTATTTCCGAAATCTGGACGGCACCAGCTGCTTGTTGTTGGAAAAGGATTTGCGTGGTAAGGTGATCCGTGCAAAGGCTACACTACTTTCTTCGGTTGTCAGTGCAGGCATCATCATTCAAAAATTTAGTTTCGAACTCAGCAGTGAAGGGTCTCCTTTCTTCCAGGGAGAAACCACTTTTGGCTTTTTTACCGGTGAGACAATGGCAAAACAGGCTGGTCTGGATGGTGGTGGAAAATCCACACCCCGGCAAATGAGTGAAAAACGATCCATACTGCTGGATTTGAAATCCTTAAGAACCATGGCAGACGCACCTGACAGGCGGGCTTCACTACACCCTGCCGCGCAGGCAGATGAAGTACCTGGATGAAATTCAGATTTTGCCGGATACCGTGGATGGGAAGTCTGTACGATTAATTGGAAGTAAAATGATTAATCCTCAAGACTGGTTCTTTGACTGCCATTTTTACCAGGATCCTGTAATGCCCGGTTCTCTTGGCGTTGAGGCGGTCTTTGAAGCATTAAAAGCCTATGCGCTGCATTTCAGACTGGGTTCAAATTTTACTAATCCCCACTTTAGCCTGGAAGCGGGGCAGGACGTGACCTGGAAATACCGCGGTCAGATTATCCCGGCTAACAAGCACATGGAAATTGAAGTGAAATCCTTAGCGATGGAAGAGCATCCAGACCGGATTGTGGTTAAAGGTGATGCCAGTTTATGGGTGGACCAGGTTCGCATCTACGAAATCAAGAATGCCGCAATCAATGTGAGAGAAGGCGGGAAAAATGAGTAAAAATGGTATGGGAAGTATTTCGGGATTTGCAGAGTTTTATGGATCTGATGATTCAATGCAAGCATCCTGGCAGGGACCAATTGAGTCGATATTGTACGAACTTGAAGAAATCCGGGAGGTGCTGTTAAATCTTGAGCAGCCGGTCTTCGTGGTCCGTCACCAGGGCAGGATTGGTATCACCAACCAGGGCTGCCTGGCTGCAAGCGCCAAAGAGGGGGATGGGATTGATCTCTTATCGTCCCTGGCACCGCTGCCTGCCAGCAGATTTGGCAGTCCGGAATTTATCTCAACTTATGGTCTGAAGTCTGCCTATATGGCCGGCGCTATGGCGAATGGGATTGCATCGGTGGATATGGTTGCACAGCTGGGCAGGGCAGGCTACCTGGGATCTTTCGGGGCAGCAGGGATGGCTCCGGAGAAGAACGAAGTGCTGATCCAGGAGATTAAAGAAAAGATAACGGGAGCCCCATTTGCGGTAAACCTCATCCATAATCCCAATGAACCTGCTTTGGAAAGGAAAATGGTTGAACTGTTCCTGAAACAACGGGGTTATCAATGTGGAGGCTTCCGCATTCCTGGATATCACGCCAAACGTGGTGTTATACCGGGCGGCCGGATTGGACCGGGATCAATCCGGAAAAATTGCCTGTAAAAACAGGCTGATTGCCAAGTTAAGCCGCAAAGAGGTTGCGGCAAAATTCATGCAGCCTGCTCCTTCCGATATGCTGGACCATCTCGTGGCTGAAGGCTCCCTCACGGTGGAACAGGCTGAACTGGCACGCAGGGTTCCCCTGGCAGATGACATTACTGCAGAAGCGGATTCGGGAGGCCATACCGATAACCGGCCGCTGGTGGCATTGCTGCCATCCATGCTGGCAGCGCGGGATGAACTCCAGGCAAAATTCGGATATGACCGTCTCATCAGGGTGGGAGCAGGAGGGGGCATCAGCACCCCCCACGCAGCACTGGGGGCTTTTATGATGGGTGCGGATTACATTGTCACCGGATCGGTTAACCAGGCCTGCGTGGAAGCCGGCTCATCCGAACATACCCGCAAATTACTGGCTCAGGCGGATATGGCGGACGTGATCATGGCACCTTCAGCAGATATGTTTGAGATGGGGGTAAAAGTTCAGGTGCTCAAGCGCGGCACCATGTTCCCGATGCGCGCTCAAAAGTTATACGAGTATTACCAACGATATAATTCCCTGGAGGAAATCCCTACAGGAGAGGCGGAAAAGCTGCAGAAACAAATCTTCCAGCGCAGTTTCGACGAAATATGGGCGGACACCGTGTCGTTTTTCATGCAGCGGGATCCCTCACAGGTTGAGAAGGCAAACCAGAATCCCCGGCGGAAGATGGCGCTTGTTTTCCGTTGGTACCTCGGGCTTTCGTCACGCTGGTCCAACAGCGGGGTTAAAGGCAGGGAGATGGATTACCAGATCTGGTGCGGTCCTTCCATGGGGGCATTCAACGAGTGGGTGCGCAGCACATATCTTGAGCTGCCCGAGAACCGCAGGGTGGTGGATGTTGCCCGCCATATTCTCACCGGATGCGCATACCTCTACCGAATCCAGAATCTGGCGTTAGATGGGGTGCGATTGAGCCCGCAGCTGGCATTTTACCGGCCGGAAAAACCCCTGGGATAAGTTGTTTTTGCCCTCAAAAAATAGATCATGTCTGAATTTGATGCAATGGTGTGGAACAACCCGCCAGGCGGGCTGCAGATATCTCCCAACGAGGTGCATATCTGGAAAGCGGATGTCCAGTCGTTCAGGCAGTCGCTGGACCTCTTTGCTTCCTGGCTGAGTGTTGAGGAAAGACAGCGCTGGCAGCGTTACCTGGCTGCAGATGTTCGAGAACGCTTCCTGACTGCCAGGGGATTACTGCGGAGAATCCTCTCGATTTACACCAGCCATAATCCGGCCGATATTCAATTCGCTGCCTCGCCGCAAGGGAAACCTTATCTCGGTTTTCCGGGGCAGACAGGGTTGGAATTCTCCCTCTCCCACTCCTCCGGTATCGTATTGGTGGCTGTCACCAGGGGGCTCCCTGTAGGAATTGACGTTGAAACAATGCAGCAGGAAATTGATTTTGATCTGATAAGCAGCAAATATTTTTCACCACTGGAGAACCAATCCATCCGATCTCTCCCCCAAGCGCTGCAGAAGCAGGCTTTTTTCAACTGCTGGACCAGGAAAGAGGCCTATCTCAAAGGGCTGGGAGTGGGATTGACTGCCCCATTGCATGACTTTTCTGTTTCGGTTGCCCCGCACGAACCGGCACTGCTCCTGTGATTCTTTACCGGCAGATGATGGGAGTGATCCCTGGCAGCTCTTTGCGATTGAACCTGGGCCAGGTTATGCGGCGGCAGCAGCAGTACGAAGTACTCAAAATCTCGACCTGTTGTACTGGCAGGCTTCCCCGGATTGGCTGCGCAGCCTGATTATATAAATTACGCTTGACACCCCTGGTTAAATAGGACCAGGATAATTCCCTGTGCAATAGGAAAAGTTCGCCCTTCTAAAAAGTCTTAACTGAAAAATATTGGGATTACTCCGCCTTTTCCGCAGCGGCTGGCGCAGGCTTGACTGGTTAGTGATACTCAGCCTCGTTTTATGGAGCTAAACGTATTAAACTGAGGAACATGGAGACCAGCAAAACCACGGCAGCACTCAAGTAAGGGAGATTGGGATTAATATCATAGGTGCAGCCGCCCAAAGTGATTCAATGATGCGTCCGACGCTCATGAAGGCATTGTTTAACCCCATCGCAGCGGTTTGTCTAATTTTGATTTGTTTGTAAAAACAATTTCCTATTTGTGAAACCTGCTTATTTTATAAGCTCAGAGGCATTTATCCGGTGGGTGCCATCGCACAGGGGCTTCTGGCTGGACTGGCCGCAGCTGCACAGCGTGACGCGGTTGCGCGTTTCAAACGGCTTGCCATCCGAGCGCTCCACAGGAATATTTCCAGTTACCCATAAGGGACCCTGAATGGGACCGTCCGACGTGATTTCGGTCGTCGCAGCGATCTGCACTGGCAAATCCGGCTCAATATCTGCTTCTTCCAGGCTCATGGAATACGTATAGACGCCGGCGGGGCAGCGTTCTATCATGGCGATAATCTCGGCGCGCACACGTGGTTCGGCTGTTTCACCGACCATAAGATCAATAGTTGTCTGCCGGTTTGCGCAGAATCCGGACAACATGCAGAGATAACTATCCCTCTTGACCACCAGGTTGTTTCCACTATCTTCAATAACCTGGCGTTCGGCATTTGTGTGGGTGTCGGCTGTTTCAGCGCCGTCAAAAACGATGTCATGGTGGGTGCTATCACAGAACGGCATATTCCTGGACTGGCCGCAGCGGCAGAGGCTGTAATAATCTTTTCCTTCTTTTGGTTTTGCCTGGTAGTCCTTTTCTTTTTTCCAGGTAAGGGGCTCGCCGTATTCGGAGACTACCTGGGTCTTGTGTACCAGGGGGACATTCCCGTATACACGGTAAGGACCATTCTCTCTAATGACAATCTTTGGATCGCTTATTGGTTTTTCAGGGTTGTCGGACATAATTCCCTCGAGGATTTTGCTGATTTATGTTGATTATAACCAAAAATGAAATATTACTGAAAAATCCGGATTCATCGATTCTTGCACGACTCCCTCGTTACCAATTGGCTGGTTGGAGAAGGATGAGCCAGGTATCGAAGCTCGACAGGAAAACAAATCTATATGCCATTCGATAGTAAGTGGGATTCACAACTCCAGGGGAAGCCAATAAACCAGTCCGATGATCTGGATAGCAATCCGGACAAAAATTACTGATCGAACTCATTACTTGAGCTGATCCCTTGTTCCCTGCAGAAGATGATGATAAGTGCTACTGCCTAGAGAAACAGGGCTACACACAATACATGTAAGAACAAGGTAGTACCTGGATCGGGCAAGCTCATCCAAGTTTTAAGGTTTGGTCTCCATAATAATGAAGGGAAAAAAGGGCTGCAACCCGCCCAATCAAATAATAGTGCCACCCAATCGGATTTGTCTTTTTGGCATCAAAGATGCACATTAGATGAAATACACCGCAAAATATATTGTGTCAGCAGGTGTTGGTGGATGGTTTTGCCGAAAAACAATATTGTCGTTGATTAACCAGCAGCCATCATCCATAACCATGCTGAAATAATGAAAACCTTGCAGTGAGGAAAGAGACTCAATATTGGTCCACCAATAGATTCTGATTTATTGAAGGTTATTGAATCCTTAATTCTCATTGAAGCTTTGACAGGAATTTAAATTACAAAGAGATTTATAGACTAAAAACAAAGCAGGTATGCGATTGAATCGTTTGAAATACGAATATTTAGATGTTTCGAAAGATGACATCCCTTCTGAGGTTGGATCTTCACGATAGGTGTGGGGTCCATATAATGAAATACCTCGTTTTATTTTTTTATTTTTTTCAAGAAATCTTACTCCGAGGCTGCAAAATGAAATCCATCCGATTTATCTTTTCATTTTTGATGCTGATCATGGCTTTACCAACATCTATGGTTGTTGGACCCAGCATTCCCAGATCTGTGCCAACCCCTGTGATTACGGAAGAACCAGAAATCAAAGTCGTTGTGCGCGTGTATTACGACACTTTCGAGGACATCGAGCCTCTTGTCAACTACGATATATTTGAATACAACAATCTTGAAGAAAAATACGTCCTGGTGGCGGTCGACCCGGAGGATCTGGAAAGCCTGAAGAAACTTGGCTTACGGGTAGAGATCGATGAGGAGCAGACAGCTAACTTTAACATTTCCGCATGCCGGTAGGAGGTCAACTTGCCACAATCCCTGACTATTCCTGCTACCGGACTGTCGAGGAGACCTACCAGAGCGCTCAATCCATTGCCAATATGAACCCAACTCTGGCAACCTGGATCGATATTGGTGATTCATGGAAAAAGAGTGCTGGAAAATCCGATGGATATGACATGATGGTCCTTAAAGTTGACCAACCCTGCTATTCTCGGTGACAAGCCCAAGTTGTTTGTGACAGGAGGAATTCACGCACGTGAATACGCCACACCCGAGTTGGTAACCCGTTTTGGAGAGTATCTGGTGAGCAACTATGGAGTGGATCGCAGATGCCACATGGTTGCTGGACTACCACGAGGTGCACCTGTTGCTGATAACCAATCCTGACGGCCATAAAGAAACCGAAAATGGAATCTCCTGGCGCAAGAACACCAACGAGAGTTATTGCGGTGTCACAAGTAAAAATCGTGGGGCTGATCTCAACCGCAACTTTGACTTCCAATGGGATTGTTGTGGTGGTTCCAATGACTCCCCATGTGATATGTTTTACCATGGTGCCTCACCGGCCTCGGAACCGGAAATTCGGGCTGTCCAGAATTATATGGAATCTATCTTTCCTGATCAGCGTGACCCGAACCTGAACGATTCAGCTTCCCAGGACGCTACGGGTATCTATATTGACGTGCACTCTTACGGTAGGGAGGTGCTGTGGCCGTGGGGTTTTACCAGCAGTGTTCCACCGAATGGGACAGAATTGCAGAGGTTGGGGCGCAAGTTCGCATTCTTTAATGGCTACACCCCTCAACAATCGATTGGTTACTTGATTGACGGCAGCAGCGACGATTATGCGTATGGGGTGATGGGCATCGCTGGATATGTATGGGAAATCGGTACCTCCTTTGTCGAGGACTGCACAACCTTAAATGACACACTGATTCCAGAAAATATTCCCGCCTTAATATATGCCGCCAAGGTTGCGGGTACCCCCTATATCACACCTCAAGGACCCGATGTCATTAACCTGATGCTAAGTGCAAATAATATACCTGCGGGTACACCGGTGACACTCAACGCTATCATCGATGATACCCGTTACAGCAATAACAGCGGTAATGAACCGGTTCAGAAAATTTCCGGGGCGGAGTACTATATCGACAATCCACCATGGGTAACTGGTGCGATATCTTATCCGATGACAACCTCCGACGGCAGTTTTGATGCTGCAACTGAGGATATAACCTCAACCGTGGATACGTCACTATTAAATAGCGGCAAACACACCCTCTTTGTACGCGGCAAGGATGCTGATGATAACTGGGGCGCTGTTTCTGCAATATTCTTAATTATAGAAGATGTTCCCAATCAGGCACCTGAGGCTGCTCATCAATCCGTAACCACAGGCGAGGAGATGCCAGTTTCTTTCACCTTGACCGGCTCAGACCCGGATGGAGATCCTATAACCTTCCGGATTACAGGAGGGCCAAATCATGGGAAACTCTCTGGAAAAGCTCCTTCTCTATCCTATATCCCTGATTTGAATTACAGTGGCGATGATTGGTTCACATTCGTCGCCAATGACGGCGAGTTAGATTCACCAGAGGTGATTGTTGTCCTTTCTGTAACTCCTGTTAATGATGCGCCGGTGGCTGATCCTCAACCATCAGTGACTTTAGATGAGGATACTCCCATAGTCATTACCCTGACTGGTTCGGATGAAGAGGGAGGTTCACTGGATTTTATTGTTCAAACGCAGCCCATCCATGGGACCCTGACAGGCAAAGTCCCTACGCTCACTTACATTCCTGTTGCTAATTTTCATGGCACGGATAGTTTCAGCTTTGTGGCTAATGACGGAGAAATCAAATCAAAGTTGGCAATAGTTAATATAACCATTTCACCGGTTAATGATCAGCCGGTGGCAAATGAACAAAGTGTAGACACAGCACAGGATACTCCTGTTGCGATCCCGCTTACCGGAACAGACATAGATGATAATTCACTAAAATTTACCATTGTCACTCAACCAATGCAGGGAACCCTGAGCGGGACTCCCCCTAACCTGGTCTACACGCCTGATCCAGGCTTCACCGGCTCAGACTCCTTCACTTTTAAAGTGAACGATGGGAATTTGAACTCGGCCGAAGCAACCGTACGCATCACTGTAATTCCGCCAGACTCAGCATCTGTAAACCCGGTTGATCTCGAAAAATATTTCAACAACCTTGTAATAATGCTCCACGATCTATTCACTTCCACGGCATTTGTGGATAACATCAAATTAATTGAAGGCAAAATTGATAAGATTCTCCAGGACCTGTTTTGAACCAATGGCATTTCGTGAATATGGCAGCAGTTATGGTTAAATTGGCTCCTATAAGAGAAATTTGTCTCAGTAATAACAGTCAATTGCGGCGCTGCAAAGTATGCCGTTGTACCCAATCATGAGGGATAAAAAGTTGTATTGCCCCAATTAGCTGCAAATATTGATAGAATCCCCCATATGCGGCGCCCTAGTCGGGAATTGAAAGCCCTGCCGTATATGCCGCGGTACCCACGACGTCTTGAATCAAATCCAGAATAATTCCTGCGCAGCAGGAAAAGAATGCCGTGCCAATAAGCTTTACTCCAAATTCTCAAACGCGGCAGGGGTTGGTTCGATTTGTTGGGAGTAGTCAACCGTATTTTGCGGAGCCAATCGTTTTAAACTGAGGAAATAGGAGACCAGCAAAACCACGGCCGCACTTATGTATGGCAGATTGGGATTAATATCAAAGGTATAGCCCGCCCAGAGGGGTCCAATGATGCGTCCAACGCTCATGAAGGCATTGTTTAACCCCATGGCAGCACCCTGCCCCTGGTCGGCTTTTTTGGAGATCTCGGATGAAACCGCCGGACGCAGCATGGAATTGCTCAATACAAATAACCCCACGGTAATCATCACAGTGGCGTAGTTAAAGGCAAACAGCATCATGATAAAGCTGACAGAACTGGCGAGAAGGGAAGCCAAAATTATTTTATTCTCTCCCCAGCGGCGGGTCAGCGGACCTGTGGCGAGCCCCTGGACAACGGCCGAAATCAAACCGATCATGGTGAATATTAAGCCGACATCTTTTGGGCCGTATCCATATTGGTGGGAGGTGAAAAGCCCAAATATACCTTCGAAGTTAGCCATGGCAAAGTTAATAATGAACGCCAGGAAAAACAGGAATCCAAGCGGTCCAAAGAGTGATTTCCACATCTCGCCAAGCTGGGGACCCCTGAAACGAACCCCGGAGACACGTTTATCTGCTGGCAGGGATTCCGGCAGGACCACGATGATGAAAACCAGGGACAGGGCAGACAGTGCCGCGGCAAAAAAGAAAGGAGTTGAGAGGGAGGCTGAGGCAAACCACCCGCCGAGACCGGGTCCCAGGACCATCCCCATCCCCATTGCAGCCCCGATGATACCCATGCCTGCGCTGCGGTTTTTTTCATCGGTGCTGTCCCCGATATAAGCCATGGCGGTAGGCAGGGTAGCTGAACTGAGAATTCCAGCCAGGGCACGTGAGGCAAGCAGCATCCAGAATTGGGTTGACAGGCCCATCATCAGCAGGGAAAGCCCGTTCCCAAAGGCACCAATCATGAGGACCGGTTTTCTGCCAATGCGGTCTGACAAAGTACCCCAAATCGGGGAAAAAATAAATTGGCCGATGCTGAAGACGGCCATCATTAAACCCAGGTCTTTACCGGTGGCGCCGAAGGATTCCACATAAAAGGGGATGATCGGGATCACGATGCCAAATCCCAGCATGACCACCACCATGGTGAAGAATAAAATGGCAATATTTTTTCTGTCGTTCAAAAAAAACTCTCCTGATAGTGCATGGGTTCGCAGGCAGCTCCCGGGCAGTCTCCATTGGTGAAGATTTCCTGCCACTCCAATGACTGTATTTAAAGCTGGTTTTTCTGCGGAAAGCCTATTTATACACCCATAACTGTCAACCATTGCGGTGCAGTTTCCCGGTGTGTTTTGCATACCTTTCTGCCCGCCCAAATACCCACATACCCAGTGGAACCAGGACAATTCCCAGGATGATGACTGGCCAGATTTGATCCCAGAGCTGGTCAGTGGGTGTGCCCTCAAGCAGAGCCTGGCGGGTTCCCTCCAGAACATAGGTTGCCGGGCTGAATTTGGACAACCGCTCAAGGAATTCCGGCAGTACTTCGACCGGGTAGTATACTCCGGAGACAAGCAGCAGGATGGCGATGAAAACATGGGTCATCTGCGCCCCGCGTTCCGGGAAAAGCAGCGGCAGGGAGGATGCCATGATGCTGATGCCGACAAATGCGAAACTGCCGCTGAGCAGCATCACCAATCCCCCGGCCAGATTCGCCTGGCTCATATTGATATCAAATATCATGGTGGTTACAACCAGGATAATCGAGGTAAAAATGAGCGAGTACGTGATGGCGAAGACGGTCTGCCCGGCAACATGCACAATGCGCCTGACCGGAGCCATGAGGGTATATTCGATGGTGCCTTCCCAGCGTTCGATACTGATTAACTCCGTGATCCAGATGAAGATGATGGAAAGAAATCTCCACACGAGGGTGCCTATCAGCAAATACAGGACGATATACTCGGTGTCTGAAGGCTTAACCTGTCCGATCTCCTCCATACCCAGACCGATGAAGCTTACCGCCAGGCAGTCGGCGATGGAGTAAACCAGCCAGACCAGCTCCCAGGTCCAGTAGCGTTTTACCAGGTTGGCGTTGCGTTCGACGAATGCGTAGGAAGCGCGAAATTGGTGGGTGAGGGTGGTCATATTGTTTATTCCATTTCTTTATACAGGTTCATCGCCCTCGGTAACCAGCTGACGGCCGGTCAGTTCCATAAAAACATCTTCGAGGGTTGCTTCCCTTTCATCGGCGATAGGGGTGCTTTGTTTCAGAGACTGGGGAGTGTCCAGGGCAACAACCTTGCCGTTATCCATGATCGCCACGCGGTCACACAGGATATCCGCTTCGTTCATATCATGGGTGGTCAACAGGATGGTTGTACCAAAATCATGGCGCAGCTCCCTCACAATTTGCTGGACCTCCCGCTTGGAGCGCGGGTCCAAACCGGTGGTGGGTTCATCCAGCAGGAGCAGCCTGGGCTTGGTTAGCAGGGCCCGGGCAATGGCGACTTTTTGCTGCATGCCGCGTGACATTTCATCCATGGAATGGTTGATGGAATACGGGTTTAAACCCAGCCGGGTGAGGATTTCCACCACTTCCGTGCGGGTTTTCTTGCCATCCAATCCGTAAAGGCGCGCCCCAAAGACCAGGTTTTCCATTGGCGAGAGCTTCTTGAAAAACGAGGCTTCCACCGAAACCCGGTTGATCAGCGCCTGGACTTTCAATGGCTGCTGCACCACGTCCAGCCCGAAGACCTTTATCTGCCCGGCATCGGGCAGCAGGAGCGTGGATATCAGCCGGATCAGGGTGGATTTCCCGCCCCCGTTAGGACCCAAAACACCGAAGATCTCTCCTTCAGCCATTTCAAGCGATACCCGGTCAACAGCAATGATAAACCGGCTGCTGTCAGCGCTGGAGGTTGGCAGCTTGTGAATATTTTTCTTCCTGGAATATCCGTCACCCTGGAATAAATGCAGGATGGTCTGCCAGCTGGATGCATCCTTTTTATTAAATCTTTTTACAACATTCTCAATTTGCAGGGCTTGACTCATTTGCCTTTACCATACAGAACCTGCTGGATTAATTTCGCTTGTTATTGAAGAAGGGTTATGCTATCACCGGTCAGCTGATCAGAAGGAACTCCTCTTCCCTTTTTCCAATGTAAAACACCTGATCATCATGATAAGCGATGACCTGTTCCAAAAAAATGTTGATATCCTGGTCCCATTCCGGCAGGTACTGCCTGGTAAATAATTCCAGGGCATAGCAGGTGTTATTGTGAACGGGCAATTCACCTCTGCCGGGAATGAAACCCTGCTGGTCCCATAATCCAAAAATCGGCCCCGCTCCATGAACATGGAAGCCAATCGGATGGGCATATAGATCAGCCTGGATGCCAGCCAGGGCTGCTTCCTGCTTGGAACCGGCAAAAACCTGGTTGCCGGTTTTGCCTTCCCGCAGATTGCTGCAGACAATATCCTGGAATTTGTGGCAATTTTCCAGGGCTTTTCGCATCCCATCCGGGGCGGATTTTTCTCCCTGTTTGAGCACGTAAGCCATTTTTTGGGTATCGGTGTTTAATCCCAGGTATTGCAGCCCAACATCGCAGCGCAGCAGATCTCCCGGGAGGATGAGCGTATCACCGATCTTGGTTTCGGTCCGTCCCCGGCGCTGTAAATCCACATCCGGCTTGAAATTTATGCTCAGGCCAAGTTTTTGGATGGTATCGATGAAGTGGTACTCTACATCGGTGGTCGTGGTCACGCCGGGGTGGATGGTGGCACCGGAGAACATCTGGTCAATCACTGCATCCATGATGCCGTTGATCCCCGGGTAGGCATCCAGCTCTTCCGGCAGGCGCGTTTCCAGCCACCTCACACCCAGGTGCTCGGCGCTGACCACCCGCCTGGCATATTCTGGTCCGATGGCATCCAGGACATGCTGGTATAAGACAGAGCTGATGCCGTCCACCAGGGCGACGTTTTCAGAGAAATTCAGGCCAATCCTTTGGGGATCTTTCTGGCGGACAATTCTGCCAAGACACTCCCACTGGGTTTCGCTGCCTTTATCCCAGACCGGCTTGTAATAGGGCTGTAAAGCCCCGCTTTGACTGGAATACATATTGAGACAATCAACCGAACCATTATTTTCCAGGGAAAAGATCAGGCCGGACAGCCGGGACGCATTCTGGAACGGGGCTGGGAACAGGGAGTGCATGAGAGGGTCCTCGTTGAATTCCCTCCCGACGATGATCCACAGGTCGATGCCGGTTTCCTGCATGATTTGGGGGAGGATTTGCTCCAGGCGCCTGGCGAGCCACTGGTTCCTGATGTTTACCTGTTGGCGGAGGGGCAGGATTTTATGCTTGAATGCTATCTACGAACATTATGAATTGCTCCATTTTTTGGGAATTTTATATTTGATTGGGCAACAGGTCTTATGCATAATAACCTTGAATCAAGGATGAACAATTATTGGAGCAGCTGATTTCGAACCAAGGCATTTTCCAGGAGACATCCTAATAATATTTTGCCCAATTCATCAGAATGATATCACTGATGAGCCATCCGTAAGCAAGAAATTCAGGAACCGGATTATTTCTGCCCTCACTTGATCATTCAACATCGGTAAATTGATATTGAAATATTAGAAAATCAGCACCCATTTATCCGGGTGTATTGACATAATTCCATATAAACGATAAATATATCTAAATAACATCCCCCCCAGGGGGATGGGAGTACAGGAGCAGAGTCATGCACGATCATGCGGAAACGATTCAAAGATTGAAAATTGCAGAAGGGCATCTGCGCGGATCCAGAAGATGCTGGAAGAAGACCAGTATTGTATCGATATCATCCGCCAGATCCAGGCGGTGCAGGCATCCCTGAATAAAATCAATTCAAAATCCTGGAACAGCATTTAAATTCCTGCGTGGTCACGGCAGTGAGAGGGGAACTGCCGGAAGAGCGGGAAAAAGTCCTAAAGGAAATTGGCCTGGTTTTTGAGGCATCGATGAAAGTTTAGCAACCAAAATATATAGGAGAAATTCAATGACAACAGTATCTTATAAAATCCCAAGCATATCCTGCAATCACTGTGTTCACACCATCAAGATGGAAGTGGGAGAGATTGAAGGCGTGCAGTCCGTAAATGCCAGCGCGGAGACACAGATGGTCACCGTTGATTTTGTTCCGCCGGCTGATGAAGAAAAGATCCGCCAGGTTTTGGTGGAAATCCATTATCCTCCCGAGGGATAACACAGTCTCTAGGAACTAACTTCGATCCTGATATTAATTTAAATGAGGGTGATATTACCTTTAATGGTTTGATACGAGATTACAGGTATTTTACGGGTGACTAATTCAATGGCTGAAAACAAGCACATTATACTGCCGGTAACCGGGATGACATGCGCTAACTGCGTGGCGACCGTGGAACGCAGCCTTAAAAAAGTAAATGGGGTTAAACAGGCAGCAGTTAACCTGTCTTCGGAGCGGGCCACTGTGGAGTTCGATCCACACTATCTCTTCCCTGGCCGATCTGATCGGGCGTGTCGAACGAGCCGGTTATGGCATTGCCGAGGGAGAAGCAGATCTTGTAATTAAACGTCTGAGTGACGATAATGACGCTCGTCGGTTGGAGAAAGCCCTCTCTGCAGTTGAGGGTGTTCGTGATGTTCAGGTCAGTTATACCAGCGAGCGTGCCCGTCTTCGATATATTCCCACCCTTGTAAACCAATCCGACCTGCGGAAAGTGATTTCTGCAGCTGGATTTGAGGTTCTGGATACCGGCGGTGATCTCGAAGATGCAGAGGCATTGGCTCGCCAGAAGGAGATCGACCAACAAAAACACCTGTTGACTGTAGGGTTGATCTTTGCTGTACCTCTTTTTATTATTGCGATGGCAGGTGACCTTGGTTTCCTCCCGATGCAAATTTCACACTCATCCTGGATCAAATGGATTATGTTGGCCCTGGCGCTCCCGGTTCAATTCTATGTCGGGCGGCAGTATTACGTTGGGGCGTATAAGTCCCTGCGTAATAGGTCCGCAAATATGGATGTCCTGGTAGCGCTTGGCGCGTCAGCGGCGTTCCTGTATTCCCTTCCTGTAACCTTTGGGCTGCTCTCCGGGCATGTTTATTTCGAAACTGCTGCAGTGATCATTGTTCTGATCAAACTTGGTAAACTTTTGGAAGTACGAGCCAGGGGACGTACCAGTGAGGCAATCAAGAAATTAATGGGTTTGCGTCCAAAAAGTGCCCGGATCATTCGTGACGGGCAGGAAATGGAAGTACGTGTAGATGAAGTGCTGGTTGGTGATGTCATCATCGTCCGCCCTGGCGAAAAGATCCCGGTGGATGGTGTAGTAATTGAAGGTCGAAGTTCCGTGGATGAATCTATGCTGACCGGGGAGAGTATGCCGGTGGACAAAGGACCGGGTGCCACAGTAATCGGTGCTACCCTCAACAAGCAGGGTCTGCTGAGGTTTGAAGCGACAAGGATTGGCAAGGAGACTGCCCTAGCCCAAATCATTCGACTGGTGGAAGAAGCCCAGGGCTCAAAAGCGCCTATCCAAAGGTTAGTTGACCGCATTTCGAATTATTTTGTCCCAGCCGTTATCGTCACTTCTCTCATTACATTTGCCGCCTGGATGATCTTTGGCCCGCCGCTGGCTATCAACTCAGATGTGAACGAATTTACACGCGCGCTTATTGTCATGGTGGCGGTACTGGTGATTGCCTGTCCCTGTGCAATGGGCCTGGCTACCCCGACTGCAGTAATGGTTGGCACCGGCAAAGGCGCGGAAATGGGCATTTTATTCAAGACAAGTGAAGCGCTGGAGCGCACCGGAAATGTCAGGATAATTGTAATGGATAAAACCGGGACAATCACCCGGGGACAGCCTTCAGTCACTGATATTCTCGTAACAGACAAAAGATTCGACGAAAACGAACTGCTGCGCCTGGCAGCCTCTGTTGAGAAAGGATCAGAGCACCCGTTGGGAGAATCCCTGGTTGCGGAAGCTGGAAACCGGGAATTGAAATTATTTGAACCCGAAGGTTTTATTGCCAGCGCTGGACTTGGCGTACAGGCACAAGTCAACGGATTGAATCTGATTGTTGGAAGCCCCCGCATGATAAATGACCGTGGTCTGAACACGGAGGATGTCAATTCGAAAGTGACCCGTCTGCAAAACGAAGGAAAAACAACCATCCTGGTGGTTGCAGACAACCGGATTGCCGGTGTAATCGGGATTGCTGATACAGTCAAAGAAGGATCGGTTGAGGCAATTGAGGAGCTGCACAAAATGGGAATCAAGGTCGCGATGCTGACCGGCGACAACCTGCAAACTGCCCGAGCAATAGCCAGTCAGGTTGGAATCGACCAGGTGTTTGCGGAAGTGCTGCCTGGAGACAAGGCTGCCGAGATCAAGAAACTTCAAGCCCAGGGAATGATAACTGCAATGGTGGGGGATGGCGTCAATGACGCACCTGCTTTGGCGCAGGCTGATGTAGGCATCGCTATCGGAACCGGCACAGATGTAGCTATGGCTGCTGCTCCGGTAATCCTGATAAGTGGGGACCTGGGAGGGGTTCCAAGGGCAATACAGCTGTCACGTGCCACCATGACAACCATAAAACAGAACCTTTTCTGGGCTTTCTTTTACAATATCATTCTAATTCCAGCTGCTGCATTGGGATATCTTGTCCCGGTATTAGCAGCAGGGGCAATGGCTTTCAGTAGTGTATTTGTTGTAACCAACAGCCTCAGGCTGCGCGGTAGAAGAATTGAAAAATCCAAAATCCATAAAAGGAGCTTACCCAATGTATATCGTTGGAAAGAACAACCCAATCAAAAAAATCCTATTTAGTCTGCTAGTAACTACGATTATTCTGGCAGCATGTAGCACTCAAACCCAATCAACTGGGACGTTTGCCCAGGTGCCTGTGGGTAAGGCATATGCTGATGGCAAAGAGATCTATTTTACCCATACGGAAGCTTCTGATCCGGATATTGCTGATAAATTGACCAACATGATGAAATCTCCTGTTTTATATGTACCCTCATTGGCCAAGGTTCCTGCGGAATCTTCAGCGACAGTTTTTGTTTTTGAAAATGGGTTAACCGGAAAAGGTCCATTAGGATTTCAACCGGACGTTTTTAATAATCCCCCGGATGCCGTTGGTTATTCCCCCCTCCGCGAAATTGTGCTGGTCAAATGGGCTGACGGAATTCAAGCAGTCGAACTCAAGAGTGAGGCTGAGATCTTTCAGGGCGAAGAGGCTGGTAAGCTGACGACTACAAAGACCGGTATTGTTGTAAATATGCCCTTTATGGTTTGGGATGGTGGAAAAAGATAAACCTTGATTTATTCCATTGCTTACAACATCAATTAAAAATGAGGCTCCCCAGAAGTCCAGGGAGCCTCATTTTTATGAATTATTTTTGACAACTAAACTAATTTAATGACAGCACCAGCTGCTTCAAGCTTTGATTTTGCATCTTCGGCGGTTTCTTTGCTTACGGCAGTGAGAACTTTGGATTCAGCTGTCTCTGCCATATTCTTAGCCTCAACCAGACCAAGATTGGTGAGCTGGCGGATGACTTTGATCACTTCGATTTTCTTGGGACCGGTTTCTTTGATGACCACATCAAACTCGGTTTGTTCTTCAACAGGTTCTGCAACAGCTGCGGGACCACCAACTGCGGCAACCGCAACCGGGGCAGCGGCGGAAACGCCCCATTTCTCTTCCAGCATTTTTACGAGTTCAGCAGCTTCCAACACAGTTAACTCGCCTAACTCTTTTACTAATTTTTCGATATCAGCCATTTCTTACTCCTATAATCTTTCTTTCTTCAATATATGGTTCTGGATAATACCTATTATCCGGTTTGTTTTTTCGATTGTTATGCCTGGGTTGGTGCGGCTTCTTTCTCGGAATAGGCTTTAATGACAGCAGCTACCATACGGGATGGTTCTGCAATTGTGCGGACAAGTTTACTGGCGGGAGCCAGAATTGTACCGAGCAGGGTTGCACGCATAACAGGCAGCGGGGGAAGCTTGCCAAGGGTTTTGATCTGATCGGTCGAGAGGAGTTTTCCATCCATGAAACCATATTTCAAGGATAAAAATTCCGATTTATCGGTTACCTCGTCCAGCACCTTAGCCATAGCCGGAATATCGTCAAAGGCAAATCCTGCCAGAGATGTTCCTTTGATTTCCCCTTCATACTCTATTTTTGCGTTTGTTAATGCCCGCTCCATCAGCGTGTTTTTGACCACGTGTGCCTGTCCGCCTACTTCCCGGATTTTGGCGCGTAAATCATTGATATCTTTCATGGATAAGCGAGAATATTCCACCAGAAAGACGGCGTGGCTTTCCTTTAACCACTGCTCATATTGAGCCAGCATATCCTGTTTAGCATTTTTTGAAAAGGCCAATGCGTTTCTTACCTCCTTTCTCTTGAAAATGTAAAAAAAGTCTTTGCCGGTTTGCCGGTAAAGACTTTTTATAATCCACAAGGGACCTGGAAAGAAACTTCCATTTGTCTTCACCTCAGCGGGATATTAAGCCTGGCGGCACCGGCTATCATTGGTGATGATCTAGCTTTAATATTATATCACAGTATTAATCCGGCATTTCCATACTTTGTGCAATCAATTGATCGACCTTTATACCAGGGCCCATCGTTGATGAAAGGGTCAGCCGGCGGATATAGGATCCCTTGGCTGCGGCTGGTCTGGCTTTTTTGATGGCATCCATAAACTGTGCCAGATTTTCATACAAGGCATTCAGTTCAAATGAGACTTTTCCAATCGGGACATGGATGTTTGCGGTTTTATCCAGGCGAAATTCTACACGTCCGGCTTTGGTTTCATTAATTACACGCGGCAGATCCTGTTCAGGAACAACTGTGCCCGCTTTTGGATTAGGCATTAAACCGCGTGGACCCAGGACACGGCCAAGTTTGCCGACCTTACCCATCATATCCGGGGTAGATATGGCGACATCAAAATCGGTAAAACCACCCTGGATCTTTGTGATCCATTCATCGCTGTCTGCAACATAATCTGCGCCCGATTGTTTGGCGAGGTTGGCGCCTTCTCCCTGAGCAAAGACCAGGACACGCACGGTTTTTCCCAGGCCATTGGGTAAAACTACCACATCGCGTATCATTTGATCTGCCTGACGGGGATCCAGACCCATCCTTAAATGTACTTCAACAGTCGCATCAAAATTAACATAGGATGTTTGTTTTATTAGGTTGAGTGCTTCCCTGGGTTCATAGGATTTCCCTAAATCAACCTTTTTAATCATTTCTTTATATTTCTTGCCTGACATCATAACTCCTTGGTGGTTCAACCGGGTGTATCACACCCTCCCACAAATCTAATGAATAATTTATTTGACGATAGTGATGCCCATATTGCGAGCGGTGCCTTCAATTTGTTTCATGGCAGCTTCAATATCGTTCGCATTCATGTCTTTTATTTTCATTTCGGCAATTTCCCGCAGCTGAGCCTGGGTAATTTTGCCTACCTTGTTGCGATTTGCCTGATCTGATCCTTTATCAACCCCGGCAGCTTTCTTTAGCAGGATAGAAGCAGGGGAAGACTTAAGAACAAAGGTGAATGACCCATCGGTAAAGATGGTTACCTCTGCTGGAATAACATCGCCGATTCGGTTTTGGGTTCTGCTGTTGTATTCTTTGCAGAAAGCCATAATGTTGATGCCATGGCTGGCAAGCGCAGGACCAACCGGGGGCGCCGGATTTGCTTTTCCAGCATTAAGATTGAGTTTTACAATTGCTTTTACTTTCTTTGCCACATTACTCTCCTTTGTGGTATTTGCGGACGGTGTTTCCCGTCCTCCCACTGGTTAATACGATTTGATTCCAATATAAATAATCATTAAGCTTTCTCTACCTGGAGAAAGTCTAACTCTATTGGTGTTTCACGCCCAAAAAAGTTGACCATGACCCTTACTTTGGAGCGTTCCATCTCAATCTCTGAAACAGTGCCACGGAAATCATTGAATGGACCGTCTACAATGCGAACACGTTCTCCCACTTTGAACGACACTTTGAAATGGGGGGCTTCCGCTTCCATTCGTTTCAGGATCGAGGATACTTCTTCAGGGCGCAAGGCAGTGGGCTGGTTGCCCATTCCAACAAAACCTGTTACGCCAGGCGTATTACGAACGACATACCAGGATTCTTCTGATAAGATCATGTTGACCAGGACATAACCCGGAAACACATGACGTTCTACGACACGGCGTTTACCGTCCTTAACCTCAATTTCTTCCTGGGTAGGTATGACGACATCAAAGATTTTGTCTTTCATGCCCATCGTCTCAATACGCTGCTCGAGATTATGTCTTACTTTGTTTTCATATCCTGAATAGCAATGGATTACATACCATGCTTTGGGATCTTCCTCGGTTTTAATCGGGGTGGCAGGTTCTGCACTGGATTGAATTGGCGCAGTGTCATTTCCCGAATCAGCAGGGCTACCTGCTTCTGGCAGATCTGAAGGCAGAGACGCGTCCAGGTCACCAGAAGAGGGTACGTTTCCCTGATCCGACTCATTACTGTTATTCAGTTGTTCCTGGTTTAATTCTTCAAGCGCGTCCATGTGTGCCTTTCTATACCGAAACACTTCCTTGCTTTTTTTTTAACACTTATGTGAGAATGGCAGTGATTACATTGGAGAAAATGAAGTCCAATACACCTAAAAATACAGCCATGGCAACCATCACATAAAGTACAATTTTTGTTAATCGCCAGGCTTCTTGCCTTGTTGGCCAGGTAACCTTACGCAATTCACCAATGGTCTCACGCCAGTACTTTTGAACTCTATTTGGTTTAATTTCCTTGGCACTTTTATCTGCCATGGCAGTCTCCTTAATAAAACGTCTAAAACGCCGCCTCATTGGACGGCGTTGCCACAATCAAAGCAGGCCAGGCAGGAATCGAACCCACAACCCCCGGTTTTGGAGACCGGTGCTCTACCAGTTGAGCTACTGGCCTTTATGATTGTCAGATACGGGCACAACCTATTTATTTGAAGGCCGTATCCGACAACCTGGTTACTTGGTCTCCCTGTGTGGCGTGTGTTTGCGGCAGCGGGAGCAAAATTTCTTCAATTCCATCCGCCCGGGATCATTACGCCGATTTTTTTCTGATGTATAGTTGCGTTCCTTACATTCTGTGCAAGCCAGGGTAATGACTGGCCGGATATCCTTCTTTTTAGATGCCATAATGTTCTTCGATTTCCAAAACCAAACTAAGCAATAATCTGAGTAATAACGCCTGCGCCAACGGTCAGGCCGCCTTCGCGGATAGCGAATTTAGAACCCTGCTCCAAAGCCACAGGGATGATCAACTCCACTTCCATGTTCACATTGTCGCCGGGCATGACCATTTCCACACCTTCCGGCAGCTTGATATCACCGGTCACATCCATCGTGCGGATGTAGAACTGGGGGCGGTATCCACTGAAGAACGGCTTGTGGCGCCCGCCTTCATCCTTGCGCAGCACGTACACTTCGGCGTTGAACTTGGTGTGCGGGGTGATGCTCTTGGGAGCAGCAACGACCATGCCGCGCTCAACATCATCACGTTCTATACCGCGCAGCAGCAAGCCGGCATTGTCCCCGGCCATGCCTTCATCCAGGGTCTTGTGGAACATCTCCACACCGGTTACCACGGAGGACATGCTCTTTTCCCGCAAGCCGACGATCTCAACCGATTCACCCACCTTGACCTTGCCGCGGTCGATCCTGCCGGTTACCACCGTACCACGACCCTTGATCGAGAAAACATCCTCAACCGGCATCATGAACGGCCTGTCCACCGGGCGCAGCGGTTCCGGAATGTAACTGTCGATGGTATCCAGCAGTTCCTTGATACAGGCATATTCCGGAGCATTGATATCCGTGGATGTGCTGGCCAGCGCCTTGAGGGCACTGCCGCGCACGATCGGGGTGGTATCCCCGGGGAATTTGTACTCGGTCAGCATTTCGCGCAGTTCCAGTTCAACCAGCTCAAGCAGCTCGGGGTCGTCCATCATGTCCACTTTGTTGAGGAAAACTACGATGCTGGGTACCTCCACCTGGCGGGCCAAGAGCACGTGCTCTTTGGTCTGCGGCATCGGTCCATCCGGGGCTGCTACCACCAGGATGGCGCCGTCTACCTGCGCCGCTCCGGTGATCATGTTTTTGATGTAGTCACGGTGGCCGGGCATGTCCACATGGGCATAGTGCCGGTTGTGGGTCTGGTATTCAACATGGGCAATGTTGATGGTAATGCCACGCGCTTTTTCCTCCGGCGCATTGTCGATCGAGTCGAATGCACGGAATTCTCCAAAACCCATCAGATGGCTGTACTTGGTGATCGCTGCCGTTAATGTCGTCTTGCCGTGGTCGATGTGTCCCATCGTCCCTACGTTCAGATGCGGTTTCTTTCGTTCAAATTTTTGCTTTCCCATAAGACCACTCCTTTATTCAAGAAAAAAAATATTCAATGTAATTTCTAAGCGGCAGCCAGAGCCCTCAATGGGACTTGAACCCATGACCCCGTTCTTACCAAGAACGTGCTCTACCAACTGAGCTATGAGGGCGTGCCGTCTTTTTACTGCCCAAAACCAAATATCCTGTTGTTAAAATAACCTGTGGGCGGTGAAGGATTCGAACCTCCGAAGGCGTCCGCCAACTGATTTACAGTCAGTCCCCGTTGTCCACTTGGGTAACCGCCCAGGTTTTGCCTTATTCTGCCTGCAAGTTTTGGTTAGTTCGTCCCATCTCTTGCTTATTCATTCAGGCTTTGAGCCGACGATGGGAATTGAACCCATAACCTACCACTTACAAGGCGGTTGCTCTGCCGTTTGAGCTACGTCGGCAGATCAATTTTTAAGTTTCGATTTAAGCGCGCTAAATTATATCAAACCATGATCTTTTCAGCAAGGATTATGCTGGAAATTGGCGCAAGGAGGTTAGTTTATCAAACTTCGGGGCATGTGTCAACAAGCGATTGCGGCTGACAATCAGGAAGGCATTACGAATTTAGGAATTTAGATTAAAAATCTCTCTCATATTTCCCCCAATGCCAATAACAAATTTTCACGTACCTATTAATCACGGGTCAAATCATGAAGTTTTTGCAGTCCCTCCAAACTGGTTGCCAGTATTAAAATAATAAAGCCCAGTATAGGTAAGCCCTCGGCAAAATCCCGTATACTCCCTAATGTAACGCCCAGTTCATTCAGAAAACCAATACCTACCAGTATGGTTGACACCCACCACGTTGTCTTATGTGGAGCATACAATTTCATGTTTCTTCTCCTTGATCCAAAATAATGGATATCAGATTTTTTATAAGAAATCTACAGCTGTTCCGATAATAAGCAGGACCGCACCGGAAATTACCAGCCACGCTCCATATGGCTCTAAAATGGCAATCGGGAGTAACCGAAACTGGATCAATGTTCCGGTTATGCCAATAACTGCGGCGATCCACCAGGTAATCGGTTTTGGGGCAGAGAATTTCATAGCGCTTCCTTTTGAAGAAATAATAATCAACCTGACCGTAATCAATTATAGTACATCATTTATCCAATCCTGTCCTTTGATGAAAAAAAGAAAAATCAGTACCGTTTCTTGGGTACTGATTTTTCTATGTGGAAATTTCGATATTTAAACCATCTATATTGTTGACCGGTTAAAAAGTTCAACTGATAGGCTGACTTACAAGCCTTTAACCAAGGCTGCCAGTGCCAGGAGTACAAAACCTAAAACAATCATAATGGTTGAATATTGTTCCAGGCCGGCAAAGCTGACAATGCTGTACTCCATCAGGATTCCAATGACGCCGATAACGACTGCAATCAAGTAAGTGATATTTTTTGGTGGACTAAGTTTCATAATATTTCTCTCCTTTTAAAACCTTACTAAATCTGAATTCGGTAAAAAACTATATTTTTAGTTTAGCATTTTTTTGAATATTTGCAATTTACTTTTTACACCTCGTTTTTTTTGGGAAGATATTAATATGGCGATACGAATGGATTCAGCTAATATTGCCTGGTAAGGATGGTTAAATTTATTTATTTAGAACTCCGGAAATTGGATGGGATATAAGATAGAGCAATTCCCGGTCACACCTACCAAAAAATGACATCCCATCCAATTGTTATTGCATTGATCTTGAAAATATTTTCTCTTTAGTGATCCATGGTGTGACTGGCGAAAAACTCCAGAATTAGCTGGTGGTTTTTTTACTGGATGCATATCCGTTCTTCCCTTGACAGATGATTCGAAAGACAGTGTTGTTCTGCTCTCATTAAAGTATTGAAAACATCCCGGTCATAAATTTGATAATTCATTTATACCAATCCATTTCGGATTTAATTCATGTATAATCAAATCTGATTTAGGAGGCTTGATGGAAATTACCTGGTATGGACATTCATGTTTTCGATTAGCTGAACGGGGAATGGCAACAGTTGTTACCGATCCGTTTGATGCCCGAGAAGTCGGGTATGAGCCTTTAAAGTTAAAGGCAAACATTGTTACAGTTAGCCATGATGCCCCTGGTCATAACAATATTGCTGCTGTAAAAGGTAACCCTTACATTATCACAGGTCCCGGTGAATTTGAAATTGGAGGCGTTTTTATTACCGCCATCCATACAAACAGCCATATAAACCGGCAGAAAGCCGAAGGTATTAATATCCTTTGTCTCTATGATTTTGATGGAATAAATGTAGTTCACCTTGGCGCAATAAACCGGGTTCCAACTCAGACTGAGGTTGAATCATTGGGGCCGGTTCATATTGCCCTGGTATCGGTCGGCGGCGGTTCAGGATTAAATTCAGCAAAGGCATCCGAGGTAATCAGTCTTTTGGAGCCTAATATTGTAATACCCATGCATTACGCAACACCGGTTTCACTGATCAAGTTAGATCCGCTTAGTAAATTTCTCAAGGAAATGGGCCTTGAAGAAAAAATTACCAAAGAATCCACATTCAAAGTAACCAGCGCCAGTTCTCTTCCAGAAGAAACTCACGTGGTGGTTTTGGATTATTTCCGGGGGTAGGGGAGCATTCCTTGGCTGTCAAACTGATCATGAAATGGGATATACTGGTTGACCGCGAACGGGAGTATTTTGAATTTATTGTTCGCGAATTCATCCCAGGTATCCAACAACTTGGTTTTGATCTGACAGATGCCTGGGCAACGGTTTTTGGAAATGAAACACAAATTATGATCAGTGCTGTGCTGCCTGATCTGGAAAAAGCCCAGGAACTGCTCTATTCCAGTGAATGGCAAAGCCTGCATAACAAGCTAAGAGATTTTGTAACGAACTATTCCCAGAAAATTGTCAACGCCCGTGGCGGATTTCAATTCTGACCCCGCCAATCTTTCAGCAAGAGAGTCTATAACCGCCAGCCTAATATCCTGGTATGACCTCCATCAAAGGATTTTACCCTGGCGGGAAAACCCGGATCCTTATTTTATCTGGGTGTCTGAGGTTATGCTTCAACAAACCAAGGTTGACACCGTAATCCCTTATTTTCTTAAATGGATAACCCGTTTTCCAACAATTGAATCACTGGCAAATGCAACTGAACAGGATGCATTAAGGTACTGGGAGGGATTGGGATATTACAGCCGTGCAAGGAATCTCCACAAAGCTGCGGGAATAATTTTCCGGGAATACGGGGGAAAAATCCCATGCAGACGTTCAACCCTGGAAGAATTACCTGGAATCGGGCAATACACTGCCGGTGCAATTGCTTCGATTGCCTGCGGATTGGATGAGCCTGTCCTGGATGGCAATGTGGCCCGTGTTTACGCCCGCCTCTTTAATTTAGATTTCCCGGTTAAAACCGGTATGGGCCAGCGTTATTTAAATAAATTAGCGCATGAGGTACTGCCATCCGGAAAGGCCGGGACCTATAACCAGGCGGTGATGGACCTCGGAGCGACAATCTGCCTGCCCCGGCAGCCGTTATGCACACGGTGTCCGCTTTCGGCGTATTGCGCATCCTATAGCCTGGGAAACCAGGAAGAAAGACCAATCCGCCAGGTCAGAAACCCGGTTCCGAGATATACAGTTACAGCAGCAGTAATCTGGCGAGATTGTAAGGTGCTGATTGCCAGGCGTCCATCGCATGGCTTGCTGGGCGGATTGTGGGAATTTCCGGGTGGTAAGGTTGAGGCGGGTGAAGAACTCACCGAGGGATTAAAAAGGGAGATCAGGGAGGAACTGGGGGTAGAGATTTTTGTTGGCAGCCCTGTAGGGATATTCAGCCATGCATATACTCATTTCAGGATTAAACTGCACGCTTTTGAATGTAAATTGAAATGCGGGGATCCAGCAGCAATAGAGGCAAGCGAAATCCTGTGGGTTGAGCCGGGAAACCTGGGGGACTACCCGATGGGTAAGATCGACCGCCAAATTTCCAACTTGCTGAAAGTTTAATACCCCCATTTTTGAAGGGATTATTCCCTATTTATTGATGGATTCTGTTGGCTGATTAATACTGATTAATAATTCGATGGCAGATAGGTATAATTAATCTATCAAGATGGTTTATCAGCATGGTAACCTATGGACGGTGCCCAAAAATACCAATCCCTTTGTGATCAAATGGTTCGGGAACAAATCGAACGCCGGGGAATCAAGGACCAGCGTTTATTGATGGCACTGCGTGCTGTCCCGAGGCATCGATTTGTGCCGGATCAAATTTCGCATATGGCATATGAGGATTGTCCTTTAGCCATCGGCGATGGACAGACGATATCCCAGCCTTACATTGTTGCCCTGATGACAGAGTTGTTAGAACTTCAGGGGGGTGAAAAAGTGTTGGAAATAGGCACCGGGTCCGGTTACCAGGCGGCTGTATTGGCAAAGCTTGCCCAACAAATTCACTCTGTCGAGAGATTGGAAAACCTTGCTGGAAAAGCAGCCAGAATCCTGGCTGAACTTGCCCTTAATAATGTAGAGGTTCACCTGGGGGATGGTTCGAAAGGTTGGGAAGCTGAGGCGCCATACGATGGGATTTTGGTCACTGCCGCGGCACAAAAAGTCCCAAAACCCCTGCTGGACCAATTAGCCAACAAAGGCCGGCTGGTCATTCCAGTGGGAAGCCGGATGAACCAGGACCTGGAGGTATGGCAGCGGCAAGATGACAGGTATTTTCACAGATCTGTCCTTGCAGTTGCCTTTGTGCCGTTGCGCGGTGAATTGGGCTGGACCATGAAGGATTGGGAAGAGTCAAATAATTGGTAATAAACAGGCTGAGAACAACCTGGTTCAGCATGATTATTTGTTTTATATTTTTGTTATGGTCACAAGAACATAGGGGGAGCGTTGTGTTTCATCGTAAATATATTTGCGCACAGCGCTTTCCACATCACGCTGTAGATTATTATTGGTTCTTGAGGCGGCTTCCTTAATCTCCTTTTGGGCTGTGGAAAAAAGTTGGTTCGATTCACCGGCCAGGATAAAACCCCGTGTAATAATTTCCGGATCATCTAAAACCTTTCCAGTACGCAGAATCCACCGTGAGATTCACGAGGACAACGCCTTCTCTGGAGAGAATTTCCCGTTCCCGGATAATGGAAGGTTCGATATCCACTTTACCTGTAGAGTCGATCAAAATTGCACCTGTTGGCACCCGTCCGTTAAGTGCGATTTGAGTTTTACCAACTTCAACGACCTGGCCATTTTCAACAATGACAATATTTTCTTTAGCGATACCCAGTTGTTGTGCAAGCCGTCCGTGCTGAACAAGATGGCGCAGTTCACCATGAATTGGAATGAAGAATTTGGGTTTCACCAGATTAATCATCAATTTCATTTCTTCCTGGCTGGCATGCCCGGAGACATGCACCGGGGCAACCTGTTCATAGACCACATTCGCTACCTGTTGGAACAAACGGTTGATCACCTGGAACACTTTTTCTTCATTGCCTGGGATTATCTGGGACGATAGAATCACCGTATCATCCGGTTTCAAATCGAATATCCGGTTGGTGCCTCTTGATAGGCGGCCCATGATGGATGTAGGTTCTCCCTGGGTTCCAGTACACATAATTACCAGTTTATCGTCCGGTATGCTTTGAATTTTATCGGGGCGAACAAACATCTCATCCGGTATATCCAGGTAGCCCATTTTCCGGGCAATTTTTGCATTATCAATCATGCTTGTTCCTGCAAAAGCAATTTTCCTGCCATGACGGGCGGCTGCATTGGCTGCCTGCTGCATACGGGAGATCAATGAGGCAAATGAGGCAATGATGATCCTGCCAGGGGCCTTACGAAATTCTTCTTCAAATGCTCCGTCAACTACCCTTTCGGAAGCAGTCCAACCGGGTTTGACCGAATTTGTGGAATCGGAAAGCAGCACCAGGACATTGCGCTTTGAGAATTCGGCCAGTTTGGCAAAGTCGGTTGGCCAGTTATCCACCGGGGTCTGATCAAACTTGTAATCGGAGGTATGAACAATCAGCCCGACCGGGGTTTGAATCCCCAACCCGACGGAATCGGGAATGGAATGGGAGACATGGAAAAATTCAACCTGGAATACACCAATCTTTTTTCCTTCACCTGCCTGAACGGTGTTGATTTTTACACCTTTAAGTAAACCCTTCCGGGCAAGCTTAACTTCCATCAAGCCACGGGTGAGGGGTGTGGTATAAATTGGCGCTTCCAATTCCTCTACAACATGGGCGATTGCTCCGAGGTGATCTTCATGTCCATGCGTGATCACGATCCCGCGTACTTTTTTGCGGTTCTCCCGAAGATACTGAATATCAGGGATGATATAGTCGATCCCGAGCAAATCATTTTCAGGGAATGCCATACCTGAATCTACGACGAGAATATCCCCGCCGAACTCATACACCATCATATTTTTACCAATTTCCCCCAGACCTCCCAGGGGAATAATTCTTAACATTTTTTCTTTCACAAATAACCTCAAAATTTATAATAATATGTTCAGGTAAGAGAAATTTTCCATAAAAAGATTTCCAGCAGTGTTTATAAAAAAATCCCCGGTGTAGATTTCAACCGGGAATTCAGATACATTTCCTGTTCTACTGAAAAATGCTTCATTCAAGGACTACTTTTCACCTGAAAAACAAATCTACACAACTTATTTCAAGTCTATCTTAACACAAATGATCGTTTTTGTCAAAATTCGCCAAAGAATTCGCGAAAGAAATAAGTGAAAGGATAAAATCTTTATTAATTTTCTGATATAGGGGGGAAATTTGTCACCCTCCAATCATTTCTTCCCGGTTCCCTCTTTGTAAGGGATGGACAGATTGGTTTACTGTCAAATAATCAGACCAGGATTTTAATAATTGATCCTATTGGGATGGAAGTAGATATCTTGCGGCGCGAAAAGCAATAGGTAATTTTTATTAAATTTTCCCAATTCCTGGTGCCCCATTTATTTCATACAAATGGATTGGAATCGACAAAATTTATTAAAAAACAATAATTACTTCTTATTGGATTCATGCTTTAAGACAGAAACTGATGACATGATCCGGATTGGAGATATCCGTCCGGTTACCTGCGGAATGGTGGATGGAACCACCATATGGACAGGCATATGCAGGCAAACCTCATCAAGTGCAAAACAACGGATTAATTATTTTATAAATTGCCGGGGAAATAATTAAAAAAAGAGCGGGTAGAGGATTATTACCTTTCCCGCTCTTCTAACCGGTGGAAGATTTAATACCTCAGGTAAGCGCCGATAGATCCCTCAGCCAGCAGGGGTGTGTCCGTGTGGACGACTTCCACTTCACCGCCGTGCATCAGTACGGCTCCGATAACCAGGTCAACCACATCACTGACCGCTTCAATTTCATCCTCGCATAAAGCAATATCCCTGGTAGCCATCAATCCATGTTGTGCGCAGCGGTAACCAGGGGTATGGTAATCTTCTGCGATTACAAGTGTGCCCACTTTATTATCATTCACTGCTGCCAGGGTATCCTCCAATCCAAGGACGGCATTGTTCATCTTTTTTGCGCTGGTAATTAAATCGTTAACCAGATGGATCTCGCGTTTCATTTCAGAGTGGAGGCCTATCTCTAAAGCCTTATCCAATACTTCGCCATGGCTGGCATTCATCCCCATTGCAAAAGTTCCGACAATAAGGCTTTGCCAGGATTTCGGGAGATAATTGAGGAGCATCGCGATATTGTCGTCTGATCCACCGATCAGGATCCTCCGGATTTTATTTTCCTCGAAGAACGATACGGCAAAATTGGCGGTGTCCCTCATGTTGCGCTCAACCAGCTCATCCTGAGCGCGGGTACGTCCGGCAGTTCCACCACGCCTGCCCGGGAACGAAGATGCGCTGCCGCGCTTAACTTTTTTGACCATCTCACCCAAAAAACCTTCCTGTTCCTGCAGCTCACCGAGATGGAAATGGAAAAGCCGGGCACCCTGTTTGTCCACCAGGATGACCCCGTATCGCCCATAGTTTTCGAGCACGTTGGTAAGAGGTCGAACACTGGGACGTTCGCTGACATGTACCAGGTCCTTGACTGGAACCTGCAGGGTAAATGACTCAAAAAAATCCCTGTCTTTACAGGAAAAAATTGCCAAACTTCGTCCTGCCCAGTTATGTTCATTATTTATAAATTGATTGACCGCTTCATTATCCTCCGGTAAGTTGATGTTCTTTAGAAGGTTGCGCAGGCGAAGTTTATATGATTCCGCGTTGCCTAATGACGGATCCGTGTTTAGATAGACACTCAACATGAGGTGTGGGGCTTTGAAGTCCAATAATTCTTTAAGTTGGGGTTCAGTAATCATAACAGCCTCCGTTTTTTTTTGATTGGTTGAAAACTTGGCTTATTGACGCATACCTAATTTAATTACCAGATCTATTTTTCGATTATTTCCCCGAATGATAGTCAGGGTCAATTCATCGCCGGGACTTTTATTGGTCATTAAATAGCTCATAAGGTCTGCAAATACCTGCACCGGACGGCCATCAACGGCAATAATCAAATCTCCCCCAGCATAAACACCAGGAATTTGAGAACTCATCGTTCCGCCTTTTACGCCTGCGATATCTGCTGGGCCGCCGGATTCAACTCCGGTTACATATGCACCGGTTGCCTGAGAGAGTCCTAACAACTCCTGTTCTATTAAGGTAATACTGGGACGAGCAGTAATGCCCAGGTATGGATAATCGTACTTCCCGTTTTCTATAAGGTATGGGACAACACGCCGGATGATGTTGCCAGAAATGGCAAAACCAATTCCACTGTTGATAGGTCCTCCGGTATCATCCACTCCGCTGGTGCGTATGGCACGGTTAATACCAATCACCTCGCCATTGAGGTTGAGTAAGGGTCCCCCAGAGTTACCGGGATTTATTGATGCATCGGTTTGTATGATATCCCCGGCTGAATAGTAATTCCCTTCAGGGGACTGGCGGATGGAATCCAGGGTCCGGCCTTTGGCAGATATAATTCCTACCGTCATTGTCCCACTGAGACCATATGGATTACCAATTGCAACAACGGTTTGACCCAACTTTTAATTGATCTGAGTCACCCAGGGTTAATGGGTAGAGATCCTCGGCTGATGCATCTACTTTGATGACAGCCAGATCGGAATCCAGATCTGTACCGATAATGTCCCCGCGCAATTTCAAGCCGCCAGGAAAATCCACTTCCAGCTGTTCCGCCCCTTCAATTACATGGTAATTGGTGATGATATGACCTTGATTATCATAAACAAAACCGGAGCCTAATCCGCCTCCTTGCTGGGTTAATGTCTGGATGGCGACAACACCAGGGCTGACTTTTTCATATAAGGAGATCAGGATGTCCTGCATTTCTTCCTGATCGCCAATCAGGATAGATCCCGGAGTAACACTTGGGATGGGGGCTGCAATTGCTTCAACTTCTCCTGGTATCACCTTTGTGGCAGAAGCTGAAGGTGCCGTGATAACGATATTGCTGCGGGATTGTAATTTCACACGCCAGGTTGGTTAGCAATATTACGATAACGAGCAACCAGGGTATTGTTTGTTTCATCATAACCTTATTAAATCTACCTGATAAATTCCATTAATACCGATCAAAAGTAAGATTACAGCTTGCTCAATTTTTCGAAATGCTCTTTTTGTTGAGAGGTTAGATTACGCGGAAGGTTGACTTTGACACGGACGTACAAATCCCCATATTCGCTGGTTCTGCGTATTTTTGGCATACCGCGACCAGCCAACCGGAAGGTTTGTCCCGGTTGGGTTCCACCCGGAATAGACAGAATCACGTTCCCTCCAGGGGTTGATACGGTGATTTTACCCCCCAGCACGGCTGTATAGAGATCAATGGTACTCTCGGTATAAAGGTCATTGTTTTTTATCTCGAAATTGGGATCAGATGCAACTGTGACCACCAGGATGAGGTCGGTATTTTGCCCGGAAAAGTCAACTGGACCCGCACCGGACATCCGTACTCTTGTCCCGTCCTTTGATCCGGCAGGAATTTTAACCTCCAACCTCCTCCCGTTGATGTCAAGGGTGCGTTTGGTGCCGTGATACGACTCGGGAAAACTAATTGTGACGGGTTGTTCATAAGATTGTTTTGGCTGGACCGTCTGCCGTCTGCCTGGATTGGTTTGACCGCGCATCCCGCCAAAAATGGAATTAAAGAAATCCGAAAAACCACCCCCAAATATATCTTCGAAATCACCAACTTCCACACGGACACCACTGCGCGGCCTCTGGGTGTACCATTCATCCCAGTTGAAATTACCGGATCCTCCGGTTTGCTGCCAGTGGGTATAAGACTCTCCTAGTTGATCATAACGGGCGCGTTTTTGGGAATCCGCCAGGACTTCATAAGCTTCGTTAATATCTTTAAATTTTTCTTCGGCGCTTTTATCATTTGGGATTGCGATCAGGATGGTATTTCATTGCCAGCTTACGATAAGCTTTTTTTATTTCATCCGGGTCGGCTTTTCTATCTACGCCTAATAATTTATAGTAATCTTTGTAATCCATAGTATCATTTTATTTTTATTCGGTTGGGAAAGCAATACAGTTTCTTCATTATTAATAATACTCTTATGATTGGATCAAATTCTATAATTTAATTATAGATGAGTATTACGTTCAATAATTTGTCTTCAGGCGAAATTGACCTAACCGTATTGAAGATAAATAAGAGGGTCAGTAGAAATATAACAGGTTTATTTTTAGTAAAAAGTATCATCGGCCAAAAATATTGAATTGCCAGATGAAAAAAACAAGAATAAACGCAGTCTCTATCCAAACCAGGTTTCTGGCAGGATGGATTATTTCATAGGCGAATTTGGTGTTCATGTACTGCTTAATAGAATACCCCTGACAAAATTGTTCAATCGTCCTGTATAAGCAAAATTCTCCTCATAAATTTGCCCGGTGATATACGGATTAGAAGGAACAGGTTTGCTGGATTTATTAAACTCCTGTTACGTTTTAAAATGAATTGCGATAAAATTGGCAAGTGGAGTATCATTTACTTATATTGGAGATATTTCCCATTTAGTCAAGTTACTATTTTCTTGGTGTTCATTCGTGAAGGAGGTTGCAATGGGGCGGTGGATTTTCAGGCTGGTTATGGTTCCCGGTATATTGGTTTTACTGACATCCACTCCTGGTTGGATGTGGGAGTCAAACTGATACAGGGCAAGCAGAAAACACTCCGGAAGCTGAATTCCAGGCAGCGGAAGATGAAATCGTTGCAGAAGGTGAGGTTGTGCCGGTTCGATTTGTCTCCCTGAGCTTTCCAACTACCGGGATCGTAGAAGAAATACTGTTTGATGAAGGCCAGGTTGTCGCAAAAGATGAAATAATTGCCCGCTTGCAGGGAAAAGAACGCCTCTTAGCCAATGTTGCATCAGCTCTGAACTTGAATTGATCAATGCACAAAATAATCTTGATGACCTTTATGAAAACCACGAACTGGATAAAGCCAATGCCCATTTGGCTTTTGTTGTCGGACAACAAAGTGTGGAAGATTATATTGAGGTCAGGGAAGATATGGAAGCAGGAAGAGCCAGCCAGGATGCTGTTGACCAGGCCTATGCGGAATACTATATTGCCCAGAACCGGGTTGAGGACGCAGAGGACTCTTATTATGAAGTAGATAATGCAGATGAAGCCAACTTAAGCCGTAACCAGGCATTATTGGAACTGGCGGATTCCCGGGAGACTCGCGATCAAAAACTGGCGGCATTAAACTGGTATCTGGGCAATCCGGATGCCCTGGAGCTTGCCACGGCAGATGCTGATATTGAAGTGGCCGATGCACTCCTGGAAAAGCTTGAAAATGATTGGCAGGCTCTTGAAGAGTGGACCCGACCCGGATAAACTGGAAGTTGCGCAAGCACGCTTGGTAAATGCCCAGGCGCAGTATGATGCTGCCAAGAAGGCTTTATCGGATATTGAATTAATTGCTCCATTTTGTCGGGCAAATTGCCCAGAACAACTTTAAAGATGGCGAGCTGGTGACTCTTGGAACGCCGTCAATATCCTTGCCGATTTATCCCTTTTTAAAATTGAAACTACCGATCTGACAGAACTGGATGTCGTCAAGGTAAATGTCAGGTGATCCTGTGGTCATAACCCTGGATGCCATCCCTGATGTGCAATTTACCGGGAAAGTAGAGAGCGTTGAGGAGTTGGGGGTCAATAAGCAGGGCGATATCACTTATACTGCTGTAATTGCCCTCGATCAGCAGGATGAGCGTCTTAAGTGGAATATGACTGCCTCCGTAAACTTTCAATAAATATAATTTGATTCACTGGTGGTTTTAGCAATGCCAGAAAAATTGGTGGTTGGATGAATACAAATGAAGAAAATAAGATAGAACACTCACGCAAATTGTGGGTTTATTCATCTTTTTTTCGTTTTTATTTTCAGCATGCAGTCCCGGTCAATCTGCATCAACCTCAAATGTTCCACGAAAAATTAATGAATCGGGTGGAAATGGCGAACAAATAATTGCTGAAGGTCAAATTGTTCCGTCCCAATATGTTGATCTAAGGTTTTCTGTACCCGGATTTGTCAATGAGGTACTTGTGGAAGAAAACCAGCAAGTAAAAGCGGGTGAAGTCATTGCTAAATTGGATGGCTACGAGGAAATGGCTGCACAGATATCAGATGCACAAGCCCAGGTGCTGTCCGCCCAGCAGGCACTGGATGATCTGTATGCAGATTCGGCGACCATACGGGAAGCAGCTAACCAACAATTGGCACAAGCCCGTCAGGATCTTCAGGACGCAGTTGATAAACGCACAAGCAAAATTTACCAGAGAACGAATGACTTGATTTTAGACGGGGCGATTGCCCAATATTATTCATCATTAGAAAAATACAGCGAAGCCCTGGAAGCATTTGATAAAGTTGATTTTTTACCACCCGACAATGATATCCGAAACCAGGTTTGGATACAGCTAACCCAGGCATCCAAGGCCACATATGCGAAACGCGCCCAATTAAATGAATTATTATCTTTTCCAGATGAATTATCGGTAGGAATTGCTGACTCAGCTATTGAGGTTGCTGAGGCATTCTTTGACAAAGCTGAGAAGGAACATAACGAATTACTCGAAGGTCCCGACCCGGACGAACTGGAGGTTGCCAAGGCAACATTAAAGGTGGCGGAACTGCAGCTGGCATCTGCTCAAAAAATGGTGGAAGATTTGCAATTGAAGGCCCCCTTTGATGGAGAAATTGTATCCAATGATTTGGTCGTTGGTGAATTTTACCTGGAAGGGGCGTCCCCACCGGTTGTGCTGGCCGATTTTAATACGTGGAACCTTGAGACAAATGACATCACCGAATTGAATGTTAATAAAATAAAACCTGGCGATGAAGTTACCGTTAAGATAGATTCTCTTCCCGACCTGGATATTTTTGGCAAGGTTATCAAAGTCGATCCTATTGGGGTTGAAAACCAGGGTGATATTACCTATACGGTGACGATTGCCCTTGATAGTGATGATGAAAGGCTGCGCTGGAACATGACCGGGGTAGTGGTATTTGAAACAGAATAGTTTGTTTTGAACTACGGGGAATCCTTATGAAAAGAAAAATTTGGAAAGAAAAACCTATCGTTTTACTCTCCATATTGTTATTTGTCTTTCTTACAAGTTGTGATGCACTTACCGGAATGACCATTGAGGCTACCCCACTGCCTGTAATCCCCCCGGTTGTTTCTGACTTGAAAGTAGTTGCTGAAGGGGTAGTACTACCCGTGAGCAGTGCGGAATTATCTTTTGCAGAAAATGGGATTATTGAAGAAGTATTGGTTAAACAAGGGGAGCAGGTCCAGGCCGGACAGGTAATTGCTAAACTAAAAGGTTTGGAAAAGATGCTTGCCGATATCTTATCTGCCCAGACCGAGGTAATCACAAAACAGCAAGACCTGGATGATATTTATGAGAATTATGAAATTGACTTAGCCCAGGTTGAATTGGAAAAACTGGAGGCTGAACGCAATCTGGAATCGTCCATAAATGGGAAGGTTGATAAACAGCAAGGGCGCGGGGATTGGAACGATCTTGTGAGAGCTCAGGCTAACTATGGCATGGCTCAGGCAAAAATAGACGAGGTCGAAAGAAAATATCACTGGTCCGCCGAAAATCCTGCATTCCGACCCCGACCGGGCTGAGGTTGTGGTTGCACTGACCTCTGCAATACAGGAAAGGACCCAGGCGCTGGGTGAGATTAATTACTTCCTGCAGGGGCCAGATCCACTAGAAGTCGGCAAATCAGATGCAGATATTGGTTATTTCACAGCCGAATTGGAAAAGAAAGAGGCAGATTGGCTGGATTTGCTGGCAGGTCCGGATTCGGATAAGGTTGCACTGGCTGAGGCGAAATTAGCATCAGCTCAAATGAAGCTCGAATCTCTGCAAAAAGATGTCAAAGATATTGAACTGACAGCTCCATTTGATGGAACGATTGTAGTAAGTGATCTGAAAGAAGGGGAGATGGTACAATCCGGCACTGTCCTGGTTAATTTGGCGGATCTGTCACAATGGAGAATTGAAACTACCGACCTGACAGAATTGGATATTGTTGGAATAAACACAGGCGGCAAGGTGCGTGTTGCTTTTGATGCCCTGCCCGATCTTGAATTACCTGGGATTGTGCGGGAAATTAAGCAGATAGGCGTAAACCAGCAAGGAGATATTACCTATACGGTAAAGATAGATCTTTTAGAGCAGAGCGATCAACTCAAATGGAATCTAACAGCGACAGTCATTTTTGAATAGTTTACGAGATTTGTCAAAATATTAAATTCTCAGATAACCATCTACTCTGCAGCCAATTTTCAGTGGGGGTCTTTGCATAAGGGGGAAATAAAGGGGTTATCAGTAATACGTGGATCATAATAACGACAACAACTCCAATATTTGGTATCGATGAACTGTCATCCACTTCCAGTGATACCGATCTCCTGTTGTGTAATCGACCTTAAAAAATTTCCAAGAATTTCCAGGGCATTATCCGGGTTGACGTAATCCCGGACGAAGAGTCTTTGGTCGGGATTTCCAAGGATCATCTTCGATACTGTTATTCCACGCCGGTAACAACACAAGACGGGTTTTTTCATTGCAAGGGCAAGTGCAATTTCATATCCTACTCCATGGGAGGGAGTACTCACTTCAGCCACCATGACATCACAATTGCGAATCCATTCCAAATCCCTCTGGTAGACAATGTTAGGAGAAAGCGAACCATCCAATAACTGGATCTCAGGGTCGGCTAATTGGGCTGTGGGTACATCGTACCCTGAGGAAATTAAAAAATCCACCAGCAGCCTGTATATTTTTTGATCATTTCTCCCACCTGTAATGGAACATGAGAAGTAAACATTCATTGCGCCTCACTATTAATGTTCTGGTGATTTACATCAATCCAATCCTGTTGCTCCCCTTCATGACAACCATGAGAATTTGATCCAGGATGATCCCCAATTAGATGTGGATTTTTTTAACAACTCTTTCCCCGGATTGAATTGGGATATTCAAAAAAAACATCCACCCGCTTATCGGATGGATGGTACCAATACGGTTTCGGGAATTTTATCTTATAAGAAACTCATCCATATAGGAAAGAAGAGTTTCAACATCTTCCATATGGATCTCACCCATAGGGGCAATGCGGAAGGATTTATCTTTCAATTTTCCGTAGCCATTGGTAATGCGCATTCCCCGTTCGAGCAGAAATTTATTGAGGTCCGGTATAGAAATACCGAGGTTATTCTGGATGCAGCATACAGTCTTGGAAAGATACCCGGGATCGCCAACCATCGACATTCCGTGTTCAGCTGCCCAGGTTTGTACTCGATTTGCCATGTTTGCATGCCGATGGAAACGATTCTCAAGGCCTTCTGCCTGAATGCGGTCCAACTGAAGATCGAGAGCGTATATCAGCGGCATGGTAGGGGTCATCGGTGTGGAATTCTTGATGCGGTGATCTTCCATAAGGAGAAGATCGAAATACCAGCCGCGGTTAACGACGTGTTCTGCCTTTTTTAATGCTCGATCATGTGTGGCTGCAAAGGACATCCCGGGAGGAAGGGCAAGGCACTTTTGCGAGGATGTAAAAAGGAAATCGATTCCCCACGCATCCATTTCGATTTTTGTTCCCCCAAGTGACGAAACGGCATCGACCAGAATCAATGTTTCGGGATTATGGTCTCTTACCACCTCGGCCAGCTCCTTTACCGGATTTTCAATCCCGGTGGAGGTTTCATTATGGACAATAGTGACTGCCTCATAATCCTGGCTGGCAAGCGCTTTATCAAGTAGTTTGGGTGTGATGGCGAATCCCCAATCCACATCCAACTTGTCTGCTCTTTTTCCATTTGCCAGCGCAACATCATACCAGCGGCTGGCGAATGCGCCGTTCACGCAGCAAAGGACACGATCGTTGACAAAATTTCGGATACCGGCTTCCTGCATGCCAGAACCCGACCATGGTCCCTGGAAAACGCGGAACTGCGTGTAGAATAATTCCTTTAACCTCTCCCCGGTCCTGCGGAAGAGATCTTCAAATTCCTTGCTGCGATGAGGCATCATGGGTTTCGCCTGTGCAGCCAGGACTTCCGGGGCAACATCAACCGGTCCAGGAACAAACATGGGTGACATATCGTCCTCCTTTTTTCAGGCTGGTTTGGTTAAATCAATCAGCTGGAATATTCTAGATAAAAAGGGAGATGACCACCAGTAGAATGAAGAAGAATGATGCTAATACTCCTATACGCTTCAGGTCTTTAATTACATAGGAGTAATCAGGATTAAAGGTTTGAGATGATGAAAAGGTGCTGCTGACTGGTTGTGCAGTTTGTGTGGTTTTATTGGTTTTATTTTTCCGTGCCATACTTGTTTCTACCTTTAGAAAATAGTTTACTAATTATCCCACTTAATTGGATTTTTTACTGGATTAATTCTGCTTTGACGACAATTCGTTTATCATCCACCAGGTAAGGATAACAGGAAATCAAAGTGATTTCCGGATCGTCGCTGGGAGCCATGACTCCAACCTGGGTGGGTTCAACGATGCTGGTGTCCCGGATCACATAGGTGTAAGGGCGCTGGCTGGTATAAAGAACGATCTTATCGCCTGTTTTTAATTTATCCAGATCCCTGAAGATTTCGCCGAATATATCATTATGGGCGGAAAGGACGATATTCCCATCTTCCCCGGGGTGAGGCGTGCCGATAGTTTGGCCAACGCCCTTTTTCAATTGTTCCCAGCCATCGCCCTGGACAATTGGCGCATCTACATCGATGGAGGGGATCTGTATACGAATGCCCTGTTTTGGACCCGGTGTTGGGATAGGTAGGTTTGCAAGCGACTGGACCATTGGAGCCAGATGGGCCGGGATCTCTGATTCATTGGGGAGGACACCACCTGGGGAGCCAGGAGGGGTATGCCCTGATGGAAGGATAACTGCGTAAATAAGCGCAGTTGGCGTCATAGTCGGCTGCTGCAATACAACGGCTATTTCTTTATTGAGGTTTCTTAAAACACTAAATCCATTAAACAAGATTTAATAAAAATCCAACCACTGCTAGAATCTCAACCAGAAAGAGGAATCGATCCAGGATACCCCGGGTGCGATTTCTTGATTTGTTTATCCGCGTCGATTTGTTTTGGGAGCGTGCACTTGCGGGTGTGGATTCGAAGTTCATTTTTTATGGGATGATTAAAAGGAGGAATCCTGCCGGATTTTTGAAAGGCTTCAATGCGGTTTTTCCTTTGCGCCATTTTCTTCTCAATAATCAACTGGCGCAATTCTTCAATCGACAGATCCTTTATGGATGGTTTATCGGCCACGGGTATCCATCCCTGCTGGATGTTTGGTATAGAATCCCCTGGAAAACCGGGAAGGATTACTTTGGAACCAAAGATAAGCGGCTGTCATCCCTTTAATCCTGTTTATCTCCGGTTATGGAAAGCAATTTCTCCACCACATTCTGATACTGGGAGGTCAAGGCGGGGAACAAGCTCCGCTGCTGGAAAATATTAAGCAATTCCCGGTGGTGCCACAGTGTACCGGATTTACCGCCTTTAAACCTATCCCAAATATCCTCGCCATACTTCCTGGTAATCCAGGAGGACCGAGGAAGCATTGTGCAATTTATCGGCGAGCGATACCAGAATTACAGATGGCGGGGCAGTCTGTAATTTGGCAAGGTGCTGCACTTTCCTCTCTTTCCAGGGAGGCTTGGGATTTGTGTAGGTATCTGTACAGCCTTCAACAATCTCTGCGACATTATTTCCAAACATTTGCACGATTTTACAGAGAGTAGGTAACCCTCCCTGGTCTTCAACGGCATCATGGAGAAGTGCGGCGATGGCTTCGTCCTCATCTCCGCCGTTATCCAGGACGATACTGGCGACGGCCAATAGATGGGAGATGTAAGGAATGGAAGGATCAGTCCCTTTGCGGGACTGTTCTATATGCAAGGAAAATGCATAACATAGAGCACCTTGAAACCTGAAGGTTAATTGCATATCTTTCCTCCTTTATTTGTGATAGGTAGATTATAAGAGATTTTTCCTGAACAGGGATAATTATGCTGGAGGGTTGATGAGCAGAGGTTTTCGACATTACAAGACCCCGATTAGTGATAGGCGTATCCGGAAAACACTGAAATCATGCTGAAGCGCGGGAAAAAGAAGCCGGGTAAAAACAAGTAAACAAGTCTTACAATCGGTCAGGTATTGTGATATACTTCGACCCGAAAATAAACCATACCACACGTTTCCAGACCAGGCTTTGCGTGCCAGGATATCGTTCCTGGTCTTAGTCCGGAGTGAAGGAAACGGAGGAAAAAACGCAAAGGAGAATATCGAATGGCAATCATCTCTATGAAATCCTTATTAGAGAGCGGTGTTCATTTCGGGCATCGAACCAATAAATGGCACCCGAAAATGAAACCTTATATATTCACGGAACGCAATGGGATCCACATCATCGATCTCCAGCAAACTGTGAAGGCTTTGGGTGAAGCTTATGATTTGATCCGGAATACGGTTGCTCAGGGCGGAAAAGTGATGTTTGTCGGGACAAAGAGACAGGCACAGGAAACGATTGTAGATGAGGCAAAGCGCTGCGGCATGCCTTATGTTACCGAAAGATGGCTGGGTGGAATGCTCACCAACTGGTCGACTATCCTCCAACGGATTTACGAATTGGAACGGCTGGAAAAAATGCGGGATAGTGGTGAAATTGACCGGCTGACAAAGAAAGAAGGCTTGATGATTGAGCGGGAAATCAAGCGTCTTGAGACCCGGTTAAGCGGTGTAAGAAATCTTCGTCAACCGCCAAACCTGTTGTTTGTGATTGACGTCGCCCGGGAATATACTGCTGTCCATGAAGCTAATCTGAAGGACATTCCAGTTATTGCCATGGTAGATACCAATTGTGATCCCAGCGGGGTTGATTATGTGATTCCCTCCAATGATGATGCTATCCGGGCAATTAAATTAATGGTTGGAAAAATTGCAGACGCAGCCATTGAAGGAATATCCATGCGCAAGGATGTAGCTGAAGATACTCTTGAACCGGCAATTAAACCGGTTGGGATTGAAGCAGTACGCACAATTATCATTGATGAAGACGAGCTGGAAGAGGATTTATTAGGCCAAGCCACCCTGGCGAAGTTAAGCTCCGCCAGAGGGCAGCGGGTAATTGAAACACCCAGTGAAGATACAGCCGCCCTATAAAATCAGGCCGAGGATATTTTCATTTGGTGATTGATCCAATTCGCATAATCGATGAAACCCTTTCGGTTAATAATTAGAGAATTCCTCCGGATGGGGTTTGAAATTTCTGATTTATATATCATTGAATGACGCAAGTCAATTTATGAAGGATTATCTATGACTACAATAACCACTGAAATGATTAAGGAACTACGTGAAAAAACCAATGCAGGAATTCTGGATTGTCGAAAGGCTTTGCAGGATGCTGATGGTGATATGAAACAGGCGCTTGATAACTTACGCGAGAAAGGATTGGCCACAGCTCTCAAGCGGTCCAGCCGGACTGCTTCAGAAGGTGTGTTAGATATATATTCCCATGGAAATGGGCGCGTTGGTGTGATGGTTGAAGTGAACAGCGAAACAGATTTTGTGGGACGGTCCGACCAGTTCCGCCATTTTTCTCATGAGGTAGCTTTACAAATTGCCGCCAGTTCACCACTGTATGTGAATGAAGCAGATATACCAGAAGATGTACTGGAACACGAAAAACAAATTGCCGCTGCCAAGGCTCGGGAAGATGGAAAACCAGAGAGTATTCTGCCTAAAATCATTGAAGGATCGATAAAAAAGTTCATGGATGAAGCTGTTCTGCTCAGGCAGCCATATATCCGGGATGAAAAAATTACAATTCAGGAACTATTGAACCAAAATATTGCTTCCCTGGGTGAAAATATCATCATCCGCCGGTTTGTCCGGTGGCAGCTCGGAGAAGAGTCCGAATAAGAGATAAAGGCCAACCATAAGGTTGGCTTTTTTTTACCAGGAGGTCAAATGGAGATTAATAAGTATTCACGAATCCTTCTCAAGCTCAGCGGCGAAGCCCTTGGGGTGGATGGAGGTGCATCGATTGATCCGCAGCGTGCTGGCTATATATCCGAAAAGATCCGGGAAGTGCGCGAAATGGGAATTGATGTGGCTATTGTAATCGGTGCCGGGAATATCTGGCGGGGGAGGATGGGTCTGAACCTGGGTATGGACCGGGCGACAGCAGATTATATGGGAATGCTGGCAACGGTCATGAATGCGCTGGTATTGATGGATTCTCTGGAAAGGATCAATGTGATCACGCGGGTCCAGTCAGCCATTGAAATGCGCGCAGTCGCGGAACCGTATATTCGGCGGCGGGCAATCCGCCACCTGGAAAAGGGACGGGTGGTAATTTTTGGGGGAGGTACAGGAAATCCCTATTTTTCGACCGATACCACGGCTGCTCTGAGGGCAATGGAGATTGGTGCGGATGTGCTGATAAAGGCTACCAAGGTGGATGGGGTTTATGATTCTGATCCAATGAAGAACCCGGATGCTGTAAAGTTTGAGCGCCTTACCTATCTGGATGCCTTAAGTCTCCGGCTGGAAGTGATGGATTCCACCGCCATTTCTTTGTGCATGGAGAACAAGCTGCCAATCCATGTCATTAATCTTTGGGGGGAAAATTCGCTGCGCGATGTCCTGCTGGGAAAACCGGGCGGCACTCTGGTTTCTGGTTGAAGAACCAAATTTCGGAAACCAACCTGGCAGTGTAAGCCGGTTATCCAACATACCAATAAAAAGAAATCAGACAATCGTAACTCCCCCGATCAGGAAAATGCGGGGGAGTATTTATTTCAGAGTCTATTAATGCCAGGATCTGCACATGCAGCAGCTTACTCTGCAATACTGAAACTGGCATCCAACCAGAAGACATCGGTCATTTCCCCAAAATCTGTGATTTGCCCGGAAGTGCCATCCAAATATCCGAGACGGAGCTGCCAGTTCTGATCATTTTTACCAAGGAAAAGGAAACGCTCAGCATCCACCCACTGCATGTTATGGGCTGTACTAATATCCTGGATGGGTTGGCTGCTGTTTCCCACCTGTCCTATGCGGGGATTCCCTCCATCCGGCATGGTCAGGATGAAATGGCTTGAATCCGGGGACCAGCCGGCAAACCTGAGATTTCCGGTCTCATGGATTGTGTCTCCTGACCCATCGATATTGGCGATGTGCAGTGCCTGCAGGTCGTTCTCTGCCGGACCTTCCCGGGTCAGGTAAGCCATTTTGGCTGTATCTGGCGAAAAATTGATCTCTTCCAGGAAATTGGTGTTTTTGCTGGAAAGCAGGGTTGCCTGGTTGCCATCCACCGGGATACGGTAAATTGAAGTTGGCTCAGGAGGTTGTTTCATGGGATCTTCGGGGGGGATATCGACCAGCAGATGGGTAGAGTCAGGGGACCAGGTGGGGGTGGGGTAATACTGGTACTCGCTGTAGGTAATTACAGGCTTGAATTTTAAAACTGCATCCCGGCGGTTTGATAAATCGGCGTTTATCAGAGATATTTCCTCTGATGTCACCAGGGCAACTTGTTGTCCATCAGGAGAGTAGTAGAAATTACCGCCTTCACCTGCCATGAGGAGAAGTGTTCTTTCACCGGTTTGCGGATTCACCTTCCATAAATCATTATGGATCTTTAATCCAGGCCCCTCATATTTGGGGCTTGTATTGTAGACGATATTGTTCTCACCAGGGATCCAGTCAATCTGATAGGGGCTTACGGCAGATGCATACTCCATATCCGCTGGCGACAGACCAATAATGCCAGGGTTGGTGAGGATTTCGTTGAATTGCGACTGGCTGACCAGCTCACGCAGCCCGCTGCCATCGGTATTTACCACCCATAATGAATAATGGACATAATCGGGAGAACGCAGGAACATTACCATGCTGCCGTCCGGTGAAATTTTGCTGGAGGTGACCTCTCCGCTTTGATCCAACGGAATGGAATTTCCGGCTTCCGTCCAGAGCCACAGGTTGCGGCTGCCATCCAGATAAGCCACCCGCAACGTTGAAGCATCTGCCTGAGTTGGCTGCGGTATCTGGGTAGAAGCGATCACGGTGTCTGTCGCAGTTGGATCTTGATTGCTGGTTGGCAGTGATTTTGCTTCGACTGTCTGGGCGACAATTGTTCCTATCTGGTCCAAATCCTGTGTTGGAGCAGCGGTTTGTGCAAAAATTCCACAAGATAATGATACAAGGTTGATGATAAAAAATCCGCTGATTAAGTGCAGCCTGTTCATACTAACCTCCGGGTCAAGGATTGATCTATCCGATTTATCTGATTTAATCCTTATCATACATATGATACAGGATAATTTGGCTCTATCTTGACATTTCATGAAAAAATAGGATAATAGGGTTAGAAATTTATCAATAGAGGCAATGACTGGGAAGAGTAGGTTGGTGGAACCCATCAGGGAAGTGAGAGCATAGACTGAAACTCTCACCTGGAAGAAACCATCCCAAGTTCACCCACGAGCCTTCCAGGGGAACGGCTGGAAATAAGCCAAGTAGTCTGGAACGCAGCGCACAGCGTTATCAGGTGCATCCAATCGTCAATAAATGGCCGTTGGGTTGAGTGAGTTGTGCAAGCAGCTAAAAAGGGTGGTACCGCGGAATCCCGTCCCTTTATGGGATGGGTGTTTCATTTAAAACAGGAGGATGAATGGCAGAGCAAGCGCAATTATTCCAAGATCTGGAAAGAATCCGCCAGGTGGCGCTGGAGGACTTGCAGGGTATCCAGGATGAAAAGGAGCTGCAATCCTGGAGATCCCGGCATATGGGTCGCAATTCCCTCTACATGCAGGTATTCAGCAAGCTGCCCGAACTACCAAAAGAGGAACGTCCCCTGATAGGCCAGGCTGCTAACAAAATTAAAAACGACCTGGAGACTGCTCTGGAAGCAAGACAGCTTGAACTGAAAGCGAAGAGTTTGAAGCAAAGTCTATCCAGTGAACGGCTTGATATCACCCTGCCTGGCAGAAGAGTATCTCATGGCAGACTGCACCCTTCTACCCTGACATTGCGGAAAATTTACCGGATATTTGCAGAAATGGGTTTCCAGATCTACCGTTCTCCGGATGTTGAAACAGATTCGTACAACTTTGAGTACCTCAATATGCCTGCCTACCATCCTGCCAGGGATATGTGGGATACTTTTTTCACAACTACTCCGAATGTCCTCCTGCGAACACATACATCCCCTGGACAGATCCATGCCATGCGGGAATTCGCCCCGGATCCCATCCGGGTCATCCTGCCCGGGATGGTATACCGCTATGAGCAGTTGAGTACCAGGTCGGAGATACAGTTTAACCAGGTGGAACTGCTGGCAGTCGGCCGCGATATAACATTTATGGATCTAAAAGGTACACTGGAAGACTTTACCCGAAGGATGTTTGGCGAGGATGCCCGTACTCGACTACGACCCTCCTATTTTCCATTCACCGAACCCAGTGCAGAAATGGATGTGCGCTGCTATGTGTGCGGCGGATCGGGCTGTCCGGTGTGCAAAGGATCGGGCTGGGTGGAAATTCTTGGATGCGGAATGGTACATCCGGTAGTCTTGCGATACGGCGGTTATGACCCGTCTCAATATACAGGTTTTGCGGCTGGTCTTGGTCCGGAACGGATTACGCTCAACCGCTATCGAATTGATGATATCCGCCATTTTTGGGCAAATGATATTCGTTTTTTGGAGCAGTTCTCATGAAAGTACCTGTTTCCTGGCTGAAAGATTTTGTTGATATTGACCTCAATCTTGAGGAACTGGCTAAATTAATGACAATGATCGGGTTGGAAATTGATGAGATCCGCCTCGTCGGATTGGCAATGCCACCAGGTGATCGGCATGAATTTAAGATCTACGGCTTATCCTGGGAGCCTGCAAAATTTGTGGTGGCACAAATTAACGAAGTTCTTCCTCATCCAAATGCTGACAGGTTGGTGCTGTGCCGGCTGGATGACGGCGAACAGGAAATTATTGTGCTTACCGGCGCCCCTGACCTGTATCCATATAAAGGCCTTGGTGTCCTGGATAAACCCTTGAAAGCAGCCTATGCCCGGGAGGGAGCCCAACTCTATGATGGCCACCAGCCTGGAAACCAGCTGATGACATTAAAACGCACCAAAATCCGCGGAGTTGAGTCTTTTTCGATGGTTTGTTCTGAAAAAGAACTGGGAATTTCGGATAACCATGAAGGTATTATCCTGCTGGAGGATGATGCCCCCACTGGTATGGCCCTTGTCGATTATATGGGAGATGCAGTTTTAGAGGTTGCTATACTGCCTAATATGATCCGTTGTGCTTCCATCCTGGGGATAGCCCGTGAGATTGCTGCCTGCACGGGAAAACCATTAAAGAAACCGGATAACAGGGTGGCGATGAGAGGAGCAGGCATTGAGGGTCAGGTATCCATTGAGATCCGCGATGCTGACCTGAACCCGCGTTTCGTGGTTGGTTTAATTAAAGGGATCAAGGCGCAGCAAAGTCCCTACCAGATTCAGCGGCGGTTATACCTGGCCGGGATGCGGCCGATTAATAGTATTGTAGATGCAACGAACTATGTCATGCTGGAAACCGGTGAACCGCTGCATGCCTTTGATTATGATGTTCTCGTCCAGCGTGCCGGCGGGAAAGCCCCAAAAATCATCACAAGGCCGGCTATTCCAAAAGAAAAATTAATAACACTTGACCGGGTAGAACGGACACTGGAGGATTACACGATTCTGGTGACCGATACTGCCGGTGCCTTATCCCTGGCCGGAGTGATGGGCGGTATGGACAGCGAAGTGACAGAAAATACCCGTAATGTCCTGCTGGAGGGAGCAACCTGGAACTTTATCAATGTACGCCGAACAGTTTCGGCGCAGCGGCTTGAATCTGAGGCAGCTTACCGGTTTGCGCGCGGGCTGCACCCCGCCCTGGCTGAAGAAGGTGTCCTGAGTGGATTGAGGCGCATGGTGGAATGGAGCGGAGGGGAGGTTGCTTCAGGACTGGTGGATGTATATCCCCAACCCCTGGAAGACGTTATTGTCAGCATCAATCCTGCAGAAGTCAAGCGCCTGTTGGGAATTGATTTAAGTGCTGCTGATATTGCTTCCCTGCTGAACAAATTAGAATTCGAGACAATCATTGAAGGAGTAACCGTTCAAGCAAAGATGCCGCCACACCGCATGGACATCAGTACAGATGTGCTTACAGGCAAGGCCGATCTGATGGAAGAAATTGCGCGCATGTACGGTTATGACCGCATTCCATCCTCCCGAATTGCGGATTCTTTACCTCCTCAGCGTGCCAATATACGCATGGAGAGGGAAGAAGAATTGCGAGATAAGCTGGTGAGTCTGGGACTTCAGGAGGTAGTTACCTATCGTCTGTCCTCTCCAGAACGGGAGAAACGGATATTACCGGCAGGATCAGGTCAGATGGAATTGAATTACGTCAAGCTCCAGAATCCAATTTCTGCTGATCGGGTTGTTATGAGAAGAAGCCTGCTGGCTTCCATGCTGGAGATTGTAGAAAGGAACGCAAGACTCAGCGAAAAACTGGAAATGTTTGAGATTGGTCCTGAATTTATCCCGCAGCCCGGTCAGGACCTTCCTGAAGAACGCCTGAAACTGGTTATAGCAATGACAGGTTTGCGTTATAAACCTGCATGGGACCTGAGTGAGGTCAAGAATATAGATTTCTTCGACCTGAAAGGATTGCTTGAAGACCTTTTTGACTCTTATCATATAACCAACCTGACCTATGAAGCCGTTGATCATGCCACTTTTCACCCCGGGAAATGTGCAGCGATATCCCAGGATGGCATTAATGTTGGAGTCTTTGGAGAGATCCACCCGCTGGTTGTTGAAAATTATGAATTTACAAATTCCCCGATATTGATTGCAGACCTTGACCTCGAGGTTTTATTTAATATTATTCAAGATCAATACGAGGCAAAACCAGTACCTGTCTATCCTCCTGTAATTGAGGATATTGCCGTGATCGTGGATGAGAATTTGCCAGCTGTGGATGTAGAAAAGATGATTTGGGATGCTGGAGGAAAGATACTGGTTCGGGTCAGCCTGTTTGATATCTTCCAAAGCGAACAGATCGGAGAGGGTAAGAAGAGTTTGGCCTACCGCTTGACCTACCAATCTTATGAAAAGACACTCACCGATGAAGAGGCATCCACGATTCGCAACCGGATTGTCCGGCGCCTTGAAAAGGATCTTGATGCAAAACTGCGAGGATAGTTAAAGGGCAATAAAAATAAAGGATCACCACTGCCAGGTGATCCTTTATATTAATGGGTTTAAGGACAGGATGTTATTCTGGTGCGTTACCCATGATGTGGTCAATTTGCTCGTAAATATCATTATCCAATTTTTCGAGCGCAGCTGCTGCAAACAGGTTATCATCCAGTTGCTCCAATTTTGTTGCCCCGGTGATTACGCAGGATACTTCGCGTAGTCTCAGCAGCCAGCCAATTGCCAGCTGGGCAGTGGTTATTCCAAGTTCTGTTGCCAGCTGGGTCAGTTGTCGGACGATGGCGATTTTTTCCGGTGTGATTTCGTCTGCAATCCATTTATAATCCGGAAGGTTGGTGCGGCTGCCGGCAGGGATACCATCGTTGTATTTTCCGGACAGGAGACCAAAGTACAGCGGGCTGTAGGTGGTTAATCCAAGACCAATTTCCTGGCAGACCGGCAATAAATCCACTTCAACGCGTTTACGGTAAAAAAGATTATACTGAGGCTGTTCCATTGCTGGCGGGATCAGGCCGTATTGGCGGGCGACACCGTGTGCTTCCATAATACGGGCGGGTTCCCATTGAGAGGTGCCCCAGTATAGAATCTTGCCTTGATGGATGAGGTCGTTCATGGTGCGGACAACTTCTTCGACCGGGGTGTCCGGATCGTACCGGTGGCAGAAATACAGGTCGAGATACTCCAACTGCATGCGCTTGAGTGAGTTATGGATCGCTTCGGTGACATGTTTTCGGGAAAGCCCACGTCCGTTGGGACTGCTGGATAAAGGCTGGAATACCTTTGAGGAAATGACCAATTCTTCGCGTGGCAGGTCCCTTATTGCTTTTCCCAATATAATTTCAGCTAATCCTTTGGCATAAATATCTGCACAGTCGAAAAAATTCACCCCATGATCGAAAGCAGAATGAATCAGTTGGGAGGCATGGTCTTCATCTAATTGCTTCCCAAAAGTAATCCATGATCCTAATGCAATCTCACTCACTTTTAATCCCGATTTTCCCAAACGACGATAATGCATTTTCGTCCATCCTTATCAAAATAATTATCAAAAAGAATATTCTGTGAAAAAACTCACAATAATAAATTATACTTATGTGTAATCCTTAAGGAAAACAATCAGTATTTACTCCTTAATAATGTATTAATTGAGATTAATTAATTATACTAACTGACATTGGTTAAAATAAAATAAGTGTCCCAGGCTGGTTTGAAGGATTTTGCAGTGTATAATGAACATCTAATCCCGCTGAATATCAAGAAAGGAGATGCATGAAAGATAAGCATCCCATTATCCTTTTGTGCTTAGCCTCGCTAATTGCCCTCTTCCTCGTAAGCTGTTCACCAGATCGACCATCTGATGAGGTTCTTCTTGGAACACCGCTTGCCGAAAGTGAATTCGAGGCCGGACCTCTTCCAGCTAAACTAACCACACCCCAGCCTGATACCGGGCAAGGGACCCAAGAGGCTCCTCAAGTTGATACTTGTTTAGAATGCCATTCGGATCAGCAAATGTTGATGAATGCCAGCGCACCGGTTGGGGATGATAATCAAACTGCCGTAGTAGATGTCTGGTCGGGTGATCTTCCTGAAGTGGAACCCTGGGAAAAAGTCCTGGTGAGTCTCCCTGCATATAAAAGCGATGTTCACAGCGCAGCAAGCTGTACCTTTTGCCATGGTGGTGAACAATCCAGCGATAAACAAACTGCTCACAAGGGTATTATTGCCCGGCCTAGCGATGGTGAAAATCCAGTTTGTTCTACCTGCCATGTCCACACTGAAATGAGCCAGGTATTTACAAGCTCGAGCCTGCATTCCACATTAAATGGTTTCCTGACAGCTCTGGATGCCCGGAGCGACCCGGCGAACACACAAAATCATGCTGCGCTGGAAGAAATGTTCAATTCACAATGTGCAACCTGCCATACGTCATGCGGTGATTGCCATGTATCCCAACCGGCAGTTACCGGGGGTGGTTTACTGGATGGTCATAATTTTAAAAAAACCCCATCCCTCGAGCGTAATTGCAATGCCTGTCATGGCAGCCGGGCAGGTGACGAATTCATGGGAAATAATGAGGGATTCGAAGCAGATGTCCATTACAGCCAGGGGGATATGGTCTGTACAGACTGCCACACCGCAGATCAAATGCACGGGAATTATCCTCAATCAGGTGCTGAGGGAGAAGCTGTTTCTCAGCCGGAAAATCGCTATTCAGGGGATTTGGGTCCCCAGTGTTTGGACTGTCATCAATATGTTTTGATCGATAATAATGTCATGCACCGGGTTCACGGGGAAGATTTTTCCTGCCAGGTATGCCATTCCGTAAGTTATAAGAGCTGCGACGGCTGCCATGTTACGAAAAGCGATGAAACGGAAATGCCAATCTTTAACCTGGAAGGGTCTTCAATGACCTTCTTGATTGGATTGAACCCCATCCAGGATGATAACCACCCAGCAAAATACGCACCACTGCGTCATGTACCAGTAACCGAAACATCCTTTGAGTCTTATGGCAAAGATCTCCTGCCAGGATTTGATAATATGCCCACCTGGGTATATTCCACCCCGCATAATATTCAACTCCAAACCCCACAAAACAGGACATGTGATTCCTGCCACGGGAACAAGGATATTTTCTTAACTGAAGAAAAAGTATCCGACTCTGAACTTGATGCAAATCGCCCTGTAATTGTGGAGAAGGTACCCCAGACACGGTTTAAATAATCGTTACTTCAGATGAATGAATAATTTTGAAGATGCCGGTACGAATGAAATTTTTAATACGGTTGGATGGGAAATGATTCTGGATCTGATTGGCTTCGGTTAGACGCAAAGTTTATGGGTTGGGATTATTGATACTCGCAAAATTTACCGGTGGCAAAAAGGAACCGCAAATTATGAAAAATCTAGAAATTTCCAGAAGAAAATTTATGGGTCTCACCCTTGCAGGCGGGGGAGCCCTGGCAACCACGGGTTCCAGTCTGTTCAACCTAACCCCTGAAACTGCCAATGAATCCAGCTCGGCTGATTATGCCATGATCATTGACACTACCAAATGTGTAGGCTGTGGAGCATGTGTAACTGCCTGTACCATGGTGAATGACCTGCCCGATAACAAGAGTTATATTCAACGCATTGTGAAGGTAGATGAAGGAAAAACCTGGTTCCTCATGATGAGCTGCCAGCACTGCGCAAATCCCCCCTGTGCAACGGTATGCCCGACCAATGCCACCTACATACGCCCGGACGGGGTGGTGATGACAGACCGGAAATTATGTGTGGGATGCAAATATTGTATGTATGCGTGCCCTTATGAAGCCCGGGTATACCTTCGGGAGGAAGGTGTGGCGGATAAATGCTGGTTGTGCATGAACAGGGTACTGCAAGGAAAGGATCCCGGGTGTGTTTTTGCCTGCCTGTTTGGTGCACGTATTTTCGGGAAAACTGATGACCCTGAAGTGTCCAAAGTGCTGGCATCCGGAAAAGCAAAGCCGCTCTACCCGGAATTTGGCACAAACCCGGCCATTGTGACCTATATTATTGAATCGTAAGCAGCAGACAAGAGGAGTAATATGCAAGAAGAATGGGGTTGGATCATCGCAATATATCTTTTCTTGGGGGGCCTTGGGGCTGGCGCCTGCATGGTTGCTGTTTTCATGGAATTTTTTAGGAAAATTAATCAATGTGTTTCATCCTGTCCGGTTACCCTTGTTGGAGCAACTCTACCAGGCCCGATCCTGGCTATCGGCACCCTCTTATTAATCTTTGATCTTGGCCAGGGACTGCAAAAACCGTGGTTAATCGTTAATCTTTACACCCATTTTTCATCTGTCATGACCTGGGGAACCTGGATACTAACTCTTTTTATTCCGATTTCAATGGTATACGGATTTTTTGAGGTGATGGATTTTAAGCCGGAAGCCTGGGATTGGCTAAAATCAAGATCCTGGATTGTCAAAATGGGAAAGTTCCATTCATTTTTGGAGAATTTCCAGCTAAAACGCACAAAGCAGGGGATTGCTTTGGTATCAGGCGTACTGGCGCTGGGTGTGGCGCTTTATACAGGCTTACTGATCAGCATCGTTGGTCCAGCTGTCCCATTCTGGTCTACTCCGGTGATACCTGCCCTTCCAATACCCATCCTTCCATTACTATTCTTAACTTCAGCACTCTCCTCTGGACTGGCAATCACTGTAGACTTTGTGGACAGCGTGCTAAACCATGATTCCCATGAACACATGAGCCGGCTGCCTTATTACCATCTGGCAGTAATCCTGGTAGAAGGACTCTTTCTCGGCCTGTTATTGTTCAATGCCAATTCAAGTGGAGGAGCAGCCGCCCAGTCAGCCGAGGCCATTATCAGTGGCCCATACAGTATTTTGTTCTGGTTGTTTGTTGTCGGTCTGGGAATCATCGTTCCGGTCAGTCATCCATGGAATACAGAGTTCATGGAAGAAAGAGACTAAACGATAATATTTGCCTTGCCAATGCTATTGGAGTTCTGTTTTCAAGTCTTATAATGAGATTTGTTATTGTTGCGGCCGGCATCCACGCATTTTTGTGAGGTTATATTGATATGATTCCAAAAAAATGGCCTGATTGGACGATTTCCCCGATAGCTTTTGCTGTCATTATAGTTATAATCCTGCTTGGTTCGATTGTCGTGCCCATCGTCAGTAGGATTTCTCCGAAAGACGAACCCCCAATTATTAAAGAAGGGGATGATACGATTTGGTTCGATGAAATCCCAGGCATGCGTAGATTGCCACACAAACAAAGATGCGCTGATGGATGTTGCAAACAATTCTGCTACAGTTGATGAGGTTTTTATCGATCCGGTATATTTAACCGGATATCATGCCCAGCTTGGCTGCAGCACATGTCACTTGGGTAATGGGGAGGCGAAAACATTTGGAGAAGCCCATACAAACTTGCTGATTGCCCCAAGCTATTATGGAGATTCCAGGGTTGAAAGCATGTGCATCACCTGTCATGGAGATATTTCAAAACGGACAATTAACACGATTGAACCAACCATTCATGATGAATTTCTGGATGTCAGACATAAAGATCCTTCCATTGACCGCTGCAGCACCTGTCATGGTCAGGTAGCCCACGGATCGGATCCATTTACTGAGAATTCCCATATTACAGGAATTCAGACAACCTGCCATACCTGTCATGCTAATTTTAATGATCAATCCAAACTAAGGTGTCAGGACTGTCATGACAATCCCCATGATATGGAAGCTGATTGTAACGACTGCCACTCGGTTGAAGGATGGGCGATAAAATCCACAGTGGAATGACCAACCTGTTGGTGTTATTTTTAAATGCCCTATTCCTGGGGCATTTTTTTAATCATTACCGGTACTTTTTCCGGGACCAATTCCGAGCGGTTTCCATTTGTCATCCTGGTTGCGCAATCGATGCCTTGCTCCACCACGTTTATGCAGTTCTTCAAAGCCCTCCGGTCTGATGAGCATTTCATCACCATCCAGCAGACCACTGATCCCGCTCTGTCCAGGTTCCGGCCTTTTATTCTGGCAGAATTTACAGGTGAGAGCATTGTGGGTAGTGTACTCAACTGGTTCCTCATAGGTAGTGATCATTCCTTCGTAATTGCGCAAAACAATTTTATGATCCGACATGCTGATAAGATAGTTGGGACCCATGGGGACTTTTCCAGCTCCACCTGGACCATCAACGACATATTGGGGGATAGAAAATCCCGAAGTATGGCCGCGTAATCCTTCAATAATCTCAACACCCTTGGCAACCGGGGTTCGAAAATGTCCGGCTCCTTCCACAAGATCGCACTGGTAAAGATAATAAGGACGGACCCGGATTATTGCCAGGTCGTGGACGAGTTTACGCTGAATATGGATACAATCATTAATCCCTGCCAGGAGTACTGTCTGGTTGCCGATTGGGATGCCTGCCCGGCTGAGTTTGTCGCAAGCGTCTGCAAGTTCAGCAGTGATTTCGTTGGGGTGATTAACGTGGGTATTTAACCAGAGTGGATGATATCTTTGCAGCATTTCGCAAAGATCGGTGGTGATACGCTGCGGCATAAATACCGGAACCCGTGAACCAATACGGATGATTTCCACGTGGGGAATACTGCGCAGCTTTACCAGAAGGTCTTCCAATACTTTTTGGGGAAGAGTAAGCGGATCGCCCCCTGAAAGGAGTACATCCCTTACCTGAGGTGTGCGGCGAATGTAATCAATTTGTGCTTCATGCTCATCCCGCGAAAAAGTTAAGGCGGGGTCCCCGACAATGCGGGCGCGCGTGCAGTAGCGGCAGTAGGAAGCGCATTGAGTCGTCACAAGCATTAATACGCGGTCAGGATAGCGGTGGACCAGGCCCGGGACCGGGGAGTGCAGATCTTCCGCCAGGGAATCTCCCATCATTCCATTGAAAGGGATAATCTCACCAGATGTAGGAATTACCTGTTTTCGGACAGGATCCTGGGGATCTTGAGGATCGATTAATGAGGCGAAATATGGGGTGATTTCTACCCGGAACAACCCCTCTTTATCTAATGCAAACCTCTCGCTTTCCGTCAATGTGAAAATTTTTTCAAAATCAGCAGGGCTGTTCAACCTGTGGCTGAGCTGCCACCGCCAATCATCCCACTTTTGTGCAGGAATATCTTGATAGATGGGTGCTCTTCTGGATGGGAACCGTAAACGATTCATACCTATTCCACTCCTGGAAAGGGATCAGTCTAAAAAACATACCGTGGCGTGCGAATCACTGGACTTTCGGTTTTAAATTATACGTGAAATTCGGATGCTTTTAAAAAATAACCAGAGCATCTGATAGTAATTATCCATAAAAATAATTGGATGCCACCTGGTGTTTAGATCCGTATTATTAATAATTTATCAGAATACAGCAGAGAAACTTGACGGAGGGATAGGTGCGTGGTATTATAAAAAGCGATATTTTAGCACTCTCGTAGCGAGAGTGCTAATAGGATGGAGAATGTCTGAGAAAGCTGAATTAACTGACCGCCAAAAATTTATCCTGACCCTTCTGGTGCACGAGTATATCCACTCGGCAAATCCGGTTGGATCGAGGTTATTGATGGAAAAATACCACCTGGATATGAGTTCAGCTACTATTCGGAATGAATTGTCAGTCCTGGCTGACCTTGGATATATTGATCAACCCCATACTTCGGCAGGGCGTCAGCCAAATGAGAAGGGATACCGATATTTTGTCAGCCACTTATTACAGCAAATTGACCTGCCCGTACAGGTGCGGCATACGATAAGTCACCAGTTCTTCCAAATGCGGCATGATGTAGAACAATGGGGTCCTCTGGCGGCATCGATTCTAGCAAATATCTCCAGAGCGGCTTCCCTTGTAACGACTCCAATGCCCGAGATTCCCAGATTAAAACACCTTGAGCTCATCGTGACCCAAGGAAAACAAGTCCTCATGGTTTTGGTGCTTACAGGCGGCTCCGTACACCAGAGAATCATCTCGCTTGACGATCCGATACCCCAGAATCAGCTTTCAATCATCGCCGAGAAAATGGTCCAATTATTTAGAAGCCAGGAAGCCAGGACAATAACATCCATAAAGGCAGATTTACTGGGTTTGGAAAGTGATATTGCCGGTTGGATTGTTGAGGAAATGAACCAGGCGGATGGATTTTCTTCCGGAGAAGTCTATCTGGACGGCCTGACAAATGTCATGTCTGAACCAGAGTTTGTCAGTTCGAAGGAGGCACGCCACGCTCTTCACCTTTTAGAGGAGCGCTCTTTACTCTATGATATTCTTACCAGTACACTATTAACCAATCAGGTGGGTGGTGTTCAGGTGGTCATTGGGGGTGAAGGGAACATGCAGGAATTAAAACAGTGTTCCGTTATTCTATCCCGGTACGGTGTACCAGGTTTGGCGATGGGTACTCTCGGAGTGCTGGGCCCAATGCGCATGCCTTATGACCGGACTATCTCTACGGTGCGGTTTATGTCCAACTTATTAAGCAGCATGGTAACTGATGCACTTGTCGATTGATACTATTTCCATTTCGGATGGTAAAAATTCTTGAATTAATTCGAATGGTATGAAAGAGTAACTGGAGAATTGATGGATAAACCAAAGCAAGAAAAACATAGGAAGAAAATAGATGGGCAGCCTGTTGAAATAAAAACACCTTTTGAATCAACTGAAGGTGATACCGCTACCCCGCCTGAATTAGCGGATGAAACCGGAGGAGAGGTCGTGTCCCTGATGCAATATGAGGCTCTCAAGGAGCAAATGGAAGCAATCAGGATCAAGTCAGCTGAAAATTTTGAAGGCTGGCAGCGGGAAAGAGCAGATTTTATCAACTATAAGAAGAGGATAGAACGCGATCAGGTTTCCTCTGGAAACCAAATTAAGGGTGATATTATAAAAAATTACCTGCAGATTTTGGATGATCTTGAACTTGCCTTGAAATCAAAACCTGATGGTGGAGAAGGAAAGAATTGGGCAGAGGGAATTGAATTAATATCAAGAAAACTGCGATCGATACTTGAATCGGAAGGTGTTAAACAAATAGAAGCAGAACAAGGGTATTTTGACCCGAATGTACATGAAGCCATTTCTAATGAATCAGATCCAAATTTTGAAAGTGGAGAGGTTATTGAAGTGCTTCAAAGAGGATATAGGTTTGGAGACCGGGTCTTGCGCCCGGCTAAAGTTCGCGTAGCTCGCTAGGAGGCATTTTATGGGAAAAATAATTGGAATTGATTTAGGAACAACAAACTCGGTAGTTGCTGTGATGATAGGTGGTGAGCCCACGGTTATACCCACGGCAGAAGGGGAGCGGCTGCTCCCATCCGTGGTTGCCGTGAATAAAAATCACGAAAGATTGGTGGGGCGTACGGCTCGTAATCAGTCGATTGTAAACCCCGAAAATACAATCTTTTCTATTAAAAGATTTATGGGCAGAAAATTTGATGATCCGGAAGTACAAAAATCGCTTCAGCGGGTACCCTACAAGGTGTCAAAGGCTCCCAATGGTGATATCCGGGTAAGGCTGGATGATAAGGATTACTCACCTCCGGAAATTTCAGCCATGATCCTGGCGAAATTAAAATCAGACGCAGAGGCATATTTGGGAGAAAGCATTACCCAGGCAGTGATCACTGTCCCGGCATATTTTAATGATGCACAACGCAATGCAACCAAGGATGCAGGCAAAATCGCCGGGCTGGAAGTATTGCGAATCATCAATGAACCAACCGCGTCGTCGCTTGCCTATGGATTGGATAAGAAAAAGAATGAAGTGATCGCCGTTTATGATCTTGGTGGAGGTACATTTGATATTTCCATTCTTGATGTTGGCGAAGGAGTTTTCCAGGTGCGGTCCACCTCTGGAGATACTTTCCTGGGAGGCGATGATTTTGACAACCGCGTGATGGATTACTTAATTGGTGAATTCAAGAAGAGCAATGGGATAGATATCTCGCAGGACCGTCAGGCGCTGCAGCGTCTTAAGGAAGCATCAGAAAAAGCCAAGATAGAGCTTTCCAGCGTAATGCAGACAGAGATCAACCTGCCTTACCTGACAGCAGACAGCACCGGTCCAAAACACCTGGTGATGAACCTGACCCGCTCCAAGTTTGAGCAGCTGACAGAAGACCTGATCGAGCGGAGTCTAAAACCGGTAAAAACCGCCCTGGATGATGCCAGTATGAAACCTTCCGATATAAATGAGGTTGTCCTGGTTGGCGGTATGACGCGTATGCCTGCTGTGCAGGATGCTGTCCGAAAATTATTTAATAAAGAACCGCATAAAGGTGTCAATCCGGATGAAGTTGTGGCTATTGGGGCAGCCATACAGGCTGGTGTGCTGGGTGGAGAGGTAAAGGATATTCTCCTGCTGGATGTAACCCCCCTGACATTGTCTGTAGAAACTCTGGGAGGGGTAGCCACGCCGCTAATTGAACGCAATACAACTGTCCCTACCCGCAAGAGCCAAATTTTTTCAACAGCATCGGATGGTCAAACCCAGGTGGAAATTAATGTTCTGCAGGGAGAACGGCCTATGGCGGTTGACAACAAATCCCTGGGAAAATTTGTCCTGGATGGGATTCCTCCGGCACCACGGGGAATACCCCAAGTAGAAGTGACTTTTGACATCGATGCAAATGGTATTTTGAATGTGACCGCAATGGACAAAGCCACCGGTAAGAGCCAGAAGATCACTATTACGGCATCTTCCGGGTTGACTGACCAGGAAGTTGAACGGATGCGCCGGGATGCGGAAACTCATGCTGAAGAAGATAAAAATCGCAAGGAGTTAATTGAAGCTCGCAATTATGCTGATAACACAGCCTACACATCTGAGAAAACCCTGCGGGATTTAGGAGACAAGGTCTCTGCTGATGATAAGAGCAAGATCGAAGAAAAAGTAAAATCAGTTCGGGAAATTTCACAACGTGATAATGCAACCGAGATCCGCTCCGCAGCGGATGAATTGGGACAACTTATACAGCAGGTTGGCGCAAGCCTATACCAGCAGCAAAACCCTGCAGGCGGGGAACCCGGACAAACGGAACCCAGTCCAGACCAGAGCGGGGGAACCCCGGGCGGGGAAGAAGTAGTGGACGGGGAATTTACCAGCGAATAAATTTATAAACGAGGAGCAGGATAAACAGGTTTTTGGCGGTTCAGGCTGTCAAAAACCTGTTATTATTAACCAGTTATGGCTCAAAGAGACTATTATGAAATATTAGGGGTATCCAGAAATGCCACTCCAGATGAATTGAAGTCGGCATTTCGCAATCTGGCACGCCAATTCCATCCTGATGTAAACCAGGCAGCTGATGCAGAAGAAAAATTCAAAGAAATAAACGAAGCCTATGCCGTGCTTTCAGACCAGGAAAAACGGGCTGCTTACGATCGCTATGGGCATGCCGGTCTGAATGGAATGGGTGGAATGCCCGATTACACCACGTTTGATTTCTCAGATCTATTTGAAGAATTTTTTGGTTTTGGAACATCAAACCGCCGGCGTAACCGCAATGCCCCGCGGAGAGGAGCGGATTTTTCCTACAATCTGACCCTGGCATTTGAAGAAGCCATTTTTGGGGTGGATAAAGAAATTAAAATTACCCGGGATGAGGTCTGCAGCAGGTGCAACGGGAATGGAGCTGAGCCTGGCACTACTCCTGAAACCTGTTCCACATGCGGGGGGAGAGGGGAAGTTCAAACTGTCCGGCAGACTTTCCTCGGTTCCATGGTCCAGGTGACCACCTGCCCTAAATGCAATGGAAAAGGTTCCCTGATATCCACCCCTTGCAAAGTCTGTAAAGGGCGCGGACTCGAACGGAAGAATCTTACCAAAATGGTCTCCATACCGGCTGGTGTTGACAATGGCAACCAGATACGTTTGGCAGGGGAGGGTCAACCGGGACTGAATGGTGGTCCAAACGGAAATCTCTATATCGATATTACGGTTCTTGACCATAAATTCTTTAAACGTCGAAAAAGTGATATCTACCTGGATTTGAATATCAATATCGCCCAGGCTGCTGTCGGTGCAGAGATTGAAGTACCAACTGTCCACGGGATAGAAAAGTTGACCATACCACCCGGCACCCAACCTGGAAAAATATTCACCATGAAAAGTAAAGGCGTACCCTTTGTTCGTAACAACGGCCGGGGAGACCAGATGGTGATTATTAATGTTGATATTCCAACCCGCTTGACATCTGAGCAGAGAGACCTGTTTGAAGAGCTGGCTAAGACGCTTGGCAGTGAAGTTCTTCCTCAGGAAAAAAGTTTTCTTGACCGCTTGAAGGATGTCCTTGGTGGATAAAGCCTACTGGCTTGAAGTGTCTCTCGATGTGGATGGGGAGATGGCAGAGGCCTTGGCGGCCATGCTCTCTGAACATTTCGTCAACGGGGTTGTAATTGAAACCCCCGTTGTATTCGATGAAGCTGAAGAAACGTATATTCCTGCAGGTAATGTGCGTGTTTTTGGTTATATGGCCCTTGATGACCAGCTTGAGGAAAAACGCCAAAAACTTATGCAGGCGTTGTTTTTCATGGGGAAAATTAGAGAACTGCCTGACCCGGTTTTCCGCAAGATTGAAGATGAGAACTGGATGGAAGCCTGGAAGAAAAATTATCACCCCATAAATTTGGGAGACCGGATTCTTATCCTTCCGGCATGGATAACCGAAGAAGATCCCCAGCGAGTTGCGATTCGAATCGATCCCAGCATGGCATTTGGTACCGGCACGCATCCTTCCACCCAGCTGTGCCTGGTATTAATCGAAAAATATCTCCAACCCGGCATGAATGTGATAGATCTTGGCTGCGGGTCAGGTATTCTTTCCATTGCTGCAGCGAAACTTGGTGCCTCGGCCGTAATGGCCGTTGATACAGACAAGGATGCTGTAAAAGCTTCTTTTGATAACGGTACTACAAACCAGGTTTTGGAAAAATTGGATATTCACCTTGGATCCTTGCATGAAATTAAGGCAGGGGATTATTCTCTATCAAACGCCCACCTTGTTGTAGCCAATATCCTCACCCCGGTAATTCTTAACCTCTTTAATGACGGGCTGGCTGATATTGTTGAATCCGGCGGAATACTATTGCTGGCTGGTATCCTGGAAGACCAGGCAACAAGAATTCAACAGGCAGCTGAGGCGAATGGTCTGATACAGGTTGATTTCATGCAGCAAAATGACTGGATTGCACTGGCATATCGAAAAGGGCCAATGGCATAATCCAGGCTCCTGGTAATTTTTCGGAAAATAATATTTAATCATCCTCTATTGCACCCATACCCATGAATTGGATTTATTTATCGCCCCACCTTGATGATGTTGTGTTGTCCTGCGGCGGCCTGATTTGCGAACAAATTAAAGCCGGCCATCAGGTGCAGGTTTGGACGATCTGTGCTGGTGATCCCCCCAATCATGAATTGACCCCATTTGCCCGGGAGCTGCATACCCGCTGGAATGCAGAAAACAATCCGGTTTCGATTCGCAGGGAGGAAGATCTTCTAGCCTGTAATCAGTTAGGAGCCGGTTCAATCCATTTTAACTACCCGGATTGCATTTACCGGCGCTTTCCGGAAACATTAGAACCGGTAATTATGAAAGAAAACGATCTTTTCCGGAAATTTGACTATCGGGAGGAATCCCTGGTCAGGGAACTTCACCAGAAGCTTCAGGAATCGGTTCCGGAATCGGCTCAACTTGTACTCCCGTTGACAATTGGTAACCACGTAGATCACCAATTAGCCCGCCTGGCAGGGGAAAGGGTTGGTTCCCGTTCCTGTTACTATGCAGAATATCCCTACGTGATTAATCCACAATTTGAGTTAGATCGATATATCAGGTGTGATTGGCAGGAACAATTATTTTCCGTTGATGAGGACAGTTTATTGTCCTGGCAAAAGGCGGTTTCTGCATACCAATCCCAGATCAGTACATTTTGGACCGATAACCAGGCCATGTACGCTGCGATTTACGCTTATTGGCTGAACGGCGGGGGAAAGATGTTGTGGTATGAAGAATAAGAACTATTTTTCATAAATAATTAAGCTATAGGAAATTCTCTTAATAAATTATGCTATACTCATAATATGCAAGAAGCAAAATTCTGGTATTCCTGGTCAGATTCTTTGCAACGTTGGGGTTTCCAAGAAACTGCATGCTTCATATTAAATACTTCCGGTCCGTTGAGGTTATTTCTTGCACAATTGGCGATTATCGTCCAACCTTTATTAATTTCCCGTATCAGCAAGGACGAATTTTCCGCAATAATCGAACTTCTGGAAGATTCTCAAGAGTGTAACCGTTTTGTACGTTTTCTCAGTAAGGAGGGGCTTCATTGAACCCGCAAGGTACTGATTTATTTGGATCAGCAATTCTGGTTCTGGCAATTACATTTCTGTTCCTGTTTGCCCTGGACAGACGTTCGAAGAGAAAACAGCATTTCCGGCAAATTCCCGGTATCATGCAATTCAAACGGTCCGTCGGAGAAGCAATCGAACAGGGAAAACGGATACATGTTTCGCTGGGCAGCGCCGGATTACCGGGAGAAACATCTGCTTCAGCCCTGGCAGGATTGGGCGCTTTAAGAAGCATAGCTCAATTCAGCAGCCTGGGAGATCTGCCACCAGAATCAACCAGCGGAAATGGCTCAATAGCGCTGCTCAGTAAAGAAACCCTTAGGAACTCTTTCTCTTCCTTCGATTCAACCCAACTTTTTGATCCTGACAACGGCAGAATGACAGGGGTGACTCCTTTTTCTTATGCCCTGGGCACAATCCCTGTTATTGGCCAGGAGAAAGTCGGAACCAACCTGGTTGTAGGGCATTTTGGACCTGAGGCGGCGTACCTGTGTGATGCTGCCCGGAGGCAAAATGCATTTCTTCTGGGTGGTAGTGATGCCCTGCCGGCACAGGCAGTCCTTTATGTGACAGCCGAGGATACCTTACTTGGTGAGGAAACCTTTGCAGCAGCGGCATATCTGGACAAAGGGCTATTCCAGACCGCGAGTCTTCGAACACAGGACGTACTCAGATGGGTCCTTATCATCATCATGGTTGTCAGCGTAATTGATAAAATTGTAACTTCCCTTACCGGGAGGCCATGGTTATGAAAATATCCATTGCTGCAATATTTGCGATTGCTGCCGGTCTTATTGTTCTAATCGGATTTGTATATCCCCTACCTGTTCTAACCGAAATTAGCACCTATTTCCTCAGTTGGGCAGTCGTTGTTGCTGGAATTGCTACACTGGTTGGGATTATCAACCTGATCGGTGTGCATTTGCGAAAACCATTTCGCCATCAGAACCGGGACTTCTACAGTCCTGTTTTAATTGCATCATTTTTTATTACCCTGGTTATTGGATTGTGGCTCACCCCAGCGGATAAATCCTTCCAGCACGTTGTAACTTCCATTCAGGTTCCTGTGGAAACCAGCCTGTTGGCAATTTTATCCATCACCCTGCTTGCAGCAGTTGTAAAACTGTTCCGGATGCGTAAAGGACTGATGCTTTGGTCCTTTCTTATCAGTGCTGTCTTATTTATAATTTTTGGCTCCGGGATGCTTGTAATTGTGTCTGACCGTTCGCCATTATCAAATTGGATTGCGTACCTGAATATTATTCCGCTAGCTGGAGCGCGAGGTATTCTCTTAGGAGTAGCCCTTGGAAGCCTGATGACTGGTTTGAGAATACTATTCGGTTCAGATCGCCCTTATGATGGATAGCCATGGAAGATATTCGTTGTCCTGTCTGTAAAAAAAGCAACCCTCCGGGTGAAGATACATGTTTATTCTGTGGGGCAGACCTAATTCCTGCAGCTCTTTCCATTTCCGATACATCCCCTGGTGATGAAGTGAATGAACCGCAGTGGTTAAAGGATTTCCGGGAAAAGACTGGTACACCGGATTCTGCCCTCGAGGATGATAGTTCAAAAGGAACTTCGTCAGGTGCAGATGACCGTACACCTGATTGGCTGCGTCGAATTCGTGACCACAATGATCAGAAACTGGCAGGACGCGCAACCCTTTCTGATTCACTTGTGGATAAATCTTCAGGAGTAAGCCCCGATGCCGGCCAAACACCCTTATCCGGAGAACCCCTTTCCAGCAATCCTGAACCGGTAAATGGTTCCGGTTTACAGGATTGGCTGAACAAATTACACAGGCTTGAAAATCCAAAAAACAATCCCCCTGACTCTCAAAGTTTTGAAAACACAGACCTACTCATGGGAGAATCAATCCCGGACCCGGAAAGCGGGGAGCCTGGCGGGGTTGTATGGGAAAATGATAGTGATGGTTCTGAACAGATCCTTTCAGATAGTTTAACGGCCCCGCAGGATATCCAGAAAACCCCCACAGGGGTGGATGGAGAAGGATTATTACTCGCCGTGCAGCCTGAGCAAATTACTGAGGATTCACTGACAGTTGAAATCGGAGAATATAATAGTGAACCACTCGACATGGGAGATCCTGGCCCCGGTCTTGCTGCGGTGGCAGCAGGGACGGTAATAAGTGATGCGGAACCGGAATCCCCATCGAATAGAAAAGATCTCGTTGGCAGGCTTTCTTCTATTCTGGGGGGAATTGGAATTCTGAAAGTACACAAAGCAAAATCCCAGGAAAGCACCGAACAGGAAGAAAAAGACATTCCCCAAGCACAAGAAATTGGTTCGATACTCTATGCGGCTGACGAACAGGTTGGAATTCCCGGCGATGAAATTCCCGAGGCAATCAATTCGGATCTTGAAGGACGGGATAGTGCTGCTCTCCTGGATAGCCAGGTTGAGGAAGGCCAGGAAGAAATTGCACTGGCTGATTCCTTGCTCGATGAACCCAAAGACTCCCTGAGTTCTGCAGAACAATCCGGGTCAAAAGAACTATTAGAGGCTGAGGCATCCACCCCGGATTTACCTGGCTCCGTACAGTCCGAAGAATTTCCGGCTGAGTTTACGCCGGCATCCAGCAGCTTAAGAAGTATCAACCTCACAGACCAGCAGCGAGCCCAAGCCGTGGTTTTGCAGGATTTGCTCAGGGATGAAGTGGAGCCCCAGGTGCCGCCGGTAAAGCGGAGTAAAATCCCGAACGTATTAATGCGTTGGATTGTGGGAATCGTTCTAATTGCGGCATTAATTTACACAATAATTACTGCGGGAGAAACTACGCTGCCTTCATTTTATATCCCCCCTATGCCGCAGCAGCTTTCTTTTTATAATCAGGTTGAATCCTTGCCGGAAAAAGCCCCGGTTTTGGTGGCTTTCGATTACGAAGCTGCCTTTTCAGGCGAAATCCGCCCCATGGCAATAAATGTAATTGAACATCTGAAACAAAAAAGTGCAACGATCGCAGCGGTCTCTATTGTTCCGGCTGGTCCAATCCTTGCAGAAGACGTATATGCAGCTGCAACCCCAGGTAATACCTTGCTGCAGCAAACAGATCAGGGCGAATTTATCAACCTGGGGTACCTGCCGGGTGGACTGGTTTCCCTGAGAGAGTTTGCGCTCCAACCGGTACAGGCCAGCACCTATGGTTTGCAATCGGCAGCTGATGGGATGTCTCCCTGGTCACAACCTGCTTTGCAGGGCATTTCACGTCTGTCTGACTTCTCCATGGTAATCGTAATCTCCGATTCCCTGGAAACAGGTAGAGCTTGGATTGAACAGGTGCAGCCAACTTTAGGTAAAATCCCGTTACTGTTGGTAACCAGTGCTCAGGCAGGCCCAATGTTAAACCCCTACTTGTTTAGCGGCCAGGCCAATGGGGTGATATCCGGTTTTCCCGGAAATTTGGTTTACGAACAGCTTCTTAATAAAGGCACGGGCGATCCAACTGCCTTCCTGGCCTATCGGACCGGCATGTATATTTTGCTGGTATCACTGATTATTGGGATATTTCTAAAAATATTCTCACCTGCACCTACGCCTCCTCCGCAAGAAAAGGGAAATGATGATGTTACCCTCTGATACGATCTGGTTGATTGTAAGTCTCTATTTTACCCTTGTGATTTTCAGTTATCTTTTAGGAGATAATTTTATTTTCCGATTGACCTCTTACATTTTCATTGGTATTACAGCTGCTTATCTTGCTGTAATCGTTTTCTACCAGGTCATCCTGGGCAGGTTAGTATGGCCCCTGATGACCGGTACAAATGAACAACGCATGCTTCTGGTGGTCCCCTTATTATTGTCCATACTGCTTCTCTTAAAGCTCTCCCCCGTTGGAGTTCCCTGGGGAATATCCCGCTGGGCTTTCTGGCTGGTGTAGGCGCAGCATTAATTACCGGGGGAGCATTGTTTGGAACGATTACCGCACAAACAGGTGCTGCCATTGACGCATTTAACACCCAGCCCCTGGAAAATCAGCAAACTAAATGGATTGAAGGCGGATTTTTGTTACTCGGTACCATCAGTACCCTGGCTTATTTCCATTTTGGTGCAGCCAGGAAGAGGAATACTGAAAACAGACCGGCCTGGGTTGAGCCGCTTGCCAAATTGGGAAAAATTTTTATTGGATTTACCCTGGGCGCCCTTTTTGTCGGGGTCTATTCAGCAGCACTTGTCTCCCTTATTGACCGGATTCAATTTATCTTTAATTCGGTCAGCCAGGTCCTGGTATCTTTACCCTGAAGCAGGCCAGAATGGGGTCACCCAGTTTTGGATCTCCAGTACTTGGATTAGATCTTGGTTCATCCAATATAAAGGCGTCTTTTTTTGATATTGTCTCAGGAAACTATCGTTTTATCTGTGCCTCTCAGACGGGAGGGGGAAATCATACCCAAAATTTTGATTATTGCCAGGCTGTTCAAAATGCCGTCTCTGCTTTAGAAACAAAAACCGGCAGAATTCTTCTTAACTCGGATGGATTGGTTATTGTACCGGTTTCGGCAGATGGGTACGGGGTAGGCCGGGTAGTGATTACCTGTTCATCAGGTCCAGCCATCAGGGTGCTGCTGGCTGGCTTGTTGGCAGATGTTTCCCTTGCCAGTGCGGTTCACCTGGTTGAATTGAATTATGGAGAGGTAGTCCACCAGATAGGATTATTTAATCAGCTTCCGGTTGTTGAACAAATTGATCATGTTATCCGGACAAAACCCGATTTATTGATTCTTGCAGGTGGTTTTGACCAGGGAGCCGAAAGTTCACAGGAAAATAACATTGAAATCGCTCGCCTAATTTGTTCGGTGCTGCCTGAGTATGATCGTCCAATAATTTTATATGCCGGCAACAAGAAGTATGCTCAATACACCAGTGAAACCTTGTCAAAATTGAGCCTAACGCGGATTGCTTCCAACCTGAGGCCATCTTATGATATTGAAGATTTAAATCCGGCACAACATGAAATGGAAGAGATTGTGGCGGAATTCCGCCAGAAACAATCAGGCTCGTTGCAAAGGTTGGGAAAAATCAGCGAAACAATCCCCGCCTCTTCTGCACACTCCTTTGGCCGGGCCATACGTTTTTTGAGCAAATGCCTGGATCCGCAAAAAGGGATAATGGGTATTGATATTGGGACAGAAACCACAACAATTGCAGCTGCAAAAGATGGAGAAATAAATTTGCGTGTGCTGCCGTATGGTATGGGTGAGCCTTTGGCCTCAATGACAACGCCGGAGGATTTGTCCGGAATCAGGCACTGGCTTCCCCCCAGAATTTCAAAACAAAAAGTCAGGGATTATCTCTGGCAGAAAAGCCTTTACCCGGGATCCATTCCGGCCGATTCAGATTCACTGGCAATTGAACAGGCCGCAGCGCGGGAGATCATACAAAACGCCAAGGCAGAACTTGATGGCGAATTTTTATCCCGTGATATTGAATACGGCACAATTCTGGCTGGCGGCTCGGTACTCGCCAATGCGCCCTCATCAACCCAGAGTTTGCTGATGCTGCTGGATGGCATAGAACCAATTGGAATAATTTCGATTTATTTAGACCGGTATGCTATCCTATCTACGATGGGTGCGGCAGCCAAGTCCGACCAAGCCCTGCCAGTACAGGTGTTGGATTCATTCTTATCGGAAAACCTGGCAACAGTCATCTGTCCGGTCAGCCTGGTACCGTCTGGAATCCCAATTCTGGAGGTGACTGTTGAATATCAGGATGGCAAACTAAGTGCCCATGTGGTGAAGAAGGGGGACCTTGTCCAAATAACAATCCCAACCGGTCTGCTGGCGACAATTCGTGTAAAAACCAGGTTTCATACCAGATTGGACGCTGCGGGTAAGCTGAGTGAATCAAGCTTTCAAGTTAGGGGGGGTGGCCTGGGAGTGATCATCGATGGACGCGGCAGACCGATAGTTTTGCCAATAATTCAGGGAAAGCGCTGGTCATTGCTGAACAAATGGTACCATTCCATTAAATAAGGTTATTCTGGTATGTTTATTGCACCTACATGGTGAGGAGAATTTCCACACCATGTTGGAGCAGATAACGCACATTTCGCCCCATACTCATATCAGCCGGACCCGTTTGCTGCAGGATACAGGCAGGGTGCTTGCACGGCTTGACCAGGCAATCAATGCCACGGATGTAATTGCAGAAACCCGGCGGGATGGAAAACATGTGCTTATTGAAGTTCAGCGTTCATTTTCCTTGAAGCGAACCACTAATTTGGAAAATATTATTGTTCGGAAATGCGGCGATCGGATCAATCGGGGAGATGTCCTGGCAGAATTAAAAGGGATTTTCCCAAGGGTACTTCGTTCCCCGGTTTCAGGTGAGATTGTATCCGTTCAGGGAGGAAAAATAATTGTTAAAGTACAGAATCCTCCTCACAGGTTATTGTCAGGTTTTAGAGGTGTGGTTACCGGGATTATTCCCGACAGGGGGGTTGTGATTGAAAATAGCGGGGCAATTATCCAGGGGATTTGGGGGAACGGTCAAATCAATCAAGGAACGCTCATCTCCTTGTTAAGCAACCCGAGGCAAGCGTTTACCCAGGATCAAATAAACAGCCGCCTTAAAGGAAAGGTTGTTTTGGCAGGACACTGCGGCCAGGCCAGGGCTTTACAACTCTGTTTACGCCTTGATTTAAAAGGTCTCATCCTGCCAAGCATGTCTCCATCCCTGGTGCCGATAGCAGAAAGGCTGCCGTTTCCTGTCATCCTCGTTGATGGGTTTGGGAATATCCCCTTAAACAGCACTGCTTATGACATCATTTCTGGCCATGAAAATCGGGTAGTATGCCTTTTTGGTGGGAATATCTCTCAAAGATTTGGAGAAAGACCGGAAATATTTATCCCCCTGGAAGAATTAACAGAAGATGAATCCAAACCAGATGAATGCCAAAAGGATTTAAAGGTCCGGGTCAGGATTGGCCCCCATGCTGGCGAAGTTGGAATAATCCAAACTATCTGTCAGGAACCAATTTCCCAGCCAAATGGAATTATCACCGCATCTGCCAATGTTTTACTGCATACAAACGAGCAGATGGTAATCCCCTTGGTGAATCTGGATATGCTAAAATAAATAATCTGGAGGAAAAAGAAAATGAGCGAATATAATCAGTATAACCCGGATCCTTTACCGCCGGAAGCCACCCCGGAAAAGAAAAACAACCGTCCAGTCATGGCAGTATTATCTGTTCTGGGGCTTATCATCATCCTGTCCCTGGCGGTAATGATATTTTTCTTTTTATTATCTCCTACCAGCGTCAAGGATCTACAAGGTCAAACGCCCACCACTTTCAATGCTCAAGAAACCGCCCTGCAATCTGCGGCAGAGCAAACTGCTGAAGCGATAATCTGTCAGCAAACCCGGGATCAAGCCATGATGCTAACAGAAGCAGCCTTACCGACGGATACACCTGTACCGGCAGAAACATCAGCGGAAATTTCAGCAGGCGCAACCACAGAAGCAACAGCAGGAGGTGACAAGGGACCAATCTCAGACGGGAGCTTAAGGACCCAGACGGTAGCAGCGCTGCTTACACAGGCTGCCCAGGGAACGCCCGTTGCCGAATCTACCCAGGAGATTACCAATACCCAATCTGCCCAGCCAACTGCGACGGCATTACCGGACAGCGGCTTTGCAGACGATGTTGGTTTGCCGGGATTATTCGGTGTAGGGATTCTATTACTGGTGGCAATTTTCGGAATCCGGCGGCTCAGGTTAAATATGCGGTAACCTCCAATTAAATTCAGAAGGTGATTTCGCAGATCACTCGAAATCACCTTCTTCGATATTAATGAGCCTTTATATTTCAGCGATAGATTCCCCATAAGCCAGTAAAGCTTTTACCATCTCAGGGCTCCTGCCCTCAGCATAAATGCGCAAGACCGGTTCCGTACCAGAAGGCCGGATAAGCAGCCAGGAATCATCAGCAAGGATGTACTTCGCTCCATCCAAATTGCTTATTTCCTGGATAGTTTCCCCACCAATTTGCGCAGGGGCATGTTGAATCAGCTGTTCCGTCATTTTTTCTTTGGAGACTGGATGCCGCAATCGTATGTCTTTACGTGAATAATTAACCGGCCCAAATTCGCGTTGTAATTGTTCTACCAGTTCATACAGCGTGGCACCGGAACTGGCAACCATTTCAATGATGAGTAACCCCATTAAGACACCATCCCCTTCGGGAATATGCCCCTTAAATGATATGCCGCCTGATTCTTCTCCGCCGATTAAGACATCCTCTTTCATCATATAATCGGCAATATGATTAAACCCCACCGGTGTTTCCCGAACGGTTAAACCATATTTTGCAGCCATCCTATCGATCATCCGGGTTGTAGAGACCGTTCGCACTACTGATCCAGTCCATCCCCGTTTCTCAACGAGATGTTTTAAAGCAAGGGTCATAATTTTGTGGGGATCAACAAAATTGCACCTTTCATCCATTGCCCCTATCCGGTCAGCATCACCATCCAGAGCCAGCCCATAATCCCCCTTGGCAGTGCTAATCGCACCAGCGAGAGCACTGAGGTAGCGCGCAATCGGTTCAGGATGAATGCCTCCAAATCCGGGATTCATCTCGCCCCGAATTTCACAAACCTCACAACCAGTTCCCTGGAGGATCCCGGGAATCACGCCCCTTCCCGAACCATACATGGCATCAACAACGACACGCTGCTGAGAATCTGCAATAATATCAAAATCAATCAGTTTTCTGAGATGTTCCTGGTATGCAGGGATAGGATTGAAGCGCCGGATGAGATTGAGTTCACGGGCTTTATCAAAATCCATCAGGTTTGGTCCTCTTCCCTGGGTCTCGTTGTCATTAAGGTAAACCTCAATCTTACGGCATTGCTCTGGAGAGGCGGAATTGCCGCGTGCCGATTTCAGTTTTACACCGTTATACCGCGGAGCGTTATGGGAGGCTGTGATCATGATTCCTGCGGCTGCATTAAGATTGCGGACTGCATATGAAATGGCTGGAGTGGGGGCATCTGCCTGGCTGAGGTCAATGGAAAATCCGTTGGCAGCTAAAACGCGGGCTACCTCTTTTGCATATCTGTCTGATAAAAAGCGGGTATCAAAACCAATAACCACTTTTCCTTCATCCAGCGATTCCACGATGGGGTCATTGTCATTAATCCATGTGCCGGCAGCAAACGCATCGGCAATAGCCTGTGATACCAGACGTAAATTTGTTAATGTAAAAGTATCGGAAATGACGGCACGCCAGCCATCTGTACCAAAATTTATGGGCATAAACATACTCCTGAATTATTATATTTTTTATTCGTGAATCAGTATCTTAATTTCGATTTTTGATAGTATCCTTAGATCAATCTTAAGATGCTATTCGGGTACCGGGGTTACGGTAGCCAGTAAATCTTTTAATATCCAACCCTCTTTCCCATCAATGGTACGGATGCGAATCCAGGTAATATTTCCTTTTTCAACTATATCCGGGAGCACTTTCACTTCCGTTCCATCCATCAGGGGTGTCAATGCTGATGGTGCGTTTAAATCCGGTTCCAGGCGCACAATAGCGCCATTTCCCTCAGCCTTAATAATTGCAAAAACCGATGTTGGCTGGGCTGTGACAGCAGGGGTTGAGGTCTTAATTATGGTGGGTGTTCTGGTAGCGGAAGGAATTGTGGTGGGTTTAATCTGGACAGGAGTGGCAGATTCTTCGTTGGCCTCTGTCTGGATAAGACTGGTTGGGCTGATCTTAATCTCCGGGGAAATATCCGTGCTGGACGGAGCCATGTTATAAGACAATAATCCAGCCGCTCCGGCGACAAGCAGTGCAGCCCCCAGGAAAAAACTTGTAAAATTCTTAGGCCTAAGCCCTGAGGCCCCGAAGGTAAAAACCCCAATGATGATTGTCCAGGTGAGGTGGAGGAGAGATAGATAAAAACCCTGCGGCCATAATCCGGATGCGTTTTCGGAAAGTCCAAACCCGGAGATTCCCAAAGGTATATAGATGGTGTATGCCAGGATAACGCTGGATGCCATGGCTTTATTATTTTGGGAACGCAGGAGAAATATTGTGGTCAGGATGGCTCCAACAAAAACTACTGCCAATCCAATCCAGGAGAATTGAATGATCTCCCGGCTGTTTCCGAGATTTTGTGAATTTGAGCCTGGGGAGACCCACCCCACCAGGGCGCTGCTAAAAATTACAAGCAGGAGTCCAATGAGAACTCCACCCAATACCTGGAAAAAATTTCTAAGCGAACCGGATATTGTGGCAAATGCCAAGCCCAAGGACGGAGCTAAAAATGGTGCAATAACAGCCGCCAAAACAAAGAGAGGCAGCGAATTGGTAAGGACAGCCAGGCCAATTACCAATCCCGAGAGGAAAGAATATATCCAAAAATCTATAGAAGGATAGAAAATATGTCTGAGCGCTTCAAGGATGGCTGCTTGTTCTCCTGTATAGTCAGACAGGGTAGAACGTTTCCTGCGCTTACGGTGAACAGTTTCCACTGGCAGGGGTTCATCGGGATTTGGAAATTCACTGGAAGGATGGTTCATTTTCTGAGGGTGGCCACAATTCTGAGAGGATGGTTGAGCAGGTCCAGGGCAGTAAATATGTCGGGTGCAATGATATCAGAATTCAATAATGCGGTGGCGGCACAGCCTTCCTTAGATAGGATACAGATTCCCAGAGCAGCCGTTTTAAGCATTTCGGCATCGTTAGCCCCCTGCCCGATAGCAACAACATGTTCTGCACCCAACTTGCGGGTGAACTCTGCTTTTTGGTGAGATTCCCGGCCAGGGATAATCCGTTCGGCCGGCAGGTTTAATTGCTGACTGATGATATTTTGCTGCCCGTGGGTATCTGCTGTAATCAGATGTACGGATATTTTTTTGCGCAGCTCTGTTAGCTCTTCCACCATGCCTTCCAATAATTTCCCGTCCAAAGCCAGAGTACCGTTCACGTCACAAAGCAAGTGTTCAAGCGCTAAGGCTTTCCACCCGGGTATATTAATCTCGATCATTGCCCAATTATAATACAACCATTAAAAACCGTTTTTTATCGGTTACAATAGTACGAATCCAAGCGACAAAGCATCCCTTCATGAGACATATAACCCGGTTGTGTTTATTCTTCATCATTCTTGCTGCAGCGCTGTCTGCCTGCGGAGGTACACCGGTAGCAGAGACTCCTACAGAAATTCCCGCAACCGCTTCTCCTACAGAAACACCGCTGCCCCCGACAGAGACTCCAACTCCAGGGACAGTTTTCATGGTTACCACACCTGAATTAAACCAGCAGCAGGTGCAGGCTGTTGAATCTGTTCTTTCTGAGTTGGCCAGTTCCTCAGGTTTAAATTTTGAGATTGTTCAGCCTCCCAATCCTGGAGAGATTCCTCCCCATGCCAGGGTGATATTTTATTTTTCACCCCCCTCCAACCTTGTTGAGGTGAAATCCAGTGCTCCCGGAACTCAATTTATCGTCCTCAGTGAACAAGAGCTGGCCGCTGATCAAAACCTTTCTGTTATCCGGTTGTACCCGGAACAACAGGCTTTCCTGGCCGGTTTCATTTCTGTTTTGATTGGCCCGGATCTTCGGGCGGCGGGACTGTTACCGTCAGATGGAGCGGCAGGTCCCCAAAAGCTGGATGCGTTTGTGAATGGAGGCCGTTATTATTGTGGAATCTGCAATCCAGTATATTTACCCTCGGTGCGTTTTCCATTGTACTTCACCCTGCCAACCGGAAGTGACCCGGCAGCCTGGCAGGAAGGCGTTGATCAACTCGCTCAAAATATTGTTTACATCTATTATGTGGCGCCGGAAGCAGCCAGCCCTGAATTATTGAACCACATTCTCGAATTAAATGGTGTATTGTTGGGAGGGACCTCGCCCTATGATGAGATCCGCTCACGCTGGGCAGCAACGATTCAATTTGATGTTGCTGAAACCCTGCGCCAGATGTGGCCCCAGGTTGTCGCTGGAGAGGGTGGACAGAATTTAAATGCGCCGCTTCTGGTGACAGATATTAACCCATCCTACCTGACCGAGGGCTACATGGGGATGGTCAATGAGGTCAAACAGGATCTGCAAAACGGATTGATTTACCCCTTATCCATACCGTGATATGTATCCGTTCATTATTCCTGCTCAACCGGGATCTCACCACTTGTTTTTTGTGATGGTTTAGACCCCATAAATTCTTCAACGGTAGCCTGACCGGGCTGGCTGATGCCCTCCATCCGGATTGTTTTCCAAACCGAAGCAAAAAGAATTTTTATATCAAGTGCCAAGGAGCGGTGTTCCACATACCAGACGTCGTGTTGAAAACGGTCTTCCCAATTTAGGGCATTGCGGCCGTTAATTTGCGCCCAACCGGTTATGCCGGGCGGTGTATCATGCCGCCGAGCCTGTTCAGGGGAATATCGCGGAAGGTAGTCTGTCAGCAGCGGGCGCGGACCGACCAGGCTCATATCACCCTTGAAGACATTGAAAAATTCTGGCAGCTCATCCAGGCTGGTTTTTCGTAAAAAATTTCCTAAAGGAGAGATCCTGGCCCCATCCGGAAGGGGTTTCCCAGCATCGTCATAGCTGATCCTCATGGTCCGAAATTTGTATATGGTAAATATTTGTCCTTTATAACCGGGGCGTTCCTGGCGGAAAAAAATGGGTCTTCCTTCCATCAGGAGAATACTGATTGAAACAGCCAGCAGCACCGGGCTGATAATCACAAGTCCAGGTATGGTCAGGCACAGGTCGAACACCCTTTTCCAGAGAGGAAATCCTGGTGGCATCAATGCGTTCATAAGGGCATTTTACCAAAAATTTGATCGTTGATATAATATCCAACAGCACTGCCGATTCCTTGAGTCTGAAAGGACTCCAGGAAGCAAAAAGCGGCACTGCTGCATATCCTGGAGAACAAATTCTCCATTTGGTAGAATTGAAAAATAGTCTGAAAAAAATAAACGACAGGAAAATGATAATGAGCGATAAAAAAGGCCGGGTATTTTCCGGCGCACGTCCTACCGGGCGGCAACATATAGGAAATTACCTGGGTGCCATCAAAAATTATGTCGCCTTACAGGATGAATATGAATGTGTCTACTGCATAGTGGATGTGCATGCCCTGACAACCATGGAGACCACCGAGGATTTAAAGCAAAATACATTTGAAATGGCTTTGGATTTTCTGGCAGCCGGGATTCGCCCGGAGGAATCCATTGTATTTATCCAATCTCATGTTCCCCAGGTGATGGAACTGCACACTTACCTGTCGATGGTGACACCGCTGGGGAAATTAACGGATTTGCCAACATTTAAAGACAAAATCCGCCAACAGCCCCAGAATGTTAATTACGGCCTGGTTGGCTACCCGGTGCTGATGACTGCAGACATCGTGCTGTACAAGGCAGGAATCGTGCCGGTGGGAGTGGACCAGGCGCCCCATCTTGAATTTGCGCGTGAAACGGTACGCTCCTTCAATTACCGTTATCACACCAATGTGTTGATAGAGCCGCAGATGAAGATCACCGAAGTGCCCAAAGTGATCGGGATTGACGGTGTGCAGAAGATGTCGAAGAGTCTTGACAACCATATTGAATTAGCGGCAACCCCTGAAGAGACTACCAAACGTGTCATGATGATGGTCACCGATCCGGCACGCATCCGGCGCACCGATCCCGGGAATCCGGATGTATGTAACGTCTATTCGTTCCATAAGATTTTTTCCAGCCCGGAAGAGGTGGAAATGGTCAATGTGGAATGCCGCCGGGCGGGTATTGGGTGTGTGGACTGCAAACGCCTGCTGGCCAAAAACCTTAACCAAACGCTTGAACCATTCCGGCAGCGGCGGGCAGAACTGGAAAAATCCCCGGATACAATTTATGATGTCCTCAATGAAGGGGGACGCCGTGCCAGAGACATTGCTGAAGAAACGATGCGTGAAGTCCGCCAGGCAATCGGTTTACCATAAAATTCATAAAGCGTTAATCAATCCGGGGAATCAAATTTGAGATGAGTCATCATGCTTATCCAGCAAGGGAATTAAATTCATGCGGGCAGTAATCCAGCGGGTGCAAAAAGGGGAAGTGATCGTAGCAGGAAACACCATCTCGGCCATCGAACGCGGTTTTGTCATCCTGCTTGGAATCGGACCGCAGGATGATGAAAACAAAGTACGATTGATGGCCCGCAAAATAGCCTTGCTGCGGATCTTCAGTGATGACCAGGGCAAGATGAACCTGTCCCTGGCGGATATCCATGGTGCGGCACTTGTTGTATCCCAGTTCACTTTATATGCAAATACCCAGAAGGGAAACCGCCCATCCTTTATTGAAGCGGCACTGCCAGAATTTGCCAGTCCGCTGGTCGATTTATTCGCGGCATGTATGCGGGAGCATGGTATACCAACTCAAACAGGAGAGTTTGGTGCCCATATGCTGGTGAAAATTGAAAATGATGGACCCGTTACAATCCTATTAGAAATGTAAAATAAACCAGGCTTCACCCAATATCTCTTGGAAGATATGGGGGGAACACCGGCATTTACCCCATTCCTTGATATTTCCATGTGATTATATTTGCGAACAAATATCCACGCCAATTTATCCTGGAATATTGCTTGCATCTCCATTCCACCGTAGGCGAAGGTTCTACACCGTGTCAAACCCATCCAAAGATAATGCTATAATTCGATCATATTGGTATTAATTAACAAAGGAGTTCAAGTGAACATCGTCAATGTTTTTCAAGGTCTCGCTTTTTTGGCATGGTTAGCTGTATTTGCTTTGCTGGTGGTACTGGTTGTCCGCTCCGGGAGGAATCAACCCACCCAGGGTGCGGGAAAGATCCTGCTCATTGTTGTCGGAATAGCAATCCTTCTTACCGTTATCAGTGCCGGTTTGGTCTTTGTAAATCCCCAGGAACGGGCGGTGGTGATCTCCGCCATACAACCGGATGGATATCGCCAGGAAGCGTTGCAGCCAGGTTTGACCTGGATCGTCCCATTCGTTGAGTCTACTGTCCGTTATCCCATTTCGAAACAGACCTATACCATGTCTGCCACCCGAGATGAAGGGCAAATTGTCGGTGACGATTCGATTACCGCACGCACAGCAGATGGCCAGGAAGTTTTTGTAGATGCATCCGTGATTTATTCACTGGACCCGGACAAAGTTGTGCAAACCCATATCATCTGGCAGGACCGCTATCGCCACCGACCTGGTCAGGCCGCTTTCACGTGGGATTATACGGGATGCCGTATCCAAATTTGGGGTAGAGGAAGTGTACAGCACCAAGCGGGTCGAAATGGTGGATAATATTGAACAGGAGATGGCTCAGCGTCTGGAAGAGAACGGTGTGGTTCTTTCTGATTTTGTTTTGCGCAATATTACCTTTTCGCCGGAATACGCTGCATCCATAGAACAAAAACAAATTGCAGAGCAGCTTGTCCAACAGGCGGTCTTTGTAGTGCAGCAAAGGGAACAGGAAGCGGAACAGGCTCGCAAGGTGGCCGCTGGGAAGGCAGATGCAGTGGTTATTGCAGCCCAGGGAGACGCTGAGGCACGCCTTATCCAGGCTGATGCGGAAGCTAAATCCTTGGAATTAATTGCTGATGCCATCCGCGGCAATCCGGATTTACTGACCTTTGAATATATCACCAAGTTATCCCCGAACATCCAGGCCATGCTTTTGCCCAATAATGCTCCATTTCTATTTCCTCTTCCGGATGTCAACAATCTGGACACCACCCCGGAGTTGACCCCGACCCCGGTACCGAATCCGTAATGAGGATGAAATAATCTGGAATTAAGCAGGATAAAAAGACGATATGGCAGATGAAATAAGGGCAACATCCGGCAAAGAAATCAGGCTTACCACCCTGTCCAGCTGTGCCGGTTGAGCATCCAAGCTAAGCGCAGAAGCGCTGGCGCAGGTGCTGCGCCCATTAAACGAGGTGTTTAACTCCCGGGATTATCCGGATTTACTGGTGGGTTTGCACGCAGCGGATGACGCGGCTGTCTGGAGACTGGATGAGACCCGCGCCCTGGTAATCACCACGGACTTTTTTACGCCCGTGGTGGATGACCCTTATGATTACGGAGCCATTTCTGCGGCAAACAGCCTGTCGGATGTCTATGCCATGGGAGGCAAACCCGTGCTGGGTTTGAATGTGGCTGCCCTGCCCCCGGATTTACCAGCTTCGATTTCCTCCGAGATCATCCGGGGTGGCGCCGAAAAAGCCAGGGAAGCCGGTGTCATTATTGCGGGTGGACACACTGTCCAGGATAAAGAACCAAAATACGGCCTGGTGGTGGTTGGCTTTGTTGATATTGAAAAGATGATGCTGAAATCTGCTGTGAAAGTTGGGGACCAGTTGTTCCTGACCAAACCTTTGGGTTTCGGGGTCATCACCACTGCACTCAAACAATCCATGGCAGCTCCCGCCCATGTTGTGGAGGTGGTATCCTGGATGACGCGCTTGAATAAGACCGCCTCCGAACTGGCGCTGAAGCATAACGTAAAGGCAGCCACGGACATCACCGGTTTTTCCCTTTTAGGGCATGGGTTCGAGATGGCTCAGGCCAGCGGGCTGGCTTTCAACCTGGTTTTTGACAGCATACCTTTCCTGGCACCTGCACTGGAATATGCAAAGCAGGGCACCTTCCCGGGCGGGGCTGCGGATAACCGCCTGTTTTACGGTAACCACGTGCAATTTTCCCCCAATGTAGATGAAACACGCCAGATGCTGCTTTTTGATCCCCAGACCAGCGGCGGTCTGCTCCTGGCAGTTCCTCCAGAACAGGTTAACCTTTTCCTGGATTCAGCATCCAATCTTAACCAACCTGTCTGGCATATTGGCGAAGCTGTCCCCGGGGAAGGGATAACAGTCATCTGAGCGGGTCTATGATAAATTTTTCTTCACGGCGTTCACCTGTATATGGAATGGGGGGTATGGTGGCTGCGTCCCAACCGCTGGCGGTCGGCGCCGGGTTAAAGGTTCTGGAAATTGGAGGCAATGCTGCTGACGCGGCCATTGCTGCTGCAGCTGCCCTGGGGGTATGCGAACCATATTCCACCGGATTGGGAGGGGATGCGTTTGCTCTTTATTACCATGCAGCTGCAAAAACTGTTTTTGCGCTGAATGGCTCGGGGAGAGCCCCGATGCAGCTGGACCTTGATAAGCTGCACCGGGAGGGATTTACCAATCGCATTCCGGATGACCATCCCTACAGCGTAACCGTCCCCGGTGCCTGCGCGGCCTGGTGCGACCTGGTGGATAAATTTGGCAGGCTGCCGCTGGCGTCAATCCTGGAGCCAGCCATCCAGCTTGCCGAGGGTGGTTTCCCGGTATCACCCCTCACCTCATATTATTGGAAACTTTCGACTGAAAACCTGCCAAAGAACGCTCACTTAGGCGAACAATTTACTATCAATGGACGGGCACCTTTTCCGGGAGAGGTCTTTCGCAATCCGGGATTGGCATCCACGATGAGGTTAATCGCAGAAAAAGGGAAAGCCGGTTTTTACCAGGGAGAAATTGCGGAAGCGATTGTATCCACCTTAAAAAAATTGGGCGGGTGCATGACGTTGGAAGACATTGCCTCCCATCAGAGCAGCTGGGAAATCCCCATATCAACCCGCTACCGGAATCTGCGGGTGTGGGAGTGCCCACCCAACGGACAGGGGCTGGCAGCACTGCTGGCATTGAACCTGGTAGAAGGGTACAACCTGGCGGATATGCCGGCTGATTCGGTCCAGAGGCTGCATCTGCTCATCGAGGCCATGAAACTGGCTTTTGCCGATGTGCGGACGCATGTCACAGATGGCAATTTTTATCCCATACCCCTTGACCAACTTCTCTCCAAATCCTATGCGGAACAAAGGCGCAAGCTGATTTCCCCGGATAGTGCCAACCTTTCCTTCCAAACGGGGATTCCCGCTTCGAAAAGCGACACGGTCTATTTATCGGTGGTGGACCGGGAAGGCAATGCCTGTTCATTTATCAACAGTCTCTACAAGGATTTTGGCTCCGGAATTGCCCCGCAAGGTCTTGGATTTGCCCTGCAGAACCGCGGCTGCAATTTTTCCCTGGATCCCAACCATCCCAATGGGGTTGCTCCGGGAAAACGCCCGTACCATACCATCATTCCCGCCATGGCGACCAATGTGCAGGGAAATGACCTTTATGCGTCCTTCGGGGTGATGGGTGGGTTCATGCAGCCGCAGGGGCACCTGCAGGTGCTTGTTGGGATGGCTGATGACAACCTCGATCCGCAGTCTGCGCTGGATAGAGCGCGTTTCTGCGTGGACGGGGAAGACCTGAGCGGCTGGGTAGCCCTGGAAGAAGGCATTCCGGTGGATGTTATGGCCGGGTTGAGCGATCTTGGACATATCATCCGCCCGGTTTCCGGCACCAATCGAAGTTTATTCGGGCGCGGGCAAATTATCCGCCGAAATCCTGGTACAGGGGTACTCTGGGCGGGAAGTGACCCGCGTGCCGATGGATGTGCAATGAGTTTAAGGTAGAAAGATAATTGCCATGGCAGTGCCTGAAACCTGAAAGCAATCCTGGACACCCTTCCCGAAAAACCCGGCTGTTACCTGATGAAAAATGAATCAGGGCAGGTGATCTATGTCGGTAAAGCCAACCATCTGAAAAACCGGGTCCGCTCCTATTTTCGCGCTGCTACCGGACTGGATATCAAAACGCGCCAGCTTGTCCAAAAAATTACGGATATTGAATGGATCGTGCTGGGATCAGAGCTGGAAGCCCTGATCCTGGAGATGAACCTGATCAAGAAACACCGCCCGCATTACAATATCCGCTTGAAGGATGATAAGCGGTACCCTTATATAAAAGTCCATACTGCTCTCCCATTTCCAAAAGTAACCGTCACCCGCCGGATGGAAAACGATGGGTCGCGGTATTTTGGGCCTTACACCAGTACCTGGGCTGTCCACCAGACATTGGATGTGCTGAGGAGGATATTCCCCTACCTGACCTGTGACCGGGTGATAACCGGAAAAGATCCCCGTCCCTGTTTATATTTCGATATCCAGCTCTGCAGCGGTCCTTGCATCGGGGCGGTCAACCAGCAGGAATACCGGCATTTGATTGAGGACCTGTGTAATTTTTTGGAGGGGAAAACGGACCCGATTGTAACCAGGATGCAGAATGAAATGGAGCAGGCCGCCGAGGACCTGCGTTTTGAGCGGGCAGCATCCCTGCGCGATCAGATCCAGGCTATCGAAAAAGTGGTTGAGAAACAGAAAGTGGTATCCACCGAGGAAATGGATTCGGATGTCGTGGCGATGGCGCGCGCCGATGGGGAAGCCTGCGTCCAGATATTTTTCATCCGTTCCGGCAAGTTGATTGGCAGGGAATATTTCATCCTGGAGGGAACAGAGGATGAGCAGGATGGCGAGATCATCGCCCAGTTTATCAAGCAGTTTTACTCTGAATCTGCCCAGATCCCGTCCAGGGTGCTCCTCCCGCAGGAAATTGAAGAAGCAGCCATCATCAAATCCTGGCTGCGGACCAGGCAGGGGTGTACAAAAACGGACCTGGTTGTGCCGCGCTCCGGTACGCAGCAGGAATTGATCCAGATGGCCACTGAAAACGCCGTGGATACACTTCGTTCACTGCGCACCCAGTGGGAGGCTGATAAAAACAAACAGAGTGAATCCCTGGCCGATATTCAGCTGGCATTAAACCTGGCGGAGCCTCCCGGCCGGATAGAGTGTTATGACATCTCCAATACGCAAGGCACTGCCGCGGTTGGAAGCATGGTGGTTTTTGAACAGGGAACACCCAGAAAGTCCTTCTACCGGCGTTTTAATATTAAGAATGTTGTGGGACCGGATGATTTCGCCAGCATGGAAGAAGTGCTCAACCGGCGCTTTAATCGCTGGAAAACCTCCCAGGAAGATTTGCATACCCTCGGGAAAAAAACCGACCTGGCTTTCTCACTCCTCCCTGACCTGTTAATTGTGGATGGGGGCAAAGGTCAGTTAAGCCGGGCAGTGGCGGTACTGCGGAAATATGGTTTGCAGGACAATATCGTGGTAGCCGGGCTGGCAAAGCAGCAGGAGGAAATTTTCATGCCAGGCAGGGAAGCCCCAATCCTGCTCCCGAGACACTCGCAAGGATTATACCTGCTGCAAAGGATCCGTGATGAAGCGCACCGCTTTGCGATCACGGCTCACCGCAATAAAAGATCACGCCTTGGCATGGCCAGCCGCCTGGATAATATTCCGGGGATTGGACCAGCACGCAGGAAAGCACTGATCATGCACTTCGGCTCCGTTGAAGGTATCCTGAATGCACAACCCCAGGAAATCGCCTCACTCCCCGGGATTAACCAGGAACTTGCCCAACAAATCCTTAACCACCTGGAGGAATGAAACTGTCCATCATCTGGTTTGTGGGTGGTGATGCGGATCTTCGGCAGGAATTCAGCCAGATTCTTACCGGTCTGGGGTATCAAGTCCATTTTTGTGCTGATTACCAGGTTTTTCAAAGGAAATTACTCTCCGGGGAATGCCCGGATGCCCTGATCCTGTATTCGCCGGTAAACACCCAGCTGGTCCTCAAAAGCCTGGATTTTATCCGCCAGCGCAAAATCTGGCATTTTTTGCCCGTGCTGGTTTTGCTGCCGGAGGTTTCCCCCGAAAGCATGGATCGAATCTGGGAGGGTGGTGCCGACGGATGTCTTACCCTGCCCATATCCGGGGAGGAAGTTGATGCGGCGCTGAGCAAGGCTTTCCAGCGACGGAAAATATTTTCCTGAACAAAATATAATAAGAGTATTATCACCAAAAATGGTGTAAAATAGCTTTACTGTTTATGGTTTATCGGTAAGGTATTTTACAGAGGCGATTATGGAAACTTCTTTATGGGTTGTATTTCTAACGGGTTTAACTGCCGGCGGGCTGAGCTGCATGGCAGTCCAGGGCGGGCTGGTCACTGCTTCACTGGCCAGCCAGCTGGAAACCGACATCAGCAAACCGGCCAGAAAAAGAAATGACAGCCGCAAGAATAACCTGCGTATTGCCCTCTCCATTAACCTATTTTTATTTTCAAAGATAATTGCCTATACCCTTTACGGGGCTGCACTGGGGGCGCTTGGCAGCATATTTTCATTAACCCCGGCGATGCGCGGCTATCTTCAAATATTCATTGCCATTTTCATGATCGGGAATGCTTTACGCCTGTTAAATGTTCACCCAATCTTCCGCTATTTCAATATTGAACCACCTGCCTCGCTGCGCCGGTGGATCCGCCAAAAATCAAAAAACCAGGATGCATGGTTTTCTCCGGTGTTCCTGGGAGCGCTCACCATCCTGATTCCCTGCGGAATTACCCAGGCCATGCTTGCCCTGGCCATCGCCACCGGCGATCCCCTTCAGGGAGCGCTGATCATGTTTGCGTTCACGCTGGGGGCCAGCCCGGTGTTTTTCACCCTCACCTATCTGATGACCCGCCTGGGCACTTTGATGGAAAAATATTTTTTGCGCTTTGTAGCCCTGGTACTGTTTCATCTTTGCAATGATCTCCCTGGATTCCGGTCTGAACCTGATCGGGTTCCCGTACACCATCAGCCGCGCCAGCAATATGAATAAGGGGGCCAGCAGCCAGTTGATTTCCAATCCGCAGGAGCCTGAACAGGTTGGTGTAGGCACTTCGCCAATAAAAGAGGGTGATGTGGTCATCCAGGTAAAAACCGCAGGTTACTTCCCGTATGAAAGCACTGCCCCGGCCGGGCAGCCAATCCGCTTGAGGCTGGTTACAAATGACACGTATTCGTGTGCCAGGGCTTTTACAATCCCTTCCATGGACATCCAGGTGCTTCTGGATGCGAGCGGCGAGAAAATTGTTGAAATTCCTCCCCAGGAATCCGGCACTGTCCTGAACTATACCTGTTCGATGGGCATGTATTCCGGGGTGATAAAATTCCTCTAGAAATACCACCAATTATCAGGACTTATTCTATATAGGGAAAACAACCAATGATGATTCAACGAACCTACCAGATTCCGGATATGCACTGCAGCGCCTGCGTGATGCGCCTGGAAGGGTTGGAAGACCTGGCGGGTGTTCAAAGTGCCCAGGCCAGTTATCATAAGCAGACCCTGCAGGTGGAGTTTGATGACCAGGTAATTGGTGAGCCACAGCTTCTTCAAGCCATTCAAAAATTGGGATATAGCGTGGCTGGAATTTGAATGGCTCCTGGAAAGTTCCCATGCAAATTGAACTTGCCGGAAAAAATTCTTGATGGTATAATCACCCTTCGCAATCATCGATTGTACATTGCCATGTTTTAGAAAAGGAAGCGTATAGAATGAATAATTTGCTGTTGTCCGTTGAAGCCCCGCCCAATCCGAATATTCCCGACCTGCGGGCCGGTGATGTTGTCAGTGTGCATGTAAAAATTACCGAAGGAACCAGGGAGCGCATCCAGGAATTCAAAGGGACTGTCCTTTATGCCCGCGACAGGGGTAATAATGCAACCTTCACCGTCCGCCGGATTGCCAGCAATGGTATTGGCGTAGAGAGGACCTTCCTGACGCATTCACCCAAGATTGATAAGGTTGTTGTTGAGCGGCACAGCAAAGTGCGCCGGTCAAGGCTTTATTTCCTTCGCGAGAGAACAGGCAAGAAAGCCCGCCTCAAACAAAAATTTTCTTAATCGATACCTTACTTGGAATACATCCAGGGTACAACCGGCGCCGGGTTGTACCCTTTTATTCTAAATGGAACGATATGAACGCACCCATTATTGGCATAACCATCCAAAAATCGAAATAACGATAACAACATCACCAATCAAACTGTGCGGGATTCCTATATCGAGGCGGTTTCCCGGGCGGGCGGCATTCCGGTTTTAATCCCCCTGGGAATCTCAAGCCGGGACCTGGATCTACTGATGCAGCGCCTGGATGGCCTGCTGCTTTCGGGCGGCGGTGATATTGATCCCCAGCGCTACCGGTCGCCGAAACACCCCAGCCTTTTCGGCCTGGATGCCGAGCGGGACCGGCAGGAAATCCAGCTGGTGCGTTTCGCCGCCAAAGCAGGAATTCCTTTCCTGGCAATCTGCCGGGGGATCCAGGTGCTCAACGTGGCCCTGGGAGGATCTTTGTTTATTGACCTGGACAGCTTTTATTCCAATTCGATCAAACACCGCTATGATTCCATGACGGAACGGGAATTTCTGGCTCACCGCATTGACCTTGTGCCATCCAGCCGGCTGCAGCAAATTCTCGGCACCAGCCCATTCTGGGTCAACAGCCTCCACCACCAGGGGGTCAAATTTATCGGCAAAGGATTGACTGCCAACGCCGTTGCACCTGACCAGCTGGTGGAAGGGGTGGAGCTTGAAGACCATCCCTTTGGAATCGGGGTGCAGTGGCATCCGGAAAGCCTTCCGGAGGCTCCCCAAACCATCCAATTGTTCGATGCATTTATCCAGGCCGCAAGAAAAAATCCCGCCTGATCCTCATCGGGGAGACTGCCATGGAATCGAAGGTTGCCGGGATATTTGACTCGGGGGTTGGGGGGCTTACCATCCTGCGGGCAGTGCATTCCATCATGCCGGACCAACCCCTGGTCTATTTTGCCGACCAGGCGCATGTGCCTTATGGTGAAAGATCCCTGGATGAGGTGCGGAATTATTCCGAAAATATCAGCAGATTCCTGATCGGACAGGGCGCCGGGGTGATTGTCGTGGCATGCAATACCGCTTCGGCAGCGGCCCTGCATACTTTGCGGGAGAAATTTCCAGACACGGCCTTTGTGGGGATGGAGCCGGCCGTCAAACCGGCGGCTGAGAAAACCCAATCCGGGGTGGTGGGTGTCCTGGCAACCCCGGCAACCTTCCAGGGTGAATTGTTTGCCTCCGTCATGGAACGCTTTTCCGCAGGGGTAACCGTGCTCAAGGATACCTGCCCGGGACTTGTTGCCCGGATTGAAAACGGTGACCTGGATACACCGCGAAACCAGGGCAATCCTGGAGCAGGCGCTGCTGCCCATGATTTCCCAGGGGGTGGATTCGATTGTCCTGGGCTGCACCCATTACCCGTTTGTGCTGCCGCTGATCCAGGAGATAGCGGGCGAGAATGTGCAGGTGATCGACCCGTCCATGGCGGTGGCCCGCCAGGTGAAGCGTGTCCTGGAAGCCAGGGGACTGCTGGCCGAAGATGGTGAATAGGGGGGAAGAATCAGGTTCATTACCAGCGGGGATGCGGGGCGGTTTAAGGAATCACTCAGGATACTGCTCGGGGTAAATGAGAAGGTGGCGCAGGCGGAGTGGGTGGGGGACAGCCTCCGGTTGGAATCCAATCCATAATGCTCTGGATCACAAGATTAGGAATTTCGCTTGCTCAACAATACATTGTAGATGGGATTAATTCTCGTGGCATCTCCGGGGGTAAGCCTGCAGATATCGTTGACCGCCATTACCGCCGCCATTTGTATTTCTTAAGGGGATGACGGAGATGGCGGTAATGAATTAACCAGACAAACCAATAAAATTGCCGGGTTGATGCGGCTATGGCCTATCAATGGTTTATCGGATAACCTGGTTGACCAGGGTTTTATGGATGCTCTGTATGTATCACTTTCCTAGATTTACTATTGTATTCCGCGAATGATTTGCCCCGGAATCACAATGCGCTTTGATCCGGATTGTACATCTCGAATAATAGATATTGCCAATTGAGCAGTAGACAGCCTTGAGTGATTACCGAAAATCATATCTGAAAATTTTAGTCGCCTTTCCTGCAGGTGCAAATCGGGTGTAACGCGGGTGCAACGCCGGTGATACGGGGTGGACGCTATGGACAGGGTGGACAAAATGAGCCTGTTTTTGTGTTCTGTATGGACACAATGGACGGTATGTACACTGTGGACAGTATTACATAGTAACTTTGAATAAGTAGGTTGGGGATTCGATCCCTCCGGAGGCGCCATATATAGCGGTTATCCTTTGATTACCCCCCCCAGATATGGGAGTTTAATCATGTTTCCAGAAAAGGGCCGATTTTTAATAAACTTGTTGCACATACTACTCGAACTGAACAATATTTATTAACGCAATTATAGATTCTCAAAATCAAAATCCTCTAATAATCTAATTCTTCTTTAATATCTGGATCATCAAAATCTATGTTCACCAGGATTTCAGTATCGGGTGTTATTTGTTGGTCAGAATATTCTCTTCGTATTTGGGTTTCTTCCCAATCTATTACTTTATCGTATTTCACTGTTTCTTTGAGTGACTCATTTTCCTCTAAAATTAAAGTTGGGTCAATAATATATTCTCGTGTTTCAATCCATGCGTGACCGAATGGTTGACCTCCAATTAGATAAAGTCCTTCAATTAGAACAGCATCTTTAGGAAGATCATTACGGTAATCAAGGAAAGCTCTAATAACATTTGTTTTACATCTGCCTATTCTAGCATCGATAATATTTGCCAATGTATTAGATCTATCCCAATTAATTTCCTTCATTATTCATTTTGTCCAATCGTTTGATTATCTCTAATCAGGGTGATTGTAACCTACAAGGCGAGTTAAATTATTAATAATCATTATGATGTTTATCTATGAGTTATTAGGCTGTTATCATTATATTTCTATGAGTTCGCTTTCTGCGGACACCCAATTATGTACTTGTGGAAAAAAGGTTTCTACAAGTACACGGATACCCTCAACAGATAACCATGGATTTTGTTCAGCCCCCTCCAAGAATTTTTTCCATATTTGCACGGTGTTTTTTTGATCCCCATGGTATTGGGTAATAGATAGCAATGTTGAAATCCCCAACATTTCTCGGAACGAATCGTCAAAATCATCAAAATCAATTAACGTGTATATAATAAAGGCTTGATAGACATCTCCTAGAGCAAGAGATAATGATAATAGGTTGCATTTAATGATGATGTTTATCGAATACGATTGTAAAGTAGGTGAAATTAGTGATTTAGAATCAGGATAACCAAAAAATTATATGTAATAAATTTGCCTTCATTAAAATATGGCTAATGAAGGAATTTCTCCACTTGATTCATTAGGACCTATAAGAGATAATGCTTCATTGAGAACTTCTAGAGCAAGATTCAGGTTCCCTTGTAACATGTACCCAAATCCAAGGTTGTTCATAAGAACTGGTTTAAGCCTATTTGGAAGATTAATATTTAGAATACTCTCCAGAACTTTAATTCCTTTATTTAGCTGGCCTTATAAAACATTAATAAAGACATTAGGTAAATAAGAGATGGATTGGATGGATACTTGGAAAATAGATATTTAATCATTCGTATTATGGAATGTTTATCTTGCTTGAATCTGTATCTAAAATATTGACGATTGGTTTGCCCAATGTTCTCTTCTTGAAATAATACACGGAGAATATCATGCTCTATCTTGCTCATTAATTCATCAGAATTTTGCTCAAAATAATATTCAAACTTTTCTAACCCCCGAATTCCCTGACCAATTCCATCTAGCAGAAGATAGTGTTTTAATCGATAATTGAATCTCTCCCTCAGTTGTTCTACAGCCATCAGGTCTGTTTCCGGGATGAGTTTGAAAGATTGATCTAATACATCTATTGCTCTTTCTGTTTTATTCATATCAATCAAAATATCCGCAAGCCTGTTCAGATAGGAAACTTCTTTTGGGAATTCTGCGATAGCCCTTTCAAGAAATGAAATTGCCTTCTCAGATGGTTGTGGTTTATAAAAATTGTCATACATTGTATCGAAAAAATTTTTCAACTCGGGTCTATCTAAAGAATTATTGTCCAAGTAATGATTTATTTAACAGTTCGGCTTCCTCTCTTCTAAGGTAATTAATATCAAGATCTTCAGTCTAACGGTGATATACATATTTGGATCAATATCGATAGCTTGATTAATCTCTTCATGCGCAAGATCATAGTCGTTGGTGGAGTAATAACAAAATGCTAACAGAGTCCTGAGATTAATTCCAAATTTATTTTGTATGTTTTTATTGGAGTCATCCTCTATGTTTAATTTTGATTTAGATCCATGAATAATATCTGTCCCTGGATCAATACCTTCTAATTCTTTATCTGAGGATAGAATAATTTGTTTAATAACAGGAATTGCATTCTTATATTGGTTATCGTCTATTAATGCCACTGACAACTCGGATAATATATCTAATTCGGGAGAAACTTTGGCAATTATCTGTAAAATTTCCAACCCTTTTGAGTTCTCACCTTTGGTACGTAATATTCTCGAATAAAGAAATCCTACTCTGGGATGTAAAGTATGCTCCCAGGCATACTTGATAATCTCCATACTTTTTTCAATATTTTCTTCTTCAGTAAATTCATATATTTTGTTTAATACCTCTAAGTCATCCCAGTTGTTCATGGCTAAGTAGCGGTAAAGAGTATCCAATCCATTTTTTGTTTTTTCTATATCTAATTCGAAAAGCCCCAAGGTTTTTATTGCCTTAGGATAATCGGAGTTAATAGAGAGTGCTTTTCTAAAATATATTTTTGCATTTTTATTGTTACCTAATTTTTGGTAGAGTAGACCGGCCTGAATAGCAGCATCGATATTGTTCGGGCATTTTTCTAAAACCTTTCGAATCAGCTTTATTGCTTCACTATCCTCTCCAATGTCGGTGAGAATTTTTGCAGCTTCCAGAATTGGATCGGAATTTATATTGGTTACCTGTTTTTTCATTTTCCGCCTCTTGCATTTTCTGAGATTGTGCCAACAATTCTTTCTCAATCAGTTGTGGTAAGTTTATGTAATCAAATATTTCATTAAGAGACCCTAATTCTTTTCTTGAATAGGGTTCAACTGTCTTTTCCGCAGGCCGATCAAATGTTTGTTTTGTCCATTCCAAGATATCCGCTATGATTGAAATCAGGTGACTTGTTTTACATTGGGATCGTATGGTTCTAATAACGTAGTTCAGGTCCTCTCTTGATCTATTTATTTCTCCAACATAATAATTATCTGAAACCTTATCCATTTCTGATTTTAGCCATTGTGTGAACTCGGCCTCCAGATTATCATCCTCAATATTCTCAATTCCAATTGCTTTGAGGATAGATTTCATAACGGTTATGGTGCTATCGTTCGGAAAAATTTTTTCTTGAACAATTCTTATTTGACTTTGACTACCGATGGTCTCAGCCAATGATGTTACCACCCACTGATTTAAGCTAACTCCCTCATGATTAGCGACTGCATCTATTTTCTGATGAAGAGATTTGGTCATCCTTACAATGAATTTTCCGCTGAAATCTTCTTCAAATCGGGGTTCTGGAATTATTCTCCCCCTGTTCAACTCTGTCCTGAGCCATCCATCCATCGCATCTTCAATCATATTTATTGCTTCATCAGCAGTCTCGCCTTGGCTCATGCATCCAGGAAGTTCTTTACCCGAATAAACCATCCTCCCTCTGGATCGGGGACCATTTCCCGTGTGTAAGGAAGGTTCATGTAATAATCAATATTCTTTTCCATAGTGTTCACTCTTTCTTAGAGTAATTCTTCAAGTTCATTCCGAACAATGTCTAAAACCTGATCTATTAAATAGCTTTTAACAGGTGTTTTATTGGGTATGGTTAGTGTTTGTAAATCTTGATGTATATAAATGTAGTGGCTCCCATTAACATTATCTAAGGTATATCCACAATCTTGAATCACTTTAACTAATTCATTGAAACGAAAATCTTTCGGCTTTTCAAGGATGCGTTTGTATAATTTTTGTTTTTTGCTCATCCTCTCTCCTCAATAGTATCATATATAGTATCATATGTCAACGTGTATCTTTATATATTTATAAAAGTTGTTGATTTCAAATATTGTATGTAACAAATATAGTCAATAAATCGGATACGGTAAATTTAAGATCTGGGTCTTGGATAAACTTAAAAAGGACGTGATTAAGAATAATCGATGAGAACATTTGAGGACAGTCATTTCTTGCTGAATAACAAGGCAGCGTTGATTCCAACCCCAATATAATTTGGTTATATTCGCTGAATCAATTTAGCAACGATCATCGCGATATCATCTTCATACTGTGATTCCGAAGCCTTATTCAATTCATCTTTCAACCAAGTATTGTCATAAAAGAGCCACCCATTTTGGTGAAAATACTCATTTAGTTTGTCTCTATCTTTGTCGGTTCGTACTTTTCCTGCTACCAGGCAGTAAGTGAGAGTTGGATTTGGTGGGGTTAATCCCACCCTCACGGTTTTATCTATCAAAGCCTTACTGATAACCTCTCGGTGGAGGCCGTTATTAAAAATCTTATATCGTTGAAAATTGCGATCATCTTCGTTAACTGAAACTCGAAATTACCACTCCACCTGAATCTAAATATGATTTACATTCGATCCATATCAGTTCATTACTACTTCCCTTGTATGCCAGAACATCGATCTCCGGCCTTGGCAAAGAATGTTTTCCTACAGCCCTTCTTTCCTGTTTCGTCAGATCAACCTAAAACCCAATTATTGTCCAGAATCCTTCGCTTCTAAATAGCCCTGCAACAATTTGCTCAAATGAATTCATGAACTAATTTTATACTAATATGGTTATTGGGGGTCTTTCTCCATTTATCTACCATCAAGGATAACTAGAGAGATCAGTTATCGATTTAATAGTTATAAATTTTTATTCGTGTGGAAATTTTGGTTAGATTTAATGAAAATTTTGATGATATTGGGGAAATTGTGAGAGCGGATAAGAAACCAGATGAAAAAAATTGCGACCCTGAAGAAATGAAAAACGATAGCTAAAGTATGGTGAACATACATAGATTAGTCTGACCTGAAAATTTGGAAATAAGAGACAGGAGGATTGGACTAGCGCCAAACAATATTCTACAGAAGGAAGTTAACATATTGTTAGCCCTGGCACTGAAAGAAATCCAAATCGTCTTCCCAAGATTTAAGGTTTTTATCCGCTTTCTAAACATGTGCATAACGTTAGAAACTCGTGTTCATAACCGATAGAATCTATGAATATTATAGGCGTATTAGCCCCATTATTGCACTATAAATTATTTAAGAATCCTAACTATCAAGTTACATTGGGGAAATGTGGATCAAGGTGTTTTGGGTTCGACCCCCATCAGCTACCCAAAGGTTTAGATACCTTAGATTTTATATGCCAGGAATGATGTTTCCGAAGGGGAAATTTCCAAAGTCATTAAATTGAATAATACTTCTCCTGAAGTATGTTACCCCCCTGGAAAGAGACCAGCGATTGTCCTCTCCGAGAACCGATCTAATAATTTGTATGGTGCAATTTGGTGCATCTTAAAAATGTGTAGACGCGATGTGCACCAGGGAAAGCACACCCCCACATATTCAGTATAGACGTCATTCTGGACGCCTTCGAATCCCTAAAAGGGGACAGGTGTCAGTAAGTTGGAGGCTCCCTGGACTGACTAATATTGTCCCGAAAATCAATAAGATAATGTTCTTTGGAATGGCAGGCAAAACCTGATGGGGTGCAACTGGCTTAAAAGGTTGCCTGGTTGTGTGGACCTATAGAGAGGATATAATTTGAATTCCGCTTGGTAAAACAAAAACGCCCATCACTGGGCGTTTTGAAGAGAATCAATCAGTGATAATCATACGGGAAGATCAATCCGTCTCTTTGAACGGGTCATAACCCGGGTTGGAGCCGGCCCAGATGCAGGCAGCCTCATCCATGGAATTACAGCTCAGCATGTGGGCGCAGCGGTGGGCCCCGAAACGGGGAGCCTGGTCCGACAAAAAATCCGATGATGGAAGGATTGTTTCCGCTTCAAGAGCCACATCGCAGCCCGACGTGTTCACAGCGGCGAATTTTTACCACCTGCCATTTTTTTGTCAGCCATAAAAATCTCCTCGATAAACCATCCAATTTTATTTCTTCGATAAAACCAGTTAATCCGGCGAGCCATGCCATCTATTGAAAATTGCTGAAATTCATGCCCTTATGATACCGTAATTTTATGGAAATTGGGACCGCTCATTTCTTTTCCAGCCGGTATATGGAGCCCTTAAGATCCAGCAGGTAAATTTCCCCGGCCTCATCCTCACCAAAACTGCTGATATTATACGGCGTTTTTCCCAGTAACTTTATTTCAGAGCTGCCATTTTCCTGCCTGAGTGAGCCCCAGAGTGTTTCCGCTGCAGTAATCCCCGAAGATATAGATTCCCTGCCACTCAGGAAGCTGCAGGCCGCGGTAGACGTAGCCTCCGGTGACGGAACAGCCTGAATTGTGGTCATATTCAAACAGCGGCGCAACAAGTTCCGTGTTTTGGGGAATTTCCCCGGAGTAGGGATGGGTACCCCTCCATTAAATTCCAGCCAAAATTCCCGCCGCCGGGATCACCAGCCGGGAGAAAGTCGATTTCTTCCCACTTGTTTTGTCCCACGTCACCCATATACAGGTCGCCTGTAACCCTGTCGAAGGAGAAGCGCCAGGGATTCCGCAAACCGTATAACCAGATTTCATCGAGACCATCTCTGCCGATAAAAGGATTCCCCTGCGGAATGGCATAGGGATCACCCCGGTCAATGTCGATACGCAGGAGCTTGCCCAGGTAGCTTTCCAGGTTCTGGGCATTTTGCTGAGGATCTCCGGCGCTGCCGCCATCCCCCAGGGCGATATACAGAAATCCATCCGGGCCGAAAGCCAGGTCTCCGCCGTTATGGTTGGCATAAGGCTGGGCCACCTTGAGCAGCACCTTTTCACTGGAAGGATCTGCTTTTTGTGAGTCCTGCAGGACGGAAAAACGGGAAATGGTGGTATCCCCGTTGGTATCCGTGTAATTAATAAACAGGGTTGGATTTTGAGGATAATCCGGGTGGAATGCCAACCCCAGCAAGCCCTGCTCATTGCCGCCTGTGGATATTTTCTGACTCACATCCAGGAAAATGCTCTTCCCGGCGGCGTCCCCATCCATCTGCCAGATGAGCCCGCCCTGTTCGACAATATAAACCCGGCCGGATCCATCTCCGGCACCTGTCAGGAAAACAGGTTTGTCGAAACCGGAAGCAAACTGCTTCCATTCATACTGCCCCATATCCGGGAAGCTGGTAACGTTCACACTGGACTGCGGCGGGTTCGGGGGTGATATGCGGGAACCCGGGTGAGCTCCAGGGTTTGTGCGCCGGCATCGTCCGGGGTGGCGGTAATGGTGGAAATTACGTTTGACCCTGGTCAATGATGATTCTACAGGTGGGGGATGTTTGGGTTGGTGAAGCAGGGGGGAGGCCGGGTGTGCAGGCGCTGGACAAAAAGGTCAGGCAGACAACAATGAGGAGAGCCGGCAAAAACCTCAAAAGGTTTTTATATTGCAATCTATAATCATACATATCAAAACACCTACCGGTAATGGTTCCAATTTTGCAGATCATTAATAAAAGCCAGGGTTACTTTTTTTCCTCCGGCTGTTGATCAATTACTTCCTTCCATTCACCGGGTATGACGCGGTTGCATATCGTCCTTAAGCTCCTCGACTACATCGTGCGGACACAACTCGAGAAAGAGATAAAAACCCAAACCCACAATTCCGGCATCATCCAGAGGATTAAGCGGCAGGAAATCAACCGGGGAGACCAGGTACACCATTGTGGCAATCGGGATCAATTTCACAAATGGGCTGACGCGCCGGTCTCCCATCAATTTAACAATTAATTTTAGATTGGTAACAAGTTCATTCAGAAAACCATGGGAAGGCTCGATTTCTTTGCCAGGCATTTTTTCCTCCATTTGTATCTCTTTATCTTACCATATGACAATTTGGTTATTATTAATTCTTTATTAATTCGAAGATTTGCTGGAATAAATGTTGGAAATGCATTTTGAATGACTGGGGGTAAAACCAATCCCTGGAACGACTGGATTCCAGAGCAGAATCATTCCAGCAGGCGCTGATAGAATACAGAAATCTGGGCCCGCACCAGGTTTACTTCTGCGCGCTGGCGGATGATTTGTTGGTTCATGATGGCGGCTTCCCGGCGTAGTTCGGGTTGGCTCAAAGCGATTAATAGGGCTTCTGCAAGCGCCTGGGGGTTTCCAGGTTCAACCAGGAATCCGTTTTTCCCGGGAACGATCCATTCCCGCAGGGATTCAATATCCCCGACAATGGGGAAACATCCACAGGCCATGGCCTCCAGCAGCGAATTCGGTGTTCCGTCATGGACACTGATGGATACGCTGACCAATGATTTTTTGAATAAATTCCAGAGCTGGGGCTGCGGTAAATAGGGAAGCAAATGGACATTTTTCTCCAAATGGTAGCGGTTTACCCAGTTGAGGGCTTCTTCCTGGTGCTGCATTGCCGGGCAAACAAAATGGATTTCCGGGTTTTTTCTCCAGCACAAGGGAAACAGCCTGAAAAAAAACGTCATTGCGGACACTCCCCGGGCGGAAACCGCGCGGATTGATGACAAGCGGGCTGCCGACCGGGATATCCAGGTCAACCTGGTCCGGTATCTCATCCCCCGGGCGGTGAATTTCTGTTAAGTCAATTCCTCCGTTGCCGGGCACCAGCAGGGTTGGACGGCTTTGGTCGAATCCCCATTGTTTTGCAAGCCGCAGGTCCCTATTGGCATCTGCTGCCAGTCCGTCTGCCCTGCGCAGCGTCCGTTCGGTCCAATTTTGCATCCATTTTGAACCCGCGGCATGCAGGGTCAGATCATTTCCCCAGATGGAAACGGCGAGCGGTACCCCAGGCGGTGTATAGGATGCCAGCATTCCTTCAAAGGGTATACGCAGGGCATGGACCAGGTCAGGCTGGATTCCCTGGATGATTTTTGTGAAATGCTGTCTATAAAACGGGAGTGTTAATGGGCCAAGCCAGTAGCGGAATTTCAAAAAACTCGACCGTGATCCTGCCACTGCTTTTTTCAATCCGCCGGATTTCTGCTTGCCCCCAACCTGTTCAACCTGGCTGCCGCTTAAACCGGCAAAAGCGACCGGGATGATATCCTGTGCGATAGTCCCCTCTACAGGGCTGCAAGGGAAAGTAGATACGAGGATTACCTGGTGCTGCAGCCTGAGGAGGCCTTTTATCCACTGGCGGGTTATCGGGGAGCGCCCATCTGCTACCAGCAGGATTCTCATCGGCTCAATCCTCAATGTTGATAAAACGGCATCCGAAAATGAGCTGACCATCCCCTCAAGGTTCACCTCGTTGAGGACAATCTCATAGGATTTCAGACCCATGCGCCTCAATTTGGGAGGATCGAGCAAGGCTGCCTGGATGGCTGTTTGCAATGAATCGAGGTCACCCGGGTTAACCACCCAGCCATTCTCCGGCCGGACCAGGTCAAGCTGGGTCCCGTCTGCCTCCCCAACGATAACAGGCAGGGCATGAGCCAGTGCCTGTTGAACAGCCAGGCCGCCGGTGCCGGGCAAAACAAACAGATCAGCCTTATCCAGCAGTTGATCAAGCTGCTCTCCTTGTAAATTTCCGGTAAATACAGCCTCGGGATAAACCTGCTCACCCAGACCCTCCAGCCTGCTGCGGTCCGGTCCATCCCCGACGATCCACAGATCCGGTTTTAATGGTTCCGGTAAATTTGCACAGGCCTGGAGCAGCAAATCCACGCGTTTACGCTGCTGCAAACGGCCCACAAATAGGACGGCAGCCCTGATCCTGGTTGAAGGACGGCGGTCTATGCGGGGGATTTTGGGCAGGTTTCCGGGTGGCTGCATTGCGGGCAATAAAGATTTTATCTGCAGGAACGCCCAGTTGTTGATATTCGGCCGCCCCCTGCTGCGAGTAGGTGATCATGGCATCCAATTTGCCAACCAAATCCCGGCGTTTTCCCCCCATCCATTTAGAGAGGTATGCTTGTGACGGAGGAGCGCCCAATCCCCAGCCAATCACGGGACGGTTTCTGGCCTTCATCCATTGAATTGCCCGGGGTGTCCGGGGGTAGCGCGGGTTGGCTTCAATAATCAGTACATCCGGCTGGCAGGATTCAAGCCACTCGATTATATTCCTCTGCCAGCATGTATACAGGGACCCCCTGAGAAAATGGAAATTTTTAGCCGGGTACAACGACGCAATTTGAGGCGCGTCTCCCGCCAGGATACCTTCATCCGGCCTGGCACGGCCGGCGAAAACACTAAGCCCTTTTTCACACTCTCCGGCCAGCAAGTCAAGAAAAGGTACCCGGTAAGCGGGAAGGACCCGCTGCTGGATACCCAGCCGAATTGGAATGCTTGTCATACGATTACCCTGAGGGTTGATCCATGTATCGTCTTTTCAACCTCAATGCGGGCCGGGAATGAATCTTTCATTTCTTCAAGGTGGGAGATTACCAGGACCTTGGCAAAGTCACTGCGCACAATATTGATCGATTCAATCAGGCGCTGGAGGCCTTCTGCATCCTGGCTGCCAAAACCTTCATCAATCACCAGGGTTTGCAGGCGGGCTCCGGCACGATTTGCGAGAACCCGGGATAATGCCAGGCGGATGGCAAAATTTACCCGGAATGATTCCCCGCCTGAGAACAAATCGTACTCCCTGATACCCGCAGCATCGCTGATCAGGATATCCAGGGTTTCTTTTTTATCATCGCGTTTATGGTCCTTATAATCCTTCTGGGTGGCAAAACGCAGCCCCATCCTCCCTGAGGACAGCCTGGAAAGGATTTCGTTTGCCTGGATTTCAATCTCCGGTAAGGCCTGCTCTATCAGTAAGGCGGGAACCCCATCTTTTCCAAAGGCGCGCTCCAATGACTTGATTTGACCGATAATCCGGGAAGCATTTTCACGATCGATCTGCATGGTACCCTTGCGCAGGCGCAGGTTGTCCAATACCTTTACGAGTTGGACGGCCCCCCCCAGTTCTATTCTGAGACGGTTTTCCTTTTCCTGGAGGTCCCGCAGCTCGTGCTCTTCCTGCTGAATATCCGGTAAATCCTTCTGGTCCATCTCCAACTTTTCCATTGCCAGCCGGTATATCTCCAGTGCCTGGTTGTAGGATTGCGCTTCGGCAAGGACCTGTTCGCTCAGGCCGGCGATTTCCCTTTTTAGAGGAGCGAGGGCGGCTCGGGCATTTTCCAATGCGGTGTGCTTTTCCTGGAAGATATGCCCTTCCTGCTCTGCTCTGCGGGCCTTGTCATGGGCGGTGGGGTCGTATCCCAGCTTGATCAGTGAATCTTCAATTTCTGCCAATTGACGGCGCGCCTCGATGGCGAAACCTTCCTTTTCCAGGAGTTCCCCAATTTCCTTCAAGCGGACCTGGTCGGTTGTTTTCCAATGCTGGATTTGCAAAACCCAAATCCTTTTTCCGGCTATCCAACTGGTCAAACTGGCGCTGTTTCTGCTGCGTGATAATGTCCAACTGGTCAATGGCTTTGATACTGTTTCCCGCTTGCCTGATATTTTCATCTGCCTGGTTGACAGCATCCAGGTTCTTACGGAATTGATCACCTTTTTCCTTACCTTCTCTTTGCAAAGACTCCAGTAAAGACTGGCGGTCGGCTGCATTAAGCTCCTGGCCGCATAACGGGCACTCTGCGCTGTCCACCGCCTGCAGTTGATCGATGTGCTCCTTGACCTCGCTCATTTCCGATTTCAGGCGTGTGTTTTCGGCAATCAGTCTGGCACGATCATCCTGAAGGCTGCGAATTTGCTCTTCAAGCAAACTTTTGCGGGCGATTTCTTTTTTTGCCGCCGAAATATCTTTTTCCAGGCTGTCCATATTTGCCTGGATATCGGGTAGATTTTTTTCCAATTCCGAAACCAGTTTTTCACGATCCTGGAGGGTTAGTTGTTCCTGTTCCAGGCGGGATTGTTCTTTTTCTATGGTGTTTTTCAGGTCTGACTGAAGCGGCTGGTACTTCCTGGAGATCCCGGCAAGTTTCTCCCATTTTTCCAGCTCGTTCCGTGAGGAAAGCCATTTGTGATAAGCATCTTCAATCTGGGGGGCTGATGCGATTTTTTGTTCATAATCCAGGCGTTCAGCATCCCTCGATTTGAGCAGTGCTTGCGTTTTCTGGAGGCTTCCCTGGCTTTCTTTGACCCGATCCTCCAGTATTTTTGTCATGCGCTGCTGTTCGGCTACCATCTGATGTCTTTTTCGAATGTTTTCGACCAGCTTTTCCTTGCTAATCCGCAAGGCATTTGCCTGCGAGAGGGATTCTTGCAGTTTGGCGAGCCTCTCAACCCGTTGTCCTTCTTCACTGAGTTCGGCATCGATTTCTGCCAGGGTGTGATTGATAGCGCTGAGTTCTATCTCTTTCTTGCGCCTTTTTTCCACGGCGACTTCCCGGTAGTTTTCCCAAATTTCCAGGCCAAGAATATTGCCTAAAATCTTTTTACGGTCCCCCGGTTTTTGCTGTGAGAATTGGTCTGCTTTTCCCTGCAGGAAAAAGGAGGCATTGGTGAAAGTATCGTAGTCCATGCGCAGGGTTTTATTGATGCTGGCTTCGGTTTCGCGCAGGGTGCTTTCCGTAATTGTTTTCCAATTTTGATCGTAGATTTGAAATTCCAGCCTGACCGGTTTTTCGCGGGATTTGCTGCGGGAGACGCGGTAGCGGTTTCCCTCATATTCAAATTCCAGTGTCACCTCTGCGGCTGCGGCATGGCTGTTGATCAGGAGATTATCATCCCTGTGGCGTGCCTTGCCAAAAAGAACCCAGGTAATCGAATCCAGCAGGGAAGATTTTCCGGCTCCATTCGATCCTGATATGCAGGCTACATCGAATTCAGAAAAATCAAGTTCAACTGGCTGTAAGTAGGAAAGGAAACCGGATAGAGTTAGTTTTATGGGGATCATATTGACTATTCAATTACGGAATTCGAATCGATGATGTTTTGCGGGTGGCTATGCAGGGAAATTAATACCTTATCCACACGCATTCCGTCCATATCCATCACTTCAAAGCGGTAGTTCTGCCATTCAAAGCTCTTGCCGGGTGACGGAATTTCTCCGAACTGGCTCATCATTAAACCACCCAGTGTTAGATAGCCGATTTCCTCCTCATCCGGAAAGAAATCAATGGAGAAGAAATCCTTCAGCTGATCGACAGGATATAACCCGTCCACAAGGTAAGACCCATCATCCCGCCGTACGATACGTTCCTGGGATTGGGCGCCATCATGCGGTACAACCCCTACGATGGCGTCGAGGATGTCTATGAGGGTCACCATTCCGAGAATGCCGCTATGCTCGTCAATAACAATCAGGATTCCGGTATCCTCCTTTTTTATTGCTTCCAGGGCGCGGATTGCAGGTAAATTTTGAGGGACAATTAAGGGGGTTTAATCATTTTTGATAATTGAACGGGTTGGCCCGATTGAAGCTGTACCAGAAAATTCATTGGTTATTAAGATACCCTGGAGGTTATCCAGGCTGCCGTGGGCAACCGGAAGCTGTTCATGGCTTGTATTAAGGATCTTCGATGTGATTTCGTCGAGACTGTCCTCCGAGTTGATCCACTCAATTTCAGTGTGGGGGGTCATAACCTCTTCAACTACCCGATCCCCAAAGCGAAAAACTGCTTCAATGAGTTCCCTTTCGGTTGTATAAAACAAGCCGTGTTTGGTACCCTGGGCCAGCAGTATCCGGATATCTTCTTCTGTGGCTCCCGGATCCTTGGTCTGTTTCACACCCATGATGCGCAGGACGACTTCTGTTGAAACACTGAGCAGGTTGATGATAGGGGCGGTGATGCGTGCCAGGGTATGCATGGGTCTGGCCATTGCAATTGCGATGGATTCCGGGTTATTCAATCCCAGGCGTTTGGGGATTAATTCGCCAAAAACCAGGGAGAGATATGTGATGGCGATTACAACCAAAACCAATGCCAGTTCATCGCTATAGGGGGACAGTAGGGGAATTTTTGCGAGTTCAACAGCCAGATAACCGGACAATACGGCACCGCCAAAGGCACCGGAGAGGATTCCCACAAGGGTTATCCCAATCTGTACGGTGGACAGGAAACGCGTGGGATTTTTAGCCATTTCCAGGGCTGTTTTAGCGTTGAGATTTCCTTCATCCGCTTTATTTTGCAGCTGGTGTTTTCGGGCGGAAACCACTGCTATCTCCGCCATAGCAAAGACCCCGTTTGCCAGGATCAATAAAATGATAAAGAGTACTTGAATAAAGATGATGGGCATATTAATCATTAAATACTTGATTGGTTGGTATGATAGTCTCCAGAATCCTAAAATTCATTATGGTCTGGTTCCGAAGTGTGCTGGATGATATCCTTCGCCAGGGTTTGGAGCTCTTTCATCTCCTCCGTGGGTGTATTAATGGATTTCCAATAAATTTCCAGCAAATCTTCAGGAGTGAGGGAGCTGATTGTCTGGTTGGAAGGCAGACGCAGCCTGGATTCGATTTGCGGCCTGCGAATGAAGTGGAACTCGAAGGCCGGGTTAAGGTAAGCCCTGATATCGGGCTCGTTGATCAGGGATTCCCAATCGTGCGGATATTCGATCGTTAACCGCACAATCGAATCCTCCAACTGGGACTGGTCAGGCAAGGCATCCACCACCTGCTCAAAAATATTATCCGGAGAAGTTATTTTTATGAAGCGGTCGATGAAGTTTCTGCCCTCTAATTTATGCCAGGTTACATGGGTGGAGCCGCGGTTTACCTCTGCGACCACGAAAAATTTCTCATCCCTGGCTTCTCCAAAATCCACGCGTTCGATAGAGCCGGGATAAATGACCGGCGGATGCGCATTTTCATTCAGGTTTTGTGCTTTATGAATATGCCCCAGGGCTACATAATCAATCTGCGGATTGCGAACAAGCCTGCCAGCCAGGGTAACATCTGCGCCCAGCATGACGCTTCTCTCAGAGCCATATTTTGCGCCTTCTATTGAGGCGTGGGCAGTCAGGACTACCGGAAGAGCCGGATTAATCTGGCCCAACCAGGTGTTCACCAGCATTTCCAGCCTGGATTCAATTTCCTGGTAAGCCAGGTCTGTCTGGGAGGCGGACATCCCGAGGCTGTTCATCAGTCCCGAGCGGGACACCCAGGGGATGGCCATCACCTGAACAGGAAGGCCTTCCAGATCGCCGGGTTTGAGTAAGGTTGGCTGGCTGATGGTCCAGATATGGGGTACCTGCAGTGTATCAAATTCCTGCAAAGCATTCGCCCTGCCCAGAGCCGGGGAACGATCGTGATTGCCTACCAGTAAAATGGTGGGGATACCGGCTAATGATAAGCGGATCATGCGTTTGCCCCATTCCCGTTGGAAGGTTGGAGCAGGGCTGCGGTCTTTATAGGCATCCCCGGCAAATATGACCAGGTCGACTTTTTCCTCTATGGCTGTATCAACAATCTTATCCAGGGATTTCAGGAAATCCAATACCCGAACCGGCAACCCGGATTGAGGATCGCGCCTGCCCTGGTTGGCAATATCGATATGGGCATCGGCAAAATGGAGAATTTTAACCATCTTATTGGGTCACTCCCAGTTCCTGAAGAAGAGCGACACTGGGAGCAAAATTGGGATGGTATTCGAGCGATTTGTTCAAATCATCGATTGCTTTTTCTCGTTCACCAAGGGCGATATAAGCACGTGCACGCCAGTACCAGCTCTCTTCCAGGTACGGTTGGGGGACGTCCAGGGTTTTGGTTGCCAGGTCGATGACATCCTGGTAGCGGCCGGCAAAATAATAAGCATAGTATGGTCCGGTTTGATACCAGACCATCCGCCAGGGTCGTTCACTTTCAGGCAAAGCAGCGTTGAGCAGGAAGAATTGATCATAGGCGCTGGATGCCCCAAAATAATCCTGGAGCTGCACCAGGCTTGTGCCTTTATTGAACCAGGCAAAGACATTAGCCACATCCGAAAGGCTGACAATTTCCTCATCAGCGCGATTGAGAGCAATCTGGTTGCTGAGGTTGGCGTCTCCATAATCACCCAGGATTTCTAGCAAGCGGGCTTCCTCATAGTAAGGATATACCACGATGAATTGGAAATTAAATCCACGCCATTCACTCTCCAGCTTGTCATAATCTATCGGGTAAACTTCTGGAAGGTCCGGGGGACCATAGAATGAGTCTTTCGTAAGAAATTTTTGCTGCCCATCATCATACCCATCAATCACACTGAAATGACCCATCCAGCTGACCTTATTGGTTAGATCCACCATCCAGGCGCCTTTTTCAATTAAGACTGGAAATCCGTTGGCAATCAGCTCTTTGATAAGCTCTAAATTACCCCCGTGACGAACCATCGCCCCAAGATTGGTCTGGTTTTGAATGTAATCAGCCATTTCATAAGGCATAACATTTTTGTCTTTCTCGAAAGGTTTCAGGACGCTGCCAATCTCTATCAGGTCCCCTTGCCATCCCCAATAGGACAATGCCATTGCCAGGTTGGCTGGTGCGCAATAATTGAATAATCCGTGCTGACCGATATATTTGACCCCATCCAGGCTGGCTGCCGGCGGAAGCGGGGTAGGGATTTCTGTGGAAATTACGGGTGCTGTTTGGAGGATTACTTCCGGGGTGGGGGTTAAGGTTGGGACTGGTGTTTGGGTGTTCGTCGGTCTGGCTATGGGGGTGTTGGGAAGGAAGACTTCTTCTTCGGGTGGTTTTAGAGAATAGGATAATTTCACTGCGAGCTGGTCAATATGCCAGAAAATCCGGTCCTTGAAGAGTATAAGAAACAAAATCGCAACAACCCCTATTGCCAGGAGGGGGATTACCAGTAATATTTTATTCTTTCTCATAGCTTGATTATATCCTGATGGGATTTCTTAATTTCCACCGGTATGTACGATCCAACAAATCCCGGGTGGGCAGGTAATTGTTTCTGATGAAAGACATGATGATCATACGGACCAGAAATTTTCGAATTATGTGGTTTCCATGCTGGCTAACTTAATTGTCGAAACCCTCCTCGTCATCATTAAGTTCGTCGTTTAATTCGAATTCTTCCGGACTCAGCCGTACCCACAAAACAAGGACATTGCCATCGTTCGTATCCAGGGCACGCGCTGCCAGGATTGGAACCTTATCTTCCAGTCCCAATTTGTTGCGGTAATGGAGAAAAATGTTGTCATGCTTGTTCCAGGCACGGTAACACCTTTCAACCAGGGCCGGACCATTAAACGTCCTCAGACGTGTGGTAGCCAGATTGAAATATTTCGGGCTCTCGCTTAAACCCAGCACCCAATCATTGTGTTCCACCTCGAAAGTTGGCGGCGGGCCTTCGATAATTGTAATTTTTTCGTTCTCCATATACAACTCCAATGGGGAAAATCATACCACAAAAAAACTATTCTAAATCAAGTGGAGGAATACAAATATTTGGGTTACATACCATTTTCCAAAAGGAGTGCGCTGTTTCCCAAAATATCTGACAGTGGTAGAATCGGCGACCAGTTTTCCCCGATTGATTAATATTGTCCGGCTGCAAAGTGATTCGACCAGGGGTAGGTCATGGGATGCGACCAGCATCGTTTGAGGCAGGTCCTTAAGGAGCTGGATGATGCGGCGTCTCCCGGCAGGATCCAGTCCGGCGGTAGGTTCATCCAAAACCAGAATATCCGGCTGCATGGAGAGCACGGAAGCAATGGCAATCCTTTTCTTTTCCCCCAGGCTTAAATGATAAGAAACACGGTCCTCAAAGCCTGGCAGGTTTACCTGCTCCAGGGCTTGATTTACTTTCACCCGAACAGACGATTCGGGAAATCCCTGGTATATCGGGCCGTATGCCACATCGTCGAACACTGTGGGTGAAAAAAGCTGGTCGTCGGGATTTTGGAAGATTATGCCAACTCTGCTGCGAACCTGTTTGATTGTGCGATCATTTATTTCAATCCCTGCAATTTGGATCATGCCTTTCCCCCTGAGGATGCCGTTCAAATGAAGCAGCAGGGTGGATTTCCCGGCACCATTTGGTCCGACCAGGGCTACTTTATCGCCCTGCGAAACGTGGAAATTGATATCATCAATGGCCTTCCGTCCATCGGGATAGACATAGGTTAAATGCTCTATACGAATGATTTCGCCTGGTGATGCTTGAGACATTACCAAAATAGCAGTCCGAAAACCAGCAAAGATGTTAAAACCAGCAACCCGAATCCTAAAATAATCCAATCCACAGCAGGTATGGGTGGATTCTGAAGGGTTTGAAATTCCCCATTATAACCACGTGCCAGCATGGCATGATATATCCTGTTACTGCGTTCGAGTGAACGTATAAACAGGCTGCCGGCCATTCCACCAGTGACCCGCCCCCGCCACCACAATGTTCCCCCTGATTTTGATTTTTTATCCCGGGATTCACTGCTGCGGGAGGAGCGTGCCTGTAACATTTTATGGCTTTCATCTCGAAATAAGAACAGGTAGCGCCACATCAATCCAATCACCTCAACAAAAATGCGGGGCAGATGCAACGCCCGCATTGCCAAAAGTATCTCATTAAATGGACTGGTCGATGTTAATAAGATTGCGGACTGGATTGAAATCCAGGATTTTAGAAAAATGGTGACAAAACGGGTAAAACCTGCCTGGCTGGGGGCAATGCGGAGAAACCCCAGGTCTACCATCCAAAGGTCGGGTCCCGGAACTGGTAAATAGTAATGGAAAAGCCGCCAGGACAAAGGGCAGAACCACCAGGGAGCGTTTAAATACCGTTGTAATTGGTATGTTGGCAAGGATAGCTGCTGCCAGGACCAGGGATTGCAGGAGAATATAGACCGGCCAGGCGCCAATTGGCGTTAATGCAGTTGTCAGGATAAAGGAAAATACCAGCACAAGCTTGATTCGGGTATCGAGCTGAAAGGCCGGGTTTATCGAATCCTGGTTTCCAGTGGAAAAATTGATGCCAACCTCTCCTATCCTTGATTAACTTTCCGACGCCGTCTTGATGATGCCCCGACGGAGACAGCCAATACAATTGAGGCGCCGATAATCCCGGCAATAATAGTGGCAAGGGTTTCACTCGAAATCCCGGGAAATGCATAATCCGGAATCAAATGGAAAACCGGTTCTCTTGCGGTATCCATGAAGCCCAGCTCGTTTGCAACCCATTCCAATCCATCGGGATGGGTGGATGCCAGCGGGGAGATCACAGCAAGAATGAGGGTGATAAGAATCCCGCCAATCCAGATTGCCTTACTACCAGAACGTCTTAAGAGAGGGATAAACAATCAAATCCCTTCGGGATGCATAAATGAAAGCGAGAGCTCCGATGGTAATCAAACCTTCCCCGATACCGATGAGAGCGTGGATGCCGCCCATGGCGGGTATAGCCAACCTGGCCGGGGAGGTTCCTGAAAGGGCAAGCTGCAGTCCACAGGCAAGCGAGGCAATAAATATGGATGACCAGGCGGCAGCAAACCCACCTGTAAAAACTCCCCATTTTTTACCGTGTGAAATTTTTTGGAAAAGCAGGTATATTGAATTGGCAACAAAAACACCGATAATTGCCATGTTGAAAAGATTAGCGCCAAGCACAACCAACCCGCCGTCCTGGAACAATAGTGCCTGGGTGGCGACCACACTGGTCATGATCACAACTGCAGCCCATGGACCGAGGAGTATGGTGGCAAGCGCAGCCCCTAACAGGTGGCCAGAAGTACCCCCAGCCACCGTAAAATTTAACATCTGCCCGGCGAATATGCAGCAGCCAGTACGCCCATTAACGGCACCTGTTTCTCACCAAGATGGTGATTTACGTGGTGGAGAGACCTACCTATAACAAGCAGGGAAGCCAGCCAAAATACAATCGAGACTGGAATGGATAGAAACCCGTCAGGGATATGCATTCCAAGGGGGAGGAGAAGCATGAAACCTCCAAAAACCTTATTGAGATTGGTTGTTGTTGCAATTGATTGCAATAAAATTATAATTTAGAAAGCATTGTTTGAAAAGCCACCGCACAGGTCAATTCATGGCTTTTATTTAAGATTAATTGTCATGCCCGATATGCATGCTTCCATCAAATCAGGATAAAATCCATATTATGGAAAATACCCCGCTGAGTTCACGACTTGAGGAATTAAATCTTCCCGGTTTCCGGTATTTTGATACGATTGGATCTACAAATGATGAGGCGCTGCGCTGGGCATATGAAGGAGCCCCGGATTCTGCCCTGGTCATCGCAGATGAGCAAACCTCCGGCCGCGGCAGGATGCAGCGAACCTGGGTAACCCGGCCGGGAGTTTCCCTGGCATTCAGCCAGATTTTTATACCAAGCCAGCCTGAAAAATCTTGCCTGCATTTATACTCACCCCTGGCCGCTCTGGCTGTTACCGATGCTCTGGAAACACTCTACCCGCTTAATCCCCAAATAAAATGGCCGAATGATGTCCTGTTGACGGGGAAAAAAGTGTGTGGAATTCTCGTGGAGGCATCCTGGTTTGGAAATGAAATTCAGGCAATTGTCGTGGGGGTTGGAATCAATATCTTCCTGGGATCGGTCCCGCCACAAGAGGAATTAATTTTTCCTGCAACCTGTGTTGAGGAAGCTCTCCACCAACCCATTGACCGGTTTGAAATCCTTCGGCTTGTTTTGCAAAGAATGGCTTACTGGAAGGAGCATATTGCTTCCACCAGTTTTTTCCAGAAATGGCAGGAGAGGCTGGCATTCAAAGGTGAAATGGTATCCATCCAAGGCCCTGGCAGGCAGGTTCTGGTGGGAAGGATACTTGGAGTAGATCCAGGCGGAAATCTCCGCCTGGGCCAGGCTGATGGAGATGAAATCCTGGTGTCAACCGGTGATGTTCAAACCCTGCGGGTCGAATAAGAAGAATTAACTATTTTAATGCAGTTAATCATTACCCCGACGGTATTTCCAGGACAGGAGAATTTGGAGAGGGTATAGCCGGATTCGTTTTTTGCAAACCTGAGCCTGAATTCCAAATAGCGATGGAAATCCTGATGACGGGATTTGAAAGTCCCTAATAATCGTGCTTATACTACTGGTTCGGTATCTGCCGGATTAGGGATGTTGTTAATCGAAGCAATGCTTGAGGTTGGAATCCGGGCCAGGGCTGCCAGGCTGTCCCCTTTAATCAGGTCAATGATGTGCGTACCGCGGGTGGCCCGCCCGCTGATATTGATATCTTCCACTTTCAACCTTAAAACAAGGCCATTTTTCGAAATTAATGTGATTTCATCCTGGTCCTGAACAACCCGGGCAGTAGCAATGTTCCCAACCTTGCCGAGGCCTTTTTTATCTGTTGTAAGCACACCGCTGGTTGCCCTGCTCTTAACGGGATAATCCTCCAGAGGTGTCCGTTTACCAAAACCATTTTCAGTCACGATTAACAAGCTGCCGCCTGGCTCAACAACTTCCATGGAGGTAAGCTGATCTCCAGAACGCAGTTTGATTCCAGAGACGCCCATGGTATTGCGTCCCATCGTACGGATTTGTCTTTCGGGAAAACGGATAGCATATCCCTTTACGGTTACGAGGATGACATCATCATTGCCAGAGGTCATGCTGACCCAGCCAAGCTGGTCCCCTTTTTCTATATTAATAGCAATTAAACCAGCATTACGAACCGCGGCAAACTCGGAAATCGCTACACGTTTAACCCGTCCTTTTACGGTTGCCATGGTGAGATATTTGACATTTTCGAAGTTAGGGACGACAACCCAGGCGGTAACCCGTTCATCTGCATCCATCGGCAATAGGTTTACGACGGGGATGCCGCGGTCTGTGCGGTTTGCATCCGGGATCTGGTACACTTTTTCCGAATATACTTTTCCCTGGTTGGTGAAAAACAGGACGCTGTTTAAGGTTTGTGCCAGCAGCATCATGATGATCTCATCTTCATCTTTGACGTTCTGTCCGGAAACCCCACGCCGTCCACGGTTCCTGGTGCGGTAAATTCCGGGTGCAACCCTCTTGATATATCCGCGCTGTGTGATTGTGATCAGGGTCGGTTCATCAGAGACAAGGTCATCTTCTTCAAAGTTTTCTGTGGCATCCGCCATGATACGGGTGCGGCGTTCATCGCCAAATTTTTCATCCAATTCCTGCAGATCTTCTTTAATCACATCGAGAATTTTTCTGGGGTTGGCTAACAGATCTTCGAGAAAGGCGATTTGCTCCAGTACAAGTTTATGTTCGTCCTCAATTTTCTGGCGTTCCAGTGCCGCAAGTCTTCGAAGCTGCATATCAAGGATGGCTTGCGCCTGGATTTCGGACAGGTTAAATCGCTGGACGAGGCGATGCTTGGCTTCTTCGGCGTCGGGTGATCTGCGGATGGTCTGGATTACTTCATCTAAATTTGACAGGGCAATTAATAATCCATCCAGGATATGGGCACGACGGCGTGCTTTGTCCAGTTCAAACTCGGAGCGGCGGGTTATAACAATTTTGCGGTGTTCAATAAATGTCTGCAGCGCTTTTTTTAATGGGAAAAGGCGCGGTTCATTATTCAATAGAGCCAGGGTTTGGACTCCAAAGGTTGACTGCAGGGCAGTATATTTGTACAGCTGGTTGAGGACTCGCTGAGGTTGGGCGCTCCGTTTCAGTTCGATAAAAATACTGATTCCCCTCCGGTCGGATTCATCCCGGAGATCGCTGATATCCGGCAGCCGCCCAGCGCGTGCCAGTTCTGCTATCCGTTCAATTAAATTGGCTTTATTAACCTGGTATGGAAGCTCTGTAATATAAATAGCATTCCGGCCGTTTTTTATTTCCTCGATGTGCGCCAGTCCGCGCATTACGAGCCTGCCGCGGCCGGTACTGTATGCCTGCAGGATCCCTTCCCGACCGACGATAATACCACCGGTTGGAAAATCTGGACCGGGGATAAATTTCATCAAGTCTTCGATTGAGATTTCATCAATATCCTCGTAGTTATCAATGACATGATTTATCGCCCTGATCAGTTCGCGCAGGTTATGCGGGGGAATGTTAGTGGCCATGCCAACTGCTATGCCGGATGAACCGTTGAGCAGCATATTGGGCAGTCGGGCGGGAAGGACGATTGGTTCCTGAAGCGAGCCATCAAAATTATCAGCAAAATCAACCGTATTTTTATCGATATCTTCAAGCATTTCCTCTGCAATGGATGCCAGGCGGGCTTCTGTATAACGCATGGCGGCAGGAGCGTCACCATCCACGGAGCCAAAATTTCCCTGCCCGTCCACCATCATGTAACGCATAGAAAAATCCTGAGCAAGCCTGGCCATGGCGTCATAGACAGCCATATCACCATGCGGGTGGAATTTTCCTAACACCTCCCCGACAATACGGGCGGATTTTTTATAAGGAGTGTTGGAACGGATGCCCATTTCGTTCATGGCGTAGAGAATGCGGCGGTGAACCGGTTTAAAACCATCGCGGGCATCGGGAAGGGCGCGCGCAACGATGACGCTCATGGCGTAATCAAGGTATGCGCTGCGCATTTGATCATCGATATCAACTGCTTGAATGTTGCCAATTTCCATGTGAAATACAAACCTCGCTGTAAATTTTACCGGGCTTAATCATACTCGACCCCATCCCCATTTCCGGGATATATTAATAAGGAATAGAAAACGCAGAGATAATGCGTATAGGAAATTCTAATTGCGGTACTAAACAACCTGTCCGGGGAATTTCACAATGCGATTGGGCAGCCTTTGTTATGGTGATTCCATAAAAATGGCTTTCAAAGTCAGGTCCCCGGTCAATTCTGTTGTGAAGGAAGAATCTGTTTGATCTATGCCTTCCCAACGGGAAAAGCGGAAACCTGGCAGGGGTATGGCGCTGACCTGAATGGGATTACCCATGAAATAAATCCCGCTCCAGGAATCGGGATTATTGACTCCAGGAGTATCTTCGGTGATGTCAATACTATTGATGCGGATATACCCTTGAGCAGGGTCGGTTTCAACAGCCAATTCAGCCAAACCTTCCAGACCAAAGCGCTCAATGATGTGCTGACGCACAAAATCCGGGCGTTGGCGGGCAAATTCACGAAGAATTTCTACATTGCCGAGCCATAATTCTAATGAATCTTCCATCGTACGCCAGCGGCTGAATTTCCTCTTCCATTTGGGGTTGAAGGAGTTCCTGGAACTGGTCGATGGCATGATACTACCCTTTGGTCCCTGAAGGTTGTGTTTAATTGGTCGGCAGTTCGATTAATAAATTTGATGCGGAACTGCTCATTTTCCAGGAGAGATGAAAGCAGCAAACCGTTATCGCCAAGGCTGGCTGCTCTATCCAGTGTGTTTTGCTGATAACCGCTGTATTCTGGCAGGTAGCTGAACCCAAAGTCTGTATCAAATAATATCCAACGCCAGCGACCATCCAGCGCGTTTAATTTGCCAGGATTGATTGAATCCGTCTTGTATCTCCAGTAGGCGATATTATTGTACGGCCAGTCAAAATTGGCGGAGTAAATTTCAGATACCTGGTAATCAATGAAATTATCCACATCCATCCATGTTTGGAGTACTCTCGTAGTTCTTGGGGAGCGACATATCATTTTGTCCGACAAAATCCAACATATTCAGGTAATGCTGGTCATCCCCGGGGCTGCCCCACAGGATGGCAGGTTCTCCATTCTGGATACGAAGGTCATTTTGCAGGATTACCAGGGTATCCGGCTGAACCTGGTAGCTGGATGCCAGGTAATTTTCATCAAGGTATTGTCGCAGGTAATAGATTCCCCAATATTCTCCATTCAAGAATACAACGGATGGACGGAATGCCAGGGTATCCAGCGGGGTATGGCTAACAAGGTTTTGCATGAGAACGTCCCGTATCAGGGTCTGATCCCAGTCATTGCCGGCATTCCGCAGTAGAAAATTCTCAAACTGATCGATGGCCTGGCTGTCCACTTTGTTTGTCAGGCCTGGAAATAATTCGTAAGAGAATGTATCCTGAGGGTCATAATCCTGGCTGGCATAGATGCGCAATGATTTTTTTGGAAAGCCCCTGGTTGCCCCGCCATGAATGCGAATGATGCCATTCTGGGAAAGGCCGGCCAGCCCGTCATCCTCAAAAACCTCGATATGGATTGGACGCTCCCATTCCATGCCGCGTTGGTGATAATTTGCATCCTGCTGCCAAAGAACGTTTTTTAATTCCGGCTTGTAGGATGTATCGTAAATCTCGCCCATCACGGATATGCCGTCTTCATAATCAAAAAGGTAACCAGCCTCAGTTACCAGGGAGACTACCGGCATCCGGTAGCGTTCTTGTATCTCCTCATCTATAAAATAAGTGCGGGTTTCCACAGGGCTGGATTCATCCAGCTGATCGTGGAAAATCTTTGTGCGCACTATTGTGGCTTTGAAGACCTCGCCATCAGGTTTTTGCCAGTATGGAGATATGTCCTCAATTTCGGAGAATTGGTTGGCATCCCCGGAACGGCTTTCGATGAGGATTGGATCGGTATATCGGGGTGAATCACGGGTTGGTTCCGACCCATCCAGGGTGTAATGGATGCTTGTGGAGGGTTCGTCTGAGGATAGTTCTAGAAGGAAGGGGGAAGGGTAAAATCCTGCCGGGTGGGAGAAGACCGGTGAAGACAGGGTGGCAAAATAGGGAAGGATAAATGGAACCCGGGAGGTGAGATTCCCCCAGAATGGGCGGACGGGGGCATAACTATCCGCGGCAATGAAATCGAGGGGATTATCGCGCAGGTCCAGCGAGGACAACAAGCCTGCTTGAACTTCATCCTGAAAGGCGCCATTCGCCATAAGCTGGCCAAGCACGGATGTATCGGTAATGTTGGTATTGCGCAGGTTGAGCTGGATGAGGCCGGGAAAATTGCTCAGGATAGCAATCTGGTCTCCAACGGGGACATTCTCGAGGATCAGGGTTTTCAGACTGGTTAAGCCAGCCAGGGGGGTGATGGAGGTAATCCCGGGATTGGAATGGAGGTTGAGGTATCCCAGGGAGGTTAATGTGGAGAGTGAGGAAAGGTCAGATATCCCAGTATTCCGCAGGTTGAGGTGCTGCAGCCCATGGAACCGGCTCAGGAAACCAACCTGCTCCTGCAGCGGTACTTCTGCAAGGATGAGGGTTTGCAGGTTTGTAAGGCCTGTCAGTGGAGCGATCGATGTAATGCCGGGATTGGAATGCAGGTTGAGATAATGCAGGTCGACAAGGTTGGCGAGAGGGGAGATGTCAGAAATGCCAGTATTGCGCAGGTTAAGATGCTTGAGCCGGGAAAAATGGTTGATAAGGGTAACCTCATCCGAAACCTGGATATTGGCAAGGATAAGGGTTTCCAGGTCACGCAGGTCAGCCAGGGGAGCAATAGAGGTAATGGCGGGGTTGGAATGGAGATTGAGGTAAACCAGGGAGGTGAGGGAGGAAAGAGGGGCCAGGTTGGAAATATTGTTTTCGCGCAGGTTCAAAGTATGCAGGAATCTGAGATCGCTTAGTGGGGAGAGATCGGTAATCTGATTTTCTCTCAAATTGAGATCGGATAGGTTGTGCAAATACTGCAGGCCTTCCAGGCTGGAAATGTGACTGGAGGAGGCATCTAACTCGGCGATGGTGAGGAGCTGGTGGCGGAAGATGGGTTTTTCCGGGTTTTGGAGTGTTTCCCGGATAACTGCTTCCAGGTTAGGATCCTCAAATTGGACGGGCTGGAGGATGGAATAGTTGAGGAGCAGCAATAAAAGGAGAAGGAATGTGCTTGATAACAGCAAGCGCGGGTAGCGGATAGTCCAACCCCTTTTAGAAAATTTTCCTATCAATAAACAGGCGAAAAACAAAAGGAACGACAGGCTGACCCAATCAGCCAGGAATGCAGCCAGTACAAACAATTGGCGCGTGGAGTCTGCTTTTCGCCAGTTCAAAGGCGGTTCAAGCATTTCAGCATGGGAACCATCCTCCGGGGAATAAAGGTCCAGGGTGTGTACTACCCCATCCCAGGTAATCTGAACCATACCCTGTTCGGGACCGGTACGGAAGTTAAGCAGCATGCCTGCTTGCATAAAAGCCTGATAGCGGGCGGTGCCGGGTTCACCTCCCTGCCAGAGCAAGGAATCACCAGCTTGAGACAGCCAATCTCCCTGAATATCCAACTCTGCCAGACTGATATTCTGCCTGGATTTACCGGGGAGATTGTTGCGGTGGACGGAGAGAATTTGAACCCAATTGCCAGCGGAGAGCGGGCTGCTTTGATCCAGGACGGTAATATCGAGGGAGTGGGCTTCCGGAAAAGGGGGGGGCTGTAAAAGGATCAGTAGAAATGCAAGTGCCAGGAACATTGCGGCGATTGCAAATCTGATCCTTGTTTGGCGGGTGATACCCTCAATCAATCCGGGCAGGAATTTGACCACCATGATTATGGACAGAATCCCAATAACCAGCAGTGAAGAACCCAGAAATATGAGCTTGTCCTGGCGGGATGCACCAATGAAGCCCGTAAAGTGAGCAGCAAAAGAGTAAGCCGCGCTGGCAGCAAAGAGAGCGGTTAAACCCCACTTGAACCATTTATGCTTGGATACGCTCATTTCTGCAAGTATTCTACTATCCTGGTGGTCTGCTGATTCAAGCGGGCGGATTCCAAACCAATCTCATAACACCCCGCCTAAAATAACTTACGGGATTATACCATCCAGCCCAAATTCTAATAAATTGTTGAATTGGGGGCGGTATACCTACCAGCATCAATATGTTTGGGACAATTATGGATGATTTATGGCAAGGCAGTGAAATTTGCGCGCAGGGTTAAATCCTCTTTCAGATTCAATGTAATGCTGGATTGATCCTGATCAACTCCTCCCCAGCCACTAAACTGGTAACCTGGGCCGGGGACAGCGGTGATATTTACCGGCACATCCTGAAAGTAAATGCCTCTCCAATTTGCGGGATCAACAACTCCGGGCGTATCCCTGGTTATGGAGATGGAATTAACCTGGATATGCCCTTTTGAAGAGTCAGTCTGGAGGGTAAGGGTGGCAGTCCCCGGCAGACCAAAGCGCTTGATTATTTGCTGGCGGAGAATATCCGGGCGGATTCGGGCGAACTCCCGCAGGTTCTCCACATTCTCCTCCCAAACATGGATGGAATCATCCATCGTCCGCCAGCGGCGGATTTGTTCTTCCATCTGGGGCTTCAACTCATCCTGCATCTGGTCAATTCTATCCAGGACACGCTGCTCCTCAAAGGATGTGTTTAAGTGGTCCGCCAGGGTATTGATAAACTGGAACTTGAATGCTTCGTTTTTCAGCAAGGAGGAAAAGATGAATCCGATACTTGTAACCGGATCTTCTGCCAACTCCAGGGTATTATGGTCATACATACCATTTTTATCAAGCAATCCAAAACCAGCATCTGTATCAAACAGCATCCAGCGCCAGCGCCCGTCCTGTCCGGGTAATGCATCTGGATTGTATGCTTCGGTTTTGTAACGCCAATACCTGATATTATTGAGCGGCCAATCCGTATTTGCAAAATAAATCTCAGACGCGATATAGTCGATGAAATTGTCTGTATCCATCTGGGTCTGGATGGTTTCGTAAGTTTGCTGGTCTTTTAGATCGTTTTCACCGATAAATTTTAGCATCGCCCTATAATGATCCTTGTCTTCCAGATTACCCCTGAATAAATCATGATAATAGCGCAGGATAACCACCTGGTCAGGATCTAAATGGTAGGTGGAAGCCAGATAATATTCATCCAGCCGTTGGCGCATGTTATAAATGCCCCAGTATTCCCCGTTGAGGAATACAACAACCGGCCGGTATGCCATGGTATCAAGTTTGGTGTGACTTACAAGGCTCTGCATGAGAGAATCGCGAAAAAGGGTAGAAGACCAGTCATTTCCAGAATTGAGCAATAAGAAATTATCAAATTGAAGAATCGGCGAATTTTCTATCCGGTTCTGCAATCCGGGGAACAGTTCATACCTTAATGGAATCATCAGAGCCATACTCTGAACGGCCATAAATCCGAAAGGATTTTTGTGGGTAACCCCTGGTCTGCCCGCCATGGACGCGTATGGCTCCACCCTGGGAAAAGCCCGTTTTTCCACCCGGTTCAAAGAACTCAATATTTACCGGACGCTCCCATTCCATACCACGCTGGTGATAATTTGCCTGTTGGTGCAAAGGATTTTTTAATTCAGGGTCATAGAAACGATCGTAAAATTCTCCCGTAACGTAAATACCATCTTCATAATCGAAGAAATAATCGGCATCGGTGGATAAGGAGATAACCGGCAGCGTGTACCGATCGTTTATTGTCTCATCAACGAAATAGGTGCTGGTTACGGTTGGGCTGCTCTCATTTCTTTGATTATGGAATACCCTGGCACGCACCACGCTTGCCTTGAAGACCTCTCCAAGGGGTCCTTCCCTGTATGGATTATTCTCAAAATCAGAGAGCTGGTCGGGTGATGCTAACCGGCTGGTAAGGTCTGCCAGCGGGCTGGATTCACCCGGATGGCTGTCAATGGGGATGGGAGCAGTATAGAGGGCTGACTCACGAGTCGGCTCGGAACCATCCAGGGTGTAATGAATGCTGGCTGAAGGTTCATTGGTAGTAAGCTCAAGGAGGAAACCATCTTTGTAAAACCCTGCCGGGTAGGAAAATGTGGGGGGTTGAAGGGAGGCGTAATAAGGTAGAACAAAGGGCACCCGGCTGCTAATATTTTCCCAATAGGGACGCAGAGCAGTGTATGCGTCGAATGAATCAACAACCAGCGGGTTTTCTCGTATATCAACTTCAGCCTGTACCCCGGCCTTTGGATTATCCTGCAATGCCCCATACGCCATTAACCGGCCAAGAACATCCGTATCTGTTATGCCGGTATTGCGAAGATTAACGTGCTGCAGGTTGGTCAGAGTGCCAAGAAGATTTATTTCTTTTTTTACGGAAACATTTCGTAGAATGAGTGTTTTTAAATGGATCAAGTTGGAAACTGGTGAGATTGTTGTGATTCCGGGAGTTTGAATGCAGGTTGAGGTACTCCAAATTCGTGAGTTGGGATAGTGGGTCAAGGTTGACGATCTTGTTCCCGCGCAGGTTTAAGGATTTCAATTTATTCAGCTGATTTAGTGGAGTGAGATCCACTATATGGTTATCACGCAAATTGAGATCAGCCAGGTTGCTTAAATGCTGAATGCCATCCAGGTTGGAGATGTCCTTGTTTGAGGCGTCAAGAATGGCTATGGTTTGTAGTTGATGTTGAAAGATAACTTCATCCGGTTTTCCCAGCGTTGCTCTGACTGCATTTTCGAGACCCTGGTCTTCAAAATGAACCGGCTGCTCGATGTGGGTGGAGATCAATAAGAGGATTACCAATACAGCAATGCTGCCCGAAAATATGCCCGGATTGCGGATGACCACCAGCCGATTGAGGAATGAGAAAATTATGATGAAGGCTATCAAGAGAAGGGATGTGAGTGTAAAAAACTCTGCAATAGATGCGCTTACAACAAGCAATTTTCGAACGGTATCCGCTTGAGCAAGATTCCGTGCTGGTAAAAGATGCTCTGTGACCGATTGTGTTTGATTAGACCGCAGGTCAATAATTTGTTCATCCCCATCCCAATTCATTTGAACAATGCCTTGGTCCGGCCCGGTTTGAAAAATAACTTCCATTCCAGCCTGCATGAAGTCGCTAAAGAGAATTGATCCGGATTTGTAATCATCCAGCAACAGGCTGTTATCCGGCAGCTGCTGCCATTCACCGCTGAGTTCCAGTTCCGATGGATCAATTTGAATGCGTTCTCCATCTGGCTGGTAGATCCGATTTATCGATAATATCCGAACAGATTTCCCGGCAGGTATGGATTTGTCACCTGCCCGGGTGGAGATAAAAAGGGAATGGTCTTCAGGAAACGGAGGAGGTTGCGAGAATAATAAAAGGATTGAAGCTGCCAATACAATACTGAGGATGATAAATCTGAGCAGGTATTTTAAACGAATCAACCTGATCAAACTGACCAGGAAAGGGCTTAGAAGGATTATTAGCAGGGTAGCAAGTGCAATAAAGGATGTCCCAAAAAGGAAACCTTTTTCTGTGCGCGAGGCACCAATAAAGCCGGTAAAGCGGGCGGAATAGGCGTATGCCCAGCAAACCGATAGGAATGCTGTGACGAGCCAGCGAAGCCATTTGTATTCCGGCATACTCATACGGTTGATAGATTCCGTTATCTGCAAGGTGGGATGAATCAGGACAAGGCAGGATGGTTTGAATCCATCCAGGGATTGTAAAATTTGCCTGAATTATCCCCAACGGGATTATACCATCCGGCATTTTTACGGAATGAAATGTTCCGCATCGAGGTGGTTAAAGTCCAGTTAATCGCCAATTGTCTGGGAATTGTCTACTGCACAGGGGCGAAATTTGCCTGGAGGGTCAGGTCACCGGTCATATCCAGGGTAATGGCGGCTTGATCCTGATCCCGGTCCAGACCCTGCCAACCTGTGAATTCATAACCTGGATTTGGAATTGCGGAGATTTTTACAGGAATACCCTTGAAATACACGCCGCTCCAGTTTTCAGGATTTACCACCCCGGGGGTACCGGTTATGATTGGAATTGAGTTTACCTGGATATATCCTTGTTCAGCATCTGTTATTAGGGTGAGGGTAGCTGTTCCCTCCAAACCAAAGTGCTCGACGATTTGCTGGCGTACAGTCTCCGGACGGTTGCGGGCAAAATCACGTAAGACATCTACGTTTTGTTCCCAGGTTTCAATCGAATCCCCCATAACACGCCAGCGCCGGATATGCTCTGCCATCTCCGGTTCAAGGGCAGCCTCCATCTGGTCGATTCTGTCGATGACACGCTGCTCCTGAAAAGACGTATTCAGGTGATCGGCAAAGCGATTAATAAATTGGATCTTAAAGGATTCGTTTTGAAAGAGGGATGATAATAATAGTCCGGCAATAGTTGATGAGTTTTCGGCTACCTCAAGCGTGTTATGGAGATAGTTTTTCGAATTTTCATGATACCCAAATCCATAGTCAGTATCATTAATGATCCAACGCCATCTTCCGTCTGTGAAATCAGGATTTTTCTGGTCAGGATTTTCATTTTTAGATCTCCAGAAGACAAAATTATTGTGTGGCCAATCGGTATTAGCAAAATATATCTCTGCAACCAAATAATCAATAAAATTGTCAATATCAATTTGAGTCTTGATATATTCGAAATTTTTAGGGTCTTCTATATTATTTTCTTTCAAGAATTTAAGTATCTCAGAAAAATGATTTTCATCCCCAAGATTACCCCTGAATATTTCCATGTTTTTCTCTAAAATTACAATCTTTTCAGGATTGATATTGTATGTGGATGCCAGATAAAATTCATCTAATCGTTGACGAAGTTCATGGATACCCCAGTATTCACCGTTAAGAAAAACAATTATTGGTCGATAAGCCTGAGTAGCTAAAGATGTATGACTAATAAGACTTTGCATTAGGGCGTCCCTGAAAAGGGTGTATCTCCAATCCTGACCCGAGTTCCGTAATATAAAATTATTAAATTCAGTAATTGGTAAGCCATCATTAAGGTTGATTAAGTCTGGAAACAGTTCATATGAAAATGACTTGGTGGACTGTTCATCAGCCTGTGGATAAATTCTCAGGCTTTTTTGTGGAAGACGACGGGATCCTCCACCATGGATTTTTACAAGACCATCTTGGCTAAAGCCTAGGGTTCCTAAAACGTCAAAGATCTCAATATGGATTGGTCGTTCCCATTCCACGCTGCGTTGAAGAAAATTAGCATGTTGTCTCCAGAGATCAAGTTGAGGATCGTATGTATGATCATAAATATATCCCAATACATAGATGCCCGAAAGATAATCAAAAAAATTATCCGGATTGGTAACTATTGATATAACGGGCAAATTAAATCGTTCATGAATGTCTTGGTCTACAAAATAGGTATTTGTAGAAGTCGCGCTTACACTACCATCCCAATCATGGAAGACTTTTGCCTTTATGACAGTCGCCTTAAAAATTTCCCCATTCGGTGGTTTCCAGTTATGTGCTAATGGTATTTCAGAAATTGTATTTGGATCGCCCTTACGACTTTTAATAAGGATTGGATCGGTGAAAAGTGGAGAATTAGGGGTTGGATCAGAACCATCCATTGTGTAATAGACACTTGTGTTTGGTTCCTCTGATGAAACCTCGAGGAGAAAATCCTCTGAATAAAATCCTGCTGGATGGGAATACACTGGGTCAAGGAGAGTCGGATATTCAGGCAGGATAAAAGGAGCTCTGAGATATATGTTTTCCCAATATGATCGAATTGGAGCATAGCTATCTCTTAGGCCATTCTCTAATGGGTTGTCACGTATATCAATAACTGCTAATTTTTCTTGCTCGAAATTATTTTGTAATGCGCCTTTGGTCATCAGTTGCCCAGAACAGTGGTGTCTGACACTCCGCTATTACGGAGGTTGAGTTTAATAAGATTGGGAAAATTCCTTATGACATCGATCTCGTTCTTGATAGGGACATCCTGAAGAATAAGTGTTTCTAATTTTATAAAATTTCTAATGGGGAGGATGAGAAAACATCAGGGTTGGAATAGAGGTTGAGGTATTCCAGGTTGGTCATGCCAGCCAGGGGAGATAAATCGGAGATCCCGCTGTTGCGTAAGTTGAGATGTTTAAGCAGGGGAAATTCCTTGAGGATAGAAATTTCCTCCTCTACTGGCAACCTCCCCCAGGATGAGGGTTTCCAAATTGGATAATCCGGCAAGCGGGGCGATGGTAGTAATCCCAGTGTCTGAATATAGATTAAGGTATACCAGGCTGGTATTCCCTGCCAGGGGTGTAAGATCTGTGACTGGGTTTTCCCGCAGGTTTAATTTCCTCAAGATGCTTCAAATGGCTGATCGGACTGAGGTCCCTGATTTGATTTCTCACGAAGTTTAGTTCGGAAAGGTTACCCAGGTACTGGATGCCTTCCAGATTGGAAATATATTTATGGGTTCCATCAAGGGATGCAATGGTCAGGAGCTGATGTCTGTAGATTGGACGATCCGGATTCTTAAGGGTTATTCGAATTATATTCTTCAAGATTCTTATCTTGAAATTGAACCGGTTTTATATAGGCGAGGGTGAGCAATTATTAGGATTATAAAGACTGCAGAAGCTGCCTGCCAGCACACGGGGATTACGGATGATTATCCTGCCGCGTAACATGACAGGTACAAAGAAAGGCAGATTATTGTGAAGAGGATAGTCAATGCGATAAATTCTGCAATCCAGGCACTCACGACAAGAATTTTCCGGACTGCATCGGCTTTGGCAAGGTTGAAAGCTGGTTTCAAAGACTCTGTATAGGTAGGTGCGGGAAGAGCCGAAAGATCCAATACTGTTTCGTTTCCATCCCATAGGATTTTTACCGTGCCCTGGTCAGGTCCGGTTATAAAAATAAGTTCAATTCCTGCCTGCATGAAAGCCTGGAATTGAATCCCTCCCGGGTCACCACCGGACCAGAGCAAATTGTTGTCAGGTCAGGGTCTGCCAATCTCCTGAGATCTCTAACTCGGATGGATCGATACCAATGCCCTTGCCACCCGGCTCATTGCTTCGAATAATTGAAACAAGCTGGATTTGGGGTGGTTCTGGCGGTGATTCGTCAACTTTGCTGCGCTGGGCTTCAAGGATGGTGATTTCCAGGGAATGATGTTCTGGAAAGGGAGGAGGATGAGAAAAGAGTATGAGGACCACAGCCACAAATATCGCACTGCCCAGGAAAAACTTGAGGACAGTCCTGAAAGCAACTTTCCCACCGGTCTTCGACCATAGAAGGTAGAAAACCACCGAGGGATATGATGGAGGATACCAGCAGGGAAGAACCGAGGAGGATTATTTTATCCGAACGGGAGGCGCCAATAAAACCGGTGAATTGAGTAACGAAAACAATATGCCCAGCACAACGCACACAGGGTGGTCAAACCCCAGTACAGCCATTTTTCACCGGTTCTGTTCATAAAATTTCCTGATGGGGGGTAATTTTAAAGAACCGATTACATGCTCCAGGAAGGGGTTACTATTTCTCGAAGAGCGACATGTGATCCCCTGGACAAACTTGCTGTTAGACATGATCCGCAGCCCATGGTCGATCACAACCGAGCGCAGCCATTCCGGCTGCCTTTTATTGCATTTTATTTCTAAAACGACCAGGTTCTTATGATGCGAACGGAAATTGGGAGCGTCTGGAAAAAGATTCTTTGACCAGGCACTTTGCACATAATGGTCGAATGTGACCCGGATATCATCCGTATTGCGGGCCTCGAAGCCCTCCCGGTGGTATTCAACGATGATCTTGGGATTCAGGTAATGGAAATGAACATGCCTTTCAAACTCAACCAGGACTGGATCATGGTTGGCTGGCCAGCGCCGGGTACGCAGGAATTCCTGATATTCTTCAAATTTCACCCAGGAGCCATACTTTTCCATGGACATATTTTTACGGGCTTTAAGTTCAACCCGCACATTTGGCTTTTCACCTGCATCGCTGGTGTATGTACGGATGCGCAGTTTGATCCGGTCACAATCCCCTTCAACTTTTTCATGGTAAGAGAACAAATCATCCGTATCGAAATATAAACTGCGCACCAGGTATTTTTTCTCCGGCGCCTTGAGGGAATAGCCATCCATCCTCATATAAGGCCACAGGGAATTGCGCACCTGATAGTACTGGTCGTAAGCCAGCCGGTACTTGTATTCAAAGCGCCAGCTGCCTTCAAGGGGGGTCTGAGGAGATAACAAGGTGTTTACCTTCAGGTTATTTATAAGGGGAGGGCCAATTGCGGAGCCAGCACAGAAACGCGCTGCACACCGGGCAGAGCTTGCAGTTCAGCCACCAATTTATCTGCAGGATTTTCGGGTACGGTTACGAATCGCAGTTCGTAAACGATTTCCCATGTATCACCGGTCACTTCGTAAGAGCGCTTACGGGCATTTGTGGTGTAGCGTTTGATGATTTCCAATGAATTTGCGTCCTGATCTGGTACAGTTCCGGAAAACACAAGGACAAAATCGGAGTTCTTGGAGGTCCCATACCTGATGTAATAGAGGATCGCCACCAGGATCATCAGGAACAGGGAGGAGAGAATGGCGACACCCCAGTTGTAGGTACCGCTACCAAGCCCGACTGCAATCACCCAGAAAATAAATACCATATCGCGGCTGTCCTTGATGGGAGTTCTAAAACGGACAATGGAAAGGGATCCGATTAACCCGAGGGAGAGGACCAAATCGCCGCGGATATAGAGCATGACCGTGGCGACAATGGGACCCAATAGGACCAGGGTGGCCATGAATGTGTGTTCATAATTCAGGCCGCGGTGGGTATATTTGTACAACTGGGAAATGATAGCTCCAAGAATTGACGCCAGAGAGATTGAAAACAAGACATCAACCATGTCCGGCCAGGATAGCATGAGGTTGTTGAATAATTCAGTCACAATATCACCTGCCCCTCAATAGGATATAAACAAAAGAATGAATAATCGGAAGGATCTGAACTCAAAATCCTTATGCGAATTATACCATTTTGTCGCAAGAGCAATGTTCTTTGGATTTTTTACTGCGATAATCCATCCAAGGTTACCGCGACATGATCCATCGCCCGTATTTTTTTCTTTCCAAAGGGAAATCAATAAATTCGGCGGCCAGAAACACAAAAAATATTGAAACTCGCGCTAATCCAACCAACTCGATCTTTCCACCCGATGGTATACTCAACCGGGTGAGTGGCGGAAAAGGTTACCGTCCCTCCAGATTTGCAATAATTTCTCTTTATCATGATAGATGCCGTTGCTGAAATGTTCGCATTTTTCCTCCCATACGAAACAAATCAACGCTGTTCTGCAACGACGAGGATGCTCAAATTCTGTGAAATGTGACCGGTTCAGATCATCCCTCAGCCTGGCAAAAGCCATTTTATTCGCAATTTTAGCAGTTCCTGCTGTGTACCTGGCAGGGTGTGACAGCGTAATGGCTGCCCCCTCGCAGCCGCTCCTTGATCCGGCTCCTGTCTTTGAAAATGAAGTTACTCAAACACAAGAATCCAGGGTGGAAACCAAAACCGAAACAGGGACGCCACAACCAACGGCTGCGAAAAACACGCTGCCTGCGCCCGGTGTATCTGCTACAAAAACCTTGACCCTGGAACAGCTTTCTACTGCTCTCGAGATCAGGGATCTAAATGTTACCCTCCGTTCTGAAAATTTATTGGATGGCGAGCCTGGTCAAGCCTGCAGCTTTTCTTCAGATAATCTCTTCACTTGCGCTGTTCCCGAAAGCGGCTACCATGCCGTCCGAATCTCGTTTGTCGTTGACCCCCATGAAAATTTAACCCTGCAGGATAGGCGGAGGGCGCTCAGCCATGCTGTAATGGTCATTTACCCATATAAAACCGTCAGCCGTTACAATGTTCAGCCGCCGGTGGGTAAGGCAGATATCATGTAATGATATCGATGGGGCATATCATGCCGACTTCATATTAAATAGCCCCTATGCTGCATTTTCTTTCTATCTGCTTGTTGATGGAACCAGTATTGCAGGTTCCAACCTGTTTCTCAATTAACTGGCTGGATATTTACTGGCGGCAGTGTCTGGATGAAGTGGAAAATTTAATGAAAGAGATAAATTCCCTCTCCCGGCAATCAGCCATGGATAGATTGGTAAAAATTTGTAAAAATTGCCGGTTGAGCAGATCACGGAATATTGATATAATCCATTTTGCTGCAAACGGTCTGCCTCGTCCCGGTTTTGCGCGCAAATTTAAATATCTCGTCCAAACCTAAATATGGAAACCCAGCGCAATAGAATACGTTTCGAAGAGCTCTTGAATTATAAATCCAGTGGAACGATGCTAGAGATCGGCTGCGGTAACGGCGGATTTGTAGAACTGGCACGCACCCATTTTGTGGTGGAGTGCATCGATATTTCGCCCGATGTGATTGACACCGTCAACAGTATTCCCCATGTGAAATTTCACCTGGCTGATATTGAAACGATCAGCCTGCCGCAGAATCGTTACGATGTGGTTGTGTTGTTTAATATCCTGGAGCACCTGCATAATCCGCCCGAGGTGATTGGCATGATCCATGGAAGCCTGGTAAAAGGCGGAATCGTGATCGGTTCCGTGCCGAATAACTTTGGGGTTATTGGTTCCCTGGCAACCAGGGTGACCAATTATGTGGATAAAACCCATTGTTCCACTTTCCCTATTGAAACCTGGCAGGATCACTTTGCCAACCACGAATTTCAAGAAGTCAATTTGTTTGGTGAGGTGACGGTTACCAAGGACCGCAGCTTTTACCTGTCAGATGGATTCTGGAAACATGTCTCGCACAACATGGTGTTTGTTTACCAGAAGTAATAGAAATTTTAACGAGAATCTCGATTTGGGGGAAATCAATTTGCCGACGGAAACCCGTCCGTAATCCCTTGATGGGGATGCCACCGCCGATATTTACCTTTCGAGACCAGGTGATGACATTTCAGGATAAAACCTGGACGCAATCAGACCATATTACCTCGCTAAACCATGCCATTCCTCAAAAAATTAGCCATGGGTAATATTTACCATTGGGTAATTGGAAAGATCAGGTTGATTTGCATCTGCAGGGATTGGAATGAAATGGCATGATGAGCGATGTATGTCTGTTTGTTGAACCCGCTTTCGATCCAAATCCCTGGACTCCCGCTGATTTGGAATGAATCTATATGTTTTTTATGGTAAACAAATTGCTCGAACCATCATCTAAAGGATGAATAGAATTGGAGTATAGTGAATTGATTGTGGACTATTACTCATCACAATAGTTTTTACCCACTCATATGCGCATGCTGCGTTGAAAAGGGGAGAAAACGCGGTTATTTTTTGACATGAAACCAAATAAAAACCTGTAAAATGACAATCAGACCAAAGGAACCCAATGGACGCATTTATTCTTCCTCCTGAAAAAACCCCTTTTTATCTTAGAATTGGGATCTGGATTTCACGGAAGATTACCGGCAAGGATATGCTGCCCGCCAGGATCCTGGCATGGTACCCGAAGGCTGCGATTGGATCCGGAGTGTTGGAGTCTTTAGTCGCACATCGGGATGGCAAATTGGATGAGCGTATCCTCAAGATTGTACGTATCCAGGCATCCTTTGCTGCGGCCTGTGATTTTTGTATCGACATGAACAGCTACCAATTTGAAGAGAAACACATCTCGAATGATGAATTAATGGTACTTCAAGGGCGGAAACAAATCGGAGAAGTGCATACGTTCTCTCAACGTGAACATCTGGCAATCCAATACGCAAAATTGATCTCCCAAACACCGCTTCGTTTTCCGCATCCTTTTATTGAGGACCTAAAGCAGCATTTTAACGAGCGTGAAATTGTGATTTTAGCCAGCACGGCAGCCCAGGTCAATTACTGGGCGAGGCTCATCCAGGCGCTGGGAATTCCTCCAGCCGGGTTTACTGACTGGTGCAAAATGGATTAGCAGATGTTCTCAGCGCTAAGGACACCAGCTATTCACCATGATATTTTAATGGTTCGAATATTGATATCAGTCATGCCTATAGGTTTTGGTTTGCGGCACACCGGTGATCAAATCTGATCGGGAACTTGATCCGGAGCTGTGCTTTAAGGTAAAACCGGCTATCACTGCAGGACAATTGATGACTTTGTGTTCGCCCTGGAGAACAGCGATAACATTTTTGTTTTTTGGGGGGGGACATGCTGGGCTGAGTGTTGATCCGCAAGCCAGATTGGTAACCAGGCAGGTATCAACGTATATGCCTGCCTGGCTGACAGCGAACCGGTTTTTTTAGTGAACCGGCTGCTTTTTATCATGGAAAAAAAGGAAGGGTTATGGTCCGGGTGTTTCCGTTGGGCGGGGGACTGGATCGAAAAATTTTACACTTTTCATTACCGCCTCCAAATAGGTATTTACCTCATCCCACTTGTCCATTGGGGCAACAGCAGAGATCGAGAAAATTTGATTTGGATTAATGGTGACCCCAACAAAGCGGCTCTTGACTGCCACCCCTTCTATTATCCCCTCGAGCTCGTAGCTGACGCCGGTCTTCCCATCCACCTTGATTTTGGATTCATTCATGGAGGTTAAGCCTTCCATATCGGTTAAGGCCGTGGTCCAGAAATCATCGGCTACCTTTTCTTCCGTTGGACCCCCGATGAGGTCGACAGAAGGACCCGATTCTCCTGCGCCAGGTACCGACATGGTCTGGATGCATCCCCAGTCCGTTTTTTCGTATTCAATGATCGGTTTGAATGAGAATCCGCAGTATTCCAGGCGAAGTTCATCGCCCAGTTCAGGCCCAAATAAATTGGGCATTTCAACGAGGGGTTCGCCGGTGGCTGAGGCTTGCGGCTCGATAGGAACTGTGGAATTTTCCTGCGGTGCAGGGGAGGACTCCTCCATGGGCAGGATTTGGCTTAAACCAGGCAGATCATTGTTTGGAAGCAGGAAATACGCCGCGCCACAGCCCAGGGCAACCAGCGCACAGAGGCAAGAAATAACAATGAGGATGATGACAGCAATTAGCCAGGTGTTTGATTTCTTTGGGGTACCTTCGGGAGTATTACCAGCAGGATAGGTGTCCATATCGGTCCTTTTATTCGTTTATGAAAGAATAGGGCTGTTAACTTAAATGTATTATTTCATAACCTGAACCTAAAAGCAAATCATTAATAAGCAGTAGTTTGGGTGTATGTAGGGAGGGTGGAGCAGGCTTTCGATTTGCTCAGAACAATAATCCGGGTTAGGTGTTAAATTCTGAGTGTGCTGAGGTGCGCTTGTTCATGATGTCCAAGTATGCTATAATTTTCTTCCACCAGGGCGCGTGGCTCAGTTGGTTAGAGCGTACGGTTCACATCCGTAAGGTCGTGGGTTCGAGTCCCTCCGCGCCCACAAAGATAAATCATTGTCTCTTTATTAGCGGACGAAAAATTCCCGCATATGAGGCTGCTGTAATAGGCAGTCTCTTTATTTATACAGCGGGTTCGAGCGCTGCGCAGTCCGCGCCCACCTTGGGGTACATAATAGTCTCCTATTAGCGGACGAAAAATTCCCGCATCAGAGGCTGCTGTAATAGCAGTCTCTTTATTTATTAGCGGGTTCGAGCGCTGCGCAGTCCGTGTTTACTCGAGGGTCTATTTGAAAACCCCCTTGATTTTGAGTTATCGAATAAAATAATGTTATCATGGATAGATTTCTGTTATCCCTGACCATGTTGGATTCCTCTAGTTTCGATTGCTTGTCCGGGTAGAAACAAACACACCATATTGGTATCTAAATTTTTGTATGAACTCTATATGATGGTGTTTAGGAATTGTTTCAAATCATAATTAATCGCCAGTTTTTCCATGCAGGTTTTTTGCAATGAGTAAATTCATCAAAATACTTCTCATTATTCTGAGCGCCCTCCTAGTTTTAATGATTTTTATCTCTCTGCCATGGCGTTTTCAGCACGATTCGCCCATTATGTTTTACATATCATTTTTAATGGATCATTTTGGATATGTCCCATATCGTGACATATTTGATATGAACATGCCGGGGGCTGATTTCGCATATTATTTTATCGTAAAAATATTTGGTTATTCGGATTTGGGCATCCGCACCGCCGACCTGCTAATTTTATCAATTCTTTTGGGAGTCAACTGGTTGTGGATGAGAAAGATCAGCAGCCGGGCAGCCTGGATGGGGTCGGTGTTGTTTGGTCTGGCATATTTGAATTTGGGTGCTGCAAAAAGTATGCAAAGGGAGTACCTCGTTCTCCTTCCCATACTTGCCGGTGTTTACCTTTACTCCAGCGAGCCGAAGGCCCCATTTCTAAGAAATATTGCCATTGGGTTCTTTTTTGGTGCAGCCGCCACCATAAAACCACACGCCGCCGTTGGTTTGCCGTTGATCGTTTTGTTGGAATTCCTGCAAATGAGGAAAAACCTGAATATATCCGGGAGTAAACAAGTATGGATGTTTACCAAACATACCCTTTTTCCAGTTGCAATTGGCTTTTGCCTGCCTTTAGCAGCCGTATTCATATATTTCTGGGCAACGAGATCCTTTGCAGAATTTTTGGATATGGCCAAAAATTATTGGCCCCTTTATGCTGCTCTCGGTGGCGATCATAAAATACGTTACGGATTGGTCCGGGCGGGATACCTTTTTGAAAATTTTTTCGCCCTTGGAGGTTTAACGGTCTGGCTGGCTCCCGCTGCATTAGGCAGTTTTCTGGCGCTCTTTCATTCACCCCTTGATGAGAAACAGAAACAGCAGGTTATTCTCCTGGTTGGATTGACCATCTGTTATGGTATATATCCCGTTTTCGCAGGTCAGTTCTGGAAACACCACTGGATCCCATTCATGTTTTTTGTGATCCAAACCTCAGCACTGTGCCTGATTTACCCACCGGTAAAGGAGAACCTGGGCAGGCGGTTATTTCCAATAATCCTTCTTTTATTTGCTGCCATGCAGGTGATTCCATTTGCAGCGTATAAAGATTTCTTTACCGGCCAAAAATTAGCACCGCCCGAGGATGGACGGGTGGATCAAATTGTACAATACCTTGCCCCGAGGTTGCGCCCGGAGGATACCATACAGCCCCTGGATTGGGTTGGCGGTGCAGTCCATGCCATGTTAATTTTGAAGGCCCCGATTGCCACTCCATTCATCTATAATTTTTATTTTTACCATCATATTTCCAATGATTACATTCAAGGTCTGCGAAGTAAATTTATTGAAGAATTAATGGAATCACCGCCGCGTTTTATTATCGATGTGGAGACCGGAAATACAGCATCGGTTCAGGGGGATGATACAACCACTGACTTTAAGGAACTTGAGGACTTGCTAGACAAAGAGTACAGGGTGGTAAATAAAGGAAACGGGTATATCATTTATGAATTGCACTAATCCTGGAGATTTCACGAAATTTGGGGAGTTTTCCCAACCGCACAAGTGTCGGCACATATCTATTTTCATGGGTGACCGGGTTTCATTGGCGGCCCTGTGAGTTAAAGGAAAAATATGGTGTCCAGCAATATCCAAAAGAAATATTTCTTGTATGTCTCGCTTCTAATAATCACTTTCTTTGCAGGGCTGATAACCTACCGCGCCTGGTTATGCGATGATGCCTATATAACATTCCGCGTGATAGATAATGCTGTAAACGGCTATAAATTAACCTGGAATACTGCCGAAAAAGTGCAGGTATACACCCATCCCCTCTGGATGCTCCTGCAAACCGCCATTTATTTTTTTATCCGCAATAATTACCTGGTGGGAATCTTTCTTTCCATAATACTTTCCCTGGCTGCGCTGGTCATCCTGGTCTTCAAAGTATCCAAAACAATCCTTGGTGGTATCATTGCCGCCCTGGTGTTGACACTATCCAATGCCTATGTGGATTATTCCACATCCGGGTTGGAGAACCCGCTCACGCACCTGCTCCTGGTAATCTTTTTTTGGATTTACTTTCGAATGGAAAGCGGGAATAAGAAGCTTTTCTTGCTTTCCCTGGTTAGTTCATTTGGGATGGTGAACAGGATGGACGCCGCCCTGTTATTTTTACCACCCATGGTTTATGAATTCTTTAAGCTGGAGAAAAAACACTGGCTCAAGGGATTTTTGTGGATGGCTGCAGGCCAGCTTCCGTTTCTGGCCTGGGAAGCATTTGCCACCATTTATTATGGATTCCCGTTTCCGAATACTGCATATTCAAAAATTACCGGGGTTTTCCCGTTGTTGAATGTTCTCAGGCAGGGATTATGGTACTTTGAGCAGACCCTTAATTATGATCTTATCACCCTGGTGATCATGCTGGTGGCAATCCTCGGTGTTTTATGGAAGAAAATACCTTCCCTGTACCCCCTGGTAATTTCCATCCTGTTGTATTTGTTCTACATATTTTACCTGGGGGGAGATTCCTACCTGGGCAGGTTCTTTACGGCGCCTTTATTAATCGCTGCAGTAATTCTATCCCGGATGGATTATGCTGAGATAAAACAACGCTACGTCCTGGCAGGGATTGCCGGGATCATTTTGCTGGGCCTAACCGCCCCGATGCCCGTTTTCTTACTGGAACCGCCGCTGAGATCACAGGAGGTTTTTAACACAACCGGCCATTCGCGCCTTAATTACTCTCCATATACAAGACTTTTACGGAATGGCTATCTGAATACAGAAATGGATTTGAGTCAGGAATGGGCAGCTGCAGCAATTGCCGCCAGGGAAGAAGACCCAAAACAGGTAATTGAATTTCCATCGATTGGTTTTTTTGGCTATTTTGCCGGCCCCCAGGTGCACGTTGTGGATCGGGTTGGCCTGGGGGATGCACTTATTGCCAGGCTGCCCCCTTATCACAGGGGCATGGACTGGTGGCCTGGACATTTATACCGGATTGTCCCGAAAGGGTACACGGAAACCATAAAGAGCGGTTATGCTAATAATGAGATCAAGGATAAAAACCTGGCTGAATATTTTGACCACATGAATGTTATTACCCGCGGAGACACTTTTTCCAGGGCGAGACTGTCGGAAATCTGGAGGATGAATACCGGTGCCTATGACCACCTGATCGACTTTGATGCTTACCGTTACCCTAAATCCATTATTATGCCCTGCAACAAATCCGGGTGCAATCAGGTTGGACAGCCGCTGAAGGTTAAATCGGGAGGCATACAGCTGGTTTTTCCCCAGCCTGTTTACCCGGAAGAAATATCCATCGACCTTGTCGGAGAAGGCCGCTTTGACGTCGAACTGAGCCGGGATGGTGAAGCTTTGCTGCTGCGGCCCTATCCATTGGCTTCTAAAGATGAAGGAAAGCTGGTGGTGGGGGATCTTCCCTCATCCATCAAGAATAAAGGCATTGATAAAGTATTTATCTACCTGGCTGTAAAGAATCCATCTTTCTATTTTGAAAAGGCAACCATCCAGTAATTTTCTTTAATCCAGCCGGGCAAATTTATTGTTATTTTGCCAAATCTAACCGGAATATCAATATCAAAAATAGGGATTAGAATTCTGTCCCCCTTTCATCCATTTTCCGCCGACGATTTCAGGAACCGTGGCCTGGTTCAGCCCAAACCCCGGAAACTGGCAACATTATTAATGTCGATATCAATAGTTGGCTTTAATTCCTTGACCTGCGGATAAGCATTGCCTGCCGCAGCAACGCCGGATGAACGAAGAATGAATTCCGGTATATGGATTGCACCCTGAGCGAACGGATTGAGCGAATATCCTAAATGCTCCAAATGACAAGGAATTCCGGTTGTGCCTAACGACGGATTCAATCACGGAATCCGTTCAACCCTGTTATGCCAAAAAATATCACCCGGGTGTAAACTATATTTATGTCCCGGAAGATTCTGCTGGTTGATGATGATAACCTGATGCGGCGCAGCCTGGCGTTCCACCTGGAACAGGCTGGCTACCAGGTCTTCACAGCTGCCAGTGCAGAGGATGCCCTGGCGCTGGTCCGCCAGCCGAATACCCTGCCTGACCTGGTTCTGCTCGATATCGGTTTGCCGGGCATGGATGGGCTGGATGCCCTGCGGGAGCTAAAAACCGGGCGTGATCTCCCCGTTATTTTTCTTACCGCCCGGCGGCGTGAGCTGGATGAGGTGGTTGGGCTTGAACTGGGCGCTGACGATTACATCACCAAGCCATTTGATGCCGATGTTCTCCTGGCGCATATCAAGGCTGTGCTGCGCAGGGTGGAAGGCAAATCCCAGCCAGAAAAATACGCCAGCCCCCTGATAGTCGGTGACTTGGAAATTGACCCCCAAGCCCATTCAGCATCCTGTGACGGGAAAGCCCTCCATTTATCCCCGCGGGAATTTGACCTGCTGCTGGTTCTGGCATCCTCTCCGCAAAAAGTTGTCTCCACGGAGGAATTATTGGCACAGGTGTGGGGAGCAGAATTCACCGGTCAGCCGCAAGTGGTCTACGTGCATATCCGTTGGCTGCGGCAGAAGCTTGAATCCGACCCGGATCACCCGGTGCGCATCCAGACGGTGAGGGGTGTCGGATATAAACTGGTTCCGAAATTAACCGGGTAGGGGGATAATGTTCCGCTCCTTGCGCAACCGCCTGATCTTCAGCCATATCATCCCGGTGCTGCTTATTATCCCGCTGATGGGGGCAGCCATGGTGTATGTGCTGGAAACGCGCCTGCTCCTGCCGATGGTGTACAGGATGTTAATCCAGGATGCCGGGCTGATGTCTGAAATCACCCGCAACCAGCCGGCATTCTGGCAAAATGAACTGGCTGCCAAGGCGCTGGTGGACGGTGTCAGCCCATATTTGGGAGGACGGGTTTCGCTGGTCTCGCTGGACGGACTGCTGCTGGCATCCAGTGACTCCTCAGTGCCCGGGGTGGGTACACCCATCCTGGACCTGCCGGACATGTCCGGGGTTGAGCAGGGAGAGTACGTCCAGCTCAGGCGCGGCGCACTGGCGGAAGTGTTTGCTCCAGTTTACGACCTTAATGGGCAGCAAATCGGCATTATCCGCCTGACGACCCGGGTGCTGACGGTTTCGGAAGAAATTTACCAGCTGCGCTACCTTTTAGGAGGTGTTCTCCTACTGGGTGTTCTGGCAGGTGTCGGGCTGGGTTCATACTTCGCTTTTATCATTAACCGTCCTATCCAGCAGGTAACCGGTTCCATCCGCGCATTGGCGAATGGCAACTGGAAAACCCATGTGGAAGAACGGGGACCGCAAGAACTACGCAGCCTGGCGAATGAGGTTAATACCCTTGTGGACCGTTTGAACAGCCTGGAACAGTCGCGGCGGCAGCTGCTTGCCAACCTTGTTCATGAATTGGGCCGCCCGCTCGGAGCCATGCGCTCAGCCGTCCAGGCTTTATTGAAAGGCGCTGGCCAGGATCAGCAGCTTGAAGCCGAACTTCTGAGCGGGCTGGACGGAGAAACAGCCAGGCTGCAGCGACTGCTGGATGACCTTTCCGGATTGTATGGTCAATTTTCAGGCAAGCAGCCCCTCAATCAGGTGCCTGTCAACCTGAATGCCTGGTTTAGCGAGATACTGCCCCCATGGGCTGCGGCAGCACGGCAAAAGGGTGCCCTCTGGCAGGAAGCAAATCCAGCCGGATTTACCTGAAATTTTGATGGACCCGGACCGTATGGCGCAAGCCGTCGGCAATCTGCTCAGCAATGCCGTCAAATTTACCCCCGCCGACCGGCCAGCAGGCATCGCCGTGAAGATCCTGGATGAAATACTGGTTATCGATGTGACCGATTCGGGTCCGGGTGTTCCGTTGGAAGAGCAGGAGGAAATCTTCCAGCCTTTCTACCGCGGTTCGCAGGGACGGCGCATTGTCCAGGGTATGGGTTTAGGACTAAGTATCGCCCGTGAGATTGTCATTGCCCATGGCGGTAAATTGAATTGACCAGCCAGCCAGGGACTGGCAGCACCTTTACCATAATATTCCCTGTCCAAATTCCTTAGAAAATCCCATCCATGATTCTCTTAAGCAAACCATAAGGTTCGCTTATTCTCCTGATAAAGTACAAATCCACCATCTGTTGTAACATCGAAATTGGTATAAATCCAGGCAGATCCTGGAGGATTAAACTATTAAGGAGAAATTAAAGATGAAAAAGCAAATGATTGGTATATCCCTGTTTTTCGTGCTGGCTATGACTTTCCTTACGGCCTGCGCCCCCAGCGGGCTGTCGATTCCTGACCTGGCTGAAAGCATTGCAAGAGGTTGTCCCGAATGCCGAACAGGCTGTCGAGCAGGCGGTTGAACAGGCTGTCGAGCAGCCTGCTGAAATCACGAATGCTGCAGACCCCGCTGCAGCGCCGCTGCAACTGGCGCCATGCCTGATCTGATTGCCGCCTACCAGGGTGCCCTGGAGGATATCTACTCTACGGTCAACCCGTCGGTGGTCAACATACGCGTGACCTCCAAAGTGGACCTGGCAGAATTGGGCATGCCCGAGATACCGGGTTTCCCGTTTTTTAACATGCCTCCCGGGAATGAAAATAATGGAAACAATGATAGTCCACAACAGTACCAGAGAGGGCTCGGGTCAGGTTTTGTCTGGGATCAGAATGGTCATATCGTGACCAATAACCATGTTGTTAAGGGTGCTGAGAAGATCGAAGTGACCTTTAGTGACGGAAGCATTGCCTCGGCGAGCCTGGTAGGGACCGATCCGGACAGTGACCTGGCTGTGGTAAAAGTGGATGTCCCTGCTGCCCAATTGAGTCCTGTTCAGATGGCCGGGGATGCCCCTGTAAATGTCGGTCAGCTGGCAATTGCCATCGGAAACCCGTACGGACTGGAGGGTTCCATGACAGCGGGGATTGTCAGCGCTGTTGGACGGTCTCTTCCGGCTGATTTTACTTCAAGCCGCTCCTATACTATCCCGGAAGTGATTCAAACGGATGCACCCATCAACCCGGGCAACTCAGGCGGTGTGCTGGTTGATGCCCAGGGGCAGGTCATCGGTGTGACATCGGCAATCGAATCAACATCAGGTGCCAATGCCGGCATTGGGTTTGCCATCCCGGCTTCTATTGTGAATAATGTCGTTCCGGTTTTGATCCAGGACGGGAAATATAGCCACCCCTGGTTGGGAATCAGCGGGACCTCACTTATCCCTGACCTGGCCAAAGGAATGGACCTGGATGCCGGGCAGCGCGGGGCTCTGGTCAACGAGGTGTTCCCGGAAAGTCCGGCAGAGAAAGCCGGATTACAAGGGAGCACAGAAGAAATCACCATTGAAGATCAGACAACTAATGTGGGTGGGGACGTCATCACCGCCATAGATGGCCAGCCTGTCACGGATATGGAAGACCTGATTGCCTACCTGGGAACCAGCACAAAAATAGGCCAGAAAGTTGAACTATCCATCCTCAGGGACGGAAAACCCCAGAAGGTCAGTGTGACCCTGGCTGCTCGTCCTTCATCAGATCAGGTAAGCAGTTCGGAATCGAGACCCGGGAAGCGCGGCGTCACTCTTGGAATTACCGGTATGACGGTGGATGAGTCCATTGCACAGGAGATGAACCTGCCCAATGATCAAAAGGGTGTTCTGGTTATTGAGGTCAGCCCGGACAGCCTGGCAGAAACCGCAGGGTTACGCGGTGGAACAGAATCTGTGAGCCTTAATGGTGAGCAGGTAAAAATAGGCGGAGACATCATTACGGCGTTGAATGGCCAGGCGGTAAACAGCATGGAGGAATTGAAGGCTGGTCTCGGTCAGCTGACCACAGACCAGGAACTTTCACTCACGATCTTGAGAGATGGCACCGAACTTGAGATAACCATTAATCCCGGATAATGATTTCCTCCATCCATAATCAGCAATTGAATTAATATTTTGGGCAGCCTTCAGGCTGCCCAAAACGTTTATTTCAGGAACTATCAGAATGCCGGTTTAAAACTCATCGTGACAAAAATTGATGGATAAGTCTATAATTTAAGAAAAAGGCAGTAAATATTTTATGATTTCCCTGGATTTACAAACTGCAATCAATATTATTCTTAGAACCGTGATTGTCTATCTCGTCATCATCGCAGGTCTGCGCCTGTCTGGAAAACGCGAAATTGGACAAATGACGGTGTTTGACCTGGTGCTCTTACTCCTGATTGCCAATGCCGTACAAAACGCCATGGTCGGTCCGGATACCAGCCTGTTAGGCGGAATATTGGCGGCGGCTGTACTTATGGTTATGAACGTAAGTTTGGCTCGTCTTCGCATGCACTCGCCGCGCCTGCGCCGGTTGGTAGAGGGGACTCCAACCTTGCTGGTACTGCATGGTGAAATTATCACAAAAAATATGCTCCATGAGGGGATAGACAAGGAAACGCTGCAAGCGGCAATACGTGAGCATGGTGTAGCTGAGGTCGGCGAAGTAGAAATGGCAGTGCTGGAAATTGACGGATCAATCAGCGTGATACCAACGGGCAGAGGTACTTCAACTCCTCAGGTATAGTTCAAAATCCTGAAGGTAACCTATTGGGGGTAGAGAAGAACCCCCAAAAATATTTGGCTTATATATTTATGGCTGTATTTCAAACAGGGGGCTGCTGGCCGGAACAACCCCCTGCAGGTTAATCCATTTTGGTTAACAGGAAAATGCCTGTTCCCGGTCAATTTTCCCTTCCATATAAGCTTTCTGAAGCAGATCGGCGTGCCCGATGCGCTTGAAATAGTTGGCAGCATAATTACGCTGTATCTGGGCTCCCTCGAATAAATAATAGCGCAGGCGCTCCTTCCCCTGGCGGGTGCGAACAAACCCCAGGGCAAAATCCACTAATTTGACTGCAGATATGGATGGTTCCGTTTCCAGGACTTGCATTAAGAAATCCACATCCTCCAAATTTCCGGACTGTCCCCTTTGAAGGAAATTGTAATAATTGGTAAGGGTGTAATTTGCGGTCATTTCAACCTGCCTTATTTCCTAATTCATTTTGTATCGATTGGACCCATTCCAGCTCGGTCCGGTAGTAAGCCATCCAGTTCTTTTGGATTTGTTCCCAGAAAAATGCCTGGCGGGTTGTTGATATTTCATTTGCCAGAGATGGAACTTGCTGGTGTTGGGCCAGGATTAACTGGGTTGTAATTTCTTCCTCATAAGCTGCAAGCAATTCATCGACTTCCGATTCCGAGAGCAGATTTGCCCAGGCCAGCTGAATAAGGAAGGGGTGTTTTCTTTCAGGAGGCAGCGGTTTTAAACGGAGCCATGCAATAAGTTTTTCCTTCCCGCTCTCCGTAATGGCATAAATTTTCCGGGGGGGTTTATTCTCCTGGAAAATGGTTTCCTGGCTCAGGAATCCATCCTGGTGAAGGCTGATTAATTCGTTATAAATCTGGTTATTGTTTCCCGACCAGTAAAATGTATTGGACCTTGAGATGATTTTTTTGAGGTCATAACCGCTCATCGGCTGATTAACAAGCAATCCAAGAATGGCATATTCAATTGACATAATTTTACTTCCTCTTAACATAGGTTAATAATAACATAGGTTATTATACTAAAACAATTGAACCTGTCAATACCCCAAATATCCAAAAACCAGGAAAGAGGGAAAAATTCCATCACGATCCATTACCAATAAAATTCAAAAAACATTATGATTAGCTTGAACAAATTCGCCAAAGAAAGGTCCCAGGGATACACCTATGATTTTTCCAAACACAAGCTATGAGTATGCGGTAGAACTTGACCGGCTTGATGAGCTGGCCCATTTTCGCAACCGTTTTTCGATCACCGACGATGACCTGATCTATCTGGATGGAAATTCCCTGGGACGGCTGCCAATCGATAGTGCCGGGAAAATGCAGAGTGCTGTGCAAAATGAATGGGGGGATCGTCTTATTCGAGCCTGGAATGACGGCTGGATCGACTATTCCATGCAGCTCGGGGCTAAGATTGCCAGGCTGATTGGGGCACAGCCGGATGAAGTCCTGGTGACCGACTCTACCTCTATCAATCTGTTCAAGCTGGCTGTATCTGCGCTGCAGCACAACCCGGACAGGAAAAAAATTGTCAGTGATGAATTCAATTTCCCCACGGATTTATACATTCTCCAGGGATTAATCGATCTGCTCGGAAAGGGACACACCCTGGAACTGGTTAAATCCCGGGATGGAATATGCCTACCAATGGATGCGGTTGAAACAGCAATCGATGATCAAACGGGACTGGTTTGCCTGACTCACGTGGCTTTCAAGAGTGCCTTCATGTATGATATGCAGCGCGTAACGGAACTTGCCCACCAGGCAGGGGCGTTGATGCTGTGGGATTTAAGCCATTCTGCCGGGGCAGTTCCGCTTGAATTGAATGCATGTGGAGTGGATCTGGCAGTTGGCTGTACCTATAAATACCTCAATGGCGGTCCAGGAGCCCCAGCCTACCTGTACATCCGCCGCGATCTGCAGGAAAAACTGCGCACGCCCTTGTGGGGTTGGTTTGCTGCCAGGGATATGTTTGCATTTGATCTTGAGTTTACTCCGGCGGAAGGAATCGCCGGATTTCGGGCCGGCACACCGCCCATCCTGGCTATGAAAGCCATCGAGCCGGGTGTTGACCTGATGCTGGAAGCCGGAATAAGCCGGATCCGGGAGAAAAGCATCCGCCAATGTGAGTACTTAATCTCCCTGGCAGAACAATGGCTTTACCCGTTGGGCTTCAAACTGGGTTCGCCTGCAGATGCTGCGCAGCGCGGCTCCCATATTTCCCTGCAGCACCCGGAAGGTTACCGAATCAACCGGGCATTGATTGAAGCTCCAGATGGAGGACTAAAGGTAATTCCTGATTTCCGGGCACCCAACAACATCCGCCTTGGAATTGCCCCGCTTTACACGCGCTTTGTGGATATTAACCTGGCAGTATCTCGCATCAAGGATATCCTTGATAATGGAATCTACCTGTCCTACTCCAGCGACCGTTTTGCAGTTACATGATGGAAGGGTTTATTCGATAGGTCGGATTTGGTACTGCCAGGAATGGAGTTATGCCTGCAGGTTGTTAAAGCCAACCAGCTGCCCTTTATCCTCATCCCAGAACTTTAAGCCGGCACAGCGCAGGCTTTCCCGCAGCCCGACCCCGTGTGACCACTCCTGGATGACAGGATTGTCATGATAAGCTGCTGCGAGCCGATAGTTGGGGATGCGCGGGCTGAGGTGATGAATCTGGTGGAATCCGATGCTGCCGCTGATGTACTGCAACACCTTTGGAAGTTTGTAATAAGAGGCTCCCAACAAGGCCGAGGAAACATAATCCCAGTCCTTTTTCCGAGCCCAATATACACCAACAAACTGGTGCTGGACATAAAACAGCCAGATCCCTGCTGCCCCGGCAATTAACATGACCGGGAGTTGAATCATGAGATAGGCTTTGAATCCGATCACCAGGCTGATGCCTGCCGCCAGAACCACAATGGCAAGATTCGTCCAGAGGACATTAAGATTCTCTTTCTTTCCAAATGGAGGAAGCGGCAGCCGCTGTAAAACGATAAACGAAAAGAATGGTCCCAGCACCAGCAGGGTAAATGGGTGGCGGAAAAAGCGGTACCAGGCTCTTTTTATGGGAGTGCTGTTCCGAAATTCGCTGACAGTCATGGTATCCACATCCCCAATGCCGCGTTTATCCAGGTTGCTGCTGGAGGCGTGGTGGATGGCATGACTGTGCCACCACTGCAGGCTGGGGGTAAACACCAGCACACCCAGGAAGAATCCGGCAATTTTGTTGGCTGGTAAAGAAGAAAAAAATGAATTATGCCCGCAGTCATGGAAGAATATGAAGATACGAACCAGGAAACCGGCTGCAATTATCGAAAGGGCCAGCGTGAGCAGGTATGAAACCTGCAGGCTTAAAGCCATCAGAATCCAAAAATAATATACAGGAATAGGCTTGATGCCATCTGCAGCATGCTATAGCGGTCATCCGATTTTTGATAAGGAGACAGCATTGTGTTGAGCTCCTTCATTGTTGGCAGAGCCTGAGTCCGTGTTCGATCGTTCATTAATAGGGAACCCTCATGATATTTTTATTATATCCACACAAAAAGTGTATGAATATATACCCCCTGGCCTAATTACTGCCCGGGATAATATGCCTCACCCGGCAGATTTATGGTGGGTCTAATTAGAGGAAATCTGGATGGGGGAAAATAATGAGATAGTTTGCGGGGGAAGGATAATTACTGCGGCCAGCCAGATCCATCATAGTAGCGGGTACCACGGTGCCCCATAAAAGGGATTGGCTGGATCAATGATTCGCCCGGTGTGGACACAAAAATCAGGGTGCGCGGTTTACCCGAGCCGGGGTTGACCGACCCGCCGGTTATGCGGATAATTTTGCAGCGTCCGACCAGCTGGTCGTTGAAGATTGTATAGACGTAGTTACCCACTTCCAGACGGCTGGGCTCTCCGGCCATGTGGAACTCGTATTCACCGGCAGTGTCCCCGTATAGTATCGCCAGTACCTGCTGCCTTTCTTCCTTTGGGATTGTTTTGGAAATTCCGAAACTCATGATTCCTCCAGATGTTTGAGTTGATCCTGTATCATTTCCTCTGCAATAATCTCGGCAGCCCAACGGGCAGCTTTTGCGGTGACGAGGGTACAACCAAAATCTCCATGAGCGCCGGCATCTTCAAAAGGCTGGCGCTGGCTGGGGTCCATAAGATTGAAAGACCTTCCATATTTGTGGCGGTGGATATCCTGGCAGGTGATGGAACCATATTCATTTAAAAAGTTCAGGCGTTGTTTTTGAGCCATATGGAAGGTACGGTATTTGTTTTCCCGGTCGCCGTCAAAGTGGATGCGCCGGCGTGGAAACAGCATCCCGAACACAAGAACAGACCCAAGATAGGCAGAGCAGGTGGCATCCCCGGCGTTGCCTACCCCTCCGGAGAGGCCGGTAGCAGAATCAAAAACCCGTTCATCAAAACTATCCATTGTTTCCAGCAGGGAAGCAACCACACACTGTCCACAACCACGGTATTTTTTTTCATATTCGAAGGCAAGCCAATATGCTTTCCTGGCATTCTCCTGCCAGTGGAGTTCAAGGGGATAGCGGTGGTAAGCAAGGACGATCTGGTCTAGCAGGTCCTGCTCATCCCCTGAAAGCTGGCAGACAGCCTGGATGGTCCTTCGAATTCCAATATCTCGAACCTGGTTTTGAATATGCTGTGCTTCCATATCTTCCGGCGGATTGAAATAAAATCCTGCAGCGATCCCCTTGACGAGATGTTGATTGGGTATGCCGTGCTGCCTGGCAAGCAGAGCCGGACCAACCAGCCGGTCGCGGCGTGCCAGCTTGCGCAGCGGTTCCCCACCCATGCGGATAACTGGTCCACCCAGAACCGGGCTGCTGGTTTGTTCCCACACTTGAGCATTCCAGATTTCCATATCTTCCCTGGAGAAACCGGCCGCTTTCTGCAAAACCTGGCTGGATTCCTGCAATGCGTCCCGGCCTTCCTTTCGGATATTTTCAATTTCGAGACAATCCCGGAGGACCTGGCATTGATGTTGGTAACCATGATAAGCCAGGAGTGTATGCAGCATATTGTAGGTGTAAAGTTTGCGCATCTCCTCATTGGGCATATCGTTTACCAGCCGGAAGAAATTCACATCCGGGATGTCGCCTTTGAATGCCCGGAAATTTACCGGAAGTTCGGAATATCCATTTGTCCAGACCAGCAGCGGGTCATCAACCTGGCTTTCGGAAGCGAAGCGAATAATTACCGTATCGATAATTCCCATAAAAGGCCTTAGAGCATCGAAAACAGGAGTGGATAATGCTTTTTCAAGTTCTGCAGAGAATACCGCTGCAGCATCGGAAAGATTTGTGCATACAAGGATGTTCAGCGGAGTATTTTTACCGGTTTTGAACCGTTTTTCCAGGCAGGAAGACAGCTGACCGGCAGCCTGCGGAAATGATTTCGGGTAAAGCGCAACTGCCATCAAGTCTGCATCGAGGACGACCTGTTCAATTTGGGAGGATTGGCTGGTATGCAGTACAAGGTAGGGTTGAATGGTGATATCCTGCCTGGTGCTGGCATCAGGTGCCCGCACAACGGTATACTGGCCGGCTTTGCACAATTGATCAACCAGGGACGCAGACTCATCAATAAAAACCAAACGATATCCGGCAGAATAAAAGAGGTCGGCGATAAAACCACGCCCGATTCGTCCGGCACCCCAGATAACGATTGTTTTTTGATTTTGGCTATGCATGCCATTAAATCTTAATAGAAATCTGTGCTGAATGCAAAATGAATTGGGACATCCGGATTTTCCCAGGGGGATTGAAATAATTTCCAGCAAACCTGTTGACCCCGGCGCATTTGGATAGATGGGAACTGCAAGGGACTAAACCCTGGTAAACCAGCATACCTGCATTTACAAATGGTGATCTCTCCTCTATACTTATGGCAAGAAGGCTAAGACCTTTTCATCAGGGAGAACGCAGTGATGAAAATTCTAACAGAACAACAAGAAACCTTGCTCAATGCAGAGCGGGTGACCCTCAGCCAGTTGATGGATGCCCTGGACCGCTTTGGGATGACCCCGGAGGACAAAGACACACTTAAAAAATCAATCCTCCAGGCGGATGATTTCTTGCTGCTGGTTGTGGTGGGTGAATTTAATTCAGGAAAAAGTGTCTTGATTAATGCTTTACTGGGAGAGAAGCTGCTGGAGGATGGGGTGACCCCTACCACATCCCAGATCAATGTGGTGCGCTATGGCGAATCCATGCGACGGACGGGTTTGGAAGATAATATTCTCCTTGTTTACGCACCCGTTGACCTGTTAAAAGATGTCAGCATTGTGGATACCCCGGGTACCAATGCAATCATCCGGGAACACGAAATTCTGACCAACCAGTTTGTACCGCGCTCGGATATGGTTCTGTTTGTCACCTCCGCAGACCGCCCTTTCACCGAGAGCGAACGCGCCTTTCTTGAAAAAGTACGCGATTGGGGTAAAAAAGTGGTCGTGGTAATCAACAAAGTTGATATCCTTCAATCGGATTCTGACCTGGAAAAAATTGAGTTTTTCATCCGCCAGAACGTGAATGCGCTGCTAGGAATCACACCGGAGATCTTCCCGGTGAGCGCCCGGAAGGCGCTTCAGGCAAAAACCGGGAGCCCGGCCTTGTGGAAGGAAAGCCGCTTTCAAGAACTGGAAGATTATATCCGTTCCAACCTGGATGACGAAAGCAAACTGACCCTCAAATTATTAAATCCACTGGGTGTTGGCCTGCACCTGGCGGACCGGTATCTAAAAGTTGCCGTGGCCCGGATAAATTTACTCGGTGAGGACCTGTCGGTATTAGACAGCCTTGAACGGCAGCTCAAGGTTTATGAAACCGATATGAAGGAAGATTTTACGTTCCGCATGTCGGATATTGAGAATGTTCTCCTGCAAATGGAAAAACGCGGCCAGGAATTTTTTGAAGAAAAAATGCAGCTCCTGCACCTGATTGAATTGATGGATAAAGACCACATCCAGCGTGCATTCGAGAAACGGGTTGTTGCAGATGTTCCCAAGCAGATTGAGAATAAAGTCAATGAATTAATCGACTGGATGGTAGAGAACAACTTTCAGCAGTGGTATGCCATGCGCCAGAGTCTGGAAGAGCGCCGCATTAAACATAAAGATTATTTAGTAGGGGATACCAGCATTGGCAATTTTGACTACAACCGGGAGAAGCTCATTGATGCGGTAGGGAGTGAGTCAAGCCGGGTGGTGGATTCCTATGATAAAGAAACGGAAGCCCGCAAAATTGCTGAAAGTGCCCAGACAGCAGTAGCGGCAACTGCAGTGCTGGAAGTTGGGGCGATTGGATTGGGGGCGCTGATCGCTACCCTGGCTACAACAGTTGCTGCAGATGTGACCGGAGTGCTGTTGGCAAGTATGCTGGCGGTGCTTGGTTTGCTGGTGATACCGGCGCGCAAACGCCAGGCGAACAAGGAAATGAGCAAAAAAATAACAGAAATGCGCCTTCAGCTGGTCCAGTCCCTGGATGGTGAATTCCAGAAGGAAATCCAGCGCAGCCTGGAACATATCCAGAAAGCAATAACACCTTATTCCCGTTTTGTCCGTACAGAGCATCAGAAGTTAATCGAAGCGAATACCGAAATTGGGATGATCCAGACCCGCCTTAAAGATTTGAAAAAGCAGGTTGAATCGGGGTAAACAAAAACTGCTGATTCCTGTTGAAGAATTGGAGAAAGGTTCCCTCCATTTTTTGGGACGATTGCCAGGATGGTTTTAAGTCCAATTGATCTATTTATTTTCAGTTATTCAGGTGCCATATTTGTCACTGTAATCCTGAGAATTGAAAGCCAATTCCAAATTCTAATTAGCCACAACTGAAAATCCATCATCGAGCCAAACATTCCGCATAGAAAAGCCGATTTCATTGTGGTTGAGGGATGTATTCATCTACGACAGATGACAATTTACCTTTGAAATCCCTCATAAAGGATGTAAAATCTAGCAGCGGTTCCACAGACTCCAGCATCATCCTTTTTGTCTATTAATAAATAATCATGGAAATTCAGGCACTATTTATTGTCGCAATTGCTTTAGGAATGGACTGTTTTTCAGTTTCGCTGGGGGTAGGCGGATCCCAGGCCGAGAAGAACAACAGGTCCATGCTGCGGCTTTCATTTCATTTTGGATTATTCCAGGGCTTGATGGCACTGTTGGGATGGTTGATGGGAACAACCGTTGTCCGCCAAATCTCCCAGTTTGATCACTGGATTGCCTTCGGCTTATTGGTTTGGGTAGGGACCCGTATGGTTATCAATGGAATTAAACCGGACTCAAATAAATCCGCAGCGGATCCAACCCGCGGCAGGTACATGGTTCTATTAAGCGTTGCCACCAGTATTGATGCACTGGCAGTAGGTCTGAGCCTGGGATTATTAGAGGTGAATATCCTGTATGCCAGCCTGTTGATCGGACTGGTTTCGTTTGCCATGGCTATCGGCGGAGTGATCCTCGGTCATAGGCTCAGCGAGAAATTCGGCAGCCGGATGGAAATAATTGGTGGAATAATCCTGATATTTATTGGTTTCAGGATATTGATCAGCCATTTGTTTCCTGGTTTTCTTTTTTAGATTTTTGGAATAGTTTCCCCAGCTGCGATACAAGACCCTGGTAGATCGGGCAGCGATCGGCGAATGCTGTGAATGTAATGACAGCGCCAACCAGGATAACCAGGTTGTATTCACTGAGTCCGCCAAGAAGCATGATGGCTAATCCGGTCACCATACGGTAAAGCCGGGATCTATCCGATAGGCTCGATTTTAATTTTTGCTGTGCCTGGGCTGCAGAAAAGACCTGCGAGATCTGCTCAGGGTTTAATGCACCGGTGATGCGGAAAAGTTCTTCTCCATTTGAAAACCCGAGCATGGTCGGGATGCCCATAACCCCCATGGAGCGTAGTATTTCCGGATTCTCATCAGCGTTGATCTTCCAGAGTTCCACCTGGCCTTCAAATTCATGGCTTACTTTTTCCAGGTTGGGAGCCATCGATTTACATGGACCACACCAGGTTGCCCAGAATTCCACTATGGTTGGAATTTTTTTCTGATTAATTTCATTTTTGAAAGCATTGTAATCCATGGGCTGACATTTCTCCAATTGAACCTGACTACCATTTTGAACCTCTTACCAAACCCATTTTAAAATAGGCCGGGTAAGCATGGTTCCCTGTTGCAGGAATTCCGGTCAATAATAACCGATAAAGTAGGTTTGGACTACCTTCGATATCAGCAAGTATTTTGTAATCATTTTTTTGGATTTCTTCCGCATCGGAATAAATTTTGCATATCTTCAAATTCGAGAGGATGCGCTGTGATATTTGATATAATGATAGAACGCAACGAATAAAAGCGGAAAAATCCCAATTCACGTTTTCATTTGAACAGATCTCCTTGCAAGATTAGGGAAAAATTTAGCCGAGGAAATTATGAACGTATTATGTGTTACATTACATCCCGCCATTGATAAGGCAGTCCGGGTAAAACGCCTGGTTCCGGATGAGATTTCCCGTGCAACTGTCGCCATGATTTACGGGGGTGGCAAGGGAAATAATGTAGCCAGGGCGTTAACCCACCTCAAGGTTCCGGCCATTGCCACCGGTTACCAGGGCGGCTACAGCGGGAAGTTCATCACCGAAGAACTGCGCAAGGAAGGCATCCGCACCGAGTTTGTAGAATGCAAAGCGGATACCCGCACTTCCATTCTGATCCAGGAGGATGATACCGGATATACCTACGCCGTTTATGAGCCCGGCCAGAAGGTGGAAGACGTTGAAATCGAAGCTTTAATGGACAAGTTCGTCAGCCTGCTCCCGGAAACATCGCTGGTGCTGTTGTGCGGGTCCGGACAGACAGATGCCCTGGCCAGGGTTTACAGCAGGCTGATCACCGTGGCCAAGCATCATGGTGTGCACAGCCTGATTGACAGTTCCGGCGCGGCATTGGAATATGGAATTGAAGCGCTGCCGTATATGGTTAAAGTTAACCAGCACGAATTGGGATTCTACCTGGGACGTACCCTGGATACCCTGGAAAAACAGATTGAGGCGATCCTTGAACTGCAGAAGATGGGAATTACGTACGTCGCACTCAGCCGTGGCCCGCAGGGGATGATTGGTACGGATGGAAAGGATGTTTGGAGCGGGAATGTAAGCGTCGAGCGGGTGATCAACACGGTTGGATGTGGTGATTCCCTGCTGGCCGGGGTGGCAAAAGCGCTGCTGGAAAATGCAGCTCTTCCAGACCTCATCCGCTGGGGTATTGCCTGTGGTACAGCCAATACCCAGGTGCGCGGGGCAGGTTTCATTGAACTGGATACCGTGCACAGCCTTGTAGAAAAAGCAAAAATTGTCCAAATTACCTGATAATTATTCGATACAGAGGAGGAATAAACGATGTACAACGAAATTCAAGCAATGCGTGTAAAAATTTGCAAGATGGGTAAAATGATGTTTGACCGGCATCTGACAGACCTGGCAGGCGGCAACATTGGGGTGAGGATGGGCGACCTGTTATTGATGACCCCGCGCTATGCCGGTACCAAATTTCACTGGGAGCTGAGCCCGGAACAGATCCTCATCATGGATCTTGCCGGAAATAAATTGGATGGTGTTGGAGATATCTCCCGTGAATCAAAAGCCCATATTGATCTTTTGAATAAGTTTTATCCCCATATAACTGCTTCAGTCCATGCCCATGCACGCAATGTGCTGGTCTTCTGTGCTGCTGAGAAGGATATGCCCGGAATTGACTATGCGTCCTATAAATTTGGGGTGATCAAACAGAGCGGCGATTCGCCTTCAGGTACCCAGCTCCTGTCCGATTACATTGTGGCCGAGATGGACAAGAAGATTGAAATGATTAAGTCCAAGGGTACTGCAGCCTGCATGATCCCGCGGCATGGGATGATTGCTGTCGGAAAAGACCTGGATATTGCCATGGATTCTGTGGAACGCATCGATACCAATGCTTATATACTGCTGCATGCTGCAGCAGTTGGAGGAATCGTTGTTCCCGGTAACATCCTTGAAAATCCGGATTACGATAAATAATCATTACCAACTTAAGAGATTCAAAAACCGCCAATTTCCCGGCGGTTTTTGTTTACTCTTTATTTTTTATCCGGTTTCTTTTTCTTATCAGCCGGGTTGTTTTCGCTGGATTTTTTTCCAAATTTAAATGGCCACTCCTGTTTTCTGCGGTCAAAACGTAGCTTGTTTTCGTTGTAGAGCTGCATGGATGACTTGGGAGGAAACTGTTTCCGGTTCCTGGCGACGACAACACTGTAGGCAACGAAGCAGCCTATTGCTAAGATTGCACCAAGATTGGATGCAATTGAATCTGCAGGTGAAAACCGGTAATAAAACATCCCCAGGGCGGAAAACAAGATGATGTAGGATAAAGTTGTATTAACCCGGTGATTCTTGGGGAATCCCACCGGGCCAACGCTCATGATATTAAATGCGCCCAGAGCGCCAATAACCAGTAAAAATACCGGTGCAATCGTAAGACAAATACTGATGATCTGCACTACCATATCCAACCACCTTTCCTATATACAAAGATGCAAATTGGTATAATATTGTGCAAGATTATAACATCGAAAATACCATTACTCTCCCGGAGAGAAATTCCTGCAGCTGGATTTAACCGAGTTATCATCCATTTATTTAACCTGGTTCAACCATCCCTATCAGTGATAAGATATAACTATCCAATCGAGGGAAATATTCCAATAATGGAAGGAGTATGCAAACTAAATGACGAAAATATCATTTGGATGGATATGCAACACAGTTGCCCGGCAGGGGACTGAAATCAAGGACTTAAGCCGTGAAAACGAACGGACCATTGAACACCTGGCCGGCATCTTTCCGAATTTATGGTTTGATGACCATTTTCACAAGGATAATGCACCAACCCTGGAAAGCTGGACATACCTGACTTATATTGCGGCAAAATTTCCCCAATTCACTGTCGGCCCGCTGGTGATGGCGCAGTCATTCCGCAATCCTGCATTGATAGCAAAAATGACCTCCACCCTGCAGTACTTGACTGGCGGCCGGCTCATCCTGGGAATTGGGGCGGGCTGGAAGGAGGATGAACACCTGGCTTACGGATATCCATTCCCACCTGGCAAGGTCCGGTTGGAACAACCTGGAAGATGCGGTCAATATCATCCGCACGATGTGGACGCAGTCCCCGGCCAGTTATGAAGGGAAACACCTGTCCATCCACCAGGCTGAGAACCAGCCGCTGCCAATCCTGTACCCCCCCTGCTTATCGGGGGGGTCGGGGAAAAGGTTACCTTACAGCTGGTGGCAAAATATGCAGACTGGATGAATTTTACTTTCACGGACCCGGATACCTATGCCCACAAGATGGACGTGCTGCAGGCCCACTGCCAGGATGTGGGCAGGGATTTCGCATCCATTACGAAATCGGTGTGGGCTTATGTGTCCATCACTCCGGATGGACAGGCTCCTCCTGCGGATAAGGAAGGGCGTTTTCTGGTTTATGGCACGCCCCAGCAGGTGACAGAAACGCTCAGACGCTATACAGATGTGGGAGTAACCCACTTCATGCTGCGCTTTATGGATTTTCCAAAATTCGACGGTATTGACCTCTTTATCGAAAAGGTCATGCCGGAATTTTCATAAACGGCTATTGGATTAAAAAAAGCTCCGGTCGTCAGGCTGGAGCTTTTTTGATTATCCAACAAGGTCATGTTCAGGCAGCCACTCGGGTGGTATTATTCCAGGTACATTTTTCTTAACATATCTATTTCTGACTTGGGGGACGGTATTCACTTTGGCGCCCATCGAGCGCGCCATGATCACCAGCCGGGCGGATGTCTCCACGGCCAGGGTGGTGTCAAACGCCTTTTCAAGGTCCGGGCCGACGGCCAGCAAACCGTGGTGGGCAAGAATGATGCAGACATCGTTTCCCATCTCTTTCAAGGCTCCCTCGGCGAGTGCATCCGTACCCGGGGTCTGGTAGGCTGCAACCCGAACCGGACCGCCGATACCCGTGGAGGCTTCGGTTAAGATGGGGGGAATGGGCTCATAAATCACGCCAAACACGGTGGCATAGGGGGCGTGGGTGTGGATCACGGCGCCTACATCCGGACGTTCGCGGTAAAAGATTGTGTGCATGGGAGTTTCGCTGGTGGATTTCCATTTTCCTTCCACATGCTTCCCGAATTTATCCACCACGCAGATGTCTTCTGGCTTCATCACATCATAGTTGATGGCTGAAGGTTTGATGGCGATCAGCCCGGTTTCCGGATCGAGAGCGCTGATATTTCCCTGCGAGCCATGCCCGAGCTCATATTTGGGCAGCGCCGTGCAGTAATAATAAACTTTTTCCCGTAATTCTTTTAATAACATTTCTTCCTCCACGAAAAAAATATAAATAATTGCTATTGTTGACGAACAGCCAAACCCATTGATGGCCTTGAGCCATTCCATTGCCAGAAAAGCCTTGAAGGGTTCACAATTTGGTTTATGGATTTTTATCGTAACGCATTATGCTCAATATTGGTACCAAAACTGTTGTCACTAACCAGTAACAACCTGGCTAGTATACACCCTAATTTATAAATTAGAACTGCCAGGAAGATATTGGTATAATATCCGTGTAACAAATTCCCTTGTCTGCGTGATCATAAAAAAAGTTCTAATGGTTGGTTCAAAACAATCCTTTTCATCAAAACAACATTCCATAGTTTTTATGCCTGGTAAATACTCGGCCAGCAAGATTGTTAATTCTGATTAATAAATGGATAAATCACATTTCAAAAAATACTCGGAGGTAATATGGCAGCCCTGGAAGAACATATCATTGGATTAAGTGAGGGAATCGACCTGGATTCTTATGTAATAGCGACCTACCTGCTGCAGGGTCCGGCAGAGGAGGATATGCTTTCACGTGCAGCCGCAATTGCCGTCGAGCAAACTGTCGGGCGCGGGGTTTTCAAGATGAAAGGGATGGAGTATTTGATGGAAACACGCGGGGGCAGGCTTCTCTCACTCATACCCATACCAGACCATGAAAGCCGCACCAGCAAGGAGGAAGGCGAGTGGCAGGTTCACATGGCGCGGGTTGCTTTTCCAGTGGAAAATACCGGATTCCAGATTCCCATGATGCTGACAACCATCCTGAGTGATGTATCCATGAGCGGTATGTTAAAACTTGTTGACCTGGATTTGCCAAAGCGGTTCCTTGACGCATTCCAGGGACCCAAGATTGGCCTGAAGGGTGTACGTGATTTCTTTGAAACAGATCGCCCGTTGATCTGCAGCATACTGAAACCATGCGTCGGGGTTGATGCTAAAACTGCGGCGAATATTTTTTACCAGCATGCAATCGGCGGAGCGGATGTAATCAAGGATGATGAGTTGATGGCATACGGCGGGGATTACAAGATGGTGGACCGTGTGCGGTTGTGCATGGAAATGGAGAAACGTGTATTTGAAGAAACCGGCGAGCACAAGATGTACCTGGTCAGCATCACCAACCGCCCGGACCGCATGCTGGAGGATGCCCGGAGGGCGATTGAAGCAGGTGCGAATGGACTGATGCTGACTCCGCTGACTACTGGCATTTCAGCAATCCAAATGCTTTCGGAAGCTCCGGATATTAATGTGCCGGTATTTGCCCATCCTGGAATGCTGGGATCGATGAGCTGGTCACCCGACTTTGGCATCAGTGAGCATATCCTGGTAGGAAAATTGGTGCGCATTGCCGGGGCGGATATCAACGCCATCCCGGTCCCCTACGGCCGCTTCACCCACCTGCGCGAAAAATTCATCAAGCTGTTCAAAATCAGCAAGGCGCCGATGGGGCATATAAAACCAATGTTCACCCAGACCGGCGGCGGCATCAATCCGATCAACTCCATGGAAGTCATGAAAGATATTGGCAATGATGTCATGCTGGTAGCGGGCGGTTCCATCCAGGAACACCCCATGGGCCTTTCTTCCGGCTTAAAAGCAATGCGCCAGTCAATCCAGGCTTACATGGATAAAGTGCCCCTGGAGGAAGCTTCCAGACAGAATAAAGAGTTAGGCTTTGCCTGGCAGATGTACGGGCCGAAGAAAGGATAGCAGCCACCATGCAGGGAAAGATGTTAGCATCTGTTTTTAGTGAAAGTGAGAAGAAGCAGCAGCTTGTTGAGCGGGATATTCCGGGACTCACTGCAAAAGACGGCATGCTGGTAAAAGTTAAAGCGTGCGGTATTTGCGGTACGGACATGCGCATATTAAGGACGGGGCATAAACGGTTAAAACCCGGGGCACATGTTGTCCTCGGGCACGAACTTTCCGGCGAGGTTATTGAGGTAAATCCTGGATTGAGCTGGCCCAAAGCCGGGATGCGGGTGGCAATCGCCCCCAATATGGGCTGCGGACACTGCAATATGTGTGTACGGGGTTTCACACAGCTCTGCCCGGACAGCTACAGTTTTGGGGTGGATATTGATGGCGGTTTCCAGGAATATATGCTTGTGCCCCAGGATACAATTGTCCAGGGAAATGTCAGTGAGATTCCGCAAGGAATTAGTTATGAAGAGGCTGCATTAACGGAACCTTTCTCCTGCGTTGTACAGGCAGCACGCAGAGCGGAGCCCAAACCAACCGAGAGTGTGCTAATCGTTGGTCCCGGTGCCATAGGCATTATGTTTGTGAAATTGATGCGTGTGCTGGGAGTTGGAAAGATCATAGTCAGCGGGCACAGTCCAGAACGATTAAAATTGGCCGAGGAGAGCGGGGCAGATTACACATTCAATTCCCATGAAAAAAACCTGGTGGAGGCTGTCAGGGAATATACCGGCGGAGTCGGGGTTGACGTTGCCATCATAGCCGCCGCTTCTGGTGAAGCGCAGGCCCAGGCAATTGAATCCCTGAACTATTTTGGCCGAATCAATTTCTTTGGAACGCTGCCCAAAGGAAGTGAGATCACGCCGATCAATTCCAATATCATCCATTATAAAGAAATCAATGTCACCGGCACGACCGGTCAGACCATCGATGATTTTCGCACCGCCATGGCATTAATTGGCAACCGGCAGGTAGATCTTTCAGGCCTGGTATCCCACACATTCCCATTAAGGGAAATTGATAAGGCGTTTGAAATGGCTCAATCCAAAAAGGGATTAAAAGTACTGGTTTGCCCAGGTGAATAACCAAATACCTTCATTTGAGCAACGAATTCTTCATTCTGGTTTTAATATATAATGACATTATTAACAGATAATTAATAAACGGCTTTGGGAGGAACGGAATGAAAGAAAGCAAGACTGATCTCAAAGAAGAGCTAAAGGTCTTTTTAAATCCAGAATTAATTATCGTCGGACTTAAGGCAAAAAATAAGGAAGAAGTTGTCCGAAAGCTGGCTGATCTTTACCTGGAAAGAGGTTATGTCAAAGATACCTATGCGGACGCTGTCCTGACCAGGGAAAAGTCATTTCCTACAGGACTGCCTACCCTGGATGTGCATGTGGCCATCCCTCATACCGATATTATCCACTGCATTAAACCGGGACTGGCAGTTGCCATCCTGGACGAACCAGTTGAATTTTTTGAGATGGCAACCCTGGATAAATATGTTTATCCAGAAATTATTTTCCTTTTATCGATCATTAAACCGGAAGATCAGGTTATCTGGTTGCAGAGGTTGGTTACCCGCTTCCAGACCGAGGGTTTTCTCAAAAAGTTGAGAAATGTACCTGATGCACAAGCCTGTTATGAACTCCTTCAGGAGGAGTTGGCAAAGGAGGATCTATAGACAAAATTTAATTCATTCACCCCCAGTTTTCGTAAAGCAGTCTTGTAATGAAAGGAGGTAGTATAACTTGCCACGCAAAAAAGTGATCTTCGTTGCCTGCGGTTCGGGTGTTGCTTCTTCAGAAACAGCCGCTTACAAGTTGCGCAACAAACTAAAAGAACGCAATTTGCACAATCTTGCTGAAGTAAAGGTGGTAAATTTCCGCCAGCTCAAATCCATAGCGAAGCAATGTGATATCCTGGTCCATATCGCCCCCAATGACCCAACTGATTATGGGGTCCCGAGAGTGAACGGGGTGCCATTCCTGACGGGCTTCGGTTTGGATCCAGTCATGGATGAGATTGAAAAGTTACTAAAAGCAGAATAGCATCATTCATTAAACAGGTTGTTCCAAATCTGGGCAGCCTGAACCCTTATTCGATTATCTTTAAGGAGAGTTATACATGAATATTCAAGCCTTTATTGAAGTTTTCCTTGGCCTGGGAGCAGCCGTAGTTGTAGGCTTTATTATCTTCCTCCTGGGTCTTATCGTCGGTGCCGGTGTAGGGCGAGCTGCGTCTGCCGCCATTACCCTCGGTGTGGCCTTCTCTGGTGTTGGTCTCGTCATTGGCTACATGGTCGGTGGGATTGCTCCTGCCGGTCAGGCGATGATTGAAAATACCGGCATATCCCTGACCTCCCTGGACATTGGCTGGACGGCGGGGGCGGCAATCACCTGGGCCTGGCAATATGCAGTGCTCATGTTCCCGGTACAGATTGCAATCAACATCGCCATGCTGGCGCTTGGCTGGACCAACTGTTTAAATGTTGATATGTGGAATGTTTGGGGCAAAATCTTTATGGCTGCCCTCGTTTCCGATATGACCGGAAATGTTGTTGCTGCCTGGGCTTTAGCCGGTGTCTGGATTGTCCTCGAGTTGAAATCAGCCGACTACACCCACAACCAGGTTCAGTACTTAACCGGTATTCCGGGTGTTTCCTGCCCGCACCTGATCCTGTTTGACAACATTTTGCTCGCTCCGATTGCATGGCTGTTTGACCGCATCCCATTCTTCGAGAAACTGCAAACTGATCCACAGGGGCTGCGCGATAAAATCGGTATCTTCGGCGAGAACCATGTCATTGGCTTCATCCTCGGTTTTGGAATAGCCCTGCTCGGAAGATTGCCTCTTCCACAAATGTTTGCCACCGCATTTATCGCCGCCACCGGCCTCACCCTGATGCCCAAAGTGGCTGCCCTCTTCATGGAAGCCCTGGCACCCATCTCAGAAGCGGCTGGCGATTTCATGAAATCCCGCTTTTCTGGCAGCGGCCGTGAATTCCACATCGGTCTGGACTGGCCTATCCTGGCTGGTTTGCCCTCGCTGTGGACTGCAGCCATCCTGCTCATCCCTGTCCTGCTCCTGTTTGCCGTAATCCTGCCCGGTAACGAGGTCCTTCCCTTCGGCAGCATCCTGCTGATCGAGTCCACCATCGGTACCGTAATCCTGGCGAAAAATGACCTGGTAAAAACCTGGATTTATGCAGTGATAATCAGCATCACCCGCTTCTACACCGCCACTATATTTGCAGAAGCCATCACCAAGCTTTCCCAGGTTACCGGTACATTCCAGCCCCCTGAAGGCTTCGAAACCTACACCTGGCTGGGCATGTCCTACATGAACTGGGTCATGCTTTCCCTGGCCGAGATGTTCTCCGGCAGGGCGATTCTCACCGGCATCATTGTATTGGTAGTCATGGGCGGATGTATTTACCTGTGGCGCAACATGATGATCGAACGCGAGAAAGAAGCTGCCATCGCATTGGGCAAGTAATTTCCGCGAATCACCCAGCGGTCTTTTCCTGACCGGCAGGTATAAATAATTAGAACATGACCAGGGTTCTCGCAATGGGAACCCTGGTCATATTTATGCTGATAATAATTGCCAAAATGTTTATAATAGGGCGTAATTACAAAGCTAATAATTTTCGGAGGTAACTACCATGAAGGCAGCATTTTTAAAGGGGAGAATGGATATCGAGGTAAGAGACATTCCCAGGCCGGTGTTGCCTCCCGGGGGATTGATAATAAAAGTTGACAGCACCGGTCTGTGCGGCAGCGATATTAACCGCATCCGCCATACAACCTCGACTGAAAACCGGGTCATCGGGCATGAAATTGCCGGTACGGTGGTTGAAATGGATGCTGTGGTAACCCAGTTAAAAGTTGGTGACCGTGTGGCAGTCGGGCATGTGCACGTTCCCTGCATGCACTGCATTTACTGCCGCAAGGGCAGCCCGGCAATGTGCAGGCATTTTAAAGAAACACGGGTTGAGCCGGGCGGCTATGCGGAGTATGTTTCCGTCCTGCCCGATCATATTGCCCACAGCATCTTAAAAATTCCGGAATCCGTCACCTTTCCACAGGCTACCTTCATTGATCCACTGGGCTGCGTGATGCGGGCAGTAACCCTCAGCCGGATTGGACCATTCGAACGCGCCGCAGTAGTGGGAACAGGCATTATGGGAATGCTTTTTGTGCAGCTGCTGAGCCAGATGAATGTAGAATCATTTATCCTGGATATCTCGGAGCACCGCCTTGGGCTTGCCAGGGAATTTGGTGCAACCAAAGTTTTTAATACAGGAAATGTTAATGCCGTGGAAAGCATCCACCAGGCTACAGACGGCCAGGGTGTGGATGTGGTCTTCCTGACTTTCCTGACCCAGCAAATCCTGGATGACGCCATGGGTTATATCCGCGACGGGGGGACACTGGTGGTTTTCGCTCCCCCGATAAAAGAATTGGAGCTAAAACTGAATTACTTTGATTTCTTCCGTCGTGAAATACGCATGGTTGGCAGCTACTCTTCGGTGTTGGAAGATATCGAAGTGGCAATGCGTTGGATTGAATCCGGGAAAATTAATGTCGATAGAATGATTACAGGTTATTCAAACCTGGAGAATATGCTGGATACGGTGGCCAGGCTGGATGACAGGCAGCTGAAAATAATCATCCACCCCTGAGTATCCAAAGGTGTATTCCGGTTATGAAAATTCAGATCCGCCAAAGCTAATTTGGCGGATCTTTGACTATTTGCCGGCGATTTTTTGATTAATCCATTTTCAATATCTTGTAAAGCGGGTCTATTTTTCCCCGATAATACCCCACAGGTCCAGGGCTGTCTTTAATTCAACAAACTCTTCAGCGGCGTCCCGCAAATTCCTTCCGCTGGATACCGCTTCCACTGCCTGTAATAGCGCTTTGGCCCCGGCAGTTGTTCCCATGGGGTGGGCGTGGACTCCCCCTCCGGCTGCCAGGATAATGTCATTTCCCAGGTCATCCATGACAGCCTGGACCTGTCCGGGATTCATCGCTCCCCCTACCTGGCTCCAAACCGCAGGGAATTTTTCCATGGGTGAATGAAGCGCATGATGAATGGACAGGAATTTCTCCCTGGTGTTTGGTGCAGAACCGTACGGCGTGGCAAAATCCGATATATCCACCCCGCATATGCGCGGTATTTTTCCGAGGGAAATATGCGAACTCATTCCCAGGCTCTCCGATTTGGAGACCGCCCCGACAAAATCCGGATGGGCCATAATGGGCAGCTGCACATCCGCTGATTCGGCAATCTTCTGCAGGCTGGCATATCCGCAGGTCAATGGGCTGAGCATGAGCAGGTTGCCCCCGGCATCCCGAACCGCCCGGGCATTATCGAGCATCCTGTCTGGAGTGTCATTGATATTAGCAGCGTAATAAACCTTTTTGCCGGTTTGCTCATAGGCACGTGCGGCTGCCGTCATACAGGCCTTGACACGGTCAGAAACCGATGAATAGGATGTGTTGGCCATCTTTTCATCGTCTTTTATCAGATCCACACCAGCGACTGCCATTTTATAAAAAATCTCCGCTGCTTCCCGGGGTTTCAGCCCGACACAGGGTTTAATAATACCGCCGCAAAGCGGACGGTTATAAACACCCAAATACTGGCGCATTTTTTCTATGCCAAACTTAGGCCCCGGAAAACTTCCCAGGAAGCTGCCGGGTAGTTCCAGATCTACCAGTTTGATGGTTCCCATGAAGGATAGGACCCCGATGATTGTATTGAGCAGCATGGGGATCTGGGGACCAAAATTTATCACTGGAAAAGCCAGTTCTACCACGAAAGTACGCACCCCATCCGGTTTCTTAAACTCATAATCCGGGACTTCAAATGCATGCACCACCTTTGCACCATGCCTGGCTACAAGCTCCGGGGTTTCTCCCGGCATCTGGATCCAGCTGCCAGTTGACCCCTCCAGTGCCATCAAGGCTGCATACTGGAGAAAATCGGGGGTATCTTTCTGGACAAGGTATTTGGCAATGACATATTCCTCCCGGTTAATGCTTTCGGGGATGCAGTAAATATTTTCGCGGTATTTACCCATGATTGATTTCCTTTCCGGGTATGCTGGTTTGATGGAGGCGCCGCTTTGCAGGGACATAATTTTTTTATGGCGATCCAATTGGCGCTCTCCTGTATTGGGAAATTATATTCCCAACCTCCATTTTCGTTGGTGTTTCTTCGAAGTTTCTTTGAAGAAACAGGTAAATTGAAACTATGGATAAACAGGTATTCAGCAATAAACTTTCCACTCCGGAGAAATCGATGGCAAGCCTTTCCATGATAATTTTTGGGCTTTATCCTTGCGGCTTTAATCCATTTTGAACAATCTTTTAACGTATATGTGAATTGGAGCAGGCAACCTGAAAGGTGGGACACATCAGGTCTCGGCCCCTGTGCTGGGATGGGTCTGAAAAAGGATGCCATCATCAGCTTGCTGCCCAAGCCTGGCTGTAGATAATATTTTTTGGAGCCAGGCTTTTCGTGGCTTCTTCCCGATTTATACGAATACCTTAGCGGATTCGGTTTCGATTTACGGATTTATAAGATGAATAGTAAGAATGGTTTTAGAAATATTATGGGAAAATCCTGACGCTTGACGAACTGCTGATCACTTTTTATAATGACATCAGGCAGCCGGGATGATAACTCCCCAGCTTGCCAAGGAGCAATAATGAGTGAACAAGGTGAGAAAAAAAGCTGGTGGGATGATGCAGGTTTAAAAGATGCTCATGACCATCTCAATGCAGCGCGTGAGGCAGTTCAAAAAAGCATGGAATCTCTGGTTCCCCCTGAATATGTTGAACAAAAACGCAAAGCCCGCAAGGAATTTTTACTGGCAGTGCGCAGCCTGATCGATACTGCCATCGATCGGATTGAGAAGCCCGGCGAGGATGCCTGATCTACCTGACGAAAATTACCCGCAAAAGCGACACTCCCGCAGCAATAAATAGCAGGTAGCTCCACAGGCTAAACCCGGCCAGGAACAGCTGAACTGCGCCGAGGAAAAACATGGCCATGAATAATCCGGCCGTCAATTGGCGCACAGATTGATTGAGGCGCTTCATTTGCTGGTTTAGTTCCGGATTTTTGACTACCAGGCTGCCTTGTTCAATGCGCTGGTAAATTGCATCCGTCCGCTTTGGAAGCGCCAGTAAAGTCCCAACCGTTTGTGAAAATTCCTTATACCAGAATTCCCAACCCGAATCTGCTTCGATCAACTTCTGGGCGTATGGGGCAATCCTTGGCCATATATTAAACTCCGGATTCAACCCAGTACAGATGCCTGAAAGAATCGCCAGGCTGCGCCCCAGCAGGATCATATTTTCCGGGATTTGAAACGGCATATCATAAATTAATTGGCGAAATTCCTTCATAAATTCGCGGATTTCATCGTGGCGAATTTTCATGATGTCCGGAACAGATTTCCCCCAAAAACGTTCCAGCAGGTGTTCTTCTGCCCGCTCGAGCAGTTCCAGGTCTGCGGATGGAAGCAGCACACCCAGAAGCTGGTAACTTTTCACGAGCCTGGCGGCATCCCTGGTGCCCAACGCTACCAGCATTTCGCGTAAACCCTGGTAAATATTGTCAGGGACAGTTCCTGCCATGCCGAAATCTACAAATACCAGCTGCCAGCGGGGCAAAGCTCCGCCAGGGCCTGCCTGCAAGGATGGTTCCGGTAAAACAAACAGGTTGCCGGGATGCGGGTCGGCATGGAAAAACCGGTCTTCGAACACCTGTTTGAGATAGGTGTCCAGCAAGATATTGGCAACCTCCGCCCGGTCAATGCCTGCCTCTTCGATGGCCTGATAATCTGTGATTTTTATGGCCAGGACATCCTCCAGCGTTAGTACGCGCACGGTTGTATACTGCCAGTAAACCTTTGGAACCAGGACTTCCCTGTGCCCTTTAAAATTTTTCTGGAAGGTTTCGGCGTTCTTCCCTTCGTTGAGATAATCCATTTCCTGGTGGATTGTCAGGTTGAACTCCCGCAATAACGCTTTCAGATTGACGTGTTTGCGTATTGGCGGGTAACGTGACAACCAGCCAGTGACAACCTCCAATGCTGCCAGGTCGGTCTCAATTATGTCCTGGATGCCCGGTCTTTGAACCTTAACCACCACCGGCAGGATCATTTCCTGGCCGGGGTTAAGTTCATTCACGGTGGTTACCCTGGCTCTGTGCACCTGCCCGATTGAGGCGGAAGCCAGTGGTTCTGTCTGGAAATCCAAAAACAACGACTCAAGGGGCTGGTTGAATTCGTTTTCTATTACCTGGCGGATATCCTCGTAGGATTCTGGCCTGACCTCATCCTGAAGCCCGGCCAATTCGTCGGTGACCTGGCTGGGAAGAACATCCAGGCGGGCGGAGAGAAACTGACCTACCTTGATCATGACCCCACCCATATCGACAGCCAGGTTCTTGAAATCCCGGGCAGCCTTGGAGAACCTTCGAGGGCGGGTATTTATGGAAAGCTGGCGCAGACCGAGCCAGGGCAGGAGGATGTCCCAAAACCCGAATTTGATCAGCAGCGGTCCAAAAAATATCAGGATTCGCCAGTAGCGGGTAGCATTCATCTCATTTGGGATTATATCATCCGGATCTATTGAGGATTTCAACAGATGGAATCAGGAAAAAGTGATTTATTATTCAATTCCGGGGGATTACACAATAAAAAAGACTTCGACCAATAGTTTTGCAGGGTTACTATGGGAAGCCAGGTGACTTTTATTCTTTCTGGTGATCGATTTAATAATGTGGTTTGAATCAGGAATTTTCTACTAGATCCCCGTGTTAAATTCTCACCAGCAGTGCCCCCTTTTCCAACTGGTCACCAACTTTTACATATACCCCTTTTACAACGCCATCAATGGGAGCGCGCATCTGCATCTGCATTTTCATGGACTCCAGGACAATCAATGCCTGGCCGGCTTCAACTTTCTCACCTTCCTTTACCAGCACATCCACAACAAGACCGGGCATGGGTGCAGACATCTCTCCGGTCTGGACCTTTTCTACAGGAATGCGCGGTTTTCGGGATGCTTCTTCCACCCGGGCGACAACCCGCTGCCCGCCAGCCAGCACCTCATAATTGCTCCCATCTGTATTCTGCAGGTAAACTTCGCTGGCTAAATTGCCGCGGCGCAGAAGGTACAGTCCATTGCCGTTGAGCGGAACGAGATGGATATCAAAATGCTCACCATCGAGGGTGACATGATCTTTGCCTATATTAACCTGATACTGCTTGTTTCCAATAGACACACAATAGAGTGTCATTTAGATCTCCTTATCAAAGACTGCGCATCTGTTCGCGCCAGGCAGTCTCCCGCCAGCTGTTGGTCTCCTCATCTGCCTGGATAGGGCTGATATTCCGGTTTTTATGGGCAAAGAGGGCGGTGGCAACGGCGATTTCTTTCTCGGCAACCGATTGATTTTCCTGAGGCTTTGGCTTGAACCGGTCCAGGTATGTTGTATCGATATTCCCGGCCAGGAACGGCGGACTGTCAATAATCTTCTGCAGAAATTCGAGATCGGTGGCAACACCGCCAATCTGGTATTCGCGTAAGGCCCGGCGCATGCGGTTAATTGCTACCAGGCGGTTCTCTCCCCAGGTTATCACCTTGGAAAGGAGTGAGTCATAATTTGCCTCAACAGGATAACCGAGGTAGAGGGCACTATCCACACGAATGCCAGGTCCATTGGGTTCTTTAAGATGGGTGATCGTGCCTGTTGCCGGCATAAAATCCATACTGGCGTCTTCTGCCAAAATACGGGCTTCGATGGCAGCACCAAGGATTTCTACCTGGTCCTGGCGGTAATCCAACCCACCTTCCATGGCAAGGCGCAGCTGCTCCTTCACCAAATCAAGACGGGTGACCATCTCTGTGACAGGGTGTTCTACCTGGATGCGCGGGTTGACTTCGATAAAATGGAAATTATTGTCTTTATCCAGTAAAAACTCAACTGTTCCCAGGCTGCGGTAGTTTAATGCCCGGCCAAGTTTTAAGGCTACTTCATAAATCTGGTTACGCAGCGATTCTTTTAAACCCGGGGCAGGCGCTTCTTCGATCAGTTTCTGCCTTCTTCTTTGAATGGAGCATTCCCGTTCTCCGAGGCAGATGACATGACCACGACCATCACCAATTATCTGGATCTCTATATGGCGGGCGCGTTGAACCATGGGTTCCAGGTAAACCGATCCATCTCCAAAAGCGGCTTGAGCTTCTTTTCGGGCGGCATCGATCATCTCCTGCAATTCTGATGAATTACGTGCCAGGCGAATTCCTCGCCCACCACCGCCTGCCGCTGCTTTTACAAGCAGGGGGTAGTCCAGTTCCTTTGCCATCTCTGGAGACAATTGCTCGGTTATGGGTGTGTCCGGACCTGGCAGGACGGGTACACCTACTTCGCGGGCAGTCCGGCGGGCAGATAATTTATCTCCCATCAGTGTAATTGTCTCAGCGCGTGGTCCAATGAATGTTAAACCGGCAGCTTCTACGCGGCGGGAAAATTCAGCATTTTCCGAAAGAAATCCATAACCTGGATGGATGGCGTCTGCTCCTGAGCGCCGGGCAGCCTTAATGATTGTTTCGATATCAAGATAACCTTGAATAGGCCCGATGGATATGGCCTCATCTGCATAGCGAACATGCAGGGCAATCTGGTCCGGATCCGTATAGACTGCCACGGTACGAATATCCATCTCCTGGCAGGCACGCATGATGCGGATGGCGATCTCGCCTCTATTTGCCACCAATACTTTCATGAATTAATTTCCATGGCGATGGATTTGATAACTGGCTGCGGTATTTGAATACACATAAATGCACCTATAACGGGATATTTCCATGCTTGCGCGGTGGGGTTGCTGATCGTTTTTCTTGCAAATTATTTAAGGCTTGAATAATCTTAAACCGGCTTTCCTCAGGCAGGATAACGTCATCAATATAACCGCGTGAAGCGGCTATGAAGGGATTGGCAAATTCCTGGCGGTACTGCCCGGTCAGTTCCTGCTGCTTCTGCTTAGGTTGGCTGGCGGAGGTGATCTCTTTACGAAAGACAATTTGTACCGCCCCCTCCGGACCCATCACTGCTATTTCAGCATTGGGCCAGGCGTAGTTTACATCACCACCCAGGTGCTTGGAACTCATCACAATATAAGCACCTCCGTACGCCTTACGAAGGATCAGGGATACCTTTGGAACTGTGGCTTCAGAGTAGGCATAAATCATTTTTGCACCGTGGCGAATCACCCCGCCTTGTTCCTGGTCCGTGCCCGGTAGGAAACCGGGGGTATCTACAAGTGTGACAAGAGGAATATGGAATGCATCACACGTACGGATAAACCGGGCTCCCTTATCTGAAGAATTGATATCCAGAACTCCAGCGAGAAAATCGGCCTGGTTGGCTATGATCCCGACCGGATTTCCATCCATACGACCAAAACCAACAATCAGGTTGGGAGCATAATCTGCATGGACCTCTAAAAATTCATAATTGTCGACAAGGCATTCAATGACGGAACGCACATTATAGGGCTGTTGGGGATCTTCCGGTATGATCTTTTCCAGCTCCGGGGTCTGGCGCTCGGGATTATCTGATGATTGAATTACCGGAGGGAGTGACAGATTATTGGAGGGGAGGTAGGATAGCAGCCAGCGTACCTGGGATAGGAGCGATTCTTCATCGGGGGCTGTGAAGTGAACTACACCTGTTTTATGGCTGTGAATGGATGCTCCCCCCAGTGTTTCAAAATCAACGTCTTCATGGGTTACCGCCTTGACGACTTCCGGGCCGGTGATAAACATGTGAGCAGTCTGTTCAACCATGAAGACAAAATCTGTTATGGCTGGTGAATACACTGCTCCACCTGCGCAAGGCCCCAGAATTACGGAGAGCTGGGGAATTACGCCGGATGCGCGCACATTGCGGTGGAAAATTTCACCATAGCCTGCCAGCGCATCCACACCCTCCTGAATACGCGCCCCGCCAGAATCATTCAGCCCGATAACAGGCGCTCCATTCTGATAAGCCATATCCATCAAACGTGCGATTTTTCGTCCATGTGCTTCACCTACCGATCCGCCCAGGATGGTAAAGTCCTGTGCGAATATATAGATGGGGCGTCCTTCGATTTTGCCTATGCCGGTAATGACCCCGTCACCCCAGGGATGGTTTTTTTCCATCCCCAATCCAGTTGCACGATGGGTGACATAGCTGCCTATTTCTGTAAATGAGCCTGGATCCAATAGATAATCAATCCGCTCACGGGCAGTGAGCTTGCCTTTTTCATGCTGCTTGTCAATTTTTTCCTGGCCGCCGGCCATGAGAGCTTGTTTTCGGATCTCTTCCAGGTTTACTCTCGATTTTTGCATCTAAGATATTCCTCTTTGTTTTTGGCAATTTTCAACCAAAATGTCTATCAAAATCTCTCCAATTCCTGGCAGGCCGATTTTTGTGTGATAAGTTGTCATCTTGTCGATCAATCATCCTTGAAAACCGGAGGATTCGAATGCTTATTGATTGATCATTTTTATAACGCATTCGAAACCAGCACGTTTCCGGGCATGGATGAAATCTAAGTAGGATAACCCCGCCGGTATGTTGGAGTTACTATTTTAATAGGGCAAATGCAGGCAATTAATAAAGCCGGATTGGATCACCCAATCCGGCTTGTAGAGGAGTTTGATTTTTGTTCAGGCTAATAACAGGTAAGGATTTTCCAGTACCTTTTTAATATGCTGTAAGAAGCGTGCCGCAGGAGCCCCGTCTACCAGGCGATGATCGAATACAAGGCTCAGTGTGCACATTTGGCGCGGCTTTATCTTTGCCTTATGTACTGCTGGTTTTTCCTGGATTCTGCCCACACCCAGGATCGCAGTTTCCGGCAAATTGATGATTGGGGTAAATGCATCAATTTCGTGCATCCCCAGGTTGGTGATGGTAAACGTTCCGCCAGCCAAATCATCCGGTAAAGAACGCCCGCTGCGAGCCCTGCCCACAAGTTCCCGAAAAGTGCTGCCGAACTGGCGCAGGCCCATCCGGTTGGCGCCGTGGATAACCGGCACCAATAGACCGCGTTCCGTATCCACCGCCATACCCATATTCACAGTAGAAAGGTGTTCAATTACACCCTCTGCCAGGTTGAGGCGTGCATTCATATAGGGAAAAGTCTCCAGGGAACGGGCAACAATGATTGCCAGCAGATCATTATAGCCTGGTGTAAAGCCCCACTCCTCGGATACTGCGGAGTCAAGCTTTTTTCGTATCCTTACAATTTCAGTCATATCCACTTCTGTTGTGAGGGTTACCTGGGCGGCAGTGTGTAGACTGGTGGACATGCGTTCAGCGATGATTGCACGGACGCCTTTGAGCGGAACACGGTCGGTTACTTCGGGAATTTGCCCGGTTTGTGCAAGCATACCGGTTTTTGGCTGCTGCAACTGCTGTTGGACATCCTCTTTGGTGATTTTTCCGGATGGTCCGCTGCCTGTAACAGAGTCTAAATCTATACCTGCAGCCGCTGCCATTCGGGATGCAAGGGGAGTAGCCTTTGGGGATTTTTCAAGGTATGCGATAACATCCCTGAGGGCAACCCTCTGGCCTCTCCACCCGGTAGGAGTAATTTTACCCAGGTCCACATTCTTTTCCGCGGCAGCTTTACGGGCGCGTGGTGAAGCAAATACCCGGCCCGCAGCAGATCCTTCAGCGGTTGTTTGTATAGATTCCAGCGGATCCAGTGACACGGTCGGGAGCCCATGGTCAGGTTGTTGCACTGCGCCCTGTTGTTCCACTTTGCCTTTGATGTAATCCTCAAAGGACTCATTTTGGGTTCCAATGACAGCCGCCACGGTCATCACCGGGAGGACATCACCCTCTTTATAGGGTCCGAAGTGAATATATCCGCTGCTAAAGCTTTCGACCGGAAAAATAGCCTTGTCTGTTTCGACTTCCAGTACTTCCTGCCCGGATTTAACCTTGGCACCATCCTGGACGAGCCAGTGGATAAGGGTAACCTCTTCTACGGTTTGTCCCAGTTTAGGGATGAATAATTCTTCTGCCATTAACTCACCGCCTTTCGACAAGCCTCTGCAATACTATTGACATTGGGAATTGTGGCATCTTCCAAAACTTCTGCCCGGGGAACAGGAACATTGGCTGCAGCCACGCGGATCATTGGGGCATCCAACCAGTCAAAAGCATGATCATTAACCTGGGCCATTACTTCATTGATGAAACTTGTATTCTCATAAGCCTCGGTTACACCCACCAGGCGCCCGGTTTTCTTTACTGAATTGATAATGGTATCCAGATCAAGGGGATTTAAGGTGCGCAGATCAATTACTTCAACGTCGATTCCTTCCCTGGCGAGGAGTTCGGCAGCTTCCAGGGAACGGAATACCATACGGGAATAGGTAACAATGGTTACGTCTTTTCCTTCACGTTTGATATCAGCAACACCAAAGGGGATGATGTAATCCTCTTCGGGTACAGGACCACTTTCTTTGTAAAGCATTTTGTGTTCAATGAACATGACGGGATTGTCATCACGAATGGCGGCTTTAAGCAGGCCTTTTAGATCATAAGGAGTGGCGGGCATGACCACATAGATGCCTGGAAAATGGGTCCATAAGGCTTCCAGGGATTGTGAGTGGTGTGCGGCAAATGACCGGCCAGCACCACCATTCGTCCGGCAGACCATGGGGACAGAGGTCTTCCCCCCAAACATGTAACGGTTTTTGGCTCCCTGGTTGGCGATCTGGTCCATGGCGATGGGGGTAAAGTCGACATACATGATTTCACAGACAGGCCGGGTCCCACTCATGGCAGCGCCTACTGCCATGCCGCCTATGGCGGATTCGGCAATAGGAGTATCAATGACGCGCTGCTCACCGAATTCCTCCTGGAGCCCGCGGGTAGCACCATAAGCCCCCCCGTATACACCGATATCCTCACCCAGGAGGAATACGCCGGGATTTTGGTTCATTTCTTCCCTGCAGGCTTCCTGGATGGCCTGGGCATAGGTCAACTGGCGCATATTTTTATCTGATTTTATTTTTGTGCGGAGCTCAACATCCCTTTGATAGTCCCGTTCGGTCCATTTTTCAGGGGCATAAACATCGGCATAGAGCTGGTCCAGGGTGGGTTCCGGGGACGCATCGCTGAACTGCTGGGCGCCCTTTAATTTATTGCTAACCTCGGTTTCCATCTCATCCAATTCTTGCCCGGTAGCCCATTTGAGATCCAATAACTGGGATTTTAACAATTCAATGGCATCACGCTCTTTCCAGGCAGCTTCTTCTTCCCGGGTGCGGTAAGCGCGTGGATCAGAATGGGAATGTCCGGTATAGCGGTAGGTCTTTGCCTCAATCAGGGTTGGACCTTCACCCCGGCGAGCCCGCCCTACTGCCTGTTTTACAGCCGCATAAACTTCGAGGAAATTCATCCCGTCCACAACTACACCCGGGATACCGTATGCACAGGCTTTATCAGCAGCATTGGGGAGCCTGGAGGCTTTTTTCCAGGGCAATGACATGGCATACTGGTTATTTTCAATTATATAAACCACCGGCAGGTCCATCATGCTGGCGCAGGTTAAAGACTCGTGGAAGTTACCGTGGGCGACGGCGCCATCGCCAAAGAAACATAAAACAACCTTGTCAGTTTTGTTGATTTTTTGGGCGAGGGCAGCGCCAGTGGCGACCGGGATATTTCCGGAGACGATACCCGTAGCACCCAGGTTGCCATGGAGGACATCGGCTATATGCATCGAACCGCCTTTTCCCTTGCAGTACCCGCCGGACTTTCCAACCACTTCAGCAAGCATACGGTTGTAATGCTCCTGTTTTTCTTCAGGTGTGTGTGCCGCTTTATCACCATGAGCATGGCAGTGGCCATGGCCGCGATGGGTGCTGGTTATCAAATCATCTTCGCGGATGGCAGAGATGGCGCCTACTGCAACAGCCTCCTGGCCGGCATATAAATGGGATGCACCTTTAAGGCTGCCTGTTCCAAGCAGCCGGCCGATATGATTTTCCAAGGCACGGATTTCCATCATCTGGCGCATACCAGTGAGGACCTGTTCGCGGGTTAATTCCTGTTCCTCAATCAGGGCTGTGATTTGTTCTACGGAATTACGATTCTTCTGTTCCATTCTACCTATCCTTTTTATATGATGTTTAAACTAAAAAAATTTGAATCCCTGTGTTGGTTACTTGTTTTAATAAATGGGCTGGTGCTGCCTGACCGGTGATAATTGTTTTGATATCATTCAAACTGGCGAATGATGCCAGGCCTATTTTTCCCCATTTGGTAGCATCTAAAACTGCAATCACTTCCTGGCATTTTGAAAGGACAGCTTTTTTTACTTCTGCCACGGCTGGGCTGAGGTCGGTAAGGCCGTGATCGATATCGATGCCATGAGCCCCGAAAAATCCCTTCTGGATGGACATATTTTGCAGGATATCCATACCCGGCCATCCGTAAGTAGAGGCATCATCGCGTAAAACCAGTCCGCCAATCAGCAGGATGGAAATTCCATTGGATTCCATCAATTCCTGGGTAACAGCCAGGCTGTTGGTGATAACCGTTAAATCGGTAAAATCAGTTAATTTTCGGGCAATAGCCAGGGTGGTCGTACTGCTGTCCAGAAAGATGGTTTCTCCATTTGAGATCCTAAGGGCGGCTGCTTCCCCAATGCGGGATTTTTCTTCAACCTCTTTTTCGATTCTCTTATTGAGGGCAATATCCGAAAGTTCTGGCTGGTTGGGGATGGCACCGCCATGTGTTCGCAGGATCAGTTCCTGGTTTTCGAGGGCCTGCAGGTCGGCACGGATGGTGACTTCTGAAACGCCATAGTGTTCGCTAAGCTCGCTGACAGAAACACGCCCGTGATCCAGGATCCAGGTTAATATGTCTTTTCGGCGCTCTTCCAGAAAAATAGTCATGTATTTGGGAATTTATGATTGGTTATGAATACTTACGATTACTTTCATTATAGAGAAAACGAAAGCATTTGTCAATGGGGAGAAGAGTTAAATTCCGCTGTGATAAGATTGATTAGGGATTTTTTTATACCTATTTATTGAATTCATGAATACCAGAGGATTTCTGCAAAGACAGAGGTATCCTTGACGAATATCGGGGACGTTCGGGTTAGAAAGGGATATGGTGTCGCTTAAAATTATCAATAAACCATTCCGGTGAGGTTCTATTGAAAAAGACTGGCGGAATGGTTATCTCTTTCCAAGAAATTTATGAGAAGATTATTTAGGGATATCTTTCAACAGGCTGCGGTAATTCATGCTCCATGGTAGAGCACGGCTTCTAATGGCTGAAATGGCGCAGGAGGTTCTGGATAGAACGCTGCTGTAAATTAAGCTGCCAGTCGTTTTGCCATTGAGGAACTCCATGAGGCTGTTGGCCGGCGATTTATATTTTGCAGCCCTTTCGAAATTGCGCTCAAAATAAAAGAGCTGTCCTATATTGTTACTCACGGATATTCTGCAGCAGATTTTCGTCATTGAATACGGTGGAATCCGGTCCATTATGCGGAATCCTGGATGACCTATAGTAAATAGAAAATCAATCTAATTACAGAGAGTCAGGATTATGGATATCATTGAAATCGGAAGAAAAGTCCTCATGTCAGAGGCCGGGATGCTGCAGCAGCTTGCCGGACAACTGGATGGATCGCTGGAACAGGCTGTTAATTTGCTTGCAAATTGTAAAGGTCATGTCATTGTCTCCGGGGTGGGGACAACCGGGATTGTAGCACGTCGGTTTGCTCATTTGCTGTGCAATGTGGGCTGCCCCGCACTTTTCCTTCATGCCGGAGATAGTTTGCATGGCAGTTCCGGGGCTGTCAAGGAGGAGGATGTGGTTGTGCTGCTCTCCAAGACAGGAGAAACCACGGAAACCTGCAAACTTGCAGAAATTGTATCCAAACGGGGTGCTCCAATTATTACGCTTACTGCCAGGCCGGAATCAACGATCGGTAGGTTGAGCACGATCATCATCCATTTAGACACCCCGCCCGAAGTAGATCCATATGATGGTTTAATGGCGAGTGGGAAGCTCCCTGGCAATGGATGCCATTTGTGATACGATGGTTTTTGGAGTTCTGGAACTAAAAGGAACGCCGCGAGATCACTTTGTGAATGGACATCCCGGGGGAATCATTGCCAAAATGGCGGCAGAGGATTCATCGAAGTAAAAAAGTCCTTCTAAAAATATTACAAAAAGAGAATAATAGATGACTATTGCCTGCCTATCATGACGTATAATGGTCAAGATTTTTATGGAAAAAATTTGCAGGGTGGGGTTAAACAACAATTGAAGGCACAACAACTTTGCCAGGCGGGTGATGCAGTTTTATTTGACCTGGACGGCACAATCCTCAACAGCCTGGATGTTGCCACCCGAAATCTTATCCGTGCCTTAGACAGTTTCGGAATAGAACCGCCAGCTGGCACAGAGCTAACCGGATTATTTACCACGGGGGAAACAGAAATTCTCCGCACCCTGGGTCTCGAGGGGGATTTCCTGGAGGAAGTCAGGAGTGAATGGGCCAACCAGACGAATCTGCATGCAGGTGAACTCACCTTATTTGACGGAATGCAGGATTTGATTTTGAAAATAAAAAAGCTTGGATGCCCGGTCGGAATTGTGACTGGCCGAACCCGGAAGCACTTTAAGGATATTGCTATTGGAAAACAGGTCACTGAAATGGTGGATGTGATTGTACTTGAAGGGGATATCCCTGAGGTAAAACCCGATCCACGCCCAATATTATATGCCCTGGAGCAGTTGGGAGTATCTCCTGCCCGGGCATTTTATGTGGGCGACTCTCCCAATGATATGGAGTGTGCCCATCGGGCTGGATGCCAGTCGATCCTGGTCACCTGGGGTGTAGCTCAAAGCGCTGCCGGTTTTTCTTATCAACCGCATTTTGTGGTCTCGACTCCCCAGGAACTGGAAATGCTCCTGCTGGGCCATCCCTAAAAATCCTATTAACGGCGGCAACGGAAGCAAAAGAGGAAGAGCGGATGGAAAATTCTGAATTATTGCATCATGATCCCAAGGCAATCCTGTTTGATCTGGACGGGACGCTGATTGAGAGCTTTGCATCAGTCAGAGATACCCTGGTATCTGCGCTTCTGTATTGCGGCTACGAACCGCCAGCGGGAAATATTTATGGGGAGCTATTCGGCAGAAGCGAACATGATGTTTTTGTGAAGCTTGGATTTCCGGAGGAAAAAATTCCAGAGCTGATGGATGAGTGGACACGCTTTACCAGCGAGTATACCGGGAATATCCCCTACTATGAGGGCATTCCTGAATTGCTCCAGTCTTTACGCCAGCAAGGCTGTGCCCTGGGCATAATCACCGGAAGGAACAGGAAAACAACCAGAACCGTGCCAGTTGCCCTGGAACTGGAAAAAATCATGGATGTTTTTATCAATCCGGATGACACCTGCAAAGGCAAGCCGGATCCGGAACCGGTCTTTTATGCATTGAAGAAAATCGGTTTCTCCCCGGATCAAACCATTTATGTTGGTGATTCGGCAAATGATATTACTATGGCAAATGCAGCGGGGTGCACCTCGATCCTGGTCACCTGGGGCGGGGTAAAGGACGCAACTGGTTTCCCAAGCAAGCCTGATTATATTGTTTCAACCGTTGAGGAGCTAAAAATACTTCTGCTTGGTTAGATCTTCCAGGATTTTGTTTTGTAAGAAAAATTAATTTTGCAGTATAGATCAAAAATAAGTGCGTATGGATATAAATTTGGAACCTCTGATAAATTCTCGGAAAGTCATCCTCTTTGACCTGGATGGGACCTTAATGGACAGCTTTAGCGCTGTATTAAACACGATGCTATCTGCAATCCAGGCTAACGGTTTCCAACCCCCAGAGGATTTTTCATTTGCCTCGATTTGGGGAAAAAGCGAGGATGAGGTCTTAAGGGATATTGGAATACCGGAGCAGTATATTCCCCAAATCCGGGAGGAGTGGAACAGGCTGGATGAGGAAACCGGAAAAGAAATTTCTCTTTATGACGGCATCCCCCAGCTGCTCAGGACTCTGCAGGAAAATGGCTGTATGCTGGGGGTGGTAACCGGCAGATCCGACCAGAAAACCAGGGTAGTTCCGGCTGCCCAGGCACTCAAAAATCATCTGGATGTGTATGTAACCCCGGATGATACCAGCCGGGGTAAACCGTACCCCGACCAGATATTCTTTGCCCTGGAAAAATTGGGAGCTGTTCCCAGCCAGACGATTTTTATTGGAGATTCGATTGTCGATATCACTGCGGCATTTTTAGCGGATTGTAAATCCATCCTGGTTACCTGGGGTGGCGCTAAGGATGCATCTGGATTTCCACACCAACCCGATTATGTTGTTTCCACCGTGGATGAACTCAAACAGCTTCTGTTAGGATAGCAGCTGGCAATTCTCCGGATAAATTTTAAAAAGATGAAATAAAAATGCAGCCTCTCATCAACAACAAAAATATCATCCTCTTCGACCTGGATGGCACCATCCTGGACAATTACGATTGGACCTATTCCTCTCTGAAAGCTACCCTTTCGGCGTTTGGGTATCCGATCCTGACAAAAGGAATCTACGATTCCATTCAAGGGATGGGGGAACCGTACGGCCTGCGAAAACTTGGCGTGACCCCGGACAAAATGGATGAGGTGGTCAGCTACCGCCGGAAAATCATGAGAGAAATGGCTGCACAAGTGACAATTTTCGATGGTATCCTGGATCTCATTACCTTACTCAAGGAGACCGGGTTCCGTCTCGGGATTGTCACCGGAAGCAGCCAGGATTGGGTGGAGATGGTTCCCGCAGCCAGGCAGGCGGCTTCTTATTTCGAGCTCCTGGTGACAATGGAGGATACCAGCCATCCCAAACCGCACCCTGACCCGATACTTTGCGCGTTGGAGCGCCTTGGTGGGGATAGCAGCCAGGCTGTATATATCGGGGATACCCCACGGGATATCGAATCCGCTTACCGGGCGGGTTGTGTCTCCGTCCTGGCTACCTGGAATGGGAGCAGGTATGAGAATGACCTTAATATTCCGCCCGATTTTATAGTGTCTACGATCAAGGAATTCGAACAACTGCTGCTCGGATAATGAAAACAAATCCCCGGTCTAAATCATGCCGGAAGAATACAAATTGAGAAAGAAGAAAATCCATTATGGCACCACTCATCGAAACCAGAAAAGTAATCCTTTTTGACCTGGATGGCACCATCCTGGACAATATGGACCCGATGTATACCTCCTTGAAAGAAACCATGGCTGCGTTTGGTTATCCAGAATTGACCGAAGAAATCCACGCCACGCTAATTGGCATGGGAGAAAAATCCGCCATGGCTAAACTTGGGGTACAAAAGGAAAAGATTGACGATATTATTCGTTACCGGCGAGAAATTTACAGGGAACTTGCCAATCAAATAAGTTTCTTTGATGGAATCAATGAACTTATGGCTTCCCTTGAGAAAGCCGGCTGTACCCTGGGGATTGTCACCGGCAGCAATAAGGATACCGTGAATTTAACCCCGGCTGCTCGAGAGGCGGTTTCCATGGTTGAAGTTGTGGTAACAGCGGATGATACTACCAACCAAAAGCCCGACCCGGCTCCAATCCGTTGCGCGCTGAACCGGCTGGGTACAGATGGCAGCCAGGCGATATATATCGGCGATGGACCCCATGATATTGAATCCGCCCACCGGGCAGGATGTGTTTCCTTCCTGGCTGCATGGAACCACCTGGATGTAGATCTCCATTTTACCTATCAACCCGATTACCGGGTGAACACCGTGGGTGAATTCCGCCGCATTCTGCTTGGAGATAATTAATGCGGTGTTGAGAATCTTTTTCAATTGTGAATAATATCTGAAATTCTGTGTTTATTTCTTCAAGGGTGGGCGGATTTTTTCTTATAAAGGTTGCGGTCGGCGCTGTCAAGAAGCTGCTGAATGGAATCCCCGTCTTCCGGGTATGCTGTCAAGCCCAGGCTGGCGCTGAGATGAATATTAATTCCCTCATTTACCTGGAAGAGGTTATCTTTCAACCCCTGGTTAATGCGGGCTGCAATCTTTTCGGCCATGACGGCATCTGTCTCTGGCAGAATAACAGCAAATTCATCCCCGCCATACCTGGCCAAGAAATCCGTTTTTCGGATGACCTGTTTCAGAAATTCGGCGATCTGGCGTAGAAGCAAATCCCCGGCCGGATGGCCATAACGATCATTGACCTGTTTAAATTGATTAATGTCGAGCAGCAGCACTGAAAAGGGACGCTGGCCTATCCTTCCCCGTTGCAATTCCTCCTGGAGGTGGTAATCCATGCTGCGCCGGTTGGGAAGGCCAGTGAGAGAATCGGTCATGGCTTGCTCCTCGATAACCCTGTGCAGCAGGGCGTTATGGAGTGAAACCGAAGCCTGGTCTTTCAGCAAGTTCAAAATAAACTGCTCGTCCCTGGATAAGCTACGATCATCCTCAAAGGCAAGTACCATCACACCTTTTGCAGAATCCTGGATTTCGAATGGTTGGAGGATGACAGAGCCTTTCCATGCTTGCGGGAAGTCCTGTTTATTTGCTGAACTTCCATTGTATTGAAAGACAGTCATTTCTACGGTATGGATAACGTGATGAATCCATTCAGACTGATTTGCATCGGGGAATGTGATATGAAAGCTTTCATCAGCATGCATTTCCGCGCAGCACGCAATCATTTCATCCTCAATAAGGAATATTTGGGCATCCTTAACATCTGCGATTAAATCGAAACAACTTTTGAGGATGTTGTACAGGATATTTTGTTGTTTAAGGCTTGAAGATACCTGCAGGGTTGCCTGTTTAATAGCCTCCAGGAATTGGGCACTGCGTTCCGTACCTGAGCTGCCGGGGGTTAAATCCTGATCCTGATTCCGATTTACGCTTTCCATGATGAATTAAGCATATAACAGAACAATTAAATTATTAATGGACTCCAAGCCATAAGACCAAAAATCTTGAGTCACTGAAGGATGCTCCGCCTGGGGATAAGGTTTTTTATGCGGTCGCGCTGAATTTCTCCTCTCCCCAGGAACCGATCATGCTGACCGGTCATGATCAGGATGGTCCCATGAGGATGACTTGTGCCAGGATTCCCCCGGATATCCAACCCTTTCAACCAGGAATTCTCCTCCTCTGGCTGGAGTAAGTATCGCCGGTGTATGAAAAGGTCGAAAAAGCGGGAAACCCAATCATGAGAGATGATGAAACCATCCGGCGAGTACTCCCCCAACTGTAATCCCATCGATCGAATGGGGAATTGAAAGCCATGATTGAAGTATTTTTGAGGAAATGCATAACAGGTTTTGTCCCGAAGCCAAATTTCCAGGTTGAACCTATGCAGGCTTGCATCCAGGTCGTAACCGTAGATTTGCAAGCAAAAATCAGTTAAAACCCTGCGTTCCTTTGCTTTTATGGGAAAATATCCATTCTCTTGCAGATTGGAAAGGCGGCTGGGGGCTCCGGTAAGCGGTGGAAAGGGTCCTTCTTTCCTGAGAAGGGCGCAAAAGAAACCGGATGTTCCATAGCGATGCGGCCAGAGCCTGGCTGCATTTAGAACAGATGGGTGAAACATCCTGGTGCCATCACCAGGCAAAGCCGGTGATGGGATGGGCAGGATTTTTTCCAGGTTAACCACGCTGAATAGCCCGGGAAATTTCTTGAGCAGGGCATCTAAAACTGCTTCATCTTCTTCCGGCTGCAAGGTACAGGTGGCATACACTACCTGACCACCTACCCTGGCAGTTTGCAATGCGCTGGTCAGCAGACGTACCTGGCGCTGGGACAGGGAGTTTATTTCTTTGTCTGTAACCGGGCGTATGGGATGGCTGGCAGTTGTGCGCAGTCCCTGCATACTGCAGGGTGCATCCAGTAAAACATAATCAAAGACTTCCGGGAACCATTCACCGAACATCTCACCCGGAAATTGGGTGATGGCGTGGTTGAGAACCCCCCAGTTTTGCAGGATGAGCTTCAATGCCGTGATTCTCTCCCGGCTGTTGTCATTAGCGACAATTAATCCGAAATCACCGCTCCGGTCAGCCAGATGGGTGGTTTTTCCCCCGGGTGAAGCAGCCATATCCAGGATCAGGGGAGAGGGATTTCCTGAGAAATTGAACAATTCCGGGGGCAGCATGGATGCAGTATCCTGGATGTAATAATACCCGAAGCGCTGCTCCACAGACTGGCTGACCGGCTTATCCGATTTACATACTTTCCAACCGCTTGCACAGTAGGGAACCGGTTTAATCTCCCAATTGTATCTGGAAACCAGTTCATCAATCGTCACCGGGTGACATTTGATGCGGTTCAGGCGAATCCCAGGATTGAGTGGTTTATCCAATTCTTGCTCGAGCAGCTGGAAATCGCCGTCAGAGAGCAGATGCTGGAATTTCACCATTTTATCCAGGGGAGGTATAGATTTTTTGACCTGTTTCATTTTTTTATCATTGCTGGCTGGTAATTCGTTTAATGGCAAATTATTTGTGGATGCGGAATACCAGCTCATTGGGAAATTGATACTCAATCACCTGCCAGTTTTTTTTTGAGATCAGTTTTTCAAAATGATCCCTGTAATAGGATGACATACCTTTTGATTTACCGCCGATACTGCGCGTGGGAAAGGATACGATGAGAATGTCTGCAGGAATCCTTTCTAATAACGGCAGCACTGACTTTTTATCGATTTGTTCAATAAGAGGCAATGTCTTTAATAATAAAGCCAGATCAACCGGGGGAAAATTTTCTTCCTGGCTCACATCGCATGCAAAGGAATTGCCATTAACTTTTATTTGGTTCAAGAAATGCTGGTTAAACGCAACCAGGTCGAGGAAAATATCATAACCATGGTAAATACTTTCCGGTGCCAGCGGCATCCAGGGAATACTGAGCGGGTTTAACCCACATCCCAGGTCTAAAACGGAATGGATTATTCCAATCCCTTTGAAAACCTCTCCATAAAAAGCCTCCAGAAATGGCATTCGCTCGTGGGTGGAAATGTGCACAGCCATCATCCTTAAACAAAATTCCTTAAGGGCTGCAGGATCAGATGTGTTAGAAATTTGATGAAGTTCTTCTTTCCATTTTAAGAAATCAATTGGTTCTGCGATAAAAGCACCGGCAATTTGATGGAGTTTCGCTTTGGTATGCCGGGCTGCTTCCCTGACATTTTTTCTTTTTTCCAGTTCCTGGATGGCGATCCTGTGGACCAGGGCAGGATGGATCTGATCATACCGTTTACTGCGGCTGATCACATCAAGTGTCTGCGCCAGGGGGTCATTCTGGTTCAACGGCATTGGCTGCGAAGCCTTTCCATCAATTGAGTCATGAAGCGCAGGTTGTGGATGGTCGCCAGCCTGAGATACAGCGCATCATCCATTTTGAAGAGGTGATGAAGGTACGCCAGCGAGTAATTCTGGCAGCAATGGCAGTCACACAGCTGGGATACAGCCTGGCTGCTCTTTATATGACGTTTATCATGAATGTACAGGTAGGAGAACCATTGACGGGAGCTGGTTGTTATCAGATTGCTTTTGGTTTGATTAAATGTGTACAATCTCCCATGGCGGGCATCCCGGGTGGGCATGGCGCTGTCAAATAAGTCAAAACCCAGGGAAAAACCGGCAACGATATTCTCGGGGTGCCCCACACCAAGGGCATGCAGTGGATATACTGACGGGATGAGCTCTCGCAGCAATGCGAACATATCCGCCACCAGGATGCCCTGGGCGTCTATTGGCCAGCCTCCATAGCCAAATCCATCAAATCCAATTTCAAGCAGCGCTTCGGCACATTCTTTTCTTAATTCGGGTATTTTTCCACCCTGGACAACAGCAAATATTAATGGCTGCTGATCCTTATCCAGCTTTTTTTGATCCATCAGCTGGAGATAGGATTGTTTGCATCGCTTTGCCCAGGCAATCGTACGTTGAACCGAAATCCGCTGTTCGGCAGGGCTGTCCTCGGGTGATGTGCAGTCATCCAGGCAGATAACAATATCACTGCCGTAGCTGATTTGCAGCTGAATACTTTTTTCCGGGGTGAGTAAGAATTTACGCTTGGCTCCCTCGGGATAAATGGTGAGGCCCCTGTCGTCCAGTTTGCCATTTTTGGGGTTTTGGCGGATGAGTGAATACGCCTGAAATCCTCCAGAATCGGTCATGATTGTTTTATGCCAGGCGCTCATGGAATGCAGCCCTCCCAGCGATTGAATGGTGGACGAACCCGGTTTCTGCATCAGGTGCAAGGTGTTCATAACCAGGGCATCCACACCAGCAATGTGCAGGTCCTGTGAATCAACAGCCCGGACAACTCCGAAAGTTGCATCTGGAAGGTAGGCGGGCAGGGGTATATCTGAATGAAGGGTATGCAGGGATCTTGAAAGCAGTGTGTCCATTAAATCATAATCCTCTTACCGTTAAGATGGGATGAGCACCGCGGCACCCTTCACCTGGCCTTTACGAAGACTCGTAAGAGCCAGATTTGCCTCCTCCAATTTAAAGGTCTGGATCTGCGTATTGACCCCGATCCTGGAAAGGAGTTCAAAAAATTCAAGCCCATCCTGGCGGGTCAGGTTGGCTACCGAGCGGATAACCCGTTCCTCCCACAAATATTCATAAGGGAATGCCGGGATGCGGCTCATATGGATACCGCCGGTAACCACCACGCCTCCCTTATCAACAGCCAGCAGCGCCTGTGGAATTAAATCCCCTATCGGGGCGAAAATAATAGCGGCATCCAGTTTTTTGGGTGGCAGGGTATCAGAATCTCCTGCCCAGCATGCACCCAATTCTCTAGCAAATTGCTGGGAGAGAGTATCTCCAGGGCGGGTGAAGGCATATACTTCTTTTTGCTGGTGTACCGCTATCTGGCAAAGAATATGGGCAGCTGCCCCAAAGCCAAATAAACCCAGGCGGAGGGAATTTTCACCTGCCATGCGGTAAGAGCGGTAGCCGATCAATCCGGCACAAAGCAAGGGTGCGGCATTCGCCGCGGGGATATTTTGAGGCAAAGCAAAACAGAAGCGCTCATCCGCTACAGCATACTGCGCATAGCCTCCATTTAGGGTATAGCCGGTAAATCCGGGATTATCACACAGGTTTTCAGCTCCCTTGCGGCAGTATGTGCAAGTTCCGTCGGTATACCCCAGCCATGGGACACCAACAACCTGATCCAGGGCGAAACGGTCAGCATGAATGCCTTTCTTCACTACCGATCCAACAATTTCATGTCCCATGATCAGGGGCAGGCTGGGATGAGTGAGTTCTCCATCAAGGATATGGAGATCTGTGCGGCAAATTCCACAGGCGAGTATTCGCAATAATATCTGTCCTTCAAGCGGCTGCGGAACGGGAACCTTTTTATACACCAGAGGATTTCCGCTTTCCTCGAGGACCATGGCGGTCATTTCCTGGGGGGTGCCTGGGGTATCGTTCATCGGTTCGATCTATACCTGAGGATAAAGTGTAAAATACATCCATCAGTGATTGTATCATTTATATGACAGCGTACCATTTCCGGAGATCGAACTAATCCGGAAAGGCGGAGAGGCAGGATCCCATGGAGATGAAGCAAATTTCATATGGTGGATTTGACGCAATCGAAATGGTCACCAGCAAAGCAAGGATGGTGGTTGTCACGGGGACAGGGCCGCGGGTTGCCTTCTTTGGTAAGCCTGGCGGAGAGAACTTATTCTCCTGGTTTCCGGATGATATTGGGCGCGGGGATTGGAAGCTGCTCGGCGGCCACCGGGTTTGGATCAACCGCCCGGATGCAGATGAATCGGAGGACACCTATGCAGCGGATAATTCCCCCTGTAAAGTAGAAACGGCTGGGGAAGAATGGATCGTCACAGGAGGGGTTCATCCTTTATTAAAAATAAGCCGTGGTTTACGCATAAAGAAGCTGGGTGATGACACTTTCCAGGTGACAAATTTCCTCCGAAATGATGGGGCTTTGCTCTACTCAGGCGGAGTCTGGGCGGTGACATGTACCCATCCATTGGCAGGGACCACCTATGCAATCCCTTTGGGAGACCGCAGCCGGGCATGGGACATGATAAAAATTGTAATCCCCCGGCAGTGGGGTGGAAATGTCTGCAAGGTGGATGATCCCCAGTTTACATGGACAGAAGACTTCCTGGTGATCCATCCTGAGGGTGTCCAATCCAAAAGAATGCTGGCGGCCCCCCTGGGCGCAATTATTATGACATGTCCGCAGCAAGGGATTTCATTTATCAAGCAGTCACGTTTTCATTCATGGGGGCAGTATCCCCTGGGATGCAACCTGGCAATATATATTGGCAGCGGTAATTTTACGGTTGAGATGGAGAGCTATGGTGCACAACAGACTGTCCAACCCGGTGAAAGCATCCAGAATGATGAGACGTGGAAACTGGTGGATGAGGTCTTCGACTGGCAAAGCCTGGAAGCGGTTGGATGCCACCTCAAAGGATTCAGGCAACCGGATCTTCATTAAATTGTTTTATTAAGGTTAATTTCCTGATATCCTGTTATAATGTAATTACAACATAACAGGAATTTAGAGGATTCGTGAATTACAAACCCGATAGAATCGATTTTAAAAGCCCTGTGCCTTATTATGCCCAGCTCGTTCAACTCCTGAGAGAAAAAATCAACCAGGGTAGTTGGAAGGTTGGTGAGAAAATACCCGGGGAACAGGATCTATGCATCCAATACAGGGTTAGCCGGACGGTGGTTCGCCAGGCGCTGCGTGAATTGGAACTCCAGGGAGTTGTCCGCAGGCAAAAAGGTAAAGGAACCTTCGTTTCCGAACCAAAAATCAATGAAAGCCTTGTCCAAAAACTGACCGGTTTTTACCAGGATATGGTGGAACGGGGCTTTGAACCAATGACACTGGTTCTCCGGCAGTGCATCATACCAGCTGATGACCGGATTGCCAGTTACCTGCAGATTCAGCCCGGAAGGGAAGTAGTGGATTTGCTCAGATTAAGGTTCATCAATGACGAACCGATCCAGCTGGTAAATTCATTCATCCCCTACGAACTTTGCCCTGGGGTGGCGGAGGTGGATCTGTCACAAAGGTCATTGTACGAATATATCGAAAAAGACTGCCACCTGCAAATTTCAAGGGGGCGCCGGTACATTGAAGCCGTTTCTGCAGACAAAGAAACTGCCCGTTGGCTGCGGGTGAAGAATGGGGCTGCATTGATTCAACTTGACAGCATCAGTTATCTTGATAATGGCCAGCCTGTCGAATATTATCGTGCTTTCCATCGTGGAGACCGCTCCCGGTTTGAAGTGGAGCTTGTCCGCTCCTCCCACGACCAGAATAAAGATCTGACAGGCACTGATGCATACCCCGGAAGTTCGGATTTTTATAAAGACATGAAGGAATAGACCAGAGGAATTCATATGAGGAAAATTGTCAAAATTTGCATGGTTGGCGCCGGAAGGGTTGGTAAGTTGCATTCCCAATCAATTAACCAATCTATGGGTGAAGCAGAGGTAGTTGCAATCGTTGATCCAGCAGAGAGTGTTCTCAATACCACGGCAAATGATTTTGGGATTGATCTGCGTTTTGCGACCCTTAAAGAAGCAATTAATGGCAGCGATTTTGATGCAGTGGTGATCACCACGCCCACATTTACCCATAAAGATCTGGTAATCCTGGCGGCAGATCATGGCAAGCATATATTCCTTGAGAAACCGATGGCCCTCACCCTGGAAGAATGTGATGCGATTTTGGAAACCACAAGGCGAAACGGGGTTCATTTACAGCTGGGTTTCATGCGCCGGTTCGACCCGGATTTTGTCCTGGCTGCGCACAAGATCGAATCGGGTGAAATTGGTACACCGATGATGGTGAAATCACTCACCCACGGGCCGGGTTTGCCCCCACCGTGGGCACGCGATTAAGTACCTCCAATGGAATGCTGGCAGAAGTCAACAGCCACGACTGGGATACCATCCGCTGGTTGATGGGTTCCAATTACCAGCGGGTTTATACCGAAGTTGCCAATTTCAAAGGTGCCAGCCGTAATGTGGACACTCCCAACTTCTATGATAATGTGCTGGTTAATGTGAAATTTGAATCGGGCGGCCTGGGTATGATTTCAGGTATCTGCCCATGTGATTACGGGTATGATTCCAGGGTGGAAATTGTTGGTGAAAAAGGGATTTTACAGATAGGCACCCTGCAGGGAAAATCAGTCGTGGTTGGCGTCGATCGTGACAAAGGCCTGGTGACTCCTATCTTCCGCACCTGGCCGGAACGGTTTGCGTGGGCATATATAGAAGAAATGAAAGGTTTTGTACAGTCCATCCTGACAGATGTTCCGGTGGGCGCCTCAGGAGAAGATGGGCGCTGGGCTGTTGCTGGTGTCCTGGCTGGAACCCGTTCTTTCCTGGAGAACCGCCCGGTCATGTTGAGCGAAATTCTCTAACCACGATTTTTTATACTGCTAATATTCAAAATGATAGAAAGCCATAAGGAGAAAAATGGAACTACCTGTCAGCTTTGACCTGAACCTCCCCGGTGGAATACCGAGCCGTTATGATAATTACCTTGTCCGCAAGCTTTCCAGTATGAAGGGGCAATTTTTTGAACAGGAAACCTATGCAAAAATGATTACAGAAGGTGATCCTGTTCTTTACGAAGTGTATGAATTCAAAAGGCCGCAAGTGGAGGGGGAACTGCTGTATGGAATTTCTATTGTCCATCCCGGTAAAGTAGGCAAAGAATATTATATGACCAAGGGTCACTTCCATACCGTGATAGAAACAGCCGAAGTATATTACTGCCTGCAAGGCAGTGGCTGCATGGTAATGGAAACACCGGAAGGGGAATGGGCTGTAGAGGTACTTTCCCCGGGAAAGGTTTTATATGTCCCGCCGCGCTGGGCTCACCGTTCGGTAAATACTGGAAGCGGAAATGACCTTGTCACCTATTTTGTCTACCCGGCCAATGCCGGGCATGATTACAAAACAATTGAACTCCAGGGTTTTCGAAAACTGGTGATGGAAGAAAATGGAGTACCCGAAGTAATAGATAATCCGCGGTGGCAAACCCCCGGAGAGCGCCAATGAAACCATTAAAAGAATGCAAAATTCTGGTAACACCCACCTCTTTTGGGAAGGGCGATCCCAGCATGATAACGGAGTTGAAAGAACTCGCCGGCGAGGTGGTGATTAATACTTCCGGACGGCGTTTGCTGTCCGACGAACTGGCAGTGATGCTGCCGGGTATGGATGGCTTAATCGCCGGGAACGATGTCATTGACAGGAATGCCCTGCGCAGTGCAGACAGCCTGAAAGTGATTGCCCGTTATGGGGTTGGGATTGATAATGTTGACCTGGATGAGGCACGTGCCCGCGGAATTGTGGTCACCAATACACCCGGCGCCAATACCGTTTCAGTTGCAGAACAAACCATCACCCTGATCCTGGCGCTCATGCGCAAACTTCCCGAATCGGTGTCCGCTACCCGCTCCGGGGGTTGGCCTCGCATACACGGGATGACCCTCCAGGGAAAAACGGTTGGCATACTGGGTTTTGGTGCTATCGGCAGGCAGGTTGCCAGGCGCTTATCGAATTTTGATTGTCATCTGCTGGCATACGATCCATACCCGGATAATGAGACCGCCAGTCTTTACGGGGTGAAATTGGTGAGCCGGGATGATGTCCTGGCAGGTGCAGACATTATTACCCTCCATTTACCCCTGCTGCCTGAAACCAGGCAGCTGATCAATCCGGAAACGCTGGCCAGGATGAAACAGGGATCCTACCTGATTAATACATCGCGCGGTGAGCTGGTTGATGAGGATGCACTCTTACAGGCTGTTCAGTCCGGTCACATTGCCGGGGCTGGATTGGATGTTTTTTGCAAGGAACCGCCGGATCCCGACAGCCCATTCCTGCATTTGCCGCAGTTCGTTGTTACCCCACACGGCTCATCGCATACCGATGGTGCCATGAATGCCATGGGCAGAATGTCCATGGATGAATGCCTGCGGGTGCTGCGCGGCGAAGTGCCGAAATACCCTGTCAAACAGGGGTATACGTTGAACAATTAGATTGCGGACAAGGAAAAAATTTATGAAGACCAGTGAAGCGCACGGGTATAAGGTTATTGAGAAGAATCAACCCACTTTTTATTTTGTTGGAGTAACAACCGGAAAATCCTCGATCATGAAAGTCTTTCCCCTGTGGATGAAGGAACTGGGCAGGCCGGAGATTAAGATTGAAGGGATGGATCATCCCATCCATGACCAGCCGGATGCGTACCGCGCGTTCCGTTGCTCAGATTAAATACGATCGCTTATCGCTGGGAGCTCTGGTTACCACGCATAAGATGGATCTTTACAGCGCTGCAACCGAACTGTTTGATTATTTTGATCCCTATGCCCTTACCCTGGGAGAAATATCCAGCATTTCCAAGCGGGAAGGGAAACTGGAAGGGCATGCAAAAGACCCGATATCGGCTGGATTAAGCATGGATGCCATTACTGGTGCAGGATATTTCGGACGTACAGGCGGCGAAGTGCTGTGTTTCGGGGCAGGCGGTTCCGCCCTGGCGACCCTGCTGCACCTGATCAATAAGAAAGATGCTGCAGACCGGCCGGAGCGTTTTGTAGTAATCAACCGCTCCCAGGGGCGGTTGGACCACATGCAGGAAATGGTTGCCGGGCAGGATACGGATATTCATGTGGAATTTGTCCACAACCAGGACCCGCTTCGGAATGATCAATTCATGGCCGGCATGCCCCCATACAGCATAGTGATCAATGCCACCGGTATGGGCAAGGATACCCCCGGGTCGCCCATTTCCGGACCAGGGAGTTTTCCCGCTTAATGGCATCGCCTGGGAGTTCAATTACCGCGGGGAGCTGGATTTCCTGCACCAGGCGCTAACCCAGCGGCAGGGCAGGGGTCTGGTTGTCGAGGACGGCTGGCTGTACTTCCTGCACGGCTGGACGCAGGTAGTGGGACAGGTGCTGCACACACCCATTGAAGGGGAACTGTTTGAAAGGCTGGCAAAGGCGGCAGGAACGGTTAGAAATTAAGTGACGTGTGTTTCATACCGCAGAAATCTTAATATTTCCAATAATAGATAAATTTTCCTTGACAGGATAATCAAAAAGCGTAAAATTTACACGATATGCAAATGAACAGCCCATACCACAAAGAAAATATGCCCCGGAAGTGCCGCTTCCAGCGGGCATTTGTTTATTAAAGTGGAGAGCCTGAGAGGCTCTCTTTTTTTTGCCTGTAGCTTGCTCAAGTCCGATAAAATGCTGCATGGACTAAAAAGAAAATCAACAATTCAAGTCAAGGAGAGTGGGTATCATGATGGATGAGAGCAGAAAAAAGAAGAGCTTTTTTGAACTGATCGAGGAACGCATCCGGGAAACCGAATCCCTGCTTTGTGTAGGCCTTGACCCTCACCCGGAAGACCTGGCACGCATGACCGCCCGTTCAGCCCGTGATTTCAGTTTGAACCTGATCGATGATACCAAGGACCTGGCGGTTGCCTACAAGCCCAATGCCGCTTTCTTTGAAGCCATGGGTTCCAAAGGATGGGATGCTTTACTGGATGTGATTGAGGCTATCCCTACAAACGTGGCAGTGATCCTGGATGCAAAGCGCGGAGATATTGATTCAACGGCACGAGCTTATGCCACCTCAACCTTTGAGGTGCTCGGGGCGAATGCCATCACGCTCAATCCGTATCTCGGTTACACGACCATGCGGCCATTCCTCGAAAATCCAGCTCGTGGAGTCTTTTTACTTTGTAAAACATCCAATCCTGGCGCCGGAGATCTGCAGGACCTGCCATTGGCAGGTGAGGTGCGCCATTTTACCCTGTATGAGAAAGTAGCCATGCTGGCCCAGCGCTGGAATGCCAATAACAATCTCGGCCTGGTGGTGGGTGCTACAGATCCGGCGGCAATCCGCAATGTCCGCAAGGTAGCGCCGGATTTGTGGATCCTGGCACCCGGTGTCGGTTTCCAGGGCGGGGATCTTTCCGCTACGCTGCAAGCCGGCCTATGGCATGATGGGATGGGGCTGCTCATCCCGGTATCGCGGGGTATTTCACGCGCCCCGGATATGCGGAAAGCTGCCATAGAGATCAATGAGCAGATTAAGCAGCAGCGCAAGCAAATAATGAAGGAAGCCAAGGAGCCATTGGCGCGCCGGGCAGGGATTCCCTCCAGGCTGGCGGATGGTTTATTGAAAGCCGGTTGTGTAAAATTTGGCAATTTCACCCTGAAATCGGGGATTGTTTCCCCGTTCTATGTGGACCTCCGCCAACTGGTGACATACCCGGATATTCTTGCCGAGGTCAGTTCGGCCTACCTGCCGATACTGCGCAGCTTGAAGTTTGACCGGATAGCGGCTATTCCATACGCAGCGTTACCCATAGCCACCACCATCAGCATACAAACCGGCTGGCCGATGATATATCCCAGGAAAGAAAGCAAAGGATATGGCACTGCTGCCGAAATCGAGGGTGAGTTCAAGCCCGGTGAGCGGGTGGTGGTCATTGATGACCTGGCAACCACGGGTGGAAGTAAATTTGAAGTAATCCAAAAATTGACCGATGCCGGATTAATTGTTGAGGATGTGGTGATTTTGATTGACCGGCAATCCGGTGCGGCTGCGTCTCTCAAAAAGGCTGGCTACAATCTGCATGCCGTTCTGAAATTTTCCGACATGCTCAATCAATGGGAACACAATGGACGGGTAGATAGGGACCAGATAAATACCGCCCGGGCCTTTTTATCAAGCCAAAACATACAAGCCTGAAAGATAAGGTTCCGATCCATAACGGGAAGAGTCCCTTAAATAATATTGGACGCCCCCCTTTTTTTATCGGAGGAGGATTATTTCTCTCCCTGGTTGAAGAAACCATTACCGGTATATAACGGAATTTTATGGATAGGGTTGGGATTTTCCAATTCATGCAATTTTCGGGATTCCCCGCATGGAGATTGCCGTTTCCGTTCAAGATTATCAATCCCGATGCAGGACAGATATTTCCGGACCTGTTTTCGGCGGTTCTCTTGAAAATGCATCAGGGAAGTGATAGAAATTGGGCAATCATATGAGAGAATTGAATTAAAATATATTTCGGGAATTAAAGGATTAAGATCTTGACAAGCTACCGTTATCCGGGTGAACACGCCATATTCTTTCTCACTCTTGGGGTGGTTTCCTTCGTTTTCCTGTTAACCGCTGGATTATCCGTGTGTATCCTGCCCCTGTTACTGGTTTTTGTAATTTTCTATTCATACCAATCCAACCTGGCACACCACCAGATGCTGCTTCAGAAAGCCTTACAAATTGACCCTCAGAAATCACCCGGGGTGATCAGGTTAATCCGGGACTGCGCCCGCAAGGTCAAACCCGGAAAGATACAGGTGTACGTATATCCGAGCAATACCATGAATGCGTACACTTTTGGCTTTTCCGATCCAAAAGGGCTGGTAATTTTCAGCCGCCTGTTCAAGGAAATGGAAGAAAAAGAGCTGTCATTTGTGGTGGGGCATGAAATGGGTCATGCGGCCCTGGGGCATGTCTGGGTAAATACCCTGATCGGAGGGATGGCCGGTTTTCCACAATCGTTAGGCTTGATGTTCATTTTCTCCCTGGCTTTCCGCTGGTGGAACCGTGCCTGTGAATTTTCGGCTGACAGGGCCGGCCTGTTAGCCTGTGGAGATCTGAACAAAGCCACAACCGCCCTGGTTAAGCTTGCTTTCGAGGAGGCAGATACTCCGGAGGAAATCCGCCAGGCTCTCCAGATGCTCGATACAGAGGATGACTCCTTCGGGAATAACCTGGTGGAGTTATTTTCAACCCATCCCATGATCATCCGGCGCATTCAGAACCTGAAAGATTACAGCGGGACGGCGCAGTATCGCCGCCTGCAGGAGCAGGTCAACCAGGCTGCTGAGATCCCGGACTGATATCCGTTTATTGAATACTCCGCTGCTTACTCAGATTCTTCTGTCTCAACAACTTCAGGGATGGGGGGCTGTTGGAAATAAACCAGCCAGTTGGCGCTTCCAGTTTCCTGTTTTAGGCTGAGATTGGCGTAATCGTCTGCGGCTGGAATTTCATAGTAAGGGGAATTACGGGGGATAATTTCCACCCAGGTTTGCCCGTGTTTGAGGGCGACAGCCTGGCCCTGTTCATCAACAAATCGGATTGGGCGCAGGAACCCGGTGCTCGCCTCAAATTCTTCGTTGGCGGTTGTCCAGAAAATTTCCGTCATTTTTCCGTCACGGAATAAAAGCGCAGGGTAGCGGTTTAAGTACATTAATTCAATATCGAATAGGGTGGCATCAAAGAAAGTGTAATCGGCAAAAAGGATAATAATATTTTCAAAAGCCAGGGCATCGCCATTTAATCGATCGGTCATCTTAATAAATGTTTTGCCGTCCTCCTGGTCCTGATAACGATTGTAAGATCCAATTTGCGGATTGAATTTCCAGACGACCTGGTCCAATTCATGGAAGGGAATCCAGATGGTCCTGGCGTCTTTACCGCCCGGCTGGATGTTAGAATCGAATCTCAATCCATGCAGGGCACGCTTGGAATGGTTTTCCAGCATTTGTTCTGCATAATTTTGGAGTTCAGCCACCGGCAGTAGGGCCAGGTTGTAATTCTGTTTTTCTTCGTTGTAAAAAATATAATATTCATCCAGATATGGCAATACCCTGCTGGATGCTGAAGCAAAAACGAGGAAGCCGTTGTACAACTGGCGCAATTTTTCATAAGGCAACCTGCCTGAACGTATTGGTCCGACGACTGCGTCTTCGAGTCCGTAATCCACATCACCCGGACTGCCCGGTACCAGCATCGGGTAAGCCCCATAAAATACGGTCAAATATCGGCTTACCCCTTCTCCGATATAAATCTCGAAAACCAGGGGGCTGAATGACAAACCAGCCTGTGGGCGGGTGGGCAGTGGTGCATTCGAAATTGATACCAATGCGGGAGGGAGGGTTAGCAATTCAACATTATCCACCGGCAGCCCGCTGAGCGGATTAATATCCGCCGGAAAATCATCCGGGCCGACCGGCATGGCAGTTGGGGTACTGGATGATGTGGCTGAGGGTTTAGGGGAACCGGTAGTCGTGTTTTTAGGAAGGGATGTAAGGGTGGGTGTCCTTTCAGCCATAACCGTTTCAGTTAGTGCTGGTGTGGCCGATCCCTTGGCCGGGTAACCAGCGTTAATCTGTGTGGATTCCGAAGCCGAACATCCAGGGAAGATGGCGATTGTGCATAGCATGGCAAATAAGAGGATTGATTTCAAACTAGCCTGCAGTTTCTAACCTTGTTGAATGGATTGGGCAAATTTGGTCCTCAGAGGGCAAAAAAACTGCGGATTCATGTTACTTTATCAGCTGATTGAGAACTTGCGTTATTTAGGGCTTGTAAAGCTTCCTGGCTGAGGTTTATTTCCATCGCAGCCAGGTTATCCTCAAGTTGTTCCAGGCTGCGCGGACCAATGATGGGACTCGTTATTACAGGATTGGCAAGCAGCCATGCCAGCGCCAGCTGCGAGACACTGCAGCCGCCGAGATCTTTTCCCAAATTGTCCATAACGTCCAATAAATCCCAATTCTGGTTATTGAAATATTTCTTAGCCCTTCCGGCTCTCGGGCTGTCCGGATTGGTTCTATCCTTGCGGTATTTTCCGGTCAGGAAACCGGCTGCCAGGGGACTGTAAGGGATTACCCCCAATCCATATTTACAGCAGACATCCTGGGATTGTTCCTCAAACTCCTGCCGGTGGACCAGGTTGTAATGCGGCTGCAGTGTTTCAAAACGGTGGATGTGCTTCACATCCGAAACCCATAAGGCTTCCATTAAACGCCAGGCCGGGTAGTTGGAACAGCCGGCATAACGCACTTTGCCCTGGTGAATGAGATCATCCAGGGTTGACAGGGTTACTTCTATGGGTGTATTTTCATCCATAAAATGAGTTTGATAGAGGTCGATATAATCTGTTTGCAGCCGGCGCAAAGAGTCTTCCACGGCTTTCAGGATATGCTTGCGGGACAATCCCTCGCTGTTGGGATCATCACCCATCTTGCCGCGTACCTTGGTAGCCAGAACTACTTTTTCACGCGGGATGCTGCTGGCTTTCATCCAATTGCCGATGATTGTCTCGGATACTCCTCCCGGATTTCCTTCCACCCATTTTGAATAGACATTGGCGGTGTCAATAAAATTGATTCCGGCGTCCAGACTGGCTGAAAGGATTTTTTGGGATGCAGGTTCGTCAGCAGTCCATCCAAACTGCATGGTTCCCAGGCATAACCCCGATACTTTTAATCCGGTTTTCCCTAAATAGCGATATTCCATTTGAATCCCCTTTCCTGGAGAAAATTCTTATTAATCAATCCCGTCAGGCAGAAAACATTTTTATGATTTTCAGGAAAATATCAATAACTCTCAACCGCCTAATTTTACTATGTCCGTGGAGTGATAGAAGTTATTTTTTGTTATCACGAGGTAATTTCTAATGGTTAATATGAGGCTGGTGTGACAGTATGACGAATTACTGGATTAACGGGTCATTCCTCAGAATAAGCCAAAACGCAATCTGATATAAAATTTATAGGTAGATAGTAATCATGGTTACCTTGTGGATTTGTTCCGGAATAATTAATTATTGATCCAGAAAGGATTATGGATGGCACAAGATATCGATCCAAGAATTTTAATCCTGCGCCAGAAGCGGGAAAAGGCTTTAGAAGCTGGTGGCTTAGATCGTATAGAAAAACATCATGCTCGCGGAAAAAATACTGCCCGGGAAAGAATTCTCCTTCTGGTCGATAAAGGTTCATTCCAGGAATTGGATGCGTTTATTACCTCACAATCCGGGAGAGATGAGGAAAGCGGAATCCTTGGTGATGGGGTTGTCTCAGGATGGGGGAAGATAAACGGACGGATTGTATATGTTTATGCCCAGGATTTTACTGTCCACGGTGGAGCCCTTGGTGAAATGCACGGTCAAAAAATCTGCCGGGTCATGGACCTGGCAGCCCAAAACGGTGTTCCGATTATTGGGTTGATTGATTCCGGGGGTGCCCGTATACAGGAAGGTGTGCGCAGCCTGGGATGGTATGGTGAAATATTCCACCGGAATGTCCAACTTTCGGGGGTAATTCCGCAGATAAGCGTAATTCTCGGACCCTGTGCCGGCGGGGCTGCTTACTCTCCTGCAGTAACAGATTTTGTCCTGATGGTCTCCCGGCAGTCCTACATGTTTCTTACAGGGCCGGAGGTGATTAAATCGGTTACCAACGAGGTGGTTGATTTTGAAAGTCTGGGGGGTGCGGATATTCACCTTGGAGTAAGTGGATTAGCACACCTGGTATCCCCTTCTGAGGGGGAATCCCTCCAGTTGTGCCGCCGTCTTCTAAGCTACCTTCCCTCAAACAATGTAGAAAATCCTCCCTGGGTTGAGCCTGATGATTTTTCAGATCGGATGGATGAAACGCTGAATCAAATTGTGCCTCAGGATTCATCCCTGCCATATAACATGCATGAGGTTGTTGAAAGAGTAGTCGACCACGGTTCATTTATAGAGCTTCAGACTGCTTTTGCCAGAAACGCGTTGATTGGATTAGGGCGCATGGATGGCTGCCCTATTGGAATTGTTGGCCAGGAACCCAGTTACCTGGCAGGGATCCTGGATATCGATGCGGCAGATAAGATTACGCGGTTTGTTCGTTTTTGCGATTGTTTTAATATCCCGATTATCACTTTTGTCGATTCACCCGGTTTTTTACCCGGGGTTGACCAGGAGCATCGCGGCATTATCCGTCATGGCGCAAAGGTGCTGTATGCATTTTCTGAGGCAACTGTTCCTAAAGTAACCGTAATTACGCGTAAGGCATACGGAGGAGCTTATGTGGTGATGAGCAGCAAGCATATAGGTACGGATATTAATTTCGCCTGGCCAAGTGCCGAGATTGCCGTTATGGGGGCAGAAGGCGCAGCCAATATCGTCTACCGGAAACAGATTTCGATGGCGGATGACCCCGAAGGGGAACGGGCGCGCTTAACGGAGGAATACCGTAAGGAATATCTCAATCCATATGCTGCTGCCAGCCTGGGAGCAATCAATGAAGTTATTGAACCGTATGAAACAAGGCCAAAAATCATTGCAGCTCTCCAGGCTTTGAGAGAAAAACAAATCCACACCCTGCCACGAAAACACGGCAATATGCCGGTATAGAGCAATGAGGAAAAAATGAGCGAAGAGCTGGTTAATTCCCTGGTTATTACCATAATTGGTATGGGGTTGGTTTTTATGGCAATTATTTTATTATGGGGGATGATGGAAGTCCTGGTCAGATTCTCCCCGGAAAAAGGACATAAAGAAATCCCGGAAAGTACCACAGGTATACCAGGATCTGATCCAGGCCTAAAGGAAGAATTAGAATCCGCAAAGCAAGCCGCTGTCGTGGCGGCAGTTGCAGTTGCCATGGCATTATCCAAGCATAAGTGTACAGGTTATCAGGGCTAAATCAATCCAGGAATTAAGTCCCTGGCAATCTGTGAAGCGGGCAGAAAGGTTTCAAAACCACCAGGCAACCTATAACAGGAAAATAAAGGGAGATCCCGGGAATGAAAATAAGGGTTAATGTGCGCGGGAAAGATTTTGAGGTAGACGTTGAAGACCTTGCTTCTCGACCGGTTATTGCCATCATAGATGGAGAACGTTTCGAGGTTTGGCCAGAATTTGAAAAAGAGAGTGCCTGGGAAGAAGCGAAGGGCATCCTGCCTGCATCCAGCAAACCTATCCTGCCGCCGGATAAATCTGCACCACCCCGGAACTCCTCATCCGGGTCCTTTGCCAACATAAAAGCACCGATTCCTGGCGTGATTCTATCCATTAAAGTACAAGAAGGCGACATGGTACAAGCAGGGGATGAATTATGTGTCCTGGAAGCCATGAAAATGAAAAACATACTCCACGCAGAAAATCCGGCCAGGATTAAGAAGATCTTGGTATCAGTTGGTGACAGTGTCAGCCATAATCAGCTCCTCATGGAAGTGGAAGGATAAGGGTCAAACGAATGACTGGATCGGAGGGTATCTCCCAAATTCTTTTTTCAGGGCTGGAGTTAGGCTGGCAGGACGTTCTTATGCTTGCTATTGGTGGTTTACTGATCGCCCTGGCAGTCATAAAACAATACGAGCCTTTGTTGTTATTGCCGATTGGCTTTGGGTGTGTCCTGGCCAACCTTGGTATGTCCTCAGACAGCGGTGTATTTAAAGTGATCTACGATGCAGGTGTAAGGACAGAACTTTTTCCGTTATTAATTTTTATTGGTGTCGGGGCAATGATTGATTTCAGGCCGCTGCTTTCCATGCCCAGCATGGTGCTTCTGGGGGCTGCAGGGCAATTTGGGATTTATGGTGTATTAATCCTGGCTACTCTGCTGGGTTTTCCATTAAATGAGGCTGCATCAATTGGCATAATCGGGGCGATAGATGGGCCGACTGCCATATTTGTAACGAACAGACTGGCACCCGAACTCCTGGGTCCAGTGGCTGTGGCTGCTTATTCCTATATGAGCTTGATTCCGGTTATCCAGCCGCCGATCATGCGGTTGATGACCACGCGCAAGGAAAGAAGTATCCGCATGGAATATGCCGCCAGGCCGGTATCCAAGGGGATCATCATTGTTTTCCCCATCGCTGTTACGATCCTTATCAGCCTGATAGCACCGGAAGGGGCTCCGCTAATCGCAACATTAATGCTGGGGAATGTATTAAAAGAAAGCGGGGTGGTAGACCGTCTCAGCAAATCAGCTCAAAATGAGATCATAAATATTGCCACACTTTTCCTCGGTCTGGCGATCGGTACCACAATGACGGCGGCCAGCTTTGTGAACCAGGAAACAATTATGATATTGGTTTTAGGGCTGCTGGCATTTATTCTGGATACTTCTGCTGGCTTAATGTTTGGGAAACTGATGTCAAAGATTACCGGGGGAAAAATCAACCCCTTAATTGGCGCCTGTGGAATCAGCGCTTTCCCAATGGCAGGGCGGCTCTCCGCCCAGATGGCAATAAATGAAGACCAAACCAATTTTATAATTATGCAAGCCATGGGCACGAATACTGCCGGTCAATTAGGCAGTGTTATCGCCGGCGGATTGCTTTTATCACTGGTTTCGGGGGGCTTTTTTTAAAAAGCGGGCTATCTTTGCCTCTCTATTCAGGCGGGTTCATACCTGAATATAACCTTTTTCAATCAGGTACTTAATTATTTGAGATGCGTTTCCTTCCGGACTGACGGAAGTAGTGTCAAGCACAATTTCCGGCTGCAGCGGTGATTCGTATGGATCGTCAATTCCTGTAAAACCGGTAATTTCCCCCCGGCGGGCTTTTGCGTACATGCCCTTCACGTCACGTGACTCACACACTTCTAACGGTGTGTTGACGTAAACCTCGATGAAATGTCCATTATTAAACATGGACCTTACCTGGTTGCGGGTTGACCGGTAGGGACTCACGGCGGCACAGATTACTGCCCCGTTATGCCGGACAACCTCTGAGGCAACAAATCCAATCCTGAGGATATTGGTGTCGCGATCCTGCTTGGAGAATCCCAAGCCTTTAGATAAATGGGTTCTAACCACATCCCCGTCCAGAATGGTGAGTTGTTTCCCATGTTCCATTAAAAGGATGGAGAGCACGTCGGCGATGGTAGATTTCCCGGCTGAGGGTAAGCCAGTAAACCAGATACAAAAACCGGATTTATGACGCGGGACGGAGACATCTTTTAGAATTGCGGCTACCTCAGGCCTGGTGAACCATTCCGGCAAGGATTTTCCATTCGCCAGATACTCTTCACGCACCTCCGTGCCGGTTAGTTTAAGGATTTTCTTGCCATTCGAACAGGCAATTGTTACATGGCGCTGTTCCTCCGGCAGGTAGACAACCTCATCAAAAGGCAGCGGAGTTATCCCTATTTCATCCTTAAGTGAAGCAACCAGATCCTGTGCATCATATGGGCCGTAAAAAGGAGTCCCCGTGGAATCTAACCCGGGACCGGCGTGATCACGTCCGAAAATCATGTGATTGGCACCATAATTCCGCCGGATAATGGCGTGCCAGACGGCTTCGCGTGGGCCAGCCATACGCATTGCCAATGGCAGGAGGCTCAATATGGTCCGGTTGGATTCATAGTAATTTTCCACCAGGGCTTTATAGCAGCGCACACGCGTATAATGATCAACATCCCCGGGTTTTGTCATTCCAACAACAGGGTGAATCAATACAGCGCCGCCAATTTTTTCCCCGGCTTCTTTGGTCAGGTACTCATGAGCGCGGTGCATTGGATTACGGGTTTGAAAGGCAACTACATTGGTGAAACCGGATTGCTCCAATAGATGACGGACTTCATCGGGGGTTTGGCGTAATTCCCGAAAATCATAATGAAGGATATTCTTTATGGCAATAATTGGACCTGAAATATTGGTTTTCTCCCAGGATTGCATCTCTGCAACAAGCGGATGGCGCACGTCGGTTGTCCCGGTTACCTTTTTAGCCTCGTAATTGAGATCCGGTTTGAAGATCTCCTCAATCCTCAGAATGGCGACCAGATCATTGTAAGGGGTGCGCAGGGCGATTTCCTGGCCAATTCGGATGAAATCCATATCAGGCACCGGCAGTGTAATTGGAATTGGAAAAACCGTCCCATTTGCCAGTCTCATGTTCTCAAGGACATTAAGATGATCCTCTTCCCCCATAAAACGATCTAGCGGTGAAAATGCGCCTGTAATTAGCATTTCCAGGTCGCACATTGAACGATCAGAGAGCTGTACAGCAGGAAGGTTCCCTGCTTTTTCTGTAAGGGCTGATCTTTTTGCCTCATCAGCGATCAGGTTAACAAGTTTGCCGTGGTATGGGGATATAAGGTGTGTTTTGGTTTGGGAAAAAGCTGTCATGATATACCTTTCTGTACCTCTCTTAATCTCGGACAATGATACTAAAGGATCACTATCCTGTGAAGTGAAGGGTGCCATACCAACCTTAATAATTTGGAGACAGGGGCAGAATAAAACATCCTTCATCCCCCTAACGGGCTTATAATTGACCTGATTCAGGGCCGGTGGGCGGATGATTATCAAAATACCCCGATAAATTGTGTCCTGAGTAATTTGTATAAGATGTTTTGCTGATTATTAGAGGGGGATATTTTCCAGATTTACGAGATCATGATTTACGGGAGGGATTTTGGTGCTCTTTTAATTTTGGTGCATTAGCACGGATACTAAAAAAGCAATTATTCCATTCAAAAAATACACCTTACCGGCTGACCTCAAAAAGAACCAAGTTCCTGATCCTATTCATGTTCCTGTTCTATATTCCGATAGAAATATCTGCCTGGATAGGGTTCCTCCTGGATGATCTCTTTTTCAGAGGATATCGCAGACAGGCAGTCCGGCAGCCAGTTTTCATAATTGGAAATGCACGCAGCGGAACCACCTTTATCCACCGGCTGATGGCGAAGGATACACACAACTTCACCACCATGAATTTGTGGGAAATTGTATTTGCCCCATCCGTCACGCAGCGCAAAGTTATCCGGGGGTTTTCATCTCTTGACCGGATTCTTGGGGACCCGGTTAGAAAACTAGTTAACCGCTGGGAACAAAACCTTTTCGGGCAAATCGAAAATCATAAAATTGGACTACAGGAACCAGAAGAGGATGAATATCTATTCATGCATGTCTGCTCTTCTGCTGTAATCTGGACTTTCTTCCCTGTTGATGAAGAGGTGGAACCCTATTTTTATTATGATATTGAAGTACCCGAAAAGCGCCGGCAAAAAGACATGCTTTTTTACCGACAATGCCTTCAGCGGCATATATATTTCCATGGTGGTAACAAACAATTTCTATCAAAGAACCCGATATTTTCCGGGAAAATTCAATCCTTGAAAGATTGTTTTCCCGATGCAAAATTTATTTATATGGCACGCAGCCCGCTGAGTGTAGTGCCTTCCCTGATCAGCTACATGGCAACAGGATTCCATTTATTCTGCCAGATGGAGGAAAAGTATCCATATCGCGAAAAAATCTTAAAACTTATCGACTTTTATTATCAATATCCTTCAGAGGTATTTACAAGGTATCCAACGGAAGACTACATGGTGGTCAAGTATGATGATCTGGTTGGCGATCCAACCGGCACAGTGAAGGATGTTTATAGCCGTCTTCAGATGAGACTGAATTTGGATTATTTAAATACCCTTAAAGCAGAAACCAGTAAAGCCCGTCAATATAAAAGCAACCATGATTACTCCATGGAGGATATGGGACTCAGTTCTCAGGCAATCCTATCCATGTTTTCCGCGACCTGCCAGAATTATCAATTCGATCCGTTTGTTGAAGATGAAAAAGAAAATGTTGTCGTTCGTGTATAAACAATATCCAGACCGGGAAGATGAATTCCCCCGAAATTCCAAAATTGGTTTGTGAATGATCCGGAGAAGCGCATCACGAAAACTCCATTTGACCTGGGAAAGAGAATTCCGGCTGTTCGGGAATAAGCGTTCTGCACGGGTGGAAACATTGAATCTGGCAGTTCCCGGGTAGTGGAGGTTATAGGAATCCCAGGAAAATGTATCCCGGGGGGTAAATACTATTTCTACTTAAAACAAATTATTTTGATGGTCACCAGTCAGGAACCGGTGCATCCAACAGAGTCAGATCTTTGTATCATTGAAACCATCCATAAGCTAATAATTGTGCACTGAAGTATAATCACAAGAAAGAATTTATTTTCTTGAACCATCCCTTATGAAACTGAACGATCTTACCTTTCAAACCATCAATATTTATGATTCAATAGAAAAAACCGACCTGCCCGGGTTCGTTGCAGCAGCTTCAAAACGGGCACAACGCATGCGGACAGGAGATTTGTTCTTTGCATTATTGACGTTTTATGGTGATGTTTCTCCCTCGGATAGCAGACAAAAAGAATGGCTCGCCGAGCTCCCCGGTAAGTATTTCAACAGCCGCGGATCTGTGACACTGGCTATGCAGTCAACAGCCGAATATTTGAATAAACAGATCCTGGAGTTCAACCGGCGTGCTGTCAGTGGACGCAGCCCGGTAGAGGGCGTTCTGAATATGGGGGTAATCCATCAAAACCTGCTTTATCTTCTCCATTCAGGAGAAACAAGCACGATTATCCTGTCCGGTTCGGGTGGAGAGAAATTTTCCCCCTTGCCCACTAACCCTAGAGATTTAGGCATCAGCACAAAAATTAATTATTCCCTCCATCAGGTCTCGATAAATAAAGGTGATTTTATAATTTTATGCGCGCAGCCGCCGAGGGGCTGGGAAATTGACCTCCTGGCTCAAATGAACCTCAAAACACATCACCAATTACGGAGGAGGCTGGTTTCTCCGGTTGAGGTTCAACTTTCTGCTGCAGTAATTCAGATTGCCTCAGGTAAAGGGGAAGTCCAGCACATAAAATTTCCAGCCAGTACTGCAGGATACAGCGAAGCGGGTGTTGCGGTAAGCTCAGCGCCAGGTGTGACATCTCCGCAATCATCCACCGGCAGTCCGGGAACCCTGGATGGTTTGAGAAAAACAGTAATAACACCTGCAGTATTGACCACCTTTGGCCAGGCAGGAAAATCCGATAAGGAAAGCCAGCAAGGGGATGGATTTGCTTCTTCAGTCACTTACCAGTCAACATCCGGAGATAACGCGCCCGGGTCCATGGCAAAACCCGGATTGACAGTGGGTTTGGAAGATAAATCTTCCGCTGCCCGACCCAAGGAGCGAAAACCAATTTCACTGAAAACCGGTGCTGAAATAATAATCCTCTCTGAGAGGGTAAAAACCTCTTTCGATTCCCTCAGAAATGGCATTCAGGGCCGGTATGATAAATTCGCATCCATTTTCAGTGGGCAATCCGAGAATATTCAAACACCTGAATTTCCCCCCGAGCTGAAAAAAAAGATGGCCACAGCCTGGTTTTTTGGCCGGGCAACTGCAGGGAAGGTTGAAGAAGGCACCAAGGATGTGGGCAAGCGTTTACTTCCGACAAGGGAGGATTTCAGCGGGAGTATTTCCCCATTCACCATGCTGATAATTGCTATTGCTGTACCAATGATCATTGTAGTCATTGCCAGTACAGTGTATATCCGAAGCGGACATGACGAATTGTTTGCTCTTTATTCTCAACAGGCGCAGCAGTATGCCGAGCAGGCTTTGAATTCCGATGATCCTGCCATCCAGCGTAATGCCTGGACACAGGCGTTAAATTATGTGGAAAAAGCTGAGAATTACCACCAGACCGAGGTTTTAGATGATATCCGCGGCCAGGCTCAATCTGTGCTCGATTCCATGGAGAGTGTAGCCCGTGTATCTCTGAAATCCGCAACCGGCCAAAACTTCCCTGTCAATGTGAATATTACAAAAATTGCAGCCAATAGAACCGATCTATACCTTTTAGACAGCAACAGAGGCAACGTGCTTAGACTCTTTTTAACCGGTCAAGGATATGAACTGGATGATTCATTCATCTGCGATCCGGGACCCATGGGAGCCGTAATTATAGGACCCCTCGTAGATATGGCAATTTTGCCTGTTAATAACCTGCTTAAAGCCACTGTAATGGCGATCGATTCTGCGGGCCAACTACTGTATTGTATACCTGGAGAAAATCCAATTTCAACCATATTAACGCCGCCGGATGCAAATTGGGGACAGATTGCAGGCATGGATTATCAGAATGACACCCTGTATTTAATGGATCCTCCTTCCAATGCAGTTTGGTATATTTATGGACCAGACTTAGATTTCTCCGATCCACCCAGGCTGTATTTTGATGAATCTGTACCAAATATGGGCGATGCGATTGATTTTTCAATCAATGGCGATGATCTTTACCTCCTGCACAAAGATGGAAAGATGACTTTTTGTAATTACGATAGTGTAGCAACAGGGGATACAAAGTGCGCTGATCCAGCCGAATACACCGATAATCGGGATGGGGAAGAATCTCAGCAATTGACATTTACAGATACACTTTTTTCACAAATTGAAGCGACACAAATGCCCGATTCATCGATATATATCCTTGATGTCCTGCAGCCTTCAATATACCATTTTAGCCTGCGATTGAATCTGCAGAAAATAATTATGCCGCTGGCGGACCGCCAGACCCAGCTGCCAGAAGATCCTGTTACTGCATTTACAGTTACCCCAAACCGGCTGTTATTTTTAGCCTACGGAGATGAGGTTTTTTACGCCCCACTCCCCTGAGATGAGATTAAAAAAGAGCCGTGGTGTTATATTGACTGCACTACGGCTCTTTTTTTCTTCTCAACGATCTTATCTGTTGTAGAACCAGTTATAGCTGTAAATACCATCGGCACTATCCAGCCGGATGGAAATCTTATCTTCCCCTTTTAGGACTGCCGGGATCAGGAATGTCTCTTCAAGTGTTCCACCCTGGTCTGAGTTGAAAGTACCTATTTGTACACCGCTTTGATCCTCATTGCCGTACTCAGCCATGGTTACAACAAAGTCTTTGTTGGCAGGAAAATTATTGGTGCGTATGGTTACATTTTGGTATTTAACTACCTCAACAATGTCAAATGTCTGGTTACCAGGGTAGGAGGTGGTTGGTTCCCCTGTCATTTCTGTTCCTGTTGATTCCTGCATTACCGGGAAAGTCTTATTGTAAAACCAGTTATAGCTGTAATAACCCGCATCACTCACCATCCAAATGGCGATCTGATCGCTTCCAATCAATTCATTCGGAATAGGGTAGGTCAGTTCAATATCTGATTGGTCCTTGATATAGGTTGTCGCCACTTCAATCCCGCCTGTGCCGCTTGTCTCTATGGATGACATCTTGATTACGAATGTCTGGTAAAGAGGAAAGTCATGGGTTTGGATGGCCACCGATTCATTTTCAACAACAGACACGATGTTGAAAACTGGCATGCTGCCATTTTCGACTGCCGGTGCTCCGACCTGGGCGTCACCGGCCGCTGGTTGATTAACAAACCAGTTATAGGCATAGTAACCCTGCTCACTTTCCAGCCGGATAGCAATTAATTCCTCTCCTTTCATTTCATCAGGAATTGTATATGTTTCTGAAAATTCACCGCCCGACCCGGAAGAAGTCTGGGTGACTTCTACGCCTCCAACGCCTTTTGAACCGATATCCCCCATGGTTACAATAAATGTCTGGTTGGGGGGGAAATTGTGGGTTTGAATCGTGACAGTCTCATCCACCTTGACATCAATTACATCCAGGCTGGGCACGCTTCCATTTTCATCAGCCTGGTCGGCGGGTAATGTTGTGGCAGTTCCGCTGGATATATCTTCGTTTGTAAACCAGTTATAACTGAAATAGCCGTCCGTACTTTCCAGGCGAATCGCAATAGCCGGTTCACCCTTTAATTCGGCAGGTATGGAGAAGGTATCCTCGTAAGATCCACCGCTTCCAGAATCAGAAGTCCCTGCGTCAATACCCCCAATCCCCTCTGTGCCAACTTCTCCCATCAATACCGTAAAGGTTTTATTGGCTGGAAAATTATACGTATAAATTGTCACAGATGTATCCTTGATAACATCGGTGACATCGAAGGAAGGAGTATCAGCTGCCTGGGTTGGTTGGAACGATAGTAAAAATACCATTAGAAAAAGCAGCATGGCAGAGATGTACACCGATGGGGTAATCCGGCTTCTTGCGGTGATACCTGGCTGGGAATTATGATTTGTTCTCAATTTAATTTCCTCCTTTATTACCCGTTATGAAAATAATTTCTCATTTTTTCTGAACAGTCAATCCTCATCTTGCGAATGGGACGCCTGGCTTTTCGAATCCCTTAAAAAATAACCGGAACCATATTCCATGTACTGAATTTCTAATCAATCCCTGGCATAAGCCAGAAAACCCGGTCTTCATGGGAATCTCCATTATTATTGACAATAAGGTGGAATTCCACATCCTTCCCTGCCAATGAATTAAGATCCACAACGATTTCCCGAACCATGCCATCGTATTTTTCATGCCAGGATCCCAGGTTATAGATTGCGCTGCTGTCTTTGAGGTTGTAGTTCAACTGGAAAGTTGCATCACAACCATCAAATCCATAACTGCAGCCGATAATTGACCGGAACCTGTCGCCGCTGTTAATGCGGATAGCTGGATAATGCCCGGTAATCATGCCATTGCTGCCGTCACTTGGGATGGTGATCAGGGTTGGCTCATCATCCGTGTACCCATTCTCGAAGGCGGGCTCGTCTGTCTGTGTAATCGATCCGTTATTGAAATCGTCACCAGAACCGGGAACCGGCAGGCTGCCTGTTGTACTTCGCCAATCGGCATATGTATAGGAAATTGCAAAGTTCCGCAAATCCTCATCGGAGACGTCTTCAAAATCTTCAACCTTTATCTTAACCCAGAAGGGACTGCTTGCATTTGCCCCTATCCCGAAATTTTGCCCGTAATCATTCCGCAGCATCCAGTTGCCGGTATAGGTACCCTCATTCCCTGGTGCAGTGAGGTTCACAGAAACATCAATTGTTCCACCCGGATTGACATAATCCCCAATTTTCACAGCTGCTGGTCCATTCATCGAATTGCCGCTTACAAATACCACGGCATAATTTGGATTCCATGTGCAGGATCCTATATTTTTCAGACGCCAGGTTTTTGTAAAACTGGCATTCGGTCTCAAAATTGAATTGTCAGGGTAAGTGACATCGGAAATAAATTGAATCCAATTGCACGGTACTGAAGTGGGTTTCGGCGGCGGAGGTACCGGTGTAGTGGTCGATGGGATAGTGGTTGCCGTCTGGCTGTTGGCAGGCTGTGGGGTTGCTGTAAATACAACCGGGGTCAGGCCTGTTTTTACCGCTTCAGTCAGTTCTGCGATTATGGTATTTATGCCTGCCTGGGTCTGGGCGGCAGCCATGGTCTGAACAGTCTCTGTCTGATCCACAGCTGATCCATTCCTTGAGGGTAGATTATTAAAACCCAGGACCACCATAGTTAATCCCAGCATGGATAAACCAAAAATAACAATTAATATGACAAATGTTTTACTCATAATTTACTCCCATCCGGTTGAACTTCATGCTATAGACGCCGGGTTTACCAGGAAAGTTCCTTTATCGTTAACAACGATAAATCATCGGAAATCCTATTAAATTATAGTTCCGATAGATTTAACCGGGTATCATGCAAGCATGATGCCAGTTTCATTAATACAAGGAAAACCGATTCTTAAAATTTTTGGTAAAGATGGTTGCGCAAGGTAATCCGTGATGTTAAATGTTTGACAGATAATCTTTATAATAAAATTATGGTGAAGGAAAAATCATAATGATTATTGGAATAAAACGAATTTTCAACCTGATTATCCTGCTGTGTGCGTGCTTGTTCCTTATCACAGCCGTTAATCCTGTTCAAAGCCAATCGGAGGCAGAAATCCCTTTGGTAATCTTACTAAAATATGAAGGTCCGGTCACTCCGGTTCTCTATGAATATATTGAAAGAGGGATAGAAACCGCCAGGGACCGCAATGCAGCCGCTATAGTCCTGGAATTAAATACACCTGGTGGCAGTGTCGATCTGATGAATAAGGTTGTCAGCAGTATTCGCAACAGCCCGGTGCCGGTTGTTGTTTATGTAGCACCGCGCAACGCAATGGCTGCCAGCGCAGGCACCGTGATTACCCTGGCAGGGCATATGTCTGCCATGGCTCCTGAAACAACGATAGGTGCAGCCAGTCCGGTCGGCTCACAGGGTGAAGATATTGGCAAGACTATGGAAAGCAAGACAAAAGAAATGCTGAAGGCTAACGTTCGGGCGTTGGCAGCCAACCGCAGTTTAGATGCCATCCGCCTGGCCGAGGAGACAATCGATTCAGCAAAAGCGGTTACCGTTGATGAAGCCATCAATGCAGGATTAATTGACATAAAGGCTGATGACATCCCTGATTTGCTTAATCAACTGGATGGAAAAATCGTTAGGGTGGGCAATACCGACCTTGTATTGGAAACCACCTCGGCTGAGATTGATGAAGTCCCATATACCTTGACTGAGCAGATATTAAAAACCCTGGTAAATCCGAATCTGATCTTTTTATTCCTGGCAGTAGGTATCCAGGCAATCCTTATAGAATTATCCAATCCGGGTGCCTGGGTTCCCGGTTTTATTGGAGTATCCTCTTTATTACTGGCGGTCTACGGGCTGGGTATACTCCCAGTAAACTGGTTTGGTATCCTTTTTATGATCCTGGCATTTGTGTTGTTTGTGCTGGAAATTAAAACGCCCACTCTGGGTGGATTGACGATAGCCGGGGCTGTTTCTTTCATCACTGGTGCATTAATCCTGTTTAATTCGCTGCGGATTCCGGGTTTCCCTACGGTATCGGTGCCCCTGGTAATTGGTACGGGGATTTTCATTGCGCTCAGTTTTTTGGGTATAGTCTCATTTGCCATTAAAGCACAACGTTCCCCAATCCGGATCGGAAAAGAATCACTGCCTGGAAAGACAGGGATTGTGACTGTTGATTTGGATCCATCCGGGCAGGTCCAGGTTGCCGGAGAATTGTGGAGCGCGGAGCTTTCTGGGAAGGAACGTCATCTCGGGCGGGGGGCCCGGATTGAAGTTGTCCGGGTTCACGGGCTGCAATTAATCGTTCGAGGGGTGGAACGACAGGATAAATAGCATCCATTTTCTCGCCGGATTGGTAGTTAGCTTACCGCCAGAATCCGCGATGGATTGGCTGTACATTCTCTGCAGTTATAAATGCGTTTTGGTCAATATCCAGGATAATTTTTTCAACCTTGCCGAGGTTTTTGCGGTATACACTTGTGCTTATAATGGATACCGTACCATCTTTGCCACGTCCGGGGGTTTCTGTAACTGCAAACTCGTTTTTCCGTAATTCATCAACGATGGCGGTGCCGCGGGTGGACGAAATTACGGTGATTTTTAGATGTCCAATTGCCAACCGCTCCTCAAAATACATACCCAGTACATTGCCTGTACCAAACCCTGCAGCATAACCAAAAACAATCAAGAAGTTGTTTAAATCGGTAAGGACTGGCGCAAGTGCAAGGATATATACAATCGATTGCAGGAAGCCAAGAATCCATGACAACGTTTTTTTGCCGCGCACATTTACAAGCATACGCACGGTATCCAGGGCCATGTTGATGATGCGCATGATAAAAACACCCAGGGCAATCATGATAACTTCGGGTGTAAAGATGAATTCCATGGTTATCCTTCTGGCAGATTACATTTCTGGTTTTTCAGGTTGGCAGGTGTATTCCAGGGCTGGTGTATAAAGCTGGGTCATATACTCTTTTACCATCCTGCGCATGCTGAACTGAGGTGCAAGGGTGCGAATGGATTCCTTAATCCTGGAGATCCATTCTACTGGAATACCCTCATCATTCCTGTTTCCATAATACAGGGGGATGATTTCATTTTCCAGGAGGTTATATAAACTGGTGCTTTCCTCAATGTCAGCCTGGTTGGAATCCTCAATGATGTTTCCTTTGCCAATAGCCCACCCATTGCGACCGTTGTAGGCCTCATGCCACCAACCATCCAGGATGGAGCAATTAATCGATCCGTTTAAAGCTGCTTTCATGCCGGATGTGCCGGAGGCTTCATTGGGGATGCGGGGAGTATTCAACCATACATCCACTCCCTGGACCAGGTGGCGGGCAACATTCATGTCATAATCTTCAATAAATACCAATCTGCCAGCGATTTTTGAGTCTTTAGCGGTACGATAGACTTCCTGGATAAGCAGTTTCCCCGGTTCGTCGGCAGGATGTGCCTTTCCTGCATATATTAACTGGACGGGTCGTTCCGGGTTGTTGATTATATTCATTAACCGCTCATAATCGCGCAGGATGAGTGAACTGCGTTTATAGGTAGCAAAGCGCCGGGCAAAGCCGATTGTCAGCGGTTGAGAATTCAACATAACCCCACCCGCAATGGTCTGTACTGCATGTATTGATCCGGAAAACCATTGCTTTCGGATCCGTTCAGTAGCAAAGCTGACTAATTTTCTTTTTAGATATCTGCGGACATTCCAGAGCTCGGCATCCGGTATCAAATCTATCTTTGCCCACATATCCAGATCATCCAGATTCTCCATCCAATCGCTGCCAAGGTATTTTTCAAAGAGGATGAGGAGTTCACGGGATATCCAACTCCCGGTGTGAATACCATTGGTGATATGAGTAATAGGGACATCCTCGATTTTTTTGTCTGGCCAGAGGGACTGCCACATCTTCCGGGAGACCTGCCCGTGCAGTTCAGAAACTGCATTGCGCTGATCGGATAGTTTTAATGCCAGGACAGGCATGGAGAATGTCTCTCCCCAGGGCTGGGCGTGTTTGGCAAGGGAGACGAACTCATCCCGGGATAATTTTATTGCTTCCCAGTAGGCGGAAAAATACTTATCAACCAGCCAGATTGGGAACTGGTCATTACCAGCAGGAACTGGAGTATGGGTTGTAAAAATATCGGTAGCTTTGACAATCTTACTTGCCTCATCATAACTTAACCCCTGGCGCATATACTCCTGTATTCTTTCCAGAATCAGGAAGGCTGAATGCCCTTCATTCATATGCCAAACATCGGGCGAGTAACCAAGTTTTCTCAATGCACGCACCCCGCCGATGCCAAGCAGGATTTCCTGGGAGATTCTAATTTCCGGGTCATTACTATATAACTGGGCTGTCAGATTCCGGTCCGTTTCCGAATTCTGGTCAACGTTTGTATCCAATAGATAGAGTGGGATGCGTCCAACGCGTACTTCCCAGATGCGTGCACTCACAGTGCGTCCCGCCAGTACAATGGAAATAACCAGGGGATTGTTGTTTTCATCGGTTAAAGAAATTAAGGGCATATCAGAAAAATTCAGGTGCACATTGCGGGTTTCCTGCCAACCGTCTTCAGTAATCGCCTGCGAGAAGTAGCCCATGTTATAGATGAATCCAATTCCAACCATTGGGATGCCCAGGTCACTGGCTTCTTTGAGGTGGTCCCCCGATAAGACACCCAGGCCGCCGGCGTAAACCTGCAAGGATTCGTGCAGTCCGAATTCAAATGAGAAATATGCAACCAGTTTGTCCTTCATATGTGGATAAGTCCGGTTGTACCAGGTTCCATCCGTCTGGGGTAGTTCATCAAAGCATTTCATTACCCGGTCATAGATATCCAGGTAATATGAATTTTGAATAACAGCATTGAGGCTTGGCCGGCTTGCCTGGTGAAGAAATGCGACTGGATTATGGTAGAGAGTGTCCCATAAAGTTTTATCGATTAAGGGAAAAAGTATTTGTGCTTCCGAATTCCAAACCCACCACAGGTTATATGCCAGCTGCCCCAACCTGCTAATCCGCCGGGGAAGGTTAAAATTATTCGGAATTTCACGATTTATCTGGCTCATATATAAGTACCTTTATCTTGATATTTTTACAAGTGCAGATCTGGAAATTTGTCAGTCTTTCCCAGACTGGAAAATATGCAATCTATCATTATACCATACGGCTTCTATTGATAGGTTAATTTGAAACTCCGCAGTATCAGCCAATGCGAAATAACTTCAGGATTTGAAATGAATAGATCAAGCCATTACTTGCCGGTTCCCCAACCATTCCAGGATTTTTTCATTTGGCCAGGTATTTATTACTAATTCCGGGTTTACCCAGGCCCGCCGTGCAACGGATATACCAAATCGGGTAATTGGCAGGGCATCAAATGAGTGTGCATCGCTGTTAATGCACATCAAAATGCCCATTTCTGCGGCTCTCCGGGCGTGAATTTCATCCAGGTCCAACCGGCTGGGATCAGAATTGATTTCCAGAGCAACCCCATGATCTGCTGCTGCCTGCAGAATGATATCCCAATCCAAATCAGCTCCCTCCCGGTTTGGAAGAAGTCTTCCACTTGGATGTCCAATGATATCAACATGTGGATTTCGAATTGCCATTAATAGCCGCCCGGTAATCGTTTCCCGTGGTTGGCGCAAGCTGGTGTGCAGGGAGGCAACAACCAGATCAAGATCCTGTAACAGCTCATCCGGAAAATCAAGTTTCCCGTCTGCAAGAATTTCCAACTCTACTCCCTGGAGAATTTGCAGTGATTTTCCAACATTTTGCTGAACCCGGTCAATTTCTAAACGCTGCTCTGCAAGCCGTTCCTTATTTAATCCACGGGCAATTCCCAGGCTTGCGGAGTGGTCGCAAATGCAGATCAGGTGCAGTCCTTTCTGTTTGGCTGCTAATGCCATTTCTTCAATGCTTGATCTGCCATCACTCCAGGTGGAGTGCATGTGCAGGTCTGAGATCAGCCCTTTCGGATCTAAAAGGGTTGGAAGACAGCGGTTTAGAGCTGCCTGAATTTCACCACGATCTTCCCTGAGCTCCGGGGGGATCCAGGGCATTCCCAGCGTCTGGTAGACATCAGCTTCATCCGCACACAGAATCTCCTTCCCCAGGGCGTCCTGGATACCACGTTCTGAAAGCGAGTACCCGATACGCTGGGCGTGTTCCCGGAGATGTACGTTGTGTTCTTTTGATCCGGTAGAATACTGCCAAAGACTGCCAAATCTTTCCGGTGGTTGAATCCAGAGTTGAATTTGGGTCCTGGATTGGAGTTCGATACTGGACTTATTCTCCCCATGACCGAGAATCCGATTAACCTCTTTATGTTTGACGAAGGCCTCCATAACCTCCAGCGGATTATTGGAGGAAACCACGAAATCAAGATCACCAATGGTTGGTTTCCAGCGATTCAAGCTGCCGCCGGCTTCAGCTCTGAGCACACCCGGTACAGAACGAAGCCAATCCAACCAGGTATTTGCAACCTGCCAGGCTTGCCCGAGAAGCATCCGATCACTGCGGCGCTGGTACATCTTAATTCCATCCAGGATACGTTTCTCCGATTTTTCCCCCATACCGGGCAGCTGGCGTAACTCACCAGTGTTGGCAGCTTTTTCCAGTTCCGTTAAGTTGGTAATGCCAGCCTCCCTCCAGAAGAGGGCAGCTTTTTTAGGACCTACATCCGGTACCTGGAGTACCTCAATCAGTGAGGGCGGGACTTCCTTCTCAAGTTTTTCTAAAAATTCTAATTTCCCGGAGGTCAATATCTCGATTATTTTTTCCGAAATTGCTTTGCCAACCCCTGGAATTTCGGATAATTTATTCTCCTGGTGCAGTTTATTAATATCTTCGGCTAAATTCCGGATACTTTCAGCTGCCCTGCGGTAAGCCAGCGTTTTATAAATGACTTCTCCTTTGATTTCAAGCAGGTTGGCTATCTTCTCAAATATCTCTGCTATTTCCTGATTGGTCATTGGATTGCTCATTATCATTCCGTACGAATCGCCGGTTACTCGCCGCAGGATCGCAGATCCAGCAGAAGGCGATACTGGTCTCCCATTTTTGATGTGATTTGTTCTACTGGAATTACACAGGGTCCCTGCAGCAATTCCTGGTACTCAGGATTAAGGCCTTCAAAATAGGTGGAATCCAGGTAGGCGTAGTCGAAACCGTATTGGCGAAGTTGAACCGGATCCGGTTTATCATACAGCAATTCCCAGCTTTCCTTGGATACATGCCAGGAAATGGAGGAATTGGTTGGTCTCCCAAATACAACCGGGGCACGATAAGGAGTGGGATCGAAGATCACCGCCTGCTTTTCAAGCTTGTCCCAGTATTGTTTTTCAACCTGGGCATCCAGTTCTTCGATAAAATAAGTGTAAACCGGTTTCTGAATCGCCGGCAGCTGAACACCAAGCAGAACAATCCCCCCCAGCATAACAACCACGCTGAGACCCGCGGCGATGCCGCGGGTAACTTTCGAGCGATGGGATGCCCAAATCCACACCAGGGGCGGTGCCCAAAACCAGCATTTACCAATCAGGGAATAAAGCCTGGTTGTATTGCGCACACCGGATGAACCGGAAAACTGAACAAAAAACAAAACCAGGCTGATGGCAACCGATGCCATCATCACTGCTTCATACCAACGCCCAATCCGGTAAGCCTTGAGTCCCCAGATGAGAGTGAGAGGCAGCACCAGAATAATTGGTCCGATTTCCAGGAATGCCGCCAGAAGATGCCATGGGTTATCCATCTCCAGAATCCCCAGGTGGGATGAGACAATTGTGGGAGGCCATACAGGAGTAAATGTCACGGATTGGTATGACACAAATTCTTCCCCAAGAAATGTCTCCCTGGATATCCCTCTGATTAAATCAGTGATAGTCCCCCCTTGTACCAGGGCAATAAGCCAACCGGCTATAAAAATGAGAGACCAAACCTTGAGCGATTTTGGTAAATTTATTGTTTTATGCTGCAGCATATAAACAAGTATGAGCATTCCCACGCCTGCTATTTCCAGGACCAGGCCAACCTCTCCCAGCAGACCGGAGCAGGCGATCAATAAAACCAAAATCACTGCACCAGGCCAGGATTTCCAACGATTAAATGTCAGAAGGATTACCAGGGTGATAGCGGAACTGATCATGCCATTTGCGGCATGACGCATCACGCCTGGCGTTATATTTCCATTTGCAAATGCAAATGGAAACGGGATTGGTCCTGCTCCTTCAATTGCCCATGAGCCAAGCAGTGCCGTTACCAGGTCCGGTCCGCTGGCGGCTCCACTGCCAATCATGGTAATTTCCCGGGAAATGACAGCCAGGATTCCAGCAGGTAAAAGCAGCAGCAGCCAGCGTGTACCCATGGCGAACATGTGCATTAAACTGCCATAAATGCCGCCTAATAAACTGCGTGTCAACCTTTGAGTCCATACTCCTGCCAGGATAATTGCCAGCCCAAAAGAAATCCCCCGGGCAATATCCAGTGCGGTCCAGGGAAAAACATCAGCCAGTCTCATCAGCTGAGCGGCAAAAAGCATCAAAAAATAATGATACCCATAGGTGATATCCGGATCGAGAGCAAAGCGGGGTGGAATTTCTCCACTTGCCAGTAAGGAGAGGGTGGGAAGATGGGCATAATCATCCAATATTGCCAACCCGCGTCCAATGCCGGTAAACAGATAAATAAGAAAAAGGAGCAGTAACAGCTGACCAGGGTATACGGGAATTTGGTATAACGAACGAAAGCCGCTTTTTTTAAGGATTAATCCTAAACCGGCAATAAAGACAGCCGCAGCAGAAATCCAGAATGATTGCGGGACTGGAATTATCCAGGAGAACATATTTGCCAGCAAGGTTTCAATGGCTAAGCCGATGGTGACCCCGGTTATTACCTGTTCATGCCGGCGGATATTAAATGAGGCTTGTACCATCCAGATCCCTCCAAGAATCCATAAAGAACTCCACAAGATTGAGGGGAGTGCATCCATTAAGTTTTGAAGGATTGGACCCATTTACCTGCTCCACAAAGATTTTCTTGATGGTGAAAGATACGATTACTTGCGCAAATTAATTTGATAGGTCGGGATCATCTTTGATTGGTTCCAATAATTGGACACCAACTTCAACGTCTGTATAAACAGGCCGGTAATAATCCAGTACCGGGTTGGATACCCATTTCACCCAGGCGTCATTTTCCAAACCAAACTGGCTTACATCTCCCTGGGTAATATCCTGCAGCGGTTCTGTGACAATTAGGGCAAATCGTTTCTGTTTAAGATCTTCATAAAAAGGCACAAAAAACGCATCGTTACCCGAGATTGCTTCATCCATCAGCCATTTTTTTTCATAATCAGGCACAAGCTTGATTTTTCCCACATAACCAAAGGTTAACAACTGGCGATGGTCGATAAATAATACTTCTCCTTGCTGGTCTGCCACAATAACTTTTTTGTTAATTATTTCCAAGGCGTTTTCGATTTTTGCCTGGTTGGGAATCTTTATTGGCTGGGCCGAGTAAATCCCATTTATGGCTGGGTAGGCGACCGCAAGCAAAATAAGAGAATGTACCAAAACAGAAGGATGGTTCAACCCCCAATGGCCAGCGCCTTTTTCCCAGGCAAGCCCCATGACAAATAATACGCAAATCAGGAACATATCAAAATTATGAAGATTGCTGCCACCGCCAATCTTCACACTTACAATTATCCCTACGACTAGAAACGCTGACAATCCCAGGATGATCGAGAGTTGCTGAACCCTGCTGATATCCCATTTTCCGGATTTCCAGAAGAGAAAAAGAAGGATCAGGATAGGAGCGGTGGCAAGCATCAAAGCAGGTAATAAGCCCAGGTTGAAAGTGGGATTTGGAAGCAGCCGGTCCCATAGAAGCGGTTGTCGGCCAAAAAGAAAAGCCAGCCCGCCTTCACTGAGGATGCCGGGATCGGCTTCTCCACCCGCTGCAGTTTTTGATTGTTCACGGATCAGGGGCACAATGAAACCGCCAATAACACCGGCGGCAGTGAGTGCCAGGGATTGAAGCACAGGCTTGGATTTGAATGCAATTTGGTCACGTGGGATTTTTCCAAAACTGATCACCCAGGCCCAGATTGCAGGCGCAAACATCCAGGTGTAACGTGTCAGTTCAGCATAATATCCTGCCAATCCAACCAGCAGCAGGGTGATCAGGAAAGGAAGTTTCATTGAACCGGTCACCAGAATTGCGGCGAGTACAAGCGGCGAATAAATGGGACCCAGGGTAAAAAAAAGGAATGTCCATAATCCCATTAAAATCCAGGCTTCACGATTAATAGTTTTATTTTTGAATACTAAAACGCCAAGGAAGAAATAAGGCAGGGAATATAATAGTGCATTCCATAGACGGATTTGAAATATTGTTGGAGACACAAATAAGAAGGGTAATCCCCACAGGCTTTGCCGGCCTATGTCTATGTAAGCCGGGATTGGTTTATCTGCCGGGAAATTGTATAACCGGCGGCCAAATAAAACAGAATAATCCCAGAAACGATTGCCTTCAGACCAGGATAACCGGAAAGGATAATCTGTGACCCCTTGAATTGTCCAGACAGCAGTAAAAATGCTACCGAAAAGGATCAGGGCGGCAAGGATGGTTCTAAATTCAAGCCCAAAACCGGGATTTTCCCTCAGGAACAGGAAGGCAAGAAAAAATGCCGAGTAAATGAAGAATGTACGCACTGCAGTTCCTGAAAAAACAGCTCCCCATTTGGTCATCAAGAGAAAATAACTCAATCCAAAAAATAGGAGACCGGCAATTCCCCACTTCATCCGGGATTTTAAATTCAATGCAGCGATCCAACGTGCAGCCTTTTCAGGCTTCCAGATTACAAACAAGGATAAGGCGCTGATACCCAGGATAAAGCCTGCAATAACCGGAAGCGAATATGGAAACCGGTGACTGACCGCAAACACCCCTGAGTAAATCTCCCTCAGATCCAGGATACACCAGAGTACCAGGGCAAATATCCCGGTAGTCGCAAGGATTTTTAATTTTGGGGAAGGTGGGTCCGATGCCATTTTTTCTTCAAAATTGGGTACTGCTGGAAGGTGTGTTTAATGCGCTTGATCGTGGGCGGGATGGATTGTTCAACCTGCTTTTGTTGCAGTTAACAACCCAGGGATTCGCTATTTTGAAAATTCTGGCGGATTTATGGGCTGATAACCCTTGGCTCATAAAACGAATAATACCATTAAAGGGGAGAATTAATCAGAATACAGCCGCCCGGCGAAGGGGGTAGGTTTTCTGAGCGAGTAAATTAAAAATTCTTGCGAATTGTTTTCAGGATAGCCAGTATTTCCTGGCGGTCGAAGATAAATAATACAGCTCCGTATAACCCTGTAAAAAGAATTGACTTTATCATGGCCGTAAAGACATCAACCTCCAGATCAGGGAAAAGCATCATGACGAGATAGCCCCCGGCAAGTCCCAGGAACAATCCTAATGCTGGAAAGGCGAACAATTTCTTGAGAGAAAAATCCACATATTTCCTTGCAAGATGGAGCATATAGAATGTCCCGATGATGACCATAAGATCAATTGCCATGGCAGCACCTTCGATTCCAAACTGGTTTCCCAAGGAAAACAAACCGATTGCCAGGACAACCAGCTGAGCTACCCGGACATTGACGATGATTTCCGGTTTACCGACGGCGATGAAAATCGAAGAAAGTGTATTTTTAATCGGATCAAACATGGTAAATGGCAGCAGCAGCCGGAATGTGGTTAACATTGGCATCCATTTAATCCCCAGGGCAATCCGGATAAACTCAGGGGCAACAAGGGCCATGATGCCAACGATATAAAATCCTGCCCGGATGATGACAGAATTTGCCCTGGTAAAGGCGTGCGAGATCCCTTCCCGGTCATATTTAAGTTCTGCATATGTGCCCACGGCAACTTCGTCCATGGAAGTGCCGAGGAATTCGTTTGGGAATTTGGCAAATGAGTAAGCTTTTGAATAATAGCCGAGGGGAGTGTCACCCAGAAAATTCATGATCCACAATTTATCGATACGCTGCAGAGCATCAAATAGCCAGGTACCTGCAACCTGTCTTGCGCCGAAATTAATAAAATACTTAAAAGCCTGAATCGACCAGACTAACCGAGGCTTCCAAACTGGATGATAAATGATGAAGAAAATAATATTCATCAGGGCGGTGAGAATATTGTCTACCAGCAAAGCATAAATGTTGAAACCATAAATGGCGACAACCGCCGAAGTTATGACAATCGAAACGATGCGGACAATCCGCAGTACTGCCAGGCGTTGATGCTTAACCTGCCGAACGAGGATTAGCCTGTGGGTTACGGTTAGTTGTGAGATGGTTGTTGTTAGTGTGATGACAACCAGGGCGATACGGTAATCCAGTTCAGCAGGATCGGTAAAGATGAAAATTCCGGACAGCATTAAAACAGTCCAGACAATATTAAAAATCAACTGTAAGGTGAAATGGATTCCCGCCGTTTGCTGAATGTCATCAGTCTCTTTACTGCGGTGTAAAAATGCACCTCCCATCCCGAAACTGCTTAGAGCCAGGACAATATTGATGACTGAGCTGGCTCCAAAATAAATGCCAAAAGTTGCTACCGGGAGTAATCGTGCCAGGATAATCTGTTTAACGAAGATTAATAGAACCTCAATGGCGCTGCTAACCAGGTTCCATTTAACCGACCGTACGCTTCGTTTTCCAAGATTATCATTCAGCAGCATATTATGTCTTCCCGGGGCTTTCCTTCCACGTCCTATTTATTATCAATAATGGATGATGATTCCACATAATCCCATCATGCTTATTCTTTTGGGATTGGACAATCGGGACCCAGTAATGCGGTGTCAATATCTTTTGGTGTTAACAGCTGGATGCCGAGTTCCAGATCGGTATATTCCACCTTGTAGTAGCACAGGATGGGAATGGAAACCCATTTGACCCAAATATCATTTTCGTTGCCAAATTGATAATCTTCGCCCTGGAATTTTATCCAGAGCGGTTCGCTGACTATCAATGAAAAACGTTGATCCGCGATATCCCGGTAAAAATTTTCGAAATAGCTCTTATTCGAACGCAATGCATTGTCCATTAGATGCTTTTTTTCATACTGCGGGATCAAATCTACATCGGTGATATAAGAAAAAGTTAACAGCTGCCTCTGGTCAATAAAAAGTACATTATCCGAATCCGCATAATCTACATATCCCTGTACATCTTCAAGGGTTTCGGTAATTCTTTGGTTGTCTGGGAATTCCAGGAGAGTTGTATTTAATAAGAGTTGAAAAAGCGGGTAATAAATCATGAAAACAAGGATGGGTGCCACCCAAAGCGGTTGGGGGGTGGAAATCCATGTCTTGTTGCTGTTATGCCAGGCATATGCAGCCACAATCAGCAATGTAATCAGAAACATATCCATGTTATGCAGGTTGTTGCCCCCGCCAATTTTTACACTGACAACCAATCCAACAACCAGTGTTCCAGCCAATGCTAAAATGATGGTAAGGTATTGCAGGATGCTGAGCTTCCATTTTTTGCTGAGCATAAGTGCTCCAACCAATATCAAAACAGGAAGAACAGCCAGCAGCAGATTGATCAAGATTCCCAGGGGATAGGTGGGATTGGGGAGCAGGCGATTCCAGATAAGCGGCTGGTTGCTGATTAATGAACTTATCCCATCCACGCTGACTAAACTGGCTTTAGAAGGTGCAGCTGCGGCAGCAGCAGGCTCGATTAGTTCCATCCCTTTTTCCAATAAAAATCCTCCCAGGACGCCGGCAAACCCCCAAAGCACAGAACGTACCAGCCGGTACCTTTCCGGAAGATTGACCCCGTTTTTTACCGGTTCCAGCATGGAAATGAGGACTGCCCAGATTGCCGGTGCGAACATCCAGGTAATGCGGCTTACCTGGGCCAGGTATCCACTGGCAGCAATGATGATAAATGCAAGCCACAGCGGAAGAAAGCGTGCCCCGGCCACGAGGATGGCGCTGATCACCAGGGGTGCGTAGACAGGTCCCTGGTTGAGGAATATCATGCTCCACGAAGCCAGCAAAATGGTTTGTCCCCATTTGCGAGTTTCTTTCGCCCAGAAAACCAGAATACCCAGGAAAAAATAGGGCAGGCAAAACAGCAATCCGCTCCACAGGCGGACAAACTGGATATCTGCACTTTTAAAAAGAAACGGGATCCCCCATAAAAATTGTCTTACCGGATTGATAAAAGCGAAGATTGGTTCTTCTGAAGGATAGCGGTAGCGGTCCTTCCCAAACATAATGGAATAATCCCAGAAACGGTTTCCTTCTGACCAGGAAAGCTGGAAGGGATAATCAACTGCTCCGTGTAATTCAACACCAATTACCGAAGCAGCCGCCATCAGGATTGAGCAGGTCAGGAATGCTTCCCATCCATAAAATGTGTCCGGATCTTCCGTTATGATCCAGGTATTGAATCCAATGACCGTTAAGATCACGAAGGTACGCAAAAATGACGGGCTGAGGGCCAGGCCGCCCAAGGTGGACTTTATTAATAACCAGATCGTGAAAATGGTGGTGCTGATTACGATTAAGGTTCCCAAGGCTTTTTTTCTCGGGCGGAATCTTGCAAGAGGCTGTAGTTTACCTGGAGAGAATAATTGAAGGAAGACAATCGCAGTAACCCCAATGACTACCCCAAGGACTACAGGGAACGAACCCAGGTCGGAAAGGCGTTTATCCCGGATAAGAATTCCATACCGCTGAAAAATGTCCCAGCATGTCCCCACCAGTAGGATAAAAAAACCGGAAAGGAACAGCCACCAGGTGAAATCTTTTTGTTTAGCGGCAGGCATTGGTCATTGACCTGATGTTGAAGGATCTAATATTTTCAAATAACTATCAAACATTTTCTGAATCGGGTATTTTTCCCTGACCGTTTCCCTGGCTGCACTGCTGAAAATTTTCCTTTGTTGTTCATTACCCAACATTTCAATAATCGCTTGAGCAAACGCTTGCGGTTTTTCAGGGGGCACCAGAACACCGGATTTGCCATTTTCAATTACTTCCGGGATCCCGCCCACATTCGATGCAACCACGGTGATTCCCACACTGATTGCCTCCAATAAAGCCTGTCCCAGGCCTTCGGAACGGCTGGGGAAGACAAAGAGTTCAGCAGCTGTTATTAACTCCCGGACGTCAGTCCGGACTCCCAGGAAAAAAACATTCTGGCGGATATCCAGGGTGTCAACCTGGTTTTCCAGAGCTGATCTCTGGGGCCCATCTCCGGAGAAAATAAATACTGTTTGGGGGTACTCTTGAACCACGGTTGGTACAGCGCCGATGAGCACATCGTGCCCTTTCTCGTAACTCAATCTGCCGACGGAAAGGACAACGAACTGATCTGGCTTGATTTTTAATTCGTTTCTCTTTTTTGCCCTGACCGAAGGATCAAAATCCAAAGGTTCTACTCCATTGGGAATGACCAGGATTTTTTCCGGTTTGACACCTTCATTAACAGCATCTATACCTATTTGCTTGGATATGGCTACCAGTTTTGTCGCCATACCGGAATTGATCATCCAGGAATGAATTTTTTCCTGCCAGCGGGGAAATCCGTGAATCCTTCCACGGTGGGCAGCAATCCGGATAGGGATCCCTTGAATCCAGGCAATTGGTATGCCCAATAAATTGCTGTGATGGGTAAAGGTCATCACGGCACTTACATTGTCCCGGCGCATTATTTGAAAAAGCCGGATGAGACCCCTTACAAGCATGAAATACTTCCGGATGGAATGTGGTCTTTTTTCCCACGCCTTCAAGTTGATGATTGGAAAGGAGAATTGCTTCTGCCATTTTTCATGCAATCCATCTTCATCATGAAAAAAAACCAGCTTTACAGGATATCCATTTTCATGCAGCCATTTGGAAAGAATTAAGAGGATGCTTTGAGATCCCCCTGTGGTCATCTGGGAACCAATCAGCAGAATTGATGACTTTTTCTTATTCAAGGTCATGAATTGTTCCGGAACAGGTTGATGGTCTCACCCAGGTTTTAATTATGCATATTGGAATCGGAGGTAATGTTACCTGGTTGATGGTAAGGTATCATATCATACGTAGATAGCTATGGGAATAGTACCAAAGGTGTACTGGTACTCGATAAAGACCATGTCAATTTTGTTGCTTGGATGAGATGCATTTCAGGCGGCCCTCAGATAGGGGATTTGATAAGAGATGCGGAGTCCCCAAAAAATATTCGTAGAAAAAATGATGACAAAAATAAGGATCGTTTTTACCGGGATTTGACCAGTTTTAGCAAAATACCCTCCAGTATTTCAAACTGTTCATCCCTCGATAGTCCTATCTGGGCTTCAACAGGGATCGGTTCAATACTTCCATTTCCTTTTTTTTCTTTGAGCCAAACCCGAAGCTGGGCAGCAATCTGGGAGGGATCATTCATCACCACACCCGCCCTGCGGCTGCGGATCATATCGGCGGCAGCACCATGACCCGTATCGATTGCCAGGATTGGTCTGCGGCAGCCAATATATTCATACAGTTTTGCGGGGATCACGCCAAATTGATCTTCATCGTTCCGATTAAGCAATAAGTTGATATCCGCGTCTACCTGCTGCTGTAATGATTCCCGGTAGGTTACCAGGCCGTGGCAGGTTACCAGGTGTGCAACCTGATATTTCTCGGCCAGGGTTTGAATGTGATCAAAATAGCGCGAAAAGAAGTGGACCTGGATGGATTGTGCCTCTTCACCCAGCAGTTGCATGGCTGCAAATAGCGGCGAAGGATCCCGGTACGGCAGGTAAACAGCCCCGGTGTAATTGATAATAAGCTTTTGCGGATCCCAATTTCTGTTTCCAGCTGGTGGTGGAAAATCTGACTGGTCAAATCCATTCAGTACGGTTTCCACAGGTCTGTCGTATTTTCTCTGCATCCATTCTGACCAGGGGGGAGAGACAGTAATGATGCTTGAGCATTGTTTTAAAGTGTTCCTTTCCAGTAAATTCTCCAATTTTCGCCGGATTTCAGGATATTCATAATAGGCGTTATCTGCCCATAAATCGCGGAATTCAGCCACCCAGGGTATCCTGCTAAGGGTGTGCAACCTGGCTGCAACCATTAAAGCGCTGAAAGGTGGTCCGCTGGCGTATATCAAGTCTGGATGCCATTCCTTGATGATCATCTTGCCGGTCCTTGTGGCATCAGGATACCAGCCGATCAGGTCATCTGGAAAGTGGAAAACCATCCGGTAGATTTTGCTCCACTTCTTCAGATTGGCATCACCACCTTTATACCCTTCCCGGGCAACCTTTTTCTTGCCGCCGAAAAATAATTCAGGCAGAAAATTGACATTGATCCAGGGAGTTGAGGTGATCTTCGAGGGATCAATTTCCACATTTAAACCAGTCATCAAGGGTAGATCCCGGGCGGTTAAAACACGCACATCATGCCCGCGTGAAAGCAGGAACCTGGTGAGCTTGCTGGCGCGGCGGGCGCCATTCGAATTAAATGGAGGGAATTTTGGAGAAACAAGCAATAACTTCATGAAAAAAAATTATACCATAGCGGTTTTTATGGAATTATTTCGTTATTATGCTCTCAATCAGTGAGGAATTATCCGGGGAAATCCCTGAAAATCAAGGATTATGATCCTATACTTCACCCTATGCCAGGGGAAAATGGGATGTGAACCAGGTTGAGGAGTTTCCTGCCGGCTGGATTCCTGGCAATGGTGGCGACAATGATTTCGTCAGAGCGGATAATGAAGTAATAATAAATTCCCGCAGATAGCACTGCAACGATAACCGTCGCCCAGGGATTATCAAAAACCAGTTTGGTAATAAGCAGTAATGCCCCGGCAGGCAAGAAATAGGAAAATTTTTCCCCTAGAATCTTGAATACCCGGTTCCATTTAACCCCGGCAGAATGGATAATATAAAAACTCTGGAATCCATAAGTCAAGATTCCGGATATGGTGAAAAAGACAATGGTGAGACGTGCATTTCCCAAGTAAACCACCCAGGGTGAGGGCAATGAAACGGGTTGCAAAGATGGCCATATTGATGGCAAGATTGTATTCCTGTTTTTCAAGGACATTAAAGAGCTGGCTCATTGGTGCGGAAATGAACCAGAAAAATGTCCAGATACTGAGAATCTGGCTGTAAACTCCTGCTTCGGCCCAGTTCGCTCCAAATGCGATCACAAATATATCCTCGCCTGCAATGGCAATCACCAGCAGCGGAAACAGGCTGAAGGCTACCAGCCGGTTAAAAACATTTTCTACCACAACATCCAGGGTACCGTTTTCCCTGGCGCGTGCAGCCCGGGGAAAAAATGCCTGCCCGATTGTTCCACCGATTAATCCCATTGGCAGACGCAGAACACGATTTCCGAGGGCGTAGTATCCGCTGACGGTTTTGGAAAAATAGGCGGGTAACAAGTATGAGGGCAGCTGCCAGGACGCAACGTTCAATAAAGTTGACCAGGTGGTGAACATGGGGAACTTGCGGTAACGCTTGAGATTTTCCATCATGACGGACCACTGAAGATTACCCAGAATCAGCCGGTTGTCATCCCGCCAGATTTCCCAACCAAGAATCATGGTGGAGATAAATACACCACCAAAGTATCCAAGGATCAATCCTCCGGCAGTCCGCCACCCGGCCAGGGCAAATCCAAGCTGGATAATAACGGCTAAAAGTGAGTTGATCACACGCCTGAGAGCCAGCCTTCCAAATTTTCTGGTACGGGTATTCCAGTAATTGAACGCATAAAATAACCCGGTAGCCAGTATGGATAACGGCAGCAGCCATAGGTAGGGAAGAATCTCCGGCATTTTCAATACTACGGTAAAAATTGGCTGACATGCCAGCAAAATAGGAATACTGAGCAGGGAGAGACATGAAGCAATAAGCAGGCTCAGGCTGAATAGATTGACAGCATTTTTTTCTTCCTCAGGGAGGACAATGGCCTGCTCGTAGCTTAGGCAGGCTATTACACCCAGCAAATCGGTTGTGGAGATAAATACTGCCAGGACGCCAAAATCCGACGGGCTGTAAAGCCGGGTTAAGAATGGTGCGGCCAGTACAGTGATAAGCTGCGCAAAGGATGTCCCGCTGACCAGTTTGATCACATCGCCGGCGAAGGAGCCTTTTTTTGGCGGATTCAATGGAGGATCAGATACCGGTTGGCTGGAAATTTCATTCACTGTTCAGCATACCTTGTTTTGAGGAGGCAAATTGGAAAAACCTTTATCGATAACAAAAGACTGATGATTTTACTTGTGGACAGCCTGGTGAAACACATCCTGATATTCAGAAATAATCCCCTGTATATCAAATTTCTCTGCCAGGGTCCGGCTTGCCTTCCGCATTGCCAGCAGTCTTTCCGGATTCCCTAATAAGGATCGCAGGCAGTTCGCAAATCCGTATTTATCCTGTGCATCAAGAAGAAATCCATTAATCCCCGGATCAACCAGATCGATATTTCCTCCAACTTTGCTTAGAACCAGCACCAGCCCCATGGCTGCTGCCTGTACACCCACAACCGGCAGTCCCTCTGATAAAGAGGGCATTAATAGAATATCGCTGGCTGAGAACTCCGTGATAACCTGCTGGGGGGTTATCCATCCGGGCATGCTGATGCGCTCAGAAAGACCGTGGAGTTGAATGGCGTTTTCAACCTCCGTCTTTAATGGTCCATCTCCGGCAATCGTGAGACGCCAATCAAGATCTTTTAATTCTGCAAGAATCTCAATAATCCGGATTGGATTTTTCTGCTGCATCAGACGTCCCGCAAATAGGATGCGGGGTGGGGTATGTACCTGGATTACCCCAGGATTGATCTTCTGCAAATCGACCCCATTGTAAATCACCTTTATTGGAACCCGGTAATATTTTTGAGCGCTTTCCCTGGTAAATTCAGATACAGCGGTTACTAAGCTGGCTTTCTTCCAGATCATCGGCGTGAGCGGATAAATCCAGCGGAACCATCCCCTGGTTTTCTCAGGTACCGTTCCTGGTACATCACCTAGATGAGCAGTCAGGACATAAGGCACTCCGGTTAAGGTGGAAAGTCCCCAGGCGGCCGCACCAGCAGGGACTGCAAAGTGAACATGAATGACATCCGGTTTCCACTGCTTGATCAACCGCAAGCCATTCCAGAAAGCTGCCAGGACGTATCCCAGCATGGCCGGCATACCTGCGCGATAAGCCTCTTTCCTCCCGGAACGCAGCCGGCGAATGGTCAGATTCCCATGTTCTTCCAGGTACGGCAGAACCCCAAAATGCGCCGTAAGCAGATAAACCTGGTGGTTTAATGCTGCCAGTCCATCGCAAATATCCTGGGCTACCCTCCCTCCGCCTCCGCCCACCGGGGGGTATTCATGGATTAACACCAGGATTCTCATGCCTATGCCTGGATATTGGTATCAGGATGGTTGGGATGAATAACCTGGCGCACGGTATAGGTCGGTTTTCCCTGGGATTCATGATATGTGCGCACAAGGAGTTCAGCAATCAACCCCATCAGGATTGCCTGAAAACCCATCATGAATATCAGGGTGCTCATCTGGAATAAGGGGGATGCCAGGACGGATGTGCCGATGAAAATCCGCCGCATTGCCAGATAAAACAATACAAGTCCGCTGAGGAACATCAGGAACATGCCGGTGCCACCAAAAAGATAAATTGGCTTGTTGGCAAAACTGTATAAGAACTTTACCGTAAACAAATCCAGGATAACCTTAAGCGTACGCTCCAGCCCATATTTGGCTTTTCCGAATTTCCTTGGATGGTGCCGCACAGGAACCTCGATTATCCTGGCGCCTACAGAACTGGCATAAACCGGGATAAAGCGGTGCATTTCTCCGTATAGCCTGAAACCGGTGATGACCTCCCGCCGATACCCTTTTAAAGTGCAACCATAATCGTGAAGCGGAACCTGGGTAACCCAGGAAATTACCCAATTGGCAATTTTGGATGGTATAGTACGGGTAATGTATGTATCTTTGCGGTCTACCCTCCACCCGCTAACGACATCATAGCCTTCTTTCATCTTTTCAAGCATCATCGGGATATCTGCCGGATCATTTTGTAAATCCGCATCCATCAGGAAGATGATTTCTCCGTCGGTGTAATCAATACCTGCAGCAATTGCTGCAGTTTGGCCAAAGTTGCGGCGGAGTAGAACCACCCTGAGATGCTCTGGATCCTGATCAGCCAGTTCAGTGAGAATATTCGGACTCTGGTCCTGGCTTCCGTCATCAACCAGGATGAGTTCCCATTGTTCTTCCAGATTTGAAAGCGCATCCTTTACTGCCTGGTAAAGCAGGAGTAAATTTCCCTCTTCGTTGTATACGGGGACAACCACAGAAATTTTCACTGTACTCTCCGAAAAATTCGAATCTCAGTACCATATTTATACTCACATTTTAATATGGCTTCGGTCGCTTTGGATAATTCATAATATGGCCCGTTCTCTAATTGATCTTTTGTCTTTCCTTTATAATAACGCCCTTCCAGTAATACATAATCTGCTTCAAGCATCCATTGGTCAGAAAGAGATTCATTCCAGTAACCGTTCCGTTCAAGCTGCTCGGGATCACCACCGTTACGGAAGGAATAACCGTCATTAAGCTGGGGCGGGAAGATGCGTACATCAGGTAAATAGAGCAGCGGCACTGGTGAAAGCCCGCCATACCAGTATACAAGTGCACCTTTCGGGATTACTGTACGCAAAAGGTTACCGGCATCTTCGTATGACCGGATGACATCTCCGCACTCCTGTTCTTTATTACCTCCGCCAAGGGCGGGTGTGGGGGTGAGGATTAATCCAGCCAACAGCAGGGTGATCATAGAGAGATAGCCAATACCCGGGTATGCGACCTTTTTACGCCTGGATATAGCGGATATTATTCCCATCAGCAGCACAATGGATAATCCCAGCAGCAAACCGGCAGCCATGGGTATCCAGACCTTAAGCGTATCCATACTATAGCCAAATTTGTTGGCCAAAAAACGCCAAACCTCCGTTGTACCGGGGAGGAAGCGCATATTTTGCATACGCGGAACTTGAATATTCATCAGGAAATTTGCCACATCCTGGTGACCGCCGAAGGCAACCCCGGATGCAATGATCAGTGTGAGTATTAATGCCAGGGCTTGCCTGAAAAAACCAGCATCTTTTCTGAGCGATGGATAAACAAGGACGATGATCAGCAGCCCTGTGTGGGTGAAGAAGCTTAAATAAAGCGAGTAACAAAAAACACAGTACTCCTGGTCGATCGATGCCCAGGCATGGGATATAACCATTACAGCAAAAAGCACGCTTAGGATAACAGCCATTCTATAGTGGGATGGGGATTTCCAATCCCCTTTTTTTGGCCAAAATATCCAGGCGACAAGTGTTCCGAGAAGGGGAATTAAGTGGTGGCGTGTTCCTTCCCAAAATACAAACAACTTGTTAAAAAGGGACACCTGTGGATTCCAGACACTGGTGCCCCCAAGAGTCAAACGGAAGGAATCCAGGTAAGGGGATAGATTTTTCGGAATCCAGACGATCCACAATTGCAGGATACCCGGCCAGAAGACAATGTGGACAATGAGAAAAGCGACCAGGAACACGATTGTATTAATCAGAGCATTTTTCCAGCCATGTTCCCAAAGGTAGTAGCACAGGATGATGACAATTAGCGGCAGCATATTTTGCCGGGACAAAATTAACAGTGCTGCCAGTAATGTTCCTAGGATGGTTTGCCAGGTTTTTTGATTTTGCCCGAGAGAAAAAACAAATACCCAGGCCAGCAGGAAGGCGATCAATCCTTCAGATAACATCTGGCTGTACATTTTGATGATAATTGGGTTAACCGCAAACCACATAACAACAAAGGCTGCCCACCAATACCCGCCGAGTCTCCGGCCGGTAATCCATAATCCAACCAGCATTAGAACCCCGAGCAGAATGGCAAAATACCTCCCGCTGCGTAATCCCGGATCGATAAGCTGGCTTAATCCCGGGATAAAAAAAGAAAACGGCATTTTATTAGTCCAGACGCCATAATCCTGGAAGGGAAAATATTTTCCGGTTAAGAAAAGGAGACCTTTGTAAAGGTAATTCCCCTCATCGAGGGTGGAAGGGATTCGATGCGCATAGATATAAGATTGGTAAGCATAGAGGGTTATTCCAAGCAATGCCGCAATTATAGCCAGCATCCTGGACTCGGCAATCTGGTGTATTGCATTTCGAAATCGGGTCACTGAATCCTGTCTTTCATGCCGAATTTACCAGAATGGATTATAACATGCAGGATTATTCTTGATCCCGATGGTAGTTTATGGCTTTCTGGCGGTAAAAGTCCCACAATAATCCGCCAATAATCACGATAGAGGTTAATCCAATAATCCAGATGATATTTTCCCAAAACGGGAGTCTTTTCCAGAGCAGAAAGTAGCGGCTGAAATACCAGTTGGTGAAGAATGCCAGGAAAATTATTTCAACAAAGAAAATCCGAAACAACCAGGGGCTTTTTAATTCGCGCACCAGGAAAAATGTCCAGGAGACCAGCAAAGCCATCCACGGTATAAAGATCGTCCGGTAGCGGGGGTTATCCCATTGGTCTCCCCCGGCTCGGATTGAGGAGACCAGAATCCAGAGCGACACTATTCCAGTGAGCAGGATGTAGATATGTTTATTTTTTCCCGGGTCTAATTTGAACAGGATAAATAGGGGGGTTATCAAGAAGGGGATGAGCATAAACCATCCGACGGAGCGGAATATCCCAATAGATTTCCAAATTGCTATGGCATCATCCGCAAGTGCGGCAGGCAGTAATGGCTGAACAAGTCCATATCCGACCATAAAGGGTATCCTTGCCTGACCGCCAATCTCCCCAATTGATTTTGCGACCCAGCCGGAACTACGCTCGGTCAATAATAAGTCCCACCTGGCTGTATCCTCGAACCAGGCGTTCCCAAGGATGATGGTTGCGGAAAGGACCAAAAATATTGCCAGCCATCCTGCAAGTACCAGGCGCTGATTCAATTTAGTTGAGAAATCTTCAAGCCATAACCAGAGGAAAAGGGCTGATGAAACAGCAGCCATTACCAGTAAGGAAATCAACCCCATCAGGCACAGGCTGATAGCCAGGGCAAGTACAGCCTGTTTTCTTTTTGTCCCCCAGTGGACCGCTCCCCAAAAAGCAATACAAAATAATCCTATCAGGAAGGGTTCCCGCATCTGGGAACTGGAAAAAAGGATGCTGTCCGGATAAAAAATTAAAATCCATGTTGCAAGGCTGGCAATTTTCTCTGTCCACCGAAACTGGACTGCCTTCCAGAAAAAAGGAATTCCCAATGAAAAGGCGAATACGCCCAGAATAATAATCAGATGCGGGCGGTGGGCATCCGGGGATAGAAAGCGGTAAAGGACGGCGCTTAAACCCATCAATCCGCCGTACTGGTCTGTCCAAAATTCGTTTTGAAAGCTTAATAAAAGGGACCTGCCTGATTCGGCGAAATGCCATGCCTGTTGATCCCGGGTGTAGGCATCAAAAAAAAGATAGCCCGCATTCTGGACCTCCTCCTCATAGCCTGCTAGCGGAAGGATCAAACTGGCCCCCAGGCCAATTAGAAGGCGTATTGAAAAAGCCAGAAAGATCATCCAGGCAAGGGTTTTACCGCCCCCTGCCCAATGCCATGTTTTGATTAAAACATAACAGGATAGTCCGATCAAAAGGGAAGTGCCTGAGACTCCAATCCAGGGATTTCCTGTTGAAAATAGGAGGCTGATTATCACGCCTGATATTAATCCTATAATCAGCGATAAAGATGCGGGACCAAGTTTCCCTCTACGCAACATGCTAAAACCTTTACCAGGGATAATCATCTGGGTAAGGACGTGTCCTTCCAGTATGCGAACTTAACCTATATTACCACAAAGAGGATTGGTTGATTTTTACGGAAAGGGTAGATGAAATCCGGTCTATATTTGATAAATCCCATCACGTTGGAGAAATTTGGAGCGATTCGGTAGCATTCTCGTAATATTTTATTTTCTTAATTCCTATGTAAGTGATCAACAAGACTGAAACGATAAAATAGAGAGATAACAAGGCTGCCTCAGCCAGGTAACCGATAACGGGGAACCAGTAAAAATGCCAGCAGAATTTTTCCAATCCCGGCAAACAACGTAATGGTAAAAGGAATTTTAGGCAACCCAAGAGCAAGGAGAAGCGGGCGATTCCAAAAAAAGATATTGGCAACCCCAAAACCAGCCATCAAAATAAGCAAAGCCGGGTATGCCGGCATATATTCCTGTCCATATATTAAGATGATCCAGGGTCCAAACAACAGCAAGCCAATTGTCACTACCGCTGTCCAGGACGCAGAAAGGATGGTGATTTTCTTTAATAGGTTTCTAAGAGTTCCCCAGAGTCTCGATGATACACTGCGGGTTATTTCCGGGAAAGTAGTGCTGATGAAGGGGGTAATCGGCATTAGTACAATATTGATGATTGCCAGGGCTACTTTGTAATATCCGGCTTCTAGCGGGGATAAGAAGAATGCCACCCAGAGAACTTCGCTGTCGCGTACAAAGAGGTTAATGGTAGCGCTCAGGTTACCGGTCAGGCCGAAAGTTTGCAATTCGCGGCGGGGGGGAAGTAAACTGAAAGACGCTCTTTGCCACCATCCATTTCCCAAAAGACGGTTTATGGAGCGAATAGCCAGGATGAACGGGCCGATTCCCAGGACTAATTTTCCAGCCAGGTAGGCTAATACCACCATCATCAGACCTCCGCCGGTGAAATAGGCAACCACGATGATGATGGCTGTCAGAACAGCCTGTATGATGGTAAAGGTAGCCTGCTGTTTATATTTATTATCAATTTGCAGAATCCCCAGTGAGGTTTCACTGCCGAAATTACCCAGGATAAATAATCCATAAATAATAAATAAGGTCACACTTTCAGGGTTATCAGCAAGCTGGTTTGCAGCCCATGGGGATAGAATTACCAGGAGAATGTAAGCAAAAAGGGAGCTGGCGGCCTCCACAATATAAGCAGTTTTAATGATCGTGGCGGCATGGTCGAGACGATTTTCAGCCAGATAATCCCCCAGGTATTTAATGATGATTTCCCCCATGCGAAAAGAAAAAAGGCGGTTGAGTGTGGTGGCAAAAACAGTTATGGTTCCCAGCACACCAAAATCATAGATCCCCAGCAGACGTGCTGCTAAAATGCTCTGCAGCATGCTGAGACCCATCGTAACGGTATTGCTGCCAAACAGGTAGCCCGTATTGCGGACTACCCGCTGCAGGAGAGGGTCCTCCTCCAGATGGTTTTTTATTTTTTGGAGGATATTCATGGAGTGGCAATATACCTTGCCCAGGAGCGTTCTTTCAAATACCAGTCAACCAGCATTTTCAAGCCTTCTTCAAGGCTGACCTCGGGTTTCCAACCCAAAATATTTCTTGCATTGTCAATCGAGGCACGTGTTGTGTATACATCCGCCCTGTGCATCGGGCTATAAACAATATTGGCTTTTTTACCCAGATAATCTTCCAGTAGACGGATCACATCCATTAAAGGGTGTGGCTGGTCGTTTCCCAGGTTGATAACCTGGTATTTTACATTTTTCAACCCTGCAATTGTCCCTCGGGCGATATCATCCACAAAGGTGAAGTCCCTGGATTGGTACCCGTCACCATAAACCTGGACAGGTAAATCCTCACAGATCCATTGAGTAAATCGGAATAAGGACATATCCGGTCTACCAGCTGGACCATAAACGGTGAAATATCGAAAGACAGTTACATCCAGCTGGTAAAGGTGGTGGTAACTATAACAGAGAGCCTCAGCAGCTTTTTTACTGGCTGCATAAGGAGACAATGGCCGGTTTGTATCGGTGTCTTCGTTATAAGGGACTGGATTATGACTGCCGTAGAGGCTTGATGTAGAAGCAAGGATAAATTTTTGTATATCGTATCGATGGCAAAGTTCGAGTAAATTGAGGGTTCCATTGATATTTGTTTCCAAATAAGCCCATGGATTTTCAACGCTCATCCGTACTCCTGCCCGGGCTGCCAGGTTGATGACCCCATCGATTTGGCGCTGGGCGTTAAATACATTATCCATCCTTGAAAACTGACTGATGTCTTCCTGCAGGAAGATGAAATTTGGATAGGAAACCAGCTGGGCCAGGCGCCAGTCTTTTAGGCGAACATCATAAGAATCATTCATGTTATCGATTCCGATGATGGTATGTCCTTGTTTAAGCAGGATTTCGCTGACCTTCGAAGCAATAAAACCAGCCGCCCCGGTGACAATGTAACGGGACATTACAGCCTCACCACTTTGGGATGGTCCCGTCCAAGCACACCCAGGGCATTTCGACTGTCAATAATGAGCTTACTTTTCTCAAGAATGGCAGGGTAGTCGTACACGGAATGGTTGGTCAAAATGACAACACAGTCCGCATTCTCCAAACCTTCATCCAGATCGGGTATTGACTGCAGTTCCCATTCCTCATGGTGAACCCTTTCTATATAGGGATCATGATAGGAGACCAGCGCACCTTTTTGGATGAGCAGTCCAATTACATCCAGGGCGGGAGATTCGCGGATATCATCAATATCCGGTTTGTATGCTGCTCCCAACACCAGTATTTGGCTGCCTTTTATTGGCTTTGAACGGTTGTTCAAAGCATCTGAAATTTTCCCAACTACAAAGCGGGGCATGTTGGAGTTGATTTCGGACGCCAGTTCTATGAACCTGGCTGTATAGTTAATACTGCGAAGTTTCCAGGAAAGGTAGAGAGGGTCTATGGGGATGCAGTGTCCCCCCAGTCCAGGACCGGGAGTAAATTTCATAAATCCAAAGGGTTTTGTGGCAGCGGCGTCAATAACCTCCCAAACATCGACCCCAAGCCGGTCACACATGATCGCCAGCTCATTCACCAGGCCGATATTGATCATCCTGTAGGTATTTTCAAGTAATTTCGCCATCTCAGCCACTTCTGCAGAAGAAACCGGGACTACCTTCTGAAGAGCCATAGAATACCATGCTGAAGCAACCTCAAGGCAATTCGGGGTAACACCGCCGAGTACCTTCGGGGTGTTGATCGTTGTCCAGTCTTTCCTCCCTGGATCCACTCTCTCAGGCGAGAAAGCAAGGAAGAAATCTTCACCAACTTTCAGATTGCTTTTCTCGGTTAGAGTAGGCAGGATGACTTCCCGGGTTGTACCGGGATAGGTGGTGGATTCCAGAACTACCACCATGCCAGGATGTATATACTTTGCCAGTTCCTCTGTAGCCGAGACAATGTAGGACAGGTCTGGATCGCCTGTTTTTCGGAGCGGGGTAGGGACACAGATGCTGACAGCATCAGCCTGCTTGAGGTAAGAAAAATCTGTAGTTGCCTGAAGCTTTTTCTGATCCACCAATTTTCTGATTTGTTCGTCAGGGACATCCAAAATATAACTTTCACCATTTTGAATAGCGCTAATTTTTTTTGGGTCAGGGTCTACTCCGATGACATGAAAACCGGCCTCTGCAAACACCGTTGCAAGGGGAAGACCTACATAACCCAAACCAAGAATGGAGATTTTTGCGCTTTTATCTTTAAATCGATTTATCAAATTAGTTTTATAAGTGTTTTCCATGGTGGATCCTATTGGCGGATTATTGAATCTCTTTTTAACTGGCTTATCATATCATAAATAAAAAGACTATCCTAGAATAAACTCAGCTGGCTGGGAGTGCTTTGAGGGGGTACCAATTCATTCTTTCCGCTACTACCTTCTTTTTCAGCGATTTTCTGATCTGTACTCAGGACGACCCTGGAAATCAATGCCGGGAGTTTATCAAAATCTTTTTGAATAACTTCCAGGAGCTTGGGTTGGTGCAAGGCAGCAGCAGGGTGGTACATGGCAGTTACCCATCTTTGACCGATCTTAACCGAATTCCCATGCATCTCCCCGATTTTTGCATTTTTAAAAAACAAGCCCATCGAAATTCTACCTAATGTAATGATCAGTTTCGGGTCAATCAATTCAATCTGGCGTGATAGATATGCACCAACGCATGCCTCTATTTCCTCATCCAGTGGATCGCGATTACCAGGCGGCCGGCATTTAACCACATTGGTAATTACAACCTGGTTACGATTCATTCCAATATTGGCAAGCAATGTATCCAGCAGCTTTCCGGCAGCCCCGACAAACGGACGTCCTTGCTCATTTTCGTGAAAACCGGGTGCTTCGCCAATAAACATGATATCTGTATCAAATGGTCCCTCTCCGGGAACGGATAATTTCCGGGAGTGGTGCAGCTGGCATTTGGTACAAACGGATATATCCTTAATGATTTCCCGGAGCTGGTGGTCACGATCCATTTTCGTTCTCCTTGGTCTGAAAGTCGTAGAGCATACTCGTCGGAATAGCTTCGCCAGCATATTTTTCCAGTAAGGGTTGGTTTATTATTCCCATTTCCATCAGCAGGGCATCCTCAGCATTATCCTTGTAATATTTTTCCCTGACCCCTTCGATTTTAAATCCCAAATCCCGGTAGATTTTCTGGGCAGCTAAGTTACCACGGCGGACTTCGAGGAAGAATTGACGGGCTCCCTCCTCATATGCTTTAAGAATTGTATATGCGAGGAGCTTTCGGCCAATCCCCAATCCCCTGAAGTCAGGATGAACTGCTACATTGGCAATATGGGCTTCATCTAAAATCAACCAGATAACAATTAATCCAACAATCTGTTTAGAACTATCCTGAAGGGATGCTTCTGCTACCCAGGGGCGTGAGGATTTATTTTCATTTACCTCGAATTGATAGGATCGTTTGCTCCAGGGCAGGGTAAAAGATTGGGATTCGATCCGGTAAACCGCTTCAATGTCATCCAGCGTCATTGGGCGTATTGAAACATACTGGTATTCATTGGAGTTCATCAGGCAGGTTTAGCCCCCATCACATGGAGATAGATCGGGGTGAGAGAATTCACATCATCCACCTGATTATGTCTCATTTTTTGCCAGGCGATCTCTGCTAAATAGGAAGGCCGCCTGATAGATTGTGCAGGTGTGCCGAGGATGATATTGGTTTTCTTGCGCTCGAGAACCTGGCGTTCTGCAGCGTTCAATTCACCAAAGATCAGGGTGGGGGTATCAACGAGTTCGGATAATTCTTCAGCCTGGAGTACCTGGTATTTTCCTTGAGATTTCCATTTTCTTGCGCGAAAATCTGCAACATACCAGCATGCCGCTAACCTGCCCCGCCCTGCTCTTAAGAGAGCAACCAGGGGAATTTCCTGCAGGGGTTGAGCTGCTGCCAGGATGTCCAAGGTTGGAATACCCACCACCGGGATATGCAGAAATAATGCCATTCCTTTAACAACGCTCAATCCGATACGCAGACCGGTGAATGATCCAGGTCCTATGGCAATAGCCAGCCCTGTAAGATCCCTGGGGTTTATGGCGCATTTTGTAAAAAGGCGGGAAATTGCCGGTGACAATTCCTTTGTGTGATGGTTTTGAGATACCCAGATATCTTCAACGATAACGGTAACGCCATCATAAAGGGCTAACCCGATTTGTTGCGTGGATGTATCAACAGCTAAAAGCATATTTACCCTCTGAAAGCCGCCTGCCGAAATTCCGCCATTAATTTATGGTACCTTACCCCCTGCGGTTGGAAGAGCATTCCCCTTTGTTCATCAGCCATCCACTGCATTTTGATGGTTAATCGTTCGTTCGGGATGGCATCCTCTATTTGTTCCGGCCATTCGATTATGAGGATACCTTCTTCTATCATTTGGTCGATATCCAGGTCCTCAGCCTCAAAGGCATTTTGCAGCCGGTATGCATCCAGATGATAGAGGGATTTTCCATCCGGTTTGTGATATTCATTAACAATAATAAAGGTTGGGCTGGTAACCCCATCCAGAGATCCCCATCCCTGGGAAATGCCCTGCACCAGGGTTGTTTTTCCACTGCCTAGCTCGCCGGAAAGGCAGATTATATCACCGGGTTTTAGCAGCACCCCGATACGAATCCCTAATCTCCGGGTTTGTTCTGGACTCCGGCTGAAAAATTCCAGTGTATTTGAATCATAGATTGGCATGTTGAAATTATATGCCAGGGAGCAATCAGGAGCAAGGTCAGGTATCCTGATGCAGTTTTATATCATTTACCCTGTATACCAGTTCGGCTGCAATTTGTATGGCTGCATCTGGACGGGCCAGCAGCAGGCAGGATTCCTTTGCCTTCTGGACTGATTGGGGGTTGTCGATCAATTGTCTCAATGTGGTAGTGAAGGTTCCTTTATCCGGAGCCCAATACCCAACGCCTTCATTTACGACATAGTCAATATTCCCATCCTCCTGACCGGGCATGTAACTGTATAGGATTATTGGCAGCTGACATATCATCGCTTCCGAGATTGTGCCCGGTCCGGCTTTTGTGGCAAGAACATCCGAAGCGCGCATTAGCTCATGCATATTGGTTACAAAACCAAGTATATGAGCCGGTATATTCCAATTGATTTTCTCGAGTTTGGATTTTAATTGGGTATTTCTTCCTGTGATCACAATGAGTGAGACATCATGAAAGGATTCATTAATTGCCCGGGCAAATTCCTCGATAGGCCCCATTCCTTCCCCTCCACCTATCAATAAAACATAGAATCCCCCCTCGGACCATCCCAGGTGTTTCCTGATCTTCTCTTTTCCTCCCGCCTGTAATCGGAATTTATCTGCAACCGGAAGTCCGATTACTCTCATAGAATCTGCAGGTATACCCAAATCCAGGCCCCGCATGTATGCCTGTTCCGTTGGTACTATTATCAGGTCAGCAGTTTTTTCGTACCAGGCAGCGTGGGTTGAGATCAGGTCCGTAACAACGGTGACAAAACCGATGGGGTATTTCCTTAATACCCTGGCTACAGGATTGTTCATTAACTGGTGGACAGATACAACCAGGTCGCAAGGATTTTCCTGGATCAGTTTCCTGATTGACCGGCGAATATAGGGGTAAAGTACAGAATTGATCAGCTTTGTACGGCGCCTGCCGTCACTCATCCGGTATCCAATTTTCCAGACCTGCGGCATTCGCGAAAGGGGTGGATAAACATCCGGGGCAAGGTCCAGGGGCGGGGGTGCATATTCCTTAAATAAATCCACCATCTGCAGGTCAATTTGATCAGGGAACCCCAATTGGATGGCCTCAATAATCGCTTCAGCAGCGCTGCGATGACCGCCTCCTGTGTCAGAAAAGAGGAAAAGAATGCGAGGTTTTTCAGGATTTAGCATCAAGATCGGGTTTCTTTCTAATTGATTTAATCCGGTTGGCGAGTTCACGCCGTGCAAGCAGGACTCTCCGCCCGCATTTAAGACATTCAATTCCAATATCTGCCCCCAGTCTAACCACCTTCCATTCGTATCCTCCACACGGATGGATTTTGCGAAGAATTATCCGGTCCTCCAACTCTAAATCGGTGAGCATAAAGGGATTATATCATCATGGTATAATCACCGTGAAATGGGGCATTGATGTCTTCATGTTTAACTTAGACCCGGCAACTATTATCACCAGGATTCTTATCCTGATTATTGCCTTATCCGTGCATGAATTTTCTCACGCTTTCGTGGCCGATCGGTTTGGTGATCCAACACCGCGTGATAATGGGAGGCTCACTCTGAACCCGGCCGCACATTTGGACCTGATGGGTTCCTTGATGCTCATCCTGGTTGGTTTTGGCTGGGCACGCCCGGTTCCGGTAAACCCATATATCTTAAGCAGACGTTCTCCAGCGGCAATGATGTGGGTATCATTTGCCGGACCGCTTTCAAACCTGGCATTGGCATTTATGGCAGCCATGCTCCTGAGGGTTTTACCATTGACATCCTCTTTTTCATCCACCGGTATGTTCCCGTCCCCAACCCAATTTCTGGTGGCATTTATCCAAATCAATTTGCTTTTGCTATTATTTAACCTGATTCCGCTGGCACCACTTGATGGGGAGAAAATTGCCCAGTACTTTTTCCCACCGGCATGGGCTGATTTCATGGATAGAATCCGCCCTTTCGGGCCGATGATCCTGATGGTATTAATATTTGTGGGGCCGATGGTAGGAATTGATATCTTTGGATGGGTTCTGATTCCTGTCCTCAATACAATCAGCAGATTACTTATTGGAGGTCTTTGATGAGTATACAACTTACAATTATCGGATTAGGCCAGATTGGCTCATCTGTAGGACTGGCTCTGGGGGGTAAAACAGACCAGTTCAACCGGATAGGAAATGATATTAACAATAGTGTTGCTAAGCAAGCCCTAAAGCTGGGTGTCGTAGATAAGGTCGAGGCAAATTTACCCAGAGCAGTTGAAAATGCTGACATTATTATCCTGGATCTTCCAGTAGATGAGGTAAAGAAAACCCTTGAAATTGTTGCTCCGGATTTAAAACCTGAGGTTGTCATTCTGGATACATCCCCCCTGCATGTGGAGGTAATTGAGTTGGCAAAACAATTGCTTCCAAAGGATCGTTTCTTTTTGAAATTTACCCCCAGCCTGAATCCTGTTTACCTGACCAAATATGAACAAGGTCCTTACGAGGGGCATAAGGACCTTTTCCAAAACAGCCTGATTGCGATTTCAAGTTCGGCGGGTACACAGCGAGATGCAGTTAAGCTTGCATCCGATTTTGCTGAAGTATTGGGTGCAACCCCTTATTTTGTGGATCCTTATGAGTGCGACGGCCTCGTAGCGATGAGCAGGCAGCTCCCGATACTTTTAGCGGCCGCACTGGTTAATTCAACCGTTGATCAGGTCGGATGGAAAGAAGGGGGGAAGATAGCTGGTATGGATTATGCTCGTGTGGCTGAGCTGGCTACCTCACTGGCTCAGTCAAAAGAACCGGGCATGGCAGCCATATTAAATAAGGATAATGTCTTGCGTGTTGTTGATAATTTGATTTTTTCGCTGCGTGAGGTTCGCACTTACCTCTCTGAAGAAGACAGCAATAAACTGAATGAATACTATAAAAGGGCTGAAAAGGGCTTTGAGGATTGGTATCGATTAAGAATGACCGGCAGCTGGGAAAAGGAACAATCCGCTAAAATTCCTGGAGCCTCTGAAACCCTTGGCAGTTTGATCGGATTGGGGCGAAAAGGTAAGAAAGACAGTTGATCTTGGGTTATTTCTGCTATTTGCTGAAATGTTCGGACGGGACGTTCTACACGGGTTGGACTACTGATCCAACCAGGCGCCTGGCTGCCCATAATGCTGGTAGAGGAGCCCGTTACACGAAGCTCCGCAGGCCAGTCCAGCTTGTTTACCTGGAAGAATTATCCAGCCGCTCGGCTGCAATGGCCAGGGAAGCAGCGATAAAAGCCATGCCGCGCACAAGAAAGTTGAAATTGATAAACGGTCTGCCTGAAATTCCGCAAATTTCTTGATGGGAGTTAAATCAATCCAAATATGAAGAAAGCCCCACAGGTTCCATCCTGTTGGGGCTCATCTTTTAATCAACGAATACTGGCAGATGACCAAGACAGATAATATCGCGCCATTTTGCCCGTTCACCTTCGGTAAAAATGGCTGCCTCACCAACAAGAATTGCTCCTGCTTTCTCCATTAATAACCTCATCCCCTGCAGGGTAGAACCAGTGCTGATGACATCATCAACAATCATCACTTTTCGGTTTTGAACCAATGCCCTATCTTTTTCATCCAGGAAAAGAGTCTGAGGTTCGCCGGTTGTTATCGAGAGAGTTTCTGCATTAAAGGCATCCCCCATGTAAGGTTTATACGACTTGCGCAGCACAACATACGGTTTGCCCATTTCTACGGAAATTGCATGGGCAAGCGGGATGCTCTTGGTCTCTGCTGTTACAAACACATCAAAATCCATATCGGAAATTTTTTTGGCCAGTTCCTTCGCAGCTGCCTGAACCAGTTCTGTGTCACCAAGAATATTTAATATGGCAATCCTCAAACCCGGTTTTATTTCAAACAAGGACAGTTCGCGGTGCACACCGGCAATATCAATAGGGTAGGTAGGTCTTGATGCCATCATGGTTTATCTCCCAGTGTAAATTATGACAGGTCAAATTTCATTAATAAGTCTATCATAATTTTATTTGTGAGCCTGACCGGCAATTCAATTTTTTTATGGATGGATTTAAAATCAATGAGCGCCGGGGACGCCGACCCCGGCGCTCTCTTAAGGAGGAGAAGAAGAGAAGTCGCCCTATGTATCTATATTATCAGAAACCGGGGGATTGTACTTGACGGGTACCCTACGATTAACCTACGCTTTTTACTTCTTTCTTCTTTTTATGGAAGGTTTCCACCTGCCAATTATGCCGGATCTCCCGGGTTCTATAAAAGGAGCAAGCAGCTGTTTTTTCACTATCTACTGGTATGATTAGGTCACAAGGAGGAATTCCCCTAATAATTATGAATAATGTATTGTACCCCCAAGGATATAAAGCCGGATATGCCGCCCTGGTAGGCCGCCCAAATGTTGGCAAATCAACCCTGGTAAACGCTTTTCTGGAGCAAATGATTGCTCCCGTAACACCGAAGCCGCAAACTACTCAACGGAAACAGCTAGGCATTCTAACCCTTGAAGATGCCCAGATCATCTTTGTTGACACTCCCGGGATGCACCATCCTACCCACGAGCTTGGCAGATTCATGATTGAGGCGATAAAATCCTCCCTGGAAGATGCTGATGTCATTATTTGGATCGTTGATGGAAGTGAAAAACCACACAGCGATGATGTGCTGCTGCTGGAATCCTTAAAAAAAATCCCGATTGAAATACCAATTATCCTGGCGGTGAACAAGGTGGATCGGACATCCAGCCGTCAGCTGCTGGAAGATAATATCAAAAGGTTTCAAGAAATGCTGCCCAACGCAGAAGTGTTCCATTTGTCTGCAAAAACAGGATTTGGGTGTAAGGAATTATTGAAAGGCATCATCCAAAAACTCCCTCCAGGACAACCCTTCTTTGATTCCCAGCAGATTACTGACCAATTTGAGAGGGAAATTGCGGCAGAATTAATCCGCTCCGCTGCCCTGGTGCATCTGCGGGATGAAGTGCCATATTCAATCGGGATTCATATCGATGAATTCAATGAACGCGGAGAAACTGGCGCCCATATTGTGGCTACCCTGTATGTGGAAAGGGAATCCCATAAAGGTATTGTCATCGGGAAGGGAGCAGCTACACTGAAAGCCATTGGAACAACTGCCCGTAAGGAAATTGAGTTGATGAGCGGGAGGAAGGTATTCCTGGATTTAAAGGTAAAAGTAAATAAAAATTGGCGAAATAAGCAGGAGGCATTGAAAATGATGGGGTACATCAAGGAAAGTTAATCTGCCAGAGAGAATTATTCCCAGCCCATCCCTTCCGGAAAATTTATCGTATTGCTGTTTCTCATTCGAACTGTAGTTTAGTGCCGCACACCCGGCAAAATAAGTCTCCGTCCGCCGCTCTTTTTCCACATTTGTGACAGTAGATGGCTGTCTCTGGTTGTGTTTTTTCCTCATCATCCAGGGTTCTTGCCTGGCGGTGCTTTTTTCGAGTCTTTTGAATATCCCTACCGGTATGCCAGTACCAAAAGCCACCCCCCACAATCATCACCGCTCCCAGTACACCTAAAACCCAGGGAATCACCTCGCCCAGGGAGGTTCGTCCCTGGGTTTGTTGTCCAATTGGCTCGCTTGGAAACACAGGCACCTGGCTTGAACTCAGGGTATCGTCGGTTTTGTCATATTCAATTTGAATGCTGAACGGAGTGTTTTGATCCAGGGAGCCAATTGAGGAAATATAATAAGTCAGTCCGTCATTTCCGGGCACGCCTTCGCCCAGGTCAGGACTGATTTCCATTCTGGTTGTATTTATTGGTTCTTGAATCTGTATCACGGTCTCTTCAACCGTGTAATCTCCCGGCCAACGATATTCAAATTCACGGGTAAGATCGGTTTTTAGAAGACGCGGATCATAATATTCAAGCTGGATTTCCTGTGATGGGGTGGTGAAAGACACCCAGATCCAATCTCCCTCGATCCGGGTTGTGTAATCCAGATTGTAGAGCATTCCATCCGCATCTTTTGCCGCAAGATTGAGTGGTTTATTGGCTTCAAGCGGAATACGGAACTCCATTTTTGCAGGCAGTGCATTTTCAGGTGATAGGACAATGCGGTAAATGACTAAAACATCCGGACGGTCATATTCCGGCCATATATCAATTTGTAACCTGCCAATTTTAATATCTTCCTGGGCGTAGACTATGGTGGGTATAGATAGAATAAGGATAGAAACTATGGCTAAAAATATTACCATAAAGGTTTTCACAGGAAATTGTGCAGTGGGATGCTTCATCAAACACCTCAACAAGATAATATTCTGGATTGTAAAAAGTATATTATCATATTCTGCATTTATAATGATTTTCGTCAACCAAACTAAGGATGATTGGCGAAAAATTATTGGTGTTCTGTCAGTTACAATCAGGGTTAGAAGAAATACTTGATAAATTGTGCCCGAATTATCCATACAAAGAAATCGATATGAATAATCCCGATCTAATACTCCTGCATGCTCCAAGTGTTTTTGATTTTCGGAATGAGGCGATCCTCTCCGGACCGGTAAGTGATATGGTTCCGTCCACAACTGTATTTGAGATGTACCCAATTGGATTTACATCGATGGCAGAATATTTGGACCGCCATGGATATCAAGCCCGCATCATAAACCTGGCGGTACGCATGCTGTACAGCCGGGATTTTAATGTGGAATCCTACCTGGCTGGCCTGGATCCATTAGCATTTGGAATTGACCTGCACTGGCTTCCTCATGCCCACGGCTCTATTGAAGTTGCCAGGATTATAAAGCGCGTGAAACCAAACCATCCGGTGATATTCGGTGGGTTTTCTTCCACATATTTCCATGAAGAATTGATCCGATATTCTTGTGTTGATTTTATTTTACGGGGCGATTCAACCGAACTGCCTTTGTTGGTATTGATGAAATACCTCAAATCCGGGGGAAGTGCCCATCCCGGAGCGGGGTCGCCGGATTATCGAAGAATTCAGCGCATTCCCAACCTGGTTTGGAAGGATCATGAAGGTAATCCCTGCATTAATCCTCTTTCTCATGTACCGGATAACCTTGATGACCAGGAAATTGACTATACCCATATCATGCGTTCAGTAATCCGTTACCGTGATTTGATTGGTCATCTTCCGTTTCGCAATTGGTTGACATACCCGGCAACTGCAGCCATGACACTGCATGGATGCAGTTACAACTGTGTAACTTGCGGGGGTTCTGCATGCAGTTTCAGGAACTTCTTTAACCGGCAAAATCCGGCTTTCCGCTCTCCTGAAAAATTAGCCGGAGATATCCGCTCAATTGGCAAGTTCAGCAAGGCTCCGGTGATGGTCCTGGGTGATATACGCCATGCAGGTGATGATTATGCCAACCGGTTTATGGAAGCACTCTCAGGATATACAAAACCAATTTTATTTGAATTTTATGATGCTCCCCCCAGGTCGTTTTTCGAAAGGCTTGGAAAAGCATTGTCTCATTACACTGTTGAAATTTCCATGGAATCCCATGATGAACAGGTTCGCCGTGCTTTTGGAAGGCCTTATTCAAATGAGCAACTGGAGAATTCCATTCAATATGCCCTTGAAAATGGATGCCAGCGTTTTGATCTCTTTTTTATGACCGGAATCAAGGAGCAAACCGCCGAGTCTGTTCTGGATACAGTTGAATATTCACGGAACCTGATAAACAGGTACTCATCCCCGAATGATCACCGCCTGGTCCCGCTTATTTCTCCCATGGCACCATTCCTGGACCCGGGCAGCCGGGCTTTCGAGAACCCGAAAAAACATGGATTTCGAATGTTTGCCAGGACACTTGAAGAACATCGTCAGCTGCTTTTATCACCAAGCTGGAAATATGTCCTGAATTATGAAACAAAATGGATGAACCGCGATCAGCTTGTTGCTGTTACCTACGAAGCTGGAAGGCGTTTGAATGAAATTAAAGGCCAGACAGGTGTTATCCCCGCAGATGTGGCTGAAGCTACAGATGCTCGCATACGCAAAGCGATTCAATTAATTCCGGAGATTGACGAGATTGTCACATCAACGCCCGACCTTTTAGAGCAAAAAAAGAAACTGGCAGATCTTAAAAACTGGGTAGACCATGCCAATTTGAGCACCGTCTGCCATAAAGGTGAACTTGAAGTACCTTTACGCGGCTGGGGAATTGATTTAATTCAATCCGGTTCACTCATTATTAAGGACTGGATGAAGCGAAAACCTGAGGTCCCTCCAATTCCAGAATTCGATGATTGATTCCAAAAACCTGTTAAATTCGGACAGGCATCGTTCCATTATAATCAGGGCATCCTGGAACACTGTGGGAAAATAAATGAATATTCTTGTAACAAATGATGATGGCGTAAAAGCTCCTGGATTAATGGCACTTGCAGAAGCAATGGTGCCTTTTGGCAATGTGGATATACTGGCACCCGATCATAACTGGTCCATTTCCGGACATGTCAAGACACTTCATAGACCTTTAAGGGTACAATCGGTGATTCTGGATAATGGAATGAACGCCCTTGCAACCGACGGAGCCCCATCCGATTGCGTTGCCCTGGCTTTATTGGGTTTATTAAAAAAGCCGGTAGATCTGGTTGTAGTTGGTATTAACCCTTCGGCGAATCTTGGTCATGATGTCACTTACTCGGGTACGGTAACAGCAGCCATGGAAGCGGTTATTTGGGGTGTATGCGGAGTGTCATTTTCTCTGGATGGTCCGGAACATACGCCTGGTGGACTTGATTATCGGGGGTCTTCGACAGCAGCAAAAAAAGTAGTTGGGTTATTACTGGAAAATGAATTACCCAAAAATTTTTTCCTGAATGTAAATATCCCCAATATTGCCCTGGAAGAAATCAAAGGATATAAAATAACCCGGCAAGGTTTGCGAATATACCATGATGTCTTGATAGAACGCCAGGATCCACGTCAGAGAGCCTATTATTGGATTGGTGGAGATGGACCATCGGGAGTGATTGAGGAAGGCACAGATATCGGCGAACTGGCTAACGGGTATGTCAGTATTACGCCATTGACCCTTGACCTGACATCTCACCAGAATATTTCTAAAATCGATCAATGGTCCTGGTCTATATAATTTATCTTTACCGGTTGATCACGTCAAGTAGTTTCTGCTATACTTGAGAGAAATGATCCGATGAGATTCATCATTCTAAGGTGGTAAGGAAACAAGGCTTTTTAGAACCATGAAAGGATACACAAATGAAATTTTCTGTCGGTGATTGGATGATTGACCTGCTTGTTTATATCCATCCGGATAGCACTGTAAAAGACGCCCTTTCTTAATGCGGCGTCGTTATATCCATAGTCTTATCGTTGAAAAATCTGAAGATAATCCCGCTTACGGCATCCTTACATCAACAGATATTTGCGACAAAATTATAGCCAAAGATAAGAATCCAAGCCTGGTAAAAGTTCGAGAAATCATGTCAACTCCTCTGGTAACCGTGAAAAAAGACATGTCGCTTAAAGAATGTGCAGAAAATATGCAAAAATTTCATATCCATCACATCCCGGTTGTGAATGACAATGGGGACCTGGTCGGGATGGTTTCAGCAACCGATTTTTTGGTGGCGGCTGAGGCAATGGGCAACCTGCCTGGCGAAAAAATTGTTTAATTTCATGATAAAGATTCACTTCTACCTGCGAATACCTGCAATGGGTTTGCAGGAAGTGCATTAACTTTGCAGCGTTATCTCATTTATTTCCTTCTATTTTTGGTTATTCTGGCGTCATTTCCTGGCGGGGTCAAAGCACAATCAGGAAGTGCCCAGGATTTGATCAATGAAGTTAATGCGCTGCGGGCTTCAAATGGGCTGCTGCCTTATACGGTTGATGGCAGCCTGATGGCTCAGGCGCAAGCACATTCGGATTACCAGGCATCTATAGGGGAATTAACCCATACCAGGGCGGACGGGTCCTCTCCCTGGTCTTATCGGGTATTGAAGAAAATATTGCGGGCGGTGATGGTCTATCAATACAGGCTGCCGTCTATTCGATTTGGGCGGATTCCAGTCCATATGAATACAATGGTTGGTTATGAATCCGGTTTGGTAGGGGCAGGTGTCACTGTTGTTGATGGATTTGTGTATTACACTCTCAATGTAATTCAAACAGGGGGAGGTACAAGCAGGAATAGTTCCAGCGCCAGTAATCAAAACTTACAAACATCCGTTCCAACCATTATAGAAGAGATTGTTGCAGTTCAGACTGCTGTCCCGCAGGATGATGGCTCGATTGTGCACGTTGTGCAGCCTGGGCAGGCTCCATGGAGTATTGCGATTGCATATGGAATTAAAATTGCTGATATTGCTTCGTTAAACAATCTCGATCCAATCAATCCCATTTTATATGTTGGGCAAGAGCTGCTCATCCATCCTCCGCTGCCGGTGACTTCCACCCCGGTCATCCCTGACACTCCTACTGTAACACCTCCGGTTCTGAATCCGACAGCAACAAATACACCAATAAAGAGCCACAGCGCAACATTGTTCCCATCCACTACACCGACCCCGGATTTGGCTGAATCCGAACAAAAGGGCATTGAATTTAATTACCGGTACCTGGGTGTTGGCATTGTTGTACTCTGTATAGCGGGATTGATTTTTGTGATATTCTCCTGGTTTACCAGATCATAAATGCAAACAAGGAGTGGTTTGTCTATCCCTTCTGGATGACCTTTGCAATAATCTTTATTCGTTTATAATTCCTCCGCCATGAAGAAAATCATCCTAAAACTGGCAGTCATCGGCTTTTTTCTGCTCATTGGTAAACCGGTGTTTTCTGCTTATGCCCAGACCAACCCTCCAACCCCGGATTCAATTGTTGAGGCGATTAATCAACTTCGATTGGAGGCAGGGCTAACACCCCTTACCTCGGACGAAAGATTAATGAGTTCTGCTCAGGGACATTCGGACTACCAGGCAGCAATCAACCGCTACACTTATTTCAGTGAGGACAAATCCAATGTAACAGATCGTGCCATCGCTGCAGGGTATGGAGATGGTGATACGGTTGTCTGTGGAGAATCGATTGCCTTTACTTCCATCTCGACAACGATTGATACAGTCCTCAACTCGGTGTGGAACAATGCAAAAGACAGGGAACTGGTTCTATTAAACCCGGACTATGAATATATTGGCGCCGGGATTTCCAGGAAGGATGCATCGCTGTTCTATGCCGTAGATGTGTGTATGATTAAGCAACTGGCAACCGCCGATTCGTCTACTGGTACTGTTACGTCCAGCAAATTAACTCCCGAAGTAGATTCCGGTGTGGTGGAAGTTCTGGTGGCTACGCCCCAAACCGACGGGGCAATTTATCATCCTGTTGAAGCCGGGCAGGCAGTATGGAGTATCGCAATTGCCTATAACACCACTATTGAAAATATTGTCAATTTGAACGGACTCTCCGCAAGCAATCCCCAAATTTTTACCGGTCAATCGCTGTTGGTCCGAATGGCAAATACTCCTACTGTAACTTCAACCTTCACTGAAACACCGGTCCCCGCCACCAGCACTATTGTCCCATCAAGTACAAGAAAACCAGATTTAGCGACCGGGACCCCAACCCTAACCCCATCACCGACACCCGGTTTATTGGGACCGGGTATATCGAGTCAGTATTTTGATAACAGCCGTTCGATTGGGTTTATCCTTATCGGGATCTCTGCCCTGGGAATTATTTTGATTGGGCTCAGTGTCCTGCAGCACCGGGAAAAACCATAAAAAATAGGCTGGCATGCGCAGCCAACCTATTAACGTTTATATCATGAAATCTTCCCCGTGCCAGATTCCGTGGTCTGGGGGATGGAGATGCTGTTCGGGTTTCAGTCCGTTGCCATTTCCATTTTTTTGACCATTGATATGTTCCAAAACCGGTTGAATCACATCCTTTGTTGCTTGAAGTTTTTGCTCAAGGGCATCGATACGCTCCATCATGGAAGCAACCGACAGACCAATCGTATCCGGCAGCTTGTTGTGATCCAGGTCCGGTTTGATGTCCTTGGGTGTGCTCCGGGCTACAATCTGACCGGGTACCCCTACAACGACAGAATTCGGCGGAATTGGTTTGACAACGACGGCATTGGCACCAATCCGGCTGCTTTCCCCAATCACAATGGCACCTAATATCTTTGCTCCGGCTCCCACCACAACATTATCTTCCAGAGTTGGATGGCGTTTCCCTTTCTGCATACTGACACCACCCAGGGTCACGCCATGATAAAGAGTGACGTTCCTGCCGATCTCTGTTGTCTCGCCAATGACCACTCCCATACCATGGTCGATAAAGAAGCCTGGCCCGATGGTTGCACCCGGGTGGATTTCGATACCGGTGAGACTGCGTACCAATTGTGAAAATAAACGCCCGAGCATTTTGAATTGGTTCGTCCACATCCAGTGGGAAATGCGGTATCCCCATAATGCATGTAACCCGGGATAACTCAGCATAATTTCAAGGGTGGACCTGGCAGCAGGGTCGCGATCTTTCACTGATTGAATATCTTCTTTTATCGATGTAATTATTTTATTCAAAATAAACTACCTCCATCCAGCCTAATCAACAAGATCGGAATACAATGCTGTACTCAGATACCTCTCCCCGAATGATGGGATAATAACCACAATGAGTTTGCCGGCATTTTCCGGGCGCCTTGCCACCTGTAATGCCGCCCAGATTGCTGCACCGGATGATATTCCAACCAGCAGCCCTTCCTCCCTGGCGGCAGCACGTGCGGTTTGAAATGCATCATCTGATTTAACCGGAATTACCTCATCATAGATACTGGTATTCAAGACCTTCGGTACGAAACCGGCTCCAATACCTTGAAGTGGATGGGGCCCTTTCTCCCTTCCGGAAAGAACAGCTGACGATTCCGGTTCAACAGCGATTGAGATAACCCCCGGCTTTCTAGCCTTGATTACTTCACTGATACCGGTTATTGTCCCGCCGGTACCCACGCCGGCGACCAGGATATCCACTTTACCGTCTGTATCCCGCCAAATTTCCTCAGCCGTTGTCTCCCGGTGGATCTTTGGATTGGCAGGGTTATTAAACTGTTGGGGCATGAAGAATCGTTTATCACTTGCTGCCAGTTCTTCGGCTTTTTTAATTGCTCCTGCCATCCCTTCAGTTCCGGGGGTCAGGATTAATTCAGCCCCGTAGGCACGCAGTAAGATTCTTCTCTCTTTGCTCATGGTTTCGGGCATTGTCAGGATGCAGTGGTAGCCACGGGCTGCGCAAACCATAGCCAGGGCGATTCCGGTATTTCCGCTGGTTGGTTCAACGATGATGGAGTCTTCATTTATCAGGCCTGCGCGTTCAGCCTCTGAGATCATAGATATACCTATACGATCTTTAACACTGTGAGCAGGATTGAAGTATTCCAGCTTGGCAACGACTTCAGCAGAGCAACCCCGGGTAATTCGATTAAGGCGTACAAGTGGTGTATTTCCGATTAATTGGGTAATGTCACTGGCTATCTTCATCTTGAAATTTCTCCATAAATCTATTTGTATTAATAAAAAACTGGCAATAGAAAACGGACATAACCGTTTCGCTCATTAAAATCAGGAGCGGGGATCTGTCCGTTGCTTTTGCCAGTTGAAATTGAAAAAATCTAAAAATCTATCAGGTATTAATTCAAAGCGGCGGACTTAAAATCCCCGCCCTTGACATGTGCATTTTCTCATGGAATATCTCCAAAAAAATAAATCATATTTATCATAAATATTATCCTTATTATATTGATTTGGGCAAATATGTCAAGAGTCATTGGCGAAAGTATTGGCCAAAGTATAATATTTATAATTATTCAGGATGTCCCTTCTATCGTTACACCTGGGAACAAAACCCTGACGGGAAACGTCTATAAAGTTATGACGAGGAGGCAAATTATGAATCGTAAAATAATGCACATTTGGGTGGGTATCTTGGTTATGGGCTTCATTTCGGCATGTACCGCTGCCGCCTCCAATCCGCAAGCAGCCACTACCCGGCAGTTGAGTGTATCAGGGAGAGGTATGGTTTCTCTTGTACCCGATATTGCCCGAATTAATATTGGAGTGCAAAGCAGGTCTGAAGATTTAAACACAGCCTTAGCTGAAAACAGCCGCAGTACAAACCAGGTTATCCAGGATCTGCAGCAGCTCGGTGTATTTGCCGAGGATATTCAAACGGTATCCTTCAATGTTTACCCGGAACTGGTAACCTTGCCGGGTAGTGAAAATACCAGTCAGTTTTATACAGTCGAGAATACTGTTGCGGTAATTGTTCGTGATCTATCCACTATTGATCAGTTACTGGAGAGCGTTGTCCGCCAGGGGTCGAACCGAATTTATGGGATAACCTATGATGTGGAAAATAAAGAACAGGCACTATCGGATGCCAGGGGACTGGCTATCGAAAATGCACAAAAGCATGCAAAAGAATTAGCCCTATCAGCTGGTGTAAACCTGGGAAACCTGGTGTCTATGAGGATTGATTCTATGGGACAAACCCAGCCATTTTATGAAGGCAAGGGATCAAAAATCCTCAACCAACCTGTACCCGTTTCTGAGGGACAATTGCAGATTATATTGGACGCCTTCCTGACCTTTGAAATCCAATAAAATACATCAATTTTATTAATAAATTATCGAACTTATCTCGGCTAATTTTTTCAACCGGTGCCTGGCAACAATCTTCCGGATGGTTCCAGACCGTCCGCGCATAACCAGGCTTTCGGTCTCTGCTCCACCGGGGAAATAGTCGATCCCTTTAAGGAATTGGCCAGTGGTAATCCCGGTAGCGGCAAAAAACACATTTTCTGATGCCACCAGGTCATCCATTGTCAGAATTTTATCAAAATCGTAACCTAACTCGAGCCCTTTCTTGTATTCTTCTACATTTCGGGCGTACAACTTTCCCTGGATATTGCCACCCATACACCGCATGGCGCATGCAGCAATCACCCCCTCGGGACATCCACCAATTCCCATCAGGACATCAATGCCCGATTCTGGCAGACCCGTCATTATCGCACCAGCCACGTCTCCGTCTGGAATAAGGGTTATCCGGGCTCCTGTGGCTCTAATTTCCTGGATAAGAGGTTCATGACGGGGACGGTCTAAAACTACTACCAGTAAGTCATTTACATTTCCCCCTTTTGCTTTAGCAATGCGCTTGAGGTTATTCTCTATCGTGTCGTTGATATCTATAACATCCCGTCCAACCTCACCAACTGCAATTTTATGCATATAAGCTATTGGTCCGGCATCGAACATGGTGCCCCGTGGTGCGACGGCAATCGTGGAAATGGAGTTTGCCAATCCGCGCGCCAGCGGTGTGGTGCCATCTATTGGATCAACGGCGATATCAACAATGGGGGGATTACCGGTTCCCACTTTTTGACCCCTCGCCAGCATTGGGGCTTTATCTTTTTCTCCCTCTCCGATGACAACCAGGCCATCCATTTCTATCGTGTTAAGGACCAACTGCATGGCATTTACCGCAGCCTGGTCTGCCGAAATTTTATCCCCCATACCCATTAATCGTCCCGCAGATAAGGCGGCTACCTCGGTTACCCGCACCAGTTCCAGGGCAAGATTCCGTGTAGGTCTAGTAGCATCATCTACTGCCATTTTGCTGTCCCTCCAAATTGTGAATGATGGAAAATCTATTACCCATACTGGGTAAAATATAAAATCAAATAATAGCCAATTGGTACTGCCCAAAGCCAGGAATCTATGCGGTCTAATATCCCCCCATGACCGGGCAGTATATTACTTGAGTCCTTGATTCCAAACTGCCGCTTGAATAAACTCTCTGCCAAATCACCAAGAGGGGCAAATGCGCTGATGATTAATCCCAGAATAATCCCGTGGATGGGGGTAATTGAGGATGAAAATAAACTCAAAAAAGATGCCAGCAAGGGCAACAATAGGGTTGTAAAGAATACTCCACCAAGGTAACCTTCCCAGCTTTTTTTAGGACTGACCCGTTTGGTAAATGGGTGTTTTCCAAACCGTTTTCCGACGAAATATGCTGCAGAATCTGCAATCCAAACAGCAGGCAGGGTTAACATAATCCACCAGGCACCATCCGGCATGCTCCTCATGGAAAATAAATAAGATCCCAGCCAACCAATGTAAAGAATGCCAGCCAATGAAACCCCAAAGTCGATTGCTGCATTTTCATCTCCCTTTTCGTAACCAATGATATGCCTGGTAACAACGAAGAAGATGCACAAGGTTAGGATCACATCCGTGTGAGCAAATGCAAAAAACGCCCGGGAAATTGCCAGGATGATGATCCAGGTAATGATTATCAATGGAGATGGTGCAAATTTGTCATTCTTGAATATGTTGTAATATTCATATCCCGCTCCCGCAAGGATGGCGGCGAAAATGATGTTAAATACCCAGCCCCCGAGCAAAATAACAATGACACCCAGCGGTAATAGTACCGCGACAACTGCGACACGCTTAGACAGCATTCGGTTTCCCCTGGATTATTTGATTGGATGTAAGTCCAAAACGCCTCTCCCTTTGGTTATAAGCCTGGAGAGCTTTGTACAACTCATTTTTATCGAAATCAGGCCAATAGGTCGGGGTGACATACCATTCTGAGTATGCAGCCTGCCAGATAAGAAAGTTGCTGATCCGCATTTCCCCGGATGTGCGAATGATAAGATCCGGATCGGGTGTACCTGCGGTAAACAGATATTGACTCACCAATTCAGTGGATAGATCCTCGGGATTTATTTTATCTTCGATGATTTTCTGGATTGCACACAGGATCTCGTCACGCCCACCATAATTAAAAGCAACATTTAATATTAACCGGGTGTTGTCTCGGGTAAGGTCAACCGCCTGGAGCACTTTTTTTCTCAGTCTTTTATCCAGTTTTTCCAGGTGACCGATGTGCCTGAGCTGAACCCCTTCTTTATTAAGTTCAGATAATTCTTTATCGATGACATTTCCCAATATATGAAGTAACCCTTCTACTTCTTCCCGGGGACGTCCCCAATTCTCGGTGGAGAAAGCATATATTGTAAGGTATTGGATTCCGAACTCAACGCAGGCGGTTATAATGCGGCGCAAATTTTCTGTTCCGGCGCGGTGGCCAGCCAACCTGGGCAAACCCCTTGCTGCCGCCCAGCGTCCATTCCCATCCATAATTATGGCAATATGTTGGGGGATATTCAGATTTGTCTCCAATTAAATTTTATCTTCCATTATAAGGAGCTAAACTTCCATGATTTCTTTATGTTTTCTCTCACCGATTTGATCAATTTCTTCGATCATCCTGTCGGTAAGTTTCTGGAGCTGATCCTCGGCGCGTTCCAGATCATCCTCTGATATTAATTTCTCTTTTTCATACTCCCGCATATCTTTAATGACATCCCTGCGAACATTACGGGCTGCAACACGGGCATCTTCTACACGGTGATTGACAACCTTGGCCAGGTCCCTTCTTCTCTCTTCGGTTAGAACAGGTAGATTGAGGCGGATATTCTTTCCGTCATTGTTCGGGGTCAGGCCGAGCTCAGAAGCCAAAATTGCCTTTTCAATCCCTTTAATCATTTTTGGATCAAAGGGTTTAATCATCAGCGTCCTTGGTTCCGGAACGGAAATAGAGGCAAGCTGGATGAGGGGGGTCATCGTCCCAAAATACTCAACATGAATTTTTTCAACCAGGGCTGGGGATGCTCGTCCGGTCCGGATAGCAGAAAGGTCTTCCTCTAAAGCCCGGTTGGCACCTTTCATCCTGGATTCGGCTTCGTTTAAGATCTCTTTTATCATGGTGTGCTCCTTTAGATCTAATGAGCTCGCTTCAATATTAAGAGGATTTTGTTCTCTTCGTAAAATATCGGTAATTCGCTGATTCAAATCTATGGTGTTAAGCATACCTTAAAATATTGAAAAATGCTACTGAAGATCAATTTGAACCAAGATTAAAGATATATCCGGCAAGATTTTTTTGACTGTTGACTTTTTAATAAATTTCTTCTATAATTGTGGATAGAACAATAATTCTATTTATATAAATCGACTAATCGATGATTTTCTCAACATCAAATGATATCCATCGTACCCCCGTTTTTCAGGGTTGGCTTATTTATTGCATTAACCCGGATAGAAGATGACACAAATTCGATTTGACTTTCAGTCTGAAAAATTTGGATGGGATTCTTCATATCAGGCGGTGTTTCAGGATCAGGGTTTAGGAAGAAATAACCATCGAGAAAAGTCAAATGTGAGGAATAATAATGAAAACTGGTATGCTCTGGTTTGATAATGATCCAAATATTGAGATCACAGCAAAAATGAAACGGGCAATAAATTATTACCACTCAAAATACGGACATACTCCTGATTTGTGTTATGTTCACCCCAGTATGGTTGAGAAATATGCTCTTAAGAGTAATGGAATTGAAATCAGGACAGATAAGCAGGTCCTGCCAAACCATTTCTGGTTGGGGGTAAATGATATTGCAATTCCTGCCAACCTGAAACTATCCTAAAGCTGATCCTCCTGCTGATGGAGGTGATCAGTGAACAATTCATTGTGGGTTAAAACATTCCCGCCTGAAAGGTTTTTAGGATCAATTTCAAGAACGCGATGTCCAAATGTGTTAATAATCCATGTATTTCTGTAGAGAGACTCAGTAAGCGTATTTGGGTTGTAAACATGTGTATGCCCATGAATGTGAAGGGCAGGTTTAAATACTTTTATGAGCCAGCGAAAAGCTTTAATTCCTTGATGGGGCAAGTCCTCCTCATCGTGGATTTTCCAGGGAGGGGCATGGGAAATAAAAACATCCAGGTAGCGATGGTATAACAATTTATTCAGAAATAGGTTTGGAACCAATCTCCAGATCAACCCCCACATTTCTGCCTGGGTGTATTGGTAGGGGCCTTTGTTATAAACCACGCAGCCCTCGATCCCGGACAGCAGTAATCCAGAATCATCCCTGATTACCCGACGATGGATATTAATCCCTCCAGCAGCAACCGCGGGAGTTTGTATGTAACCATGCCGTGAACTTGGTGTATGGTTACCGTGAACGTAATACATACTTTTATTCAAAAGACTGTTGATATATTCCAGGTAAGAGAGGGGAAGATCTCCACAACTAATCACAAGATCGATGTCGTGATAATTGGGGGATATTTCAGGAGAATATAACGAAGGTACGATGATATCGCTGATTGTAAGAATTTTCATTCTTTAGTTCCAGCCATTTACCCTTTTGTGATTTCCTGAAAGGCGCAGGCAACGGCCACTGCAACCGCATATTCGGATTCATGGCTGATACTAACAGACCAATTTTCCAATTTCAATTCATGGGCCAGCCTCTCAGCATTTCCCCCCAACTTGAGGGAAGGCTGCCCAAGGTTATCATGCAGGATCTCAATGTCCTGCCAGTGTACCGGTCCAATACCGCATCCCAGAGTTTTTGCTACGGCCTCTTTTGCTGCAAATTTTCCAGCCAATATTTGATCGTTATTCTCTGCTTCTTCCAATTCAAAATCCGTGAATACCCGCTTGAGAAATCGGTCGCGGATAGCAGGGCTCAATTCTTTGAGCCGTTTGATATTTACCAGGTCGATTCCTGTTTTAATATTTATGTTCATTCAATCTTGATTGCCAGGGTTTGGTCCTGCACTGATGATTGCAAGTTTTTCAGGATCAATATAAGTCCTGGCAGCTGAAAGGATATCTTCAACACGGATACTGGAAATGATGCCAGGGTAATCCCGGTAATAACCAAGGCCTAAATCAAACCGTTCAATATTGAGTAATGCGCCCGCCACCCCGGAATTTGATTCAAAAGCCAGTGGTATTTTTCCGATGTAATCCGTTTGACTGTCCTGTAATTCGTCTCTGGTGACCGGTTCGTGGATAAACCTTTTCAGTTCCTCCAGGATCAAGGCAATTGCCTGGTCGACATTGGCAGGATTTACACCTGCAGAGATTTCCCATGATCCGGCATCCATTAAAGCATTAAGGCTGGTGGAAGCATGGTAAGCAAGACCGGCTTTCTCTCTAACCGCATCTCCGATGCGTCCCATCATTCCGAACTGTCCCAAAATATTGTTTCCCAACGAAGCAGCATGAAAATGAGGTGATTTGCGATCTGGTCCCAGGGTACCCATCACGATATCAACCTGGCTTTTTCCTGGAATATAGATGTGCTCCCGGATGGAATCTTTTAGTGGCTTTGGTGCGGGTGGATGAGGAATATCCCCTTTAATCGGGTTGTTCCAACCTGTAAAAGCTTGACTGACTATCTCAATTGCCTCTGCCGGATCAACTGCCCCCACAATAACAATGACCATTCCATGGGGATTAAAATAATCCTGGTGGAATGAGACAATATCCTGGCGGGAAATTGCCTGAATGGTTTCAGTAAATCCATCCCCGGGGTTTCCGTATGGGTGGTCCCCAAAGATGATTTTATCAAAACGGATGGAAGCCCGGTCTTCCGTGTCTTGATCCCGGATAGCAAGCCCGCTGAGCAGCTGCGACCGAAGTCTTTCTATCTGTTCTGCCGGGAATACAGGCTGGCGGATGCATTCAGACAATAAACCGACCAGCATGGGTAAATCCTCTGCGAGGGCTCTGCCGCTAAAACTTGTGTGAAATCCTCCGGCACCAAAACCAAGGCTTGCCCCGACTGTCTCAACCATTTCATAGATTTGCCGAAAATTATGCTGCTGTGTGCCTTTCATTAATGATAAGGCAGTAAAATGTGCCAACCCCAATTTTTCAACAGGATTATTAACACTGCCGCATTGGATAATGCCATTGATGACAATTGAGGGGCTGTCGAAATTCTTTCTGGTAAGCAGGATAATACCATTGTCAAGTACGGTACGGGTGATATCGTCCGGACCTGGTAATGAAGACCAGTGGATCTGGCGGTTCGAGTTCATTGTTTCCCTCCTGCAGTATCCTCGGGGAGGTAACTCCCAACCACCCGGGAGCCCGGTTTCAGGTATGTTCTGGCAATTCGCAGTACATCTTCAGCGGTAACCTGCTGAATTTTTTCGAGATATTGGGTAAACCAATCATAATGGGCGAACATTTCTGCATATCCCAACCAGAATGCCTGGTTGGTAATATTCTCTGTTCCATAAGCAAACAAAGCTTTTGCCTGTTTTACCGCAATAGCGATATCCTGAGCGGAAACTTGTTCATTCTGCAGGACATCAATATTTGAATCAAATACTTCAAGCACTTCATCAACCGAAGAATGTGGATGGACGGTTATTGTTACATCGTACAGGTAAGGATCAATAGTTGCCTGAATTCCACCATGAACCGAAACCGCCAGGTCTTTTTCTATTAATGCACGGTAAAGCCGGCTGGTTTTGTTAGAAATTCCACCACCCCCAAACATATTCAGGCTGGCCGGACCTGTCAATAAGCTGTCAAGAATCGTGAATGCGTAAAAATCCACATGGCTTGCTTCCGGGGCATGGTAAGCAATTTCCAGATAGGTTGTTTCACCCGGTCCTAATATCTCCAGCCGCTTTTCCGAATGGTTGATTTCATCTCCCGGAATTTGAAAAGGAAGATTGGCTTTCCCTGGAATGGAACCATAGGTATCATAAATTTGCGAAAGCATTTCTTCACCGGTGAAATCCCCTGCAATTGCCAGTACAGCATTACCTGGAGTGTAATAAGACCGGTAATGATTGTATAGGTCGTCCCTTTTAATATTTAATAAATCTTCCGTTGTTCCAATCACTTCGTTTTTGTACGGGTGATGTTCGAAAGCATTTAACTGTACAGCTTCTCCGAGACGGAATAATGGTTCGTTTTCATTCCCTTCCCGCTCAGAAAGGATGACTGACCGTTCAGCCTCCACTTCCTGGTTTTCATAGAGGCTGTTTTGCATCCGATCTGCTTCCAGGTTCAGGGCTAAACGAATGCGGTCTGCTGGTAGGGTTTCAAAATATGCAGTCCAATCCATGTAGGTAAAGGCGTTCCAAATTCCGCCTTCCCTGGAAATTGCTTTGTCCAAAACACTGGCAGGAAAGGTTGGCGTACCTTTGAACTGCATATGCTCCACCCAATGGCTGATGCCGGTATAACCAGCTTTCTCCTGGCGTGATCCTACCCGGTACCATATCCAGTGGCTGATAAGCGGCGCGGTATGGATTTCTTTTAGCCTTACCTGCAATCCATTTGGTAATGTGGTTTGAATAATAGTCTTATCTTCTCTCATTGCTCCTCAATAAATTTGGATTTTGAGTAATTTCTCGAACCGGGACTCATCCTATCCATTTATATGAATTAGGATTTGACCGATTCATCTGTAGTACCAGTAAACATTGAAATATTCCTGATTTCATCCGGTTTGTGACGATATGGCTCCTTTAATGGATTCGTATCCTATAAAAAAAGATAGATATCTAATAAAAAGTGTTCAGGTACCAATACATTCCCGATACTCATAAATCCTGATGCATATCTGGATAGAAATCAAATTGTATCACGGTGGAAATGCGGAAAATGTGTGGAATTTTCCGGGGTTTCTGTGGAGATCCGGCAAATTATGATTAATCAGAGCGAATTTTGTGATAGGGGATTAGTAAGAGGAAGCCAATAGCCATTACGGCTTCCCCAAGCATCACACCGCGTGCTTGCAAACTGCCAAAATAGGGGACCGCAGGTAAAAGATGGCTGCCAAAACCAAACACATCCGCCATTCCGGTGAAAACTGCGACGACATATCCCGTGGATACCATTCTCACCCCGATATCGGCAGCAATGGATGGCGGTTCATTTTTCCATAATGCCATGAGACTGATATACCCCCCTATGCAGATAATTGCCAGGCCAATCAGGAACACAGCAATCTGCACAAAACCAATAACAGGACTGCGATCGAGACCGAAGATTCCAGGTCGGGCTCCAAGCAGGAACATTATTAATCCAACTAAAGTAATACTTAAACCTGTACGGATACGCCTGGTTGAATAGGGTTTGCTGGTTGGCTGGCTGGGTTGGTCGGGAAGGAAGAAAGGTTCCTTCGGATTATCCGCGTTCGTCATTTTATAGGAAGTATCCTCTTTAAAAGACCTTTCCAGTTATTGGCAAAAATGTTATCGATTTCGATATCAGTATAACCCATACCAGCTAAACCTGTAGCCACTTTTTGCAGGTCAGCGATTGTATCGATCTCTGCTGGTACAGACTGGAGGCCAAATCCCCCGTCAAAATCCGTGCCGAATCCAACATGCAATGCATTACCGGCAGCCTGACAAATATGATCAATCTGTTCCACGACATGGGCAAGGGTGACCGTGTTTCCTGGACTGTATTTTGTCCACCGTGAGGATAGGAAGGGATTATGGGGGATGATTCCAATTACGCCCTGCCGTTCTACGAGGCGTTGAATTTGTATGTCAGATAAATGCCGGTCGTTATCTTCTATTTTTAGCACTGCCCTTGAATTCGCATGGCTGGCCAGGATAGGACCCTTGTAACCATCCATGGCCTCCATAGATGCGGTTTCTGACATGTGGGATATATCTAAACCAAAACCTATTTCAGACATTGCCTCAAATAGCTCCCATCCTTCTCTGGTAACTGGTCCGGGTGCACGTGTACCACCGCAAAATCGTGTTTTAGACCATGCCGGGCCAATGATACGTACACCTGACTCCCACCACTCGTACAACTCATCTGGATTCAAGATTCCTTCTGCACCTTCGATTAGCAGAACAATTCCAACAGGGTAATTCTTTTCAGGATTATTCTCCGCAGGTTTATTCCATCGTGCGAGATACGCTTCCAATTCTGTTTGAGTGAAAATCATTTGAAATTTATCCGGATGTTCATCAACCAGCCGCTTGTAAATGTCAAGCTGTTTTCGGTAGATTTTATTTGCCTCTATCGGCGTCCGATAAAGCGTTTTATCCCAGTCACCAACTTTATGGGAGGCCGGGCAGGCAAATATTGTGGCGAAAAGTACGGCGACCTGTCCTCTTTGATAATCCGGCCAGCCTAACAGGCTGTCACCATTTCTACCGGGGATCGATGTGCCAACTTCACCCTTCCGAATTTCTGCGGCAGACAGGGTATAGTTGCGATCAAAATTCATGATGTTATACGCCAGGTCCTGGTGGGCATCTATTAACAAGCGCATTTTTGGTCTCCATAGAAAAGAGCGCACCCGGTCCGGTGCGCCCTTATGTATTCCATCGAAAATTATTCTACCTGGTCTGACGTTGTGTCCGTGCTAACGTCCTTTACCTGGCTGGTAGTGTCATCAGATTCTATTTCATCAAACACCTCGTCTTCCAGGAGATGCTGCCAGTCCATATCTGCATATGCCATAGAATCAACCCGTTTCAGGCTTAATCCAATGCGGTGTTTTTCAGGAGATATTTTTATAATTCTTAGTGTAAGGACGTCCCCTTCCTTTAAAACCTCTTTTGGATGCTCGATATGCTTATCGGAAATTTCAGAAATGTGGATCAATCCTTCAAGATCGTCCTCTAACCTGGCAAATGCACCAAACTTAGTCAGGCGAGTGATGGTCCCTTCGACCAGTTGGCCGACCTGAAACTTATCAATCCTCATTTTCCAGGGGTCTTCCTGGAGCTGGCGGATCGAGAGACCGATACGCTTTTTCTCATCATCAATCGAGATCACTTTTACCTGTACTTCCTGGCCGATTGCAAGAACATCTTTTGGATGGTTGATTCTTTCCCAGGAAATCTCTGACAGATGCACAAGACCATCCGCGCCGCTAATATTGACAAAAGCGCCGAAATCGGCCAGGCTGGTAACTTTTCCGGTCTTGATATCACCAGGTTTCAGACCATCTATTACCCGATCTTTGATGGATTCACGCGTTTCTGTGCTGGCTGCACGTTCGGAAAGGATTAGCCGCCTGCGTTCCTGATCAACTTCGATGACCCGGTATTCAATTTCCTGGCCAACCATGTTACTCCAACGCTCTTCCGGTGTATCTCCGGTAACATTTGCGCGCCGTGAAAGGCTTATTTGTGAGGCAGGAATAAACCCGCGTAATGAATCCATTTGAACAATCAGGCCGCCCTTGTTATAGCCGACAATGGTGCTCTTATAAGACTCTTTTGAGTTTAAATACTGGGTGGCTTTTGCCCAGCTTTCCTCTTCCAATCCCCGGGAGAATGAAAGAATCAGGTTGCCATTCTGATCTTCAGGAGTGACAACAAAAACGGGAATCTCCTGGCCTTCTTTCAATTTCTCCAAATCTTCCCTGGGGATATTCTCAAACTCCTTACCAGTGATCAATCCCTCGGATTTGGTTCCTATACTGACTAAAATTTCTGATGAGGTGATGCTGGCAATCACGCCCTTCCGAATCTCACCTTGTTTTGGAAACTCAAAATCCATACCTTCTTTTTCCAGCAAAGAAGCCATGTTTTCAAGGTTATTATTATTTTCGTTCGGCGTATTATCCTGCGTAAGCGGGGCGTTTGGCGCTTCTGTCATTCTTATTATTCTCCGATATATTAAAAAGTTATGAAGGATTATATATGTGAAACGGTTTATTGACAACCCCGATTAATTTCACTTTAATTTTCACGGAATTAATCATCCTTTCACATTAACAGGCAAATATCCATTCATTTTTGAAGATAGTTTCTTTCTAAATAATATTATTTATTCCCCTCCAATTATATCAAAATTAATTGCTGGTTAATGGCGTTTGCGATGTTTGTGTCTCTTTGACTTTGTATCCTGAAGATTTCGTACCGCTGCTGCCGATTCGGAGGCAGAAGGTTGTGATTCAGCTCTGGATTGCTCAACAGGCGCTCCGGTGGATCTCCTGGTGTGAAAGGTGAAAACATGGCGTATGACAGCCATCCTGATTTCACCCAATAGCCCCTGGAACATCTCCGTTGCCTTGCTCTTGTATTGAACCAGAGGGTCGCGCTGGCCATATGCTTCGAGACCTATGGATACCCGGAGAGCTTCCACCTTTGTCAGGTATTCCACCCATTGATCGGAAATTGTGCGAAGTAATAATTCGCGGTAGGCTTCATTCTGGAGGTGGCTGCCGAGTATGTCTCTGATTTGGAAACGATCATTTTCTTCTAACTCCATCGGCGGGGTATTGGAGATCTCCTGAAAATGATCACTACCCAGCCTTGTCTTAATTTTGTCCTGAACACTTTGATCTAATTGAATTAATGTGGCATTGGCCTGGAAAATTTGTTGCCAGGCTGCCTGGCCGCGCGCTTCCTGAAGCATCTCTAACGCCTTACTAAGGTGTTCGATCACCCGGTCAATTACCACCGGTATTGTTTCACTTTCGATAATATGGGCAGCCAGGTAAAAATTGCTTATCCTCATGAAGCGTTGAGCTGTTTTTTGGTGGGTTTTTGAATCAAATCCATAACGGGTACCCTGAGCCATGACAATCATCAAATTACTGAGCATCCGTTCGTCCATTTCATCAATGGATATTTTTTCAATTTCAGACTGCAGGTCACGTTTTACTTGCCCTTGTTCACCAAAAAAACGTTCCCGGCGCTGTTCAAATACCTGTCCAATGGATTGGAGAATGCGATTTGCGATATCCTGCCAGGGAATCCCAACCAGGTCGGCTGTTTTGAGATTTAGGTTTTCTTCCAACCTCCGCTCAACTGCGCCAATTAACCGGTTTATACTGACAGTGAGCAGAGCATTTTCGATCTGAACACGAACCATATTCTTTATTGCAGGATCCGAATCCGCCAATTTCTCTAGCTGGCTTGCTGATAGATTGATGCGCACCCGAACGAGATTTGTGAGCTCTTCTAAAAGATCAGGGGTTCGCCTTGGCTGTTCCTCGTTCTCGTCCGCTTCATTCAAATTCTCAATAAAGATGTCCAGATTGTCAAAGCGTTCCCGTAAATTTTCCTGCAGGGTATCTGCTGTTTTATCCAGGATTTTTGCAGCACTACGCGTAACATGATCTTCCTCGGCATTTACCGCCCGTTCCGCCGTCTCCATCATGACAGACATGAGGAATTCTTTACTAATCGATTTTTTTGTAAGTTTGTCCCGAATATCTTCGACAAGTACCTTTTGTGAAAATGCCGGAAATGTGATTGAGTCAAAAAAGAAGGCTGGTTGGATCTCCTCTAAAAAAGCCATCAGCTTCCATGGACCTTCTTCATCTGCCAGGGATTCTGGTATTCGTTTTTTAAGCTCAACCTGCAGCATCTCCAGTATGTCTTCATTTAGATTTTCTTTGGAAAAGACCATATCCCTCTGGGAATAAATACGTTTGCGCTGGCTGTTCAGGACATCATCATATTCAAGCAGGTGTTTTCTGATATCAAAATTGGCTCCCTCAACACGTTCTTGGGATTGTTCAACCAGGCGGCCCAGTATATTCATTTCCAACGGCTGGCTTTCATCGATCATGATGCGTTTCCACAAGCCTTCCACCTGCCCACCACCAAATAACCGCATCAGGTCATCTTCCAGGGAGAGATAAAATCTGGACGATCCTGGATCTCCCTGGCGGGCTGCTCTACCCCTGAGCTGATTGTCAATCCGCCGGGCTTCATGACGCTCTGAACCGATCACATGGAGGCCGCCTAACTGGCGCACTTTTTCCATTTCCCCTACTTTCTGGAGAAATGTTTTAACAGATTCATCATAGATGCCATATTCTTCTTCATCGAGTTCAATTAACTTTTCCCGGCGTTGGTCATTGGTCATTTCATATGCCTCGAATCCCGCCCGGTTCAATACGCGATTGATATCTGCAATTAAATCTTCGGGGAGTTCTCCGCCCAACTTGATATCCACGCCGCGCCCTGCCATATTGGTTGCAATGGTGACAGCTCCAAATCTACCGGCATTTGCAATAATTTGAGATTCAGTATCATGTTTGCGGGCATTAAGGACTTGGTGCGGTATCCCGCCTTGCAGAACCTGAACCAACCTGCCGGTATGTTCCTCATCCAAATTTAGTATTTTCAACAGTCTTTGAAGGTTGATTGGTTCTTCTGGATTTAATGAGATACCAAGACCCCTGGCAAGCTGGCGCATGGCATTGTTATCGAGGTCTTTTATGGGTTTATTTAGAGGGGCAAGTTCAGGAATTTCCTTCTCAATGAATTCCAAATTGTATTTTTCCATCCATGCCTGGCGGATCAATAATACCTGGATCTGGCGGCGGATGGTATCGGCGGAAAGGCGCTGGGATAAGTTTTCTGAACTTTCAACAGATGTAGTTCCTACCAGCTGGGGCCTGCCAAGGATATGCAACCGGATAATCTCCTGGGTAATTGACCTCAATTTTGCTTCATGACTTCGGTAAACAACATCGGTAAAGTCTTTTCGTTTCCAATAGATGGGATTCTTTTGGATATCCCCGCGTTCAGCGTAATAGGAATATTTATAATTATTTTCATCACGCCCATCTGCCAGAAATAGTTTTGAACCGGGTTTCGAGGCTTCATATTCCAGGTTTGTTGGGATTGGCAGCACATCGATCGTGTAAATTTTATGGAACTCTTCTGCTTCTGTTAATGCAGTTCCCGTCATTCCAGCCAGTTTCTCGTACATCCGGAAATAATTCTGCAATGTGATCGTAGCGTAAGTGATATTTTCCGGTTCGACCTTGACGCCTTCTTTTGCCTCGACAGCCTGGTGAAGCCCCTCAGACCAGCGCCTGCCCGGCATTAAGCGACCTGTAAATTCATCCACGATAATCACTTTACCGGATTGGACGATATAATCCTTGTTTCTTTTGAATAGGAACTGGGCTCTTAAGGCCTGTTCAAGGTGTCCGAGTAATCGTGCCTGTTCCGGGGTAATATCTTCCGGTCGTTCGGGATCACGCAGGGGTTCCTGAAGCAATTCCTCTACGTGGGATTCGCCAATTTCAGATAAGGTAACATTGCGGTCACGCTCATTGATTTCATAATCTTCAGGCTGTAGCTGGCGGACGATCTGCGACATCCGGTAGTAATATTCGGATTCATCTTGTGAGGGGCCAGAGATTATCAGCGGGGTGCGCGCCTCATCAATCAAGATATTATCGACTTCATCTACAATTGCGAAATAATGCTTTCGCTGAACACGATCTATCAGGCGCATCGTGAGATTGTCCCGCAAATAATCAAAACCAAATTCGCTGTTTGTCCCATAAGTGATATCTGCCTGGTATGCCTGGCTGCGATGTACGCTGCGAAGTTGGTGCTGGTCTTCCAGGCTGGATATTTTTTCCAAATCCACGAGAAATGCACTGCGAGACTCTTCGGACCGCGCCGTCATCTGCAGTACACCAACCGTCATACCCAATGCATTGTAAACGGGTGCCATCCAGCGTGCATCGCGCCGTGCCAGGTAATCATTTACGGTTACAAGATGTACCCCCAGGCCTTTTAGAGCATTCAGGTACAATGGCAGGGTAGCTACCAGGGTTTTCCCCTCGCCGGTGCGCATTTCTGCGATTTTCCCTTTATGAAGGGTGATGCCTCCGATCATCTGGATGTCATAATGACGGAGGCCGATAGTGCGCTTGCTGGCTTCCCTTACTGCTGCGAAGGCTTCAATAAGGATATCATCCAGGGTTTCCCCTTCAGCTAATCGATTGCGAAATTCCCCGGTTTTCTCCCGGAGCTGTTCATCGTTGAGTTTTTCAAATTCTGCCTCGTACTGGTTGATCTCATCCGATAATAGGGCATACTTTTCGATTTCTTTTTTATTTGGGTCTCCACCCAAAACACGGACAATATTCTGTAACATAGGGTCCCTTTCTGGTGAAAAATTATAGCATAATCCATAAGATCAACTTCTTATCTATTTTTTGTATTACAGAAATCCCATACGAAGCAATACCTGGCTCCAATAAAAAACCCCGCCCAATCCGGGCGGGGCGGCCTGATATCCAAAGGTGAGGCTACATCTGAATGGCATGTCCTTCAGCGTCATGTGCAGCTTCCATCAACGTTTCGGAGAGCGTGGGATGGGCGTGCACATTGCGGGCGATTTCTGCTGTTGTGATTTCCATCATTTGCGCAAGGGTAAGTTCCGGGAGCAGTTCAGTGACTTCCGGCCCTATCATATGTGCCCCAAGTATTTCACCATACTGCGCATCGGTGATTATTTTTACGAAACCACCATAATCTCCCAGACCCAGGGCTTTGCCATTTGCCTGGAATGGGAATCGACCAACCTTGATTTCCTTTCCCATTTCAACTGCCTGTTTTTCTGTAAGACCAAAGGAAGCCACCTGCGGCTGGCAGTAGGTTGCCCTTGGGGTATTCGTGTAATTAAGGGGATGGAAGGCAATACCGGCAATATTTTCGGCGCACAGAATACCTTGTGCAGAAGCGATATGTGCCAGGAGAAATTTTCCGGTTACATCGCCAATGGCATAAATTCCCTCAACACTGGTGGCCATACCGTCATCTATTTCAATGAATCCCCTTGGAGAGATTTTTACACCAACTTGTTCCAAACCTAAATCCTTTGAATTGGGTTTGAAACCGATTGCTACAAGAGCCTGGTCTGCTTCCAATATTTTTTCCTCGCCTTCGCTGGAAACAACAACCGAGACACCCGTATCGGCAGCTTTCAAGGAGAGTACTTTATGATTTGTAAGAATATTAATGTTCTTTCTGGAAAGTGCTTTCGCAAGTTCAGCCGAGATCTCCTCATCTTCTAATGGGACTATCACGGGGAAGCATCTCAACAATTGTCACCTGGGTCCCATAGGAATTCCAAATGGTGGCGAATTCTACACCAATAGCCCCGGCGCCGATAATCACAACCGAGTCTGGTCTTTTTTCCTGTAATATAGCTTCGTGATATGTAAGTATTTTTTCCCCGTCAATCACAACCCCGGGGATGGCTGCAGGTGTGGATCCAGTGGCAACCACAATATTTTTCGCTTTTATTTCACTTTCCTGGCCGCTGCTGTCCTTTACCCGGACCGTATCCCTGGAAAGGATGTGTGCCTCTCCCATGTGGACATCGATGTTATTTTTTTTCATCAAGAATCCTACGCCTTTCACAAGGCGGTTGGAAACCTGCCTGCTGCGCTTTACAGCCGAGCCGTAATCCAACTGAAGGTTATCAAAGGAAAATCCGAATTCCTTCCCTTTCTCCCTCAATGTATGGGCCACCTCGGCATTTTTGAGCAAGGCTTTGGATGGGATGCAGCCCACATTTAAACAGACACCACCCAGGTATTGCTTATCGATGATTGCGGTTGTTAATCCAAGTTGTGAGGCGCGAATTGCGCATACATATCCGCCAGGTCCTGCTCCGATAACAATTACATCATATTCTTTCATGGTTTTCCTCGATAATCGGTTTTTGATCTTAATAATTTTAATGATTGGTTGTCACTCGATTGCGTGTGGATGGATTCCTTTTCAATATCAAACTTAAGTCCCGCAATTTTGTAAGACCATCCCTTTATTTTATCAAAGTTTATCCTGAAGGCGGGGATTTTTTTACCAGGTTGAAACCAGGTTATTATCGATTGGATGATCCATCATTGATGATTATGGTTATTATTGTTGGATTTTTTCTATTGAATGAGTTGGCCTGGTTTTTTGAAGGAGCCGGATTATATAGAAATTAATCACTTCTTATAGTATAAATTTGTCATGTACAAATGTTTTTCTTAAAATAATTTTCCACACGATTTCAGGAGAGGAGGATTATGGAAGTCGTTGAGGCAATCTATACCCGGCAAAGTACAAGACTATTTAAACAAAATCCAATTCCAGTTGAATCCCTCAAACAACTCATCGAAGCCGCAGTAAGGGCTCCTACCGCCAGTAACGCTCAAAACTGGATGTTTGGAATTGTCACCGACCCAATTAAATTAAAATCCTTGAGGTCCCTGTCCCCGGGATTGATTGGTCATCCTGCTGCCATGATCATTTTCTGCATCCGGACCGGCACGAATCCGCAAACAGGTGAGCCACAAATACCGGAATATACCTGGATGGGAATAGGGTCTGCTTTGCAAAATTGTCTAATCATGGCGCATTCCATCGGGCTTGGCACCAGGCCGATCGGTTCCTACCATAAAAAAGGGGTAGCCATCTACCTGAACCTCCCGGAGAATATCCTGCCGGTGCTGATTGTTGCAGTGGGTGAGTCTTTAGATGAGCCAAGAAAACCCAGGAGTATTAATATTGATAAGGTTACCTTTTGGGAGGAATGGGGTGAATCATGACGGATGAAAAGGAACTGCTCAGGGGAAAGATCATTGATCTGCTGGGGTTTTTATTAACCAGCGCTCATGGCTTATTTGATGAACCCAAGTCCTATGGACCATTGCGATTGGTGGATGCTGCCGGCAGACTGCTGGAGATAAGCGCTGATGCCGGTTTAAATGATGATTTTTTGAATTCAATAAGGAACACAATCGATGTGATCCGTTATGAATCCCCCTTGGTTGACCGGGATATTCTGGATGAAATAATCGCCATGTATGCCCGGTCTCTACGCCTGCGGGAATAACACACCATGGTCCTTTGAACCCGATGATTTACTGGTTGGATTTATACCTGAAACCATCCTCTAAAGAGCCGGACCTCATTTCCACCCGGGGATCTACCTTGGGAATGCACGGGAATGGCTCGTACCAGCATTCGTCATACCACTCGGCGCACCATAAGGAATATCCCTGGATCCTGCATGGAGCGGTGGACAGGGTTATGTAATCCGGGGGGAGAAGCAGCCGGCTGATAAAAGTCTCTCTTTGGAAGGATTGGCCGAGTATCATCAGCTGGAATGCAATCAACACTGCGACTGCTGCTGCCGGGAGTCTGGCGGACTGCTTCTCGAGAAAACCCCTGGTTAATACAAACAACGGGGACAAGGCGAGCAGAAAAGCGATCATGAGAAAACCATACCCATACCGGTATTTAGGTGCGGAACTGAACCAGAAAAACACACCCGAAAAAGCGGTCAGGTACGACAGCCATTGCCTTTTTAGGTGCCCCCTGATTAATCCTCCGATTTCATTTTTCCAAAAACTTAAGAATAATGTAATAATGGGGAAAATCACAATCACCAGCAGGACAGCCAGCTGGTTCGGAGTATGACGGGCAATCCATAACGGAAGCCACTCACCAAACGTCATAGCCAGGGTAGTGGCGGTATCCTGGCCCGGGATTAGTTCCCAGGCACGGATGGCATCAATATCTTCCTGCACACGCTCTGCAGGGATTTTCCAGTCCGGATTGAGAAGATCAATCTCCTTGTAAGGATAGAAAAGGTATCCGGAAAGGTATACATTTCTAATCATCCATGGAGCAATAATAAATGTGCCCAGGGCAACCAGGCTTGCTAATAATTTCCAATCCCGGGACTGCACCAGGCGGTACATGGCATAACCGGCCACCAACAGCAGTGGGAAAACCGAGAGTTTTATTGTCACGGCAAAAATCGCTATCAGTGACAGGAAGATAAGGTTAGAAATCGGAATCGGCGGGCCGTCTTCGGACAGAGTCACACATTCCAGAAGGGTATACCAGAGCAGGATGGCAGAGGGCAGATCAGTACCGGGAGAGGATATCTGTGAAATGATTACATAAAACGAAATCGGTATCATGCATACTTTTAGTATATAACTGAGCCGAAAATCCCTTTTTAAGATGCCGAGTATTCCCTGGAACAGGTAGACCTGAAAAATTAAGAAAATAAGACTGCTCACCAGGTGGAGGGAACGCAAACCGAGGAAAGAAAAGCTAAAAATGGCATTGAGCGTTAACCATGCAGAATTAAATGCAAAACGAGTATGCAGAGAACCCAACCCGGGAACGATCTTATAAGTTTCCATCCAGCGGATTGCCTGGGCATGGTACAACCCGCTATCAGAATTGGCAACCGGATGGGTAGCTTTTTCCAGGATGGTTAGAGTGATCACTGCCAGCAAAATTATTGCGAGTAAAGGTAGTTTTTCAGGTAGGGCCGGGCGGGGAAATTCCTTATTATAGAGCATCCAACCCAGTATACAGGCGGCGCCTGCCAGGATCAGGGCATTGGCTTCCGAACTGAGGTTCATGATCAATGAAAGGTAGTTGGCCAGGGAAGTCACAACACCAAGGCCAACCATCCACTGCATTGTAAAATCGGCCGGTTTTTCCCACGTGTTCGATGTAAGCTGCTGGATCAGCCTGATGGTGAACCACCCATACAGCCAAATAATGCTGGTTGTATAGAGCCAGAAAATGACTACGGTGACCATGTTCAATTACCTGCAGGTTTCATCTGGTATATATTGAGGATGGGGGATCCATCTACGGTAATTTGGTAGGCCGGCTTCATTTTTTCCACGGCAAATTCTGCAATTTCATCGTAAAAATAGGGATTGTTCACGATCATAACATAAAATGGCTGCTGCTGCTCCAGCATGTCACCGGCCTGAGCCTGGTCGATAATCTCGATGCCAGGGCGCAGCCAGGTTTTCTGGGGAAGCCGGACCAGCCAATCGGCGATGGGGACATACAGATTGATTTTTCCCATTGTGTGGTTGTTAAGCCAATTTAAGCCCTGGCGATAGCTTACAGCCCAGTAATCAGTAGCTTCAGAAATGCCAAAACGTTCGGCAGCGCCGGGTAAGCCGCCGATCAGACTGTTGTAATAAATATACTGGTAAGGATGAAAGCGGATTGTGATCCAGGTAATATTGGCGAATATCAATAAAGCTGCACCAGTGGCGAGCAAAAGTTTCCTAACAGGCACACCTTTGGAGAGGATGTCTACCAAACTTGCTGCACCATAACCGGCAATAAGAGCAGCTGCCGGTATGAACTCCAGGAAATGGCGAATACCCCCGAAATTGATCATGCCGGGAAGTGAAATTCGGATGATGGGCACAATCAACCATGCCAGCCATAACCTTAAAACTGGCTGGTCTTTTTGCAGGAGTTGATGGATGATGAAGAATAAGCCGGCAAGCAGGAATATAAGCATCACCTCCGGCATGGTTGTGATCACCTGCAGCAGCGGCGTCCAATTCCAACCGGAGTTTCCGGTTCGTCCACCCTGGGTTGTAATGTAACGCACATGGTCAAGCACCCGCATTGGGTCGGCATAAAGATACGGCCAGGACAGGAAATAGACGGAAATAGCAGTCAACCCCATTACGGCATAATGGTGGAGGAACCTGAATAAGTGATTCAGGTTGGATTTCCAGGTCTCACTTTTAAGATTCCAGGGCCAGATACCAAGTAAAAGAATAATGGGTGTAAAGACGGCGTTCGCTTTAATTGCAACCGCACATCCAAAGAGTAAACCGGTAAGGAGGGCTTGGGTGATTTTTGGGCGTTCATACCAGGAAAGGTATGCCATGATCACAAAGCCAATGAAGACAGTAACAGGGATATCCTTGGGGTTGAAATGCATATCTCCCCAAAATCGGGGAAATGAGGCCAGGAAAAGAACAGCAAAAAGAGCGGATAATCTACCTGTGCGCTTTGAGAAGAATGCATAGAGGGTATAGAGAAATATTGAAGTGATCGCTACCGAAAAAAGGTGGAAGGCGTCCACCGGATCCATCCAATCCAGTGTATAACTGAAAAGATGCATACTGGCAGAAGATAAGATATCTGCAAAAGGTGGAAATTCATAGGGGTACACACGGAATGGGGATTGATAGAGGTCAAGGGGCAAGTCTTTCAAGCGGGAAAGATCGGCATTGAAGTCCAGATATTTGTCCTGAAATGTGGTCAGGTAGAACAGGTAGCGTTCGCCAAAAAAGAAATTGCCCAATCCCTCATCCCAGGAAATACCGTAGATCCTCAGGGTGGAAACACCAAGACAAAAAAACAATATTACAAAAATTCCAACAAAAATATTGGAGATTTTGCCACTAATATGGATGCGATTTATTTGTTTCATTTGAAGCACATAGAATCTGGTGTTTTATGGGAGAAATAATATCAAAGAACTTTGTTCGCTAATTACCCGGTTACCTTGTAAATAAATAATATTGGGACTTTATCAACCATTATTTGATGTATCGGCTTAACATTTTCCGCAGCATATTTTGCGATTTTTCTTGAGTACGGAGGTTCATTCACCAAGAAAACATAAAAGGGTTGTTTTTCCTTTAATAATTTGACTGCCTCTTCTTCATCAATTATTTTAATGCCAGGACGCAGCCAGATATGGCGTGGCAGACTAACCAGCCAATCGCAGTACGGCACATACAGGTTGATATCTCCTGTGGTGTTGTTGCTTAGCCAGTTCATTCCCTGCCGGTAGCTGACCGACCAGTAATCGGTAGCTTCATCGATACCAAATACTTTTTCCGCTCCGGATAATCCATTGACCAAAGAATTGTAATAAATATATTGGTAAGGGTAATAGCGCATACCAATCCAATAAATATTCAGTGCCAGGGTAATAACAACCGTAAAGGATAGAAGCAGTCTTTTTTCATTTGAATTGCCAGATAGGGATTTAATCAGCCTGGAAACGCCGAATCCACAAATCAAGGCGGCAGCAGGAAGGAACTCTAAATAATGGCGTATCCCATTGAAGTTCAGCATTCCAGGAAGGGAAATCCGCAAAATCGGAATGATCAGCCAGACAAGCAAGAGGCGCAATACCGGCCGGTCTTTTTTTAGGAGCTGACGAATGATGAAGTACAAACCGATTAATAGGAATATTAGCATCACTTCAGGCATTGTAGCAATGACTTGTAGAAGGGGAGAGAGGCTCCACTCATAGATGCCAGTACGGCCTCCCTGTGAAGCTATGTATTGTATATGCAGCAAGACACGTTGCGGATTTTCGTATAAGTACGGCCAGGAAATAAAGTAAATTGCCAGTGTACTGAATCCCATTAGCAGGTAATGCGGGATATATTTTTTCAGATGTTCCAGGTCGGTTTTCCAGAATTTATCCTTTATCGACCAGGGCCAAATTCCGAACATGCAGATCAAGGGCGTAAAAACAGCATTTGCCTTGATTCCCAAAGCGCTCCCAAAAAGAAATCCAACAAGCAGTGCCTTTTTAAGGTTTGGATTTTCGTACCAGGAGAGATAACCCATAATGACAAATCCAATAAAAATGGTAACCGGGACATCCTTCGGGTTGAATTGCATATCTCCCCAGAAGCGTGGAAAACTGGCCAGGAATAAAATTGCCATAAATGCCGCAAGTTTTCCTGTGCGTCTTTGAAAGAAAACATAAAGTACAAAAAGAAAAACGGCAGAAAGCAAAACCGGGTATAGGTGGAATGCATCTACCGGGTCCATCCAACCCAGGCGGTATGCAAAAAGATGCATGGAAAATGCATTGAGAGTATTAGAAAGAGCAGGGAAATGTTGTGGACTTGAGGTATGGGGCGATTCAAAAAGGGGTAAAGCCAGCTTACTCAATTCTGATGGATTAGATGAAAAATCCAGATACTTTGTATCCAGGGATTTGAAAAAATAGTAATATCTTTCACCAAAGAAGAAATCTCCAAGGCCTTCATCCCAGGATATGCCAAAATTTTGCAGCGTAATTATTCCGCTTATCAAGAAGCAAAGGATGAATAGAACCACGAGACCGAGGTGATGTTTATATATCCAGAAATAAATTCGAGTAAGAAAATTGTTTTTCCCGGTATCCACAAATTCACCTTGTAACAAAAAGTTAGGTACTATCGCCTGACAATTGCATCTGACATTTGCGCAACCCGCACCATTGCTTGAACATCATGTACACGTATAATATCAGCCCCTTTAGAGATTCCTATTGCTACAGTTGCAGCAGTGCCTTCCAGCCTGGCTTCTGGTGGAAGGTTCAAGGTATAACCGATAAAGGATTTCCTTGAAGTGCCCAGTAAGACGGGAAACCCAAGGGCTCGAATTTCTTCCAGCCGGTTTATTATCTCCAGGTTTTGCTCAACCGTTTTTCCGAAACCAATTCCCGGATCCAGTATAATTTTTTTTCTCTCAATCCCGGCTTTCAATCCTATTGAAACACTATCCATGAGTTCGGTTTTTATATCATCCATTAAATTGGTGTACTCAACCCCAATATACCTGCCCCCTAAATGTTTTTGGAGTTGGACATCGGCAGGCTTGCTGCGGTTATGCATCAGGATAATTGGCACGTTCAATTCTGCAGCAGTTGATGCCATGAGAGAATCCCCTTTTAGTCCCCAGACATCATTGATCCAATTTGCACCTGTGGCAACTGCTTCCCTTGCGACTTTAGATTTATAGGTATCAATCGAAAGGATGATATCCGGGTTATCCTTGCGGATATCCCGGATTACCGGCAGAACTCGTTCCATTTCTATGTCTTCGTTGATTGTTTCAGCGCCAGGACGGGTACTTTCACCGCCAATATCGAGGATATCCACCCCGGCCTTGATAAATGATCTGGCTTGATCTCTGATCCTATCTTCCGAGTATCCATTTTTAATAAGCCCATCGCCAGAGAAGCTGTCGGCTGTGATATTAAGGATGCCCATTACATAGGTTTTTGAACCCCATTTCAACGGGAAGGGATTATCCGGCATATCATTCCACCCCGGTTATTTCTTGATATTTTTTTACACTGCCTTGATCCAGCATCGATAACATTTCCGATACGGTTTTTTTCAGGATGGGGTGACAAAAATCCGGAGCAATTTCAGCCAGCGGAACAAGGATGAAAGCACGGTCTGCCATGGCAGGGTGAGGTATGGTAAGGTCAGGCAGGCAAATAACCTCATCGTCATAAAAGAGGATGTCCAGGTCGATGATGCGGGGTCCGTAAAGGATGATCTTTTGCCGCCCCATCATTCTTTCGATTTCCTTGTTGACCATGAGCAGTTCATGCGGATTTAACCTGGTTGTTACCCGAATAACCTGATTAAGAAATTTTGGCTGCTCGAGATATCCCCATGGATCGGTCTCATAGATGCTGGATTCAACGGCGATATGGACAGCTGGTTCAAGATGTTTTTTCGCCTGAACGAAATACGCCAACCGGTCGCCGAGATTGGACCCTAACGAAAGATAGCAATGATGGGGCATTTCGTCCATGTTTGCCTCCTGAACTGTCAGATCATCAAATGATAATCCAGCAGGCTAATTATTACCTGATAGGATTATTGAGCGCATACAAAAGGTCAGCCAGTAAACCATATGCAGTGGTTTGGGGTCCGGGATTGGTTTCAATCACTCCTAAACCCGGAAGGACATCCGTCTGGAAATTGATGGCACTGCTGGTTCCCGAGACGCTGAACATGGGAGAAACAGGGGATACTTTTTCTGGAGTTACGCTGGCATGGAATATTTCTCCCTGTTTCCCAGCTTTGCATATCAGCTTCCACTTTTTCCCCTCATTCCTGGCGGATTTAATATCTTCGAGGCTGATGTCACGGATACCCTGCCGTGAAATATCACCGGGGAGGATGGGTAAATTTAATAATACCTGGCAAAGGATGGAAACCTTTATGGCAGCATCCAGGCCATCGATATCTGCGGAGGGATCGGTTTCCACAATTCCGATGGAGCGGGCGAATTCTGTGGCTTCCTCAAGGCTTTCCCCGTTTTCCATGCGTTCAATCAGGAGATTTGTGCAAGAATTCAGGATGCCAGAAAATCCTTGCAATTTGATACCTGGAAGGGCACTGCGGAATAAAGAAAAAATGGGGGCGCCATCCATCACGGTTGATTCAAATAAAAAATGAACCTTGTGCTGATATGCAAGTTGAGTCAGCTGGGCGTGGGCATAAGCAACCGGCCCTTTGTTGGCGGTTATTACATGCATGCCTTTTTGAAGGGCTTGCGTAATGTGATCAATTGCTGGTTGGCCGTCAATATGATTCACCGGTGTGTTCTCAAAAACAAAATCTGCCTGGATGGTTTCCAATAATTGATGGGATGAATTCACTGCATCGGCAGGGTTCAGGGTTGAAATTGACTCATGATTCTCCATAATTTGCAGAATCCGGTCCATGTTAATTCCACGGGAATCTACAGCAAAACCATGCCGGCCGGTAGCTATTCCGGTCACCAGAAATTGGTAACCATACTTTTCCTGAAGGTATTGTTGTTTATCCAGAAGCAACCTTAGAAAGGCCTGCCCAACATTTCCAAATCCGATCAATATGAGTTTTATTTCCTGCATGTTCGAACTTTCTTTTCTAATAGACGGTTTCTTGATAACAGGGTTGAATCACACCGGAGGCCATGGATAAGGCCGGTACTCTTCACTTGGTGTTGGAAAATGACCGGTATTCACGAGGTGAATTGCCCGTTTGGTAAGCGCATTAATCTCATCAGGTGATAAATATGCCAGCAGCTTTTCAAATATCATTGGATGCAGTTCCTTCCCTTCCAGGAGACTTTGCAATGTAAATAGATCCTCCTGGGGGACAGATTCTCCGATGAAATCCCAGACAACAGTTCTGAGTTTATCATCACAATGGAAACAAATGCCGTGGTCAATAAGCCAGATGTGATTGTCATCTCCGTGAAAGATATGACTGGCTTTTCGGTCAGCATTGTTTATTAATGCGTCGAATAGGACGACTTTTCTTAAACGCTGACGCTCGTCCTGCGAAAAATTAAAATAGTGATCCTCCGCATTGTGATCAATATACTGCTGGACTGAACCCTCCCCAAAGCTGGCAACAGATCTAAAAACAGTAGGCGGAACCAGGTCCCAATGCAAGGCTTCGCTCACAAGATAGGCTGCCACTTCCCGTTTAGCCAGTGTCCCGGTTGGAAAATCCCATAACGGCCTTTCGCCGCGGATTGGTTTATAAACAACAGGAATAATTGCAGATTGATATTCTAAATTTCCCAGGAAGGTGTACGTTTGAGCTATTAACAAACTGTCCCTGCAGTTTTATATTTCCAACCTGCAGGGCTTGGACAATGGTTTGATTATCCAATTCAATCATCATCTCTTAATTTAAGAAATTGGCCTATGGTTTATGCCCGTTTTTCTTTGGGCAAAAATGTCCTTCAGGATCCATGGGTTCACGGCACTGGGGGCATAATGGCCTGCCCCTGGTTGATATTTCTAGACCCCACCTTCCCAATGCATGCACCTGGGAACGGGTGCACCAGAATTGAACTACCCCTCCATTCTCCTCATTTTGCTCACCTATTGAAGACTCCCTTGCAACCAGGATAACAGCATCCCGGGATGAATCATATGCCAGGCCGAATTCGCTGACTCTGAAAAGGGGATCAACCGGAGGTTGTATATGCATTTTTTCTTCGTCATAATCGCCGATGGTCCCGGGAAGTTCTTCAAAGCGCTGGTGGATCTCTTTAAGAAATTCCTCAATCCCAATGGCCAGGGTTTGGATCTGGACTTTTTCAACCAGTAAGGTGATCACCTGAAAGTCCTGCTGAGCCTGGATATAAAAAATACGTTTGCCAGGTTTTCCAATCGCATCAATAGTGATATGTGAAACAGGATCCAGGTCAATCTTATTTTCTGCCATTTTCCATTTTTCTCCTTAAATCAAAAGTATACCAGAAAGAGACCACTGTAAGAATAACAGCGAATGCCAGGAATAAGCGCTGCGCTTGCGGTTAGCCTACCGTTCGCATATAATGTTAGCCATGAATGTCACAACCATAATCCCTGTTTACAATGAAATCAATACGATCCAGGAGCTTGTCAGCAAAGTGTTAGCGACCGGGCTGGTAAAGGAAATAATCATTGTAGATGATGGATCAACAGATGGCACGCAGCAGTTGATCGGGGAAATGAATGGTGAAAATGGAATAAAGGCAGTGCTGCACGATGTGAAAAAGGGAATGGGGGCTGCTGTTCGAACTGGTTTAGATGCTGTGAGTGGTGATGTGGTCATCATCCAGGATCCAGGCCACGATTATCATCCAGGTGATTATGCGGCATTATTACAACCATTTGAAAAAGGCCAGGTGGATGTAGTTTTTGGTTCCCGCTACCTGAGGGGTTGGCAGGTGCCGGCTCTGAATGGAAATTATTTTGCAATTAAATGGATCACATTTGTGGCTAATATGCTTTATAACGATTTCTTGAATGATATTGTGACAGGTTATAAGGTCATTCGAGCGGATGTATTGAATGGGATTATCTTTAATGCCCGGGATTTTGAGTTTTCCCCGGAATTCACCGCGAAAATATTAAAGAAGAAGCTTCAAATTCAAGAGGTGCCAATACCATTAAATCCCCGCAGTTCTTCTCTGCGAAAAAAGATCCGACTCTCGGATTCCTTTTTAGCAGTATGGACGTTGGTGAAATATCGTTTTGTTAACTGATCCAACCAATTTCAGGGGTAACAATTTAATTCATATTGAGTGAATTGTGGATCATATGAACTGCTGCCCGATTTTCCTGCTGCCCCAAAAATAGGATAGTGTTTTCATAATATTGTATTTTTCAAATACCTGATCGATATAATGAGGGGTTGGCATGCCAATAGATTACCAATCGATCCGCAGCCAGATAAAAATTATGGCTGGATGGGATCAAATTCAAAGAGAGCGTAAAAAAAAGCTCAAAAATGAAGCGCTTGCAATCTTCAGGAGACATGTAAACAATTCAGAAGAACTGAAAATCCTGGTGGAGAAGGCAAAATCCAGCAATGGCAATTTACGTTGTGCTGTACCAACTGATGAACCGCTGGATTTACAATTGATCTCCACCCAATTGCCTGAAAATTTGGTCCTTCTCGCTGCGGATGGATCGCAGATTTTTCCTGATCGCAACGATCCATTCGATTTCGGTTTGGTCAACGTTGGTGCCATCCGTTTTGAAACTGGAAAAAATCAGAGCCCGGTAGAAATGCGGGAGAGCCAGCTTTTATTTGGTGAAGCACTGCATGATTCACAGGGGAACCCGGTTGGGGAGGAAGTGATCGCCCTTAAACGTGATTATCAGGAGCGGGAATTCCTGGCAAGGCTTGCAGACCAGGAGAATTTACCTGTAGTGGCCTTGACAGATGGCCCGCTGGAGCTTTTCCGAGAACCCCGTTCGTCAAATGAGTATCAGAAATATCTTGGTTCATACCTGGAGGTATTACACCGGCTTGCCCGGAAAGAAATTGCAACGGCTGGCTATGTGGATAAACCGCGTTCTGATTTAGTAATCCGGCTGCTGGAACTGACTCAACTGGGAATGGAGAATATTCACCTAGCCGGCCGAACCCGGACTCTTTTATCCCTGACAGACGCAGAATTGTTTACTGAAATCCTGGAGCCTGGAACCCGATCGGCAATTTTCAGTATCCAGTCTCCTTCAACAATTCATTTCAAAGAGGAACTAGCCATTCATTTCTTTTATTTGAATGTTGGAAGAACGAATCACCCCAACCTCGCCAGGGTGGAAATTCCTGCCTGGGTCAGTGGAAATCCGGTAATTCTGAATAGTGTACAGGCTGTACTTGTGAATCAATGCAGCCAGATGGGCGGGCAGCCGTACCCGTATGCTCTGCACCGTGCACATGAGATTGCCCTGGTAAAGCGCAGCGATAAGGAAGAGTTGATCAATTTAATTGCAGAGGAATTCCACCGTATGGGTAATCCTGTGGGTGGGGGATCTTCCAAACAATATCAGAAAAACCTGGATTCATCACGCAAGAGGGTAAGTTTATGAACCATATTGAGATTGGTCGTCTGCTTCGTTCTGGAACAAGAGGCTGCGTTGTGGGCTGCCGTGTGACTGATATTTCAGCCCCTTCATTTGGGGGATTGGTGCTCATTCCCCCGGCCATGGATGGAGGTATTTCCATTTATGGGATTATTTATGATATTCACATCGATGATGATGGATTGGTTCGCCAGCTTGTGACTGCTGATTCAGTCAGTGAAGAGGTGATCCTGGATAACCGGATTAACCGCAATGTTCCGCTTGAAATCAGTGTTTTATTTGCCGGTTATGAGCACGATAGAAAAATCAGCCATATGCTTCCGCCCAGGCCGCCATTAACCCTGGACAGAATTTTTCTGTGTTCGGATGAAGATCTCATCCGTTTTACCCCCGTATCCGCATTTGGATATTTTCGCCATATCCTGAGGGCCGAGGAAATCCCGGTGGCGGATGTGTTTGCCGCCCACCTGAGGCAGGTTTCACGGGCCCATTTTTCATCCGGTAATCCGGGTTGGTTAGATTCTGCCAGCAAGGAAATTATCACGATGCTGCGGGATGATTATCCGCTCCTGATGGATGTGCTTGGAGCAATCACGGACACACGCCTGTTTGAAAATCAATCATGAACCAATCAATACTATCTGTTTGGAAAGGTGAGCCTTCATGAATGAATTAAGTGATCATTCCCCCGCATCTATAGGGTATATTGTTGGTGGCGGCTTGAAGGAAAATTTACGGGTACGTTTAACCATCCCTCCCCAGCAGGTCCAGGAGGGAGGTTTTGTGGTCATCGAAAGTGGTGAATGGTTGTTCTACGGTCTGGTAACTGACCTGCAGTTGGGTTCCACTGATCCCAGGTTTGCCGATGAACAGAGTGAACAAAGATTTCCGAAAGGGATCGCAGAGATGCTGCATGGCCAGACATTGTATACGAACCTGGTTGTCCTGCCGGCATTAATGTTGAGGGCTGGATTGGAATCGGATATTTCTCAACCGGGCAGTGGAATTTTGCCGGTTAAATCTGTCCCCTCCCACCATGCAAATGTCAGGATGGCCCGGGCACAGGATGTGGCTGAAATATTCGGTAATCCGCAGGATGGTGGCAAATTCATTATTGGTTACACCCGCGAACAGGGTCACGCGGTATGTATAGACCTGGACAGGTTTATCCAGCGTTCTTCAGGCATCTTTGGAGCAACCGGTACCGGAAAATCCTTCCTTACCCGGATTATCCTTTCCGGACTCATTCAATATAACAAGGCATCCGTCATGTTGTTTGATATGCATAACGAATACGGATTTGATGATACCGAATCGGACAGTAATAAAGGCATACCTGGTTTGAGGACAAAATTTTCCGGTAAAGTAAGGGTGGTCGCCCTTGGGCGGGGCTCAACAATTCGCGGGCAGAATCCAGACTTCCATCTTGAATTGGGCGAGAAGGATATCCAGCCTGAAGATATTGAACTTCTCACCCGGGAACTAAACCTGAAAGAAACCACTCCGGGCACCCTTGATGCACTGGTAAAATCCTTTTCCAAAGAGTCATGGTTTACACAATTTAAGAAATTAAAACATGGGGCTACAATCCAGGATGAGACCGGCAAGACAATTCCGGCACCCGACAGTGTAGCCGCCTGGGCAAATGAAAATGGGATTCACCCGGCAGCCGCTGAAGGCTTGCACAGTAAATTAAACCGGGTTTTCAACCGTGCCTATATTGCGGAAAATCCAGCCGCGGATACTCTTGAGGAAATAATCAAGACCCTGGATGCCGGAAGGCATGTAATTCTCTCCTTTGGAGAGTATGAGTCCGATTTGGATTACCTCCTGGTAACCAATTTACTTACCCGCCGAATCCGCAGCCGCTGGGAGGAGAGGACAAACCAGTACCGTTCCAAAAAACAACATGAACCAAGGCCGCTGGTGATCGCAGTGGAAGAAGCCCACAAAATTCTAAACCGCGAAATGGCATCACAAACAACATTTTCGATGATTGCACGTGAAATGCGGAAATATTATGTAACATTACTGATTATCGACCAGCGTCCATCCCAAATATATGATGAGGTAATGTCCCAATTGGGAACGCGTATCTCTGGTTGGCTTGGGGATGACTCTGATATACAATCTGTGCTCTCAGGGCTGGCAGAGAAAGACGCATTGCGCGGCATGCTATCCCGGCTGCAGGCAAAAGAAGAAGTCCTACTGATAGGCTGGGGGATCCCTATGCCAATTCCTGTTCGTTCCCGCCGGTATGATGATCAATTTTGGCAGGAAATTCTGGGAAGCCAGGGAAATTCCCGCACCGAAAAAGAAATCCTTTCCGATCTTGGATATTAGGTTGAAATTCTCATCCGGGAATGGGGATTACCATAAATATGTGATTATCCAGCCAACTATCAAACCCATTACTGCTCCTACAATCACCTGGCGGGGAGTATGTCCAATGACCTCTTTTAATGTTTCCTGAGAAACGGGATGCCCGCTGAGCAGTTCATCAAATATCATATTGATTTTTTGCGCATGATATCCAGCCTGTCGGCGAACCCCGGCAGCATCATATAGCACAACCGATGTTATTGCAAACGCGATTGCAAACGTGCCTGTATTAAACCCTTCATACATTCCTATGGAGATTGTAGTGCCGCAAACCAGGGCTGCGTGGGAACTGGGCATCCCGCCCGGGTTAAACATCAGATGCCAATCCCATTTACCTGTAACCAAAAACCAGATGGGGACTTTGATAAACTGCGCAAACCACATTGCCACCAGGCCTGAAATCAGCATCGGATTTTGAAGGAGCTGATTAATCATCCTTTATTGACTCCTCACCAGAGATAGAAAGGGTTGGTTTCGGTTGGATTGAACGCAGTTTGAGTTCTGCATTTTCTAACAATTTTGAGCAGTGGTTACTCAAAGCCTGGCCGCGCTCATAGAGCTGCATGGATTCTTCCAAAGAAATTTGGTCATTCTCCAATCTTGCTACAATTTCTTCGAGTTCCTTGAAGGCATTCTCATAATTTAGTTTTTCTATATCCAAACGAATTTTAGTCATGCGGTTTACCTTCTTGTATTATATTCCGAACAATATCGTCTTGCACAACTGCTCCAAAAGTACCATCCGATACCCTGACCTGGACTATTTCTTTTACCGACACCTGTTTAACGCTGCTTATTAACCTGCCCGAAGGTGTACTCACGATTGCATACCCTCTCATTAATACAGAATAGGGGTTTAATGAGGATAAATTTGCAGCCAGGCCTTCTAATTTCACCCGCAGCAAACCGGTTTTATGTGTCGCTGAGCGGAAAAGGTATTCACCCAACTCATCCAATCTCTGACGGTCATTTTCAATCCTGCGGTGTGGCGAACCTCTTTGCAATCCATCCTGAATATTTTCAAATTGGTGGTTTAAATCCATTAGCCGGGCCTGGTAAGTTCTTTGCAGCCGGTCTTTTAAACCAAAAAGACTGGCGGTCAGTTCTGTTGAATCTGGTGTGGCTGCAACAGCCGAGCCCGTCGGAGTTGGGGCCCGCACATCAGCCGCAAAATCTGCCAATGTAAAATCGGTTTCATGCCCGATTCCTGTTATGACTGGCGCCCGGGATTGAGCGATAGCCCTGACAACCCCTTCATCATTGAAGGCGAATAAATCTTCAAGAGAACCGCCACCGCGTGCAACGATGATTAAGTCGGGTTCCTCAATTTGATTAAGGATTTTGATAGCGGCGATGATTTGGCGGGCTGCTTCTTCCCCCTGAACCTGGCATGGCGCTACCACCAATTCTGCCATGGTGTATCTCCGGGAAAGGGTGTTAATAATATCCTGCAGGGCTGCTCCGCTAGGTGAGGTGACAATACCGATCTTTTGAGGGATTGGCGGGAGGGATCTTTTACGACTTTGATCAAATAATCCTTCTGCCTCCAGGCGCGCTTTCAGCCTCAAAAATTCCTGGTAAAGAAATCCTTCCCCTGCGGGTCGAATCGTGTCGGCATATAACTGGTATTGGCCGCTGCGTTCATAAACTCCGATATAGCCATGGACTTGCAGTGAGATGCCATCCTGCAGCGAAACGGTTAGTTGAGCTGCGTTTGGTTTCCATATTACACACCGCAATGAGGCAATTGAATCCTTTAATGTAAAGTATATATGCCCTGATCCGGGCCTGGACAGATTCGATACCTCCCCTATCACAGAGATATCGCTTAATATTTCATCTCCCTCAATTACATTGCTGATGTATCGGGTAATTTCTGCAACGGATAAAGATGCCGCTGGATATAAAGAATATTGGACCATTTCGTTAACAACCATTCATTCTTCTACAGATTTTGGTACCTGACCCCGGATATCCAAAAAATGATATCCTGCAAGAACAATTAGAAAACGTCCAATCATTCAATCAGGCGATTATTTTCCGGTAAATTTCAATGCCATTTAATGCCATATGGTTGAGGAAAACGACGTGTAAAACATCTGCATGATGGGCAAAGCCACCCAACTCCCGGGCAGTTTTTACCGGCAAATCGTAAGTATCCACACAATTTTCCGGAATTATTACCCGCCGGTTGATTTGTTGTTCGTTGGCTTCGGCTTTCAAGTAAGTGGCAAGCTGGTAAATGCACAGGTCTGTACAGTCCCCGACCAGGATATAGGAATCGATTTCAGGATGGGCGTTCAACCAATCTTTTACACCAGGATTTAATCCCGAATTGATCGAATTCTTTTCGAACAGGATCATCTGATCAAAAAATGGCAGTTCCCGGATTTTATCCACTGTATCCGCCTCCGGAGTCCCTCGCACACAGTGTGGCGGAAAATCACTGAATTCCACAGCGTTTGGATCATGCGTATCTTGGGGGAGAAGGTAAGATCGGATACCAGTGTTCCAGCATATTTTCAGCAGTTCAACAATTGGATCCACAATCCTGCCCACCCTTTTACTGGAAAGAGGGCCGAAAGAACAAAATCCATTGGTTACATCGACAATAATAACGGCTGTTTTTTCAGGCTGGCTTACAATTTTAGATATTGTCACTTCAGGAAGGGATTTCTTCCACTCATCCAGATACTCGTAATATTCCCTGTGATTATTATTCCTCAACCCGTGCTCCTAATAATCTATGTGATGAAAAAAATCATGAAACTATTATGACTCGAATCAAGTTCAATTTAATCCGATAAAGAAATTATCAAAGATATTCTTTATTATAAATGATCGTTCCTTGTTCATAAGATGAGTTTTCTAATGACCTGTTCTGTTGTTGTTAGAAATTTTGTTCCCGGTCATCTGTAATGAATGCAAAATAGACCTCGCACTACACAATTAGCGGGTATAAAATTATCCTCATCATCCGGAAGTGGCATAACAGACAGGATATTTCATGGCATTAATTATCAGGCAAATGGAAATCACGGATATTTACGGCGCTGACGAAATTGCCAGGTTGGCATTTAATTCCCCTCAGAGCCGGGTGGAAGACTTAGCGAGATTCTTATCTTTCCAGCCTGGCGGCTGGCTTCTTGCAGATGTGGATGGGGTAATGGCAGGGATGGTGGGAGCGGTTGACTATGGACCATTTGCGTCAATTGGTATGATGGTTGTCCGCCCTGAGCTGCAGCGAAGAGGAATTGGCCTGGAATTAATGCGGGCAATTCTTCACTGGGTTGAACAACGTGGTTGTGCTCAGGCGATTCTTGAAGCTACACCGGCAGGTGAACCGCTTTACACCAGGCTGGGATTTGTCCCGGTTGATGTTACCTTAAGGTATCAATATCTTGGTGGAGAAACAAGTCCTGTTGTCGAGGAGAAAGCAGAGCTGCATAAGGCAAAATGGTCTTTATCATTGGCTGAATTCGATGCTGGAATTTTTGGAGCCGATCGTGGCAGAATTCTCCAAAGGTATTTCGATGATTTTCCAGGACGAAGTTTTAAAAGTTGCCATAAAAATGGTGAATTAAGCGGATATATCATTTGCCGGGATAATCATATTGGTCCCTGGCTTGCTGTGCAAGAGTATTCTGCCCGCCGGTTACTGGAAGACGCCCTTCGATTGAAATTCACTGAAGCGCCAACCGTACTCATGCCTGCCCGTAATGATTTAGGGATAAAAATATTGGAACAGTATGGTTTTGTTTTGACACGTTCATGTACTCACATGGTCCTGGGAGGTAAATTATCCCCAATCAGGCGTGAGTTTGTTTTTGGGATTACCAGCCTGGCGCTTGGATAATGGGTTCAGCGCAGGAAGTTGGTAAACATCATGAATAATCCTGCCAAACCGAGCAGCAGCAATCCAGCCGCAACGAGCCAAACCCATTTATTAAGAGATCGCTTGAACGGTTTAGGGATAGCCTCTGGCGGTCCAGGGAAAAACCGGAAAGAATGTGTCCCGATTCTTAATATATCGTTTGGCTTAAGACATCTTGGTTTCTGGATGGGATGCGAGTTAACATAAGTCCCGTTGGAGGAGTTTAAGTCTTCAACAAACCATTTACCTTCTGAAAAATACAAACGAGCGTGTTGTTTTGAGACTGCCGGGTCTTCGATCTGGATCTGGCAACCAGGACTCCTCCCGATAAGGGTATTATCACCTGAGGTATGGAAAGTTTCCCCGGAAAACCATCCTTCAATTCCGATCAGTGTATAGGATGTTATGGTTATATTTTGATCTGTCATCTGCTTTACTGGACGGGGGAGAATAAGTTTTAGAGGATCAATGCCCCTCTGATTTTTCAAAGGAATATGGAGAGGATTCAGGCACGTTTTTCTCAAGGGTTGCTGGCAGGAATTTCCTGGCTACCAGGCTGATAATCGTCACAATAAATATCCCCGGCCAGAAAATATCAAGCAAAAAGATGATCACCAGTCCAATCAGCCAGATGGCTGCAATAAAATTCCCTTTGTACAATCTGCTTTTCTCCAGTCCATACTCTGATTCATAAATTCTATCACTTACAGAAAAAAAAACATGATTTGCCCACTTTCATATCAGTAAATAAGACAAGGGTATTTTTGAGGGAATCTTGAGGCGGTCATCTTGACTCAACCTGCTCATTTGCCGGCCAATTATCTCCGGTATAATTTTGGTGTGAAAATAAATATCACTGAAAGGCAAAAATTCTTACCCATAATGGTTCCGCTATGAGAATATTATTGAAAAAATTCGGTTTTGTCTTGCTGCCCTATAACTTTGCAAGAATTGGTCATATATAATATTTATGCATCCTTAAGGTCCCCGCTTGTCTTTTTTTGGATCGAAAGGCCTGGAGAATGATTGAGGAATATTCCTGGGGTTCTGAAAAAATCCTGGCAAGGAAATTGCAAACCCTAATAACGGTGATGTGTTTCTTAAAAAGTAAGTTTTGATTATGTCTAGATGGACAACAGATTTGGGAGTGAGCAGATGCCCGGACAAAATGTTTCGAATTATTCAAAGGAAAATCTTGATGACCCTGGTAATTTTATCAACCGGGAATTAAGCCTGCTTGAGTTTCAGAACAGAGTATTCGAAGAAGCCAAAGATCCATCGAATCCTCTGCTTGAGAGAGTTAAATTCCTGTCGATTGTGGACTCAAACCTGGACGAGTTTTTTATGGTTCGAGCAGGGTCATTGATCATGCAAAATGACGCCGGAATAGCGGAATTATCCATCGATGGCATGAATCCAGCCGAGCAGCTGGCTGAAATCCGCAAGGTATCAACCAAGTTAATGGCGGATATCCGTATATACCTGTATAACAACTTGATGCCGGAATTAAAAACATCCGGTATTCATATTCTCAATTACCAGGAACTGACGGAAAGCCAACGCGAATCCGTGAACGCCTACTTTCATGATGTAATTTTCCCGGTTTTGACCCCGCTGGCTTTTGATCCAGGTCATCCTTTCCCGCATATTTCCAACCTGAGCCTGAATCTTGCAGTACTGATTGAGGATGAGCTGAGTCAAAAACGTTTTGCCAGGGTAAAGGTTCCGATCAATTTGCCTTTCCTGATACCACTCCGGCGATCCTCCGGGAGTACGCGTAAAGATGGGACCGTTCCCCATTTTCATTACTTCGTATGGTTAAGCCAGGTGATCATCGCCAACCTCGGGGAACTTTTCCCGGGGATGAAAATTGTTGAAGCACACCCATTTCATGTCACCCGCAACTCTGATATTGAGATCCAGGAGCTGGAGGCACTTGATCTTTTGGAAACGATGGAGGAAAGTGTCAGGAGAAGGCGTTTTGGCAAGGTAGTGAGGTTGCTGGTCGAAAAAGAAATGCCGGATTTACTGAAAGATATTCTTGTTACAAATTTAAACATGGACCCTAAGGATGTTTATATTCTTCCCCGCCCGTTGACATTAAGGGGTTTAAATCAAATTACCAGTATCGACAGGTATGATCTACGGGACAAACCATTTTTACCGGTGACTCCATCTAAATTGAAAGATTATAGCGAGACAGAGAAAGACTCAATATTTTCAAGAATCCGGCACGGGGATCACCTGCTGCACCATCCTTACGTATCATTCAATCCGGTAATCGATTTTCTGAACATCGCTGCCAGGGATCCCAATGTACTGGCAATTAAACAAACCCTTTACAGGGTTGGAAATAACTCCCCGGTAGTCAATGCTCTCCTGCAAGCATGCAGGGATTATGGAAAGCAGGTGGCCGTTCTGGTAGAACTGAAGGCCCGCTTTGATGAAGAAAGCAATATCGGTTGGGCAAAAATGCTGGAGCAGGAAGGTGTGCATGTTACCTATGGCTTGCTCGGATTGAAAACACACTCAAAAATCGCCCTGGTTGTACGTAATGAGGAAGGCCATATACGCCGCTACCTGCATTTATCTACAGGGAATTACAACCATGTAACAGCCACACTCTATGAGGATATCGGACTTTTTACCTGTGACGATGTTATGGGAGCAGATGCCAGCAACCTGTTTAATTACTTGACGGGTTATTCATCCAAAATGGATTACAAGAAGCTGCTGGTGGCTCCGATCAATCTGCGACAGCGCTTTGAGGATTTGATCAAGCAGGAAATAAAACATGCTCAGGATGGCAAACCCGCCCGTCTTGTTTTTAAATGCAACTCGCTGATAGATAAGCCGATAATTTCCCTGCTCTACCAGGCATCCAACGCCGGAGTGAAAGTAGATTTGATCGTCCGGGGAATGTGTTCGATCAGACCAGGAATCACAGGCTTGAGTGAGAATATCCGGGTTGTCAGCATTGTGGGAAGGTTTCTGGAACACAGCCGGATCTATTATTTTCTAAATGGCGGGAAGGAGATTATGCTATTGGGCAGCGCTGATTTAATGCCCAGGAATTTAAATAACAGGGTTGAAATTCTTTTCCCGGTGGAAGATAAAAAGTATATCCAGCACCTGAGTGATACAGTACTGAAAACTTACCTGTCAGATACGGTTAAATCCCGCATAATGGAAGGATCAGGTAATTATCACAGGATTAATGTGGAAAAGCAAAAAAAGCCATTAAATTCCCAGGACTGGTTTATTGACTATTATCATCGCAAGGAGCTCTAATCCGGGTTGATTATCCATTAATAGATTAGCAGATTAATCAGGAGGAGACCAGGTCAGTATTAATAATTTAGTAACGGACAGTTATTTCAATTTACTATTAATTATTTGTAGATTTGGTCTCTCTCTTGATAATCTCCTGGAAAAATGCCTCAACAGAATCTGATATCCCTGTAAAGATTTTGGATTTCACAGAACGATACCTGGAACATCTGGGATCTAAAATGACTGGATGGCTGGAGCCTGGGTATTCACCGGGAATGTAAGAACTGTATCGATAAAATTCCGATGAGCTGCAATGGAATATTTCGTAAAATTGTTTTTGTTACTCTATAAATTCCAATAAAATTAGAATGATTTGGACTCATAACCAATATTTATAAAAACCAATTTCAATGGAGAAAGGATTTAATAATTATGGAAGGACTTGAAAGGGTATATAAAGACCATCTTGCTCGGGTACGCGCCTTTATGGTTAGAAAACAGATTGATTATTTGTTCCTGCCTTTAGGGACAGAGTTTTATTACCTGACCGGAGCCCCTGCACCCTCGCATCATGATATGAACCGGGTGTGGGGAGATTGGATTGATGGTATCTTTTTGGGAATTGAGGATGGGCCGATCTTAATTTATCATTCAACTTACAATGATCCATTTCCAATCAAACCATTGATAGAAATCAACGAGATATTTATTATGCCGGATGATGATGCTGATCCTGATGCTACCATGTGCAGGGCGGTCGGATCATTCCATACGGATGGAAAAAACATCGCCATCGTCAAACGTACCTGGGGACAAACTTTGCTTGCCCTGCAGAACGCTGCACCCAGGGCAAGGTTTGTAAGTGTCAGTGAACCTGAGTGGGATGATATTCAAGCTGTTAAAGATGAATATGAAATAGGTATCATGCGGGAAGCGGCTAATATGACCGTTGATATTATGCAGGAGATCGCCCGCTTCATTAAGGTGGGTATGAAGGTAATGGATGTGAAAGCAGAAATGTTGAACCAAATGATGGTTCGTGATGTCACTCCTTCCTTTCCTCCAGGTATTGGCTGTGTAAATAAGGACAGCGATCCGGATGTGCGCTGGAATCCACATGAGATTATTAAACCTCTCGGCGTCATTGCTTTCGATTTTGGCGTGACTTATAAAGGATATCAGACAGATTTTGGCAGATCCCTGTTTGTAAAAGATGCGTTGCCTGATCGAATCAAGGCCTGGTCTGTACTGACTGGTATTATTAAAGAGTTAACCGGGATGATGGGGGATGGCAAAATCACCCCAGACCAAATCCAGGCACATGGGGTAAAACGCGCCAAGGAGAATAATTTCTATGAGGGTTATTATGGTTACTACCGCTGGAGCATTGGCCATGCCATTGGAACGAATGTTCATGAGTGGCCCTGGCTGCGCCGCGGACATGAAAGCGCCCATCAACCCATAAAAGCCGGGATGGTGTTTTGTCTGGAACCTAAAATATTTCACTGGGGTCAATTTTATGAACGAATTGAGGACATGATCCTGGTTGGAAAAGATCACGGTGAATTATTAACTGCCTTCCCGTATGAACCGGTATTTGTGGGTTAAGGATTTTTAAGAATCCAGAAAATCAGCTGAAACCAATTTAGAATACTTGGAAAGGAATAATCACCTTGAGTGTAATGCGGGTTCCATTTAAAATGCTGGCTGTCCCTGCACCTCCTTTTCGGCTCTCCAGGGAACATACCGTTCTTCTTCTTATGGATTTCCAAAACTACACCACAAACCGCCAGGCTGGTTATGGAAAATTAGCTGCTGACCGCGGCATTGATAGAGAATTTGATGAATATTTTTTGCAGGTTGATGCTGCAATAAAGAATGCACGACGTTTACTGGAAGCGTGCCGCCTGCAGAAAATCCCGGTTATCCACACCCTGCTGGCTTGCAGCAATTTAGACCGGCAGGATCTTTCCAGGCAGTTCAGGGTTAACCAGTTTGATATTCCATTCGGCGAATCTATAGAGGAGATTCGCCGTGAGGTTGCCCCTCAACCTGGAGAACGAATACTTCCAAGAGCAGCATACAGCCCATTCTCACGTACAGACATCCATTCAATCCTCCAGCAAATGGAAACCGAGAATATCCTCCTCGCTGGAATGATGGCGGATACCACAGTTGCTATGACTGCCAGGGAAGCTGCTGACCGGGATTTTGGGGTTATTGTTGTCATGGATTCATCTGCCAGTCAAACACATGAATGGCATGCCCAACTACGTGATGGGATTGTGGGTGGATTAATCCGGCAGCGATCGACATCCCATGTGATCGAAATGATACGGGGTGAGCGGACATGAAAATTATCCGTACAGTGAATGGGGATATTGACCCGTCTGTTCTGGGAATTACCCAGACCCATGAACATCTTACCTGTGATCAGACCCTTGGAAAAATGGACAATCCCTTTCCCGCATTGTCTTCTCCGATGATATTAAAGGATACAGCAACGATTACGAAAGAACTGCAGGATTATTTTGCAGTTGGAGGCAGGGCGATGGTGGAGGCCACTGTTTTTGGCTGGGGACGGGATGTGCTGGCTCTGAGGGAAATGTCTTTATCCAGCCGTGTGCACATCATTGCATCTTCTGGTTTTTACACCCAGGAATATATCCCGGAGTTTGCATATGAAGCCAGTGTGGAGATCCTGGCCGAATTCCTGGTAAATGAACTGACCCTGGGGATGGAAAGTACAAATATCAAGGCGGGGCTGCTCAAATCAGGCTGTGGTTATCCAATTATTGAAGGCCTGGAAAAAAAATGCGCTACGGCAGTGGCAAGAGCCGCCAGGATCACAGGGGCTGCTATCACAACACACTCACCAGCTGCCGGCCGCTTTGAAACCCCGGGTGGAAATCTTGGTTATCAATTTTTAAAAGTATTTGAAGCAGAGGGTGTTGATCCATCCAGGGTGATTATTGGTCATGCTGACCAGAATGCGGATATCCGACAGTTGATTGATCTGGCCAGACAGGGTGCCATGATTGAATTTGATGTAATTGGTAAGAATTTTCGCCTGCTGGATGAAACTCGAATTGAACTGCTGACAAAATTTGCCGAGGCGGGATATGATGGTCATCTGCTGCTGTCAACTGACCGCTGCCGGATATCGGAAAGCAAATATTACGGGGGTCCCGGTTATGATCACCTTTTGAGATCATTCATCCCCAGGTTAAAGAATAATGGTTTCGATGATGCTATAATCCACAGGTTGTTGGTGGATAATCCGGCAAAAATCCTTTCGATTCCTATGTAAATTCAAAAATTGAGTCTGATATTATTAAAGGAGCAATAATGATTGACCATTACGAAGAAAGTTTTCATCACCGGACCATGGAACTCCCTGACGAACTGCTCAAGGGTGCCATTGACATCCATGTGCACGCCGGCCCACACCTGATATCCAGTCCAAGGCGGGTGGATCCTTTTCAGGCTGCCGAGATGGCACGTGATGCCGGGCTACGTGCAATCGTCCTGATGGATGTAATCGATTCAAGTACCGGGACTGCCTGGATGGTCAGCAGAAAAGTATCCGGTATTGCAGTTTTTGGAGGCTTTATCCTGAGCAGCAATTATGGCGGCCTGAATCCACGTGCGGTAAAAACAGCCATGTATTATGGTGCGGGAGCTAAATTCGTTAGTTTTGGCGCACATTCCACCCGCCATATCGCCGGTTCGGAAGGTAAATGGGTTGAAGGTAACCCTGTTTTATTCAAAGATATTGATCCTGAGTTCATGGAGGAGGAGTATTCACGGGCAGTCAGCATTCCTTTGGAAGGAGCACCCTCCTCTGCTTTGGACAGAATATTAAAAATCATTGCCGAGAATAATCACGTCTATCTAAACACAGGCCACCTCTCTGGCCCTGAAGGTCTGCGCCTGGTTGAAATGGCCAGGGATTATGGCATTAAAAATATCCTGGTGGCGCATGTCAGCCGGAATAACATGACCATGGAAGAACGGAAAAAAGCCGCAAAATTGGGGGCGTTCCTGGAAGCCACGTATGCGGATTTTGTGTACCCCGGCGGTATTCCGCGTTCTCATTACTATGTTGAAAAACACCTCCTCAACTCATTGCCCGGCATTCCCCATAAAATTCCAGGGGGGTTTGCCAGTTTTCGAGATGAAATTCGGGAAGTCGGCCCGGAACATTATATCCTTTCTTCGGATTATGGCATCCGAGCCGCCTGTCCGCCAGTTGAAGCATTGCGTGGTTTTGTGGCAAGCCTTCTGGACCTGGATGTGGAAAATGACACCATCACCCGAATGATTTCAGTGAATCCTGCCAAATTACTGGGCATGCCTGATTAAGGATTATTCGATGCTTTATCATTCCTGGACGGAGGAATAATATTTATGCTGCAAAAAGCGCTTTCTTTTTTGGAGGAAAACCAGGATTACTTCCTCAAGGATGTAATTGAATTGATCCGCATTCCAAGTATCAGCCCGAACCCGGCCTATCAACAGCAGATACAAAATGCCGCTGAATGGCTTGCCAATAAATTTACACGAATTGGGATGGATAATGTTCAGATTATTCCCACCAGATCCAATCCCCTGGTTTATGCCGAGTGGCTCCATGCTGGTCCCGGGAAACCCACCTTGCTTTTCTACGGGCATTATGATGTTATCCCGCCCGAACCGCTGGAAGACTGGAAATCTGATCCATTTGAGCCCATCATCAAGGACGGAAATATCTACGCTCGCGGCACGAATGATGACAAGTGCCAGTTGTACTCTTTTGTGGGTGCCTGCGAATCGTACCTGAGAACAAGCGGTAAGCTTCCGGTAAATGTGAAGTTCCTCCTGGAAGGTGCAGAAGAACTTGGCAGTGAAGGGATGGAAGCTGCTTTATTGGAGCATCATCGTTTGTTTGAATGTGATGCTGCCGTTGTAGTTGATGGAGCATTTATGAATCCAGAAACACCGACCATAGGAGCAGGTTCGCGCGGATTGGTGTACGCCGAGGTATTTCTCACCGGACCTGCCCGGGACCTGCATTCCGGAAACTATGGCGGAATTATCCATAATCCTATCCAGGCCGCAGCCGAAATCGTTGCAAGGCTGCATGATGAAAATTGCCGGGTAACCATTCCGGGATTTTATGACCGTGTGGTTAAATTCAGTGATGCAGAAATTCAAGCCACCCGGAAACTGGAAGCTCCCCGGGAGTTCTATGAGAATAGTCTTGGTGTGCCAGCCTTATGGGGTGAACCAGGATATAGCGTTCTGGAAAGGCTGGGTATGCGTCCGACCCTGGAAATTCACGGCATCGGCGGGGGTTTCTCGGGTGAAGGGCATAAAACCGTTATTCCAGCCCAGGCGGTTATTAAGGTTAGTATGCGTATTGTCCCTAACCAGGACCCTCTTGAAATATACGATCTTTTTAAGGATTACATTGCTCAAATTACCCCTCCGACCGTGCATTCCACGGTCAATTTAATCAGTCATTGTGATTCATCCAGCATAGATATCAATTCACCGTTCTTATACCTGGCAGAGGTTTGTTATAAGCAGGGGTATGGATATGATCCTGTCATTAAACGCGGAGGCGGTTCCCTGGCTGTTCTGGGGCTGTTTCAAAAAATATTATCGGTACCAGTACTCTCACTTGGCCTGGGCCTACCCGATGATGGCTTGCACAGCCCGAATGAAAAATTCAGCCTGGCACATTTTTACAAAGGCATCAAAGGCATGATCAGCATGCTGGATGCGGCCCAAAAAATTCCTGTATAGAGTAAATTAACCTAAGTGTTGGGAGACAATATGGAAAAAAACGCTGCACATTTCTTTAAAGAACACCTGGCGAAAATCCGGCGGCAAATGGAGCAGAACCATGCGGATATCATGTTCCTGGGTTTTGGAACTGAATTTACATATATAACCGGGACTGTCGTAGCCAGCCACTATCCCGATTCAAGAGTATGGGGAGACTGGGTTGATGGGATTGTATTCAGTCTCGATAAAGATCCCGTCCTCATACACAGGGAAAGGTATGCTGAACCTGGTCTGTCCCCGCTGTATAACGTAGTCGAAAAAATAATCATGCCGATGGATTTCCCCAATCCCAATGAGTACTTAAAACAAGCCCTGGATTTATTTGACACAAAAAATAAAACCATTGCCATCTCCAAGAAGACCTGGGGGCAGACCGTCCTGGGATTGATGGAAGCAGCTCCGCAGGCAAAGATTGTAGCTTTTGCGGACCCAATTATTGACGAGGCGCGGGTTGTTAAGGATGAGTATGAAATTGGCCTGATGAGGGAAGCCGGAAGGATCACCAGCGATATATTTGATTCCCTGATAAAGAAACTAAAGGTAGGAATGAATGTCCACGATGTTAAAGCCGAACTGGCTTATGAAACCCTGAGGCGCGGCAGCTTCCCATTTTCCTTCTCTCCGGGAGTCGTATGTGTTAATAAGGACAGCGATCCAAAAATACGCAACAACCCGGATAACATCCTGCTTCCGCAGAGCAGCCTGTCTTTTGATTATGGAATCATTCACTCTGGTTATAAAACAGATTTCGGGCGCACTTTGTTCATTGGCGAACCACAGGCGGACGCCCGCCGGGCTTACAAGGTGATTACAAGTATTGTCCAGGAAGTAACTGCTTTGCTCGGTGATGAAAGGCTGACCCCTTTTGATATGTTTGAAGTTGGCAATACCCGGGCTAAAGAAGCTGGATATTATGAAGGATATGGATATTACCAATGGAGTATTGGCCATTCCATTGGCACAGACCTCCACGAGTGGCCGTGGCTGCGCAGTCCCCATGAGAGCGCCATGCGCCCGATTAAAGCCGGGATGATTTTTGCTGTTGAACCTAAAATTAATGGCTGGGGGCAGTATTACCTGCGCTGCGAAGACAACATCCTTGTTGGAAAAGAAAAAGGTGAAGTGCTGACTCCTTTCACCTACGATCCGGTGATTATCCAGTAACCACCAGCTTGTGCAATCTTGAACAGGAATCAAGCCTGCCATTATTTTCAACCGCAAGGCAAATCAGGACAAACAATATCTTAATACTTTAGCTTTCAATAGAAAAACGACCTTCCGAAGTAAATCCGGGAGGTCGTTTTTGTTTCAGCCTTAAGAATAATTAACCTCAAGGTTAGTAGAAATTGTTACTATTTTTCTTTCATCCAGACATCATAGAAGTATGGATGGGGGTAAATATCGGCATGGAAGTCCATAACTTCCGGTTGGGCATGCCCATCTCATCACGGTTGCGGTCAAAGGAACGACCAGGGCATTTTCCATGATAATCTTCTGGATATTGGAGTAGATTTCCTGGCGCTTGGCAGGATCATTTGTTCCCATACCGTCATACAGCAGCTTGTCCAGTTCTTCGTTTTGGAATTGAGAATACTGGCGGGTGCCTTTGCCTTCACTGTGGAAGAAACCGATCAGGGGTAAACCTGGATCCGGAGCGCCTGTTCCAATAAAGGATGCATTAACCGGGCTTCCTTCCTGGGCGATACTGTACAGGAGGTTTCCTGGTACAACTTCCACATTCACCTTAACACCAACCTCTTTCATCATGGCCTGGAAGGCTTCAGCGGTTAATTCTGCCTGTGCATCTGCGAATGTGTAGTAAAGCATTTCAAGGACTTTGCCGTCTTTGACCCGGTAACCATCGGCATTAACTTCGGTGTATCCGGCTTGTTCCAGCAGGGCGACGGCTTTGGCAGGATCATAGCTGTAAAGTTCAGCCGCCTCGTCATAATAGGGGGTTCCCGGAGCCAGGACGTTTTTCGCATTCGGGAAGAAACCTTTGGTGACGGTTTTTTCAATTAGTTCCGGATTTTTCGCATAGTTCAATGCCTGTCTTACGAGGATATCATCGGTTGGCCAGGCTTTTGTGTTCAGGTTTGCCATGCGGGGCAGGCCATAACGGGGCAGGTCATAGACCGTGAATCCTGCATCTTTAAGTTCCTGAATACGGGTCGGGGGAAGGTTATCGATCATATTCGCTTCACCGGTTTCCAGGGCACCGAGGCGGGTCTCGTCTTCGATGACAAAGTGGAAAATCAATTTATCCAGGTAGGCCGGTCCCTGGTGTTTCATGAATTCAGGAGCCCAGTTGTAATCTTCGTATCTTTCGAGGACTACTTCGGAAGCACTGACCTGGCTGACATATTTGAACGGGCCGGTACCAACCGGATTGTCTTTAAATTTATCAGATCCAACCTTCTCCGCCTGTTCCATGGAAATCATGGAGAGGTAGTCCGACGTCAAAGCAACATCAAACAGCGCATAGGGTCCGTAAAATGTACTTTCACCGTGTAATCGTCAACAATTTCGGTGTAGTCATAGGGGCCCATCTCGCTTCCGGCTTCCAGGGAATTGGTGGCAGGATCAACCATGCGGTCAAAGTTGTATGCAACCACTTCAGCGTTGAAGGGAGATCCATCATGGAAGGTGACGCCTTCGCGCAGTGTCAAGGTCCAGATTGTAAAATCTTCGTTGGGTTCCCAGGTTAATGCCAGGCCTGGATATAAAGTGTCGCCTTCCCAGAAGATTAGTTTGTCATACATCTGCTTGAAAATATAGGCAGCCTGGGTCAGGTTGGTTACATGCGGGTCGAGAGTCTCGTAGTCATTCAACCGTATGGTAACATTCAAAGTACCGCCATACTTTGCCTCATCAACGGCTTCTACTAAAGTTGGTGAAGTGACAGGTGCTTCGGTGGCGCGGGTGCAGCGGTTACCGCAACAGCTGCAGGTGCAGTTGTAATCTCGGCCGCTGCAGGTGCTGTTGTTGCTTCAGCAGCTGCAGGTTCCTCTACCGCAGGTGCTGCTGCTGGTGCACAGGCACTCAATAGCATTACCAGCACAACTAATATTGAAACAATTGGATACATCTTCTTCATTTTTTTGTTTCTCCTTTTTTTAAAAATTTGATTGATATGATACATGGATTATCTGGCTCTAATCCATGGGTCTAACGCATCACGCAAGGCATCCCCAACGACATTAAACGCAATCACGGCGGATGAAATCGCCAAACCGGGATAAGCTGACATCCAGGGCGATTGGCGCAGGTTTTGCCTCCCTCGGCTGATCATGGCACCCCATTCCGGGGAAGGGGGTTGGGCGCCTAATCCAAGAAAACTAAGGGCGGAGGCGGCGAGAATGCCTCCCGCCACGTACAGGGTCAACATGACAATGATGGGCGCAACAATATTTGGCAAGACATAACGGGTTATTAATCGAAAATCATTGGCTCCGCACAACCGGCCGGCCATGATATATTCATTTTCTTTACTGGCTAATACGGAACCGTTAACAACACGAACGAAGGTGGGGACATGAGCGATACCCACAGCAATCATCACCTGGTCAATGCCTTTGCCCAGGATAGCAACAACGATCAATGCCAGCAATATCCCGGGAAATGCCAGCATGATATCCATGAACCTGAGAATTGAAAATTGGACCTTGCCTCCGTAATAACCGGAAGTCAACCCCATCGGCAAACCAAGTGTCAGGGCAATTGCTGCGGAGATAAACCCAACCTTGAGTGAAATGCGGCCGCCATAAACTACCCGGCTGAATACGTCACGTCCGGCGTCATCCGTACCAAATTTGTAGATATCATTGGGGGGGACAAGCGAATCGTCCATGTGCATTTCAGTGGGGTCAAAGGGAGCTATAAATGGGGCTAGAATCACGACAATGATCAGAAAAATTAAATAAAGGGAGGCGACAACAGCCAACTTGTTTTTTGAGATCTGGCGAATTGTCAACATGAGATAAGATTCTTTCTTCTTTATCTTGGGTGCAATGGATTTATTTGTTTCTGATAACGTCATGTGCCACCGTGGTAATCGGGATTCATAGGTTTACTAATCAGTTTAACCGAATTCTTGGGTCTAGCCAGACATACCCTGCTTCTACCAAGACATTAATGACAAAATAGATACCGGCAACCAGCAAAAGGATAGCCTGCACAACAGGCATATCTTTGATGAGAATGGAGTTGACCAGTAAATTCCCAATTCCCAATCTGCCAAAGACGGTTTCTATGATGGTCGTTCCTGCAAGTATACTGCCGAGTTGGACTCCCACCACGGTTACCACCGGAATTAATGAATTACGTAAAGCATGTCGGATGATGACTACTCTCTCCTGCATGCCTTTGGACCGGGCAGTACGGATGTAATCATTCATCATGACTTCCAGCATACCCGCCCGGACCAGGCGGGCGATGGCGGTTTGTGCTGCCAAACCCAGAGTAATGGCAGGAAGGACCAGGCCTTTTAATCCTGTAGCCGGACCGCTGGTTACAGGAAACCAGCGTAGTTGTATCGCAAATACCCAGATCAGCAGAAGAGCCAGCCAGAAACTGGGTAGGGACACCCCCAAAAGGGAAACTGCCGAGGACATATTGTCGTAAATACTGTTGTGGTTTAACGCAGATGAAATCCCCAAAGCGACACCCATGGTGATTGCAAAGGCCATACTGGCGACGGCAAGTTCTACGGTATTGGGTATGCGGATTCTTATCTCATAAAATACCGGGGATTTTGATCGGACGGAATTCCCTAAATCACCCCTCATCAGTTTTTTCATATAATTCAAATACTGAACGTACAAAGGATCATTAAAGCCCAATTGTTCGCGTATTTTTTCAATATCATCCCCCGTCATCATGCTTTCTGGTCCAAGCATCAGCATGACCGGATCTCCCGGAACCATTTGGACCATCAAAAAGACGATGATAGTAATAGCAAACATTAATGGGATTGATGTGATTAATCTTCTAAGTAAAAATTTTCCCATAAACCTTCCCTTGGCTACCTGAAACCAATATTATACAACAATCCGGTAAAAGACCAATTAATGAGAAACGGCCTGGATAATTTATTAAAAGAATATTTTATTATTCGGTTTGGGTGATTTACCCTTAAGTATTATTTATTATACACTATATAATTTGAGTTATTCATTTTAAAAAATATATTTGTAATCCATTTATTAAGGTTTTAGGCGCCAATAGGCAGAAAACAAAACCACTGGTGGCGATTCAAGCCAGAACAAGTTGCTTGGATGGATAAATCCAGCCATTGGAAAAAATTGTGAAGTAATCATTCAATCCGATAAATCCCGGAAAATAAATGGAAAATTATGCGATCAGGCTGTCTAAGCGCTTGTCCATATTATAAATCTAAGTTCACCCCTATAGAGGTCAACTTCCATTCAAATTCAGATTGTTCAGGTCCTCTCAATTCCAACTGCTTTGACCTTGCAGAGAAAGAGAAATGGTGATCTTTCTGCTGTGGCTTGCCATCAGGTCCGGGTAGAGAATTGCCATTTAAGCAAATTACCGTTGTACCTTCGGAGATGATAACCCTACACTAAACAGGACCTTTCAGGGATGGCAATGGATTGAAAGGATGAATTTTCATAACTAATAGTATAAAATCCAGATGAAATTTCTCTTAGCTGACTCACACTTGACAGATCAAAGCGAATCATGATTAGATTGTACCAATATCCTTAACCAGTCAAACAGGTTGAATTTACAAACAATGATCCATAATATAAATACAATGTGGCACGCTTTCCTGGATGCAGTTCACCGGCAGCGCTTTATCCTGGCCCCGATCTTCATGGTTGGACTGGTTACTGGTCTGATCATGATCCTGCCATTCGGCGGAACTTCCGCGAGCGCACAAAATGAAAGCAATTCCCCTGCAAACCTATCTGCAACAGAACCTGTTAGCACAAAACCGGCCGTGGAAAAAAATCCGGTGGTATCAATGAGCACACAGAGCCCCGCCCAACCGGTGGTGACACCGACACCACGAACTGAGATCACGAAATATACGATCCAGCCCGGTGATTCTATATTTGGCATTGCAGAAAAGTTCGGGTTGAAACCGGAAACTATCTTCTGGGGAAACCTTTACATCCTGGGCGATGATGTTCACAATATTCTGCCGGGTGTTGAAATTAATATCCTCCCGCAGGATGGCGTACTTCACCGCTGGACAGCCTGGGAAGGCCTTAATGGGGTAAGCAGTTTTTACGGCGTAACACCCATGGATATCATTAACTGGCCGGGAAACCACCTGGATCTGGCATCAATCGGGGATTTCTCCCATCCGAATATTGCGGAGGGAACAGAATTTTTTGTACCGGGTGGCAAGCGTGAACCGGTGTCCTGGATTCCGGCTGGCCTTACCCGGGAAAATGCAGCAGTTGCCAGCAGCCTTGGACCAGGATCGTGCGGAGCCATTTTTGGGGGGACAATTGGAAACGGCACATATATCTGGCCTGCTCCCAGCCGGAGGATTTCCGGTTACGATTTCACCCCTGAGTCAGGCCATAACGGAATCGATATTGCCGGAATTGAAGGAGATAACCTGTTTGCGGTGGATGGCGGCGTTGTGGTTTATGCCGGCTGGCATGAACCATGGCTACGGCAACCTGGTGATCATTGATCATGGTACCGGTTACCAGTCTGTTTATGCCCATTTGAATGAAATCTATACCCAGTGCGGATTAAGTGTTGATCAAGGCGCCGTGATTGGCTCCCTGGGAAACACCGGAAATTCAAGCGGCCCGCACCTGCATTTTGAGTTGCGGTATAACTCCGCTGCTCAAAATCCATGGGGCTTACTACAACAATAAATACGAATATTTTGAAAAATAAATATACTGGAGCGGTAGGTTAAAATCTGGTTGTGCTTTGAGTTGACTTTCAGCCGCTCATTAAGTGGACTATTTATGCCCAATAAAATCTACTTTGGTGACAATCTCCCCATTCTGAAGATCCTTGCAAGTGGATCAGTGGATTTGATTTATATTGATCCTCCCTTTAATACCGGGAAAATTCAAGCCAGGACCCAGATGGCGAATGTACAATCTGAAAATGGAGACCGGACCGGGTTCGGGGGAAAACGCTACCAAACAAAAATCATTGGAACAAAGGGTTATTCTGACTTATATAATGATTATCTCGGGTTTCTTGAACCGCGGCTCAGGGAAGCTTATCGAGTATTAAAATCAGACGGGAGCCTATACTTTCATATCGACTACCGCGAGGTTCATTACTGTAAAGTCTTCCTGGATAACCTTTTTGGGCGGGAGTGTTTTCTCAATGAAATAATCTGGGCTTATGATTATGGCGCCCGGACCAAGAAAAAATGGCCTGCCAAGCATGACAACATCTTGTGGTATGCAAAAGATCCTTCTCACTATACCTACAACTATGACTCCATTGAACGGATCCCATATATGTCGCCTGGCCTGGTGGGAGTGGAAAAAGCCCGGCGCGGGAAAACCCCGACTGACACCTGGTGGCACACCATCGTCCCAACCAATGGGAAGGAGAAGACTGGCTATCCAACCCAAAAACCAATGGGGGTGATCAGGAGGATCATCCAGGCATCTTCCAGGCCGGGAGACCTGGTAATGGATTTCTTTGCTGGGAGCGGAACCGTAGGAGCAGCTTGTCTGGAATTAGAGAGATCCTTTATCCTGATGGATAACAATTCCCAGGCAATAGAAACAATGCGCAGACGTTTTTCCGGGAATCACGGGATTGAATGGATAAATTGGTAATTAATTAAACAAATGACCTGATGGAGAATATCGATATCCCAACAGATCGATCAAAACAGAGTCAGGTGGTAAAAAAACCAGCCAATTATGGTTCTCTTGGGAAGACTTCCATTCCCTGATTATTCCAAAAACGATGACCGGTATATTATTATTATGTAGTAAACTTTCACAAAAAATTCCGAAGGTAAATTCTTTCTATCGTGAAAACATGAAATTGTCCCAGGAGCATTGAACCCTGCATTGAGAGACTTATTGCGCCGCTTCATCTATTGGTTTGGCACCCCGCAAACATCCCCGGATATTACGCGTGAAAACTTTGTTAATGTGCAGATTGACGCTATCGGGGTAGGACTTGTTAGTTCCGCATCACCATTTTTGCCTGTTTTTCTGGCACGCCTGGGTGCAACCAGTTTTCAAATCAGCATGCTTACTTCAATGCCAGCCGTTGCAGGTTTCCTGTTTTCCCTGCCATTGGGAAGGTATCTCCAAAAACAGAAGGATGTTGTCCCCTGGTTCAGCAATTCACGCCTGATTTATTATATGGGATATGCTCTAACCGGATTAATCGGTTTTCTGGTGCCCAGTGAGTACCTGGTAGTCTCAATCCTGTTTATATGGGGGTTGATAACCATACCCCAAACCATAACCAACATCTCCTTCTCTGTGGTGATGAATTCCGTCGCAGGGCCAAAGGGACGTTTTGAATTAATGTCCCGCCGCTGGTCGTTGTATGGCATAACCAATGCTGTTACGGTATTCATGATTGGGCAATTCCTGGCTTTAATAATATTCCCCATTAATTTTCAAACAGTTTTTATCCTGTTATCTTTCGGCAGCCTGATCAGCTATTATTTTTCACTTCATATTTCCATCCCGGAACAGAGCACTGATTTGCCGGTTTCTTCAGATTCGGTAAGATCATTGATCCGTGATTATTACAAGCTCATTCGTTCCTATCCAAATTTCAGATCCTTTGTTTTAAAACGCTTTGTTTATTCCTACGGTACGGCGATGACCCTGCCGCTCCTGCCGCTTTATTTTGTTCGTGTCATTGAAGCAACAGATGCCTCGATCGCCGCCATCAATACTGCTGCAACAGCCACCCTGGTTATTGGCTATTTTTACTGGATCCGGGTATCCAGGCGAAAAAACTCAAATTTTATCCTCTTATGGAGTACCCTGGCCCTTTCTTTTTACCCAATGCTGGTTTCGTACCTTCAACAGGAGTGGGTGATTGCACTCCTGGCGGGTGTATCTGGAATCTTCCAGGCGGGTACCAGTTTAACCTTTTTTGATGAATTTATGAAAACTGTCCCGGATGAGTATGGAGCTACTTTTGTGTCCATCGGCCAGAGTGTGGAGCACCTGGCATTAATTATTGCTCCCATCTTTGCATCCTGGTTGTCTCTTTGGATCGGGGTGGGTCCAGCTTTGTTTATCAGCGGGCTGGTGCGTTTTTCGGGTTTTTTGCTTTTCCTTGGTGGTAAACCAGCCAGTATGAGGATATCTGGCCGGAGCTAATTTCTGATGATTTCATTTCCGGCATATTTGGAGTGTCCATGAACGAAACGACAAGTTATCCCATCCTGGAATTTGATGCATCCCGCAAAGCGATCATCGAACCCCGCTTCCAGTTTGAATTGGAACCATCCATTACTGGATGTGTACTCTGTTTTTTCCAGGAAGTACTGGGTGGATTACTAGAAAATCAACAGCTCCGGATTATTGGTGAACTTCGATCTGAGATTGGGCGTCACCCGGTATATGTAATGGATAAAAACGGGTATTCCATCCTGGTTTTTCACCCCGGGGTAGGTGCCCCGCTGGCAGCTGGTTTTCTGGAAGAATTAATCTATATGGGTATACAAAAAATAATTGTTTGCGGGGGCTGCGGGGTATTAGACCCTGCATTAGAGGCCGGCTTCCCGATTATCCTGACGGCAGCGGTGCGGGATGAGGGTACCTCTTACCACTATCTTCCTCCTCAGCGGGAAGTAACCGCCCACATTCGCCCCATACATGCCCTTGAAGATACTTTGAATTCCTGGAACATGCCATTTTTTCTGGCAAAGACCTGGACCACAGATGCCCTGTACAGGGAAACCACCAGCCGCAGGCACAGGCGTTTTTCAGAAGGCTGCAGGGTTGTGGAAATGGAGGCTGCTGCGCTTATGGCTGTCGCCCAATTCCGCCAGGTTGAGCTTGGCCAGATTGTTTATGCCGGCGATCTGGTGATTGCCGATGGCTGGGATGCACGCGGCTGGAATTACCGGAGGTCGGACCGCACACTGCTTTTTGAAATTGCTGTAGAGGCTTGTATCCGCCTTGTCCAGGGTAATTCTACGGATGCATAAAAAAACCATCCGGTGGTTGGGATGGTTAATCTGCCTGGTCCAAAAAATCCAGACAGATTATTCACCATAAAGGTGCCTGTGAATTTTACTGAGGGTACGCGCCTGTTCGGCAGCCCGGTAGGACGAACGCACCAGGGGGCTGCTCTCCACCCACTTGAATCCGATCTCAAGCCCAAATTGTTTTATTTCCTCGAATTCCTCAAGCGTGTAATACTTATGGATGGGAAAGTGGCTGCGGCTTGGCTGTAGATATTGTCCCATGGTAAGGATATCCACGTCCCAGCTTCGCAAATCCCTCATCACTTCTTTGACCTCGTCCATGGTCTCGCCAAGCCCGACCATCATCCCGGATTTTGTGAGCGTATCGGCATCAATTTTCTTGGCGTTGGTCAGGGTTGCTTTAGACCATTCATAACGGTCCTGGGGTTGAATCTGTTTAAAAAGGCGGGGAACTGTTTCCACGTTATGATTGAGAATCTCCGGTCGGGCTTGCAAAACGATTTGGAGAGCCTCAATACTACCTTTGAAATCGGGGATGAGAACTTCAATGGAACACCCGGGGTGAATTTTACGGATTTGCCTGATAACCATGGAAAAAATTGGGGCGCCCCCGTCCCGGCGCTCATCACGGTTGACACTGGTAATGACGGCATGTTTTAGTTGCATTGCTTTTACCGCCTGGGCTACTCGAACCGGTTCCTCCCAATCCAATACCGCCGGACGGCCGCGTTTGATGTCACAAAATGCACAGCTGCGGGTACAAATATCTCCCATGATCAAGAATGTAGCCGTACCGCTCCCCCAACATTCCCCCATATTCGGGCAGCCGGCTTCTTCGCATACGGTGTGTAACGATTTCTGGCGCATCAATTGATCCAGCCACTGGTATGTTTCTCCGGAAGGTGCCTTAACCCGTATCCAGTCAGGCCTGCGCATAGGTGTTGTATCAATGGTTTCAGGATTCACTCGATTTCTGGTAGGATTTGCCGCCATTTGTATCTCCTGGAAATGATTATAATGCGCTTCATCATGCTTGTGTATAGGCGGGCATCCGGCTGAAATTGGCTTATCCGCTTATTTACCATTTAGTATAGCGGTAAGGAATTTGGTGCCAAGGCGTCCATGAATGACAGACAATACCATGATATACTGCCATCAGGGAACGGCAATCAACCCGTTGAATAAGCAAGAAACCAACCTGCTATGTTATATCTGGTCTCAACTCCAATCGGTAATTTAGGGGACATCACCCTGAGGGCGCTGACGGTATTAAAAGAAGTGGACTTTGTTGTCAGCGAGGATACCCGCAAAACAGGTCACTTATTAAGCCATTTTGAAATAAAGAAACCCCAGATCTCTTTCCATGCTTACAACGAACAAAAAGTGGTTGGACGATTGATTAACCTGCTTCAGGATGGTAAATCCATTGCCATGGTGACCAATGCCGGCAGTCCATCCATTTCTGATCCAGGGTACCTGCTTGTGCGGGCTTGCATTGATGAAAATATCCCCATGACAATCGTACCCGGTCCTTCCGCATTAATCGCCGCAATGATTCTTTCCGGATTGCCGGCACACAGCTTCACTTTTCGTGGATTTGCTCCCAGAAAACCGGGACAAAGAGAAAATTTTCTCCGGGTCGATCGGGAATCACCACATTCGTTGATTTTCTATGAAAGTCCATTCCGCCTGGTGGCGTTTCTGCAAGCCGCCCTAAAAATATTTGGAGACCGCCAGGCGGCGGTTGCCAATGACCTTACAAAAATGTTTGAAGCGGTCCAGCGCGGGAGCATAAGTGAACTGGTGCAATTTTTCTCCCAGAACGAACCACGCGGGGAATATACAATCGTAATTGCTGGGAATTCCACCAGGGACCAGAAAGTTCAAGAATAGAAAGGCTGCCGGTGCATCGCTTTTTCCTTTCCCCTGAACAGATAGAAGGCAACCAGGTTATTTTTCCGGGGGATATCTCCCATCAAATAGCCCGTGTCCTGCGGCTGGGGGTCAAAGACAACCTGATTGTCCTGGATAACCTTGGAAAGGAATATTTGGTTCAACTTGCCGAGGTGCATCCAGATAAATGCAGGGCAGCCATTCTTGAAGTTAAGAGCCATCAAGAAATTTCTAAAGGTCTCGTTTTTCTGTTTATCAGCATGACCCAGCGGGAAAAGTTTGAGTGGATTTTACAGAAAGGGACAGAAATCGGTATAAGCGAATTTTTCCCGGTTATTACCAGCCGTACACTGGTTCAATCAGCAGATCAATGGAGAAAAAAAACGGAGCGAATGGAGAGAATAATTCGGGAAGCAGCAGAACAGTCTGGTTCAATTCAATTGCCTGTCCTGCACAATCCGCTTGCCTACCAGGATTCTCTTATCTGCGCCGCAAAATTTTCTGATATTTCAATCATTCTCTGGGAGAATGAAAACAAACAGGGGATGAAAGAATATTTGCGTGAAAGGCAGTTCCCAGGGGTACCTGCAAAGATAGCAGTCTTCATTGGTCCAGAAGGGGGTTATTCTGAGGATGAAATCGATCAGGCAATAATTGCTGGTATCCAGCCCGTAACCCTTGGAAGAAAAATATTGAGAATGGAAACAGCTGCTATCCTTGCAGCAGGGATGGTCTTCTATGAGGTAGGCGGGTTATGACGGGAGATCACTTTATGCCTTTCAGCGGTCGGTTTTTCCTTTAAGTTTCCTCGGTTTGATTCTCTATCAGACCTTCCCGGGTATCCCCAAAATCAAGCACTTCACGGATTTGCGAGCTGCTCTGTGCCGGGCTGATAATGCCTGCAGCCTCCATCGTATCAATCAGCCGGGCGGCACGTGTATAACCAATCCTCATTTTTCGCTGCAACAGGGTGATGGATGCCTTTTTTTCCTGCCTGACCACAATAACGGCCTGGTTAAACAATGGATCTCTGTCCCTTGTTTCACTGGTATCAAATAACGGTTCCTGGGTGAAAGGGACATTGGTGGGCAGGACATCTATACCGGATGCCTGTGGGGTGGTCATTGCCTGGCCGTGTTCCACTTTTGCCTGCCGCCAGTAATCCACCAACCTCTGAATTTCAACCTCGGAAACGTAGACGCCTTGAAGCCGGACCGGTGCAGCTGCATCTGGTGATTGGAAGAGCATATCACCACGGCCCAGGAGGCGTTCTGCGCCGGGTTGATCCAGAATCACCCGGCTGTCCACACCAGACGCAACTGCGAAAGCAATTCTGGCGGGGAAATTTGCTTTAATCAAACCGGTGACTACGTCTACTGAAGGACGTTGGGTCGCAATTATGAGATGAATCCCGGTTGCCCTGGCAAGTTGTGCCAGTCGGGTGATGCATCGCTCGGTTTCATCCGGAGAGACCATCATGAGATCAGCTAGCTCGTCAATGATGACAATCAAATTTGGCAGCTGATCCTGTAAGAATTTTGAATTGTATTCAATAATATTGCGCACCCCGATTTGGGAAAACTTATCATAGCGACGGTCCATTTCCAATAAAGCCCACTGCAGGACAGCAATAACACGCTCAACATCAACAACCACAGGTGCCAGGAGATGGGGAATACCGTTATAACCAGTTAATTCAACCCGTTTGGGGTCAATCAGGATCAATTTCAATGTGGACGGACTGTTTTGTAATAAAAAACCAGAGAGAATGGAGTTTATGCACACTGATTTTCCGGATCCGGTGGTCCCGGCAATTAATAGATGCGGCATATCCGCCAGGTCCACGGTAATTGGTTTACCAGAAACGTCCTTTCCAAGGGCAAAACGCAGTGGAGTCTGTTTGCTCTGAAAAGATTTGCTCTCCATCACTTCCCTCAATGTAACCTGGCTGACCTCATCATTGGGTACTTCTATGCCAACAAAACTTTTTCCCGGTACGGGAGCCTGGATGCGTATCCGCCGGGCGGCCAGGGCGAGGGCGAGATCATCCACCAACGAGGTAATTTTGCTGACCCGCACACGTGTTCGACCTGTCCGGGTTTCGATGAAGTCTGGTTCTATTCCATATTGGGTGATGGTTGGCCCACGGTGGATCTCTACGACATGGGCAGGTACGCCAAATGAGGCGAGGGTATCTTCTATCACCCTGGCATTTTGCATATCCAGATTTGCCTGCCTGGCTATCGGTGCAGCAGGATCCAAAATCTTCTCCAAAGCAGGCAGAATCCATGATTGGTCAGGTGCTGATGTTCCGGTACCGGATGTAAATTCATTGCTTCCATCAAATTCCGGAACAGGCATATCGGGCAATCCTGGTTTTGCTTTTTGAGCAGTTCTTTCGTCACCGACATTTTTCTTCCTGCTCAATATAGAGAGGTTACGAATCGGGTGGAAATCCTTTGGTAATTCCCCGGATGCTTCACCTTCTGCCTGATCGTAGTAGGAAGGAACGGAGTCTTTGGAATTTGAAAGAAGTGATGTTGTTTTCGTTTTTCCCCTTTGAAAAATTGAGCCCACAGAACGGTAAAAATCCGGGATAGATATATCGAATGCAAAGATTATCCCGATTAATAGCCAGGCAATCAGGGCGATGATTGAGCCAAATAATCCGGTTGCCTGAACCAGGACCAACTTAAAAAAGGCGCCAACATAACCACCTCCCTGTCCAAGTTCTGCTTGATTGAAATTTCCGTTGATAACGAGGTGAAAGATGGTCAGTAAATTAAAAAAAATCAAGATGATTCCGAATATTCTTTCTGCCGAAATAACAGGGGTGATGTCTAAATTTCGGAATATAAGCCAGGCGCCAATAACCATTAACGAGACCGGTAATAAGTAGGCGCCCAATCCAAAACCCTGTTTTAGGGTTTGGACCCACCAGCCTGTGAGCTGACCTTGTTCCTGTGAGATCAGGCTTAAAAGGGATAATAATCCAACCACCACCAGGATAATGCCGCTGAAATCCATCCATCTTTCCGGAGAGATTTTATTGAAGTTAACCTTAATGGGGTTACTCTTCCCTTTCGAGGTGGTGGTACGACTTGAGGGCTGTTTGGTTGAACCAACCAACCTGGATCTGCTCTGTCTGGGCCGGCTGGTGCGTCTTTTTGTTGCAGTGGTTTTTGCTTTTGCCAATTTAATTGTTCCCTTGGTCATGCAGGCTGATTAACCAGAACAAAATTGCCACAATCTAATTCTAACATATGGAATAACTCAGGATTTATCGTCACGGAATTGCTCAATAATCCTGGCTGTTGTTTTAAAGGCGAGTGGTGGAAGTTCCTTAAAGTTAAAAAAGGCCGCATGATCGGCATCATCTCCTGCATACAGATTCCCGCCTAGAATTTTCCCCCGGTACACGAGTACTAAATCTGCACCCCGGGGATGTTCCCGGCCCGAAAAAATACCCAATAAGGATGTGATCCCAACCATTAAACCAGTTTCTTCCAGGCACTCCCGGATAGCAGCTTCTTGAGGATCTTCATTGGCATTCATAAAACCGGCAGGAAGGCTCCAGAATCCGCTGAGTGGGTTGTTTATGCGGCGGGTTAATAATATTTTTCCATGTTTCTGTATAAAAACAGCCACAGCTACTTTTGGATCAGCAAAATAAACCCGCCCGCACTGCATGCATCTGGTTTGTTCCTCCAATGAGGAGTTATGATTTTGTAAGGGTGTTCCGCAAAAAGGACAATATCGAATCGTGCGTTGATTCACATTTTTCCTTTTCTGTGAAGGAAAAATGCGCTTGATCCAAAAACAATTGTCAGGATGACCAACAAGATTTGAAGCGCTGAAAAGTTTAACCTCCCGGAAGCGTCTGATGATTCCGGGGAAATTGTTGGTTGTGCAGGCGGGTTGGACAGGATTTTTCCGCGCTGTTCTGCTGGACGAATTCCGGCAATCAGGTCATTTTGTTCAACAGGGAGCGGTGGGACATCCTGCTCGGGGACCTGTTTTTCAATCATGGTCGGTTCGCCAGCTGGAAGGGATTTTGCAGTGAGGTCCTGGCTCCCCGCAATTTTTGCTGCATCATCCATAGTTTGCTGTTCAACCGCGGCAGCCGGTGCTCCTCCACCGATGCCATATGCCGGACCGCTGCCCCCGCCCCCCCTCCGCCAAAACCAACTCCGCCAGGACTTCCCCAGGTAATAATTTGTGGCTGGGTTTCGGGTGCTGTCTTACTCTGTCCGGATTCCTGCTCTGCTGCCATCATGGCTGGCTCAGGTGCCTGGGAGACCATACTGCCTGATGGAGTGATCTGAAAAAAAATCGTGATTGCAAGGAGGATTGCAGCAACTGCCGAACTAAAACCGAAGGCTGGAACCAGCATTTGGAAAATGGATGTTTTTTCTTTTTTTTCTTTCGGGCTAAGCGTGTAATTTCGAGGAGCTTTTTTGGGTGGTAGACTCTTGAATGCAAATTTTAGCCGGCGTAATTCATGGTAAGCTGATTGCAGCTCTGGCCGTAGACCAAGTTGCTGCTCGATTATCAATTTCTCCGCGGCGGGCAGCTGATCATCCAGGTATGCAGATACCATTTCCCATTCATCTGGCGTAACATTTACACTCATCATACTCCTTCCCCCTCAAGACGAAATTGACTGGGTAAAAGTTCCTGAACTGTCTGTAAACAATCGCGCATTTTTTTTCGGGAACGTGCTAACCGGCTTTTGATAGTGCCAAGTGGTGAATTTAAAACCTGGGAGGTTTCCTGATAATCCAATCCTTGAATATCAATCAAGACGATCATCGCTCTGAAGTCTTCGGGGAGGTCATTAAGGCAATCCTGGATTGCTCTTTCAAGTTCGGTTGACTCAAATGTTTCCTCCGGAGTGGGGGAATTGTCAACCATCCACTGGGCTGAATCCATTTCTTCCCCGTCGGAATTAATTGGATCAAGCGGCGTGGTTGGTTGGCGTTTCCTGCGGCGTAATTCGTCATAACAGGAGTTGGTGACAATTCTTAAAATCCAGGCCCGGATAGAACCTCCGCGGAATTTATTAATGTTGTGGAATGCAGAAATAAATGCATTTTGCACAGCATCATCTGCACTGTGCTTGTCAGCCAGGATGCGGAAGGCGACATTATAGGCCATATCCTGATAAACCAAAACCAGATGATTGAATGCATCCAAATCACCTTGCTGAGCAGATTGAATCAGTTCTATTTCATTCATTTAATTGATATCCAGCTATTTTTAAATCATAAATAGTTTACTATTTGAACCAGATACGCCATTAGTAAGTATAAAAAAACCTTGAAGATCCTATCACTGGTTTTTGAGAATTGTTGTTGTTCGACAGCAGTCAAGGATTTAATCCACTATAGAGAACCCACAGGATATAACCCAAAAAAACTGCAAATAATAACCAGATCGAACACCCTCCCTGTGCTGAGAATTCTTCAACGGGTTTATATCCCATTCTGACACTTTGTGATTTTCGTTGCCACATGCTTAAAAACAACAGGATGGCAAAGCCTGATATTACCAAAGCTGGGATGATCAATTGTAAACGCAATGGTCTCTCTTCTCCCCGAGATGATCGGCATCATCTCAATCGTTCAGGATAAATTATTGCCCTCCTCTAGCGAGAAAGGCTTCAAATTACCCCAATCTTCTCCAAAACTGGTTTCGGTTGTAAGGGGTATACAAAGAGGATACGCCTTTTCCATGATTGATTGCATAATTCGTACCGTTTGGTGAAGTTCCTGCAATGGAACCTCAAATAATAGTTCATCATGTACCTGAAGAAGGAGATCAGCGTTTAATCCATGTTCAGCAAGGGCTGCCGGAACCCGTATCATGGCGATTTTCAGGATATCCGCTGCAGTGCCTTGTATGGGTGCATTAATTGCCTCCCTTTCCTCACGCTGGCGAAACTGGTTTGGAGATTGTTTTTGTAAATTGGGGAAGTATCTCCGCCTGCCAAGCAGCGTTTCCACATATCCTTGCTGGCCTGCAGTAATCCGCAGCTTGTCAAGGAAGTTCTTTACCATGGGGAATTGTTGAAAATATGCTTTTACAAAATCCTCAGATTCACCAAGGGTTAAACCAGAGCTGCGGCTCAAACCAAAGGCACTCATCCCGTAGATCAGCCCAAAATTAATCGCTTTTGCATGTCTGCGTTGCTCTTTGGTGATGTTCTCAATTGGAATGTTGAATATGGCTGATGCAGTTGCTGCATGGATGTCCTGGCCTGTGCGGAATGCCTCCAACATAGCCTCATCCCCGGACATATGTGCCACAATCCTGAGTTCGATCTGAGAATAATCAATAGAGAGAAATACTTGTCCATCCCCGGAAACAAACCCCTGGCGAACTTTTTTGCCTAATTCTGTCCGGGTTGGAATGTTTTGCAGGTTCGGGTCAGAAGATGCCAATCTGCCTGTTACCGAACCGGTTTGGTTAAATGAGGTATGGATACGTCCTGTCGCGGGGTTGATTTGTCTTGGCAGGCTTTCCAGGTAGGTGGATTGAAGCTTGGCAAGTTCACGATATTCCAAAAGCAAATTAACTACTTCATGCTGAAATCTGATGTCCTCCAGGATGCTTGCAGAGGTTGAAAAATGACCGCTGGAAGTTCGATTCCGGCGATCCGGGGGCTCTAATTTTAAAGTTTCAAAGAGAGCCTTGGATAACTGTTGTGTGGAATTTATATTAAATTGGTAACCTACAGCTTTAAATACCTCATTTTCAATTTCAAACATGCGCCCAGAAAGGGAATGAGACATCTCGCCAAAGAAGGGCGCATTTATGGCGATACCTTTTTGTTCCATATCGATAAGGATTGGGATAAGGGGCATTTCGATCTCATTGATCAGTTTTATTGCATTCACTTTTTCCAGCCCGGATTTAAGTAATGGCATTAATCTCAGGGTTACTTCTGCATCGGCGGCAGCGTACGGAGCTGCTGTTGTAACAGGAACCTGCGCCATACTTATTTGTGTCTTGCCTTTACCAATTAATTCTTCTATCTCAGTCATCTGAATGTTCAGATAGCTGGCGGCCATATCTTTCAAGCCGAAGTGCCTGGAAGCAGGGTCGATCAGCCATTGAGCAATCATCGTATCGAATGAATAGGTTCGCATATCCAGGCCGTGCTGCTTTAATACGAGACCATCGTACTTCTGGTTATGCCCAATCCGGAACTTGTTTTGGTCCGTAAAGGCAGGCTTTAATGCGCCCAGTACCATTGAAAGGTCGAGTTGAGGTTCCCCCGTTAAATGCCCGGTGGGGATATAGTATGCTTCATTTTCCGCAATGGAAATGGATATTCCTACCAGCCTGGCGATCATAGGGTCGGTTGATGTTGTTTCAGTATCAATCGAGATTACCCTGGCGTTGTTTATTTTTTCTGTAAGTGCCCTGAGACTTTCTGGGTTATCAATAATTTCAAAACCGGGTTGGTAACCAGATTGCGAGACTGTTATGGTGATATTATCCTTAAATAGGGTAGGTTGTGATTCTTGAATCAAAGATCGGGGTTTATCTGCCAGTTTATTTATTCGCGGAATCAGTGAGCGAAATTCTAGTTCATTGAATAAGGCCAGCCCGCCTTTTAAATCTATGTGTTTCGTATTTGCATTCTCAAGGTTGAGCGAAATTGGAACATCCAGCCGGATGGTTGCCAGGGTTTTACTAAGCTCGGCAATTTCACGGCTGCCTTCCAATTTATTGCGAATGCGGGAGGGAAGCACTTCCAGGTGATTATAAATATCTTCCAGATTGGAATAAGTCTCTAATAAACTGACTGCTGTTTTATGTCCAACGCCGGATATCCCGGGTATGTTATCTGATGTATCCCCGGCCAACCCTTTATAGTCTATGATTTGCTCAGGTTTAACTCCAATATATTCTTTAACATCTTCATAATGGTAGTCATGTGATTCCGAAAGCTTGCTTCCCGGCAAATTTATGATGATTCTCTCCCCTGCTAGTTGAAGCAAATCCCGGTCTCCGGTAAGGATTTTTACTCCAAATCCATCCTTGACTGCCTGACTGGTTATACTGCCAAGCACATCATCCGCTTCAAACCCTTCGATTTCCAGCCGGGGTATATTAAAGGCATCAACCATTTCGCGAATACGCTTCAACTGGGGTCGTAGATCTTCAGGCATCTTCTCCCGGGTGGCTTTGTAAGCAGGGAAGAGCTCGTCGCGAAATGTTTTTCCAGTGTCGAAAGCTATAGCCAGATATTGTGGATTTTCTTTCTCCAGAAGGCTTAGAAGAACATTGGCGAATCCAAAAATACCGGATGTGGGTTCTCCTTTTGAGGTTTTAAGGTTCCCGGTGGGTGTTGCCGATAGGGCGTAATAAGTGCGGTAAACGAGAGCATGACCATCGATGAGATAAAGTGTTGGCGGCATATTTAATATTCCTGTAGATTGCTCTAATAGTCGAATTTTCCCGGGAGGTATCTGGAGTATTTGTTAGTATCCAATTAAAAACTCATGCCTTAATCATTGACAGGGAGTTTAAAAATACCACGATACCCAGTTAAATTTCGGTTTCTGTTCCATTCGTTACCAGGTACCCTTTTACCCAAAAATCCCCTGATACAATATTCGCATCGATTTCTTCAAAGCTCTCAATAATTCTTTTAGTTGTTTTCTCCCTGAATATCCTGATGATTATTCCCGGTGGCATGGTGGAGGGTACACCGACGGTGATTTGTAAATAGTCCGAATGAACAATCAGGATCAGCAGGTTCCAGTCATTTTCCTGGCAGATATCAAGGATTTCCTCACCAACGATTTCCTCAATATCACCAACCATTCGAATTTCCGGATTGTTGGAGATCATCAGAAATGAGTATTCAACCATTTCCGCTGGATTTATTCTAGCAATAGAGGGGGTAACAGGCGCAATATCCAATTCAGATTTGTATTTTAAATCGACGGGTTGTGTGTCTTCAAAAGATGGAAGGTCCCGAACATTTGAATCAAAAGCTTCAGTAATATTACCATCAGGAAAATTACCTGTACTGATAGCATTTGCTCCTGCGTAATCAGGCTTCAATATCGGATTGTTCCCAGAACTGCTTGCAGCCCTTTGATTCACCTCCCATGGGTAGACGATCTCCTGTTCATGGGTACTTGTTGCAGAGGATGGTATCATCTCTGGAATCCATTGCTGGGGATCTTCCCCGGATTGGGTATCCGGCCGGGTCGATTCCTTCGATTGGGATTGATGTTCACCCTCCAGGGTAACCAATCCGGGCACGGAGGAATGGTACGGAGTGGATTGCTCAACCTGATTCACCATTACCCCCGGATTTGGATTGGAATCCAGGGTTGACGCCATCGTTTTTGGAATGAATAATTGTTGCGTGCCCGTGGGTATCCCGGCTTGTACATTTTGATCATCTATGAATCCACCAGGAAGGTATGGGCTGGTTTGTTCTTGCAGAATTCGGGCAGCGTATATTCTTGTCATGACAGATGCCTGGCTGAATTTTATGGCCGGGTCAAAAAAGATCCCGAGGATACCTGCAACGGCTGATAGGGGGGTTGTATGAAGGATATACGCAACCTCACCAATCCTGAAATTTTTAATCAAAGAATTCTTGCTAATCCAATTCAGGTGATGGTGAATTGTTTCCTGCAGCGCCAGAATGGTCTGCTCATCAGCATCCCAGGTTAGTCCCAGGATTTGATCCGATGAAATTAATACAGCTTCCCTGATAAGAGGAGAGAAGATGGAGGTTTTTAGTCTTTCCCGGACAATTGCCGGATCATCAAACCAGGCAGCCGCGGGTTGAGAAATCTCATCGATTGAATTAACATCCTGTTTATCATCTGTACCTGTCTCAGACCCTGTTCCTGGAAAAGCTTCCGGATTGAGAATTTCCTGAATGGCAAGTAATAGGGTAGGGAAATCAAAAGGCCGGCTGATAGCCTTGTAGGATGTTTCTGGACGGACTGACAACTCAATGGATTGATCCAGCGAGTGGATTACAATTATGCCCATCCCCGGTTCTTTTTCCAGCAGCCTGGTGAACAGGAATTCCATGGATGGATCATTAATATCGGCATCCAGGATGACGAGGTTTGTATCTTTTACGCCCAGAGCAGCATCGCTTGAATAGACCAATTCGGTATAAAACTCACTCATCTCCAGATTGGTCTTCAGGAGATCCCCAAAACTCTTGTTTGGAGTAACGATCAAGAGTTTCTTTTTCATAATATGAGTATAACCTGACCAATTCCTTGAAGCAAGCCTCATCCTTCGCAAGGGTAGTTAGTTATGGGATAATAAGGAAATACCATCTTATATTGAGGGAAAACTATTGGATTTCAAGAAGATTTGTGTTCTCGGATTGGGTTACATCGGACTGCCGACTGCCAGTACTTTCTCCATGAATGGGGTAAATGTGGTAGGAGTCGATATAAATCCCCGGGTTGTCAACGGTTTGCAGGAAGGACAGCTGCACATTCAAGAACCGGGTTTAAGAACCCTGGTACAGTCAGCTTTAGAGTCAGGTAATTTAATTGTAAAACATAAACCAGAAACTGCGGATGCTTTCATTATTGCCGTTCCAACACCATTTTGTGAAGGCAAACGTGCCGATCTTAGTTTTGTGATTGCTGCCACAGAATCCATCGTTCCCTTTTTACGGCCCGGTAACCTGGTTGTACTTGAATCCACTTCTCCACCTGGGACGACTGAGAAAATTATTGCCCCTATTCTGGAAAGCACTGGATTAAAAGTGGGCCAGGATATCTATTTGGCTTACTCTCCTGAAAGAGTTCTCCCCGGGCAAATACTGCGTGAATTAATTGAAAATGCCCGTGTGATCGGTGGTATCGATGAGAAATCAGCGCAAAAAGGGAAAGACCTTTACCGGATTTTTGTAAAAGGGAATATCATCCTGACAAATGCCGCGACTGCCGAAATGATTAAACTCATGGAAAATACATACAGAGATGTCAATATAGCTGTTGCAAATGAATTTGCCCGCCTGGCAGACCGGTTTGGAGTAAATGTTTGGGAGGCGATTGATATTGCTAATTTACATCCCCGGGTTAAATATCCTGAAACCTGGAATTGGCGTAGGAGGGCATTGTATAAGTGTTGATCCGTGGTTCCTTGTTGAAGCCGCACCAGACCTGTCAAAACTGATTAACACGGCCAGGTTAGTGAATGATTCCCAGCCAGAGTATGTTATTCAGTTAATCCAAAGGGTTGTCGGTGCCGATTTACAAGGGAAGAATATTGCCTTGCTGGGACTTGCTTACAAGGCTGGGGTTGATGATATGCGGGAAAGCCCTGCTATTCAGATTGCCCATTTATTGATGGCAAAAGGCGCCGCCGTGGCTGTTTACGACCCATTCAAGCCAGGGGAGGAGTTTGAAGGATTAAAATCTGCTGCCAGTGTTCCTGATGTATTGCAAAATGCTGAATTGATTGTTTTCCTGGTAGGGCATCCATCCCTGGTGGATCTGGTTCCATCGGATCTAAAGGATTTAACGAAAGCGAGACTGATCATCGATGCTGTAAACGGCTGGACCGGGGAAGAATGGACCAGGAGTCCTTTCCATATCTATCATCTGGGAAGTGACGATTTTCCAGGGGAAAAGTAACCAGAGATGCGTATAGGTATTAATTTGTACTGCGGATGAGCGTATGAGTATTAAGGTATTGAGCATATTCGGGACGCGTCCTGAGGCAGTAAAAATGGCACCGGTGGTTTTAAGGCTGGTTGAGGAGCCAGAAATCATTTCCCGGGTATGTGTTACCGCACAACACCGCCAGATGCTGGATCAGGTGCTTGATTTATTTCACATATCACCGGATTACGATCTTAATATCATGCAGCCGGGACAGGAGCTAAGTAATTTAACCGCTGAAATTCTGGTCGATTTAAACCCTGTTTTCATAGATTTTAATCCGGATTGGATTATCATCCAGGGCGATACAACTACGGTTATGACAGCAGCCTTACTGGCATATTATCATCACGTAAGAGTGGGGCATGTTGAAGCCGGTTTGCGTACCCACGATAAATGGCAGCCTTTTCCGGAGGAAATCAACAGGCGTATTGCTGGTGTGATTGCAGATTTGCATTTTGCGCCGACGACCTTGAACCGGGATAATTTACTTCGAGAAGGAATCCAGCCATCAAATATAATAATCACCGGCAATCCAGTGGTGGATGCCTTGCACGCGATGCTGTCCTTGGAGATGCCCCGGGCTGCCAGGCAGCTGCTTAAGGATTTAGGGATTGGTGAATCAGGTAAGCGGCTGGTTTTAATAACTGCTCACAGGCGGGAAAATTTTGGTCAACCGCTTGAGGAGATTTGTCAGGCTGTCTTGTTGTTGGCAAAATCCTATGGCGATTCTGTCCAGTTTCTTTATCCTGTTCACCTGAATCCCAACGTGCAGGAACCGGTATACCGATCCCTCAGCGGGATAAAGAATGTCACCCTGGTCGATCCGCTTGATTATCTTACCCTGGTTCATATCATGAAGAAAGCATCATTGATTCTTACAGATTCCGGTGGTATACAGGAGGAAGCGACCGCGATGGGCATTCCAACCCTGGTGCTCAGGGAAGTTACCGAAAGGCCGGAGGGTGTGACTGCAGGTATCTTGCGGCTGGTTGGCACTGATATCAATCTAATCGTGAATGAAGCGCGCAGAATCCTGGATAATATGGTGCTTCCAGGCAATCTGCCCGGTTTTGAAAATCCCTTTGGCGATGGGAAAGCTGCCGATAAGATCGTAAAAGCCCTGGTGGAATTTCACAAAAAAGATATGGATGTGTCCTGAATTGCAAGGCATGCAAAAGAATCCCATCAAAACAATTTGTATCCTGCCGGAACTTTCCGGTATTAGTGGTCCGCCTAATTTCCAAAACCGGTTAATTGGGGCTCTTGCCGGATTAGGTGTCAGATCCCATCATTGTCCTGCAGAAAGGGATTTCGAAGCCTTGCTTATTAATGGCGGGACCAGGAGATTATTCGAGGTTTATCGCGCCCGCAGCAGGGGTGTAAGAATAGTCCAGCGATTAAATGGAATGAATTGGATCCACAGGAAAAAATTTACAGGGGTAATGCATTTTATACGCTCGGAATGGAATAATTTTTTACTTTCATATATTCGCAAACACCTGGCAGATAAAATCATCTACCAATCCATTTTTTCACGATCCTGGTGGCAGCAAGTATATGGAAACACATCAGCCGGAGAGTCAGTAATTTATAATGGTGTGGATTTGAATAAATTCACGCCTGATGGGCCTCATAATCGCCCTGGAGATCATATACGGCTGCTCATGGTTGAAGGCGGCTTGGGTGGCGGCAATGAGCAGGGGTTGATGAATGCGGTGGAGTTGGCCAGCAATATTGCGTTGTTGTTGGATGAAAAGATAGAACTCATGGTTGCTGGGAGGGTTCCCGAATCCTTGAAGAATATTCTGCCGGAGAGTCCCCGGGTAACAGTTGATTGGGCTGGTTCCATATCACCGGATATTATCCCGTTTACAGACCGTTCCGCGCATCTTTTGTTTTCAGCAGACCTGAATGCAGCCTGCCCCAACTCCGTGATTGAAGCTTTAGCCTGCGGTTTACCTGTGGTCAGCTATGACACCGGAGCATTGAAGGAAATAATTGTTGGCAGTGCCGGCAGGGTGGTACCTTATGGTGCGGACCATTGGAATTTGGAACTACCTCGGGTTGGTCCTCTCGCTCAGGCTGCCGTTGAAATCCTGGCAAATTTGCAGATATTTCAAGCGGGAGCTCGGGATCAGGCAATAAAAGAATTTGACATGAATATCATTGCAAAGCAGTATTTCCAGGTTTTATCTTCCTGATGCACTGAATTCACCAGATATTTATACGTTTTCCTAACCCATTATTTTGGAGATCCTATTTGAAAATTGCTTGCCTTGCAACCTCAAAAATACCATCAAGGGCTGCAAACAGTATTCAGGTTATGAAGACCTGCCATGCCCTGAATCAGGTGGACGGACCGGTGAGATTATGGGTACCAAAATCCGTACCGATGGATTGGGAGGAATTATCAGAATTCTATGGGTTGACCAACCCGTTTGATGTGGTTGGGCTTAATAGCATTCCAATATTAAGACGTTATGACCTGACGATCCGTTCTGTATTGCAAGCGAGAAAATGGGGAGCAGAACTCATCTATACGTGGAACCTCCAGGCTGCTGTATTTGCCTTATATAAGGGGATGCCGGTTGTTTTAGAAATGCATGCCTTGCCCAGCGGATCATTTGGTCCCCGGCTTTTTAGAAAATTCCTGCAGATGGTCGGAAAAAAGCGGCTGCTGGTCATCACAGATGCATTAAGGTCCTTACTTGAAAATGAATACCACACCAACTTACAGGAAAAATGGGTGCAAATTGCGCCTAATGGAGTGGATTTGGATCGTTACCAAAATTTACCGGATGCACCTGGAGCGCGGAAGATATTGAACATTCCCGAACGATTTACCGCCGCCTACACAGGACATTTTTATTCGGGGAGGGGTATACAGATCCTCCTGCACCTGGCCAGGCAGTTCCCGCAGGTCCAATTTCTTTGGGTTGGCGGAAATCCTGAAGATGTTTCCCTGTGGCAGGAAAAGCTGAAACAGGATGGTTTGAATAATGTAATCTTAACTGGTTTTATCATACAGGAACGCCTTCCAATGTACCAATCGGCTGCAGAAATTCTTCTAATGCCCTATGAGAGTGCCATTGCAGGCAGCAGTGGGGGAAATTCGGCTGATTATTGTAGTCCAATGAAAATGTTTGACTATATGGCAGCCCGCAGGGTAATACTAACCAGTGACCTCCCTGTTATCCAGGAAGTATTAAACAATACAAATGCGGTGATATGCCCTGCAGAAGATGCTGAAGCATGGGAGAAAGCCTTCCTAAATTTAATTAATAATCCCGCACAAAGGGATTGTCTCGCAGCCCAGGCCAGGACAGACGTATTACAGTTCTCCTGGCTGGAGCGTGCTGAAGAAGCCCTGCAAGATTTTTAAAATATACTGCTTTTGCAGGGACTTAATGATCCACGATACTTGGAACTGCTTATTGCGGGAGAACTGAAACGGCCAGGATGTTCCGTTTTATTGATTCTGAAGGATGATTTTATTGGTGCCGCGATCGATTTCCCATGGATAGACAATATGTGCATCTGTAATCGCCGCAAAATAATTTGGCCTGAGGGTACCAAACAGGCTGCGGTAGGGATTGAAGTGTAGAACACAGGTGTAAGGCATTCCGTTAGCTGAAGCAACACGGTTTTTTACCGCAGTAATTGTCCTACCCGAACCCCAAACATCATCAACTACCAGCACGGCTTTTCCGGACAATTGATTATTGTCAGGGAACTGGATAAATTTTGGCCAAACCATGAACCTGGATGACATGTTTTTTTCGGTTTCCATTTCGGCCGGAAAATCCACTGATGCAGTAAAAATCGCAGTTATATTTAATGCTTCTGCCAGCAGACCTCCCGGAATTATCCCCCCCCTGGTAATTACTACCATTGCATTGAATTCAATATCGAATTGGGGAAGCAGATGATCGATTATTTTGTCAACATCACTCCAGGTTATTAATTCTTGGCGCATGCAGATGTCCTTCTAATGGGATTTGCATTTTTCATTATAGCAGTTATCCAATTATCCAATAATCTCAGCCTATTTCAATTTATTAATATACCAGCATTAAACCGGATAAGTGAAAACAATCGGGATCAACAGATGGGGAATAAACTTATCCATCGTGAAGGTTTGGATGATCACAATCGACCCTGCCCCAGGCAGAATCAATGAATTGGATCGTGCTAATGGAAATCTTTTTTCGGGATAACCGTGCTTTTTCACTGGAAAGAAAACACTAGCCTGTAACAATCTAAACACGATTTTTTGGGTTCATAACACTCAATGTTCCCCAGACAACAATCAATACCAGTGTTATCCCCATGAAAACAATACCATTCGTTTGTCCCGCACTTTCTGCTACCATCTCTGCCGGATAGGGTGTTGGGATACCAATTCTGGGTTCTGCGGTTGGAGTGGGGGTAAATAATATTGGACCCAGATTCTGGTTTTGATCGGAATTGTCAACCGGTTGTGCTGACACGAGGAGCAGGATGATGAAGAAAAGGATCATGAAGTAAGTCAATGGATTGGAAAATATTATTTTCAGAATTCTTTTCATGATAGGTTCCGATTGGAATCTCTTATCGCTTTACTCGGTTCCTGGTGTATATATCTTTTGAGCAGCCGACTCAGCTGCCGTAAAAGGTTCAATTTCCTGCCTGATAACCAGGCTCATTTCATCCTGGAGGATTGGTCCAACGATTGAAAGTATATCATTCCGCGGGATGATTTGGGCTGAGGATATCACCGCGCTGATAAGATTTTGAATATCCCGGTTCGTCCATTCTCCCACTCCGCTGGGGCGGACAGGCAAATACCCGGAAGCAACAGTCCATTGATTCAAGAAATTTCGGTCCATAAGGAATTTTGCCAGTTTTATTGCTGTTTCTCTATTCTCAGGGCTGCTGTCAGATACTGCCCAAACCCAGCCATCGGATAGACTGATGGGGACCTCACTTGAGAGGTGGAACCAATGTTGCCGAGGAGTCGGCTGGATGCTCAGATAAATAATGGGAAATCCAGGCAACCACCATTTCATATTCTTTTTCGGTATAAGCAATCCAGGACTGGTCTTCGTTTGCCAATTGCAAAAGTTTCACTGGAAAAATCCCTAAACGGGCACCTTCGGCATATTGATCAAAGACATCTTCGATAAGTTCTTTCTCAATTATTGGACGATTTTGCTGGTCCTGAATCATGCCTCCCAATGAGAGGTAAGCAGACACCGGAAATAAAGCCTGGGGGTCACCAGCCGGAAATGCCAAAGGTTGGTCTGATTTAAACAGTGTTTCCCAATCCATGCGGCGGATTATTTATTATTGCAGGGCGATAAACCACAACCATGGCATCACCGGCAAATGCAATTCCATAAGGGGTACCGCGAATCATTTCTAGTTCGCGTGCGTAATTAAACTTATCCGCATCATTGACCAATTCATCGTGATTCTCAATTGGATATATTAATCCCTTTAAAGCAGCAATCTCGAAATCCGCCCGCTGGAGGGCAATTAAGGAAGGCAACCCGGAAGGAGCAGCAGTACTTGTTGATTCAAGGGAATTTAAAAGGCTTGCTGCCCCTGTTTTTTCCTTTATTCGGGTATTAATAACAATACCCTGGTTTTCTTTACTAAATTGTTTCAGCCTTTCATCCAGCAAAATGGCTGCCTTGCTGCCCCTTCCGGGATCGAATTCTGGTGGAAGCCAAATTGTTAATTCTTGATTGGATGCTTCATCTTGATTAATTACTGGAAGGGTAGGTGAAACAGCATCTCCATCCGGTTGGGTACTTACGGTTTCTGTCGGGGCGATACCCTTATCCGGCGAAGACCATGGTAAATCGTTCATGGAACAGGCGGAAACGGTTAGGATGAATAGGATGATCCCAAGAATAACGGAAAGTCCCCTCCTCCCGGATATTTTTAGCTGGCAGGTATTTCTAGGCTGCATGGCTACCTTGAATTGGTTTCATATTAGATGGTAATTGGCCCGGATATTAATTCCAGGAGAAGGGAAACCGAGTTCTCTACATCGCGATAATCTACCATCTCTGCTGGAGTATGGAGATAACGAGTTGGAATGGACAGGCAGCCGCTCGGTACCCCCGCCCTTGTCAATTGGATGGCGCTTGCATCCGTTGTACCGCCTTCAAGGACTTCTAGCTGGTAAGGCAGATTATTTGTTTTGGCTGTATTAATCATCCATTCGATAACCCTTGGATCTGAAAGCATACCTCCGTCACGAATTTTTATGGCAGGACCGTTACCCAATTTCACATCCATTCTTACCCCCTTTGGGGTGTCCCCTGTATCTGTCACATCTACAGATAATCCAATATCCGGATCAATACTATAAGCAGCAGTTGTAGCTCCCCGCAGTCCAACTTCCTCCTGTGCGCTAAAAACAAAAAATAACTGGTGCGGACTGGTTTTTAGCTGTTTCAGGGTTTGGATTAGAATGGCACAGCTAATTCTGTCATCCATTGCTTTAGCGACCAGGCGATTACCCAGGTCCATGAATTGACGGTCAAATACAGCGATATCCCCAACTTTAACCGGGCAATCCTGCCTGTTGGTTGCACCGACATCGATATACATGTGTTGCAGCAACATTGCCTCACCAGTTCTATCCTGGATTTCTTCACCAATGACACCTCTTGTTCCATCCAGGAATTTTACATGGGCGCTTAAGGAGGTTTTTGGCCGGACACCACCAATTTTTGTAAACCTTACAAAACCGTTTTCATCGATATGGGTTGCCATGATCCCAATCTCATCCATATGTGCAGAAAGCATGATTTTTTTGCCTTCGCCTTTGTTCCCCATCAATACGATGAGATTACCCAATGCATCAATATGATTTTCGCCGAAGGATTTTACCTCTTCCAGGATAACATTCCGGATAAATGCTTCGTACCCGGATGGTCCTGTGGTTTCCACCAATTTTTTAATTAGTTCTTTCATTCAACAACTCCATTAGTTAGCTCCTGGATTTTTTGGATATATTAGGGATAGCCTTGACGGATGGATTATCCCCGCTCAAGAACTGAGGCAGAGAGGGATTTTAGTCCAAGGCTTACCAGTCGGTATGTATTTTCCCAATCAGAAATGCGCGCAAGACTGACAGGCGAATGGATATACCGGGTAGGTACAGAAATCGAGATGCTGGGAATGCCCTCCCTCTGTAGATGGATTGCACCGGCATCAGTGCCGCCTTCCCCAGGCTGCCTGATTTGATGGGTAATCTTGTTCTTTTCAGCCACCATAACAAAATGGTTTATCAGGCGGGGATCACTCATCATAGCACGATCTGCGATATATATTGCTGGCCCGTGATCCAGGCGAGTATTATAGAGATAATTTTCTGATTTATCCCAAACGGGTAAATCATATGCAGGCGTGGCATCCATTACCACTGCTGCGTCAGGCTGGAGGGAATAGGCTGCAACCCCGGCTCCCCGAAGTCCAAGTTCTTCCTGGACAGTGAATGCTGCTAAAATTTCAATATTTTCTGGGGGCATTTTGAGCAGGCTGATCAATGAAACAATCCCCAAACGGTCATCGAATGCTTTGCCCATTATGCTGGATTCTAATTTCTGGAATTTGGTAGCAAACACGGCATAATCACCAGGTTTTACCTTCCCATTTTTCTCCAAACCTGTGTCAATTCGGAGTTGTTCCAGGGAAATTGGCTGCTCCATCTCCTCATCTTTTATCAGATGGACCGGTTTTGTCCCGATAACTCCGGGAATTTTGTCCTTTCCAACCAGCACGGGTTTACCAATAACATGGGTTACCTGGATTCCACCTACTTTTTCAAAACGGTACAGGCCTTCCTCACCCTTATCGGAAATCATAAAGCCAACTTCATCCATATGCGCTGCAACCATAATCCGCAAACATGGGGTGCTTGCCGCTCGCCTGATTGCCAGGAGATTGCCTAATGAGTCAATTGAATACTGGTCGACATGGTTTTTAATTTCTTCGATGACAATCTCACGGACTTCCATCTCGTCACCGGAAACTGAACTGGCATTGCTCAGCTTTTCAAGCAGGTTGAATTCGTCTCTCCCGAAGCTGTAATGAGTTGATTTGTCCATATTGTTCTTTCTCACCTACTTAGTAATCCATCCCTGGTTATTGAGATAATCCGGTTCAAGCCGGTTGATAAATGCCGCCAACAATCTTCCCACCCTTTTTACATCACTGAGGTTTACTGTCTCTACAGGTGTGTGCATGTATCGAACAGGGATGCTTATAAGAAAGGTGGGAATCCCTTCTGCGACGGTTTGAATGCCATGTGCATCCGTACCACCAACCCCTGGCATGACCTCTGTTTGGAATGGAATCTCCAGATCCTCCGCCAGCTCTTTAAAGGATTTATAGATCTCAGGGTGGATATTACCCCCAAAACCCAGAGTGGGGCCTTTCCCCATTGGTGCTGTGAGGTGTTCAGGAACTCCCGGGATGCCTGCATGTGTTACGTCAATCGCAATCGCAATATGGGGTTTTATTTCAAAAGGTGAGGTGATAGCACCGCCGTAGGTTTCTTCTTCTTGAACTGTTGCAACTGCCCAAACATCCCAGAGGTGAACCATCTTTTTTAATTCCTGGAGGCAGAAAGTTATGGCAGCGACAGAAACCCTGTTATCCATACTGTGCCCAGCCAGGACGTCACCGCTTAGTTCAATGGGATTCTGACTGAAAGAAATTGTTGTTCCCGGAAAAATTTGTGATTCCACTTCCTCCTTGGATAATCCCACATCAACCATAAGGTTCCTGGTTTTAACTGGCTTTTTTCGTATGGAAGGAGGGAGTAAATGGGCTGGGGGTTGGACCACAATTCCTGGTAGATCGCGCTCCGCATGAACCGTGACCAACTGTCCCGGCAGTATTCGATAATCGATTGACCCGAAATCATTGACTCGGAGGAAGCCGTCCTCAACCTGGGTGACCATCAACCCAATGGCATCCATGTGAGCTGCCAGCAAAACCCTTTTTCTTGTCCCGATCCCGGAACCACGCACAAGTCCATGCAAGCTGCCCAACCGGCTGGTATGCATTTCATCTACCAGGGGTTTCCAGGCTGACTCAATAGTTGTGCGAACTGAACCTTCATAACCTGAAAGGCCTGGGAGGCTGATCAATTCTTTTATGTGTTTTTTTAATTCAATCATAAATTGCCTTTAAGAAAATCATGGAGGGGTAGGGGTATTTTCACTGATCACTGTTTCGGCTGGAGTTTCGCTGGGTACTTCAGAAATTTCCTGGGTGCTGGTAGGGATATCCTCTAATGTGCTGGTTGGTGATGGAGAACTTGTCTCGGTTGGGGTAATTGAAGCGGTCCTGGTAGGGGGCAAGAAAAGTGTTAATGTTGGCGATGGGGTCCATGTGATTGTTGATGTCCCCGTAACAGTGAGAGTCCTTGTAAGATAAGGAGTTGTTGTAGCCTTTTTGGTAATCTCAATAGTGCCGGTTATAGTACCTGTTTCGGTAGGTGTTGCTTGCTGGCTATTCAGTTCATAGGATTGTAATACGAAAAAACCAAGGCAGTAACAAGGGAGGGTTGCAATAATAATTAATAACAGTATGGATCGGATGCGAGCCCGCTGATTGCCCTTGAATTGCATTCTACTATCTCCGTAACGAAATCATCATAACATTATGTCAGACCCGTGGCAAGCAGACGAAAAAATTTCATTTTCGCAAAGCTCAACCACTGAAATTACTGCCAGTGACCGAGTGGACCTGTTTGATTTCCTGCCTCACGGTTTTATATAAACTATCCGCTTTTAATTCGGAAAGTGTATAGCATACTGCTTTTAATTTTTCAGCCAATTCCATTGCCAAACCCTGGTCAAAGGCTTCGTGTTCCATATTAATCACAACACTGTGTACATTCTCCCTGGCGATCTGACCGGCAAACTTATGGGCTTCCTCTTTAGGAGGTAGATTCCCCATTGATACATTACCTGCCCCATCCGTCAAAACGATTAATAGGGGTTGCACATCCGCATGAAGCAGCTTTTCCCTGCGCAGTACTTCCGCAGCCATTTTCAAGCCGGCAGACAGGGGAGTTTTTCCACCCACAGGAATGGATTCAAGAGCCCGTTGAGCCAGGGTCACCGAATTGGTTGGCGGTAAAACCAGGGACGATCTGTCCTTTTGAAAGACGATTAACCCGACCCGGTCCCGCCTCTGATATGCATCAGTGAGAAGGGATAAAATTGCTCCTTTTGTGGCTGACATTCTCTCGGAAACAGCCATCGACCAGGAGGCATCCACAAGAAAAAGGACCAGATTGGCTGTACGGTGCACACGAACCTTACGCATGAAATCGGCTGGATGGACAGCGAAAGCTACTTTAACCGGGAGTTTAGCGCGTTTCTTCTGGAAGGGTGCGGCTGCCCGAATAGTAGCATCAAATGCCAGGTCGTAGGCTTCACCTGGGGTTGGGCGGGCTTGAATATACCTGCCTCTTTTTCGGTTGGTGTGGGTATTTGAACGCCGGCCTGCGATGTGCCGAACCATTTTGTCAAGGGGATTATCTAACCGGCGGGGAGTAAAAACTTCTCCAGTTTTTACTTTTTGCCCCCCATTCCACCAGTATGCATTTTTATCGTCAAAGATCTGCTGGGGGGATGCCTCTCCAGTTAATTGTTCCTGGATTTGCTGGCTGTGTTCCCCATCGTCTTTTTTTTTTGCCCATCCGTATCTTTCTCCCCTTCACTGGATGGTTGGGGTTCGGCATCGGGAATTTGAGAACCATGAAGCTGCTCGATTTTTTCTTGCAGTTCTTCAAAACTCATTTCTGTTTGCTGGAAGGGTCCCCTTCTTAGCCGGTGGGGGAGGGCAAGTTCTGCGGCTAGAGCGATATCCAGTTCTGTGATCTTGAGTCTTCCATTGAGGGCAGCGTTAGCCCTGGCGGCCTTAAGAATTACCAGGTCAGGGCGATGGCCTTCTACTGCCAGGGAAGCCGTAAGCGTAGCAATAGCCAGCAGATCTCTGCTGGTGTAGGTAACTTCAGGCAGCTGGCGGCGTGCAGTTACTATTTTATCGGATAGTTCATTTTCTATCGGCATCCACTCCTGACGGAAATCTTCAGGATCTGCCTCAAATGCCAGGTTTCTTTCCACGATCCGTACCCGGTCACGTGAATTTTGAATACCGCGAATTTCAACGGAAAGTGCAAAGCGATCTAAAAGTTGGGGGCGCAAATCCCCCTCCTCAGGATTCATGGTACCGACCAGGATAAAACGTGATGGATGGTAAAAAGAAATACCTTCCCTTTCGACGATATTCATCCCCATGGCGGCGGCATCTAATAATACGTCTACAACATGATCATCCAGCAGGTTGACTTCATCAATGTATAATAGTCCCCGATTTGCTGCCGCTAAAACACCTTCTTCGAACTGTCTCTCCCCTTTTTGGATGGCTTTTTCTATATCCAGAGTTCCGACAACGCGGTCTTCTGTAGCAGAAACAGGCAGATTAATAAATGCAGTCGGTCGGGAAGTTACCGGGAGACATTCCCCGCTGGCAGCCCTCTCTTTGCACTCGATGCACCAGGAATTACTAATTTCTGGGTCGCAGGCAAACCGGCAACCTTTTACCACCTTTACATCGGGCAATAACGCAGCGAGTGCACGCGCTGCTGTTGATTTCCCCGTGCCTCTCTCTCCCCGGATTAAGATTCCTCCAATGCGCGGATCTACTGCATTCAAAAGTAATCCGCGTGTCATTCTTTCCTGTCCAACAATTGCAGTGAAGGGATAGATGATATGCATGGTATTCTCAAGACCCCAATTTGACCAAATTGTGTTTGCCTTTATTACACCCACCAGTTTACCATTACACCCAAACTACGGCAACGGTTTTCATTGATAAGTATCTGGTATCAAAGTATTTATTAGGGGGAAAGCGAAGAAGACGGGTATGATAAAATTAATACCTGTGAGGTGACAGGGATGATGCAAAAAAGAATAAGAATAATCATTGCAAAACCCGGCCTGGATGGGCATGACCGCGGGGCGAAAATTGTTGCACGGGCTTTACGTGATGCTGGCATGGAAGTGATTTATACCGGTCTCAGGCAAACTCCGCAAATGATCGCTGAGGCTGCGCTGCAGGAGGATGTGGACGCAATTGGATTGTCCATTTTATCTGGTGCCCATTTAACCCTTGTTCCAAAAATAATGGAAGAATTGAAGAAACGTGGTTTGGACAATTTACACATATTTCTCGGGGGAATTATCCCCGAGGATGATATTCCTCAATTAAAGGAATGGGGTGTACGGGCTGTTTATGGCCCTGGCACACCGACAACGCAAATCGTAGAAGATATCACCCATTTTGTCTTGGGACCTGAATTACATTAAAGGGTAGGTTCCAGAACCAGCCATGGATATTGTTGAAAAATTATTAAATGGAGATCGACGGGCATTATCAAAACTGATAACCGCTGTCGAGAATGATCTATTTAAATCTTATCCAGTAATCGATAAGCTGTTTCCGTTTACTGGAAATGCCAGGATCATTGGGGTAACTGGATCGCCAGGTACTGGAAAATCATCCATGGTGAATCAGATGGTTCGCTGCTTGAGATTGTTGTATCCACAAAATCCAATACCAGTGGCTATCATAGCTGTGGATCCATCCAGCCCATTTTCGGGTGGAGCACTCCTGGGAGACAGAATTAGAATGCGCGATTTATCCGGAGACGAAAATGTATTTATTCGATCGATGGCTTCGCGCGGCATGTTGGGAGGATTGGCAGGTACCACTGCAGCGGTAGTCCAGATCCTTGATGCTGCCGGATTCCAATGGATCATAATTGAAACAGTTGGAACTGGTCAATCGGAAATTGATATTGCCAGATTGGCGGATACAACCTTGCTGGTGGTCACAGCCTCCATGGGTGATGATATCCAGCTTAATAAAGCCGGGATTCTGGAAATTGCTGATATTTTTGTTGTTAATAAATGCGATCAACCCGGGGCTGAGAGTATCGCTCAGGCCATAAAACTGATGCTGCATGTGTCTGGTCAAACCACCCAGGGCAGGCACCACGGTGTTTTGGAAAGCAGCATGGCGGGGAAGGTGGATCATCCTCCGGAGATCGATAAATGGATTCCTCCTGTTCTATCAACCAATTCCATTACTGGTGGAGGATTTGAGCCATTAATCCAAACGGTCGAGAACCATCATGAATATTTGCGTGAGTCTGGATTATGGGAAAAAAGGGATCTGAAACGTTTACAGAAACAATTAACTGAAATCATTCAAATGGTTCTCTACTCGAACTGGTATGCTAAAATCACTGAGGAAAAGTACGGCAATATATTAGTAGATGTATTAAATCGAAAAATATCACCTTACCTGGCTGCATCAAAATTATTGGAAATGGACTTAAATCAGATTGAAATTAACCCAACCTCGATTTCATCCATCCCATTCTTTTAAAATTATTATTCTTCATGAAGGAGTTTATTATTATGGAAAGAGATAAGATATCCTCGCTCAGGGGACTGATTGGCAAAAAAGTTAAAATTCAAGGCTGGATGCAGACACTGCGCGACCAGAAGAAAATGCAATTTTTAATCCTCCGCGATGCCAGCGGCCTGGTTCAGGTGGTTAATGAGAAAGCCCAAAATCCTGAGCTTGCAGAGACAATTTCCTCACTCGGCGTTGAGAGTGCGGTTACAATAACCGGCACAGTAATTGAGAACCCGATCGTAAAACTGGGTGGGATTGAAATCCAACTTGAGGAATTGGTTGTTGAGAATAAGGCTGAGCCTCAACTGCCATTTGATCCATTTGGTGATGTCTTACCCGCCTTGGATTTTCGTCTGGATTGGCGGTATCTTGATTTGCGCAGGCGGGAAAATCTCCTGGTATTCAAAGTTCAGACCACAGCAGAAATGGCAATGCGTGAATTCTGGATCAAGGAAGGTTTCATTGAAATGCACTCGCCAAAATTAATGGGTAGTCCCAGTGAAAGTGGTGCTGAATTATTCTCCCTGGATTATTTTGAAACAAAAGCTTATCTTGCCCAATCCCCCCAGTTTTTTAAACAGATGGCAATGGCGGCAGGATTTGAAAACGTTTTTGAGATTGGTCCTGCATTCAGAGCAGATCCTTCCTTCACATCCCGCCACATGACTGAGTTTACCAGCGTGGATGTTGAGATTTCCTGGGTGAATTCCCATGAAGATGTTATGAAATGTGAGGAAAGATGGCTTCAGTATGTTTACCAGAAAGTGAAGGCTGCCCATGGGGATGAGATTAAAGAGTTATTGGGGACAGATGTGGAAGTGCCCACAATCCCTTTCCCTCGGATTACCATGGCTGAGGCGCGTAAAATATTAAGTGATGCACATTATGAACTGCCTCCTGAAAAGAAGGGTGATATCGATCCGGGCGGTGAGAGGGTGATCGCAAATTATGTCAAGGAGAAATTCGGTCATGATTTTGTGTTTCTCATCGATTGGCCATTTTCAGTCCGGCCTTTCTACCATATGCGTCATCCTGATGACCCTCAACTGACGCGTAGTTTTGACTTAATTGCGAAAGGCTTAGAGATCACAACGGGCGCCCAGCGTGAACACCGCTACGACGTCCTTGTGAGTCAGGCAAAAGAGAAAGGATTAGGTTTGGATCCCATAAAATTCTATCTGGATTTTTTCCGCTATGGTTGTCCCCCCCATGGCGGCTTTGGTTTTGGGTTGTCAAGATCTTTGATGGTCCTGTTGGGGTTGGGGAATGTGCGTGAAGCGGTCTACCTTTTCAGAGGACCAAACCGGTTAAATCCTTAAACCTTTTTAGATCCTGACTGAATGGATTAGAATATATTGGTAAATTTTGTCGTTCTGGTTATTGATATAAGAACGACGGAGATTGTTTGGGTATAATAGTATTTAACTATTTATTTATGGGAGTACTTCGAAATGGTTCATAAACCTCAGAGACATGAAACAATGAAGTACGGGGGTATTAAACTATACGCTGGGAGGTCGTGTCCTGATCTTGCTCAAAAGATTGCAAAATACCTGGAAATCCCATTGCAAGGAAGGGAAGTGTTTACATTTCCTAACGACAATATATTTGTCAAGCTAAATAGCAGTGTGCGCGGGCAGGATTGTTATGTCATTCAAACATCAACACTGCCTGTCCATACCAACCTGATGGAATTATTAATCATGATCCAGACTCTGCGTTTAGATTCGGCTGCCAGAATCACAGCAGTGGTACCCTATCTTTGTTATTCGCGCTCTGATAAAAAAGACCAGCCACGTGTTCCCATCACAGCCCGGCTTGTGGCAGATATGATTGAAGTTGCCGGCGCGGATCGCTATATGACTCTTGATTTGCATGCCGGACAAATTCAAGGCTTTTTCTCAATCCCTGGTGACGTTCTTACAACGTTCCATCTCTTAATTGATTATGCAAAAACCTTCATCAACAACCTGGTTGATCCTGTCGTCGCATCAGCTGACCTTGGATTTGCAAAGAAAGCCCGAAATTTTGCCGAAGAACTGAATGTGCCTTTGGCGTTTGTTGAAAAACGGCGCGTCACAAGTAATTCCGGTGAATCCCAAACCCTCTCCTTAATTGGAGATACAAACAACCGGGATGTCATTCTGGTAGATGATGAGATAAGCACCGGTGGATCCATTGAACAGGCAGTAAATATTATCAAAGAATGTGGTGCAAGGGACGTCTACGTGATATTCGTACACCCGGTGTTATCGCTTGATGCGGCTCAGCGAATGGCTGCACTACCGGTTAAGCAGTTCATCACTACGGATACAATTCCAATCCCGCCTAAGAAATTGGCACATTTTGGAGACCGGATTAAAATTATTTCTGTGGCTGGACTGCTCGGAGAAGTAATCATTCGGGCAAATGAAGGGCGCAGTGTTGGCGAGATGTTCAACGAATAAATCAGTCAGGTTAGGAATATTCCTGCCGGCTGAATGAACGGATAAGCGCGAAAATAATGCCTGAGTTACCGGAAGTAGAGACAATTGCCAGGGCATTACAATACGGCGGGCGAGGCAGTGATTCGATCGTTGGAAAGCAAATCAGAACAGTTCAATTGAACTGGGAAAGATCTCTGGAGGAACCTCTTCCAGAGATCTTTCTATCTAAGATTCAAGGCCAAACCATTATACAAGTTGGAAGACGTGGAAAATTCCTTGTCATCCGCCTTTCGGAGGATCACCTGATTTTCCATTTGCGAATGAGCGGAGATTTACGCGTCGAAAGTGGGATACCAGCAATTGGTGATTTCTCACCCAACCAAACCCACGACCGGTTTTTGGCCATATTTCAGGATAATTTCCGGCTTGTGTTCAACGATCCGCGTAAATTTGGACGCATCTGGCTGGTGGAAAACCCACAGACCGTTTATAAGAATCTTGGTCCGGAGCCATTAGGCAGTGATTTGTCATCTGAAACGTTTCACAAGGCGTTGGTTACCTATCATCGCCGGATAAAAGCACTGCTTTTGGATCAAAAGTTTCTGGCAGGGTTGGGAAATATTTATACGGATGAAGCGTTGTACAGGGCGGGTATCCATCCCAGGAAGATATCCAGCCAAATAGATTTAAAAAAAGCAGCGCTGCTCCTGCAGTCTATCCGTGACGTATTAAACGAAGGAATTCTGAGAAATGGGGCAAGCATAGACTGGGTTTACCGGGGGGGCGACTTTCAGAATACTTTCCGGGTTTATCAAAAAACCGGGGAGAAATGCCAGGTGTGCGGGGAAACGATCCAGCGAATTATGGCTTGGGCAGCGGGGAACCCATTTTTGTCCGAACTGCCAGCCAGAACCAGGAGATTAACCCCTCTCAGTGACAGACGTCAAACCCGGAATCCGTGAAACTGTCTGCATAAACCGGGACAAAGTCCCATTCATAATGATCAGGATATAAGCTCAATTTCAAAACTCCAAAATTCTCGTTGGATCGTACTTGAACCAGGCTGGAGTCCGAGTTCTCATCATAATCCCTTAATCCTGCCCCTCCGGTTCCTACCGTGATTTGCCTTATCCCCTTATCCATATCAAAAGCCCCGTCTGGATTTTGTGGCGCCAATCGTTCATAATAATGTTCGTGACCATTCACGACAAGCTCAACGTCATGATCATAGAGGACTCGCCAGAAGGTATCCAGAAAGTCTCTATCCCCCTCATCATCTGATTCCCAGCGTGGATGGTGCCAGTAGGCAAGAGTGCACAGGTTGGGGTGACGTCTCTAAATCCTCCACCAACCACTCAATCTGACGCGACGACTCCTCACAATCCTCAGTCTGAGCACAATTGCTGTTCAGGGAAATGATATGCCAATCTCCAACATCGTAGCTGTAATAACCTTCTCCTGGTTCTCCGGCGGCATCGCCAAAATATTCGTAGTAATCCTCAGCATCATCGGTGACATAATCATGATTTCCGGGTGCCGGTCGAATCCGCTGAAAATTTCTACCCCAGGTGGGATCAAAACATTCCTGGTATTGCTCCATTGTTCCCTGCTCGTTTGAATTATCGCCGAGGGTAAATATTACTCCGGGAATGTCATCCAGTAAATCCGCAGTCAGGTCGTCCCCATCCTCTCCGCAGATGGAAATATCCCCGGCACCTACCATCATAGCCGGGGTTGCAGAGGGTTCAGGAGATGGGTGAGTGATTGGTGTGGTTGTATCGGGCAAAATATAGTTTTTTAGTGATGTCAAAGGGTCGTTTGAATTGGTCAATTCCTGGCCTGGTTCCGTTGTATTTACTCCTCCAGTTTTAAGAATCCGCAGATAATGGGGATAGACCTGGCTTATTGTGATTATTGCTGATAAGCACAGGATCATAAGGAGCAATGGCAGAGCAATTAAGAAATACCTGGATTTCCCGATAATTAGAGGTCCTCTCCAATAATTGGTTATATTTTACAAAGGATATCAGCTAAACGCATTTATTGCCAGACAAAAACAAGTATATGAGATGCCATCATGGATTGCGAATTTACTTCTTAAAACCTTCTCCAGAAGTTGGTATGCTGGATAAAAAAATGCCAGGCATACTGAAAATAATGATCCAGTTCTGCTATCTATTGGTCGGATTTGTCACCTTATCCGCCGACAACCATAACAATCTACCCGATTTGGATTTCTGGTCCGCAATAAAATTGCCTTGCGCCTCAAGGATTGATTTGTAAGAATATTAATATATTTTTATCCTGTGATATGAAATCCTTATTTGTTCTAACAGGCCAACAGAAAAATTGGACGCATCTCAATGGCATATGTCAGACCCGGAATCCGTAAATCCATCTTCCGCCACAGGGATAAACTCCCACTCATAATGCCCGGGAAATAGATCCAATTTCAATACACCAAAATCTTCGTTGTTACGCACTTCACTATTCTTGGTTAATTCATAATATTGCGCATGTTCTACCCCACCGGTTCCCGAAATAATCTGCCTGATTCCCTCCTCCAAGTCTATGCCGCCATCCGGGTTTTGGGGTGCCAACCGTTCATAATAATGGTCGTGACCGTTGATGATAAGTTCAACCCTATGTTCGTATAGAACCTGCCAGAAGGTATCCAGCCAGTCTGAATCACCATAAAAATTTGAAGACCAACGTGGGTGATGCCAGTATGCCAGTGTGCACAGGTTGGGATGGATTTCCAGGTCCTCCTTCAACCATGCAATTTGAGGTGAGGATGGACCGCATCCATCAATTGACAGGCAGTTGCTGTTGAGGACAATGATATGCCAGTCACCCATTTCGTAACTGTAATACCCCTCACCGGATTTTCCGGCGGCGTCACCGAAATATGAAAAATAATCCTCAGCATCCACGGTTTCATAATCATGGTTGCCGGCCGATGGACGAATCCTCCCCAAATGCCTGCCCCAGGAAGGTCCAAAACACTCCTGGTATTGCTCCATCGTTCCCTTTTCATTTGAATTATCTCCGGCAGTGAAAACTACGCCGGGGATGTCATCCAATAGATCTGCGGTCTGGTCATCCCCATCCTGTCCGCAGATGGCGATATCTCCAGCTCCTACTAAAATTGCAGGCGTAGCAGTTGGTACAGGGGTGGGCGTCGAGGGAATTGGGGTGGACGGAGCAGGAGTTCGTGTACTTGGCAGGGACGATGGTTTGCTTGTTTTGCTGATCTCATATTGAGAGATGTTTGGTGGGGGACTTTGCAGATTGGAATCCAGGCTGGCTTCATTGGTTTTATTTAATAAATTGTGGTATGGGGATAGTTGACATATTACAACCCCTGCTGTCAGGCAGAGCAAAAAAAACATGATTGGAAATGCCAGCCACATATTCCTTTTTAACATGATCGAATTACTACCAGTTTTTTTGCTGCAAGCATTTTGCCGGATACTTCTGATAAAACAACCGATGGGTATTCATCCGGATATTATTCCTTAATTTTTTTGTTTTTATTCGTTTCAACCAGGAATGGTAAAATCCGCTTTGACAATTCTTGTTATTCTTCGAACCATTTTGGAATCCGAAATGGGTAGCACCCTATATACCATCAACCTGGTCCTTATTGATAATTGTTCCTGATTTTTCAACTATTTTAAGGCGAAGGGTGAATAATGGTTTCATCATACAGAGGGAAAAATACGGTTCCCGTTTCACTTGTCCAAGAACCATTAATCCAGTGTGGTTTGGATTTTTCCCTAACAAAATATGATTATCCAGCGATAAAAATATATTTATAAAAGAAGTATCTGGTAGAAGAGAATTCCTCTACCATTCCTTACTTATTGCAAGATTTGCCAATTTCCTGGATTAGGTGAATAAATTTTCTGGTTATGGAGGCCGGAAGAATTATTATTTTTTATACCCGTTCAACCTTTTCAATTTCCGGAAAAAATTGTTTTACCGTGCCTTCAACCCAGCCTTTCAAGGTCGTTTCCTGAAGGTCACATGCTTCACAGGCTCCCCCCAGATGAACGGTTAATACATTACCATCAAAAGAAATAAGCTCTACCGTTCCGCCGTGGTACTGGCTGATATAAGCATCCAACTGTTCAACCAATCCCTTAACTTGTGCTTCCAATGGAAAATTTTTGTGATTATGTTCAGCCATTATTTATCTTACTCCCACCGTACATATCGATCATTTTAATATCCTGGCGGAGCGAGTCTTTCACATGGTTGTCAGAATGGTTTATTCTATCTGTCATCCCGCATATCAACCTGTTGATAAACTTTTCTCCTGTCTCAGGATACTTGTTGCATAATAGTCTAACATTTTGTGCGGTTATGCGGTAGGTTAAACTGGATACAACTGCGTTTGCTTTCGATGTGTACTCTTCACGACCGACAATCGCAGACCAACCAAAGACTCCGCCTGGATGGATGGTGGCAACAACGATATAAGGTCCATCATAAGGTTTGTAATGGATGGTTACTTCACCTTTGAGTAATACATATAGAAAAGTCACCGGAGAGCCTTGCTCGAAGATGATCTCGTTTGTATCGTAAGACTTCAGATCCATCATCGAATCGAGGAGGTTTAATTCGAACCCACTCAAATCTTTGAATATTGGGAATTGGGCATAATCCATTGAAAACATTATTTTTTATATTAAGAGATGGGCATTAAGTTGTGAAGTGGCATAAATCCTGAAAGGCGTGACATTGGTCATTGACAAAATTAATAATTCTCAGCCTGGAAATATTACAATTTATCGGAATTTCAAGGTGGATGCCGGATTCATCCCCCTTTAATTCAAACGAATATCCTTTTTGTTAGGATAATTGTGTTCCAGTAGCTGCTATTCTGCCAGGAATAATAATTGCGAAAGTGGTAAGATAAATTGTTATTCTTGGGAATTTAATTCCATTCGATTTAAAATAGATTGATCCATTGATCGCGTATATTCCGGCTTTTTGTAAAATACAGGCTGACCAACTAATTGAATAATCGTTTCTTACTAACAGAAAAATAATTGATGAAAAAATAAAAGGAGTTTAGAAAATGAGGAAACCATTTATTGCCGGCAATTGGAAAATGAATCAAACACGGGCTTCTGCGCATGAGCTGATAACCCAAATGTTACCCGGTCTGGTTGAATTAAACACAATTGACAGGGTGATTTGCCCCCCGTTTATGAGCCTGGCACCTGCAGCTGCTTTATTGGCAGGTACGGATGTTAAATTAGGTGCACAAAACCTGTTTTGGGAGGATGCGGGTGCTTATACAGGCGAGGTATCCCCATTGATGGTCAAAGAATTTTGCGATTATGTGATTATTGGTCATTCCGAAAGGCGTACATATTTCGGTGAAACAAATGAATCGGTAAATAAAAAAATGAAGGCGGCATTGTCCCATGGTCTTCTCCCTATCCTGTGCATTGGGGAAACCCTCGCGGAGAAAGAAGCCAATAAAACAGCCGAGGTGCTGATCACCCAGGTCCACGGCGGTTTATATGAAATCAGTAGAGACAGCCTGGATAAAGTTGTGATTGCGTACGAACCTGTATGGGCAATTGGAACCGGTCGGGCAGCCAGCGGGGAGGAAGCAAACGCAGTGGTAAATGTCATTATCCGCCCGACCCTGGCGGAATTATACGGTGAAATTGCTGCTCAAGAAATGCGTGTTTTATATGGAGGATCTGTAAGTTCCAAGAATGCGGGAGAGTTCTTTAGCCAGTCAGATATTGATGGCGCATTAATTGGCGGAGCAAGTTTGAAAGCAGAGGAATTTGTTAATATTGCCAGATCAGCGGCGAAGTAATGCTGGAATCGATGGGCAGCCCAGGGCTGCTGCTGGTATTCTTCCTTGTTTTCATCTTTGTCCAGCGCTGGCTGCATGCGGAACTTCAGGCAGTTCTCCTTATCCTGACTCGCAGCAACCAGCTTTCCATAGGAATATTTTCACTGCTCCTCTTTCCAGGCGTTGTTCTGCATGAGGGCAGTCATTATTTAACTGCCCGGGTGTTGGGTGTAAAAACTGGACGTTTTTCCATTATTCCAAGTATTGTTCCAGGGGGAAAACTTCGGATGGGATTTGTGGAAACAGCACACACCGACCTGTTTCGGGATACCATAATTGGGATTGCTCCACTTATTTCAGGGTGTATTGTCGTTGCATATCTTGGTATTTATCGGTTGGGATTTTCACCCATGGTCGTCCAATTGTTTAATGGGGATTTTTCTGCCATATGGCATTCCATAAAGGAGATGCCTGTAATACCTGATTTCTGGTTGTGGTTTTACCTGGCTTTTACCATCAGCAGCACCATGCTCCCTTCATCCTCAGACCGCCGTTCATGGCTGCCAATATCATTATTTATTGGAGTTTTAGCCATTATTTTTATCCTTGCCGGAGTGGGGGAGGTGGTTTTTGACATCCTCTTCCCATGGCTATCCATCCTATTAGATTCCTTACTAGTGGTTATGGCTATCAGTCTGGGATTACACCTGATTCTGGCATTTCCATTATCCCTCATCCGGTTGGTTTTCTCGCATTGAACGGGGTTGGAACTGGCAAATTCCAACTTAAGAATCTTCTCATGGATTTCTAAATTCCAGGATGTTCAATTTATTTAGGCATCGGGTATACTCAGGACATGAATTATCAATGGATGTTGGTTGACCTGGATGAAACTGTTTATCCAACCTCGAACGGGCTCTGGGAAGAGATTGGTAACCGCATCAATCTGTACCTATTGGAAAAAATGCACTTTCAGCCAGACGAAATTCCTGATATCCGCACCCGTTTATATCGCGAGTATGGAACAACATTGCGAGGTTTGATGGCTTTGTATGAAATTGATCAGGAAGATTATTTAAATTTTGTCCATGATATCCCCCTGGATCGGTTTCTTCAGCCCTCGCCGGATTTGAAGGAAATGCTTGCCCGTTATCGGCTAAAAAAATTTATCTTTACCAACGCAGATAGAAATCATGCCATTCGTGTAATGGAAAAATTGGATATCCTTGATTGTTTCGATGGAATCATTGACATCTTCGATATTACTCCCTTTTGTAAACCGCAAATCCAGGCCTACCACATTGCCATGGATATTGCCGGAGTAACTTTCCCTGAAGAATGTGTGATGGTTGATGACCGCATTATTAATCTGGAAACTGCTCGTCAGGTAAATTTTTCAACCGTTATGGTAGGAGACCGTGATAGCGGACAAAATACACATTTGCGCATAAAAAAGCTGGATGAACTACCGCAAGTATTGCCATACAACTTAACAGGGAAATATCATGGCTGAACCGATCGGCCCAGCAGGCTATTTTGCCCTTGTATTGATTATTTTGTTTGTCCTGGGAATCAATTTTTACTTATTGCAAGCGCTGCGCGGCAAAAATGCTTCTTCTGAAATCGATATCATTCGAAATGCAGGCAATAGATTGAAGCAGCCCTGGAAACCGGAAGATGACCAGCTTGATGCTCTATCGAAAATGGTTGACCGTTTGCAGTCAAATGAGCGGGAGCATCTCCATAAAGGAGAATAATCTTGCATTCTTACAACCCTTTATCATTAATTGAAGGATTTCTAATCCTGACAGGATTTTAATGTTATGAACTCAAAAATATTGAAAATTTTACTGATAGGCTTGTTCATCGTATTTTTATTGCTCAATGTTTTTTTGGGGGGGATGGTATTAGGATTAACTTCAGATCGCTTCATTATTCAAAATATCCCGGATTCGTTGGGTTTTTTGAAAACCTTGCTTCCACCAGACCTGGAAGAGGTTACAGTCCCTCCTGGCGAATCTGAAGACCAGGATATGAATAAGCTATTTAAGCCTTTCTGGGAATCGTGGCAGATTGTTAATGAGCAGTACGTCACCCAACCAGTGGATGAAGAGAAATTAATGCAGGGAGCCATACGAGGCATGCTCCAATCGCTGGATGACCCGTATACATCCTACATGGACCCGTTCCAATACCAGCAGAATTCCGCCTCACTGGAAGGTGATTATGAAGGGATTGGCGCCTGGGTGGATATTACGGGGGAATATCTGGCCATTATCAGTCCAATGCCAGGTTCTCCGGCAGAAAAGGCAGGGCTTAAGGCTGGAGATATCGTCATTGCAATTGATGGGGAAGACATGACCGGCATTCCAGGGGACCTTGTCCTCAGGCGGATATTAGGTCCAGCAGGTACCGAAGTTGTCTTATCTATTCAGCGGGAAGATTCAACTGAACCATTGGAATTCAAAATCATCCGTGAAAACATTGTTATTCCAAGCCTCGAGGCGAAAATGTTGGATGAAAATATTGGATATATACGCCTGTACACCTTTGGCGAGGATACGGGAAAAGATTTAAGCAAAGAACTTTCCAGGCTTATGGAATCAAATCCGGAGGGATTGGTCCTGGATCTGCGAAATAACAGCGGTGGTTACCTTACCACAGCAGTTGATGTGGTATCGGAATTTATTGAAGCAGGAAAAATTGTTTTATATCAAGAATATGGCGATGGTTCCCGGCAGACCTGGGAGACGAATCGAGGAGGCAAAGCCCTGGAAATTCCCGTGGTTGTTCTGGTAAATGAGGGAACTGCTTCTGCATCCGAAATTACTGCCGGCGCAATTCAGGATTATGAACGCGGTAAGTTGGTTGGCACAACCACATTTGGAAAAGGACTGGTTCAAAACTGGATTCCTTTGAGAAATGATAATGGAGCAGTTAGTATAACCACAGCACACTGGCTAACCCCGAAAGAGCGTCAGATACATAAGCAAGGACTGACGCCGGACGTGCTGGTCGAAATTACTGATGAGGATATTGAAGCAGATAAGGATCCACAGTTAGAAAAAGCCATTGAACTGCTTCTCAATCCCTGAAAGTGAAAGAGCGTTAGAAATCCCGGAACAATGCATTCAACGATCACCACGGGAAGTATTCTTTCAATGGCTGAGTTTTTAATTGGCGGGTCTGTTTTTGCAGTAAAATGCCCATCCCGGACATTCTTTCGGATATCCTTCGAGGTTTGGGATTGGAGCGTTCAAGCGGATCTGCAGCATTAATGGTGTCAGATAGGTTTGACAGATACCTTTTCGAAAGGTATAATCACACCTTGCTATATTCCACTTTAGGAGAGTTGTTAATGGATACACAGGTCGCCAACGATACGGAAATTAAAAGGAAAATGCAATTCTCCGGTACGGTGAAAAAAATATCCCTGGCTGGGGCAGTAATTGATATCGGAATCAACCAGCCTGCGGTGCTACATATTTCCCAGTTGCCGCAGGATGAGGATACATCCGGTAAAACGGGTAGAGGATGTACTAACCCTGGGGCAGGTAGTTGACGTGTGGGTAAAGAAAGTCATGGATGACCATATTGAATTATCCATGGTCAAACCTCTTGAACTGGAATGGCGGGATATCAAGCCGGGTATGTCAGTAAATGGCAAGGTAACCCGATTAGAAAAATTCGGGGTCTTTGTTGAGATAGGTGCCGAGAGACCGGGGTTGATCCATATCAGCGAACTGGCCCACGGGTATGTGCGTACACCATCTGATATCCTGAAAGAAGGGGATGAGGTGGAAGCCCAGGTCCTTGAAGTTATCCGGCGCAAAAAGCAGATTAAACTGAGCATGAAAGCCCTTCAACCCAAACCTGAAGAAATTTTGGAGGAAATAAAACAACAGCCAGTTGTTGAAACACCCAAACCAGAGCGCCGGAGAACCAACAAAAAAGCAGAAGAAAATTATGCATCCGGGGAAGCTGCGCAAACCGAAGTGACGGTTCCAGACCCCACGGCAATGGAATTGGCATTAAGAGATGCAATGGATAAAGCCAAAATCCGCAAACACAAGGAAAAAATCAAAAAAGCCAAACGGATCGACCAGGAACAGGAAGATATATTAGATCGTACTCTTAAACATAAGGGCGATTCGATAACTTCATAATACTCAACAGGGTTCCATGAAATTTAAGTATAAACCGCTTCATTTCGAAGCGGTTTTATCTTAAAGAATTATTTACATAAGGTTATGCCATCATTTTTTGAGTGTGGTAAACTTTTTAAAGACCAAGATTGGATGGTACCATTTATGGCGGGTAGAATTAATTATTGTGGGTTGTCATGAATAGGATTATTATGCGGAAATAGCTTGAGAATGTTGTTTTTCTGCCTGTCCATTTTTGATTATGCGGTGGGGAGAAACCCGGATTGGATATTTCCCCACTGAATTGTTTTTTTACTCGTGATCTTTTTACTTGTTTTTTTTACTTTGATAAGATTTATGCATCATGGAGGTCAAAATGGACACCAAGTATATCTTCCTGACAGGGGGCGTGGTAAGCTCGGTTGGTAAGGGTGTAACCGCAGCCTCAATGGGCAGGCTGCTCAAAGAACGCGGATTTAAAGTTGCTGTCCAGAAACTTGACCCCTATATTAATGTTGATCCAGGAACAATGAGCCCTTACCAGCATGGAGAAGTGTTCGTACTTGATGATGGTGCTGAAACTGACCTTGACCTGGGGCATTATGAGCGGTTTATAGATATTCATCTCAATCGGGTTTGTTCATTTACGGCCGGGCAGGTCTACGCCGAAGTGATCGCTAAAGAACGGAGAGGAGATTTCCTGGGAGGTACAATCCAGGTTATTCCCCATATTACCAATGAAATAAAGCGGCGAATTGGACTGGTAGCCAAAACCACAGGAGCGGAAATTGTACTTGTGGAGGTTGGCGGAACGGTGGGAGATATTGAAGGGCTGCCGTTCCTTGAAGCATTGCGACAACTGCGCAGTGATTTGGGAAGGGAAAATACCATCTATGTTCATGTTACCTTCCTTCCCCATATTGGAGCAACAGGAGAAATTAAAACCAAACCCACCCAGCATTCCGTAGCCGAACTGCGTTCGATTGGTATCTCTCCGGATATGATTGTAGCCAGGTCTGACTTTCCGGTGGAGAGCAGCCTGACCGAGAAAATCGCCTTATTCTGTGATGTCGATAAGCGTGCAGTAGTCCCAATGGTAACTACCGATAATCTCTATCAAATCCCAATCCTTCTGGAAGAAGCAGGGGTAGCTGAATTTTTGCTGGAAAGGTTAAAAATTGAGGCAAAAGCCCCGCCTGATTGGAGTGCATGGAAGCGTCTTGCCCAGGCAAACCATATTACTGAGCCGAAGATCAAGATTGCGCTGGTGGGGAAGTATGTTGAACTGCACGATGCTTATTTCAGTGTCCGGGAAGCCCTGAACCATGCTGCCATGAATCTAGGGGTGGGTTTGCAGCTTGAATGGGTCCAATCCGGCGATTTGGAAAAAGGAAATGCATGGGATTCCGTGAAAACGGCGGATGGGATCATCATTCCAGGAGGGTTTGGAAGCCGGGGGATCAATGGAAAAATTCAGGCTATTAATTATGCCCGGACGCATAAGATACCTTGTTTCGGTTTGTGTCTTGGAATGCAATTGATGGTGGTTGAGTTTGCCCGTCAAGTGCTTGGCAGTGATCTGGTGCATTCGACTGAATTTGACCTTAATAATCCTTACCCGGTGATTGATCTGATGCCTGACCAAAGGAATATCTCAGATCTTGGCGGAACGATGCGGCTGGGGTTATACCCATGCAATTTGCAGCCGGGTACGATAGCTGCCCGTGCCTACCAACAGGAAATGGTTGAAGAACGTCACCGGCACCGTTTTGAATTTAATAATAAATACCGCACAGTCCTTGGCGAGCAAGGCATGCAGTTCTCCGGCCTTTCACCGGATGGACGCCTGGTGGAGATTGTAGAACTTAAAGATCATCCTTTCATGCTGGGCACCCAATTCCATCCGGAGTTCCTATCAAGGCCAAACCGCCCGCACCCGCTTTTTACTGCGTTTATGAAAGCAGCCTGTATCAAAGCTGGCTTACAATTATCAGAAGGGGATGGTTAAAAAGCAGGATGGCCGCGATTATGTAAGGTGGACTCAACCGGATAGTACGCAGATACATTGGTAGCTGGCAGGTCGTAAATTACACAAAATTGAGATAATATGATTAATGAAGTGGAAAAAATCAAGCAAAATCAAGGATGCAATTATTTTGAATAATCTGATGGAAAGAGGTGATGGTATGGATACAATGATTGAATCAATAAATGGTTGTGAAATTCTGGATTCGCGCGGGAATCCAACAGTTGAGGTGGAGGTCATCCTGGCGGATGGCAGCTGGGGTAGAGCCGCCGTTCCGTCCGGAGCATCAACGGGTACCCATGAGGCCCTTGAAATGCGCGATGGGGATAAGAAGCGCTATCTTGGCAAAGGGGTATTACAGGCTGTAGAAAATGTAAACACGGTGATTGCAGAAGCCCTGGTGGGATTTGATGCACTGGAACAGCGTGATATAGATTTTACCATGCTCGATCTGGATGGAACTCCCAACAAATCCAAGCTTGGTGCAAATGCTATCCTCGGAACCAGCCTGGCTGTTGCAAAAGCTGCTGCAAACTGCCTGAGGGTGCCGTTGTACCGTTATATTGGGGGAGTACATGCCCATTTGCTGCCGGTGCCGATGATGAATATCCTCAATGGCGGTGCACACACTGGCTGGCAATCCACCGACGCCCAGGAGTTCATGGTAATGCCGCTTGGGGCGCCAACCTTTGCAGAAGGACTGCGTTGGGGAACTGAAATTTACCATGCCCTTAAGGGTGTTCTTAAATCACGGGGATACACCACCCTGGTTGGTGATGAAGGTGGATATGCACCTGCCTTGAAGGCCAATGTCGAAGCGGTAGAGGTGATTCTTGAGGCGATTGAGAAAGCTGGTTATAAAGCCGGGGAACAGGTCTGTATTGCCCTGGATCCAGCAGCGTCGGAGTTCTTTGACAGTGAGAAAAGAAAATACATTTTACGCAAGGAAGGGAAAGAATTATCCAGTGATGCGATGATAGCTTTCTGGAAATCCTGGGTAGACCAGTATCCAATTGTTTCCATAGAAGATGGCCTTGCAGAGGATGACTGGGATGGCTGGAAGAACTTCACTGCTGAAGTTGGCAATAAAATTCAGATCGTCGGGGATGATTTGCTTGTGACCAACCCGGAGCGTGTAAAGCGTGCCATCGAAGGGAAAAACTGCAACGCCCTGCTTGTGAAAGTGAACCAGATTGGCAGCCTGACTGAAACAATCCAGGCTGTAGAATTATGCCAGAGGGCAGGCTGGCGGGCGGTTACTTCACACAGATCCGGGGAAACAGAGGATGCCACAATTGCTGATCTTGCTGTAGCCCTCAACATGGGTCAGATTAAAACAGGGGCTCCGGCACGCTCGGACCGGGTGGCCAAATACAACCAGCTCCTGCGCATCGAGGCTGAGCTGGCGGATTCTGCGGAGTACGCCGGGTGGAACGCATTACATAAAGCATAATAACATTTCTTGACGAAGAAAAAACCGTCCAGTTATTGGGCGGTTTTTTTTATTGATTTAATGAGCCATCATAATAAATGTTACGGGTACTCCCTTATGTTAGCGGGCGTAGGTAACATTATTTATGGGTAATATATTATGCAAACTGCGGCTGATTGAGCGTTGTTATAACTTCAAGTATTTCCTCATTGGGTGGAATATCACTCATCGAACTCCCGTAATGCGCATATTGGATCACCCCATTTTTATCGATGACAAATATTGCTGGCATCCTTCCCATTCTTAATAAATTCACTTCCTGATAATACTTATCCGCCACCCTCGATTTGATATCGGCCAGGCCGATATAGGGGATATCATTTTCCTGCCAGAAGCGCTTGAATGCATTCGGTCCATCCGGTCCGATGGCGATGATTTCGGCATCCAGCGCTACAAATTTATCGTAATCCTGGCGCAACTGCGCCATGTGCGCGCGGCAGTACGGTCAGACAAATCCGCGGTTGAGGACAAGCACGATATTCTTCCTGCCCATAAAATTGGTAATACACACCAGGCGGTCCTGGGTGTCCATTAGTTCAAAATCCACTGCAGGAATGCCTTTGCTTAATTTTTTTATCATTTTCATTGCTCCTTAGAAAGACGAATTATTTAAGGTTTTGAAGGACGGATAAGATAAAGCTGCTCATTTGTCCGGATATTTGATCCTGCTGTTCCTGGGGGCTGATGGCTGCAGCGTTATCCCCTTTCTGTTCCCCGTAGCTTCCAAACTGGGCATGGTTGCCCCCGGTAATTTCCGTAAAGAGTGTGTTTGCCGGTAAATACGGTTTGCTTTCCATGATGTCCGCCGGAGTAGCCACGCCATCCAGCGAGCCATATATGGATATCACCGGCAGATCGCTTTCTGCCAGGGACTGGCTGGTGGATGGGTAGCTTGCCCAAAGGAATAACCCTTCAATCCGCCCGGGATTGTCATACGCATAGCTGGCAGCCATGGAACCGCCCAGCGAATGCCCGCCCAGGAACCAGGTATCATAGGCAGGATAAGCGTTGAACACTTCTTCAACCCGGTTTGCTCCAAAAACAGCCAGGTTGAGAGGCATGCGCACCAGGATCACCTGGCTGCCCTCACCGGCAAGCTGGCGGGCCACCGGGGCGTAGGAGCGGTAATCCACCCGTCCTCCAGGGTAGATGACGATAACGCTTTCAGGATCGCCCTGCACCGGTTCGAATGCCAGCCATTTTGGAAAAGAGGTGACCAGAATTTCCTGGTCGGAGACCAGTGCCTGGAGGGCTTCTTCAGACGGGCCTGCCGGGGTTAGCGCCCACAGGATAAATCCCCCAAGCAATATTAATAATAATACCGGAATACCTATCAGCAATAACTTTTTCATATCATTTCCTAGCCTTATGTGATTATAGGATTTAGTGCATGCTTCAACAAGGTCATTTAATCAGATAAGGTTATACAGGTAAATCATTAAAATGAAGATTCTCAATTACCCAGGCAAGAACCTGGATCAGGGCAGCATTTCGGATGCCTTTTGCCAGATGGCTTCAAACATCTTGCCAGTTAATCTGCCGGTCTGGGTATTCTGGCGGCTGGGGTGGTAGGAAGCCAGGATCCAGGGATGGTCATCGCCAGCAGGCAGGAATCCCCCATGCGAGAATTTAGGGGCAGTACGGAAGTCAACCTGGTAGATTCGCAGCAGCCGGTCGTAGGCAATCTGCCCCAGGGCAACAATTCCGCACAGGTGATTTAGCAGATGCATTTCTTCCAGCAGAAAGGGCTGGCAATCTGCCATCTCCTGCGGTGCCGGGCGGTTATCGGGCGGGGCACAGCGGCAAACGGCGGTGATAAAGGCATCCTGCAGGGATAACCCATCATCTAATATCGATTGCATCCGGCTGGCTGGCGAAACCCGCCTTGTACAAGGCTTTGTAAAGAAAAATCCCGGAGGAGTCGCCGGTGAACATCCTGCCGGTGCGGTTGGAGCCGTGTGCCCCGGGTGCCAGCCCTACCAGCAGCAGCCTGGCGTTCCTGTCCCCGAAGCCGGGAACCGGTTTGCCCCAGTACTCCCAATCCATGTAGGCTTTCTTCCGGGTCTTTGCGATGGATTCCCGGTGCGCCACCAGACGCGGGCACTTTGCAGCAGTTGGTGATCCTCAGATTTAGATTTTCCCAGGAATTATTTAACTCAGGAATTGGAAGCGATTCTGACATGGAATTTTGCATGGGAAATTTTTCATCAATATTGGAATATGATCGTAAATATTTTACCCGGTAACAATCCCCTCAACAGAGTAACAAAAAAAATAAATTGTTGGATGTAACATTTTGGGTGGTGGCCTTTTCTTTTGTACTCATGTCAGGGAAAATTATCAATAATTCGTTTTGATCCTCAAATATTAAAATAGACGCCCGGAGTTTTTTTATCAGCCTGTTTTTCTGGCATTGAATGCCAATGGAGTCGTCTTTCTTTAACATTATAGAATAATGCCATAACGAATTTTTTTCACCCCAGGTGTCACACGTTTATCGGATCGGAAATTATCGAAGACATATCTATAATATCAGCATGGCATCGCCGAAGGAATAAAAGCGGTAGCCGTCCTCTATGGCGGCCTGGTAGGTCTGCAGGATGCGCTCCCGCCCGGCAAAGGCGCTCACCAGCATCAGCAGGGTGGAACGCGGCAGGTGGAAGTTGGTGATCAGCGCATCCACCACTTTGAAAGAGTAACCCGGCAGGATGAATAAACCGGTCTGCCCTTCGAACGGGCGCAGGATCTCCCCTGGTTCTGCCCCGGCTGCCGCCGATTCCAGTGATGCGCATGCTGGTGGTCCCCACCGACACTACCCGCTTTCCGGCAGCCTTGGTGAGGCGAACCGCTTCTACCACGTCCTCAGGCACGGAACAGTCTTCGCTGTGGATGATATGCTCCTCTGCATCTTCCTCGGTGACCGGGGCAAAGGTATCCAGCCCCACCTGCAGGGTTACGGAAGCAAATTTGATGCCCTGTTCTTTAAGTTTCTCCATCAGCTCGTTGGTAAAATGCAGCCCGGCGGTTGGCGCGGCTGCAGAACCCGGCATGGTGGCATAGACGGTCTGGTAGCGCTCCCCATCCTGCAGAGTTTCGTGGATGTAGGGCGGCAGGGGCACATGCCCGGCGGTCTTGAAAAACGGCTCAACGGCTGGTCAAACTGCACCAGGCGGCGGGATCCTTCCAGGACTTCCAGGATTTCTCCCTGCGGTCCGCCTATGACCGAGAAGCGTTTCCCGGCATCCATCCTTTTTCCCCCAACCAGTACCTCCCAGGTGGTCTCCCCGGTTTTGTTGAGCAGTAGAATTTCAATTTTTCCTCCGGTGCTTTGAGGGCGTACATGCGCGCCGGGATGACACGTGTCTGGTTGACCACCAGCAGGTCGCCTGGGTCCAGGTAGCTGCCAATCTCCCGGAAGTGGGCATGTTCAATCTTACCGGTGCTTCGCTCCAGCACCAGCAGGCGGGAGGCGTGGCGCGGCTCAACCGGCGTCTGGGCGATCTTCTCCGGCGGGAGGGTGTAATCAAAATCGGATGTTTTCACTGATCAAATAGTTTGGGCTGCTGGTTGTCGTTGCGGTTGTAGGGCAGGTGTAGATGGTTATATGCCAGCTGGGTTGCCATTCTGCCCTGGGGTGTGCGGTTGATGAAACCCATTTGCAGCAGGTAGGGTTCGACGACGTCCATGATTGTATCCGGTTCCTCGCTGATGGAGGCGGCTATGGTATTCAGTCCGACCGGACCACCGTCATATTTTTCGATGATTGTGCGTAAAACCAGCCGGTCAACTTCATCCAAACCGGACTTATCGATGTTCAATAAATCCTGGGCTTCAACGGCCACCACACGGGTAATTTCGCCATTGGCGCGTACCTGGGCATAATCCCGTACTCTGCGCAGCAGGCGCAGGGCTACCCGGGGCGTGCCGCGGGCACGCAGGGCGATTTCCTCGATGCCGGCCTGTTCTGCATGGATGTTCAGCAGCCGGGCGGCGCGGATGACAATTTCTTCCAGGGCATCCTGGGTGTAATAATCCAGGCGGTAGACGGCTCCGAAACGCGCCCGCAGCGGCGAGGTCACCAGCGCCAGGCGGGTGGTTGCGCCAACAACAGTAAAACGGGGCAGTTTGAGGCGGATGGAGCGGGCAGATGGACCTTTACCGATGACCACATCCAGGGCGAAATCTTCCATGGCCGGGTAGAGCACCTCCTCAATCGACCGCCCTAAACGGTGGATCTCATCTATGAAGAGAATATCCCCGGCATGCAGGTTGGTCAGGATGGCGGCCAGGTCTCCCGGACGCTCAATGGCTGGCCCGGAGGTAATTTTAATATTGACCCCCATTTCATTCGCCAGCACATGCGCAAGGGTAGTTTTTCCCAGGCCGGGAGGTCCGTAAAATAAGACATGATCGAGCGGTTCACTACGCTGGCAGGCTGCTTCGATTAATATCGCCAGGTTTTCTTTGACCTGTTCCTGCCCGATTAATTCCTTGAGGGTCTTGGGCCGCAAAGCCTGGTCCAGGCGGTCATCTGGTTTGGCTTCCGGACGAATTAACCTTGTTGAATTATCACCCATGAAGGAGATTATACCTTAAAGCAATTCCCACCAATTTTTCCCGCTGCACGGTCATCATCAGCAGCCTCTTTGGATATAATTATTGAAGAACAAGACCAACAGGAGTGTCTGATGACCAATGTGAAGGTATCTAACCATCCCCTAATTGCACATAAATTAACCATATTACGCCAGTCCAGCACCGAAAACGAGAAGTTCCGCCAGTTAGTTCGTGAGATTGCGTTGTTGATGGTCTATGAGGCTACAACTGACCTTGAGACCAATCCTGTTGAGATTGAAACTCCCATGGCTATTACAGGTGGATTGTCGCTGAAAGACCAGATCGGCCTGGTGCCGATATTAAGGGCAGGATTGGGGATGGTGGAAGGAATTTGGGAATTGCTCCCTTCTTCCCAGGTCTGGCATATTGGTCTCTACCGGGATGAACAGACCCTTAAGCCAGTCCAGTACTACAACAAACTCCCCGTTGAGCCAACTGTTTCGGTATGCCTGATCCTGGACCCGATGCTGGCCACCGGTGGATCTGCAGTGGCGACTGTAGATATCCTCAAGCATTGGGGGGTCAAGAAAATCAAATTTGTCGGAATAATCGGTGCTCCTGAGGGGATCTCATACCTTACTGCTGCCCATCCGGATGTTCCGATCCACCTTGCAGCGGTGGATGAGCGGTTGAACGAACATGGATACATTGTGCCGGGGTTGGGTGATGCCGGTGACCGCCAGTTTGGAACGGCGTAACCCTGCCTTCCTCAGGGTGGATTACCCGCCAATTTCCCGCATCGTGCGGGCATAGGAGGACGGTGTTGTATCAAGATGATGGCAGGGGGGTTTCAGGGATACTGCCTGTTCAATAAGAGGCTGGATTTCCCCGCCGCTGCGAAGTGCCTGGCGCAGGGGAATTTCCAGGTCACTTAATAAGCATGGTCTCAGATTGCCGTCAGCGGTTAATCGCAGACGGTTGCAGGATTGGCAAAAATGTTCCCCTATTGGCGAGATGAATCCAATCGTGCCCGGAGCATGGTTGAGCCTGTATTCCCTTGCCGGGCCTTTGCCTACCCCGGAGTTTACCGGTTCCAATCCCAGGTGGTTCAATTTCACCATCATTTCCTGGACGGGGATGAACACCTTTTCCATTGACATGGCTGCGCCTTCCGGTAATGGATGCTTGAATACCGGCATGTACTCAATAAACCGGATTTGCCAGGCATGCTCCAGGCTTAAAGCAGCAAGATCCAACAATTCATCATCGTTTATTCCACGCAGGACAACGGTGTTAATTTTAATCGGCTTCATGCCCGCTTTCTCGGCTGCTTCGATGCCTTCCCAGACCTGATTAAGCGAACCACAGCGGTTGATGCGACCATATTTTTCTGCATCCAGGGTATCCAGGCTGATGTTTACCCGATGCAGACCGGAATCAGCCAGTTCCTTTGCCATGGATTTAAGCAAAATGCCGTTGGTTGTCAGGCTTATATCTGTAATCTGTGGGATATCCGCAATAAGACGAACAAGGCGGGTAATTCCCTTCCTGACCAACGGGTCTCCCCCGGTCAGCCGGATTGAGTTGATTCCGAGCCCTGCGGCCGTCTTGACCACATTGGTAATCTCCTCATACGTCAGGATGTCCGTATGCGGCTGCCACTTTATCCCCTCCGCGGGCATACAGTAGATACAGCGCAGGTTGCAGCGGTCTGTAACCGAAATCCTCAGGTAGGTAATCTGGCGGTGAAAGCTGTCTTCAAGCATAAGAAAAAATATATCCGGTTTCTATTAAGATTGCTGTTCATCCTGGATGTTTAATGGTAAATCAATCCGGTGGCAATAGCAATGAATTCTAACTTTAAAAGAATCAACGGACAATACCTTTTTAAGATCCCATAAATGATAGATACAGCAGGTCAATTATTTTTGCAGGATATCCAGCATCGAAGAGCCTGCGATAATGCAGCAGTTCATCGTTTTTAATATCGGTCTTCCCTGAAAAAAACGCCCCTTTTCATAGCTCAAATCCGTTACTTCGATTAAAGTCAGACTGGGAAAAATATTTCCAATGTGAGAATTTGTGAAGGGATCACAAAAAATGTTGCTAAATGGAGGAGATAATGCTACGGTTAAGTGAATACAGCCACCGTCATCCCCCATCCGGAGTGAAAATGTTGGTAAAATTTTTCGACGTGGAATCCCGGAATCAATCATCATCAATCTCACTTTGCTGGTACCTTGAGTTTAGAAATGGGAAATAAAGCGTCGAAGTGACGCTGGCACCAAAACAAACAGAGCAGACGACCAAAATCGGTTTTACAGGCCTGCCGGAGCGCAATCAAGAGCCAATTTATTTTTCTTGACAACCGGGAAACGGGCTATTATAGTATCTACCTGGAGGTTTTATACGCCATGATGCGCCATACCCGAGACGAAGTGATTGAACGGACCATCCGCGAGTTTCAGCTTCTGGATCAGCTGGTTGCCAACCTCACCCCGGAGGATTGGGACCGGTCAGTTCCCCGCCCGGCGTCGAAAGAGCCCTGGACGGTGAAAGACGTACTGGCCCACATCACCCACTGGAAGGCTGACGTAGCCCGCTCTGCCAGGCGGCAGCCCCAGCCAGACGAGGAACGTGGGTTAGGCATAACCGCCGGGAACCACCTCATTTATTTGCGCTGGCATGATCGCTCACCCCAGGAGGTGTTGGCCTGGCACAGGCAGGTTCACCAGGATGTGCTGGCCGCGCTGAAAGAGGTTCCCCAGGAATGGTTCAGCGCCAAAGAGCACAGGCCCGAATGGCCTTTCGACCTCGACGGACACGCTGCCGATCACCGGATCAAGGATATCCAACGGGCGCTGGCGTCGAAAACTTGAGCCGCGCCTTCACCCTTCGGATCACGTCCATCCTCAAATCGATAACCTTCTCGATATACCCCATCTGCTCCTCGCTCGGGCTGCTGACGCGCAGCACAGGTATTAATAAAATAGTTGAGGGGGTTATACCTTCTGGGAGATAAGTCCGGTGTAATAGCGGTCCAAAAATTTGTTTGACCAGCCAAATAAAGTGGTATCCCGCATAATTTTTTTTATTTCATTTCGTTGAATTTTTGCCTCCCCGCTTAGCACAGAAAGGTTGTCCCGGCTGATGGATACTGTGCGCGCTGCAAACAAAATCGGCCAGAGGATAGCCAGGCGCATTTTATGCTGGCTGGCGGGGATTGCTTTAACCAACTCCATTGCCGATTCGAGATGTTTTTCAGATTTATCTGCCAGCATCTCAACAATTTGCATGGCTTTATCCTGATTGCCTGGATCGAACATTTCTTCACGCACCAGACCGACCTGTTGGCAATAGCTGTCCGGGATATAGATCCAGCCCCGTTCAAAATCCTTTCTTAATCCTCTGAGGATATTTACTGTTTGCAGCGCCAGCCCGGTTTCCCTGGCCAGGGGCATGAGAAAATCGATTTTCTTGCGGATGCTTTCTGAATATTTGGCAAATACCTCAGTAACCAAATACCCAACCCTGCCGGCAACTTCAAACATGTAATCATCCATGTCTTCCTCAACATTTACCTGAGGGCCGCGCAAAACCCAGCGAGCCATACCCCGGGTGGTATCCCGGACATGAATGAGAATGCTGTTTACAAGGTCAATCGGTAACTGCTTGAACTGTGAAAACAGTTCTTCGGCGTAATAAGCCGCCATCGCCTCGGGATCATTGGCAATAAATGGCTGCAAGGAGGTTTGCCAATCTTCTGCAAAAGATCCTCCGTTGAGTGCCTGGTCCCATCTGTTCAACCATTTAATTTTTTCCCCTGGCTGCATATAGGCATTGTCTTCAAAGAAATCGGAGATTCTTAATAAGAGATAAGCCAGGCAAATTGGTTCGCCGATGATTTCAGGTAATTGTCTGATCGATAAGAAGAAAGTCCGGCTGGTAAGATTTAGGATCTCCCAATGATCAAGTCCGGACTCTCCGATCTCCATCCTGTTTTGTGTGGTATTAACCATCCTGAAATTTTTCCAATCTTGCCTGCATTTATGCAACAAGCCTATCCTGTTTTATTCAGGGATTTCGATGCATTTCTATAGCCCAAAAACCAATCAAAGCCGAAAGATTTGCAGAGAAACGCTGATAGTCCTGTTTAGCGATTCGCGATTGTCTTCATTATAGCACTTGAAGCCTTCACCCATAAAAAAAGGCAGGCTCATAAAAGGCTGATTTCCCCATTCAATTAAATAATGGTCAAAAAAAATCCTGTTACATGGCATTGAATCCGTTTGAATCATAGTTTTAAATGATTGGATTATATTTGGATATTCCCTTCCCAAATAATCTGTTAATCCAGCATGGAGAAAAAAATCGGCAGGGTCCATCAATCTGCGAGTCCACGTTGGAGAAGGGATCATGAGCCTTCTATCAATGCTTCCACTATCCTGGCTGAAGATAAAACACCTGGGATTCCAGCTCCCGGATTGGTACCGGCGCCGACCAGGAAAAGGTTTTTGAAATCTTCTGAACGGTTGTGGGGACGAAACCATGCAGATTGGGTTATTAAGGGTTCAACAGAGTAGGCTGATCCCTTATAACTGTTCAATGTGTTTTTAAAATGAAGCGGATCGATAAAATGCTCTGCCACAATATTAGCCCGTAAATCCGGAAGGTAATTTTCTTCCAAAAATTCCATTATCCGGTCACGATAAATACGTGCGGTCTGGTCCCACGCCACATCTGCTTCCAGATGGGGAACCGGGGAGATCAGAATGAACGACTCGTGCCCTGCAGGAGCAAGGCTTGAATCGGTCACTGTAGGCATGTGAAGGTAAAGCAACAAATCATCCGGAAGTTTTTTTAAATTGAAAATATCATTTAAATTTTCTTGATAGCGATTTCCCAGAATTATATTATGGTGCAATAAACCGGTCTCGTTATAACGCCTTTTTGTGCCGAAATAAATAACGAACAGGGACATGCTGAAACGCATGTTTCTGAAGCGTGAATTCTTGTTCTTTTTCCTGTATTTTTCCGGGATCATGCTGCGATAGGTATTGGCCGCATCTGCATTTGAAATGACGATATCTGTTTTTTCCAAGCGGCCATCGGTCAGCCTGATTCCGGTAACCTGTCTTCCGGATGTTACGATCTCTTTTACTTCCGAATTCAAGTGAATTGTTCCCCCCAATTCCTCAAATAGCCTGGCTAAACCATTAATAACGGATCCTGTACCCCCCATGGAATAATATACACCCCACTGGCGTTCAAGGGTTTGGTTATTGGCATGAATACTGTTGATTGCAAATGGATTTCCGCCGGTTAATAATGGATGGAGGGAAAAAACCTGCCTCAGGAAATCGTGTTTGATAAAGCCGGATACGTGTTTATAAACACTCTGATAGGAATGCTGGCGAATCAGTTTCGGAACCGCTTTTAACATACTGCCGATCGTTAAGTAAGGATTGTTCATATGATCAAGCAGCTCTTGTTCAACCGATGGCTTGCTCGTGGCGATTAATTTCAAATAATTATTTTTGTCCTCAGGATTCCATTTTTCGATTTCGCTGAGGATGAATTCCAGATCATTATTGAGATCGAAATATTTATTTTCGTGATTGAAGATCCGATAGAATGGATTGAGCGGGACCAGGTCAAAATAATCTTCCTTTATTTTCCCGGCCAATGAAAAAATTTCATCAAACATAAAAGGGGCGGTGATGACCGCAGGACCCCCATCAAATTTGAAGCCATTTATCTCATATACGAAGGCTCTTCCCCCAGGTTTTTCTCTTTTCTCAAAAATCTCTACCTGATTTCCGCGGGCAGCCAGCCGGCACGCCGCAGCAAGCCCCCCAAAACCAGCGCCAATGACTATGATTTTCTTTCGCATCTGCTCTCAATATTTGATTGTGGATTGTTCCTAAAACTATAATCCATTTTTCTGCTGAAATCCACAAATTTATTTAATGACTTGATGGCTGTTGTTCCTGACGTAACAGCTGAGAAATAAGTCATGGGGAAAGAAAATCCGGAATTAATTCCATATCATATATCCTGGGATTGTCCGAAATTAATTATCTACCAATACTGCTTTGACGATGCAGCCAGTACCTCTGCAGTAACACGAATTGCTCCAAGGGTGACACCAGCAGTTGATTGTCCCGGGAATATTGAATCCCCTACCATCCATACATTTTTCAAACCGGTCTTAGGGGGTAAAACATCAAATAAGGAAGTTTGCGGAAATCCACCAGCCATACCGTTAGGCCGGCGGGTGAAAAATTCAAAAGTTTTAGGTGTGCCTGCCATATTAAAACGGATGGCTTTCCGAATTCCCGGGATAGCCAACTCTGCCGTCTCCAGGACTCGTTCATAATATAGTTCTTTTAACAGCTGGTAGTCATCCTTATGATGATTCGCCAGATCCAGCCAGGTTTGTATGTTCGTGTGGGTTGAGATGGTGGCTGCACGCATACCTGCAGGCGCCCGGCTCAAGTCATTCCGATCCGAGAGGGAGATAAAAATGGAATTAGTCTCACCCAGCGGTTGATTAATATCCCGGATTACCTGGTGATGATCACCTGTCAGTTCTGGAAGGGATTTATTTTCCAACCCCAGATAAACCATGTAAGTACCCCATTTTGGTATCCTGTTTCGAGTAATCTTGTTGAGATACGTCGGAGTCTGTTCCTTCAATAACTCAAGCAGGGCGTGTGGAGTGAGATTGGCAATGAGTAAATCGAATTCGATATCCAATCCTTTGTTTGTTGTCAATCTCCTGGCAGTTTTGTCAATTACGGTGATGGAATTCACTTCCTGACGGTAAATGATCTCTCCACCGTTCCTCCTGATCCAATCAAGGAGTGTTTCAGAAAGGGAACCGATGCCCTTAAAACCGAGTTTACCCCTCTACGGGGTAGATCGAGGGCAGCACTGCCGTAAAATGCATTGGCGTAATTAGCTGTTGTCTGGGCGGAGATCATAAGCTGGGCATCCACAAATACCTTAAATTCCTTGCTGACCACTGGTGGATATAAATCTTCGACTTTCCTAAATAGAAATGGAGAAGATTTTATTAACTGCAAATCAATCCTACGAAGGAGCGTAATCCAATCCCGACTGCGTAATGGAGGCCAGGGAAAAGGCTGACTGGAAATTTCCCAGGCAGTCTTAGCAAGTGCTTGCTGTCTTTGCCAGAAAGTTTCCGCCTGAGGAAAGTGATGATTACGTTCTTCGAGCCAAAGATCGTGGCTTGTATGCTGTACAATCCTCCGCCCTGCCAAATGAACCGTCCAGGCTGGATCAACGGGATGGACAGGCCATTCCAGGTTTAGTATTTCTGCAATCCTGGCATGGGGACCCCCCGGGTTAAATCCACCTGCTAAAGTGGCACCGGCATCAAATAGATACCCTTGATGAAAAAAAGTTCCAGCGCTGCCACCCGGATAAACACCGGCTTCTAAAACCGTCACCAGATAACCAGCCTTAACCAGCAAGGCAGCTGCGGTTAAACCGCCAATACCAGCCCCAATAATAACTACACGGGGATCTTTCTTATTTTTCCTTCGATTGGGTTGTGAACTTTCCATCGGATAGAATTTATTTATTGCCCATCTTTTCCAATGGGGGATTGGACCTTGGTGTGGAGTCAAAGTGCTTCCGTGAGAAGATGCGGTTCAACTTTATTTTCCGGTAATAGAAAAGCCATTTCAAGCCTGGTGGAGAAAAAAGGAAACGGGTAACGAATCCTTTCGTTCCAGAAAAGTGTTCATACTGTATATGTTCTTTCATCAAGGTTGAATTATCATCGTAACGAATAAAGCTATGCGTGTGCTTCCAGAATTTCATTGGTCCGCTTATCTGCTGGTCAGTAAAGCCTTGGTTGTAATCAACCTCTGAGTGTACTGCCTGCCAGCGTACAGGGAAAGGACCAAACCACATGGTCATATCTAACCTGGATCCTTCTGAAAGGGCTTGCGCGTCGTGTATTTGAATCCAGACGGGTGGCGGTGTTAATATTTTAATTGCCCGGCTGTCTTGATGGAACTCTGCAACAGTTCCTATTGGAGCATTGATTATGTACGAAGTATGATAGGTTTTCATATCTGGTTTCTTCTTAAATTCTCCTGCCGGTATGGGCAAATCCACTTTTAGATTTGAGTTTTTATAAATATGTAGCCAAACATATCCGGATAACCAGAACAGGATCGCAGCGCTGAAAACACCGGGAGCACTTGTTCCAAATCGTTCAAGTAATATTCCACTCAGTGCAGGGGCTATCACCCTGGTCAGGCTTTCCAGGGCGGCAGAAATCCCCAGAATGCCTCCAACCTCAACGGTACTGACAGATTTTGAAACCGAGCTGTTGATAACCGTATTTAGGACACCCCCGGCAAGGGCAATTGGGGCAAGGATGATGATTAATGCAAGGATGGTAGGGGCGAATGCCCAGCCAAGTAAGGATATCGCCATCAAAATTGTTGAAGCAAGAATTAGTTGAGGCTCTGTAAACCGGGCTGTGAGCTTTCCGATTGCCAGGCCCTGTACCAATACAGCAAGCAATCCAACATAAGCAAGGATAAAGCCCACATTTTGAGAGTTCTGGTTAAACCTGTAAAGAGCATACAGAGCGAAAATTGTCTGAAAGGTCGAAAATGCCAGACCGAAGAAAAATCTGGTGTGCAATAACCTGCCGACAACAGGCCTGGAGAGTACTTCGATCAACGCAGGGATGGTAAACGGAGGTTTGCTCGTTTGCGATATTTCTTTGCGGCGTTCCTCGGTCAGCGATTCTGGCAGCCAAAATGCGACCATGATCCAATTGATTGTAGCAATTCCTGCGGCGACAAATGCCGGAAGAGCAAAACCGTATTGACTGAGGAGCCCCCCCAATACAGGTCCAAGAATAAATCCCAGGCCAAACGCTGCTCCGATTAATCCCAATCCGCGTGCGCGGTTTTTCTCATCGGTTACATCGCTGATATATGCCTGCGCAACACTGATGTTGCCACCCGTAAGCCCATCAATGATGCGAGCGATAAAAAGAAGAGCCAGTGAATTGGCCAATCCAAGGATAATAAATCCAACGATGGTACCGGCTATCGATACGAGCAGGATAGGTCTTCTCCCGTAACGGTCGGATAATCTGCCGAGGATGGGAGCTCCAATCAATTGGGCAGCAGCATAGGATGCCACCAGAAATCCTACTATTGTTGGTGATGCCCCAAAACTCTTTGCGTAGAATGGAAGCAATGGCAGGATAATGCTGAACCCAAGCAAATCAATAAATACGATTAAAAATATAGAAGCGAGTAATTTTTTATTTAACATGGTATGGTTTAATTTTTCGTTTCAGGATTTGAGTAAGTTTTCAATCATACCAGCAATTTGTCCTGGAGAGCCTTGAAAATAATGCCCAGGGATTTTTTCAGACAATCGGTATTCTGAGAAAGCCCGGCCACCCAGGACAATTTCCGGTTTCGGATAGGGAAGATTTTCTAATGTATCTACCAAATCATTCAGTTTATTTGCCGGTTCCGGCATGGTGGCAGAAAATAAAATCAGCCTGGGATTTACAGGAATCAAAGCTCGTGCCATACCCTGCAACGATAAATCCGGACCAAGGTAACGCACATCCCAACCACGCCAGCGCAGGAGAACCACGATCATAAGCAACCCGACTTGATGTGTTTCACCCGGTGCGCAGGCTGCCACAATGGCACCCTTTTGGTCGGGAATTCCAGCTGATCCAGCCATGATCAATAATTGTGAGGTAAAGAATTGGGTGGCAAAATGTTCAACTGTGATGGGCATCTCGCCTTTGTGCCATGCATTCCCTATCTCTATGAGGTTTTCCTGGATGATCTCAACAAGTACCTCCTCTATTGGAAGGAGTGTAAATGCCTGGTGCATAATTTTCTCCCCCTCAATTTGATTAATTTCTTGCAACGCATTTAATAACAACAATCGTAATTCTGTTGGTGTAGGAAGATGCGGTAATAGTAGAAGTTCTGGATCCAATCCTGGATCGCTGCCATTTTTTTGCAGCCTGTCCAGATTTTCAACTGCTTTAATAATGGGCATACCGGAGTCTAGCTGGCTCTTGAGCCATTTAAGAATGCGAATATCGTATTCTGAATACATCCGGTAGCCTTGCCGTCCTCTCTGCGGGGTTGGCAGGCCATAACGCCTCTCCCAGGAGCGTACAGTTATTGGAGGTAAGCCAGTCAATGAAGTTACTGCTTTAATAGTATAAATTGGATGTTTCAAAATTATTCTCCATCATGGAATTACTTCAATCTTATGATGGATGAAGGGAACATGCCACAATTTGTACAACCTGTATGGGAATAGAAAAACAAAAAGCTGCTTTAAAACAACTTATTCTTCCCAGGTCAGATTTATCTTTTCCCCGGGGCAGTTTTACAAATTCTTTTTGAGCATCTTTTTTGCGACGATGACTCCATCCGACAATGTATCCCCCAGGTAGATCCCTCCAATTTTTTGCTGTATATCTGGCTCCACCCAAAAAATTCTCCCGCCGTACCCAAAAATCGGTTTTGGCTTGATACTTTTTAGTAACTCCTCAACATTTTTCATTTCCAATGCGGTTTCTTTGGATGTGGCAGTGAGAATGATCATATCCGGTTTTTCACCACCGGCGTAGTCTACCAGGTCATCCACAGGAATATCCGGTCCCAGGTATTCAACGCGATAACCTTCGCTGCGTAAGAGGACAGCCATCATCAAGCTCCCAATTTCATGGGATTCGTCGGGTGCACACCCGATCAGGATGTAAGGAGCGCTGTGTCTCATAGGGTAAGCCTGGAGCAGGGTAAACAGTCTCCCGCGAAAAAAAGCACTGGCGAAATGTTCTGTTGTGATCTTGATTTTTCCGTAATACCATGCTTCTCCAATTTGCACGAGACAGGGCGTGATCACGTCCATTAAAACTGTTTCCAGGTTGAAAAGCGATTGCGCTCTGCGGAGCTGTTGGCTGGCCAGGTCTTCATCATGTTTAAGAAGTGCATCATACAATCGGGATACAAATTCCTGAGGCGGGGTCAAGGATTTTTCTTCGCTTACAACATTGGGAGCAGTGGGTAAGGCATCCGGCCAAATCCCGTTGCGGACCATGGTATTGAATTCATTGGCGGCATTACTGATTGAGATACCCCCATCCACCCTATCCTTGATCCAGCGCAATATTTCCAAGTCCCTCGCCGAATAAAGTCGGTAGCGGTTGTCTGCACGATGCGGATTGAGGATGGCATAGCGCCTCTCCCAGGCTCGTAACGTAACCGGGCGGATGCCTGTCTGGTCGCATACCGATTTGATGGTGAACATTGGATCGTCCGGAATTTCGATGATAGAGACCATGGCTTCTAATCCTGAAGTGCAAATTTAATAATAATATAGGGTGAACAAACCTTATACATTTTACCAAATAATAACGGTCGGGAAAGTGGAAATGCACTGGATCCGGAATGTATCGATTTTCTACGGAATTTGCCTCTGGAGAATAACATATCCAGTGTAAGGGATAATTTGTTTGCAAAATGGTGTAAAAATAGCAATACAACGTTAAATAACAGGCTCTGGAGGAAAAAATGAAAATTGGGATAGGCAGCGATGATAAGACCCATCTAACAAATTTTGTGGTTGATAAGGTCATTGAAGGTGGTCATGAGGTGGTTTTATACGGCCCTTTAAGGGATGTTAATTCCCCCTGGCCGCTTGTATCTGAACAGCTGGCAATTGATGTGAAAAATGGACTGGTGGATGAGGGTATCCTGTTTTGTTATACAGGGACAGGTGCCAGCATTGCAGCCAATAAAGTTCCCGGTGTGCGGGCTGCTCTGTGCGGAGACGCGCAAACCGCCAGGGGTGCCCGCTGGTGGAATGATGCCAATGTCCTGGTGATGAGCCTGCGGGCAACTTCTGAGGATGTTGCCGGAGAGATCCTGGAGGCCTGGTTCAATGAGAAGGTCAGGGATGAGGATAGGATTTTCGTAAAGATGGTAACTGAAATTGAGAAAAGAAACATCAAATGAATTCCGCTTTCACCCCTGAAAGAAAAAATGGATGCCACCTACGGCATCCATGCTGGTTTTGAAATAAAATCCTTGTGTTTCAATCACTGCTTATCTTTTGCTGGATTTTTGCCCAGGTGTCTCGTAATGAAATTGTCCGGTTAAATACCATGTGGCGGGAGGTTGATTCATATTTGTCCAGGCAAAAATACCCCTTACGCATAAATTGATAGGAATCCTCAGGGTGTGCATTTTGTAGATCAGGCTCCAATTTACAATTATGCAGAACCAATAAGGAAGACGGGTTGATATTTCCAGTGAAATCCACACCTTCCGGTGCATCATCCGGATTAGCCGTTGAGAAGAGATGTTCGTAGAGACGCACCTCGGCATCTACTGCGTGGTTGGCTGATACCCAGTGAATGGTACCTTTAACCTTTCTGCCATCTTTAACATTTCCGCCGCGTGTTTCAGGATCATAAACGCAGCGCACCTCAACAATATTACCCAGCTCATCCTTAATAAAACCGGTGCATTTTACAAGGTATGCGTTGAATAAGCGGACTTCTGCGCCTGGATATAGCCTGAAATACTTGTTGGGTGGATTTTCCATGAAATCTTCCCGTTCAATAAATAACTCGCCAGAAAAGGGTACCTTACGGCTGCTTGTGTCCTCTGGATTTTGGGGATTATTCAGCACATCAAATTCTTCCACCTTTCCGGCTGGGTAATTCTCAATCACCAATTTAAGCGGATCAAGGACAGCCATTGCCCTTCGGGCTCGCAGCTCAAGATCCTGCCTGAGGGTGTGCTCCAGTAATTCAAACTCAACGATGCTGTTTGTCTTCGCCACGCCAATAATGTCACAGAATGCCCGAATAGCCTGCGGGGTATAGCCGCGGCGGCGCATCCCGGAGAGAGTAGGCATACGCGGGTCGTTCCATCCTGATACAATCCCTTCCTTTACCAGGCGGAGCAGCTTGCGCTTGCTCATTACGGTGTAGGTCAGATTCAGCCGGGCGAACTCAATTTGCTGAGAGTGGTAGATGCCCAGTTGATCTAAAAACCAGTCATACAGGGGACGATGATCTTCAAATTCAAGGGTACATACCGAATGAGTTATCTTTTCAATTGAATCCGACACACAATGGGCATAATCATACATCGGGTAGATACACCACGCATCACCCGTGCGGTGGTGAGCTGCATGCAGTATCCGGTACATGACGGGATCCCGCATATTTAAATTGGGAGATGCCATATCGATTTTTGCCCGCAGGGTACGTGATCCATCCGGGAATTCGCCGTTTCTCATACGCGCAAACAGGTCCAGGTTTTCTTCTATAGTCCGGCTGCGGTAGGGGCTGTCCTTCCCTGGCTGGGTGAGGGTGCCGCGGTACTGGCGCATCTCTTCGGCGCTCAAATCGCAAATGTAAGCCAGTCCATCCTTGATAAGCTTTACAGCATACTGGTACATTTGCTCAAAGTAATCGGAAGCATAAAACAGCCGGTCTTCCCAATTGCCACCCAGCCATTTGACATCCTCCTGGATGGATTCCACGTATTCTTCTTCTTCCTTGGTGGGATTGGTATCATCGAAACGAAGATTAAACAAACCGTTGTATGCCTGGGCCAGCCCAAAATTTAATAAGATTGACTTGGCATGCCCGATATGCAGATAGCCGTTGGGTTCGGGTGGAAAGCGTGTATGGACCCTTCCGTCGAATTTTCCGGTCATCATATCATCGCCAATGATGCTGCGGATGAAGTTTACGGGGGACGTCTCAATATCGGGCATAAAAGGATCTCCAGGATATTATTAAAAATATCAGAATTAATCGAATAATGGCTTATTATATCCCTTGTCAACCAGACACTGAACAGCCATTTGGACTCTGGAATATTCATTCAACGATTTATATTACTCGTATTTAGCCACTGCCGATATCATGTTACCAGTATACAGCGATTAAGAATGCTCCAGCCACTCATTGGCTGTTGGAGTAATTTTCTTTTAAGTCAAATATATTTTCAAGCAAAATGGTAATATGGGTGTCTTCAAAAAAAGGAATGACCGTCTCTATCATACCTGGTAAGGTACCTCTAAAATCACCAATCCTGGCTTAAAGAGGAGTGCAAACCGTAAGAGTAAAGCAGTCTGGTTATGAAGTAGATTTTCCCACCAATGTTTTGGGACAAATTGCGGGACGACGACCGTCAATAATTCATTTGGACGCATGATCTCCAGGAGCATATTGATATACTCCAAAACTGGTTCAACCATCAACCTGTACGGGGATTCAAGGATTACCAACCGTGTACCCCCACCATAAATATTCCACTTCTCCTGTACTTTCTGTGTTTCTTTTTCGTCAATCGAAACATGAACGGCGGTCAGGTCATTTGAAAGGGAACGTGCATATGTCAATGCGGTTAGAGATCCATTGTGAACCCCTGAGATAAGCAGGATGACGCGGTGCCTGGAAATGATATTGGTGGGCATATAATTAGAAAGGGACAATTTTTCAGCCAATGACTTATAGTGATGGTGAATTCGATAAAAAACAAATACCATCGTAGGAATTAAGAAGACAATAATCCAGGCACCATCCTTGAACTTGGTAATTCCAAATACCAGCATGACAATAAATGTACAAACCGATCCAAATCCATTGATGACCATTTTATAAACCCATTTGGAATCGTATCGGATTATTGACCCGGGTTCAACGATTTCTTGCCCGTCCCTCAACCGTCCGGATTTCCACCAGCGTTTTGCCATTCCTACCTGGGAGAGAGTGAATGATAAAAATACGCCAATTGCATACAATGGAATTAGTCGGGTAACACTTGCCTGGAATAATATGATCAATATAGAAGCCAGACCAGCCAGCGCAACAATTCCCCAGGAATAAACAAGGCGGCTGCCCCGAAAGGTCAACTGGCGTGGCAGGAATCCATCGCCAGCATGCAGTGCCCCCAGCCTTGGAAAATCGGCGAAGGCAGTGTTGGCAGCCATAAACAATATGACAGCCGTCCCGATAATTACCGAAAGATATAAGAAACCTTGATTTTGAAAAACCGTTCGAGCAAGCTGTGAGATGACAGTTTCACTTTCGGATGGTACAGCGCCAATTGACCCTGACAAAAAAGATATCCCAAGGAATAAAAATCCAAGTATGGTCGACATCCAGATTAAGGTGATTCCTGCATTTTTGCTGCGAGGCTCTTTAAATGCCGTAATACCATTGGATATGGCTTCAATTCCGGTTAAAGCAGAAGTCCCGCTGGCGAATGCATGGAGCAGCAGGAATGGGGTAACCATGACAGCCACTCCTTCCAAAGCAAACTCCGGTGGATTCACAACCATTCCCAGGGATCCGGTGAAATAACTGTACAATCCCAGGCTCACTGTGATAAACATTGTCACGACAAAGAAATAGGTTGGTAATGCAAAGAATGTCCCCGATTCTTTTACTCCGCGCAGGTTTATCAGCATCACAAAAAATACGACTAAAACTGCAAGAGCAACCCGATAGGTGTAAAGGCCTGGAAAAGCAGATGTCACCTGGGCAATGCCGGAGGAAATGGAGACTGCAACTGTCAGAATGTAGTCGGTGAGCAAGGCAGCACCTGCAGTCTGGGCGGGTAGTTCACCGAGATTATCACGGGCAACGATATATGCCCCACCACCACCCGGGTAGGCATGAATTGTTTGCTCGTAGGAGATGGTAACAATAACCATGAGGGTAAAGATAGCTATGGAAATTGGAAAAACGTATACCATGGCATACGTCCCGGCCAACGCAAGGATCATCATAATTTCTTGCGTGGCGTATGCGGTTGATGAAAGTGCATCGGACGCAAATACAGCCAGCCCAATAAATTTACCAATTAATTGGTGGGGGGCGTCCGCTGTTCGGAGCGGTCTGCCAATTAATATTTGACGCCAGTTCTTATTGGGTGTTCCAAATTTTGAGTTATTAAAAATGTGTTGCTCGACAACTTATCATTTTCCATGTGAATATCCTGCTTAAAATAAAACCCTATTCATCCTGAACGAATCATATTTTGGTAATGATCCAAAAAATGCCACTAAATATACCATTAACAGTGTTGGTTGAGAACGTTGCGAATTGCACGTTGCGAATTGCCGCGGTTGTGTAATTATAAGTTATAAAGAATTTATAAAAATATTGCTGGGATTATTTAGGATATAACAAAATAGGTCTCTTATTCGTTCGTCTTGAACCTGTACCCGATGCCTGTTTTGATAATTAAATATTCGGGCTCGTCCGGGTTGATGATGTCTGGTCGTATGTTTATTACCCTCGCGACATTCCTGGAATTTTGGTTTTAAATGAAAAAAGCTGCATTAGCAGCTTTTTGTGCCCCCAGGGGAATTCGGATCCCCGTTTTGGCCTTGAGAGGGCCACGTCCTGGGCCGCTAGACGATGGGGGCTGGAAACATGCGGATTTTATCATGCCTGTAAACCAGCGTCAATGTTCCGGTATTCTCTCCAACCAGACATATTATTTATTGTTTGGTGACGATTTGCCGCTGTAAACCAGATCCCACTCCAATTTTGGACGCATCACGCCGTCAAACTTCTGGCCATAATCCCCCCTGGCAGAAGATCCCCGCATGGGGTCCATTACTTCAAATCCAATTGCATCAGGGACCAGAACATAACGGACTTTACCGCCGCGGGAAGAGAATATAGAAATCCCTACAATGTAATCCCCTTCAGCAAGCAGGTTTGCCGGGATGGTCAGAATGGAATAATACACCCCCGGTTCCTCCCGGATAATTTCAGATGGTTCGGTTGCAGAGAAAGCAGTGACACCCTGAGTTCGAAATGGGATAAAACAGCGAAATGCCAGGCCAGGAGTATTGACGTAATAACCGATTTTGAGGCGGATTACCTCCTCCACATTTATAACAGATACCTGCTCACCCGACTCATTGATTAAGGACACACTTAGAAGTTTAACTTCAGATGATCCGGGAGCGTCTTCAAGAGACCATTCTCTTGCGCCGCTGCCACCGAGGACTGAATTTATATAAAAACTTACTGCTTCAGTCACAGGACCATCCATTTTTATCTGTCCCTGATCCAACACGATTCCGCGTTTACAAAGGCGCAGGGTGGATGGCATATTATGGGAAACAAATATAACGGTTCGGCCTTCACTGGCAACCGTTTCCATCTTGCCAAGGCACTTTTTTTGAAATTCAAGGTCCCCAACAGCCAGGACTTCATCCACCAGCAGAATCTCCGGGTCCAGATGGGCAGCCACTGCAAAGGCCAGGCGGGTATACATACCGCTCGAATACCGTTTTACAGGGGTGTCAAGGAACTTCTCAAGGTCTGCAAAATTTACGATCTCATCAAATTTCGTGTCAATTTCCTGGCGGTGCATACCCAGAATCGCCCCATTGAGATAGACATTTTCCCGACCGGTCAGCTCAGGATGAAATCCTGTGCCAACTTCCAACAATGATCCAACCCTGCCATAAAGGACTGCCCTTCCGCTGGTAGGTTTTGTGATTCTGGATAATATCTTCAGCAGGGTAGTTTTGCCGGCCCCGTTGCGCCCGACAATCCCAACGGCTTCACCGTAATTGATGTTGAAGGTGACATCATCTAAGGCCATGATCGTGTTTTTGGTGCCTTGCGTTTTAGCAGGCTTACCTCTACGGCGAAAAGAAGAGGATACACCTTCCGTTAATGCTTCACGGAGTGTACGATCTTTCTGTTTTTTAGCGCCGATTTTATATTGTTTGCTGAGGTTTTCGGCCTTGATGGATATATCACTCATAAAATTGTCTGCTCTTTAGAAACCTGTTCCGGTGAACCGGAATGCTCCACGTTAGATGATATCTGCGAAAGTGTCTTCCATTTTTTTGAAACTGATCAACCCACCGATAAAGAGGATTACCACAATCAGGATGGATAGATAGAATGGAAATCCCAAATCCACAGTCTTGCCAAGCAGCGCCCAGCGAAATCCCTCCACAACTCCCACCATTGGATTCAATCCATAGAGCATCCGCCATTCTTCCGGGATGATTGAAATGGAGTAGGCAATCGGGGTGGCATACTGCCAGAATTGAATAATAAATGGGATGGTATGCTGGATGTCACGATACCTGACATTTAAAGAGGAAAGCCATAGACTTACAGAAAGCGAGGCTAAAACAGCAAAAGCGATCATGAACGGCAGATAAATGATTCGGGGAGTTAATTCAATTTTGTAAAAAATCATTAATCCCACCAAAACAACCAGTGAAATAAAAAAATCCACCAAACTGGATAAGGGAGAAGCCACAGGGATTACCAACCTGGGGAAATAAATCTTGGTAATCAGGTTCTTGCTGGTTACCAGGCTGCTTGTTGACTGGGAAAGAGATTGTGAGAATAATTGCCAGGGAAGTAAGGCTGTATAAGTAAAAATGGGGTAAGGGATTCCATCGGATGGCAGGTTGGCCAGTGAACCAAAAATGAAGCTGAAGATCACCATGGTCATCACCGGCTGAAGGACAGCCCAGGCGACTCCCAAAACTGTCTGTTTGTAACGGACTTTAATATCACGCCAAACCAGAAAATACAGCAGTTCCCTGTATGCCCAGACTTCCCTGAGCCCGAGGACAAACCACCTGCTGCGGGGTTCAATTACAATCTCGGTTTTTTCCAGCATGCTATTCGGAAATTTTTGATTGCTGTGATCAATAGAATTCAAATTTTCCTCAATATAATCTCACTATGCACGATGGATTTTCCCATAGTAAAAAATATTTGTCAATCAGGCCACTTTTGGATTTAGAGAAATTACTTCCCATTGCCATGTTCTTAATATTTGATACCCTGCTATTCACCCCAATTCTATGGGGTTTATACAACAAATCCGGTGATAAACTCTGTTTACGGATTTTATCCTCAATAGGGGCGGGGAAGCGCCAGTTTTTTGAAAAAAGGTTGTATGTTACAATTCATGCGCTTGGATGGATCCAGACATAATCTCATGTATCAGCAAGGGCTGCCATCTTAATGAGGATTTTGTACGCACTCCGGTCGAGTGATCATTTCTCCTATCAGGAAACTATAATCCGCGAACTTTGTCTTCTGGGGCATACCGTCCATTTCATTTATGATAAAAAATGGAGTAAATCAACAGCAGGAATCCAGAGCGGGATAGAAACCATCCCCAATTTTAATAAGTACGAGTTTGTTTATCGTAATGATTTCTGGCGCCCGTTTATTTTTTTTATACGTGAATTAAGGTCCTATGCCAGTTACTTAAGAAGGAAAGACCAATCCAATTATTATACGCGCCGCTGGTATTCATACCAGCCGTATTGGTTATATCGCCTTATATATGAATTCCCGATAATAAATAAATGGATTGCCAGCGAAAGAATGGATATATTCTTTACCTGGTTTGAGGGTATTGTTCCACCCGACCGAAAAATCGTGCGGAGCATCTCGATGCTTTCACCGGATGTGGTGATTGTCTCGCCAATAAATTTGCGTTTTTCAGAGGAAGTGGAATACCTCAAGGCAGCCAAAAAAATGGGAATCCCGACAGTGGGAATTGTATTAAGTTGGGACAACCTTACCACAAAAGGATTGTTCCACATCATTCCGGACATGCTTTTGGCGTGGAATCAGACCCACCTGCAGGAGGCTGTAGAGGTTCATCATGTTCCAGGGGATAAAATTGTTATCACCGGGGCGCCTGTTTTTGACAAGTGGTTTGGAATTGAAGACTTGCTTTTAAACAGGCGGGATTTTTGCGGTAAAGTAGGATTGAATCCGGATATGCCTTATATTGTTTATCTGGGGTCATCAAAAAACATTGCTAAAGATGAAACCTGGCTGGTGGCTGAACTGGGCGAAGCACTCTCCAAAAGCAGTCTTCCTGATTTGAAGGAAATGCAGATCCTGGTAAGGCCGCACCCGGCAAACGCTGAAATTTATCAATCGGTTATTAGCGATAAAATTGTTGTCTGGCCAAAAGAAGGTTCGCTGCCCGATTCCACAACAACCCTGCAGGATTTTTATAATACTCTTAAACACAGCGTGGCAACTGTCGGAATCAATACATCAGGCATGATTGATGCAATTATCAATGATATTCCAGGAATTGCCTTTGTTGCTGACAAGTATCTGGAAACCCAGGAGCAGGCAGTACATTTCAAGCATCTCTCTCAGGCAAAAGCCCTTGATGAGGTGACGACGATTGAGGATTGTTTACAGGCTATTTTTTCCCTATATAATGGAGAAGATCTCCGGAAGGATGCCCGGTTTAATTTTATCCGGTCTTTTATCCGTCCCTGTGGTTTGGAAACAAGTGCAGGCAAAATATCTGCCCTTGCAGTTGAACAGCTTATCTAATCCCTGGACATTCCTATAAATAAAAAATAATAAGATGATAATGAATCGATATGGTGAATTATTAAACCAGAAAATTGAAAAAGCCAGGGACAATGTTTCCTATCGTATCTACCTGGATACCCGGGAGATCATCCTGGCAATGCTTAATGAAAGCAAGGATATTAAAACCAGCGTCAGCCAATACTGGCGTGAGGAACTGGCAGGATTTGAATACTTATTTGATGCCTCCCCATTAATTATCCAAAAACTGAGAGAACACAGCTACCATATTACCGGGCTATATTCTTACACCTATCGCCGTCATCATGCTCATCGCAGTTCTCCCTTTCGCCGAAAATTCCGACAGCTCCAATTAGTAGACCGTAAGAATTTATTTATTGAAGAGTCAAAAGCCCTTGGTGGATTCGGCTTTGATATTGACGGCAGCTTGATTAACCTGGATACGTTGAAATTTTATGAGAGTTTAATAGCAATGGATCTTGGTGGAGTCCTGGATATTATTTGAGCAAAAACGCTGTCCAAAATCCAGTGGTTTTAGAAATTGGTGCCGGATGGGGAGGATTTGCCTATCAATTCAAGACGCTTTTTCCAAATACAAGCTATATCATTATTGATCTTCCCCAGACACTGCTTTTTTCAATTATTTATTTAAAAACCCTCTTTCCGGAACGGCGATTCTTCATTTTTGGGGAGGATGGTACCTCACAACTCCCGGCCGATGTTCGCTCCTATGATTTTATTTTTCTTCCGACATATGCAATGAACCTATTAACCAGTACTATGCACATTGACCTGGGAATTAATATGGTTTCATTTCAGGAAATGACAAGAAGGCAGGTGGATATTTATGCCAGTTCCCTGGCGAAAATCAACTGCCCCATGATCTACAGCCACAACCGGAATATTAACCCGCATAACTCCGAACTCCAGACCCTCAGTGATATTCTCGAGCAGTATTACTTGCTCGAAGAAATCCAGGTATTGGGTGTGCCGTATACCCAGCTGGAAAAAACAACACAACCAAAGGCAGGTTTCCAGGTTAAGGCCAAAAATTGGGTTACAAAACTGTTTGAAGGCAGGAAAACATCTGAAATTCCATCCCCAGGTTATCGTCACCTGGTTGGAAAATTGGCGCCAAAAATAGTGAAAAAAAGCAGGCAACCAATAAACAAGGGTAAGGGAATGGAACCATGATCACTGGCCTGAAAGATCGAACCAATTACCCTCTGGTCAGTATCGGCCTCCCGGCTTATAACGGAGAAAAGACAATCCGTCTTTCCATTGAATCCCTGCTGGCACAGGACTACCCGAACTTTGAGCTGATTATTTGTGATGATGCGTCAACAGATCAAACCCCGGAAATTTGCAAGGATTATGCCGGGCAAGATCAGCGCATCCGTTTTTACCGGAATGAAAAAAACCTGGGGATGTATGCAAACTGGATGCGATTGATGGATTTGTCCGGCGGAAAATATTTCATGTGGTCAGCAAACGATGATCTCCGAAAACCGGCATTTGTGTCCAGCATGGTTGAGGAACTGGAACGGTACCCCCAGGCAGGGGTTGCCATGTCAGCCACAGAACTTGTGTTGGAGGATCAAACCCATTTCGGCGAGGTACGCTATCATGGGATCGCCGACCCAAATAACATGTCCCATTTTAAACTGATGATCCGCAGCGCCGGTCTTGGGCGTGGGCGAAAGAAATATGCGGTTTACATTTATGGTTTATACCGGCGGGAGTTATTGCTGTCTGCCATGCGCTATTTTGAGGACACCTTGTTCAGTGACCGGTTATTTGTTACATTAATGACCTTGATTACCAGGTTTCGTTATGTCGATGAAACCCTGTATGTCAAAATGCGCCATCCCAAGTATAAAATTCGTTACCCGCACGAAAAAGCCGATAAAATGTCGAGCTCCTATCTGAAACGATTCAGCATTGTAGGGATTATGATGAAAATGATCTGGAGTTGTGATCTGGTCCCCTTCCACCGCAAGCTCTATTCGCCATTTGCTGCTGTTGGACTTGCATCCTTTCTCACCCGGGGAATTGTGCGCGAAATCAGATATAAAAAACAATTCACCGAAAATTACTGAATTAAAAATGAAATTTTTATTTATCTCTCCCCACGCCGGTTTTTACCGGCATTATGACCAGATCGTGAGGAAATTGATGGCTGCATCTCACGATGTCCATATCCTGTTTGGGGATGACCCGACCCAGAAGTTTTCCGACCGTGCGGTTAAGGCTGTCCAGGTTGATTTCCCGCAAATTAAAATAGGGAATGCACTCATGCGTTCTGACAGGTGGAAGAGCTTGCTGGAAACCACCCGGGAAATGCGGCATTACCGGATCTACCTTAAACCAAACCACCCCTCACCACAAATTGGAATCCGCCGGCGGGAGAAGTTCCCAAAGGTATTTCGCCCGTTATCGCGTTCGTCTATCGGGAAGAGAATCTTTGCCAGCACCTTGGTGGGGTCAATTCTCCGGAGGATTGAAAATTTTGCCCCGGCAGATGCCAGGATTACGGAATGGTTAAATCTGGAAAAACCGGATGCTGTGGTTGCGTTTACGAATATCTCAAGCCGGGTACCATCAACCGATTATCTCAAGGCTGCAAATAATCTGCAAATACCAACCATAATATCCATTGCCAGCTGGGATAATTTGACAACCAAGGGCACATTCCTGGTGCAGCCGGATGCAACCTTTGTCTGGAATAACGAACTTGTGAAAGAAGCTATTGAAATCCATGAGCTACCGGCTGACAATCTTGTTGTGACGGGTTCTCCAACATTTGACTACTGGTTTGACAGCCAGCCAGATCGAACTCGGAGAGAATTTTGCGAGCAGGCGGGAATTGACCCTGTCAGGAAATTTATTGTTTATTTATGCTCATCAAGGACAATAACCGGGGATGAAACTGCTTTTGTAAGCCAGTTTGCCGATTGTTTACATGGAAATCCTGAAACAGCTGACCTGATCATCCTGGTTCGACCGCATCCCTTGGGAGGCTCTGACTGGGGCTCCCTTGATAAATCGAATGTTGTCATCTGGCCTCCGGGAGGGGATGTTCCAGATATGCCTTCATCCCAACAGAATTACTTCAACACACTGTTCTATTCGGAGTGTGCCGCAGGAGTGAATACCAGTGCAATGGTCGAGGCTGCCATTGTCGACAAGCCTTGCGTGACGATCCTGACTGAGCATTACCGGCAGACCCAGACCGGGAGAGGCCATTTTTATCACCTTTTAAATGCAGATTACATGGAGGTTGCCGAAGGATTCGATGCCTCATCCAAAATAATTGCAGATTTGCTGGCTGGAAATGATTTGAGAGCAGTAAACCGGGCTAACTTTGTCCAATCCTTTCTTAGACCGAATGGTTTGGGAAAAAACGTCTCGGATTTATTTGTACATGCCATGGAGTTGGCTGCTAGAGGGGCGACCCCACGGCAAATTCAGGAAAAATTGTCATCAGGCTAATTCGGTTATAATTAAAAAAATAATAATTGCCTCACCATATTGGAGGAATTTTGAATGGCACGTGAATTAATCATCGACCAGTACACCATTAATGATGATAATGACTGTTATGTGATTGCTGAAATCGGGCATAATCACCAGGGGAATATCGAGACTGCCAAAGAGATGTTCCGCACAGCCATGTTGTGCGGGGTTAATGCTGTCAAACTACAGAAACGGGATAACAAGTCATTGTTCACAAAGGCAATGTACAACAGCCCTTATGAAAATGAAAACAGTTTTGGACCCACTTATGGTTTACATCGCGAAGCCCTGGAATTTGGCCGCCCCGAGTATAGTGAATTAATCGCCTATGCAAAACAGCTGGGTATTACATTGTTTGCCACTGCATTTGATTTCAACAGCGCCGATTTCCTCGCTGACTTAAATATGCCGGCGATTAAAATCGCATCAGCTGACCTGACCAATACCCCTTTGCTAATACATATTGCCAGGCTGCAAAAACCGATGATCCTGAGCACCGGCGGGGGTACAATGACAGATGTACAGCGAGCCTATGACGCTATCATGCCCATAAATTCCCAGCTGGCAATTTTGCAATGTACGGCTGGTTATCCTGTTGAGCCTGAGGATATGAACCTGCGGGTCATCCCTGCATTACGGGAACAATTTAAGGATACTGTTATTGGGCTATCCGATCACCAGAGCGGGATAGCCATGGCTGCCGTGGCTTATACCTTAGGAGCACGGATTGTGGAGAAACATTTCACCTTAAACAGAGCCTGGAAAGGAACAGACCAGGCGTTTTCTCTGGAAGCACCAGGCTTGCGGCGGCTGGTACGGGACCTCAAACGGGCGCGTGTGGCAATGGGGGATGGCATCAAGCATGTACTCCCAAAAGAGGAAAAACCTATGCTAAAGATGCAAAAAAAACTTGTCGCTGCCAGAGACGTGAAATCCGGCCAATCACTGACTATGGCGGATATTTGTATTAAATCTCCCGGTGTGGAGGGCATCCCGCCTTATTATTTGGATAGCATTATCGGGGCAACCGTGCTGCGTGATATCAAGGAAGATGATATATTGATGTTTGACTGGTTTGTTATTGGAAAGCGCTGATAATATTGTCAGGTTGTAAAATCTGTAAAAAAAACAAGAGGCATATCGCCTCTGTTTTTAATTTTACTCGAACTGGTATAATTTGAACGATTTGATTTACAATCGTTCAGGCATGTTGCCCCAACTGAAAGGGGGCATAATGGCCCAAAAAAAAGCTAATGGCCCTCAAATTGATCATGAAAAAGAATGAGACAGCACCTTCTATCGTTGCATTAATCCCAGCCCGTTCGGGATCAAAACGTGTTCCCGGAAAAAATATCAAACCGCTTGCCGGTCATCCCGTCATTGCTTATTCCATCCAGGCTGCGCTTCAATCGGCTGTTTATGAGTCAGTGATCGTATCCACAGATTCAGAGGAATATGCAGAAATTGCCCGCTACTATGGCGCAGAGGTCCCATTTTTACGTCCAGAGCAGATTGCGGGTGACAGGTCACCCGATATTGAATGGATTGAATTCACTTTGGAAACCCTGAAAAAAACCGGCAGAGAATTCGATTGTTTCAGCATTCTCAGACCAACCAGTCCATTCCGTTTGCCAGAGACTATCCAGCGGGCCTGGGCTGCTTTTTTACAGGCAGAAGGTGTGGATTCCTTAAGGGCTGTAGAAAAATGCCAGCAGCATCCCGGCAAGATGTGGGTGGTGCGAGGGAACCGGATGGTGCCGTTGCTGCCGCTCTCCCCGGAAGAACTGCCCTGGCACAGCACCCAGTATGCAGCCTTGCCGGAAGTATTTGTTCAAAATGCCAGCCTGGAAATTGCCTGGGTGAGGGTGGTATTCGAGGGCAGGACAATCGCTGGTGATGTGGTGAGTGCCATTCTTTACAGAAGGCTTTGAAGGTTTCGATGTCAACAAGCCCTATGATTGGGAATATGCTGTCCATCTTATTGATGAAAAACAAGCCAGATTACCATCCATCCCCATTCCGCCCTTTCCATTTCAAAAAATTTGATCCGAAAGTCTTGCGGTATAACATTCAACTAAGGAGTATTTTTATTCATGGTAAAAATCAATATTATTCCTGCAATTGAAATTCAGCGTGCAGCAGGTGCAAATATCAATGAGATGGATAAGATCAGGCTTATTGCTGATATGTGCCGTTTAAACACCCTATCAACGGTTAAACGGGCTGGTTCAGGACATCTGGGCTCAAGTTTCAGTGCCATGGATATCGTATGCTGGCTTTATTATCATGAGTTGAATGTGGTTAAAGTAGGTGTGGACAGCCCGGATCGGGATGTGTATTTCTCTTCCAAAGGACACGATGTTCCGGGTCTATATTCCGTGTTGTACGCCCTGGGTATTCTTCCCGAGGAAAAATTTATTAATTTGAGACGGTTAGGTGGTACATACGGACACCCGGATATCAGCCTGCCAGGCCTGGAAGCAAATTCGGGTTCGCTTGGTATGGGAATTTCCAAGGGAAAAGGGATAGCATTTTCAAAAACTCTGCAGGGTCATGGCGGACATGTGTTTGTTATGACCGGAGATGGTGAGCTGCAAGAAGGCCAAAATTATGAAGCGCTTCAATCAGCTGTTAATCAGGGTATTCATAATTTGACTGTAATTGTGGATCATAATAAAGTCCAATCCGATAAACTGGTGGAGGATATCGGCCGCCTGAGAAATCTTGATGAGAAATTCAGGGTATTCGGATGGCATGTGGCTCGCTGCGACGGCCATGATTTTAATGATTTGAAGACGATTCTCACAGAGTTTAATGGCATCCATGACAAACCCAAACTGCTGATTGCCGATACGATTAAAGGCAAAGGCATTTCTTTCATGGAACATCCTCATGCCATGAAATTGGGAAAAGGAATTTACCAGTGGCACTCAGGAGCTCCAAATGATGAAAGATTTGGAGCGGGATATGAAGAACTCATCCAATCCATCCAGCTGCGAGCAGAACAATTTGGACTGGGGTTGATGCAGCTGATGGATATTACTCCGGCAAAGGTGGTAGCGAGTGGGGTTACCCATGAATACGTTGCCAATGCATTCGGAGAGGCACTGGTAGATTTGGGCAGATCAAGGAAAGACCTGGTTGTAATTGATGCTGATTTAACGGCTGACTGCCGTTTAAATGGTTTTCAAGCAGCATTCCCGGACCGGTTTATTCAAAATGGAATTGCAGAGCAGGATATGGTTTCCATGGCTGGCGGCCTTGCATTGCAGGGATTGCTGCCGGTTGTGAACACTTTTGCCGCCTTCCTTGCTGCCCGTGCCAATGAGCAAATCTATACCAATGCCTGTGAAAAGACAAAGATTATCTATGCCTGCCATTATGCGGGGCTGATTCCGGCTGGTCCGGGGCAATCCCACCAGAGCATCCGGGATATTTCTCTTTTTGGATCTCTGCCGGATATTGAAATACTGCAGCCTTGCAATGCCGTTGAGATGAAGCAGGTCATGGAATATTGTGTAAACCAATCACCACATAATTGTATGCTGCGGATACCAATTGGTCCTTCCCCGCGCCATATTCAGTTGCCGGATGATTACATCCTGAAGCATGGTATTGGTTGTGCACTCACGGATGGAGAGGATGCTCTCCTGTTTGGATACGGTCCAGTATTTCTGCACGAAGCCTTACTGGCAAGTGAAATGCTGGCAGCCGAAGGGATTGGCCTGAAAGTAATCAGCATGCCCTGGCTGAACCGGGTGGATAAGCAGTGGCTGCAAAGCATAATCGGTGATATTAAACATGTATTCTTCCTCGAAGACCATTCACCAACCGGGGGACTGGGAGATTTTCTGCTTTATAGAATAATCCAACTGGATATGGCCGGGGGCCGAACTTTTGAAAAAATGGGGGTGGAAGGCCATCCTGCTTGCGGTACCCCGCCAGAGGTCCTGAAATTCCATAAACTGGATGGGGCGTCCATAGCAGAACGGGTCCGGTCAGTTTTATAGACAACCATTGGGATCAATGAGCAGACAAAATGTAGATGTCATCATCCTGATTGAACATGTGGTCCGTGAGTTGGATATCACCTGTGCGGTCAAGTATTTATTAGAAAATCGGGGGCTTTCTGTTGCTGTAGCCTCAACAATCTGGAATGTAGAGGAAACTATCCAAAAGTACAATCCCAGGGTGGTTGGGCTGCCATACTGCCATTCAGTGAATGATCCTGGAATCCGTGAAGTTGTACCTGCCTGGAAGGACGCTGTTTTTCTCAACCTTGCCTATGAACAAATCTTCACAAAAATAAACCAGCCGTATAAATCCCCCCGGGATGAGTTTTCAAGAAAACACGCTTACCACCTGGCCTGGGGGGACTTTTTTGCGGATTATCTGAAATCCTATGAGGTCCCGGAACAATCTATTACTGTGACCGGTAATCCGGTTTATGAACTCTATCGAGATCCATACAAGGCTTATTTTGAACCACGGGAAACGCTGGCTCAAAAATACCAGCTGGACCCGGATAAGAAATGGGTGCTTATCCCGGAAAATTATGGAGCTGCCTTTTATTCTGATTATAAAATTCATGAATTTATACTGGCTGGCATAAGCCCTGAAGTGGCATATGGCTACAGGGAGTTTGCCAGGGCTTCCTTTGACCAGGCTGTTATTTGGTGGTATAAGGCTGGTTTATCCAGAGAAATTGAACTAATCGTCCGCCCCCGGCCTGCAGTGGCACGAGACCGGTTTCGCAGGGCTTGTGAGGCGGTGGTGGGAACATTACCCGGATCATTTTCACGTGATCAAGGATGGGACAGTTCGGGAGTGGATTTTAGCCAGTGATGTGATGCTCTCCTCCTACAGCACCAGCCTGATTGAAGCTGCGGTGGCACATAAAAATATATACATGATTGAACCGGTCCCATTTCCGGATTATGTGATGGCGGATTGGTACCAGTGGATTCCCAAATTGGAAACCAGCGATCATTTTTTGGATGCAGTATTCAGCCAGGACATGGAAGCCAACTATTCGGGACTTCTTGACTGGGCAGAAGGAAATATGATGGCTAACGGAGATGCAATCCTGAATATAGCTGATTTATTAGCCGGTATGCTTACCGGTGATAGGACGCTTTTCGAAGGGCAAGAAATCCAGGTTAAGCCAAACTACCGAATAGATCAGGCTTTGAAAAGTAGAAATTTACCCTTTCTCTTCGATTATGGTTTCCGGGTCATGAGGTCGGAGTGGGGACGAATCCGCAACAAAAAACCAATCGCTTCCGGGTCCGGGCATGAAAAAGACCATATCACCGATGAGGATATTGCCTGGCGAACCAATCGATGGGCTGAAATCCTAAACTGATTTAAAGATGGAAATCCTCTACATCTCACCGTCTGTCATTCCCTCCCTGGAAGCAAATAGTATCCATGTGATGAAAATGTGCCAGGCGTTTTGCCAGCTTGGACATACCGTTGAACTGATTGCAAAAGACAAACCCTCCCCAATCGTGGTGGAAAATTTATGGGATCATTACGGGGTCTCGGAAAAATTTCAAATTAATCGATTAAAAGTCTCTGCGATTTCCAGGGAGTATGATTATGGTGCCAGGGCGGCGTTATATGCCATGAGGAAACCAGTCGATGTGGTTTATTCCCGAAACGTTCTGGCTGCCGGGCTTTTATCCCAGGCTGGAAAACCAACAATCAGTGAAATTCATAGTGAAAACACCGGTCTGGTAAATAAGACAGGATTTGCCATGCTGAGCAGCGGCAGGGGGCTGAGGAGACTGGTTGTCATTACCAGGAGTCTTTCCGAGCATTTATTTGCCCGGGGAATTAATCCAAAGCTCAAAGAAAAACTGCTCATCTGCCCGGATGGGGTTGACCTGGAAAGGTTTGAGAATCTCCCTGATGCCAATGTATTGAAGAATCACCTGCATATTCCAGAAGATGGTTTTGTAATCGGGTATTCCGGTCACCTTTATGAGGGGCGGGGAACTGATTTGATCTTGCAGATGGCAGGAAATTTTCCTGAAGATACGGTTATGATCATGGGCGGGGATGAGCAGCAGGTTATTATGAATAAGGAGTATGCCAGGCAGAAAAACCTCACCAACGTCATCTTCACCGGTTTTGTTGCGAATTCTATACTGCCGGGATACCTTTCCCTTTGTGATGTTTTATTAATGCCTTACCAGAGGAAAGTGATAACCAGCCGGGGATCAAATACCGTCTCCTGGATGAGTCCTCTCAAGATGTTTGAATACATGGCCAGCGGAAAGGTTATCCTTTCCAGCGATTTGCCGGTCTTACATGAAGTCCTGGATGAGAAGAACTGCCTGTTCTGCGACCCGGAGGATATCCATTCCTGGGTAAACGCCATACAATTGGTCAAGGATAATCCGGTGAAGGGGATGTCTCTGGCAGCGCAGGCAAAAAGTGATGTCCAGAAATACACCTGGAAGGAGCGGGCAAAGAGGATTCTTGACGGGATTTAGGGTTTATACCAGGATAGACAACCTGCAGGGAGAATAATTCCCCAAAAAACCATTCCGGTCAGGTGAATTTGATATTTTTGGCAGCGAAAAGCACCATTCGCAGCAGCAGCCAGCCGTGTTTCCACCGTTGAATATTGGTTTCTCCGTATGTGCGAGCCCGGTAACGCACAGGCAGGTCGATGATTTTCATATTCAATATCGATGCACCAAACAGGAGATCAAAATCACCGAAGGGATCGAAATCTCCAAAGACAGACCGGTTGGCAGCGATACGCTCGTAATCCCTTTTCCAAAGCACCTTGGTACCACAGAGGGTATCTTTAATTGGCTGTCCCAATAACCAGGAAAAAGAAAAACTGAAGAATTTGTTACCGATAAAGTTAAAGAAACGCATGGCTTCTTCTTCCATTGGATAGACCAGGCGGACTCCGTTGATGAAATCCCCCTTACCGGAGACCAGTCCATCATAAAAGCGCGGCAAGTCTTCCGGTGGTACTGTTAAATCAGCGTCCAGGATCATAAGCACATCTCCGCTGGCTTTCCCAAATCCTAAACGCACCGCATCCCCTTTCCCTTTACCGGTTTGCTGCATAGCGATGCAGTTTCGCTCCGGATGCCTGGCAATCTCTGATTCGATCGCTGCATAAGTATTGTCGCTGGAATGCCCCTCCACGAAAACAATCTCAGTCCCGGCGCCCATTTCCGGGGTCCGTTTAATAATATTCTCGATATTACCTGCCTCATTCCTGGCCGGTACAATCACACTGACCCTGGGTTGGTTTTCTGCTGATGAAGGGCTTGGCTGCAGCCTGGCAACAATCAGATTGGTTAAAGTTAAATAATAGAAAGGCCATATACGACCCAAAAATCGGTTGAACAGGGTTGCAATCAGCGGGATACCAATTGGAAATAGGATTTCGCGGGTGGTCTTGATGACTTCAAATCCCGAAAGATTGAGCAAATTACGGATATCCGAAACCGTCAACCAGTTCTTCCCCCGCCCGGGCTTGGCTAATCCGAGTTTCTCTGCGACCAGCAGGGCTGGTTCCCACAGCCGGTTATATGTATTAATAATTACCCTGCAATCCGGCGAGGCAAATTGTCTTACATGGTCAAATATCGATTGGACATCCCAAACATCATTCAAGATGTCAGAAAAAATGATGAAATCAAAATTGCCTTCTACAAGAAAAACGTCTTCGCTTTGGTTGATTAATCTCAATTCCGGATGAAGGTCTTTCGCCAGGGCAGTCATTTCGGGTGAGATTTCTACCCCGGTTCCATCTGCTGGTTTCAAACTGGCCAGCAGGTCGCCATTGCTGCAGCCGATTTCAAGTACCTTGGCTCCTGGCGGGATCATGCGGGCGTAGATCTCATTCAACCGGCGATGATAATATCCCCCCCAACCTTGCCAATGGCGCATTTTTAGCGCCACTGAATTCCAATGGGCTACCCGTTTGGCTTGGTAATTTTCCTTCGTCAGGTCTAAATAATTCTGTTCTATTTCCAATCAGAACCCTCTTCAGTAATTTAACAGCCAATATTAATACAATTTTGTTCCTGATGTTCTGCCGCATGATCCACTATCAAAAAAAGCAAGCCTATTTTTCCCTGGAATATAAAACCAGAGAGTGAGCCATGTTATTGAAAATCCTCTGCTGGTTAAATCCACTCCCTTCAGGTATCTGGGGAATATCTTCCCCCAGTACAAAAAAGAGCACATTCTTATAGGATTGATTTTCAGCGTTGATTAATGCCTTTGAAAGATTGGAGTCATCGTCCTGGTTTTTTTTATCTGAAAGGTAAACATCGAAATCAGATGGCTGCCAATCGATCTTATTAAAATAGAAATCAAAAAAATAATTGTAATACAGCCCGGCGAAAAGGATGGTTCCATCAGGATCGTTTTGCTTTAACCATATTAATGCCTCTTCAACGGGGTAATAATGTTCCGATGTATCCGTAAAATAATTACCCCATAAGGGGACTTTTGTCCCATCATAATGAATAGGCGACAGTAATAATGAGGATAGGATCGTTACAATGGCAAGGATCGTGCCGTATAATTTTCGACTCTCAATTACTGCCTTAATCAAAAAGCTTGATCCAGCCAGAATTGGGGGTAGGTAGAACAGGTTAAACCGGCTGTAGCCTATGTATTCATTCTGATCTAACATATAAAACAGGGCGTAACCAATTATCAGGATTATATAGAACCAAAGGATTGAATAATCCTTTTTTTTGAAAAGGAAAATACATCCTCCGATAAATAAGAACAGGAATATTCCAAATTGCTCAAAGAATGAACGGGCCATGACGGAATAAATGGAGAGATCGAGCAAATTGGAAAAAGTTAGCGTATATTCTCTGGTGTTATCAAAAATTGTGCGGAACAAAAGGTAATAAACAATGGGTAACAATGTAACAAAATAGATAGATAACTCACCTTTGATAAATTGACCATTTGATGATTTTGGTTTCGCTTGAGCATTTACTTCGGTTTGCAGATTGAATTTACGCCCTGGATCCTATGCCATAAGGAGATGGCGGTTCGATAAACCAGAAAGCACAGGAGAAATGGCAAGGTCGTTTCTTTAATAAATCCTATAAGTATGAGTGCATACCACCCAATATCTTGTTTTAATTCAACAAAATCCTTCCTGAGAAGTATGCCGATACGCATGCAAACTATTGTCATCAGGAATATTGCTGGCATTTCAAGATAAAGAACGGACGAATAGTAGAAAACAATGGGTATAACCGCAGCTGATAATCCCCACAGCACCTTTGTATGGTATTCCTTCTGGTCCAGAGATCGTTGAAAAAACCAGGCTAACGCCACCACAGAGAGAAAAGGAACCATCCTGAATAGAATTTCATGGTACGGACTGATCACAAGCATCGCCGGGTGCAGAGCCAGGGCATATATCCAATAATTTATATATGGATAGCGAAGATCGCCGTAAAGAGAATCCGGGGGATAAGAGAGCAGGATTTGCCAGAGAAAGAAAGCTCCTGCGATGATTGCCAACCTTGGCTTTTGCCAGGCTAAATATAGTATCAATACCCAGGCGAGAAAGAAAATATACCCGTACCAGGGGAATTGGCTGTTCAGTTGTAATGTGTAAATAATATGGCGGTCTTCATCCCCTCTCCATGGAATCACTGAACCCAGGGAACGATAGTTTAGAATGAATAGTACAACCAGCAAAAGTGCAAAGGAAAAAACCTCTCTCATATTAATTTCAAACTTCACATCCGAACCCGCCAATAAACTCCAAACAATCCCCAGAGCAATTGTTCCTGCCAGAATCGCTACCTGATAATGATTAGGATCAGGAATGTTCCAGTAATCTGTAATAATAAAAGCCAGAATAAATACAGAGGCCAGAACTGCAGTAACAAAAGACCTGGGAAGCGCTATGATTACGGGCGACCCAAATTTAGGAACATTCTCGCGGAATGGAAAGGAGTTTATTATTGATTTTTTGAACCCTTTTTAACAATTGCAAATATCTGTTAATTTAATGGATCACCAACCGAAAAATTTATATTCTATCTAATGGTTTAATGTTCAATATGGTGTAGGTTTAACTGTTGTAGAAGATTTTGGTGCAGCACCTGCCCTTGAAGTAATTCCAGAACTCAGGCCAGGGTTTCCAGAATGAGATTCTTTCCAGACTAGGATGCGAACTACGGGCAATTTAATCTCTCGTTTTGGTTAATTATACCTTTGGAGGCGATACTCTCTAATAAGGAGTGGAAACGCTCCTGAATGATGAGGGGTACTAATTAATAATGGATTGTAAATGACGGGGATAAAAGCCTGCCCTGGAAAAATGATAATTTTCAGCTCAATCCAAAAATGTTTTTTGGAAAGGGTTGACAGTACCTGGCGTTCCTGGGGCAGGGGAACCTGTTAGGAGTAAGGTTATAATTACTTCGGAAGTTAGATCAAATTATTGGGATTATTTAACTGCCTGGTATCCTTAATCATCCCTCATCCAGAATTTCAGATATTGGATAAAATATGGCCCGTGTACTGGTAGCCTGCGCAAGAGACAAGAAAATTATCGACGATATTCTGCTGAAAATTGGGCGGATGAATCGCAGGCTTACACCGGATCACCTCGCTGAAATTCAGCCGTTTATGGATAGGCGTGATCATTTCTTGTCAGTGATCTTTAATCCGCCAGTGGATTTGGACTGGCATGAAGGCAATTTTTGCCTTGGAAAGATGATTAAACCCCCGTTTGACTGGTGGAAGCGCGGATCCGGGATTCCGGATGGATCTTTTGCACTTTTCCGCCTGGACCAGGATGGCATTGAAATTGCCACGGATGTTGTTGGTTCACGTACGGTTTGGTATTTTCAAAATGAGGATATTTTCCTGGCCTCCAATTCCCAGCGGGCAATTTTGTCCATCCTGGGCAATATCTGCATCAACCCGCAGACGGCTGCCTGGATGCTCTCCTCTGGCTGCCTTGGTCCCGGCCTTGCCTGGGACACCCGGTTGAAAATGCTGCCCGGGGACTCAAGGCTCACTTTCGATTTTCGTTTATGGAAACTGGAAGTAAAGGAGACCACCCCCAAATTCTTACAAGAAAAACTTACAGATTCCGAGCATGAAATTTTTCTTCGCCAGGCAATTGAAAAAACAATGAGTAGATTGGACCTGGATTATAACAACTGGCTGCTGCCTCTCTCAGGAGGATATGACAGCCGGGCAATTTTACTGATGATCCCGGATAAAAGCGACCTTAAATGCATAACCTGGGGTGTCAGGAACTCCCTGCAGGACAGCCGGAATGATGCTTACATTGCAAGGCAGCTTGCTCAGGAGTGCGGTGTGAATTTCCATTTTTTTCCTATTGAGCCGGGGAATGAGCCATTGGAATTAATCTTCGAACGGTTTATAGCTGCAGGTGAAGGCAGGATAGACCATATCTCGGCTTATATGGACGGATTTCAAATCTGGAAGCATTTAAACCAGCAAAAAATAAGCGGGGTGATCCGGGGGGATGAAGGCTTTGGCTGGACGAGGGTTCACTCCATGGGGGATGTGCGGCGTTATACCGGTCTGGTAACCATGGAGGACCACCGCAACCTGAGACCGGCGAAGGATTATGGCATGCCTGTTCAATCCATTCCGGATAGCCTGCAGAAGAAAAACGGGGAGAGTCTTTCCGTCTGGAGGGACCGCATATACCACCAGTACCGCATTCCCACCATTCTGGCGGCACTCAACGAGATAAAATGTGCTTATGTGGAAGTGATCAATCCACTCCTATCCCGGAATATTATTGATAGGGTGCGTGCCCTGCCGGATCCGCTGCGGACTGAAAAAAAGCTGTTCAGGCAAATAATCACCCGGCTATCTCCACCAATCCCCTTTGCGGAGAAGCCGGCTATTTCTCCGGCGGTAAATTATTTACGCAGCGGTAAGGCTGCCAGCCTGTTTAATGCCGAACTGGAGGACGTTAAGGGAAGGAATATCCTGCCAAATCATTTTTTGGATTGGGTCAAGACCGGGATTAAATCCAGCTCGGAAAACATAGAACCTGCTGGCAAACCAATGCTAAAAGAATTTATTCCGTCAAATATCCAGCCGATGTTGAAAAGTCTGGTTGGAAAACAAAATATATCCATCAATCACCTTGCTTTTCGGATATACATAATCGGCAGAATCATTAAAATTATCGAAACGGATATCCGTGATTATCGTTCTTAAGCGGACGGGGAATATTTGCAATTGAAAACGCATGAATCCTTACGGTTGGTTTTCCTGATCCGATCCCTTGATTTTGGAGGTGCAGAGCGGCAGCTTCTTTTGCTCACAAGAAATTTCCCCAGGACCAATTTTGAATTTAGCGTGGTTTGCTTCTATGAAAATGGAAAGCTTTTCCAGCAGTTTGCAGATGCCGGGGTAACCGTTATCCCCCTGGATAAAAAAGGCCGATGGGATATCTTTCCATTCTTGTTTCGCCTGAACAGGCAGATCCGGAAAATCAAACCGGATGTGATCTATAGTTTTCTGGCGGTCCCCAATATCCTTGGGGCACTCATGAAGATAATTAACCCGGGTGTTTGCCTGCTAATGGGTGTGCGCGGTTCATCCAGGGACTTAAACCAGTATGACTGGCTCTACCGGCTAAGTTTTTGGCTTGAAAGCAGGGCAGCCAGGTTCGCCAATGCCATTATTGTAAACTCCCACGCCGGGTTTGAGCAATATACAAAAACTGGATTCCCTGCCAGTAAAATGACTGTCATTCAAAATGGAATTGATACAGAATCTTTTGTTAAAGAAACAGAGTCCGGTAAACACCTCAGGTTGGAGTGGGGTGTGCCAGTAGACGCGCCCCTTGTTGGGATGATAGGCCGGCTGGATCCCGTGAAAGACCATTCCACATTCCTTGAGGCAGCTGGCATTGTAAAACAATCCATGCCGCAAGTCCGTTTTGTCGTAATCGGAGATGGCCCGGCAGAATACCTGGACCACCTCAAGGGACAGGCCGGGGAATTAGGGCTAACCGGTTGCATTCGATGGGAAAACACCCGGCCGGATATCCAACCGGTTTACAATGCCCTGGATATTTTATGCCTGTCTTCGAAAGGAGAGGGTTTCCCTAACGTGATCGGTGAAGCCATGGCATGCGGAGTGCCCTGTGTAGCAACAGGTGTGGGGGATATCCCCGAAATTATTGGTGATACCGGTTTCATTGCCAACCCGGGGGACCCATCAAGCCTGGCAGAAGGATTAATTAAAATGCTTTCCCGCACCCCTGGTGAAAGAATGAACTGGGTGAGAGGGCATCCGCACGGATCAGAACCCTTTTTAGTGTGGACAAAATGGTCCAGGATACCGTCAGGGTAATTCAAACCAGTGCCGGAAAAAAGACTAATGGCTGAGCGACCGTTCCGCATCGTGCATCTCATTACCAGCCTCTCTCTGGGCGGGGCGGAAATGATGCTGTTCAAGCTCCTTTCACATATGGATCTCCGGGAGTTTGATTCCTCCGTGCTGTCATTAACGGCTGATGGACCCGTTGGAGAGAAAATCCGACAGCTTGGCATCCCGGTCACTTCATTGGGCATGAAACCTGGAATGGCAGATCCGGTGCATTTTTATCGCCTGGTACGGATTTTGCGAAATGTCCGCCCGGACTTGTTGCAAACCTGGATGTACCATTCAGACTTGATGGGAGGCCTGGCAGCCAGGGTTTCCGGGAATTTTGCGGTTGTATGGGGCCTCCGCAACAGCACCCTCGATAATGAGCATTCCAAAAAAAGCACGCTTTCCATTGTAAAACTGTTAGCGAAACTATCCGGGTGGATTCCCAATAGAATCGTATCCTGTTCTTATGCTGCTCAGGATGTACATACCCGTTTGGGGTACCGGGCAGATAAATTTACTGTCATCCCTAACGGTTTTGATACCGGAATCTTTCACCCGGATTCAGCGGCGCGCAATTCTTTAAGGGAAGAATTATCCCTGCCGATGGAATCCTTGCTTATCGGCCTGGTGGGGAGATTTGATCCCCAGAAAGACCATGAGCATTTTATCCAGGCTGCAGGCTGCCTGGCGCTGCACACAGACCAGGTACACTTTGTTCTTGCCGGGGATGGGATTACCTGGCAAAATGAAACCCTCGCAAATTGGATCCGGTCATCCGGGTTGGAACGCCGTTTTCATTTGTTAGGTCCCCGCCAGGACATTCCCCGGCTTACTGCTGCACTGGATATTGCCACATCCTCGTCGGCATACGGGGAAGCTTTTCCGAATGTGATTGGTGAAGCCCTGGCTTGCGGAGTGCTGTGTGTGGTTACCGATGTAGGAGACTCAGCCAGGATTGTCGGTGAGGCTGGCAAAGTTGTTCCGCCGCGAAATCCTGAGGCATTATGCCATGCCTGGCTGGAAATGATCCGGATGGAATCCGGGCAGTGGAAGGCCATGAAACAGGCTGCCAGACAAATTGTTGTAGATCAATATGAGATAGAAACGATCACCAGGCGCTACCAGGAGCTCTACCGGTCACTTATAAAATAAACCAGGATTTGTATAGAATTGATGCGTACACAAACCAGAAAAGCCTACAACCAGAGGTTATTCTCCGGAGGGATAAGAAAATGGATCCACGAAGCAAGATTCCATTGGCTCAATGACTCCCTTCGGAAACTGGATTGTATTCCAGCCAGTGTTATCGAGTTGGGTTGTTATGATGCGAAAACCATAAACTTCCTTCCGGTAAAACCCCTGCGCTTTGTTGGACTGGATGCTAATTGGGAGAACGGTCTGGACATTGCCAGGGAGCAGTGGAAAGAAGAAACCGGATACGAATTTTTATACTGCCGGAAACCGGAAGACGTTCAAGTGTCTGGTATATTTGATATCTCCATCTGCATGGAAACGCTGGAGCATGTCCCACCTGGCCTGGTAAATCCCTACCTGGAGTTTTTATCTGCCCATACGCGCAAATATACCTTTATTACCGTCCCGATTGAAAAAGGATTGGTGTTTGCCACAAAGTACCTGGTTAAACGGATTGGAAGGATGGATGCGGAATCCTATACCCTGGGCGAATTTACCAATGCTGCCTTGGGGCGTATGGATAAGGTTCCAAGGCATGAACACCGCGGATTTGATTATTCCGAGATTATCCAATCCGCAGCCCGGTTTTTTGAGATCCTGGATGTATCTTCTTATCCCTTCCCGTTTTTGCCTGAATCGATTGGATTTGGGATCGGCATTATTGGAAAATCAAAAAGGAGTCCATTGATCGAAAATCACAATGCCCCGGTATAACTTACTGCCTGGTGATTTAAGAAATTCGATTTAAAATTCATGCTATGTGCGGAATAACAGGATTTCTCGATTTTTCAGCTTCACGGAATTCTGCGGAAATGGAACAAATCGTCTGCCGGATGGCTGATGCGATAATCCACCGCGGACCGGATGATTCCGGTACCTGGATAGATGAACGAGCCGGCATTGCCTTCGGATTTCGCCGGTTAGCCATTATCGATCTGACTGAAACCGGGCACCAGCCGATGCATTCTGCGGATGGCCGGTATGTCATTATCTACAATGGTGAAGTATACAATTTCCTTGAATTGCGCCAGGAACTGATCCGTAAAGGGCATACTTTCCGGGGCACTTCGGATACAGAAGTATTGCTGGCCTGCATGGTGGAATGGGGGGTCGAGAAAGCAATCCCTCATTTTAATGGCATGTTTGCTGCTGCAGTGTGGGACCGCCAGGAGCGCTGTTTGTATCTGATCAGGGACAGGCTGGGAATCAAACCTCTGTATTATGGAACATTTGGCAGTCATATTTTATTTGGTTCAGAGCTAAAAGCATTACAGATGCATCCTGCCTTTGAAGGATCCATCGATCGCCAGTCACTTACACTATTCCTCAGGCATAATTGCATCCCAGCCCCTTATACGATCTACACCCGGGTCAAAAAGCTGGCACCGGGAAGCTTCCTGCGTATCCATGTGGATAGACCCGATCCAATTGACCCGCCCCAGGCTTACTGGTCTGCGAAGGCAATGGCTGAAAAGGGAACTGCAAATCCATTCCAGGGAACTTTGATGGATGCTGTGGGTGAGTTGGAATTGCTCCTTCGCCAATCTATCCGGGAGAGAATGATATCGGATGTGCCGCTGGGAGCATTCCTATCCGGCGGGGTTGATTCATCCACAATTGTTGCGGTTATGCAGAGTGAAAGCAGCCGCCCGGTTAATACTTTTACAATTGGATTTAATGAGGATGATTTTAATGAAGCCAGGTATGCCGCTGAGGTGGCCAGGCATCTCGGGACAGATCACACCGAGCTTTATTTGAACGGTGAACAGGCTAGAGAGGTCATACCCCTGCTTCCCCAAATCTATGACGAACCTTTTTCGGACAGTTCCCAGATTCCCACCTACCTGGTTTCGAGGATGGCACGCCGTCATGTAACGGTCAGCCTTACCGGTGATGGGGGGGATGAACTCTTTGCCGGGTATAACCGGCATTTTTTGGGAAGAAAAATATGGCGGCGGATCGGCTGGGTTCCGCAGGGGATACGCACATTCCTGGCAGCTGGTGCTAACCAGATATCTCCCCTGCAGTGGGATAATTTATTTAATAAATTCAATTTTCTCCGGGGAGATGAAGGCGGGCTGCCTGAACAAAGTGAAAAAATCAAGAAATTCATCTCCATCCTCCCTTCCGAATCACCGGAGGCCGTCTATAGAAGGCTTTCCTCCCATTGGGAGAATCCATCTGAGGTCGTCCTCGGCGCTTCAGAACCGCAGACGATATTAACGGACCGTTCTTGCTGGGCTGATCTGCCGGATTTTACGTTGCGAATGATGTTCCTCGACCTGGTAACCTACCTGCCGGATGATATCTTTACCAAGGTAGACCGGGCCAGCATGGCAGTAAGCCTTGAATCCCGGGCTCCGTTCCTGGATGATCATCGCCTGGTAGCGTTTGCCTGGCAGATACCCCTCTCCTATAAGATCCAGGAAGGGCAGGGGAAATGGATCCTCAGGAAACTTCTGGATAAATATATTCCCGGAACTCTTTTCAAGAGACCAAAAATGGGGTTTGCAATCCCGATTGATAACTGGCTGCGCGGTCCTTTGCGGGATTGGGCAGAGTCCTTATTGAGCGAGTCTGTTTTGCAGAGCCAGGGATTCTTTAATCCTGTTCCCATCCGCCAGAAGTGGAACCAGCATTTGTCCGGTGAATGGAACTGGCAGTATGATCTCTGGGATGTGCTCATGTTCCAGGGGTGGATAAACCACCACCAATCCGGGGGAAACCTGTGAAAGCCCTGCTTTTTGCCAACACGGACTGGTATCTTTACCACTTCAGGCTTTCCCTCGCAAAAGCCCTGCAGGAGCAAGGATTTGATGTGGTGCTGCTATCTCCACCCGGGAAATATGGTCCAATGTTGGTTGATTCCGGATTCACATGGATTCAATTTCCTCTTTCCCGGAGGGGAATGAACCCATTCTTCGAAATACTGACAATCCTGCGGCTGGTAAAAATCTATCAATCGATAAAACCGGACATAGTCCACCACTTTACCATCAAGTGCATTTTATATGGATCGGCTGCTGCAAAAATAATCCGCATAAAAAAAATCATCAATGCTGTCACCGGATTAGGTTATCTCTTCATGGAGAATAATATCAAAACGGCTTTACTCAGGCAAATCGTCAGTTCTTTCTACCGCCTGGCTCTGATGAATACCTGGGTTATTTTTCAGAATCCGGATGATCAGGAAAAATTCATTAAAAATAAACTGGTTGATAAAGCCCATTCACGCATCATCCGGGGATCCGGTGTAGATGTATCCGAATTTCAATGCCATATGGAACCACCCGGGCCACCGGTAGTTCTGCTTGCATCCAGGATGCTCTGGTCAAAAGGGATTGCAGATTTTGTTGAAGCTGCCAGGTTTATCAGGGATGGAGGGGTACAGGCACGCTTTGTCCTTGTCGGTGACTCCTATCCGGATAATCCCGATTCAATCCCGGGGCAGCAGCTGTTGGACTGGCAGCAAGCAGGTGCTGTGGAATGGTGGGGATGGCATGATGATATGGCCGAGATCATGCAGAAATGCCATATTTTCTGTCTGCCAAGCAGCTATCGGGAAGGTGTTCCAAGGGCATTAATTGAAGCCGCTGCAACCTGCCGTCCAATTGTTACAAACGATATAGCCGGATGCCGTGAAATTGTTAAGGATGGATTGAATGGCTACCTTGTTCCGCCGAAGGATCCACAAGCCCTGGCTGGCCGGATCCTGGATTTGATTCAGAATCCGCAGCTACGGAGTAAAATGGGAAAAATAGGACGTGAGATAGTGATACGAGAGTACTCTGACCAGCTGGTTATTTCTGAAACATTGCAACTATATCCCCAAAACTCACTATAATTACACCTGATGACATATTCAGTCGCTGATACTTCGTATATGTACCTGTCAATCCTGGTAGGAGCAATTTTTGCCCTTGGGATGAGCTGGGTCGCTATCCGGCTTTCAAGACGGATTAACCTGGTTGATATCCCCGGTTCGGCCCCCCATAAGAAACATGCCCGCCCTACACCCCTGGCAGGTGGAATTGCCATCTTTGTTACACTAATCCTTACAATGACCCTGTTCGGGACCTGGAACAATCCCAATATAAGTGCCGTTATCCTTTCGGCAGGAATAATATTTGTACTGGGACTTGTAGATGATCTTCGCCATCTCTCCCCCAGTGTAAAAATATTGGGACAGATTCTTGCTGTCTTTATGCTGATTTTTTCGGGCATTCACATCCGGGTATTGGAATACGGCGAATTCTATCTGGGAGGATCGAAATCCATTTATGTGATGCTGGATTACATGCTGACAATATTCTGGGTGATTGGAGTAACCAATGCCTTCAACCTGGTAGACAGCATGGATGGATTGGCGGTTGGTTTGAGTGCCTTTGCATTTGCTTTTTTTATGCTTGCAACCTACGCCTCACAGCAGATGGAAATTGCATTATTAAGTGCAATTTTATTAGGAATATGTGTTGGGGTTTATTATTATAATGCCGCCCCGGCGAGAATGTTTCTGGGAGATTCCGGTGCACAGACTCTTGGATATCTTCTGGCTGTCATCGCTATTATTTACACACCCACTGCGGCACTGCAAGCATCATCCTGGTTTGTCCCCATACTGCTGGTTGGAGTACCTATTTTTGATACGACTTTAGTTGTTTTCTCGCGGTTGAGACGAAAAGTTCGTTTTTATGAATCTAACCTGGACCATACCTACCATCGTTTGGTAAAGATAGGACTGGATTCCCACCATGCGGTATATGTCATGCACCTTGCGGCTCTACTGCTAGGCTGTATTGCATTCTGGGCTGTGTCCCTGCCATCGTTCTATGCGAATATCTTGTTTTTCCTGTGTGTTTTTCTGGGCGGGTTTGGTATTTACTATCTTGATTATGTAATCATGAAAAAAAATTGAGCCGTCTAGACACAGTTTTTCCAGCCTGCTTGATTGATGACCTATGAAATCTCGAATACTACTGGGTATTTATTTTTTCATTGCCTTGTTGATTACAGCAGCCGCTGGGATTTTCCTTCTTTTGATTCCAGGTGATACAAAAAATCAAATAATCGGAGGCCTTTCTCTTCCCAGGCTGGTATTATCTGGCGGGTTTCTTCTGATTGGAATTTTCGCTCTGCTTGGGATTGTTAAAGACTGGTTGGATCCCGAATGGGGAGAGAGAATTATTAAGTCTGTTGTTTTGGATAAACGCTTGTACCGGGCAGCCTTGTTAGCATCATTTGCAGGATTTCTCCTGGGTTGGTTTGGATCCTTTACCCCTGCCGCCTCTATCCCCCAATTTGAGGCTTATATTGTCCGCCTGAAACCTGTGCTTTTCTGGTTGACAGCCTTATCCCTGCAAACAATCATTTTTCTTTATCTTGCCAGAAAAGGTACCAACCAGATGATGCAGGAAAACCAAAATGACGCCGATTTTCCTTCTAAACAATCGCTGCTGATCAGCAGCGGAATTGTTTTTGGCCTGCTGCTGCTGTTTTGGGGATTTGTATTTACTTCCGGTCTTGGGCTCCAACCAGTCTCCTATTGGCAAAAAACTGGCGTGCCAATCCTTAGCGGCCAGGTTTTTTGGATCTGGTCGGTGGGAATTCTGGGCATGCTGTTGATTGCCTTTAGTGGAAAGCAAACCGGAATTTTATTAACGAAACAAGGGATGGGAAAATCCGGCAAAATGCTGGATATATTCCTTTTTCTGCTGATTTGGGCCGCGGCAGCCTTATTTTGGAACCTGGAAGAATTACCACACAGCCACTTTGCCCCGGGTCCTTATCCACCAGGCTATCAAAATTATCCCTACTCTGATGCGGCTGTGTATGATACCTGTGCGGAATTTGCGCTGATTGGCCAGGGATTGTGCAACATGCAATATGCCGATAAGCCATTGTATTCCTTCATATTGATCATCCTGCACAGCATCGCCGGGAACAGGTTTGATGTCCTTATAAGCCTGCAGGTTATCCTGCTGGCATTGGCGCCCCCCCTTCTTTATTTGCTGGGGACAAAATTGCACAGCCGGCTGGCAGGATTAATCATGGCTGTCCTGGCAATCATTAAAGGGGTAAATTTAATTGCCAGCACCCTGGTGATTTGGGATGTTTCCAATCCCAAATTTCTGATGTCTGAATTTCCGATGATGGTCATGCTCGCCGCATTCACTTATTTTCTGGTCAGATTTTTGCTTGATCCGGAAAATAGGGTGCATTATCTCGTGCTTTCTGCTGGAACATTGGCCTTGGCAACCCTTATCCGGCATAATGCCTGGTTTTTGCTCCCATTTGGATTATTAATACCCTTCTTTTTACGCCGGTTCCCAATTAGAAGGAGGGCAATTCTAAGCGTCATGTTTGCTTCGATGTTCATCCTGACAATCCTTCCTTGGATGTACAGGTCTTATAAAGTTAACCATAACCCATTCTATGTTGTGATCCCATTCCGGGGTCTGGTTGTCTCACAGAGGCTGGGATCAAGCCAATCGGGTGAAGAAGCAGTTCAAGGCCAATTTTTGGAAGGTGGTTCGTTCGTGAACGATGTAAATGTCAAGAACGAAATCACTTTGGGAAATGCCGTCCAACGGATTGGAACGAATGTATCCCCGATAATCAACCATTTTTTCCATAACCTTGTTGCCTCCCTGCTAACCCTGCCACCAACCATCCTGTTGGAGAACCTGAAAGATACCGTAACAGAGGGAGCCCCATTTTGGGACCGGAATTGGGATGGAAGCATGGGTATTGGTCCAGCACTGATGATGCTGTTTAATAGTGTAGTGCTTGCATATGGTATTGGAAGTACATATTCGAGGTGGAAGTGGATTGGTGTTGTACCTCTGGCTGTTTTTCTGTTGTATGCTGCCGGAAATGCGCTTGCCAAAACATCAGGCGGCCGCTATATTGTGCCGATGGACTGGATTGTATATTGTTATTACGGAATCGGAGCGGCAGAATTAATCCATCTTGCAGGTACAAAGCTTGCTATGAATCCAGCCCAGGAAGTATTACCCCAGTCCGAACCCACCGCTATCCGTGAGGATCATAGCCTGGCTACCAAATATAGCAAAAATAAATTATTCTTGATATTCGGGATGTTTATCCTTATAGGTGCATTGGTCCCGTTTAACCGATATATCGTTTCCGCAAAAATATCCTGTCAGAAATGACACAGAATGGATTCAGTATTTATCCGCAATGCAGATCTTTGATCCGGCCACACAACCAGTTGCCGAAGTCGCCAGATTCTTGGAACGAAAAGATGTGGTTGTACTGCAAGGCAAGAATTTATATCCCCGGTATATCGATCCTGAAGACGAGCTCACCAAGGAAATCTATAATTACCTTCCTATCAAAGACCCACAATTGGTATTCCAGTTGATCAATTCCGGACATCCGGATTTTTCCGAAGCTGACTGGTTGGTTACGATGCCTCTCGAAAAATCCCCGGAAGGATTTGTGGGCGGCGTTGATACAATTGTCCTGGGGTGTGTTGCTGAAAAAAATATCGAGGCGCTGGCGGTGATCCTTGAGACCCCGCAGGAAAAATGGATCTACCGGTTACCCACATCTTTGTTAGCCTGTCCTTCCGATTGAGCGGCAATTCATGGCAAAAATAACATCCAGCTCAACAAAATCCATATCGATCTACTTCGGCGTTACAGCGGTTGAGGGATTATTTGCATTATTTTACCTTGCCACGATTCCTGCTGATCCTAAGAACTCCGTCCTGTGGGGTTTTTCATTGTCTCGCCTGGTTCTTTTGGGTGTATTGGCAGGGGTAATCATCCTGTTTGCATGGCTTGCCATTAAGGCCGGTCGGGGGGAAGGGCGAATTCAACAGCTGCTTGAGAATGGTTTCAAGCATCCCGTTTGGAGTGCGGCTCTTATATTTTCTGGCAGCACCTTCTTTATCGCAGCCTGGCTGAGCATTTTCTTGCCGGATTACTGGTTTGGCGAGTTTTCGCCATTCCATGACCGGTTGCAGCCAATCATCCTCTGGATGGGTTTGGCTGGAATACAGGTAGTTATCCTGATTTTATTCCTTAAGCGGCAGATCACACTGGGTTCTTTCAGGGATTTTGCAAGTGGAAACCGCTTATTACTTATCACTTGTGCAGGTTTTTTTACAGCGCTGATCGCAATCCTGCTGGTTATTCTTGCCACCGGATTTTCAGCAGAATCAGATTTCATCAATTTTAATTTGCCGGGAGTCCCGCTGTTAACCATTCAGGTTTTTCTTGTCGGCTTGATCGCGGCAGGAATTTATTTCATTTCCAGTATCTGGAAAAGCGTCCGTCCCGAACCACTACCCATAATCTCTGGTATTGATTCCGGTTTAATACTGGATATTCTCATTACACTGGCAATCTGGGCAGTCGCCCTGCTAATCTGGAAAAATACACCGTTCCCGGGAAGCTTTTTTGCTCCGGGACCATATGCTCCTGATCAACAGTTTTATCCATTCTCGGATGCGGCCGGATATGATCTTACTGCCCAGTTTGCGTTAATTGGACAGGGATTAAACAACCTCTCATACGTTGACAAACCGCTCTATTCTGTCTTTTTGCTTTGGCTGAATTTGATCGGGGATGGACAAATTAATCGAATCATCACGATGCAAATGGCTGTACTTGCGCTCTACCCGGCGTTGATCTACTGGCTGGGCTTCAGGCTGCACAGCCGCCTGGCGGGATTGGCTGCTGCAATATTTGTAGTTGCCAATGAAGCCAATGCAATTTCCGCATCCAGACGATTATTAAATACAAATACCCATCTCTTCATGACAGAAGTGCCTACGGCGATGTTGTTGGTAATTTTTACATACCTTTTTTTCCGGTGGGCACAGCAGCCTGACCGTCGGCGGATCCACCTCATTGCATCCGCGGGTGTGCTCGGTCTTTCTACGCTTCTTCGTCATAATACCTGGTTCATCCTGCCATTTATCGCCCTATCAATAGTACTCATTTCAGGTTGGGATTGGAGAAAGTGGGTGCTGCGGCTGGGAATTTTTATCTTTTTTATTATTCCAGCCATACTGCCTTGGATGGTTTATTCAGGTAAAACGGAATACACACCATTCTATTTTATAATTCCGTTTTCGCGGCTCGGTTATCCCCGACCGTTATTTTGAATTTGTCCCAACCCAGACCCCCGAACCATCAAAAAAGAATCTCCAGGCAATTACGATGCTGCCTCCAACTTCAACGCCTGACCCAATATTTACACCCACACCTAAACCCAAACCGAATAACCCACACGACAGTGACATGAAAAGCCTGCAGTAACCTCCGGTATTTAATTGATTTTTTCCCGGCCCAGCTTATGAACAATCTAAAAACTACAGTACTCTTGCTTCCAATGGATTCGACCTACCATGATATTGAACATACCCTCACTAAGGACGGAACTTTCTGGAGTGTGGAATGGAACGGAGGGTTCAACCGGGAAGAATTTACCTTCCTGATCCTGAACCTTGGCTTGCTGTCTATTGGCTTTGGATACACCTGGTGGCGTTGGGGCTGGGCAGGTTTGGTCCCGCTGTTTGTATTTATCGGTTATATACTGTCTAATGTCATTGCCAGGTCATCCGGGGGACGTTATATCATTCCGGTGGAATGGGTGGTATTTCTCTATTTTGGAATTGGGCTTTCAGAAGCCGGACGCTGGGTAGCGGATTTATTACACCTTGGAAATACTACTTCACTGGTTGCGTTACAAAACGGCACGGAACAACCTGGAAAAGGGAAAAATGCATTCCCTGAATGGATACAAGCCGTAATTGTAGGTTTTCTGTTTCTGGGGATCGGAATATTTATGACGTTATCCGGAAGCTTTTTTCCACAACGATACCAGCCAGCGACTGAACAGGAGATGTCAGGCAGCAGGGAGATACAGGATTTCCTCTCTCAAATTCCGGTTCAGCCGGGGGAGATGGATAAATTCCTTGCCCAGGATCAGGCTGTCATCCTGAATGGCCGGTTGATTTATCCCCGTTATTATGTCAAGGATCAGGGGGAACCGGACCGCTTCAGTGATTACAGCAGCCGTGCTTACCCTCGTATGGTATTTACTTTAATTGGACAGCACGGACGCGCAGGAGTCATTCTTCCTGATTTGGAGATCCATAAGGATATATCCAACTATGCAGACGTGGTTGTACTCGGCTGCCAGATTGAAGATACCGTCCAGGCTGTTGCGGTTCAAATCCAGGGTAAGGAACCAAAAACTTTCCTTCGGTCGCCATTTACTGCTTTATCCTGTCCACTGGCTGAGCCTGTCTGTGATGATAACCGCAACTGCAGGTGAATGACCATCCCGTAAATCTCCAAAGAAAACCTCCTCTAAGACCAGAAATTTCACCCCCTTGAAGGGATTGCCATGTCAGGTTATAATTCAGCCATTGAATATAGCTGATATGGAAATCGCTTCTCCTGATCTAAGTCGGGATCTGGTCATTTTGGACCAGATTGAACAGAACCCTAAAGCCACCCAGGCATTCCTGGCGGGAAAATTAGGGGTTGCTGTTGGCACCATTAATTGGCATCTCAAGCGTCTGGTTGAAAAGGGTTTCATCAAGGTAAAGCGCGCAGAACGCCGGAAATTGCTCTATATTATTACCCCGGAAGGAATTGCCTTGCGGGCCAGATTAACAGTGGATTATATCCAGACTTCCTTTCAACTTTACCGGCTTGTCCGGGAAAGGGCGCTTGTTGCTCTGGAAACCATTCAAGAAAATGGATATACATCCGTCCGTATTCAAGGGGATGGGGATGTAGCGGATATTTGCCGATTAACCTGCCTGGAACAGTCTTTCCAGGTTGTTGAAACCGTCGACGTTCCAGTTCTGGTAGTGGATGGATTAAAAATTCATCCTGAATTTATCAACCTTTCATGATTTCCATTAGATAGTGCAATTAAAGGTGCTGAGTATGGAAAAATTTTGGGAAAATAAACGGGTTTGTGTGACAGGCGGTGCCGGTTTTTTGGGAAAAGTGGTTACCCGAAAATTGGCTGAGCGACATGCTGGCCAGATTTTTATACCAAAAATTGAGGACTACAATCTGGTAAATCCAGGGGATATAAAAAGAATGCTGGAGGATTCGCGGCCAGACATGGTTATCCACCTGGCAGCCAATGTTGGAGGGATCGGTGCAAATCGAGAACACCCGGCAGATTTTTTCTACGATAACCTTATGATGGGTGTTCAATTAATGCATGAATCCTGGTTACGGAAAATAAAGAAATTTGTTGCTATTGGCACAATTTGCGCTTATCCGAAATTTACACCTGTACCGTTCAAGGAAGATAATCTCTGGGACGGGTACCCCGAGGAAACCAATGCGCCCTACGGGCTTGCAAAAAAGATGCTTCTTGTCCAGGCACAAGCCTACCGCCAGCAGTACGGCTTCAACGCCATTTTCCTGCTGCCTGTAAATCTCTATGGACCGGGTGATAATTTCAATCCAAAGTCTTCCCATGTAATTCCTGCGCTCATCCGAAAATGTGTCGAAGCTCAAATAAATGGAGAAGAGGAAATCGTGGTATGGGGGGATGGATCGCCTACACGCGAATTCATTTACGTTGAGGATGCGGCGGAAGGAATTTTACTTGCATCGGAGAAATTCAATGGGCCTGAACCAATCAATTTGGGATCAGGGTTTGAAATCTCAATCCGTGATCTGGTGGAATTGATTGCTGAATTAACCGGATTCAAAGGAAAATTGACCTGGGATACCGGTAAACCAAACGGACAGCCCAGGCGAGCCTTGGATATAACAAGGGCAGCGGAATACTTCGGTTTCCAGGCCAGGGTACCGTTCCGGGAAGGCCTGGAGAAAACCATCCTATGGTATCGAGAAAACCGGCACAATCTTCATTTTAATGAGTAATGCGAGTGGCAAAGATCCAAATATGCAATCAATTGTCAAAGGTGTAGTTCAAACAACAATCATAAAACCGCCATCTGGTTGGTCAGCGCTAAATTTGCGCGATTTGTGGAATTACAGGGAATTGATTTATTTTATGACCTGGCGGGATTTGAAGGTGCGTTATAAACAAACCTTGCTGGGCGCAAGTTGGGCGATAATCAAACCTGTCTTGACAATGATTGTATTTACCATCTTCTTCGGGAACCTGGCGGGAGTTCCTTCAGATGGAGTACCTTACCCTATCTTTTCGTATACCGGTCTCTTGCCATGGGAGCTTTTTGCCACAGCGTTGGCAGTTGCCAGCCGGTCATTGGTTCAAAACCGGCACATGATCACTAAGATATATTTTCCGCGAATGATTTTACCGATTTCTTCTGTCCTTGCCGGACTTGTGGATTTCTGTATTGCGTTTCTTGTCCTTATTGCCATGATGGTCTATTACCAATTTAAACCCACAGGCGACATATGGACCCTGCCCCTCTTTCTCATACTGGCATTGATTACTGCCTTGGGTGTGGGTTTATGGTTATCTGCGATGAATGTGCTTTACCGTGACATCAACTACATCACACCCTTTTTGGTGCAATTCTGGATGTTTATTACACCAATTGCTTATGGTTCCAGTCTTGTCCCGGAGGAGTGGCAGGTACTGTATTCATTAAATCCGATGGTAGCAGTTGTAGAGGGTTTTCGCTGGGCACTTTTGGGTACTTCCCAGGGTGCTCCAAGTATCACTCTGGTGGTTTCTACAGCAGTAGCATTACTCCTGCTGATCACCGGTTTGATTTATTTTCGCCGGACTGAACGATTGTTTGCAGATATGGTGTAACCTCGATGGGTGATATTGCAATCAGGGTTGATAACATTGGAAAACAATACCGTATCGGCGCGCCAATAAACCAATACAGCACGCTAAGGGAATCGATCAGTGAATACCTTAGTCTGCCCTGGCAAAAAAATAGATCGTTGCGCGGCAGCAGGGAGATACTCTGGGCACTGCGAAATGTGAGCTTTGAGGTAACCCAGGGGCAGGTGCTTGGGATTATCGGGCGAAACGGTGCTGGTAAGAGTACCTTGCTTAAAATATTATCGCGGGTAACAGAACCCAGCGAAGGGATGGCTGAAATTAATGGCAGGGTTGGTTCTCTCTTGGAAGTTGGAACAGGCTTCCACCCGGAATTGACTGGCCGGGAAAATATTTACCTGAATGGGGCGATTCTCGGGATGCATCGTTCAGAAATTGACCGGAAGTTGGATGAAATCATCGATTTTTCTGAAGTCGAACAATTTATTGATACTCCAATCAAACGGTATTCCAGTGGTATGTACCTGCGCCTGGCTTTTGCCGTAGCAGCCCACCTTGAACCTGAAATTCTAGTGGTGGATGAAGTCCTGGCTGTAGGGGATGCTGAATTCCAGCGTAAGTGTATAGGAAAGATGAGCGATGTAGCCCTGGAAGGAAGGACTGTTCTCTTTGTTTCACACAATATGTCTGCTATTCTGAGACTCACCCAGGAAACCCTGGTGATTGAAAAAGGATTACTTGTTCTACGTGCTCTAACACCCACTGCCATTGATTATTATCTATCCCGTGGGCTTTCCCAGGAAGGTAAATACTATTGGAAAGAAGAGGAGATTGCCAATGCTGAACATCCATTCCGCCCAATTGGCATTCGCATATTAAATAATAAAAACGAGATTTGTGATACGGTCAGGTCGATTGAACCGTTCCATCTGGAAATTGAATATACCCTGGATGAACCGGTAACCGGGTTGCGGATAGGGATTTATTTGATGACGACACGCGGGGAATATGTATTCACTTCTTTTGATACGGATGACCTGGAATTATTTGAGACTTATTCCATCCGTACCGCGGGCCATTATATAAGCCGTTGTGATATACCAGCCAATTTATTGAATGAAGGTAGTTATTGCGTAGGGGTGAATGCCAGCTCATACCGGGTACGCAGATATTTTCAAGATGACCAGGCGCTCACATTCAGTGTGGACGCCGCCGGCGCAGCTGGGATGCAGTGGCCGGAGCCCCGTTTAGGATTAATCAGGCCGAGATTAAATTGGGAAATTGAGGAAATCTAACATGGCAGTGTCTGGAAAAAAGGCAATTAAATATATTCTCGGGCAAATCCCATTTACTGCAGAAATTTACTGGCAAACCCGCCAGAAAGGCAGTCCAATAAATAGCAGGTTTTCGCTAAAAGGTTTGCAGGGTGCCATTCCGGAACTTATCCGGGACGTGGAAGATATGAGACAAACTGCGCCAAAGGGTAAGAATATTTTTGTTTTTGCTACACTGCATTATTGGATTGAACATGCGGCAGTAATGGGATTATCCCTGGCTGCCCAGGGTCATAACGTAACCCTGGGATTCCTGCCTTATTCAGATTGGCAATCCCCAACCAATAAATTTGACCTCAGGCGGCAGAATGCCTATGCTTTGAGTATCCTATCCCAGTTGAAACCAGTGATGGAATCGGTATCCTTATTAATGACCGCTCCTCCGTTGGGAAAACTTCCGGAAAACCTGGAAAAAGAAATTGATATTGTGTCGCATTATGATACCCAATATACCTTGCAGGTTGAAGATGTGGACACCCAGGATAAGATTTACCGGCTTCGGGATTTGCGCAATAAACGCGCCGGTCATGCTGCTTATAAATTATTAGGGGAATTGAAACCTGATACTGTCATCGTTCCTAATGGGACAATCCAGGAGCTGGGTGTGGTTTACCGGGTGGCAAAATATCTGAAAATTCCCACAGTGACCTATGAGTTTGGCGACCAGCGCCGCAGGGTATGGATTGCTCAGAACACCGAAGTCATGCGACAGGAAACCGATGAGATGTGGAAGGCTGCCCAGGATATTAAATTAAATGAGGCACAACTGGATAAGATTCGTTCTTTGTGTGTCTCCCGCAAGAAAGCCGCTCTTTGGGAAAATTTTGCCAGGGTATGGCAAGATACACCTGCCCAGGGCGGGGGAGTCATCCGTCAACAAATGGGTCTGGATGAACGTCCTGTTGTCCTGTTAGCGACAAATGTGCTTGGGGACAGCCTCACCCTTGGTCGTCATATTTTTTCACGGAATATGGCTGAGTGGATATCCCGAACGGTGCAGTATTTTGCTGGGGTTACGGATTACCAACTCATTATTCGGATACATCCCGGTGAGGTGCTTACCCATGGGCAATCTATGGCAGATGTGGTCCACCAGCTTCTACCAAAACTACCTGAGCATATTCACCTGGTGGATGCAGATAATAGAACCAACACCTACGATCTCATTGATATCGCTGACCTGGGTCTGGTGTATACGACTACCGTAGGGTTGGAAATGGCTATGGCGGGATTGCCGGTTATTGTGAGTGGTCAAACCCATTACCGCAATCGCGGGTTCACATTTGATCCCGATTCATGGGTTGTTTACCTGAAAACTCTGAAACGGCTTCTTGATGATCCAAAATCCAACCGCCTTGATAAATCCCAGGTGGAAAAAGCCTGGTCTTATGCTTACCATTTCTTCTTTGTTTTCCCAAGGCCATATCCATGGCACCTGGTTCGGATGTGGGATGATTTCAAAGAGAACCCTCTAAAGAAAACAATGACCGGACCGGATTGGATAACCTACCAACCCACATTCAAATACCTGGTCGGCGAACCGATCCATTGGAAAAAGGTGATGGAATAAAGGCAGAACGCTCGCACGATGAAGAATGAGAATGATGTCCAAAATTCTGTGCGTGATTTTTATGATAAGGTTGGCTGGCAGCTTACCGAAGATGAAGTCTATCAAAATGCCCGGTATGAAGATCTCCGGCCGGTATCAAAAGAATATATTCAGCGCTGCCATTTGCGGGTTGGGCGGCACCTGCCAAAAATCGGCACCTACCTGTTGGATGCCGGATCTGGGCCGATACAATACCCTGAGTATTTGACCTATTCTGCAGGTTTCAGTTTCAGAGTGTGCCTGGATCTTTCCATTACCGCATTGAAGGAAGCGCGCAAGAAGATTGGAGAACATGGTCTCTTTATCGTTGCAGATGTAGCCAATATGCCTTTTAAGGAAAATGTAATGGATGGCGCAGTGACCCTGCATACCTTCCATCATTTGGCGGCTGATGACCAAAGGAAAGCTTACCTGGAACTGCTGCGGGTTCTTACCCCGGGGGGATCAGCAGTAGTTGTGAATGGGTGGACGGAATCCGCTATGATGAACATGTTCAAAGGATTGGTAAGTTTAATGGAAAATCTTGGGAGGATGCTGCAGGCTATCTCCCGACATTCTAAACCGGAAAAACCAGCCAATGGTGAAGAAAAATCCGTCAATCCCAAGGCGCCAAAAGGGACTTTCATCACCAAGATTGATCCCAAATGGCTGAAAGAGGAAATCGAGGGTCTAGTCCCTTATGAAGTATTGGTCTGGCGCAGTGTAAGTGTGCGATTTTTACGTGCAGTGATCCACAAACAGCTTTTCGGAAAAGGGGTGCTTGCTTTTCTTTACCGGTTAGAAGAGGGCTTCCCGCATTATTTTGGTAAGGTTGGCCAGTATCCGTTGATTGTAATTAACAAATCCCGCATGATCTTATAGGCGTGGGAACAAACAAGATTTTTTTAGATAATGAGTGGTTGCGAGGATGACTATTATGGATTGGAAAAATCAAGTTGTCTTGATCACCGGTGGTACCGGTTCATTCGGGAAAAAATTTGTAGAAATTATGCTTGCAGAGTATCATCCCGCAAAAATTATCATCTACAGCAGGGATGAACTAAAACAGCACGAAATGAAGGCAGCCGGGTTTAATCATCCCACACTGCGTTATTTTATTGGAGATGTACGGGATTTGCCGCGCCTGAACCGGGCGTTCAATGGTGTAGATATCGTTGTGCATGCTGCAGCCTTAAAACAGGTACCTGCCTGTGAATATAATCCGATGGAAGCGGTCAAAACAAATATCCTGGGGAGCAGTAATGTGGTGGATGCTGCCCTGGACAATGGAGTCAAGGCAGTTATTGCATTAAGTACAGACAAGGCTGTCAATCCGGTAAATTTATATGGTGCGACAAAACTGGCGGCTGAAAAGTTAATCATTCAAAGCAACGCCTATGCCGGGGGTAAAGATACCCGATTCAGTTGTGTCCGGTACGGTAACGTAGTCGGGAGTCGTGGCAGCGTTGTCCCGGTTTTCCTTAAACAGCGGGAAAATGGAAAAATTACCATTACGGATGACAGGATGACGCGTTTCTGGATATCACTGGAACAGGGAGTCCGGTTTGTTATCCGGTGCGTCGAAGAGATGCATGGAGGAGAAGTTTTTGTTCCAAAGATCCCGAGTATGACTATTATGGATCTGGCCAGCGTGATTGCACCGGATGCAGAGATAGAACTAATTGGGATTCGCCCCGGGGAGAAAGTTCATGAGGTATTAATCTCAGACGATGAAGCCCGAACCACAGTTGAATTGAAAGATATGTTCGTGGTCCAGCCGGCTGAGGCTTTCTGGTTTGGAAGAGATTGGGAGCACGCTGGTAAAGCTGTCCCGATTGGATTCAGATATTCAAGTAATGAAAATAATGAATGGCTGACGCGTGACCAATTGAAAGAAATCATAACTCCGCTTGAATCCTGATGATTTAAAGGTAGAAATCGATGAAAATTCTAGTAACCGGAGCAAGTGGATTGTTTGGAATAAATTTTGCCCTGTATATGAATCACCTGCACCATATTACCGGGATCAGTAACAAACTTTCCCTCACCGATACCCCATTTGAAATGAAACAGGTTGACCTGGGAAATTTCGCTCTCCTTACGCCGCTTCTTCAGCAAACCAAACCGGATCTCCTTATCCATTGTGCCGCTTTGGCTAATGTTGACGATTGTGAAAAGAATCCTGATCTGGCAAAAAGAATAAATTCTGATCTGGCAGGTGAGTTGGCGCACATTACATCCAGGTTGGGAGTTCAAATGATTCATCTCTCAACCGACGCTGTATTTGACGGTAAGACGGGTAATTATTCGGAGACCGATGCAACCAATCCAATAAATAAGTATGCAGATACCAAGCTGGCAGGGGAAAAAATGGTGGCTGATGCTAATCCGGACTGCATCATTGCCCGGGTAAATTTTTACGGATTCAGTCTCTCCGGAAAACGCAGCCTGGGCGAACTTTTTATTAGTCAGCTTTCTGCTGGAAAATCCATGATGGGATTTACGGATGTATATTTTTGCCCATTCCATGTGTTGCAGTTATCGGATTTGTTAATGCAGATGGCAAAAATGCAATTGAGAGGGCTATTTCACGTGGTTAATGATGAATGCCTTTCAAAGTATGAATTTGGCTGCAGAATTGCACGTAAATTCGGTTTTAATGAAGGAAAGGTCATCCCCACATCCTGGCGTGACGCAGGATTGGTTGCAAACCGATCTCCGCAATTAACGTTAAACGTCAACAAATTAAAACAGCATTTGAAAAGCTCTCTTCCTGACCAGGAAACCTGCCTGGAAAGTTTTTATGATTTATATAGAACGAATTACCAGCAGCAATTACATTCATTTTTAATAAGGTAAATGAGGTCCACAAATTGAAAAAGCCTGGTTCAGGAGATTGAGATGGACATAAATATTGGAAACCATATTATCGGGGAAAAACATCCTGCCTATTTTATTGCAGACATAGCAGCGAACCATGATGGAAGCCTTGAACGGGCAAAACATCTGATACGCCTGGCAAAATTGGCTGGAGCAAATGCAGCCAAGTTTCAAAATTTTCAAGCATTAAAAATTGTTTCTGAATATGGATTTGACCACCTTGGAGGCCGGTTATCCCACCAGGCGAAATGGAAAAAATCTGTCGTTGAAGTCTATCAGTCTGCCTCATTACCGTTTGAATGGACACCGGAATTAAAAAATACCTGTGATGAAGCCGGATTAGATTATTTTTCTTCCCCTTATGATTTTGAAGCAATTGACATGCTTGATAAGTATGTTCCAGCTTACAAAATTGGCTCAGGTGATATTGACTGGCTGGAAGCCCTTGAAAAAATGGCTCATAAAGGGAAACCAATCCTTTTAGCAACCGGTGCAGCCACAATTTGTGACGTACAAAGGGCAGTTCATACCATTTTGACAATTAATCCACAGCTTGTCCTCATGCAGTGTAATACGAACTATACTGCCAGCCTTGAAAATTTTGACCATATCCACTTACGCGTTCTGCAGACTTACCACAGTATGTTTCCAGATCTTATCCTGGGGTTATCCGATCATACACCAGGCCATGCAACGGTACTGGGTGCAGTTGCCCTGGGAGCCCGGGTGATCGAAAAGCATTTCACGGATGACCAGAAAAGGGAAGGGCCGGATCATCCCTTCTCCATGGATCCGGATTCCTGGGCGGAGATGGTCGAGAACACACGCCGATTGGAACGGGCATTGGGGTCGGGTGACAAATTTATTACCGGTAATGAGAAAGACACATCCATTGTTCAGCGTCGCTGTGTGAGGGCAGCCAGGAATATTGCCAGTGGTGAACAAATTCAGCGCGATATGTTGGATGTCCTTCGACCATCTGAAGCAAATGCCATTAAACCACACGAAATTGAAAAAATAATAGGATACCGTGTTTTAGAAGATATCGAAGCCGGACAGGCTTTGTCCTGGGCCCTACTGGGGAAATAGTGCGCATCATCTATTTTTCGCGTGATTATACACCCCATGATCACCGCTTCCTGTCTTACCTGGCAGGAACAGACCATGAGGTTTATTTTCTGCGCCTTGAAAAAAAGTCACCGGTACAGGAAGTACGTCCGGTTCCGGATCAGGTCACGCAGGTGAAATGGGCGGGAGGCCAAAAAAAACTTTCAGTTCCAGATTATTTCAGGCTTGTGACCGATTTACGCCGGGTAATCAAGGAGATCCGTCCGGAATTGATTCATGCCGGACCGGTCCCGATAACGGCTTTCCTGGCTGCTTTAACGGGTTTTAAACCACTGGTGTCCATGTCCTGGGGTTCCGACTTATTGCTGGAAAGCAGGCGCAGCCGCATCACAGAATGGAAAAGCCGTTTTACACTCAAAAGGACTACAGTTCTTTTAGGTGATTGTTTTGCAGTCCAGGACCGGGCAGTGGAATTGGGCTTTCCTGTTGAGAGAACCATTCTTTTTCCGTGGGGTGTGGATATTCATCACTTTACACCGGGTATGGACTCCCAGCTCCGCCAGGAGTTGGGTTGGAAGGATTGTTTTGTGCTGCTCTCCTTGCGTTCCTGGGAACCGGTCTACGGAGTAGATTTGATCGTGCGTTCTTTTTTTAAAAGTCTTCAAGCAGTCCCGCAATTGCGATTAATCCTTTTAGGACAGGGGTCGCAGGCTGCTGCCATCAAGTCGATAATTAAAGCCAATGGGTTGGAAGACAGGGTGTTCCTGGGAAGTAATGTTATAAATGAAGATTTGCCAGATTGGTACCGGGCTGCAGATCTGTATATTAGCGCTTCCCTCAGTGATGGATCCTCAGTATCTCTAATGGAATCCCTGTCCTGCGGATTGCCTGTACTTGTTTCGGACATTCCCGGAAACAGGGAATGGATAACGCCAGGCGAGCAAGGCTGGCTCTTCAGATGCGGAGATGAAAATGACCTGGTTGAAGGGATATGTAATTCATTCGCCTTGAAAGACCGCCTGGAGGAGATGGGAAAATCCTGCCGCCATCTTGCACTTCAAAGGGCGGATGAATCAAAAAATTTCCAGAAGTTACTCGAAGCGTATGAGCTGGCATTCACATTATCAAAATCCATAACCGGGGGAGTCAAAATAAATTGATCACCTCCCAGTTCAACATAATTGCAATCGTCCAGGCCCGTCTTCAATCAAAAAGGCTGGCGAACAAGGTTCTCCTGGATATTGGAGGGCAGCCTATGTTGGCCTGGGTCGTTGAACGAGCCCGTATGGCAAATCTGATAAATAAGGTTGTGGTCGCCACAACGATTGAAACTTCCGACGACCTCATCGTCGATTTTTGTACGCAAAAGGGTTATCCGGTCACCCGGGGAAGTATGCAGGATGTATTGGACCGATATTATCAAACTGCCAGGCAATACCACGCCGATATCGTTGTAAGACTAACGGCAGACTGCCCGCTTATTGACCCGGGTTTAATCGATGAAACGATCCAAATGTTCCTTGAGAATGGGGTAGATTTCGCAGCAAACCGGCTGCCGCCTCCTTTCAAACGAACCTATCCAATCGGGATGGATACCGAGGTTGTCACCATGCAAGCTCTCGAAACAGCCTGGAATCTGGCCGACCAGCCTTTTGAACGGGAACATGTGATGCCATATTTTTATGAGAAACCAGGTCGGTTCAGGATATTGCAGGTAGACTACCCCATAAATTACGGTGACAGGCGCTGGACTGTAGATACAGCTGAAGACCTGGCTCTTATCCGTGAAATAATTTCGCGCTTCGATGGCAGGATGGATTTCACCTGGCTTGAAGTATTGGGTTTATTTGAAATGGAGCCCGAATTAGCCAGGATTAATGCTATGGTCCAACACAAAACGTACCTGGATGTAGATCAACCCGTATCAGGAAAAAAATGAAACTATTTGAGCGACATTGCTGATGAAGACCCTTACCATTTTTACTGCGCCGAAACCATTTCTGAACCAGCAAATAGCCATGCTGCAACGTAATGCAATCCAATCCTGGGTGCAGTTGGGACCGGATGTGGAAGTGATTTTGCTCGGTAATGATGAGGGAATCGGCGAAACCGCCCGTGACCTTAGGGTAATTCATGTTCCAGACGTAGCAACCAATTCCCTCGGGACTCCCCTGGTAGACTCAATTTTTAAGAACGCCAGGGCTTATGGAAGCGCAGAGACCCTGGCATATATTAATGCCGATATCCTGTTACTGGATAATTTTCTTTCCAGTGCTAAACTCCTTGGGAAAAAGCTGTCTAAGTTTTTAGCAGTTGGCCAGCGTTGGGATCTTGCCATAGGCATCCCCCTGGTTTTTTCTTCAGGCTGGCAGGAACGCTTATGGGCAGATACTCAAAAACGCGGCCGGCTTCATCCGCGCGGAGGTAGTGATTATTTTATCTTTCCAAGATTGTGTTTTCGGGAAATCCCCGAGTTTTCCATTGGCAGGGCTGGTTGGGACAACTGGATGATATACCAGGCAAGACAAAAAGGTTGGCCGGTTGTGGATGCGACGCCATCAATCGATATTATTCATCAGGATCATGATTACTCCCACCTTCCCGGGGGGCAGGCTCACTACCGTTTGCCGGAATCCAATGAAAATGTCCGCCTGGCAGGTGGCGAAAGAAATATTTTTACCTTGTTGGATACCAATTACTCCTTGAACGGTAAGGATATCCACCACGGCAAAATTATCCTGGAAAAAGTTTTTGCGGGAAATAGAAATTTATCCACAGGTATCTCTTCATTCCAATTCATTGACGCAATTGTTTTTTGCCATCTTTCATCCGAAAAAAGCCTATCATAATCTGCGTCAGTCCCAGGCAAGCAAGAACAAGAATAAGAAGAGATAAAGATATGCTAATAATAAATGGAGCATTTTATGCGCGTGGGCCAGAACCCTGCAAAATACGTTAAAAATGTAGACACACCTCAGCAAATAACCATAGCCATCCTCAACTACATCCCATTTTTGAGTGGTTTTTATGCTGAGATGCTGGATGTCTTGCAAGCATGCCTGGGCAGCCTGTGGGAAAACACACCAGTTCCATATGACTTGTTGATATTGGATAATGGATCCTGCGCTGAGGTTGTCCGATACCTGGTTGAACAGAAAGAAAATGGACGAATTCAATACCTGATCCTTTCGGAAAAGAACCTGGGAAAAGGGGGTGCCTGGAATATCATGTTTGGAGGAGCTCCCGGTGAAATCATTGCCTATGCAGATAATGATTGTTTATTCTATGAAGGCTGGCTTCCGAGATCGCTTGAGATCTTGCAGAGCTATCCAAATGTCGGTATGGTCACATCCCGGCCATTCCGTACGCCTCCGGAGTTCTTTACCAGCACGATCCAATGGGCAAAATCCCAAACTGAAGTACTCATAAACGAAGGTAATATCATTCCCTATGAAATCTTCAGGGAATTTGATCTCAGCCTGGCTCAATCCGAAGTGGAGATACGCAGTCATTATGAAAGCACCGGGGATATTCAATTATCCTATCATGGAGTTTCAGCGATTGTAGGTGCCTCTCACTGGCAGTTTGTGGCACGTAAAGATGTCCTCAGCCGTTTTTTACCCTTTTCAATGACCCGGCCGATGGGACAGGTTCGCCAGCTGGACCAATGTATCAATGAAGCCGGGTATCTCCGCTTAATGCCCGTTGAGCCCCTGGTAATGAATATGAGTAATACCCTGCGAAATATCCCATCCAGGGTATCCAAAACCGAAAACCGGATGAAATCCTCAAAAGGCAATGGATTGCTTGATTTACCGCCAGTAAAGCGAACTCTTCTCTCATTATATGATTGGATTTTTCGTAACTATTATGATCGCGGCTAAATATTTCTTTAAACAAATGGGAAAACACAGGATCAGGATTTATTCATGTCATCAATGAAAATTTTCATCAGCGCCGACCATGGATTGGCGATTGTCTATTTCCTTCAAACCGATATCCTGCCAACACTCCTGGAAGCCGGGGTGGAGGTCATCCTCCTCACGGATGATGGTTTGAAAGACAAGATCGCTTTACAATTTGGAAAACCCGGACTGATCGTTGAAGGATTGCGTCTGGATGTTGCAAGAAAATACCAGGAGAGTCAAAAACCAACTGAGCAATGGTGGTTAAATTTCCTCCGCCGGGTAAGTGGTTCAAATCGCATTAATACTGAAGCCATGGACAGCCATATTGAGCAAGTGAGTTTTGAGGCCGCTGGCAGGCGAAAGGCATTAATGCCTTTGATGAAGGCTGTGATTGCCGGGTTGCGGCGCTCAAGATCTGCCCGCCAATGGTTGGTAAAACAACAAATGCAGTTCAGCCCCGATCTCTACGGGGATTTGTTTGATAAGTACAAACCTGGCCTGGTCGTTGCAAGTACGCCAGGGTGGAGAATGGACCGTTATCTCCTGCGCCAGGCGGGCAGGCTGGGTATACCGAGTGCAGCAGTAGTGGTAGGCTGGGACAATCCGAGTTCGTACAGCATTCCCGGTGCATCTGTGGACTGGATTAACTGTTGGTCTGATATACAAAAAGAGGAACTTGTCCTGGGATCGGATTGGGATCCGGGCAGGGTTCATATTGGAGGAATCCCTTCCTATGACGGATATTTTAGAAATACCTGGCTGATGCCCCGCCAGGATTATTTCCAATTACATGGTCTCGATCCACATCGGAAACTGCTGGCATATGCCTGCAGTTTCATTACTTTCTCTCCAAACTATCAAAATATTGAAGCACTGGCCCGCCTGGTTTCCAGTGACTCATTGGCAGAACCCTGTCAGCTGCTTATCCGTCTCCACCCCAACCATTTTATGGAAGAGCCATTATTTGTAGAAGAACGCCGGGCAATTCAAAAACTGGCAGATGCATCACCCCACATCCACGTGGTGGAACCTGTTCCTCTGGGAGGGGAATTGGGTTATTATTCCGGTGAAGATATGCCGGAAAAAACCTCCATGATGGCATATGCGGATGTTTTTCTGACTGTATATTCCACAATGGTGGTCGAGGCATCCATCCATAACACCCCGGTTGTAAGTGTTTGTTTTGATTCCCCGGGTGGCTGGAATAAACCAAACCGGTTTTCCCTCAAACTGTCCGAAATCGGCAATTGGCCAACCCATGACCGTTTTCGACGCTCAGGAGCTGGTAAGGTTGCCCTGGACAGGCATGAACTGGTGGATGCGATCAATGGATATCTGAAAGATCCTGGAGCGGATCAAGAGAAAAGATCCGCATTTATTCGTGATGAATGCACATACCAGGATGGTTTATCCGGGATACGGACAGCAAATTTCTTGCTTAGGAAACTTGGGCTCCCTGAAAAACCATTGAGGGTACCCGATTAGGAGAATGCCAATGAAATTCTTAATTGCAGGATTTGGTTCCGCAGGGCGCAGACACCTGCGCAATTTACTGGCTTTAGGGGAGCAGGATATCCTCCTGTATCGCAGCGGTCACAGCACATTACCGCTGGAAGAATTGGAGTCTTATCCTGTTTTTACCAATTTACATCAAGCGTTGGAAGAGAAACCGGATGCTGTCATCGTTGCCAATATTACATCAGCCCACCTGGATGTTGCCATTCCTGCAGCCCGTCAAGGATGCCATATTTTAATGGAAAAACCTATTTCGCATAGCCTTGAACGATTGGATGATTTGCAGTCAGCAATTAATGAAAGTGGTTCGAAAGTATTGGTGGGATACCAATTTCGCTTCCACCCCTGTTTTAAGCAAATCCGTCGCTGGTTGGAGGAGGGGACTATTGGTAGGCCATTATCTGCCCGGGCTCATTATGGCGACTACATGCCGGGTTGGCACCCATGGGAGGATTATCGAACGACTTATAGCGCTGTCCCGGGGATGGGTGGCGGGGCTGTTCTCACCCTTTGCCATCCTATTGATTACCTGCGCTGGTTTTTAGGGGAAGTAGAAAATGTCTTTGCTTTTACCGGGAATATTGCCAACCTGGATATCCATTCGGAGGATGTAGCTGAAATCCTGCTCCAATTCGGGAATGGAGCTGTAGGTAGTATTCACCTGGATTATTACCAACGCCCTCCATCCTACCGATTTGAAATTATTGGAACGGATGGAACGGTACAGTGGGACCATGCCGATAACCTTGCCCGCCTATTTCGTGCTAAAACCGGGTGCTGGGAGATGATTTCTGCTCCATCTGGTTTTGAACGGAATGATCTATTTAAGGATGAAATACGCCATTTTATCAATATGATTAAACGGAATGAGGAACCGAATATTCCTCTGCAGGATGGTATTCAAGTGCTCAAGATTGCCCTGGCTGCACTGGAGTCAGGCTCCCGAAAGCGCCCAATCCAACTCTGATTTACTTAAAGAATATCTGGTAAAAAATATTGACACACGGTATCCGCTTATTTTTCGAGAAACACACCTGGGCTGGGGCTATTATCTATTTTTTTATTCTGACCCTGATAATGACCTGGCCGCTGGTTTTAAAAATGAGTGATCAAATCGTTGGCCAGGTCGGGGATAACATTTACTTCATCTGGATGATTGGATGGGTACAGAAAGCCTTGTTTGAGCTGGGAGTTAATCCATTTAATGTTTGGTTTCTGAATTACCCGGAAGGCTGGAGCCTGGCTTACACAGAAATTACACCGATACAAATTGCCATGGCGCTGCCATTCAGCCAAATAGGCGGGGCAACCTTTGCCTATAATGCGGTAATGATGCTGACATTTATCCTGGCAGGATTGGGAATGTATTTATGGATTTACCGGGTGACAGGAAGTATAGTGCCTGCCCTAATCGCCGGGACTCTTTTTGCTTTTACCCCGTACCATTTTGCACATTTTAGAATTGGCCATTTGAATCTTTCTGGAATCCAATGGTTCCCGTTTTTTTTCATGGGTTTCTTTGATATCCTTGATAGGCGCGATTTCAACTGGAAAAACTCCCTCCTGGCAGGAATCATGCTGGGGTTTATCGCACTGACATCCCAATATTATCTTTACATGACCTTGCTTGTCAGTGGGTTCATTGCCCTGATCACGATCGTGTTCTATCGTAGAGAATTGCTGAAATCACCCCAATTTTGGAAAAACGTTGCTGTTGTTGCTGGAGTATCGTTGCCGGTGATTATCCTGGCGATTGCGCCTTATGTATCCTTGCAGCAGCAGGGCGGCCTGCCTGACAGGAATATCAGCATCGTCCGTCCATATTCTGCCAGCCCAACCGATTTTATTCTGCCGTCAACGGATCATTTTTTATGGGGCCAATGGATTGGTAATCATTTCAACCGGGATATGTGGGTTGAAGGGACACTCTACCTGGGAGTTGTAGCGATAGCTTTGGCATTAATTGGATTTGTTAAGGGTCTCCAGGGCAGCCACAAACTGCTGCTGCGCGGATTGCTGTGGGGCAGCCTTTTTTCCCTCATCCTCGCCATGGGTATAGATCTGCATTGGAATGGGTCCTCGGTGGTGATCAACCTGCCTGAATTCCTAAAAATTCTTTTGGGGCGCAGTGAAGCACCGCTCCCCCTGCCCGGTTACCTGTTTTTTTATACAGTGCCATATTTTGCGAAGCTGCGAGCATTAATGCGGTTTGGCATTTTTACAATTCTTTTCGTATCTGCTGCGGCAGGATTTGGAGCTGCGAAGCTTTTCGAGGTCACCCCACAAGGGAAAAAATCATTATTAACAATTGTTCTGTTTGCCCTGGTGTTTATTGATATATATCCTGGTCCTTATTCCGAACTTTCGGGGATCAAAGCCAGGCAGGTGGATTACTGGTTGAAAGAACAACCAGCCACAGGTGCCCTTGTACAAATGCCTTTCCGCCTGGCGGAGGATCAGGAACAGACTTATTACACCCTGACTCACGGGAAACCCTATATTGGAGGTTTCTTCAATGCTTTTCCTCCGGCCCAATATGCACGCATAAGTCCAATCCTGGAAGGGTTTCCGGATAAAGCCAGCGTTGATCTTCTGCGTCAGCTTGGCGTAAGGTATGTGTTGATTGAGATGGATGAATATCCGGATTTGCGCGGGTTACGAGAAAAAATTGAGGATTTGGGAATGGTTTTTATGAATGAGGTGGATGGACAACTGGTGTATGAACTCAACTGAGCATCTGGAAGAAACCCGCTCATTAAATGGGGCGCTGAATACAATCCTGCCGATCGGAATGGGTCTTTTAGGCATTGTGGCAATGATCATCAGCACAAACCAGGGTCCCGGTATTGGCGGAGACGCGACTATTTATATAAAATCCGCTGAAAATTTTATACATGGAAATGGACTGGGTTTAGTCGGTCCCCAGGGTGAGTTCCGCCTCCTCCCATATTTCCCGCCCTTTTTCTCGCTGGTGATCAGCATGCTGGGTATCTTTGGATTGGATCTTGTTGAAGGAACCCACTGGCTGAATATGATCCTGTTCGGTGGTTTGATAGCACTGGCGGGTTGGTCAACAATACGCATTACAAAATCCTGGCAGCTCTCGTTGTTGTTCATGTTCTTTATCCTGGCTTCGCCTGTATTAATTCCTATCTATTCCTGGGCGATGTCGGAACCATTGTGTTTATTCCTCGGTTTTTTGGGTTTGGTAATGCTTTATGAAGCATTAGGGAAAGAAAAAACCGGAATCGTATTTTATGGTTCGGCGGTGGCAACAGGCCTTTCCTTCCTGACCCGTTACAGCGCAGCAGCTTTTATTGGTGCAGGGGTACTGGGATGGCTGCTGTTGAGAAGCTCAACCTGGCGGGTGCGTTTACGGGATATGCTGGCTTACGTATTGATTGCCGGTCTGCCAATGGTTATATGGGTGATTTATGATATCAGCCAGACAACAACCCTGGCATCACGCTCGATTGAGAACGCCGCTGAAATTGCCTGGCGTTTTGGAAATTTATGGCCATCTCTCGAAGAAGTAATTCTGTTTTGGGTGATTCCCAATTCCTGGGTTTTTACCCCAAAGTACGATCCCCGGTTAAACCACATCTTGTTTATCATCGTGGCTACTTTATTTTTTACATGGTTTTACATTGTAGGTAAGAAACTGCTTACCTGTCTTGATGACGAATATTACCGGAATCATTATCGTTTTGGTGTGATTTTGCTGATCTTCAGCCTTTCATACCTGGCAATTATCTCTATTGTTTATATTTTTACATTTCCTCCTATAACTATCTATCACCGGATGCTCTCGCCGCTTCACGTAGCAATCATGTGGCTGGTGATCCTGCTTATTAGTGTGACATTCCAATTAATGCCCCACCAACAAAAATGGATAAAACTCATATCAATGACCCTGGTTTTTATGGTGGTTTGGTATGGATGGAGAACAACACGAATTGTCCAGCAAAATTATGCGGTTGGTTTTGGTTACACAGCACCGGATTGGCGTTCTTCAGAGACAATTAATCAGGTAAGGGACTTATCGAAAGACACATTAATCATCACCAATGAACAGAATGCCGTCCTGTTTCTAACGGATAGGCCAGCTTATCCCATGAAAGAAATATACAGAGTTGAACCCCTGTCTGTATTTTTCTCCTTCGGACAGGGTGATCTGGAGTCTGATGAAACCCAGCGTATGTTCCGGGAGGGTGCAGCCCTGGTATTGTTTAATTCAATACAGAGGCAGATGGGAGACCTGTACGGTGATCTGGCCGACGATCGCATCCAAAAATTGACCGAAGGTCTGTATAAAGCCTATGAAGGAAAAGATGGCTCCATTTATTACATTGACGAACAGGCAAGCCTGCAATGAGAAAAAAACCATTCTTCAGATATAATGGATGGTTGTCCCCCCTGAAAATGTCAGGCAGGCTTTGTGAGGAATTAACTTTCTAAGGATTATTATGCTGCTTTCACGCCATAAAGTCATTTGGTTTTCCCTGCTGCTGATTGGATTGGCCGGTGCTGTTATGCTCGCTTATGCAACCCCGCAAGGAATGGGACTGGTAAATGACTCAGTTGGCTACATTGGCGGGGCAAGGAACCTGGTAGACGGGAACGGCTACAGCCGGCTTACCGGGAATGGGGAGCCCAGACCAATTACCAACTACCCGCCGCTCTATTCGATCTTCCTGGCTGTACCTATTTTGCTGGGCGTGGATAGTCTTGCAGCAGCATGGTGGCTTAATCTTGTTCTGTTTGGGGTGAATTCATTCCTGGTTGGCTGGATGGTCTACCAATATACAAAATCCATCGTATACGGATTTTTCGCCTCAATTTTATTTATACTGTCCATCCCATTTTTTAAAGCGCACACCTTTGCTCTAAGTGAGCCTGTTTTTATTTTTGTCTACCTGATGGCGATATATTTGTTTACCCTATATTTATCCAATAATAAAATAATTTATCTTGTCCTGGTTGGAATCCTATCCAGCCTGGCAGTATTGACGCGTTATGTGGGGCTCTCCCTTTTTATCACCGTTTTTCTCCTTCTCATCGTTTATAAGTCCACCTGGAGGGAGCGTATTTCCACAAACCTGATATTCCTGGCAGCAGGTGTACCTTTGATTATCGCCTGGATGGTTCGCAATTTTCTGGTCACCGGCAATGCCGCCAACCGTCAATTTCTTTTTCATCCTATCCCAAAGGATAAACTCGATGAAGGGCTGACCCAGTTCTGGGGCTGGCTGCTTCCGGAAAAGGGGAACCTGGTTGAAAGGTTTTTACCTTATTGGGGATGGGTTTTTGGAGGTTTCCTTATCATCCTGCTGGGATTGGTATTGTTCGCCTTATGGTCGGCATTCAAAAAATATTCCTTTACCCGGGAAGCATGGTTCACTCCCGCGCTGGTAATTGGTATGCAGGGATTAATCTTCCTGGTGGTTCTAATCTCTTCGTTATTGTTTGTTGATGCCAGCCCGCCGCTGGACGATAGGATAGTCATCCCATTTACGCTTTGTGTTTTCCTGCTGGCAATTGGTTTTATCGCGATGATCTGGCAGCAAAAGGCAGTTGGTTTTAAGGTGTTAAGCATCTTCCTTGCTGCTGCCCTCCTGTTTTCATTTTCAGAGGATACCTTCGACCAGGTTCAGGCACTCAGCGAGGATGGACAGGGATTTGCGAGCAGCGGATGGCAGGAATCTCCGACAGTTGCGCTGGTAGATAAGTACCGCGACCGCACGGTTTATACAAATAAGCCGACTGCCCTGTATATATTAATCAACAAACCGGCCTATATCCTGTTATCACCAACCAACCCGGCTACCGGACTTCCCCGCGAGGATTACCCGGAATTTGTGGGGAATGTTCGCAAAAGTATTGCTGAAGGCCGGGCTTTGCTGGTTATTTTTGATTATGTTCCGCTGATGGCTGATCCGGAGGAAACGGAATGGATAGCGGATTTTTCGACTGGTCTGCCGGTTATTGCCGGCTTTGGTGATGATAAAATTTTTGGAATGGAATAAATCCCGTCTTGGAAAGGGAATATGGACTCTATACTAGATAAATTTCAACTCAATGGAAAAGTAGCAGTAGTAACCGGCGGAATTGGTTTGCTTGGTTCCCAATTTTGCCTGACGCTGGCACAGGCCGGTGCCAGTGTTGTGGTTGCCGATTTGCAGGCTGAAAAAGTGGAAAGCGCGGCACGATCCCTGAGGGATTCCGGTTTTGATGCGATCGGGGCCGGATTTAATGTTACCTCTAAAGAATCCGTTCAAGGGCTGGTAGATGAGACGATCAGGGTTTATGGAAGGTTGGATATCCTGGTTTGCAGCGCCGCAATGGATCCCAAGTTCGATTCCTCCCAAAGTGGAAGTCTTGGCAATACGTTTGAAAATTTCCCTTTAAGTGCCTGGAGGGATGCATTAGAGGTCAACCTGACCGGGTTATTCTTGTGCGCTCAAGCTGCTGCCCGTCCCATGCTGGAACAAAATTTCGGATCGATCATCAATATTTGCTCAACTTATGGTCTGGTTGGACCGGATCAAAGGATATACGAGCGACCTGATCAGCCACCCCGCTATAAACCGGTTTATTACTCGGTAACCAAGGCCGGGGTTCTGGGACTTACCCGGTACCTTGCTACATATTTCAGAGGTAAGAATATCCGGGCAAATGCATTAACACCGGGCGGCGTGTATAACGATCATGATGAGACATTTGTGAAAAATTATTCCTACAGGACGGTAATGGGACGCATGGCTCATAATGATGAAATGAATGGAGCGCTGTTATTCCTTGCATCAGAAGCATCTTCCTATATGACAGGTGCCAACCTTGTTGTTGATGGGGGATGGACTGCATGGTAAAAAAAGTTGAAGTTCTTGCTGTCATTCCAGCACGCGGCGGCTCTAAGGGTATACCCAGAAAAAACATTCGTGATTTTGCCGGATACCCGTTGATCGCATATAGTATTACTGCTGCCCTGCAGTCAAATTCTGTTACACGTGTCATTGTATCCACCGATGATGAGGAAATTGCCCGGGTTGCCCTAAGTTTTGGGGCGGAGGTTCCTTTTCTGCGTCCCGGTGAAATTTCAGCAGACGACACAACAGACTTGCCTGTTTTTCAGCATGCCCTCGACTGGCTTAAGGAAAACGAATTGTATAGCCCGGACGTCGTTGTACAATTACGACCGACATCTCCTGTGCGCCCCCTGAATTGTGTGGATGACGCAGTTGGATTGCTGCTGTCCCATCCTGAGGCCGATTCGGTGCGGGGTATAGTCCCTTCAGGCCAGAATCCCTACAAGATGTGGATTGTAGATCCGGTAACATCAGCCATGAAACCTCTTTTGAGTATTGATGGCGTGAATGAACCCTATAATGCACCTCGCCAGCAGCTCCCCCCAACTTTCTGGCAGACGGGGCATATTGATGCCATTCGCACAAGTACAATATTGGAAAAGAACTCGATGAGTGGCGCAAATATACTGGGACTGATAATTGACCCACAATATACCGTGGACCTGGATAACCTGAGGGATTGGGAACGCGCAGCCTGGTTGGTAAATAATGCCAGGTTGGAAATGGTCTCTCCGGGTCGAAGACGCCGCCCTCTTCCCGAAAAAATTGACCTGGTAGTATTCGATTTTGATGGCACCTTCACGGATAATCGGGTGTGGGTTAATGAGGAGGGTAAGGAACAAATAGCTGCTAACCGGATGGACAGCCATGGTATAAAATTGATGCGAAACATCGGAATACCGGCAATTGTCATATCAACAGAGATCAACCCGGTGGTTACGGCACGGTGCAATAAAATGCATATCCCTGCTTTGCGGGGTATCTGGCATAAAGACATTGTATTGACTGAATATCTTGAGGAGCAAAATATCAACCCCCAAAATGTTGTTTTTCTGGGAAATGATATCAACGACGTACCAGTGTTTCCGATTGTAGGTTGTGCCGTTGTGGTTGGCGATTCGCATATCTCAGCGATTAAAGAAGCTGACATTATCCTGACAAAACCGGGTGGTCACGGTGCCGTTAGAGAATTTTGTGACATGATCATTGAACACGTGAAAGAGAGGAGCTAGAATGCCACGAACAATAAATATTGGAGGAATACAGATCGGTGATGGTTGTCCAACCTATGTAGTCTCAGAAGTAGGGATAAACCATAATGGACAGTTGGATATTGCCAAAGATCTTATTTTGGCTGCAAAAAAAGCGGGCGTCGATGGAGTTAAATTCCAGAAAAGAACTCCAGAATTGTGTGTTCCTGTTGATCAACGCGATCAAAAACGTGATACACCCTGGGGTTATATTACTTACCTCGAATACCGTCGTAAAGTGGAATTTGGGATAGAGGAATACCGGGAAATCGATGAATTTTGCAAAGAGGTCGAAATACCCTGGTTTGTGTCAGTTTGGGATGAGCCGTCAGTGGATTTCATGGAGCAGTTTAATCCAATCTGTTACAAAATCCCTTCCGCAGCCGTCACAGACCTGGGTTTGCTTCGTAAACTGCGTGGAACAAATCGACCCCTAATTTTATCAACAGGTATGTCAACCCTTGATCAAATCCGTAATGCTGTGGCGCAAATAGATGTTGACAATATGATCATAACCCATGCCACCAGTACATACCCATGTATTCCGGAAGAGCTAAATCTAAAAATGATTTCTACCTTAAAAGAAACCTTTCACTGTCCGGTTGGATATTCCGGCCATGAGGTTGGTTTAATTCCCTCTGTCGTTGCCGTCGCACTTGGCGCCTGCCTTGTTGAGCGGCATATTACACTGGACCGGGCAATGTGGGGCAGTGATCAGGCTGCATCGGTTGAGCCGGGTGGTTTTGAGCGGCTTGTTAAGTATATCCGGGTGACTGAACTCTCCCTGGGTGATGGTGTGAAGATGGTCTATGACAGCGAGCTTCCTTCCCGAAACAGGCTGCGAAGATTTGCGGGTTAATCATTAATGGCTGATATCCAGCAGATAGTACGGGGCATAAAACGACGAAGATCCCATTCCGATCATAACCGTATATTAAAGCGATTGGCTGGAGAGATTCGCATGAATGCCCCCGAAGCAGTGGGTGATCCGGTTCTGGTTTTTAATGCATCCACGCGCTTGAGCGGGATAAGCCTGAATGCCGCATTTTCAATAATTAGTAGTTGGGCGATGATGCTCAGCGGAATTCCTGTTGTGCAGCTGGTCTGCAATTCAGCACTTAAGCCTTGCGTGCTTGGAACCGACCGGAAAACACCGCAAAAATCCCCGCCATGTAGAAGCTGTATCAACCAATCTAAAGCTGCTTTTGACCCCGAAAACAGTATCTGGATTAATTTCATGCCGGATGTTGATTTTGACCATGAACTTAATGGTCTCAAGATGGATGCGCTGGAAAGGTTTGAATACGGGGGGGTGCCGCTTGGCCGGCTGGTTTTGCCGTCACTAAGGTGGATCCTGAGGCGTTACCATCTTGAAGATGACAGCTCTACCCGCATCCTTTGTGCTGATTATCTCCGTTCTGCCTGGTCGTTTTATGTTGGCAGCTCTCGCCTGTTTAACGAGCGTGCCTTCCGGGCGGCGCTTATTTTTAATGGCATGTTTTATCCTGAAGCAATCCTGCGTTATTCTGCCATGCAGGCAGGCATACCGGTAATCACTCATGAAGTTGGCCTCTCCCCCAAAAGTGGTTTTTTTACCCGCGGGGATGCTACAGCTTATCCTATTCATTTAGCGGAGGATTTCCAGCTTACAATAGAACAAAACCAAAGGTTGGATGACTATCTCACCAACCGCTTCCGGGGAAATTTTTCCATGGCTGGAGTGCACTTCTGGTCCGGCATGGAAAGTATTTCTGGAGATTTACTAAAAAGAGCATCCCAATTCAGGCAAATTGTCCCTGTATTTACAAATGTCATCTTTGATACCAGTCAGGACCATGCAAATGTCCTCTTTCCCCATATGTTTGCATGGTTGGACCAGATCGTAGATCTAATCCATAAAACCCCGGACACTTTTTTTGTAATCCGGGCTCATCCGGATGAAACTCGACCGGGTAAGGACAGCCAGGAAACCGTAGCAGAATGGTTCGAGAAACGAGGATTGGATAAGGTTGCTAATGTAATCCTTATCCGCCCGGATGAACCACTCAGTTCATACGATTTGATTCAACGGTCAAAATTTGTAATGGTGTACAATTCAACTATCGGGCTCGAGGCTTCTATCCTTGGAATCCCGGTGCTTTGCGGGGGAAAAGCACGCTATACCCAGATTGAAACAGTTAATTTTCCATCCAGCCAGCAAGACTATATGCAAATGGCAAGCCAATTCCTAAATGCAGAAAAAATTGACATGCCGCTGGAATTTACGGTAAACGCCAGGCGTTTTCTCTATTACCAACTTTTTTGTGTATCCCTGCCATTTACCGAATACCTTGAGGAAGATCCTTATTGGCAAGGTTACGTTTTTATTAAGAACAACAAGTGGGATTGCTACCTTCCTCAAAATTCACCTACATTAAGAACCATAGTAGAAGGCATCCGGGAGAATCAAGAATTTGCGCTATGTCGATGACGCCAGGCTGTTCTATTGTTATCCGTGCATTTAATGAGGGGAAATACATCGAACGATTGCTGCTGGGAATTCTTCAGCAGACAATAAAAGATGTCCAGATCATCCTGGTTGATTCGGGATCCACGGATGAGACCACCCGGATTGCTTCCCGTTACCCGGTTGAAATTATGTCGATCCTGCCGGAGGAATTTACCTTCGGCCGGTCACTGAATTTTGGTATCTTACATGCATCCAATCCATTGGTGGTAATTGTCAGCGCACATGTCTACCCTGTTTACCCGGATTGGCTTGAAAGACTTTTAGAGCCCTTTATGGATCCGAATGTGGCTTTAACCTATGGAAAACAGCGCGGAGATGAGAGCACCCGCTTTTCCGAGCACCAGTTATTCATGCGCCTGTTTCCGGATAATTCATCTGGAAAGCAGAATCATCCATTTTGTAATAACGCCAATGCCGCCATCCGCAGAACGCTTTGGGAGAGGCATGCTTATAATGAGCTGCTTCCAGGTCTGGAAGATCTGGCTTGGGCAAAATGGGCTCATGAGCAGGGGTATGCTGCCTATTATGCTGCAGAGGCTGAAATAATCCATGTACATAATGAGACTCTCAAGGGGCTGTACAATCGTTACCGGCGGGAGGGGATGGCGTTCAAGGCAATCTATCCGCATGAACATTTCACCTTGAGCGAATTTTTTCGGACATATTTTCATAATGTCAGCAGTGATTTTGAGGCTTCCCGCCAACTTAAAGTTACACACTCTGTCTGGAAAGATATCCTGAGTTTCCGCTTTCTGCAGCTGTGGGGGACATACAGGGGATATAGAAAAACCGGTCCTCTGACCAGGCAGTTGAAGCAAGCATTTTATTACCCGAATCAGGAAGCATTACCTTTAGATCCGGTAGTCCGCACTTTGGAACCAATCCCATATTCGGAAATACAAAAACAGATGGACAGCAAAAATGATCTGTCTCTATGATTGGACGGGATAAAAATATGAAACCAGAAAAAATAGCTGCCTTGGTACCTATGCGGCACCATTCCCAGCGGGTGGTCGGAAAGAATTACCGGCCGCTTGCCGGTAAACCACTTTATTATCACATATTGGAAAGCCTGCAAACCTGCCCGGAAATCCAAACCATCGTGGTTGATACGGACAGCCCGGTCATTAAGGAGGGGATTGAAAAAGATTTTCCGCAAATCATCATTCTGGACAGGCCGCCCCATCTGCAGGCGGACACGATCCCGATGAACGAAATTCTTCTCTATGATACTTCCCGGGTTGCTGCAGACCTGTATTTGCAAACTCACAGCACAAATCCGCTGCTGAAACCGGAAACCATTTCGGCGGCCATTCATACCCTGTTAGAGGTTTATCCTGCATATGATTCCCTATTTTCTGTTACAAAAATTCAGACCCGCCTCTATGATCAATTAGGCCGTCCCATCAATCACAATCCGGCAGTATTACTCAGGACACAGGATCTTCCCCCGATTTATGAAGAAAATTCCTGTTTATATCTTTTCAATAGGTCGACTCTGGAATTCCGGCGCAACCGGTTGGGCGAAAGGCCATTCATGTTCCCAATCAGCCCAGATGAAGCCTGGGATATCGATGATGAATTGAATTTTCTTGTTGCAGACCTGTTGATGAAATATCGGCGCAAGCAAATATAAGACATTTCTGGAGGATGGCATGAAAACAGTATTAATATCAGCTCCTTACATGATGCCGTACGTAGACCGTTTTCGACCGGTTTTCTCCCATTATGATCTAAAAATTATTGTCGCTGATGTAAATGAACGTCTGTCTGAAGACGAAATCATGCGGTATGCAGGTGAATTTGATGGAACAATTTCTGGAGATGACCACTTTACGGAACGTGTAATTAAAGCCTGTTTACCCCGCCTGAAAGTGATCTCCAAGTGGGGTACGGGGATCGATTCAATTGATCGTGCTGCTGCTGCGGGGCTTGGGGTCCAGGTAAAGAACACCTTAAATGCATTTACCCTGCCGGTTTCCGACTCTGTCATAGGGTATATCCTGGCGTTTGCTCGCAAACAGCCCTGGATGGACAGGGATATCAAAAATGGATTTTGGCGGAAGATTCAAGGAAAATCCCTCAGTGAATGTACATTGGGTGTCATCGGTGTAGGAAATGTTGGAAAGGCGGTTATTCGCCGGGCAAAGGCTTTTGGCATGAGGTTAATTGGGAATGATATTATCCAGATAGCCCCTGATTTTCTCCTGGAAAATTATCTTGAAATGACGGATCTCGAAACCCTGCTGCGCAGTGCAGATTTTGTAACCCTGAATTGTGATCTCAACCCGACCAGCTACCACCTGATTAATGAGTATTCTTTGCCATTTATGAAATCCTCTGCGGTACTTGTAAACACAGCCAGGGGTCCGATTATTGATGAGCCTGCATTAATTAACGCTTTACAGCATGGAATGATTGGCGGGGCAGCCCTGGATGTATTTGAAAATGAACCTTTGCCGGCAGGTTCACCGCTGAGAAGTATGGACAACGTCATGTTGGCATCGCACAATTCCAATTCAAGCCCGCAAGCCTCTGAACGGGTCCATTGGAACACCATCTGGAACCTGTTGGTTGGTTTGGAGATTCCTTGTGATGATCTGGATGACCTTAGAAAAAGGATATAATTTTATCGTTGCTTCCTTGCTCTAAAATAACAAGGCATTTATGGTCAAAAAAGAGAAAATCCTCAACATATTATTCTGGCTGACCGTTATTGGTTATGCAATCTATGCGGCTGCCTTTATCGCAATTACCAGGATTGATATCAACGGCACCCCATATTTCACTTTATTTGATGATGCAATGATCTCCATGCAATATGCCCGTAATCTTGCTGGCGGGAACGGGTTGGTTTGGAACGCCGGGGATATTCCAGTGGAGGGCATCTCCAACCCGCTTTGGACAATTTATATGGCGGTTTTCCATCTTTTCCCGATCCCGATAAACTGGATGGGACTGCCCATCAAAATAACCGGTGCTATCTTATTATTAATCAATTTATTCTTTATCAAGAAAATCACGGAACATTTAACCTCCCCGGGGTCCGTCGTACCCCTGGCAGCGGTGATCCTGGTGGCATTTTATTACCCATTAAATGTGTGGAGCTTACACGGCCTTGAGGTTGGTTTATTAATTCTCATCACAAGCGCCGCCATTCTGATGGTAATCCGGGGTCTCGAAGATGGAAAATTTTCTTTCTGGTTATATATTCTGCTAGGAGCAAGTACGCTGGTACGGATCGATATGCTGGCCCTGGGGCTGGCTACCTGGGGTTTCCTGGTAATTTTCGATCCGGTAAACCGTCGCAAACATTTAATCTGGGGGTTTCTTATCCTGGCTGGATTCATGATGGGTCAAACCCTCCTGCGCTGGCTTTATTACGGGGATTTCCTGCCTAACACCTATTACCTGAAAATGACCGGGATATCCCCATTGCTGCGTATCAAACGGGGCATCTATGTCTTCGTTAAGTTTGTTTGGAATTTCAATATCATCTTATTCTTATTGCCATTTCTGCTGCTTATTTTCCGCCGGGATAAAGCAGTCCTCTATTTATTCCTCATTTTCGCAGTTCAAGTTGCCTACAGCATTTATGTGGGTGGTGATGCCTGGGAACACCGCGGCGGGAGCAACCGCTTTTTCTCCGTTGTCATGCCGGCATTCATGATTTTATTTGTGCTCACCCTGGACGAACTGCGCATAGCTATTCTTGACCGGTTCCATCTCGGAAACCCAAAATTTGGTTTCAAGTGGCTTGAACCACTTTCTGAAATTGCATTGGTATTATTTACAATCCTGAGCCTGTTAAACTTTAACGCTTTGCTGGATACCCTTTCACTTCAATATTCGTTTTTGCAAAAACCAACTATTTACACCATTGGTGAAGAAAAGGTGCTGCGGATGGCATTGTTCGTCAGGGATATAACAGACGAGGATGCCAGGATTCTGGTATTTGCAGCGGGTGGACTGCCGTACTATTCCCAGCGGTATTCTTATGATATGCTCGGAAAGAGCGACCGGGTCATTGCCCATGAAGAGATGCGTTATGACCCTTCCAAACCCATCATTGACCTCAGACCGGGACATTCTAAATGGGATTATGCCCATTCCATCAAGAATTTGGAACCGGATGTAATTCCTGAAATTTGGCCGGGAACCCTGGAGGAGGCGCAACCATATCTCCAGGATTACACCATAATCCAGATGGAAGAGTTCAAACGATGGCTGCCTAACGGAATTATGTATGTCCGTACCGCTTCGCCTCATGTTAATTGGGACAAAATCAAACCCTTCATCATTCAAAAAAGCGATCTACCATCATCATAGGATAAAAATAATGCAAGAGAGGAAAATATTATGACCGAAACCAAAAGGTTTGTCCTGGTTACTGGTGCCGCCGGCGGTATTGGCAGCGCGGCTGTTGAACATTTTACTGCCATGGGCTGGTCAGTGATTGGTGTAGACCAGATCCCATGGAAAAGTGGGACTGAATTTCCAGAGGGTGGATTATTCATTCAGGCCGATATTGCTGATCCTAAAAGTGTGGATGAGATATTCCTGAAGGTGAAAGGGTTAACCAACACCCTAGAGGCGGTGGTGAATAATGCAGCATTACAGGTTGCAAAACCACTGGTTGATACAACCGTAGAAGAGTGGGATGCAGTCATGGCCACCAACCTGCGGGCGGTTTTTTTATTTGCCAAAAATGCTTATCCACTGCTTAAGGCTAACCAGGGCGGCGCAATTGTGAACGTTTCCTCAGTACATGCGGTGGCTACATCGGCCAATATAGCCGCTTATGCAGCCAGTAAGGGAGGTGTACTGGCGCTTACACGGGCCATGGCAATTGAATTCGCCAGGGATGATATCCGGGTGAATGCCATCCTGCCCGGAGCCGTGGATACTCCAATGCTGAGGGCAGGATTACAACGCGGCCATGTCGCCGGAAGCACTATTGAAGACCGCTTAAATGATCTTGCGAGAAAAACAGTCAATGGACGGGTAGGCAAACCCGCTGAAATTGCCAGTGCCATCTATTTTCTGGCAGATTCTGCGCAATCGTCATTTATGACCGGGCAAGCCCTGGTTGTTGATGGTGGGGCGACAACCCGATTGAGCACTGAATGAGTTCTCTGAGTAATCGCATAAAAACCCTCCTCCCCGAATCTTTCCATCCAGCTGTCAGGGAAATTAGGGACCGGATTGACGGATTCCCGGAATTCCTTTCAGCTACCTTTCATCCCTGGAGGCGGGATACCATGCGGCGCCTTGAATCCCTTGAAAATATTCACCAGGGAGAACGATGTTTTATTATTGGCAATGGTCCATCATTGAAGAATACAGATCTGAGCCGCTTGAAAAACGAGTTCACTATCGGTATGAACCGGATTTATTTGCTTTTTCCGCAGATGGGATTCCCCACCAGTTATTATCTTTCGGTGAATGACCTGGTTGTTGAACAATGTGCTGAGGATATTCAAAACCTTGGAATTCCAAAATTCTTATCCTGGCACTCCCGCCGCTGGATATCGCCTGCTGACAACCTCTACTATCTTTACACCACTTATACCAGCCCAAAATTTGCTGCACACCTGGCGCATCGCCTGTGGGAAGGGGCAACTGTTACCTATGTAGCCATGCAGCTGGCTTTCTTCCTGGGTTTTAAAACGGTTATTTTGATCGGTGTTGACCACAGTTTTGTGACCCAGGGTAAACCCAATACCACGGTCACCTCTCAGGGGGATGATCCGAATCACTTCGATCCCGGTTATTTTGGCAAAGGGTTTCGCTGGCAGCTGCCGGATCTGGAAACCTCGGAAATTGCTTACCAGATGGCACGCCAGGAGTATCAGAAGCACGGCCGCCAAATTTATGATGCAACCATTGATGGAAAACTGCGCATATTCCCGCGCCTTGAGTATAATCTCCTGTTCTAATTATGGCTGAGTACCCACGCGTTTCGATTGTCACGCCATCCTATAATCAGGGTGCATATCTTGAGCAAACGATTCTATCTGTGGTTCAGCAGGATTATCCAGATATAGAATACGTTATCGTGGATGGCGCCTCCAATGATAACAGCCTGGAGATCATTCGAAAATATGACGATAGAATTCACTGGTGGGTTTCAGAGCCAGACCGCGGCCAGGCTGAGGCAATAAATAAGGGAATGGCTCATGCCGGTGGTGGTATCCTGGGATGGATAAATTCTGACGATACATATCTGCCCGGAACGATTCAGGAGGTTGTATCTGTTTTTAACCAGTATCCGGAAATCGGCCTGGTCTTTGCGGATGTTTTTTCCATCGATGAAAAATCAGAAATTTTCAATAGGATGCGTTATGGATCGTATACCCTGGAAGATCTGATGTGTTTCCGGATGATCGGGCAGACTTCGGTTTTTTTTCGCCGGACCGTCTGGGAAAAATCAGGTGGACTCGACCTAAGTTATCATTATTTGCTCGACCACCAGTTATGGTTGAAGATGGCTGCATACACCCAGGTAAAATATATTCCCCATGTCTGGTCGTTGGCGCGTTACCACGGAAAAGCGAAAAATAAGGCTTATCCGCTTGCCTTTGGTGAAGAAGCGTTCCGTCTGGTAAACTGGATGCAAGCTCAACCGGAACTCGTTAAAATTTTTACCCGCAGGAAGGCAAAAATAATGGCAGGCGCTCATCGTCTGAATGGATACTACCTTTCGGAAGGCGGTATGTACTGCAGCTCGTTACAATCATACTGGAAGGCTTTTTGGTTAGATCCAGGTATCGTACTGCACGACTGGCGCAGGATATTCTTTAACTTTTTGGGATTGGTCGGATTAAGAAAAATCCAGGACGTCTACAAGCAGAAGCGAAAAAGAAAATATGTCGAATAGTAAACTGATCCCAATTTCCTGGAAGGATGATAATTGGTATTTGCTTATGGACAACCCGGGGTGATTGATAAATTATGAAGGAAAGGAGCCTGGCGGTATTGTATGTCAATAAAATGATATAACATATTTCTCATTTCTTGGGAGGAAATAGGCACCATCCAGTAAATGAAGACCAGACGATCCTGAAGAAATACGAAGGTAAACCAAATTTTGTCCGAAAAAGAAACCAGCTCAATTAAACCCTATCAATGGATAATCCTCCTGATAATTTTCCTGTCGGGATTTTTAATCCGAATCTATGATCTAAAGGATCCGCCTCTTGATTTCCATTCAACCCGACAGTTGAGATCCTATCTCATCGCACGGGCGGTGTTTTTCAAAGGTAACCCTGCATATTCTGATCAAATGCAAAAACAAGCGCTTGCATTGGCAGATTTGGAAGTATATGAACCCCCCATCCTCGAGCAGCTTGTTGGTTTAACCTATAAACTGGCAGGCCGGGAGGATTTTTGGATTGCACGCATTCACATGGCGTTTTACTGGGTTCTGGGCGGGCTGGCTATATTCCTGGTTGGAAAAAGGTTCTTCGCTTTTCCTTCCATCCTGATTGGGTTGGCATTCTATTTTTTCCTGCCGTTCAGTGTAATCTCAAGCCGGTCTTTTCAGCCGGATCCCTTTATGACGATGTGGATGCTTTGGACAGTGTATGCACTTGTACGCTGGTATGAGAATCCAAACTGGAAGTGGACGATTATCGCTGGTACTCTAGGCGGGGCTGCTATTCTTGTTAAAGTCGTCGCAGCTGCTTTTATTATGGGAATGATCGGATTCACCAGCCTGGCGAGATTTGGTTTCAAACATATCTTCCGCACGCCCTTTCCCTGGGTTATGGCTGGCATTGCAGCTGCACCAACGCTTGCCTATTACCTCCTGTTTCACCAGCAGCGCACCGGTTCCTTCCTTTCCTTTTGGACATTGGCATTTTTGAGTATGCTCACTGATCCCGGATTTTACGCAGATTGGCTGGCAATGGTAAAAGGACTGATGGGATTAAATCTGTTTTTATTAGGGGTGTTGGGGATTGTGTTTGCCAGGGATGCTCTGAAACCCATCCTGGCTGGAGCCTGGGCAGGATATGTGTTATACGGTCTTTTTTTTCCGTACCAATATATAACCCATGAATATTATCATGTTCCTCTTATTGGGATTGTTGCCCTTTCTATCATGCCGTTGGCAGACATCCTCATCGAAAAGTTGGGCGAACAACATTGGTTTTGGAGAGCTTTTTGTGCAGCTGCACTTTTGTTTGCATCGTTTTATTCCTTGTATGTTGCCAGATCAAATCTTATTGCCACGGACTATACCAATGAACCCGCAAGTTGGAGGAAGGTTGGGGAGGCTGTTCCCCAGGGACACAGCTTCATTGCTTTGACTCCTGATTATGGGATGCGCTTACGCTATTATGGCTGGCGGGCAATGGCAGCTGCCTGGCCAACCACTGGTGACCAGGCTTTGCTGTCCATGCGCGGGGATGAGAAGTTGGATTTTCCAACCTACTTTTCTGAAGTAACTGCCGGAAAAGATTTTTTCTTGATCGCTTCACTGGTGGATTTTGAGTCCCAGTCTGAATTAAAGGAGCACCTGAACAACAATTATCCATTATTCATGGAGGGGAATGGTTTCTTCGTCTATGATCTCCGGCAGAATAAATAAATATTTGATAAGGTGTTTTGTTTGCCGCATTCAGCCGTGAGAGGACATAAAGGTATCCCTGTTATAATATTGCGGTCCTGAAAGAACATCTATGGAAGAAAATAATTCCTTTTTTGCATCCAACAAAATTGTGGCGTGGCTGAGCATTATCTTGATTTTCAGCGCAGGATTAGCCATCCGTATGTATGACCTTTTTGATTTCCCCCTTGATTTTCATGCTACCCGTCAGCTGCATTCGATGTTGATGGCCAGGGGGATGTATTACCAGGATGCTGAGAATATCCCGGATTGGAAACGAGAGATGGCTGTTCAGCAATGGAAAGCGGAGGGGGTTATCGAGCCCCCCATAATGGAATGGCTGACAGCCCAGGGGTACCGGTTAGCGGGGAGTGATGAAGTCTGGATAGCCCGTTTGCTCTCTATTTTTTTCTGGATCATTGGAGGTGTGGCATTATTCCTCCTTGCCAGGGACTTAACGGGTTTTGATGGAGCGATAATCTCGACTATTTTTTACCTGTTTTTACCTTATGCAGGTGTGGCAAGCAGATCCTTCCAACCAGATCCGCTGATGACCGCCCTGACCAGTATCGCGTTATGGGGAATGAATCGCTTTTACCGGAACCAAACATGGAAATGGGCAATCCTGGCGGGTCTCCTGGGCGGACTGGCAATTTTCTCAAAAGCTGTGGCTGTCTTCTTTGTCGGGGGTGGTTGGGTTGGATTAATCTTGCTGGGTATGGCGATGGAAGCCAGTTCGGAAGGTGGGGATGGTTTATTAAAAAAATGGATTTCAGGGCTTTTTCTCGTGTTAAAAAACCCGAAAATATGGGTGATTGCCATCCTGACAATCATTCCCTATTTTACTTACCACATATATGGTGTTTACATCAATGGCTTCCTGGGCAGCCAGATGAGCCTGCGGTTTTTCCCCAATCTCTGGCTGGATCCGGTATGGTATTTACGTTGGAAAGGGCAAATAAGCAGTACTGTCCGTTTTGAATGGTTTATCCTGGCAATACTGAGTACTTTTTTATTCAAAAATTTTGTGCATAGAATGATGATGTTGGGAATCTGGGTCGGGTATTTTCTCTACGGTATGACCCTCTCTTACCACATTGCCACCCATGATTATTACCAACTGCCATTAATTCCGGTTGTAGCGCTGGCATTAGCTGCCGGGGCGGAATCTTTATTCCGGAATATGCATGGCCCCAGGAAAATTCTAAGTGCCCTGGCTGCTGGAATTGTCCTTTTTACACTGGTTGTGAATGCCTGGGATATCCGGGTTGACCTGAAGCGCATGGATTATAAAGAGGAAGTAAAATTTTGGGAAACCCTCGGGAAAAAACTTAGCGGTGCATCCATTATTGGACTTACCCAGGATTATGGGTACCGCCTTGCTTATTGGGGGTGGGTCAATTCAACCAATTGGATGTATGGGGGCGACTTTGCATACCGTGAACTGGCCGGGCAAGAGTTCAATGATATCCAGGAATTATTTGAGGAACGTATTGCCGGGAAAGATTACTTTGTGGTCACCATGTTCACCGAACTGGACAGCCAACCCCTTGTGAAGGACCTGCTTTATAAAAATTATGCCATCTTCGAAGAAGGCGATGATTACGTAATTTTTGATCTTCACAACAAAATTCCGGCTGCAGATACCATCCAGGAACAGACCAAGGAATAGCTTGTCATGCTTGTCTCTATTGTGACGCCTTCATTTAACCAGGCGCAATATTTACCGGAAACAATCGAGTCTGTCCTTAACCAGGATTATCCAAACATCGAGTATATCCTTATAGATGGCGGATCCGGGGATGGAAGCGTTGATATTATCCGAAAATATGAAGATAGGTTAAGCGGCTGGGTCTCCGAACCAGACCAGGGACAAACCGATGCCATCAATAAAGGTTTTCAGCGGTCGCAAGGAGATATCTTCGCCTGGTTGAATTCGGACGATACATTGCTGCCCGGGGCAGTTTCGGAAGCGGTAGCTTATCTGCAAAAGAATCCATCCGTTGGAATGGTGTATGGGGACACAAATTTTATTGACCAGCATGGGAAGATCATCGGCAAATTTCCAGCCCGCCAAACCGATTACCGGCGTTTGAAGCAGGGTTATGTCCATATTCCGCAGCAAGCCGCTTTCTTTCGGGGAAATATCTGGAGGCAGGTTGGTCCGCTCGATCCCTCCTTCTTCTTTGCCATGGATTATGATCTATGGGTCAGGATAGCAGCCGTTTCGGAAATTGTCTACCTTAAGAGAACATGGGCGAATTTCAGGCTGCACAGTGATGCCAAAACCATCGCTTCCGATTCCCGCTGCTGGCCAGAAATGCTGAAGGTCCACTACCGGGAAGGCGGTTCACCATTTTCAATAATTGTGATGAAATATTGGATTCGCAGGGTATTAGCCCCCTTGATTAATTGGCGGCGTCAGCGCATGTTCAAACAGCAATGAATCATTTCTTTAAGTTGTCCCGCTTATCTTCCGGTAAACGCGTCCTTCCCGGTCACTGTAGATTAATTCCCAGGCCTGTAACCATGCGCTTGATTCCAGTGAAGGTGGAAAATCTGCCCCTGCATCATCTGGTTTGAATATCACAAAATAATCCGGGACTGGCTGCGTCACCTGGTCTTCCATCTCCAGTGGATATTGAAGTTTTGTAGGGGTGTTGGTGTACCCGGGACCATATGCATAATAAACCACCCCATTTTCAATGTGGATAACAGAATTACGGATATTTTGCTGGATAAAGTCATAGGCGCTGTAATACCCGTTTTCCCCGACAGGTTGGGTGTATTCATCCCGTAAAATGATCTGGTTTTGCGGTTCTTTTTGAAGAAGCCATCCTCCCCGCAACAAAATAAGGGCAATAAAACTCCACACCAGTAATATTTTCATGGGTATGCCTTGTCGTTTTGCCATCCAATCGAGTGTCTTCTTAATCCAGTTTTCTACCAGAAGCATGGTTATCAGCAGATTGTACAGGATCAGGGTAATCCCAAATCTCCAGGCAATATGGGAGGGTACATCTAAATACTTATGGAAGGCTGTCGCCGGTGTGAAAATAAAGGTAATCAGGAGGAGCAGCGAACAACCGGCAATTGTTTTCGAAAAATAGTTTGTTTTCCAGGCCAATACCAATGATAATAGTGAAATTCCGATGACGAGGATAAAGAGGATGAAGGGGAAATTGGCTGTATATAAATTTGGATTGGTAATATTCGATGCGATACTTTCAGCCATCAGATTATTAGCTGCCGGGGTGTAAATTCTTCCCAGGACAACAAAATTCCTGATTGCCCAAAAAATTCCAGGCAACATAACAATACCGGCCACAGCCAGTTTGGTCAACAACGGGGGTGTAATTTTTCGGGCGTTATTTTTCCACAACAAATAGAGGGTAATCAGCCATAGAACAATTACTGGTATGGCAGCATTGGGTTTGACGCTGAGAGCAAGCATGGAATTAATTGCCAGACCGGGAAGGTGAAAATAGGCCTGGTTTTCCCTTGTTCCAACAGGTGCATGCAAAATCATTGCTAAAACCGCTGTACCCAGCAGGAAATCATTTTTTCCGATGGTATAAGCAAAACCGCTGATTAATTGGGTATCTTCCGGGATTACCATTTTCCCGCTTATCAGGACAAAGACACTGAAGAAAAATAAGATAGAGTGGGGAAGGTTTGAATAGCGGCACCCTGTCAACCAGAATGTAAGTACAAAAAAGAGTGATATAAGCAGGTGGATCGGGCTGAACCATGATTCATCCCCGCTTAATGTCAATCCAAGGGCCAGCATGCTTTCGTATCCGAACGGGTAATCACCATAGGGAACGGACAGATCCCAGGCAGAACTGCTGCGGTATAACGCCACTGCTTTCGGAAAATGGTATGCACCGGCATCCCAGGTGAGTGTCCGGCCAATGGGTGATTCCGGCCAGCGCAGCATAGGTACCGCCGTCAGCAGGATAAATATTAGAATTCCCCCCAAAATCAGGCTGATCTTCAAAGGGGTCTTAAGGGTGGTGGATTTATCCGGAAGAAACTGGTTAAAAAGTACCTTGTCGGAAAGGTAATAGAAAAGGGAACCGGCGCTTAATATGATTGTCAGGGGGAGAACTAAATCCCTGCGGTAAAGTCCGCTAAAACCAAGTATTTGCCCGGATGCGACTATTCCGTAAATCAATGCCTGGATGCAAGCAAATAATAGAAAAGGAAATTTTGGTAACCACTTATTCAACTTCACTACCCTATTATATTCATAAATCCACAGATAAGAATTTCTTGAAATTTATTAATAGGGAGAGATATGCATCATCTCCAATTAAATCGATTATTATTTGAGCTGATCCTGAAACAAAATACGCGGAGCTGATCCTTGTGGATATTGGAATTGACTATCAAGATATATTAGATGCACATTCGAGAATCAAAGACCATATTATATAGAACCCCATTGATTATGTGGGAGGATATTGAGGAAAATTTCGATAAGAAAATATTCTTGAAACTGGAGTCTTTTCAACCGACCGGTTCCTTTAAAATCCGGGGTTCTGCCAACAAACTCCTTAAGCTTACCGGTGAGGAAAAGAATAAGGGGGTAATAACTACCTCGAGTGGAAACCATGGGCGTGCGCTGGCATATATGGCCAAAAAACTTGAAATCAAGAATACGATTTGTGTTTCGACAAAAACCCCTTCCCATAAAATTGAGGCGATTAAGAAACTGGGTGGAAACGTCGTAATCAATGGGGAAAATTTTGACCAGGCAGAAGCTAACGCCAGCGATCTCATGAATTCAATGGGTTTAACCTATGTCAGCTCATATGATGATCCGGATATCATTGCCGGGCAGGGTACCATTGGGCTTGAGATAATCGAAGATTTTGCGGAGGTTGATACAATACTGGTCCCCGTTGGGGGGGGTGGTTTAGCCGCCGGGATTGCATTGGCAGCAAAAGGCGTCAATAAAAATATAAAGGTTATCGGGGTTTCAATGGATAGGGCACCAGTCATGTATCACAGTCTTCAGGCGGGTCATCCAATCCAAATGCCCGAAGAAATGACCATCGCAGATGCATTGAAGGGGGGGCTGGGCATTGATAACCGTTATACATTCAAGATATGCCAGGCTCTCCTGGATGATTTCCTGATCATCCCAGATGAGGATATCGAAAAGACTATGGCTGCTTTGTTAATAAACCACCGGATTGTTGCTGAAGGAGGAGGTGCAGTTGCATTGGCAGCTGCACTGAAATATCCACAGGCAATAGGGACCAATTCAGTTGTTATTCTGACAGGCAGCAGTGTTGACATTGAGATCCTGTATAGGATTTATAAGCAATACCGTCCAGGATGATCATCCAGCGAGAATTTCCATGATGTCAACCCTTTATGTTGGAAAATATTCTGCCATCCTGATTGATGTGAAGGAAATTTCCAGGCTTGCTTGACAGGGTTACTATAAAAAACCGTACCAGGACAGGGGATTATTGAAATAATTTTTGTTCGTATCTTTCCCCCCAATCTATATTATTGGGTGATTTTGTAATTTAATGAAGGAAATTTCCTGGATAAATAGAAAAATCCAATTGCGCTTAGGAAAGCGAAAACCATCCCCCCATACCAGATTGCTGCGGGTGCAATAAGATCGTTGAGTAATCCGCCGACAATCGGTCCAATTCCCATTGCTACCGTATAGGTCAGGTTAAACATACCCATATATCGCCCGCGCATATCCGGGGGAGCCATGTTGGCAGTCATCGTGGTTGCAGTAGGCATCATTAGTAATTCACCCATGGTCATAATTGCCATTGAAATGACAAACATGGGGAAGGTGCTTCCCAGGGCTACGCTGCCTATTCCTAAGCCGTAGAATACCGCACCAGCGATTAATATTGAAAAGCTGGAAAATTTTTTCGTCAATGTTGAGATCGGGTATTGGAATAATACGATCATCAACCCATTGGTGGCAATGATCCAGCCAAAATAACTTACAGAAAGCCCGTACTGCTCCTTGATATACACCGGCAGCAGAACGAACATCATTATTGCCCCGATTACCGTCATGGTCAGCATCACCATGAATGAAATAAATTTTGTGTCTTGAAGGATCACCTTGTAGCCGTAGTTTTGTTCTCCGCGCTTTTCCTGCTCTGCCTTGGAATATTGCTGCAGGGTTTCTTTTAGAAAGAATAAACAAAAAGTTCCAAAACCAAACAACACCAACGACCCGCCCAGGAATGCATTGGAATAGGAGGTCGCGGCCAGTATCCCGCCGATTATGGGGCCTATGGAGACTCCCAGGTTGGAGATAATCCGCATAAATGAGTATGCATCCATGCGTTTATTGGATGGAATTAAAATCTGCTATCATCGCATCGGCTCCAACCCGGAAAACAGGGTGAAATGCGCCGTACAGAACCATGATGATGATCCATATAGCAATGGTTTCTGCCTGGGACATCAGGAAGAAACTGAATCCGGTAATCATCAGGCTCAAAACAACCAGCCATTTCCTGCCGAAGCGATCGGCAATTGGTCCGGCAATAAATGAGTTGAGCAGTCCGGCTGCAGACCGGATGGTGAGAATGCCGGCGACAAGGGTTAGCGGTAAATTAAAGGTTTGCCTCAAATAGATTGTTAAAAATGGCCATGACATGGAATTTCCCACGGATGCAACAAAATTACCCCAGAACAAAAGCCAGAATTGATTGGGGTAATTCGAACGAGTTGCCCGGATCCTTTTTAACAAAATGATTCCTTCATCCTCAGAGTTAAACCTGTTTATTATAGTTGGTTCCCTGGATTATAGAACATGTTTCTTAGATGGGATTTCTTTCTATGATAAAATCCAGAAGACTCATACAATCCTGCAGAGGTGCTTAATGGATGAAACCATACTTGTTGCAGCGGCCTGGCCGTATGCAAATGCTCAAATTCACGTTGGGAATTTAACCGGCGCATATTTGCCAGCTGATATTTTTGCCCGTTTTCACCGTCTTAAAGGACGACGGGTTTTGATGGTTTCCGGGTCAGACGCGCATGGTACACCGATAACCGTTCGTGCAGATGCGGAAAACAGCACCCCGTTAGATGTTTACAAGGGATTTCATAAGTCCTTTTTAAATATTTTTTTACGCTGCGGGTTAACCTATGATTTATTTACGAGTACGCACACCCGGAATCATTTTAATGTTTCTCAAAACCTGTTTCTGGCGCTCAAGGGCAATAATTACCTGTATACAGACAGTGAACAACAGTGGTACTCACCATCCCAATCCCGCTTCCTGCCTGACCGGTATGTAGAAGGCACTTGTTATATCTGTGGGTTTGAGGGGGCACGCAGTGACCAGTGCGATAACTGCGGCAACCTCTTAGATCCGAATTTATTGATCAACCCGCGCTCGAAGATTGATGGCAGCAGCCCTGAATTGCGGGAAACGGAGCATTATTACCTGGACCTTGGCAAACTTCAACCACAAATAGTCGAATTCCTAAAAGAACGGGAATCCAGTTGGCGGCCAAATGTTGTACGGCAGTCATTGGGGCAGATCCTTGCGGATGGTTTACGCGGAAGGCCCATTACCCGCGACCTGGATTGGGGAATCCCGGTACCGATCGATGGGTGGGCTGGAAAATGCCTGTATGTGTGGTTTGAAGCGGTAATTGGCTACCTTTCTGCGTCCATAGAATGGGGAAAGATGTCCGGCGACCCGCTTGCCTGGAGGGACTGGTGGCATAAACAGGATGCCAAAGCGTATTATTTTATTGGTAAAGATAATATTCCTTTCCATGCCATTATCTGGCCAGCTCAATTGCTGGGTTCCGGGAAGGCATTTGACCAATTAATGGGGCTGGAAGAATGTGAAGAGCTTGTCCTCCCGACAGATGTGCCGTCCAATGAGTTTATGAATTTGGAAGGCAAAAAGATTTCCGGCAGCCGGAACTGGGCAGTTTATGTAAACGATTTTCTGGAGCGCTATGACCCGGATCCCTTGCGTTATTACTTGACTGTAAATATGCCAGAAAGCAGGGATACGGATTGGGATTGGGAAGAATTCTATAAAAAGAATAATGACGAACTGGTTGCTACCTGGGGCAACCTGGTAAACCGGGTACTGTCTTTCGCGTGCAGGCATTGGGATAATCAGGTTCCTGAACCAGGCCTGCTAAATGCCGAGGATCTCTCCCTCCTGGCAGCAGTTGAACAAGGCTTTCAGGTGGTTGGAGATGAAATGGAGGCTGTTCATTTACGCGCTGCACTCAATGAAGCCATGCGGTTAGCAGGGGAGGTGAATCGATACCTTGATCAAACTTCACCCTGGTTAACAATCAAAACCAGCCGCCAGGATGCAGCAAGATCGATATATACGGCGATAAAGGCAATCGATTCATTAAAAACCCTCCTTTCACCGTTTCTGCCATTTACCTGTCAAAATTTGCACGAGTATTTGGGTTATCAGGGCACTTTGTTTGGAACCCAGGGAACAGAAACAGTAGAAGATGATTTGGGTGAACATGAAGTTCTGAGGTATTATCCCGAAGGTGCCAGTGGAATTTGGGAACCCAGCAAATTGCAGCCAGGGCAGAAATTGCTCACTCCCAAACCTCTATTCAAGAAACTGGATTCAAGCATCGTTACCGATGAAAGAGCCCGGTTAGGTGTATCGAATTAATTTTTTTTGCATCAATTTCTTCCTGTTAATGAAGAAAATAGATTTTACAATGCAGCGGTTTTTTTGGATGGTCATCGTGTTTTCTTGAAATTGTTCGTTATTCATTCCTGCTTATGTGGCGAATCCTGATTTTCCATATTCATTAATGACGCTTGGGATATTGTGGGATTAGGAAGTTAGGGGGAATTCAAATCCTGGAACAATTATTTGACAGCTTGGGTAAGGAGAAGCCTGTTTAGTAAATCCATTTGGAAGGAATAAATATTTGCCCCTGCTCTGAAAAGTTGATTTCTTGTTATGCGAAATCAGGATGAGACAATTGGCTGGACACCCGCCTGTAATACCAATTACTATCTGTGCTAACAATCAATTCCAGGACATCCTCGCCAGGGACCATTACCAGAATATGAGTCCCAAGTTCGTCCTGCCACCGGCGGCCGGTTGCTGTAATTGGGATTTCCAGGTTATCCCTCATAATGGCTTTTGGTTCTAAACTGCCGGAGAAATTAATTAACGAACGTACCTTTACCCTATGATATCGGGACAGGGTGCGTAATGTATCCAATAATTGATTTAGTACTGCCTGGCTTGAAAACTCTTTATTTTCAATCCGGTTTCCGGTCCAGATAAATGAAGCTGCACTTCTATACCAGTAATTTGAAATCCCAATCCAAACCAGGCCGACAGGTTTATCTGGAGTTCCTCCTTCCGGTCCGGCTATCCCGGTGACCGATGCGCCGATGATTTTTTCAATTGGCTCTTCGGTGGAGAGTATCTTCCTGGTTCCATCAGCCATTTCAAGCGCAGTTTCTTTGCTAACTGCTCCATACTTTTCCAGGATTTCCGGTTTTACTCCTAAAACTCCTCGTTTTGCTGAATAATCATACGCAACGATGCTGCCCAGGAAGTATTTGGAGGAACCTGGAAGATTGGTTATTCGGTGACCAACCAGACCCCCGGTGCATGATTCTGCAATGGCTAATTTATACCCCCGCTCAAGGCATAACTTGGCAATTTTATTCTCCGTAGTTGTATCGATTACCGGGGATTTTGAATGTTTTACCATAAATAAATATTATACCCTGTAGAATACGGCAAGAAATTGGATCAGTTGGTGCTACTGGAAAAATCTGGCATTGGTCGTTTATTCTTGACCCTGAAAAATGCATGTGTTATTATGCGAATTAAGGAACAATCATGGATCAAATAAATCCTTTTCAACCTGGTGATGGGAATAGTGATGAATCAGATGATTCATTGGAATATTCTGTTTGGGAAAAACCTCCTCGAGACCTTGGGCAGCTCTGGGAAGGTTTAATCCGCATTGGTTTAGCAGGAATATTCCTGCGTATAAGCACTGCAGCCATTACCTTTATATTTATATTGGTTATCGTTTGGGGGATGGGAGATTTTTTCCTGGGGAGCTCCAATACCTTGATTGGAGGCAATGGGGTACCGGGTTCCCCGTTAATCTCTCAAAATACACCTGGTGAGGTTGGTGATGTTGCCATGCCGCAATATGCGGCGAAAATTATGGCTGTATCGAGAAAAGCTTTATTGCACACGATCGTGCCCAACCGCCCGCGCACTGAGGTGGGGCAGTATACAGTAATCCCGGGCGATAGTGTATACGGTATTTCACAACTTTTCAACCTCCAGCCGCAAACAATTTTTTGGGGAAATTATGAAATTCTGGCAGATGATGTCCACAGGCTAAGTCCTGGCCAGGTCTTGAACATACTCCCTGCGGATGGGGTGTATTACGAGTGGCGTGCAGGGAATAGTTTAAACCAGGTCGCAGAATTTTTTGGGGTGACCGCCGAAGCGATCCTGTCATTCCCTGCCAACCACCTCAATCCAGCCAATATCGGAGATTTTGATGACACCGTAATAGATCCGGGTACCTGGTTGGTTATACCAGGCGGGAAACGTGAATTTGTTACCTGGAGTGCTCCCCTTATCTCCCGGGAGGATCCAACCGTGGCGCGGGTGCTTGGTGCAGGTTTTTGCAGTGGTCCAATGGAAGGTCCGGTTGGTTCCGGATCATTTATCTGGCCAACATCAGGGACACGGCTTTCTGGTTTTGATTATTCCCCGCCGACCAACCATTATGCCATTGATATCGGACCGGAGGAGGGGCAGTCCATCTTCGCCGCAGATGCCGGGGTTGTGGTTTACGCCGGCTGGAATGATTGGGGTTATGGAAATGTGATTGTTATCGATCACGGAAATGGCTGGCAATCCCTCTATGCCCACCTTAATGGGATGGATGTGGGTTGCGGATCCTATGTCTACCAGGGGGATATTATCGGCCTGATGGGCAATACGGGGATAGCTCCAGGCACCCAGCTGCATTTTGAACTGCGGAGTGAAGTCTACGGACGGCCTGATCCGCGTGAGTACCTGCCTTAATATAATAACCCTGCGTAATAATCAGCGCCCCATTGAAATAACCTGGTTCTCCCAACGATGCCAGCCGCTAAAATATTGCTCTAAAATTTTCTGGCCTTCGCCAGGTGCTTTCATGTTTATGAGTTCGAGATCGGCATCCACCATGATTCGTACCAGTTCATGAAATCTTACCTTAGGAGCCCAGCCCAATTCATTTCTTGCCATTTCCGGATCAGCCAGCAAGTAATCGACCTCTGTGGGGCGGAAGTAACGCTCATCCATTCTCACATAATCCTGCCAATCCAGATTTACATACCCAAAGGCTTCCTCCAGAAATTCACGTACAGAGTGAGACTCCCCGGTCCCGATCACGTAATCTTTAGGCTGGTCTTGCTGGAGCATTTTCCACATAGCTTCAACGTACTCGGGAGCATAACCCCAATCCCGCAGGGATTCGAGGTTCCCGAGGTATAAAAGGTTTTGTTTCCCGGCCAAGATGTTTGCTACTGCCCTGGTTATTTTACGGGTTACAAATGTTTCTCCACGCCGGGGGGATTCATGGTTGAAAAGAATGCCGTTGCAGGCAAATGTTTTATACCCTTCTCGGTGGTTCCGGGTGATCCAGTAGGCATAAACCTTTGCGGCTGCGTACGGACTGCGCGGTTCAAAAGGAGTTGTTTCATTTTGGGGTGGTTTAGCACTGCCAAACATCTCACTTGAAGACGCCTGGTAAAAGCGGGCATTAACACCACTTTTCCGTACCGCCTCTAAAATGCGGATAGCTCCTAATCCGGTGATATCCCCGGTGTATTCCGGCATATCAAAGCTTACCCTGACATGACTCTGCGCCGCAAGATGGTAGATTTCTTCCGGCCTGATGTTGTAGATTAGATCCAGAATCGTCTCCGCCACTGCAATATCACCATAATGGAGATGAAGATGTACCTTTTCTCCGTTATGGGGATCCCGATACAGGTGATCTATACGCCCTGTGTTGAACGTACTTGCCCGCCTTATCAATCCATGCACCTCATAACCCTGCGAGAGTAGTAGTTCGGCCAGGTATGAACCATCTTGTCCTGTAATCCCGGTGATAAGTGCTTTTTTCAATATTCCCTCCGAATTAACCGACAGGGTTAATTTGTTCCCCAGTTAGATTGGATCGATCAAGTACCCCGCCAAGGCAGCAATCGCTGCCTGAAATCAGCAAACCTAATTAATTGCATGCCTTGCTTGTATTTTTGATTGATAAGTATAATCACCGCTATGGATGATGTCAATAAAATGATATTTGGAGGTTTTTTTAATAGGGATCATAAAGCAACCATCCGTGATCGATATGACGATGAATCTGGTACAATCCAATATTGTATTAATTTGACATGGAGTAAGGAATGCGGTCAAGAAGATTTTTAACGGTTTTAAGATGGAGCTCCCTGGTATTTTTCTTTGGGGCTGTATTACTGGCTGTGGTAGGCCTGGTGGTATTCAGCAGATTGCGGGCCAATTTTCCACCAGGAATGGTCATTGCAGATGTACCTGTCGGTGGTCTCAATCAACAGCAGGCTGCTGAGAGATTAATCCAGGCGTATGGAGTTCCAATCGAAGTACAATATGAAGACTCTTTGATTCAAATCAAACCATCCACAGTTGGATTCGAACTGGATTTGCAGTCGATGTTGACGGCAGCCGATTTACAGCGTATTCGCCAACCCTTCTGGCCGGCTTTCTGGGATTACCTGTGGAATCGCTTACCAACCCCATCGGCTGTTCCCCTCAGCGCCAGTATCTCTGATGAGAGATTGAGAAATTATCTTCAAAACGAAGTTACTCCCCGTTATGACCGTCCTGCAGCTCCGGTGATGCCGGTTGCGGGGACAACTAATTTTGATAGTGGTGATCCCGGCAGAATTCTCGATATCGATCGAGCAATCCTGTTAATCAAAGATGCTATGCGATCACCCAATTCCAGGGTTGTAAACCTCTCCTTCAAACAAGTTACACCATTCCGGCCTTCCATTCAAAATTTACAAATCATGATGCAGCAAATCATTGATGTCTCCGGATTTGATGGGCTAACGGAGGTTTACATGCTGGATATGCAAACTCGCGAAGAATTGAATTTCGCTTATCAACAGGGGGAATCCATCCCCCCGGGGATAGCTTTTACGGCAGCCAGTACCATGAAAATCCCGATTATGGCCTCCGTCTACCGACGGGTTGCAGAACCTGCACCAGATGAAATTTCAAACCTGATTAAGTTAATGATAGAAAGGTCAGAAAATGATCCGGCAGACCGGATGATGGAAAGAGTAATGGATGAAAACCTTGGTCCATTACAGGTGACAGATGATTTGCAGAAGTTGGGTTTGGAAAACACATTCTTGGCTGGATATTTTCGGTTAGGAGCCCCGTTGCTCCGCAGGTTTGATACACCGGCGAATACACGGACAGATTACAATACCGCCCCAGATCCATATAATCAGACCACCCCTGCCGATATGGGGATGATTTTAGATGACCTTTACCAGTGTTCCAAGGAGGGTGGCGGTACATTTGCTGTCGTATTTCCTGGAGAGATCACCACGACGGAATGCCGGGAGATGATTGACTACCTGTCATCTAACCAGATCGGGGTGTTAATGCAGGCAGGTCTGCCTGAAGGAACCCGGGTTGCGAATAAGCATGGTTGGATTGTAGAAAGTGACGGTTTGTTGCATACTTTTGGGGATGCCGGATTGGTTTACACCCCGGGGGGAGACTTTGTCCTGGTTATTTTTATGCATCAACCAACACAATTGGTCTTTGATCCTGCCAACACACTTTTAGCAGATCTGGCAAAGTCGGTTTATAACTATTTCAACATCCCCATTCAATAATGGCTCTCTCCACAACTCTCATGATTTGGAAATGATTGGAAGCAGTGTTTATTATGGTTTTCCCCCATAATCCCGCCAGAAATGGTTTTTGGTGTTTAATGCGTTGAATCCTGTCGGATCCATATTGTAATATTATCCAAATCTAAAATATCTGGAAAATAACTTGTCAAGATCAGTTGATTAAAGTATATTCGGTAGAATCATTAAGGTCATAAGTCTATGCAAAATCTATCTCCGGAGATCAACGAACCGCGGGAGGCATCACAGCCTTTCCCCTCCTGGCTGGAAACACCAGTCTCAACTTTACTCTCAAGAGTAAAGGCGGAATGGATCATTATTCTGTTAATTATCCTGCTGGCTGTAATTTCCAGGTTTTCCGGTTTGGGTTTGCGGGTTATGAGCCATGATGAGGTAAATCATGTTGTCCCTTCCTGGCAGCTATACACGGGTAGTATATACAGACATGACCCGGTAACCCATGGACCATTGCAATTTCATCTCATTGCGTTATCCTACTTCCTGCTTGGAGATAATGATTTTACATCCCGCTTACCAGCTGCCCTGTTTAGTATCGGAGCGGTTGCGTTTGTTTTAATTTCTTTCCGACGCTATATGGGGTTGACAGGTGCCATTATTGCTGGATTTTTATTTTTAATTTCACCTTACCTGTTGTATTACGGGCGGTATGCACGCAATGAAGGTTTCATAGAGTTATTTGCAGTGATGACTTTGTATGCTATTCTCCGCTATCTGGATCGTGGTGATCGTTTCTCCCTTTATTTGCTGACGGTATCATTGGCGCTTCATTTCACATCCAAGGAAACCTCTTATATTTATACAGCCCAGGTATTACTATTTAGCGCAATTCTATTTATTCAGCAGATTGGAAGAATTCACTGGCCAGATCCTCGGATTAGGGATCGATTTCTTCTATTGGTGTTCATTGCCCTGGTCCTGCTCGGGATTGCCCTTGGACTGGCGGTATGGAATTCCAATATTGCGGTAACTGCCGAACCGGCAGCAGATAGCTCACCCGGTATGATCCCGGAAATTGCTCTGACGGCGCAGTTGACCGGGGAAATACTTACAATCCTGGCTTCTCTGGTAATCGCAATTTTTGCGGGCTTTATTCTCATCAGGGAACATGGCTGGGGGGTTATTCGCAGTTTTCGATCTTTCGATATATTGATCTTAATTGGGACCTTGATTCTGCCATTATTAAGCGCTTTTCCAGTAAAAATGGCGGGTTTTGATCCATTGAATTATGAAGCTGCAGGGCTTACCCGCACGGGTATTGTTGTGGGAGTGTTCTCCCTGGCAGCAATGCTTATCGGGTATTGGTGGCAGCGAAGAAATTGGTTTCTTTATGCCGCGGTTTTTTATGGAATTTTTGTAGTTTTTTACACATCCATTTTTACCAACGGACAGGGTTTTTTCACCGGGCTTGTTGGTTCCCTTGGTTATTGGCTTTCTCAGCAAGGGGTGGAAAGGGGCAGCCAACCCTGGTATTACTATGGATTAATTCAGGTCCCGATATACGAGTATCTTTCTGCTCTGGGAGCCATTCTGGCGCTTTATTTCGGGATTCGATACTCTCGTTTCACGAATGTTGCAGGATATTCACCCGCAGACCCAATTAATGATCCAACCGATGGATCCTCTTTTCTGCAGGAATCTGCTGCCGCTGAAGATTTACACGAAATTCAACAAGAAAGCCTCGAACCGTTTCAGGAAAATGGTCCCGCCGGTACCATAGAAACAGATAACCTGCGCCCGGTCAGGGTTCCAACCCTCGCCCTTTTCCTTTTCTGGTCTATCACGAGCCTGGTTGCCTACAGCCTGGCTGGCGAAAAAATGCCCTGGCTTACAGTTCACATTGCCATACCATTGGCATTGACTGGTGCTTGGGGTTTTGGATATCTTGTGGATATAACGGATTGGAAAGCATTATCCAGCCGGAATGGAATTCTTGTCGTTCTACTGCTGCCGGTAGCGTTGGCAAGTTTTGCTGCTATGGTTGGTTCTTTGTTAGGAAACACCCCCCCGTTTCAAGGGAAAACCCTTGAACAACTGCAAAACACAAATGGTTTTATCCTGGCCGCATGTGTTTTTCTTTTTAGCTGCTATGGATTGGTACGGCTGACAAAAGGCTGGAGCGTGTCTAACGCGATAAAATTTGTTACCCTGGTAATCGTATTGTTTTTGACAATCTTAACGATACGTACTTCATACAGAGCATCCTATATTAATTATGATTATGCAACCGAATACCTGGTTTATGCCCATGCCGCACCCGGACCAAAACAAGTCCTTGCGCAGGTTGAAGAAATTTCACGGAGGTTGACCAAGGGGTTGGACATTGAGGTTGCATATGATAATGATGCGCTCTATCCATACTGGTGGTACTTCCGAAATTATCCCAACCATCGCTGGTATACGGATAAGCCAACCCGCGACCTCGCCGATGCTCCTATGGTAATCGCCGGGGAATCTACAATGGGGAAGATGGATTCCATTTTAAGAAATAATTTTAATAAATTCGAGTACATGCGTTTATGGTGGCCAAACCAGGATTATTTCAACCTGACCTGGGAACGAATTTGGAATGCAATCCGGGACCCCCAGATGCGCACCGCCCTGTTTTATATCTGGCTCAACAGGGATTACTCCCTCTATGCTGAATTAACGGGAAGCGATAGTCTAACTCCTGAAACCTGGCAGCCTAGCAGTAAGATGGTATTTTATATCCGTAAGGATATTGTTGCACAAATATGGAACTATGGCGTTGCCCCGGCTGTAGAAATGGAAACTGAGACAGACCCTTACCTGGCGGGAATGATTACATTGCTTCCTGACTTGAGTTTCGGTACGAATGGCTCTGGTGAAGGCCAATTCCAATCACCACGGGGGATGACTATCGCGCCGGATGGGTCAATTTATGTGGCTGATTCCCGCAACCACCGCGTGCAGCATTTTACAGCAAATGGAGAATTCATTAATAGTTGGGGAACATTTGCCGACGTGGGGGCGGGTAATGCGCCCGGGGGAACTTTTAATGAACCGTGGGGGATTGACGCAGCACCGGATGGATCAATTTATGTTGCTGACACCTGGAATCACCGCATTCAAAAGTTTACCCCAGATGGAAAATTTTTATTCATGCTCGGATTCTTTGGACAGGCTGAATCCCCGGAGGCTTTCTGGGGGCCTCGCGACGTGGCAGTTGATGGGGATGGCCGTGTATTTGTAACTGATACAGGGAATAAAAGGGTGGTTGTGTTTAACTCCGAAGGGCAATATCTGACTCAGTTTGGTTTGGCAGGTGTAGGGCTTGGCGAAATGGATGAACCGGTAGGGATTGCTGCAGCACCCGATGGGAATATTTTCGTTGCCGAAGCCTGGAACCAGAGGGTTCAGGTATTTACCCCGGGAGCTGAACCCGATAGTTATAACCCGCTCCAGTTCTGGGATATTTACGGGTGGTTTGGACAATCAATGGAAAACAAACCATTCATTGCTGTAAATAACCTTGACCAGGTGTTTGTCACCGATCCTGAAGGGTATAAGGTTTTACAGTTTGACCAGGTGGGAAATTTTATCCGCGGGTGGGGGGACTATTCCACAGATACAAGCGGATTCGGTCTCCCATCAGGCATAGCCACGGACAGCAGCGGGAACGTTTATGTCAGCGATGCAGAAAATAACCGCATCCTGAGGTTTGTAATACCGGAGTAATGGTATCATTCGCCTTCATCGCCGGGTATCTCCCAGGATTTTCTCGAGCAGCATACTCACTACACTGACGATTAGCGCGCCCAGCATCGCTGGAATTAATCCATCCACTGTAAAACCTACCCCGAAAATACTCCCAATTATCCCTGCCAGGTAGAACATCAGGGTGTTGATCAAGAGGATGCCTAATCCCAAAGTCAGGACAATAAAAGGACAGCCTAATACAACCAGGAATGGCCTGATCAGGCTATTGACCAATCCAAAAATAAGTGCCAACCAGATGAAGGATAACCAGTTATCACTTTGCGGGTTAATCCCTCTGCCATCGAGTAAAACGATAGCTGCATAGAGAGCCACCGCATTAATTGCTAATTGAAATAGGAATTTCTTCATTTGGACCTTGCCTTCCATAAACTTAGAAAAATTTCTTTTCCATCCAAATAAGGGTATTTTGTTTTATAAATCCAGCCTGGTTTATCGTGTTATCTGAACAATTTGCCGGGTAGTTTAAGCTGATTCTCCTGAGAGAACGGCCAGGATTCGTAACGTGATTAAGCAGGATATCCAGGGCTTCTTGCTCATGCTCAGGTCTTGGAGCTATCCAAACCATCGAATGCATCCCTGATTTATTTTCTAAGGTTACCATCCCAAGGACCTCACCGTTTGACTCTGCCGTAAAGTGCTGGATTTCTTGTGGCGAAAACAACGCCCCGATTTTTTGCAATAGTCCCGGACTAAACCGATTTTTTGAAAATTGCATGTACCAGGTTACTTCCGGCGGATAGATATTTTCCAACCATTTCGACTGCAAAGGCCAATCACTATTCCTTCTCTTTCTTATGAGTTTAGAACCATCTTTGACCGGTTTGGATTCCGGATTGGCGGAATAATTCCAGGATGATCTCCTGGTTCGCTCGATAAAACCAAGCGACTGGTAGAGGTGCAATGCAATGTCATTGTCCTCCCGTACCTGCAGCCAAACTGCCTGGGCTCCATGTTCAAGGGCATGCTGGATACCTGCCCGGGTTAGAGACTTACCGATTCCTTTTCCCTGGTGATGTTGGTCAACTGCAACGTTTGCAATCAGGTAACGCCAACGGAAATTGTGTAAATATGGAAAAACGCTTACATTGCCAATAATCTGATTATTTTCTTCCCATACATAACCATGGAGCGGGTAAGAAACCTGTTCATGCGAACCGGGAATCCAATGCAGAAGACTCTTATTATCAGATGCCCGCCGGATTTGGCGCAGGTATTCTTTTCCCTCTTTGTCCATGTGATCGCCGAAGGCATTTTCGATTAAATCTGCCACTTTCAACAAATCACGGTTTATATCAAGTTTGCGGATTTGGGGAGGGGATATCGTATTCATAGAGGATGATTTAATTCTACTATTACTTGTATCTTCGAAAAATCCGAAAAAGCGGAATCTGTGAAGAATGGGTTGTTTTATTTTTCAGCAATTTACTGGAAATAATTAATTTATATATCTTGACAAAATCTATAAAAGTTATAATAATAATAATTTATAAAATTGAATTTAGGTTGTCCAGTCTGTCATGGCAGCTGACCCTATTTATCAATTTGCACCATTCCGAAAAACATACCAGCAAGCCAGGAGATTACTTTATTGATTTTTGGCTGATGGGTTCTGTGTCTATCAGGAAGATCGACTCTTGTGAGATTCAGGGAGGTTACTTATGCTTATCGGGAAATATTCCAGACCCCTTTCAAAAAAAACATTGGGTAATAGTACCGATTTATCACTCAATAAAACGGAAAATAATCATTTTCCGTCCCAATTAGATCGGCGGGAATTCCTCAAGTGGGCAGGGATTGGAGCATTAAGTATGGCTTATTCTGCGTGTACACCCCGGCAGAAAAGTATTGGACCACACGGTAACAATAATGTGCAAATTGTTTACCAGGATTGGAGGACGGACTGGTTCCCAGGCATGGCTCAGACCATGCTTAATCGGTTTCATGAGACACATCCAAACATCCAGGTATTCTATACACCGGATCCTGAAAATCTCGATGAGCAAATGATTGCAGATTTTGAAGCGGGAACAGCGCCAGACGTGATGGCTGGGTGTTGTGAGTTCCTGCCTGAATGGGCTCAAAATGGATATCTATTGGATCTGCGTCCATTTATTGAGGCTGATCTGGACAAGAATATTCTCTCTGAATGGGATCAAGCCCAATATCATGCATTATCTCTCCAGGATGGCATTCAATTTGCCCTGCCTAAATATCATGGGGCCCTGGCGTTGTTTTACAACCCGAATATTTTCGATATGAATAAAGTTGATTATCCAGATGGCTCCTGGTCCCATGATGATTATTTTGAAGCCATGAAACTCCTCACCCTGGATGAGAATGGCGATGGAAAAAATGAACTCTGGGGGAGCATGATGGATATCAGCTGGGATCGCATCCAGGTTCATGTAAATGGTTGGGGTGGACATTTTGTAGATCCGGAGGATCCCCATAAAAGCCGTATGGGTGACCAGCCAGCCATGAATGCCATGCAGTGGATAAAGGACAGAATTTGGACCGATCATACAATGGCCAGTTATTTGGATGTTAATAATTTACAAACAAGACACGCTTTTATTCAAAAAAAAGTTGCCATGATTGAAGATGGATCCTGGTCCCTCAAGGATATCCTTGAGCATGCCCCTTTCAGGGTCGGGGTGACAACCTTTCCCGCAGGACCGGCAAAAAAAGTAACCCTGGCGACCACAGATGGGTTTGCGATATATGCAGGTACGAAATACCCGGAGGCTGCATGGGAATTCTTAAAATTCCTGGTTAGCAGGGGATACGGTTTAGCCATGGCGCAGACCCATTTATTGCAGCCAGCCAGACTTTCCCTTGTCAGCAACTGGATTGATTTGATCAACAAATCCTATCCGGTTCACGGATCGACATTGAATTTACAGGCATTTGCAGAAGGTCACGAAAAAGGTTACTCAGTTACGGCTGAGATTTTTCCAAATATGTCAGAAGCAAGACGATATGCACTAGCCGCCTGGGAAAAAATATACACGCTGGGACAGTCACCAGTTGAAATTATGAAGGATGTCTCCTCGCAAATTGAGATGGCTCAATCTGTCGAAATACCATAATTTAGGAGGTGCCATGCTTTCAAGTTTTATTCAAAACATTAATTTTAACCGGTTGTATGTTGGTCTGCTTACCTTAGCATTTCTTGTCGTTGGTGGTGTCGCCCTCTTTGCCTACTGGTCTTATCAGAGCGCAGTCACTGACCTGGTGGTTGAACGTGATCGTGAACTAATCCAGCTTTCGGCATCCCGCCTGAAAGGTGAACTGGATAAATATGCAGATATACTACAGTCCCTTGCCCGTGAGCCAAATTTATACCAGGCTAATATCGTTATTAAAACACGCACCCTGAATGAAGCCGGGGCCCGCCTGGATGTATTTGATGGGGGAGTAATTCTCTTGGATAATTTTGGCAAAGTGATCGTGGCTGAACCAGCTCGACCGCAGCTGCTGGGGAAAGACTTTTCCAGCCGTCAATATTTTTCCGAATTACTCACGGGATCATCCGTTTATTATTCCAATATTGTGCAAGATGGACCAGGAGGGTCTGATGCAGTTGTCTTAAGTGTTCCGATCATTGGCGAGAATGGAAAATTTATGGGCGCTCTCGCCGGGATGTTCCTGGTGGATCAATCTGCGGTTAGTGCATTTTATGCCAGCATCGTGAAACTCCGGCTTGGGCAGACGGGTGACACCTATGTAGTTGATGGCGATGGTCGCACTCTTTATCAGTCGGGATTCACTGATGATACCGAAATCCCGAATTCCGGAGCTTTGAAGTGGTTAAACCTTGATGAAAGTATTGGCGCACTGCGTACTAGAGATGAAGAGAACCATGACATCGTGGCTGCCTTTTCACGTATACCATCCACCCCATGGATGTTGGTCAGTGAAGATGACTGGGAAATTTTAGCTGGCAGCACATTGAAATATGGCAGGCTTCTTCTGGGTATACTGGCAGCTGGAATCATACTTCCCGCCCTGGGCGTGGTTCTATTGATGCGACTTCAAAATACGGATATATCCCAAAAGCGGCGCTTAAACGATGATATAGAGATGGCGAACCGCTTTCAGGAAATGATGCTTCCTGACCAGATCCCGGTATTACCGGGTTGGAATATTGCTTTGAAATTTCACTCCACCCAGTTAATGCGGTCCGAGTTTCATGACCTTCTGCTTTTACCGGATGGTAAATTGATGGTTGTGTCCGGAAGGATGGAAGGCAACGGGATGATTTGTTCTTTCAACATTGCTACTTTAAGGGCAGCATTGAGAAGCCTGGCAGTTCTCCCACTCACCCCGGCGGAAGTGATGCGTCGCTGCAATTCCCTGCTTATGCTGGAACTTCAAGCTGGGAATCGCATGAGTTGCCTCTATTCCATCCTGGACCCACTTAGCGGCAGGATGAGCTATGTATCAGCTGGCAACCAGCATCCATACTTTTGTAGTATTCCAACATCAACCAATACGATTCAGTCAGATCCATTACTTGGAGAATCCTGGAATGCAGAATTTTCACAAAAAGAGATAATTTTGAAACCGGAAGAATGTGTGGTGTTTACATCGGCTGGTTATATCAACGCACGGAATAAGTATTTGGAATTGTTTGGAGAAATGCGGGTTTTAGAGGTTCTTGGAACAAGCTCAACCTCCGGGAAAGGATATTTGGATGCTCTTGAAGAGGCTGTCCAGGAATTCACAAAGGCATCCGGTGAAGGTTCCTTTGAATATACTTTAATATCTTTGGAGAGATTGCCTGAGGAGACTGGCTTAAAGACTGCTCTGCAGGTTGATACCCGTTATATGAGCTGATGGTTTAAACAGCCATTTGGAGTGTGATACTGGATACGAACAAAATATGGAAAAAGAAATCGATCGCTTGGAAGTGATAAGTCTTTGGGTAACCCGGGCTGTTTTTATTTTGGGATTATTTATATTCCTGGTCGCACCTTTGCTGGCAATTTCGTGGAGCAACCAGCCTTTTCCTGGATTTCTAGCTGAACATACGTTGCTTGTAAATGGTATCACCGGGGAAGGGTGGACAGGCATACAGGCAGGGCTTGGATTCCCTGAGAGGATTATCCGGGTATCCGGGGAGCAAATTCTATATCCCCGCATGCTATCGGAGATCATCTCCCAGAAAGAATTGGGTGAACCGGTATCCTTCTTTACCGAGTTTGAAGATGGCAGTCAACGTCTCTATCCATCGGTTTTATTGATTGAATTTCCTCAGAAAGATTTTGTAAGGTTATTTTGGGTACCATACCTGATCGGGTTGGTATACTATCTCATCGGCGTATGGGTTTTCATTGTCAGGGGTCGGGATACTCGTCCGGGAAGAGCACTGGCATTCTTCTGCGCATGTACAGCCCTTGCGACCGCACTAATCTTCGACCTGTATACCACCCACCGGTTTGTTCCAATCTGGGTGGCAGCCATCTCCGCCGCCGGAGGTGCCTTATTCAGCCTGGGGATGCGTTTTCCGGTGGAGTGGCGAATTGTTAAACGATATCCCTGGTTTTTGGGAATCCCTTATTTAACCTCCATTGCATTATTAGTCTGGGGTTGGATTATTATCTTCATGCCACCCTCACCGTGGGCATACGTGGAAACATGGGGGGTAATTTACCAATATAATGCCTTAGGAATATTGTTTTTCCTTGGCCTGGCTCTCTACCATACATGGACCAATGAATCCGATCTTGTCCGCAGCCAATCCCGGATTGTATTGATGGGTGGCTTCCTGGCATTTCTACCCATAACATTTTTCTTCATCGCCCCAATATTTAATGTTCAAGTTTTATTCAACAGCCTGATCTTTCTCCCGCCACTGATCCTCTTTCCATTATCAGTAACGATCGCCATAACCCGTTATCGATTGCTGGAGATGGATAATATTGTCAACCGGACTGTTGTTTATGGAGCCCTCACTGCTATTGTTGGCGGTTTGTTTACAGCCCTGGTCCTATTAATGAGGTATTTCTTTGTCATCACAACAGGCGAAAAAAACGATATTGCTCTGGTGATTACCACATTTGTGGTTGCGTCCTTATTTAATCCAATTAAGGATCGAGTCCAAAAATTTGTTGACCGCCATTTCAAACATACAGTTGAAGAGTTGCCTGAGCTAAAACGTTTTGGGTCACAGGTGCATGAATACCTGCGATTTTTGGATGCGGAAGAAATATCCAGAAAATTTATGGAAGAGACTGTTGGCAGCCTTCGGGCGAGTAGTGCTCAACTAACTATTTTTCATCGTAACCAACCAGCCATAATCCACACTTATGGAAAATGGAATGGGAGAATTGTCACCAGCATCCCAATTGACTATCAGGAGATCAGGGTAGGGATGCTTATGCTTGGTCCACGAGAAAACAAACTACCTTATTCCCAGGGGGAAGTTGCCCTTGTCCAAAAAATTTCCCAATCAGTGGCTCAGGTTATATTTCGAAATACTCAACCATTGCCAATGCTTGGATCAGCTCAAATGCGGTATCAAGAAGGGATGAATTGGCAAGAAGTTGGCGGCAGTGATGCAAATCGCCCCCTTTCTGTAGATAAGAAATATTCATAGAGGTTTTATCCAATGGTAGTAAATTTATTCCCCGGTATCAGGATTGGGATTACGGGAAATTAATTTATTAATCTGTGATCAATTTAATAATTGGAATCCTTTCAGAATTACATCCTAACGCTTTCTCGATACATATCGAATGTCAATTTTTCCCTGGATGGTAAATGAACCAGCCAATAATGATAAATATTAATAAAATTCTGAGGTATATCGAGTATGATATTCTAAGTAAGGAATGATTATGGACCGCAACAAATTTGTCTCCGAGACGGACAGTTCTTGCAATTCTAGCTCTGGAGTATTTTATTCATTGCTATAATCAAGTGTACATGAAGACGATCGATATAAGGATGGTTTGATTATGATGAGATTTGATCGATTTACGGAAAGAGCCCAGGAGGCTGCACAGCGGGCAGCTGAGATCATTCAGCGGTATGGGCATAACCAGATCGACACGGAGCATATCCTGCTGGCATTGATTGAACAACCGCAGGGCGTGGTAACGCAGATTCTCGAAATACTGAAAGTAGATCCTGCCGGAATTGCAGAAAGACTGGATTATATTTTGAAGACAAGCCCGAAAGCCAGCATTTTTGGGGGTGGGGCAGGTCAAATTTTTATTACTCCACGAGTAAAGCACCTGATTGACCTTGCAAATCAAGAAGCCAGTAAATTAAAAGACGAATATATTTCCACAGAACATCTCTTTTTAGGGATCCTGAGTGAAAAAAACACCCCATCAGCTCGTTTGCTGGAAGGCGCAGGGATCACCAAAGACCGTGTCTATGATGCTGTTCAGGAACTCAGGGGTGGTCAGAGGGTCACAGATCCCCAGGCGGAAAAAAGATACCGGACACTGGAGAAATACTCGCGAGATCTGACGGCACAAGCCAGGGAAGGTAAATTAGATCCTGTTATCGGTCGCGATTCAGAGATTCTGAGATTAATGCAGGTACTCTCCCGGCGGACCAAGAACAACCCTGTTCTGATAGGCGAGGCGGGAGTTGGAAAAACAGCCATCGTGGAAGGCCTTGCTCAGAAGATTGCTTCCAATGATGTCCCGGAGATCCTTATGGGTAAACGGGTCATATCTCTGGACCTCGGTGCAATGATAGCCGGGACACGCTTCAGGGGAGAATTTGAAGAAAGATTAAAGGCTTCGATTGAAGAAGTTCAACGCTCAGAAGGGGAGATCATCCTGTTTATTGACGAACTCCATACTGTTGTTGGTGCAGGTGCAGCCCAGGGAGCGATGGATGCCTCTAATATGCTGAAACCGGCACTGGCACGCGGGGAACTCCAGTGTGTCGGAGCCACAACTCTCGATGAATACCAGAAACATATTGAGAAAGACTCTGCCCTGGAGAGGCGTTTTGCCCCGGTATTTGTGGATGAACCATCCGTGGATGAGACGATTGAAATGTTGAAAGGAATTCGGGACCGATACGAAGCACACCATAAGGTGCGTTTTTCAGATGATGCCCTCGTGGCTGCTGTTCGTCTTTCTAACCGTTACGTTACCGACCGGCGTTTGCCAGATAAAGCTATCGATTTAATGGATGAATCGGCAGCTAAATTGCGGGTAGCGTTATATTCACTCCCGGATGACCTGAAAGAAATGAAAACCGAAATCCAGAAACTGGCTGCCGAAGAAGAACTGGCCGGGCTGGAAAGAGATTATGAACGGGCAGCTCATAATAAAGCTGAGAGGTTACGGCTGGAAGAAGAATTTAACCAACGCCGGGACGAGTGGGAAGCAGATCATAAACTCGATGAAATTGTTGATGTGCAGGATATTGCTGGAGTTATTCAGCAGTGGACCGGGATCCCCGTCAACCAGATGCTGGAAACTGAGGCGGAGCGCCTGCTAAAAATGGAAGACAGGCTTCATGAACGGGTTATTGGCCAGGATGAAGCGATTACTGCCATTTCGGATTCGATCCGGCGAGCCCGATCCGGTTTAAAAGATCCGCGCCGGCCTATTGGATCATTTATTTTTATTGGTCCATCCGGTGTTGGCAAAACCGAACTGGCAAAAACCCTGGCAGCATATTTATTTGATGATGAAGAAGCCCTGGTAAGGTTAGATATGAGTGAATACCGTGCAGAGCATACGGTTTCAAGGTTGTTCGGAGCGCCTCCCGGTTATGTGGGTTATGAAGAAGGAGGGCAGCTTACCGAGGCTGTACGCCGAAGACCGTATCGGGTGATCCTGTTTGATGAGATTGAAAAAGCTCATCCAGAGGTTTGGAATTCCCTTTTACAGATCCTGGACGATGGCCGTCTAACGGATGGCCAGGGCCGGGTTGTGGATTTTAGGAATACAGTGTTGATAATGACCAGCAACCTGGGAACAGAGTTTGTACGGAAGGGCGGAACGCTTGGTTTCCTGCAAAAATCCGGCAGCGAAGAGGAAATTGCCCAGCACAAAAAAATTGATGATTCTTTAAAAAGCACCTTCCGTCCGGAATTTCTTAATCGCATAGACGAAGTAATCATTTTTTCCCCGCTATCCCTTGAGCAAATGCATGATATTGTCGATCTTCAGATGAAGGAAATTGCTGAACGGCTTCAAGAACACGGTTTACAGGTAAGATTGACTGCTGCAGCGCGTGAATGGCTGGCAAACGCGGGATTTGATCAGGTATTTGGGGCGCGGCCCCTTCAACGTGTCCTGCAGAAGCACGTGGAAAGTCCCTTATCCATCCAATTGCTGAAGGGGGATTTTGTAACCGGTGATCTAATCCAGGTAGATGTTGGAGCGGATGATAAACTCATCTTTTCAAAAGTTGATCCAGAACCGGATAAAACTTAGTATTATTTTCTGACATAACGCTGACGAGATTGCGGGCTGGTAAACAGCCCGCTTTTTTTATGTTTTATCGCACCGGTTGATTTCTGACGTTATTAATCAACGCGATATTTTGATTAATTAATTTGGGATTTGGTGACATATTCCCTCCCTTATGAAGTTCAACGGGAGTTGTTTAACCGGCTGGCTGGCTTTTCATCCGGAGAGCAGAGGGGTTCTCTTGAAGAGGCAGAGCAGCGTATGGCTGATTGGATTGAGACGTACCAACGCGTTGTGGAAACCGACCCGTTGGTGCGACCCAGGTACCAATAATAAAAATCAGAATTCGGATGATATTGGGGTAAAATAAGGATTATCATTTGCAGCGAGGATTCAAAATGACTATTAGATCGATTGTGACGTTACCACAGCCGATTCTCAGGAAAAACGCACATAAAGTAAAAGATTTTGATAAAGACCTGAAGGTTTTAATCGAAGATATGATTGAAACCATGCGCAACGAACCTGGAGTTGGATTAGCCGCACCCCAAATTGGCATATCATCCCGGGTTGTTGTTGTTGAATATGGTGATGATGAGGATGACGAAGTCCCACAAAAATTGTATACCGTAATTAATCCTGAGATCATCAATCCATCCGAAGAGATGGTGAATGGAATTGAAGCTTGCCTCTCTGTCCCGGGATTCTATGGTGAGGTTGAGAGGCATGCTCATATCATCGTAAAAGGTCAGAACAAAAACGGGAAAAATATCAAAATTAAGGCAGAAGGGTGGCTGGCAAGAATATTTCAACATGAAATTGACCATCTGGATGGAATTGTGTATATCGACAGGGCCACGCGGGTGTGGAAACCCAAAGAGGACGAAGAAACAGTAGATTTCGAGTGATATGTATCTTACCCATTTATCTCTGACAAATTTCAGAGCATTTACCCGCCTGGATACGGATGTGCCCCGGCGGCTTCTTTTGCTGGTAGGGGATAATGCCCAGGGGAAAACCAGTGTTCTTGAAGCAGTTTATTACCTGGCAACTTTTACATCGCTAACTGCACATTCTGAGCGCCAGCTTATAAATTTTCTGGTTGAGGGGCAACAGGTCTCGGTTGCCCGTCTGGTTGCAGATTTCCAGTCTGGAGGAAATAAAAAGCAGATGGAGATCAGGCTTATTATTGATAATACCAATGGGAACTCCCGCTTCAGGAAAGAGATCTTAATCAATGGGGTGAAATCCCCTGCACAACAAGCCCTTGGGATTTTTAATGCGGTAATCTTCCTTCCTCAGATGACAAGAATTATTGAAGGTGCCCCGGAAGAGCGCCGCAGGTATCTTAATCTTGCACTTGCCCAGGCAATCCCTGGTTATGGGACCTCTCTGAGTGAGTATCATCTTGCATTGAACCAGCGTAACGCCCTATTAAAGCAGTTGTCCGACAGGAACGGAGACCCGGATCAACTTTCCTACTGGGACGATCTGCTTTCTGACCGGGGAGCGAGATTAATTTATCATCGTTTGGATGCAATCCACCAATTAGAAGGATGGGCAGCCTCCATATTACAACGCTTAACCGGGGAGAGTGAAGTGTTACGGCTGCACTATCTCCCTTCCTTTGATCCCTTCAAGCCAGGCAACGGTCAATTTACTTTACCAATAGCGGTAAAAATACATCCTAAAATGATCGGTATGGAGGCAATCAAGGAGGGATTTTTCAAACGCCTGGCAGAAGTTCGCCGGGAAGAAATAATACGCGGAGTCACAACAATTGGTCCTCACCGGGATGATTTTCGGATTTTTTCAAACAGCATAGACCTGGGCGACTTTGGGTCGCGAGGTCAAATCCGCTCTGCAATTCTGGCCCTTAAGCTTGCGGAAGTATCCTGGCTTAAAGAAAGGACAGGTCAATGGCCAGTTTTATTGTTGGATGAAATTATGGCGGAGTTGGATTCACAACGCCGGCGATATTTGTTGGGGGTTTTGGATCAATGTGATCAGTGCCTGATGACAACAACAGACTTGAACATGTTTGATCCAAAATTTGTTAATGATAGCGCTATCTGGCTGGTTGAAAGTGGAAGTGTGCGGTTATCCCCTTAAAAACCCGAAATCCCAGTTTTCCCGGGAAACCATATCCGTTTTTCAGAAAAGAGGATTCTTTACCGGTACACCTGTCCGCCGTGGATATTTATCCGGGGTAGCACTGACTTTATCGATTGAAATGAGATAGCGGTCCTCAACAACCCTTGGTAAATTGACGTGGTGAATTTGTTGCAGCCGCCCTCCAAGCATGTGAATTGCTTTTGCTGCCTGGTTAGCTTCAACTGGTCCACCTTCCCCTTTTTGGGCAATCGCTAATCCCCCTACCCGAACAAACGGAATTAAATATTCAACCAGGGCAGGTAAACCGGCAACTGCCCGCGCTATTGCACAATCATATTCTTCACGAAATTTTTGATTCCGGGCAATATCTTCTGCCCTTCCCAGGATCACTTCGATATCTTTTAATCCCAATTTGGCTATGAGTTGTTCGCAAAACGAAATCTTCTTGCCGATCGAATCTATGAGGGTCACTTTTAAACCTGGTATGGCGATTTTGAGTGGAATTCCCGGGAAGCCCGCTCCGGTGCCGACATCAATCAGGCTGCGGGGTTTATTTTTTCGCATCGCAATCAAAGGGCTGAGAGAATCCAGGAAATGCTTGGTGTAAACACCGTTGGAATCTGTAATGGCAGTTAAATTGATGCGGTCATTCCACTCAAGCAGCTCGGTTTCATAGATTTTGAAAGCACGTACTTGCCGGTCTGTCAATTGTAAGGATATTAATTCAAATACTTCCTGTCTGAAATTTTCCATACCCGATCGATTATACCTTCAAACACCAGCCTGGAATTGGAACAGGATGTTGTGTAAAATGAGATTTAATCGTCACGATCCTGAGCACGCATGTTTCCAGAAAGGAACAATCCATGGATGATTATCCAGTCAATATACCTGAGAGGGTCAGGCTGGCGAACCTGCCCACCCCAATTTACCGGCTTAACCAATTAAGCGAGGAGCTTGGGGGACCGCAAATCTATATCAAACGGGATGACCTGACCGGAATTGAATTTTCAGGTAATAAAATCCGGAAATTGGAATTTGTGGCGGCACAAGCACTCTCCAATGGCAACAATGTCCTGATTACCTGCGGCGGTGTGCAATCCAACCACGCACGGGCTACCGCTGCAGTGGCAGCCCGGTTGGGTTTAAAATCCCACCTGGTTTTATCCGGTTCAAGGAAAAATATACCCGGGGGAAATTTCCTTTTAGACCGGCTGTTCGGGGCGAAGATCACTCTTCTTCCACAGGGATCAAAACTATCCATGGACGAGCAGATGCAGGTGATTGCACAGGAATACATCGATCTTGGGGATAATCCCATGGTAGTTCCCTTGGGGGCTTCCGATGCAACAGGCTGCTGGGGATATATCCACGCTGTTGAAGAAATGGTTGACCAATTTACCTGCCTGGGGTGGCAGCCAGATGCGATCGTTATCCCTACAGGATCAGGTGGGACACAAGCCGGTTTGATCCTTGGAAAAGAGATTTTTGGATTGGAGAGCCGGATAATCGGGATATGCGCTTCTGAAAATAGTACCTATTTCCGGGAGAAAATCACCCGGATCATTCAGGAATTTGATAATAAGTATCACCGCCATACCAGGATCCTGCCGGAGAATATCATGATTCTGGATGATTATGTGGGAGAAGGATACGGGCTTGCAGACAAGTCTCTGCTTCGGTTTATCTCAGAATTCGCCCGCTTGGAAGCAGTCCTTTTAGATCCGGTCTATACCGGCAAAGCCCTTTTTGGCCTGGTGAGTGAGATTCGGAAAGGACATTTTGAAATGAATTCCCGAATACTATTTATCCACACTGGGGGCTTATTTGGTCTTTTTCCATATGCTGCCCAATTATTAAAGGATACAACGGAATGAATCATTTTGATTTTGGGATTGAAAGTGTTCCGCTGATAGTCAAGATGTTTCAATGGGGAGGCAGGCGATGCGATATGTCCATACCAACCTGATTGCGAGAGACTGGCAAACACTTTCTGTTTTTTACATTGAGGTTTTCAATTGCCAACTTCTGCCAGGGGTAAGGGACCTCAGCGGCGAATGGTTGGATAGGGCAACCGGCTTAGAAAATGCCCATTTAAGAGGAATCCATTTAAGATTGCCAGGATACGGGGAAGGAGGACCGACCCTGGAGATTTTCCAGTACGATCCTGCCAAATCCGCAGCGGATAAATGGATCAACCGTCCTGGCTACACACACCTCGCTTTTGAAGTGGATGATGTGGACGAAGTTGTTGTGAAGGTGGTTGCTTGTGGTGGCTCACGCGCAGGGGATACCGTCAGGGTCAAGATTTTCCCAATCGGGACGATTTACTTTGCATATGTCCGGGATCCGGAAGACAACATCATTGAAATTCAACATTGGTTTTATGATCAGTAGATTATTCAATTTCTAAAGAATTACGGGGCATTTTTGAATCGTGGATCAAAACATTTACCACCGCATTTGGCAAGTTGTAAACCTGATACCGTCGGGGAAAGTGGCATCATATGCGCAAATTGCCAGGATATGCGGTGGTTGCACAGCCAGGATGGTTGGCTATGCAATGGCCGGGCTCCCGCAAGAGTCATTAATTCCCTGGCAGAGAGTCGTTAATTCACAGGGGAAAATAAGCCAACGGAGCTATGGATTTGGCGGTGCATTGCAGAAGCAGCTCCTCCTGGAAGAAGGCATTGTTTTTGATCGAAATGGCCGGATAGACTTTAATCTGTATGGATGGAATGGACCCTGGGAAAAATCGGAATTCCCCGGATAAGTCCGTGTTTCCCAAACAGGTCCTTCTGAAAAAAATTGGAAGCAATCTATTTTCCCTGGATTGTGAAATGGTCTAAAATTTTGGTTTGGATAATCAGGGAATCGCCGGATTATTTATTTAATGATGAAAAAGGATGATTATGAAAACCTCCACGCCAATTAAAGCAATTATTTGGGATATGGGTGGCGTTCTGCTTCGAACCGAGAATCTGCAGCCGCGTTTGAACCTGGCCAAAAAGCTGGGGGTAACCTACTCAATGTTGAATGAGCTTGTTTTTTCCTCCCCTACATCGCTTCAAGCAGAGGCTGGACAAATTCCAAGGAGTGCTCATTGGCAAACGGTGGCACAAACGCTCAATCTGCACGATTCAGAAATCGAAGATTTTTTCAAGGAATGGTTTTCTGGTGACCACTGTGACTATGCCCTGGTGGGCTATATCCAGCAGCTGAGATTGAAGTTCAAAACAGCTCTGCTAAGCAATGTATGGGGTGAAATGCGGGAGGTCGTTGAGAGAAATTATGGATTCCTGGATGCTTTTGACCAGACCATTTTCTCTTATGAAGTAAAACTCGTCAAACCAGATCCGCGAATTTATTTATTGATGATTGAACGTCTTGGAGTGCTTGCAGGTGAAGCTGTGTTTATTGATGACTTTGAGAAAAATATTTTAGGGGCACAATCTGTAGGGATTCATTCCATATTGTTTCAGAACTCCCAACAAGTCCGGGCTGACTTAGAAAAAGAACTGGAATTATTTGCATAATCCCGATTATTGACAACTCCCCCAAAAACCGCATTACAAATAAATTTTATGTTATAATCATCACCCCACGGAATAAGGTATTCAAATAGTGGATAGGAAGCATTTATTGACCAACATGGCGTTTGTTGGTATAATAAATGTTTGCATTTTAATAAATAATGCAAATAATCAAATTTAATTTATGTTTGTCGGGTTTTTCTTACTGGAGTAACAAATGGCATCCAATTCAATAAAAAAATCGTATGCGCGAATTAAGGTTTCTTTTCCGCTTCCCGACTTGATCGAAGTCCAACTTGATTCATTCAAGAGATTAAAAGCAGAAGGTTTGGGGGAGCTGTTCAACGAAATATCTCCTATCGAATCTTACAACAGGGGTATGAAACTCTATTTCCCAAGCAAAGGTCCAGAATCCGAACAATGGGGACTTAAATACTGGTTTGATAAACCGAAATACACCATCGATGAATGTGTAGAGCGTGATCTAACCTATTCCAGTCCGCTGTGGGTATCGGTGCTGCTGGGAGGCCCGGAAGTACCGGAATTTATGAAACAGGACATCTTCCTGGGTGATTTCCCGGAGATGACTGAAAAAGGAACATTTATCATAAATGGAACCGAAAGGGTTGTAGTTTCCCAGCTTATCCGCTCACCAGGTGTTTATTTTGAAGCTCCGGTAGATCGTACAACCGGACACCGCCTGGCAAGCGCAAAATTAATCCCGGACCGTGGGGCGTGGATGGAGTTTGAAACACGTAAAAATGATTACATCATCTTAAAGTTTAACCGAAAACGCACCGTCCCTATCACGATCTTTCTGAGGGCTCTCGCTGCCGTGGATGATGGATTGGGGAATACGCCAATCCGGGAAGGATCTGACGAGGAAATTATCCAGCTGTTTAAAGATGTGGATAATAATCCTGACCGTCTCTTTATCAGTTCCTCCATGCGCCAGGAACCTTCCTGGGATCTGTCCGGAGGATTAACAATCGCTCAGGCAGCTTTGCTGGAGTTTTTCAAGAGGATGCGCCCGGGGGATCCAGCTACATTAGATAACGCCAGGCAGTTCTTTGAAGAACAATTGTTTGACCTGCGGCATTATGATCTGGAACGTGTTGGGCGGTATAAACTCAACCAGAAACTGGACCTTGAGTTTATCCCAATCAAACACCGGGCGGTTACCACCTGGGATATTGTACGTCTTGTCCGGCACATGATAATGATTAACAACGAAATCAAGGATAAAGATGATATCGATCACCTGGGCAACCGCCGCGTAAAAACCGTTGGTGAATTGATCCAAAATAAGCTGCGTATTGGATTGCGCAGAATGGAAAGAGTGATCAAGGAACGTATGTCCATCCGTGATCAGGACCAGGTATCCCCGGTCAACCTGATTAACATACGCCCTGTTGTGGCAGCCTTGCGGGAGTTTTTTGGCTCCAGCCAGCTTTCCCAATTTATGGATCAAACCAATCCTCTTGCGGAACTGCGCCATAAGCGCACCCTTTCTGCATTAGGACCTGGGGGCTTGAGAAGGGAACGAGCCGGTTTTGATGTGCGGGATGTCCATTATTCCCATTACGGCAGAATTTGCCCGATCGAAACTCCTGAAGGTCCAAACATTGGACTTATCGGCCGCCTGGCTAACTTTGCCAGGGTGAATGAATATGGTTTTATTGAAACACCCTACAGGCGGGTATATCACATCCTGCCTTCGGATGACCCCCGTTTGGAAAACCGCCAGGTGACAACCAATCTTGTGAATCCCGAAACCGGTGAGATTATTGTCAAAAAAGATGACCGATTGGTGGGTGAAAAACTGAAAGCTGTCAAGAAGCTGAAAAACCAGCGAATTGATATTGTTCCCTTTATCTCGCAGGATTATGAATATCTATCCGCAGACGCAGAGGATAAATATATGATCGCCCAGGCAAACTCAGTCTTGACTGATTTTGATGAATTTGAAAATGACAGGGTGTCCTGCCGCTTGCACTCCGATTTCACGATTTCCCGAACTGAAACGGTGGAATTTATGGACATTGCCCCTCATCAGGTGGTTGGAGTAAGTGCAGCCCTCATCCCATTCCTTGAGCATGACGACGCAAACCGGGCACTGATGGGTTCTAACATGCAGGCACAGGCGGTACCGCTGGTACAACCACAGATCCCAACTATCTCAACCGGCATGGAAGCCTTTGCTGCCATCGATTCCGGGCAGGTTCTGGTTTCCGAGGAGAGCGGTGAAGTTATCTCGGTTACAGGTAAACGAATTTTGGTGCGCAATAAGACGGGGGACATCCGCACATACTCGCTTCGCAAATATCAACGATCTAACCAGAGTACTTGCATCGATCAAAGACCAGCTGTCATAAAAGGGCAACGCGTTGTTAAAGGTGATGTGCTTGCTGATTCATCCTCCACCAAAAATGGCAACCTTGCTTTGGGTCAAAATGTTGTGGTTGCCTTTGTATCATGGGAGGGTGGTAATTTTGAGGATGCAATCATCATCTCTGAAAAGTTAGTACAGGATGAATTGTTTACCTCCGTCCATATCGAAAAATATGAAATTGAAGCGCGCGATACCAAGCTTGGTCCTGAGGAAATTACCCGTGATATTCCCAATGTTGGGGAAGAGGCCATAAAGGACCTCGATGAACAGGGGATTATCCGCATCGGAGCAGAAGTCGGACCAAATGATATTTTAGTCGGTAAGATTACTCCCAAAGGCGAAAAGGAACTCACCCCGGAGGAAAGGCTTCTGCGGGCAATTTTTGGTGAAAAATCTCGTGATGTGAAAGATACTTCCCTGCGCATGCCGCATGGTGAACGCGGGAAAGTGGTGGATGTAAAGGTATTCACCCGTGCAGACAACTCTGATCTCGCTGCCGGGGTGGATATTATGGTTCGGGTATCCGTAGCACAGATACGCAAAATTACCGCTGGAGATAAAATGGCGGGCCGCCATGGGAATAAAGGTGTTGTGTCAAAAGTTGTACCCTTGGAAGATATGCCTTATCTGGAGGATGGGACACCGGTGGATATCATTCTGAACCCGCTTGGAGTTCCAGGACGTATGAATATCGGACAGGTTTTAGAGACACACCTTGGTTGGGCTGCAAGAAAACTTGGTTTTCAGGCAGTGAGTCCCGTGTTTGACGGCGCCGAGGAAATTGAAATTGAGGCTGAACTGGGGCGTGCCTGGCTTATGGATACAGCCTGGCAGGAAAAATGCGACGATGCCTGGAATTGGATCAAGCAGCAGGATTATAATCCATCCGCTTTGGAGGATGATGATGAAGTTCGCCTGTTGTACCTGGAACAGTTTCTTGGTGAAAAAGGATATGATGTTTACCAATTAAACACCGATGTAAACTATGCCCGTCGTTCAACACTTGAAACCTGGCTGGAAGACAAAGGTTATGACCCATCAAAAGTGCTTAATTTTGATAATGACACAATAAGCGGTCTGGCTTTAAGCATGGAAAGAGACCGCAATGCAATTGAGGTTTGCCTGCGCACCTGGCTTGAAAAACATGGTGAAAAAGTTATGCCTGATAGCTCTTATGATGACATCCGGGAAAAAGCACATTCATTAACCTCTCAGGAAGGAATACCTTCACCGATACTGGGTAAACAGGTATTAAAAGATGGGAAAACCGGTCAGGCCTATGACCAGGCGGTTACCGTTGGCATTATGACGATGCTTAAACTCCATCACCTTGTGGAAGATAAAGTGCACGCCCGCTCCACGGGACCATACAGCCTGGTAACCCAGCAGCCGCTGGGTGGTAAAGCCCAGTTTGGTGGACAGCGTTTCGGTGAAATGGAAGTTTGGGCTCTTGAAGCATACGGAGCGGCGCATACCCTTCAGGAAATGTTGACAGTAAAATCCGATGATGTTCAGGGCCGTGTCAATACCTATGAGGCAATTGTCAAAGGTGAACAAATAGAGGAACCAAGCCTGCCTGCATCATTCCGCGTGCTTGTAAAAGAACTGCAAAGTCTTGGGTTATCTGTTGAAGCGGTTATGGATACAGGCGATACCATAAAATTTGGGAAAGATGAAGAGCGGATCAAACCCCCCAGGCTGGAAACCGGGCTGTTAGGCCTCGGTGAAGACCTCGGCAAATTCTTTTAGATGTGGTTTCAGCTTGACTTATCTAAAAAAGGCGTGATATAATTTCGGTTTGCCTTCATATGTCAGGCATCTTGGTGTTATGAAAAATATGAGAGGCCATCATGGAAAAAAAGATGGCCTCCATTATTGTAAAATGAAAAAAGATCGAATGTAAATCAGGTAATTATTTGGAGGCTGGGACGTGCCAACTATCAATCAATTAATCAGAAAAGGTCGCACAATAAAGAAATCGAAGAGCAAATCGCCTGCGCTTCAATATACATTGAACTCCGTAAAACAGCGCAGAGTCCGGCAGGATGCGGGAGCACCTCAAAAACGTGGTGTGTGTACGGTTGTGCGTACCATGACACCGAAGAAGCCAAACTCGGCTTTGCGTAAAATTGCCCGTGTGCGGCTTTCAAACGGTATTGAAGTAACCGCCTACATTCCAGGCGAGGGTCACTCTCTGCAAGAGCATTCCGTTGTGCTTGTACGCGGTGGTAGGGTGAAAGACCTCCCGGGTGTCCGTTACCATATCGTGCGCGGCACATTAGATACCACTGGTGTCAATAAACGTGCGCAAGGCCGTTCGAAGTATGGATCGAAAAAACCGAAATAACTGTTAGGATATGGAGAAATAATCAATGCGACGTACGAAACCAGAAAAGAGAGAAGTTGCGCCCGATGTGCGCTACCATAGCGTCATTGTTTCCAACTTTATTAATCGAATCATGCATTGGGGTAAAAAGAGTGTTGCGACAACCCTGATGTATGATGCCTTGGAAATTGTAAATAAGAAAACAGGACGGGATGCCATAGAAGTTCTTGACCAGGCTATCCGAAATGTTGGCCCGGTTATGGAAGTAAGGCCGCGGCGTGTGGGCGGCGCTACCTACCAGGTTCCAATGGAAGTTCCTTCTGACCGCCGGTTAACCCTGGCAATGCGTTGGATCATTGATGCTGCCCGGTCACGGAAAGGTAAGGCTTTTTCGGTCTGTCTTTCCGAGGAGATCTTGGATGCATCTGCAAATCAGGGGGTATCTGTCAAAAAGCGTGAAGAGACCCATAAAATGGCAGAGGCAAACCGCGCATTTTCTCACTACCGTATGTAATTTAAATTATTAACTATTCGCCTTGAAAATTGCGTTCTAAACACCATGACTCGAAAATTCCCCATTGAAAGATACCGGAATATTGGTATCATCGCCCATATCGACGCTGGCAAAACCACTGTCACCGAGCGGATACTTTTCCTTACCGGTAAGACATACCGTCTCGGTTCCGTCGATGAGGGGAATACCGTCACAGACTGGATGGCTCAGGAAAGGGAAAGGGGCATCACAATTGTGTCTGCGGCTGTAACGGCAGAGTGGAATGATCATCAAATAAATTTGATTGATACTCCCGGGCATATTGATTTTACAGCTGAAGTACAACGTTCTTTGCGGGTTCTTGATGGCGGTGTTGTAGTTTTCGATGCTACTCAGGGGGTTGAACCGCAAAGTGAAACGGTTTGGAGACAGGCCGATCGTTATCAGGTTCCACGAATTTGTTTCGTAAATAAAATGGACCGGGTTGGTGCATCTTACGAAGAATCCATCGAGTCAATCAGAACCCGTTTGGGAGCCAATCCAATGGCTATGCAATTACCTATTGGCATGGAATCCAATTTCATTGGGGTTGTTGATCTCATTACCGAGAAAGCGATTTACTGGGTGGATGACCTTGGTAAAGAACTGCGCTATGAAGCGGTTCCAAATGACCTGAAGGATTTGGTTGCACAAAACAGAGCGGAATTAGTTGAAAGAATTGCTGAACTGGATGATGATCTGATCCAGAAATTCCTTGATAATGAAACAATTTCTATAGAAGAATTAAAGGCGGCAGTACGCAAGGGTGTTCTTACCAATGTGATTACACCGGTCTTCTGCGGATCTGCATTGAAAAATAAAGGCATGTTGATCTTGTTGGACGCCATCATCGATTATCTTCCATCTCCCCTGGATGTTCCTGCTGTGGTTGGGCACCATCCTGATACGGAGAAAGAGATTGAACGTACTCTTGATGATGATGAGCCTGCTTGCGCACTGGTATTCAAGATCGTTACGGATCCTTATGTTGGCAGGCTGGCGTATATCCGTGTTTACTCTGGGACCCTCGAACAGGGGAAAACATATCTTAACCCGGGTAAGGACAAACGCGAGAGGGTCGGTCGATTACTGAGGATGTATGCAGATAGCCGGGAAGATATTGATACTATCCATGCCGGGGATATTGCTGCCATCCTTGGATTAAAGGAGAGTTTTACAGGCGACACCCTTTGTGACCAGAAAAACCCCATCTCCTTGGAGACAATTAACTTCCCTGACCCGGTTATCTCTGTGGCAATTGAGCCAAAAACGACCATTGATCAGGATAAAATGGTAGATGCCCTCCATAAACTTGCTGAAGAAGATCCTACTTTTAATGTCCGGGTAGATGATATGACCGGCCAGACCATCATATCTGGTATGGGGGAACTCCATCTGGATGTTCTGGTAGATCGAATGCTGCGTGAATTTCGGGTTCAGGCAAATATTGGACGACCGCGGGTTTCCTTCCGCGAAACAATTACCCGTCCTGTGAAAGAATTAAGTTACAAGTATGTAAAACAAACCGGTGGTCACGGGCAGTACGCCCATGTTGTTTTTAACCTTGAACCGCTTCCAAGGGGCGGCGGTATCCATTTCGAAAGTAAAATAACCGGGGGTGCTATCCCCCGTGAATATATCCCTGCAGTGCAAAAAGGGGTTTTGGAGGCTGCAGAAAGCGGTGTGCTTGCAGCTTATCCGGTTACAGATATTCAGGTGACATTGGTTGACGGGTCGTTCCATGAAGTTGATTCCAGTGAAATGGCTTTTAAAATGGCAGCAATCTTCGCCTTCAAGGAAGGGTTTGAGAAAGGTGCCCCGGTATTGCTGGAACCTATCATGAAATTTGAAATCATCGTCCCGACGGAATATTTGGGTGATGTTATTGGACAGATTACATCAAAACGGGCAATTATCCGCGGTACAGAAGACCGTCCGGGAAATGGAAAAGCGATCCTGGGGCAAGTGCCTTTGTCCGAAATGTTTGGATACACAACAAACCTTAGATCTGCAACCCAGGGACGGGGTGTGTTTTCCCAGGAATTTGATCACTATGCACCTGTTCCGGAAGCGATTGCCAATAAAGTAATGGGTTAAACATTTTTATTGAAATTATCCTATTAGAAATACATAACGAGGAGTGGTCTTATGGGAAAGCAAAAATTTGAACGAAAGAAACCGCATCTGAACGTAGGGACGATGGGACACATCGACCACGGCAAGACGACATTAACGGCAGCGATCACCAAGTACAGCCATCTGATGGGTTTTGGAGAATTCCGTGCATTCGACTCGATCGACAATGCGCCGGAGGAAAAAGCGCGTGGCATTACCATCAACATTGCCCATGTTGAATACCAGACCCACAACCGGCACTATGCCCATGTGGACATGCCCGGCCACCGTGACTACATCAAAAACATGATCACCGGAGCGGCGCAGGTAGACGGCGCCATCCTGGTGGTAGCAGCCCCGGATGGACCGATGCCGCAGACCAAAGAGCACGTGCTGTTGGCCCGCCAGGTGGAGGTACCCAGCATCGTCGTTTTCCTCAACAAAGTGGACATGATGGACGACCCCGAGCTGCTTGAGCTGGTTGAACTGGAACTGCGCGAAATGCTGACCGAGTACAAATTCCCCGGGGATACCACCCCGATCGTGCGCGGCAGTGCCCTCAAGGCGCTGGCCAGCACATCCACGGATATCAATGCTCCGGAATATGCCTGTATCAAGGAACTGCTGGATACCATCGACAGTTACATTCCGGAACCGCTGCGCCCGGTGGACAGGCCGTTCATGATGCCGGTTGAGGATGTTTTCTCGATCAAGGGTCGTGGTACGGTGGTAACCGGCAGGATCGACCGCGGCAAGGTCAAGGTGGGTGAATCGGTTGAGATCGTCGGCTTGCGGGAAAAGAGCATATCCTCCGTGGTAACCGGTGTGGAGATGTTCCACAAGACCCTGGATGAAGGCATGGCCGGGGACAATGCCGGCTTGCTGCTGCGCGGTATAGAACGTGATGATGTTGAGCGCGGCATGGTCGTTGCTGCTCCCAAGAGCATCACCCCGCACACCAAGTTCAACGCCGAAGTGTACGTGCTGCGCAAGGATGAAGGCGGGCGCCACAAGCCGTTCTTCAGTGGATACCGCCCCCAGTTCTACATCCGCACGATGGATGTGACCGGTGATATCAAGCTGCCGGAAGGTGTGGAAATGGTCATGCCCGGCGACAATGTGAACATGGAAGTGGAGTTGATCATCCCTGTGGCTTTGGAGCAGGGTTCTAAATTCGCTATCCGCGAAGGCGGCCTGACCGTTGGCGCAGGCGTTATTACTCAGATTATTGCTTAAACGACAGGTTTAATAAAATATGGCAAAACAGAAGATCCGCATCCGTCTCAAAGCTTATGATCATCGTGTATTAGATCAATCTGCAAAAAGAATCGTTGAAACTGCTGAACGAAGTGGAGCACAGGTAGTAGGTCCCGTGCCCTTGCCAACCAAAATCGAGCGTTTTACGGTTCGTCGGGCAACTTTTATTGATAAAGATTCGCATGAGCATTTTGAAATCCGAACGCATAATCGCATTGTTGATGTTTTGGATCCAGATTCCAAGACTATCGATATGTTAATGCGCTTAAACCTTCCTGCTGGCGTAGATATCGAAATAAAGATCTGATATCCAAAGATTAGCAGGAATAACCATTAATAGGAAGATTTTAGTCTTGCAAGAAATCGAATATTAGGGTAAAATTGCAAGGTTTGGGTGAAATACCCAAAAAATAGCAGTGAAAGAGTAGTTTTGTGGGCGCACGCGAAAAAAACCCATTGTGTCGCAGCGAACTACTAACTGCACTGTATAGGAGATGATGCAGCCAAGCCCGGCTGACAGTCTCTAAAATAAATAAAACAAGGAGAAAATCGAGATGTTTAAAGGGCTCATTGGAAAGAAAATCGGCATGACCCAGATTTTCGATGAGAGCGGTGCGGCTTTACCCGTAACTGTGATCGAGGCTGGGCCATGTTTTGTTACCCAAATTCGTACAACCACAACCGAAGGTTATTCTTCTGTTCAATTGGGTTTCGGCGAGGTCAAGAAAAAGAGACTGACATCCGGTCAATTGGGACATCTCAAACCCAATCAATTACCCCCACTTAAATTTCTAAGAGAATTTCCAACAAAGGATTTGGAAGTAACTGTTGGAGAACAGGTAAAAGTGGATGTTTTTGCTGTTGGTGAAAAAGTAGATGTAATCGGAACCAGTAAAGGGCGTGGATTTGCAGGTGCGGTAAAACGGTATGGTTTCAAGGGTGGACCAAAAACCCACGGCCAGTCAGATCGTCTGCGTGCCCCGGGGTCAAGAGGATCCGGGACAACACCTGGCAGGGTTTTTAAAGGTGCCAGGGGACCAGGGCATATGGGCAATGTCCGGGTTACTGCACAAAACTTAAAAGTTATATTGGTAGATCCAGAACGCAATTTACTTGGCGTTTGCGGCTCTGTTCCGGGAGCACGGGGCGGATTATTGGTCATCAAGGAAGCCCGAAAGCAATAGGAAAAAGCTTTTTGCTTTTGGTTAGTGATGGAGTGAGTAATTATGAAAATTGATGTTTTGAATATGGAAGGTAAAAAGGTAAGCACCGTAGAACTTCCTGAAGCTATCTTTGAGGCTCCCATACAGGTGGACTTAATGCATCAGGCATATGTCCGCCAGATGGCAAATGCTCGACTGGGAACCCATGATACCAAAACACGTCATGAAGTATCTGGTGGCGGCCGAAAACCATGGCGTCAAAAGGGTACTGGCAGGGCACGGCAGGGTTCTACGAGGTCGGCGCAATGGGTTGGTGGTGGCAGGATTCATACACCCCATCCAAGGTCTTACAACCAGCTCATGCCAAAGAAAATGCGTAGAGCAGCCCTATGTTCAGCATTATCTGTTAAAGCAATGGAACAGGGGATTGTTGTTGTCGATGAATTAGTATTGCCTGAACCAAAAACACGTTTTATGCATAATGCTTTAAATGTTTTAGTGGGTGGTGCCAGTGCATTAATTCTTATTCCAGAAAACAATGCTTACGAACCTGTCATCCGTTCTACTAACAATCTTCCTTATGCAAAGACAATGCTTTCCGGCTACCTGAATATCCGGGATTTGCTGCAATATGACAAGGTAGTTATGCCCATATCTGTATTAGATAAGATTACGGAACATTTAGGGTAGGTATATTATGAAAATCAGCGACTTTGATGTTTTACGGCGTCCGGTTATTACCGAAAAAAGCAACTTCATGATGGGTAATTTACACCAGTATGTATTTGAAGTTGCCAGGGAAAGTACCAGGCAAATGGTTAAGGAAGCCGTAGAAACTTTATTTGATGTAACCGTTTTGCGAGTCAATATTATCAATGTACCGGCAAAACGAAGCCGGAAAGCTCGCAGTCGACGTGTTGCGGTTAGATCGAAGGGTTATAAAAAAGCAATTGTAACCCTCAATCCACAAGACCGAATTCCTTTCTTTGAAGGGGTTGAATAATGGCTGTAAAAATATATAAACCAGTGACACCCGGTCGTCGCGGCATGACTGGACATACGTTTGAGGAAATAACCAAGGATAAACCGGAACGAACACTAATAATGCCTTTAAAGAAACATTCCGGTCGAAATTCATCCGGGCGTGTTACCGTCCGACACCAGGGTGGCGGACATCGCCGTCAAATACGGCTGGTCGATTTCAAACGGGATAAACGGGATATTCCAGCTCGTGTACACGCAATTGAATATGACCCGAACCGGACAGCCCGCCTTGCACTGCTAAATTATGTGGATGGCGAGAAACGCTACATTATCGCTCCCCTTGGATTAAAGGTTGGGGATACAGTGATCGCAGGATTGTCAGCGGATATTAAACCAGGCAACAGCCTGCCCATTGCCAACATTCCTGTGGGCACAACCATCCATAATATTGAGCTTAAGGAAGGCAAGGGAGGCCAAATCGTTCGCTCTGCCGGCTCAGCTGCCCAGCTCCTTGCAAAAGAAGGTGATTATGCCCAGATCCGCATGCCATCCGGAGAGGTACGTCTTGTGCCTCTGAGGTGTTATGCCAGCATAGGACAGATTGGAAATCTCGATCACAGCAATATCAACTATGGAAAAGCTGGCCGAAAACGCCACCTGGGAATTCGCCCAACTGTACGGGGTACAGCCATGAGTCCAAGAGACCATCCTCATGGTGGTGGTGAAGGACGTTCACCGGTTGGTATGCCCAGTCCGAAAAGCCCCTGGGGTAAGAAAACACTGGGTTATCGTACCCGTCGAAATAAAAGTACGGATAAATTTATTGTCCGGCGCCGAAACACCAAAACCGGCCGTTAAGGCTTTGGTTTGATGAGTTATTGAGAAAGAGGTAATAAAAAATGTCGCGATCACTTAAAAAAGGACCATTTATTGCCCCCAAGCTTCTTAAAAAAATTGAAGCTATGAACACCAAGGGCGAAAAGAAAGTGGTCCGTACCTGGAGCAGGGCCAGTATGATTTTTCCGCAAATGGTAGGTCATACAATTGCCATTCACGATGGCAGGCGTCATGTACCGATTTATATTACAGATAATATGGTTGGTCACCGCCTGGGAGAATTTGCTCCCACCCGGACGTTTCGTGGTCACCTTTCCGAAAAATCCTCCGCGGCAAAAAGGAGATAGGAAATGGCAATGAATGTTAAAGCAAAATTGCGATACTGCCGGGTTTCTCCTCAAAAAGCACGTTTAGTTGTCGATGTAATTCGTGGTAGACCGGCTGTTGAGGCAATGGATGTCTTGCGGTTTATCACCAAAAAACCCGCTTACCACGTTCGTAAACTGGTTGGATCGGCAATTGCGAATGCTGAAGAAAACTTTGGCTTAAACCGTGAGGATCTTATTGTCTCCCAAATTGTTGTGGATGCAGCCCCAATTCGCAAATGGCGAAGATTTGGTGCACGTGGAAGATTCAAACCGGTTGTTCGCAGATCTTCACATATCTCGGTCGTGCTTTCGGAACGAGAATAACGTAATGGTTAAAGTGAACTTATTCAATAGGAACCAGGAGTAATTATGGGTCGTAAAGTACATCCAATCGGATTTCGGTTAGCTGTCAATAAACCCTGGGAAGGTCGTTGGTACGCTGAAGGTCAGGAGTACCAGGATCAATTACACCAGGATATAAAAATCCGCAATCTTCTTCACACAGACGGCGATAAGGCAGGTATTGCGAAGGTTGAAGTAGAGCGATTTCCTGGCAAAGTAAAAGTTGTCGTTCATACCGCCAAACCAGGGATCTTAATCGGTCGAAAAGGCGATAGTGTAAAGAAATTGCGCCAGGATTTGGAAACTCTGACTGGCAAGAAAATAGACCTGGATATTAAAGAAGTTCAGAATCCTGATCTTAATGCCTATCTAATTGCCCAGAATATCGCCTCGCAGATATTGCGGCGGGTTAGTTACCGGCGGGCGATGAAGAGGTCCATTCAGCAAGCACTGCGCCAGGGTGCACAAGGAGTCAAGATTGAGGTTGCCGGTCGTTTGAGCGGAGCTGAAATGGCACGCAGTGTATGGCTTCGGGAAGGCCGTGTTCCTTTGCAAACGTTACGGGCGAATATTGATTTTGCCCGCACAGAAGCAAGTACTACCTATGGCCAGATTGGCATTAAAGTGTGGGTTTACACCGGGGAAGTATTACCTGAATTGGAAGAAAAAGTGGAATCCACAGAGGGTGTTTACGTTAGCGAATAAAACATCCCACCTGGTTATTAAACGAGAGGTGGCTTGAAAGAGGTTGTATTATGTTGATGCCAAAACGAGTTAAATACCGCAAGCAAATGCGCGGGCGCATGACTGGAAAAGCCCTGCGCGGTGCGGAAGTCATAATGGGAGAATATGGTTTGCAGGCTCTTGAACCCGGATGGGTAACTGCCAGGCAAATTGAAGCTGCCCGCCGGGCAATTGTCCGCGGAATGCGCCGCCGTGGTAAGTTATGGATTCGAATATTTCCAGACAAGCCCTATACCCAGAAACCCCCCGAAACACGGATGGGTAAAGGAAAGGGTAATGTGGAGTACTACGTTGCTCTTGTAAAACCGGGCAGGATCATGTTTGAAGTGGGTGGTTTACCGGGGGATATTGCCATCGAAGCACTACGGCAGGCAACCTACAAGTTTTCTATAAAAACTAAGGTTACAGAACGGCCTGATCTTACAGGAGAGCAGCTATGAAGTCCGCTGAGATAAGATTGTTGTCCACTCAAGAAATAATTACAAAACTTGAAAATACACGCCAGGAACTGATGAACCTGAGATTTCAAGTTATTACCGGACAGTTAACCGAC
>CAVVGZ010000003.1:0-13824 GCA_963747965.1 uncultured Chloroflexia bacterium | reverse complement strand
ATTCCACCCGGCCGGAGGCCACTCGATGACGAGAGGGTCGGTATGCTGAAGCAGGCTGGTATAAACCGCATCCAGGGAATCCCCCTTGGCCACAGCCGCCAGAACAGCCAGAGAGAAGCCGTGCCCTGCCAGGATGACATCCTCCCCGGGATGGCAGGCGGCGATGTCATCGGCTGCCTCAGACATACGCTGCGCCACTTCAATGGCAGATTCTCCTCCAGGGGCGCGGGTGCAGGCTGCGTTGGTGAGGCGCTCCATCACTCTCTCCGGGAATTGTTCCTGGATTTCGGTGTACAGTTCTCCTTCCCATTCGCCCAGGTCAATTTCCTGGAGGCGTTTATCCACGAAAACCGGCAGATCCAGGCAGCGGGCGATGATCCCGGCTGTTTCACGGGCCCGGCTCAACTGGCTGGAAAAAACCGCCTGGAAAGGAACCCCGCTGGCAGCAAGCAGATTCCCAAGGTCCTTTGCCTGGGATATACCCCTCTCATTGAGAGAAATATCCGTGGTGCCCTGGTAACGCCCTGCCACGTTCCAATTTGTCTCGCCATGCCTGACCAACCAAAACCTTGTCATATCCCTATCCAATTACACCTGTATTACCTGACTGCCGGCATAGTACCCTGACTGCTGGTAATAGATCGGGTTGATTATAACAAAGGATCACCACAAACCCCTTGAAGACGGCACGATGAATGGGTATGCGGATGCCAACCCATATGAACCTGTTGTAAGGATATGCTAAACTAAGGGAAAGAAATGCATTCCACCCTGAATACCGCTCAGAGAAAGGGGAACAATTGAGAAGTCTTGATACTGGAAAATTCCTGGAATCGGTCCGTTCAGCCAGAAACGTGCTGATTCTCCCCCACAATGACCCGGACCCGGATGCGATCGCCAGCGCACTGGCATTGGCGGAGATTCTCCGCAGCCGGCTGAGCCTGCAGACCAGGATATGCTATAAAGGCATCATCAGCAGGTCGGAAAACCGTGCCATGGTCCAGTACCTGGAAAATCCGCTGCACGTCCTGACAGAGGCTGATTTTGAACAGGCAGATGCGGTCGTCCTGATTGACACCCAGCCCGGGACAGGCAACAACCCCCTTCCAAAGGGATGGCCTGCAGCCATGGTCATCGACCATCACCCCTATTACCCGGAAACTCAAACCGCCAATTATGCAGATGTACCCACCGGCTATGGAGCCAGTTCCAGCATGATGACAGAATACTTGCAGGTTTTCGGAATAGAACCAAACCAAAAACTGGCAACCGCCCTTTATTATGGGATTATCACCGATACGCGCGGGTTGAGCCGGGGTACATCCCAGGCGGACATCGATGCCTACTTTAACCCTGCAGCCTAAAATTGATCATGATGCGCTGGCAAATATACAATTTGCCCCTTTTCCGGACAACTATTTTAAGACACTTGTCGATACGCTTGAAAATGCGAGGCGTTACGGCAATTTGGTGATGGCCTATTGCGGGGTTACTGATTACCCGGACATGGCGGCAGAAATGGCAGATTTTTTATTAAGGATCAAGGATATCGAGTGGGTGATCTGCACGAACACCTGCCAGCAGGACCTTTTTGTGTCCGTGCGCAGCACACTTCCGGAAGCCGATGCGGGCAGCCTGATCAAGGCTATCATCGGGCTGGAAGGGACCGCTGGCGGGCACGGGATGATGGCCGGCGGACAAATTCCCCTGGCTGGCAAAAATCCCCTGGAGGTATCCTCGACTGTTCACCAGCGTGCCCTGCAATTATTGAATATACCGCAAGGAATCACAGGAAAGCCCCTCCTGGGTGTGGAATAAAACCAAAATCCTAGCCGTTGAAGAAACCATTGGCATGCACTTTCCAGCCACAGCGGCATGAAATTCATCCAGGGCTGCGCACCTGATATTTTTCCTGGTGTGCAGGAGTACCCGATCCAAACTATTGGATTACCCCCAATTAATACAAGGTAAAGACAGATGTTTGAACAACCCTTACGCCAATCCGGTATATTTGCCTTAATAGATGATAAATGTCTTATATAGAAGTGACATAATTTGAATGAACAGGTGACAAAATACCCACCCGCCAATGTTGACAAAGTCTATCTGATTGTGCTATCCTACCTATGATTAGAATCCAGTATTCAGGATGTAAAGAAAGGATCTCAAACAATGGCTTATAAAATTACCGATGACTGTATTTTGTGCGCTGCCTGTGAATCCGAGTGCCCTGAGGGAGCCATCTCCGAGGGTGATGGTATCATGGTTATCGATGCAGCCCTCTGCACCGAATGTGCCAGCTGCGTCGAGGTTTGCCCTTCAGACGCAATCATCAAATAGTCTGACATTTTTCTCTCCTTCTTCTCGAAAGACACCTTCTCCACAACCATGGAGAAGGTGTCTTAAATTAATTCCAGATAGCATATAATAAAATGAGCAACAAAAACAACTTCTCCAGCATCCTCTCCTGGTTTATCAAAGGAATAGAAATCAACCATGAAAAAATTTATCGCAGTGGCAGGCAATATTGGCGTTGGAAAATCAACCCTGGTTAGACTGCTGTCCGCTGAGATTGGCTTTTTTGCCTTTTACGAACCGGTAACAGAAAACCCTTACCTGGCAGATTTCTATAAAGATATGACCGGCTGGAGTTTCCATTCACAAATCTTCTTTCTTGGACGGCGATTGTTGATGCACCAGGAACTGGCAAATTACCCCGACTCGGTCATTCAAGATAGAAGCATCTATGAAGATGCTGAGATTTTTGCCAGGAATCTATCCTTACAAGGGTTACTGAACGAGAGGGATTATCAAACTTATGACACACTTTACCAATCGATCATTCACTTATTACCTGCCCCGGACCTCTTGATATACCTGAGAGCATCCGTTGAAACCCTCAGCACGAGAATAATTTCACGCGGCAGGGATTACGAGGTAAAGATCGATCCTGCGTATTTAACCCAACTAAACAACTTATATGAAGCATGGATTGGGCACTTCTCGCTGTGCCCTGTTCTCACAATACCGGCTGACAACCTGAATTTTGTGCAATACCAGCCTCATTTACAACTGGTGGTTAATAAAGTAAAAGAAAAACTAACCGGAAAAGATGAAGTAATTTTTTCCCCCGAAGATTTAACCAACAACGAACAGCCATTTCCGTAAAATGGTACGGAAATGTTATCCCCCTGACCCGCGGGATTCAGGCGTGCCTGTCCCTAACGCGGTTCTACAACAATTTTTATCGCCGTACGGATTTTCCCATCAATATCCACGTCAACAAATTCAGGGATACACACGATAGGAATTCCGTCTTCACTGAGATACCCTTTGGCCAGTATCAGTGCTTTTACCGCCTGGTTTACTGCACCGGCACCTATGGCTTGAACCTCGGCGTGTTTATGCTCCCGCATAACCCCGGCAATAGCCCCCGCAACGGCAGCAGTGCGGGAGTTTGCTTTCACTTTGATAACATCCATTTTCTCTCTCCCTTCCATTCCAGCATCAAAGCATAATTGATTTTGCTATGGGGCTTTCTATTAATTCTCCTTATTTTATTCAAATTGTACAGGATTTAGTTGTTGGATTCAATACCAGCTATTTAATTATATAAATTAAGGTGTTAATTAAAAGTAATAATAGTAGGGACTGTGGATATGTGGATGGTTGTCCAGAAATTATTGGAAAACGGCAGATAAGGGGGGAAATTCTTAAATATAGCGTATATGCGGGGGCTTTCTTACGGAAAATTATCCACACCTGAAAGTGGATAAAAGGGGACATGGGAAAGATTAATAACCTCATTCCGGCCAGTGACCAAGGAATTATGACAAAATAGCAACCTTAGCGGTTTTTTTATCACAAATTAATCCACAATCTGGATGTGAATATACTGCCGGTTATCCCCCGTTCGAATGAGTTATCCACAGAAAATCGCGCTTTATCCACAAGGTTGTGGATCAGGAAAGCAGGAAATCAATTGACACCGTGCCGGGTTCCCCAATCTTCAACCACCTCTTCAATTGAATCCAAATAAACATCCAGTGCGTCCAACCGGTCCGGTAAATCTTCGATATACAGGTTTAATTTTTCACAGGCAGCCACCCAGGGCAGCCTATGGGGAGAATCCTCGGAGAGCGACAGGATGGCCATCGTCCAGTTACGCAGAAGAAGCCAAAGCGCTGCAGCTGGATGATCGGAGCGGAATGCTTTAACGACATCCAGATAATATGCTTTACGGTAGGGATGCAGACGGGCTGGATATTTATCGAGGGTACCCACGGCATCCAGGGCGGCTTCCCAATCACCAATCCAGGCATCCCACTCTTCCTCCTGGATGACATCATTCATGAACAAGTCCAGGAGTCCGGATGCGAGACCTGGTCTGCCAATACGTTGTGCCCGGTCAGGAAATTGGAACAGAAAACGCCGCTCTGTTAAAGGATTTCCGGTGAGGACCGCTATTGCGTTACCGGAATCCTCCAGGGCATTCATAAACGAGTTCAATCTCTCCGGGAACAACTTAATAGAATTTTCCTGTGAATCCAGCCAGGTTTTACGGGCATTATCCGCAAAGAACCGGGCGCGTTGAAGCACATTTTCAGGGCGTGCAAATTGGGCACAGATACTTGCCTGGGTGTACTCAAACCAATACTGGATATCATGCAGCATCAAGGGATCAGCACACATAAATGACCCAATCCACGGGTCCGTACGCAGTTTGCGCGGCTGGTCATAAATTCCCTGGTAGTGGTGGGCAATGTCAATATGGACTTCTTCGTTATATTTAACGATCTCCCGGTCTTCAAGAGGCTCAATGCTGTGCACAAAGATCAGATCTATGTCTGTAGTCCCGGCCAATAGTGGATCATCGCGTAAGAGAGACCCGGTGAGATAGACACAGATGATATTACGGTTATTCTTTACCCGTTTTTCAACCGTATTACGGGCTACTTTTAGAAGTGTATCTCGATCAATGCGCATATTATCCCCTGGATAACTAGAGATTAAGGATTCAATTGTTCTTCCGAGGTACCGGGAATCGGAAGTTCGGGTTGGAAGGGCGGCAGCTGCAAGACCTGGCGGATGCGGTTCTCAATCCAATAGAGATCATTTTGGTTTTGGATGAAATTCAAGTGGTTGGTGTCGATAGGGAGTACCAGGGAGGCAGTTTTCGGATGGGTCAGAAAATAATCTTCGTAGGCGTTGTTCAATTCATTGATATAGCTCAGCTCCATCTTGCGCTCGTAGGAACGATCCCGCAATGCGATTCTTTGCATGAGCGTACCCGGATCCGCTCTTAAATACACAATCAAGTCCGGGGTGTGTATCTTTTCAGCAAGCGCCTCATGAACCTGGTAATAGGTTTCGAGTTCATCGCCATCCAGATTTATGCGGGCGAAAAGGGCATCTTTATCAAAGGTATAGTCACCAATGATGGGTGCTTGATGCTGTAAATAGTCAGTTATCCCCCGCCGCTGCTGGTGATAGCGGCTTAAAAGGAAAAATATCTGGGTTTGAAAGGCATAGCGCCTGCGGTCTGCATAAAAATCGCTTAAAAACGGATTTTCTTCAAAGACTTCCAGGAGTAAATTGGCTTCAAAAGATGGCTGTAAAAGCCGTGCGAGAGAGGTTTTCCCTACCCCGATTACTCCTTCAATAGCGATGAACATGGTTTTACTCCGATGAAGGATAGATTTGAATGATTAAGATAAATATACCATTAAAAATAGCACCTGTTTACCGCCATGTGCTGGTAAGGATCTCAACCATTCCCCCGGGAATGGCATGCTTCCCAACCCCGGCGATGGGGTTTATTTGACAGGGATGTGTTCCAGTTGGGTAACTATTTGCTCAATTTTATTGAAGCCACCCTGCCAGAAGGCGTCCTGGTAGACATCCACCCCGGCATTGGCCAGGATTTCCACCGGGGAGAGGGATCCACCAAGCGACTGCACCCTTCATGCGGCAGATCCTTCCACTACAGACTGAAGAATAGAACCCGGTTAGAGAGACTGGCTGAAAACTGCTCCACGCGCCCCACCAGGGAGATTGCCTGCTGGTCCTGGGTATTCCGGGTAAATAATAAAGAACTGTAACCATACAAACGATTTCCCAGGTTCGAGATTTTTTCCAGATGGCGGATAATTTCCAGAAAGGATTCAACGCTGAGGGAATCGGTTAATTTGGAGCGGTATGCCTCAAATAATCCTGCCTGTTCCTCGAGGGTGCGAAATGCGATCTCCAATTCCCCGCTATCCGGGGAAGGAAATAGATCAGCCAGATCCCAGCTGGTCTGGCTGATGGGATTTAATTTTGTTTCCAATAAGATCCTTCCCAGGAGTGAAAGCCTGGCTTAACTTCTTATTTGAAATTTGGATGTTGTGGATGAAAGGGACAGACAGTTAGGGGAAAATATGTCTTATCAGGCGCTATGAGTCAGCCCCAGTTCATCCGGATAGATTAAATCCTCTCCAACTGGCAGGGGGCTGATCCTGGCAACCGGGGGGAGACTGCGCTTGAATCCATTTTTATTGATCATGCTTACCACCCGGCGGACAAAGGCTTCAGGGATACCTGCTTCACAGCATTCCGATACCGTGTATCGTTCATCGATCAACATGTAGAGAAGCTGGTCAACATCATCATATGAAAAACCCATTTCCCCTTCATCTGTTTGGCCTATCCATAAATCGGCCGAGGGAGATTTGGTAATAATCCTTTCCGGCATACCCAAAGCCCTGGCAAGCTGGCGTACCTGTGTTTTATATAGATCTCCAACCGGGTTGAAGGCGCAGGCAGCATCCCCGTAGAGCGTGGTGTAGCCGAGCATATATTCTGTTTTATTGCCGGTTCCGGTAACCAGGCCATTAAATTCGACAGACTGGTCGTAAAGGATGATCATCCGGGCACGCGCCATGATATTACCGCGCCGCACAGGGCTGATCTGGGGGAATTTTTGGGTATAACCATCCACTATATCCGTAATTTCTATTGTTTTCGAATTTACACCGGTACTGTCAATTACCAGCTGGGCATCCTCCAGAGAGGAAGCGGAGGAAGTCTTGTAAGGAAGCCGAATGGCAAGGACATTTTGCGGTCCAACAGCTTTTGAAATTAGAAAACAGGCTAAACTAGAATCGATCCCGCCCGACAACCCGATTACCAGGTGATTAAAACCGGTGATGTGCATCTGATCCTGAATAAACCTGATAATTATTTTTTGAACCCGATCGGTATCAATCAACAATTTTGACATCATTCCCTCACTGTTGGCCTGGACAGCATGCCCAATCAATTTTCAATAGATATAAACCGTATAGATTATATCAGTGTAGCGACGTCAGTTACAAAAAATGGGTTACAAAGCCCCTTTCCTTATAAGGGCAACTGATTTATAATCCATAAATGTAAAGCATACTTTACATTATATAAGGGTATGAATATGATTAATAAAAGCGTTGAAATTGAAATAGAAAACCGTGTCAGGCATTTCCGGAGAAGGCGGGGCCTGTCCCAGCAGAAACTTGGAGAAAAAGCAGGGATAAGCCGCCAGTCAATCCTGGCAATTGAAAAAAAACGCTTCCTGCCTACCATCAAAACAGCCATCCTGCTGGCAGAGGCACTGCAATGCAGCCTGGATGAGCTGTTCTGGATCAAACATGCGGGAAAAGGAAGCGAGACAGCACTGACATTGCCGGTCATCCCGCAAAACCACGAATAAATTGCAGGTTTATGCGTGAAATGATTATCTAATGGGTAAAGCAGGAAAAATTGAAAAAATGACCTGGCGCGTCACTGTTATTTGGAGTGAAGGTCGCCTAACAGCAATGTGCTGCGATTGAATCCTTTGGTAGCCAAAAAGGTTAAGCCGGCAGCAATCAGCCAGAAACCCAAACCAGCGAGCATGCCGACCAGAACACTAAGATAAACAACACCGCTGATTTGACCGAAAACCAATATCAGCACGACGATAATCAGAGAAGAGCTGAGCTGGTAAGCGCCCATGAAGGACTGAACCCTGGCCGAGATCAACACTGTAGCAGAGATCCCCAATAATGCGAGGGCAGGTGCAATCCAGAAGATAAGGGGGTACCAGGTAGCGAGAGGGAACCAGAGCCTGTGAAACACGCCAAAACCGGCGGTGTTTAATACAACGGCATATACAAGGAAACAAATCCAGGTAACACCGATGCCGGGAATAACCGCGGCCAGAACTTTTCCCAGGAAAAGCTGCCGGTTGGTGGCGGGAGTGTAAAGCAGGACTTCAAGGGTTTTTCGTTCCCGTTCTCCGGCGAAGGATTCCGCAGCAATCACCGTGGAGAACATGAGCGGAAATATCAGGAAAAACGGCGCAAAAAAATAGCCCAGCATCAGCACCAGCATACCCTGCATTTCGTCCAGGCCAGTGAGAGACTGCTGCATGGAGGGAGGCATATTGCGGATAAACATCTCCAAATCGGCATCACCTGCAAGTGTCTGCGGTGAAATATCCATTGAAGTTGGGATGAGGATCATTGCCAGGGGCAGGAAGATAACAAATATCAGCGGGACAATGATCATGGGCATCCAGGCGCCTTTATTTTGCCGGATTTCCAATAAATCCTTGCGGGCAATTGCACCTATTATGGCGGTATTCATAGCGACGACTCCTGCTGTAGTTTAAAGTAGATCTCTTCCAGTGACACCTGGTAAGGGGTTACGGCTAAGATTTGAGCATCCAGGGATACCAGACGGGAAATCAGCGAAGGGATAACGCTTTTTGCAGAAATCTGGACCTTGAGCGCCTCCGGCGATGGTGAATCAACCTTGAGGACACCGGGATGAACAGTCAACTCCAGAAGCAACTCTTTCGATGCGGGGATAAAAAAGTTGAAAACCACCCATTCACCGGGGAAAAACTGCCGGCGCAGATCGTCAAGCGTCCCGCAGGCTAACAAACGACCCTGGTTCAGGATGGCGACCCGGTCACACAGCCTTTCCGCTTCGTACAAATGATGGGTGCTCAGCATAATGGTCTGACCATTTTTCTGCCGGATAGAATGCATTAATTCGTGAACCTGCTGGGCTGATTCAGGATCCAATCCTGAAGTGGGTTCATCCAGATAAACAAGCTGCGGGTTGTGCAGCAAAGCCCTGGCCAGCGCCAAGCGTTGTTTCATGCCTTTGCTGTAATTGCCAACACGTTCTTTGGAGCGATGGCTCAACTCAAAAAAATCCATTAACTCCACCATACGGTTTTGAAGATCGTTGGAAGACATTCCCGCCAATGTTCCGAAAAATTGCAGATTCTCAACGGCTGTCAGCCGCTCGTATAAAGCGGGGGTTTCTGTCAGCACACCGCTGTGACGGCGCAGGAGATCTCCCTGTGTCTGCGGGTCGAGACCTAAAACCTGCATACTCCCCGCGGATGGTGGGAAAAGGCCGTTCAACAGGCGGATGGTGGTGGTTTTGCCTGCCCCATTGGGACCTAATAAAGCAAAAACCTCCCCGCGTGTAATATTGAAACTGATATTATCCAAAGCCATCCTATCCCCATAGGAGTGGGAAAGATTCTGGACCTGGATGACATAATCTAAACCGGTATTCATAAAATCATTCCTGATTATTCCTGTCGGATTCAACATTCCTGATATGGAGAGATCCTGAAATCTGGATTTCGGATCTACAACGGTGGTTTTGTCGTAAAAAATCTATAACCTGATGATACCAGCGGAATGTTTCACGTGAAACATTCCGGACGATACTCCTGTTTAGCGAGACTCCTGCTGATACGCATAGTAAGAATAGAAGATCAAGCCAAAGGAAATGCTTAAAACCGGACCAATCATGAAGAAAAATGCGTAATCCGGAAAGAGCATCCCCAATAAGGTAAATGCAGCACATAGTTTAAACAATTTGCCACCCAGGCGATGGGTTTTTTCCCAGACGATGTCACTGCTCATTGTCCAGGGTGTGCGTATGCCGATAAACCAGTTACGGTGAGCTTTTTCAACCAGCGTGCCAATGAAATAAAAGAGCACAGCAAATGCGGGAGTAAGCGCCAGGACCAGGTTAAACTGCCATCCCAAATTCCATGCCAGGGTAATCCCCTGCAGGTAAAACAAAAATCCGGCCATCAGGACCACAATACGATAGTAACTGCCCTGAAAGCCTGCCAGGTTAGCCCTCAATGGGTCCAGCCTGGGAAGGAATATCATCAACGCCCCGGTTGCCAGGATCATCATCGGGATGAAGAGGATTCCAAATATTTTTGTAGTGAATCCATCAGCCTGTCCATAGGCATTCCAGTGACTGACAATCCTGTCGGGCATATAAGGATATGCGGCCAACCCCAATAGAAGGGAGAGGATCGAGAATAAAATTACCAGAAGGATGGTGGTACGTGTGGTCATCGTATGGAGGTTTCACGTGAAACATAAAAAAACCGCGAAATACTTATCGGGTTAATAATGCCTAACGAAAGCGTTCCTCTTTCCAGATGTCAGCATCGTTGTGATAACCAGCCTGCTCCCAGAAACCGGGCCGGTCCTGCGCCATAAATTCCAGGCCGCGCAGCCATTTGGCGCCTTTCCAAAGGTAAACCTCTTTTAAGCTGCGCCGGTCGCGCTTCACGCCTACAACCCCGCGCAGGGGATACCCGTGATCCTCCGGGAGCGGCAGCCCGTTGAAGTGGGTTGCCAGTAAAAAGTTTTCCGAAAGGATAATTTCAAGAGGAAGATTGGTGGTGTAGTCCGGGTCGGCATGCTGCATTACGAAGCGAGCCTGCGGCAGGGGTCTTAATAATCCTTCATCCATCAAGGTGCGTACCGCTACACCTTCCCAGAGGGTATCAAATTTGCTCCAGCGGGTGACGCAGTGCAGATCCAGGGTTAACCTGGTTTTTGGTAACCGGTTAAATTCATCCCAGGTTAATTTCACTTCCTGTTGCACCTCTCCCCAAATACGGAAATCCCAATGCTGCAAATCCACAGCCGGTACCTTTCCGTAATGTAAGACCGGAAATTTTTGGGTCAGGGATTGCCCAGGGGGTAAAAGCCCCTGTTGTGCATATTTATTTTCTTCTTCCTTGCGGTTTGATGGCTGGTTTAACATCGAATTTATTCCTCTGCTGATTATTATACCGAATGAATCCGGTTGACAGCAATATAAATTGTATTTATGAATTGTTTTTTTTCAGCCAATTTCCCGGACATCACAGGCAGTCTTCGTATTTCAATCCCCCTGGCCAATTTTTTCTCTCCTGGTTTGTGTCCCGACACCATTAATATAGAATATATGTTCTATATAGGAGTGTTTACGGATGGCAGGGCAATCCTCCTATTCACGGGCAATAATCGGACACGACCGTCCTATTTGGTTAATTGCTAAATTGGACAAATTGGATTACAATTGTTTTCCACGATGGACATTAAGATTCTCACCAGGGAACAACTGCAAGACCGGCTGGCCGCACTGCACCTTGCCAGCCTTGAGTTGGTTCAGGATATCTCCCTTCAATCGGTACTGGAACGCATTGCGGAAATTGCGCGCCAGCAGGTGAATGCTGGCTATGCAGCGGTTGGGGTGATGAATGAGAACAACCAGCTGGAGCAATTTATCCAGGTTGGCATGCCTGCGGATGAAGTCCAGCGCATGGCCCATCCCCCGGCCGGTAAGGGGTTAATCGGGGCTTTAATGAACAGCAAGCAAACCATCCGCATTATGGATATCCTTTCTGATGCGCGCAGCGTTGGATTTCCCAGGCAGCACCCGATGATGACTTCATTCCTGGGGGTTCCCATTTTACAGGGCAACCGCCACCTGGGCCAAATTTATTTAACCAATAAGCTTAACGCCCCTGAATTTAATGAAGACGACCAGCAGGTTATAGAGACACTGGCAGCTTATGCTGCGATCAGCATCAGCAATGCCCGCCTTTACAACCAGCTCCTGGAACGTGACAAAATTCTCACCCGCCGCACTGAGAACCTTGGATTGCTTAATGATCTGGCATCGACCCTCATCTCTGCATCGGATATCGATCAAATATTGCACAAGGTCCTCAACCAGGTCATGGATTATCTTCATATTGAGGTGGGGGAAGTCTTCCTGCTCCAGGAGGATGGAAAAACCCTCAACATGGTGCTTCACCGCGGTGATGCGGTAGATTCAATCTGGGCCCAGGAACAGTACCTGATCGGGGAGGGTGTTGTAGGTTCCTCTGCTGAACTCATCCAACCACGCCTGCTCAGTTTGCCAACCAGTGATGGACGGGATCTAAACCATCTGGTATTCAGGAAGGGAATAAACCAGGTAGCTTGTTTCCCGCTGGTAGGGCGCCTGGGAGTTTTGGGAGTACTATCCATCGCCACCATCCAAACAGAACCCCTGGATGAGATGGAACTGCAATTTCTTTCAGCGATCAGCACATGGTTCGGTACGGCTATTGAGAACCTGCGTCTCAACCTGCAGCAGCGCCGCCTGGCGGTGGTGGAGGAACGCGAACGAATTGGCATGGATTTGCATGATGGCACCATTCAGTCCGTTTATGCGATCGGATTGACCCTCCAGCATGCCCGGCTGCTGATGGATCAGGACAATGAGAAAGCGCGAAAAAGGATTGAACAGGCAATCTTTGATATTGACAGCACCATCCGTGATCTGCGGGCTTATATCCTGGATATGCGTCCCCGCCAGCTTTATGATGAAAACCTGATGCAGGGCATTGAGCGCCTGGTAAGTGAGTTCCGGGCGCATACCCTGGTGGAGGTAAAGTTGAAAGGTCCTGCGGATGGATTAACGGATCTCCCACCTCCCCAGGCTGTGACCTTGTTCCACATCTGCCAGGAGGCGCTGGCGAACATCGCCAAACATGCCCGGGCACATCATGTTGATGTATCCCTTTGGGCAGCAGCCGACCGGGCGCTGCTTGAGGTGCATGATGACGGCAGGGGATTTGACCTTGAGCGGATTAAGCAGACCATCGGGCACGGCCTTTCGAACATGCAAACGCGGGCACGCAGTGTGGGGGGGGATGTGGATATCACTTCGGAACCAAAATCTGGCACCAGCGTGCTTGCCTGGGTGCCGAATACAAATGAGAAATAACCGATGCTGAACGATGAAGACCTGCAGAAGGCAGCTTTGCGGGGTGTCCCTTCGCATGCCTGGCGTGCAGGACAGGAACGCCGGCTGAAAATGATTCTGGAAGCAGGCGAAGGCCGGGAACAAGGAACGATCCTGGTTGATGGCTGCGGTGTCGGGGCATACCTGGGTAAACTGGCTTTGCAGCCCGACAGGCAGTTGGCCTGGATGTGGAGCTGGAACGCACGATAGATGCCCACCTTGTTTCGGAAGGTGTGGTTTGCGGGACTGGAGAAGACCTACCCTTTCCGGCGGGTGTGTATGACCTCACCCTGAGCCATGAAGTCCTGGAACATGTCCAGGATGACCGCAGGGTGATTGCTGAAATAGTCCGGACACTCAAACCCGGTGGACGCCTGATTTTATTCTGTCCCAACCGCGGCTATCCTTTTGAGACACACGGGATTTACTGGCGGGGAAAATACCATTTCGGCAATATCCCACTGGTGAACTATCTGCCCAAAACCTGGCGAAACCGGCTGGCACCGCATGTGCGGGTGTATTCTAAACGGGACCTGGAAACCTTATTCGCCGGGCTCCCGGTGCGGGTTGTCTCCCGAACGATCCTTTTTGGTGCTTATGACAATATCATCGCCCGGTACCCTGTCCCGGGTAAGACGCTGAGAGCTGTGCTGCAAACTCTGGAGAAAACCCCTTTACGCATACTGGGGCTATCTCATTTCTGGATTGTTGAAA
>CAVVGZ010000002.1:0-5303 GCA_963747965.1 uncultured Chloroflexia bacterium | reverse complement strand
TCCGGTTTAAACCTGGTTATAGTGACGGGGGATTGATCAAGATCACTAAAGAGGATGTTTGCCTGTAGCGTATTCCGGAAAAGTGCTGTAAAAGAGAATAAAATTCAGAGCAGATGGCAAACGTTATAATTTAGGGTTATATCCGGTAAAACACCAATTCCTCAAAATTTCCCGAAAAAGAGTGGTTTATATATTCACAGCGGTAATATAAAATCCTTTTGGTGGGTATGCTACGAGTTCCCTGCTATAAAGATATCTTTCTACGGGTAAAACACTCTAAGGATAGGCACTTATTCATAAGCAAGCACTTCATTTATTGTCAGTCGGGCAGCATTGCGAGCCGGCATGATACTGGCGATGACAGAAAGGATAATGACGATGATAAACCACAGCAGGATACCCAGAGGGGTGAAGCTCAAGGTCATCGCTGATCCCCCCATAGCTAATCCAATAATATTTAGCAAAACGTAGCTAATCGGGAAAGAAAGACCTATTGCCAAAATCCAAGTTATCAAGCCAATGACGAGTGCTTCGAAGACAACCGACTGCATGATGACCGAATCTTCTGCGCCAATGGTTCTCATGATGCCAATTTCCCGGGTCCTTTCAAAGACGTTGATGCTCATTGTCCCTGTCAAACCAATACTGCCTACAATGGCGGTTAAAATTGCCATAATCAGTAAAAATATAACCAATACATTGATGCCTTGAGACGCATTTTTCTGTAATAACTCACCTGTTTGAACGCTTTGAATTGCGAAACCATTCTCCGATAGATAACGATTTATACGTACGGATAGTGCTAGTTGAGATGCCGCATCGTGAGCTTCAGTAATAAGGCGATAGGATGATGCTTGATTCGGCAAATTCAAACTATTTGCAATATATTCAAAACCAGCATAAGCTATTGGATCACCAAGCATCTCAACGAAGCGGAATATCCCCACCACTGTCCAATCTTGTTGGCGCTGCCCGGCTATTTTTATGATCAACTTATCTCCGGGGACAAGATCCGGATAATACTTATAAATTGAATCGGAAACGACAAGGGCCTTTTCTTCTTCAGGCAAGAGCCACCGACCTGCCACAATATCTGGGTCAAGCAGCTGAGTATCCGAAGGCGGAGCGACAATAGAGAGATCAGTCACTTTAATTCCGTTGCGATCCTGAATTTCACCAGTGGCGCCGCCCCATGCTTCCACGTCAGTTACGCCGTTAATACCCAGAAGCGATTGTTCGACTTTGCTGACCCGGTATGGATGGCTTAGGTTCACGGTTACATCACCCATAAAGTGCTGCATCAGTTGGTCCATTACATTGTCCATTGAATCTCTCACATTGAATACCCCAATAAAAACAGCTCCTGCAATGGTGAGCGTGAAGATTGTTAAAAGTAGTCGCCCCTTCTTGCGAAAGGTATTTCGGATCGAAAGTAAGACTGGACGAGAAATCCAACTGAACAAATGGGCATTCCGGTTGAAAACCCCCCGGTTGATTTTCTGGTTTGTAGGGCGATAGTTGCTGATTGCCAATTGAACTTTAATGTTGGCGCCATTTCTCACCGGGACAAAACCAGCGGCTAATGGAATAAGAATTGCGGTCAATACCTGGGCTGTAACGGCTGCAGGAATAATCCGGAAACCCTGGATCACTGCTCCCATAAAATTGGTGATAAACCATGCAAGCGCATACCCGGCGATTGCACCAAGCGGCACAGCCAGCACAAGGGCAATTAAGCTGTAGGCAATGATCAGGGTTAAGTACATTCCTAGAATCTGGTAACTGCGCCCTCCAACCAGCTTCATTATTCCAATCTGGCGCAGCTGTTGGGTTAATATGGCATTGAGCGTGTTGACAATGAGGGAACTGCTGAGGATTGTTATTAAAACTCCCAATGCACCAAGAACACCAAGAACTGCCAAAATTGAATCCGTCATCGGATGTTCGCTGGAAAGCATTTCCTCCTGCAAATATACTATCCGCTGGCTTCGTTCTGTTTTTATTTTTATTTTTTCAGCAACGCCGGCGATGATTTTCTGATCACTTCCGTCACCATCTACTGTTACCAAAAGATGGTTGAAATAATCTTCCGCACCCAGGTATCGCAGTGTTTTTAAAGAAATATACGCATAATTCGTTGCACCTGGATCAGGCTTAGTAGCGGTCTGGTCAGTGACAAGCCCAGCCACGGTAAGATTATGGGTAGAACCATCCGGTAATTCAATTTTGATGCTGTCTCCGGCGTGAAACCCGCTGATGTGCGCCATATTCTGGTTGATGATCACTTCGCCATCCCGGGGGAATTGTGTGCCTTCAATCGGGTCGAGAAGATTGATGTCCCCTGCAAAATCTGAAACGGCAACCAGAGTCAGATTTTTCCAATCCTCAGAATTTTTTCTGGCCTGAATTCCAAAGATACGCCGGCCTTCTACATCCTTGACGCCAGGCACTTTATCGATGACCGCTACAAAATCTTCGTCAAATGGATCGGTCAGGATATCAATATTTGGCGGATTAATTGAGGCATAACTGCGGTTAATATCTTCCCTCAGGATTACAAAGCCACTGATGATCATCCCGATTGCGAAGACACCTACGGCGATTGACGCAATAACCAGCGCGGTTCTCGATTTTTCATCCCATAAATCAGCGCTTACCTTTTTCCAGCGGGGCTTCAGGAGAATTTGTTTTTTGGAGGTGTTCACCGAATTGTGTTCCTTCTATACCTGTTTTCAGCAAGACGGTTGGTGGCTAATTCCTGGAGCGTATCACGTGTTGCTGAGGAGCTATCGACCAGTTCGTGGAATATATCTCCAGGGATTATTGCCAATTCTGCTCCATGCCTGGTTGCTTTGACACTGGCGATGGAATAACCACCCATGGTTAATTCGACCTCGCCAAAGAATTGACCGGGGCCCAAACAAGCCAGCCGCATTTCATGTGTCCCATCAATTTGAATAACGACTTCCACCTCGCCAGATTCAACCATGAAGAAATCATCGACTGCCTGCCCTTGCTGGAGAATCGTTGTTCCAGGTGCTACTTTCCACCTTTTTGCCTGGCGAGTGGCTGCAAGCATTTGCAGATGAGATAAGTAGGGCAGGGCCCTTGCCACTGTTTGGTCAATGATTTCGCCATCGGAAAGGATAATAGTTTGATCTGTTCTACGTGTTATGGAGGGATCATGGGTGACAATCAGGATTGTCTTGCCCTGTGCCGCAAGGTTCTCAAACAGGGTAAGAATATTATCAGCAGCACGCGTATCCAAATTGCCGGTGGGTTCATCAGCCAAAATTATCGGTGGATCGGTTGCCAGTGCACGCGCAATAGCTGCACTCTGCTGCTGTCCGCTCGAGACAGCAGCAGGAAGCTGGTTTGCCTGCTCTTCTAATCCGACCATGCGGAGTAAATTCCATTGCCCGTTCCGGACGTTCAGAGAAAGGATGTACCTTACAATAATCCATGGGCAAGATAGTGTTTTCCAATAAGGTTAGGGTTGGCAGAAGTTGAAAAAATTGAAAAACCACACCCAAATTCCTTCCCCGCCATAAAGCACGACTACTTTCACTCATTTTATAAATATGTTCATTGCCCACGATTACTTCACCGGAGGTTGGGTGGTCAATACCCGTGATCATATTCAATAGAGTTGATTTTCCACAACCAGATTTCCCAACAATAGCGATAAACTGCCCGATAGTTCAACTGCAAATTTATGGATTTCAAAGCAGTAAATTTCCCGGCAGCATTTTCATATACCCTACTCACGTTACGTAAAATAATGGCTGGTTTTCCTTGCTGGCGAATTGCCGGGGAGAAACCATCTTCGGAGCACGGCGTTGCCGTACTTAAAAGTGATGCGGGAATCTCGCTTAGAAGATATGGTTCGTGGAAGGAAATCTGCGTTCCATATTTTTTGTGGTTTCAATCTTGCTAACCGCTGCATTACCATTTTCTGTCGGATTACTCACGACCCCATCCACAATTTGAAGACGGCGTGAAAAACGAGGTGTTAGGCTCTCATCATGGGTTACCATAACGATTGTTTTTCCCCGGTAAACCAGTCTTTCGAAATATTTCAAGAATGGTTTCAGCAGTGGCGCTATCCAGGTTCCCGGTCGGTTCATCAGCAATGATCAATGGGGGATCGTTTACCATTGCCCGAGCAATGGCAACACGCTGTTTTTGTCCACCTGAGATATGGGCGGGGATTTTGTGGGCATGTTCGACGATATCTACCAATTCCAATAATTCGAAGGCTCTTTTGTTACTTATTGCAGGCTGGTAAATCCCTAAAAAATCAAGAGGCAACATCACGTTTTCTAACAGGCTGAGCGATGGCATTAATTCGAACGATTGAAAAATGATCCCCAGGTTTTTACCTCGCCAGAGGGCAAGTTTATCTTCACTCATGGTATGGATAGGGATGACAGAAGATGTTGTTCCATTACACTTTTGATGAAAGAGAACGCTCCCGGAGGTTACCCCGCTTACTCCTGAGATCATGTTGAGCAGGGTAGTTTTTCCAGCCCCCGATTTACCTGTGACTCCCAGAAATTCACCCTGCAAAATATCGATGGTGACGTGATTAAGGGCAACAAAGGGGATATCACCCGTACTGTATGTTTTAATGACATCCTGCATCTGGATGATGTAGTTTTTACCCGTACCATTCATAAAACCCAGACCCTGCGTCAAGCGTTGAGATATCTCAAATTTTTAATCCCGATAACTTTTCTATTTACCGGGTTGTGAAGTTAAAAACTCAATTACCCGGGATAATAATCGAATAAAGGTTCTGCAATCTTCTTCCCCCAAATAATTAACAAGACCGGATAATGTTTCTTGAACATTCAATAAAAGTGCCTCAGCAAGCTCTGTTCCCTTGTCGGTGAGCCCGATTAAAACGATACGCCGGTCATTCGGTGCTTGCATACGAATAATGTGTCCGGTTTCTTCCAATGGATTGAGCAAATGGGTTACACCTGCAGGTGTGATTTGCAACATATTGCTGATTTCTGTAACCGATACTGCTTTCTTATCGTCTCCAAGATTCATTAAAAGTAGTACCAGTAACTCGTTTTCCCTGCGAGGTATGCCTTCGAATGAGCCGCGGATCAGTTTTGTTCGTGGGATTTGTGACACAAACTGGAATAAATCCTGCGTAAGTTCTAAAGTTGTTTGTTCCCTCATGATGAGCCCGCCTGTTTAATTTTTTATTTATTGCTTTATTATGTAAATATTTTATTAACTAAATAATTTACAAGATACGCAATTTTACGAGTGAAACAAAAATTTGTCAA
>CAVVGZ010000001.1:0-67192 GCA_963747965.1 uncultured Chloroflexia bacterium | reverse complement strand
CTCCCGGCTTCAGGAACAGGTGATAAAGGGATTGGGCGGTCCGCTTACCCTGATTACCGCCCCGGCTGGTTTTGGCAAGTCTTCCCTGGTGGCATCTTGCGTCGCCAGTTGTGGGATACCCGCAGCCTGGCTTTCTCTGGATAAAAACGACAATCAACCGGGACGGTTCCTGATTTATCTCATCGCTGCTCTCCAGGCTGCTGACGACCGGATTGGCAGGGAAGCTGCCAAACTCATGGCGGGAATACAGAAAGCACCACCTGAAGCGGTGCTGACCAGCCTTATCAATGACCTGGATCGTGCCAATACGGAAATAGTCCTTGTATTAGATGACTACCATCTGATCAGCAGCCCGATAGTGCATGAAGGAGTGGCTTTTTTCTTGAGCACTGCCCCAAAAACTTGCATCTGGTGATCACCACGCGCTCCGACCCTCCGCTTCCTTTATCGCGCCTGCGGGCGCGCGGCCAGACCGTTGAGCTCAGAGCAGCCGATCTCCGCTTTACCGAGCCAGAGGCAGCCCAGTTCCTGAATGAAGTCATGGACCTCCGCCTGGATCAGGAGTGGTAACAGCACTTGAAAAGCGTACGGAAGGCTGGATTGCCGGCTTACAGATGGCGGCTCTGTCCATGCGTGATCGTAAAGATGTAACAGGGTTTATCGAAGGGTTCTCCGGTACAAACCGCTACATCCTGGATTACCTGGTTGAAGAGGTCTTGTCCGGCCAGCCACCGGAAATTCAGCATTTTCTTTTGTGTACCTCGGTTTTGGAACGCCTGACAGGTCCACTCTGTGATGCTGTTCTGGAAAGTGATGAAAGACCTGAGGCCGGTAATGAGGATGGTCGGTCCTATCCGGGAACGCCGTCTTTTTGCCATTCGGTCAATGTTCTGAAATACCTGGAACGGGAAAATCTTTTTCTTATTTCGATTGATGACGAGCGAACATGGTACCGCTATCATCATCTCTTTTCCGACTTGCTCAAAGTTCGCCTGCAACAATCCCAAGCCAATTTGGTTCCCCGCCTGCATTGTCAAGCCTCCGCCTGGTTGGAACAGAACGGATTCATCGTCGAAGCCATTCAACAACTCCTGGCTGCTCAAGAGGATGGCCGGGCAGCCGACCTTATCATGCGCTATGGGCCTGTGCGTTTAGCGGAAAGCGACCCTTCTGTTTTGCAAATGGCAGACAGCCTTCCACAAGAAATGATCCTGGACCGGCCCATTATCGGCCTCTACCTGTCCTGGTTTCTGATCATCCAGGGCCGCATTGCAGAAGCCCGCCCATTGTTAAACGACATGGCGAAAAAACTTGCTGATTCAGACCTTGATTCCGGGCAGCAATGGATGCAGACGATTATCGCCTCGGCCATTGCATTTCTCGCCCCGCCGGTAAACACGGTTGATTTACATCCCCTGCCTGATGTCCGCCTGCTGGACGAAATCCCCACCAAAGAGCAGATCCTGCGCAACGCGGCCGATTTTCTCTATGGGATGGCCCTGGCAAGGAGAGGAGAACTCGACCGCGCGGTGGAGGTCGCAGAGAAGTGTATCCAGAGGGAGAAGCTACAGCGTGGAACGGCTGCGATCCCCACCCTGGCTCCATTTCTGACCCGTGTCTACCTGATGCTGGGTCGTTTACACGAAACTGCCGCACTGTGCCACGAATTTCTCGACCCGGTTAAAAATCGTGATATCCAGTTTGTTTATACTTCCGGCAGCATGAAGATCGACCTGGGGGAGGCACTGACCGAATGGAATTGCCTGGAAGATGCCGAGAAATATATCAGAGATGGACTTCTAGCCAATCAGCCATGGCAGAATATTATGACGGATGGCTTCGGTCACATCGCTCTGGTACGCGTTCTTCGAGCTAAGGGAGACTACATCGGGGCAATGCAAATCGTCGAGCAATTTGAGAGAAGATTGCAAAGCAGGTCGCGACCACGTGAATTCGATGAGGATTTCCACACCATGAAGGTTCGCCTGCAGCTGGCAAGTGGGGATCTACAAAATCCTTCCCGTTGGGCGGATCAAATTCAGCTAAGCGGGGATTTTGATCTCTACAAGGAACGCTACCGTCTGACCCTGGCCCGCATCCGCCTGGCACAAGGCAGGTATAACGATGTGGAAAATATGCTTGCCGGGTTTACTCCCGGGATGACGTCCGGCAGCCGAAAAACAAGACAACTTGAATGCAATTTGTTAAAGGCTGCAGCAATCGCTGGACAGCAGTGCCTGAGGGAAGCTTTTGCATTACTTGAATCCAGTCTTGCTCTCGCAGAACCGGAAGGTTATATCCAGATCTTTTTAGATGTTGGTGATCCTATCCAGGCTCTCCTGGCAGCTTATCTTAGGTTGGAAAAGCCAGGTTATAAACAATATGCACAAAAAGTGCTGGATGCTTTTTCATTAAAAATAGAAGCAGGTTCTCCAGGTCTAAAGCCGGTTGGTTTGATTGAACTTCTATCCAGGCGTGAGCTGGAAGTACTCCAGCTCATAGCCCTGGGTAACACCAACCAGGAGATTGCCCGGCAACTTATCGTATCCACCGGTACTGTTAAAGCACATACAGCCAATATTTTCCGCAAACTGGATGTCGCTAACCGGACTGAGGCAGTCGCACGCGCCAGACAGTTTGGAATCCTTTCCTAAGTTTTCCTGAAAAATTTCCCAACATAATCGTATAAACCAGCGGGGTAAACCCTGTAAATAAACCCTGAATATCCCATTTGGCAGATGCGGGCTTTCTTGAATTGTATTAAATTAGAAACAGATACAAAAGTTTGATGTGATTTAAGAGGAGTTAACCGATGAAAAGAGTTACCGCATTTGTTGGAAGTGGCCTCAATAAGAACACATATATAGCCGTTGAGCAATTCCTTGCTAACCTGCAATCCCTGGGAGAAGTCGATTACGAAATTGTTATCCTGAGCGATTACAGGCTGGGGTTTTGCAGGGGCTGCCGGGTGTGCTTTGATAAAGGCGAGGAGTTCTGCCCGATAAAAGACGACCTGAGCATACTGGTGAACAAGATCAAGGCGTCTGACGGAGTTGTCTTCGCCACCCCGAACTACATGTTCCATATGTCCGGGATCATGAAGACATTCCTGGACAGATTCGGCTACCTTGCTCACCGGCCAAGTTTCTTTGGGAAGACCTGTACCAGCATCGTCACCCAGGGTTTCACCGGCGGCGACAAGATCGCTCAGTACTTCGATTTCACCGCCAGGATTCTGGGATTCAACACCGTGAAAGGAAGCATCATCACCGGCTTTGTTCCGAGGACGGAGAAAGTTCAACAAAAGATCGACCGGGATCTTGCTGCCCTGAGCAAACGCTACTACGCCAAACTGATGAAGCCGGCCTATCCTGTGCCATCCTGGTTCATGCTGGTAGGTTTCAGGATGGGGCGAACCTCGATTAACCAGGAGCTTGATGACAGGAGCCGTGACTACAGGTATTATGCTGAGAAAGGCTGGCTCACATCGGATTACTTTTATCCTATTCGCCTGGGACCACTGAAGAAGGCAGCCGGCTTTCTTTTTGATAGAATTACGCCAACAATTCGAAACATGATCGCATAGGGAGAGCCAAAGTGCCAGAATATTATGAGATCAAGATCAAGGGCCAGCTGGATCAACAATGGTCGGAATGGTTTGCAGGCCTAAAGATAACTCACCTGGAAGGAAATGAAACCCTGCTATCCGGCTTGCTGCCCGACCAGGCTGCGCTTCACGGTTTACTCGAACGTGTCCGGGACCTCAATTTGAAATTGATTTCGGTTACCAGCGGATACCCACCAATCCGGAATTCAAATGAGAGACAAGATGAATCACTTCCCCTGTAATAATGGGTTGATTTGATTTTTATAAAGGATGGAAAACAAATGACAAATTCGAAATGTCTCATTTTGATAATACTCACTGGAATCATCATTTTTGTGATTGTGGCTGTCTTTACCCGCTATCAGCGGGAAATCAGCGCCGCACGCAAGCATATAAACGACCTGGGCAGTCAAGTGGTCAAGACGGACTGCGGTCCAATCGAGTATGCGCGAATCGGCGACGGATATCCGGTACTGGTTGTGCATGGCACAATGGGCGGATTTGACCAGGGATTACTGGTGGCAAAACCGATTATCGATGCAGGGTTCCAGGTGATTTCCATCTCCCGATTCGGATACCTGCAAACACCCCTGCCTGAAAATGCCAGTGTTGACATGCAGGCAGATGCATATGCCTGCCTGCTGGATGAACTGGGTATCCAGCAGGCGGCCGTTTTCACTTTCTCGGGAGGCGCTACTTCTTCCATCCGGTTTGCTGCGCGCTATCCGGAGCGGATCTCAGCATTGATTCTGCTTGCACCGGCTGCACCCGGGAAAGTGGTTGTACCCCCGCCGCCCAGGATAATATTCGACACTCTGATGCGGAGTGATTTTTTTTATTGGACAATGATCACATACTTCAGGTCGTTTGGGTACCAGATGCTTGGAGTACCCAGAGAATTCACCCTTACCCCGGATTATAAGACTGAACTGGACCAAACCCTGTCAACCACGTTACCCCTCAGCGAACGGATTGACGGATTTATTTATGATAACTATGACCCTCAATTCAATGACGACTTCTACGAGTCTATCTCTGAATGCAGCCCTTACCCGCTGAGTAATATCGCAACTCCGGTGCTGCTGATTGGGGCAGAAGATGACCCGTATTCAAATATTGAAAATGTGAGGGACCTGGCAGAAAAATTCCCGAACAAACGCTTGTATGTTCTGCCGGATGGTGGTCACCCGCATTTGGGACACAGCCAGGAAGTTAATACGGAGATTAACCAATTCCTGAACAAAAACACAGGCGCATCAGGGGAAACCAATGAAAGAAAAAACCGGTATGTACATCAGGACCAATCTGGCTAGGAAGACGACCCGTATGGCAATGGGTACAATAATGACCCATCTGGCATATGGAGGGTGTGCCGAAGAAAGCCTCACAGCTGTATGTTCCGAAATTTCCCGGATTGAAAAGCTCATCAGCCGTTTCAATCCGGGTAGTGAAATCAGCCGAATTAATCAATCTGCAGGGGTAAACAGGGAAAAGGTAAGCCTCGAAACCTATCAACTACTGTCGAAAGCGATTGAGTTTTCCAGATCCTGTCCAGGATGCTTTAACGTGACCATCGAACCATTGGTACAGCCTGTGGAATCAAGGTAAGACATCCTTGTCTGAACCGGATGAAAATCGTATCCATCAGGTTCTTCCACTGGTCAATGATAGGAATTTGATCCTGGATCCCTGGGATATGACCGCCGAATTGAGATATATCGGCCAGTCGATTGATCTAGGCATGATCGGGAAAGGATTTGCCGGCGATGAGATCCTGGAAGTATTCAAGGATTTTGGAGTCACATCGGCATATTCAAATCTCGGCGGCAATGTTGTACCTCTAGGCGGAAACCCGATGGCTCTCCGTGGCAGATTGGTATCCAGCATCCCCGGCAGGAGACGGGATTCCTGGTTATAAAAAACAAATTAGCTCAAGGTTAAGGGAGAATAAAATAAACTTCGGTGATCTTAGCGTATATTATCGTACGTTTGATGGGTATGCAAAAATCCTAAAGCGACCTCATGAATTTAATGGATTTGAGCTTGTGATCGTTCCTGGGATGTTCCTTTTGTTGCAAATAATATTGATATGCCTATACTAATTGATCTAAAAATGGTAAAATTTTAGAGATTAACTATGAAAACGTATCAGCTTGGGATTGATCTCGGTTCTACTACCGCTAAACTTGTCCTGATCGACGCTCAAGGTTCTATGGTTCACACCATATACCGGCGTCATTATGCAGAAACGCGCGCTACCCTGCAGGCGATGCTTTCTGATCTTAATGGTCCATTTTGGGGATGTAAATGTCTCCGTTGTGCTAACCGGTTCGGCCGGGATGGGCATCAGCGAAAGTTATCAACTGCCGTTCTTACAGGAAGTGATTGCTGCAGCAGAGGTTATTAAACGTTACCCGGATATTCATACCCTAATCGATATTGGCGGGGAAGATGCCAAAATGATCTTCTTCGAAGGCGATGTTCCACCTGATATCCGCATGAATGGTTCTTGTGCTGGTGGAACTGGTGCCTTCATTGACCAAATGGCTACTTTATTAAACCTGCCTGTAGAAGACCTTCAAGAAGTGGCGCTGAAATCAGCCAACCTTTACCCGCTCGCTTCCCGCTGCGGAGTATTCGCAAAAACGGACGTGCAGAACCTGCTCAGCCGGGATATCCCGCATGCTGACATCCTTGCTTCCGTTTTCAACGCTGTCGTTTACCAAACCCTGGCAACTCTCGCCCGCGGACGGGTTCCCAAATCACAGGTGTTATTCTGCGGGGGACCGCTGACTTTTATCCCTGCCCTTAGGGATCGATTTATCCAGGCTATGCAGCTGGGGGATGGTGAGGTGGCCAGTATTGACCATCCCGAATTAATTTCAGCCTTGGGAGCGGCGCTTTCAAAAGAGAGCCGCAGGACCCTGGCGCTCAGCGATTTGGTTCAACGGTTTACAGATGAACATGCACAAACCACCACCGGGTCCACAATCCGCCTGCAGCCATTGTTTTCCGATGCGTTACAACGCACTGATTGGGAACGCAGCCGGGTGCAGGGCCGCGTGGGTCGGGTGACAATAAGGGAGGTATCGGGCAAGGCGCTTTTCCTGGGGATAGACTCGGGTTCAACAACTACCAAGGTTTGCCTGGTGGATGAGGTTGGAAACCTGCTGTTCCAGAGCTACCAGCATAACCACGGCAACGCCCTGCAGACTGCCTGCGACGCACTGGCCAAAGTTCAAGAGCTATTTGTGTCTGTCGATCCTCCACCTTATATTGCCCGTTCGGCTGTGACCGGGTACGGCGAAGACCTGCTGCGGTCGGCGTTTGACTGCGATGAAGGCGTGGTTGAAACCATGGCCCATTTCCGCGCCGCCCAGGCATTTGAGCCGCACACTTCCTTTATCCTCGATATAGGTGGGCAAGATATGAAAGCCATCTATATAGAAGAAGGCCAGATCCGAAATATAGAAATTAATGAAGCCTGTTCCTCCGGCTGCGGGACCTTTATTGAATTATTTGCCAATTCAATGGGTTTGCCGGTGACCGATTTTGCCAGTAAGGCGCTTGAATCAGATGCGCCATGTGATCTGGGTACGCGCTGCACGGTATTTATGAACTCGAAAGTCAAGCAATCCCTGCGTGAAGGGGCAAGTGTCGGAGATATTTCGGCCGGGCTGGCTTATTCGGTAGTAAAAAACGCCATGCATAAGGTACTCAAGGTGACTGATCCTGGCGTATTTGGCGAAAATATCCTGCTGCAAGGTGGCATCTTTCGAAACCCGGCTATTCACAAAGCCTTTGAAAACATCTCCGGCCGCCAGGCTGTCTGCCCGGATATTGCTGAGTTGATGGGCGCATACGGGGCAGCACTTCTGGCGCGTGATGAATGGCTGCGCCAACCTGAACAAGCCACCAGCTTCAGCGGCTTGAACAGCCTAAATATCGCTGAAAATACCAGGAAACAAATCGTCCACTGCCAGGGATGCGAAAACCAATGTGCTATCCAGCGCCTGACCTTCCCCAATGGCAGCAAATTCTTTACCGGTAACCGTTGTGAAAAAATCTATACCAACAATGGCAAGCATGCTTACCGGGGTGTAAGCATGCCGGAAATTAAATACCGGCTGCTGTTTGATCGGCCGATGGAACCAAAGGGCATCCCACGCGCAGTCATCGGAATCCCGCGTGTGCTCAACCTGTATGAAAATTTTCCCTTCTGGTCTACATTGCTCGTGGAGAGCGGTTTTCGTGTGCAGCTCTCCGCTCCGTCAAAGGTCGGGATGTATGAGCGCGGCGCTGGAACAATCACATCCGAGAACATCTGCTTTCCGGCCAAACTGGCTCATGGGCATATCTATGACTTGATTGATGCCGGTGTGGATCGTATTTTCTACCCCATGGTCACGTATGAGACACCCGAGTTTACGGATAGTGATGGGGATTTCAACTGCCCGGTAGTTGGAGGATATCCTGAACTGATCAAGAGTTCCATTGACCCGGCTGGAAAGCATGGTATCCCGCTGGATAAACCTGCCATTACCATGCGCGATCCAGGGCTTTTAAGAAAAGCGTGTGAGAATTACCTGGTTTCGCTGGGGGTGGATCAAAAAACCGCGCAGCGGGCTTTCAGCCTGGCTGTTGCGTCACAGCGGGATTATAAGCAAGCCGTCCGGCGGGAAGGTGCAGAAATCATACGCAAAGCCCGGGCTGAGGGACGTCCATTGGTGCTGCTGTTGAGCCGTCCGTATCATATTGATCCACAGATCCACCATAAAGTACCGGATATCCTGACTGATTTCGGTGTAGACGTCATAACCGAGGATTCGGTGCCGCTGCCCGCCAATTCAAAATTGGAAAATAAAAATGTTGTGTCGCTCTGGCAGTATCCCAACCGCAATCTTTATGCTGCAAAGTGGGCTGGCAGCCAGCCGGATATTGAGGTAGTTCAGATCAATTCGTTCGGCTGCGGCCCGGATGCTATCGCTGTGGATGAAACACGGCGGATTTTAAGCGAGTGGCATAAGGGGCATACTGTAATTCGTGTGGATGAGATTGAAAGCACAGGCTCGATCAAGCTCCGGCTGAGATCCATGATTGAGTCAATTCGCCGAAGGAAAACGAAAACCGAGCCTTATTTTGTTCCTCGTCGAACAACCCCGGCTTTTCAAAAAAGAGACCGCAGGCGAAGCATCCTGGTCCCGGACTTTGCACCCTTCGCCACACTGCCTATTGTACGCCCGATGAGAGATATGGGCTTCAAAATGGAAGTACTTCCTCCTGCCGATCGGGAATCGGTAAACCTCGGCTTAAAATATACCAACAATGAAATATGCTACCCGGCCATTATCGTCATTGGAGATGTGATCAAGGCATTACAAAGCGGTGACTATGACCCGGGGGAAGTATCTGTCGGGATCAGCCAGACCGGTGGGCAATGCCGTGATTCCTGTTATTTGACGCTGCTTAAGAACGGTCTGGTAGCAGCCGGATTTGAGAAGGTGCCGGTCGTTACGGTGGCAACCAATTTTAAGCCGATTAATGAACAGCCGGGAGTGAGGATTAATTACCCGGAATTCATTTATAAAATCCTGCAGACAGCAACCTATGCTGACTCGATTTCTGCTATGTATCATGCCTGCGCTGTGCGCGAGCAAGTTCCCGGCAGTTCCTGGAAGCTGGCAAGCACATTTATGGAGGTTCTCAACGACCCGCATCTTAAGATCCGGCCGGGGGATATCCAGGCTTTGTTAAAACAGGCGGTACAGTCGTTTAACGCCCTGCCTGTAAAAACCGGGTCATTCCCTGCGGTAGGAATTGTGGGGGAGATTTATGTGAAGCTTAATCCGTTTGGGGGTGGCGGGGTGGTACCCTGGTTGATCGAGCAGGGCGTTGAGGTGATTTTACCGCCCCTGACCGAGTATTTCACATCGAATTTTGTCAATTGGGATATCGACTTGAAAAAACACCTGCTGAGGCGTGACTGGCTCTGGGTTCTTTCACGCTTGGTAGAACAGCCGCTGCAAAATTATATCCACCGGATTGATAAGATCATGCAAGATTTTCGTTTCCACCGGCCAACACCTTCCATCTGGCATATGGCGGAAAAAGCCAGCCGGGTTCTGGATTTGACCAATCATTATGGCGAAGGCTGGCTGATTCCGGGTGGAATTTCGACGCTGGTTGAGTCCAATGTTAAGAATATCCTTTGCCTGCAGCCGTTTGGCTGCATTGCAAATCACGTTGTTGCCAAAGGGGTTCAAAACCGGCTCAAATCCCTCTACCCGGAAATGAACCTGCTGTTCCTGGATTGCGACGCCGGCAACAGCGAGGTTAATTTCTTTAATCGCATGCATTTCTTTCTGCACCACGCCATTCAGTTTGAATAGGTCATGATGTAATCCGGAGATACCGGGCGCTTCCTGAAGCATTCATTACGAAGTATTAACAGATGGCATCCAATTGGCTGCCCGATGGCGTCTATACCAGGGTAATGCTAAATGAACGAGATAAAGATGGCAGGCCAATCTCTCCTATCCACCTGAATAGTATTTTTTCACAGTCAAGTTAGAATCTAAACTTTTTTGGATAGGCCTTCAGATTAGATTTCTTTTCCTTCGAACTGGCTGTTGTAAAGCTCGGCATAGAAACCATTCTTTGACAGCAATTTTTCATGCCTGCCCTGCTCAACGATATCGCCGTCTCTCATAACCAGTATCCAATCCGCCTTGCGGATCGTGGACAAGCGGTGAGCTATGATGAAGCTGGTGCGGCCTTTCATCAATGTCTCCATTGCCTCTTGAATGAGGACCTCTGTGTGGGTATCCACCGAACTGGTGGCTTCGTCCAGAATCAGGATCTTAGGATCAGCCAGGAAAGCACGGGCGATGGTCATCAATTGCATTTGCCCCTGGGATATGTTGGTGGTCTCTTCGTTCAAGACCAAATTGTAACCCTCCGGAAGAGTACGAACGAAATGGTCGACGCGTGCAGCCTTTGCTGCACTGATTACTTCCTCGTCCGTGGCATTCGATCGTCCATAGCGGATATTTTCTATGATAGGCCCGTTATAAAGCCAGGTATCCTGCAACACCATGCCAAACATGCAGCGCAGGTCTCCACGGGTAAATTCCCTGATGTCATGCCCGTCAACCAGTATAGCCCCGCTGTTAACATCATAGAAACGCATCAACAGTTTAACCATGGTGGTCTTTCCGGCACCGGTTGGGCCGACAATGGCAATTTTTTGACCGGGTTCGGCATAAAATGTAAAGTCGTTGATTATGATCTTATCCGGATTGTATCCAAAGTGCACATTCTTGAAATCCACTCGTCCTTCAATGGAATCCAAAAGAACTGGTGTTGTGGTATCGGGAATTTCCTCGGGTTCAGCCAGGAACTGGAACACTCGCTCGGCAGCAGCCATCGTCTGTTGGAGAATATTGGAGATGTTGGCAATCTGCGAGATCGGCTGGGTATAGGAGCGTAGATACTGGATAAATGCCTGGATATCACCTATGGTGATGAATCCTTGATAAGCAAGATTGCCTCCCAGGATACAGATGGCCACATATCCCAGGTTACCAACAAAATTCATTATGGGGAACAACAGGCCAGTCAGGAATTGCGATTTCCAGGCTGAGTCGAAAAGGGTTTCATTAATCAGGTCAAACTGCTCAACGCTTTTAGCCTCACCGTTGAAGGCTTTCATCACGATGTGACCGCCGTACATTTCTTCGATATGACCGTTAATATGGCCGAGGTAATCTTGCTGCTTCTTAAAGAAGGGCTGAGATTTAGTGACAATCAAGGCAATTATGCCGAACGAAAATGGAAGAATTGCAATGGCTACCAGGGTCATCTGCCAACTGATGGTGTACATCATGAATAGGATACCGATAACCGTGGTCAGTGAAGTAATGATCTGCGTTAAACTCTGGTTCAGTGTCTGGCTGACTGTGTCTACATCATTGGTGATGCGGGAAAGGACTTCGCCGTGGCTGGTAGTGTCAAAGTATTTGAGCGGAATACGGCTGATTTTTTCAGCAATATCTTTGCGAAAACGGTAAGTGATATCCATGGCTACGTTGGACATGATCCAACCCTGGGTGTAGCTTAAAATGGCAGAGAGCAAGTATAACAACATAACCTGGATGAGAATTGTGCCGATGGTGTCAAAGTCAATGGAACCCGTCCCTGCAGTCTGGGCCATGACACCAGCGACCAATACGGTGGTAGCATTCCCCAGGATTTTAGGTCCAAAGATACTTGCGGCTGTTGAGGCAATTGCCAGTAACCAGATAAACACGATTAAGAATTTATATTTTCCAAGATATTGAACGAACTTTGCCAGAGTACCTTTAAAGTCTAGAGGTTTTTCTCCTCGGCGCATGATGGCCATCGGGCCGCCGCCCATTGGAGGATTGCCACGGCTTTGATTTGGTTTGGTTGCAGAGCTGCTGGTTTGAGTGGTCATGCCAACTCCTCGTTGCTTAATTGGGACAAAGCAATGCCTCGATAAACGTTGCAGTCCGCCATGAGTTCATTATGGGTACCTTTGCCAACAATCCTACCCTCGTCCAGCACAATGATCTGCTCGGCATTCTTGATGGTGGCAATACGTTGCGTAACAATCATCATCGTACTGGAACCGATATAATCTTTGAGAGCTTTGCGTAAGGCAGCATCTGTTTTGAAATCTAGTGCGGAAAAACTATCATCAAATATATATATTGGGGCTTTCCTGACCAGGGCCCGCGCAATAGCAAGGCGCTGTTTCTGGCCGCCGGACACATTCATACCTCCTTGCGCCACTTCAGTCTGCATGCCTTCTGGATTTGTGGAGATGAACTCGGTGGCCTGGGCAATGTCGGCAGCTAATTTCAAATCCTCGTTGGTAGCGTTTTGATCTCCATATAACAGGTTGCTTTCAATTGTCCCGGAAAACAGCATCCCTTTCTGCGGAACATAGCCAATCGTACTGCGGAGGTCATGCTGAGTTACCTCACGAATGTCGGTTCCATCCAAATAAATTGCACCTGCCGTAACATCGAAAAAGCGCGGAATTAAAGATACGATTGTGGATTTTCCAGAACCGGTTGTGCCGATCAGGGCGGTAGTCTGACCGGGTTGCGCAGAAAAGCTGATATCGTGCAAGACATCTTCCTCTGCCCCGGGATAGCGGAATGAAACGTTACGGAATTCGACAGTCCCTTTGAACGGCTCGTTAAAGTTTCTTGGGAACTGTGGGTCTTTGATAACCGGATCAGTCTCCAACACATCAGCAATACGATCACCGGATACAGAGGCTCTGGGCAGGATGATGAACATCATGGCCATCATGAGAAAGGCCATTACAATTTGCATGGCATATTGCATAAATGCCATCATATCGCCGACTTGCATTGTGTTCTGGGCAACCTGGTGTGACCCAACCCAGATGATCAGTACACTTACCCCGTTCATAATGAGCATCATCAACGGCATCATGATGACCATAACCCGGGAGATGAACAGGTTGACGCTGGTCAGGTCCCTATTGGCAGAATCGAAACGGGTTTCTTCAAACTGCTGCATATTAAAGGCCCTAATAACCATCATCCCAGACAGGTTTTCACGTGTCACCAGATTAAGACGGTCAATCAGGTTCTGGATGATCTTGAATTTAGGCAGAGCAATTGAAAAGACAATCAGGATCAGGCCAAGCAGGACGATCACTGCCAGGGCGATGATCCACATCATTGAGCTGGATTTTGCCATGGCATGTATCACGGCGCCCACCCCAATAATAGGCGCATAAAAAACCATGCGCATCATCATCATAACCACGTTCTGGATCTGGGTTACATCGTTTGTTGAACGGGTTATCAGCGAGGCTGTAGAGAGCCTATCAAATTCTATGTTGGAAAAGCTTTCAACCTGTCGGAATACTTTCTGGCGTAGATCACGCGCCAAGCCGGCAGCTGTTTTCGCAGCCAGGTAACCCACGGCGATCATACAGGCGCCAGAGAGCAAGGTCACGAGCAGCATCAACCCACCAATATGAATAATATAAGCAGATGAAAGTTTTCTGGTATCCATTCCCAGGGCAATATACTCGGCTTTTATCGGTGCAGCTGCCGCCCGGATGATCATCTCGTCGCCCAGGGCAGCATACTTTGATTCGAATGTACTGCTAATCCTGGAAATCTGTGTGGCAGGAAGCTGCCTGAGGATGGAAAAAATGTCTGCGCCAGGAGGAAGATTTGTAATATCTATGCCCATGCTGGTGGCCATGGCAGATGCCTTGACCGGATCCGCCAGAACCTGTTGGATGCCCGAAACGGCTAAAAATGCTTTACCCATCACCGGATTTAGCCAGTTGGTCTCTGCGGTGTTAATCTCATTGAGAACGTAAATTGGTTCTTGAGCAAGTTCAGGATATAACAAGACATTTTCAGAATAATCGGTGGAATTTGTATCCACCAGGGTGTAATCAGACAGCACCCTCGTCATATTCGGTGCTCCCATAAATAAGCCGAGCTTTTCCATTTCGCTCTTGCGGATTGCCACCGGTATAGCATTTTCCACACCACCCAGTTGAATACCGATATTAACAATATCGGCCATATAGTCGGGCAATGCCAGGTCGGCATTTGCCTGCACAAAAAGTAGGGCGATGGTAAGCAGGATCAAAAGGGTATAGGGTTTTAAATACCTGACTAATCGCAACATAGTAGGAAAAACTCCTCTAATAATACGTATCGATTGGTGTTGCGGCAGATTTTTCGAAATGGATAGTTAACACAATCAGGCTGGATGTTTGTGTGATTGAACATAGTGATTTACTCGCTGGTTTTTTGCGCTGCTTCGGTGAGCAATGTGAGCGCAGATATAATCATTTTTTGCTGTTCCGGATTCAAGGAATTTGATACACCTTCAATCCACTTGCTGCGGGCTTCGATGCCCTTTTCGATAACATTGTGTCCTTGTTGCGTGAGAGCCAGCCGCTTGGTACGGCGGTCATCAGGATCTTCTGTTCTTTCGATCAAGCCCAATCCCACCAATCGGTCCACGGCCTGGCTGGCTGCGGCATTTGATACGCTCAATTGTTCACCGACCTCCGAGACGCTGCAATTCCCTCTATGGAAAAGGCGCATCAGGATGTTGATTTGGGAAAATGATAACCCGGTAGTGGTCATGAATCGCTTGAAGTCACGCATGGAACGATGCATGAAGACTTCTGACCATTCACGTATCACTTCATTTAATAAATTATCAGGTAACATAATAAACATCTCTTAATAGTTAATAACGATTGAATATATTCTCCTTTCGTCAATCTGTCAAGAGCTCGAAAGATATGAAGAATAGCGTAAACCAACCAGCGTATTGCTATGGTTTTCTTAATGAAGGTTGTGGGGGAGGGTATCAGGCTTCCTGAAAATTTGATGAATTATAAAAATTATATGAACACGATACCCGATATCAAACAAACCTAAAGGCAATGTAAAAGAGATGCGTTGGTTCAAAGAAGCAGGGTTTTAGTTCCGGGTGCCCCAATTAAGAGAAATGGAATTTGCATGCCCATATCCATCCATGTATAATTGCTCTCATTATCAGGTGGTAATAAAGGCAGGATAATCTACGCATTAAAATATTTACCTAAGTCTTATATTAATAACGGAATTGACTTTTGAAATATTGCAACGATCAATGAATCGGGAGAATACGATTAATGTCTGATTTGATTCTTGAGATGAAGAATATTAATAAGAGTTTCTTCAATGTGAGGGTTTTGGACAATGTAAGTTTTGACCTGAGACCTGGGGAGGTGCATGCCCTGGTGGGTGAAAATGGGGCTGGTAAATCCACCCTGATGAAAATCTTAATGGGGATCTATCACAGGGATTCAGGCGAAATATTTTTAGATGGAAAAGAAATTGTTATCCAAAATCCAAAAGAAGCCATGGACTGCGGCATTGCAATGATCCCCCAGGAATTAAGTCCAGTTCTTGATATGGAAGTGGGCGAATATATTTTTATTGGCCGAGAAATCTGTAAAAATCACCTTGGTGGTTTAAGTATTGTCGACCATAACGCCCAGAATCTGGAAGCAAACAAGATTTTCCAAAGGCTGGGAATAGATATCAATACCAGAAGCTTGATGCGCCATTTAAGTGTGGCTCAAAAACAATTGGTGGAGATCATAAAAGCGATATCACTTGATTCTAAAGTTGTGATTATGGATGAGCCTACATCTGCCATCACCTATAAGGAAGTTGATACTCTCTTTGATCAAATCAAGAAGCTTAACGAGCACGGTGTTGCTGTTATTTATATTTCCCATAAAATGGAGGAAATATTCAAAATTGCCGACCGGATCACCGTGCTCAGGGATGGTAAACACATCTGTACCGAAAGTGCACAAAATTTAGACAGGGAAAAAACGATCAAATACATGGTAGGGCGGGAGATCACAGAGGTTTTTCCTAAAGAACATACAAAAATAGGTGATGTGATCCTGGAAGTTCGCAATTTCACCCACAAGAACAAATTTCGAGATATTAACTTCGTTTTACACAAGGGGGAAATTCTTGGAGTAGCCGGGCTGGTTGGAGCAGGAAGAAGTGAATTGGTTGAAAGCATCTTTGGAATCACGAAACATGAATCTGGAGAGGTCATCATCAAAGGAACACCAATATCCATTCAATCCCCCCAAACTGCAATTGAAAACCGCATAGCCATGATTACAGAAGACCGTACACATACAGGATTAAACCTAAAATCGACCGTTGAGCATAATATCACTTTAGTATATTTAAACAAGTTGGCAAAAGGCGGGGTGATTAATAATAAACAGGAGGTTGACGCTGCCGAATCTTACATCAATAAACTAAGTATCAAGACGCTATCCAGAAAGAGTTTTGTCAGGTCCTTAAGTGGAGGCAATCAGCAAAAAGTTGTCCTGGCAAAATGGTTATTGGCAGAACCTGAAATAATCATCCTGGATGAGCCAACTCGCGGGATTGATGTCGGCGCAAAAAGAGAGATATATATCCTCATAAATGAATTGGCAAAAGCGGGAAAAGCGATAATAATGATCTCCTCAGAAATTGCGGAATTAATGGGATTGGCAGATCGAATCATCGTTTTAGCAGGTGGCAGATTAACGGGTGAAATTCCACGCGAAAATTTTACACAAGAGGGCATCATGCGATTTGCATCCAAATTTGAGGTGGTTCATGAATAAACACAGCAACAATTCCATCAAACTGAATTCCTTGCGGGAACTGGGTATTTTCATTGCCTTTATCGCCATTTTGACTATTTTAGTGGTCCTTTCACCGAATGCCTTTGCCCGCCCGGCTAACCTCATCAATATCATAAAACAAGCGTCAATCAACGGCATTCTAGCGATGGGTATGATGTTCGTGATCATCTCCGGAGGTATTGATCTATCCGTTGGCTCAATTGTCGCTCTTACAGGTGTGATTGCTGCCAGTTTTGCTCATCCTGGAGAATTTCCACTTATTGTTCCTATCGTTTTAGCGGCAAGCGTTGGACTCCTGGCTGGTGTCCTGAATGGGGTTGGTGTTGCATACGGAAACATTCCGCCTTTTATTGTCACCCTTGGATCCATGACCATCATTAGAGGTTTGGCTTTAATAGCCAGTGATGGGCAGCCAGTTTTTAATGTCACCAAAGCGTTTGAAAATCTTGCGGGCGGGTTTGTACTAAATTCCATCCCCCATTTAGTTGTGTATTTTGTAATTGTTACCATTATCAGTGCCTTCTTACTCACAAAAACGGTTTTCGGCCGGAGGGTTTATGCAGTAGGTGGGAATGAAGTTGCCGCAAAAGTATCCGGTATTAATGTCTCGAAGATCAAAATTGCGGTTTATTCCATTTCCGGGTTTTTAGCCGGAATTGCAGGAGCCTTATTGGCTTCCCGAATTGTATCTGGCAATCCAACCGCAGGCCAGGCATACGAACTGGATGCCATCGCCGCAGTAATTATCGGCGGTGTGAGCATGTCTGGTGGCGCAGGAAAATGGTATGGGACAGTTATCGGAGCATTGTTGATTGCAGTGATCGGGAACGGATTGGATATTTTGAATGTTTCTTCCCACTTTCAATTATTGATAAAGGGATCAATTATCATCATTGCGGTACTTTTAGATATGAAAGGAAAAGGAAAGGAATAAGAAAATCAATTATAATAACAGTGAATACAGGAATCTGGTTTATTTCAGAAAAATGGTGAGTTAAAAAAAGAGAATATAGGAGGATTTATGAAGTTCACAAAAAAATTAACCATGGTATTTGCCTTAATACTGGTTGTCGCCTTATTTGTTGGTTGTGCACCACAACCAGCTGCTGAGGCTGAACCTGCCGCTGAGACAGCTAAACCCTATGCATTCATGATCAGCCATCAGACCAACGCATTCACCAATGAGCTTACTGCTGCTGTTCAATCCAAAGCTGATGAGTTGGGTGTAGATCTTGTAGTATATGACGCCGAAAAAGATGCAGCCAAACAGGTTAGCCAGATTGAAACCGCTACGACTCAAGGTGTTGCGGGAATCGTCATTGAACCCGTTTCAGTTGATGGTGTTGTGCCTGCTCTTGAAGCTGCAAAAGCTGCCGGTATTCCGGTCGTGGTTGTTAACCAGAAAATCAGCAAACCAGAAGCTGCTAACTCCTTTGTTGGTGTGCAGAATGTGGACGGCGGGGTTCTGGAAATGAAAACTGCTGCTGAAGCTATTGGCGGTGAAGGTAATGTTGCTTTCCTTCTTGGTCCTCTTGGCTCCGATGCGCAAATCGGAAGAACCGATGGATACAAAAAGGTTCTTGAGGAATATCCCAATATCAAAGTTGTCTATGAACAGACCGCCAACTGGGTTACCGAAGAAGCCCTGGCATTGGTTGAAAACTGGCTTCAGACAGGCACCCCTCTTAAAGCCATCGTCGCCAATAATGACGGCATGGCAATGGGTGCTTTGAAGGCTGTTGAGGATGCGAAGCTTCTTGACAGCATTAAAGTTTATGGCCTGGACGCCACCCCGGATGCATTGGCTGCAGTAAAAGATGGCCGCCTGGCTGCGACAATTTCCCAGAACACAACCGTTCAGGGCCAGACCGCTATGGACACTGTCGTAAAAATCGCCAAAGGTGAAACAGTACCACCTGAAATCCTGGTGGATTTTGTGCTCATCACCCAAGACAATGTAGACGAATTCTTGCCCAAATAGTTCCAAATCAAATACTCACTCTCCTGAAGTAAACCGAAAAATACATGGAGCTGCGTAAGATAAACGCAGCTCCATTGTTTTGATAGGATTTATGGTTCATTTGCGAATATATAAAGAAATATTAGAATTAAGGTACCTTGCCTTTTAATTATGGGCCGGTCAACAAATTATTCCAAATACAATTTTCCATTAAGGATGCCGAAGATGCCTTATACAAAACCCCTTTATATTTCACCAAATTTTGATAATGATGAATACATAAGAGTCACCCCGGAGATTGCAGGTTGGGAGCATTTATCCTTTGCGGCACGAAAAATAACCGTGGGATCAACCTGGGAATCCTACACAGGTGATAATGAGATGGCGGTTGTCTTGTTGGGCGGCCAGGCTGAATTCAAATCCGACCGGCTGAGCTGGAAAAAAATAGGGAGACGGCCTGATGTTTTTTCCGGTATGCCTTACACGATATACATTCCCAGGGATACTCACTTTAGTATCGAGGCATTATCCAACGAGTTGGACCTGGGGTATGGATGGGCGCGATCTGACCAGGATCATGCCATGCAATTAATTACTCCGGAAATGGCCAGAATAGAAATAAGGGGCGGAGGAAATGTGACCCGCCAGATTAACTCAATGATAGCCCCGGGATTTGATTGCCACCGGCTGGTAGTTGTTGAAGTTTATACGCCTTCTGGCAATTGGAGTTCTTATCCTCCGCACAAGCATGACCGCCACCGCTATGATGAAAATGGAAACCTGATTGAAGCGGATCTTGAAGAAATATATTTTTATAAAATCGACAAGCCAAAGGGGTTTGCTTATCAAAGGATCTATACAGGTGACGGGGAAATAGATGAGCTGATCCTGGTACACGACAATATGCTGGTCCTCTCTCCGGAAGGGTATCATCCGGTTGTTTCAGCACCCGGGTATACCACATATTATCTTAAACTTTTTAGCGGGGAGTGCGCAATCTTTGACAAGTTCAGATGATCCGGATCATTCCTGGGTTAAGCAAACCTTTGGAGAAAAAGACCCGCGCCTACCCGTGGTGAAGTTGGAAATGGAATCCCAAGACCAGACCTGATATCCGGGGGGACAACTGTTCAACAGCGAGTCATCAAGGACCGCTATTCTAATTTTAGAATTGCAGAGCACCTCCAAGGAATAGTTACCATCCCTTGCTGACACTTATCATACTGAAAATCGATCATTTTTCCAGGTGTTGGAGAAAACAGGGAGGTGCTGGAACTCATCCTGCAAGATATATCCAGGATTATAGGTGATATTTAAAATGGGAAATTTGGCCGGGTAATCAAGCCTGGTGAAGAAATGATTATAATATCAAGCACAATGTTGGATTGTAAAATTCATACACAAGCAGCGGATGAGTCTTTCAAAACGGTTTTCGAGCCATGGAAAATCCGGATAAAATAATCATCCTCACACAGTGTTGCTAAAAGTGGCTATAATGGCATTGGTTTGCAATACCTAAACCATGGCCCGCATAAACCGGGAAATCAATCACCCTAAGGAAATTATCCGGAGGAAGACATAACCCATCATTACCGGGATGATTAATCTTATACAGCCATTTTTCCCATTTAAAAGGATAATAATTGTATTAAACTGCCAAAATTAATAAATAGGATTAATGGCATCCGACCATGTATTCATAATGATACCCACACAAAGGAGAAAAAATGGCAAGCGAAGCTGATATGAGTCCCTTGCAAAAATCTGTTACAGGATTTCCAACCGATTACTGGAATGATTCCTGTGCCTTAAAAGAATTGACCTATGCCATCGAACGTGGGGCTGTAGGCGCAACCACAAATCCAACGATTGTTCTTGATGTTTTAAAGCAAGAATTGGACCTATGGGAAAAAAGGATTGTTCAAATCATTAAAGAAAATCCGGATTGGAATGAAGAAAGTGTAACCTGGAAATTGAACGAAGAAATGGCTGTGCGGGGCGCTGAACTATTATTCCCTGTGTTTCAGCGGGAAAACGGAAAAAAAGGACGCATCTCCATCCAAACCAACGCAGCAAATTACCGGAACCCTACTGCCATAACCAAACAGGCAATTCACTTTAATACCCTCGCACCAAATATACAGGTAAAAATCCCGGTAACAAAAGCAGGAATTAGCGCCATTGAAGAAGCAACTTTCGAAGGGGTAAACATAAATGCCACTGTCTGTTTCACTGTTCCACAGGCAATAGCTGTTGCAGAAGCGATCGAACGTGGACTAAACCGCAGGGCAGCCGCTAAAAAACCTGTAGACAATATGACACCCGTTTGCACCATTATGATTGGCAGAACCGATGATTGGATAAAAGTAGTGGCGGAAAGAGACGGCATAATTGTAAACCCGGCGTATCTAAACTGGGCAGGCGTTGCATGTATTAAGAAAGCTTATGATATTTACCAGGTACGCAAATACCGGACAAGGTTGCTAGCAGCCGCATACCGGCATCACCTGCACTGGTCAGAACTGATTGGCGGAGACATTATTCTTACCATACCTTATGCCTGGCAAGTGCGATTTAATCAATCTGATATTGAAGTTAAAGAACGAATGAGCAATCCCGTTTCTAAAGAAATCATCTCCAGCTTATATGAGCACTTTGATGATTTTAGAAAAGCATATGATGAAGATGGGTTGTCAGCAGAGGAATTTGATTCGTATGGTGCGACTGTCCGCACTCTGCGGGGATTCATTGGCTCCTATCATGATCTGGTGGGTGTAATTAGAAATTACATGCTTCCGAACCCGGATAAACGATAAATCAAAAGAATCAAGGTAAAAAACAATGGCAACCATGCGATTAACCACTAGTCAGGCATTGATATTATTTTTAAAGAACCAGTATGTGCAGCGAGATGATGTAAAACAAAAATTCTTCGCCGGCTGCATTGGTATTTTTGGACATGGTAATGTTGCCGGTATTGGCCAGGCACTTCAACAGAATCCCGATTTTCGTTATTACCAGGCGCGTAATGAACAGGCCATGGTTCATCTGGCGGCTGCGTTTTCAAAAATGAAAAACAGGCTGCAAACCTTTGCCTGTACAACCTCCATAGGCCCCGGTGCAACCAATATGGTGACAGGCGCTGCCACTGCCACAGTGAATCGCCTGCCGGTACTGCTCTTACCGGGAGATATTTTCGCCAGACGAAATGTTGCTCCGGTTCTTCAACAGCTCGAATGGGATACAAGCCAGGATATCTCTGTGAATGATGCATTTAAACCGGTCAGCAGGTATTGGGATCGGATCAACCGTCCTGACCAGATTCTTACTTCGATGTATGAAGCAATGCGTGTCCTAACTTCACCAGCAGATGCAGGCGCAGTGACGATTGCCATGCCGCAGGATGTACAAACAGAAGCCTATGATTACCCGGAAGAGTTTTTCTACCCGCGCACATGGCAAATTGCCAGATCACGCCCTGACCAGCAGCTGCTTGCAACTGCCTGCCAATGGATAAAAGATAGCAAACAGCCAATGATCATCGCTGGTGGGGGGGTGATCTACAGTGGGGCTGTTGACGCTTTGAAACAATTCATTGAAACCACAGGAATCCCGGTAACTGAAACAATGGCCGGCAAGGGTTCAATTCCATATAACCATCCCCTGGCTTTGGGGGCGATGGGTGTCACCGGAACACCAGGGGCAAATATATTAGCGAGGGAGGCGGATTTAATCATCGGTATCGGGACACGCTATACTGATTTTACAAGTGCATCAAAAACCGCATTCCAAAATCCAAATGTTCGTTTCATCAATATAAATGTTACTGAATTTGACGCTTTTAAGCATTCTGCATTGCCTTTGGTGGGAGATGCGAAGGTTACCTTGCAAGAAATGAGAAACTTGCTAGCAGATTTTAAAACCAGCAGTGATTATCAACAACGAGCACAGAATTACAATCATGAATGGGATGCCGAGGTTGACCGCATTTATCATTTAGGGCATCATCCGCTCTTGAGCCAGGGGGAGGTAATTGGAGCCGTAAATGAATTTTCACAACCTGAGGATGTTGTTGTTTGTGCCGCTGGCAGCCTTCCAGGTGACTTGCATAAATTGTGGCGCACAAGAGACCCCAAAGGATTCCACCTGGAATATGGCTACTCCTGCATGGGCTACGAGGTGGCAGGTGGGCTTGGCGTAAAGATGGCGGCTCCCGAACGCGAGGTTTACGTGATGGTTGGGGATGCTGCCTGGTTAATGATGTCACAAGAAATCATCACTTCCATTCAAGAGGGATATAAACTGATTGTTTTATTGTTAAATAATCATGGTTATGCCAGCATTGGTGGTCTTTCAGCCTCAGTGGGCAGTGCGGGATTTGGGACACGCTATCAATTTCGAAATAAGGATAACGGGACACTTTCCGGTGATTATCTGCCGATTGATTTTGCTGCCAATGCCCGCAGTCTTGGAGCACATGTGATCGAAGCGAACACATTAAAGGATCTTCAAAATGCTTTACTAAGATGCAAAATCACAAAAGAATTCAACAGTGATTGTGATTGAGACCGACCGGGAGCAGCGGGTGAGCGGGTACGAATCGTGGTGGGATGTTGCCATTGCTGAAGTATCCGAAGATCCCAACGTGCAATCTGCCCGCCAAAAGTATGTAAAAATGAAGGCCAGGGAACGATACTTTTTCAAAAAAGAGTAGGTGCACTCAGGCGCCATCAGACTGGCGAAATTTAATATCTTACAATCAACCCGGATGATTGTTTTTTGAAGGCTCCCCCCGTTTTATAAAAACAACTGAAAGGTGCCTCATCATATTCGGGATGTTGGCGTATGTTCAACATTACAAACAAAATTCACGCCTCAAGCGTGCTTTACGGAGACCTGGGAGTAAAAATTGCTGGATTGACGCAATTATTCAGATAGAAAATCTTCCAAAAGAAAACACGGTAATATCAAGGTCATTTTTATTTAGTGACGAATTAGGCTGCAATTCATATCGTGGAATTGCAGCTCTTTATAAATAAATGCAACAACAAAGTTTCTGGCATTGGATTTGGGGAAAGTACGACTTAAAACATTTTACTACAAGTGATGAATCTAAATTTTCAATATTTAGCATTTGTCAAAATAAGTCTTGGGGACAACTTCCTTATCATAATATTATCGAGTAAGGAAAAATCGTGATATGGGGGATACCGAATGGGCTGATATTGCCCGGACAGGGGATTTTATTCCTGCCGCGCTACCTGAAAATTCAAATGCGAGCCTCAAAGAGAGATTATTTTATGACTGGTGGGTTTTTGCTCCAACAGCTTTCAACAATTTAGAATTAAAGTTGTGAGAACCGCAAGAATATTAAAATCTACTTATCCATACCTTATATTGTTATTGCAATAGAGGTGATATGAAAATCGAAATCGAAAGAAGAAACCAAGAAACAGAGACACCAACTCATGAAGGACGAAGCCTATTGACGTGGATCAGGAAAACTACGCTTCCTTTAGACAAAAATCCGAAATCTGCTTTGGAGGATTTGAAAGCAAGATTGGCTGTCGTTTTTGGAACCGATTTTTTTCGGGTGAAAAACGCGTTGCCGTTATCGCTCCACAGCTATTTACAAATAATCAAATTATTTAGGTTTTCCTTCAATGTCTTGTTGTTTTTATGTCTTTTCCTTTTTTGGAAGACAAACACTGTAGCAGCACAGCGCCAATGTGCTGAATGGAATATAAGGATGGTATTTTCTGGATATTTTCCTGAGAAACCGCGATAAACGATGTTGATGGTCATAATTCCTTAGACCAGTATGAAGATTTCTGTAATCCGCTGGAATGGTTAATGATGTCTCCTGATTAAATCGCTGCGAAGGGATTGAGAGTTAACCGATTACCTGGATTTCACCAATAACGGTCCTTACCTGTATCTTCACTTTTACTAAGAATTGTTTGTAGAAATAGTCGGGCTTCGATCAGCCCTAATTTCAGCTGAATTTAATCCAGCTCAATGACGCCCTCTTTCCGAATAGAGAGGAACATTTCCTCTCCATCATTTAGCGGCAGACCGCCCTCAAAAATCTCATCGGCATTTATATTGAATTCCTGCGCAATCCACTGGGAATTTGATACAGTAACAGGATCAAAATGAGATTGATTATTGATAAACTCAGGTTGCGTTTGATTTATAAAAGCATCGATGCCTACTTTATCACCCAATAGGATTTTCAAAGGAAGATAATTTATTGAAGACCGGCCGGTTTGTTTCATAAAGATCCCTAAAGATAGTATAGAATCTTTTGTATTTTTCATGATTTTCAAGGTTTGGAATTGTTGGAGGTTTGAGGTTGATAAACTTTTCAATCTCTTCCCATTCAGAAAAAATCCCGACACCCATACCAGCAATGAAGGCTGCGCCAAGCGAAGATCCCGGGTGGTTGGCTACCTCTTCCAGGGGCAGTCCAACGACATCGGATGTCACCTGCCGCCACAATTTACTGTGGGCGCCGCCATTGGAGACCCTTACCCGCTGAATTTCAAAACCCGATTCCTTTAGTACCTGTATGTGATGATAAAAACCGTAAGAAATTCCTTCCAGGATGGCGTGGTAGAGGTGGGCGCGAGTATGATGTAAAGACAGCCCAAAGAAAACACCCCGAGCGCGGGTATCAAAGATTGGGGTTTTTTCGCCAATAAAATACGGAAGCAGAATTAATCCATCAGATGTAGCGGGTATCTCGTTGGCTTCGGCATCTAATTCAAGATAATCCCGGCCGCCGCCGAACTGATCACGAAACCACTTAATAATGGATCTGCTGGATGCCATGCAACCGTTGATTAAAATATAATCCAGGAATCACATGATAGTCTAGAAAGAGTGCCTTATTAATCGCCAGCGTGTCCAGAGAGTAGAGGATATCACCTGCCCCGCCTAATTTGATTAACAAATCGCCATTTTTCCTGACTCCAACCGAGAAGGCGGAGGATACGTGGTCAGCGCTGCCGGCTACTACAGGGGTACCAACCTTTAAACCTGTTAAATTGGCAGCCCTTTCAGATACTCTGCCAATTACTTCGCTGGGCTGATGAACCGACGGGAGCTGATCCCGGGTTATCCTGGATAATTCCAGGAGGTCGTCATCCCAATCCCTGCAATGGATATCGTATAAGCCGCTCTCGAGTGCCCAATTTTGCTCCAGGGTGATTGTGCCTGTCAGCAAAAAATTTATGTAATCATAGGAACCCATCACCCACGCTGCCTCACGGAATATTTCCGGCTCGTTCTTGGCTAACCAGAGCAGTTTTGGACCAATGCTCTGCTGCGTGATGGCAGATCCTGTGCGGATTAGGATATCTTCCTCATCCACCTGGGTTTTAAATTCATCAATTTCAATCATCGATCTTGCATCGTTTTGCTGAATGCTTCGCCGAAGAGGGGTTCCTTCACGGCTGACAATTATAGTTGTCGGCACCATGCCGCTGACGCCAATGGCGTGTAAGTCAGAAGAAGGGATATTTGCTTTTTTTAAGATCTCAGGTACTCCACTGCAAATATTTCCCCACCACTCCAGAGGATCTTCTTCTGCCCAGTCCGCATGCGGGGAAAACAGGGTGGCTGGCTTATTTACCTCCGCGACAATCCCGCCTGAATTGTTGATTATTAAACACTTAGTTCCAGTTGTTCCGATATCAATACCAAGTAAATATTCTTTACTCATTCTATTTCCTTACGAATTTCACGAACTGTCTTCATAAATACTTTTACCCAATCAGGATCAACAGGATTCCAGGTTTTTTTTATCCATCTTCAAATCCCACAATTTCCCCATCTGCGTCGGTCAAGAATTCTTTAATGTTTTCAATTTTTGCTCCAGTATTAAGAAATTACAGAATATCACAATCATTAAGCCCATCTTTTGCTTCTTGAACACATGAGAGATCCGGGTATGCATCTGCCATTAGCCTTGCAATTAAAATTGCGTACAAAATCGAAGATGCTGCTAAAAAGCGTGCCCTTTGTGCAACCGGTCTTGATCCGAGGGGGAGTGGCAAACTCCGGGGTAATATATAGCAATAATGCGAACATTTTCCGGGTCAATAATTCCTCAATACCTGAATAATTCTGCTGTGTCTGGCTATCATAAACCCAAATCGCTTTTATATACACCCGTGATTACCTCTCTAATGATGAAATCCCTGTTGCTTTGGCAACTGCAAGAGATGTTTTTGGATCATATAAGAAATCTACAACAAAAGGCCGGTCTTTTGGATGTAATTCTGTAACCACCATGTTCAATACTGCGACAGCTACGAAATCCGTCTTATATATCCAGGATCAGGCATCTTCTTTGCAAAACATAATTGGGTCAACTTCATTATCGAGATTATAAGATTAACATCCAGGTGCACGGAATCTAGAATTCCATTTACACCAGGTTTGGGATTGTATGGCGGATTTCCAGGTTATGCCGAATTTATGTCATAGCAATAATAGCTTTCTCCGATCCGAATTAATCTATAACAAATGATGGGATGATATGCTCCTGATTACATTTCCGCAGTAGGTGAATTGGATTTACCAAATTTCCTTTATGGAAACCACATTTATTCAGCCCAGGTAAATCGGATTTGAGAAACCATAAAATATTCTTCCTGCCTGTCCGATGTTTTGATACATGCCCATCTGGTCCTCTCCTTTTCAATGTAAATTTATTAAAATTCCGGGGTTGGGTATCCACGGAATTTAAAACCGGGCGATTATTATCATCGGAATCGATTTGAGTCGAGTTAATTGCATCATCGGCAATTTTTTTCCAAAATTAAGGCTAATTGAGAGGACGCTGCAACAGAATTAGTTTTGTTACATTGATAACCCCTATTTAAAATTTTCTGCCAGGTATTGAACCAGAATGACTGCTTCCTCACTTGATAATTCTGCACCTTTTTGAACCATCCGATCCACTGTGCTTTTCCATTCATCTGGGGAGCCTGACTTTGTGTTTACCCTATCAAGTGAGTGACAGACAGTGCAGCGGGTTTCTAACAATGTTTTTCCATCGATAGCTGTTGTGCTGCTGCCAGGATCAGGTGTTGCTGGAGGTGTGGTTGGAGAGGCGGGTGCTGAAGTTGCAGGAATTGAAGTAGGTGCAACGATATCAGTCAAGGTGGCATTTGGCGCAGGAGGAACAGTAGTAGCGGCAGTTGAGCAACTCACAAGCGCAATTGCCGCAATCATATCTATAAAAGAAAAGACCAATAACTTTTTCATTATTCTCCTTTAAGTATTAAATTATTTATGTTAGTGTTTATTCCAGTCAATGCGGGTATGAAATTGATCGTACGCACTAATCACCAGTACTTTCGATTGCCCGCTCAATACCCGGTTTCCGAATCCTCCATTAAGGAGACTGTTCCATCAGTCTCTCAAAGAATAGGGGAGTGGGAGATAAAGGCAAAGATGATTAAGCCCCGATAGCCAGCAATGGATCTCCGTTATTGATCGCCAGTGAAGTAACCAGGAACAACACGCGGCCGCTGGCGGGTGCTAAAACCGTCTGCAGGATGCTTCCCCACGCATCGTTATTTTCCCCATGAACCGCTGATCTTTTTTCACATCATGAAATTACGGCAACAAAAGTTTGTATTATTGTCAGAATAAAAATGACCCCAATTTAGCGTTTTATAAATTTCCGGTTGGATTTATTAATCCTGCTAATATTCGGAAAAGCCCCTCCCCGAAAATCAGGGTAATTTTTCCTGCCAGTCGGCCGGGTATGTAACATAGACGAAACGCACTTTGCCTGGAGTGCTGAAAACCACACTCGAGCCTTTCGGAACATAAATTACGTCTCCAACCCCCCCGCGCACTACATCAAATCCACGCCTGATCTCCATTTCACCTTCCAGAATGATATCAATTTCATCATAGGATAGTGTCCAGGAGAAATTTCCTTTATCAAGAGCCATATAACCGGCAGCCATTGGAGACCTGTCAGATGAGGTAATCACGTCCTTCAAGCGGGTATTGGCGTTCTGTTCAGAAGTGTCAGAGCCGAAATTTTCGAGGACCACCTGGGATCCCCTCACCACAATTAATGGCGGCAGGAATTGAGAAGGCAGTTGATGGAAACCCGGCTGGATTTGATTGGAGACCGAATCTTGTGACTCCATTTCCCGGATTACACGCAAGCCTAATTTATTAGCCAGATCTTCAGCTTGGGGCGTGATGATGTCGTCTGGACCAATAAGAAGGACGGATGGGTTTTGCTTGTTTATTAGCTGGTATATGTCATCTGCCGTGAAAAAATGGCGACGCATGCTGCCTCCAGGGTTGTTTTGTAAATAAGGTTACAAAAAATCGTACCGGTCTTTTCTGCATGTTTGCAGAATGACCAAGATTCCTAATACTTTAGTGGGTTATTCACCACATCCAATACTTTGTATTGGAAAGCAGCTGCGGCGGCTCTACAGGAAGACTGGTCTCCGGTGAGAACCACCCCCATGAAGTTTGTTTCTGATGGAGGCATGGTCAGTGTAGCTATGGTTACGGCAGCCGCTTTCAAAGCTGCATCCAGCGCGATAAGTCCCTCCATTGGCGGGGCAACCAGGTAGGCAATTGATGAACCAATGGGGATGTTGTTTACTTTAGACAGATAGGATCCGGTCTTTGAAATGACATGCGGGAAAAAAGCCACGGATGCGTCCATGTTTGCTGAATACCAGAAGGCCTCATTTTTCATATAATCAACGGCGGCATCCAGCCCGGCACTGACCTCGTAAGGATTTGGGCCGGCCAATATGGCCATAATCTCACCTGAAAGCAGGCCTGAAGAATGCTTTGCGCCAGCATAGAAGGAATGCGCATAGATTACTTCAACATCTGCCATTTTGGTAGCGTGATCAATTGACACATAGGTAGAGTCGTCATTATCGGATGTAATCAAGCCAATTGAAACCTGGTCCGGCCCAAGGTTCAGCTTTTCAGCGAAGTTGAGGTCGACCCGCGGGATGATTTGAACCGAAAGGGGTTTTGCATATAACCTATCAAGTGTAGCCATCTATACCTACCCTGCTGCCAATTTCAATTTAACACCGGATGCCTGGTGCCGGCGCATTTTTTGAACAAACTGAACAATAAAAGCCCCAGCTTCAAGCGGATTGGTTCCGCCGTTTTCGAAGATATTGCATATCACATCCCGGTCCGAATCGTTTTGCTGATTTTTCGGCCGAAAAGCCATGTAAGCGCTCATGCTTTCGGCGCGTCCGAGACCAGGACGTTCTCCGATCAGCAGAATTATGATTTCCGGATTTAATATGTCGCCAATATCATTTATGACACCGACCCGGCAGTATTTTACGTAAAAAGGTGTCCCCAGGGTCAAGCCTGATGACTGGATTCCCTGTTTAATCACCGGAAAGATCTGACGCAAGTTGCTTTCTATGGCTGCTGCGCTTAAGCCATCTCCAACCACAAGTTGAATCTGTGGATTCTTAATACATTTTTGGTTGATCATGTTCCTGGCTTCACTGCTTAATTGGCGGCCAAGGTCAGGCCGGAGAAGATACTCCTCCTTCCCTTCCGTAATCCTGGTTTGAACGGTGAACAGGTTGAACTCATCCAGGAGCTTCTGATCAACCTCGCGATAGAGGGCATCCTGGGTTACCGCATGGTCTCCCTGGAAAAGGAGCAGCGAAGCGGTGGTGTAACGCGGTCCTGATCTGCCTACCCCAATGCGGGCAGAAGTGGAAGCGATAAGCTCTTTAAGTGCAGCTGGATCTTTTGGATGATGTATACCTGGCAGATATCTGAGATTCTCCGAAGCTGCATCCGGCAGGTCGATGGTAAGGCTGGAAGATAAAATGGTTGACGAAGATATTCGGGGCAGCTGCCCGGAGGAAGCATGGGGGAGGCTGGGGGATGGCGGGATAACACCATCTAATATTAATTGGCGAATTACCGCTTCCACTAGCTGGTTGAATTCTGTATCATTCATGATCAATACCGGTCAATGACGCAGGAAAAAGGTTGGGTCGCCAGCCAACTCCGTCAGGGTGCCGTTCTTCATAAGCCCAAGCGATACCAGCCAAGATTCAAATTCTGGTGCCGGGCGGGCTTTGAAGAGCTGCCGCAAGGTGGGGGTGTCATGGTAGGATGTGGATTGGTAAGAAAGCATTGAATCGTCGCCCATGGGAACTGCCATGAAATAGCTGCATCCTGCAGCGGTAAGCAAGACCGCCAGATTTTCAATGGAATTCTGGTCAGCGCGGGCGTGGTTGGTATAACAGGCGTCCACTCCCATCGGGATGCCTGTCAGCTTGCCCATGAAATGATCTTCCAGGCCTGCCCTTTGGATCTGGCGCGCATCATAAAGATACTCTGGCCCAATGAACCCGACCACTGTGTTAACCTGGAAAGGATGATAGCGTTTGGCGAGGCCATAGTTCCTTGCTTCCAGGGTCAGCTGGTCCCACCCATTATGGGCGTCTGCAGATAGGGCGGAGCCCTGGCCGGTCTCAAAATACATAAAATTTGGGCCGCTGGGAAAACAGTGTTTGTTTGCCAGGTTGTAGGCCTCATCCAGCATTCCAACCGAAATCTCCAAAGGATTCACACCCTTTCTGAGAACCAGAGATGGATTGGAAAACCAATCCAACCGGTGAGCCTGACTGAAGGCACTTCATTTGGGTAGTCACATGTGCCAGGACGCAGTTCTGTGTAGGGATATCCCATTTTGTGATGACATCGAAGGTCATATCCAGGAGGCGGGAAACCGATGAATATGAATCATCGGAGGGGTTTATCCCAATAACCGAATCCCCAGCGCCATAAGACAAACCCTCGTAGATTTCTGCCCGGATCGCCTCGGGAGAGTCGGTGGGGTGGTTGGGTTGTAGTCGGCTGGCCAGGGTGCCTTGGGCACCCATGGTATTGTTGCAATGAGCCGTGATGGAAATCTTACTGGCACCATAGATCAGGTCCAGGTTAGACATAATTTTTGTGACGGCTGCAACCATTTCGGAAGTTAACCCATTTGATATGTGCCGGATCAAATCTGAGGATGTGGTATCAGCCAGCAGCCATTCTCTTAATTCCCCAACTGTCCAACCTTTAATCTCCTTATATATTTCCTGATCGACGGCATCCTGGATGACGCGTGTCACTTCATCCTGATCATAGGGCACAGCGGGGTTCTCGTGCAACACCCATAACGGCACCGCGGCCAGCACCATGCGGGCAGCAATTCGTTCGGCAGCACTTTCTGCTGCAACCGCAGCCAATTGATCCCCGGATTTTTCCTCGTTCGCTTTTCCCATGAGCAGGCGAATATCCGGGAATTCGTAAGTTCTACCGTGCAGTTTCGTTCGAAGGAGCATTGATTTTCCAAAGGGGTGAGGGATGATGTCCCAAAGTTGAAATTATTATACCGGGTTTATCACTTCCAATTGTTATTTGAAGCAATCATCCAAAACCAACTCAATTAATTATAAAAAACCAGCGTCTTAATACTCAATGGAACAACCCGCCCATCCATAAGCGGAGTGCCGATGTCAATGTAATCGCCCTGCATCAGCCCAACCTGGTCAATCACCAGTAGTGGCCGGGACGGCATTAATCCTTTGACGGTTTGCCCAAGTGCCTGGGCATAATCCCTTTCGATGATAATAAGAAGTGGTTTCACTGGGGGAAGGAATCTGGAGAACTCTTGCAGCCCGGTGGCAATGTTTAAGAGCGTCCGGTATTCTAATGGTCCGCTAAAATTGAGTACGAGGGCATATTGATCGTTAGCAATATCGAGGTCAAAGCGAGATATTGTTTCCTTCAAAAAGAGGGCGATACCTTCAGGATTTTGGTCAACAGTAAGCAGCTGTTGAATGACCGGAATGTTCTTCAAGGGTAGTATCTGGCGTTCAGCCCAGATCGTGGATCCGGAAAGGGTAACTGTCTGGGTGCTTGCTCCCAACACAGTGGCGCGCATGGTTTCACCAGGGGGGAGCACCTGGTAGGCAGATAGGATCGGGTTACGCCGCAGGCTCTCTGCCAATAGTGGACCGATATCATCATGGATGGTGATGTCATCAAGATTATTGGCTGCAAGCGGATTGTAATAGTAATAACCGATACCACCGGAAAACATCAGGGTAGTGCCTTTGCCGGAGATTGACATGGGAGGTGTGAGGTACAGCTGCCTGGCCAATGGAGAGGTAGTGCCTTCAATGAGTTCCACTGTGATAGCAGCCATTCGGTCAGAAAAGGTGCGGAGGTCTTCAACTGAAGGGACATCTCCAATTTTCAGGTTGACCCTGCAGTCCTCCAAAATTAATTTCGCTGGTTCAGCAATATGCTGGATCCGGCCAGTAGCATGATTGATGATCAGGATCCTCCCTCCATAGTTCATGGCTGCACCGCTTAGCAGGTTGCCGCTGCGAAAAATCGCGCTGTTGGCGCTGCCACCGCCAATATCAACATTCGTTACTGTTGTGTAGTGTGTTTGGGAATAATGCGCGGCACCGGACCCTCTGCCCGAAATCAGGCTTTCGACGTTTGGACCGGCTATACTGACTATGAAATCACCAGCCAGCCCGGAAAGAGCCTGAAGAATTGAATCGGCGTTTTTCTTTTTTGCTGTTTCACCGGTGATGATTACGGCGCCAGTGGCAACCTGGCTGGAATGAATATTAGCTGCAGCATATTCTTGGCGGACAATTTCGCTTAATTTTCCTGCATCGATGGTATTTTGGTCTAAAAGCGGAGTGAAAACAATCGGACTCTGGTAGAGGACTTCCCGATCTGTTATGGTCACGCGTGGTATCATTCCAGTTCTGGCTACATTGGAAAGGTGCAGGCGCGAAAAGACAAGCTGCGTTGTTGTTGTGCCAACATCTATGCCCACAGATAATAATGATTGGTTTTCTGTCATGGTTTTTTTAGAACATCCAATAATTTCATGTGTTGTTTTGTGAGTCCTGGAGAATAGTTTTCAAACGATCAGGCCTGTTTGTAAGTATTCCATCCACACCCAACCGGATTAACTCCCGCATTTCCCCGGGTTCATCCACTGTCCAGGGGTAAACAGATACTCCACGGTTTTTTATCTCGGCGATCACTTCCGATGTTAGAGCACGGTAGTAAGGCATACAGGCTGTTATTCCATGGCTGCGGCAGTAAGCCCCATAATTGAAAATCCAGTTGTCAAAGGAAAAGAGAAGGCGTACATCCGGTGCCAGATCTCCAAAAAGTTTGACGGAGAGATGGTTGGCTGAAAACAAGACAACTTTCTTTTGCTGTCCATACCGGTATAGACAGTCCGCTACCTTTTCCTCCAAATGGGAGTAACAAATCACGGCATTTTTCAGCTCCAGAAAAGTGAGGATTTCTTTATTTGAGGTCAATTCCAGGTACTCAACAAGGGTTGGAATGCGATTTATTCCAAATTTTCCTATGAAAGCTGCTGAAGCGTCCAGTTTATGTAATTCATTTAAGGTGTAATCTTGCAGCAGGCCTTGCTCTCCTGTGGTGCGTAACAATTCCTCATCATGGAAAATAACCACCTCTCCATCCAATGAGAGCTGCACATCCAGTTCAATTGCATCGACGCCCAGATCAAGTGCTTTCTGGAATGAAAGGATGGTATTTTCTGGATATTTTCCTGAGAAACCGCGATGGGCGATGTTGATAGTCATATTTCCTCAGACCAGTATGAAGATTTCTATAATCCGCGGGAATGATTAATGATGTCTCCTTTTTTAATGGCTGCAAAGGGATTAAGCAGTTACCGATAACCTGTACATCACAATAATGGCCCTGACTTGTATCTTCACTTTTACTAAGAATTTTTCAATAAAACAGCCGGGCTTCGATCAGCCCTAATTTCAGCTGAATTAATCCAGCTCAATAACGCCCTCTTTCTGAATGGATAGGAACATTTCCTCCCCATCATTAAGCGGCAGACCGCCCTCGAAAATTACATCGGCATTAATATGGATTCCTGCACAATCTACATCGTAACGGATGATATTACCGTGGCACATGCTGTTGCTGATGGTGCCACGAAGGTGATATTTATCACCACCCTCATCTGGATGGTGTCCCAGGTGAACAATCTCAGGGCGAATAGCGACGTGCCGGCAATAAAGTACATCGCCGCAAATCCTGCTGAAATCCTCTGCGGGCAGGATGGTATAGTTGCCAATGAAGGATGCAGCAAAAAGTGTGCGCGGCCTGGAGTACAGATCGATGGCAGTACCGCTTTGCTCGATATACCCTGCACTGAGAAGGTGAATCATATCCGACATCACCATCGCTTCTTCCTGATCATGCGTGACAAAAATTGTGGTGATGTGCAGTTCCTTCTGAATGCGGCGGATTTCGATGCGTAGGTTTCGGCGGAGAAGGGCATCAATGGCTGAAAGAGGCTCGTCCAGAAGCAGCACCTTTGGTTCTGTGACAATAGCGCGAGCCAGGGCAACACGCTGCTGTTGTCCTCCAGAGAGCTGACCGGGATAATTGTAGATTTTTTCAGAAAGGCCAACGAGCCCCAAAATATTTTTAACCTTTCTGACAATATCATCCTTGGGCTCTTTTTTAATCTTAAGACCAAAGGCCACATTATCAGCGACAGTCAAGTTAGGGAAGAGAGAATACTGCTGGAAAACCATGCCTATCCCTCGGTCCCGGGGACTGGTATTCGTGATGTCTATACCATCCAGATACACATTGCCAGTTGTAACTTCCTCTAAACCAGCAAGGCAGCGCAGCAAGGTGCTTTTTCCGCATCCGGAAGGTCCAAGCAGCGTTACCAGCCGTCCTTTTTCAATATCCAGGTTAATATCTTTAAGTACATGGTTTTTGTCATAGTATTTATTGAGATTCACAAAGCGGATATAAGGCATTTTTATCTCCCTTTGCTTTCAATTTTCTGCCAGTTGTCCCTGCTCTGAATATAGAGCACCAATGCAGTGATCAGGAATGTGGTGACCATGATGATGACAAAAACGGCGGATGCTTCAGTACTGGAACGTTTCATCGCCAGGAAAAGGTAAATTTGAACATTCTGGAAGGCGCTGCCCGTGATATTCCGGATCAGCACATAATCCCCGAAAATGATTCCTACTGCCAACAGCGATGAAACAGTAATACCGGAAATGATGTTTGGTACAATCACGCGAAAAAATGCACTCAGCTTGCTGGCCCCCAGCATCTCTGCGGCTTCAATGAGCATGGGCATATTAATGGCACGCATACTATTACGAATTCCCTGGTAAATATAAGGGAGAATGATAATGCAATAAGCTCCAATCAACATCACCAGACGCAGCCCGAGGAAGCTCCTGGCGCCCGCATAAAGTGACAGGATACTGACAGAAAGGATGACTCCCTGAATCGTATAGGGGATCATGCAAAGGATCTGGACATATTTTTCCAGAGATGGAAAATAGATTGTCACTGCAAATAGCGCCAGAAGAGTCAGGATAACTGTGAGTACAATCGGGATAATACAAATTATTACTGTACGCCAAAGGGAAAGCAGGAATGCCTTGTTTGAGAGCAAAGAGGTGTAGTGGTCGAGGGTGAAGCCTTCCGGAAGTATACCTGTCCATTTCTCAAACAAAGAATAGACAGCCGTAGCAAGCAGCGGAATGAGGAGATAAATAATGAGGGAAATTATGAAAACACGAGAATAAGCCGATTTCTTCATATATCACTCATTCCATTTTGAAGTCTGATGGGTAATGTAGTTATTGATGAGAATCGCAGCCACCATCAGAAGCATCATAATTACTGACAACGCTGCTCCGAGATGGGGACGAGTTTTCATATCACCTGTAAACATGCCGGTGATATTTACGGGGAGAAGCGAATAGTTGTTCATTAATAAGGCATACGCCGTGGCATAAGCGGCCAGCGCATTGGCAAAAAGAACACTCATGGTGCCCAAAATGCTTGGCAATAACACAGGAATGCCAACCATTGACCAGAAATAAAGTGTCCGTCCACCCAGTATTGTATTGGCCTCTTGCCATTCCTTGCGAATCCCGTTAAAGGCTGGAATCAATAATAAGGTGGACAGCGGGATCTGGAAATAGATATACATCAGGATCAACCCATTCGCTGTGTAGAGATCAAAATTTGCCAATGCATCCCATCCCATCGTCTCGCCAAGCATAATGAGGACCCCTGAATTTCCCAGGATGATCATGTAGGCAAAAGCCAGCGGAACACCAGCAAAATTGGAGGTCATATTAAGAATGGTCAAAAAGAAGTTCTTGAGTTTTCCACGAGCGTTGTGAGCAGACTGGGAGGCAAGAAAACCAATTAGAATGCCAATCCCGGTGGATATGAGTGTAATTTTCAGACTATTGATGATTGCCCGCTGGAACGACAGTCGTGTAAAGGCGGTTATATAGTTTTCGAGGGTGAAAAGGATGGATTCGTCAATTTCTGATTTGAAGCTGCTTAAAATCATCATAACCAGGGGCAGGATCTCGTACAGAAAGACAACGACCAGAAAAGGAAATAGAATAAGAAAATATATATTCAAATTCGGCTTATTCTTCAAAGATTCTCCCATATCTGAAAATGGGGCGTATTGCCGAATACGCCCCATATGAAACATTTCAGCTCTTATTTATAATCTGCGGCAGAAATTATTTGCTCATCAGAGGAATGATCTCTTCTTCCCAGCGCTTGGAGATTTCGGCGCCAACTGCTGCATATGCAGCAGCATCCTTGATCGGAACAGAATTTGCATACTCTGACTGCTGGATGGTGGCATCCTGGATTTCCTGTGGAATCGAAATATCCGTCCGGGTGGGGACTGCACCACCTTTGGCGAGATTATTTTGACCTTCATCGCTGAAGATATACTCGCGTGCCAGTGCAGCTGCAAACGGGTGCGGAGCATAAGAATTGATTACAGAGGCATAACCACTTAGGATGGAACCGTCCGATGGAACACCGACTGTGAATTTGTAGTTGGGGGTCTGGTCACGGTAACCCAGTGCGTTGTAACTCCAGGTAACACCTAATTGAACCTCTCCAGCCTGGATTCTCTGTAAGAGAATATCACCCTGGTCAATACGGCCGGCTTTAGCCATCTCAGCCCAGAACTCAAAGGCCGGGTCCAGATTTTCCATATCACCACCGAAAGCATAAGCAGTGGACAGTACATTGCCCTGGCCGGTTGCGCCGCCGATTACATCACCGATGGTAATTTTATAGGTGCCATTACGAACATCTGCCCAGGATGTAGGGGCTGGTTCATCGGTGATATCTTCGTTATAAAGGAAGGTGGTCACACCGGTGTAGGCAATCATCCAAAGGCCGTTTTCTCCTTTAGCCCAATCCGGGACAGCGTCCCAGTAGGAGGTCTTATAACCCTGGACAAGGCCTCTTTCGATTGCTTCGGTAGTGAATGCAAGTCCGACATCGCCAATGTCCTTGGTGGGGGCATCCTTCTCGTTTTCGAACATGTTCAACTCTTCTGCAGAACTCATGTCCGTATCGGCATGAGTGATACCGTATGTGGCAGTGAGTTCCTGCCAGGTTTCACCCCAGTTTGCCCATGAATCTGGCATACCAACCGATTCCACATGACCTTCTTCTTTTGCTTTTTCGACTATCTGATCGAGGGTATATGTGTTTAGATCTATTGTTTCGGTTTCGGCCTGTTGTGCGCCGCAGCTTGCAAGAAGCAAGGAACTGATGGTTAATAGAAGAACAACAATGAGTAATGATTTTTTATGCATTCTACCCTTCCCTATTTTTAATTATTTGCGCAGAGGGATATCCATAACCTCAGCCGCATTTTGAATTGTGGCGTAAGAGAAAAATCAATGATTTTCTCAACATATTGACTGCATATAAAAAATATGTAACGCAGCCAACACAACCTTACTGTGCAAATCATGAAAGTTGCAGGTGCTGTATTGCAGCCGGGTTGTCAATGATTGTTCCTATATCCGCAAATGATTTTACTTCTCAGATTCACTCTTTAATTCAACCTCCCCTGGTTCTTCATGAAGGCACCCTCCTGAAACCGATCCTTAATTGTTTTTTCTCCGGTTAGCTCCTTTCTTTTTTGTGGATCGATTGTGGATAATTGAAAAACGGAAAAACAGCCAGTAATCCACCATGCTTTATGATTCAGTCCACCAGTTCCATTTAATCCTTATTGCCCCAGATTCCTTTTCAAATAATATAAATTCTTCATGGATACAGTATATGTGAATTAACTGATTTTATTAATTATACAAAAATATTAATAATTAAAACATGGAGAATGGCAAATCTGAAAATTATTCTGAATTTTCGTTCTGTGTTTTCCTTGTCCTAAGCTAACTTTCAATACACCCTGATCAGGATTCCTGCTTTATGGATATTGCTTATGCAGTAACTGAACACAGCACCTGCGACCGTGCTTTTGCCGACAGTGTACTAGTGCTGGATAAACGTATCCTGACTACATCGTTTAACGGCTCATCGGCGGGTCAGCCTCATTTCGATGAAATTGGACCCTTTCTGGTGGATGGGCACGATGTGCTCACAATCCAAGCTGAAACCTACGCTATTATCCCGGCAGCCCTGCATACAGTTGTCCACACGCAGCTGCTCCTGTTATGTCGCACCATTTTCTTTGCATCAGCTGCGCCAAGGCACACATCAACGCGGGTATTATTCCCCTCATAACCAATGGAGTCTACCGCCTGGATGAAAACGCGCTGGAGTTCCTCCACATAGCCATATTTGAGGTCAAGGAGTTGTGTTTTGATCCTGAAATAAATTCCTGATTTGAGTGTCTGCATTGATAAAAGGCAGTTATGGCAAGAACTGCTTTTTTGATCCTTTAGGACCGATTTGGTAAAACAGGCAGGTTTATCTCAGATTATTAGAACTGACGAGTGCAGTATCTAGAGAAGTTCTGTTTTACTGACAGCCCCTATTTAAAATTTTCTGCCAGGTATTGAACCAGAATGACTGCTTCCTCACTCGATAATTCCGCACCTTTTTGAACCATCCGATCCACTGTGCTTTTCCAATCGTCTGGGGAGCCTGACTTTGTGTTTACCCTATCAAGGGAGTGGCAGGCAGTGCAGCGGGTTTCTAACAATGTTTTTCCATCGATAGCTGTTGTGCTGCTGCCAGGATCAGGTGTTGCTGGAGCTGTGGTTGGAGAGGCGGGTGCTGAAGTTGCAGGAATTGAAGTAGGTGCAGCGGTATCAGTCAATGTGGCATTTGGCGCAGGAGGAACAGTAGTAGCGGCAGTTGAGCAACTCACAAGCGCAATTGCCGCAATCATCACTATAAAAGAAAAGACCAATAACTTTTTCATTATTCTCCTTCAAGTATTAAATATTTATGTTAATGTTTATTCCTGTCAATGCGGGTATGAAATTGACCGTACGCACTAATCACCAGTACTTTCGATTGCCCGCTCAATGCCCGGTTTCCGAATCCTCCATTAAGAGAGACTGTTGTTTCCATCAGTCTCTCAAAGAATAGGGGGGTGAGAGATAAAGGCAAAGGTGATTAAGCCCCGATGGCCAGCAATGGATCTCCGTTATTGATCGCCAGTGAAGTAACCAGGAACAACACCCGGCCGCTGGCGGGTGCTGAAACCGTCTGCAGGGTGCTGCCCCACGCATCCGTGATTTTTCCCAGAAGCTGATCTTTTTTCACATCATCGCCAACCTCAGTCGCCGGATACCAGAACCCGGCTTGCTCACTGCGCAGCCAGATGAAATCTTTTAAGACAATGGTTTCCACTTTCTTTGGTTTGCCCCCATGGAGCATGCCATACTGGAGCATGACACGATTAACACCGCGTACCAGTCTTCGTACATCTTTGCGCGGCCAGATGCCCTGTCCGCCAGATTCAACCAGGATCGCCGGAACTCCGCCTCCTGCCGCTGCTGAAAAGGTTGAACCGGCTTTTCCGACACTGCGAACCAGATATTTAATGCCAAAGACCTGAGCCAGCTCAACCGATGCTTTATCAACTATTGGATCACCCGTCTCCGGGAAGATTGTGAAGGGAACCAGCGCTTCAATTAAATCGCCGCCATGCAGGTCGATTAAATAATCAGCCTGTTTGATCACATTCTCCGTCAGCCAGGCCGCGATCTGTTCTGATGGGCTGCCATCCGTTTTTCCCGGGAAAACCCGGTTCAGGTTAATGCCGTCCATCGGATTGAGGTATATCGAACGGACATGGAAACCGGCCTGATTAACAACCGGCACAACGATGACCTGCCCTCTGATTTTCGCAGGATTCAGTGATTGGCCAATTTCAAGTGCCGCGGCAGCACTGGCATATTCGGCGGCGTGAATGCCGCCAAAGATGACCAGGGTTGGGCCTTCTTTTTCGCCATTGATTAAACACGGGCAGTGAAAAAGGCTTTCCATCTACCTTAAATTCAAGAATGCCTGTTACCTTTTTGCCAGCCTTTGCAGATAAAGTATGGACCACCAGTTCATTTTTCATATAAAAACTCCTATAGTATCGGAAATATATTGCAATAACCCGCTTGATTTGACGGGGGCAGATTGGTAGTACGGAATTCTACGACAAACCAGGAAAAATGGTTAGACTGATCTTCCTGAAATCTATCGTCCATTTCTTTGACGCCAGGATTTATCAACTTCTTTTTCCTCATTAGTCAGTGTATCCTGCTTCGAATGAGAGAATGGCGGCAGGGTTGTCTACCAGGAATTTGTGGATAATTTTCTCATCGATACCTGACTGGTGTAACAAAGGTACAAAAGTATTCAAGATATGTGAATAACCTGGTCCGCCATGTGTTTTTGTTTCAGAAACCCGGCAGCGATCCGTGGAAAGTAAAACCCGGTCTTCGTAGCCCTTTTCGCAAAGCTGCCGTATCAAGCCGATACGGGTTTGATCCAACAGCCAGTGAAGCTTCCCAATTGTATCAAACTGGATAGTTGCACCCCGCTTGATCAGCTGAATCAATTGACGGATATCTGCATTTTCATCTGTGTGTCCCACGATCACCCGGCTCAAATCCACCCCTTCCTGTTCGAAGATGTCCAGATGAAGCATTCCGCTGTTTCCACCGCTGATCTCAAACCGCGATGATGCGTTGGTATGTGTGGTTATGGCAACACCAGTTTGCACCTGTGCTCGGGCAACTGCCCTGGCACCTTTTTCTTCTGCCTGCTCCACAACTCTGCGACTTACCGAAGCCTTTAATAAACCGGTCCGTATACCCGTTCCATCCACACCCACCGTGATTTCTCTAGCAAACCGTTCTGCCAGTTCATCAATATCCATCCTATAAAAATATTGCGGCAAGTAGTCTTCTATATAGGTGCCCGAAATCGAGATAACGTGGACGTTGGCTGCTTCAGAGATTTCCTTCAATACTGTTACATCCCGTCCCCATCCATCGGTTGTCATTTCGGCTACCGCTCTTCCCCCAGCTTCATGGAAATCTTTGAGTTCTTTTATTATGAGCTGCCGGTCATGCATAACCATCTTTTCAGTAATTCCAGGAAAACTATACTTTTCAGGTTTGTTTTCGATTTCCTCGTTACACCAAAGGTGTTCATGGGGTGCTGTAATTCCTAATTGCGACGGATCAATATCTCCTCTTACAGTTCTGATTATTCTCATGTCCGATTCCCTTCCACCATCTCGATCACTTCATGTGTTCGACGTGAAAGAATTAAGCCTCCTACCAACCCGGTTCTGGTTACCAGGTGCCAGTCCAACGTCTCACTGGCCGATGCATCCCAAACCACAATTACTGTGAATCCCCGGTCGGCTGCCTCTCGTGCTGCCTGGGCAACGGTATGGTTGTACAGGGTTCCGGCCAGGATGAGGGTATCTTTATTTTTGTCACGTAATTTCTCTTCCAGCCCGGTATTGAGGAACGGTGAATAGGTATCCCGTGTAATGATCAAATCCCCTTTTGCAGGCGATGGTTCAGCCAGATATTCGTCTTTCAGATCTCCGGTTGGAAGAGGGAATTGACTTAACTCGAATTGCCGGGAATATTGGCTGCGGGTCCTGTTATTGAACAAATAGCAAAAAATAACTTCTAACCCGTTCTTCCGACCTACCTCCAACAGGCTGCTGCAATTTGCTTTTGCCGCATCCACCATGCTGTAGTATTCATCAAATTCAGGAGTAATACCCTTTACTTTGGCCAGGCTGCCCAATCCGCTGTTTCGATTGCAGGTATAATTTTGAAAGTCCAGCAAAATAATCGCTGTTCTTTCATTCCGAATTTTTTCAGCTGGAATTGGGGCTGCCAGCATTTTATAAGGCACCCTGGGTATTATTCCCATAATTTCCCTTTCAAATTAAGTGTCAAAAACAGCCATTCCTTATTTTTGCCAATAATTTTCCCTTATATTTGTGGGTTCAATGTTTCTGCTAGATTGTAGAGTAAATCAACCAGGTATTTCTCTGCTTGGGTCATTCCAGCCAGTTTGCCATCACCCTCGATGACATAGTATTCGTCAACAGGTCGTCCGGCACCGCCGCCAATTGCGCCGCCGCGAACGCAGGGCACATTGAACATATTGGGGATCACAGTCCATGGTCCACCGCCGCCTTCGATGGGCCAAACGGTGTAATTCAGATTATATTGCTCCATGGTCTTGAGCATCGCCTGCGATGCTGGTGCTGAAACGGGCGTCACATTGTGGCTGAAGGCTGCATACACATCGATATCAATATCGGTGAAACCATGCTCATCCAGATGTTCCCGTAATGTGTGGACAATTTCCTCGGGACTCATCTCAACCACCAACCGCATATCGATGGTAGCTGTCGCCGTGCTGGGGATGATATAGGGAATCGTCCCGGTCCTGGGCCCAGAAAGCCGCTTCTTATACCGGCAATGTTGAACGTGGGACCATACAACCAGTTGACCAATGGATCCATCCCATCCATGCCGCCGCGGATAGTGCTGACGTTCTTTGCGCCGCCCAATGGCAGTACGTCACGCCAGTCTTTGCCCTCGGCTGATTTGGCAATGGTAGCCAGCAGCTCGGTCTCTTCATCCGTTAATGGCTTGCGGTAATCCCATACCTTCTTCAGTCCTTTTACTGCGCATCCGCTTCCATCCGGCTCGGATAAGGTCGCTAAAGCCTGGGCCAGTCTGAATGGCGGGCAGTCTACCAGCGAAGCGACCATACTGTGCACGGTGTTCACGGGGCCTTTTCCCCAGGTCTTGCCGCTGGCAGTCAGTTCCACCACGGTCATACCCTTCAAACCCAATCCCATAGTTACAACACCGGCAGGGCTTTGGGAGGCAAGCGGGGCAAAACTCACATCTACCTTCCTCAACTGCCCGGCTTTTTCCTTTGCAAATTTCCGGTAGGTTGGGCTGCCCATGATCTCTTCGTTTTCAGCCAGGAACATGATGTTTACCGGAAGCGTTCCTTCGACAGCAATGATGGATGATAGCGCATTCAGCCAGGTCATGTACGGACCTTTGGCTGCCATGGCGCCACGTCCAACCAGTACCTTAGGGTAATTTCCCATAGGCAATAATTCAGCACCCCAGGGATCGTATGCCCATTCCCTGGCATTGACCGTTCGTGTATCCAGCATGGCATAGTTGTGGATTGTGATGGGGGCTCCAGCGTCATACACAGCCCATACACCAGGATGAAAACGTCCTTCCAGCACCTCTACTTCCTGGCAGCCCAGCTTCTTGAAAGTTTTGGCAGCCAGTTGAGCCATATCTTCACAACCGATATTATCCCAGCTTACGCTTGGCTGGCGTACCCATTCCTGAATATTCGCAATGTGTTCGTCTTTGTGGCCATCTATGTATTTATGTATTGCTCCACGATTCATCTTGTTTCCCATTAATGACTATTGATAAATACGAATCAACACTTCTCAAAACGAAAGCCTATTTTTATTTATGAAAAGCATAATTGATCCAATTGCCCAATTTTCATTACTTTAATCAGGCCAACTTCCATATCTTCCAATTCTTTTTGGAGCACCTCATGGACTGCTGCGCAGGCATCAGACAGAACAAGCACACTATAGCCTCTATCCGTACAACTGCGGATGGACGATTCAATGCCGGCGTCATATGAAGCCCCCGTAATGATCAAATATTCAATTCCAGTATTCCTCAAGTACTCATCAATACCGGTTCCATTGAACATCGATGATCCCGGTTTATTGAAAACGACATCATTCTCAGATGGTTTAATGCCTTCAACCCATTCGGCTTCCGGTGAAGTGTAACCAAATTGAATGCCAATGGATTTGTATTTTTTGGCGATATCCGAGCCATCGATTCTCTTGCCGGCAAGACGGAAGAATAAAACAGGCAGTTCGTTTTCTCTGGCGAAAGCAATCGCTTTTTGTATATTTCTCCTGGCTTTTTCGACTCTTTGATAGAAATCGGTCAAATAATGCGGCATGTATTGGGCAAATTTCGCCCCAAGTCCAATACTGGGATCACAAGCAAATCTTGTCATATCCAATACAACCAGCGCTGTATTCCTCTTTGTGTAATGTTGCTCAATAGCCGGTGGGAAGATAATCGAGTAGGGATCAACATTAACCGTCACTTCAGTGGATTTGGGTAGATATTGATTGACTCTCTCAACACCACTTTTCAACAGTCGATTATTATCCGGAATATTCTCAAGTTGTGAAAGGATTTCCTCTGTAGATAAAATATGAACTAATCCGCATTCCATTCTCCACAATGCCAACTCATGATCGCTGACTTTACCTGATGCACAGGCATCTGATACAACAACGACTTCATAGCCAAGATCCATTGCGTCTCTTACGGCGCTTTCAACACAACCGCCTGTAGAAGTACCGGTGAATACGAGTTTGGTGATTTCCATATTTCTTAGCAGACGATCGAAGTTGGTTACTGGAAAAACACCTGAAGAAGACTTTTTGATAATGATTTCATCGCCTTCAGATTTAACATCATCCAGCAACTGTGCTTCTTTGCTATTGGCAGGGCAAATCAGGCCGCGGACAAGTTGTTTGTATCCAACATCACGAGAGTCATTGGTTACTTCTGAAACAGTCAGGTGTATTACTTCCATCTGCTTCTTTCGAAAAGCACCCAATAATTTCTGGATTTGTGGAGTGATGTTGTCTAATTGTTGATAGTATTCTTCAAATAGATATTCGACGCCTAAATCCCTGGCAGTCTTTCCTTCTCCCCAATCGCGATGGGCGTCAAAATACTGCATATCCACCACGATTAAAGCAGTATGGGCTGGATCCAACTTTACAGGGTCTTTCTCACCGAACAAACGCAATAGATGTTTGTCTAATCGTATAGCCATCTGGAAATATCATCCTTTCAATTGGTATTATTTACTCTGTACATCCACAATAATTGTCGTTCACGTTTTTACCGCTGAGCCAGACTGACTTTACATTAAGCAAATCCCACCCATTACTGGCTGGATCACCCTTGACAACCCAATCATCTGCCGGATTTCCCGCTTTCAGGCTGCTTACTTCGGGCAGACCAAGGATTTGCGCAGAGTTCCTTTTGGCAGATTTTCGATCATTGATTGAATCCCAAACCTGCCGAAACCTTTGTATCCAGCTTCATGTAAAGCTTAATGAACTATATCAAATAGATATCTGGATCACCAGGCAATACGTGAAGCATGGAAAAGGCTGATGAGGCAACCCTAAATATAACAGGAATTGTCCCTGGTATTCTTTAATTATTGTACTGAATACACGTGTGAAATCCAATTAATTAATAAAAAGGGTGAAAAAAGAGTTGTGTTGGTAATGGATGAGGCTTGATAACCTGCTCCATAAAAAGCAATCTATTCAAAAAAATCAAAAATTATAGAATTGAGAAGTACCAATCTGATTGTTAGGAACAATCATCATGTTTCCGGTTGTCAGGCTGTCAACCGGGCTGTCATGGTATGGCAGTGCAACTGCCTGCAGCAAAATTATGTAATAATTTCACTTACCTGTAGTTCCGGGCTGTGCTATTATTATCCAAAGGAGACTTTCAATGCGCCCTGACTGGGATTCCTACTTTATGAAAATTGCCTATGCAGTGTCTGAACGCAGCACATGCGACCGTGCTTTTGTCGGCTGTGTACTGGTGCTTGATAAACGCATCCTGACAACAGGGTTTAACGGCTCACCCGCAGGTCAACCCCATTGCGATGAAATTGGCCATCTGCTGGCAGAAGGACACTGTGTACGGACCATCCACGCTGAGACCAACGCCATTATTCAGGCAGCCCTGCACGGAGTATGCACACGCGGGAGTACCTGTTATGTCACTCATTTTCCATGTATAAACTGCACCAAGGTGCTCATTAATGCTGGTATTTGCCGTCTCATCTATAATGTCCCTTACAGGATCGATGAGAACTCGCTGGATTTTCTGTGCGCAGCCAATGTTGAGGTCAATCCGTTGAGTTTTGATCCTGACAATCATACCTGATTCTGGTTTCAGAAAATCAAAAAGACAGTTCGGAAATGAGATATGAACTGCCTTTTTTGATTCTTTAGGAACGATGTGGTAAAACAGGAAGGAGTCTCTCAGTCATGTGCATCTTACTGCGGTCAGGATCAAGAGCAATTCTCTTTTACTGACAGTGCCTATTTGAAATTTTCTGCAAGGTATTGAACCAGCACGGTCGCTTCCTCGCTCGATAATTCCACGCCTCGTTGAATATGACTATCCACAACCATTTTCCATTCATCGGCAGTGCCTTTTCGATTTACAACCGTGTCCAGGTCGTGACAGTTAGCACAGCGAGATTCCAACAAAGTTTTACCATCAGGTGTTGCCAAGCTACTACCGGAAGAAGACTCCGCTGCTATTGTCTCGGTACTCGGTGGGCTGGAAGCCGGAGCAGCCGTGGTGCTGGAAGAGGAACAGCTCACAACCAAAATTGCCAGCAGAATCAAAACCGATGTATACCCAAATAATTTTCTCATTTTTATCCTTTAAAAGCTAAGGCCATAAAGTATTTTTTTCCCTAATGTTGTTAGGAATGGTTATAGTGAATTATTTTATCGTATTTAATTTCATTTATCTATCAGGATTAATTCAATACCGAAGTGTGTGTAAACACTTGTGGGTCGAATAAATTCCGGGTTGGTTCCCCCGAAATGGTTACCCCGAAACTAGAATTTGAGAAGATTATTGCAGGGTCCGGGTGGATGTAAGTCCTTTCTCAAAAAAAAGAATTTGAAAAAGGAAAATTGGATTAGGGGCTTTTCGAAATCATGGATAAAATACCTGCCTAATCCAGGAAAAGGAGCAAATATCCAAGAATCTACCAATACCTTGTGCATCCAGACCGTATGTAAACACGGATCGCCGGTTTAGTTGACGGTATTTACTCGATGATCATGAATACCTGAGGTTGGCAGAGGAACTATTGTAATTATTCTTCCTATAAGAAGAAACCTGGTTGTGTAATCATGAATATGTAAGTTAATATCTTATCGGTGATTGGTCGGATTATGTGCGCTCTGCGAAACGCTAACAGAAATCTGACTCATAAGAAAGCGTTATTATTCTATTAAAGGAGCGCAGGCTGATAAGCTGCGCTCCTCCCTTATGAGCGATTATTTGTAATTTTCTGCCAGGTATTTAACCAGGACGATTGCTTCTTCTTCCGATATTTTGGCGCCATTTTGTATCATCTTATCCACGGTACTTTTCCAATCGTCTGCGGAGCCGGACTTACTTTGAACCCTGTCCAGTGAGTGACAGACAGTACAGCGGGTCTCTAATAATGTTTTACCATCGATAGCTGTTGTCTCAGATCCGGAAGAGCCGGCAGCAGGAGCAGCGGTGGTTGCGGCAGAAGAGCAGCCCACAATCAATATTGCCAGCAGAACAACAAACAAAGTAACAAACCAAATTTTTCGCATCTCATCCCTTTCTACTTTATCCAAAAAACAGAACACTATTCTAATCCCATTTTTAGAAATATTATTTTTATTATAATTATTTGGGAATTAAATACAAGTGCAATAACGGGTTCTGGGAAATCATGTGGGATTTTCCACCAACTCCTGGTTTGGTTTACGAAAAAATATAGATCATGGAGGTTGGGTCAAGGTCTTGCTTGACCGACCTACCCGGGCTGTTATGAATGACTAAAAGGAAAATCGGATTGGTACCTTTCGGAAATGGACAGCAAATACTGTTAGCCTGAGGTTGTCCCTTGACAGTAAATATTCCTTAGTATAATGATACTCAGTTTATTTTAACCTATGGAGAACCGTCAATGCGGCGCAACGCTCTAATCGATATCTTGCTGGTAATAGCCCTTATACTGGTTGTATTAGCGGCGGATGTATTGGCATTTTCCGGTTTATCGGTCATTCATCCTGGACAGCCACTTTTCTTTTTACAGCGCTCCTCCGAACAGATCCGCACTGCAATTACATCTTCAACCACTGCCAGGCTGGATTACCTTTTAACAAGACTTGAGACCCGTATAGACGATGTAAATGGTTCTGCTGGTACTATCAAGGAAGCCAACTCGGCTGCCGAGTTGAACTACGTCATCGACCAGGCCGCCCTGACGGCGGCCAAACTAACCGGTGCCACTGACCAGGCGCAGCTCATCAAATTGAGACCAGAGCCTGCAATCTGCCCGCCAGGCACTGGATGGATTGTCCATCCTGCCCACCGAGCAGCCAACTGCCTATACCCAATTGGCAGCAAAAGTGGATGGATTTATCATGCTGCTTAATGGCGGAGGTTCGGATCTCAGCGCTCTAAACCGTGTTGCAGGGATACAGGTTTTCTTCACCCCGGAAACAAAGGCACCCCAGGTAATCACTGCTGACGGTAAAAGATCGGCGTTTGGCGTGCCGCTCCCTGAGGATCGTGCCAGTTCGCTGCATTATTCCTTTCCCCTGCTTGGAATGCACACGCTGGTGGAATGCGATGCCTGCCACGCCGGAGGGAATTATCAGCTGGCTTCCAGTGACTGCAGCACCTGCCATGCAGATCAATGTACCGCAGGATCATTACACCGGGGATTGTGGCCCATGCCACAATCCGGCGGGTTGGGTCAAAAGCACCACTGACCGGGTTTCCAATTCCGGAAACAAGGATTGTAAAACTTGCGATGAAAGATCCCGCCCGGAAGGGCATGCTTCGGGTGAATGCAGCCTTTGCCACAATACCAATGGAAATGCCGGTATAGCCTTTGTCCACCCCAATACCGAAAAGCTGGTCTGTACTTCTTGCCATGCAGGTCTGCGCCCAAAAAATCATTTTTCCGGTCAGTGCTCAAACTGCCACACCACGGCTGGCTGGGCTGGAGCAGTCTTTTCGCATGACACCGCCATTAGACTGAACTGTAAATCCTGCCACACCAGCATGGCACCCACCAACCATTTTCCAATACAGTGCATCACCTGCCATTCCACTGATGGGTGGTTACCGGCTGGCTTCAAGCATGAAATTTACGGGTCCGCAGAATGCAAGGGATGCCATAAAGCCGTCCAGCCTGCCAACCACTATGCAGCGCAGTGCTCAACCTGCCATACTACAAATGGATGGCTGCCAGCCAATTTTAATCACGAGGCTGCCGGCGCCAACGACTGCATTTCATGCCACAGCAGCGCCATGCCTGCCGACCACTATGCGGCGCAATGCTCCACCTGCCATTCCACCAGTGCGTGGCTTCCAGCCAGTTTCAACCACGAGGCTGCCGGCGCAACCGATTGCATATCATGCCACAGCAGCGCCAGGCCAGCAAACCATTACGCGGGGCAATGCTCTGCGTGTCATTCCACCAGCGCCTGGCTGCCAGCCTATTTTAATCACGAGGCTGCTGGTGCCACCGACTGCATTTCATGTCACAGCAGTGTCCAGCCTGCCAGCCACTACGCGGGGCAATGCTCTGCCTGTCATTCCACCAGCGCCTGGCTGCCAGCCTATTTTAATCACGAGGCTGCCGGTGCTACGGATTGTATTTCGTGCCACAATGGCACCCAGCCTGCCAACCACTACACCGGGCAGTGCTCCTCCTGCCACGCTACAAGTGGGTGGTCGTCAGCCAGCTTTAACCACGAGGCAGCCGGAGCCACCGACTGTAAGGGCTGCCACAGCGGTATCCGGCCTGACAACCATTCCGACCAGCAATGTTCAGACTGCCATAACACCGGTGGTTGGGGAGGTGCTTCCGTTGATCATTCCTTTGATATGGATCATGGGGGTGCCAATGGAGAATGTTCCATATGCCATCCGTCCGGACCTCCTGCGACAGACTGCATCACCTGCCATGAAGCTGAGGAAGATGATTAGTAGCCCAACTATTCCAGAGTTTCCAGAAATGCTGATCCGGTGATCTCCCTCATCCATTAGTATTCTCCTATGAGGCAGGGCGTTAGGATCGCTCAATAGACAAGCATCACACGGTTATCATTTACAACAATTGACTATGACTTCTTTATTGAATGCCGGACAGAATTGAAATAGTATTTTAAAAACATCCATATATCATCAAAATTTTGAGATGAATATACCATCACCCAGCGGGTGTTGAATAATCAACCGCGTGAAAAAGGCATTGAAGCCCGGAAAAAAACCCAGTAAGTTAGTCCTGGATTCCCCGACCTGACCGATCCATCGCCCGCCTGTCCTTCGGGAGGCAGATGTAATTTGAGCTTCCCAGGTTTATCACAGTTCACGTAACTCGTTTTCGATGAGGTTCTTTTGGAAATTCAGGGGGAATTTATCAGAATAGCCAGGTGGGCATTCGTTCAAGCACTGCAAACAAGATCATATAATCCGGCATGACAAATTTCTCTCACCCACTCAAACGTCCAATTTCCTTTAGGGTTTGGGAGTATCTGTATCGCTATCGGCTGGGAGCGGTAAACGCTCTTTTCCAGCTGCATCCCGCACAGTATTAAGCAGCAGCCGTTTCAATATCTCATAAAATGAGATGCCATACAGATCCAGGATTACAGATAATGCCATGTCCAGTTCTTTTGGTCCAAAGGCAGGATTACAATTTGAGTCAATTATAAAATATCGTCCAGATTGATCGAGGCGTACATCAAACTTGCCATAATCGTACATTTTTGTTACATCAAATGCCTTCTTGATAAATTCCCTTAAAACCGGATCGTCATACTTTTTATACTGGAAAACCGCATCGCTCCTGTACAGCCATTGGTCCTCAAAAGTGGTGATGACATATTTTTCATCGTGGTGGAGAAATAATTTTTCTGCCAGATAAACTTTCCGATTCATCCCTTCAAGAAGTATGGCAGTTATTTCTCGACCGGCAATGAATTCTTCGACCAGAACGGGTTGTTTATAGGTTTGGATTAAATACCTTATTCTATCCCGAAGATGTTTTTCGTCTTCGGAAATTGCGTTTCTTGTAATTTCCACAGCGCCGTGGATAGCATTCAATTTTGAAATTAATGGGTATCGTAGTTTAGGATTTATATAATCTCCCGGTGTATTCATCAATTGAAAAGTTGGCACCGGGATACCATTTTGTTGGAGAAGTTCCTTGATCAGGAACTTGTTGGTATCCAGAGATAGTCCCAGAATATCCGCACCCGTGTATGGAATGTCAAGAAGCTCCAATATTCCCGGAATTGCAGATGATAAAGCCTCGTCACCTTTGACTGAATCGACAACATTAATTACCAATTCCGGCTTATCTCTATATAGATGGGCAGGCAGCTTTTCATCCCCGGCATACAGGTAGACTTTTATCCCTAATGTTGTAAGATAATCACCAATTAATTTAGCATCCTCATCTGCGTCTTTTTCAGTAATATATTGTGCTTCTGTGGCGAAATACTTTTTCTTTACATCACTGTAAATAATCCCAACCTTCTTGGGGAATTCGTAATCATCCCCGTTTCTACCAGATTTGGTTCTATTTTTCTGCATCGCAATTCCCTATTGCTGCTAACGCTGCAATCAAACATGAATTAATATCGCATAATATGCCGCTACCCAGTTGTTCCTTATTATCGATGCGTTACAGGATGGTGGCGATGATAGGCTGTTTCTGGCTCACAAGCAAGAAATAAAAACCATATAAAAACTGTAATAAGATTAAGGAAAACCAACCCGGTTTCCCACAATTTATTTTCTTGTCAGGGTTGGACCATGGCAGAAAAGGATAATATTCCAGTTGGTTTGTTCCGTGTCAGCCCTTTTTTTATTGCCGCCATGAATTGTATCATAACGATCAACAACATCTTTCCCTTTGGGATTGATATATTGGAAAAACCCCACAGCGAAGCTTGAATCCTCAGCAGGAAGGCGCAGGACCGCTATCAATCAAATTACTGACAGTACTTGCTGGATGTATGAACCAGTTTTTTTTAGTTACGCCGCAAAATAACAGTCATTCCTCGGGGGGATGGATCTGCCCCTATTTCAAGAAGGCGCAATCCAGCGGTCCTGTTGATTCCGGATTTGGATCAGGTGAAGCGGGATATAAATAGCAGAAAATTGGCTGTAAATGGGGTACAGAAAATTGCGATTCATCCGTCATATCAAAGAATTGCCCCCCGATATTTTTACCAAATATATAATCCAGGTCTCTTTGGCGCTTGGACAAAATTGACATTTGTGAGGTTAGCCAGGATTTTGCTTACCAGAATCAGACATCCTCCTCAAACGCTAATGCTAATGCACCAAGTAATCCAGCATCGGAACCAAGTTTTGCAGGAACTATATAATCCTCAATACTTTCAAGTATCTCGGATTTTCTAATATAACCATTTAATAATTCCTGAACTTTTTTTCGGACAGGTGGAAAGAGGAAGGTTTGCTGCATGACTCCCCCACCTAATATGATAATTTCCGGGGATAACATAAGGATAATATTCGCAATCCCTTCAGCCAGGAATTGTGCTTCATATTCCCAGGCGATATGTTCAGGAGGTATTTTCTCAGCTGGAATATTCCAAATAGCTTGAATAGCAGGCCCGGATGCCAAACCTTCCAGACAATTCTGATGGAAAGGGCAAATTCCTCTTATTTTACTATTATTAAATATATCGCTCCTGATGCGCATATGACCAAGTTCTGGATGAAGAAGCCCGTGCAGTAAACTGCCATTGAAGAATACTCCACCACCAATTCCGGTGCCAACGGTTATATAGACGGCCAGATTTTTTCCTTGAGCGCCCCCCCATTTTTGTTCGGCTAATATCGCAGCATTTACGTCCGTATCAATATTAACATCGACCCCTAATGCATTTTCCAGAGTGCCTTTAATATTAAAATTTTGCCAACCCTTTTTGGCTGTACTTGTAATATAACCGTAGGTGTCTGAGTGAAAATTAAGATCAAGAGGTCCAAATGAAGCCAATCCGATTTTTGAAAAGCTATAACTCTTCCTGATTGTTGTAAAATAATCCACTACACTCGGAGAGAGTTGCCTGTGGATCGGTGGTTCTAAAGGATGTTTTATCAATAATATTCCCTTCTGAAGTACCGATACCACAAATGAATTTTGTTCCCCCAGCTTCAATACCACCATAGATCAATTTTAATTCATCCATAAATGTTCCCTTTTTTGCCCCGGTTATTCTTAACAGGCTGAATATTCTCGATAAAGTCACCTTATGAAAAGGATTAGATGAGTTGAACATCTTGATTTGAAATAATGATTTATGAAAATGCCATAACCTGCTTAGTGTTGAAGTAAATCACTCATGTAATTGCCATGTTCAACTTAATACCCAGTTTTGCCAGATCCAGGCGGATATTGGCTGGTAATGAATCGTCAGTGATCAGGCGATTGACGATGCTTAATTCTGCAACCTGGGCAACCGATTCCTGCCCAAAATTTGTGTAATCTGCCACCAAAATTACTTCGCGGGCAGAACGGATCATAGCTTGCTTGATGGTTACTTCAGAGTATGTAGTATGCGAAAGACCGAAATCCAGCGAGATACCTGTGACACTTAGGAAAAGCTTATCCGCGCGTAGATCTCGCAAGCTTGCCTCAGCGGCAGGACCCACCAATACCTGACTGGTTCGGCGCAGAACCCCACCGGTGGAAATCAAGGTAATGCCTGTGTCCTGTTCAAGGATTTTAAATACGTTCATGGCATTGGTAATTACCGTAACTTCACTTTTTCCGATAAGGTTTTGTGCCAAATAGCCGGAAATTGGACCATTGTCAATTATCAAGACATCCTTTTCCTGAACGTGCTGCGCAGCCAGTTGGGCAATGGCCTTCCGGCGGATTTCTACTTCGTCATACATGTCTTTCTCAGTATTCACAAATTCAAGCTGGATTTCATAAATCCGGGCATGCTCCTGCATCAAAACTACCAGATTGCGGTACCATTCATGTTCACTGAAGGGGACGATAAAGCCAATCCGGCGGGGCAAGTTTATCCGAGACCGTTCCTTTGGCGGATGGATATCGATAGGAAGGGTAAATTGTCTTTTGACTACATCCCAGCGCAGCTTCCAACCTTCCTGGGTCTTCACATACATTTCCGTTAGGCTTTCTGTTGTCAAGACGTGGAAAGGTGTTACCAAATGGGGGGGGAGAGGTAAGCGTCGATAGGCTGTGATTGCCGCCTCAATGCAGGCTGGGGCTACAATTTCTGGGAACATGGCCAGGCCGATGCGGCAATATGTTCCTTCGGCAAGTGCATCACGCATAGTTACGCCTTCCAAACCAAAAGGCAGTATGGTGATTTTTTCCGGATCTATTGCGAGTTCACGGCAAGCCTGTAAAGCTCCCCAAGCGGTAGCATCATTGATAGCAAAAATCACATTTATGTTTGAGTGAACCGTCAGGGCATCTTTGGTAACCTGGTAGGAAGTTTGCCTGCTGGATTGGGCGTCAATTGAAAGGATCAACTCAGCCTGCGGACAGGTTTCATGGATGCCATCCATGAAAGCCTGACTGCGGACGCGGGTGTTCGGCATCCGATAGGTCAGGTCAAGCACGTGTACCTGGCCATTCCAGCGCCGGGTACTCTCCTCACCTGCGCTGCGTCCAAGAGCATGAGCAGCCTTGTAATTATCCAGAGCAACAAGGGTGACTTCTTTTTCAAGGGGAGCCGATTCAGCTACAATAGGGAGGTTCTTCTTACTGGCCATGTCTAATAACAAAAAATCGAAATGCTGTTCAATCGAAGAAGCAATAATTACATCCACTCGATTTGTCAGCACTTCATCCGGGGAAGAATTTGTGGATTCAGGATCTATTTTACCCAGCAGTTTAGTCCCAAAGTGGAGGCTGGCTGCTCCCCCGAAAGTGCGCTGTATTCGACCCTCTTCTTCCAGGCGTTGCAAGTCGCGGCGAATAGTCATTTCGGAGACTTGATAGTGTTCGCTCAAATCTCTCACGGAAACAAATCCGCGCTCATCCACCAACACCCCGATTTGCACTACACGGTCATTTGTCCGCATTCAATCTCCTCAACCCGCCCGATTATATCACTCTCTCTTTGTCGAGCAATATCCTATTCACATAATTTAATTAAAGAATTAACTGACGTACCCGAAAGCATAACTTATTTTAAATCACACCTTGATATTTTTGATTATAACCAAAAAAATGTTCTATGTCAATCAATAAATCTTAAAAATACTGCAAATCTCGAACAATTAACTTGACATTTATAAACATTATGTGCTAATATACAAACATAGATTTGTGTACTTGTTAATTTCTAACATAATAATAGTAGCTAATATAATCCAATGCATATTTATAGCAAATTAATCCGGAGGTTGGTATGGAGGTGAAACCAAAAAATGCCTTAATTGGATAATTCATTGTTTCAGAAAATACTGTGATCAATATATAACCATATAAGGAGAAGAACAAAAATGATTACGAAAAGCATGTTTAAGTTATTTAGCCTGTTAGTAGTGCTTGGACTGGTTTTAACCGCATGCGCTGCTCCGGCTACCCCGACCGCCGCTCCAGAAACCACGACTGAAGAAACCGCTCCAACTACTCCCCCGGCTGCTGGACATGAGACGGCTCCCGTAGCGCCGGCGACACCGATGGCAGCCGGTGATATCACTGTAGCCGGTGTAGTATTCCAGGATGACCAGTTCATGAAGTCCATGGTGCAAGGTTTCCAGGATGCCGGGGCGGAATTGGGCGTCAAAGAGGTTATCATTGGCAACTCCAGCAATGACCAGGCCAAAGAGACGGAGCTGATCAACACCTACATTTCACAGGGTGTCAACGGTATTGCCATTGCCCCGCTGAGCCCGACTGTATCCATTGAAGCGCTCAAGCAGGCCAATGACCAGGGTGTTGTAGTTGCACTTACAAACTCCGGCGGATTTACGGATGTTTCCTTCGTTGCCGGTGGTTACGAGAGTGACAACACCGCCAACGGCGAAGCAGTCGGTGAAGCCGCGGTGAAGTACATTCAGGATAACAATCTGACCGGACCGATCAAGGTTGGCATCATCGATTACGATGCTCAAAAGCCTGAAGAATCCTCACTGCGCTACGGCGGCTTTGAGAGTGCCCTGAAGAAAGCCAACGTTGAGTATGAAGTGGTTGCCCACCAGAGCGCTCCCCTCCAGGATGCTGCCCTCACCGCCACCGCCGATATGCTGACGGCCAATCCTGATATCCAGGTGCTCTTTGCCTGCAATGAAGGCGGCACCATTGGGGCAGCCCTGGCTGTCAAACAGGCTGGACTGACTGGTCAAATCGCCGTGTTTGGTTATGATGGTTCCGACCAGATCACCCAATTGATCATTGATGGTGATTTACAGGCCGCAATTGCCCAGGACCCCTATGGTCAGGGTGTGGCTGCCATGACCGATCTGGTCAACTTCCTGATGGGAAAACCGGGTGAATCTGTTGGCAAGCTGACCATTGCTCCGGGAATCCTGCTCTCTGCGGATGATAAGGAAGCAGTCAATACCTGGCGTGTGGATAATGCGTTGGATGAAATCCCCATCCCCGCTGGACATGAGACGGCTCCCGTAGCGCCGGCGACTCCGATGGCAGCCGGTGATATCACTGTAGCCGGTGTAGTATTCCAGGATGACCAGTTCATGAAGTCCATGGTGCAAGGTTTCCAGGATGCCGGGGCGGAATTGGGCGTCAAAGCAGGTTATCATTGGCAACTCCAGCAATGACCAGGCCAAAGAGACGGAGCTGATCAACACCTACATTTCACAGGGTGTCAACGGTATTGCCATTGCCCCGCTGAGCCCGACTGTATCCATTGAAGCGCTCAAGCAGGCCAATGACCAGGGTGTTGTAGTTGCACTTACAAACTCCGGCGGATTTACGGATGTTTCCTTCGTTGCCGGTGGTTACGAGAGTGACAACACCGCCAACGGCGAAGCAGTCGGTGAAGCCGCGGTGAAGTACATTCAGGATAACAATCTGACCGGACCGATCAAGGTTGGCATCATCGATTACGATGCTCAAAAGCCTGAAGAATCCTCACTGCGCTACGGCGGCTTTGAGAGCGCCCTGAAGAAAGCCAACGTTGAGTATGAAGTGGTTGCCCACCAGAGCGCTCCCCTCCAGGATGCTGCCCTCACCGCCACCGCCGATATGCTGACGGCCAATCCTGATATCCAGGTGCTCTTTGCCTGCAATGAAGGCGGCACCATTGGGGCAGCCCTGGCTGTCAAACAGGCTGGACTGACTGGTCAAATCGCCGTGTTTGGTTATGATGGTTCCGACCAGATCACCCAATTGATCATTGATGGCGATTTACAGGCCGCAATTGCCCAGGACCCCTATGGTCAGGGTGTGGCTGCCATGACCGATCTGATCAACTTCCTGATGGGAAAACCGGGTGAATCTGTTGGCAAGCTGACCATTGCTCCGGGAATCCTGCTCTCTGCGGATGATAAGGAAGCAGTCAATACCTGGCGTGTGGATAATGCGTTGGAAGCATTACCCATTCCCTAGTAGTTCCTCTTGATTAACCCTACCATTAAACAGGGAGGCTTCTTAGAAAAGTCTCCCTGTTTCAAAAACTGACAAAAAAGAATAAAATATTAATTGTAAAAAACTTGCCATCATTTTCTTGAGAACTGGCTATCCATTCGAGAAGGCATATTGGAGGTTGACAAGGTGAGCGATTTAATATTAAGGGCAGACCACATTACTAAAGATTATCCCGGAACCCGAGCCCTTGACGAGGTATCCATATCTTTTACCAGCGGGCAGGTCAATGCTCTGGTGGGAAAAAATGGTTCCGGGAAATCCACCCTGATCAAAATTTTCGGCGGTGCGGTTCAGCCAACATCCGGTGAAATTTTCCTCAACGAGAATAAACTTCACTTTAATGACACGGCCGGAGCATACGAAAAAGGCATTGTAACGGTCTATCAGGAAATGAGCCTGATCCCCTGGCTGTCGGTAGCCGAAAATATTTTTTTAGGCCGGCTACCAAAGAGATATGGTACGATCGATTGGCAAAAAACCAACCAGATGGCTGGTGAGTTGCTGCAAAAGATGAAGGCCAATATTGATCCGCTAACACCTTTGTACCGCTTGAGTATGTGGCAGGCGCAGGTAGTTGAAATCACCAAAGCCCTCAGCTTTAACCCTCAAGCGATCTTGTTAGATGAACCAACTTCAGCCCTGGCTCAAAATGAAGTCCAGAGCCTCTTTGACGCAGTGCGCGCGTTGCGTGATCAAGGCGTTATCGTCATCTATATTACCCATAAGTTACAGGAATTACCCCAAATCGCTGATACAGTATCCGTGCTGCGTGATGGTCGATTGGTTGGTACCGTCAAGATGAAAGAAATCCAACACAAAGATATTATTGATATGATGTTTGGCGAGGTAAAAATTCAAAGCCGTCCGAAAGACTTTCAGGTCAATGAAGAAATCGTTATGGAAGTTAAAGACTTAAACCGCAAGGGGCGCTACCAGAATGTAAATTTCAACCTTAAACGGGGAGAGGTATTAGGTATCGCCGGGATGCTTGGATCGGGACGCACGGAATTGCTGCGCGGAATTTTTGGTGCAGATCCGCCGGATAACGGTGAAGTCATTATCGAAGGCAAGTCTTATAAACATACGAACCCCATACAAATGAAAAATTCCGGGGTTGGCCTTACACCAGAAAACCGCAAATTGGAAGGTTTGATCCTGATCCATTCGATTCTGGATAACCTGTGTTATGCAAGTATGAATCTTACATCCAGAGGCTTGATTGAAGATAAGAATAGAAGGAATATATTTGCCGAAAAGCAAGTAAAAGAACTGGATATAAAAGTCACAAATATCAATGTTTCCTGCAACTCTTTATCAGGCGGCAACCAACAAAAAGTTGTGCTGGGAAACTGGCTGAACACCAGCCCCAAGATAATGCTGTATGATGAGCCATCCCGGGGCATCGATGTGAGTGCCAAACAACAAATATTTGAAATTATGTGGGAGCAGGCCAAGAAGGGCATTGCCTCCATTTTTGTTTCCACCGAGCTTGAAGAATTATTGGAAGTCTGCCACCGGATCTTAATTATGCGGCATGGAAAAATTGTTGATGAAGTAAACCCAGATAATATCAACATCAATGAGCTGTATGAAATTTGCATGAGAGGAGATTAGTGCAATTATGGGTATGCTAACTGCCAACGGACAGATGTTTGATCGAAAGAAGGTGAGGATATTTTTACTTGATCATGCCATTGAAGTGATTTTAATTGCCCTGATCGTTTCTCTGGCATTAAGTGTCTCGGGTTTTTCCACCTGGTCGAATTGGATGAATATTTTCCGCGCCAATTCGCTCAAAGGAGTGATAGCTTTTGGCATGACCATGGTGATTATCGCCGGTTTGATTGACCTTTCGATCGGCTCAACGGTTGCATTATCGGGTGTAATTGTGGCACGCTGCTGCCGTGATTTAACAGCCAGTGGAATGGATTTAAATACTGCCTGTTTTATCGGAATAGCAATTTCTATTTTGCTGGCGGTTGGAATAGGATGGTTCCATGGAGTTTTCTCCCATAAGGCAGGTATGCCGCCGTTTATCGTCACACTGGTTTCATTAAATGTGCTCTATGGCCTGGCGGGTATGATCAGCGGTGGTTTCCCAATTGCCAACCAGTACCCGGAATGGTTTAATAGCCTTGGCGGAGCCAGAATTCCTATTCCTGCCTGGATTGTCAACAACCTGCCTGAGGGCATTAAAGTCGCCGGGATCCCAGTTCCAGCGCTTATATTGATCGTTTCTTTTCTGGTTGTTTACTATATTATGGACTATACGACTATCGGCCGGTCGATATATGCGGTGGGTGGCAATGCGGAGTCTGCCCGATTGAGCGGTATCAATGTGGGCCGGATTAAGGTGTTCTGTTTCATCAGTGTGCAGCTCCTGGCCGTAATATCCGGTATTATGACTGCGGGCCAGGTTTTGGCTGGTTCTTTCAGCTTTGGCCGGGGTTGGGAACTGGATGTGATCGCGGCGGTGATTATTGGCGGTACCAGTTTCACTGGCGGTATCGGAAAAGTCTGGGGCACATTACTGGGTGTCATTTTCATGGGTGTGATTTCGAATGGGATGACTCTTTTAAATTTCGATATTTACCTCCAATTTGTGGTGCGCGGCATCATTGTGTTCCTGGCCGTCTTGATCAGCTCATACAGGACCCGGGTGAAAGGCTAAATCCATAAACGGACTTATATTTATCCCAGATTGTTATCTCGAGGCTACAATCTGGGATAAATTATTTAAACGGATATTTTCCGTAATCATTGATTTGAATAACCCCTTGCTGCTAACCGGGATTTTTATCCCCGCCTTACTTTCATCCAGCCTAACGGACGGTCTAATATCCTGTGATGATTCAGAATACGGACCGTTAGCCTGATTCTGGTTAAATATTCCGAAGAACGTCTATTCGACTGCTCTGGGAATAGTACCCAGGCGGGCTGCCTTAAAAGATTGATTCCGTATTCGGATTTTGAGTGTGGTGGATCCGATTATTCCTATTCTTTGGAACCATTCTGTGCTGTCGATGAAAAACCGGCATGAATCAATTGCTGGTTTCTCATTCCTTTCCGGGGCATTGTCAAAGATTTTTTTATTGAGTCGAACCGGTCTGTTTTCAGCCAGGCCTAGCAATGACACTGAGACTTATTACGGTTCGGATGAGCGAGGGAGTCCATATGGGAATGGATCAAGGCGCTGCTGGAAAAGTGGAAAACAAACTGGAAAAGTCATCCTAATCATCCGGTTTTCGGCCATCCGCATGGCAATCCACACAGTTATTAATATCTGAGATGCCTTCCTCGTCGTGCTCGTCAGCAATTTTTTCGGAATTGTGGCAGTTAAAGCAGGTATATGCGGTTAGACCATCAGGATGGCAGGTGGCACACTGCCCATCTGCACCATTATGATCCATAGGGAATTGTATGCGGTCCCTCGTAGTCAACGGATGACCAGGCAGTGGGGGAATGGCATGTGGCGCAATCTGTGCCGAATTTTCCAACATGGAAATCTGGTTCGGAGTGGCAGGCGGCGCATGACGAAGGTGTGCCTTTGTATACCCCATTTTTATGGCAGGATTCACATGCAAGGCTGGCATGAGCGCCCTCTGTGCCGAGATGGCCTGGGGGGAAAGCTGGTTCAGCGCCGGGTTGAACGCTGGTGGGAAGGACGCCCGCTTCGCTCGTTTCTGTTTCACCCGGTGGTTCTGTTGGGATATCGGTTGCTGCAGGCGCCTTTTCAGTGGGGGCTGCGGCAGCCGCGCAACCAGAAAATAAAATAGATAGGAGAATAAACAGGCTGACCAAAACGAATAATCTTAATTTCATGATGTTTCCATCCTTATCATTGTTTCAATATTTCTGTTTGTTATTAAAAATCGATAAGCTTCCCGGTAATTTTAATAAATATATCATCGGAGTATGGGACTCCAGATAGATTGAGACCAGGTGCCTTTCATTTTATCCTGTAAGCTCAATATGCCTCCGGATATCCCGGACTTCTGGGACCTTTCCACCAATACAATACCATCAACCATTTTACCTGAATTATATAATAGCATTTTCTCCCAGGGAGATAATCCAGGTGAATAAATGGCAGCGCTTCAAAGTAAAAATTCAAGGCATGGGATGGGAACGGAAGAAATCCCACAGCAGGGCAGTTGCGGAAATTTCCATATTGGGTTCACCCATTTTCAGGTTGACTGCCTCTCCACCCGGCCAGGCATGTTTGCCGTCAGCGATTGTATAAAGTTCCACAGCCGAACCAGATTCACAAGGAGCATACATCTCATGCAGAATGCTGCCCGTTTCGGTGGTCTGCGGCTGAGCCGGGCATCCGTTGAAATCAGTCCAAAACTGGATGGCTGTATTTACCGGAACGAAATAATAACCGCCAGGCGATTCCCCCCCATTATAGGGATTGGGGTCATCGGCAGTCCCATGGAAATGCATGAGGGGCACAGCGCGTCCGGGTGCACAGGTTAGCAAATCATCCTCTGCAGGGGTGGCACTGACAGGTCCAAAAGAGGCAATTAAATCAGATAATTCACATGCCAGGCGGTATGTGAAAATGGCTCCATTTGAGAATCCGGTGGCATGGATCTGTTTTGGGTCGACCGGCAGGGTTGTTAGCAGTTCCCCGATCAGGGCGCGCACAAAGCCAACATCGTCTACGCTATCCCTGGCGGCTGTGCCGCAGCAGTGACCGCCGTTCCAGGATTTATTATCCCCGGTACCTTCCGGGTAGACAACGATGAAACCCGAGGTATCGGATTGGTCATTGAACCCGCTGATGCGGATCATTTCACTGGCATTTAGGCCGACGCCGTGAAAAGCCAGTACCAGGGGGACAGCCCGGGAGGGATCTAAACCTGGCGGGATATGCAGTACATAGGAGCGCTCCAGGCCATCATAGACCATGGTAAGGGCATGATCACCGGCATCCAATCCCAGCTGTGGTTTACTCGTGGAAGCAACGGTATCAACCGGTTCAGGCGGGATGGTTTCGACAACTTCAGATGGGATTATGACAACCGTCTCGGTAGGGACAGCTTCTTTTATTCCGGAAGGGATTGTTTCGGCCAACCCGGTGGGGACTGGTTGAACCGCCTGAGACCTGCCACAGGCGCCGGTTATTGTCAGGACCAGGGTTACCAGCAGGATGAATGGGAATGAAAACCCTTTATTCCCCGGATGGCTGTATCCAGGCAGCCAATAAGGGGAGACGCTAACTGTTGCATACGGCCTCCATTTCTTATAAGGGAAATGTTGGGGAGTTGCTTTAATTTAATTATAGTAAGTCTTTAGGGTATTTTCAATACACCTCATTGGATCTACATTGATCTCTATTATCTGGATATCCCTTACACCAGATCCAAATGGCACTAATATGATTAATCATGCGGTGCAGCACGAGGTCGGATTCTGGTAATTCAGCACTTCTTGCAGAATTTTTGAATTTCAAAACCGAAGGCGGATGAAATATCTTCGGTAACCTGGCATGCTTTATTTAAACATATTCCATACTATGTTATGGGATTTTTATAAAGACTCCACAGCCTGGATAAAACCTGCTCGAGCCTGGCACCCAATGCATCTCCCCCAAGGGTTGTCGTATCATCCGAATTATCAAAAACGACATACGGAACGTGAATTCCCTGAATGGTCAAGAATTGTGAATACTCCTGGCTGATTTCCATCCAATCATCTTCCTTATAGAGATGTTCCAATTTTGAATCGGGCAGGGAATGTTCCAGAATACTATCGGGCTTATCCGGATTAAACCGTTTGCGATTCTTTCGCAGTGATTCTTCCCATGAGACGTCAATATAAACCACAGCCATTTTCTCCAGCATTTGCGGTAATAAATGGGAAAAAGCCGATTTATACCCGCCATGTTCCTTGCCGCGTGAAAATTCAATGATGGTCGTGAAGGATTCTGTATAGGCAGGAATATTCCGCAGGTTTTTCTGGTATTCCAACCCGATCCGCTCAACCAGCAGATCCCAGAGGTGCTGCCCGAGAAAAAAGCCTTCCGAATCGGTATGCAGCCTTGGGTATCCCATTTTCGCAAGCAGGGCGTCTTCCTCAAACCAGGCCCAGAGCATGGGAAAATCATCGATTTCCTTAAATTTACCGATGTGAAACCGTTCTATGCGTTCATCTAGAGGAACCCCCTTGAGATAATTAATTAACTCGCTTTTTCCAGCGGCAGGCCTGGCGATCATCAGGAGTATGTCGAATACCGCTTTCTCTTTCATTTTTGTTTCCCCTTTTATGCTTTGATTATCCATCTTTGATACATTATCATTAATACGCAATTTTCTGAAATTCTCCAATTTCGTATCCAATCCGTGGTTAAGAGGCATTAAATTCACGGATTGGAAAGTCTCATGGATGGTTTCATTTTTATTTTAATTGTGGTTTCAAACACCAGTCCCTCCTGAACATTCATAACAAAACCTTTTTGTGAATTATTTGCAGTTTATGTCCATATAATTTTTATCATCCTAGTGCTGCCATATATGTGCAGCCTAGAGGAATTCGTTAACGTTCGTAGGGACCACAGGTGTTTATGCTGCAGATGGCTGCAGACAACCATAGACCATCTACTTTATTCAACATTTTTCTTGATTTCCACGGTCATCGTCGGATAAGGCATATCGATTCCTGCCTGCTCAAGCGCTGTGTAAATGGTTTCATTTACCCGATCTGTGCTGCGGCGGGCGTCGATGTAGGATTCTATCCACCAGCGCACCCGTAAGACCATCTCTGAATCCCCAAACTCCAAAAAAAGGATATCCACCGGCTTATCGGGTATTATGCCTTCAACACCTTGCAAAGCATCAGTAATCAATTCGCGCACAATACGTAGATTTGTCCCATAACCCACGCCGATATCCGTTTGGATGCGGTAGCGCGGATCCGGAAAAGTATAATTAACCACCTGGTTGTTGCTAATACTCGAGTTCGGTACAATGACCAGCCGGTTATCGCGCGTACGGATGCGGGTACTCCGCAAGCCAATGCTGACCACATCACCCCAGGTATTCAGCTCCTGTATTTCTATACGATCGCCCACCCGGAAAGGCTGGTCGATCAGGATAATCACGCCGCTGATCATATTGGCAATTGTATCCTGGGCAGCCAGAGAAAGACGCCAGACCACCGATACCAATGCGGTAAGGAGCGCAGAGATATTAAAGCCAATGTGATCCAGTACCACGATCACACCTACCAGGACCAATAAGAAGCGAATTGCGCGCTCACCAAGCATTAGAACAGCTTCCTTGCCATTTCTCTCACCCTGTTCCTTCACTTTTTCCTGGTACCAAATGCGAAGATATCCACCAGCTTCCACAAGCAAATCACAATCAGTCCGACAAGAAAAATATAGAATATTTGCCCCATCCACTGCTTGAATTCAGGGCTGAGGAACTGCAAGCGCATGGTGGCAATATACAAGACAATCACGCCAAACAGCCAGCGCAAATATCGCTTGATTGAATCTAGGTATAATCTCGTCATAAGGCGTTGAAGTACGCCTGGTGATTTTTCTTTAAGATGGAAAAAATGACTCTGGCAATCAAGGTCAGTGTGAGAAACACCAGGAACAAGGAGATAGCCAGGTTGATCCAATCGGAAGAGGATAATCCAATGAATCGAACATCTTCAAGGCCGGTTCCTTCCACGACCTGTTCTACAACGGAATGAACTATGCCGGGAGTTGCAGTGAGCGCAAGCGTTGGGGCGACCAGCAACTGGTCGCTGCCTGGTTCCTGTTCGATTTCTTCCGCCTGGGTTTGTGTATCCGTAGATGGATGGGTTGTACTGGTCATATTTGCAGGCAAGGTCTTGGTAGTTTCGGTGAATGAACCGGATTGATTACCCTCTTCCATTGTCGAGACCAACGGTGAGGGAACACAACCTGCCAATGTGAGGACTACCAGGAGCAGTAATGCTGAAAAGGCTAAACGCACGTTCATGTTATTCTCATCCTTTCGAACTCCGGTTAGGATATCCTACCATTCCTGCGGAGACAGGGATCGTTGGGGTGAACCCAAGTTTGCGTTTGGGCAGCCGTCAAATCCAGGACCAATAACTTAATACTGGTCACCCAAATGTCCAGGATTAATAAATGTGTGCTGTCCCACGATATGTGGACCGCAAATGGATCAAATCTGTTTTTGTTCATCTGTCATCAATTTAACGACACTGATCACAAAAACCCAGAATGGGAAAGATTAAAGTTACCCATAAACTAAGATTGATGACCAGCAACTGTACCAGCGCAAGGACATAGGAAACCAGAGCCAGCCAGCGCGGCATTAAGCCAGTGCGCAGCCAGATGGTTCCGAGCGAAATCATAAAAACGCCCGCCATTCGTAATGCGTAAACGTTGCTGATCCGGAACATTACCGCCGCCCGAAGTAGATAATCT